>NZ_CP070351.1:0-2400000 GCF_016919385.1 Gordonia sp. PDNC005
GACCTAGTCTTACCGTCCGAGGGATTCTCGCCGAAACTCAGCGAAGCTGCGCGAAGTCATAATGTCCGGTCGACCTGCAGGTTCGCTATTCGCTCGCGCTCGCATGGCTCTATCTCTCTTCGCTCAAATTCCTGGGATAATCCTGGGATCAGTTGCTATCGGTTGGGGCGAGCTTGTCGAGCGTCGACCGAAGGTCCGGAGCGACCGTCTCCCGCTGCACGTAGTGCTTCGCCGCGACCGCAGGAGTGTTGCCCAACTGCGCGGCAGCCTCGTCGATCCCCAACTCTCGAGCGACCACAGTCGCCACCGTTTTGCGGAACGTATGCGGCTGCACCCAACCCCAGTCCTTGCCATGCGCCGACCGCAACTGCGTCCGCAAATTCGCCGCAGACTTCCACGTCCCACGCGCTGACGGGAAGATCGCGTCATGCGGATTCGGTTCGGCGTTCACCTTCATCCGCAGCAGCGTGTCCACCGCGAACTTCGGCAGGATCACCGTGAACCGATCCTTTGCCTTCCGATGCTCCTGCCTCACGATCGACGGCCCATCCTTCGGGCCCGGCACCAACGTCGCGCCGATGAACGCTGTCGGCTGCTCGGCCTCCAAGTCGACGTCCTGCCACCGCAACGCCAGCACCTCATTGATACGGGCACCAGTCGCGACCTGAACGTTGACGTAGTCGAGTAGCCCTTGTGCGCGAGGCCGGCCACCACGCTTGCCGTCGGGGCGCGCTGGCGCCGCCTGCCATGCCCGGATGTGTTCGCGGTATGCGGTCAGCTCGTCGACGGTGAGCGCTCGGATATCCTTCTTCTCCGCCTTCACGATGGTCACTTCGCGGACCGGGTTCGCGCCGGGGTAGGCGTCGTGCCGGATCGCGATCGCGAACATCTCTGTCAGCTGGCGGCGGAGGTTCGCAGCCTTGGACGGCTTGTCGGCGGCTTCGGCATCGAGGAACCACTCAACAGTCGCGGTCGTGACGTCGCGGATCCGCAACTCGCCGAGACCCTTCTTGATCAGCAGGTGATACGGCTCGTAGTGGGTGATCGTCTGGTCGGAGATCCCGGACTGCTGTTTCTGCTCCCACCATTTGTCGGCGAGGACGGCAACAGTAGTGACCGGAGTGAGGGCGGCGACGCCGCCGCCGGGCATAGGGCGCCCGCAGTTCTCGGCCCGTTCTGTTGCCCGTAGTTTCACTGCGTCTGTCGCGGCCAACTTGGATGGGCCGTCAGCCTGAACGGAGCGGACCTTGCCGTCGCGGCAGCGGACCTCGCAACGGGCGCGGTACCGACGTCCACCGAGGGCGGTGACTTTGATCTGCCCGTGTTCGCCGACCTCGAGTCTGCGGCGCCCCATCAGGGCACCCACTCGATGCCGTCGAGCTCGTAGTCGATGCGGGCGCGTTCGGCTGGGGTGAGTGATGCAATGAACGCTTTGAGCATCGGGACGTCAACCCACAGTTCGTGGGCGATCTCTGGGGCGTGGCGGGACCAGCGCAGGGCGTCGACCAGCGCGTCGACGTTGACGAGCCGTCGGGCGGCGATGCGCTCGACTGTCGCCTCTTCGCGCGCATGGAGGACGGGGTCGATCGGGACGAGACAATCGCGTTCGACGTGGCCGATCTCGTGCGACAGGGTCGACCGTCGCTCGTCGCTGATCGAGAGTGCGCTGATCTCGATCCGGTTGCCGCACGCGTGTCCGCGGGTGCCGCGCGGGAGGTGGTTGACGAGCGCGATCTCGACGTGGGGGAGTCGGTCGCGGGCATCGCGCCACGGGTGGTAGGACATTGGCTTCTCCTTCGGGCGGCGGCGGGTGGTGAATCCGCCGTCTGTAGATCGGGTGACGGGTACAGCACAGGCCCCGAAATGTGGTGCTGTTCGGGGCCTGTGCAGGTAAGGCTCGAGTCCGTCGGTTAGAACAACTTGCCGTTGCAGGACACGACGGCGTAGCTCCCGGACGAGGTGTTCTCGACCTCGACCTTGCCGTCGACGATGATCTTGCAGCTGATGTCACCACTTCCCGCGTTCTGTGCGGTGACGCCCTTGATGGTCGTCTTGTCCTTGTCGAGGGCCTTCGACTTCCATGGGAGGCTTTCCCCGTTTGCCTGCGACTGATTACCGCCCTCGGTGAAGTACGTGATCGTCCCGGCCGAGCCCGAGTCGCCCGTGACTTCATAGACGACCGTGCCGTCCTCGTCAGGTGTCACGCCCCCCTGAGTTGCTTGCGTGCTCGGCGGGTTGTTGATGCCGGGCTGCTGTGCGGGCTGGCTGGTCGAGTTGCTGGCGGCCTCGGTCTTGTCGTCGTCCTTCTTGTCGCCTCCGCCACTGACTGCGGCGATGATGACGATGACGGCGACGATCCCGCCGATGATCCACCAGAGCTTCTTGCGGCTCTTCTTCGGCGGTTCCGGCTGCGGCTGGTATGGGGGCGGTGTGGGCGCGGTCATGAGGTCCTCCTACGTGTGGTGGTCGTTACTGCCGCTGACAGTAGCGGTTGGGTCTGATAATCCTGCCTACACAGAGTTCGCGTAGGCCATTTGGACGACAGACTTCTCAGTCTTCGCCAGGCGGAATCTGCGACTCTTCCCCCAGACCGTCGAGGTGGTCGTACAACGCTTCGCCCGGTGATGGGGCGTCAAGGCGACGAGCTGCCATCGGAAGAGGCTGGTCGTCGTCCTCATCTTTGGCACCGAAGCGCGGCGTGATGACGTCAGCGTCCGCCGGCCCGTCGAAGATTCGCACGGCATCAGGATCAGTACGCCGCATGATCTCTTCTAGCAACTGATGGTTGGTCGCGCGGCCGAGCGCCTGTTGAACGCCCACACCTCGCAGGTCGGCTGGCTCGAGATATCCGGTGTCAATGAGGGCCTGGCCAGCCGGTACCCCGTATGCGCGTGCTAGCGAGACCACAAGTTCGGCGTCGAGCTTTCTGCGCGCGAGCTGCCGACTGATCGTCGATTGCGGAACGCCGACCTTGATTGCTGCGGCCCGCTGACTGTCGACGCCGATGGTGGCGGCGAGCCATTCCTCGTGTGTCATGTGATGCACATTAGCATCACTACGTTGGTGGTGTCTACCTGGGAAAATCGGGCGCTGTCGACACGCTTGTAATTCCAGCCTTGCGAATCCGGATCACATGATGCAAGATGTGATCACACCAACCGGAAACGGATCACCAAGGGAGTCCCCACGATGCAAAATCTCCGCCTCCGGCCTGGCGTCATCGACGCAATGAAGGCCGACCGAAACTTCGACAGCGACGCACAAGCCGCCGCCGCCCTCGGTGTCACCGTCGTTGAACTCGAGCGACTCCGCCACGGCGCGATCATCAGCCCACACATGGCACTGCAGGTCGCTGCCGTTCAGGGCACAGGGTTCGATCTCTCCCGCTGGGTTGAGCAGGTGCCGGCATGACTGCTCGCCTGCAGGCGGTGCCCGATACGGAAGACGTCGAAGAGACCACGAGCGAACTGGTGCTCCTCGCAGCGCCAGCCTTGGCGGACCTCCTCGGCATCTCAACAGGCCGGATCTACCAGATGCGTCACGACGGACTCCTACCCCCGGTCATCAAGATCGGGACTCTCATCCGCTGGGACCGCGCCGACATCTACGCGTGGCTCGACTCGATGAAGGAGTCGTGATGCGCAGCCTCGACGAGTACGGCGCCGACGGTGAGGTCCTCGACTACGACCTCGGGGAGCGGGTCGCCGCACGTCGCGCCCAGATGGACGTGCCGCCGCCAACGCCGGAGCAGGTCGAAGAGTTGGTCGCGCTACTGCGCGGCAAAAGGTGAAGCCGGGCAGCTGATTGGCCGGGCACCACCCCGGCCGCTACCCGGCCTCCAAAGGTCCGAAGGAAATCGAAACCCTGCGGTGACTATACCGCCGGGCCCCCACTTCATCTGTGAAGGAACCCACACCATGCACGACATCATCAACCAGCTCGCCCTCGTCGAGGAAATTGGCGGCAAAGGGGCGATCGCGCAGATCCGCGTCTACCGGGACATGAAGAACGTCGATCACCCGCAGGTGGCCGTCTCGTTTCTCGACCCGGCCGTGTACGTGGACCAGGGCGAGGTCACTGATCGCGTCCACCTGGACCGGCCCGTCGGCACGTACGCCCGACTCTGCATCACCGGTGACCCGGACGACGATCCGCTCGACCTGCTCGCCGAGGCGGTCGACATTCTGCAGGACGCGACGGTCGCGCCGTGATCGCGGCGCTGCTCGAGTTGTCGCCGCTCACGCGCGCTGTGCTCACCACGATGGTCGCCGGGTCGATCGTCGCTGCACTCTCTCCGGACGTACCGCCGGTCTTGACCCTCGAACCCGATGCCATGCCGGTCGGGCCGGTCGTCGAGGCAGGTGCGCTCCGATGATCAGCCTCGACCACTCCCGGATCACGACAGTCGTCGACGTCGCGCCCGCGGACGAACTGTCTCCGTTGTGGGAGATCGCCGCCACGGACTACACCGGCACGACGACGCACTACGACGGCGAGACCGGCACGACCCTGGCGGAGACGATCGACGACCTTCTCGCCGACGACATCGACCACATCGACCTCACCTTGTGGATGCCGAAGTGAAGCACCTCCCGTGGATGGACCCAGCGACAGGGGAGTGGGACGACCCGCACGCCTGCCCCGGCTGCGAGCTCGTCCCCACCCGGAACGGGCAGGAGTGCGACGACTGCGCCACCGCGACCTACCTCGACATCTTCAACACCACCCCCGAAGGAACATCATCATGACCACGACGACGAGCTTCAAACCGTCGACAGACTGGAATCCCTACCAGTTGCACGCACGACTCCTGCCGACGCCGGCCGACGAGATCGCCTGGTTGCGGCAGCGCCGCGAAGGCATCGGCGCCAGCGAGACCGCGGCGCTCCTCGGCATGGGCCGCTGGACCGGACAGACCCAGTACGGCGTGTGGCTGGACAAAACCGCCCAGGTTCCGCTCTCGACGGCCAAGACCGAAGCGATGGAACTCGGCCACATTCTCGAACCCGTCATCCGTGACACCGCCGCATCGCGCCTCGGGTACGAGGTCCGCACCATCGGCGGCCTCGCCTCCCGCGCACGGCCGTGGCAGCGCGCCAGCCTCGACGCAGTCCTCATCGTCCCCGACGACGGGCCGATCCCACTGGAAGTGAAGAACACGTCGCAGTACCTCGCCGAGCAGTGGTCCGACGACCAGGTCCCCGACGCCGCCGAACTGCAACTGCAGCACCAGCTCGCCGTGACTGGCGCACCGTACGGGTACGTCGCCGGCATGATCGGCGGATCCCGCATCGTCACCCGCCGAGTCGACCGCGACCAGGAACTGATCGACATGATCATCGCCGAAGAGGAAGCGTTCTGGCAGCACGTGCTCAACGAGACGACACCGCCGATCACGTCGCGTGAATCGGTCGCCGACATCGTCGCAGCCGCAGGGGACCCGGACGTCGAGACACTCGTCGCCGGGCCGGAGGTCGCGCACGAGGCTCGCCGCTGGGCCGACGCGTACCGGCAGGCGACCGCCGACGAGAAGGCCGCGAAGGCGAAGAAGGCCGAGGCCCGCAACAACCTGTTGTTCCTCGCCGACGGGCACAGCGAGATCGCCGAACAGTCGGGCGACGTCATCCACACCGTCGTGAAGATCGTCCGCGGCGTGTTCGCCGCCAAGCGGTGGCGCGACGACAACCCTGATCTCGCTCCGCAGTTCGAGAAGAAGGTGCTGGTCACTGACACCGCAGCGTTGAGAGCAGAACTGCCGGACATGTACCGCGCGTACCAGTCGGTGTCCGTCCGGTTCCCGAAGTCCTGATGATCTACCGCTGCCCCGTGTGCGGGGCCATCACATACGACCGCGACAGCGCGGCGATCCACCGATGCACGTACGAAACCCCAACCCGAGAGGAATCTCAAATGGCAACAATCACCGACCTCAACAGCGCGCAGCGCGCTCTGCGAGAAGCGGAGCTTCTTGAAGTGCTCGACGAGCTGAGTACCGGAAGGATCGAACCGGACGACCCGCGGCTCGACCAGACGTACTCGGTCGACGGAACGATCGAGAAGGCTCTCCGGAACTGGACGTACGACGACATCGCGAGCGCATACGACCGGCTCAACAGTGACCACGATCCGGAAGATGGCGATCTCATCTTCTACGCCGAGCCGACCACGATCGGACGGTTCACCATCGGAATGGGCGAAGTCTACGGAGGCGACGGCTCGGCACGCATCGGTATCTGCGGACCGGTCGGCGACGGAGGCGAGGACGCAGACAAGCGTGCAGCGCTCTACCTGACCGGCGAGGAAGCTCACGAAATCGGCGGCCTCCTGCGCGGCATGATCATCGACACTCGCGGAGGCGTCGAAGCATGAGCGACACCTACCCGCCGACCCCCACGGGACTGACCTACCCGTCGCGGGCTGAGGACGTCGCCCGCGGTGTCCGCCTCGAATGCCTGCGCCTCGCAGCGGAGACCGGCATGAAGGCCGACGCCATCCAGCCGACCGCCGAACAGTGGACGGACTTCGTCCTTGGCACCAACAAGAAGGAGAACTAGATCATGGGAAACGACCTGCGCCAGCGCGTCCAGAACCAGCCCGCCCAGCAGCAGGGGGAGCCGACGCTCGCCCAGCTGATCGAGCGGATGAAGCCCGAGATCGGGCGTGCGCTCCCGAAGCACATGAACCCCGACCGCATGGCCCGGATCGCCACGACCGTCCTGCGGCAGACGCCGGCACTCGCGCGCTGCACACCCGAGTCGTTCCTCGGCGCACTGCTCACCGCGTCGCAGCTCGGCCTCGAGCCCGGACCGCTCGGCGAGGCGTACCTCGTCCCGTACGGCACCACCGTCACGTTCATCCCCGGCTACCGCGGCCTCGTGAAACTCGCGTGGCAGTCCGGGAAGCTGCAGTCGTTCAACGCGCACATCGTGTACGAGAACGACGACTTCGACTACTCGTACGGCCTCGCGCCGACCCTCACGCACAAGCCCGCCATGACCAACCGCGGCCCGGCGATCGCCGCGTACGCCGCAGCAGTGTTCAAGGACGGCGGCTCGGTGTTCGAGGTCATGTCCGTCGAGGACATCGAAGCGATCCGTAAGCGGTCGAAGTCCGGGAACAACGGGCCGTGGAAGACCGACTGGGCGGCGATGGCCCGCAAGACCGTCACCAAGCAGCTCGCGAAGTGGATGCCCCTGTCGTCCGAGTTCGCCGAAGCCGTGGTCCGCGACGGCACCGCCCGCACCGACACCGGGCAGCTCGTCGACGTCACACCCTCGTACGTTGACGGCGACGTCGACCAACCGCAGATCGCCGGCACGGATGACGCGGCACCGGTTGACCGTCAGTCACTTGAGGCCGCAGTCCTTGCTGCGATCGACCAGGCCGGACACACCGACATCGCCGCGTTCCTGTCGAACCAATACGGCGACCAGATCGACAGCGTCTCAGAGCTGTCTGACGAAGAACTCACCACGACCCTCAACGCCCTCGCGGCACAGCAGAAAGAGAAGTAACCCATGTCCACCACCACCGTCCTGCCCAAGCTCATCGGCCAGTGGTCAGCCTGCAAGGGCGACAAGCCGCACTCGCCGCGCTGCAAACGCTGCCGCCGCGGACAGGCGACCGGAACCGTCCGGCCCGCCACCACCCAGAAGAAGGAGAAGTAGATCATGAGCAAGGTCGAGCACCAGAACGGCGACAGCCCCAAGACGTCGACGTCCGGCATGTTCTTCCACGGGTACAGCGGCCGGCCCGTCGATCAGTACGAGTCGCCGTTCGGCGACGACGACCCGCGCCAGCACATCGGCGACACGGTTGTCATGACGACCCGCGCCGAACTCGCCGCGGTCGTCACCGACCACATCGCCGACGGCACCCGCCAGACGTTGAAGTGGAAGGTCATCGACTCCCAGGTCGGGAAGGTCGTCGCACGCAGTGACGGCCGCGACCCGAACCAGACGTCTATCGACGACATCGGCGACAGCGACTCGGGGGAGTACGGCGACTACACACCGCCGCAGTACGACCCGGACGCCCACGACGGCTACCCGCCCGAGGCCGACGAGGAAGAGGGCACCGAGTTCGACGACCCCGAAGCCGACGACGACAGTGCCCGCAACAACCCGTTCAAGGTCGTCTAACCGATGCGCACCGCATACGACCCGTTCATCGTCGAGTCCGTCATGCACGGTTTCCCGCCGCCGCCAGACATGTCTGTCGCCGAACGCCGCGAGATCGTGCACCGCCTCCGCCAGTCCGGCCTGACGAACAAAGCAGTCGCTGACAGGCTGGGTGTCACACGGCAGTCCGTCGAGCAGGACGTCGCACGGTGGAGACCGCAGCGCGCAGACATCGCACTCGCAGTCGCCGGCCAGGTGTACCCCGCCGAGCGGTTCGACGGGGAGAGCATCGCCCATGCGGCGGGACGCATCATCGCACGCGTCCACGACGAATGCGCCGACAGTGTGTGGACCGAACTCACCACCATGCCCGACATGGACGTCCGCGCTCTATGTGTGACGCTCGCCGCGTGCTGCGACCCGAACAAGAGCATCCGCGAGATGCTTGCCTGGACGGACGAGCTCGCCCCAACCGGATAGTTCGCATGCGCCGCAACAAACGGCAATAGTGTGACTATCACCCGCGTGACGTGGTGGGCCCGCACAACCCTACGGGCCCACCACACCACACCCCCACGAACACGAGAGAAGGACACATGGCCAAGGACAACAGGCCGTGGATCAAGGTCACCGTCGACATGTGGCGGCACCCGAAGATCACGGCGCTCTCAATGCCGCAGCGTTGGGCGCTGATCGGACTGTGGTCCTTGTCGATGGAGTACCGCACAGACGGTGTCGTAGACGCGTCGTTCGCGCGTCGGCAAGGCATCACCGCGCGCGTCTGCAACGCCCTTGCCGACGCCGAACTTTTGTCGTTCGAAGACGGCGGGCAAACGATGATTCTTCACGACTACCTAGACCATCAGATGAGTGCCGCAGAACTCGACAAGCGGACCGATCAGCGCAGGTCAGCAGGTAAGAAGGGCGGACAGGCGAAGGCTCGGAACCGTAGCGGCCCGCTAGGCGCAAAGGGTAGCGGCCCGCTAGACGCAGAACGTAGCGGCCCGCCTAGCGATACGCGCGGACACGCGCGCGCGTCAGAGGAAGAGAAAGAGGGAGAGGGCAACACCAGTAGCGCTGCTGCTGACACTTACGTACCGCGCGAGCGCGGCGAGCAGCCGCAGCCATTCAGCGACGGATGGATCCCACCCGAACCACCAGCCGACGACCCGCCACCAACCCGCGGATCCCTCGCCCTCGTCCACGACGCCGACGCCATCCCCACCGAGATCAGTGCACACACGCACCGCGCCCCCGCCGCAATCTCCGACAGCGCACGCACACTCGTCCGACTCCACGCACCCCCAGGCATCCCACGCAAAGTCCGAGCCGACCTCGCCGAACAAGTCCAGAAACTCGCCAACGACCCCCACGTCAACCGCGCCGACATCGAAACCGGACTCACCGAATGGGCACGCCGCCCCGGCGCCGGACCCCGCCTCCTCCCCAACCTCGTCGCCGACGCCGCCCGCCAACGCACCACAGCCGCGTCCAAACCAGTCGGAATCGGCAAACCCACCGAGAAAGCCGCCAGCATCCACGCCGCAGGACAAGCACTCATCAACGAACTCAGGAAAAACCAATGACCAGCATCAACGCCAGCGAACACAGCATCACCGCCGCCACCGCAGCACTCGGCCGAGCAGCACTCTTCGACGACCGAATCACCGCAGGCGACACCGCCCGCATCGCCGCATGGGCCGAAGCCATCGAACCGTTCGGCATCGAAACACCCGACGCCCTCGCAGCAGTCACCACCCACTACCAAGCCACCAACGCCGACACCATCCGCGTCGGCAACCTCATCGCCGCCGCACGAAAGATCCGCGGCGAACGAGCCGAACGCGAAAAAGGCACGCAGATCGCCGCCCAACTCCCACCACCAGACCCGCAACTCGCAGGGCTCCCCATCGCAGGAGCCGACGGAAACCCCATCTGGCCCGCATACGAGCACTACAACGCAATCGAAATCCCCTGCACCACCTGCGGCGCCCAACCCGAAGAAGCCTGCACCAACCCCATCACCCAAACCGCACGCAAAATCCCCTGCGTCACCCGCGTCTCCACCGCCCGAAAAGCACAGGACCAGCCATGACCGCACTCACCGTGACCGGACTCGACCTCTCCCTGACCGGCACAGGCATCGCCCACATCCGCATCGACCGACCACCCACCGTCGACCCGCAGACGACCGTCGAAACCCTCACGATCACCTCGACCGGCCGCCGCGCCGACACCCTCCCGCAGCGCGTCGCCCGCATCCGGAAGCTCCGCAACGCCATCGTCGACCAGGCCCGCACAGCCGACCTCGTCGTCCTCGAAGCACCGGCATTCGCCGCCAACGTCGGCAGCGTGTGGGACCGCGCCGGACTGTGGCACCACGTCGTCGCCGCCCTCGACCACCTCGGTGTCCCGTACATCGACGTCGCACCGACCAGGGTCAAGAAGTTCGCCGCCGACAAGGGCAACGCCGACAAGGCCGCGGTCGCCGCTGGGATGGCTCGCCTGTGGGGCGAGCGTGCTGCGCCGGCCGACAACAATCAGTTCGATGCCCTCGCGTTGGCGTCGCTCGGTGCGATCCGTGTTGCTGGCCGTCAGTTGCCAATCCGGGTCCTTGAGCGGCACCGCGAAGTCGTGGCGGCGATTGACTGGCCGACAGTCCCCGTGACGCGGCGATCCTGACCGCCCAACGTCCACGGAGACGAACGAAACCCCGCGCCCCGACTATCGACACCTGACACGCCTCTCCCGACCGTCAGGGAAAGAACACACGAATCCCTCTAAACAAGGGGGAAACAGTGTTACTGTTACCGTCACACCACCACGAAGGAAACCCGCATGAACCCCACCCTCAGCACGATCCTGATCTTCACGATCAGCGCCGTCATCGCAGTCGCCGGCCTCAACTGGCTCGCCAACCGCCACGACACCGCACTCACCGCCACAGACGGTGCCCCCTGTGCGAACTGCGGCGGCGACCACAGCGACACGACACGCGACCCCGCCACACAAGCGACCGCCGAACTCCTCACCCAGCTCGTACAGTCCGCGATCCTCGACGTCGCCAACCTCACCACCACCGGCGGACGACCCGCCGCAGCCGTCATCGCAGTACCCGGCCCAGGCGACACCAGCGAAGTCCGCGTCGTGGTCCACCCCGACGCCTACACCGACATCACCGAACTGACATCGGCCCTGGCGACCATCGCTCGAGTACTCAACGCCGGACACGGACAAGTCAACGAAGACCTCCACTACCTGCGCATCGGCAAGGCAGACCAGTGACCGCCTGGCAGCAACTCCGCACCAACCTCCTCGCCGACGCCGACCCCGTCATGGTCGAAGCCCACATCGCGTGCCTCGACCGTCAGCCCGGCGCACACCGCCCCGAAACGCTCCGCGCGTTCGCGGTCGAATGGCCGACCCGACTCACCGCAGGAACCGCACGATGACCCTCACCGACATGCCCCTCGCAGCATTCGACCTCGAAACCACAGGCGTCAACGTCCTCCACGACCGCATCGTCACCGCGAGCATCGTCACCATCGACGGCGCGAAAGTGAACACCGACGAATGGCTCCTCGACCCCGGCATCGATATCCCCGAGGGTGCCGCCAAGATTCACGGCGTCACCACCGCCCGAGCACGCCTCGAAGGCAGCGACTACGACGACGGCTACTGCGCGATCTCCGATCGCCTGCAGACCGTCTGGGCTCAAGGGCACCTCGTCGCGATCATGAACGCCGCGTTCGACCTGTCCCTCATGCACTGGGAAGGCAAACGCCTCGGCGAACCAGAACTCGTCGTCGGCCCCGTCCTCGACCCGCTCGTCATCGACAAGCACCTCGACCCGTACCGGCGAGGCCGGCGCACCCTGACCGCGCTGTGCGAGTACTACGGCGTCCGTCAGACCGACGCCCACCAGTCGACCGGCGACAGCCTCGCCGCAGCGCGCCTCGCGTACCGGATGGTGCGTCTCCCGGACCTCGCCGACTACACCGTCGACACCCTCATGGCCGCACAAGCTCAATGGCGCGCCGAGCAGCAGGAGTCGCTGCACACGTACTTCCTCCGCCAGGGCAACCACGAAGCCGCCGCCACCGTGTCCGGCGAGTGGCCCGTCAGGCGGACCGCATGAGCGAATCGTTCCTGTGGGACGGCGACCAGCTGACCGTCCACGCCGACGCGAGAGTCCCGTACCGGGTGTGCGGAACCGAGATCACGTTCTGGCCGGACAAGATGACCGACGAACACGGCCACGCGATCGGCTACGTCCACCTCACCCAGCACGTCGCAGTGTGGGCCGCGATCAACGTCATCCACGACCTGCACCAGCCGAACCCCGAAGGCATCGTCCCCTGGTGTCCGACATGCAAAGTCCAGGCACCGTGCGAGACGCGGCGCGCCACCACGGCAGCGATGGAGATCAGGCCATGACCCCCATCGAGTTGCACGACCGCCACGACTGGCGGAAGTACGCGACCGTCGAACTTCCCGGATCGATCGCCGTGTACCACCGCACTCTCACGCTCATCGTCCCGCGCTGGAACCCCGCGTACGACCTGATCCTCGACAAGCGCCTCGACACCGTCATCCGCTACGGCGGCCACATCTGGGACGTCGAGACCGTCACCAACACCGCCGACCAGATAACGCTCATCGCCTGCCGATACGCCTTCGACCAGCTCACCGAACCGTGGACGTTCGACAGCTACCTCGCCGCCCACGCCACCAAGGAGAACCCCATGCCCGACACCATCGAACCCACCGAGGCCAAGGCCGTCGATGACCTGTACGAGCAGGCGATCAACACGTACCGAGTCGAGTACGGCGAGACGATGGCGATCTCACACAACGAGCGCGCCGTCCGCGCAGTCGTCGACTACGTCCTCGCCGCACAGCCCGAGCAGATCGACCGGAAGCCTTACATCCTCCGCGCAGCGGTAGCGATCGTCCTACGGGAAACCGGCCACAACCTGTACGCCGTGGCCGAGCTCGCCAACCGTCTCGAAGCTGAACGCAAGGCCGCGCAGGAACGGGCCGAGCAGGACCGCCAGATCGAGGTTCTCGCCGAGAACACGTTCGAGCACATCACCGACACCGGCTTCGGGACGCTGTCCGACAGTCAGCAGGAGAAGTGGCGCGAAGCGATGCGCCGCGCCCGCACGCACATCCTCGCCGAGGCGGTGACCGAATGACCATCGATCCCACCACCTGCAAGCCCGGCGACGCGTACCGCGTCCGCACCGGTAGCGGCGACGAGTACGTCGGTGAACGCGTCGATCCCGAGGACTACCTGCAATGGCGCCTGAATCGACCCGCCTCCGTCTGGGTCCGCGACGTCGACGTCACCGTCCTGCACCGCCTCGTCCCCGCGCCGGAGGAGGAGACCCTCGACGTGCCGATGCAGCCGTGGGAACTGGTGCGCGCGGCACGGCAGGTTCTCATCGATCACGACCGCTACACCGACGGCGACTGGATGACCGAACGCCTCGAAGCCGAGGCGGCGCACCTCGAACGCGAGCACCGCGCCGCGCAGGAGAAGGCCGAGCAGGACGCCGACAAGCGAACCATCGGGCTGACCGGCAAGTACCGAGTGGAGCGGATCGACGGCAAGCCCGTCGACTGGGCGTTCGTCCTTCAAGACACCGACCCATTCACGCCTGTTGCTCTGCTGGCCTACGCAGGTGCATGTGAAGGCTCGTATCCAGCGCTGGCGCGGGACCTGCGGCAGAAGGCTGCGGATCTGCAGAATGCCGCCGAGCAGGACGCCGCGCGGGAAGCGCTGATCGATAAGGCGGCGCGCGTCATGCACGCGAATGCCGACTTGGTACACGACGATTGGGACACGCTGTCGGCGTCCGCGAGGCAGACCTGGCGGAACGCCGCCCGCCGCCTCGCCGACGCAGGCTACCTCGCCGAGGCGGGTGAGGGCCGTGGCTGACCTCCTCGCCGCGCTGCGCGACTCACTGCGCACGTGCGACTGCTGCGGACGCCCCCGCCCCGACAGTCGTGTCGACGGTGGCGCGATGCACTTCCGCTGCTGGGACGAGCACCACAGTGACCCGACCGGGCCTTGGCCGCCCGATCATTCATGCGCCCGAGACGAGGCGGGTGAGCGCGATGAGTGACTGGCCGACATCGCTGACGCTGCGCCCGATCCAGGCGTGGCCCGGCACCCTCACCGCAGAGCGGAAACGCTCGACGTTCTCCGCGCCGTGGCGGTTGACGCTCAACCTCATCGACCGCGAACTGCGGCACCTCGGTGTCGATGGCGCTGCGCCTGCGGTGTTGCAGATCGCGCTCCGCGAGAGCGACTTCCGGCTCGACGGGATGCCACGCGCCCGCGCCGTCGCCGATCACCCCGGCGTCATCCTGTCCATCGAGTCGAAGCACGGCCCGCTGTCGTACCCGTGCGACACGTTCACGACGTGGCAGGAGAACCTCCGCGCCATCGGCCTCGCACTGGAGAGCCTGCGTCGCCTCGACCGATACGGCATCACACCAGGCGGCGAGCAGTACACGGGCTGGAAGCAACTGCCGACCGGGCCGAACCGGGATGTCGAGACGCGTGCCGCTGAACTGCTTGCCGGTCTCGCCGACATGTCGGCGGCAGACATCGTGAGTGATCCCGAGGCGGCGCGGCTCGCACACAGGAAGGCACGCGCAGCCTCCCACCCCGACCGCTTCGGGGGCCGTCGCGCCTCCTGGGACCAGGTCGAGCGTGCCGCGGAGGTCCTCGGGATCGGCGGTGCGCGATGAGTGAGCCCTACTACCAAGACGATCTCGTCGCCCTGCACCACGGCGACTGCCTCGACGTCCTCCGCACACTCCCGGACAACAGTGTCGACGCGGTCGTGACCGATCCGCCGTACGGGCTGGAGTTCATGGGCAAGGACTGGGACGCGCCGTGGAAGAAGCCGGGCGCAGATGTCGGTCGCGGCGTGAAAGTGGCTGAGCAGCGCGCCGGCGAGATGACAGAGGCGGGCCGCGGCCACACGACGAGCGCTGGCCCGTACCTCGCCGCTCGCGTTGATTCGATCCGCGCAGCGGGTGCACCGTTCCAGGAGTGGTGCACCGAGTGGGCGACCGAGTGCCTGCGGGTGTTGAAGCCGGGTGGGCACATGCTCGCGTTCGGCGGCTCCCGCACCTGGCACCGCCTCGCCGCCGCCGTCGAGGACGCTGGGTTCGAGATCCGCGACAGCATCGCGTGGCTGTACGGGTCAGGGTTCCCGAAGTCGATGGACGTCTCCAAGGCCATCGACAAGGGAGAGGGGATCTGGCGGGGTCGTGCCGGTGCCGTGTCGAGCGACAACGGCAGCATGTCGGGCGGGAACTACGAACGGACTCCGAAAGGGGAACCGGCCACCGAGGGCGCAGCGGCCTGGGATGGGTGGGGCACTGCGCTCAAGCCCGCGTTCGAGCCGATTGTCGTCGGTCGTAAGCCTCTGGCGGGCACGGTCGCCGCGACGGTCCTCGAGTACGGCACCGGTGCCCTGAACATCGACGGCTGCCGAACTGAAACCTACAGCGGCGGGCCGGGCTCGACGCCGGAAGCGGTCGACGGCGGACGGCGCACCGCGATGGCTGGAGACATGGACCGTGTCGCATACGACGGAAGTAGGGGCCGTTGGCCGACGAACGTGATCCTCGACGATCACCAGGCCGTCGAGCTCGACCAGCAGAGCGGCACCCTCACGTCGGGCACCATGCGCGCGGGGACCGAGCGGCAGCCTCGAACCGGCGGAACGATCTATGGGGCTGATGCTCGTTCGTTCACGCCGGCGGACACGTACGGCGACTCGGGTGGTGTGTCGCGGTTCTTCCCCGTCTTCCGCTACCAGGCCAAGGCCGCCACCAGTGAACGGCCGAACGTCGACGGTGTGCAGCACCCGACCGTCAAGCCGATCGACCTCATGCGGTGGCTCGTACGACTCGTCACCCCGCCCGGCGCGACCGTCCTCGAACCGTTCGCAGGCAGCGGCACCACCGCCGAGGCGTGCGTGCTCGAGAACCGTCGGTGCATCGCGATCGAGCGCGAGGCCGACTACCTCCCGCTGATCGTGTCCAGGTTGAAGAAGCCGACGCAGGGCGGACTATTCGACATGGCAGGCGGTGCGCGATGACCGGCACTGATCCCGCAGCGGTTGGCGACGTCCTCGACATGGGCGCACCCGAGCCGCCGAACATCACGGGCGTCGAGTCGATGGCGTGGGTCAACTACGGCGATGGCTATGGCCCGACTCTCGCTGGCGAGGCCGACGCAGACGACATCGAGGCGTACTTTCTTCTGTTCGGCAAGTCGAGCAACGGCGACTGGAAGTTCTACCTCGGCGGCAAGACCTACATCGACTGGGCGGAAGTACTCCGACGCTTCGGCCCCGTACGAGTCACCCACATCGAAACCAGCGAGGAGCTGACCAATGACTGACGAGACTCCCGACGTCGTGTCCCGTGCCCGCGCCGCCCTCGACGGCATCACACCCGGACCGTGGGAGGTGATCGGGGGAGGCGAGTACGTCAGCGGCCCCGGAATCTGCGTCGCGCCGGATGACGGCGGCGTGAGTGACGGCGACGGAGCCTTCATCGCTGCCGCGCCTGACCTCGTCCGCGACCTGGTCGCCAAGGTGGAGCGGCTGACAAAGCATTGCGACGACTTCTGCGACGCGATCGAGGAGAACGGTAAGGGCTGGGATGAATCGCAGGCGTGGGCGGCATGGTTCGCCGCCGAGCGTGACTTCTACCTGCGGGACTACGACGAGAACGCGAAGTGGCACCACCGCCGGCATCGCCGTCTGCGCGCCCAGATCCAAAGTGCACTCGATACGGAGGCGTGATGCTGACCGCTGAGCTCAAGCTGAACGGCAAGGTGATCGGGGCGATCGAGATCCGCCGCACCTACATCACCGGAGCGAACGGGCTGCCGGGGTACAACGCGCACACTCGGGTCGACAACCCACGCGGCGCAGGCATTCTGCTGCACGACCACCTGGTCGAGGACCACGATCCCGACCGCGACGACGCCTGGGAGCTAGTGCGCAAGGCCCTGTCGTGGAAGGCCGACGCCGAGCGCGCCGACTTGGAGCATCAGCGTGATGAGCTGCGTGCCGAGGTAGCACGGCTGCAGCGCGAGGTCAGCGAGGTCCGATATGACCTCGGCGACGCCATCACCCAGGGCGACCAGATGCGCGCCGCCGTCGACCGGGTGCGGGAGCTGACTGCCGACGACCACCTCGTGGCTGAAGACGACGCGGGTGCATTGTGGGTCCGCCGCCGTGACGTCCGCTGCGCAATCGATGGGGAGGCCGACCGTGGCTGACTGCCCGTTCTGTGCGTACGCCGAGCATTGGGTGAACCCCGGCACCGAATACAACGTCGACGTCGATGTAGACGGCCGCACCGTCACGTTCGACCGCGCCCGCCCCGTCATGTGGTTCGAGCCGCTGAACCCGGTCACGCCGGGCCACATGCTGTTCGTGCCGACCTACCACGCCGAGTCCCGCGCCGCCGTCGCTGCCGCTGCGGCCTGGCGCTGCGCCTACGACTACGCGACAACAGGCGACCGATCCGGCGTCGACTTCAACATCATCGTCAACGCGGGCGAGGCCGCCACGCAGACGATCGATCACCTGCACGTGCACTACGTCCCACGACGTCGCGGCGACGGTCTCACGCTGCCGTGGACAGGGCAGGCGACGTCATGAGCGCCGAACTGATGCGAGACCGGTGTGCATTCACCTCGCGGGACATGGCCGAGCACTGGGGCGACGCGTTCACCTACGCGATCGTGTTCGGCTGGGGCGACGGCGAAGGCGACGAGGATGACGCGTGGAACGAGGTCGCGAACCAGCAGGAATGGGACCAGCCCCTCGTCGAGTTCCTACGCGACGCCCACCGCAGGTTCGCCGCGCTCGGCAAGGCGACGTCATGAGTGCCGGCCACATTGACCAGTGCCGATCGTGCCGGGCGTCGATCTACTGGTGCGTCACCGACCGCGACAAGCCGATGCCCGTCGACGCGTTCCCCGACAAGACCCGCGGCAACGTCTCCATCTACCCCGAGAAAGGGCAGATGCGCGCCGTTGTCGTCCCCCGATCACAGGCCGAAGCCATGAGGGCACGCGGCCTACAACTCCACGTCGCCCACTTCACGACGTGTCCGAACGCCAAGCAATGGAGGAAGAAACGATGACCGACACCACCACGACGACCCTGACCGTCGAGCAGCAGCAGCGCGCCGAAGCGCTCGACCGAGCACGGGAATCCACTAAACAGAACGCTCCATTCGGGTCGGCGGCCGCCGACCCTGTCCACCTCATCGACGTCGCGAACTGGATCCTCAACGGCCGCGACCCCCTCTCCGGCTACCGAGAACCAGACGCGCCTCTGCCAGCCGCTACCAAATACGCGGAGCCCCGCGAGCCGGGGGTAGGTGACCAGGTTCGAGGCATGCACCCGGCGGTGTTCCGGTCCGGCGAGTGGGCAACGATCACCGGAGTCGGGCGAGGCTCGTGGCGCGTCCAGTTCCCTGACGGCCGTACGGACGAGTGGGCGATCGACGACCCTGCCGCCGAGTACCAGTTCCGCCTCCTGCCCAACGACAGCGGGAAGGCCGACAGCGACACCGACGTCTGCCTCTGCTCGACGTGCGTGCACCGACGCGAGAGTGACGCCCGGTGACCGCGCCCGCGAAATACCGCAAGAAGCCCGTCGTCATCGAGGCGATCCAGTTCCTCGGCTGGCGGAACGCATGGGAGGTGCATTGCTTCGCTGACGGTACGACGTTCTTCGTGCCGCAGGAGTACGAGCACCACATGCGAACCGAACGCGAGAAGGAGGTTGGTCGCAGTGGGTACGACGTGCCACCGTTCCTCGTCGTCGGGACGCTCGAAGGGCCGATGCGCGCCGACGTTCGGGACTGGATCGTCAAGGGAGTCCAGGGCGAGGTGTACGCCGTGAAGCCCGACATCTTCGCCGAGACGTACGAGGCGGTCGACCAGTGACCAGCACGCACCAGCTGCGCCGCGCGCGGCAGGCTCAACGCCAACTCGACTACACCCGAGCCGACCGGCGCATCGCCGCGTGGTGCAGCGTCGCGTGCATGGGCCTCATCGCCGCCGTCGTCGCAGGGTGGTGGGGCCTGGTGAAGTTCGGCGCCGACGGATACGACCAGCACATCAACAGGTCGGGAATCATCACCGGCTGCGTCTTCGGACTCGTCATCGCCTCGATCAGCGTCATCGTCCTGACGGGATTCGTCCTCGCGACACTCGCCGACCAGAACGAGCACGTCCGCAACGCCGACGACGCATACCAGGACGTCCTCGACGAGATCGGACACGAGCAGTGAACGACATCATCGGCGAAGTCACCGGTCTGTACTGGGCGGATGACAACATCACCGTGAAGATTCGCCTGAACCGGCCACGGCAGGCACCACGCACCCGCCAGTACTTCCCGCAGATGAAGCAGCGCGGCGGCAGACGGCGCGCACGGCAACGCGAACGACGCATCCACGAGATCGTAGTCATCCTGCTCAGGCGTGGCACGCCACCGCTGGACGCGATCCTGCAGGCACGTCTCGCAGTCGACGCCTGGGACTTCTGGCGGATACCCGACGACCCGTTCGACCCGAAGACGTGGGAGATCACCACAGGAGAAACCCGATGACCGAGTTCGACAACACGCTCCGCACCACGCCCATGCCCCGCCCCGTGCTGTACGGGTCCGACTTGAAACCGATCGGCATCCTCAACGAGCAGGTGAAGTTCACGCCGGAGTACGACGACCCCGACTGGCTCGGCACCGATCCCGACTACCCGTGGATTCTGCCGTCGTCCGACCGTTCGTTCTCTGCAGAGTTCACGCTCACCGACGTCAACGTCGACTTCGCCGCGATGCTGTTCGGCGTACCGGCTATCTGGTTCCGGCGCCCACGGATGAAGCGCCGCGCCGCACGCCGAGTCGCCGGATACACCCGCACTGGGCGGCGACGATGACCGACAAGCACGTGTGGCGAGTCACCGGCGGACCTGTCGGGTTCACCTCACCCACCCAGCCCCGACGCTGGCAGATCACGCGAGTCGACTCTCAGATCGGGCCCGCAGGCGGCCGCACCTTCACCACCTACGACCAAGCACGCCGCCACGTCGCCGACCGCGTCAGGAAAGCCAACTGATGTTCACACTCCACGACCTCAACCAATGCCTCGACCCGGAGACGTTCCGGACCATCGAGCAAGCCACCATCCGCACCGGACACCAACTCTGGCGCGGCCGCCCGTGGGTGATCTACGGGCCCGACGGACATCCTGCACGGAGGTCACGGACACGATGATCAGAAACCTGTTGGACCGCCTTCTTGACGCGTTCTGGCTCCGCGTCGACCTCGCCCTCTACCGGGCACACAAACGACGCTGCGCCGACTGTCGCACTGGCTACGTCCGTGACCAACTCGCCGACGATATCGGAGAGCAATGACCTACCGTAAGAACTGCCACCACGGCTTCTCGGTTGGTTTAATCGCAACGGGTAGATCAGTTAGTGCGGCAGCTTCAACGGCTTGAACTGCGAGCTCGATGACGCGCGTCAGCTCTAGTTGCTTCGCGCCAGCATTGAGACGCGCAGCAAGAACCATTCTGACATCAGCCGAAGTCTCAGCGGAATCGTCGTTGACCTTTGCCTCAATTGCGGTGTTGACCGCTTCGATAGCTGTTCGAAGTGATGGATGGAGCACCTCATAGCGCGCCCGAATCAACACATCAGTGCGTTCCGATTTGAGTCGGCCAAGCGCCTTGCCGGTATCCGTGTTAACGAACTCGGCCATATCTGACGAGGTCATCTGGGACGTCGCCACGTCTGTTAGGTACCACAGTGAAATCTCGTGAGAAAGTATGCCGACCAGCCGCGCTATGAGGTCCCTCTGTCGGTCTCGGCGCTTTTCAGATTGCTCGTCTGTGAATGTTCGCCGTGCGACGGAAACAGTTATCGCGACTCCGAGAAGCGCCGCCAATGCGGCGATGCTCGCGACGAGGAGCGGACCCCACGTCGTGATCCACGGTGGAGACTCGGGCGCAGGTACCTGAACGATCGTCGTCACTGGCGAACCATAGACGACGCCTCGGCGCGACGTGAACGAATCCGCTGTAGGTCGGCTCACCAGCGGACACGCCCGTCCCGCCTACGATCGAACACATGGGTGACGCCAATACGAGCGCCCGGGTACAGATCCCGCGCGCGGAGCAGCAAGCCGAATGGCTCGACGACTACATCGCCGGGCTATCCGAACGTGCCGTCGCCGCCAAGCACGGTGTGTCCAAGACCGCTGTCCACAACGCTATCCACAACCAACTCGCCGCAGCCCGCGAACGCCGAGCCGAACTCGCCGACCACCTCTACGAGATCCAAGCCCGCCGCTACGAACACCTCTGGACAGAAACAGCGCGCGCCCTCGCCGACGCCAAATCCAACCGCGAAGTCGGCGTCGCGCAGTTGATCACCGCCGGCCGCGGTGTCCTCGACTCACTCACCCGCCTCCACGGCCTCGACCAGCCAACCCGCGTCGACGTCACCGTCACCGAAATCAGCGACGTCGACCGCGAACTCGCCGACCTCGCCGACATGGTCAAGAAAAAGGCGATCGCCGACGCCACAGCCGCGGGCATCGACGCACCCGACCTGCCCGTCCTCGACGCCATCATCGAATCCGTCACCGAGGAGTAAACCGATGTCGGTCCTCGCCAACATGTCGCACGAGCAGAAGCTCGCACTTAAACGCGACCTCGCCGAACGCGTCGTCAAAGCCGGACTCGCCCTGCCGTCCGCATCGTCACCGGGTGCCCTCGCGGCGCGCTGCGACATGGGCCTGACCGTCGAACGACCACACACCCGCCTTATCGACGACGCACTCACCGGGCTCCTGTCCCGCCCCAACGGCAAAGTCATGATCTTCACGCCACCCCAGATCGGCAAGTCGAGCCGCAGCTCGCGGTGGTTCCCGTTCTGGTGGCTCACCATGCGCCCCGCAGACCGCATCCAACTCGCCTCCTACGCCGCCAGCCTCGCCCAAACCCACGGCTCCGCAGTCCGCGAATACGTCCGCATGTACGGCGCCGACTACGGCCTCCGACTCTCGCCGACCATGGCGACCAAGGCCGCGTGGGAACTCACAGCAGGCGGTGGACTCCGCTCCGCTGGTGTCGGCACCGGCCTATCCGGGCACCCAGCAGACCTGCAGATCATCGACGACCCTTTCGCCGGCCGCGCCGAAGCCGAGTCCCGCACGATGCGCGACAAGGTGTGGCACTGGTACTCGTCGGTGTGGTCCGCGCGCCGTAGCCCCGGTGCTCGTGAAGCGATCATCATGACGCGCTGGCACCTCGACGACCTCGCCGGGCGTCTCCTCGACCGCGACGGCCGTGTCGAAGAAGGCGGCGAGTGGCACGTCGTCCATCTGCCCGCCCTCGCGCTGCCGCCCGACGCCGAACGAGGCGTCTACGAAGACCCCCTCGGCCGTGAACCGGGGGAGCCGCTGTCGCACCCGAAGATCGACGACGGCGACACCGCCGCGCTGATGGCGCACTGGACCCGCCAGCGGGCGACATCGACCGAACGAGACTGGAATGCGTTGTACCAAGGCACCCCGTACTCGGCGGCCGGAGCACTCCTCACCGACGACGACGTCCGCGACGCCACCGCAGAACGCCCAGACGTGTTCAAGCGGATCGTCGTCGGCGTCGACCCCGCTGGCGGCGGCCGCGACACCGTAGGCGTCGTCACCGTCGGCCTCGACCCGGCACGCCGCGCATGGTTCCTCAACGACCAGACAGCGAAGATGTCAGCCGCAGACTGGCCGCGCGTCGTGTGCCAAGTCGCGCACGACGCCGGAGCGGACCGGATCGTCGTGGAGAAGAACTTCGGCGGCGACATGGGAAAGCAGCTCGTCGCGCAGGCGTGGGAACTGCTCGCCGAGCGAGGCGAGGTGACAGGACTGTGTCCGCTCGTCGCCGAGGTGACTGCCAGGCGCGCGAAGGTACTTCGGGCGGAGCCGATCGCGCAGGCGGTGAAGACTGGCCGCGTGATGTTCGCTCGAGGAGCGAAGCTCCGCCAGTTGGGGACGGAGTTCACGATGTGGGAGCCCGGGTCGACGTGGTCGCCCGGTGCCCTCGATGCCGGTGTCCACGCGGTGACTGAGGTGCTGCCCGCATCGCCGCGAGGGTCTGAAATCTCGAACCCTGCACGCACGTCACGATCGCAGACAGGGGCGGGCCGTGGCATCGCAGCGAGGCGCCGTTCTGCCTAACTTCGAGGGGGATACAGTGATACGGTAACCGTCTGGACTCACCACCCAGAACCGTATCGAAGGAGACCCCAAATTGACTGACACGATGACCGCGCTGGGGACATGCCCCGCCTGCGGCTCGACGACCATCGGCAGCGACGCCGTCATCACGGGCATCTGCCTGTGGAACCAGCCGCTCCGCGACTGCACCGAATGCCGCGCCTGCGGCGCCTGCGCATGCGTGCCCGGAACAAAGGCTGCCGTATGACGCTCACTCTCGCCGACTTTTTCTGCGGTGCAGGCGGCTCCTCGACGGGAGCGCTCATGGTCCCGGGCGTGACTCTGCGCGCCGCGGCGAACCACTGGGACCGGGCGATCGAGACGCACGCCGCGAACCATCCTGACGCTGATCACATTCACGCCGACATCTCGCAGTACGAGCCGTCGCTATTCCCTCGCACGAATCTCGGCTGGTTCTCTCCGTCGTGCACGAAGCACTCGGTCGCCCAGGGCAAGCGCCTCCACGACGCGCAACCCGACCTGTTCGGCGAGGTCCTCCCAGACGCTGCGGCCGAGCGGTCGCGGGCGACGATGTGGGATGTCGTGCGGTTCACCGAGTACCACGCGTACGAGGCGGTGATCGTCGAGAACGTGGTCGAGGTGACGAAGTGGCCGCCGTACGGTGCGTGGCTCGCGGCGATGGACAGTCTCGGCTATGACCACCAGCTGGTGATGCTCAACTCGATGCATGCCCAACTGATGGGCGATGGGGCGCCGCAGTCGCGTGACCGGTTCTACTGCGTGTTCTGGCGCAAGGGGAACCGCCGCCCGGACCTGCACCGGCTGACTCGGCCGCGAGCAGTCTGCCCGACGTGCGGCCCGGTGAGGGCGATGCAGTCGTGGAAGAAGCCCGGTAACACGATCGGGAAGTATCGGTCGCAGTACGTGTACCGCTGCCCGAACGTCGCGTGCCGGAACGCGATCGTCGAGCCGATCGTGCGTCCGGCCGCCGACATCATCGACTGGTCACTTGAAGGTCAGCGGATCGGCGATCGTGCCCGCCCGCTCGCGGACAAGACGATGGCCCGCATTCAGGCGGGGATCGACCGCTACTGGGCACCGCTGATCATCGAGGCGAGCGGCAACACGTACGACGCCGCCGACCCGAAGCATCCCGCGCACGGCCGCACTGACGGGTACATGCGGGCGTGGCCGACCAACGACCCGCTCCGCACCGTCCACACCACGGGAGGCAAGGCCCTCGTGGTCCCGGTCGAGGGGCGTGAGGGGAAGGTCGCCCGGTCGGCCGCCGATCCGCTGCGCACAGCGACGGCCCGCAACGAGACGGGACTGGCGTTCCTCGCACAGTTCCGGGAACGGAACCGCCTGCTCGACCCGCACAGCGAGCCGCTGACGACGGTCGTTGCCGACGGTGCCGGGCAGATGCTTGTCCAGCCGTCGGACGCGTTCATCGCCGAGCTTCGCGGCGGTGGGTCCACGGTCCGACCGGTGGCCGACCCACTCGCCACTGTCACCGCATCAGGCAATCATCACGGTCTAGTCACGCCGTACTACGGCGCTTCGAAGTCCGCGCAGACCTCGGATGCTCCCATGCCGACGGTCACGACTGTCGAACGTGCGGGGCTCGCGACTGGCGCCACCATCGACATCGACGATGTGCGGTTTCGGATGCTCGAACCCCGCGAGTACAGCCGGGCGATGGACTTCCCAGCCGACTACCAAATGCTGGGCACCCGTCGCGAGCAAGTCAGGTTGGCGGGTAACGCGGTTACCCCGCCGGCGGCTCGCGACCTGATCTCGGTAGTCGCGGAGTCCCTGGGCGTGGCGTCATGACGAGCAGAAGTGCCGGTGCTTGCACCGCAGGCACTCGTAGAACACGCGGGCTGTCTCGCCCTGCGACGGTGCCGCCCACCCCTGAAGAACGTTCCCCCGTATCCCGATCAGGCCGACGTCCGACAGGCGTAGCCCGCACTCCCAACACGACAACGGGACCGTCGACACGTACGCGCCCGGCCTCAACTGCACACCGCCCGGCGAGAACCACGACCAACTCATGCCGAGAACGTAGCGGCACCCACCGACAGGAACACTCCGCGTGCTCGACGACGAACCGCCCCTCATCACAACCGCAGCATGGACCGCAGTCGTGATCGTCATCCTGTTGCTCCTGGCGTTCGCATGACCACCAGCCGGCCGCGGTGGCCGCGGTGCGCCGTATGCCGATCCCGACTGAACGTGTGGACCGTCGACGTCTGCCTACGCTGCTCCCTCCAGCAGGACGGTTACAGTAAAACTGCAACCCCCTTGAATGAAGGAGCGAAGTGTCCACGCTCGCCGTCATCCTCACCATCGGCCTCATCGCCAGACTGACTCGCCTCGTCACCGTCGACCAGATCACCCACTGGGCCCGCCAACGGATCGTCGTCCGCTTCGGGTTCGGGAACCTCGCCTACCTCGTCACCTGCCCGTGGTGCATGTCTGTGTGGCTCGGGTCGGGTGTCGCGGTCGCCGCCTACTGGTGGGGCGACACTCGCTGGTGGCTCATGGTCGCCTTGGCCGGCACCGCATCACTCGTCACCGGGTGGGCAGCGAACTGGCTCGACCCCGCGCCCGCCTCCACCGACGAGGACGGTAAGTGATGGGACGCGCACCTGACTCCAACCTCGCCGCCTACGCGCCGAAGCGGGCTCCGCTCGGGAAGCGGCTCCGCGTCCCCGCGGGAGCACAGATCGTGCAGTTCCCTGTCGAGTCCGGCGGCACCCGCCCGGCTATCGTCGCGGCCGCACAGGTCCTCTCCCGCCGCAAACTCGACCGCACCGTCAAACGCGCACCCGCCGAGGCATGGCAGTCCGAAGTGTGGGCACTCCGCGACGAGACCGGTGAACTCCGGTTCATCGGCGACCGGCAAGCACGGGCGTGCGCGCAGGCCCGCGTGTTCGTCGGGAAGAAGCCCGACCCCAGCGGGGAACCCGAACCCGTCACCGACGGCATCGGCGCCCAACTCGCCCAAGCCCTGTTCGCCGCGACGGGCATGATCGAGCAGACGATCCGCCGCGCCGCGCAGCACCTCATCTACAACGGAGAGACCCTGCTGGTGGTCCGCGAGGACGACGACGGCCAACTCGAACTGTCGGCGCACTCGGTGTCGGAACTGACCGGTAGCCCCGGCCGGTGGAAGCTCTCGAACGGTATCGACAAGCCCCGCGACGTCGGCGACGACGAGATCGTCATCCGCTGCTGGACTCCGCACCCCGAATGGTCCGCCCGTGCCGACGCGCCCGTCCGCGCGGTCCTGCCGATCGCCCGCGAGCTCCGCGGCCTGTCGCAGTACGTGTCGGCGCAGGTCGACTCACGCCTTGCTGGTGCCGGGATACTCCTGGTGCCGCAGGAGATCGAGTCGATGCAGTCCCAAGCAGACGACGACGGCGAAGACCCGTTGCCGTTCGCCGATGAGCTCACCGAGTATCTGATGACTCCGGTCGCGGATCGTGACAGCGCCGCTGCGATCGTCCCGTTCATGGCGACTGTCCCCGCCGAACTCCTCGACAAGATCAAGCACATCAGCTTCGCGACACCCCTCGACGAGCATGCCCCGGCGCTGCGCGAGGAGTGCATCCGCCGCATCGGGCTAGGCATGGACTCAGACCCGTCAGTCCTCCTCGGGCAGGCATCGTCGAACCACTGGTCGGCGTGGGCCGTCGACGAGAACGAGATCAAGTTCGGTGTGCAGCCGATCGTCGCGACGATCTGTCACGCCCTCACCGTCGGGCTGCTCCGCCCATTGCTCGTTGAGCAGAGCATCCCGGATCCCGACCTGTACTCGGTGTGGTTCGACACGACGCCGCTGCTGGTGCGTCCTGACCGGTCGAAGGACGCGCAAGCACTATTCGACAAGGGCGTCATCAGCGCGGCGATCCTGCGTCGCGAGAACGGTTTCGACGACAGCGACGCCCCCGACGCCGAGGAGATCAAGGACAAGGTCGTCCGCGACCTCATCGGCACCCGCTCCGACCTCATCGACAAACTGCTGCCGCAGCTGGGGATCATCATCCCCGGCATCACCGACAACGCCGAACGCGTCGACGACACCCTCGCCGAAGAGGACGCGACAGTCGCCACCGACACTGCGCCAGCAGGCGAGAGCACGCCGGCAGTCGCGCCGGAGCCGCCGAACGCTCCGCCGGTCATGGGCGAGACGGAGGCCACCCAGTGACCACCACAGAGCAGGTGACCGCCCGCGACGTGCTCCTCGCCTGCGACATCGCAGTCCGCCTCACCCTCGAAGCCGCAGCGAAGATGGTCCGCAACCACCGCGGCCGCGGTGAACGCGGCCGGTACGTCGGCATCGACGACGCCGACCTGTACCTCGTCCTCGACCCGCCAGCGACCGCCGCCGAGATGGACCGGTTCGTCGCGAAGTTCACCGACTGGTGGCACCTGCCGTCCGTACTCGACGACTCAGCGGTCCCGAACATGCGCCTGTACATGGGTGCCTGCCAGGAGTACGTGCGCGCGCTGATGCTGTCGCAGACACGGCACGACCCGACGGTGCTGCACACCTACCTCGCTCAGGCTGATGCTGTCGCCGCTTCCCGCTGACGCCCGCGCCGCAGCAGAGGAACGCCTCGCGCGAGCGGACGAGGCGATCGAGACAGCTGTCCTGTCGGCGATGTCCGCGTGGCTCGACGCGTGCCGAGTCCTGATCATCGCCGAAGCCGCCGACCAACTCGGCCTCATCGCGGCCGGGTTCGACCAGGCCAACAGTGCCGTCGATGCTGCTGTCGGCGCGTGGAATGACTGGCGGCGGGGTGTCGACAACGAAGTCCTACCTGCCGTCGCGATCGCGTTTGGTGAAGCGTTCCAGGCTGAGCGGCTCGCCGACCGGTCACAAGGGTCGTTCACCCCGCAGATGGAGTACATGGAGACCGTCCGCGACCGGCTCAAGATCTGGCCCGACGGCGCGTTCGAGGAACTCCGCCCAGAGCTCGTCGAAGCCCTCGCAGGAGCGGAGACGATCGAGCAGATCACCGACCGCGTCGGCATGGTGTTGGGCATCGACAAGGACCAGCGGGCGATCAAGGCCGCGATCAACGACATCGAGAAAGCACTCGACGATCCTCAAGGCTATGGACTTGATTCGGACGAGATCAAGGCACTGCGCGCCGACCGCCGCGCACTGTGGGAGCAGCACGACGCCGAGGAGACGAAGTGGCGGTGGCTCGCTCGTCGCATCGCCCGCACCGAGGCACACGGCGCGGTGAACTACGGGCAGCTCGCCGCGGCCCGGCAGAACGAAGCCGATACCGGCGACCCGTACTGGAAGCGGTGGCTCGCAACAGAGGACACTCGCACGCGTGCGTCGCACCGTGTCGCCGACGGACAGTCGGTGCGGCTCGCCGAGAAGTTCCGCGTCGGCACCGCGCTCCTCGACTTCCCCGGCGACCCGAGCATGGATGCGCCGCACGAGACGATCAACTGCCGCTGCTCGATGATGTTCTACGTCGGCGACGCCATGACCGAAGCACTCGACGGGCAGCCCGAGGTCCGGCAGGGGACCGACGAACCGGAGACGATCGCACAGATCCTCGAGAACCTTGCACCGGACGAGGACACGACCGATGCCGAGACTGAGGTCGCTGAACCCACAGCAGACGAGCTCATCGAGGACGACGACGTCGATGATGTTCCGGCACCGCCAGCCGAGGACCTGTCAGCGGTCGACATAGACCAGTTGCTCGCGTTGATGCTTGAGCGGATCCGCGCAGACGACGGATCGTATGAAGCCGTACGAGACGAGTACGAGCGGCGCGAGCACAGACCAGTGGACCTGACGTCTGTCCCTGATGACGGTGTCCTCGAACTCGCGAAGAAGGAACGAGACGCCGAGGACCCCGCCCTGTTCTACACCGCACTCGATGAGCTGGACGGGCGCCCAGTATTCGAGACCGTCACCCCGGCACTTGACCTGCCCGACAAGCCCGGCGGCAGCCCACGGCCGCCGCACCGCACCGCGGCCGACTACTACCGGGAAGGCAAGGTCGCACCGGTCGATGACCCCGACATGCACTTCGAGCACGCCCACGAGAAGGCGACCGCGGCACGGCTCCGCGAGATGGGACTGGAAGTGCTATCGGTGTACGACCAGGGCCCGGACCCTGATGCCGATGCGCTGATCAATCTCCGAGCGTCGGAGATCAAACTGGCCGTGGGGACTCCCAACTCGATTCACAAGCAGGGGCAACGCGCGGCGAAGAAGGGGCAGAACACGGTCGTCGTGTTCGACGCCGTGGACGCCGGCAGCAAGGCTAGCCCCGACAACCTACTCGCGGGTGTCCGGAACGTGATTCGTTCATTCGGAGCAGTCGTTCAGGAACTGCTGGTCATCTCCGTTGGCCGGCCGATACGATGGAGACGCGATGAGCAGCATGAATGAGACCAGTGTCTACGTGGACACGGACCCGACGATCACCGAAGACGACGTCCGGTCCGCGGCTGCTGCTGTGCTCAACTCGTCGGACCTCCTGGGGAACGGTTCGTGGGAAGTAGTCGCCGATACGTACTCGGCGCCAGGGTCTACCTACGCAGTCGACATCGACGATGTTCGTAACCCCGCGCTGACCGAACTTGCACACGCTGTCCGCGACGCGGTGGCCGCCGCTCTCGGCGTGCGGGTCCGAATGGAGTACGAAGTCCCCGAGCTCGCAGCAGGATCTGCAGTCCAGCCGCTCTCCCAGTCGGTGTAGGTTCACGCAGCCACGCCCGTCGGTGGTGAATACTGGCAGGTGAGTTTCGTGCTGCTGGCGGTTGGGCCGGGCACCCATCTGCTGGGAGCCTGCCGTGACCTCCATCTTCTCCGCGATCACCGCCGCCGGTGTCGTCTACGACCGAAGCGATTTCGCCGACCCGAAGCTGTCAGGACCGACCGCGCTTACCGTCACCGCAGACGGCCGCGTCTACGGTCACCTCGCCGCATGGGGAACACCGCACATCGGAATGGGCGGCCGAGTCACCCCACCCAAGAGCCCCTCCGGGTACAAGTACTTCCACCAGGGTGTCGTCAACACACGCGACGGTGACCTCCCCGTCGGAAAGCTGACCCTCGGCACCGGCCACGCCCCTGTCGACGGACGCACTGACGCCGTCGCAGCCGCAGCCCACTACGACAACACCGGCACCGTCGCAGCCGCCGTCCGCGCAGGCGAAGACGAACACGGCATCTGGCTCGCCGGCCGCATCGTCCCCGGAACCGCCCCCGAACGGATCGACGAACTCCGCATGTCCGGAGTCTCCGGAGACTGGCGAGGCGTCAACGGGCAGATGGAACTCGTCGCGGCGCTCGCGGTCAACGTCCCCGGATTCCCACTCCCGCGCACCGAGCAACTCGTCGCAGGAGGACAGCCGACTGCCCTCGTCGCAGCGGGCGTTGTCGCGCCATCCGCGCCTCCGACTGCCGACGAACTCACTGCGATGGTGTCATCGGCGGCGGAGAAGATCGTCGACGAACGCCTCGCGGCGCATCGGCGACGCGACGCGGTCACTGGTCGGATGACGGCTCTCGTGGCGTCGGCGAACGCGGACCGTCGACAGCGGGCTGTGGACCGGATGACACGTGCCCTCACAGCCGCTGGCGGTCGTCGTGTCCGCTCGATGGAAGGTGCGCAGCGGTTCGGCGTGTCGATCGGTGACCTGATCCCCGAGGCGATGCTGCAGGCGCAGAAGACGGCCGGCGACTTCGCAGAGGCCGCGGGCAACGACGTCGCGAAGTTCCTCGACCCGTCCCGCGGGAAGGAACACAAGAAGCCTGATCCGTCGGGCGGAGAGCGCGCGAAGGCGCACACCGAGGACAAGGCGTCGATGTCGAAGGACCCCGACAAGGGCCCGGCGAAGATCGTGAACAAGGCCGAACCGGTCAGCGACGAGCCGAAACAGGACGGCGCGCCGAAGAGCGACGACAAGGCAAAGAAGCCCGAGTCGAAGCCTGCGGAGAAGGCCGCCGAGAAGCCGAAGGCCAAGTCCGCGCCCAACGACAGCGCCAAGGCCGACATCGCACCCGCCTCAAATGTGGACGCAAAACCAGACAACACGCAGGCCAAGGGCAACATTCCGGAAAAGCCGGAGAGTTCGCCAGCAGCCGAGAAAGAGCGGTCGGAGAAGAAAGCAGAGGCGGTCACGCCGCAGACAGTCGCGCCTGCTCCCGACAGCGCCGGCGCCGGTACCGCCCCCGACGCCGGTGCTGCCGCGTCGTACTTCCCGGCGGACTACCCGCCCGCCGAGTCGAGCTACGCCGACCAAGAGGTCGGGTCGCCGATCGACACCACTGCGCCCGCACGACTGGCCGACAACGGCGAGAAGGGCGGGCCGATGGAGGAGGACGAACTACCCGCAGTCGGTGCCAACGGCGGCGCGCTCGTCGACTATGCCGACGGCATGGCGATCTACACCGACGGCTCGGTGACCGACGGCACCGAGTGGAGCGCCGCTGACTCGTCGATGATCGAGAACGCTGCCGCTGCCCGAGCGATGGACATGCAGGCACGCGCAGCAGAAGATCCGACAACGATCCAGACCGACGTGCCTCCCCGCACCTCGGGGTACGGCGTGTACATGGAGGAAGACCAGTCTTCGCTGACGGGCGCGAATGGTGGTGCTCTCACCGAGTACAACGACGGTGTCGCGTCGTACGACGACGGGACGTCGACGAACGGTGTTGTGTGGTCGCAGACCGCGGCACCCGAGGCGGACCCGATCCTCGCGCCACCGCCCACCGCTGATCAGACGCTGACGGCGTCGGCGTACCGCCGGGCGATGCGCCGGATCGGGTTGGCGGCGACGCCGACGTCGTGGAGGGCGGCCCCAAAAGCGTGACCCCGCGCCTCGCCGTCACGGCGGCAGGCGGATCGGGGGAACACAGTGACGACGGAATGGTCGCGCTAGTCCCGACCAGGGATGATGCGATGCGCCTGTCTGTTCCGGGCGGGGAGCCAGTGGAGGAACTGCACCTGACTGTGGCGTACTTCGCCGACGCCGAGCAGATGCCACCTGCCGAGGTAGTCTTCGAGCAGTTCCGGTCTGCCGGCGTGTCTCCGACTGCGGAAGTTTCGGGGCATGCAGTGTTCCGTGGCGGCGACTCCCCATGTGCGGTGTACCTCGTGCAGGGGGACGGGCTGACAGCGTTTCACGAGGCCACCGCCCCCGCCGATGGGGATTACGACGCGTACATTCCGCACATCACTGCCGCGTACTCCGAGCAGCCGCTCACGGAGATTGGGCCGACCACGTTCGACCGACTTCGGATCGCGGTCCGAGGCGAGCACACTGACTACCCGATCGCGGAGGTGATGGGCCGTGGGATGTAACTGCGGAGGTGGCCGCGCGGTCACCGTGTACCAGGTGCGTCGGCCTGACGGGACCGTGAAGCGGTACCTCACTCAAGTCGAGGCAGAGCGCGATACTGCGGCGCACGGCGGCACCTGGGAACAGATCACGCAGAACACGCGGTGAACACGCTAGGCTGAATCTCGAATAGCCGCTGGCGGTTGGGCCGGGCACGTGCAGGAATGCACTTCCCGGACCAAGGAGTCACCTCATGGCTACTCTCGATCTGCAGGCCATCCTCGACAGCGCGCAGGGCAACGGCGACACCACCGCCGACGAACGCGCCGCAGCGATCAAGGCGGCACTTACCGCCGAAGGCGTCACCCGTACCGACATCGAAGGTGTCCTCAACGAGGCCGTCGAGAAGTTCGGCGCCCTCAATGAGTCGGACCCGACCGACGCCGAGGCTCTGACTGGCCTTGAACTGCTCGCCGACGTCGCGACCGTTGCACGCCAGGTGCAGACTGACATGGACACGGCCGAGGCCGAGATCCGTGGGCAGCGCGACACCCTCGCAGCGAAAGTCCTCGGCGAACCCGGCGACGATGCTGGTGCGGAGGCGGAGGCCACCGACGAGACCACCGAACAGGTGGCCGACGCCGAGGCCGCACCCGAGCCCGTGACTGCGGCGGCCGCGCCGCGTCCCCGGTTCAACCTGTCCTCGATCAAGGACAAGGCCCCAGCACCTGTCGAGACCAAGCCGTCAGGTCTGGCGATCACCGCAGCTGCCGGTGTTCGTGGCGTCGAGAACGGTGCCAACCTCGACATGGACGGGCTTGTCGCCGCGGCGATGGCCCGCATCGAAGGGATGCCGCGCGGCGGTGGTGGCGGTATCGTCCGCGACGGTATCGCCCAGATCAAGATCGAGTTCCCCGACGACCTCGTTGCGTCGGGTAACAACGACACCGAGGTCATCGAGCACGCTGGTGACCAGTCCCGCATCGAAGGTGGTCTCGTCGCATCCGGTGGTTGGTGCGCGCCGTCTGAGCGACTGTACGACCTCGGCGACAACCTGGCTGACGCCAACGAGGGTCTGGTCGACGTCCCCGAGATCCAGGTGAAGCGAGGCGGTATCGAGTGGACGCGCGGCGCAGCATATGACGCCGTGTGGGCTGGCGACGTCGGTCTGGTCCAGACTGAGACGCAGGCGATCGCGAACACGATCAAGTCGCTGTACCGGCCGACGTGCCCGACGTTCGAGGAGAAGCGTCTCGACGTCATCTACTCGGGCATGATCGTCGGTTTCTTGCAGAACGACGCCTACCCCGAGGTCACCAAGGACGCGCTTACGAACGTCAACGCTGTGCACTCGCACCGCGTGAACGCCGAAACGCTGAAGCGTATGGACACCGCGTCGACTGTGGTGGACCTGTCGACGAAGCTGGGACCGTCGGCGACCGGGTCGATCCTCAACGGTCTCGGCCTGACGATCATGGACTCTCGCTACCGGCTGCGCGCCGCGCAGTCCCTCGTCCTCGACGTCGTCCTCCCAATCTGGGCGAAGGAAGTCGTGAAGGCCGACTACTCGCTGCGCGAGTCGATCCCGCTGGAGAACGTCACCGACCAGATGATCGACAAGTGGATCAGCGAGCGTGGTGGCCGCGTCCAGTGGGTCTACGACTGGCAGGACGCCTACACCGGTGTCGCTGCAGGGTTCGGTGCCGCAACCGCAATCACCCAGTACCCGACGACAGTCGACGCGCTGGTGTACCCGTCGGGTGCGTTCGTCCGCGGCCGCGGTGAAGTCATCAACCTGGACATGGTCTACGACTCCACCATGACCAAGGCCAACGACTACCTGCAGATGTTCATGGAGGAGAAGCTGCTCGTCGCCAAGCGTGCCCACTTCTCGAAGAAGGTCAAGCTCGGTCTCGGAGTCAACGGCGCTACCGGTACCGGCCTGGCTCTCGACGCGAACGGCAAGATCGCGACAGTCACGCCGTAGCAGGCTCCCGGCGCAGGTAGCTGTCCACTCGCTGCCTGCGCTGGGGTCTCCCGCCCGTCACCACTGACACGAGGAACCTCTCATGGCCGAACTGGTCTCCACTCCGACGCTCACACCGCCCCGGTACGGGCTGTTGTCGGTCGCCGACATCATTCCCGACAGCGGACGGTGGATCAACGGCGTCGAGTACTACCGCAACCCGCCCGCCGACGCTGCGACGGCCGACGACGTCGACTGCGACGATGTCCCGGCAACCGACCTAGGCGACGACGTTCCCCGCGCGTCAGACAAGGCCCTCCGTGTCCACTCCGGGTTCACCGTCAAACACCCAGGCCTGACCCCTGACGAGATCCACGCCTACGCTCGCGGTCGCCTCGCCAACAGTGAAGGACCCGCCGTCGAGCGGAAAATCTGGCCGAAGATCCTGACCGGTGCCGCTACTCCGGCAGGAGCGGCCGCGGTGTCGCTGCTCGCCGGTATCGGCGCCCTCGAAGGGTGGCTGTACGACACGTACGGCGGGACCGGAGTCATTCACGTGCCACGGTCGGCTGTGCCGTACCTCAAGGACGCGAAGCAACTCGTCGAAACGTCGGGCCGCCTGACAACGATCCTCGGCACACGCGTCGCGGCCGGCGCATACCCGGGCACCGACAGTGCAGGTGCGGCACCGGCAGCAGGTGCGACGTGGATCGCTGCGACACCAGCTGTCCAGATCCGCCGGTCGGACACGCGGGTCCGCACTGTTGACGGCTACTTCGACCACCGCACCAACAATGCGACCGGCATCGCAGACCGTCTCTACATCGTCGGCTGGGAGAACCTCTCGGCCGCTGTCCAGATCACGCTCGAAGGGACTCCCTGATGCCCACGATCATCCCCAAGGATCAGGCCGATCGGCACCGGCTGGCCGTCGAACTGCTCAAGGCGGCAGGTGACCGGCCGGAGCGCGTCGAGACTGTGACCGCCGGTGACGGCGGTGTGGCGTTCGTCGTCGACGACGACCTCGCCGCGCAGGTCGGGACCGGCGACTACACGCCGGAGCCCGAACCGGAGCCCGAACCGGAACCCGAACCGGAGCCCGAACCGGAACCCGAACCGGAACCCGAACAGAAGACGGCGCCCGCCAAGCGGGCACCGCGCAAGACCGCCGCGTCCTAGCGCATCGGACCACATAACTTCACATCGCATTTTCGCCGCTGGCGGTTGGGCCGGGCACACGACAAGCACAGGAGCATGTCATGCCCAACACCGTCTGGCCCTCAGTCCACGCCCGCCGTATGCGACTCACCAAGGTCGACTCGTGCGGCGTCCCCGTCACCGGCGCCGCGAACAAGTCGATGCTCGTCACCAAGGGCATCGTCAAGGTGTCGATCACCTCGGAGATCGAGGACGGCGAGGAGACCTTGAAGAAGAACGGATCCGGCGAGATCTGTGTCAACTACAAGGACCCGAACCAGGTGAAGTACCTGTCGGCGGAGATCGAGTTCTGTGGCGTCGACCCGGAGGCGTGGTCGATGATCACCGGCCAGCCGCTCGTCGTCGACGCTGACGGGAACGCGATCGGCGTGAAGATCAGCTCGAAGCCGATCGAGGCGAACTTCGCTCTCGAAGTGTGGACCGACATCCCCGGTGGTTCGTGCGCGTCGGGGTTCCAGCCGTTCGGGTACTTCCTGCTCCCGTTCATCGGGTCGGGCACGATCGGCGACCTGGAACTGTCGGTGTCGGCGGCGGAGTTCACGCTGTCGGCGCAGACGAAGCCGGGTACCGGGTGGGGAGCGGGACCGTACGCGGTTCAGCGTGACGAGGACGGCGATGCGGGTCTGCTGCTCGATCCGATGACGGCCGACGACCCGGCCCTGTTCATCCAGGTCGACGTGCCGCCGCCCGCCCCGACCGAGGGCGCAGTCATGCTGACGCCGTTCGTGCCCACGCCGTAGTGACCAGCAGAGAGGGCGTGCAACCAGTCGACAGGCTGGTGCACGCCCTTTCGTCGTATCGAGGAGAGATCTGATGGGGTTCTGTGAATGGCCGGTCTTGATTCCGGCGGAGTACGAGGAGCGGTGGCAGGCGGCGTCTGCCGATGACCGTCAGCGGGCGACTGTGCTCGCTGGCCGGGTCCTGTGGGCGCTGACGGGGCAGGTGTTCGGGGTGTGCCCTGCGGTGGTCCGGCCATGCTTCCAGCCACCTGCGCATGGCACGACGTGGTCGGGTCGCGCGGGTGCGGTGTTCTGGCCGGGCGTCACCGGTGACCCGGCGGCGACTGGCCCATGCGGCTGCTCCGACGGATGCCGCGAGATCGGGTACGACCGCGTTGCGCTGCCGGGTCCGGTCGCCGCGGTCGACGAGGTTGTCATCGACGGCATCACGATCGACCCTGCGACGTACCGTGTCGAGAATCGTCGGTGGCTGCACCGCATCGATGGGCAGCGGTGGCCGACTCACCAGGCACTGCATGTCGGCGACGACGAGCCGGGCGCGTTCACCGTCCGCTACCAACGCGGACTCGTCGTACCCGTCGATGGACAGTACGCGGCTGGTCGCCTCGCGGTGGAGTTCCTCGCAGGCATGACTGGCGGGGAGTGTGCGCTACCGGCGGGCGCGACGTCGGTGTCCCGGCAGGGCGTCAGTGTGGAGCTCGCGGACATGCGTGAGTGGTTCACCAACGGCGTCACCGGTGTCGCGTCGGTCGACTTGTGGATCATGGCCGTCAACCCGCACAAGTCGAAGCGGCCCGCCCGCATCACCTCGCCTGACGCGATCCGTCGCCGCGCGGGGGTGCTGTGATGGACTGCTCGCCTTACCGAGTTGCCGCCGGACTGTTGGCCGCAGTGCAGGCTCACCTCGCCGATACTCGAGCGGGTGCCGCTCAGCGGATCGCCGTGTATCCGCATGCGGCTCCGGCGATCGAGTTCGGATGCAACATGGCGTGGGTTGGTGTCGGCAGTATCGCGCCGATCCCCGGGGCGAAGGGGCCGTGCGGGACTAGTGGCTGGACGTTGGACCTGACAATCGGCGTTGCCCGCTGTTGGCCGGTGGCAGACGGTAACAGTGCCCCGCCGACGGCCGCCGTGGACTCCGCTGCTCGCGACGTCTTCGACGATGGTGAGGCAATGCGCCGGGCCGTTGTTGATGCGTTCGATGACATGGAGTTCACTGTGAAGTCGTGGCAGCCGATGAACCCGCAGGGCGGGGCGCACGGGTCGACGATGACCGTGACTGTGCATGTCGGATGGGGTGCGTTCGTGGAACCTGGTTCGCCGATGCTGCCCGGTGATCCTCGGGCGTAGAAACGGTTCGGCGGCGGTCACCCAACCCCGATGTAGGTGACCGCCGCCTGCAGCACCGCCACGACCGAGAACGTGCGGTACATGCAGCCTACCAAGGTGGAAACAGTAAAACAGTTACCATCTGTGTCATGAGTGAAGTCACGATCACCGCAGTGCAGCCAGTCCTCGGCCTGATGGTCGGGGACACCGTCACCGTCGAACGCACACACCGTGTCGACGCCGCCATCAAGACTGGCCGCGTCACTGTCGCGGGCGACGAGTCGGAAGAGGAGACTCTCGCCCGGATCGCCGAGGACGTTCGCGCCGCGCGCGCCGAGCTCGGTGTGCCGCCACGGAACGCGTCTCGTGACGCGTGGGCCGCGTTCCTCGCCGTCAAGCACCACGTGACCGTCTCCGACGATCAGTCGCGCGACGACCTGATCGACGTGTGGGACCACCACGACTGCGACACCGCGCACGGTGCCGGGCCAGAAGAGGATGACTGACCGATGGCAGGTGCCTCGCTCAACCGCGGCGCATACAACCGCGGCATGCAGCAGGCCGGGCGCCGATGGGCTCACCGCGTCGGCAATGACGTCGTGAACGCAGCGAAGGTCAACTGTCCCGTCGACGAGGGAACACTGCGCGCGTCGATCACGTACGTGACGCGGATCAGCTCGACGGGCGCGAAAGTCATCGTCGGGTCGCCGCTGCCGTACGCCGAGTACTTCCACACCGGCACCGGCATCTACGGGCCCCGCGGCACGCCGATCGTGCCTGTCACGAAGAAGGCCCTCAAGTTCAAGTGGGACGGGCCTGGCGGCGCGACCCGCTCGAAGGACAAACGCGGCTACGTGTTCGCGAAGTCCGTCAAGGGCATCCGCCCGAATCCGTTCCTGGCCGACGCACTCGCCGACGTCATGGGCGACGTCCAACGCCGCACCACCTAGTAGGAGAAGGAAACCGTATGGTCACCAAGGCCCCCGCCAAGAAGACAGCCGCGAAGAAGGCCGCGCCCCGCCGTGCTCCGGCGAAGCTCGCAGCCGTCGACGAAGACGACTACGGCACCGAGAACGCCACACCAACGCCGGTCGAGGACTCGTGGATCGACTACAAGCGTGCCCCCGACATCGACGAGGACGTCGCCGTCGACCCGGACCTTGAGTTCAGTACCGACTCCGGCAACCGTGGCGAGGTCGAGAAGCTGCTGATCAAGCTCAACGGCCGACCCCACTACCTGTTCAAGCCGTCGACCGCGTCGCTGCTGTTCGCCGCGTCGGCGATCATGAACGACAACGCAAAGTGGACGGAGGTGTTCCGCACGATGCTCAACACCGTCGACCAGTGCATCGACGACGAAGGGTCGCGCGTGATCATGGCCGCGATCTACAAGCGCGACAACAGCTTCGACGAGACGCTCATCCCGAAGCTATTTATGCGGATCGTGAATCAGTGGGCTCCGGATCTCGCTGATGACCTCGACATCGACGACGGCCGCGAGGTCGAGCCGCGCAACCTTGGAAACCGTGCGCAGCGCCGCCAGGCCGCACGCTCGCGCTGACCGAGAGTGCTGGGCGCGCCGTTCGCGACGGCACCAGGCTGGTGGTCTCTGGACGGGTATCCGATGCGGATACGTGTTCCGGAGGCCACCAGCCTTGCTATGGCCCTGGCGATCCCTGACGACAAGGGCGCGGGCCTGTGGACGTGCATCGAACTGACCGAACCTGCCGATCGGTGGCGGATCGTCGAGCGCGTCATGACAGCCGGTACAGACGTCGACCTGTTCGACGACGCAGCCGACCGGCTCATCGAGAAGATCACCGGATGGAAGCGGTGGGAAGCCGCGTTCGTGTGGCGGTCAACTCTCGGCGCGTGGCCCGTCATCGATGGTGACCTCACGATGCGGGGCGTCGACCTCGCGGTCGTACCTGCCAGCCGGGTGACGAACACTGTCTACGCGTGGTGGCGGCAGACGTTGGGCCGCGACGAGAATGCGTGGAAGAAGTTCCAGCGGGACATGCAACGCGAGCCGCGCCGCATCCTCGAACGTGAGGCGGCGAAGCCCATGGACCCGGCGTCGTTCGCGATGCTGTCCGGTGCCGTGAAGCAGGCTTCACGTAAGACCAGGTCGTCCGAGGTCGCGGCATCCACGATCACGATGCCTGACCCGATAGTCTGAACGTCAAGAACTTCGCACTGTCTGGCGGTTGGGCCGGGTGCTGATGCCGTGGAGGCACCAGCATGACCGAGCCGTGGGCCACAGCGCACGTCGATGCTGAGCTGGACTTCGGCGCTCTCGACGACGAACTTGTCCGCCGCTTGGAGCAAGCTGCTCAGCGCGCGACGCAGAAGGTCGGGAAGCAACTCGACAAGCTCGTCGTTGTCGCTGAACGCCGCTTCCGCAAGGTCGGCGACTCGTGGGACGCCGAGATGCGGGGCGTCGAACGGCGCACACAGGTAGCGGTCCTCAAGGTTAACCGCGAGCTCGGGAAGATCACCCGCAAGGTGACGACCGACATCGACGTCCGCATGACTGGCGCGGCTGTCGCGGAAGTCCGTGCGATGCATAACGCACTGTCCCGGTTGCGGAGCGAGGCCGGGCAGATCACGTCGAACGTCTCGGTCGCTATGTCGGGGGCATCGGCATCGGATCTGCGTGATCTGGGATCGGCGCTCCGTCGTATCCAGGCCAACTCTGCGAACGTCCAGCTCCGTATCGATGTGGAGATCAACTCTCTGGCTGCGGTGGCCGAGTTGCGTGCGGCACTTGCCGGACTGCCGAACCGTCAGAACATCGACGTGAACGTCGACGTCGACCGTCGTGGCGGGATGAAAACGCTCGGCAGCATCGGAACGAAACTGGGAAGTCTCGCCAAGTCGGCACTCGGCGCGGTAGGAACAGTCGGCAAGTTTGCGACGATCGCTGGTTCGGCAGTGATCGCAGTCGGGGCACTGGTGCCGGTCGTGGGTGCCCTCGGAGCCGCTTTGGGTGCAGTCGCTGGCGCGGGCGGAGCCGCCGCGGTTGCGGGCCTGTTTGCTGTCGGTGCCGCTGCTGCCGCGTTGAAGACGGCGTTCTCGGGTGTCGGCGAGGCCGCGAAGAACATGTTCGACCCGGAGAAGGCCGCCAAGTTCGAGGAGGCGCTGGCGAAGCTGGCGCCGTCAGCGCAGAACACGATGCGTGCGGTCCAGGGCCTCGGCAAGCAGTACGCCGAGATGGTCAAGATGCCGGTGCAGTCGGCGATGTTCGCGGGGCTGGCACCGAAGATCGCGGAGTTGTCGAAGTTCCTGCCGTCGGTGCGGGACTCCCTCGTCGGTGTCGCTGAGGGATTCAACGACGGCGCGAACGGCGCGCTCCGCATGATCAACTCCGCCGCCGGCATGTCGATGGTGAAGTCCTTGCTGAAGGACTCCGGGAACATGGCGGCGAACTTCGGCGCCGGGATCACTGGCGCGATCCCCGGATTCCTGGCGTTGGGAGCGTCGGCGACGAAGGTGTTCTCGCCGATGACCGACGCTATCGGTGGGCTGGGGCACCGGTGGTCGGAGTCGATGCTGCGGATGCAGCAGGACGGCACGCTGGAGCAGAAGATCCAGGGCCTGGTCGGGATCGCCCGCCAACTCGGGCAGGTGCTCTCTGAGGTCGGCAGCATCATCGGCGGCGTGTTCCGTGCGGCGTCCGCTGCGGGCGAAGGCAATCCGATGGCGAACATTCTCGGGTCGCTCACGCAGGTCGCCGAGTGGGTGAACGGGCCGGGGCAGGCGGCGCTGACCTCGTTCTTCCAGTCGGTCGGTCAGGTCGCGGCGACCTTGATGCCGGTGTTCCTGCAGATCGCAGGGATCATCGGCGGCACCGTCGCGCCGATGATCGCTCAACTGATCACCTCGATCGGCCCGGCTCTGCAGACCGTCGTCGGCGCGCTCGGTCAAGGGTTCGCGGCACTGCAGCCCGCGATCGCACCACTCGGTGCGGCGATGTCCGCGATCGGTACCGCTCTCGCGCCGGTCCTGCCGATCCTCGGCCAACTGATAGCCCAGTTCGTACAGATCGCGGGCCCCGTCCTCGGGTCCCTCGCGCAGGCTCTGTCGCCGATCCTGCAGTCACTGGGCACCGGACTGGTCGCCGTGTTCAAGGCCCTCGAACCTGCGATAGCCCCGGTGCAGCAGGTTTTCCAGGCTCTGTCGCCTGTGATCGCGCAGATCGCGACGATCCTCGGCAGCGTCCTAGCTGAGGCGATAACCGCACTCGTTCCGGTCGTGACGACTGTCGCCGACGTCTTCTCTCAGGTCCTCACTGCGGTCTCGCCGCTGCTCCCAATCCTCGGTGAGGCCCTGACACAGGCCGTTCAGCTCCTCGCGCCGATCCTCCAGCAACTCGCGGAATCGTGGGGCCAGGTCGTCACGGCCCTGTTGCCGTTGCTGCCGCCGTTGATGCAGATCGTCCAGGCCCTGCTGCCGCCGCTGATTCAGATTGTCGGCGCGCTCCTCCCGCTGATCACTGTCGCCGCGCAGGTCTTCGCCGCGCTCGTTCCGGCTATAGCTCCGGTCGTAACGATCGTCGCGCAGGTCGTCGCGTGGTTCGCGAAGTTGCTCGGCGGGATCCTCTCGTTCGTCGCGACTGCGCTCGGTGCGATCGTCGGGTTCGTGACCGGCGTAGTCACCGGTTTCGCCAACATGGTCGCCACCGTGATCTCGACCGTGACTGGCTGGGTTTCGTCGATCCTCGGGTTCTTCGGCGAACTCGCATCGTCGGCCATGCAGAAGGCCAGCGAACTGTGGTCCAACGTGTCGAACGCCTTCTCGACCGGCGTGACGAACGCTGTCAACTTCGTGAAGGAGCTGCCAGGGAAAATCATCGGTGCCCTCTCCGGCGCCGGAACGTGGCTCGTCGATGTCGGTAAGAACGCGATCCAGGGCCTGATCAGCGGCATCAAGTCGATGCTCAGCAGCATCGGCGACGCGATCGTGTCGATCTTCCCGTCGATTATCCAGGGCCCGGTGAAGTCTGCGCTTGGCCTCGCGCTCGGCGGCCTCATTCCTGCCCTCGCTGATGGTGGTCTCGCGGGCATGCTCGGCGGCGGTGAGATCACCGGCGCGACGACGACGATCCGGCCGGGCGGTTTCATCGTCAACGCCAAGCAGACACGGAAGAACCGTGACCTGCTGCAGCGGATGGCTCCCCGCGGGCGGGTGTTGTCCGGGCCGGGCACAGGTACGTCGGACTCGATCACCGGTAAGTCGGGTGGACGTGCTGTCGCGCGGGTGTCGCGTGGTGAGTTCTACGCGCCTCCGGAGGCGGTGGCGGGGATGCTGCCGCTGTTCATGGCGATCAACGCTGGTCGACAGCTTGGGGCGATGCTCGCCTCTGGCGGCATCCTTCCGGCGTTCGCACCGGGCGGAATGATCCCGAGCGAGCTTCGCGACCGGGCCCGTAACGCGGTCCAGTCGGGCTATGTGTGGGGCGGTTGGGGCAACGGCTGGAACACCGACTGCTCCGGCCTCACGAGCTCGCTGGCGAACATGGCGTCGGGCAAGGCGCGCGGCCCGGGCGAGGGTGAGCGCACCGCGACTGGCGGCATGCGCGCATTCTTGTCCGCTCGTGGCTTCGCTGACGGCAAGGGCCCCGACGGTTCCCTTCGGATCGGCTGGTCCGGGACGCACGCCGGGGCGCAGCTCCCGACGGGTGAGAACGTCGAGCACACCGGACCGCAGGGTTCGCCGGCGAAGTTCGGCGCTGACGCGAAGGACCCGGCTGCACTCGGCGAGATGATGCACCTGCCGATGGGCGGCGATCCGTCGTCGTCGGCGCTCGGTCCCGATTCGCTGACCACGACCGGGTCGTCAGGGTCGTCCGGGTCGTCGCCTACGCCGATTGGCTCGGGTATCTCGTCGTCGGGCGGGGCTCCGTCGTGGGGCAACTCCGGCGGCGGCAGCAAGTTCAATAGTGCCGCGGACGCGAAGCGTGGCGGCATCACACCGGTGTGGGTGGAGAACTGGCCCGCATCGATGGGCGGCGGATCGGGCAGCGGCCTGACAACGTCGTCGCCGTCGACGACCCGCAGCCTCACCACCGGCGCAGGCGCGCGCGGCTCGAAGGACCTCAAGAAGGGCGCCTCGAAGCAGGACATGATGGACGCGGTCTACCGGATCGGCAAGGCCAAGGGCATGTCGGACGAGGAGATCCTCGCGGCCGGCGAGACGCTGCTGGCGGAGTCGGACGGCAAGAACTACGCCAACAGCACGGTCGCCGGGTCGACCGATCGTCCGCACGATGCGGTGGGGTCGGACGGTAAGAGCCTCGGCGTGATGCAGCAGCAGTCCGGGATGGGCTGGGGCGACGACGCGCAGCTGATGGACCCCGAGTACGCGATCGGTCGGTTCTACGACGAGATGAAGAAGAAGCCGGGTAGTGGACCGGCGCATCAGCGTGCGCAGGCCGTGCAGCGTAGCGCGTTCAGTGATGGCTCGAACTACCTCGCGAAGAAGGACGAGGCGTCGAGACTCCTCGCGAACGCGAAGAACAACCAGGTACCGGTCACCTCGAACGGCAACGTCCCGGTCGAGGTCAAGACCGACGGCACCAACAAGACGTTGACGACGCCGTCGCCGGGAACGACGACAACGGGCGCACCAGGTGGGACGCCACTGTCGTCGGGCATGACGTACGGGCCGGGACGCGCGAACCAGTGGGCTCGCGAGCAGGACTTCACCGGGCAGGTGCGGACGATCGGCATTGATGCGTCGAAGGAGTTCCTCGGCGAGTTCGGTGACCTCATCGGGCTCAAGCCGTTCGTCGACCGTGGCATTGACCAGATGGTCGCGTACCTCAAGCAGATCGCCGAGAAGGACCCGAAGGCCGAGTTCAAGTGGGCCGAGGTCGTGAACATCAACGGCGCCGCGCCGGGTGAGACGAAGCAGAAGACCACCGAGGGAATGACCGCGGTGATGGACACCTACAGGCAGGGATGAGCATGGCGAAGGCGTGCCCGTCGGGCATCAGTAATCCGGGCAAGGTCGTGCAGTTGATCCTCCGGTCACCGGCGGGGGAGGACCTCATCGTCCTCGATGTGCTCCCGCACCGTGCGCTCGGCGCGCACGGCTTCCAGGGCATCACCCTCGGCGAGGACATGTCGGGCCTGTACCGAATCCCGATCGAGCAGCCGCTCAAGTCGGCCGCGTATCAGGAGGGTGCGACGCCGTCGAACTATCCGCGGAAGAAGGAACGACGCCCGAAGATCACTCTTCACGCGCAGGCATCGACGCCGGAGGCGTACGTGCAGGTGGAGACACTGCTGTGGTCGGTGCTGTCGGTGAAGTGGGACTGCTGGCTCCGTTCGTATGAGCCAGACGGGTCGTGGCGGGAACTGCAGGTGCGGTTGATGCAGGAGCCGAACGACAAGGTCCGCCGCTTCCACGGCGCGGTCACCTACAGCGAGTGGACAGTCGACTTGCTGGCGTGCGATCCGCATTGGTACTCGAAGCCGCTCGAGTTCTCGTTTAAACGGTCGGACATGACGCCGTTCGGTGCCGGGTGGGCGATGGCCGTCCCGATCTCGAACCCGACTGACCAGCTCGGGTTCATCGAGTGGAACAGCGGGGAGCTTACGACGTCGGAGAAGTGGTCGTTTCAAGACGGCGAGCTGCTGGACGAGCACGGCGGTGCCGTGCTGATTGACCTGCCGACGTTGAATCCTTCGGCCACGAAGGCGTTTTGGGTGCAGACGTACCCGACAGAGATGCAGTTGTTCGTGAAAGCCCCGTCCGGTGATCCGTCGCAGCAGTGGGCGCGGATGCGGTCTCGGACGTTCACGCAGGCGATCGCCGCGAACACTCCGCAGGAGCGGGACATCTGGGTGTACATGACGGGCGGTACCCCGGCCTCGGAGATGCTGATGACTCTCCCCCGCCGGTGGGACCGGCCGTTCGGCGGTGAGCTGCCGGTGGTGGCGCAGATGATCGGCGGTGTCCGATGACTGCGACTGCCCGCGACATGCGGACTGCCCTGATGGGCGACTACCAGGAATGGATGCAGACGGCCCGATCACGGCCGATCGTGGAGATCTACGACAAGAACTGGGAACACTCGATCCCGATCCTGTCGGAGTCGCAGGCGTCGTGGATGCGGAAGTTCAACGACACCGGCGAAGGCAACCTCGTCATCTTCGGGTCAGCGGCCGCCCGGCAGTACATCGTCGACGAGCTCGGCGAGTGGGAGGACCTTCACGTCCGCGTCCGGACCGGGTTCTGGGAGTGGACCGGCAAGGCGTCGAAGATCGACCACGAGGAAGACACCGACGGGTTCGAGTACATCTCGATCAAGTTCCTGCACGAGTTCGAGCACGTCAAGAAGATCATCGCCTACTGCAATCCGTTCTTCCCGGCGGAGTTGCAGTGGCCGAAGATCTGGGCGTACGCCGGGCCGTCGCAGTTCGGGATCACGGCGATGATCTTCCTAAACCTCCTGCGTCGGTTCGCGCTGCCGTGGACGATGTCGGACAACCTGTTCGACCCGGCGTCGTGGCGGGCGAACATGAACCCCGCGAACTGGCCGATCGTCGTCGTCCCGAAACCGGTCCTCATTGACGTATCGATGTGGTCGGTGCTGGCGACACGCTTCGGCAACGTCTACGACGTCGCGCTGCCGACGCTCAAGGACGCGGGACTGCGGCTGCACGTGTACCGCTGGTTCCCTGGCATGCCGCAGCCGGCGCCGAACCACTACACATTGACCAAGAGCACTCTCGTCATCGACGTGCAGAACGTGTCCGGCTACGTCGGCCCGACGGGGACGCTGCTGGACGGCGCGCTGCGCCTGGTGTCTGAGGTCGCCGACGACATGATCAACGAGGTTGCCCGCGAGGTGACCTACACCGAGTCTCCGGAGTACTCGATCGGCGGGTGGATGGGCACGACGCGGGAGAACCCGTGGGTGACATTCCGTGCGCCGTCGAGCACGTACGGGATCAGCGGTGTGCAGTCGTGGAAGTCGACGGTCAACAAGGCGACGGCGTCGTCGATCGTGACAGGCGGTCATTCGCCTGACTGGGTGAATGCCGGGCTGAAACTCCTCGTCAACGGCGTTCTCGGCTATCTCGGGCAGCTGATCGGCAATCCCGGTTTGGCGCTAGGGATCTTCGACAAACAGGTCGAGGACGTCGTCCTCGCATTCCACCGCGTCTACAACCCGATCCGCGCGATGAAGATGGGCGAGAACGGCCCACCGTACGGCGAGTACTGGGAATCGCAGGGCGGCAAGGGATTCTCCCTGTCGGCGCTGCAGGCAGTCCGTACTGGGTTCTTCCGTACCCGCGCTTACCGCGTGTTCCAGGCGACTGTGTCGGCGGGCCGCCCGCACTGGCCGGGCGCGCACTTCATCGAGGGCGACCGTGTCAACGTCGAGATCGGCAACACCGGCCGTCTGTACACCGACCACGTGTACGGCATCGGCTGCCAGTGGGACCGGTCGTCGGACGTCGACTACCCGGTGACGATCGGCGACGGCGCGGTCGAGGATGGGCCGGGCGCGATCTTGTCGCGTCAGCTGGCGATGACCAAGGAGTTGATCCAGGCTATCGGCGTCTCGTCCTGACATACTGGGTTGTAGTTGCGCTGCTGGCGGTTGGGCCGGGCCTCCCACGTTTCGTGAGGTGTGCTCGGTGGCTCGTCGCAAGAAGGACCCCATGCTGCGCGGCATCATCCGCGACGACAACGGTGTCGTCGTCGCCCGCCGCGCCAAGCATCCGTTGCAGCATCTGCTGACGGCGATTCCCGCGGACTCCCCGGATTACCCGGATGCGCAGATTCCGCCGATGAATCTGCCTGACGAACTCAAGCAGCTCGTTGCGGTCCATGTCTTCGACAACCTGTATCCGGGTATTCCGGCGCCGCCGGAGCCGGGTGAGACGTGGACGGTTACGTCGTCGACTGGGGCTGAGTTCACGATCGGGTCGTCGACGTACCGTCTGGTCAATCCGTCGGGCGACAGCATGCCGATGGGCGGCAACGGCGAGACGTGGCTCGCGCACGCGATCCCCGGTGAGGCTGCGGTCCCGGACGAGGTCGTCGACATGACGGCGGTCCCCGAGGTCGATGACCTCTCGGAGGCTGAGTTCGAGGCGCTGCAGGCGCGGGTGATGCAGCGTATCGAGGACGAGGCGCGTGTCTCGGCGATGGACGCGCAGGCCCGCCCGGAGAAGCCGGACTGGCAGAAGTGGCGTGAAGAGAAGTTCGGCGGTGACGCGTGACTTCACCGGACCGGGTACGGCCGGACTCGACGCAGGTCGCGACGTCGGTCGGCCCGTACTACCAGAACGCCAACAACGCGGCGATCGGCGCTGCGAAGAACCAGTGGATGAAGGACGGCGCGGAGAACGTTCGCGAGAACCTATTCTTCAAACTCCTGTCCGGGTTCCCGAACGTCGCGGGTGTCGTCGGCGACGGCATCGCCGCCATCATCGAGGCGATCACTGGCGTCCACGGAGGTGACCTCGGAGACCTTGATCTGTGGTCATCGGGGATGGCTGACGAGCTTCAGAACCAGCAGGATTCGCTGCAGGTCTTGGAAGGGATTCGGGCTCGCGGAGTTGCCTACATTCCGTCGTCGCTCGAAGAATCGTTCTCATCGTCATTCACCCGAGCGAGGTTCTCTTCATCGGTCGGCCCGGTGATCGGGATGACTTTCAGCCCGTCGACATATGAGTTCGTGTTGTCGTCGCGAGGCGCATATGAGGTGTCGACACGAATGCAGTTCTCGTGGGTGACGTTTACCGATCGGCGAGTTTGGTGCGACATCGTTGTTCGGGCACCGAACGGGTCGGAGTTCCACCGCGCACCTTTCGTGACAAAGACTCCCGATGTCGAGTGGATCGGACCTATTCCGAAAACCGACAACTATCAGACGATTAGCCACATCACCAACTTCATCGTTCCGGCCGCCGGGTACCGCGTTTCTATCGAGGCAAAGGCCGCGTCGACTCGAGGAATTCTTACGGGATATGGGCTGACGGAGTTCACGGTCAATAAGTGGAGTTCGGAGACATCATGACGATTCTGTTCGACAAGATCACCGACGTTGCAGGTGCCGACGAGTACACGCCGCTCGTGTTCTGGGCGCCGGACCTTCGGGAGAACGACAGCCTAGACGGAATGGTGACGCCGAAGCGGCACTACGTGCATGCGGTCGACGGCGCGTTCACCACACCAGATCTCGACGTCGGGCCGTGCATGGTGCAGATCGGCATGATGCAGTACGCGTTCACGGTGCCGCAGTCGTCGGCGCCGGTCCGATTGTGGCCGCTCGTTGATGCCGGGATGCCGCAGCCTCCGGTTGGTAGTCCTGGGTTCATCCGCAACGGCGGCGGAGTAGCTATCGCCAAGGCTGTCACGGCTGCGCAGTACGCGACGCTGACGGTGGACCCGGCGACCCTGTACGTGATCGTCGAGGAGGAAACGCCATGACCGATGTACCTGTCCTGTTCTCGTCAGGCCGACCGGCTGGCCGCACAATTCTCACGGTTCGCACTGGGGACGCGTCGACGACAGCGACCGATATCAACCTGCAGAACGTGACGCTAGTTCGTATCTGGCCCGACCACACTCTCGCAGCGTTCAATACCGCGGGCGACGTGCTCGCATTCTTCCGACCAGGTACGTACTGGTCGATCCTCTGGCAGTAACCGATTAAGGAGAAATGATCATGGCTGTTTCAGCGAAGCTGTACGCGAATGTCCACAAGTCGATCGCCAACAAGGAGATCGAACTCGACAATGACACGATCAAGGTGATGCTGTGCACCTCGGCGTACACGCCGAACCAGGGCACTCACCAGTACAAGTCGAGCGTGACGAATGAGATCACGGGTACCGGCTACACCGCCGGTGGAGTGACTCTCCAGAACGTCGTGGCGGTAACGACGGGCAACGTTTTCAAGTTCGACGCCGACGACGTGTCGTGGCCATCGTCGACGCTCACAGCCCGGTACGCCGTCATCTACGACGCGACACCGGCATCGGATGCGTCGCGCCCGCTGATCGGCTACGTCGACTTCGGTGCTGACGTGTCGACGACCTCGGGCACCTTCCAGATCGTGTGGAACTCCAGCGGCATCGTCAATCAGACTGTCGCCTGACCGATAGAGGGAGGTGAGCGCGGGTGCCGCTCGCACAGAACAGTCGCGGTGTCCGTGGCCTCATCTACGTCGACGAGCTCGGCGTACCCCACACGATCCTGCTCGCTTACCTCGGCGACAAGGTCGTGTGGGACGGGCACATTAACGAGACGCTGCAAGTCCCGGCCCTGGCCGGGCAGTCAGTTTTCCCGACGCCTGTCGTGTCGGCGGATGCGCTTATCGTTGTTCCGCTGGTGGTTGGCGCTGCGGACTTCCCTGCACCTGACCTCGTATCGGGTGGGGTGACGATCCGACCTGACGTGCTCATTGGCGATGCTGTGGCGTTCGCCCCGGTGCTGCACTCCGATCACACCCTCGATGTCACCCCTGCTGTGTCGATGGCCGAGATGCCCGTGCCGGAGGTGCGGGTCGTGTTCGGGGTGACGCCGGACAGCATGATCGCTACGTCGGTCATGCACGCACCTGTCGTGACTGGTGATGCGTTGGTCGCGGCGCCGGTCTTGGTGGGTGTCGCGGAGATGTTCCCGCCGATCGTCGGGTCGTGGGCGATCGTAGATGCCCCGGTCATGGTCGCCTCGGCCACAGCTGCTCTGCCTACAGTGTCGGCGTCGGCTCGAGTCGATGCCGAGGTTGCATCGTCGACTGCGGCGGCGTTGGTTCCCTCGGTATCCGCCGGGTCTCGGGTCGATGCGGAAGTGTCGACCGCGACGGCTCAGGCTCCTGTCCCAACTGTGTCGGGTGGCGGATTCTCGCGGCAGAAGATGGTCAAGTCCGGCGACATCCAGGCCGACCAGAACCCCGTCACTGGCTGGGTGTCCGACGGTACGTATCCGGCGACGATCGCCAGCAACAAACTCGTGGTCGCCGGAGGTGGCCCCGCGACAGTGAACGCTGTCGTCGACGGTCGTTCGGCCAACGGCTGGGGCTACTCGACGTACGGCCGCCTGTACGTCAACGGTTCGCAGGTCGCGTCAGTTACGTGGGCCAACACCGCGGCCCGCGCGACGAAGACGGTGACGTGGTCAGGAACGGTTGCGGCTGGCGCGCTCATTCACATCGAGTGGACGAACACCAGCAACATCGCGGGCGACCCGCTGTACGGCGGAACGAGCTACGTTGAGGTCGTCCCAACCTGACCACCGGTAGCGTCTCACGCATGATCGATGTCGAGCTCCACGGCGGACCTCACGACGGGCGACGCCACAACGCCGTCGCACTCGACGCCGTCCTCCGCGTGCCGACCGTCGAACGCAACGCCGACGAGTCGATGCCGGACGTGACATACGCCGCTTACCAGCACCTCGGTCGGTACGCGCGCGACGGCGTCCCCATCTTCGACCACACCCGCGAGTAACCTCGACACCAAGCTGACTGGCGGTTGGGCCGAGCACTCTCATCGAGGAGTCGCACGGCATGCGCTACCGCCCGATCTCGCCCACCATCCCCGTCACCTCCGGCTTCGGCCCGCGGTGGGGAACCCAGCACAACGGCATCGACTACGGCGCACCAGTCGGCACGCCGATTTACGCCGCCGCCGACGGCATCGTCATCGAGGGCAAGGACCGCACCGGCGTCCAGGGCTTCGGATCGTGGATCTGGATCGACTGCCAGCAGTCAGAGGGCGTCGACCTGATCTACGGTCACGTCCGCCACTCGGGCATCCTCGTCCGCGCTGGCGACCGTGTGAAGGCGGGGCAGCAGATCGGTGTGTCGGGCAACGAAGGCGACACGACCGGCCCTCATCTGCACTTCGAGGTGTGGTCACCGCCGGGCCGACAGGGTGGTCGGGCGATCGACCCGGCGCCGTGGCTCGCTGGCGCGGCCGACCCGACGAAGGCGAAGCCGTCGACTCCTCCCACATCTCCGGGAGGTTCCTTCATGGCTCCACCGTTCAAGTCCATCTCGATGCTCGGGTCGTCGCACCAGCCGCGCACCCGATCGCCGATCAACTTCCTTCTGCACACAGAGCAGGGCGGCGGCACCAACCCGCTGACCGATGCTGAGCGGCTGGCCCGCTACTGCAACAACACCGGCAACGGCGTCAGCTACCACTACGCACTGCGGGCCGGTCGCCTCGTCCAGATGGTGCCGCTCAACCGAGCGTCGTGGTCGGTGCTCGACGCCAACGCGTACACCGTCAACCTGTGCTTCGCCGGATCGTATGCAGAGTGGACCCGCGAGCAGTGGATCGAGAATTGCCGTGACGACATTCGCATCGCCGCGTACATCGCGGTCCGTGACTGCAAGGCGCTCGGTATCCCGCTCACCGTGATCGCTCCGCCGTACCAGCGTGGATCTGGTATCAGCGATCACGCCTACGTCACCCGCGCACTCGGTATCGGAACGCACACCGACGTCGGTCGGTTCTTCCCGTGGGACCTGTTCGCGGTCGATGTCCGCGCCTTCGCCAACCCTGCGCCGGTGCCGAATCTCATCGACGCCGAAGCGTGGCGAGCACAGACGTGGATCGGCAAGCGCCTCGCCGCCGCTGGCACTGCGGGGGAGTCGATCATCCGGCAGGGCGGCAAGGAGATCGGCCGGTTCGTCGCCTACGAGCATGGACACATTTACTGGCGGTCCGGTGCCGACACTGCAGTCGCGGTGCCTCACGCGGACCCGGCGATCCCCGGCTCAGGTCTGTTCGAGACGTGGGGTGCCGACTACGGGTACGAGCGTGGGTTCGGGTTCCCGAAGCTGGCACACGCGGTCGTCACCAACGGTGCGGTGCAGACGTTCGACGACGGGATGCTGTTCCGCAAGAACGGCAGCGCCCGGGGCTGGCGGGTGCACGGCCGGATCCTGGAGGCGTACGCCGCGTACCGCTATGAGCAGGGCCCGCTGGGCTGGCCGGTCGGCGACGAGCGCGCGGTCGCCGGGACCGATAACCGTGAGCAGCTGTTCGAGCATGGACGGTTGGTGTGGTCGCCGACTGGAGTCGTAGCGCTCCTTGACCAGGTGAAGGCGGTGGCCTGAATGTGGACAGCAAGGTTCTGGCGGGACGCTGTCGAGCGTGCGGTCAAGACGGGCGCGCAGGCGCTGGTCGCGCTGTTCGTGACGGGTGCAACGATCCTGACGATCAACTGGGCCGACGCGCTCGCCGTGGCCGGAACGATGATGCTCGCGTCGCTGCTGACGTCGATCGTGTCCAGCGGCATCGGCAACCCGACCACAGCCGCCGCGCTCCCGGCGCCGCCGGGACGTCACCGAAAGTCCGGCGAGTGATCCGCCGTGGCGACTGGGTGCCGCTGCTCCCGAAGTTGGCGCGTATCGCTGTCGTGTCGGCGGTCCCGGCCGAGCTCATCATCCGAGGCGCGGACTACGTCCTCCCCGGCGAGGGGAGCTCTCACCAACTGACGGTCGTCGAATCAGCGATGCCACTGTGGGTATGGGGAACTCTGTGCCTGGGATTCGGGCTGACGCAGGCCGCCGGACTCCTCGGCCGGTGGCGGCGCGTGACCGCCGCCGCACTGTGGTTGGGCGGAGTCCTCTACGTCGCGCTCGCCGCCGGCCAGTGGTGGGCTGTCGCCGACGTCCCGTTCCTCGACGGTTTCCGAGGGCCGGGGATCGTATCGATCTTCTGCCTCGCGCAGCTCGGAATGGGTGCCGGGTACTCGCTGCAGCCGGACGAGCGTGACGTCCAAAAGGCTGTCGAGAACGGGGAGACCCCATGAGCGCCATTGTGTCCGCCCCGTCGATGAGCGGAATGGAGTCCGCCCCATGGTGGGTTGTCGCGATCTTCCTCGTCCTCGGCTTCGGTGTGCCGGCGGCAGGTACAGAGAAGGCGGCGACCCTGCCTGGCATCCTCGGGGCGGGTGGCCGGTGGTGGCAGGGCCGGAAGGCACGACGTCGAGCTGAGGCCGTCGAGGAAGCGCAGGCGGCAGCGGAACTGTCGGCGTCAGAGCGTGTGGCGGACAAGGAGATCAAGCGACTCGAAGCCGCGTACGGCCGTCTGGCGAAGGACTGTGAGGAGCGGGCTACGCAGACCGAGGCGCGCGTCGACGAACTTGAGCGACGGATCACGACGTCGGAGCGGCGGTTCTACATTCTGCTGGGCTACCACCGTCGGGTCGCGGACTCTCATCTGCAGCACGCGCCGGGGGTTCCTCTGCCTGATGTTCCACCAGAATTGGTGGAGTTCCTCGGCTAGCAGTCAAGGGGGATATAGTGCATGGCATGCACTGTATCCCCCTTTTGGTAGCGGCATGAGCCGCGCGTACGGATGGACCGCAGACGGCTCCGTCGACTCCGTCGAAGCCGATGAGCTCCGCGACATGGCCGAGTGGATCGTCGGCGGCGGCAGTGGTAAGTCACTCGTCGCCCGTCTCAACGCTGACGGCGTCCGGACCGTGTCGGGGAAACCTTGGTCGGCACCGGTCATTAAACGCGCGTTGACCAACCCTCGGATCGCCGGCAAGCAGGTGACGAAGGACGGCGCGCTGGTCGACAACCCGAACGTCGAGCCGATCCTCGACGAACGTCTGTGGAAGCGGGTGTGCGATCGCTACGCGGACCCGGACCGTCAGCAGTTCGTGTCGCGCCGCGCGAACTCGGAGCCGTGGCTCCTGTCGGGGATGGTGCGGTGCGGGCACTGCGGTGGCCCGATGTACCCGCACTGGAACGGCAACTACAAGACAGTCAGCGCGCGGTGCGGGCAAGTCGTCATTCAGCAGAAGCCCATGCTCCGCGAGGTCGTCGAACAGGTCCTCGCTCGGGTGACGTCGCCGATGTGGCTGGACGCGCTCGCGGCCGCCGAAGACAACGGTGCCGATCACTACCGCGCTGTGATCGACATGTCGGAGGAGCGGACTGCCGCGATCATGGTCGACTACGGTGCCGGGCGGATCGACAAGTCAGTGGCCGATAGTGCTGTCGCTGCGGCTGCGAAGGTGAAGGCGGAAGCCGAGCAGAAGATCGCCGAGATCGGTTTTGCTACTGGTCTGCCAGCCCGGCCGACCGCGGACGACGTGATCGCGTGGTGGGAAGCTGCGAGGGAGCGTGACCGCCGCGCACTGGTGCAGGTCGTCGTGGATTCGGTGACGGTCACCAAACCGGAGGACGCAGACTCGTTGCCCGACCGCGTGAGGATCACCTGGAAGTGAACGTGCTTCGTTTGGATTCGTGCCAATTCCTGGGATATTCCCGGGATCGCGGGTGGAGATAATAAGCGACGCAGGTCAGAAATAGCTTCTGACCTGCGTCTTAGTTGAGCCGCCTGACGGAATCGAACCGTCGACCTAGTCATTACGAGTGACTCGCTCTACCGACTGAGCTAAGGCGGCGTGCTGCCCATGACAGGCAGCGGAGACGATGCTACCGAGTCGATGGGCTCAGGAGCAAAACGGGGTCGTCACTCCTCGCTCGGCGACCGTCGTGCGGCCTCGATCTCGACAAGCGCCGCCGCGTCGTCGGAGGTCAGAGTGATGCCGAAGGTGCCGGCGAGGACATCGGGAACCTCGGGCGCCGGAACGCTGCGCGACGCAGAAGAACCGTCGGGACGGACAGTGGTCAGCGTGTCGCCGTCGAGAGCGTGGTGCTCGTCGGGGGTGAACCGCTGGATGAACGGTCGCGCGACGAACGGCGATCGTGGTGAGGTCGACACGAAATGGTTGCCGACGCGGTAGTCGATCGGAGTCTGCGGTGCCAGCGTGAAGACGTGACGGTCGATCCATCTCTCGTCGTGCTGCCACAGCGTCCACCGGTCGGTGCTGAACAGGTCGCCGATCGGATCGGAGGAGAGCCGGAAACGCCAGCCGTCCTGATCGGTCTCGACCCCGTCGCGCAGTTCGATGGGGACGAGTGGGCCGCGACCGAACCCGACGTCGCACAGGTATCGAATGCCACTGACCTCGACGACGACGAGAGCGTGGGTGGCCGGCCGGCTCGACCAGTCTGCACCGAGCGAGACACGTCCGATGATCGGCGTGAAGACGAAGCCGATCCGCTCCAATGCGGCGGCGAACAGGACGAAGTGCTCGAAGCAATAGCCTCCACGCTCGGACCGGACCAGCTTGTGTTGGACCGATTGCAGGTCGAGCGGGATGCCACGCCCGAGGATGATCTCGAGGTTCTCGAACGGGATCGACGTCGTGTGAAGGCGGTGAAGGCGTTCGAGGGTACCGAGGGTCCGCGACGGTTCGCCGTCGAAACCGATGCGCCGCAGGTATCCGGGCAGATCGAGGTCGGTGCCGCTCCACAGTCCCATGCCTGCCATTGTGCCCGGCCGGGGCTGTGGAGCGCGAGGAGATTACTTGGCGACGCCCTCGGCGCGAGCTGCGTCGGCGACGGCCTTGGCGACGGCGGGGGCCACCCGTGGATCGAGCGGGCTCGGGACGATGTGGTCGGCGGCGAGATCGTCGCCGACGACGCCGAAGATCGCGTCTGCGGCGGCGAGCTTCATGCCCTCGGTGATGCGTCGTGCGTCGGCGTCGAGTGCGCCGGCGAACACGCCGGGGAAGGCGAGGACGTTGTTGATCTGGTTCGGGAAGTCGCTGCGGCCGGTGGCGACGACGGCGGCGTGCTTCGCCGCGACGTCGGGGTGGATCTCTGGATCGGGATTCGACAGCGCGAAGACGATCGCGTCGTCGTTCATCGATGCGATGAAGGCCTCGTCGATGAGCCCGGCCGAGACGCCGAGGAACATGTCCGCGCCATCCAGTGCCTCAGCGGCGCCACCGGCGAGCCCACGTGGATTGCTCCACTCCGCGAGGTCCGTCTTGAATTCGTTGAGGTCGGCGCGGTGAGAGCCGACGATGCCCTTCGAGTCGAGAACCACGATGTCGGGGACGCCGGCGGCGCGCAGGATGTTCGCGCATGCCACGCCCGCGGCGCCTGCACCCGAGATGACAACTTTCAAGGTTGTGATGTCCTTGGCGAGGTGCGTGAGTGCACCCTTCAGCGCTGCGAGGACCACGATCGCCGTGCCGTGCTGGTCGTCGTGCATCACCGGGCAGTCGAGTGCCTCGATGACACGGCGTTCGATCTCGAAGCATCGCGGCGCCGAGATGTCCTCGAGATTCACGGCGCCGAAGCTCGGCCGGAGGCGGATCAGCGTCTCGACGATCTCGTCGGGATCGGTGGTGTCCAGGACGATCGGGATCGAATTGAGTCCCGCGAACGTGCGGAACAGTGCCGACTTGCCCTCCATCACCGGGAGCGAGGCACGCGGGCCGATGTCGCCGAGCCCGAGCACGGCGGTGCCGTCGGAGACCACCGCGACCAGGCGTTTGGTCCACGTGTACTTGTCGACCAGCGCCGCGTCCGTTGCGATCGCGCGCGAGACCTGAGCGACGCCCGGCGTGTACGCGATTGAGAGCGCACGCTGAGTGTCGATCGGCGCACTGAGTTCGACGGACAGTTTCCCGCCCTCGTGGGCGCGGAAGATCTCGTCGTCGGTGATCGGCGTGGGCTGCCCGGGGGCGGTGTTTGTCACGAACTTCTCCTAGACGTCCGGCCTCGACCGGGGGTGATTCGACGAGTGATGTGGTCTACATCGCTGATGGTTGCGCTGATTCTGTCACCCGTGGCGGCGCGGTGCCCGGTCAGGTGGCCGGGTCGGGTCCCGCCATGACGGCCTGTCCCGGTTAGGATCTATCTTGTGTCTATGACGTATTCGGCCGCGGACCGGGTGTACACCGACGTGAAGGAGCTGATCCTCACCGGCGGTCTCGCCGGGGGCGAGCTGATCAGCGAGGGGGAGATCGCGGAACGGTGCTCCGTGAGCCGGACCCCGGTTCGTGAGGCGTTCCTCCGTCTCTCCGCCGAAGGCTGGATGCGCCTGTATCCGAAACGCGGGGCGCTCATCGTGCCGATCGGCGATCGGGAAGCACGCGACGTGCTCGACGCCCGCATCGCCATCGAATCCCACGCCGCACGGTCCGTTGTCGCCCGGCCGACCGAACTGGCTCAGCTCAGTGAGCGCCTTCGGGAGAATCTCGCGCAGCACTCCGACGTGAGCCGGTCGGACACGGCGGAGTTCGCTCGTCTCGATGCGGAGTTCCACCAGCTGATCGTGGCCGCCGGTGGGAATGCGATCCTCAGCGACGTCTACGTCTCCCTCGGCGAGCGGCACCGCCGAATGACGGCGAGTCGACTGCAGGCGGTCGCCGATGTCGCCGACACGATCCTCGACGATCACGCTCGTCTTGCCGAGGCGATCACTGACCCGGAGTCGTTCACCGAACTCCTCATCACGCACCTCTCAACCGTTCACGACCTTCCCGGAGGACTCCGATGAGCCGATCGCGCATGGCGGGCTGGCCCGCCGTTTCGCTCGCAGTGTTCGCCGCGGCCTGGGGCGGCAACGAGTTCACCCCGCTCCTCGTCATGTACCGCACAACGTCGAGCATGTCGGCTGTCGCGGTCGACCTGCTGCTGTTCACCTACGTGCTCGGCATCGTCCCCGCGCTGCTGATCGGCGGGCCGCTGTCAGACCGGCTCGGACGCCGTCCGCTGATGCTGCCGTCTCCGGTGATCGCGGCAGCCGGATCGCTGCTCCTCGCATTCGGAGCACACTCAGTAGCGCTCCTCGCCGTCGGGCGGGTGCTCAGCGGGATCGCGCTGGGTCTCGCGATGGCCGTCGGCGGCAGCTGGATCAAAGAACTGTCCGACCGCGACGGTGCCACGACCACCGCGGGCGCCCGTCGCGCAGCACTGTCGCTGACCTCGGGATTCGGCATCGGCGCAGGCGTGGCCGCGATTCTCGCTCAGTGGGCTCCGTGGCCGAACCAGCTGTCGTACGCGGTCAACATCGCACTCTCCGTGGTCGCGTTCGCGGCGCTGCTCCGAGCGCCGGAATCGCGCGCTGCTCAGCACACCGGACGAACCCTCCGAGAAGAGCTGTCGATTCGGTCGGCGAAACACCCCCGATTCTGGGTGATGGTCGCCCCCGTGGCTCCGTGGGTGTTCGGCGCATGTGCCGTCGCCTACGCGGTGATCCCGGCTTTCATGACTGAGAAGACGTCGAGTTGGTCCATTGCGTTCGCAGGACTCTGCTGTGTCGTCGGCCTCGCCGCCGGCTTCGGCATCCAGACCCTCGGCAAACGATTCGACAAGCCCGGCTCACCGCGGATCATGGTGGTCGCGTTGAGCTTCGTGGTCGTCGGCCTGGCACTCGCCGCCGCGGCCTACACGACACTGTCGATCCCGCTCGCGCTCGTCGCCGCAGCGGTTCTCGGATGCGGCTACGGGATGGCGCTGATCGCCGGCCTTCTCGAAGTCCAGCGGATCGCCCGACCGAGCGAGCTCGCCGGTTTGACCGCGGTGTTCTACAGCCTGACCTACCTGGGCTTCGCTTCACCCGCGGCGATGGCGGCTGTCACGTCGGCATTCCCATCGATCGACTACCCGGAGATGTTCGGCTTCGGGATCGTCATGGCTCTCCTCGCGGTGATCGTCGTGGTGATCGGCAACCGCACGTCGATCGCCGGTCCGCACACCGTCCGCCCGCGCGAGACCGCGGTGGAGTTGGAGTCGGTGGACGCCTGAAAGGCTGCGTCAGGCGTCGGGGAAGCCGTTGGGGTTCTTCGACTGCCAACGCCAGGTGTCGACGCACATGTCGTCGATGGTGCGGATCGCTTTCCAGCCGAGTTCGTCATTGGCCTTGGAGGGATCCGCCCAGTAGGCGGGCAGATCACCGGGGCGGCGGGGGACGACCTCGTAGGGTATGTCCCGGCCGCTCGCCCGGGAGAACGCGTTGACAACGTCGAGCACCGAGACGGCCGACCCGCTGCCGAGGTTCCACACCGAGAGCGGATCGTCGCCCGCCGCGATCGTGTCGAGAGCCGCGAGATGGCCGGACGCGAGATCTTCGACGTGGATGTAGTCGCGCACGCCGGTGCCGTCGGGAGTGTCGTAGTCGTCGCCGAACACCGACAGCTTCTCGCGTCGTCCAACTGCGACCTGGGAGACGAACGGCATCAGATTGTTGGGCAGGCCGTTGGGATCCTCGCCGATCTCGCCGCTCGGGTGCGCACCCACCGGGTTGAAGTAGCGGAGCAGGGCGATGCGCCAGGAGTCGTCCGCGACGGCGACGTCGCGCAGAATCTGTTCGATCATCACCTTGGTCCACCCGTACGGGTTGGTGGCCGACGTCGGCATGTCCTCCGTGCGTTCACAGACCGGGTTCTCGCCGTACACGGTGGCCGACGAGGAGAACACGAACGTCCGGACACCGTGACGGTCCATCGCCTGCAGTACCGACAGCGCTGTGTCGATGTTGTTGCGGTAGTAGGAGATCGGCTTGGCGACAGACTCGCCGACGGCTTTGAAGCCGGCGAAGTGGATCACGGCGTCTATGTCCTCGGACGCGAACAGGCCGTCGGTGGCCTCCTCGTCAGTCAGATCCACTGTGTACACGGTGACGGGTTTCCCCGACAGCGACACCAGCCGCGAGATGATGCTGGGTTTGGCGTTGCTGAAGTCGTCGGCGATCACCACGTCGTGGCCTGCGGCGAGAAGCTGCAGGACGGTGTGGGAGCCGATGTAACCTGCACCTCCGGTGACGAGGACTCTCATCGTGCTCCTTCGGGGTCGATGGTCTGTTGGGCGGGGTCGATGGTCTGTTGGGTCAGTGCGTACGAGCGTTCCACGCCGTCCTTGACGTCTGCCCACCAGTCGCTGTGCGTCCGGTACCAGTCGATGGTCGCGGCGAGGCCCGCCGAGAAGTCGGTGTATGCGGGTGTCCATCCGAGTTCGGTACGCAGTCGAGTGGAATCGATGGCGTATCGGCGGTCGTGGCCTGCACGGTCGGTGACGAAGTCGAACGCGTCGCGCGGCTGCCCGAGCGCTTCGAGGATCGCTTCGACGACGGTCCGGTTGTCGACCTCGCCGTCGGCGCCGATCAGGTACGTCTCACCGGAGACACCGCCGTCGATGATGGTCCAGACGGCGTCGTTGTGGTCGTCGACGTGTATCCAGTCGCGGACATTGCGGCCGTCGCCGTACAGCTTGGGCCGCACGCCGGTCAGCACGTTGGTGATCTGCCGGGGGATGAACTTCTCCACGTGCTGGTACGGGCCGTAGTTGTTGGAACAGTTGGAGATGGTCGCGATGATCCCGAACGATCGGACCCAGGCTCGGACCAGCAGGTCGCTGCCGGCCTTGGTGGAGCTGTACGGGCTGGACGGGTTGTACGCGGTCTCTTCGGTGAAGCGAGCGGGATCGTCGAGGTCGAGGTCGCCGTACACCTCGTCGGTACTGACGTGGTGCAGTCGGACTCCGTGGCGTCGAACCGATTCCAGGAGGGTGTACGTCCCGACCAGATTGGTCTGCACAAAAGACGACGGGTCGGCGAGCGAGTTGTCGTTGTGCGACTCTGCGGCGAAATTGACGACGACGTCCGTCGCGGCGATCAGCGGATCGACGACTGCTGCGTCGGCTATGTCGCCGCGTACCACCCGGACGCGGTCGGCGACCGGAGCGAGGGTCGACGGATTGGCGGCATAGGTGAACTTGTCGAGGACCGTCACTTCGACGTCGGAACGGGTCGCCAAGGTGCGGAGGACGAAGTTCGCTCCGATGAACCCGGCCCCGCCGGTCACCAGAACACGCATGAAAGATCTCCGTAAAGTGTGGCTTCGAATAGTGCTTCAACTGTACCGATAGGGTTGGACCATGCGCGGAATCATCCTTGCCGGTGGCACCGGGTCGCGTCTGCACCCGATCACGCAGGGCGTCAGCAAGCAGCTCGTGCCCGTCTACGACAAACCGATGATCTACTACCCGCTGTCGACCCTGATGCTCGCGGGCGTGCGCGACATCCTCGTCGTGACCACACCGCACGACAGCGCGTCGTTCCAGTACCTCCTCGGAGACGGCTCTCAGTTCGGCGTTCGCATCACCTACGCGGTACAGCCCGAACCGAAAGGCCTCGCGCAGGCATTCATCCTCGGCGCCGATCACATCGGCGACGACACGGCAGCACTCGTCCTCGGCGACAACATCTTCTACGGCCCCGGCCTGGGCAGTCGGCTGCAGGGGTTCGGCGACGTCGACGGCGGAGCGATCTTCGCCTACCGCGTCGCCGATCCGACCGCATACGGGGTCGTCGAGTTCGACGCCGACGGGACCGCGATCTCTCTTGAGGAGAAGCCGACTGAACCGAAGTCGCGGTACGCGGTTCCCGGCCTGTACTTCTACGACAACAACGTCGTCGACATCGCACGCGGTCTCGAGCCGTCGGCGCGCGGCGAATACGAGATCACCGACGTCAACGCCGAGTACCTGCGGCGCGGCAAGCTCAACGTGACCGTTCTGCCCCGGGGGACGGCCTGGCTCGACACCGGTACTTTCGACTCCCTGCTCGACGCGGGGAACTTCGTCCGCACCGTCGAGGAGCGGCAGGGCTTGAAGATCGCCGTGCCGGAGGAGATCGCGTGGCGACTCGGGTACATCGACGACGCTCACTTGCGCGACCGCGCCGAGGCGCTCGTGAAATCGGGGTACGGCACGTACCTGTACGACCTGCTCGATCGTGGACGGGAGCTGTAAACGTGAAGGTTCGCGAACTGTCGATCGCGGGGGCGTGGGAATTCACGCCGGTCCAGCACGGCGACGACCGCGGCGTCTTCCTCGAAGCGTTCAAGGCCGATGTCCTGTCCGGGCTGGTCGGCCACCGGTTCGAGCTCGCTCAAGTCAACACATCAGTCTCGGCGGCCGGAGTGCTGCGCGGCATCCACTTCGCCGACGTCCCGCCGGGACAGGCGAAGTATGTGACGTGCACTGTCGGCGCGATTCTCGACGTGATCGTCGACATCCGCGTCGGTTCACCCACCTTCGGGGAGTGGGACGCGGTGCTGCTCGACGACGTCGACCGCAAGGCGGTGTACCTGTCCGAAGGGCTCGGTCACGGGTTCTGCTCGTTGGCGGACGGCTCCACGGTCACTTACCTGTGTTCGACGGGCTACAACCCGACAGCCGAACACGGCGTGAATCCGCTCGACCCCGGTCTCGGCATCGATTGGCCGACTGTCGCACGCGACGGAACTCCGCTTGAGTACGAGCTCTCCGCGAAGGACGTCGCCGCTCCGACGCTCGCCCAAGCAACCGCCGACGGTCTGCTCCCCGCGTTCCACTGACCGGCCGGCGCGGTGACTGCTGAGTGGGACAGCGGGTGCCGCAGCGTTCGTACACCGGCCAGAATCCTCCTCAACTGCCGTTCGACGAGGAGGTTCCAGCCATGAGGTCATTGTTGCTGTACGGAGCGCAGGACGCGCGTGTTGTCGACGTCCCCGAACCGGAGGCGGGTCCGGGCCAAGTCAAGATCAGGGTCGAATGTGCGGGCATCTGCGGAAGTGATCTGTCCCTGTTCGAGTACTCGCCGATCCCGAGCGACTTCGTTCATCCGCTGCTCTGCACTCACGGACCGCATGCATTGGGGCATGAGTTTGCGGGACGTGTGGTCGCCGTCGGCGACGGAGTGGACGACCTTCCGCTCGGCACGCTGGTGGCGATCCGTCCGAACGTGTTCGACGGGACGTGTGCCCCGTGTTCGAGGGGCGAGGTGAACCTCTGTGAGAAGGGCGGGTTCATCGGGGTCTCCGGTGGTGGTGGCGGATTCAGCGAGTACGTCGTCGCCGGGCGTGACGCGGCCTATCCGATGCCGGATGAACTCGGTGCGGAGGTCGCCGCAATGGTCGAATCGACGACGGTGGCCTGGCACGCGGTGAAACAGTCCCGCGCGCAGGAGGGGTCGAGTGCGCTTGTGATCGGTGCAGGCCCCGTCGGGCTGGGACTGGTGGCCTGTCTCAAGGCTCGTGGAGTCTCCACGATCCACGTCAGCGAACCCAGTGCAGCGCGTGGCCGACTCGCCGCCGACATGGGCGCGATGGTGCACGATCCGACTGTCGATGACGTCGTCGCTCGGCTCAGCTCGGAGGGCGGCGTGGACGTGTCGTTCGACGCGTCCGGCGTGGGGCAGCCCACCTACGACACCGCGCTGCGGTCGTTGCGGCCCGGCGGAACGTCGGTCGTCGTGGCGATGTTCCACGACACGGTTCAGGTCAATCTGCAGGAGTACATGGTCTCGGAGAAGAAGCTGGTCGGCTCCATGGCGTACACGGCTGACGACTTCGCCGAGGTGGTCGATGCGGTCACCTCGGGAGTCCTCGATCCGCGCCCGCTCATCACCAGCAGGATCGCCCTCGAAGACGTGGTGTCGCAGGGGCTCGAGCATCTTCTCGGCACCGGGCGGAACACCGAGGTCAAGGTCCTCGTCTCACCGGGTGACGTCGCCTGAGCGTTCTCGTGCCGCAACGTTGGCGGCGTTTTCCAGTCCCACGATGGAAAAACGCCGCCAACGTTGGCCGGAGTCAGGCGTGCGGCCGGAGAGTCGGGAACGGTGGCAGTTCAATCGTGTACAGCCAGTCGTGCCAGATGTCGCCGAGCGGGGCCGTGGTGAACGTCGACGCGAGAGCGACGAAGTCCTCGGTCGTCGCCGTGCGGTATCGGTACTTGTCCGTCCACCGCCGTAGCAGCGCGAAGAATTCGCCGTCTCCGATGCGCAGGCGGAGTGCATGCAGAGTGATGGCACCGCGCTTGTACAGCCAGTCGTCGAACATCTGCGCAGGTCCGGGGTCTGCGAGCGGTGTGGTGAACCGAGTCTGCCGCAGTTTCTCGTAGTAGTGGCGGGCCCATTCGTCGGCTGAGCGGCCCCCGCTGTGTTGGCTCCAGAGCCACTCCGAGTAGCAGGCGAAACCCTCGTGCAGCCAGATGTCCTGCCAACGCGCACACGTGACGGAGTTTCCGAACCACTGATGTGCGAGTTCGTGCGCGATGAGTCTCTCGTGGTCGAGGGTGCCGTCGCAGTGGTTGGCGCCGAAGGTAGAGAAGCTCTGGGCCTCCAGCGGGATGTCGAGTTCGTCGTCGGTCACGACGGCGGTGTACTGGGCGAACGGGTATGGCCCGAACATCTCGGTGAACGCGTCGACCATCTTCACCTGGCGCGCAAAACTCACTGTGAAGTTCGATGCCAGGCGCTTCGGGAAGAGCGCGTGGACGGCGACGTCGCCCGCGGACAGTTCACGTCGTTCGTACTGGCCGATCTGGATGGACGCGAGGTAGGTCGACATCGGCTCCACCTGGTCGTACACCCATGTCGTCATCGCGGCGCGGCGCTGCTTCGAGACGAGCCGGCCGTTCGCGAGCGCGTAGTAGGGACTGTCGGTGGTGATCTCGATGTGGAACGGGGCTTTTGCCTCGGGATGGTCGTCGCAGGGGAACCACGACGACGCGCCGTTCGGCTGGTTCGCGCAGAGGGCCCCGTCGTTGAGCTCCTCCCATCCGACCGTGCCCCACTGACTGCGGATCGGTCGAGGGTTTCCGTTGTAGCGCACCACAACGGTCATCGCGCCGCCCGGCGGGATCGGTTCGCTCGGCGTCACCGACAGCTTCCCGGTGCGGTGTGAGAATCGCACTCGGGCGCCGTTGACCGTCACTCGATCGACGCGAAGCGAGGTGGCGAGGTCGAAGGTGAACCGGGTCAGGCGTTGGTACGACGTCGCGGTGATCGTCGCGACTCCGGCGAGTCGATTGCTCGAGACGCGGTAGTCGAGCACCAACGCATAGCGCGAGATGCGGTACCCGAGGTTGCCGGTCCGCGGCAGGTACGGATCGAGTTCGTGGTGGCCTCCGGCTAGCGTCGGCTCCTGCGTGTTCCGTTTGCTCGGCACTACCTCTCCGTCTGTTGTTCGCGGTCGGCGTCAATGCTACCGGCGCGTGGTCCTCCCGGCGCGCCGACGCCGACGAGAACGGCCCAACCGAACAGCGGAGTGCAGACGCGGACGCGCAGTCGTGCGGCGAGCGGCGGTGCCGGCCGCCTGCTCACATGGTGAGCAGATGTGCATCTGCAATAGGTGGTGAGGAATCAGAGTGGACGGCGCTACGGGTTCCACGGTGCGATCGGGTTGCCCTGCCAGGTGGTGTGGGCCGGGACCACGTCGCCGCGCATCACGAGTGATGCGGGACCGACGGTCGCCGATTCGCCGATGCCCGACGCCGGTAGTGCGACGCAGTGCGGGCCGAGCGTGGCGCCTGCGCCGAGTCGGACGCTGTCGATGGCCATCACCCGGTCGTGGAACAGGTGCGTCTGGACAACGCAGCCGCGCTGCACGTTCGCACCGTCGCCGAGTTCAACGAGATCGGCTTCAGGCAACCAGTACGACTCACACCACACACCGCGACCGATCTTCGCGCCGAGAGAGCGGAGCCACAGATTCAGCACAGGGGTGCCGGTGGCCGCGTTTGCGAACCACGGTGCGGCGACGGTCTCCACGAAGGCGTCGGACAGTTCGTTGCGCCACACGAACGAACTCCACAGCGGGTGCTCCGAGGTGCGGATGGGGCCGACGACCGTCCACTTGGCGATGCAGGCGACGGCGCCTGCGACGGCACCCGCCGCGAGCAGCACCAGGCCGCTGATCAGGGCAGCGATCACTACGCCGCGCTTGTCGGCGGTGATCTGAAGTGCGAACAGAACGGCGACGCCGATCGTGAACGACACCATGACCGCGACGAGACGAAGCGTCTCGACGACGCTCCGCGCCACCTTGACCCCGAATCCCGGAGCAAATGTGCGCGACGAGTCGGTCTCGGCCGCGGTCCGACGCAGACGGACCGGCGGGCTGCCGAGCCAACTCGAACCACTCTTCGCCTTCTGAGGCGCCGCTGACAGCACGGCCACCAGACCGTTCTTGGGGACCTTGCGGTCCGGGGCGATCATGCCCGAGTTGCCGAGGAACGCGCGCTTGCCGACCTTCGCCTCACCGATCCGCATCCAGCCGCCGCCGAGTTCGTACGACGCGACGAGCGTGTCGTCGGCCAGGAACGAGTCGTCGCCGACAGTGGTGAACTTGGGGATCACAAGCGCTGTCGAGATCTCGGTGCCCTTGCCGATGGAGGCGCCGAGCGCGCGGAACCACCACGGCGTCAGCAGGCTCGCATACAGCGGGAACAGGTACGTGCGGGCGGCGTCCATCATGCGTTCGGTGATCCACACCTGCCAGCCCACGCGGGAGCGGACCGGGTGGACTCCGGCGGTCATGCCGATCGACGCGAGCCGCACGATGATCAGGGTGAGAATCGCGAACACGGCCATCGCGGCGAGGGCGCCGGCCGGCGCGAGCGCCAACATCCGCCACGTCGCCGTGCGCAGCCGGTCTGCCGACAGTGCCCAGCTGCTCGCGACGGCCAGCCCTGCGGCGAGTGACACCAGGGGGACACCGGAGATGGCGAGCGCCGTCAGGCCGTACACGGCCACCCACCAGCGTCGCGGTTGCGGGCGTTCCTTCGGCCACTCCGACTTGGCCTTGCCGAGCTTCACCGCCGGGGAGCCGCCCCAGCGCTGACGAGATTTCACCTTGCCGACAACGGCCGAGCCTGGATCGACGATGGCGTCGCGGCCGACGATCGCGCCGGGAAGCAGGGTCGATCGGCTGCCGACAGTGGCACCGGGCTTCACAACAATCTCCCCGATGCGGAGGACGTCGCCGTCGAGCCACCAACCTGCGAGGTCGACTTCCGGCTCGATCGCCGCACCGTCGCCGATGCGGAGCAGGCCGGTCACGGGCGGCAGTGAATGCAGGTCGACGCCCTCGCCGATCGTCGCGCCGAGCGCACGTGCCAGCGTCGACATCCACGGTGCGCCCGACAGGTTGTGGGCGCCGCTCGCCGCCATGAGACGTTCGGCGGTCCAGAGTCGGATGTGGACGCCGCCGCCACGCGGATAGTCACCAGGGCGGACACCCACGAGGAGGAGGCGAGCGCCGACTGCCGCGATGGTCATGCGACCCAGCGGCGTGACGAAGACGATGAATGCGGCGAGCAGGGCCCACCAGTTCACCGAGATCAGCCAAGGCGCGTCGTAGCCGAGCGCGTCGGCCACGACGCGACCGATGTTGTTCGCGACGCCGAGCCAGGTGACCCACTGGACGCCGGTGAGAGTGGCGAGGGGGATCGATGCGACAGTCTGCGCGATTCCCGTCGACAGCGGCACGGGCTTGACCACTCTCGGTTCGACGGCCGCTGACGGGTCGAGAGCGTCGAGCATCTCCGCGAGCGAACCGAGTCGCGGATGGTCGTAGAGGTCGGCGACGGTGATCTCCGGGTACCGACTGCGCAGCGCCGTCACCAGCTGGGCCGCAGACAGTGACCCGCCGCCTTCGGCGAAGAAGTCGGCCTTCGCGCTGCCGACGGTCACGCCGAGGACGCTCGCCCACTGCTCGGCGAGCCAGCCTTCGGTGCCGGAGAGATCGGACGGCCCGTCGCCCGCGTCGGTACCTGCGACCGGCCAGGGGAGGGCGTCGCGGTCGACCTTGCCGGACGTGCGCGTCGGGAGCTCATCGAGGAGGACGAGGCGGGGCACGAGAGCTGCGGGCAGTTCGTCGCGCAGTCGGGCCTGTGCAGCGGCGATGTCGAAGTCGGATTCGGTAGACGCGAGGTAGCCGACCAGAATCGACGACCCCGATCCGGTCTTGCGGACCGCGGTTGCCGCGCCGCTCACACCGGGCAGATTCTGCAGTGCGTTGTCGACCTCGCCGAGCTCGATACGTCGTCCGCCGATCTTCACCTGATCGTCGGCACGCCCGACGAACAGCAGACCGCGGCGGTCGAGCGTCACGATGTCGCCGCTGCGGTATGCGCGTTCCCAACCGAGCGTCGGTGCGGGAGCGTACTTCTCGGCATCCTTCTCAGGGTCGAGGTAGCGAGCCAGGCCGACTCCGCCGATCACCAGCTCGCCCGACTCGCCTTCGGCGACGGGCTCGCCGTTCGGGTCGACGACGGCGAGGTCCCAACCGATGAGAGGAAGTCCGATGCGGACCGGTTCCCCGCGACGCAGCGGCGAAGCGCAAGCGACGACGGTCGCCTCAGTGGGCCCGTAGGTGTTCCAGACTTCGCGCTCCTCGGTGGCCAGACGGTCCGAGAGTTCCGGAGGGCAGGCCTCGCCCCCGAAGATCAGGAGTCGAACTGCTTCGACGGCCTCGGCGGGCCACATCGATGCGAGAGTTGGCACTGTCGAGACGACGTTGATGTCCCGCTTCACCAGCCACGGGCCGAGGTCCATGCCGGAGCGGACCAGGGCGCGGGGTGCGGGAACCAGGCATGCGCCGCTTCGCCAGGCCAGCCACATCTCTTCGCACGAGGCGTCGAACGCGACCGAGAGTCCGGCGAGAACCCGGTCGCCGGGGCCGAGCGGCTCGTCCTGGAGAAAGAGCGCGGCTTCGGCATCGACGAACGCGGCGGCGTTGCGGTGCGTCACCGCAACGCCCTTCGGCTTGCCGGTGGAGCCGGAAGTGAAGATGATCCATGCGTCGTCCGTCTGCGTGGCGGGGGAGGTGCCGACCGGTGCGACGGGCCCGTCGAGCGGCGCCGTCGCATCGCGGCCCGACTGCGGATGAACGCCGTCGGCGTCGAACAACGCGTCGATGTCGGCCTCGCCGAACACGAGGTTCGCGCGCTCGTCCGGGTCGTCGGCGTCGACCGGCACATAGGCCGCGCCGGCCCACAGGGTCGCGAGGATCGCGATGTAGAGGTCGCGGGATCCGGACGGCATGCGCACGCCGACGCGGTGACCACGTCCGACGCCGATGGCGGAGAGTCGACCGCTGACACGGCGGACCAGTGCGATCAGTTCTGAATAGGTGACGAGTTGATCGCCGTCGTCGATGGCGGGCGCGTCGGGGTACGTGCGCGCGGTCTCGGCGAGGACATCGCAGAGTGTTCGTCCGGCCGGCGCTCGATCGCCGAGAAGGAACTCCGCTGGAATCGGCACGTGCATGTCCTCCGAGGATCGAAACTGGGTCGGGTGACGCGCACGAGTACCGCGTCGCAGTCATTTTGCCCCACCGAGGCCCGCTCCGCAGTGCGGGACGAATCCGCGGTCGTCGTATGGTGGATTCGAGTGTGACGGCCCACACGGAACGACGGTGGGCGGCCCGCGCGTGTACTCGACCTCGTCCTCCCCCTCGAAGGAGAAGCATGGCTTCGCTCAAGCTCGGCCTCAAGGCCTCGGCAGAACAGTTCGGTCCCCGCGACCTAGTGGAACTCGGTGTCGCAGCCGAGGAGTTCGGTCTCGACTCGGTGACGGTCAGTGACCACTTCCAGCCATGGCGCCACAACGGCGGTCATGCACCGTTCTCCATCGCATGGATGACTGCGGTCGGTGAGCGCACCGAACGCATCCAGATGGGCACCTCGGTGATGACGCCGACGTTCCGCTACAACCCCGCTGTTGTCGCGCAGGCGTTCGCCACGATGGCCTGCCTGTACCCGGACCGAGTGATGCTCGGCGTCGGCACCGGCGAAGCCCTCAACGAGTACGCCACCGGGTTCCAGGGTGAGTGGCCGGAGTTCAAGGAACGATTCGCCCGCCTGCGCGAGTCGGTCAGACTCATGCGTGAGCTCTGGACGGGCGACCAGGTCGACTTCGAGGGCGACTACTACTCCACCAAGGGCGCGTACATGTACGACATCCCGGAGAAGCCGGTGCCCGTCTACATCGCCGCCGGCGGGCCGGTCGTCGCCCGCTATGCAGGCCGCGCGGGTGACGGATTCATCTGCACCTCGGGCAAGGGCATGGACCTCTACACCGAGAAGCTGATCCCGGCGGTCAAGGAAGGCGCTGCCAAGGCCGAACGAGACGTCGACGCCATCGACAAGATGATCGAGATCAAGATCTCTTACGATCGCGACCCCGCCCGGGCCCTCGAACAGACCCGTTTCTGGGCTCCGCTGTCGTTGACGCCGGAGCAGAAGCACTCGGTGACCAGCTCGGTGGAGATGGAACGTCTTGCTGACGAGCTGCCCATCGAGCAGGTCGCCAAGCGGTGGATCATCGCATCCGACCCGGAGGATGCCGTCGCCCAGATCAAGCAGTACATCGACGCGGGCCTGAACCATCTCGTGTTCCACAACCCCGGTGCCGACCAGCGCCGCTTCCTCGAGGCGTTCACCGAAGACGTCGTCCCGGAGCTCCGCAAGCTCGCCTGACTCGGCTTTCGCGGCAAACGCGGCTCTCGTCGATGTAGATCGACGCTTCAACAACAAACGCGGCCTTCCTGAAGGCCGCGTTTGTCGTTGAGGGTCGCGGCGAGGTTGTCTCGTGCGGTTGCGCTGGGCGTTCTCAAAAGATGCTTGGGACGACGGGAGGTGGCCGGTTCAGCGTGAATCGGCCAGTTCTATCTGGTCATGGCGTCTTTTTGGCCGCTCCCGAAGGGAGCGGCGCGGCGGGGCGTCGTCGCGACCTTCACTGACAAACGCGGCCTTCAGGAAGGCCGCGTTCGTTGACGAAGTGTCGGTCTACGTCGAGGAGTGCAGCGATGCCGTACTCCTCCGCTCAGCTGCATTCCTCTGTGCCCGCGGCGTTGGTCTTGCATGTCACCGTCACCGGCGGTGGCGGATCGTCGGTGACCGTGTCGGTCACGGTAGCGGTGCGGGTACGCGTCACGGTTTCGGTGTCGGTCTGCGTGCGCTCGGCGGTCTCGGTGGCGGTTTGAGTTGAGACGCGCGTCTTCGCGGTGCCCGAGGCGGTTTCCGTCTCGGTGGTGGTCGCGACGCTGGTCACGGTGCGAGTGGGCGCGGGGCTGCCGCTCTTCTGGCCGACGATGAAGAATCCGAGGATCACGATGGCCGCCGCCGCGCAGGCGACGGCGGTGATGATCTGCCAACGGCGCACCACCGTATTGACGGCGTTCTTGTCGGCTGCGGCCGCCGCGGCGGTCTGGCTGCCGTAGAGGTCGGTCGGGACAGGGCCGTAGGGCGTCTGGGCGTACTCGTTCGATTCGACGGGCGAATGCTGGTGGTCAGCGTTCTGGTACGGAGGGAGCGTGCTGTTCGGGTCGCCTGTCGCCGGGTCGTCGGACGACGGCGGGATAGGAGGCTGGGTCAACGGGTGCTCCTCGAACGGGACTGTCCAGCCTGGGCCGGAATCGGGCGTTCGTACACAGTACCGCGGACCGCAATAGATCGATCGATCAAATTTCTTCCTGAAAGTCTGGTGAAAGTTTGCTCGTGGAAGTAACGTTCATCACGGCAACCGCCTCGGCTCCCTCCCAAGCCGACCTTGAAACCCCGATTTTTTGAGGTCATCTCTATGACAACCATGAATATGACGCGTCCTGCTCAGGCTACGGCGCGCCCCCACGCACGAAATCATGACGCGATGACGCTGGGCACTCAGCTCACGCCGCGCACCGTGGCAGCATGGGAAGCGCGACTCGGCATCGAGCGTCAGCGCATGTCCCGCCCGGACCGTTTCATCGGAAGCGCCGGTGTGGCCGAATGGAACGCCGACATCGAGGTGACCTCGCACGATCCCGAGCAGTTCCGTGCGGTCCGCTACTCGCGTGAGCTGTCGATGATGGGCACGTTCTGCGCCCTGCACTCGGCGGTCCGGATGGAGCGTACGGCCGAGAGCATCAAGACCAACCCGTCGGAACTGCTTCTGGTGACCGTCACGTCGATGCGCGGAAAGTCGGTGGTCCGGCAGGCCGGCCAGGAGCATGCGTACGGTGCGGGCGACCTCCTGTTCGTCTCGACGTCCACCCAATTCCAGCTGACGACGGCGGCCGTCTCCGATCCGTCGGGTCTGGTGATCCCCCTCGCGCTGCTCGGCAAGCATCGTTTCGTGGCGGAGCAGCCGCGACGTCCGATCAACAGTCGCACTCCGTTGTCGCGTGCTGCGGCAGGGTTCGTCCGCCGCTTCGCCGCGGACACTGCTGCCTCCGACTTCCCCGCGCCCTCAGGGGACACCGAACTCGCTGCGATCGACCTCGTGACCGCGGCACTGGCCGAGCTCGCGTCGGACGACCGGTACGTCTTGCAGGACGATTCGCTGTTCAATCATCAGGCCGCACTCGACCTGATCGCGCGCCGTCATCGTGATCCCGACTTCACGCCGGACTCGATCGCCGCGGAACTGCACCTGTCGCGGCGTCAGCTGTATCGCCTGTTCGAGAACACTGAGAACTCGCTCGCCACTCGCATCGCCGACTCGCGTATCGAGACCGCCCGCGAGATGCTCATCGCGAACCCCTGGCTGCCGATCGGCAACATCTCCGCCGCCTCCGGTTTCCGCTCGGTCGCGACGTTCCGAAACCGCTTCAAGGCACGGCACGGCGTCGGCCCGGTCGAGTACCGCCAGCGCATCATGTCCTGACTCAACCTCTCGGCTCGGCAGAAGCCCCGCTCGGACGAACATCGTCTGAGCGGGGCTTTCTTGTCGGTTGGGTCGTGACGGGGGCCATCATCGCGGAAGTGGTTGACGGGCATCACAGTGTGCGGCATAGTGGGCGTCACCGTAACTAAGCGCTTGCTTAGCAAGTTGACGGTGAACCGGCGGTGCGTCCGCGGCGAAACGCCTGCGACGCGCCCACACCTGAGGCGACTATGGCAGCGGACCAACTCTTGACAAGGAGATCTCATGACCACCCAGCGCGTAGCGATCGTCACCGGAGCAGCCCGCGGAATCGGGGCCGAAGTGGCTCGCCGCCTGTCGTCTGACGGCCACGCCGTCGCCGTCCTCGATCTCGACGAAGCCGCCTGCCAGAGCGTCGTCGACGGCATCACCGCCGCCGGCGGACGTGCGCTCGCCGTCGGTGCGGACGTCTCCGACGAAGGCGCCGTCAAGGCGGCTGTCGAGCGAGTCGCCGCGGAACTCGGCGCGCCGACCATTCTCGTCAACAACGCCGGAATCATTCGCGACAACCTCATCTTCAAGATGACCCTCTCCGACTGGGACTCGGTCATGGCCGTGCATCTCCGGGGAGCGTTCCTGATGTCCCGCGAGGTGCAGACGTACCAGACCAAGGAGAAGTGGGGCCGCATCGTCAACCTGTCGTCGACGTCGGCGCTGGGCAACCGCGGCCAGGCGAACTACTCCGCGGCCAAGGCCGGCATGCAGGGATTCACGAAGACCCTCGCCCTCGAACTCGGACGCTTCGGTGTCACCGCCAATGCGATCGCCCCCGGATTCATCGCCACCGAGATGACCGCCGCCACGGCTGAGCGCATGGGCGTCACCTTCGACGACTTCAAGACCGCCGCCGCCCGGGAGATCCCGGTCCAGCGTGTCGGCGAGCCCGCCGACATCGCCCACGCTGTCAGCTTCTACGCGAGTGAAGGCGCAGGCTTCGTCTCCGGCCAGGTCCTGTACGTCGCCGGCGGCCCGAAGGACTGAGCGGGTCCAAGGAGGAGGCGGAGAAGACCATGAAGATTCTCAACGGCAAGGACGAACTCGTCGCGGCGGTCGGATCGCACCTCGGGTACTCCGACTGGGTCGAGGTGGACCAGGCGCGCATCGACAAGTTCGCCGAGGCCACCGGTGATCACCAGTGGATCCACGTCGATCCCGAGAGGGCAGCCGAGGGTCCCTTCGGCACGACCATCGCGCACGGGTTCCTCACCCTGTCCCTGATCCCGATGCTCTCCTGGCAGGTGTACAAGGTCGAGGGCACCAAGATGGGCGTCAATTACGGCAGCAACAAGGTTCGCTTCCCGTCCCACGTCCCCGTCGGGTCGCGGCTGCGCGCGGGCGTCGAGATCGCCTCGGTCACCGAGACCCCGGCGGGGCACCAGGTGGTCGCGCGCGTGACCGTCGAGCGCGAGGGCGGCGACAAGCCCGTCTGCGTCGCCGAGACCGTCTCGGTCCTGGTGTTCTGATGTCGGGGGACGTCGACACGCCGGGGCTGGACCTGAAGATCCTCGGCTCCTGGCTGCCGTCGCACGTAGACGGCGCCGGTAGCGACCTGTCGGCCACGCTCATCGCGGGTGGCAAGTCGAATCTCACGTATCGCATCTCAGACGGTGCGTCGACGTGGATTCTGCGGCGACCGCCCGTCGGAAAGCTGCTGGCGACCGCCCACGACATGGGTCGCGAGCATCGGATGATGTCGGCTCTCGCGCCGACGTCGGTGCCGGTTCCGCACATGTACGCGTTCTGTGACGACGTCGACGTGCTAGGCGCACCGTTCTACGTGATGTCCGACGTGAACGGCGTCCCCTACCGCTCGCAGCATGAGCTGCGCGCTCTGGGCGAGGTCCGCACGAAGGCCATCTCCGAGCGACTCGTCGACACGCTCGTCGACCTCCATCACGTCGACCCAGCCGAGGTCGGACTCGCAGATGCCGGACGTCCAGAGGGTTTCCTCGGACGGCAGGTGGAACGGTGGCGCAAGCAGTTCGCCGCCGCACACACCCGTGATCTGCCGACGATGGAAGCGCTCTACGCGCAGCTCGCCGAACGCGTCCCGGCCGACGGCGCACCGGGGATCGTGCACGGCGACTACCGGCTCGACAACGTGCTCGTCGACCCCGACGACCGACCGGCCGCCGTCATCGACTGGGAACTCGCGACGATCGGCGACTCCCTGACCGATCTCGCATTGATGCTGGTCTACGGACGTTTCGCCGCCATCACCCAGGGCGCGGTCAGTGACGTCAACCAAGCTCCCGGATATCTCACCGAAGACGAGGTGATTGCCCGCTACGCCGCGGCGAGCCACCGCGATCTCGGAGATTTCGGCTTCTACCTCGCCCTCGCATGCTTCAAGCTCGCCGGCATCGTCGAGGGCATCTATTACCGGTTCGGTCAAGGGCAGACAGTCGGCGAAGGCTTCGCCGACGTCGGTGCGGGCGTCTTCCCGCTGCTCGACGCCGGACTGGCCGCACTGAAGGAGAACTGAGATGGATTTCGGATTCGACGCGAAGACCGCCGAACTCGTCGAGGGTGTCACAGCGTTCATGGAATCGCATGTGTACCCGGCGGAGAAGGTGTTCCACGATCAGCTGCTCGCCGCGGGTGACGACCGGTGGGCATGGGACTCCATGCCGATCCTGCAGGAACTGCGCGCCGAGGCCCGCAGCCGTGGGTACTGGAACTTCTTCCTGCCCGGAGAGGGCGGCGCCGGCCTGACGAATCTGCAGTACGCGCCGATCGCCGAGATCACCGGGCGCAGCGGTCACCTGGCGCCTGCCGTGTTCAACTGCTCGGCTCCGGACACCGGCAACATGGAGGTGCTGAACGAGTTCGGCACCGACGCGCAGAAGGCCCAGTGGCTCGAGCCGCTGCTGGACGGTCAGATCCGGTCGGCGTTCGCCATGACCGAACCCGACGTCGCGAGCTCGGACGCCACCAACATCGGACTGTCGATCGTGCGGGACGGTGACGAGTACGTCATCAACGGCCGCAAGTGGTGGATCACCGGCGCGATGAACCCCAACGCCAAGATCTTCGTCGTGATGGGCAAAACCGACCCGGACGCCCCGCGCCACGCGCAGCAGTCCCAGGTCCTCGTTCCGCGGGACACTCCCGGGCTCGAAGTGGTCCGTCCGATGGAGGTGTTCGGATACGACGATCACAGCCACGGCGGCCACGCCGAACTGCGGTTCACCGACGTCCGTGTCCCGGTGGAGAACATCATCGCCTCCGAAGGTGCGGGATTCGCGATCGCGCAGGCCCGTCTCGGACCCGGCCGCATCCATCACTGCATGCGTGCGATCGGCCTCGCCGAGCGTGCCATCGAGCTGATGTGCGACCGCGCGTCGAACCGCGTCGCATTCGGTCGTCCGCTCGCCGAGCAGGGCGTGATCCGCGACTGGATCGCCGAGTCGCGGGTCCGCGTCGAGCAACTGCGGCTGCTGGTCCTCAAGACTGCGTGGCTGATGGACACGGTCGGCAACAAGGGTGCGCACACGGAGATCCAGGCGATCAAGATCGCCACTCCGCGCACCGTCCAGTGGATTCTCGACAAGGCGATCCAGACGCACGGCGCAGGTGGCCTGTCGCAGGACTTCCCGCTCGCGGAGTCGTACGCGGCGATCCGCACCCTCCGCTTCGCGGACGGCCCGGACGAGGTTCACAAGAACTCCCTCGCCAAGAACGAGATCCGTCGCCAGCAGAACCGCTGATCGTCCTGCTTCTCGCGCGACGGTCGAGCCCACCGCTCCTTGAGCGAGCTTGCGAGTCGAAAGGCGTCCTGGTTGTTGATGCTGGCCTTTCGACTCGCTCCGCTCGCTCAAGGAACAGTGGAGAGCCGCTCGCTCAAGGAACAGTGGAGAGCCGCTCGCTCAAGGAACAGTGGAGAGCCGCTCGCTCAAGGAACAGCGGACAGTCGCGTGCTCAAGGAACAGCGGACAGTCGCTTGGGCACGGGGGCGGCGAGTCGGTCAGCCGACGCGCCAGAGGGGATTGACGGGGCCGTGGCCTGCGCCGAGCGGGTATGCGGACTCCAGGCCGCGCGTCACCCAGCCCTTTGCGAACGCCACCGCGTCGGGCACCGAGTACTCGTGGGCCAGCGCGCTACAGATCGCGGCCGCGAGGGTGTCACCTGCTCCGTGATCGTGCGCCGTGTCGATTCGAGGTCCGTCGATCTCGATGTAGTCGTCACCGTCGAACAGCAGGTCGGGGCTGCGGTCACTGCCGCGAAGGTGCCCGCCCTTCACCAACGCCCACCGTGCGCCACGATCTCGCAGCGCTCGTGCGGCCGCTCGTTGAGTGTCGGCGTCGACGACGTCGATACCGGTGATGAGCCGAACCTCGTCGAGGTTCGGCGTCACGATGTCGGCCAGTGGGAACATGCGTCCCACCAGGGTGTCGAGGGCATCGGCCGCAAGCAGGGGGTCGCCGTGCATCGACGCGCACACCGGGTCGACCACCAGCGGCACCCCTCCGCCGCCGATGCCGACCTCGGTGCACGCGTCGGCGATCGCCGAGATGATCTCGGCGGTCGCCAGCATCCCCGTCTTCACGGCCATCAGCCCGATGTCGGAGGTGACCGTCCGGATCTGCGCGGCCACCACATCGGGGTCGATCGTCTGCACACCGCTGACCCCGAGACTGTTCTGGACGGTCACCGCGGTCACGGCGACACAGCCGTGGAGCCCGAGGAGCGCGAACGTCCGAAGGTCGGCCTGGATTCCGGCGCCGCCGCCGGAGTCGGACCCGGCGATCGTCATGACGCGGACCGGCGTATCGCCGGGGACAGCGGTGGGCAGCAGATCAGTCACGGTGCGGCGACCTCTTCCTTCGAGACCCCGTCATTCGAAACCTCGGTCAGCGGCAGGTACACCTGGTTGCCCGCGGCCGCGAACTCCTTGGACTTCGCGGCCATCTCCTGAGCGATCTTCCGATCGATGTCGTCCGCGGTGACGAGGTTGTTCTCCTCGGCGTAGGCGCGGACGTCGGCCGAGATCCGCATGGAGCAGAACTTGGGGCCGCACATCGAGCAGAAGTGTGCAGTCTTCGCCGGTTCGGCGGGCATCGTCTCGTCGTGGTACTCGCGGGCAGTGTCGGGATCGAGCGCAAGATTGAACTGGTCGGTCCAGCGGAACTCGAATCGCGCCTTCGAGAGGGCGTCGTCCCGCTCCTGTGCCCGTGGATGCGCCTTCGCCAGATCGGCGGCGTGTGCGGCGATCTTGTAGGTGATGACGCCGACTTTCACGTCGTCTCTGTTCGGCAGTCCGAGGTGTTCCTTCGGGGTGACGTAGCAGAGCATCGCGGTACCGGCCTGCGCGATCATCGCGGCGCCGATCGCCGACGTGATGTGGTCGTACGCGGGTGCGATGTCGGTGGCGAGCGGACCGAGCGTATAGAACGGCGCCTCCTCGCACCACTCCTCTTCCAGGCGGACGTTCTCGGCGATCTTGTGCATCGGTACGTGGCCCGGGCCCTCGATCATCACCTGGACGCCGTGGCCCTTGGCGATCTTCGTCAGTTCGCCGAGGGTGCGGAGCTCCGCGAACTGGGCCTCGTCGTTGGCGTCGGCGATCGACCCGGGGCGTAGGCCGTCACCCAGCGAGAACGTGATGTCGTAGCGTGCCAGGATCTCGCACAGTTCGTCGAAGTGGGTGTACAGGAACGATTCGGTGTGGTGAGCCAGGCACCACGCCGCCATGATCGATCCGCCGCGCGAGACGATGCCCGTGACACGCTTCGCGGTCAGCGGCACGTAGCGCAGGAGGACTCCCGCGTGCACTGTCATGTAATCGACGCCCTGCTCGGCCTGCTCGATGACCGTGTCGCGGTAGATCTCCCAGGTGAGCTTGGTCGGATCGCCGTTGACCTTCTCCAGGGCCTGGTAGATCGGCACGGTGCCGACGGGAACGGGGGAGTTCCGCATGATCCACTCGCGGGTCACGTGGATGTCCTTGCCCGTTGAGAGATCCATGATGGTGTCGGCGCCCCAGCGGGTGGCCCACACCATCTTCTCGACTTCCTCCGCGATCGACGACGTGACCGCCGAGTTGCCGATGTTGGCGTTGACCTTCACTGCGAAGGCCTTGCCGATGATCATCGGTTCGCACTCCGGGTGCTTGCGGTTCGCCGGGATCACCGCGCGGCCGATCGCGACTTCGCTGCGTACCAGTTCGACGTCGACGCCCTCGCGGGCGGCGATGTAGCGCATCTCCGGGGTAATCACGCCCGCCCGAGCCCATGCGAGCTGGGTGGCGACACCGTCGACGGGGGCGGGACTGGTCCAGGTGTCGCGGGTTCTCTCCAGACCGGCCTCGACGTCGATCACAACGGTCGAATCGGTGTACGGACCCGAGGTGTCGTACAGGTCGAGGTGCTCGCCGTTGGTCAGGTGCACGCGGCGCTGCGGAACACGCAGTTCGTCGACGTGCAGGTATTCCTTGGTGCTGCCCTGGATCGGGCCTGTGGTGACGCTGTCTGCAGACATGGGTGTGCCCATGACTTCTCCTCCCTACGCCGGCATTACCCGGACAGGTTCGAGCGGTCGACGACCGCCAGTCGCCATCTCAGCCCTCGGATCGTGAGAGCCCCCGCGTGTGTAGTTGTGTGTGCTCGCCGTTGTTCGCCGGAGCGAAGAGGGGCACGTTGGTCAGCGTACGTCATGGCGCTGAGCTCCGGGCAGAGCCCGGGCTGACGCTTAAACGTGATGCAGATGTGACTGATGTGACTTGCGACACATGGTTACGCGACCGTAAGGTTGTGACTGTCATCACAGGAGGTGTCATGCATCTGAGGAACCGTCTCGGGAACCATCGTCATCACCCGCCGCATCGTTCGGCGCGGTCGTTGCTGCAGCAGATATCGGAAGTCGTCCACAATCCCGACCGTGAGCGGTTCGAACTCTGGGTGGCAGGCGATCTCGTTGGGGTCCTCGGTTATCGCATCGACGCTGGGGAACAGACGGCCACCATCCTGCACACCGTGCTGTACGACGAATACTCCGGACACGGTCTGGCCACCCGCCTCACCGGCAATGCCATGGAGTACATGCGAGACCAGGGTCTGCGTGTCCGGCCGTTGTGCACGTTCACCAAGCGATACGTCGACGAGCATCCCGGCGTAGTTGCTCTCGCTCCCGCCTGAGGGGTCGGTTAGGCTTACCTCATCTAAGGAGGTGGGCCTGTATGAGCGAGAAGAAGCAGCCGTCGCGCGGTTGGCAAGGCGCGATCATGAAGGCGTTCCGCGCGGACGACTTCGTCTTGACCGTGACCGGCGTGGAGACGGTCACCGAGCACTACGTGCGGCTCGGATTCACCGGAGGCGGCCTGCTGGCCGAGATCCCCGTGCACCCGACCATGTGGGTTCGTGGATGGTTCCCGTCCGACGGCGCCCTTCACCAGCGTGGATACACGCTTGTGGATCCGGACCCGGCGACCGACACGTTCCATCTCGAGTTCACCCTCCATGACGGACCGGCCGCTCGGTGGGCGCAGAACGCCGAGGTCGGCGACCAGCTGTCCGTCTCCGTGATGGTCAGCAAGTTCGACATGCCCGACCCGGCTCCCACTCAATGGTTGCTCGCCGGCGACACCGCCTCGCTTGCCGCCGTCAACTCCCTGCTCGACGCGTTCACTGCGACCGGGACCGGCGTTGCTGCCACTCTCTGGTTCGAGTACACCCACGACGACGACCGTGACCTGCCGCTGCGTGCCCGTTCACAGGACACCGTTCACTGGGTCCGCCGCGAGCGCGACGGGCAGGGACTCCTCGAGGCCGTCAAGACTGCGGCGTTCGACGCGTCGGGCGCGCACGCGTGGGTGGCGCTCGACGCCGCGAGCACCCGTGCTGTCACCGCGGCGTTCCGCGCGGACTTCAAGCTCGGGCGCGGCGGCGTGAAGTCGCGTGCGTACTGGCGCGTCGGGAAGCCGTTCGCCTGATCGCTCCCACTGCTCGTTGAGAAGCCGTGCGCAATGCGCTTAGCGAGTTTCGCATCTCCTGCTTCGTGCGTGAATTTCGCTCCTCTTGCTCCTTGAGCGGTTTCGCTCCTACTGCTCCTTGAGCGATCTCGTTCTTACTGCTCCTTGAGCGAGCTTGCGAGTCGAAAGGTTTGCGGGTCAACACCTTTCGACTCGCTCCGCTCGCTCAAGGAGCAGTACGGCGAGCTCGTTGTAAGGAGCAGTGGGGCGAGCTTGTTGCGGGGAGCAGTGGGGCGGGCTCGTTCCGCTAGGCGGCGAGCTTCCGAAGGGGAGGGGCGGGAAGTCAGGAGAGGTCGAGGACGACCGGTGCGTGATCGCTGGCGCCTTTGGCGGCGCGAGCGGCGGTGTCGATGAAGGCGTCGTGGACGCGGTCGTTCAACGCAGGAGAGCATAGAGCGAAGTCGATCCGCATGCCTTCGTTCTTTTGATGCCTGCCCGCGGTGTAGTCCCAAAACGTGTAGGTGTTGGGGCCCGGCGTGAACGGTGCCGCGCTGTCGGCGTACCCGGCGTCGACAAACGCGCGGAATGCGCCACGCTCGGCGTCCGACGTGTGCGTTCGTTCGGCGAAGTAGTCGACGTCCCAGACGTCGTCGTCGGTCGGCGCAACGTTCCAGTCGCCTGCGAGCGCGATCTGGGCGGCCGGGTCGTGTGTCAGTTCCAACTGCATCACTCCGGCGAGAGTGTTGAGCCAGTCGAGTTTGTACGCGAGATGCGGATCGCCCGGTGCCCGTCCGTTGGGGACGTACAAGCTCCACACGCGGACGTCTCCGCACATCGCCGACATCGCTCGGGCCTCGCGGACACCGTTGTACTCCGGCTCACCGTCGAAGCCGAGGTGAACATCCTGCAGGCCGACACGGGATGCGATGGCGACACCGTTGTAGCCGCCGCTTCCGTGGAACGCGACGTCGTAGCCGTGGGCGATGAAGCTCATCACCGGGAACTGATCGTCGGAGCACTTCGTCTCCTGGATGGCGAGGACATCCACGGCGTGCCTGGTCATCCACGCGACGACATCCTCTGACCGGGCGCGGATCGAGTTCACATTCCAGGTGGCCAACCGCATGACGTTCAGTCTCTCCCGGAGACGGCCACGATGGAAACCCCTGTCCCGGACCACCTGTCGCGGACGGTGTCGGGAGCGTCGGAGACGAGCAGGACCGCGAACGACCGCCCGTGGGCGCGGTGGTGCTCGTGCCAGAACTCGACCGACTCGGCGAACCACTCGAGGGCGTCCGCCTCGGCCGCCAGCAAGCGATCCCCGTGGCCGACAACGGTCAGGTAGCCGGTGGAGGCAGTGCCTTCTGGGGTGCGCAGGTCAATGGGGAGATCGCGCATGCAGTCATCGAGGGCGTCCCGGTTGAAGCCGAAGTGATCAGGGAAGTCCCAGGCAAGTGCAAAGGCGTCGAGCAGGTCGTCGACGGTGCTGATGTCGGTGGCGTCGACTCGTCGCGCGACGACCCCGGTGCCGAAGAGTGAGGGCACGGCCGGCGTGACGCCCACGACGCCGGTGCGGACGAACTCGTCGATGCTCATGCGGACGGGCCTCGGATCTTGGTGAACGTCTCGTAGTGATCGAGCGTGTAGTAGGCCGAGCCGTCGCTTCCGGTCACGATGCGTTCGGCGTCGCGGCCACGACCGCGCTGCTTCGGATTGACGTCCCACTCGCGGTACGTGATCCGCTTGCCTTTCAACGTTTTCGACGGCAGACGGCGCTCGTTGTTGCGGAACACGTCTCCGCCATGGGTGCCGGGAGCGTTCGCCGCTGCGGGCCAGTCGCCGGCATCGACGTATTGCAGGGTCTGCTGCACGCGTGCGGGTGTGTCCGACGGCCCCGGCTTCTCGGTGCGCGAGCGGTCGGCCGGACTGGCTTTGCTGCCGTCGACGATGCTCATCGACGATGATGCAGGAGTCGCCTCGTCGGTGGAGCTGCGGCCGTCGATCCACCAGGTCAGCGCAACGACGGCCAGCAGTACCAGTACGCCTAGCGCGGATGCGGCCATGCGTCGACGGGAGTGTTCGGGGGTGTCAGTGGGGGAGGACATCATCGTCCACGGTAGCGGCTCGTCCGGATGCTGCCGCATCGGGCGGCGTCACCGTCTCGGTGCTCACACCGAGTGGATGTGCGCGGTGTGGTGGAGCACCAGTCCAGCGCGCCGAGCGGCCTCTCGTGCGGTTCGATCGCCGGTCGCGAGGGTCGTCGCCCATCGGTCGGGGGCGAACTCGATGGCGTCGACTGTCGGCGCCATGTCGGCGACGAGTACCTCGACGTCGAATCCGGCGTCGACAACGGGGATCGATCCGGACCGCACTAGACGATCCGGCAGAAGTGCGCGAGGCTGCCGACCCCGGTCGGCGTACCAGGATCGGACCTCCGGCAGTGCAACCGACGACGCGGTGACTCCGACCGGAACCGCCAGGTCGCCGCGGAGGCCGACACCGCCCGCTTGTAGCGACCAGCCGTCGATCTCGATGTGATCACCACCCGCCGCGGCACACAACGCACGCTCGACATCGCGGATCTCCGAATTGCGGACCACTCTCCGCGACAGTGTTCGGACGGCGGTGATCGCGGCTCGTGGGATCGTGTGCTCCACGTCGTCGCGCCGCACGACGAAGCGATCCGCGTCGGCGGCGACGAGCACGCCGGTCACATCCGACAACGTCGGGCTGTGCGGCAGAGCTGGATTCGGACTGTCCCGCCAATCGGCGGGTGTTTCGTGCGTGAGCCGGTAGCGGACGACAACCCGGTCGCCGACGACCGGGTCGGGAGTGCTCACGCTCAGTCGTCGTCGTGTCCGAATGGATCGCGGACCTCGCCGGGGGTCCAGGTGAGCCCTGGTACGCCCCATCCGTTGCGCTTGATCGCCTTCTTCGCGGCGCGCGCGTTACGTCCGACGAGGACATCGACGTACAGGTAGCCGTCGAGATGGCCGGTCTCGTGTTGCAGCATGCGCGCGAAGAACCCGGTGCCCTCGATCTCGACGCGCTCCCCGGCGCGGTCGGTGCCGACGACCTTCGCCCAGTCCGCGCGCCCGGTCGGGAAGCCCTCGCCGGGCACCGACAGGCAGCCCTCGTCGTTGTCGTCGGGGTCGGGCATCGTCTCCGGGATCTCCGACGTCTCGAGCACCGGGTTGATCACCTCGCCGCGGCGTCGTACGCCGCCGTCAGGGCAGTCGTAGACGAACATCCGCAGGTCGCGGCCGACCTGATTCGCGGCAAGACCGACGCCGTTCGCGGCGTCCATGGTCTCGTACATGTCGTCGAGAAGGGTGATGATCTCCGCTGACGGGACGCCCTTGTCGTCGAGCTCGACGGGAGTCGTCGGCGCGTGCAGAACCGGTTCGCCGACGATGCAGATCGGAAGAATTGCCATGGCTGAACACTTTACCGGCGCAACGTGTCGTCGTCGCCGGTGCGTGTCGTCGTGAGGTGACACGTCTCCAGTGGTTAGACTCATCGGCGAAACCACACGCGTGTGATTCCTCCTCGAGCCCGGCGGCTCGGGCGGGCGGGGACTTTGCGCGAGCGGAAGCACTTTCGGCAGTGGACACTCGGCGACATGCATTTCGACGGCATTCGGTAAGGGAGCGAGATGGACGGCGCAACCGCGCGAACCCCCAAGGACGACGACTCGGTCGCCGCTGCGCAGAACACTCTGCCCGCCGACCCGCACGAGGTAGCGGCCGACGGGCTCACCCGGCGCGAACACGACATCCTGGCGTTCGAACGCCAGTGGTGGAAGTACGCGGGATCGAAGGAAGAGGCCGTCAAGGAACTCTTCAGCCTGTCCGCAACCCGCTACTACCAGATCCTGAATGCGCTGGTCGATCGGCCGGAGGCGCTCGCAGTCGACCCGATGCTCGTCAAGCGGCTGCGCCGCCTGCGTGCATCGCGACAGAAGGCGCGCGCCGCCCGCCGTCTCGGCTTCGACATCTGAGGCGAGTCGAAAGGTCTCGCCGCGCCGTGCGCCGACCACCGCGCGGGATTCTCCAGACACGCCCTAGACGTACTACGCGACGTCGTGAGCTAAAGTTGCCGTGATGAAAGCTGACCGAGAAACCAACCGGCTTCCGCTCCGAGCGGGAGCGATGCTCCTGCTTGCGATCGCCGTGGTCTGCATCGGCCTCGGATGGCACAGCGCGGCCACGAGCGGTGACGACGGCAAAGCCGATCTCGCGGACACTCAAACCAGCGCGTCCGCAGGCCAGACGCCTCCGGCTTCGACTTCGAAGAAGGAGTCCACGTCGGCTGCACCCAGCACGGTGACAGACGCTGCCGACGTCGGGACGATGTGTGTCCTCAACGCGGGCACTCAGACCGGTCTCGCCGGCGAGGTGTCGGATGCGCTGAAGGCTGCGGGCTTCACGGTCAGCGAGGCCGCGAACCTCTCCACCGCCAGCATCAGCGAGAACACGATCTTCTACGGCGCGGGCAAGGAATCGGCGGCCAAGAAGGTCGCGGAATCCGTGCCGGGCGGCGCCGACGTGACCGAGCGCCCCGCAGCGTTCACCAAATGCCCCGGCGAACTCGCCGTCGTGGTCGTGACCAAATGACCTCAGCCCTCTCCATCACGCGATCTAAGGAGCGTCATGTTCGCCCGTAACCTCACCGGAATCTCGACCACCCGAGTCCTGGCAGTGGTCGCTGCGGCCGGTGCCGCAGGAGCCGTCCTCGCGGGCTGCTCGCCGGACGAGCACCCCTCCGACGTCCCCGGCACCCGGCCGGCAGTGATCACCGGCGACCAGGTTCAGCCGGGCGACGACGTCAACGCAGGCGTTCAGCGTTCCAACAGCGACGCGGCGACCGTCACGATCGTCAACATCGCGGGCAACAACGTCGGTTCGGCGACCTTCACCACAGAAGACGACGCCGTGACGTTCAACATCCGCCTGTCGGGTCTGGAGGCGGGCGAGCACGGTGTCCACATCCACTCTGTCGGCAAGTGCGAAGCCTCCACGAAGTTCGCCTCGGCGGGCGACCACCTCCAGGTGGGCGGCCACACCGGCAAGCCGGAGAGCGGGGACCTCGGTTCGATCACGGTTCTGAAGAACGGAACCGGAACCCTCAGCAAGTCGACCGATGCGTTCAAGGTCAACGACATCCGCGGAAAGGCGATCGTCGTTCACAAGGTCGGCGACTCGGACGGCACCCAGCGTGAAGCGTGTGGTGTCATCGCAGGCCGCGCCTAACAGGGTTCAGAGGTCGCGGCAGTGGGGGTCCCGATCACACCGATTCCGTTCGTCGGTTCGCCAGAGCCGACACTGGGCGTGGAATGGGAGCTCGCGCTCGTCGACCGAGACACCCGTGACCTGACGAACGCGGCACCAGACCTCTTCGAGTTGATCGCCGCACGTGGTGTCGACCGGGCCGGGCGGATCCACAAGGAACTGCTCAGTAACACGGTTGAGCTGGTGACCGGGATCTGCCACACGGTCGATGAGGCGATGACCGATCTCGGCGCGACCCTCGAGGTGGTCCGCGGGCTGACCGACGAGATCGGCGTCGACTTGTACGGCGCGGGTACCCACCCGTTCGCGGAGTGGTCGGCTCAGCAGCTCACCGAGGGACCGCGCTACGCAGAACTGATCTCCCGCACGCAGTGGTGGGGTCGGCAGATGTTGATCTGGGGCGTCCACGTGCACGTCGGGATCAGCCACCGCGACAAGGTGCTGCCGGTCCTGTCGTCGCTGCTCAAGTACTATCCGCATCTCTTGGCGCTGTCGGCGTCGTCGCCGATGTGGGGCGGTCATGAGACTGGTTACGCGAGCAACCGCGCCATGATGTTCCAGCAACTCCCTACAGCGGGACTGCCGTTCCAGTTCGAGAAGTGGGCGGAGTTCGAGGCGTTCGCCGCCGACCAGATGACCACGGGGATCATCGACCACCTGAACGAGATCCGGTGGGACATCCGCCCGTCGCCTCACCTGGGGACCATCGAAGTCCGTGTGTGCGACGGCGTGTCGAACAGGCAGGAACTCGCGGGACTCGTCGCGCTGATCCACTGCCTGATCGTCGACCTGGACCGCCGCCTCACCGCAGGCGAGACTCTCCCTCAGATGGCGCCGTGGCTGGTGCAGGAGAACAAGTGGCGTGCGGCGCGATACGGCATCGACGCGATCATCATCGAAGACTCCGACTGCGCAGAGCGCCTCGTGACCGAGGATCTCGCCGAACTGCTCGTGCGACTCGAGCCGGTCGCCGCGTCCCTCGGGTGTTCAGCCGAGCTGGCGTCTGTCGCCGACATCGTGGCCCGCGGTGTCAGCTACAACCGCCAGCACGAGGTGTTCGCACGTACCGGCTCGTTGCGTGACGTGGTGTCGTCCGTCGTCGCCGAACTCGACTGATCCTCCACTGCTCCCTGACGCCTCCTTGCACTTCAAGTGAGCGCACTCCACACTGTTCCTTGAGCGAACGCACCCCTACTGCTCCTTGAGCGAACGCACCCCTACTGCTCCTTGAGCGAACGGAGTGAGTCGAAAGGTATGCGCGCGCTTCGACTCAGTTCGTTCGCTCAACGAGCAGGGGGCTCCGTTCGCAGGGGCGCGGCCGCGGCGGATGCCTTTCGACTCGCTCCGCTCGCTCAAGGAGCAGTGAGGACCTGAGGGGAGCAGCGTAGGGACTACTTGGCGCCGCGAAGCTGCGACTCGTCGAGGAGGTGCTCGTCGATACGCTGTTCGCGGTACACGAGGCGTCCGACGCGTTGAGCAATCACCGGGGCCGTGAGCAGCGTGAACAGTCCGGTCAGGATCAACATCCCGCTGTCCGGGTGGCCGCGCAGTTGGATGAGGGTGCCGATGAGCACGAGGATCATGCCGAACGTCTGCGGTTTGGTCGCGGCGTGCATGCGGCTCAGCGTGTCGGGGAACCGCGCGATGCCGATCGCCGCAGTCAGCGCCACAAGCGACCCGAACAGAATGAACACTGCGGAGAGGATGTCGCGGATCATTCGTCGTCCCTTCTGCGAAAGCGGGCCACCGCGATCGAACCGATGAAGCTCACCAGACTGAGCACAACGATGCCCGCAGCGATGGTGGTGTCACCGGTGGCCGCGACCCACACCGCGAGTCCGGAGATCAGAATCGCGACGATCGCGTCGACACCCACCAGGCGATCGAGGGTGGTCGGGCCGCGCAGCGTCCGATACGTGGTCAGGACGACTGAGATCAGCAGCATCGTCGCGGCGACTCCCCAGACGTATGTCACTCGTCGTCCTTCCGTCGACGCCGCCTGCCGAGCGACGGCCTGCCGCGTTCGGCTTCCTCGGCGACACGTTGGCGGTCGCTGAACGGGACGTGGTGGTAGTCGTCGTCGATGCCGTGGAACGGGCTCGGATGCCATTCGGAGTCGCGCTCGAACGCCTTGATGAACTGGCGTTCCACATACGAGGTCTGCTTGAAGAACGCGTCGATGTACTTCTGCTTACTGACGTCGAAGATGTGGACATACAGCATGCGGCGAAGGTGATCGATCTCGACGACCATCGTTCCCGGCACCAGGTTGATGTAGTTGACGGCAAGAGTCAGGACCAGGTCGGACTTGATGGCGACGTGCACGCGCACCACCGCGCCGAGCGGCGGCGGGCCCGGTTTGACGGCGGCCCACGCGACCTGGGCACTCGACTGCACGAAGTTCACCACCAGCGACAGCAGCAGACGGATCGCCGCCAGCGGGTGCAACCGCCCTTCCACAGGCACTCGGGGGAGCGGGAGCACGGTCATCACGACCAACCCGAACACCAACCCGACGATGATGTTGCCCCAGGTGATGTCGCCCCAGAGGAGAACCCAGACGAACGCCAGCCAGAACAGGCTCCACAGTCGCACCGCGAACTCACGGAGGTCGCCGCCCGCCCACACCGGGAACTTCAGGTGTGCGGAGAGCCACACGTACAGCTTCACGATCGGCCAGGCGAACCACAGCAGCGCCGAACGCCACAGTCGCCCGAAGAACGACGGGATAGCCCTCTTGCCGCGCGGCTTCGCATGCGGTCGGTCGGGGAACGGTGTGTTGCTCACGGCGCGCCCTCCCCACTGGATCCGCCCAGCACCGCGCCGATGTAGTCGGCGCGGTCGAGCACGGCGTGCGCGGCGCTGCCGGTGAACTCGAAGATCGGACCGGCCCAGACAGTCAAGGCGATGCCGCACGCGACCATGGCCGCGGTCGGGACGACCATCGTCACCGGCATGCGACCCACGTCCTCACGATCGTGGATCAACACGTCGGTGCCTTCTTCGACAAGTGCCGACGGAGTGCTTGCCGCCATGTCGCCCTCGGGGGCGTCGGCGCGCGCACGCCAGAATCCCTTCGTCCAGATGCGGGCCATCACGTACAGCGTCAGCAGGCTGGTGATCACCGATCCGGCGATCAGGACCCACGACAAGACCGAGCCCTGCGCGGCACCGGCCTGCAGCAGTGCGACCTTGCCGAGGAAACCCGAGAACGGGGGGATGCCGCCGAGGTTGAGAGCGGGGATCAGGAACAGCACCGCGAGCAGCGGGCTTGCGATGAGTCCACCGAGACGACGCAGGGACGACGACCCCGCCTGCCGTTCGATCAACCCCACCACGAGGAACAGGGTCGTCTGCACGAGGATGTGGTGCGCGACGTAGTAGATGGCGGCCGACGTCGACTCCACAGATCCGACGGCGATGCCGAAGATCATGTAGCCGATGTGGCTGACCAGCGTGAACGACAGGAGACGTTTGATGTCTGCCTGGGCGATCGCACCGAATATGCCCACGAGCATCGTCAGGAGGCCCGCGATCATCAGTACGGTGTCCATCGTGCCGCCTGGGAACAGCAACGAGTGCGCCCGGATGATCGCGTACACACCGACCTTGGTCAGCAAGCCTGCGAACACTGCGGTGACCGGAGCGGGCGCCGTCGGGTAGGAGTCGGGCAGCCACGTAGACAACGGGAACACGGCGGCCTTGATCCCGAAGGCCACCAACAGCACGGCGTAGAGCGCGTTGCGGGTGCCGTCAGGTACGTCGTCCAACCGAACTGCCATCTCGGCCAGGTTCAGAGTGCCGGTGGTCGTGTACGCGAAGGCGATGCCTGCGAGGAAGATCAACGACGACACCATCGACACCATTACGTATGACGCGCCCGCCCGGACGCGTTCGGCGCTGGCGCCCAGGGTGAGGAGCACAAACGATGCGGCGAGCAGGACCTCGAACGAGACGTACAGGTTGAACAGGTCGCCCGCGAGGAAGGCGTTGCAGACACCTGCCGTGAGGATCAGGTAAGTCGGAAGGAAGATCGACACCGGCTGCTCGGTCGTGCCGTCCCGGATGCCCTGTCCGATGGCGTAGACCACGACGCACAGGAGAACAGTCGTCGACACGACAAGCATCAGCGCGGCGAGACGATCCACGACGAGCGTGATTCCGAGCGGCGAGTCGCCCCCGTCGCGTCCGCCCCATCCACCGATGTTGACCGCGAACGTGCCGTGCACGCTGGTCAGATACAGCATCATCGCCGACGCGACGAGTGCGATCGTGATGGCGCCGACGGTCACCGGGCGCTGGACGTTCGGACTGCGACCCCTCAGCAGCGTCAGCGCCGCGCCGAGCATCGGGGCGAGGGTCGGGAGGATGATGAGTACACCGATCCACGAGGCCTGCGGGGTCATCGATCACCCCCGCCGCTGGTCTCGTCGTCGAGATCCTCGGGCATGTCGTCGCCGTCCTCGACGAGGTGTGCGATCAACACCGCGTCTTCCGGCATGAGATCGGTCTCGATGACGCCGAGGTGCACCTTCTCGAACTCCTCCGCGGTCAGCGGGTTGCCGTGATCGTCGAAGAAGTCGCCTGCGACGGTGTCAGCGCCGGTGAGCGGGTCGTCGGAGCGGTCGCGGTCGGGGAAGGTCTGGAGTGTGCTGGTCGCGATCTTCACGTCTTCCGGGTCGTCCTGGACGTCGTCGTCGCTCACCGCGCCCTCGGTGGACGTCGGTTCCACGTCGGGGGCCGCAGCCTCGGGGCCGCGGCGGTTGATGACGAACAGACGGTAGGTCAGAGCCAGCACGAATGCGGCGACCCCCATGGTGATGACGATGGCGGTCAGCACCATGCCCTGCGCCAGGGGATCGGCGTCGGCGGTCTGTCCGGCCGACGAGCGTCCGCGGATCGGCGGGTTTCCGGGCGGACCGGACAGGGTGACGATCAGCAGGTTGATGCCGTTGCCGACGAGCATGAGGCCGAACAGCATGCGGATCAGGCTGCGTTCCATCAGCAGGTATACGCCGCAGGCGGCGAGGACGCCCGCGATGACGAGAAGTCCGAGGTTCACGCTCACTTAACTGCCTCCGACGGCTCGGGGGCGGGGGCGTCTTCCGGTGTCTCCAGGCGCGCGCCGAGGCTGCGGAGCACGTCGAGCACCAGCCCGACGACGATCAGGTAGATACCGAGGTCGAAGAACAGTGCGGTGACGATGTGGACGCTTCCGAACACCGGCAGTTCGAGGTCGATGACCGCGGAGGACAACGCGGGCGCCCCGAGGAACAGCGAGGTGACAGCGGTCGTCGCCGAGACCAGCAGGCCTGCGCCGAGGATGGTTCCGGCTTCGACGGGCAGTGCTTCGCCGAGTTCGTAGCGCCCGCCTGCGAGGTAGCGGAGGACCAACGCGAGGCCCATGACGAGTCCGCCCGCGAATCCGCCTCCTGGAGCATTGTGGCCTGCGAAGAACAGGTAGATCGACAGGATCACCAGGGTCGGGAACACCACTCGGGTGGTCGCTTCGAGGACCATCGTCCGGTGGCGCGGATCGCGGAGCTCACTGCCGCGGAGCCACGTGGTGCGGTCGGATACGACGTCGTCGTCGATCAGACCCGCCTGGAGTCGGGCCGCGTCGGTGATGCGGGGAACGGCGCCGAAACGGCGGCTCCGGAACACCATCGACGCGACACCTGTGGCTGCGACGATCAGTACGGAGACCTCGCCGAGGGTGTCCCACGCGCGGATGTCGACGAGCAGGACGTTCACGGTGTTGGAGCCGTGGCCGAACGTGTACGCGGCATCACCGAGACGGAGTTGGAGCGGTTCGGTGGAGCGCGCGGCGGCGGCGAACAACCCGATCATCACGAGCATCGCGCCGAACGCGAGACCGATCAGAGCGCGTCCGGGCTTGAACCCGGTGGTGTGGCGGGACGCGGGTTCGGACGGGAGCTTGCGCAGCACCAGCACGAACACGACGAGCGTGACGCTCTCCACCAGGAACTGGGTGAGCGCGAGGTCGGGCGCGCCGTACATCGCGAAGAGCGCGCCGCAGCCGTAACCGGTGAGACCGACCACGAGGGTCGCCGCGAGACGGTTGCGTAGGACCGTCACGGAGATCGCGGCCGCCGTCATCAGGACGCCGACCACGGCCTGCTCGACGTTGTCGAATCCGCGGACCTGCAACGCGTCACGATTGCCGAGGGCCAAAGCGATGACGGGCAACAGGACCGCGGTCGAGAGGATCACGGCTTGGGTCAGGGGAAGGGAACCGCGCTGCGTGTACTTCGTCACGAAGAGCGACAGGGTGTCCGCGCCGCGGAGGGTGGCGTCGTACACGCGGTCGGCGTTCAACGGCGGCGGGTTCTTGAACACCTTGCGGCGCCGCTTCCGCAAGAACAGGAACAGCGACGTCCCGCAGACGACAACGATGATCGAGAAGACGATCGGCAGACCGAACCCGTGCCACATCGCGAGGTGCTCGAGTTCGTGACCGTAGTCGGGCAGTGTCTTCGCGTACGGGACGAACTGCTCGCCGATCCAGCCTGCGGCGAACCCTGCGGCGACACCGGCGGCGGCCAGGATCGCAGGCGGCGCGAGGAACGCGGCATTCGGCGGGTGCAGAGCGGCCACCGGCCTGGTCGGGAACGTGCGTACCTTGCGGCCGAACGCGCCCCACAGGAAGCGCGTCGTGTACGCGAAGGTGATGATCGAACCGATGAGCAGCGTGATGTCGACCGTGTAGGCAGCCCACGTGTCGAGTGCGTCGGTGTTCCAGACGGCGCCGAACGCCGTCTCCTTGCCGACGAAGCCGAACGTGAACGGAAGTCCAGCCATGCTCGCGCCTGCGACGGCCGCGATGGCGGCGAGCGCCGGGAGACGATGCCCGAGGCGGGCGAGGAGTCGGATGTCACGAGTGCCGGTGGAGTGGTCGATGATGCCGACGACCATGAACAGGCACGCTTTGAACAGTGCGTGCGCGATCACCATCGAGAGCCCCGCCATGGCCACTCCGGCGTCGCCGATCCCGACGAGGACCATGATGAAGCCGAGCTGCGACACCGTTCCGAACGCGAGGATCAGCTTGAGGTCGCGCTCGCGGAGTGACCGCCAGCCGCCGAGCAACATGGTGAGCGCGCCGAGGCCGATCACCAGCACCTGCCAGCTCAGTCGGTCGGAGAACGCCGGTGCGAGACGAGCGACGAGGTAGATGCCCGCCTTCACCATCGCGGCCGCGTGCAGATACGCGCTGACTGGAGTGGGAGCGGCCATGGCGCCGGGCAGCCAGAAGTGGAACGGCACGATCGCCGATTTCGAGATCGCGCCGATCAGGATCAAGACCACGGCGACATCGACGAACACTCCGCCTGCCGGCGGGTTCGCGATGAGGTCGGACAGCAGGTAGCTGCCGGTGCGTTCGCCGAGCATGATGATGCCGACGAGCATCGCGAGGCCGCCGAAGGTCGTCACCAGCAGTGCCTGCGTCGCTGCGCGACGCGACGTGGCGCGGACCATGTTGAAGCCGACGAGCATGAACGACAGGACCGTCGTCGCTTCCCAGAACACGTACAGGACCAGTGTGTTGTCGCTGACCACGAGCCCGAACATGGCGGCCGCGAAGGCGACGATCTCACCACCGAACGTCTCGACGCGCCGTCGCATGGTGTCGAAGTAGTTTGCGCAGTACACCAGGACGAGCGACCCGACGCCGAGGATGAGCACCGAGAGAATCGCCGACAGCGTGTCGAAGCGGACGTCGATGTCCATCTGCAGCGACGGCACCCATGTCAGGGTTTCGGTGCGGGGTTGTGCATTCGCTTCGGGCCAGTTCGCCATCACCCAGACGAGGGCCGCCGCGGGCATCAGAGCCAGGACGTAGAACCCTCGGGTTCCGCACAATTTCATGATCGGTGGTGAAACGAGCGCGCCTATTGCCAGCGCGATCATCACTGCGATCAAGGGGCCACTCCGTCGGTCAATGGGGGCGGGCGGGGTGTCGGAACTCTGGTTCTGCTGTGCCCTACTCTACCGTTTCGACCATGACCGTCTTGTTCCGAGTATGTGCTGCGCTTCTCGCCGTCGTCGCAGGCGTCGCAGTTCTGACCGCTTGTGGGAGCGACGACACCACGTCAGACCGTGCCGGTGTGGAGCTGCCTACGGATTTCCCGTCGGGCGACGTCCCCCTCGTCGAAGGCGCACTTCTGGCCGCGAGCGGTAAGCACGGGACCTGGAGTGTCACGGTCCAGGCCGGTGCTGCGGACGGTAACGCGCTCGTCAACGCCACTAAGAAGCTCACCGACGACGGCTTCGTCGAGTCGAGTCGGACCGGCGACGCCGCGAACCAGACCGTCACGCTTTCGCGCGCTGTCGACGGCGGCACGATCTGGGTGAACGTGGGCATCTCCGCCGACGCGTCATCCGGCCCGTCGACTGTCTTCTACCAAGTCGCCAAGACGAAGTAACTGTTCGCGGCTGTCGTTTGCGAACGCTGCCTTCGTCGACATAGAACGATGCTTCGTCGACAAACGCGGCCTCTGTGAAGGCCGCGTTTGCCAATGAGGGTCGCGGCGAGCGGCTTTTGCCGGCGGTCGGGCTCGATCCCTTCGGGATCGACTGAAAGATGCGTTGACCAGATGCCATCGGGACAAGGAGCGCTCAGCCTGCCACCTCAGCTGTCCCCAGCATCTTGGAACCGAAGCCCACCACCGCACACCTCACCGCGGAAACGCTCTCGCGACCCTCACTGACAAGCGCGGCCTTCAGGAAGGCCGCGTTTGTCGGTGAAGCGTCGTTCTGTGTCGACGAAGGCAGCGTTCGTCGTCTAAAGCCGCGCTAGAGGTCGATCCCGAGGCGGGAGTAGTGAGCTCGGACGATGGACGTGACGCGCTGTGCGGTGAGGTCGGGCCAGGTCCACCGTGCGACGTCGAGGCCGAGGTCGCGGAGTTCGTCTTCGCGGATCTTCTCTCGGATCACGACGTCTTCCGGATCCTCGCCGTCGCACATGTCTCTGCGGTATTTGACGAGACCGTCGAACTCGGCGACGAAGATGTCTCGTACCCCGAAGTCGCAGCGGGCGGTCCGACCCGATCGGAGCCGGTACTCGACTTGAAGATCGGGGAGGTGGAGATCGTCTTCGATCATCTGCGCGCGGCTCCACGATTCGCCTGGCGACTCGGAACGTCCGTCTGCGAAGCTCAGCGCGCGCCGGGCCAGAGACACGCCCCTGCGCGGAGTGGAGAAGTCGCGTTGCAAGCCGTCGTCGGTGAGGCCGTTGGCTAGTCCACAGTCGAGGACGGTCAGGGACTGCGCGAAGCGGGACGATGCGAGCGCGATGTCGACGACTGTCCGCTCGAGGCTGGTGACCAGCACGCCGTCGATCTCCACGACGTCGTCGTCGGAGAGGGCCCCCGGATGCACGATTCTCCGCGGCCGCGTGTATCCACCTCCCGAGCGTCCGTTTGTCAGATGGACGTGAACGGTGTCGGGGTAGAGGAGCTCAAGTCCGTGGACGGCAGCCGCGGAATCATGGCTCAGTACCAGCCGTCCCGGTCCAGTCGCAGCGGCGATGCATCGTTTCCGGTACAGCAGTGCGGCCGGTCTGGTGCTACCCGAGAGCGTGCTGCCCGGTAGATACTGCCCGCGTCCGACGACCTGTAACTCACCTGACCTGACGGCCTCGGTGACCCGGCGTTCCGGGAGCCCGGCATCCAACGCAGCTGCCCGACTGACGATTCCGTACCTGTTCACCGGCCACATGCCCGTAGTGAACTACGTGAACACGAAAAACACACCCACGTTGTCCACAGGTTCGTCGCTCTGTGCGTCCCGCGGACTTCGGAGACGAACGCTGCCTTCCGCGACGTAGATCGACGCTTCGTCAGCAAACGCGGCCCTTGTGAAGGCCGCGTCTGTCAGTGAAGGTCGCGGCGAGCGGTTTCCGCTGCTCGTTCGGGCTTCGATCCCTTCGGGATCTGGTCAAAAGAAGCTTTGACCAGATGCCAGCGGGACAGGGAGCGCTCAACCGGCCACCTCCGCTGTCTCCAGCATCTTTGAACCGAACCCAAGACCAACGCCGAACAGGTACGGAAAAGCTCTCGCGACCCCCACCGACAAACGCGGCCTTCAGCAAGGCCGCGTTTGTCGACGAAGCGTCGATCTGTGTCGACGAAGGCAGCGTTCGTCGTCGAAGCCCGCGTTAGGCGGATGGGGTGGGAGTGGAGGGGGTTGCGGGGGCGGTGGACTCGTCGGGTGAGCCCTCCTGCGGCCGCATCCGGAAGTTGGGGACCTCGCCCTGGCCAGGGAACTGCTGGAGGCCGGGGAACTGGCCTTGCTGATCCGATCGATCCTCGAACCGCATCACCTCGATCCGGCCGTGACGGCGATCGGAGTCGTTTCCGGAGTGGTCGCCGACGAGGAAACCCGCGCCGAACGACAGCCCGACGACCGCGATGGCGCCGACCACAGACCCGGCGATCAGGAACCTCCGCTGAACCGGGACCACGACCGGCTCCTTCGACGCCGCCGGCGGTGTGGGGGAGACGGCCGGTTCAGGGTGCGGGCTGGGCTCGGTCGGGGCGGCCGTGGCGTCGAGTTCGGCAGTCGGGGTGTCGGGTGTCTGGTCCTGGGGATCGCTCATGGATGATTCCTTCGTGTCGTGCGGCACGACTGCCGCTGTCGACTACAAGAGAACCCGTGCAACCTGGCAGGAAGCTGGAGACTCCATGCCAGTGCGCTGGAAGCTCGGACTAGCTGCGACGACGCTCGGCGTACGCCTCGAGCTCGGCTACCTGATCGGGATCGAGGGACGGGCGGACGGCGGTGCGCGCAACGTCGAGATCGGCGGAGGTGACCGTCGCGGCGTTGATGTCGCGACGCATCGCGGCCAGTGCCGCTTCGCGCAGGAGCGCGGAGCAGTCGGCTGCGGAGTATCCGTCCAAATCGACGGCGAGGGCGTCGAGGTCGATCCCGGCGAGCGGGACATTGCGCGACGACGCGCGCAGGATGTCGGCGCGTGCCTCGGCGTCCGGCGGCGGGACGAACACGAGCCGCTCGAGACGGCCGGGACGCAACAGCGCTGGATCGATGAGGTCGGGCCGATTCGTCGCGCCGAGGACCACCACGTCCGACAGCGGTTCGACGCCGTCCAACTCGGTCAGCAGCGCGGCGACCACTCGGTCGGCCACTCCAGAGTCGGTGGAACCGCCACGACGGGGTGCGAGAGCATCGACCTCGTCGAGGAAGATCAACGACGGTGCCGACTCTCGCGCCCTGGTGAAGAGGTCTCGGACCGCACGCTCGGACGCGCCGACCCACTTGTCGAGCAGCTCCGCGCCCTTGACGGTGTGAACCGACAGTCGCCCCGACGCGGCGAGTGCCCGAACGACAAACGTCTTACCGCAGCCGGGCGGGCCGTACAGCAGGACGCCGCGCGGCGGGTCGACACCCAATCGGGTGAAGGTGTCCGGGTGCTGGAGCGGCCACAGGACAGCTTCGGTGAGGGCCTGCCGGGTCTCCACCATGTCGCCGACGTCGTCGAGCGTGATCGAACCGAGCGCCACGTCGGGCGACTCCAGCCGCGACGCGGGACGGACGACGGTCAGCGCGTCGGCGAGATCAGAGGTCCGCAACGCAGGTGCTTCGGCGGTCTCGGCGGCACGCGCTGCTGCCCGCAGCGCGGCGTCGCGCACCACGGCGGCGAGGTCGGCGGCGACGAATCCCGGAGTGTGTGCGGCGATGTCGTCGAAGTCGAGTTCACCGTCGACTGGCACGCCTCGCAGGATCGCTGCCAGTAGTTTTGCCCGTAGGGGAGCGTCGGGGAGGCCGATGGTCAACGACCGGTCGCACAGGTCGGGCTCGCGTAGCCGCGGATCGGCCTTCGTGGCATCGGCGGTCGTCGCGACCAGCGCCACAGTGCCGCTCCCGAGCGCGGATCTGAGGTCGTCAAGGATCAATGTCGACACCGGATCGGCGTCCACCGGAAGCAGCGCGTCGACGTCGGTGATCAACAGAACGCCAGGACCCTGGGCACGCAACCGCGCCACCGCCGATGCGACCGCGGTGCGACGGCTCTCGGCGATGAGCGCACCCGTCGTGGGTCCGTCGATCTCGACGAACGGTCGATCGGCGCTCACCGACCGCACGACGGTCGCCTTGCCGACACCCGACGGGCCGGTCACCAGCACACCGAGACGCGGCTGCGCCCCGAGGGCGGCCAGGATGTCGGGGGAGTCGAGAGTCACCGACAGCCAGTCCGTCAGCCTGGCCACCTGGGTGTCGACGCCCACGAGTTCGGACGTCGCGCGCGGCCGGTGCTCGGGTGCGGGCGTACGGCGATCCGGTGCTTCGACAGGCGCCGGACCGGCAGCGGGAGGAGCGACGGGTGCGGGGAGCATCGACGGGTGTGCCCAGATCACGGCGGTGGTGGTCTGCACGCTGACCGGGCCCGCGGGCTCGGTCGCGGTGACGGTCAGCAGTTCGTTGGTCCATGTGATGCCGAGAGTGCGGGCCATCGACTGAGTGGCTTCACTTGCTGCGAGATCGGGGCCGAGGTCGCGGGGGAGGAGCGACACGGCGTCGCCGACCGACACGACCTTGCCGAGCAGCGCACGGCGCAGGGCCGCGTCCGACACCGCGGACACTGCCGCCGACGATCCGCTCACCGTCACCTTCGACGCGCCGTAGACGGTCACCGGTCCGACGACGACCTGGGAGTTCTCGCGGACACCGAGATTGGAGAACGTGATGTCGTCGAGCAGAAGCGTGCCGGGAGGCACGTCGTCCGACGCCCGGGCCACCACCGAGGCGACAGTCCGTGCGCCGGTGAGGCTGATCGCGTCCCACTCCCGCAACGACAGCGCGGCCAGCACCTCCGGGTGGACGCGGACGAGTCCACGACGCGAGTCGGCGGCCGAGGTGTTCAGGCGTGCGGTGAGTGCGAGCGACGGTCCCGGCACGTCTCAGTCCTCGATGACGTCGTCGGCATGGCGTTCGGTCCGCGGAGTGGGACGCCGCAGACCCAGTCGTGCAGACGTGCGAGGGGCCACCCGTCGACGACGGACACCGTTGCCGCCCGCGGCACGACGCTCGTCGCGTCGCTGGAGGCGACGGTCACGCGCGGGGACCTCCCAGTGCTCGGGCCTGGCCGCGACCAACCGCTGCATCCGCCACGCGAACGGCATGTGCGCGAGGTATGCGAGAACACCGATCACCATCAGCAGGTAAGGGAACGTCATCAGCAGTGCTGCGGCCGCAGCGACCACGATCAGCAACCCGGCGAGCGCACTCGGGCGTACTCGGGCCGTCTTGAACGACAGCGTCGGCACGCGGCTCACCGCTAGCAGCGCGACGAACACCATCCACGATCCGACCGCGGCCGTCGACGTCCACCAGCCCGACCCGAAGTGCTGCATCATGCCGACCGGAAGCAACGCCATCACGGCCGCCGCGGGAGCGGGCACGCCGACGAAGAACTCCTTCGTGTACGCCGGGGCGTCATCGTCGTCGAGCAGGGTGTTGAACCGTGCCAACCGTAGAACGATCGCCGCGCAGTAGATGAGGACCAGGATCCAGCCGACGTCCTTGCCCATGGAGTCGGCGTCGCGCAGGACCGCGGAGTAGACGATCAGTGCGGGCGCCACACCGAAGTTGATGGCGTCCGCGAGGGAGTCGATCTCGGCGCCGATCTTGGTGGTCGCGTCCATCATGCGTGCGACACGGCCGTCGAGGCCGTCGAGCACTGCGGCGATCACCAGGAGTCCGAGCGCGAGGTCGATCTTGCCTTCGTCGGCGAAACGAACAGCGCTCAGACCTGCGCAGACAGCAAGAATCGTGAGTGCGGACGGCAGGAACATCCGGCCGTCCCGCAACGAATGGCGACGCTCGCGGTCGCTGCGTCGCCGCGTCTGACCGGCGACACGGGCACGGCGACGCGGTGCGCCGTCACGACGGCGCCGGCCCAGGCGTGGGCGGGTCGGTCCGTCGGCCATCAGCTCAGGTCCGCGAAGACTGTCTCGGCGCCGACAGCACGCTGTCCGACGGAGACCTTCGGGACCGTGCCCGCAGGCAGGAAGACGTCGACGCGTGAGCCGAAGCGGATGAGCCCGTACGTGTCGCCGAGAACGAGGTCGTGTCCGACCTCGGCGTCGTTGACGATGCGGCGGGCGATCAAACCGGCGATCTGCACAACACCGACCTGCGGCCCCTCGGGAGTCTCGATGGTCATCGACGTGCGCTCGTTCGCCGTGCTCGCTTCGGGTAGATCGGCCGACAGGAACTCGCCGGGCTTGTGGACCACCGACAGGACTCGACCGGCGATCGGGACGCGTTGTACGTGGACGTCGAACACCGACAGGAACGTGCAGATACGCGGCAGCGGCTGATCACCGAGACCGAGCTCAGGATGGGGGACCATCTCGTCGACGATCGCGATGGTGCCGTCAGCGGGTGCCACCACCAGCCCCGCGCCCTTCGGGGGGACCCGGGACGGGTGGCGGAAGAACAGCGCCGACGCACCGGCGAGCGCCATCGCCGGGCGTGAGATCCACGGCTTGCTGCGGCCCAGGACCGCGACAGCGGCAGGTGCCGCGACGAACGGGATGCCGCGCGGATGGATCGGCGGAACAGTCTGATTGAACAGGTCGATCAGGTGTCCGACGCCGGTGCGTGCGTCGGGACCCTTGGGGCGTCGTGCCACCGGAGATTCCTCCTCGGTCGGGCTCCGGCGGAACTGCTGACCGGGAGCGGATTCATTGCCCCCGAGTCTAGGCCAGAGCTCAGACGCTTTCCGCGGCGCGCTTGATCTTGCCGAGAGTCTCGCGGATGCCTTCGCGGAGCTCGTCCTCGAAGGAGTCGTTGCCGCCGAACACCTTGTCGACGAGGAACGCCGACAGTGCAGTGGTCTTGCCGCCTTCGGCGACACGCGACTCGGTGACGCGAGAGCCGGTCTCGGTTGCGTCGATCTTGTACGACCAGACGGTGTGGTTCTCGGAGATGCGGAAGGCGATCTCGCGGTCCTTGTCGAAGGTGACGATCTTCGCGTTGGTCGGCCACACGAGCGGCCCGCGGCGGTTCACGTTGAGCGTGCGGGCACCCTTCTTGACCTCACCGCCGAACACGATCATCTTCTTGCACTGCGGGCTCCACTCGCCCATGCGCGGAAGGTCGCTGATCACAGACCAGACGGCCTCGGGCGTTGCGTTGACGTCGATCGAGTCTTCGATGATGGGTTCAGCCATGGTCGTCACCCTAAACCAGTTGCTGTGACTTTCGGTAGCGTGATCCACATCTCGTAGTACCAACACGTATTCCGCCCCTTCCGGAGCTCAGGGCCGGATGGTCGCCGGATACGTGTCGGTACTACGAACGTCAGTCAGCCGACGGTCACCATGTCCCACTCGGACACCGAGCCGGAGAGTCGCGCCAGGTGCGAGTCGGCGTCGCCGAGAGTGTGCGAGATCGCGGTGAGACGGCTGACGTAGTGGCCGACCGGGTACTCGGCAGTCATGCCGATGCCACCGTGCATCTGGATGGCCTCCTGACCCACGTGCCGTCCACTGCGACAGATCTGCAGCTTGGCACGGGACGCGATGATCGGGTCGTAGTCGCCGTCGGCCAGGGCTGCCGTGAAGTACGTGCTCATGCTCTGCGCGAGCTCGTTCGACACGTACATGTCGGCGGCGCGATGCGTGAGCGCCTGGAACGTAGCGAGCGGGACGCCGAACTGCTTGCGCGTCTTCAGGTACTCGACCGTCAGCTGCAGGGCGCGTGTCATCGCTCCGACCGCCTCGGCGCACAGCGCAGACTGTGTCGCGACCTCGACGTCGGAGATCACCTGAGACGCGTCGCCGCTGCCCAGGCGTGTTCCGGTGGCACCGGTCAGCTCGACCTGCGCACCTCGTCGGCGGTCGTGTGTCCGGTACGCGCTGCGGGTCAGACCGTCGGCGTCCGCGGCGACGAGATACAGCCCGATCGTCCCGTCTGTCTCGCGAGCGGAGACGACGAAGGTGTCGGCCACGTCGCCGTGGTCGACGAGGGTTTTGGTCCCGGTCAGCTTCCCGCCGACGGCCGTCGTCTTGACCGCGGCGTGTGGCCACCGGTCGCCGGGCTCGGTGTGCGCGAACGCGAGCAGACGTTCGCCCGACGAGAGCCCGCCGATGATGTCAGCGCGGATTGCGTCGTCTGCGGTGCGGGCGACGAGCATGCCGGGCACGATCACCGATCCGAGCAGCGGCTCGGGTGCGAGACTCGCACCGAGCTCACCCATGACGACGGACAGTTCCTCCGGGCCTGCGCCCATGCCGCCGTCGTCTTCGCTGAAGACGAGACCGAGGATGCCGATCTCGGCGAGCGAGTTCCACAACTCGCGGCTCCACCCGAGGTCGGTGTCGGTGACGGATCGGAGGGTCTCCACATCGTAGGTGGAGGTCAGGACGTCGCGGACGGTGTCGCGCAACATCACCTGTTCTTCGGAGAGGTCGAATTCCATTTGTGTTCCCTGGTGAGTCTGGTGGGCCTAGAGGCCCAGCACGGCCTTGTCGATGATCTGGCGCTGCACTTCGGACGAGCCGCCGTAGATCGTGACCTTGCGGTAGTTGAGGTAGGTCGGAACCGTGAGCTGGGCCCACTCGGGAGACGCCACGTCGGCGGTCCCGTTGGCGTCCGCGGCGTCGACGCCCGCGACGGGCAGCGAATCCGGACCGGCGATGTCGGCGAGGAGTTCCATCGCCTCCTGCTGCAGTTCGGAGCCGCGCAGCTTCAGCAGCGACGACGCCGGGTTCTGCTTGCCGTTCGCCGAGCCCGCGACCACGCGGAGCTGTGTGATCTCGAGCGCAAGGAGCTGATTCTCCAGGTCGGCGAGGCGGGATGCGATCGCCGGATCGTCGAGCAGCGTCCCGTTCGGCGTGGTGATCTCGCTGGCGAGCTTCTTGGCGCGGGCGAGCTTCGTCTTCGTGTACCCGACACGGGCGATGCCGGACCGTTCGTTGCCGAGCAGGAACTTGGCGATCGTCCAACCCTGGTTCTCTTCGCCGACGAGATTCTCGACGGGCACGCGCACGTCACTGAAGAAGACCTCGTTGACCTCGTACCCGCCGTCGATCAGTTGGATCGGGCGCATCTCGATGCCGGGGGTGTCGAGGTCGATCAGCAGGAAGCTGATGCCGGCCTGCTTCTTCACGTCGGGATCGGTGCGGACCAGCATGAAGATCCACTTGGCGAACTGGCCGAGGGTGGTCCACGTCTTCTGGCCGTTGACGACGTAGTGGTCGCCGTCGCGGACGGCCCGGGTCTTCAGCGAGGCGAGGTCACTGCCCGCTTCGGGCTCGGAGAACCCCTGGCACCACCAGAGGTCGAGATTCCGGGTGATCGGGAGGAAGCGTTCCTTCTGCGCGTCGTTGCCGAACTGAGCGATCACCGGACCGACCATGCCCGCGTTGAACGGCAGGAGGTCGGGGACGAAGTTGAGCGCCATCTCCTCCCGCCAGATGTGATGCTGCACCGGCGTCCAGTCCTGGCCGCCCGCCTCCACCGGCCACGCGGGGACGGCGATGCCGCGCTTGTTCAGGATCTGCGTCGTGGTGACGATGTCGTCCGGGTAGATGGTCTTTCCTTCGGCGTTGCGCCGTCGGATGTCCTCGGGGATCTCGGTGGTGAAGAACTCCCGGAGCTCGGTCCGGAAGGCTTCTTCGGATGGGGTGAATCTCAGCTGCATGCTTCAATTCCTACCCTCCTGATGTGCATCGCGTCACGGGTGTCGGACGAAGTACGCTGCGTAACCATGAAACATGTGCATGCTTTCGCCGCTGACGCACTCGGCGACCTCGACGCGCTGGGCGTTGCGCAGCGGATCGCATCGGGTGAGGTCAGTGCCGCGGAAGTGCTCGACGCGACCCTCGCCCGACTGGACGTCGTGGAGCCGACGATCAACGCGCTTGTCGTCGACGACCGGGAGCGTGCACGGTCGCGGGCCGCGGGCACGTTCGACGGAGTCTTCGCGGGTGTGCCGTCGGCGATCAAGAACAACACGGCTTTCGCAGGGATCGCCACCCGGAACGGTTCGGCCGCGACACCGGATGTGAAGGCGACCGAGAACGAAGCGTTCTCCGATCAGTTCGTCGGAACCGGTCTCAACGTGATCGGAGCGTCGACCACTCCGGCCTACGGACTGACGGCGACTACCGAGTTCGTCGACCGGGAACCGACCCGCAACCCGTGGGACACCGATTTCTCGTCGGGGGCGTCGTCCGGCGGCGCAGCCGCACTCGTCGCCGCAGGAGTCCTGCCGATCGCGCACGGGAACGACGGCGGCGGCTCCATCCGCATCCCCGCGGCTGCGTGCGGTCTGGTCGGCCTGAAGCCGACGCGCGGGCGGACGGCGCCGTCGAAGATGGCGAAGGACCTGCCGATCGACCTGGTAAGCAACGGTGTCATCACGCGCAGTGTCCGGGACAGCGCGGCATTCCTCGCCGACGTCGAACGGCGGGCACCTGCAAAAGACCTGCCTCCGGTCGGCCGTGTAGAAGGGCCTGGCGACAAGCGACTACGGGTCGCACTGGTGAATGTGCCGATCACCGGGCATCTCCTCGATCCGGCAACCGATTCCGCGCTGAACGACACCGTCGAGTTGCTGGAGTCCCTCGGCCATTCGGTGACGACAGTCCCGCTGCCGGTCGACCGGTCGTTCGTCGACGACTTCGCCGACTACTGGGCCTTGATGGCGTTCGGCATCGACCGACTGGGAAAGTTCACAGTCGGCAAGGGCTTCGACAACTCGCAGATCGATCCGTTCACTCGTGGACTGTCGAACCGGTTCCTGCGCCGCTTCTACCGTCTCCCGTTCGCGATCCGCGGCCTGAACCGCGGGACCAAGGCGTTCATCGGACTGACGAGGGACTTCGACGTCGTCCTCTCACCAACCCTCGCTCACGTGACTCCGGAGATCGGCGTCCTCTCGCCGTCGGGCGACTTCGACGAGGTGTTCGACAAGCTCACCCGCTACGTGTCGTTCACACCCGCCAACAATGTCAGCGGAACACCAGCCGTCTCCCTGCCTCTCGGGCAGACTCCGGGCGGTCTGCCGATCGGCATCCACTTCTCCGCCGACATGGGTGCCGAGCGCACGCTCCTCGAGCTCTCGTACGAACTCGAAGCGGCTCGTCCGTTCGCACGGATTCAAGACGCCTGACGGACGAGGTGTTCCAGGCCGTCGCACCCGGGTCGGCGAACTAGTGGCCGGTGGCTGGACCCGGCGAACCCTGCTACTCATCAAGGACCCGGGGTGACCTGCAGTTTTCTAATAAGAAAAGCCTGGTCGCGAAGTGTGACTTCCCGTTGTGCGGGAATTTGTATGGTGTGACACACGGCGCAGGGAATGTGATGTGTCCGACACCCCCGGGTCGGTCTCCACGGCCCGGGAGTGTCTTCCACTCCCTCCGGGCCGTGGAGAGTCCACGATCAAGCGGCCTGAAGAGGTCGAGGTCGGCGGGCTCGAACGGCCGTCCTTGAAAGGACCTCACGATGGTCTCCACCACCCAACCCGGCACGGCGCCCGGCGCGACAGCGGGCGAGCGTTGGACGCCGCGGCTCGTCTTCTCGCTCCTGTCGATCGTCCTCGTCCTCGAGATGCTGGCGATCAGCTATCTGATGATCTCGATGGCGCAGCCGGAGATCAGCGCGCACTACGCGACCACGCAGGGCGCCTGGCTTCTCACCTCCTTCTTGCTGGTCGGCGCGATGACGGCTCCGCTCATCGGCAAGCTGGCCGACATGCACGGTAAGCGCAAGCTGCTGCTCGCGTGCATCGGGATCGCGGCCCTGGGCTCGTTTGTCTCCGCTGTCGCACCGAACTACGCGATCATGCTGCTCGGACGTGGAATGGCGGGACTGCTCATCCCGTGCCTGTTCCTCAGCTACTCGCTGATCCGCGACGTGTTCCCGCCCAAGACGGTGGCGCTCGCAGTGAGTATCGCGACCTCGGGAATGGGTCTCATCGCGATCCCGGCGCCGTTCATCGCAGGTTGGCTCATCGACGAGTACGGATTCCGCGGAGTCTTCTGGTTCATGGTCGTCGCCCTGGTTGTTCTCGGCGGGATGCTCTTCGTCAGTACCGACGAGTCGTCGGTCCGTCTGCGTGCACGCATGGACCTGGTCGGTGCAGCCCTTCTCGGCGCGGGCATCGCAGGCATCTTGATCGGTGTCAGCTTCGGCCCGACGTGGGGCTGGACCGCCGTCTCGACCCTGGCGTACCTGCTGGGCGGTATCGCGCTCGTCATCGCGTGGGGTGTGTCGGCCGTAGTGGTCAAGGAGCCGTTGATCGACCTCACGGTGCTCGGTCGTCGTTCCGTCGCATTCACCGCGATCGGTGCGGGCTGCGTCTACGGTGTCAGCGGCCTCTACTCGCTGCTGCTCCCGATGCTCGCGATGACTCCGGCGATCATGGGCCTGGGCTACGGTTTCGGCGTCGACGCCGAAGGCTTCGCGATCTTCCAGGCGCCGATCGGCGCGATGACCGTTGTCGGAGGCCTGATCGTCGGCATCTTCGTCGGACGCAATGTCGCGCCGCGACTCCTGCTCGCCTCCGGAGGCGTCATCGCGGCACTCGGATGCACGCTGACCGCGTTCTCCAATGACAGCAAGGGGCTGCTCATCGTGTTCGCCGGACTCGTCGGTCTCGGCATGGGTCTCGGCTACGCGTCGATTCCGAACCTCGTCATCGCGGCGGTGCCCCCGCAGCTTCAGGCGTCGACCGCCAGCATCATGGGCGTGTTCCAGAGCATCTTCCCGGCGATCCTGCCCGTCATCGCCTTCACCGTGATGAACAACTCGTACATCGCCCCGATCCCGGCGGAGATGACTGGCGGTTACATCTTCTACACCGCCGACGGTTTCAAGATCGCCTTCCTGATCGCTGCTGCCACGGGAGTCGCCTGCTTCATCGCAGCGCTGCTGCTGCCGAGCAGAATCGAGCAGCTTGTGCTGCCGACGGAGTCCGTCGAGACGGCACCGGTCGCGCACTGACCGCACGATCGACGACGAACCGCCCCGCAGATCATGCGGGGCGGTTCGTCGTCTAGACGGCACCGGTCACGCTCGGGTCAGTGCGCGACCGCTCCTTCGGCTCCGACTCCGGTGAGGGAGCGGACTTCCATTTCGGCGTTCTTCGCGGGCTTCCCGCGGTCCTTCGACGTCAGCGTGCCGACGATGCCGAGGATGAACGCGAGGGGGATCGACACGATGCCAGGATTCTCGAGCGGGAACCAATGGAAGTCGGTGCCCTTGATCATCGACTTCGCGGTGCCCGAGACGGCAGGCGAGAACACGATGAGAACGATGCACGAGATCAGGCCGCCGTACATGCTCCACAACGCGCCGCGAGTGTTGAAACGACGCCAGTACAGCGAGTAGACGATGGTCGGCAGGTTGGCCGACGCCGCGACCGCGAACGCCAAGGCGACGAGGAACGCGATGTTCTGACCATTTGCGAGAATGCCCAGGACGATGCTCAGAATGCCGAGCACCACCACGGTGATCCGCGAGACTCTCACCTGATCGGTCTCGGACGCCTGACCGCGCTTGATGACAGACGCGTAGATGTCGTGTGCGAACGACGCCGACGCCGTGATGGCAAGACCGGCGACGACGGCCAGGATGGTCGCGAACGCAACGGCCGAGATGATGCCCATCAAGACGGTCCCGCCGAGTTCGAGCGCGAGCAGCGGTGCCGCGGCGTTCTCGCCGCCCGCAGCGCCCAGGATCTTCTCCGGGCCGACGAGCGCAGCCGCGCCGTAGCCGAGGACCAGTGTGAACAGGTAGAACGCGCCGATCAGCGAGATCGCCCAGACGACCGAGCGTCGTGCTTCCTTGGCGGTGGGGACGGTGTAGAAGCGCATCAGAACGTGCGGCAGACCGGCGGTGCCGAGGACCAGGGCGAGACCGAGCGAGAGGAAGTTGATCTTCGACTCGGTGGAGCCGCCGTACTTGGCTCCGGGTGCGAGGACGTCACGCGTTGCGGTCTTCTCGTTGCCGGTGATCATGTTCTGCGCCTCGCCGAGGAGGCTGGACATGTTGAAGTCGAACTTGACCAGGACGATCGCGGTCATGATCGCAGCGCCTGCGATGAGCAGCACGGCCTTGATGATCTGCACCCACGTGGTGCCCTTCATGCCGCCGACCAGCACGTACACGATCATCAGCACGCCGACGACGGCGATGACGATGGACTGTCCGGTCTTGTCGTGAATGTTCAGCAGGAGCGCGACGAGGCCGCCCGCGCCCGCCATCTGCGCGAGCAGGTAGAACAGCGAGACGACAAGTGTCGAGATCGCGGCCGCCATCCGGACGGGACGTTCCTTGAGTCGGAAGCTGAGGACGTCGGCCATCGTGAATCGGCCCGTGTTGCGCAGAAGCTCGGCCACCAGCAGGAGCGCGACGAGCCATGCGACGAGGAATCCAATCGAGTACAGGAAGCCGTCGTATCCGTAGACGGCGATGGCGCCCGCGATACCTAGGAAGCTGGCCGCCGACAGGTAGTCGCCCGCGATGGCGACGCCGTTCTGAGGGCCGGAGAAGCCGCCGCCCGCGGTGAAGAACTCGGACGCGGAGGTGTTCTTGCGGCTGGCGCGAATCACCACGAACATGGTGACCGCGACGAACGCGATGAAGATCGAGATGTTGACGGCCGGATTGCCGACCGCCTCTGCGGCGGCGAGATGGGTGATCATCGGGTGGCCTCCGGAGTGTTGTAGCCGCCGTCGGCGAACTTCTGGCGGATCGCGTCCGCCTGCGGGTCGAGGTCGCGGTTCGCGAACCGCACGTACGCGAACGTGATGGCGAACGTGGTCACGAACTGGAGCAGGCCGAGGATGAGACCGACGTTGATGTTGCCCCACACCTTGGTGCCCATGAAGTCGGTGGCGAACGCACCGAGCAGGACGTATACGGCGTACCAGAGGAGAAAGAACGCCGACATCGGGAAGACGAAGCGCCGGAGTGAGCTGCGGAGTTTGTGGAACTCGGGGCTGGCCTCGGCTACGAGGAACTCGTCTGATGACGGTTCGAGCCTGGCGGGAGGCTGGTCGGACACTGTGGACTCCTTAGTCGCGAACGGGGAAGCTCTTGACTAGAAGCGTGCGATGAGAGATCAGTCACAGGATGTCGGAATCGTGACGTGGTCCGCTCCGTGCGGTGAGCGGTACGTCGACGCCGACGAACGGTCATCCTCCCGGAGTGCGTTCCACACCGAGACCGAGACGCTCGGGGACGTGCATCGCGGCGAAGATCGCCGCCACGCGCGGCGGGACCGTGTCGCGAGTCGCGAGGCTGACGCCGACCATCGTGGCGAACGTCAGGGGCACGGTGATGGCGGCGGGGTAGTCGGTGAGGACTCGAGGCCAACCACCGAGGACGTCGTCCGAGACGAGTTCGCCGACCACCACGATCACCGAGGTCAAGGATGTGAGCCCGCCGACGACAAGACCGGCGACCGCTCCGGCGGCAGTGAGGCCGCGCCACCAGATGCCGAGCAACAGCAGCGGGCAGAACGTTGCTGCCGAAACGGCGAACACCAGGCCGACCGACCTCGACAGTTCGAGTGAGCCCGCACCGAGAGCGAGGCCGATGGGGACGAGACCGCCGATGACCGCGGAGATCCGGAAGCTGCGAACACCGGCGGGCAGCAGGTCGGTGGACATGACGCCGGCGATGCTGACCAGCAGACCCGACGACGTCGCCAGGAACGCGGCGACCGCTCCTGCCGCCACGAGTGCGGCGAGCAGCCGACCCCACACCCCGGACAGTGCCGCCTCGGGTAGGAGAAGTACGGCGGCGTCGGCGGTTCCCGTCGACAACACCTGCGGGGTCCAGATGCGTGCGAGTGCGCCGAGCACGGTCGGGAACAGGTAGAACACCGACAGCGCACCGATGACGTTGAGCGCGGTACGACGTGCGGCCCGTCCGTCCGGGTTGGTGTAGAAGCGGACCAGAACGTGGGGGAGCCCGACGGCGCCGAGGAACGTCGCGACGATCAGCGACAGCACTTGGTACAGCGGGTGTCCGCCGCCGAGCCCACCGCCCGACGCGGCCCACGCCGCACCGGTCTGCGGTGCGGACGACACGATCGGTGTCGCGGCTCCGGGAGCAAGTCGGATCGTCGCGCCCTCCTCGACACGGATGGTGCCGGCCGGCGGGGCCTGATCGTGGACGTCGGTGCCGTCGACCACCCCGTCGATCCTCACTCCGGACGGGTCGGAGACCGTCACGTCGACCGTCCGTCCGACGTCGACCGTCGTCGCGGTGTGGACCCGCGGCGGCAGGGGATCTCCGAGGGCCTCTGGGCCGTTCGCGAACAGCATGCCGAGGGCGAGTGCGGGGACGGCGACCGCCGTCAGCTTGAGCCAGTACGCGGCGGCCTGTGCGAACGTCACCGACCGCATGCCGCCGCCGACGACGTTGACGATCACCAGCGCGCCGATCACGACGACCCCGATCCACGGCGGCAGCCCCAGCAGGATGTCGAGGGTGAGGCCCGCACCCTGCAGCTGCGGGACGAGGTAGAGCATGCAGATCGCGACGACGACGATCATCGCGACCCGGCGTACACGTGGTGAAGCGAGTCGGAACTCGGCGAAGTCGGGGACCGTGTATGCGCCGGATCTGCGCAGCGGTGCCGACACGAACAGGAGCAGGGCCAGATAGCCCGCGGTGAAACCGATCGGATACCAGAGCGCGTCGGCGCCGTACTTGGCGACGAGGCCCGCGACTCCGAGGAACGACGCCGCCGACAGGTACTCACCCGCGACCGCCGCAGCGTTCCAGCCGGGGCCGATGCTGCGGGAGGCCACCAGGAAGTCGGACGTCGACCGCGCCCCTCGGCCCGCGTAGGCGCCGGCCGCCAGCGTGCCCGCCGCCGCGATCAGCACCGCGGCGAGAGTCCACCCAGTCACCGTTCCGCGCCTTCCTCTGCTCCTCGAAAGGTCGGCACGTCCTCTGCGGGGCCGTCGTCGGTGAGTAGCAGGAAGTCGCGTTCGGCCTGTTCCGCGAGACGCAGGTACAACCGTCCCGCGATGTAGAGGACGGGATACGGTGCGACACCGAGGATCAGCCAGTTGAGCCGGATTCCGAAGACGGTCGCCGTCGCGAACGGTTCAACGGTGGCGCCGAGGATCGGGATGGCGACGAACAGCAGAGTGACGGCCACCCCGAGACGCACAGCGAGCGCGAGCTGTGCGCGGACCAGACCCCGCACGAGGTGCTCGCCGACGCCGCTCTGCTCTGCCACTTGGACGCGAGTGCGGACCATTCGTGCGCCGCGTCGCTGGGACAGGACAACACGTTCGCGGGGCGGGACGTCTGGCACGTCAGCCCCCGGTGTCGCCGCGGATCGTGCGCATCGGGTCGCGGACCAGGCGGTCCTTCAGCTCACGGACCTGGCGGCGGCTGACAGGCAGTTCGACGGCCGCGGACCGACCGTTCGCCTGCACTCGGACCATCGTGGTGGCTCCCGCCGACCTCAGTCCGACGACCATCGGCAGGTTGACGAGATAGCTGCGATGGACACGGGCGAACCCGGCCGGCTGCCACCGGGTTTCAAGGGTGGACAGGGTGACCCGGACGAGGTGCGCTCCGGTGTCGGTGTGGAGGCGGGCGTAGTCGCCGACGGCCTCCACCCACGAGATCGAGTCGCGTCGCACCAGCGAGGTGACTCCGCCCGACTCGACGGGTATCACGTCGTCTGGCTCCGCGACCTCGGGTCCGGCCGGTTCGTCGTGGCGGGCGGTCACGTGCGCGACGACACGGTCGACGGCCTGGGCCAGGCGAGCGTCGCGCAATGGTTTCAGGACATAGTCGAGGGCGCCGATCTCGAAGGCGTCGACGGCGCGGTCGTCGTGCGCGGTGACGAAGACGACCGGTGGAGGCGACGCGTAGTTGGCGAGCACACCGGCGAGTTCCATGCCGGACAGCCCGGGCATCGAGATGTCGAGGAAGACGCCGTCGACGGTGTGGTCGGTGAGCTCCCGGAGCGCGCTCGTCGCGTCGGAGGCGGTGATCACCTGGCCGACGGCGTCGTGCCTGTTGAGGAGATAGGCGAGTTCGTCGAGGGCGGGGGCCTCGTCGTCGACGGCGAGGACTGTCAGACCGGTCATCGGTGGTGGGCCTCTCTCCCGTCTGTCGCCGGGTCGGCTCGGATGCCGGACGCGAACTTCGGGATCCGCATGCTGACCTTGGTGCCTGCGCCGACGGCTGTGTCGACCACTAGACCGTAGTCGTTGCCGAACGCCGACCGGAGACGTTGGTCGACATTGGTGAGTCCGACGTGCGCGCCGTCGGACTCTTTCGGCCCTGCCGGGTCGAGGGCGTCGATCGCCCCGGTCCGCAGCAGCTCGGGGTCCATTCCGACGCCGTCGTCTTCGATCGACAGGAGGCAGTCGGGGCCGGTGTTGCGAGCGATGATGCTGATGGTGCCGGTCTTGCGGCCTGCCAGGCCGTGGCGGACAGCGTTCTCCACGAGCGGCTGCAGGGCGAGGAACGGCACGACGACACCGAGTACTTCGGGCGCCACTTGGAGTTTCACCGTCAGACCGGGCCCGAATCGTGCACGTTCAAGGGTGAGGTATCGGTCGATGTTGCGGAGTTCGTCGGCGAGCGCCGTGTACTCGCCCGCCGCGCGGAACGAGTACCGGGTGAAGTCGGCGAAATCGAGGATCAGTTCGCGTGCACGATCGGGGTCGGTGCGGACGAACGAGGCGATCGTGTTGAGGGCGTTGTAGATGAAGTGCGGGCTGATCTGCGCGCGGAGTGCGAGAACTTCGGCGCGGTCGAGGCGGGCGCGGGACGCGTCGAGTTCTGCGAGTTGCAGCTGGCTGGCGGCATACCGCGCCACCTCGGTGATCGCACCGATCCGGCCTGGTCCGGGTTCGTCCGACGACGCCACCACCAGGACACCCGCACTTATGTCGTCAGTGAGCAGCGGAGCGGCCAGAAGATGTCGGGCGAGGGCCGAAGCACCTCCGGGGCCCGGAGCCGCCATCGGGCGCTGATCCCGCAGTGCAGCGGCCGCGAGTTTCGCCGCAGACGCGAGGACGGGCGACGTCCAGAGGCCCGCCTCGCCGTCGCTCGCGAGGAGCTCGGCGTCCGGACCGTACAGTGCGACGCCGTCGGCCGAGGTCAGCGCCAGAAGTGGTCCGACTGCCTCAGTCGCGGACTGCTCGGTGAGTCCGTCGCGCAGCGGACGCGCCGCCAGTGCCGCGGTCTGCAGGGTGTCGTAGACGGCCCGCTCGTGCGGAGTCACGACCACGCGTCGGGTCCGCAGTGCGATGACGATCAGCAGCGCCGCCAACACGGTCCCCAAGATCACGATGGTGATCAGTTCGCCCGACATGCTCCGACCCTAGCGAGCCGGAGTTCGCGGTGTTGAAGCGCTGAGAAAGTACGGCCGACTCGGGCGATCACTGTCCGTACGTCATCTGTTCAACCGACCGGTTCCGTCAGTTCATATTCAACTGTTGCCATACGTTCATGGCTCAGAAACACGGCAAGAAGAAGGTGCGCGCGATCAGCGCACTCGGCGCGGTGGCGATCCTCGGTGTCACCGGCGTCCTCGGCGCCTGCTCATCCGACGACGCAGTCGGCAATGACGGCGACAAGGTCGCCGGCGTCGACATCCAGCGAGCGGCGACGGGCGACATCACGAAGAACGGCGGCGCGCGTCGTCTGTCCGAGGATCAGACGCAGATGATCGCGGACTCGATTCAGAAGTCGGGCGCGAAGAACGTCATCCTCGTGATCGGCGACGGCACCGCGAACCAGGAGTACACGCTGGCCCGCGACTACGAGTACGGCGCGGCCGGGCAGCTTCCCGGCATCGATCAGCTCCCGTTCAGCGGCGACTACACGACGTACTCGCTGAACAAGGATTCGCACAAGCCCAGCTACGTCACCGACTCTGCGGCGTCGGGGTCGGCGTGGTCGACCGGCACCAAGACGTACAACGGCGGCATCAGCGTCGACGTGAACGGAAAGGCTCAGCGTTCGATCCTCGAGATCGCCAAGGCCAACGGACTCAAGACCGGTGACGTGACCACGACCGAACTTCAGGACGCCACCCCGGCCGTCCAGGTGTCGCACGTATCGCAGCGCAAGTGCTACGGCCCGAAGGCCACCCTGGAGAAGTGCCCGGAGAACGCCCTGGAGAACGGCGGCCTCGGATCGATCACGGAGCAACTGCTCGCCACCCGCCCCGACGTCACCCTCGGTGGCGGCTGGGAGACCTTCAACGAAGCCGCGACGGCTGGCGAATACAAGGGCAAGACCCTCGACGTCCAGGCCAAGGAGCGCGGCTACCAGGTGGTCCGCAGCGCGGACGAACTCGCCGGCGTCAAGGCCGCCGACCAGGACAAGCCGCTGCTCGGCGTTTTCGCCGACGGCAACCTGCCCCGCATGTGGTCCAAGGCCACTGCCGTCAAGGACGGCAACAAGCAGCCCGCCGTCAAGTGCACACCGAACGCGGAGTTCACATCGACCGTCCCGAAGCTCGGAGCGATGACGACTAAGGCGATCGACCTCCTCAAGGGGGACAAGGGGTTCTTCTTGCAGGTCGAGTCGGGCTCAGTCGACAAGGCCAACCACGACGCCGACCCGTGCGGTCAGATCGGTGAGACCGTTCAGCTCGCCGACGCGGTGAAGGCCGCCCTCGACTTCGCGAAGGAGAGCAAGGACACGCTCGTCATCGTCACCGGCGACCACGCGCATTCGAGCCAGATCGCCGAGACCGACGCGGAGCTCCCGATGCCGGGTCTCACCCGCAACCTGACGACAAAGGACGGCGAGACCATCACCGTCAGCTACGGCACGTCGCTCGAAGCCGGTGAAGAGCAGCACACCGGCGGCCAGGTGCGCATCGCGGCTTACGGCCCGGGCGCCGTGAACGTCACCGGACTCAGCGACCAGACGGATCCGTTCTTCTACATCACCGACCAACTCGGCTTGGACCGCGACAAGAAGTAGCGTCGGCCGCGAAAACTACACGCCACAGCGCGAACGTCGTCCTATGTGGAGGCGTACGCGCTGTGGCGTGCACATTTCGCGAGGAGGTCCGCTACTTCTTCTCGCAGGCGACGCCGTCCTTGTCCCGATCCAGGTGAGTGTTCTTCGAGTAGACGGCCCGATTGACTGCGTAACCGCGGGCGGGCTTGCTCTTGCCCTTGACCAGGTCTCGACCGCCGGGACGGGCGACGCCGTGTCGGAAGTCCTTGTTGAGTGCGGAGCAGTTGGCGTAGCGCTTGGCGGGAGCGGCGTCGGCGTCTGGGTGCGGGGCGACGGCGACGACGGTCAGTGCGATGGCTGCGGCTGTGCAGATTCTGGTGATCACCGCCGAACAGTATGCGGCCGCGAACAGTGTCGGAAAGTCCCAGAACGGGTACCCACAGGTCATCAGATCGACCTTGCACTCTCCATGTGCGAGTGCTAAAACGGAGATTGGCACTCGCGGCATGTGAGTGCCAGGTCGGAACGATGAGATCGGTTCACAAGACACCCCGATCGTCCGTCGCGGGCATCGAGTCCGGCACTACAGAACTTAGTGTCACCCCCCACCGGAGGATCACTTACCAATGGCAAAGCAGATTGCTTTCGACGAAGAGGCCCGTCGCGGACTCGAGCGCGGCCTGAACAGCCTCGCCGACGCCGTCAAGGTCACCCTCGGCCCCAAGGGCCGCAACGTCGTCCTGGAGAAGAAGTGGGGCGCCCCCACGATCACCAACGATGGTGTTTCCATCGCCAAGGAGATCGAGCTCGAGGACCCGTACGAGAAGATCGGCGCAGAGCTGGTCAAGGAAGTCGCCAAGAAGACTGACGACGTCGCGGGCGACGGCACCACCACCGCCACCGTGCTCGCTCAGGCACTGGTCCGCGAAGGTCTGCGCAACGTTGCAGCCGGCGCGAACCCGATGGTCCTCAAGCGCGGCATCGAGAAGGCCGTCGAGGCCGTCACCGCATCGCTGCTCGCTTCCGCCAAGGAGGTCGAGACCAAGGAGCAGATCGCTGCGACCGCAGGCATCTCGGCAGGCGACCAGAGCATCGGCGATCTGATCGCCGAGGCCATGGACAAGGTCGGCAACGAGGGTGTCATCACCGTCGAGGAGTCGAACACCTTCGGCCTGCAGCTCGAGCTCACCGAGGGCATGCGCTTCGACAAGGGCTACATCTCCGGCTACTTCGTCACCGACGCAGACCGCCAGGAAGCTGTTCTCGAAGACCCGTACATCCTGCTCGTCTCGGGCAAGATCGGCACCATCAAGGACCTGCTCCCGCTGCTGGAGAAGGTCATCCAGGCCGGCAAGCCGCTGCTGATCATCGCCGAGGACATCGAGGGCGAAGCTCTCTCGACCCTCGTCGTGAACAAGCTCAAGGGCACCTTCAAGTCCGTCGCCGTCAAGGCTCCGGGCTTCGGCGACCGCCGCAAGGCCATGCTCGCCGACATCGCCATCCTCACCGGTGGCGAGGTCATCAGCGAAGAGGTCGGCCTCTCGCTGGAGACCGCGGGCCTCGAACTGCTCGGCACCGCCCGCAAGGTTGTTGTCAGCAAGGACGAGACCACCATCGTCGACGGTGCAGGTGACGCGGAGGCCATCGCAGGCCGTGTCGCGCAGATCCGCTCGGAGATCGAGAAGAGCGACAGCGACTACGATCGCGAGAAGCTGCAGGAGCGCCTGGCCAAGCTCGCCGGCGGCGTTGCAGTCATCAAGGCCGGCGCTGCCACCGAGGTGGAGCTCAAGGAGCGCAAGCACCGCATCGAAGACGCTGTGCGCAACGCCAAGGCCGCCGTCGAAGAGGGCATCGTCGCCGGTGGTGGCGCTGCACTCCTGCAGTCCGAGTCCGCGATCGACGGCCTGTCGCTGGAAGGCGATGAGGCAACCGGTGCGAGCATCGTCAAGGTCGCACTCGCGGCTCCGGCTCGCCAGATCGCGATCAACGCAGGCCTCGAGCCCGGCGTCGTCGCCGACAAGGTCCGCAACTCGCCGATCGGCACGGGCCTCAACGCCTCGACCAACGAGTACGAGGACCTGCTCGCCGCAGGCATCAACGACCCGGTGAAGGTCACCCGCTCGGCTCTGCAGAACGCAGCGTCGATCGCGGCTCTGTTCCTCACCACCGAGGCCGTCATCGCCGACAAGCCCGAGAAGAACGCCATGCCGGCAATGCCGGGCGGCGACGAGATGGGCGGCATGGGCTTCTGATCTCCTGATCAGAAAGTTCACTGCAGAACTCACCGAAGGCCGGTCACCCCGAAACGGGTGGCCGGCCTTCGGCGTTAATTCAGTTGCTCCGGCCCGCGCTGGGCGGCACCATCTCTGGTGTCGGACGAGCAACACGGCTCGCTCCAGAAGAAGGGAAGTGACATGCATATGACTGCCGTCGGCGCTACCTCGAACCGCCACATCACTTCTCCCTGGAGCCACCATGACTTCGTCCGACGAGGCGTCCACCGACGCTGACCTCTACACCTTCGACTACCGCCCGATCGGCGATCCGGGCGACCACCAGCGGTTCACCCGATACTGGGACGTCGAACCATTGCAACGCGGCCCGCAGCCCGTCCCAGACTGGCTCGTCACCGATCGTGCCGCCGTCGAAACCGACCTCGGCGTCCTCAAGACAGGCAAGGAAGCCGACGTCCACCTCCTCGAACGCTCGGTTGCCGAATCGAGTTGTGTTCTCGCGGCCAAGCGGTACCGAGACGACGACCATCGCTCGTTCCGCCGCACCACGAGCTACACCGAAGGGCGTCGAGTCCGCGACTCTCGGGTGACGCGTGCACTGGCGAAGAAGTCGTCGTTCGGCCGCGAGATGGCCGCAGGGCAATGGGCGCAGGCCGAGTGGGAGTCGCTGCAACGCTGCTGGACGGCCGGTGTGCCCGTGCCGTATCCGGTCCAGATCGACGGCACCGAGATCCTGATGGAACTCGTCACCGTCGACGGGAATCCAGCGCCTCGGCTGGCTGCCGCACGTCCCGATCGAGATCTCCTCGCGGACTGGTTCGACCAGCTCAGGGCCGCGATGACAGCCATGGCTGGAGAAGGTTTCGTCCATGGTGATCTGTCGCCGTACAACGTCCTCGCGGCGGCCGACCGGCTCGTGATCATCGATCTCCCGCAGATGATCGACCTCATCGCCAACCCGAACGGCTCCGACTACCTGCTGCGCGACTGCGTCAACATGTGCGGCTGGTTCGTCCGACGCGGCTTGAACGTCGACCCGCAGGAACTGTTCGGTGAGGTGATCGCAGCGGCGTGGTGACGTCAGGGCCCGCTCGTCGCAAACGCGGTCAGAGCGGGTCGAGCAGACCCAGAACCGAGTACGCGGCGATCTTCGTCCCGAACGCGATGGCGGCGAGATCGACCACGTAGTTCGGGTTGTGCGGGTAGTACGGGACCAGCTCACCTCTGGACAGGGCCTCCGCGAACACCTCCGGCGCGGCGACGCCGACAAGCACGTAGTTGAACGGAAGGTCGGTGTGTGGGCCGCGGAGCATGTGCGCGTCCTCCGATCCGGTCACCGCCGGCATGTCCGTGATGACCTTGTCGGCGCCGATGATCTCGCCGAGGGACGTCGACATGGAGACGGCGAGGTCGGGGGTGTTCACCAGTGGCGGCGACCCTCCCTTCATCACGATTCCGGGCAGCTTGTCCTCATCGACCCCGGCCGCCCGCGCGATGGAGTCGGACACGGTGCGGATCGCGCCGAGCAGCGCTTCGCGGACGTGTGGTTCGAACCAGCGGAGATTAGCCTTGACCAGCGCTTCGGACGGGATCACGTTGTTGTCGGCGCCCGCCTGGATGGAGCCCACAGACAGCACGGCTGTCGCACTCGGTTCGACCGTCCGCGCGACCAGGGAGGAGAACTCCAGTGTCGCCTGAGCGGCCATCCGCACCGGATCCTTGGTCTTGCTCGGCATCGAACCATGACCGCCGACCCCGTGGAAGTGAACGTCCACCTGATCCGTGCCCGCCATCCGGGTACCGGGCGGATTGATCACCGTGCCGACTGGGCCGGGCGCGGTGTGCAGTCCGATCAGGACGTCGGGTGTGGGGATGAAGTTGTACAGGCCGTCGTCGAGCATCGCCTGTGCGCCCATGATGAGTTCTTCGGCCGGCTGGCCGATGAGGACGACGGTGCCCGACCAGGAGTCGCGGACCGACACCAACGCGTTCGCCATGCCGATGAGCCACGTGACATGTGCGTCGTGCCCGCAGAGGTGACCGACGGGAACTTGCGTGCCGTCGTCGCGAGTGGCGGTGACGGTGCTGGCGTAGTCGAGTCCGGTCTCCTCGCGGACGGCGTTGGCGTCCATATCGGCGCGATACATGACCACCGGTCCGGGACCGTTTCGGAACGTGGCCGCGATGCCGGTCTTCCCGATGCCTTTGGTGACGTCGAAGCCCAGGTTCTGCAAGGCCTTCTCGATCAATCTGGCCGTTCGTATCTCTTCAAAACCCAGTTCGGGGTTTCGGTGAATGTCTTTGAACAGGTCGACGAGTCGGACGTTGTCTGCGTCGATGATCTCATCCACGCGGGCGATCAGATCCTGGGGCAGGGAGCGTGCAGTCACCATGCCTGCCAGCGTATCCGTGCCGCGCAAGGAGTCTCTTCGAATAGGACTCACGGCATAATGACGGTCATGTCCCCAGACGTGAACACTCCCGCAACCGTGTCGCCGCCCGGTGCGCCGAGCCCGGTCGAATCGCTCGTCAACCTCCGCGACCTCGGCGGCTGGACGGGTTCGGACGGCAGCACCGTGCGGACCGGGATGCTGTTCCGGTCAGCGGACTTCCGTCCCCTCACCGACGACGACGCGCCCGCATACCAGGCGCTCGGCGTCCGAACCGTTTACGACTTCCGCTCAGCAGGTGAACGCGAATCGGCGCCCGACCCGACGTTCGACGGAGTGTCCAACGTCGGACTCGACGTGTTGGCGGACTCGTCGATGGCCGTCCCGGCGAACCTCGCCGAGTTCTTCAGCGACCCGGCGCTTGTCGCGAAGGCGGGCGAGCAGCTCAGCGGCGGCAAAGCAGCCGAGGCCATCACGTCCACCTACCGCGACCTCGTGACCCTGCCCAGCGCTCGGGCCGCCTACCGTCAGTTCTTCGCCGGGCTCGCGGGCGGCGCCAATCCGTCGCTGTTCCACTGCACCGCGGGGAAGGACCGGACCGGGTGGGCTGCGGCAGCCTTCCTGACGCTGCTCGGCGTGAGTCACGACGACGTGTTGACCGACTACCTGCTCACCAACGAGCGACTCGTTCCGTCGTTGCAGCCGATCTTCGACAAGTTCGCCGCTGCCGGCGGCGATCCGGCAGTGCTGCTCCCGGTCTTCGGCGTCCGCGAGGAGTTCCTCGCCGCATCGTTCGAGGAGGTCGACCGCGTTCATGGAACCATCGAGCGATACTTCGCCGACGGCCTCGGTATCAACGCGGACACCCAGGCGACGCTCCGCGCGACCTTCCTGGCATGACGTCGCAGCGCGTGAAGATGGTGGCCGCGGCGGCCGACCTCATTGCGCGCAAAGGCGTCGCAGGGACCTCGATCGGCGACGTCCTGGCTGCAGCCGACGCGCCCAGGGGCAGCGTCTACCACCACTTCCCCGGCGGTCGTGCGGAGGTGATCGGGGCTGCGGTCGAACGAGGAGCATCGCGGGTGGACGATGTGATCGTCCAGGGTGCGCGGGTGTCGCCGGCCGACGCCGTGGCCGACATGACGTCGATGTGGCGTCGAATCCTCACCGACTCCGATTTTGAGGTCGGCAGCATCACCGCCGCGGCGGCCCTCGCTCGGAAAGCCGCACCGAACGTGGCGAACATCGCCGCAGCCCGGTACGTCCGCTGGGAGCAGTTGCTGTCCGTCAGCCTCCGGGCCCACGGATTCGACACCGACCAGGCCTTATCCGTCGCCGCCACCGTGCTCGCCGCACTGGAGGGAGCGGTGATCCTGTGCCGCGCACGCCAGAGCGTGGAACCCCTCGACCGAGTCGCTGACCAGTTGCAACAGATGGTGAGATCTCCTGCGGGCCGGTGATTTCGGGCAAGAGGCGCAGCCTCGGTCGTGACTGCGGGGTAAGTTCTTCCCATGGCTGTCTCTGCAAGCACTGAATTCGACATCGACGCACCGCCGTCGGTGATCATGGAAATCCTTCTCGACGTCGAGTCCCTGCCGGAATGGTCGGGCCCGCACAAGTCCGCGAAGATCATCACCGAACACGAGGACGGAAGTCCGGCACGCGTCGAAGCATCCGTCAGCGCAGTCGGTATGACCGACGACCAGGTGCTCGACTACACCTGGACCGACAACTCCTGTTCGTGGAGCCTCGTCGAGAGCTCACAGCTCAGCGAGCAGCAGGGCACGTACACGGTCACGCCGAAGGGCGACGGTTCGCACGTCAAGTTCGACCTGAGTGTCGAGCTCAAGATCAAGCTGCCCGGCCTGATCGTCAAGCGTGCTCAGAAGATGGCCGTCGACACCGCCAAGAAGGGGCTCACCGACGAGGCCAAGCGTCGCGCTTGATCTGACTTCTGACGCCAAGGCCGCCGGGACGAGAGTCTCGGCGGCTTTTTGTTTCGCCGGCCCTTTCGACTCGCTTCGAGGCCGGTCTCGGGGCAGTGTCAGCGGGATAACGATTCATGGCACATAGCGGGGGCGGTTGTGGCGAAGGTAACCTCATCTTGAGACTGATCGAGCTACAGCAGCGCTAGGCGCAGAAGGACGGGACGTGCGTATTTCATCTGGTCACAAAGGTTTTCGGGTCATCGGCGCGCGAACCGTCATCGCCACCCTCGCATGCGGTGGCGCATTCGGCCTGATGGCACTCTTCGGCGGCGGCGACGCCGGTGCAGCGACCAACTGCAACGCCGTCGACAACGCCCGCACCGAGCACGCGAACGGGCAGAGCCACTGCATCGCCAACGCCGGACCGGGGTCACGGGCGAACGCCCAGGACACCAGCAACAGCGGGATCGCGACGGCCGTCGCCACCACCGGAGGCAGCGCGACGAGCAAGAACCTGCAGCCGGGCTCGCAGGCCCTCTCGAGTGGCATCTACGGCGGCAACGCCTACTCGATCACCACGGGACCGAAGGCAGAGTCGGTGGCGATGGCCCGCCGCGGCGGCACGTCGATCGCCATCGGCGGCTGGGGCGGCCAGGCGTACGCAGGCCCAGGTGGAACCTACTGTTCGGGCGGCTTCGGCGCCGCCTACGACAGCACCACGGGCGCCTACTGCCTCAAGACCGGCTCGATCAACATCAGCTGATCGGATGTTCGGCTTGTGCATCGCCGCGAGGGCGGGACTTTCGTACCCTGCCGAATCGGGCTGCTCGGGATAACCTGTGCCCGTGGAGAACGTCGACGGCTATGTGCAGCCTCAGCAGAACATCGGTCCGGACCTGAGCGTCGTGTCGGGGCGGGAGGCGTTGCAACAGCTCGTCGACCTGCGCGACACCGGCAACTTCACCGTTGTCGACGACGATGACGACGACCCGATCCTGTTGACGCTGCCTGAGCGGAACGTCGTCGACACGTGGCGCGAAGACTACCCGTACGAAGAGCGCATGAGCCGCCGTGAATACGAGGTCACCAAGCGTCGCCTGCAGATCGAACTGCTCAAGCTGCAGAAGTGGTCGAAGCAGACCGGCCAGCGGCATCTCTTCCTGTTCGAGGGGCGTGACGCGGCCGGCAAGGGCGGCACGATCAAGCGCTTCAACGAACACCTCAATCCGCGCGGCGCGCGCGTCGTCGCACTGGAGAAGCCGTCGGAGCGGGAGTCGACCGAGTGGTACTTCCAGCGGTACGTGCAGCATCTGCCCGCCGCAGGTGAGATGGTCTTCTTCGACCGCTCCTGGTACAACCGGGCAGGCGTCGAACGAGTGATGAGTTTCTGCACGCCGGACCAGTACGACCAGTTCATGCACCAAGCGCCCGCTTTCGAGAAGATGCTCGTCGACGACGGCGTGCACCTCGTGAAGTTCTGGTTCTCGGTGACGCCGCTCGAACAGCGGACTCGTTTCGCGATCCGTCAGATCGACCCGGTCCGCCAGTGGAAGCTGTCACCGATGGACCTCGCGTCGCTCGATCGTTGGGACTCGTACACCGACGCCAAGGAACGGATGTTCGCCGACACCGACACCGACCATGCCCCGTGGACGGTTGTGAAGAGCAACGACAAGAAGCGCGCCCGGATCAACGCGATGCGGTATGTGCTGAGCCTGCACGATTACGACGGCAAAGACGCGTCGATCGTCGGGGCGCCAGACCCGCTCGTCGTGGGCCGTGCCCGCGACCTCGTCGGCGAGTAAGCCGAGCAGCCGGTAGCCTCGAACGGGTGCGAAGTCTTGTCTCCGGCCTGTTCACCGTTGTCGCGATGGTCTGCATGATCGTCGCCGTCCCCAGCATGTGGGTGTCGCAGCGAGTCGTGTCGACGGAGGGATTCGCAGCGTCCGCGGCGGACGCGGCACGCAACACCGAAGTGCAGGACTACTTCGCCGAGAAGGTCGCGGCAGCAGTCGTCGACCAGACGAGTGTTCCACTCGCCGGGCCGATCGTGGAGCCGCTCGCGACCAACTATGCGCGGAGCGAAGGCTTCGTGATGGACTTCGAGCAGATAGCGCGGCAGCAGCACGACTGGCTGTTCAACGCGCCCGGTCCGGACACCGACACTCACGTGATGGACGTCAACATCACGCCGATGGTCAACCGGGTGCTGGCGACGGCGCCGCTGCCGACACCGATCGTCGTCGACAAGGCGATCTACGTCGGCATCGATCAGCACCGACTGACGGCGGGCTCGCTCGAGTCGTCCGGCGAGCTGATCGACAAGACATCGTGGCTGACGCTGATCGCGGCGGCGATCGCGTCCGTCGTCGCGTTGCTCACCGCCAACCGTCGAAGCACAGTGCTCGCGTGGCTCGGCGTAGGAGTCGTCCTCGCGGCGCTCGGCGCATACGGGGTGGCGCAGTACATCAACACTCTTGCGGGCGACAAGGCCGCCGACACCGACGAAGCCGCTCGCCGCACCGTTGAAGTCGTCGCGGACGGGGTCTCGTCCGATCTCGTGCAGGTGTCGCTGATCGTCGGAGCCGTCGGAGCCGTCGTGATCGCCGTCGGACTAGTGTCTCGTGTCGTCGCAGGACGACGCGCCTACAGATACTGACCACGTCCGATGGCGACCACGTCCGGCAGCAGATCTCGGGCGGTGGTTCGCGGGGTCGTCGGCTGGGTTCGCAGTGCACCCGCCACCTACCTCTGGCTGATGGTGCTCCTGGCGACGACAATAGTCCAGCACGTCGTGTCGCCCGGGTCCCTCGACGACATCCTCGGTCGTCGATCGACGAACCTCGAGAACCTGTCGGAGCACCCCCTGCGGCCGATGGTCACCAGCCTGTTCTGGCTCGACGGCGCGTACTGGCTGCCTTACGTCGTGGCGTTCACCGTGTTCCTCGCCGTCGCCGAACGGTGGCTCGGCACCGCACGGTTCGTGGCAGTCGGCCTCGCCGGACACGTCCTGGCCACACTGGCGAGCCAGGGACTCCTCGATCTCGCGATCGGGCACGGTCGGGCCGACCCCACTCTGCGCGACGCGATCGACGTCGGCGTCAGCTATTTCGTGGCCGCGGTGATAGCCGTTCTCGCTTACCGGCTCCGGTCCCCGTGGCGGTGGGTCTACGCCCTGATCGCGCTAGCGACGGTGATCACGCCCTTCGCTGCGGGGACACCGGACTTCACCGACGCCGGGCACCTGATTGCGATGCTCATCGGACTGGCCATGTACCCCGTCACACGCGGCAGACCGCGCCTGCAGCTCACCCGAGAGTCGTTCCGCTTCCGTCGATGACAAAAGTCAGCTGATCGGCATCGAAGCGGAGACGTCCACGATCGAACGCTGCAGACACCGATCCGTCGGCGGCGAGCGCACTAGGCGTGCCGGTTGTCATGGTTCCGTCACCACGTAGCAGCCAGACCTCGTCGGACAGGCGCATGACGAGTTCCAGTTCGTGCGACGACATGAGGACGGCTATGCCCTGTTCGCGGGCCAACGTCGCGAGGAGATCGAGGAACTCGACCCGCGACGGCGCATCCAGGTGCGACGTGGGCTCGTCGAGGACCAGCAGCTCCGGCTCCTGTGCGAGAGCGCGCGCGGCGAGCACCCGTTGCCGTTCACCGTCGGACAGGTCGTGGAACGGTCGGTCGGCCAGAGCCGTCGCCCGGACGGCGTCCAACGCCCGGTCGGTGATGCGACGGTCGTCGTCGGAGAGTCGCCCGGTCGGAGACAGGTAGGGCGTGCGGCCGAGGGAGGCGACCTCCCGGGCCGTGAGCGTGCCGGGATCGACGGTGTCGGTGGTGACCACGGCGACGCGGCGTGCCAACCCGGCTGGCTTCAGCGTCGCGACGTCGGTGCCGTCGGCGAGGACCGCCGAACCCGCCAAGGGCGGCTGCAGACCGCATACGGTTCGGAGCAGTGTCGACTTGCCCGCACCGTTCGGTCCGATCAACGAAGTGAGGCGGCCAGTCTCCGCGACGGCCGACAGGTTCGAGGCGACGGTGCGGCCTCTCCGCCCCCGATATCCGACGGTCAGCTTCTGCAGTTCGAGCCCGCTCACACCGCACCTCCCTGCGCGCGCCCGCGGATCAGGACGGTGATGACGACCGGTGCCCCGATGAGAGCGGTCACCGCGTTCAGCGGCAACGACATGTGATCACCGGGGAGGTCGGCGAGGGCGCCGCACCAGATGGCGAGGGTTGCGCCGAGAAGCGCGCACCCCGGGATCAACGAGCGGTGATCGGAGGTCCGGAGCAGCCCTCGGACAAGGTGCGGAATCACCAGGCCGAGAAATCCGACGGGCCCGCAGAACGCCGTCACCACACCGGTGAGGAGGGCCGCCGACAGCAGAGTGACGGTTCGGGCGACGCGGAGATCAACACCCATCGAGCGGGCGTAACCCTCCCCGAGAAGTAGGGCGTTCAATGGTCGGACGGTGAAGAACACGATCAGAATCGTCACGGCCACGATCGGCGCCGCCACCTGGATGTCGCTCCACGACGTGGACGAGAACGTTCCGAGCCCCCAGATCATGTACTTCTGGACCGAGGTGGGATCGGCGTAGACGATGAGGACCGCGACGAGCGCGCCGGTCACCGAGCCGAGCATCACGCCGATCAGCAGGAGCGTGACGGCGTTGCGGACCCACACGGCCATCAGCAGAATCACGCCGAGCACTGCCGCCGCCCCCGCTGCGGCGGCCAACACGATGCCCAGACGCCCCCATCCGGCGAGGACACCGACAAACGCCGGTCCGCCCGCGCCACCTGCGAGAGCGACGATCGCCACGCCGAGACTCGCACCCGAATTGGCGCCGAGGATGTACGGGTCGGCGAGCGCGTTGCGGAACAGTGTCTGCATCTGCAAGCCTGCGACGCCGAGAGCGGCGCCGGCGATTGCCGACGTCGCGATCCGAGGCAGTCGGACCAGACGCAGAATCGCATCGTGGCCCGCATCCGACGCCGTGCCGCCGGTCAACACGTGCACGACGTCGGACAGCGGCATCATCACCGCGCCGATCGCGGCCGTCACCAACACTGTCACCACGGCTAAGACGATCAGCCCCGCCCAGGTTCCGGCGGCGCTGCGAGCCTTCACGGTCTCGACGACGACGGGAGTCGTCACCGCTGTGGGAGCTGAAGGTAGAACGTGAATCTGTGGTCGGGGAAGAGATCGGGATGCAGGATCGCCGCGAGGTCGGCGAGTACGAGGTCCGGGCGGAGGACGCCGCGCTCCCAGTAGTCGTTCCCGCCCGTCGCGCTCATCGCTTTCGTCGCGTTCCACGCACGCTCGGCGGGCTGTGCGAACACCCGGTACCGCTCGTCTTGCTTGTACAAATCTGGGAGTGACGCGACGGTCATGTCAGAGAGGAGCCATGCATCGGCGTTACGAGACTTGTCGATGACGGACTCGATCGAGAGGCGGAGTGAGCCCGTCGACTGGTCCGATGCCCACGGGTAGTCGCCGCCGGCGTCACGCACGAGCCGTCCGAAGTAGTTGCCGCCAGCGGCGAGCGTCCACGCGCCGTTCTCGATGCCGCCGAGCAGGACGTCGGTCCTCGGTGCGTTCGCCGTCTTCTGCTGCACCGTCGTGTACTCCGACTTGATGGTGTCGAAGGCGTCGGCGGCCTTCGTCTCGGTGCCGGTCAGTGCGGCGAAGAACTTGATCCACTCGGCCCGGCCGAGGGGACTCGCCTCGAGCCAGTCGGCGTTGGCGAGGACCGGGACACCCGCCTGCCGGAGTTTCGCGTACGACGGGTCCTCGTTGCCGTCGGACACCAAGACGTCGGGCTGCCCAGCAATCACCTTCTCGACGTTCGGCACACCCGCGTCGGCGTACTGGACCACGTCGCCGTCGTCGATCCGCGCGCGGATCTCGGGGGTGGACACGTAGTCCGTGGAGCTCACGCCGGTCACCGTGTCGGCGGCGCCCAGCGCCGCCATCGCGGGCAGGTGTGTAGTGGAACCCGAATACATGGTGCGGATCGGCACCTGCACCTGCGGCGCATCCGTGAGAGCGCCGTCGAGCCTCGGCGCGGGTGCACCGCAGCGAACCAGCACGTACGACACGGGCTGCGCGCCCGGTGACGGTTCCTTGACCGTCACCACCTGGTACGACTTGTGGTACTCGATCGCCAGTCCCGACGCATCGGAGATCGTCGACTTGTCGGGGAAGTAGTCGGTGTTCGCGTCGAAATCGGTGATGCAATCGCGGGCGGAACCCGCATCGTTCGACGACGCCCCGGAACATCCTGCGACAGCCAACCCGGTGACGAGCAGACACGCGATCGTGGCCTTGCGGATATGCGGGTGCACGGCATCCGCCTCTCTCGGGGACACTCCGCCCCGACGACGAGATCAGCTCGAGCGGAGGTCTGGCTGCCGCGTGAAGCGGTCACAGTGGCGGGTACCGCGTCGGATTCACACCGACTTCCCGCGTCGAGGCTGGTTGACGCCATGAACGTAACACGCCGCCCGAACCTCATTCTCTTCCCGGCGCAAAGGGTCAGCGATCAATTGCGCCGACGGTGCGCCAGAGGAATTCGTAGGCGAGGGCCGATTTGAACGCCGCCTGCTTGTTGTCGGCCGCGCCGCCGTGACCTCCCTCGATGTTCTCGTAGTACCGGACCGGTTGGCCTGCGGCTTCGAGCGCAGCGGTGAACTTCCGGGCATGACCGGGGTGAACACGGTCGTCGCGGGTCGACGTCGTGACCAGCATCTGCGGGTAGTCGACGTCGGACCGAACGCGCTGATACGGCGAGTACTCGGAGATGAACTCCCACTCCGCCGGGTCGTCGGGGTCGCCGTACTCGGCCATCCAGGAGGCGCCGGCCAACAGGAGGTGATACCGCCGCATGTCGATCAGCGGCACCTGGCAGACCAGCGCGCCGAACAACTCCGGGTACGTGGTCGCCATGACGCCCATCAACAAGCCGCCGTTCGATCCGCCCTGTGCAGCGAGTGTCTGAGGGGTCGTGAATCCTCGTGTCACAAGATCGCGCGCCACCGAGGAGAAGTCCTCGTACACGAGGTGACGTCCGGCTTTCACCGCTTGTGTGTGCCACGACGGCCCGTACTCGCCGCCTCCGCGGATGTTCGAGTACACGTAGATCCCGCCGCGCGTGATCCAGTTCCGTGCGGCCACCGCTGCATAGCTGGGCGTCAGAGAGTTTTCGAAGCCTCCGTACCCGTAGAGCAGGGTCGGGCCCGACTCGACGTCGTTGCGCTTGATCACGAAGTAGGGGACCTGGGTGCCGTCGTCCGATGTCGCGAAGAACTGCTGGGTGCTCACATTCGACGCGTCGAACCGCTCCGGCGACGATTTGATCGGCGTCACCCCGGACACGGCGTCGCCGTACAGCAACGTCGGAGCCTGTGTGAACGAGCTCGACGACAACCAGATCTCGTCGCCGTGATCGGCGTCGGTGTCGAGCACCCCGACCGTCGCGAAATCCGGGACGCCCGGCAGCTCTGCCGGCGTCCACGTGCCGAACTCCATCGACTGCAGCCGGGTCGCGACGTCGTGCAGCGTCACCAGGATCAGCCGTGTCGCCGTGATCGCGTACGTCTCCAGGCTGGTGTGCGCGTCCGGCGTGAACAGCACGGTATGCGTGCGGTCGCCGTCGAGGAAGCGCTCGTAGTCGAACGCCAACAGGCAACCGGCGGGCCGGGCCACACCGTCGACCGTCCACTCGGACTTCGGTGTCACCAGCATCACGTCGTGCCGCACCGAGAAGTCGGCGTCCGACGGGACGTCCACCTTGCGCAGCTCACCGTCCCGGAGTTCGAACTGCTCGGCGTTGTAGAAGTCCGTCGACCGGTACACGAAGTGCCGCGGAAAACCGGGCGTCGGATCGAACGAGGCTCCGACCGCGACGTCGTCGACGGAACCGGTGAACACTGTCGTCGCCGCCGCGAGGTCGGTGCCGCGCGTCCACCGTTTCACCACGCGCGGGTAACCCGACGACGTCCACGATCCGGCGCCGTCGGGCTGCTCACCGAACTCGGTGCCCACGTACACGGCGTCCCGGTCGATCCAGCCGACGTTCGACTTGTTCTCCGGCAGCACGAAGCCGTCGTCTACCCACGAGCGCGACGGGATGTCGAACTCGCGGACCACTGTCGCATCCGCGCCGCCGCGGGACAGCGAGATCAACGCGCGGTCGTAGTCGGGGCGAAGCACCGACGCCCCGCTCCACACCCAGTTCTCGTCCTCCGCAGTCCGCAGGGCGTCGACGTCGATCAAGACGTCCCACTCGGGCTCGGCGGAACGGTACGACTCCAGCGTCGTCCGCCGCCACAGTCCGTACGGGTTGGTCCCGTCTACCCAGAAGTTGTAGACGAACTCGCCACGCCGCCGCACATACGGGATCCGATCGTCCGACGACAGGATCTCCAGCGTGTCCGACTGCATCTGAGTGAACCGCTCGGACGAGGTCAGTTCGGCGACAGTCGGCTCGTTGTGGGCGCGCACCCAGTCGAGCGCCTCGTCCCCGGTCACGTCTTCCAGCCACAGGTACGGGTCGTCGGTCGTGTTCGTCTCAGCCACGTGGTTCAGGCTACCGGCGTCGTGGTGGCCCGCTGTCCGTCTCCACTGTGCGCGGTGCGGCCGGCGGGGCGGGTCGCCTCCTCGGCAGTCCTCGCGGACTCGCCTGGCGGCTCGCTCGCTGTGACCGGAGTTCCCACGCTCTTTGAGCGAGCGTTGCCCACTGCTCCTTGAGCGAGCTTGCGAGTCGAAAGGTCCCGGTCTCACTGCCTTTCGACTCGCTCCGCTCGCTCAAGGAGCAGTGGGAAAGCTCGCTCAGTGGGAAAGCTCGCTCAAGGAGAAGTACAGGCAGTGGACGAGCTTGCGTGAGGAAGCAGGGGTCAGCGGGAGGGGAGGGCTGGTTCCTGGGCGTCGTCGACCTCAGCGTCGGGCTCGGCGCTGGGGATCTCGGTGCCGCGGAGGGATGCGCCCGCAGTCTCCTTCAGGAAATACAGGGCGACCATGCCGATCACACAGGCGGCCATCATGTACGCGGCGGGGAAGAGGTGCCAGCCCGTGTCGCCGACCACCCAGTCGTTCACCAGGGGAGCGGTGCCACCGAAGGCAGCCGTCGACACATTGTACGAGATCGCAAAACCCGCGTAGCGAACGTGAGTCGGGAACATGGCGGGGAACGTCGCAGAGATCGTCGCCAGCTGCGGGATGTAGAGCAGTCCGAGCACCACGAAGCCGACGATCGCCCACGCGAAGCCCTGGCCCATCAGCCAGTACATCGGCAACGCGAACACGAACAACCCGATCAACGACGCCCACCACATCGGTTTGCGGCCCGTCGAATCCGACCAGCGGCCGAACACCGGGATCATCAGCATCATGAGGACCTGTCCGATGAGGACCACCCATGAGCCGCCCGACTCCGACAGTCCGATCGTGTTCTTCAGATAATCCGGCTGGTACGCGAGCAGCGTGTAATTGGCGACGTTCAACGCCACGACCATGCCGAACATGATGAGAATCGGACGCCAGTAGCCGACGATCGCCGTCTTCAAGAGTTCGAGGCCCGACGGTTCGCGCTTGCGTTTGCGATCCACTTCGGCGAAGACCGGCGGATCGTCCAACTGGGAACGCAGGTAGAGGCCGACGAGGCCGAGCGGGAGGGCGACGAGGAACGGAATGCGCCAGCCCCACGATGCCATCTGGTCCTCGTCGAGGATCGAGTTCAACAGCAGGACGAACGCGGTGCCCGCCGACAGGCCCGCCATCGTGCCGAATTCGAGGAAACTGCCGAAACGGCCTCGCTTGCGGTCCGGCGCGTACTCGGCCATGAACGTCGCGGCCCCGCCGTATTCGCCACCCGTCGAGAATCCTTGAATCACCCGTAGCAGGATCAGAAGGGCCGGAGCCCAGACGCCGATCGATGCGTGCGTCGGAAGCAGGCCGATCAACGCGGTGGCAAGGGAGATCAGCAGGATCGTCAAGGCGAGAACGTGCTTGCGTCCCACCTTGTCGCCGATCGGCCCCCACACGAAACCGCCGAGCGGCCGGAGGAGGAACGACACGGCGAAACCGAGCATCGTTCCGGTTGTTCCCCACGCTCCGGGAAAGAACGCCTGGGTGAGATATGTGGTGGTGGCGGCGTAAACGCCGTAGTCGTACCACTCTGTCGCATTGCCGATCGCGGATGCCGCGATCGCTTTGCGGACCATGGTGGCCGGTGGTGCTTCGAAGTCCTTGGTGGACGGCGAGTCTGTCATTCTGGTTCGTCGATTCGTGCTCGAGGAGTCGATGTCTCCGGGTCAGGTGGACTGGGTCTCGCGGCCGCGCTGAGCACGGCGGTTACCACTTCCTGACGGTCCTCGAGGGACGGTTGACAGACGGAGTGTGTACTCCGAACGGACTACGTCCACACCTAGCATGTCTGTTCGACGATGTGAAACCCGCTACCGGACGTCCGGCCCTGTGAACGGAAGGTTCACGCAGGTGAGAAGGTGTCTGGAACCTCTCCTTCGCGGATGGGGCAGCGGGTCTGGGAGTAAATCGTCGGCATGCACAGATTGCAGTGCACACACCGCGAAACCGTCGAAGCGTCCTCCTGGATCCGCAGGGGCAGGTCCGGTTCGCGGAGCAGAGCGCGTCCCATTGCGACGAATTCGAATCCGGAGTCGAGTGCGGTCTGCATCGAGGCACGATCGGTGATGCCGCCGAGAAGGATCAGCGGGAGCGACACCGACTTGCGGAGCTCGGCTGCCAGGGGGAGCAAGTAGGCGTCCTGGTAGGGATAGTGCTTCAAGAAGACGGGGCCGACGGCCTTCATCCCGGTTCGGATGGGGCCTTGCATGGCGTCGGCGAACTCGGCCAACGGCGGTTTCCCGTGGAACAGGTACATCGGGTTGAGCAATGAGCTGCCCGCGGTCGGCTCGATCGCGTCGATGAAACCGTCGGCCTCCAAGAGCTGAGCGGTCTCGCAGGCCTGGTCGACGTTGAAACCACTCCAGGGGCGGCCGCCTCGACCGCGGCCGGGCTTGCCGACCCCGTCGAACATGTTCAGCTTGGCCCAGACCGCGGCTTCATCACCGACGGCGCCGCGCACGGCTTCGAGGACTTCGCGGGCCAGACGTGCTCGGTTGACCACCGAGCCGCCGTATCCGTCGCGGCGGTGATTCAGCAGCGGCGAGAGGAATGAACTGATCAGGTAGTTGTGGCCGCAGTGCACCTCGAGTGCGTCGAACCCGCAGTCGACGGCCAGACGTGCGGCGTCGACGAAGTTCTGTGTGACGCGTTTGATGTCGCCGGCGTCGACCTTCGCTGTGGCCGACATTCCCATCGGTGCCGGGATGCGGCCGGGGCCGAGAGCCTTGGCCCGATTGGAGATGGAGTTCGCGACCGGACCGGCGTGACCGAGCTGTGCGGCGGCGAGCGCGCCCTCGGAGTGGATGGCCCCGGTGAGACGTCGCAGTCCGTCGGCCGCTTCGGGAATCATCAGGATCTGATGCCTGTCGGTCCGGCCCTCCGGCGCGACGGCGCAGTACGCGACCGTGCTGATGCCGACTCCGCCGGCCGCGGTCTCGCGGTGGAACTCGATCAGTTCGTCGGTCACCAGGGCGTCGGGTGTGCGTCCTTCGAAGGTCGCGCACTTGATCAAGCGGTTGCGCGGGGTGATCGGGCCGAGCTGCGCCGGTGCGAACGGGTCGACGGTGGAGAGGTCGCTGGTCATCGGGGTCCTTCGGTCTGGGAGGTGGCGGGACCGGACAGGCCCGCGGTCATGAAGTCGGCGAGCGCGGCGACCGTCGCGGTGCTCACCGGTGTGGGATTGGACAGTTCGGTGATCAAGACGGTGAAGGCGAACCGCCACCGGCGTCGCGCTGTGGCCTCGTCGACGTCGACGACTCGGCGCAGAAGCGTTACCCACACCTCGGTGCGGAACCAGGTGCCGGTCCAGTCGAGATCGCCGTGGGTGAGGACGAAGCGCCCGAGCAGACGGAGGTGTTGAGCCAGTGCGGGATCGTCGGCGAGGCGCGTCACCGGCTCGAGGATCTTCTCCACGATTTCTCGAACAGAGGTCTCGCGCGTGCTCAGCTCGGTGAGAGGGTCGGCCCAGACCGGCCCGAGGCGGTCCTGCAGGAGCGTGGTGACCAATGCCTCACGCGACCCGAAGTGGTAATGGACCGCGGCCGGGTTGACTCCGGCCTCCGCGCACACTGCACGGACTTTGAGCTGCTCATACGGGGTCGTCTCGAGGATTCGCTCGGCCGCATCGAGTAGTCGGATTCGTGTCACGTCGCTGGCCATGAGGTGCAGTACATCACGTTTCAATCAACGTTTCAATCATTGATTGAAAGTTCCTCGATGGAGCTACGACACGACCGGTCGAAGAGCGTTAGGCTGGACGCCGTGGCTGAACATTTTCAAACAGTTGTCCTGGGAGCCGGCCCCGGTGGGTACGTGGCCGCGATCCGGTCCGCCCAGCTGGGCATGAAGACCGCCGTCATCGAAGAGAAGTGGTGGGGTGGTGTCTGTCTGAACGTCGGATGCATCCCCTCCAAGGCGCTGCTGCGCAACGCCGAACTCGCCCACGTCTTCAATCACGAGGCCAAGACCTTCGGCATCAGCGGAGAGGTGTCGTTCGACTTCGGCGCCGCCTTCGACCGCTCGCGCCAGGTGTCCGACGGCATCGTCAAGGGCGTCCACTTCCTCATGAAGAAGAACGGCATCACCGAGATCGACGGATACGGTGTCTTCTCGGACGCCAAGACCATCAAGGTCGGCGACCGTGAGATCACGTTCGACAACGTCATCATCGACACCGGTTCCACCGTCCGCCTCCTGCCGGGCGTGGAGCTCAGCGAGAACGTCGTCACCTACGAGACCCAGATCCTCACTCGAGACCTCCCGAAGTCGATCGTCATCGTCGGTGCGGGTGCCATCGGCATGGAGTTCGGTTACGTCCTCGCCAACTACGGCGTCGACGTCACGATTGTCGAGTTCATGCCGCGCATCCTCCCGAACGAGGACGCCGACGTCTCCAAGGAGATGACGAAGGCGTACAAGAAGCTCGGCGTCAAGATCATGACCGGCACCGGAGTCCAGACCGTGGACGACCAGAGCAGCCAGGTTGTCGTCACCTACAAGGACGCCAAGGGCAACGACGGCAGCCTGACCGTCGACAAGGTCCTCATGTCCGTCGGCTTCGCGCCGCGCGTCGACGGCTTCGGCCTGGAGAAGACCGGCGTCGAGCTGACCGACCGCGGTGCCATCGCGATCGACGATCACATGCGCACCAACGTCGACGGCATCTACGCCATCGGTGACGTGACTGCCAAGCTGCAGCTCGCGCACGTCGCGGAGGCGCAGGGTGTCGTCGCGGCGGAGACTATGGCGGGAGCCGAGACGATGACGCTCGGCGACTACCGGATGATGCCGCGCGCCACGTTCTGCCAGCCTCAGGTCGCATCGTTCGGGCTCACTGAAGAGCAGGCCAAGGCCGAGGGCTACGACGTCAAGGTCACCAAGTTCCCGTTCAGTGCCAACGGCAAAGCTCAGGGGCTCGCCGCTCCGGCCGGCTTCGTCAAACTGATCACCGACGGCGCCAACGACGAGCTGATCGGCGGACACTTGGTCGGCGACAACGTCTCCGAGATGCTGCCCGAGCTCACCCTCGCGCAGAAGTGGGACCTGACCGCCAAGGAACTCGCCCGCAACGTCCACACGCATCCGACGATGAGTGAGGCGCTGCAGGAGACCTTCCACGGCGCGATCGGTCACATGATCAACCTGTAGGTATCGCCCGCAGACGAGAAAAGTGTTGAGTTGAGGTCCGTCACGGAGCTCAACTCAACACTTTTCTTCGTTCAGGCACCTCGGGTCAGCGGAGGGGATCGAATCCCGCGAGGGCGGATGGGGTGATGCCCGTGCAGATGGTCTCCGCGAGGAGGCGTCCGGTGGCCGGGCCGAGGGTCATGCCCTCCATTGCGTGACCGCCCGCGACGAACACTCGCGGCGACGTCGTCGCGCCGACGAGCGGGAGTCCGTCCTCGGTGCAGGGGCGGGAGCCGACCCACTCCTCACGTCGGTCGTCGAGGTCCACCCCGCGCAGCAGTGGGCGCACCGATTCGACGATCGCCCCGATCCGGCGCCGGTCGACGGGATCACCGTGACGACCGAACTCCATCATCCCGGCGATCCGCATGCGGTCGCCGAGCGGCGTGCACACCACGGACGAGCCGGGGAAGTACACCGGCCCCGGCGGCAGATCGGCGACGTCGACCGCGAAGCTGTATCCGCGGCCCGCGCGCACTCGGGTCCGAACGCCGTACTTCTTCGTGAGCGCGGGCAATGCGACGCCGGTCGCCACCACCGCGGAGTCGAACGCCTCGTTCAACCCGGCCCCGGTGACACGAACCCGCTGTCCGCGGTCGATGACGTCGTCGACGGTGACACCTGTTCGCAGCGTGCCACCGCGCACCACGAACGATTCGGCGAGAGCGTCGACGTAGGCGGGCGGATCGAGGAAGCGCTGCCCACGCAGGATCAGTCCGCCGCGAATCGCGTCGGTCAGCATCGGCGCACGGGACCGCACCTCGTCAGCGGAGATCACCTCGACGTCCACCTGCTGACCGAGTGCGGTGATGCGCTCGCCCTCCTCCACCATGCTCTGCGGACCGGCCGGGTCGGTGTAGGCGAACAGGAAGTCGTCTGCGGCCTCGATCGGTCCGGCGACTCCGCCGTCGGCCATCGCGTCGAAGGCGTCGAGCGCCTGCCGATTGATCGCCGCCAGGGCTCGCACGCCCGATCTCCAGCGCGGCGCGGTGCTGTTGCGCGCCATGCGAGCGAGGAAACCGAACAGTCTCGGATCTGGGCGCGGCGGGATGTACAGCGGCGACGTCGGGCTCAGCAGACTGCGCAGGCCGTAGGTGAGCATCGAGGGATCGGTGAGCGGTGTGCTGAGCGTGGGGGTGATCCATCCGGCGTTGCCCCACGATGCTCCGGCGGCGGGGCCGACGGCGTCGAACACGGTCACCTCGACGCCGCGGTCTTGTAGGAACCAGGCGGTGGACAGGCCGACCATCCCGGCGCCGACGACGGCGACCGACGCGGGTGCGGTCATTCCGCGGCCGCCACGGCTGTGTCACGTGCGATGCGCGGCTTGATGCCCCAGTGGTAGACGGCGTAGCAGACCGGCACGCAGGCGAGACCGAGGACGAGGGACAGTCGCTGTGTCGCGTCGAAGGCCATCGAGACGAACACGACTCCGTTCATGAGGATCACGGCGATCGGGGTGAAGGGGAAGAACGGGGCGGCGTACGGGAGGTCCTTCACATCACCGCCGTTCTTGACGTACTGCTTGCGGAATCGGTACTGCGACAGCGCGATCGTCATCCAGCAGAGAGCGCCGCCGACACCGCTGATCGAGATGAGGAACACGAACACGGTGTCGGCGGCGACGAACTCGGTCATCAGGGAGAGCAGGCCGAACAGCAGGGTGAAGAGCAGGCCCCAGATCGGGATGCCGCGCTTGGTGGTGACGCCGAAGACGCGGGGTGCCGCCTTCTCCTGCGCGAGCGACCACAGGATGCGGGTGCACATGTAGAGACCGGTGTTGCCGACCGACAGGATGGCGACCAGGATGACGAAGTTCATGATGCCCGCGGCGTAGGGGATGCCGATCGCCTTGAAGACGGTCACGAACGGGCTCTCGTCCAGGCCGAGCTGCTGCCACGGGATGAGGGCGATCAGGATGAGGATGGAACCCAGGTAGAGGAAGACGAGGCGGAACACGATCGTGCGGACTGCCTTGGGGATCGCCTTGCGGGGATTCTCCGTCTCGCCTGCGGCGACGCCCATCACCTCGGAGCCCATGAACGTGTAGACCACGGTCATCATCGCGGCGAACACTGCGCCGAAGCCTACGGGGAAGAATCCGCCGTGCGAGGTGAAGTTCGCGAGGCCGGGGGCCTCCATTCCGTCCATCTTGACGACGCCGGTGATGGCGAGGATGCCGAGGACGATGAAGAAGCCGACGGCGAGGACCTTGATGGCCGCGAGTGCGTACTCGGTCTCGGCGAACGATCGGGCGGTGAAGCAGTTGACCAGGAACAGGACGGCGATGAAGAAGGCGGACCACACCCACGTCGGGGTGTCGGGGAACCAGAACTTCATGGTGATGCCTGCGGCGGTGAACTCGAGGCCGATGAACGACGCCCAGCTGATCCAATACACCCAGCCGATGGCGAAGCCGGTGCCCGGGCCGATGTACTTGGTGGCGTGCGCCTGGAAGGAGCCGCTGACGGGCATGACCGCCGACATCTCGCCGAGGCACACCATCGTCAAGTACAGCAGGACGCCACCGACGATGTAGGCGAGGATCGTCCCGCCGGGGCCTGCGGAGCTGATCACTTCGCCGGTGCCGAGGAAGAGGCCGGTTCCGATGACGCCGGCGAGGGTGATCATGAACAGGTGGCGGCTTTTCATGACGCGCTTGAGCGCGGGGCCTTCGGGAGTGTAGAAAGGCTCGTTCACGTCGCCGCTCGGGGAGGTGGTGGCCGGTTCGTCGGAACCGGCCGTGGGGGCTATGGACACGGGGATGTCTCCTGGATTGTGTGCGGCCGCGGCACGCATTCCCGTGCGTCCCGGCGATCCCGCCATCTGCTGACTATGTACTCAGTCAGCACATAGAGAATGCGATGCCGGTCACATGATTGTCAAGGCTCGCCAGCCGTCACATTTGGTGACGGCGCATATCGGGCCCGTAGCATGGGCCCTGTGGCCCGAATGACGAAGGATTCCGCCGATCGGCGTGAGGGGATTCTCAAGGCGACCCTCGACATCATCAAGGAGGCCGGCATCGACCGTGTTCGCGGCGCGGATGTCGCTAAGCGCGTCGGGGTGAGCGTCGGCCTCGTGTTTTACCACTTCGAGAATCTCGAGACGCTGATCGTCGCCGCATTGCAGTATGCGGCGAGTCGGGACATCGAGCACCGTGACGCCGCGCTCGCGGCGTCGTCAGCGGACGTCACGGAGCGGTTGGACGCGATGCTGCGCGAATACGGCCCCTCCGGCTCGGAGTTCGGCTGGCGACTGTGGGTGCAGGCATGGTCGGCGAGCTTGCGCGATCCGACTCTGCGTGCCGTCGTTCACGATCTCGATGCGGGCTGGCGTGATGTCCTCATCGAGATCATCGACGACGGTGTGGCGCAGGGGGTGTTCACCTGTCCGGACCCGGCGGGGGCGACGTGGCGCCTCACCGCGATGCTCGACGGTCTGGCCGTCCAGCACGTGGTCTTCGACGACGTGGTCACGGTCGCGCAGATTCGAGAGTGGACGCAGCTGGCGTTGACTCGCGAACTGGGCATCTGACCGGCGGTGACGGCGAAGGGTTGCCTTCGAGTTGTGATCGGTGCCATACTGACTAAGTACTCAGTCAAGCATTGACATCGCGGCGGCCTTCCCGAACCGCCCGCCCCCAAACTCTGCAGGAGCGACCAATGTCCCTGACACTTCCCAACGCCATCGACGCATCGTTCGGCGTACGCGACGACAATGCCTTCTTCGAGATCGTCTGGCACGACACCGAGAGCGACGCCACCGGCTACGTCGTCATCGACCAGTTGGTTCGTGGAGTCTCGTCCGGAGGACTGCGCATGCGTGCGGGCTGCACCCTCGACGAAGTCCGCGGCCTCGCCCGCGGGATGACCCTCAAAGAGGGCGTCCACTACGAGCCGGGCGCACGCTACGTTCCGCTCGGCGGCGCCAAGGGCGGAATCGACTTCGATCCGTACAGCCCCGAGGCCGACGGTGTCCTGCGCCGTTTCCTGCAGGCCACCGCTCCGATCATCGACACCCGCTGGACGATGGGCGAGGATTTCGGAGTCCAGCAGACCACCATCGATCGACTCCTCCCCGAGGTGGGACTCCGCAGTTCCATCCAGGCCGCAGAGCGGGTCGTCGACGATCCCGAAGCCGCCCGCGCCCGGATGGCCACGGCGTTCAACAGCGTCGTCGACGGTGTGAGCCTCGACGAGTTGGTCGGCGGCTACGGCGTGGCCAAGGCCGCCCTCGCGGCGATGGCCCGCCGCGACATGGCACCGGCCGACACCACCGCGGTGATTCAAGGCTTCGGCTCGATGGGCGGCGCGACGGCGCGCTACCTCGCCGAAGTAGGAGTGCGCGTCGTCGGCATCGTCGATGTCGAGGGCGTGGTCTACAACGCAGCCGGTCTGGACGTCGAAGAGCTGCTTCTCACGCGCAGCGCCAAGGGCAACGTCGACCGCACCAAACTCCGCGACGGCGACAGCTGCCTGGACTCGTCGGAGTGGCTCTCGATCGAGACCGACGTCCTCGTGCCGGCCGCCATCTCGTACTGCATCAACGAAGGCAACCAGGACCAGGTCCGCGCTCGTCTCGTGGTGGAAGCGGCCAACATGCCGGTCACGCCGGAAGCCGAAGCGCTGCTCAGCGCACGCGGCATCGAGGTCTCGCCCGACTTCGTCGCCAACTCGGCGACGAACGCCTGGTGGTGGTGGGTCTTCTTCGGCGACGTCGACGGCAGCCCCGAGCAGTCGTTCGCCAAGATCAATGACCGCATCACCGCGCTGAGCGACGAGATGTTCGACATCGCCGCCGCCGAGGGCGTCTCCCTCCGCGCCGCCGCATTCGAGATGGCCTCGCGCAAGTTGGCCGCGATCTCCGACGAGTTCCCGATCTACTGAGCCGGCTTCCCCGTCTCGACTTCAACAGAGAGTTCAGATATCCATGTCAGCTAGTGTTCTCCGCTCGGGAGGCGGCGCCGTCGTCGACGCGCTGGTCGCTCACGGTGTCGACACCGTCTTCGGCATCCCCGGCACGCACAACCTCGCGATCTATGCCGCGCTCGAGGCGTCGTCGATCAAGCACGTCACTCCCCGCCACGAGCAGGGAGCGGGCTACGCGGCCGACGGCTATGCACGACTGTCCGGCCGACCGGGCGTAGTCGTGACGACCACCGGGCCGGCGATCCTCAACGCATCGGCTGCTGCGGCACAGGCGTACTCGGACTCGGTTCCAGTCCTGTTCATCGCACCCGGCATGCCGTCGGATCATCCGAGCGGCTACAACGGCCTGCTGCACGAGGTGCGCAGCCAGATCGACGCGATGTCGGCCGTCGTCGCCCACGCGCAGCGCGTGACCAGCGTCGCGGAGATCCCGCACGCCGTCGCGCAGTGCTTCGCCGCGATGACCACCGGGCGTCCGCGTCCGGCGTACCTGGAGATCCCGCTCGACCTGCTCGAAGCGCAGGCAGAGGTCGTGGCGGAGGCGCCGGTCACCGTGCCGTCGATCGTCCCGGCGGAATCGGTCGTGGCCGCAGCCGCCGAGGTGGTCGCGTCCGCGCAGCGCCCGTTGATCGTGGCAGGAGGCGGCGCGAGCCGCGCCGCCTCGGAGGTGTTGGCGTTCGCCGAGAAGTTCGACGCTCCGGTCGTCACGACGGCCAACGGCAAGGCCGTTGTACGCGAGGATCATCCGTTGGCCCTGGGCGCTGGAGTGCCGCTCGAGGTGACTCTAGACCTGGTCCGCGACTGCGACGTCGTGCTCGCGGTCGGCACCGAACTCGCGCCGGCCGACTGGTGGTGGGGCCCGATGCCCGCGACCCGCCTGGTTCGCATCGACATCGATCCGCTTGCGGTCGCGACCAACGCGATCCCCGAGGTCGCCGTGGTCGGCGACGCCGCGGCCGTCCTCGCCGACCTCACCGAGCGGCTCGCCCCGGTGACCGGCAGGGCTGACCGCGGTGCCGACCGCGCGGCCGCGTGGCGCCCCAGGCTCACCGAGGACGCACGCACCATCGGTGCGGCGTACGTCGGACTCGCCGAGTCCCTCGCGGAGGTTCTGGACGACGACGCTGTGATCGTCGCCGACCAGACGATGTCGTGCTACTACGGCTTGATGGGCAACCTCCCGCGCTACGCACCGCGGTCGTTCATGTACCCGTCCGGTCTCGGCACCCTCGGGTACTCGCTGCCCGCGGGCATCGGTGCGATGGTGTCGACGCCCGGTCGACAGGTTGTCGCGGTGATCGGCGATGGCGGCGTGATGTTCTCGCTGCCCGAGCTCGCGACTGCGGCCCAGGCCGGCATCGCCCTGCCCGTGGTGGTCGTCGACAACGGCGGCTACGGCGAGATCCGTAACGAGATGGTGGACCGGGACGAGACGCCGATCGCGGTGGACCTCCCGACGCCGGACTTCGCCGGTGTCGCACGGGCCCTGGGCTGCCACGGCGTCGACGCCGCGTCGTACGCGGAGGTGGGTCCCGCCGTTCGTGAGGCTTTCGCCGCCGATCGTCCGACTCTGATCTACGTGCGCGAGCCCGCTGTCTGATCAGCTCGAACGTGAAGGCCCGGAACCTCGTCGGAGGTTCCGGGCCTTCGCGTGGGGATGTGTGCTCAGGTCACGCGTCGGCTGCGACGGTCCGGGCCGTGGGCGAGTACAGCCCGAGTCCGGCTGGGATCACAACTGCGCGTGTCAGAACGTAGTGCGCGAGTCCCGCGACGATGAACGACGGTACAGAGGCCGTCGTGTATTTGAAGATGCTCGCCGGCTCGTACGTGATCGGGTTGAGGAGCAGGCAGTAGACCAGAACACCGAGGCCGACCGATGCGAAGGCGCATACATTCACGCCACGCCAGTAGCCGTATCCCGAGTCCGCGGTGTCGGCATACAGTTGCCTGACGTCCAACCGGCCCCGCCGCAGGAGGAAGTAGTCGACGATCTGGACGCCGCACAACGGCGCGAGGAAGAGGGCGCCCCACGACAAGAACTGGCTGTAATTGTCGTAGACGGCCTGGGGGAAGAACACGAGAATCACCGCCGGGCCGAGGATCACGGTGATGAGCGCGGGCCACGAGACGCCGCGGAGCAGGCGTCCGCCGCCGCCGCGCAGTGCGACCATCGAGGCGTATCCCTGTGACAGGATCGCGGTGATGTTGGCCAAGGCCACCACCAGGAGTGCGAGCACGCCGAATGTGCTGCCGATCAGCGGGATCATCCACTCGGTGGGGTCCTCCAGCTTGAGCGTGAGGGCCGCGAAGACGCCGACGACGGCCGCCACCACGGATGCGCCGAAGATGCCGAGGAAGTTGGGCCAGAACGCGGATCGGGACGTTCGTGTGAGGCGGGCGAGATTGCCCATGTTGGGCCACCAGGCGAACCCGCCCGCGATGTTGATCTCGATGGCGAGCATGAAGCTGACGTGCGAGTCCTCCGCTGGGTCGAGCGGCGCGAGCGAAGCGATGTGATCCCAGGTGTCGCGGCGCAGAACCATGATGAGGATTGCGATGATGATCAAGATCAGCAGCGGGGCGATCACCTGGCAGACCCGTTCGACCGAGACCGGGCCGCGCGACAGGATGAGCCACGAGACGACGACTGCGCCCACCGCGATGATCGACAGCGTCGTGGTCGAGTCGGACAAGTGCCAGCCGAACATGTGACTGAGTGCGTTGACCATGCCGTGCCCGAGCATGATGGCGAGCACGGCAGACCAAGCGGCTGCGAGCAGAGTGGACATGAAGACCATGACCACCCGGGCGCCGACACTTCCGAACACGCTGCGCAGACCGATGAACTGCTCGACTCCATACTTGGCCGCGGGCAGGCACGGCGCCAACGCGACGAAGAAGACGGCGATTCCGTAGCCGATGGCGATCGTCGCGATGGCCTGCTTGGCGCCGACGTAGTACGCGACGGCGGCGCCTTGAAGGAACGCCCAGGTGGCGACGGCGAGCCCGATGTTGACCACGGAGTAGTCCCAGAAGCCCCAGATTCGTTCGCGGCGTGTGAGGGGGAGCTCGTTGAGTGTCGCGTCGTCGACAGCGGCGGTGGGTTCGTGCAGGACGGTCTCGTCGGTGACGGCTTTGCGGGTTCTCATCACAGGCACCACCAGAGCAACAGCAGAGTGCCGACGATCAAACCGACGGCGCACAGGACGATGTCGCGGAGTGGGAGATCGGGCAGGATCATCCCGTTGTCGTCGGGGGATTCGAGGAGCTGAAGGCGGCGCTCCAGCTCGGTGTCGAATGCATCGGTTGTCATGGGGAGCCTTTCTGACTGACGAACCAGTTATGTAACTGTGTGGGACGCCTCACAGTCTTGTCAAGACTCAGTCCAGATCACGCCGAGTCATTGACTGATCCGTCAGTTAATGCCACGATGGGGCCCATGTCACACTCAGAGACGAATTCGGCACGCGACGTCGACCATGTGGGCGTCGCGATCATCGGGGCAGGCTACGCGGGACTCTCGGCGGCGCTGGCACTTGTCGACGAGGGCGTGGACGCGGTGGTCCTCGAAGGCGCCGACCGCGTCGGTGGCCGGACGCTGTCGGAGGTTCGTCCCACCGGAGTTGTCGTCGATCACGGCGGGCAGTGGGTCGGGCCGACGCAGACCCGACTGCTCGCGCTCGCGGAACGCTTCGGTGTCTCCATCTTCCCGACGTTCTGGGCCGGCGATCACCTGGAGATCTGGGCCGACGGCGGCGTCAACCGGTATCGGGGCGCGGGGCCGGACGAAGGCGAAGGTCTCCACGAGTACGAAGAGCACATCAAGGTGCTCGACGCGCTGGCGGCGACCATCGACCTGCAGAATCCGCCCGCGTCGCCGAATGCCGCGGCGCTCGATGAGGAGACGGTCGCGTCGTATCTGCTGCGCGAGGTGCCCTGCGAGGGCGCGCGCCGCCGGTTCGCGCTGGCTGTCGAAGGCGTGTGGGCGTGCGAGACCGCACACGTCTCGATGCTGCACTTCCTCTTCTACATCGCCGCGGCCGGAACCTTCGACGAGCTCATGGAGACCGACGGCTGTGCGCAGGACTCACGGTTCGTCGGCGGCGCGCAGGCGCCGGCGAAGGCTGTCGCCACGCACCTGGGCGACCGCGTTCGGCTCGGGTGGTGCGCCGACCGTGTCACGGTGGTCGACGACGGGATCCTCGTCGAGACGTCCGCGGGCACCGTCCACGCGTCGCATGTGATCGTCACCCTTCCGCCACAGGCGGCGGGTGCAGTCCGGTTCGATCCGCCGTTGCCACCTGCCAAGGCGAGATTCGTCGACCGGAGCGTGATGGGCGATGTTGCGAAAGTGCACGTCACCTACCCGAAACCGTTCTGGCGCGCCGAGGGACTCAGCGGTCAGGCGACCGTGTACGACGAGCGGGAGACAGGCGTCGTGTTCGACAACTCGCCCGACGACGCGAGCTCGGGAGTCCTGGTCGCATTCGTGTACGGCCGGAGGGTCGATCCGTGGGCGCAGCTGGACGCCGATGCGCGCCGCGCCGCGATCCTGACGACGCTGACCGATCTGTTCGGAGACCGTGCAGGCGAACCGGTCGACTACGTCGAGAAGATCTGGTCGGTCGACCCGTGGATCCGTGGCGCCTACGCCGCCAATCCAACACCCGGCGCGTGGTCGTCCTACGGCGAGCAAGGGTGGCGTCGCCCGACAGGGCGCATCCACTGGGCGGGGTCGGAGACGTCGAGCGTGTGGAACGGCTACATCGACGGAGCGATCGCGTCAGGACAGCGAGCTGCGCAGGAAATCCTGGACTGTCTCGGGTAGCGCGGACACGATTCGGCTCACTTCGTTCGCTCAACGAGCGGGGTGCGGAGCAGGCGAGTCGAAAGGTCGTTCGCCGAGATCAGGCGGTGATCGCGTCGAGGTAGGAGTCGATGCGCGCGATCATCCGGTCGAGAGGCATCTCGGGAGCGTGCATCAGGTTCTGAATGCTCATCCCGTCGATCATCGATACCAGCACATCGGCGAACACGTCGGCGTCGCCCTCGACGATCTGACCGCGATCCTGACCATGGGCGACGAGGTCCCGGACCAGTTCCCGCCACTGGCCGTAGAGGCGCGCGTTGATGTCTTGCAACGTCTCGTCACGCATGCCCTCAGCCCACAGCTCGGCCCAGACCCGCCACGCCCGGATCGACGCCTCGGTCACGGGCAGATTGCTGTGCGCGAGGGCGCGGAGAGTTGCGAGCGAGTCCGTCTGGTCGCCGTCGAGCATCGCGCGTCGTCCCTCGATGGAACGCTCGTAATTCAACTCGAACGCGGCGTTGACCACGTCCCGCTTCGTGTCGAAGTAGTAGTGGACGGTGCCCGACGAGACTCCGGCGCGCTTGGCGACGTCCGACAGGCGCAGTGACTGCATGCCGCGGTCGGCGATCACCTCGCACGCCGCCGACAGGATCTGCTCGCGGCGTTCCGCTTCGACACTCGGTCGTGGCACTGCTGACTCCTTTGTAGTACTGACGCCCCTCGACACTACGCAGATGACCGGCCCGTCAGTCAAGAAAGAACCGCGGTGTCGCCGAGGCGACACCGCGGTTCGCGGTCGATCATGTCAGTCCAGGTTGCGCGAGATCACGAGCTTCATGATGTCCGAGGTGCCCTCTTCGATCTCCTCGAGCTTCACGTCGCGCATCCACTGCTCGACGGGGAACTCGCGGGAGTAGCCCCAGCCGCCGAGCGTCTGGACGGCCGCGTGGGTGACGAACATGGCGGTCTCGGAAGCCTGCAGCTTGCACATGGCGGCGAGGCCGGTGGCGCGCTGGCCGCTGTCGATGACGCGGGCGGCGTGGTGGACCAGCAGTCGGGCCGACTCGATGCGGGTGGCCATCTCGGCGAGACGGAACGCGACGGCCTGGTGCTCGATGATCGGGACGCCGAACTGCTTGCGCTCGCGGGCGTAGTTCAGGGCGTACTCGTACGCTGCGCGTGCGGCGCCGACAGCGGCGGCGCCGAGCACCACGCGCGAGATGTCGAACGTGCCCATGAGGCCGTAGAAGCCCTGGCCCTCGTCGCCGAGGCGATCCTCGTCCGGCACGAACATGTCGTCGAAGAACACCTCGCGGCAGACGATGGCGCGCTGGCCCATCTTCTTCATCGGCTCACCGAACGAGACGCCGGGGGTGTCCTTCTTGAACATGAAGGCGGTGACGCCGGCCGACCGCTTGGTCTTGTCGGTCTTGGCGAAGACGACGTACTGCTCGGCGGCGCCCGCATTGGAGATCCACGCCTTCTGGCCGTTGATCTTGTATCCGCCGTCGACCTTGGTCGCAGTGGTGATGATCGACGCCGCATCCGAACCCGAACCGGGCTCGGTGGTGGCAAGCGAGGTCATGATCGCGTCGGGGCCGGTGGTCGGCGGCAGCCACTTGCGCTTCTGCTCCTCGGTGCCGAGGACCATGAGCGGGTCGGAGAAGAAGCCGTTCGAGCAGACGAGGTTGCCGATGCCGGGATCGCCCCAGCACAGTTCCTCCTGCACGAGGCACTGGGTGAAGACGTCGGTCATGCCGCCGCCGCCGTACTCGGTGGGGATCATGAAGTCGGCGATGCCGACCTGTGCGGCCTTGCGGAAGATGTCGACCGGAGTGACGGTGTCGGCCTCGTCGACCTCACGGCCGCGCGGGCGGATCTCCTTCTCGGCGAAATCGTGGCAGAGCTCGATGATCTGCTTCTGCTCGTCGGTCAACGGGAATGCGGGGATGTTCACGGTGCTCATGGGATGCCTTTCTGGAGGTGCTCGAGGGAGGGGGCTACAACTGGATGCTGGTGATCTCGGTGAACTCTTCGAGTCCGACGGGACCGAGTTCTCGGCCGAGTCCGGAGGCCTTCCAGCCGCCGAACGGTGCACGCGGATTGAACGGCGCGCCGTTCACGTCCACCTGACCGGTGTCGATACGCGACGCCACAGCGATCGCGCGGTCGGTGTCACCGGACCAGACGGCTCCGGCTAGGCCGTACTCGCTGTCGTTGGCGAGAAGCACGGCGTGGTCGTCGCCGTCGTGCGGAAGCACAACGATGACTGGACCGAAGATCTCGTCGCGTACCGCCGGGTCGTCGGCCTGGAGGTCGGCGAGGACGGTGGGTGCGACGAAGTGTCCTCCCGGGAACTCCGGCAGGGGATCGGGTCCGCCGCACACGAGGCGGGCGCCTCGGGCGAGAGCGCCGTCGATCGCCGAGACGATCGATGTGCGCTGGGCGGCGGAGATGACGGGCCCGAGGTCGGTGGACTCGTCGCCGGGGTCGCCGACGCGCATGGCGGCGACGGCGTCGGCGGCGATCGTGAGGGCGTCCTCGTAGCGGCCGCGGGGGACCAACAGTCGGGACCAGGCGCTGCATGTCTGACCGGAGTTCAGCAGGCCCGCGGCGACACTCGTGCGGACCGCCTCGTCCAGGTCGGCGTCGTCGAGGACCACGCTGGCCGACTTGCCGCCGAGTTCGAGGCACGCGCGCTTGATGTTCTGGGCGGCCGCCACGGCGATGGTCTTGCCGACGCCGGTGGAGCCGGTGAACGACACGACGTCGACGCCGGGGTGCTCGGCGAGTGCCGAACCCACCACACGTCCAGCACCGGGAACCAGGGAGAACACGCCTGCGGGAACACCGGCTGCCACGGCCGCATCGGCGAAGAGGTACGTCGACAGGGGAGTCAACTCCGCGGGCTTCACCACGATCGGGCAGCCCGCGGCGAGGGCTGCGCCTGCCTTCGCGACCAGCTGATAGAACGGGTAGTTCCACGGCGTGATGGCTGCGACCACACCGGCGGCTCGGCGCAGGACACGCGAGTTGCCGATCGTCGTCTGCCACTCGAAGGTACGGGCCAGGCCTGCGAAGTCGGCCATGATCTCGATGCCGAGGTCGATGTGGGCCTCACGTGCCACGGTGAGCGGCGCGCCGACCTCGGCGACTGTCGCGGCGACGAGATCGTCGCGGCGGTTGCGCAGCTCGGAGACCAGGGCGTCGAGGACGTTGGCGCGTGCCTCCGGCGATGCGGTGCTCCACGCCGGGAGGGCGGCGCGGGCGGCGGACACGGCGTCGTCGACGTCGATCGCTGTGCACGACGCCGAGGTGCCTACGGTGGCGCCGGTCGCCGGGGCGTGGACGTCGACGGTCTCGGCCACGGTGCGCCATGTGCCCTTGATGAGCGCAGCGTCGCGCTGCCACAGGGCGACTGTCGTGGTGGCTGTCATGTGCTTGTCCTTCCTGGTGGAGTAGTGGTCAGTTGTCGGTGACGATGAGTGCGTCGAGAGCGAGGACGCCGTCGGGGGCCACGCGAACCGGGTTCAGTTCGATCTCGGTGATCCGTGAATCACTTGCGGCCAGCCGGGACACTGCGGCGACGACGTCGGCGAGGGCCGCGACGTCGGTGGCCGGCTTGCCGCGCCAGCCTGCGAGCAGCTTGTGGGCCTTGAGCCGCGAGATCATGTCGGCAGCGGTCGCGGCGTCGACGGGGGCCGATTCCATGACGACGTCGGCGTACACCTCGGTCGCCACGCCGCCTGTCCCGACTGTCACGGTGACGCCGAGGTCGGGGTGACGCTGGCAACCGATCAGGACCTCGACTCCGTCCGGGCGGGTGTCCATCTGCTCCAGGACGTAGTCGCCGTCGCCGAGTCGGGCGTGCATTTCGGTGAACACCGCCGCCACGTCGTCGCTGTTCAGGCCGACTTTCACTCCGCCGACCTCACTCTTGTGCTCTAGCCATGCGGCTTTGAGGACGAGCGGAGCGGTGAGGTCGGCCGCTGCGGCGACCGCTTCGTCCACGCTGGTGACGACGGTGCCCGCCGGGAAGGACACCCCTTCGTCGAGCAGCAGTGCGCGGGCGTTCCAGTACCCCGCCGTGGGAGCGACGCCGTCGGTCGTCACGACGGCGACGTCGCGGGCGGACTCGCGGTACACCGCGGTGCCCGACAGTGCGCGCAGCAAAGGTTCGACGGTCCCGAAGGTGGGGACGCCCGCGGCCCACAGCGCATCGGCGACGGGCCCGGCGGCTTCCATGGAGTGCACGTACAGAGGCTTGCCCGCGGTGCGCGCAGCGTCTGCGAGTCGCTGCGCGAGAGCGAGCTCGTCGTCCATCAGGCCGGGGTTGTCGGCGCCGTAACAACCGAAGTAGCCGGTGAGGACCGCGGAGTCGACGTCGGAATCGGCCAGTGCCAGAGCGACGGCGCTCACGTAGTTGGCGAGATCGGCTTCACCGGCTCCTGCCAGGTCGACAGGGTTCGACGTGGCCGCGCCGGCTGGAAGCAGGTCGGTGAGCGCCGCGTCGGCCGCTTCACCGAGTGGAGGGACGGACAGTCCGTGGGCGGCTGCCTGGTCGGCCGCGATGCCGCACTGGCCGCCGCTGTCGCCGACGATCACCGTGCGGCGGCCGGCGGGTGCGGCGCCCGCGATCACGCTGCGCGCCACGTCGATCACCTCGCCGGGCGACTGTGCTCGCAGGACCCCCGCCGCGCGGCACGCGGCGTCGACGATGTCGACGGGCGCGGTGAGCGAGCCGGTGTGCGAACGTGCGAGTCGGCTGCCTGCGGCACTGGCGCCGACCGTCAACAGGATCACCGGCTTGCCTGCCGCGCGGAGCGCGGCGATCGCGTCGAAGAGCTCGACGCCGCCGGTGAACGATTCGAGGTAGACGACCACGACGCGGGTGGCCTCGTGGTCGACGAGGTCGGCGAGGAGTTCGGCCGCCGTCACATCGGTCTGGTTGCCGATGGACACGAAACGTGAAACGCCGATGCCGTTGTGCTGGCCGAGGCGGGCGAGTTCACTGCCGAGCTGACCCGACTGGGAGACGATCGCCATCGGGCCGGAGGTGAAGTTGCCCCAGCTGAGGTCGAGTTCGCCTGCGGCGTCGTAGATTCCGAGGCTGTTGGCGCCGACGAGGCGGGCGCCCGCGGCGCGGATGCGCTCGGCGATCTGGACTTCGTCCTCGATGCCGGCGGTGATGCCGAGGAATCCCCGGGTGCCCATCGCGAGAGCCTCGTCGACAACGGCGCCGACCATCGGTCCGGGGACGCACAGTGCGACGAGTTCGGGCGCCTCGTCGAGGGCGCTGAGAGAAGTGACGCAGGCGTGACCGAGGACGTCGCCGCCGCGCGCGTTCACGAGGTGGACGTCGCGCCGATGTGCTCCGGCGATTGCTCCGGCCGCCAGCCAGTAGCCCCACTTGGTGCGGTTCGACGACGCGCCGACCACGGCGACCGAGCGAGGAGTGCTGAACACGGACAGCCCGTTGTGGAGGGAGTTCAGGACCGGGCTGTTCATGGGTGGTGCACCTCACTGATTCGGGGAGTGTCAATAACTGACTGGCGGCTCAGTCAATAATTGTGAATGCTGCCAGATCGTGTGTCAAGTCACATTTGAAAGCGGATGTACCGAGATCATGCAGCGAGCGAGATGTCCCAGGTCGGAGGCCTCGCCGAAGCGGTGGCGGCAGCCGCGGCGCCCGGTCACTATGGACGGACGATGATTGGCGAACGTATATGGACGGTGAACGAGCCGTACGACCTCGATGCGATTCTCGGCGTCCATCAACGCGGAGCGCACGATCCCGCGTACCGGCGGGCGCCCGACGGGTCGATCTGGCGTGCGGTGCACACACCGGACGGCCCGGGCACTCTCACAGTGATCGCTCGCGGGGGTTCGATGACCGCTCGGGCGTGGGGGTCCGGCGCGGAATGGCTCCTGGAGGCGGCGCCCGACATGGTCGGAGTGAACGATCAACCGGACGATCTCAGACCGTCTGACCCGGTTGTTCGCAGACTCGTCTCTGGTGCGCCAGGGCTGCGCATCGGACGCAGTGGTCGAGTGTGGGAAGCGCTGGTCGCCAATGTCATGGAGCAGAAGGTGGTCGGCAGCGAAGCATACCGCGGATGGCGCTACCTGCTAAGACGCTACGGGGAGCCCGCGCCCGGTCCAGTGCCGCCGGACATGCGGGTGCCGCCGCCGCGGGCGGTCTGGCGCGACATCTCTGAAGTCGACTGGCATCGCAGTGGACTCGAGCCGGTGCGGATGCGGACCATTCGAGCAGCCGCGACGGTCGACGTCGAGCGCCACGCGGACGCACTGACGGCCCTTCGGGGAATCGGACCCTGGACCGCGGCCCACACCCGAATCCGAGCCCTCGGAGATCCTGACGCCGTCCCGGTCGGCGATTATCACACCCCGTCGGTCGTGGGGACGACGCTGATCGGGGAGCGGATCGACGACGCGCGAATGCTCGAACTCCTCGAGCCGTATCGAGGGCAGCGGTACCGCGTGGTTCGACTGTGCGAAGTCGCGGGGACTCCACCGGAGCGCCGAGGCTCTCGGATGTCGGTCCGTGACTACCGCGACTTCTGACGTCCACCCGATCCGTCGGGCCGTGGGGGGTCGTTCAGCCGGACAGCACGACGATCAGTGTGCAGTCGCTGTCGGGATCGGGCTCCACGGATGCGGTGACGTCACTGATCAGGAGGTCGGTGGCGCCTTGGAGTGCCTCGTCCACTGCTCCGCGGAGAGCGCCGCGGGCCACCTCGGGGAGTCCGGGCGCGAGGTCGTTGAGCTCGCACGCGCACACGGTCAGCAGGTGACGGCCGAGTTCCGAGGTCACTGATCTCACGTCCACCCCCAGCCTCGTCAGGGTCGACTCGACGGCGATCACGGGGTCGGGAAGCGAGGTCTGAGGCGCAGGACCGAGCTGGCGCGCCCATTCGCGCCCGACGTCGGACGCAGCGTTCTCACGTGCGGCGGGCGTGTCGCCGAGCCTCATCAACAGCAGCTGTGTGAGACGTGCAGCGGCGGCCGGGGGAGCGATCCGATATGCGACGCGGGGGCGTCCCACACCTTCCGGGGGCAGTTGGACGGTGACGGCGTCGCCGTCGGTGACCAAGTTGATCAGATGGAACCGAGCTGTCGTCGAGTGGATGTCCAGCGCGCGCGCCACCTCGTGGGCGTCCAGACCCGACTCGGACTCGGCGAGCAGGTCGCGAACTCGGTCGCGCGGCTTGCCGGTCACGTCAGTCATCGTCGGGCCTGCCTCAGTTGGGGTGTCGGTGGAACTGACAAGTCTGCCAGCAGCCGCTTCCGCACCTTCAGTGCGTCGGTGCAACGCCGTGGCGAAGGTGATGTCCCCGGTCTGTCCGATGACGAGGATCGGGTGTGCACCGGCTAGCCGCGTTTGCGGGCGTGGACGAACTGGCCGACGCCGGTGATGGTCTGCTCTACGTGATCCATCCCGAGAGACGTGAACCGTCGGGTGATCTCGTGGACCCCGAAGATCTTCAGGCCGGACAGGCCGGTGAGGGCATCGGCGCCAGGAAGGGCCGCGATCGACGTCCGTGATGTCGTGAAGACGATCGCCTCTCCGCCGGGGCGGCACACGCGGGCCATCTCATCGAGGACCGGCATGGGGTCGGGGATCAAGTAGAGCGCTGCGAGGCACAGCACGGTGTCGAATGTGTCGTCCGCGAATGGCAGATGGTGGGCGTCGCCGCGCAGAAACGTGACACGGTCGTCGCGATGGTCCCGGACGGCCTGCTCGACCATCGACTGGGAGAAGTCGATGCCGATGTACCGGCCGTCTCCGGTGAGGCCGCTGGAGGCATCGCCGCTGTAATTGCCCGGGCCGCAGGCGATGTCGAGGACCGTTCGCTCGCCGGTCCGCCCGAGATACGAGCGGAGCGCGTTGTCGTAGTCGGTGGTGTCGGATGCGCCGAGACTGAACCCGCGTGTGAACAACGGCCGCCACGCACGCTCGTACACCTGGGAGAACACCGGTGCGGCCATCAGTCGCTGGGCGATGGACACCATCAGAAACTGTCTCGTTGCACGCGGAGCACCCCGATGGTGGTGGCGAGGGAGTCGTACTGCCCGACCAGGAGAGTGAACGCGATCGTCTGTCGCTCGGTGAGGTGGCGTCGCAGTGCCTCCCACGTCTGATCGGAGACGTCCCGATCGGCGACGATCTCGCCGACGGCGAGGAGCAGGGTGCGTTCACGGTCACCCCACTCGGCGTCCGGACCCTCGATGATGCGGTCGAACGCATCGGCGGTGATTCCGGCTTTGGCGCCGAGGCGACGATGGTGGTCGAGTTCGTACTGGCATCCACGCAGATGAGCCACGCGGATGATGATCATCTCCGTCTCCCGGCGAGACAGTTCACCGAACGGCATCATGCGCGACGAGAAGTGCAGCCACCCTCGGAACAGGCCCTTGCTGCGTCCCAATGTCGCGAAGATGTGCGCGTTGTCCGTGCCCGTCGCGATGGACATCGCGCGCACCACCATCCAGTTGATCGGTCCGAGATCGCCGAAGCCGCCCGGGCTCACACGAGGTGTGGTCATGCCCACACCGTAGTCCGTGTGCTCCGGTTGATCTGTCTCGTGGGGCCGCGTCAGCGATGAAGGGCGGGTGCGAGGGTGCGCCAGCTGTCTTTCAGTTCGCGGTAGAACAGGCCCCAGGTGTGCGCGCCGGTGGAGAACACCCGGTAGCTGTGGCGGACGCCCGCGCCGATGAGCGAGGCGCGCATCTGCGATGTGCAATCGCGGACGATCGTCTCGACCTGTGTCGGACCGACGATGAGTCCCGGGTATCCGAGAACTGGGCCGTCGAACCGGCCGGGGACACCGCTGCCGACACCCAGGTACACCGCCTTGCCCGTTAGACGGCGGGGATTGCGGGCGGGATCGTGAACGACCCAACCGGGACCGCCGGGGGCGCCGAACACGGCGAAGGCGTTCTGTCCGCCGCTGGCCATCGTGGCGACGGCGGCAGTGGTCCCGAGCGGGGATGTGATCGCCGGACATCCGCTGTACGACGCCGCTGCGACGAACCGCCGATCGCGGCCCGCGATGTCCAGTGCGGCCGACGCGCTGTGCGACAGGCCGGCGATGCCCGCCGTGCCCGTCGTCGGGAAGCGGGCGTCGATCGCGGTCGGGAGCTCGTGTGTGAGGTAGCGCTGCCAGCCGGGGGTCGAGTACCAGGTGTAACCGCCACCGAGCGGTGACACGACGGTCACTCGCTTGCCCGCGAAGAACTTGCGGTACCGAGTTTTGCGCAGCCAACTGTCGCCGTCGACGCCGCCCGACTTCCCGTTCAGCAGGTAGAACACCGGAGTCGCACCGGTGCCTCCGGGCAGCAGCACCTGGTTGGTGATCGTCGCTCGGAGCGCGGGGGAGTAGACACGAACGAGCGCGAGCTGTCCGTCGACTCGATGAACATTCACGACCCGTGCCGTGGCGTCGGCCGGGCCGGGCTGGGCGACGAGTGTGGCCGCGATGGCCGCGACGAGGGCCAGAAGTGAGAGTTTCGTCCGTACTGCTGTGGTCACAGTGACTGATGGTGCCCGACGGACATCACAACACGGTATCGGGACTGGGAGCTACGTGGTGGTGTACGGCGAGACCGTGCTGCGGTGCTCTTCGATGTCGAGCGTGGAACCGAGCGGCGGGAACGCTCGCTGCGGACAGTTCTTTCGATCGCAGACACGGCAGCCCGCACCGATCGGCGTCGCCCGCGCATCGGCGCCGATCCCGACCCCGTCGGAGTAGACGACACGATTCGCATGCCGGAGTTCGCAGCCCATGCCGATCGCGAACGTCTTTCCGGGTTGCCCGTACCGGGCGGCGCGCCGTTCGACGGTCCTCGACACCCAGAAGTACTCGCGGCCGTCGGGCATCTCGGTGATCTGGGTGAGGATCTTCCCCGGTGAGGTGAACGACTCGTACACGTTCCAGAGCGGGCACGTGCCGCCGCTGGAGGAGAAGTTGAATCCGGTCGCCGACTGCCGTTTGGACATGTTGCCCGCGCGGTCGACGCGGACGAACGTCCACGGCACCCCACGCAGATTCGGCCGCTGCAAGGTCGACAGCCGATGGCAGACGGTCTCGTAGGAGACGGCGTAGAACGCCGACAGTCGTTCGATGTCGTATCGGTAGTCCTCGGCCGCACCGTGGAACTGGGCGTACGGCAGCACCGCCGCTGCGGCGAAGTAGCTCGCGAGCCCCTGCCTCGCGAGGGCCGTCGCGTCGTCGGTGGAGAATCCGCCCTCGGCGACCAGTGACGTGATGAGGTCGCCGAACTCCAAGTATGCGAGTTCTGCGGCGACCTTGAACGCACGCTGGCCGGGGGACAGGGCTGCGGAGAACTCGATCAGACGTTGGTCCCTGTCGAAGCGGTGCAACACGTTGTCGCCGAGATCGACGCGCCGTGCGATGCGGACACCGTGAACGTCCTCGATGCGTGAGGTCAGGCCGGCGCGGACGTCGGCCGAATGCATGCGCATGCGTGAGGTGAGGCTCTCGGCGGCCTCGTCCAACTCGTGGATGTAGTTGCGACGCTGGTAGAAGAAGTTCCGCACTTCCTCGTGCGGAGCACTGATCGCGCCGCGCCCACCGGGTTCGCCGCGCCCCGCGGTGGCGGCGGCGAGTTGTTCGGACACCACGCGGTACCGGCTGTACATGCCCACCAGGGCCTCGGCGATCGCCCGATGCGAGCCGACCATCGCCGACACCTCGTTGGCGTCGCTCGCCGCCGGGTCGAAGTCGAGGTCCTCGTCGAGCAGCGCCTCGCGGAGTTCGGCGACGAGCCGGACGTCGTCCTGGGGATCGAAGAAGCCGATGTCGATGCCGAAGATCTCGGTGATCTTCGCGAGCACCGGTGCGGTAAGCGGTCGAGTGTCGTGCTCGATCTGATTCAAGTACGACGCCGAGATCCCCAGAGTCGATGCCATCGTCAGCTGCGACAGGCCACGCTCACCACGGAGTCGGCGCAGGCGTGCGCCGACGTACATCTTCTTGCCGCTCATCGAGTGCGGGATCCTCCCTGCCACGCAGCGCGCGGATCGAATCGGGTGCTGACATCGACCGTCGGGGTACCGTGACCGCGTGCGATCACGACTTTCGGGTACGTCCATCATCACTGTTTCGACTGCTGTTGTCGCGGCGATGCTCCTGACCTCGTGTGGATCGTCCGAACCAGCCGACCCCGGCTCGGACCTCCCGTCACGACTCCTTCCGGGTGACGCGGTACCGCAGGGCTTCACGGTGATCCCGCAGTCGGTGGGCGACTTGATCGCGGCCAATCGCAGCACCCTGGAGTCGGCGTCGACCGTCGGGTTCGTTCCGGTCGGGTGCAAGCCGACGGCCGATGCGAAGTTCAATCCGCAGCTCACCGAGGACAACACCGTCCTGCTCGTGGCGCAGTCGGAGACCGGCACGTTCAGTGAACTGCTGACCACAGTGCGACGTGACGTCGACGCCGACCGCCGCGACACCAGCGGACCGTGCGGTTCGGTGACCGCGACCCCGTCGACCGGTTCCCTCGCGGGAGTGCCGATCGTCAACACGTCTGTGGAGCTGCCCGCGCTGCACGGTGACGACATCGCCGCGTCGTACCTCGTCCGGACCGATTCGGTGAAACGCCCCGCGGGCGCCAACCCGCGATCGCGTACCGCGCTGCTCGCCAACGTGCTCGTGAAGCGGCCCGGAGGTCAGGTCGTGACCATTCAGATGGGCGTCTCGGGCGCCGAGGTCGAGGTGACGCCGGAGATGGCCGCGGTCGTCGTGCCGGGAGCTCCGCTGACCCAGCCGCCGCTCGACGAGATCGCGTTCGCCGACCTCGTGAAGACCGCCGTGGAGCGCGCGGCCGCAGAGTAAGCGACACCGCTCGTCACGCACAGCGCGGTGATGTCACTCACACGCACGAATTCTTGTGTGAGCCACCGCGCATGTGTAGACGCTGAGCGTCAGGTGAGGGTGGACGTGACTCGTCCGACGTTTTCCCAGTACGCGCGTACTTTTTTGTTGAGGCCGCCTCGATGGACGCGTCTGAATATTCGCAACATTTGCAAAAATGGAATCCTCGCTGTTCGAAGTTTGCAGCAACAAGGGCTAGACCAGGACGTTTGATCTGTGGCAACCTTGCGTCAGGCATCGCCTCCAGGTGCACTCCGGTTCGCAATCGGGGAGTACCGAGATCCAAGAAGACACTGCGAATCAGCAGTTCTAACGAAAGCGAAGGCTATGAGCAACGTCGGAAAGCCGCGTACCGCCGCCGAGATCCAGCAGGATTGGGACACCAACCCGCGCTGGAACGGCATCACCCGTGACTACACCGCAGAGCAGGTCGTGCAGCTGCAGGGTTCGGTCGTCGAGGAGAACACCCTCGCCCGCCGCGGCGCCGAGATCCTGTGGGACGGCGTCACCAAGGGTGACGGCAGCTACATCAACGCCCTGGGCGCGCTGACCGGCAACATGGCCGTGCAGCAGGTCCGCGCTGGCCTCAAGGCCATCTACCTGTCCGGCTGGCAGGTTGCAGGCGACGCGAACCTCTCGGGCCACACCTACCCCGACCAGTCGCTGTACCCGGCCAACTCGGTCCCCGCCGTCGTTCGTCGCATCAACAACGCGATGCTGCGCGCCGACGAGATCGCCGCAGTCGAGGGTGACGACTCGGTCGACAACTGGGTCGTCCCGATCGTCGCCGACGGCGAAGCAGGCTTCGGTGGCGCACTCAACGTGTACGAGCTCCAGAAGGCCATGATCTCGGCCGGTGCCGCAGGCACCCACTGGGAGGACCAGCTCGCCTCGGAGAAGAAGTGCGGCCACCTCGGCGGCAAGGTGCTCATCCCCACCCAGCAGCACATCCGTACGCTCACCTCGGCTCGCCTCGCGGCCGACGTCGCGAACACCCCCACCGTCGTCATCGCCCGCACCGACGCTGAGGCCGCAACCCTGCTGACCTCGGACGTCGACGAGCGCGACCGCCCGTTCCTGGACGGCACCCGCACCGCCGAAGGCTTCTACGGCATCAAGAACGGCATCGAGCCCTGCATCGCCCGCGCCAAGGCATACGCCCCCTACGCGGACATGATCTGGATGGAGACCGGCAAGCCCGACCTCGAGCTCGCCAAGCAGTTCGCCGAGGCTGTCAAGGCGGACTTCCCGGACCAGCTCCTCTCGTACAACTGCTCGCCTTCCTTCAACTGGAAGCAGCACCTGGACGACGACACGATCGCCAAGTTCCAGAACGAGCTCGGCGCGATGGGCTTCACCTTCCAGTTCATCACCCTCGCAGGCTTCCACGCCCTCAACTACTCGATGTTCGACCTGGCTCACGGCTACGCCCGCAACCAGATGTCGGCATACGTCGACCTGCAGGAGCGCGAGTTCGCTGCTGAGGAGCGCGGCTACACCGCCACCAAGCACCAGCGCGAGGTCGGCGCAGGCTACTTCGACAAGATCGCCACCACGGTCGATCCCAACACCTCGACTGCAGCCCTCAAGGGCTCGACCGAAGAGGGCCAGTTCCACTAAGCCCTTCGACTGCGCTCAGGAGACCGAGCGCACGGTTGACGCCTTGACGATCCCGGGTCAGGCGGGGCCTCCGGCCCCGCTCGGCCCGGGATTGTTGCTACCTACCCCTGGAGAGCGCGGAACTACCATGGCAAGTGAGAAGATCTCCCGCGTCGGCGTTGTCGGCGCAGGTCAGATGGGCTCCGGTATCGCCGAAGTATGTGCCCGCGCAGGAGTCGACGTCCTGGTCTACGAGTCGAGCAGAGAACTGGCGATCGCCGGACGGGCCCGTGTCCTCGGTTCCCTCGACCACGGTGTGTCCACCGGAACGCTCACCGAACGTGAGCGTGAGCAGGCGTCGTGGCGGCTGCGCTTCACGTCTGACCTCGCCGATTTCGCGGACCGCCAACTGGTGGTCGAAGCCGTGGTCGAGGACGAAGACGTCAAGACTGCGATCTTCCGCGAGCTCGACGCCGTCGTCGCCGACCCCGACGCCGTCCTGGCCTCCAACACGTCGTCGATCCAGATCCGCACACTGGGTTCGGCTACGCAGAACACCGCGCGTGTGGTCGGCCTTCATTTCTTCAATCCGGTTCCCATGCTCCCGTTGGTCGAGCTGGTCACCACCGACGCCACCGCGCCCGACGTCGTCGCCCGCGCCGAGACCTTCGCCCGCGACGTCCTGGGCAAACAGGTGATCCGCTCAGACGACCGTTCCGGCTTCGTCGTCAACGCGCTCCTCGTCCCTTACCTCCTGTCCGCGATGCGGATGGTCGAGAGCGGCTTCGCAACTGTGGACGACGTCGACAACGCGATGGTCCTTGGGTGTGCACACCCGATGGGGCCGCTCAAACTCGCCGACCTCGTCGGCCTCGACACCGTGAAGGCGATCGCGGAGAAGATGTTCGACGAGTTCAACGAGCCGTTGTACGCACCTCCGACGGTGCTCGTGGAGAAGGTGGCCGCGGGCAGTCTGGGAAAGAAGTCGGGTTGTGGATTCTACGAGTACTCCGACCGGGTCGCTGTCGCCTCGTAGTGACGATCCCCGTTCCGTCGGCATTTTGCTAGCAGTGAACTGAAGTCTCAGATCTGCTTGACGGCAAGGCTTTCGATTCGTAACTCCGCAGGTCAACGTTGTTAATACTCCCGGTTTCAGATGTTTTCGAATCCGGTGATCCTGGCCACGTTCGCTAGCACGGTGCTTGCTCTAGTTAGCAGATTGCGTGATACTCGAAGAGTCAAGCAACAACGTGAACTAGGAGTTCCCATGAGCACCGCCGAACGCACCATCCCCACCCCGGTCTTCGCCGTCGTCGGCGCCGGCGACGCTGCCGTCCAGGAAGTCAAGGACGCCCTCGCCGACCTGCGGACCCGCGCAGAAGCCCGCCGCGAAGCGACCCAGACTCGCATCGAGAGCGCCCGTACCCGCCTCGAGACCACCCGTACGCGCATCGAGGAGCTCCCCACCGAGTTCCCGAGCATCGACGAGCTCCGCGAGAAGCTGACCGCCGAAGAGCTTCGCAAGGTCGCCGACCCCTACGTCGAGCGCGCCACCAGCCTCTACAACACGCTCGCTGAGCGCGGCGAGAGCGCCGTCGCCCGCATCCGTGAGAACGCCGTCGTGTCGGAGAACCTGACCCGCGTCGAGAAGGCCTACAACGACGCTGTCGACCTCACCGAGGACGCACTCGGCGCCGTGTCGTCGCAGACCCGCGCTGTCGGCGAGCGTGCCGCCGGACTCGTCGGCCTCGCAGCCGACAAGGTCGAAGACGCAGCTGTCGACCTCTCGGAGGCATCGGCCAAGGTCGAAGGCGCAGCAGTGAAGGTCGAGCAGGCCGCCGCCAAGGTCAAGTCCGACACCAACGCCGCAGCCAACAAGGTCGCAGGCGCCGCAGGCACCGTCGAGGCCAAGGCTCGCACCGCCGCGGCATCGCCCGCCAAGAAGGTCGCCGCTGCCAAGAAGACCGCAGCGCCGGCTAAGAAGGCCGCCCCGGCCAAGAAGGCTCCGGCCGCCAAGTAAGGTTTACTCGAAAGACCCCGTCACCTCTCTCTGCAGGTGGCGGGGTCTTTCGCATTCCCCTGCTCATTCAGCCGCTTCCGTGTTCCTCGGCCGAGGTGCCTTCCCGCTCATTGAGCCGCCTCCGAGGCGCTAGCCGAGGTGGCGTGTCGAAATGTGGTGCCGTTGCGCCGTGAGGCGAGAACAGTGGCCGCGCAGTCCTCGCCGGCTCGGCTGGCGCCTCGCGGGCTGCGGAGTAGCGCGGCCACTGTTCTCACCTCACGGCTCCGCTGCGCTTGTCCGCGGGATGCTGTTTCTAGTCCAGCGCTGCGACGCGGGCCTTCTCGGCGTCGACGTCGAACGCGGCGGGAGGCCAGGCGAGGTCTAGCGACTCCAGCGCGTCGAGGAGCAGTTGGGCGACGGATAGACGGGCGAACCATTTGCGGTCGGCCGGAATCACGTGCCACGGTGCCGCGTCGGTGTCGGTGAGATCCAGAACGTCCTGGTAGGCGACGAGATAGTCGTCCCAGAGAGCACGTTCGTCGATGTCGTTCGGGTCGTACTTCCAGTACTTGTCGGGTCGGTCCAGTCTCTCGGCGAGGCGACTGGCCTGCTCTTCCTTCGACACGGTCAGCAGGCATTTCACGATCGTCACACCCGAGTCCGAGAGTTCCTTCTCGAACGCGTTTATCTGCTGGAACCTCGGACGCCACACACTCTCGGGAACCGTGTTGTGGACACGGACGGGAAGCACGTCCTCGTAGTGCGAGCGATCGAACATTCCGATCCTGCCGGGTTTGGGCAGGGCGTTGCGGATCCGCCAGAGGAAGTCGTGCGCGAGCTCGGCGTCCGTCGGCTTCCCGAAACCGGTCACGGCGAGCCCTTGAGGGTCGAACAACCCGCCGACGTGCCGGACGATGCCGCCTTTACCCGCGGTGTCCATGCCCTGCAGGACCAGCAGGACCGAGCGTGTTCCACCGGAACGTCCTTCGGCGTAGAGCATCTCCTGCAACGATGCGAGCCGTTCGCCGATGACTGCCAACTCGGCTGTTCCCGACGTCTTGTCGCCGTCGTACCCGGGGGTAGACGACGCGTCGAACGTCGCGATCGAGTCGACGGAACGAGCGCGGAGCGCCGACGTCTGAACTCCGCTCGTCACGACCGGCCCTCAGCCTGGATCGGCGGCATGGGCAGGGGATCCGCGGCGAAAGCGGCCGGGTCTCCGTTGCGCGTCACGATGCCGACGATGCCGCCCCACACCAGCATCGTCAATTCGTCCACCAACTGAGCAGACGAGCCGTCGCCGTGTGCGAGGACATCGTCGACCGCGCGGATGATGGCGCCGACGATCGCGGCTGCCCATGTCCGAGAACCCGACGTCAATGCGCCCCGGGCCGACAGGCGGGCCTCCAACGTCGACGCGACCGCGCCGGTGAAGATCCGTTCGGTGTGCGCGATCGACAGGCTCCCGGCCGTCCGCCCGGTGGTGAACAGGTACAGATTGGGATCCTCGGCGACCGTCTCCACGTAGGCGCCGATAACCGCGCGGACCAAGTCGTAGTCGACCAGGTCGTCAGTCAGTGCGACCGTCACCTTCGGCAGCAGCGTCGACTCCATGTAGGTGACGGTGACGGCCGCTGCGAGGTCGTTCTTGTCCGCGAAGTACCGGTACAGCACCGTCTTCGACACCCCGATGTGCGATGCGATCTCGTCCATCCCGGCTTCGGCGCCGAGATCGCGGAGCGCCTCGATCGTCCCCCATGTGAGCTCGGCGCGACGCTCCTGCTTGTGTTTCTCCCACCGTTGTTTGCGACCGTCCGATGTGACGGCCTCGACCGCAGGCACCAGGATGCGCTGCTCCAGCTCACGTGTGAGGGTGCGGGCGGCGTTCACGGCCACCGAAGCGGACGACAGCGGATTGAGGTTCGGCATCACCTGGCAACACTAGTGCGTGTTCGGGAAGACTGGTGGCGTGTCGACAACCTTGGGGCAGCAACCACAGCTGCCGAGATCGACGCCCGCAGGTCTCGACGTCGCGGGCGACGAACAACGCGCACGTGACCTCCGCAAGATGAAGATCGTCGCGACCGGCATGCTGCTCGGGGCAGCTGCCGTGTACTTCGTGATGCGCTGGATCGAGCACCGCGACGGCGCCGACACGGCTGCGTGGGTCGGCTTCGTGCGAGCGGCGTCGGAGGCCGGCATGGTCGGCGCCCTCGCCGACTGGTTCGCCGTCACCGCGTTGTTCCGGCAGCCGCTCGGCATCCCGATCCCGCACACGGCGTTGATCCCCCGCAAGAAGGACCAGATCGGGGATCAGCTCGGCGAGTTCGTCGAGCAGAACTTCATGACACCCGAAGTGATCGTCGAACGTGCTGTCTCACTCGATCTCCCACGTCGCGTGTCCGGGTGGGTGGCGGACCCCGCGAATGCGGGCCGCGTCAACGACGAGGTGTCGCGAGCGATCAGACTCGGATCCGAGATGCTGCGCGACGAAGATGTCGAGAAGTTCATCCAGGCCGTGCTCAAGTGGGCCGCCGAGCCGCTGTGGGCGCCGCCTCTCGGTCGCATCCTGGAACAACTCGTCGACGAGGACCGTGTTGAACCCATCGTGCAGATGCTCTGCGACCGGGCCCACGACTGGGCGCTCGGCAGCAACGAACTCATCGATCGTGTCGTCGACCGCGACGGTCCCGCGTGGGTGCCGAACTTCGTGAACAACCTCGTCGGCGACAAGATCTACAAGGAACTGACCGAGTTCACGTACAAGGTGCGAACAGACCCGTCCCACGACGTCCGCCGTGCGATGCACGACTTCGTCAAAGACTTCGCGTACGAGCTGCAGCACGATGAGGAGACGATCGCCAAGTTCGAGGGCATCAAGGCCGAGCTACTCGGCCGAGATGAGGTGAACGGCGCCGCGTCGACGGCCTGGCAGGCGGGCAAGGACGTCATCGAGCAAATGCTCGACGACCCGTCGTCCACTCTGCGGACGTCGATCGCCGACGCCGTCGTCAGGCTCGGCCTCCGGATCCACGACGATCAGCCGCTGCAGGACAAGATGAACACGTGGATCGCCCGGATCGCCCGCCACGTCGCCGAGAATTACTCCACCGAGATCATCTCGGTCATCACCGACACCGTCCGCGGCTGGGATGCAGAGGAGACGAGCCGGAAGATCGAACTCCAGGTTGGTCGCGACCTCCAGTTCATCCGCATCAACGGCACAGTTGTCGGCTCCCTCGCAGGTCTAGCGATCTACACGGTCTCGGTGCTGATCTTCTGACACCCTGCTCCCGAGGCCGGTGCTTGCACTTGTTAGCACTCGTTCGGCACACTGGACTTCTAGAGAGAAGCAGGTTGATCGAAACGTGAGCAGTCACAGCAAGAATCCCGACACCGAGCACTGCGACGACGCGAGCACCGCGGACGCGGTCGCGGCGGCAGCCCAGGACATCGGCGCATTCATCCGGACACAACGACTCTCGGCGCAGGTGTCCCTCCGCCAGCTCGCCGAACGCGCAGGAGTGAGCAACCCGTACCTGTCGCAGATCGAACGGGGGCTCCGGAAGCCCTCCGCCGACGTCCTCGCGCAGATCGCCAAGGGTCTGCGCGTGTCGGCCGAGGTCCTCTACGTCCGTGCCGGAATTCTCGAGGAGCGCCCGGCCAGTCCGGTCCGCGACGCACTGCTCGTCGACGATTCGATCAGCGAACGCCAGAAGCAGATGCTCCTCGAGATCTACGACTCGTTTCGACGCGAGAACACGCAGGCAGAGGACGGCGCGGACGACGCGACGTCCAACGTTGACAACGCTCGTGGGTAAGGTGGCCTGGTGACTGTTCAAGACGTGGTCCTCAACGCCCGGATGTACCTGGTGCTTGCGCTCGGTGTCATCGCCGGAGTCTCGGCACTGGCCGCGCTCGTGCACGCGGTGAGCACCCGGGCCGACGCGTTCACCGCGGTCGACGCGCAGTCGAAGACGTTCTGGGTTGCGCTCCTCGCCGGCTCCAACGTGCTGATCTGGCTGTTCGTGGTCGGTGGACTCGGGATGATGGTGCTGTTCCTGGTGGGTGTGGTCGCGTCGATGGTGTACATCGTCGACGTACGTGTTCGCGTCGACGAGATACTGAACCGCAACTGGTTCCGGAAGCTCGGATGACGCTCGTCAGGGCCGCCGCATGACCGAGTACCGCATCAACGACCTCGCACAGGTGTCGGGCGTCAGCGTCCGCAACATCCGCGTCTATCAGGACCGCGGGCTCCTTCCCGCGCCGATCATCCGCGGCCGCACCGGCTGGTACTCCGATGAGCACCTGGTGCGACTCAATCTGATCTCGCGAATGCTCGAACGCGGCTACACGTTCGCGACGATCAGTGAACTGCTGCATGCTGCGCATTACGGCATGAAGGTGGAGCACGTGCTGCGCGCGTCGCCGAAGACCAACCGGTTGATGAGCATCAAGCGAGCCGCGACGATCACGATCACCGAACTGCGCAAGTCGCTCGGCGCCTCGGACCGGGCGATCGGCATCAGTCAGAAGCTCGGGCTGCTCACCAAGGACGGCGCGCACTACGCGGTACGCAACCCGGAGGTGCTCGGCAGTGCTGAAGCCCTGGTCAAAGCGGGCATCGACATCGACGTGCTGCTCGACATGTGGGTGCGTGTGGAGCAGGATCTGGCGGATGTCGCACACAGCTTCGTCTCGTTGATAACCGACAAGTACTTCGACGAGAACCTGCCCGACCTGGGAGACCAGACGTTCACGCGGATCGCCGAACTCATCCAGACTGTGCGCCCGATGGCGCACGAGATCGTCGAGTCGGCGTTCTCGAAAGCACTCGACGACGAGATCTCCCGCGCGGTCGGCGAGGCGAGCTCGATCTTCGACAAGTCGAAAGACCCCGCGGCGTCGTCGGGTGACTGACGTCGTGCACTGAGAGGAACACTCATGGTTGACGTGAACTGGCGTCGTCTAGGCAAGGGCGCGCTGATCGGCGCGGGAGTCGTCGGAGGCGTCGTCGCCGCCGAACTCGGCACGGTCGGAGCACTGATCCTGCGCGAAGCGTTCAAGTACCCGACCCCCGTCCAAGACGGTCCGGACCCGCGGGTCGCGCCCCCCCGCGAAAGCGCCCCGGTCGTCCGTCGTGGGGACGCCAGACGGTGCACTGCTCCACGTCGCGACGCTCGGCGACATCGACGCCGCCGACGAGGTGGTCGTCCTCATTCACGGGTGGACGTGCAACACGGGATTCTGGAATCCACAGTTCCATCACTTCGCGGGCAACCGCGCAGTCATCGCGTACGACCATCGAGGGCACGGGCTGTCCGAGATGGGCTCGGTCCGACCCTCCGTCGAACTCCTCGGGCAGGACCTGCAGACCGTCCTCGAGGAGATGGTCCCGGAGGGCAAGCGAGCCGTGCTGGTGGGCCATTCGATGGGCGGCATGACGATCATGTCGTGGGCGGCGCAGTTCAGTTCGGGGATGGAGGAGAAGATCTCGGCCATCGTCTTGACCTCGACCGCTGCGAAGGACGTCGTCCAGCGTCAGCAGCTCGTCCCGGATCTCCCGAGGTTCCTCCGCCCGGCCGAACCGCTGGTGGAGCGTGCGTTCGTCTCCTTGCCGCTTCCGCTCGCCAGCAACGATCTGAGCGCCAGGATCGCACACTATGTTGCACTCGGCCCGGTCGCGCGACAGGCGCATGTGGACTTCACGGACAAGCAGCTCGCTGCGTGTTCGCCGTCGGCGCGCGGTGCATGGGGAACGGCCATGTACACCCTCGACGTGACCGCGGGCCTCGAGCGGATCTCTGTGCCGACCGCAGTGGTGGTCGGCACGAAGGATCGACTGACGAAGGTGGAGCATTCGCGGGAGATGGCGGACGTGCTCCGATCCAACGGGGTGCTGCACTCGTACACGGAGTTCCCGGGTGCGGGTCACATGGTGCCGTTCGAGCGCGCCGATGCGTTCAACGCAGTGCTCGACACCGTCCTCGGTGATGTCAGCGAGGCAGTGAACAGCTGACGAACACGGGCTCGGGGTGCAGGTCGACGCCGAACGCGTCGCGCACCCCGTCCCGCACGTCGGAGGCCAGCGTCACGAGGTCGGCGGCGGTAGCGGCACCACGGTTCGTCAATGCGAGCGTGTGCTTGGTGGACAGTCGAGCGGGAGCTTCCTCGTCGGGATAGCCGCGCGTGAAACCTGCCCGTTCGATGAGCCAGCCCGCAGACAGCTTCGATCCGCCTTCGGCGGGGAAGCGCGGGACCTTCACGTCGTCGCCGACCTTCGCGACGATCGCCGCCATCACCTGGTCGATCCGGTCGTCACCGACCACCGGGTTGGTGAAGAACGATCCCGCGCTCCACGTGTCGTGGTCGTCGGCGTCGAGCACCATGCCTTTGCCTGCGCGGAGGCCGAGCACCACATCGCGCACCTGAGCGGCAGGGGCCGTCGAGCCCTCGTCCACGCCCAGCCGCTGGGCCAACTCTCGGTAGGCGATCGGCTGCGAGACCCCGCCCGGATTGAGTCGGAAGCTCACCGTGAGGACCACATGAGTGTCGGTGCCCTTGAGCTTCGACGTCCGGTAGGCCAACCCGAGGGCCGCCGGCGAGACCCATTCGGCTTTGCCGGTGGCTCGGTCGAGCAGTTCGACGCTGCGCAGCAGGTCGCCGACTTCGACCCCGTAGGCGCCGACGTTCTGCACCGGGGTGGTGCCCGCGGCGCCCGGGATGCCGGAGAGGCATTCGAGGCCGCCGAAGCCCGCGTCGACCGTCGCGGCGACAAGCGTGTCCCAGTCGGTTCCGGCGGCGGCGGTCACGAATGGGCCCTCGTCGTCCGAGTCGAAGGTGATTCCGGTGCTGCGGACGATCACCGCCGTGCCTGCGAAGCCGTCGTCGCCGATCACCAGATTCGACCCTCCTCCGATGAGGAGGACGGGCTCGGCCTCCCGGTCCAGGCGGGTCACGGTCTCCACGAGTGACGCAGTGTCCGTGCACTCGACGACGGCTCGGGCGGGTCCGCCGAGACGCAGTGTGGTGTACGCGGACAGGAGCTGTGCGTGGGTCATGCGGGTAACGGTAACCTCTCCTTCATGGCGAGCAACTTCGAGCATTCGGTGTCGTACCCGTTCTCTGTGGCGGAGCTGTGGGCTCTGCTCAGCAGTGAGCAGTACTGGCGTGATCTGCTGAAGGCGACCAACGCCGATCACGGCGTCCTCGAATCGTTCACCGTCGACGGAGACTCGGTGACCGTCGTGACCAAGCAGGGCATCGCCGCCGCGAACCTGCCGAAGGCGGTCACCGCGGTGCGCCCCGGTGACCTGGAGATCCCCCGCACCTGCGTCTTCACTCGCAACGGCGACACGATCACGGGTCGGATGGACGCATCGGTGACGGGTGCACCGGCAAAGATCTTCGGCGACATCACGATCGCCGGACAGCAGGCGGTGGCGAAGTACGCCGGAGGCGTCGACGTCCCGATCCCGTTCGTCGGCGGAAAGATCGAACGCGCCGTCGCCGATCAGGTCGTCATCCTCCTCGACGCGGAGCGCGACGCAACGCTCGATTTCCAGCAGAGTTAATTCCCCAGTTACCCTGGGGTGCATGGCACGACGGCTCAGTTACTCCGCCCGCTACGAGCACCCGGCGGAGAAGATCTACCAGGCGCAGATGCAGCGGGAGTACTGGGACGCATTGATGGTGCAGTTCCGGGAACTGACACCCATCTCGAACGTCGAAGAGTTCGAGTCAGGTGACGATGGCATGCGGGTGGTCCTCAAGCAGACGATCACACGTGACATGCTTCCGCCTGTCGCGCAGACCGTGATGAAGAAGGACATGGTCATCACGCGCGTCGAGACGCTCGGCGCGTTCGTCGCCGACAAGACTCCCGGCACGTATACCGCGTCGATTCCGGCGGGCCCTGGCTCGTTGAACGGCGAGCAGGTGCTGTTTCCGACTGAGACCGGCTGCACAGTCCGCAAGACGACCGAGGTGAAAGTCTTCCTCCCGTTCATCAACGGCAAACTCGAGCAGTTGATGCTGATCAACCTGGTGGACCTGTTCCGCGGCGAGGCAGAGTTCATAGCCGAATGGGTGAGCAAGAACCTCGCATGAATCGATCCGGACGGGCGGGCCGCCCGCTCGGACGGATCACCCGTGGCACCACGAACATCAACCGCCTGCGCCGCGTCGACCGCGCGATGGCAGGCGACCGTCGGGTGCGTGCAGCGCTGGACGTGCCGCAGCCGCTCGCCGTCGACCTCGGGTACGGCGGACGACCGGACACCGCCGTCGAAATGGCTCACCGACTCCGCGCCGTCGTTCCTGACGTGAGTCTGGTCGGCCTGGAGATCGATCCGGACCGGATCGTCGAACCGCGTGACGGCGTCCGTTTTGCACTCGGGGGCTTCGAACTCGCCGGGCTGCGTCCCAATCTGGTCCGCGCGTTCAACGTTCTCCGCCAGTACAACGAGGCCGAAGTCGACGCCGCGTGGTCGCAGATGCGATCCGCGCTCGCCCCGGGCGGCCTGATTGTGGAGGGCACGTGCGATGAGATCGGCCGTAGACACTGCTGGGTGCTGCTCGACGCCGAGGGGCCGGTCGAATTGACCCTGTGCTGGTCGCCGACTCACTCCGACCGGCCGTCCGATCTTGCACCGCGCCTGCCGAAAGCGCTGATCCATCGCAACGTGCCCGGGGAACTCGTCCACGATCTGCTCGTCGCCGCAGACCGGGCCTGGGACCGGGCCGCCGGACAGGCCGCGTTCGGGCCACGTGACCGGTGGCGGGTGGCATTGCAGATGCTCGCCGACGACGGTGTGCCGGTCGTCGTACCGCGCGGACGGCGGATCGACAATGTACTGACCGTGCCGTGGTCGTCGGTCAACCCGTCTTGACCCCAGGTGATCCGAACAGATGACGTACTCGGTGCGGGCCCTCGACGCGACTAGCATGAGCGCATGTCGACGCCAGGTACGTCAGGATCGCCCGATGGACAGCAGTCGGGGGTGAATCACTTCGCCGAGACGATGCAGCGTGACATCGCGTCGAACCGAGTCTCGCTAGACAAGGCGTCAACCGAGCAGTACACCACTCCTGAGGCCGCCTACGGGTACCCGACAGGCCAGGACTCCGCCGCCCGGTATGCCGCCGCCCAGCATCCCGCGAGCCAGTACCCATCCGGCCAGCATCCGCCGACCGGGTACCCGATGGCCGGATATCCGCCGCAGTACGGTCAGCAGGGGCCCTCCGTCGCGCGCGGAGTGATCCTCGGGCTCGCGATGGCCTGCATCATCGCGCTGGTGATCGGGTGTGTTGTGGTCTGGAAGAAGGTGTCCGACACGTCCGACACGACCACGGAGACGACCACCGCGCAGGTCGGACAACCCCAACCCGGCCCGGCGACCATCACGACGTACGTCGATCCGGAGGCGCAGGCGGCGAACGATCTTGCCGCGGCTACGGCGTCGGACACCGCGTACATGCGGTCGAACGACAACCGCTGGACCGCTCAGGTGAGCGCAAAATGGCCGGGCCTGAGCGCCGAAGGCCGCACGTGGGACAACGCCGCGATCTACAACGAGTACGTGTCGATGAAACAGCGGTATCCGAACGTGCGGCTGCTGCGTTCGGCGGACTGGCCGGTGTTCACCCAGGATCACTGGTGGGTGATCGTCTCGGCGCAGCAGTTCTCGACACCGTCCTCGGCGTTGTCGTGGTGCGTGAGTCAGTCGCTCGACAAGGACCACTGTTTCGCCAAGTTCATCAGTTCGACGAGCGGCCCGGACGGCTCCACGCTGTACCAACGCTGACCCGCGTCGAATTGCGAATGCCGCCAATGGAACTCGACGGTGTCTCTCGAACCCCGGGAGTCACGTACCTTGCCGACGAGGGCTGACAACGGCACTAAGGTGGAGGTGCGCGACCACAACGACGAGGAGCCCCCATGCGGCTGGCGATGGCCCAGATCTCCACCGGAACAGACCCCGAAACCAATCTGACGCGCATCATCGACGAGACGCGCCGTGCCGCGTCCGACGGTGCGGACCTGATCGTCTTTCCCGAAGCCGCCATGTGCCGGTTCGGAGTGTCGCTGACCGACGTGGCTCAGCCGCTCGACGGACCGTGGGCGTCACGAATCGTCGATGTCGCTACCCAGCTCGGGATCACGGTCGTCGCGGGCATGTTCACGCCGTCGGGCGACGGTCGGATCCACAACACTCTGCTGGTCGCGCGGCCAGGCCTGCCGCCTGTCGGCTACAACAAGATTCATCTGTTCGATGCGTTCGGCTTCAGTGAATCGGCGACGATAGCGCCGGGGGAGCGGACCGTGATCGCCGAGATCGCAGGTCGTCGAGTCGGTTTCGCGACCTGTTACGACATCCGCTTTCCGGAGCTGTTCACTGAACTCGCACGCCGGGGCGCCGAGCTGATCGTGGTGCCCGCATCGTGGGGTGCCGGGCCGGGCAAACGGGAGCAGTGGGAACTCCTCGCGTCGGCGCGCGCCCTCGATTCCGCGACCCATGTCGTCGCCGTGGGCCAGGCGTTGCCCACCGACCCCGCAGCTCGGAACTCGTCAGCTCCCACTGGGATAGGACATAGCCGAATCTCAGATCCGTTCGGTAGCGTGATCGCCGACTATGACTCCGGTGAACAGGTCGATCTCCACGACATCGACCTGGCCCGGACCGACAAGGCGCGAGCGGCGCTGGCGACCGGCGCCAATCGCCGTGACATCCGCAGCCTGGATGGGACCGAAGCATGACCGACAACAACACTCCCGGCGGCGAGACGCCTGACCGCGACTCTCTCGACAGCGGTACTCCGGACGAGCCGACCGTCGGCGACGCCGTGACGCCGCCGGCGGATGCGGCACAGCCTGAACCGACCACCCCGGCAGACTCGAAGAGCGTGCCGGTGTCTGCGGATGACACCCCGACAGGTGAAGTGATCACCGGACCGATCGACCCGACTCGTCGTCCGGCCGATCCGGCGACCCACGCATACTCGCAGGCATCGCGCCCGGCGACGCGCCAGATGGAAGCGATCGGCACCGGCGCGTTCGATGCATCGAGCAACCCGGGCATCCCCGCCGCGAGCTCCCCGGAGATCCCCGTGACGAAGTCCGCACCCGCGGCGAACAAGCACGGTCGCAGGCGCACCATCGGTTTGATCGCCGCCGCTCTGGTGCTGTTGCTGGTCATCGCAGGCGTGGGGTCCGAACTGTATATGCGCAGCAAGGTCACCGACTGCATCTCGAACGCTTTCGGGAGTCTGACAGGTGCGTCCACCGACGTGTCGGTGTCGCGCAAGCCGATGCTGCTCTCCGTGTTCGGCAGCGAGGTGCCGTGGGTCCAGGTGGACACCAACGACGGCGACGCCGCCGACATGCGGCTCCACGCGCGTGCCGAAGGCATCAGCACCGACGGCGGCACCGTCCGATCGCTGAAGGGCTCGGGTTACCTGCCCTACAAGCGGATCACGGAACTGAGCAACGAGAGCCAACAGGGCGGCAGCGCAACCATCAAGTCGATCTCGGCTGACGCGAACGCCGGCACCATCAAGCTCGAGACCGAGGTTCCGATCGCGATCCTCAGCATCCCTGCGACCGTCACGCTGAAGCCGACCGTGTCGAACGGGACGGTGAGGTTCGAGGTGAAGGACGCGACCGCCCTGATGTTCGGTCTGCCCTCCGATTTCGCGCAGCCGATCGTCGATCAGGTGACGACGTCGATGTTCGGCCCACTGTTCAAGCAGATCAAAGTCAGCGATCTCAAGGTGACCGGGTCGGGGATCGACTTCGCGTTCGCAGGCTCCGACGTCAACCTGAAGGCCGCTTCTGAAGGGCAGCAGCCCGCCTCGGGTGAGTCGTCCGGCAGCTGCTCAATCTGAACCACCGTGCGTGAAATGTGCACGTGAGCGGACGTACTACCCCTCATAGCTCAGTGTGGAAGCGCTCACGTGCACATTTCACACGACGTGACGGCCGCTGATGGACTCCGGCTGCGATCGCCTCCATGATCGAGGTCGTCACATACTCCCAGTCGTACAGAACTTGATCCCGGCTGAATCGCAGCGTTGTGTAGCCGAGCGCAGACGCGGCCACGTCGCGGGCACGATCTTCATCGAATCGTTCGAGGTGGAACTCCCGGCCATCGGTCTCGATGATCAAGTGTTTGCCCACCAAGAGGTCGACCTGACCGACAGTGTCGATCTGCACTTGGATGCGGACCTTGACATGCTTGCCCTCTAGAAAGAAGCGGATCATCGACTCGGGGCCGGACATCGCCCTGCCGTCGCATCGGTCGAGCAGGGCGAGAATTCGCTTAGGTGCGTTGCGGAACTGGTAGTCGATCTGCTCGCCGGTCATGAACCCGAGATTCATCACGGAGTCGCATACTGCGACGTATTCCCCGCGATCCAGGCAACGCGCCGCATACTGCAGTGCCGTCGAGACATCGTCTATCGCGGTACAGGCCGGGTCGTCCCGACCGAACCGATGGCAGAACCTGCTATCCGGGACGCGGGCCGCACGGCCGCTGGTTCGGACGTGGACATCGGGCTGCTCGGGTACCCATACCCCGTGCTTGTCCAGCGCCGATACACAACTCAGAACTCCGCCCCGGTGGGCAGCGATCACCAGATCCTGGGGCGGGTCCCCGATCGCATACCAACCGTGGCGAATCTTCCGTGCGATGCCGTTCTTGATGCATTCGGCGAAGCCCGCACGGCCCAGCCGCCTGATCAGTTCCTGCGCGGAGTACACCCCGGTGCGTATCGGATTCATCCCGCAAGGATCACCGACATCTTCTGGGTCGCTTCAGGTTCATCACGGGAAGTCGACATCTGTGGACAACAGGAGCGTCATCCACAGATCGACCTGTGGTGATGCGCCTCCGTGAAGGTCCTATGTGAAGACGACGGTCTTGCGTCCGTAGACGAGGACGCGGTCCTCCAGATGCCAACGGACCCCGCGAGACAGGACGAGGGTCTCGATGTCGCGGCCCTGACGCACCATGTCGGCGGTCGTGTAGTCGTGGCTGATACGGCTGACGTCCTGTTCGATGATCGGTCCGGCATCCAGATCTGCGGTCACGTAATGGCAGGTGGCGCCGATGAGCTTCACGCCCCGGTCGAACGCCTGGTGGTAAGGCCGGGCGCCGACGAAGCTCGGAAGGAAGCTGTGATGGATGTTGATCGCACGTCCGGCCCACGCCTCGCAGAGGTCTGCGGGCAGGATCTGCATGAAGCGTGCCAACACGATGGCGTCAGGTCGGTAGCCGTCGACTATGCGACGCACCTCGGCGAACGCCTCGGTCTTCCCGTCCGTGGGGAACGGGACGTGGTGGAACGGGACGCCGAAACGTGACGTGAGCTCCTCGAGGTCGCGGTGATTGCCGATGACGGCCGCGATCGTCGCCGGGAACTCGCCGCGCTCAGCGCGGGCGAGCAGGTCGGTGAGACAGTGGCTGTCCTTGCTGACCAGGAGAACCGCGGTCTTCTCGACTGATGTATCGGTGAGCGTCCACTCGGTCTCCGGGCCCATGTCGGCGGCGATCTGCGCGAAACGTGCACGCACCTCGTGGACGGGAAGCTCCGCGGAGTCGATGCGGATCGCTTGGCGGGTGAAGAACCATCCCGTCGACTCGTCGGAGTGGTACGACGCCTCCGTGATCCAACCTCCGATGTCGGAGATGAAGCCGGAGATGGCGGCGACGATGCCCGTGGTGTCGGGGCATCCGAGGGTGAGGACAAGACGTCGTGCGTCGTCGCTTGCGGGGCGCTGTGGGGTGGTCACGGGTCTAAGTGTGCCAAGCTCGAACCTGTGACGAACAGCAACCTGAACCGAGCGGCCGTCGCGGCTCTCGTCGACCACACCCTCCTCAAGCCGGAAGCGACTCGGGCCGATGCCGAAGCGACGGTCGCCGAAGCCGTCGACCTGGGCGTTCACTCTGTCTGCTTGTCGCCGTCGATGCTGCCGATCAACACCGGAACGGTGCGCAACTGCGTCGTCGCCGGATTTCCCTCGGGTAAACACCACTCGCTCGTAAAAGCTGCCGAGGCACGTTTCGCGGTGGAGTCGGGTGCCGGCGAGATCGACATGGTGATCGACATCGGCGCGGCCGTCGACGGCCGCTATGACGAAGTGTTCGCCGATGTCATGACCGTCCGACAGGGCATCGGACCGGATGTCTTGCTCAAGGTGATCGTCGAGTCGGCCGTCCTGCTGGAGACGATCGGCGAGGACGGGCTGACGCAGGTCTGCCAGAAGGCAGTGCAGGCGGGTGCGGACTTCGTGAAGACGTCGACGGGCTTCCATCCGGCGGGCGGTGCGAGTGTCCGTGCGGTCGAGGTGATGCGTGCGGCTGTCGGCCCGCATGTCGGAGTCAAGGCGAGTGGCGGAATCCGTACCGCGGAGTTCGCCGCCGAGCTGATCGCTGCCGGCGCGAGCCGTCTGGGTTTGTCGGGCTCGCGCGCGGTCCTCGACGGCTTCCCTGAGTAAAAGCCTGGTCAGACCACTGCGAGCGGGTCGACGTACACCGCAGACAGCGCGACGGCGATCGCGGCGGCTTCCGGGACGCCGATCCCGAAGCACGTCGGGTTGATCTCCAAAGGTCGGTCGATTCGGGTCGCGGCGTCGAACGCCGCCTGAACCGGCGCGAGACCCTGCGGATGGGTCGCGAACGCGTCACCCGCGACGATGATCTCGTCGGGATTGATCACATCGCGCATGGCGGCCACGGCCTCGCCGAGTACCCGAGCCTGGTGATCTGCGATCACGCTGGCATCCGGCTGCACGCCGAGACGTGCGGCGACGGCCGCGGTCGCCTCGGTTCCGATCACCGACTGCAGCGGGACGATCGGTTCGGTCGACAGGAGTCCGGGTGCGACGGGCAGTCCGGCGATGGTTCCGGCGCCGTGCATCGGTTGGTGGACTTCGCCCGCGAACGTCATCGCCATACCGACGGTTTCGCGGGCGTAGAAGAACAGGCCCGACTGCCCGTGGTCCATAGATCCCGACAGGATCAAGTCGGCGGCGGCCATCGACTGCACGTGTTCGGACACCGATACCGGGACCCCGAGCGCCGCAGTCAATTCCGGGCCGAGCGGCTGGCGGTGCCAGTTCAGGATCGGATGGTCGACGATGCCGGTGTCGGCGTCGACCGCGCCACCGATCGCTGCGCCGCCCCACAGGACACGACGGCCGGAGAACCTGTCGGCGAGTTCACGAAGCAGTCCGCAGAGGCGACGCACGGCGTCGGACGCATCGATGCCTGCGAACTCCTGGGTGCGGATGGCGTGCGAGTACAGCGTGCGACCGCGGAGGTCGGCCACAACGAGGGCCGTGCGCAGTGCGCCGACGTGCATGCCGGCGACGCAGTAGTGGTCCCGGTCGAGAGTCAACGGAACCTTCGGCCTGCCGATGGCGCCGGTGTCGACGAGGTCGGGCCGCTCGGTGATCAACTTGGCTTCGAGCAGGGCGTTGACCTGACGATTCACCGTCGCGGCAGACAAATCGACAGCGGCGACGATTTGATCGCGCGTGACCGGACCCCCGACCCGGATGGCGTGAAGAACCGCCGCTGCCGGTCCGGTTCCGACTCGTAGTCGTGCGGGGACGACGCCGCCTGAGCTCATGGCCTCAAAACTAGCAGTCGACCCGGCTCTATTATGGCTGCATGAGCACCGCCGCGTCTGATGAGTCCAGCAGAGTCGCCGTTGTCACCGGAGCGAGTTCGGGTATCGGCGCCGCAACCGCGCGGGCCCTCGCCGGCGACGGTTACGACGTGATCCTTGGAGCCCGGCGGGTCGATCGTCTCGAAGCACTGGCCGCGGAGATCGGCGGACGCGCGCGGCAGCTGGACGTGACGGACCCGGAGTCGGTCGAGCGGTTCGTCGCCGGTCTCGACCGCGTGGACGTCCTCGTCAACAACGCGGGCGGTGCCAAGGGTCTCGCGACGGTCGCTGACGCCGACCTGGACGACTGGCGGTGGATGTGGGAGACGAACGTCGTCGGCACATTGCGTGTAACGAAGGCTCTTCTGCCCGCACTGGAGGCGTCCGGCGACGGGCTCATCGTGACGATCACCTCACTCGCTGCGATCGAGCCGTACGACAACGGCGCCGGCTACACCTCCGCCAAACACGGGCAGGCGATGATCCATCGCACGCTTCGCCTCGAACTCCTGGGCAAGCCGATCCGCCTCACCGAGATCGCTCCCGGAATGGTGGAGACCGAGTTCTCCCTGGTCCGGTTCGACGGCGACGCAGACAAGGCCGACGCCGTCTACTCCGGACTCGAGCCGTTGGTGGCCGAGGACGTGGCCGAGGTGATCTCGTTCGTAGCGTCACGCCCGCCGCACGTGAACCTGGACCAGATCATCCTGAAGCCGCGCGATCAGGCGAGCGCTCGACGCAATATCAAGACCGGCTAGCGACAACCGCTTCGAGGACGTCTGCGACGTCGTCGGGGCCGTCGACGCGGTACCGCGCCGAGGTCGCGCCGTCGCCGACTTTCACGCTCACGTCGCCGGGCAGGTTGAGGCGAGCGAACGCCTTCTCATCGGTGATGTCGTCGCCGATGTAGAGCACCCCCTGCGCGTGCCCGATGTCGCGTAGACGATCAAGCGCGTGGCCTTTGCTGGTCTCGATCACGGCCAGTTCGATGACGGCCTTGCCGTAGGTGACGTGCACGCCCTCCCACGATGCAGGACCTTCGGCGGCGAGTGCGAGCGCCGCGTGGGCGTCGTCCGATGACGCATTTCGGACGTGCAGCGTGGTGCTGGCCGGTTTGATCTCGACGGAGGTCCCGGGGAAGCGGGCGGCGAGGGCCTCGAACTCGGCGATCACCCGATCGAGCAGCGCGCGCCTCTCGGCGGTGACGGGGTCGGCGAAGCCGGTGTCGAACTCGGCGCCGTGGCTGCCGACGAGGACCACCGGGTCGCTGAGACCTGATAGGACGGCCAGGTCGGATCGCGCTCGTCCGGACACCAGCGCCACATCCACGCCGGGCAGTTCGGCGGCTGCAGCGAGCGCGGCTACCGACCGTGGATTGGGCTTCGCGTCTTCCGGACGGGAGACGATCGGTGCGACACACCCGTCGTAGTCGGAGGCGAGCAACACCCGATCGAGGTGAGCGAACTCGGCGATCGCATGGCCGAGAGAACCGTCGATCCTCACTTGATCTCCTCATTCGCCGCACTCGCACCCGCGAGAGACTGCAAGAAGCTGTTGGCCCACAGATCGACGTCGAAGTCGCGGACCTGCTGGTGCAGAGCGGCCATCCGTGAGCGCTTAGCTGCCGGATCATCGGTCACAGCCGCTTCGATCACGTCCATCACGTTCTGGTCGTCGTACGGGTTGAGCAGGTAGGCGGCCTCGCCCAGCTCTGCGGCCGCTCCGGTGAACTCGCTCAACACCAACGCGCCGCCATGGTCGGCGCGGCACGCTGCGTACTCCTTGGCCACGAGATTCATCCCGTCCCGCAGCGGCGTCACGAGAACGACGTCGGCCGCCATGAAGTACGCGAGAAGCTCGTCGCGGGGGACCGGCTGCAGCAGGTAGCGAACCGGCGGCGACGTGGTGGTTCCGTACGTGCCGTTGATGTGGGAGACGCTCCGCTCGATGCGATTGCGGACGGCGATGTAGCTGTCGACCTGTTCCCGGCTAGGGCTCGCGAGCTGCACGAACACGGTCTCCGCCGGGTCGAGGCGGCTCGCGGCGAAAAGTCCTTCGAGGCCTTTCAGCCGAACGTCGATGCCCTTGGTGTAGTCGAGTCGGTCGACGCCGAGCAGAATCGTTTTCGGGTCGCCGAGTTCGGCACGGATCCCGGCGGCACGATCGAGAGTCTTCGACGCCTGGTCGGCGACCTCGGCGGCGTTGATGGAGATCGGGAACGAGCCCACCCGCACGGTACGCGTGCCGGTGGTGATGGTTCCGAGCCCGTCACGGACGCCGACCGGGTCGCGGGAGGTCTCCAGGCCGAGGACTCGGCGGACCAGGGTCAGGAAGTTCTCCGCGCCGCCCGGAAGGTGGAAACCGACGAGGTCGGCCCCAAGCAGTCCTTCGAGCAGTTCACGGCGCCACGGAAGCCGCGTGAACAGTTCATACGATGGGAACGGGATGTGAAGGAAGAACCCGATCCGCAGGTCCGGGCGCAGGTCCCGCAGCATCGCTGGCACGAGCTGGAGCTGGTAGTCGTGCACCCAGACGGTGGCGCCGTGTGCGGCGGAGGCGGCTGTCGCCTCGGCGAATCGCCGGTTCACCGTCAGGTAGGTGTCCCACCAGTCGTGCCGGAACACCGGTTCCACCAGCAGATCGTGGTACAGCGGCCACAGGGTCGAGTTTGCGAAGCCCTCGTAATAGTCGGCGATCTCACCGCTGCTCAACGGCACCGCGTGGATGTCGATCCCGTCGACCCGCGGTTGCTCGTCGAGGGCACCTGTTGTCTGCTCGTCGAGCGAAGTCGAGGTGGCTGCCGCGCCGCTCCACCCGACCCACGCGCCCTCGCGGGTCGCGAGAGTCGGGGTGAGAGCGGTGACGAGACCTCCCGGTGCACGCTTCCACGTGACGGTCCCGTCAGGTTGCACACGTTTGTCGACGGGGAGCCGGTTGGCTACGACGACGAATTCAGCACCCGTGTCGGTCATCGACGATCAGGCGGACTCGTCGGTGGCGAGTCCCAGCATGGACAGGAGCATCCGGCATTCGTCGGCGTCTGTGGCGTACGTGGCGACCACGCGGCGGGCCGAGATCGCCGTCTCGTCGGCGACCGGAGTCAGATCGTCTTCTGCGATGTCTTCTGTCTTGGCAGGCATGCTGGTGATTCTACGCGTGACCCCGGTTGGCGTCCGAGTTGGCGACGATCGCATCCCGGACGTACTGCGCGAGACCGGGTTCGAGCGTGTTGTACGTTGCCGCGAACCGTTCGTCTGCGACGTACATCTCGCCGAGGCAGCGATGGAATTCGTGATCGCACTCGTAGAAGCGGTCGTTGATCTGCAACCGAGCACGTTCGGCCGCCGCCCGAGCCCGCGCTCCGTCAGCCGGCTCGCCGGACCTCATGGCGTTGACGAACTCGGCGTTCACCGCGTCCTGCTCGGCTTTGACCTCCGCCCAGTCGGCCTTCGTATAGGTCGACGTGCGGGCCGCGGACTGGGCCCACGCGTCGGTCTGGCCCCAGCGTTCCTCCGCTTCGGCCTGGTATTCGTCGGAGAACCCGTCTCCGAACAGTTCTCTCAGTTCCGCGTCTGTGGCGGGTCGGTTCGTCATCTCACGCTCCAATGCGTCGTCGATTGCGCCCACGAGCTCATTGAGTTCGTCGAGCCTGGCCGTGACGACTTCACGTTGTCGGCGGAGATGGTCGACCGCGCCGTCCGCCCCGTCGAGCAGGTCGGCGATGTCGTCGAGGGACATCTCGAGCCGTCGATACACCACGATCTGCTGCAGCCGGACCAGGTCCGCCTGCGTATACAGGCGATAGCCTGCCGATGATCGTTCGGTCGGGGACAACAGGCCGATCTCGTCGTAGTGGTGCAGTGTGCGCACCGTCACCCCGAAATGCTCTGCCAGTCGACCCACGGTCCACGTGTCGCCTCGTGTCATCGTCACTCCTGAAGATCGTGGTGCCTCACGCCGCGTGAGGGTCAAGGACTTTCGCGTCGCGGCTTTCGGCGGGGAAAGTTCTCCGGGCGGACGGGGATTCGGACGAGAACTGCCGGGATGCTCGGTCGACGCAGAGATCGCGCCAGGAACTCGCCGAGTGTGACGCCCGCGGCGAGCGCACAGCCTGTTGTCAGTGCCGCTGCGACCTGGCCGAAGCCCTCGAGCGACTGCCCGCTCATGATTCCGTACAGCCCGCGGTAGATCGAGAGACCCGGAAGCAGAGGCGTGATACCCGCGACGGCGATGACCAGGGGCGGCGTCAACGCACGACGGGCGGCGAGACCACCGACGAGGCCGACGACGACGGCGGCGGAGGCCGCGGCGACGATCGACCCGGCCTGAGTGAGCGCCAGGCCCAACGAGACGCCCGATGCGACGATTCCGGCGCCGAACGCCACCGGGATCGCGCGACGCTCGGCGTAGCTCCCGACCGCGAACGCCCCAGCCGCGATCGCGGCACCGGTGATGCGGGCCAGCGTGTCGGCGGTGCCGAACGGGAGCTGGGTTCCGAGACCGGGCAGCGTCACCCCGAACCATTCGGTGACCCGCAGAGCGAGAGCGACTCCGGCGAGGATGCCGCCGGTCTGCAGGACCACCTCGGAGAACCGGGCGGTGCCGGTGATCGGAGCGCCGGTGATCGCATCCTGCACCGAGCCGACGAGGGACAGCCCGGACAGCAAGACCACGATGCCTGCCGCGATGATCTGGGACGGCATGAAGTCGATGCCGATCTGCTCGCGCCAATGAAACAGAGTCGCTGCGGGCATGACCGCGATGAAGCCGCCTGCGAATTGTTGGAAGAACACCGGGGTCCCGATCCGCGCGAGTCTCCGGTTCAGGGAGACGATCACCAGGGTGGTGATGAACGCGGTGAGCCCGACGAAGAACGTGCCGCCGAGGAGTATCGAGATACCGGCCGCCATCGCTCCCCAGCCGAGTGAGGCCACCCAATACGGGTACGGGTGGTTGGCCGCGATGATCTCGTCGACGATCCGATGCGCCGTCGTCGGGGTGATCGCCAACTGGCGGATGCGCCGCACCAACCGGTCGACGTGTGCAAGGCGGGTGAAGTCCAGTGATCGATAGTGAACCGTCCGCATCGAGATCACCGGGGGCAGGGAGTAGCCCCGGCGCGCGCACACCATGATCGTGTTGAACGTGACGTCGACGTCCACGTCCTCCAGGCCGTAGATGCCCGCCACGAACTCGATCTGTTTGCGAGTGTCGATGGCGCCTGTGCCGGAGTCGAGGAGGACCGCACCGATCTTGGCAGCGAGGTCCAGGACCTCGGTGATCGCGGCCTCGTCGTCGAGCGCGATAGGTTTTCGCGGTGCAACGACGATGCTGCCCGGCTCGATCGTGTCGATCGTCGCCTGAGCGTTTCCAAGGACTTTCTCGAGTCCGCGGCGGAAGAACGCGCGCACGTTGTGGTGCCTCCTCGTCGTGCGATCGTGGTGCTGGTGGTGGGCGAGCTATCTGCGGCGGATATACTTCTTCACCGCACGCCTCCTTAGCTCAGTGGTAGAGCACCGCTCTTGTAAAGCGAAGGTCGTCGGTTCAATCCCGACAGGGGGCTCCACCAGAGGGTCGGGCGAGAAGACGTTTCTCGCCCGACCCTCTTCGTGTATCGCCGCGGCTGCCCCATGCGTGACAATTCTGCCACCGGAATCGGTGGACGTTCGGTTCGATCCTGTGGGGTTTCGGTCAAGTGGCGGCATCGCTCGGCACGGAGGATCTATGTCATGACACAACGCACCGCTTCGTCGTCGACGGCCACCCAGTGGGCCTCGATAGTCGTGATGATGGCGACCAGCTTCGTCCTCGTCGTCGCCGAGTTCCTTCCGCCGAGCCTGTTGCCCGCCATGGCCGAGTCGTTGGGGGTGTCGGAGGGCAACGCCGGGCAAGCGGTCACCGTCACCGCATTCGTCGGCTTTCTGACTGCGCCGACGATCGGCATCATCTTCCCGAAGCTGGACCGCAGGTTGTTGCTAGTGGGCCTGACGAGCGTGGCCGCGGTGTCGAATGTGCTGGTCGCCGTGTCCGGAAGCATGTGGATGCTGTTGGTTGCCCGGCTGCTTCTCGGTGCGTCGATCGGCGGCTTCTGGGCGATGTCCATCGCTGTCGCCTCGCGTCTCGCGCAGCCTGCACACCTCGGTCGCGCCATGATGCTCGTCAACACCGGCACCACCGTCGCGACGGTCGCCGGGGTCCCGCTCGGCACCTACTTGGGGGAGGTGTTCGACTGGCGCGCGGTCTTCGCCGGCGCGGCCGTTCTGTCGGCCGTGGTGGCCGTCACGCTCTGGCGAGTGCTCCCGTTCGTAGAGCCGTCCGCCGCCGCACGGGTCAGCTCCCTCACCGAAACCCTTCGTGTGCCGGGACTCTCGCTCGGCCTCACCGGACACGTCCTCACCGTGTTCGGCCACTTCGCGGCGTTCACCTACATCCGGGTGGCGCTCGAACGGAACCCGGATCTGGACGCGACGACCATCGCCGCGATCCTCGTCGTGTTCGGTGTCGGCGGGTTGGCGGGCAACTTCGCGGTCGGCATGGTCGTCGACCGACATCTCGACATCGCCAGGTATGGGGTGCCCGCGCTGATCGCGTCGAGCATCGCGGTGGTCGCTGCGGCGCCGGACAACGTCCCGCTGGTGATCGCAGCAGTCGCAGTGTGGGGCTTCGGTTTCGGATCGTGGCTGATGGTGGTCTCGACGTGGATCGGGCGTCAGGCCCCGGACCGTATGGAGGCGGGCGGCGGCCTGCTGGTGGCGGGCTTCCAGATCGCGATCACCATCGGCGCCGCCGTCGGAGGCGCATTGTCGGACACGGTCGGGATCACCGCGGCACTGTGGATCGCGGTCGCCTCCGCGGTCGTGGGTGGTGTGCTGTTCGGCTCGGCTCGCGGCGACGTCAACTCGCCGACGGCTGCGGGGCCTGCCGACCCCGTCGCCATCGAGCCGGAGGATGTCCAGTGTGTCGGCGGAACGCGCGGCTGAAGCCGGCTTCGGACTCGTAGCCGAGCCGGTGTGCGGTCGCCGCCACCGGCTCGCCGTCGCTGAGCAGGCGCATGGCCTCCGCCATACGCACCCCGGCCAGATATGACGCCGGTGACCGTCCGGTCAGGTCGCGGAAGCGTTCGGCGAAGGCCGATCGAGACATCGTCGCAGTTCTCGCCAGTTCGTCCACCGTCCACGCTCGGCCCGGTTCGGCGTGCAGAGCATCGATGACCCGCGACAGGTCGGGTTCGGCCAAACGCTCGGCCCACAGGTCGGGAGCGCAGCCGCGCTCGAGCCACGTCCGCATGACAACCGACACGATGGTCGAGGTGATTCTGTTGCAGACCACCACGTCGCCGGGCCTCGTCGCCCCGGGGCCGGGCCCGGTGCCAATGGTGTCGATGAGACCTGCAACAGCGGGCTCGGCGGCTCGGAAGCCGCCGATCACCACCGCAGTCGGCAGAGTGTGCAGCCACCTGCTCGGCGCGGGCGTCTGCGCGAACACGACGCTCACCAAGTCGACATCGGTGAGCGCGCGGAGGCGTCCGCACGATCCGTGCGGCCACAAGATGACGTCGCCCGCAGAGATCAGACGCGTCGTCCCGCAGTCGTCGATCTCGAGGGAGCCCTCCACCAGATACCGGAAGCCGGCGGTCGGACCGCCGTACAGGCGATCCTCACCCGCTGACAACCGCTCGCGGCGAGACTCCTGAAGGGTCCATTCAAGGGCGGCGAGGGCCCGGTCGACGTTCTCGGCGTTGTTGGCCTGCGTGGGTGCACTCACTCCCTCTGCAAGCGCACGGGCGGCGCCTGTTATTCCTTGGGGAACTCGCAGGAGCTTCTCAGGCCGCGCCGGTACGTTCGCCGACGTGACTACGACTGCATACGACGTGGTGTCGACCAGGACCCTCAACGGTTGGTCGCGAACCAACGAGACCAGAGCCGCCGTCCTGGCGACGCCGGACGTCGACACGATCGCTCGCGCGGTCGCGAAGGTGGCCGACGCGAAGGCCGATTCGCCGGGTTACCTGCGCAACGGTGTCATCGCACGAGGGCTCGGGCGCTCGTACAACGAATCGGCGCAGAACCGGGCGGGGCTGACGGTAGACATGACCGCCGTCAACCGGATCCACCGGATCGACGGCGACGCCCTGATCGCCGACGTCGACGCGGGTGTCAGCCTCGACACCCTCCTGCGGACGCTCGTCCCGCTCGGCCTGTGGCTGCCCGTCCTACCGGGGACGCGGCAGGTCACGGTCGGTGGTGCGATCGCCCACGACATCCACGGCAAGAGCCATCACAGCAGCGGCAGCTTCGGAGACCAGGTCGCGGACCTCGATCTGCTGGTCGCCGACGGTCGGGTCCTCACCCTCGCACCCGACGGAACGTCCGACGATCCGGACGCGTCCCTGTATTGGGCGACTGTCGCCGGACTCGGTCTCACCGGCATCGTGCTGCGCGCCCGCCTCCGACTCCAACGGACCGAAACCGCCTACTTCCTCGCCGACGGAGTCGTCACGCACGACGTCCACGAGACTGTCGACCTGCACCGCACAGGGTGGAGCGACTCCGCCGAGTACAGCGCCGGCTGGTTCGACGCGGTGACGAAGGAACCGGCGCTCGGCCGCGGCTACTTCACTCGAGGGCGTCTGGCCGCCGTCGACGAGCTGCCGACGAAACTCCGCCGCGACCCTCTGCGTTTCGATGCGCCGCAGTACTTCACCGTCCCCGACATGTTCCCGAGCGGGCTCGGCAACCGGCTGACGTTCGGACTCATGAGTCGCGCCTACTTCCAGGCGGGCGGGACGTACACCGGGAAGGTCCACAACATCACCGGGTTTCTGCATCCCCTCGACATCATGGGCGAGTGGAACCGCTTCTACGGCGGCACCGGCTTCCTGCAGTACCAGTTCGTGATCCCGCCGGAGAACCTCGACGCGTTCGTCCCGCTCCTGTCCGAGGTGCGGGCCTCCGGTCACGCCAGCTTCGTCAACGTGCTCAAGATGTTCGGCGACGGCAACCGCGCGCCGCTGTCGTTCCCGACGCCGGGCATGACTGTCACGTTCGACTTCGCGATCAAACGCGGCCTGGACAGGCTGGTCTCCGAACTGGACCATCGGGTGATCGATTTCGGTGGGCGCCTCTACTCCGCGAAAGACTCGGTCACCAGGCCCGACACCTTTCACGCCATGTACCCGCGGATCGACGAGTGGATCGCGGTGCGACGACGCATCGACCCGACCGGAGTTTTCGTCTCCGACATGGCCAAGCGACTCGAACTCGTCTGAACAGCGGGGCGAGGCGGTGCGTCAGTACAGGATGATCAGATCGGTGCGGAGGTCTTCGGGTTCGGTCACCGACGGGTCGTTGACGTAGATCTCGATGACGCCCCGCGAATCTCCTCCACCGTTCACCTCGTGAACTTCGAAGAGCGACTCCCACGCCGAACTGATGCCCTCGTACGCGCCGACATGGCTCATGATGAGGGCCCGCCCGGACGGGAAGACACCGTTGTCGACGCCTTCGACGTCGGTCGGGGCCGCAACGGGGAAACCGAGAGTGATGTCGAAGACATCGTGGGGATCGCCCTCGTACAAGCCGTAGCCGGGACCGATAGGCCCGCAGCCTGCGAGAGTCTGGAACGACTCGTCGAAGATGTCGCGGATGTCTTCCATCCGGACGTCGTAGAACTTCTGAGTGACAACGCGGATGTCGTCGGGAAGCGTCACCTCCATCGGCTGCAGGAACGACTCTTCGCGGAAGAACAGCGGGATGCTCATGCCCGCAAGGGTACGGCTCACACTGCGGCATCGGCACTCCTCCCGGCAGAATGGAACCCGTGATTCAAGATGATCTTGTCGTCGACACTCACTACGGTCCGTTGCGCGGTGTGGCGACTGAAACGCTCGACGTGTGGCGCGGCATCGCCTACGCCCAGCCGCCGGTAGGCGACTTGCGGTGGCGGCACGCCGTCGATCCGAGACCCCACACCGATGTGGTCCCCGCCGACTCTTTCGGCCCGGTGTGCCCGCAGCCGGTGATGCCGGTGATCGAGCTGGGCGACGGCACGCGGCAGGAGGAGGACTGCCTGTACCTCAACGTGTCCACCCCGCGCGGAGCGTCGCGCAGCGACGCTCGGCTTCCGGTGCTGGTGTGGATTCACGGTGGCGCCTACCTCTGCGGTTCGGGTTCACAGCCGCTGTACGACGCGGCGTCGCTGATCGGCACGGGTGTCGAGGCGGGCACCCCGGTGATCGTCGTGACGATCAACTATCGGCTCGGTGCGTTCGGATTCGTCGACTTCTCGTCGTGGTCGGACGCCGACCGGACGTTCGACGCGAACTGCGGCATGTCCGATGTGCTGGCTGCACTGCGTTGGGTGAACCTGAACATCGGGGCTTTCGGCGGCGACCCCGGGAACGTGACTGTCTTCGGGGAGTCGGCAGGCGGCGGAGTGGTCACGACACTCCTCACCATGCCGGGCGCGAAAGGGCTCGTCCATCGAGCGATCGCGCAGAGTTCTCCGGCCACGTCGGTGTACGGTCCCGACCGCGCCGCGCGCTACGCGCAGGCGATGCTCGACCTGATGCCCGCCGAACGGGTCACCCCGGACCTGCTCCGCGACATCCCCGTCGACGCGCTTGTGGCGGCGTCACAGCAGATGTTCCTGTCGGTGCCGCGGGAGCATCCCGGCACCATCGCTCACACACCAGTCGTCGACGGCGACCTGATCCCCGACGATCCGCTCCGCGTGTACGAGTCCGGGCACGCTCTGCCGGTGCCGCTGATGATCGGCACCAATCGACACGAGACGTCGCTGTTCAAGTGGATGTCGTCGCCTCTCATGCCGGTGAAGTCCGAGCACGTCGACGCGATGTTCACCCTCATCGGCACCGAGCAGCCGCACCTCCCGCTGCCTGAGCCTGAGCACCTCGACGAGTCGTACCAGCACGTGAAGGCTCGGGTGCGGAGCATGGCGATCTCCCGCGACATCGGTTTCCGCATGCCGGCGCTGTGGATCGCCGAGGCGCACAACTCGCGTGCTTCGGTGCACCTGTACCGCTTCGACTGGGCTACGCCGCTGCTGAGGTTCATCGGCTTCGGCGCCGCGCACGCCACCGAACTGCCGTACGTGTGGGGCAATCCGGCGTCCACCAAACGCGATCCGATGTACCGACTCGGCGGTCGACCGACCGGCGACGAGGTGACCGCCCGCGTCCAGCGTCGATGGCTCGCGTTCGCGACCTCGGCCGACCCGAACATCGGCGACGACATCCCCGGCAACGCACAGTGGGACCCCTACACGGTCGACGATCACGCGTCGCTGCGAATCGGCGCGGTCGACTCCGCCGCCGTCGGTCTCGACGACGCGATGCTCCGCGCCTGGGGCGACGAAGTGCTCAGCTTCCAATGACTGTCCGTCGATTCGGGTCTGACGCACTGTTCGACGGCGGCTTCGCCTACGGCTCGCGTGTCAGCGGCGAACAACTCTTCACGGCCGGCATATCGCCCTTGGACGAGCACGGGACCGTCGTGGCGCCCGGCGACCCGATCGCCCAGACGGCACATGTCGTTGAACTGTTGGCGACACTTCTCGCGGAGCAGGGGAGTTCCGTCGACGACATCGCCAAACTGACCGTCTACGTGGAGACGGCCGATCGCGCGGACGTCGCTGCGGTGTGGGGCGCGGTGGAAGAGGCGTTCGCCGGAGCAACGCCTCCGGCGGTGATAGCCGCGGTCACCGTGCTGCCGTACCCGGGCCAACGAATCGAGATCGACGCCGTTACGGTGGCCCGATGACACGACCACACGTCGACGACAACGCGCGACGGGCTCGGTTTCAGCGCAGACATCTGCTCGACGGGACAGTCGGCACTCCGGTGGCCGAGATCGCCGACGCGGTTGTCGGGTTGCACGCGACGACCGCGTCCACCGTGCATCTGTCGGCGTGGGCGCGTAACGGCGAGATCACCCCGCAAGACGTCGACAGTGCACTCTACGATGATCGAACGGTCGTGAAACAGCTCGCGATGCGGCGGACTCTTTTTGTCATGAGCCGACCGATTCTCGCCGACGCAGTGGGCGCGGTCGGCAGCCGCGTCGCGGCGTCGGAGCGCACCAACATGCTCCGTGACCTGCGTCGCGATGACGGACCCGCCGACCCCGAAGGCTGGATCGATCAGGCGCGGGCGGCAGTGCTCGACCTCCTCGACGGAACCGAACTGGTCGCCGCCGAGGTGCGCAAAGCTTTGCCCGATTTCGACATCTCGATCATGCGCGATGCGGGGAAGTCGTACGGCGGACTCTCGCCGATGCTCCCGCGCATGCTCAATCACCTGGCAGCGGCGGGCGACGTGGTCCGCGGGACCAATCGCGCGACTTGGGCGGTGTCGCGGCCCGGCTGGACGTCGATGGCGTCGTGGCTCGGTGAGCCGCTCGCGGCAGTCACTCCGGAGGACGGCCACCGCGATCTTGTGGCGCGCTGGCTCCGATCGTTCGGCCCCGGGACCGAGGCCGATCTCGTGTGGTGGCTGGGGTCGACGAAGACTGCGGTGCGGAAGGCGATCGCCGCCCTGGACGTGGTCGAGGTGGACCTCGACTCCGGCGAGATCGGATATCTGATGGGCGACGACCTCGACGCCGTCGACGACGTGGAGCCGCGGGCGCTGCTGCTCCCCGGGCTGGACCCGACGACCATGGGCTGGCGAGGTCGGGAGTTCTACCTCGATCCCGCGCACGTTCGGCACCTGTTCGACACCAACGGCAATGGTGGACAGACCGCATGGTGGAACGGCCGAATCGTCGGCGGCTGGGTACAGGAGGACGCCGGCGTCCGCGTGCAGCTCTTGGAAGACGTCCCCGCGGACGGGGTCCGGGCGCTCGACGCCCGTGCCGCCGAGCTCGCCGAGTGGCTCGGCGACATCCGCCTCACCCAAGGCCTCTTCGCCTCCCCGATGATGAAGTCCTGACCCCGCCCGCTGCTCGTTGAGCCGAGCGTCCCCTGCTCGTTGAGCGCGCGTCCCCTCTGACCGATGAGCGAGCTTGCGAGACGAAAGGCGCTCAAGGGGCAGTGGGGCGTCGGCTCACAGGAAGCTCCCAGCGTTCGGCCAGCGGAGGGGAAGGCGCACGGTGCACGATGGTGACATGACCGTGAGTTCCCCTGCCGTGCCCGCAAAAGTCCTGGTAGTCGACGACGAGGAGAACATCAGGGAACTGTTGTCGGTGTCGTTGAAGTTTCAGGGGATGGACGTGCGCACGGCCGCCGACGGTCCCCGCGCCCTGGACATCACCCGTACCTTCAAGCCGGACGTTGTGATTCTGGACGTGATGATGCCCGGCATGGACGGCTTCGGCCTGCTGCGCCGCCTGCGCGCGGACGGCGTTGAGGCGCCGGCGTTGTTCCTCTCCGCGCGCGACTCCGTCGAAGACAAGATCAACGGACTCACCGTCGGCGGGGACGATTACGTGACCAAACCGTTCAGCTTGGAAGAGGTCGTCGCGCGGCTCGGTGTGCTGCTTCGCCGCAGCGGATACGGCGAGGAGTCGAAGGCTTCGTCGCGCATCGTGTTCGCCGATCTGGAACTCGACGAGGAGACCCACGAGGTGTTCAAGGACGGAGAACTCGTCTCGCTGTCGCCGACCGAGTTCACACTGCTCCGGTACTTCATGGTCAACGCGGGCACGGTGCTGTCGAAGCCCCGCATCCTCGATCACGTGTGGAACTACGACTTCGGCGGCGATGTGAACGTCGTCGAGTCGTACGTGTCGTATCTGCGACGCAAGATCGACACCGGCCCGGTCCGGCTCATCCACACCCTGCGCGGCGTGGGTTATGTGATGCGCGAGCCACGATGAACTCGTTCTCCGAGCGCATGCGGTCGATGCCGCTGCGGGTGACACTCGTCGTGCTGACCGTGATCCTCGTGCTGGCCGGACTCGGAGTGTCCGGAGTCGTGGTGACGTCCGCCATGCGGAGCGATCTGCTGACACGTGTCGACGAGGGACTCAACGACGCGGTCCACGGGTGGGCCCGGCCACCCGATGTCAGGGACGGTGACATGCCGGGCCCCCCTGGACTGCGTCGCCCGAAATCGCAGTACTTCGTGACCGCGACGTCGTCGGACGGTTTTGAGATCACGTTCAACGACTTCGGCTCCAGTCCGGACCTGTCGACTCTCTCGTCGTCGGTGAGCACGTCCCCGTCTACCGTGTCGTCGTCCGGCGCCGGCCCGGACTGGCGGGTCGTCAAGCGAGTGTCGGCTGGATCGACGGTGGTGGTGGCGATCCCGTTGACCGACGTCGACGCGACGATGACGCGGTTGATCTGGCTGCAGGTCGGTGTCGGCTGCATCGTCGTCATCCTGATAGGGGCGCTCAGTTACCTGTTGGTGCGTTCCAGTCTGCGTCCGCTGCGTCGCGTCGAGGAGACCGCTCATGCCATCGCCGGCGGTGACCTTCACCGACGAGTCCCGGCGCGGCCGGTGAACACCGAGGTCGGGAGTCTCGGCGAGTCGCTCAACGCGATGCTGGCTCAGATTCAGAACGCATTCGCCGCGACGGCGGCGTCCGAACGCCAGGCGCGCGCATCCGAGGAGAAGATGCGGCGATTCATCGCCGACGCATCGCACGAACTCCGCACCCCGCTGACGTCGATCAAGGGATTCGCCGACCTGATGGCGCTCGGCGCCGTCACCGACTCGTCGGACGCAGTCCGTCGGATCGCCGGCGAAGCCGATCGGATGACGATGCTCGTCGAAGACCTCCTCATGTTGGCACGGCTCGACGCGCACCGCCCCGTCGAGAACGCCCCGGTTGAGATGCTTCCTCTGCTCGTCGACTCCGTCGAGGCCGCGCGCGCGTCTGCACCGGACCGGCAGATAGACCTCGACCTCGCCGGATTCGATCCGACAGCGCAGGTCAAGGGCGACGGACTGCGACTCCGGCAGGTATTGGGCAACCTCCTCGGCAACGCCGTCGCTCACACCGGATCCGACGTACCGATCACGCTGGCGGCCCGAATAGAAGGCGCGGACGTGATCGTCGACGTCGCCGATTCCGGGCCCGGACTCACCGCCGACGAGCAAGCGCACGTCTTCGAGCGTTTCTATCGGGGCGACCCGTCCCGCCACCGGAACGTCTCGGACAGCGGGAGCGGACTGGGACTCTCGATCGTGGCCGCGCTCGTCGCCGCTCACGGAGGCACGGCAGGCGTTCGGTCGGCACCGGGGGAGGGCGCGACCTTCTGGTTCGCGCTGCCCCGCGCAGACGGCGTCGACCCTCGGTAAGGTTCGGGCATGGCCTCGGTTTTCACGCACATCATCAACGGCGATCTGCCCGGACGCTTCGTCTGGAAAGACGGACAGAGTGTCGGGTTCCTGACGATCAACCCGGTGACGCCCGGGCACGTGCTCGTGGTGCCGCGCAAGGAGATCGATCACTGGGAGCAGATCGACACTCCGACGTTCACTCACCTCTCCGACGTGTCACAGAAGATCGGCCGTGCAGTCAAGGACGCGTTCGACGCACCGAGAATGGGCCTGTTGATCGCCGGACTCGAAGTGCCGCACCTGCACATCCACGTGTTCCCCGCGCACTCGTTGGAGTCGTTCGATCTCACCCAGGCAGACCAGGACCCGTCACCGGAATCACTCGACGACGCGGCAGAACGCATCCGCGCATCGCTGCGCGCGCTCGGGTACGGCGAAAACGTGCCCGACTGACCGCCGCACCGACCCGGCCCGGCGTATAAGCTCATCCGATCAACGGACGGGGCGAACGGGAGCGGGTGTGGACGTTCACGGAACGGTGTCGCGGCGGACACTGCTCAAAGGCGCAGGTCTCGTGTTTCTCGCAACCGGTGCCGCGGCCTGCTCCTCTCGGCCCGACCCGGAACCGGAAGCCACGGCGGTCGTCGTCCGACCACTGCCGATCCCGCCGGTGCTTGCACCGCGCAGGGTCGGCAAGACGAAGGTCTTCAGCCTGCAGACGCAGACCGGTGCCAGTGAGATCGTTCCCGGCACCCGCACGGGGACCTGGGGATACAACGGCGCGAACCTCGGCCCGACAATCCGGGTCACGCGCGGCGACAACGTGCGGATCAACGTCCGGAACACGCTTCCCGAGACCACCACGGTCCATTGGCATGGGCTGCACATTCCTCCGGACATGGACGGCGGCCCGCACCAGCCGATCGGGCCGGGCCGGACATTCGCATCACGCTTCCGGGTCCGCCAGCAGGCCGCGACCCTCTGGTATCACCCCGACCTGCACGGGAGCACCAGTCTGCAGACGTCCCGCGGGCTCGCCGGGATGGTGATCGTCGACGATGCGGCGACGTCCCGTCATGATCTCCCGCGGCGGTACGGCATGGACGACATCCCGCTGATCTTGCAGGACAAACGTTTCACCGCCACCGGGGCCCTCGACGAGACCGACCGTGCCGACGTCGGACTGCTCGGCGACACCCCGACAGTCAACGGCATCACCCAACCGACTTTCACCGCGACAACCCGCAGGGTGCGGTTCCGCATCGTCGACGCGTCGACCGCGCGCCTCTACAACCTCGCGTTCTCCGACAACCGCCGGTTCACCGTCATCGGGACCGACGGGGGGCTCCTCGACAAGCCGATGACGGTGACGAGCATCGCGATCAGCCCGGGGGAGCGAACTGAGATCGTCGTCGACCTCATCCCAGGCGAGACCGTCCGACTGCGCGCCGTCGCGTTCCCCGGAGACCTCGGCGTCGACGACGCTGCTCCGGACTTCGGGCTGCAGGACGAATTCGATCTGATGACAGTCGTCGGCCCGACGTCGACCGCGCCGAAGCCGCGCGCGCTTCCGACCGGCCTGAATCCGACGCTGCGCAACCCTCCGAACATCGGTATCGCCCACAAGCGGTACTTCGACCTCCAATGGTTTCAGATCAACGGCCAACTCTTCGATCCCACACGCGTCGACGCCGTCGTCCCCATCGGGAGGGAAGAGATCTGGACGGTGCGCAACACCGACACCTGGATTCACAACTTCCACATCCACGGAACCCAGTTCCGAGTGCTCTCGCTCGACAAGGCACATCCGAAGCCGCCGACGGGAGGTTGGAAGGACACCGTCCTGCTCCCACCGGGTGCGGTCGCAAGACTCGCAGTGCGGTTCACCGACTACACGTCGATTCGCTGGCCCTACCGGTTCGGATGCCATCTGACGTTCCACCAAGACAAAGGGATGGAAGGCCAGTTCGTTGTCGTCCGTCCCGGCCAGAAGCCGTCGGCGATACTCGGTCGGGCACCACGCCGCAGCAAGCGCTGACCACAGACCGGGCTCGAGAAGAGAGAACACATGAACACAGCCGAATCGATCAGCCGACGTACGTGGCTGAAAGGTGCAGGCGTGGTGGCCGCCGCGACAGTCGTCGCGGCGTGCTCGCCAGACGACACGACGCCGAGCGGCTCGGACCAAACGGATAGTCGCCCCCGCCCACTGCCGATCCCGCCGATCCTGAAGCCCACCGCATCAGGAACGACGAAGGTCTTCCGCCTTGAAGCGAAACCGGGCATGAGCGAGATCGTCGCGGGAACGAGCACTCCCACCTGGGGCTACAACGGATCCATCCTCGGCCCGACGATCCGGGTGCGTCGTGGTGACGACATCCGCATCAAAGTGGGAAACGCGCTCCCGGAGATGACAACGGTGCACTGGCACGGCATGCACCTGCCCGCCAACATGGACGGCGGACCACACCAGCCGATCATGCCGGGCGACACGTGGACCGCCGAGTACACGATCAAACAGCAGGCCGCGACCCTCTGGTACCACCCGCACCCGCACGGCACCACCAGCCGCCACGCCTATCGAGGACTCTCCGGGCTGCTCATCGTGGACGACGACCAGTCCGACCAGCACGATCTCCCGAACCGCTACGGGATCGACGACGTCCCGCTGATCGTCCAGGACAAGCGCTTCACCTCCGACGACGTCCTCGACGAGACCGACCGTGAAGACGTCGGGCTCATCGGCGACACCGCCGTCGTCAACGGAATCAGCGGTCCGACGTTCACTGCGACCACGCGCCGCGTCCGCTTCCGCATCCTCGACGGTTCCACGATGAGGCTGTTCAACCTCGCCTTCTCCGACCGGCGAGAGTTCACAATCATCGGCTCCGACGGAGGACTCCTCGATCGACCGGTCACCGAGACAAGCGTCTACCTCAGTCCAGGCGAACGCGTCGAGATCGTCGTCGACCTCCAACCCGAGGAGACGGTGACGTTGAGAGCGGTCGGGTTCCCCGACAATCTCGAAGTTGACGACGATGACGCCCCCGACTTCGGACTGAAGGACGAGTTCGACTTGGTGACCATCGTCGGGCCGCACGCGGCGGCCCCAGTGCCTGCGGCATTGCCGACCGGTCTCAACCCGACGCTTCGCACTCCTGCCCGGCCTGCCGCCACTGCCAAGAAGCGAACCTTCGACCTGGAGTGGTTCCAGATCAACAACCGACTCATGGACATCACCCGAGTCGACGACACGGTCGACGTGGACACCGACGAGATCTGGACCATCGCGAACAAGGACAACTGGATTCACAACTTCCACGTCCACGACACCCAGTTCCGAGTCCTGTCGCTCGACAAGACGAGCACCACGCCGCTCATCGACGGGTGGAAGGACACGATCCTGCTCGCACCCGGCGCCGTCGCGACCATCGCCCTCCGGTTCACCGACTACACGTCCACCAGGTGGCCGTACATGTACCACTGTCACCTCATGTTCCACGAGGATCAGGGAATGATGGGCCAGTTTGTCGTCGTGAAACCGGGACAGAAGCCGTCGCCGGCCATCGGCTCGGGACTCGAGCACGAGATGGACCCGAAGCCGTCGAACAGCCGATCCGCACCCGAGACATCGTCGAATCACCGGCATTCCGGCTAGCGCAAGGCCCTGACCTGGCGATTTGGCTTTCTGTGGGCCGATGCGTAACTTATATCGAGTCCGAGCGGCCAGGCCGCGGAAGACAAATTCCCTTCAACTTCTTCACCGGGTCGTGAGATTCCGGTGGTGTTGGTGGTGGGGCCGGTCACGGCCGGCACGCTGATTTGCACTGCGGAGCGGCGTGTGGCTAGACTGGAAGAGTTGGCCCGAAACGGTCGGCGGATAATTGAGTTCACTGGAGTTCGGCCTGTGTTTGTGCGGGTTGGTGCTGGTGGGTGTGTGTTCTTTGAGAACTCGATAGTGTGTAGATAGATGTTCTTGTGCCACATTATTTTTGTTTTGTGGCATTGAGGATGTTGTGACGGACAAGAATTTGTTTTTGTTTTGTTTATGATTGAATCTTTGTCAGTTTTTTGGATTTGGTCAGGTTTTGCTTTCTGGCTTGTGCTGAAATCGCGCACTCTTTTTGGGGGTGTGTTTGTTTCACATTTTTTGTTGGAGAGTTTGATCCTGGCTCAGGACGAACGCTGGCGGCGTGCTTAACACATGCAAGTCGAACGGAAAGGCCCCTTCGGGGGTACTCGAGTGGCGAACGGGTGAGTAACACGTGGGTGATCTGCCCCAAACTCTGGGATAAGCCTGGGAAACTGGGTCTAATACTGGATATGACCTTCCGCTTCATGGTGGTTGGTGGAAAGCTTTTGCGGTTTGGGATGGGCCCGCGGCCTATCAGCTTGTTGGTGGGGTAATGGCCTACCAAGGCGACGACGGGTAGCCGACCTGAGAGGGTGATCGGCCACACTGGGACTGAGACACGGCCCAGACTCCTACGGGAGGCAGCAGTGGGGAATATTGCACAATGGGCGCAAGCCTGATGCAGCGACGCCGCGTGAGGGATGACGGCCTTCGGGTTGTAAACCTCTTTCGCTAGGGACGAAGCGCAAGTGACGGTACCTAGAGAAGAAGCACCGGCCAACTACGTGCCAGCAGCCGCGGTAATACGTAGGGTGCGAGCGTTGTCCGGAATTACTGGGCGTAAAGAGCTCGTAGGCGGTTTGTCGCGTCGTCTGTGAAATTCTGCAACTCAATTGCAGGCGTGCAGGCGATACGGGCAGACTTGAGTACTACAGGGGAGACTGGAATTCCTGGTGTAGCGGTGAAATGCGCAGATATCAGGAGGAACACCGGTGGCGAAGGCGGGTCTCTGGGTAGTAACTGACGCTGAGGAGCGAAAGCGTGGGGAGCGAACAGGATTAGATACCCTGGTAGTCCACGCCGTAAACGGTGGGTACTAGGTGTGGGGCTCATTTCACGAGTTCCGTGCCGTAGCTAACGCATTAAGTACCCCGCCTGGGGAGTACGGCCGCAAGGCTAAAACTCAAAGGAATTGACGGGGGCCCGCACAAGCGGCGGAGCATGTGGATTAATTCGATGCAACGCGAAGAACCTTACCTGGGTTTGACATACACTAGAAAGCTATAGAGATATAGCCCCCCTTGTGGTTGGTGTACAGGTGGTGCATGGCTGTCGTCAGCTCGTGTCGTGAGATGTTGGGTTAAGTCCCGCAACGAGCGCAACCCTTGTCCTGTATTGCCAGCACGTAATGGTGGGGACTTGCAGGAGACTGCCGGGGTCAACTCGGAGGAAGGTGGGGATGACGTCAAGTCATCATGCCCCTTATGTCCAGGGCTTCACACATGCTACAATGGCGCGTACAGAGGGCTGCGAGACCGTGAGGTGGAGCGAATCCCTTAAAGCGCGTCTCAGTTCGGATTGGGGTCTGCAACTCGACCCCATGAAGTCGGAGTCGCTAGTAATCGCAGATCAGCAACGCTGCGGTGAATACGTTCCCGGGCCTTGTACACACCGCCCGTCACGTCATGAAAGTCGGTAACACCCGAAGCCGGTGGCCTAACCCCTCGGGGAGGGAGCCGTCGAAGGTGGGATCGGCGATTGGGACGAAGTCGTAACAAGGTAGCCGTACCGGAAGGTGCGGCTGGATCACCTCCTTTCTAAGGAGCAAACAACAATACCGATGCTCAACCCGAATGCGGTCGAGATCGGTGTTTGTTCAGGGTGAAACACAAGACGCGCCTGCGGCGAGCACAATTATGTGTGGTCGCTTTTATGTGGGTGGAGTCATGCGGGTGACTGCATGGCTGCTAGATACACACTATCGGGGTTCTGAGAGAACACACCGGCCGGCGGATTTTTTCTGTCGGTTGTTGTTGTTTTTTCTGCTGCTCGCTGACTTTCCGCCTCTGTGTTGGGGTGTGGGGGTGGGTGGGTGTGTGTTGTTTGAGAAGTGGATAGTGGATGCGAGCATCTTGACACGTTCAAGGTGTATTGTATTGCAATTTCAAAAAGTATGTTGAATCTATTGTGATGTCCACATTCGTGTCACAGTGGTGGCTGTCCTGTTTTGTGGGGTGGTTGTTGTTGTGGTGTGTTTGTGGGTGTTGTTGTAAGTGTTTTAGGGCGTTCGGTGGATGCCTTGGTACCAGGAGCCGATGAAGGACGTGGTAGGCCGCGATAGTCCTCGGGGAGTTGTCAAACGAGCTGTGATCCGAGGGTGTCCGAATGGGGAAACCCAGCACGAGTTATGTCGTGTTACCCACTTCTGAATGTATAGGGAGTGTGGAGGGAACGTGGGGAAGTGAAACATCTCAGTACCCACAGGAAGAGAAAACAATAGTGATTCCGTGAGTAGTGGCGAGCGAAAGCGGATGGGGCTAAACCGCGCGTATGTGATACCCGGCAGGGGTTGTGCGTGTGGGGTTGTGGGAGCATCATGTCATCGTCTGCCGGCGGTGAGGTCAGTAAGAAAATCATGGGTTAGGTGAAGTGGCCTGGAATGGTCTGCCGTAGGGGGTGAGAGTCCCGTAACCGAAAACTTGTGGTCTGGCTTTGGTGTTTCCCAAGTAGCAGCGGGCTCGTGGAATCTGCTGTGAATCTGCCGGGACCACCCGGTAAGCCTAAATACTCTCTGGTGACCGATAGCGGACTAGTACCGTGAGGGAAAGGTGAAAAGTACCCCGGGAGGGGAGTGAAATAGTACCTGAAACCGAGCGCTTACAATCCGTCAGAGCCTCCCTTTGTGGTGGGGTGATGGCGTGCCTTTTGAAGAATGAGCCTGCGAGTTAGTGCTCAGTGGCAAGGTTAACCCGTGTGGGGTAGCCGTAGCGAAAGCGAGTCTGAATAGGGCGAATGAGTCGCTGGGTCTAGACCCGAAGCGGAGTGATCTACCCATGGCCAGGGTGAAGCAGAGGTAAGACTTTGTGGAGGCCCGAACCCACTTCAGTTGAAAATGGAGGGGATGAGTTGTGGGTAGGGGTGAAAGGCCAATCAAACTCCGTGATAGCTGGTTCTCCCCGAAATGCATTTAGGTGCAGCGTCACGTGTTTCTTACTGGAGGTAGAGCTACTGGATGGCCGATGGGCCCTACAAGGTTACTGACGTCAGCCAAACTCCGAATGCCGGTAAGTGAGAGCGTGGCAGTGAGACTGCGGGGGATAAGCTTCGTAGTCGAGAGGGAAACAGCCCAGATCGCCGGCTAAGGCCCCTAAGCGTGTACTAAGTGGAAAAGGATGTGGGGTCGCGAAGACAACCAGGAGGTTGGCTTAGAAGCAGCCACCCTTGAAAGAGTGCGTAATAGCTCACTGGTCAAGTGATCCTGCGCCGACAATGTAGCGGGGCTCAAGTACACCGCCGAAGCCGCGGCACTCACACATGTACATCGGCAACCCTCTTTGGGGGGTTGTCTAGTGGTGTGGGTGGGTAGGGGAGCGTCCTGCATCCGTGGAAGCCACAGAGTGATCTAGTGGTGGAGGGTGTGGGAGTGAGAATGCAGGCATGAGTAGCGAAAGACAAGTGAGAAACTTGTCCGCCGAATGACCAAGGGTTCCTGGGCCAGGTTAATCCGCCCAGGGTGAGTCGGGACCTAAGGCGAGGCCGACAGGCGTAGTCGATGGACAACGGGTTGATATTCCCGTACCCGTGTATCCGCGCCCAGTGGCGAATCATCTGTACTAACCATCCAAAAGCATTGCTTCAGCCTTTCGGGGTTGTCTTAGTGTGGCTGCGTGGGACCTTGGGTGTAGTAGTCAAGCGATGGGGTGACGCAGGAAGGTAGCTGGGCCAGTCAGTGGTTGTACTGGTGTAAGCCTGTAGGGAGTGACATAGGCAAATCCGTGTCACATTGATCCTGAGAGGTGATGCGTAGCCGTTATGGTGAATTCAGTGATCCTATGCTGCCGAGAAAAGCCTCTAGTGAGTTGGTGCACGGCCCGTACCCCAAACCGACACAGGTGGTCAGGTAGAGAATACTAAGGCGATCGAGATAACTGTGGTTAAGGAACTCGGCAAATTACCCCCGTAACTTCGGGAGAAGGGGGGCCATGGCTGGTGATCACCTTTGCGGTGTGAGCTGGTTGTGGTCGCAGAGACCAGAGAGAAGCGACTGTTTACTAAAAACACAGGTCCGTGCGAAGTCGTAAGACGATGTATACGGACTGACGCCTGCCCGGTGCTGGAAGGTTAAGAGGACCGGTTAGTGGAGTAATCCGCGAAGCTGAGAATTTAAGCCCCAGTAAACGGCGGTGGTAACTATAACCATCCTAAGGTAGCGAAATTCCTTGTCGGGTAAGTTCCGACCTGCACGAATGGCGTAACGACTTCTCTGCTGTCTCAACCACAGACTCGGCGAAATTGCAGTACGAGTAAAGATGCTCGTTTCGCGCGGCAGGACGAAAAGACCCCGGGACCTTCACTATAGCTTGGTATTGGTGTTCGGTACGGTTTGTGTAGGATAGGTGGGAGACTGTGAAGCTGGCACGCTAGTGTTGGTGGAGTCGTTGTTGAAATACCACTCTGATCGTATTGGGCTTCTAACCTCGGACCCTGATCGGGTTCAGGGACAGTGCCTGGTGGGTAGTTTAACTGGGGCGGTTGCCTCCTAAAATGTAACGGAGGCGCCCAAAGGTTCCCTCAGCCTGGATGGCAATCAGGTGTTGAGTGTAAGTGCACAAGGGAGCTTGACTGTGAGACGTACATGTCGAGCAGGGACGAAAGTCGGGACTAGTGATCCGGCACCGGCAAGTGGAAGCGGTGTCGCTCAACGGATAAAAGGTACCCCGGGGATAACAGGCTGATCTTCCCCAAGAGTCCATATCGACGGGATGGTTTGGCACCTCGATGTCGGCTCGTCGCATCCTGGGGCTGGAGTAGGTCCCAAGGGTTGGGCTGTTCGCCCATTAAAGCGGCACGCGAGCTGGGTTTAGAACGTCGTGAGACAGTTCGGTCTCTATCCGCCGCGCGCGATTAGAAACTTGAGGAAACCTGTCCCTAGTACGAGAGGACCGGGACGGACGAACCTCTGGTGTGCCAGTTGTTCCGCCAGGAGCACTGCTGGTTAGCTACGTTCGGAAGGGATAACCGCTGAAAGCATCTAAGCGGGAAGCCTGTTCCAAGATGAGGTTTCTCACCACCTTTCGGGGTGGGTAAGGCCCCCTACAGACTATGGGGTTGATAGGCCAGAACTGTAAGCATAGTAATGTGTTCAGGTGACTGGTACTAATAGGCCGAGGACTTACTAACAACACTCACACACATTTTGTTTGATGTCTGTGATGGTCGCATCCACTATCTACTTCTGAAACAACACACGATCACGACCGTTTAGGTTTGTGGTTGGTGATAGTTTCATATTGTTTCGGTGGCTATAGCGGAGGGGAAACGCCCGGCCCCATTCCGAACCCGGAAGCTAAGCCCTCCAGCGCCGATGGTACTGCACTTTAGTCAGTGTGGGAGAGTAGGACACCGCCGAACTCAACTCTATTCGAGCCCCTCAACCCTTGTGGTTGAGGGGCTCGAATACTATCTACACCCATGACAAGTGCACGTGAGGCAGTCGAACGCACTTGGCGGCCAGTACTCGCACTCACTGTCCTCAGCTTCTCGACGTTCATCGCATTCAGCAAGTACTGGACCGTGATCAGAGCGGGCGGAAACGATCACCAGAGCGGTGACTGGCTGATCAACTACGCCGGCGGATTCATCCGCCGCGGCTTCACCGGCGAACTGCTTCGCATCGCATATCCGGACGACTTGCTGATCGCGACAGCGGTACTCCAGATGGTCCTGTGGTCGCTGTTCGTAGCCTTCGTCATCTATCGACTTCGGCGCGACGAGTGGTCGACGACGTCGATCCTCCTGTGGTGCGGCCCCGCCGCAGTCCCGTTCGCCGGCTGGGACCCGGCGGGAGGACTCCGCAAGGAGATCATCGCTTTTCTCTCCCTCGCACTGATGAGCATGGCGGCAGACCGGACGGCACGCGTGCGGTTCGGGCTCGTGGTGACGTCGATCGTCGTCTGGGCGGTGTCCCTTCTGTCGTGGGAAGCGACGGTCGTCTTGCTGCCGACCCTCCTCGTCTTATGCTGGCGAGCTCTGTCGGATGTCCGTCGGCAGTGGCGGATAGCGGCTGGAGGAATTGTTCTGGGATCGGCGGCCATCGTCGGAGCCAGCATGCTCGCTCCGGGCGGTGCTCGAGCTGCGACTGCGATCTGCGACGACCTCGTGGCCCGTGGGTACGAGCCGCAACTCTGCAATGGCTCCATCCGCTGGCTCGAGTACACGATGCAGTACGGATTCGACTACACGATCGGGTTCTGGCCCCAGAACGCCTACTTCATCCCACTGGCCGCGCTCGCGTTGCTGCCGGTCTGCTGGCTCGGTCGCTTCTGCGAACAACGATGGTGGTGGCCGCTTCAGATGGCCGCGATCTTCCCCCTGTTCCTCATCGCTGCCGACTACGGACGCTGGATACACATGGCGGCCATCGCCACAGCATTCCTCGCGATCGGTCGGAACGAGGAACGACGTGAGCCGCCTGTCGGGTTCGTGATCGTCTACCTGCTCGGATGGGGCGTGCAGCACGCGATGTTCGGCATGGCTCGGATCCCCGTGTGGCGAGGCGGCTGGATCACATTCGTTCAGCACTACCTCTCCTGACCGGACGGGTCCGGCCGTTCACACCGTGGTGTCAGACGGTCTGATGGATCACGAGGGGTAGGACGGCCGACGCTCCCGCCTCGCGCAGTGCTGCGGCAGCAAGAGTCACCGCCCACCCGGTCGCGGTCTCGTCGACGACCAGCAGTACGGATCTGCCCGCGACATCTGACGGTGTCGGGCCGAGGTGTTCGGTCCAGTACGTCGCCTCCACGCCGCTCGTCGCGTCTCGCCCCGGAACCCGGCCCGGGACGACGTCGAACACCGAACCGGGACGACGTCCGACAGTGCGGAGACGTTCGGCGAGATCGGCGGCCAGGTCACCACCCTGCAGATCGAGGGAGACGATCGAATCCGGCCGCATCCCTCCACGGCGCGCCCAATCGCCGAGAACCGCGACAGCTGACTCTGCCAGACGCTCGCGCGCTGTCTGGTCCCCGTGCTTGGCGCCGGTCAGGACGTCGCCCCACTGGGGAGCGTCCGCAAACGCCAACACCCGGCCGGGTTCCGCGGCGAGATCCACGGCGATCCGTCCACCGCGAGAGAACGTTCCCTTGGGAGGCCACATCTTGCGCGGTGCGAACGACTGAGCGTCCCTCCTCAATACCGCCGAGATGGTGGCCACGGTGTCGTCGTTCGGACGATCGTTGAGGCCGGGTGTCAGTTCCCCGCGGCAGACCGAGCAGCGACCGCAGTCAGCGGCCGCCGGATCGTCCAACGATTCGGTGAGCAACCGCATCAGGCACTTCTCGCCGCGGATGAACGACCGCATGATGTCCGCCTCCCGCCGCCGGACCTCGAGCACACCGCCGTAGTGTTCGGCGTCGTACGTCCACGGGCGTCCGGTGGCCACCCATCCGTCCGCGGTGCGCTCCACAACACCGTCCACGGCCAATTGCTTGAGCATCAGCTCGACCTTGCCGCGCCGGATACCCGTCTCCGATTCGAGGGTGATCACGCTGACCGCCGCGCCGACACCATTCATCGCGTCCAGGAGGTGAGACATGCGTTTCGGGTCGGGGATCGTCGCAGTCGCGAAATGCTCCCAGATGGCGTCGTCGAGCGCCGACGCCAGGAGAACCACAACGGCCTCGTCAAGGGCTCGGCCGGCACGACCGACCTGCTGGTAGTAGGAGACCGGCGACGGCGGAGCTCCGACGTGAACGACAAAGCCGAGGTCGGGCTTGTCGAAACCCATCCCGAGAGCGGACGTCGCGACGAGCGCTTTGACCTGATTGCTCAAGAGCGCGTCCTCGAGACCGTGACGCTCGTCGGCCGGCAGTTGACCCGTGTAGGCGGCGACCGGGTACTCGTCGCCCCACACCGAGCGGATCGCCGTCACGAGGCGGTCTGCGTCGGCGACGGTGAGGACGTAAACGATGCCGGAACCAGGAAGGAACGGCATCTCCTGGGTCACCCACCCGTACCTCTGGATCGGAGACAGACCGTCAACCACATTGAGGTGCAGAGACTTTCGGGCAAGCGGACCGCGAAGAACCAGCGTAGCCTCGCCGAGTTGGGCGGCGACGTCGTCCGTGACCCGTTCGTTGGCGGTAGCGGTGGTCGCGAGTACCGAAGTCTGTGGATTCAGGTTCTGGAGGACATCCGACACGCGGCGGTAGTCGGGCCGGAAGTCGTGTCCCCAGTCGGAGATCGCGTGGGCCTCGTCGATCACAACAAGTCCGAGCTTGCCCGCGAGTGCACTGAGCACCCTGGCGCCGAAACCAGGATTGGCGAGACGCTCGGGCGACACCAGCAGCACGTCCAGTCGACCGGAGAGCAACTCGGCTTCGACCGCACCCCACTCGTCGATGTTCGCCGAGTTGACGGTGGCGGCTGCGAGCCCGGCACGTCCGGCCGCCGAGACCTGGTCGCGCATCAACGACAACAGTGGCGAGACGATGAGCGTCGGTCCTCCGCCCGCAGAGCGGATCACCGCGGTCGCGGCCCAATAGACCGCCGACTTGCCCCAACCCGTCGCCTGGACGACCAGTGCGCGTGAACCGGGAGTCGACAGCGTCGCGACCGCAGTCTCCTGATCGGCGCGGAGTGCGGCGTCGGGACCCGCGAGAGAGGTGATGACACGATCGGCGACGAGGCGCTGAGCGTCGGTGAGAACCGCCGTGGATGACATGCCACCAACCTATCGGCGCATGCCGACACGGTCGAACAGGTTGTCCACACCCCACTTCCGCGGGCGGTCCGGATACTGTCGAAATCATGGAACTGTCATCCGTTCGAACGATGCGTGCTCCGGTCGCGGCCCTTCTCTCACTGGTGATGGTCGCCGGACTCTTCGTGGCCTGCGGGTCGGACGAGTCGCCCGTTCAGAAGTTGGCGAATGCGCTGACCAGGCACGACCCGGACGCGTCCGCTGACCTGACATCCGACGCCGGAGCTGCGAGGAAGGCGTTCACCGACACGTTCGACGGTATGGGAGACGCGACTGTGAACGTGGCGGCGAACGACGACGGCACCGAACTCACCTGGACGTGGAACCTTCCCCGCGAGCGGACCGCGACGTACACGGCGCGTGTCGAGACGTCCGCGGACCGGGTGACGTGGGCGCCGACGATCATTCATCCGAACGTCGCCACCGGCGGAAGGCTTCTCTACAGCGAGCTCAAGGCGTATGACACACGCGTCACGGACAGGAAGGGACGCTCGGTGCTCACGTGGCAAGAGGTGTCCGTCGTGTCGCTCGACGCCGCACGAACGGACTCGGCCACGAGACTGGCACAGCGGTTGAACACCGTAGCGCCCGACGTGACGGCGACAACGATCCGAAAGGACCTCGCAGGCAAGAGCGGACCGCAGACCGTTGTCGCACTGCGGCCGGACGACGCGGCAGAAGTGGGCGACCTGACTCGCATCGGTGGTGTCTCCGTTCGTCGCGAGGGACGGTTGATCACCGCCTCGAAGAACGTGAAGTCGCCCGCGACGGCTGGGCTTGAGGGCCGCTGGCGTGAGGTGATCGACGCGGCGGCAGGCGCGGAGGTGAACGTCGTCGACGCCGCGGGAGAGACCGTCACACGTATTCAGCGCTTTGAGGGAGTGACACCCGATTCTGTCCGCACTTCGTTGGATGTCGTGTTGCAGCAGGCCGCGAACGCCGCGGTGGCGAGGGAGAAGCGTCCGACGATGCTCGTCGCGATCCGACCTTCGACCGGCGGGATCCTCGCCGTCGCGCAGAACGACGCCGCCGACCAGCAGGGCCCCATCGCCCTCACAGGGCTCTACGCGCCCGGTTCGACGTTCAAGACAGTGACAACCGCAGCGGCCCTGAAATCGGGCGTGGCCACCATAGACAGCCGTCTGCCGTGCCCGGGGAAGCAGCGGTTCGGCGATCGGACGATCCCGAATGAGGACGAGTTCGACCTCGGGGTGGTGCCGCTGCACACCGCGTTCGCGCAGTCGTGCAACACGACGATGGCAGGTCTGTCCACACAACTCGACGACAACGCGCTCTCCGTCACGGCTCGCATGTTCGGCCTCGGAGCCGACTACTCGGTGCCCGGGCTGACAACCATCACGGGGAATGTGCCTGCCGCCGATTCGGCCGCGCACAAGGTCGAGAGCGGCATCGGGCAGGGACAGGTGACGGCGTCGCCGTTCGGCCTGGCCCTCGTCGAAGCCTCTCTCGCGGCCCGGAGGACAGTGACCCCGGTCCTCATCCAGGGGATGAGGACCACCGCGGACAGCGACCCGACGGTGATCCCCTCGACCGTCGCGACCGCCATCCGGTCGGCGATGCGGGAGGCCGTCACCTCGGGCACGGCCCGCAGCCTCCGCGACATCAACGGCCTCGGTGGAAAGACCGGGACGGCCGAGTACGGCGACAACAAGCATGCCCACGGGTGGTTCGCGGGCATCGTCGGCGACCTCGCCTTCGCGACGCTTGTCGTCGGCGGCGACAGCTCGTCGCCCGCGCTGACGGTGAGCGGGGACTTCCTCCGGTCCAGTGAAGCTGCCCGCCCGCGGGGCTAGGGCGGAAAGCTCTTGCCCTGGAGTGCACTCCAGGTTCTACCGTTGACGTCATGCCTGAAGACATGAGCATCGCCGACGTGTCCGCCCGCACCGGACTCACCCGCGACACACTGCGGTGGTACGAAGCGGAGGGACTGATCCCCGCCGTTCCGCGCACGTCCGCGGGTGTCCGACGGTACGACGACGCGACCATCCGCATGATCGACCTGCTGGTGCGGCTGCGCCGAACCGGGATGTCGGTGGCCCACATGCGGGATTTCGTCACCATGGTCGACCAGGGTGCTCGGACGCACGGCAGGCGGATGCGGCTCCTCGAGGATCACCGCGAGGAGATCGAGTCCCGCATCCGAGAGCTGATCGACGACCTCGAAGCTGTCGACGACAAGATCTCACACTATCGACGCCTCATCGATTCAGGTCTGGACTGCGGTGAGCAGCCCATCACAGACCCCGCCGTCATCGAACAGCAACGACTCCTCGGCGACTGACAGCCCGGGATCACACCGATAACCTCAACAGGAGCATTTATGCACACCACAGTTCTCGGCGACTCCCTGCAGACGTCGGCACTCGGATTCGGCGGCATGGCGGTCACACACGTCTACGGCGGTACCGACGACGCCGCGGCACTCGGCGTTCTGCACAGTGCCGTCGACGCAGGTGTCACGTTCATCGACACCGCTGACGTGTATGGCGAACCGCAGCCGGGCGTCGACGGCCCGTCGGGGGCCAACGAACGTCTCGTCGCGCGGCTCCTCGTCGACCGACGCGACGACGTGACGCTGGCAACCAAGTTCGGGATCACCGGCAAGGTTCCGTTGGCAGGTCAGGAGACGGTCAAGCCGACACGTGGGGACGCCGCGTACGTGCGCGAAGCGCTTGAGAAATCACTCACCCGCCTCGACACCGACGTCATCGACCTCTGGTACATGCACCGTCGTGATCCTGACGTGCCGATCGAGGAGACTGTCGCGGCGATGGCGGAGGCCGTCGCGGCGGGTAAGGTACGGCACCTCGGACTGTCGGAGGTCACCGCAGCGGAACTGCGTGCAGCACAAGCGGTCCACCCGATCGCCGCCGTGCAGAGCGAGTGGAGCCTGTGGTCGCGTGACGTCGAGGCCAACGTGATCCCGGCGTGCGTGGAACTCGGCGTCGGATTCGTTCCGTACTCGCCGCTCGGCCGCGGATTCCTCACCGGGACACTCACCCGTGATCAGGTCGCGTCGGACATGCGTGGATCCACCGCACGTTTCGGCGACGACAACTGGGACGCGAACCAGCGCGCCCTCGACATCGTCGCCGACGTCGCACAGCGGTTCGACGCGACGAACGCGCAGGTGGCGCTGGCCTGGCTGTACGAGTCGGGACGCAGAGCCGGTCTGCCGACAGTCCCGATCCCCGGGACCCGCTCACCGTCACGGATCGCCGAGAACGCGGCCGCAGTCGATCTGCTCCTCGACGACGACGCGATGATCGCGCTCGACGACGTCTCATCGCTCGTCCACGGGACACGGAACATCGTGGCCGATCCCGCGTGGATCTCATCCGGGCGAGAGTGACCGACATGACCGTGATCCCCGACAGTCATCGTGACCTGCTCGAACGGCCGCTGTACGCCCATCTCGCAACAATCCGTCCCGACGGGCGTCCGCAGGTGAACCCGATGTGGTTCTCCTGGGACGGCGAGCATCTGCTCTTCACGAACACGACGACCCGCCAGAAGTACAAGAACGTGACCGCCCACCCCGAGGTCGCGATCTCGGTGAACGATCCCGACCAGCCGTACCGCTACCTCGAAGTCCGCGGTGTCGTGGAGCGGATCGACGACGACTCCGCCGGAATCGTGTTCGCCGCTCTCGCCGAACGCTACGGCCTGCCGATGGACGGGCCGCCCGGCGACGTCGCCGACAGAGTCGTCTATCGGGTCACGCCGGTGTCCACCAGCAGTCAATGACTCCCACAGGAATCTGACAGGTCGATCGCAGTGGGGCGGGAGGTGGGGGAGCGAATCTTGCTCCCATGACGACAACACTCGACCCCGATCCGGCGGCGCGTTCCGGCGCGGCCGCCGGGGCGCCCCCACCACCGGTCCTGGACATCGTGATCCCGGTGTTCAACGAAGAAGACGACCTGGACGCAGCCGTTCTCGCCCTTCGCGATCACCTGCACAAGGCCGTCCCGTATCCCGCCCGAATCACGATCGCCGACAACGCGAGCACCGATACGACATTGCAGGTGGCCAAGGCGCTCGCCGCGCAGTTCGACGACGTTCGGGTTGTGCATCTGTCGAGGAAGGGACGCGGCGGAGCACTCAATCGAGTGTGGCGGGACAGTGACGCGGAGATCGTCGCCTACTGCGACGTCGACCTGTCGACCGACCTGAACGCGTTGATGCCGCTGATCGCGCCGCTGATCTCCGGTCATTCCGACATCGCGATCGGGACGCGTCTGTCGCGGTCGTCGCGTGTGGTCCGCGGGCCGAAACGCGAAATGATCTCCCGTTCGTACAACCTGCTGCTGCGCACCACGATGCACGCGCGCTTCTCGGATGCGCAATGCGGATTCAAAGCGATGCGCACCGATGTCGCACGACGTCTGCTGCCATATGTCGAGGACACCGGATGGTTCTTCGACACCGAACTGCTCGTGCTCGCCGAACGGGTCGGACTTCGGATCGCCGAGGTCCCCGTGGACTGGACCGACGACCCGGACAGCTCGGTCGACATCGTCGCCACCGCCGTCGCCGACCTGCGCGGATGCGTCCGGGTGGGCTGGGCGCTCACCCGGGGTCGCCTTCCGATCGCGGAACTGCGGGCGACGCTCGGACGGGACCGCAGGCCGGGCCCCGCCGTCGACGGTGTGCCGGTCGGCATGGTCGGACAGCTCGTCCGGTTCTGCGCGGTCGGCGTCACGTCGACCGTCGCGTACGCACTCCTGTACGTGATGCTGCACTCGGTCGCTGGAGCGCAGGCGGCGAACTTCCTCGCCCTCGGCATCACCGCGATCGCCAACACCGCGGCCAACCGGCGGTTCACCTTCGGTGTCCGCGGCGCCGAACGCGCGATGCGAGATCACCTGATGGGCCTCGCAGTGTTCACGTTCGGCTGGCTCGTCACCGCCGGATCGCTCGCTACCCTGCACAGCTTCGCCCCCGACGTGGGACGAGCCGCAGAGCTCGCCGTCCTCGTGACGGCCAACCTGGTGGCGACCGCCACCCGGTTCGTCGGACTGCGCCGACTCTTCTCCTCACGCAGCACCCGCTCGGAAGGAGCAACCGCATGACCGCCATCGACATCTTGGACAGTGCGGACCGAAGCGGGGTGGACGGCAACGGGGAACCGCCCGCGCCTGTCGACCGTTCGGCCCATCAGGCGGACGACGGTCTGCAGCCGTCCCGGCGCACGACGATCTGGTCGCTGGGGGCGTTGCTCATCTCGACCACCGTCCTCTACCTCTGGAATCTGTCCGCCAACGGGTGGGGCAACTCGTTCTACACCGCGGCGATCCAGGCGGGTTCACAATCGTGGAAGGCATGGTTCTTCGGGTCGTCCGACATGGCGAACTCCATCACCGTCGACAAACCGCCCGCCTCCCTGTGGATCCCCGCGTTGTTCGTGCGGGTGTTCGGCCTCAACTCGTGGTCGGTGCTGGTCCCCGAGGTGCTGATGGGGGTCGCGTCTGTCGCACTCTTGTATCTCATCACGCGCAATCGATTCGGCCACTGGGCGGGCATCGGGGCCGGAACTGCCCTCGCACTGACGCCGGTCGCCGCCCTGATGTTCCGATTCGACAACCCCGAAGCGCTCCTCATCCTGCTGATGATCGCCGCGATGGGCGCACTGCTCAAGGCCGTCGACACGGGCAGGCTGCGATGGATGATCGCAGCGGGAGCGGCGGTAGGCTTCGGCTTCCTCACGAAGCAACTCGAAGTGATGCTGATCGTTCCCCCGATGGTGGTCGTGTACTTCCTCGCCGCTCCCGGCGGATGGGCGCGGCGTGTCGGGCACCTGTTCGCCTCGTTGGGCGCATTGATCGCCAGCGCGGGCTGGTGGATCCTCACCGTCGAATTGTGGCCTTCGTCCAGCCGCCCGTACATCGGCGGTTCTCAGAACAATTCGATCCTCGAACTGACCTTGGGCTACAACGGATTCGGCAGGCTCAACGGCAATGAGGAGGGCAGCGTCGGCGGGGGAGGTCGGCGCAGCCAGGTCGCGGAGATGGCCGGCCAGCAGGGACCCGGCGGAGGTCCGGGTGCAGGTGGCGGCATGTGGGGTCAGACAGGCATCACGAGGATGTTCGACGCCGAGCAGGGCGGCCAGATCGCCTGGCTCATTCCGGCGGCGATCGTTCTCGGGGCAGCGGCGATCGTCCTCATCGGGCGTGCGCCCCGCACGGATCGTCGGCGCGCCTACCTGCTGCTGTTCGGCGGCTGGCTCGCCGTCATGACATTGACGTTCAGTTTCATGGCGGGCATCTTCCACAGTTACTACACGGCCGCGATGGCGCCTGCGATCGCCGCGGTGATCGCAGCCTCGGCGGCGGTCGTCTGGCCTGCGCGTGACCGACTGTGGGTCCGGCTGGTCCTCGCCGTCGCGGTATGGGCGACGGCGGGCTGGGGTTTTGCGTTGCTGGCTCGCACCCCCGACTTCGTGCCGTGGCTGCGTTGGCCCGTCCTGATCGTCGGAGTCGTTTCGGGTCTCGCGCTGCTCGTGGCGCCGTCCTCGGGCTGGAAGAAGCGCACGGCGGCCGTCGCCGCGGCGGGGGCGATCATCGCTGCGCTCGCCGGGCCGACCGCTTACACGATCGACACCGTCAACACAGGCAAGCAGGGATCGATCATCACGGCGGGTCCGCGCACTGAGGGCGGAATGTTCGGGCCCGGTGGTCGGCACCGCGGTGGCCCGGGTGGGATGATGCCGCCGGGAATGAGCAACAGCAGCCAGCGAGGTGGATTCCCCGGCATGAACGGAGGATTCCCCGGAATGACCGGCACCGAAGGCATAACCGGTGGACCCGGAGGGCTGCTGAGCGGTTCCACCCCGAGCGACGAGATGGTCGCGCTGCTTCGAGACAACGCGTCCGAGTACACCTGGGTCGCCGCGGCAGTCGGCTCCAATGAGGCGTCCGGTTACCAGATCGCGTCCGGGTACTCGGTGATGCCGATCGGCGGATTCAACGGAACCGACCCGTCGCCCACCCTGGAGCAGTTCAAGCAGTACGTCGCCGACGGTCGCATCCATTACTTCGTCAACGGCGAACGGGGAATGATGGGCGGCGATTCGGAAGGCGCTTCCGCGCAGATCAAGGAATGGGTCACCTCCACCTTCACGTCGACCACTGTCGATGGAGTGACCCTGTACGACCTGACCTCGCCGCGCTGATCGCCTTCGCGGACACGCCCGCCGTCGTGGAGACGGCGGGCGCGTTCGTGTCTAGGCTTGGCCCGTGCCAGTGAGAACCGAGTTGCAGTGGATGACCGGCCGTGACGCCGACGAAGGAGAAAGAGCAGGCAGCGGCCTCGAAGTCTTCTACGACCTGATCTTCGTCGTCCTGTTCGCGGTCGCAGGTGTGCAGTTGGCGGAGTACCTCGCCGAGGGCCACGTGTTCACCGCGATCGTCGGGTACGCACTCGTCACCTTCGCCGCCATCTGGGCGTGGATCAACTTCGCGTGGTTCGCTTCGGCCTTCGACACCGACGATCCGTGGTTCAGACTGTCGGTGTTCGTTCAGATGATCGGAGTCTCGATCATGGCGACCGGCGTCCCGGCCGTGTTCTCGTCGATCGACGCCGACGAACACATCGACATGAAAGTCATCGTCTTCGGCTACATGGTGATGCGGATCGGACTGGTGCCGCAGTGGATTCGTGCCGCACTTCAGGCCCGGGACTACCGACGCACCTGCCTCACCTATGCGGTCGCATGCGTCGTCGCACAGATCGGGTGGACGTTCGTCGCCCTCGCGCCGATGAACCTCACGGTGACGCTCATCGCGATCGCCGTCTGCGCCTTCATCGAGTTCCTCGGCCCGTTCGTGGCGGAGGTGCTCGTCAAGCGGACACCGTGGAACCCGTTCCACATCACCGAGCGCTACGCGACGCTCGTCGTCATCACACTCGGCGAAGGGGTCGTGGGCACCGTCGCCGTCCTACAGGCGCAGATCTCGCGGACCGGCTGGAGCACGCAGACCGCGGTGCTGGGCGTAACCGCGCTCAGCGTCACTTTCGCGATGTGGTGGCTCTACACGATCATGCCCAACGGGGAGGCACTCGCTGAGCATCGTGAACGCTGCTTCCTGTGGGGATACGGCAGCATCCCGATGTTCATGGGATGCGCCGCCGTCGGCTCGGGCATGCACGTGATCGCACTGTGGATCGAAGGCGAGGCCCACATCTCCGAGCTGGCGGTCCTCCTCACGTCGGCGATCCCGATGCTCATCTTCGCGGTCGTCGCCATCGGCCTGCATTTCTACCTGACCGGCCCGTCGCAGCTGGCCTTGTGGATGTTCATCGCTGCGGTGCTGCCCATCGTGGCCGCCGTGCTCCTCCTCGCCGCGGGCGGCCCACTGCTCGCCGGTGTGGTTGTCGGAGCCCTCGCCCCTGTGCTCCCGGTACTCGTGATCGAGTTCAACGGCAAGGTCGCCCCGGCGGGCGGCTGACGTCCTCGCTACGCTGATACGCGTGCGCGCACTGGTGATCGGCTCGGGCGGCCGCGAACACGCCCTCCTCCTCGGACTCGACCGCGACCCGTCGGTGACGGAACTTCACGCTGCTCCCGGCAACGCCGGAACCGCGGCCGTCGCGACCAACCACGCGGTCGACGCCAACTCCGGCGATGCCGTCGTCGCCCTGGCGCGCGAGATAGGCGCCGACCTCGTGGTGATCGGCCCCGAGGTGCCGCTGGTGCACGGTGTCGCCGACGCGCTGCGCGCTGCGGGATTCCCGACGTTCGGACCCAGTGCCGAGGCCGCTCAGATCGAAGGATCGAAGGCATACGCCAAGGACGTCATGGCCGCTGCCGGCGTCGCGACCGCGCGCGCCGAGAGCGTCACCGCGATCGACGACGTCGACGCCGCCCTCGATCGCTTCGGCCCCACCTGGGTGGTCAAGGACGACGGGCTCGCCGCAGGCAAGGGCGTGGTCGTGACGGCCGATCGTGCCGCCGCACGGTCGCACGCCGTCGACGTGATCGAGAACGGTCATCCCGTGCTGCTCGAGAGCTTCCTCGACGGTCCCGAGGTGTCGTTGTTCTGCCTGGTCGACGGAGACACAGTGGTCCCGCTGCTGCCCGCGCAGGACCACAAGCGGGTCGGCGACAACGACGAGGGGCCCAACACCGGTGGCATGGGTGCGTACACCCCGCTCCCGTGGCTGCCCGACGGCATGGTCGACACCATCGTCGACGACGTGGTACGCCCTGTCGCCGCAGAGATGGCCAAGCGCGGCAATCCCTTCTCCGGACTCCTGTACGCCGGCCTGGCCATCGGCGCGCAGGGGCCGTCGGTCGTGGAGTTCAACTGCCGGTTCGGCGACCCCGAGACCCAAGCCGTCCTCGATCTCCTCGAGACCCCGCTCGGCGATGTGCTCGGCGCCGTAGCGAACGGTACACTCGCCGACCTTCCTCCGCTGAGGTGGTTCGACGGCAGCGCCGTTGTCGTTGTGCTCGCCGCCGACAACTACCCAGGCAGTCCGCGCACCGGAGACCCGATCTCCGGCTCCGACACCGAGGGCGTCCTGCACGCGGGAACCAAGCTCGTCGACGGTGCGATCGTCTCGTCGGGCGGCCGTGTGCTCTCCGTCGTCGGTCGGGGTGCGGATCTCGCGGAGGCTCGCGCGCAGGCATACGACCGCCTCGCTCGCGTCGGGCTGGAGGGCGCACATTTCCGCACGGACATCGGCAAGGCCGCCGAAGAAGGCCGCATCACGCTGTAGGGCTGCCGCACCCGTGCGGGTGTCCTCTGTTTGAACGACGCCGGTGATACGGCTGCGCGGCGTCGCCCGATGATCGAGACAAGACCGTTCGATCACCAGGGAGGCGTCATGAACCGTCGAACACTGTACGTATCGATCACTGCCGCGGCGGTGGCATGCAGTCTGGCCGCCTGCAGCAGTGCACAGCCGGACGCGGCTGGGGCGTCTGAGGCGGACAGGCCGACAACCGCCGCGTCGACGACGGCGATCGTCGAAACGGCACCGCGGATCGTCTCCGGCGAACCGACGCCGATCCCGACCGCGGTCACCACGACGACAACACCAGCCGCACCGTACGGCAGTGGTCACGGACTCTGCTTCGACCTCAACTCACGCCTGGCCAAAGACTCGATGGAATCGCTCGGAGTCGACTCGAACGGTGGGCAGTGGCGTATCGCGGGCGCCAGCAACCATCCCCTCGCGGGCGGATGCGGGCTCGACTGGCTGAAGGTCGACGGTTCAGGATTCGGCGACGCGACCTACACCTCGCGCGTCCTGCTGTTTCAGGGCGGAGCGTTCGTCGGCACCGTGGAACCCCACGAATACTCGTACACGTCGATCGCAGGTGACACGCTCGATTCGGTGACGGTGAAGTACAGCTGGCTGCGGTCGGACGATCCGTTCTGTTGCCCGCAGGGCGGGCCGACAACGGTCACCGCATCGGTGTCGAACGGCTCCATCGTGCGTGACGGCCAGTTCCCGCCACAGGTGAAGTAGCGCCGATCAGCGGGCGAGTTCGCGACCGAGGAACTCGAGCTGGTCGTCCATCACCGACCGCCAGAAGCGATTGGTGTGGCCGCCGGGTGTGGTCGCGAACGCCGCGGGCGGATGCAGATCGGCCGCCCACTGTCGCGTGTAGGTGTAGAACTGGTCGGACGATCCGATGCTGATCATCAGCGGAATCTTTGCGAAAACGTGCTGCTGACCGAACAATGAGTTCGCCTGGTAGTCGGCGAAAGAGTCGAAAGCCCGAGGCGGGAACATCAGCGGGTCGGCCCACATGGCTGGCGAGCTGACCGCGATCGACGCGACCCGCTGCGGACCGAGGATCGATGCGATGCGCAGCGCACCGTAGCCGCCCATCGACCATCCGTAGAGTCCGATGCGATCGATGCGAAGGTTGAGCTCAGGGTTCTCGGCGAGCACCGGCATGAACTCGTCGATGATCATCGCGGCGCCGTCCGACCCGTCGGTGCGCAGGTGGAAGTAGTTGCGGCCGACGTCGGCCGCTGCGAGCGCGAAAGGCGGATTCCCCGCGTCGACGTACTTCTGGAGTGCGCCCTGCATGTTCATCGACGGACGGAACAGCGACTTCTCATTGGTGTTGAGCGCGTGCGCGACGATCACCACGGGGAGCTCCCCGGTGACGCCGCGGGGACGCGCAACCGCCCAGCGGGTGGTTCGACCGGCCATCTTCGCTGACACGAACTCGCCGGTCACCACGGGCGGGTCGGCCGGAATGTCGGCGGGAGACGTCTCGACCGGCAGTTCGTCGTCGGGCCCGAGGTGGACGGCTTCGTCGGCTTCGATCGGGTCGTGTGACGTGCATGCGGCCACACCGAGAGCGGCCGCGCCGACGGCCGCGGTCAGCAGGCCGCGTCGTGTCAGTTCAGTGGAGTGCACTTCAGCGTGGGCACGTGCAGCGCTGCTCGGGCGCGACCTGACTCATGACCTCGTCGACGTGCGAACCGCATCCGTCCCAGGTGATCTTGCCGCAACGGTTACAGGTGACCGGAAAACACATGTGGCCAGTCTACTTCCCTCCCCGCCGTCGTTGTTTTCGCTGCTGCGCACGGTCGGAAGTAGACTGTCCGACGTGGGTAAACCGGCTATCAGCAACGTCCTCGCCAACCGCTACGCGTCCGCCGATCTCGCCGGCATCTGGTCGCCGCAGCACAAGATCGTCCTGGAGCGTCAGCTCTGGATCGCCGTGATGAAGGCGCAGCGCGACCTGGGGATCGACGTCCCGGCCGATGCGATCGCCGACTACGAGCGGGTCGTCGACCAGATCGACCTCGATTCGATCGCCGACCGTGAGCGGGTCACTCGCCACGACGTCAAGGCGCGCATCGAGGAGTTCAACGCCCTCGCAGGCCACGAGCACATTCACAAGGGCATGACGAGCCGTGACCTCACGGAGAACGTCGAGCAGCTTCAGGTGCTGCTGTCCCTGCAGCACGTCCGCGCAGGCGGCGTCGCGGTCCTCGCACGCATCACCGAGCGCGCAGCCCAGTACGCGACCGTCGTGATGGCGGGACGCAGCCACAACGTCGCAGCGCAGTCGACCACGCTCGGCAAGCGCTTCGCGTCTGCCGCCGACGAGCTGATGATCGCCCTGACCCGCATCGATGAGTTGATCAACCGATATCCGCTGCGCGGGATCAAGGGCCCGATGGGCACCAGCCAGGACATGCTCGACCTGCTCGACGGCGACGCCGCAAAACTCGACCAGCTCGAAGGCAAGGTCGCCACGCACCTCGGCTTCGCCAACGCATTGACCTCCGTCGGCCAGGTGTACCCGCGTTCACTCGACTTCGACGTCGTGTCGGGCCTGGTCCAGATCGCGGCCGGACCGTCGTCGCTCGCCACCACGATCCGCCTGATGGCAGGTCACGAGCTGGTCACCGAGGGCTTCCAGCCCGGGCAGGTCGGCAGCTCGGCGATGCCCCACAAGATGAACACGCGCAGCTGCGAGCGGGTCAACGGACTCGCCGTGATCCTCCGCGGCTACGCGTCGATGACCGGCGAACTCGCGGGCGCGCAGTGGAACGAGGGAGACGTGTTCTGCTCGGTCGTGCGCCGTGTGGCGCTGCCCGACGCGTTCTTCGCCATCGACGGCCTCATGGAGACGTTCCTGACGGTGCTCGCCGAGTTCGGCGCCTACCCCGCGGTGATCGCCAACGAACTGGATCGGTACCTCCCGTTCCTCGCCACCACCAAGGTGTTGATGGCCTCGGTTCGTGCAGGTGTCGGGCGCGAGACGGCCCACGAAGCGATCAAGGAGCACGCGGTGGCCGTCGCCCTCGCGATGCGCGAGGAGGGCCGCGAGCCCGACTTGTTGGATCGTCTCGCCGCCGACGACCGCATCCCGCTCGACCGTGCACAGCTCGACGAACTGATCGCGGACAAATCCGCATTCACCGGTGCCGCCGACGCTCAGGTCGCGGGTGTCGCCGCCGCCGCGCAGGCGTGGTTCGACGCCTACCCGGACGCGGTCGCCTACGCGCCGGCCCCGATCCTGTAGTTCCCCCGACTCATCCGCCCCGACTCGAAGGTCTCAGCAACTCATATGCGTCCCGCACTCTCCGACTACCGTCACGTCGCGTCCGGCAAGGTCCGCGACATCTACGAGATCGATGAGCAGACGTTGCTGCTGGTCACCTCCGACCGGATCTCGGCCTACGACCACATCCTGTCGACGCCCATCCCGGACAAGGGGAGGATCTTGACAGCCGCCAGCTTCTTCTGGTTCGACGCCCTCGCCGTCCCGAACCATCTGGCAGGCGGGCCGACTGACGAGCGGATTCCGGCAGAGTTGGTCGGACGGTCCATGGTCGTGAACAAGCTGCCGATGGTGCCGGTCGAGTGCGTCGCCCGTGGATACCTCACCGGTTCCGGTCTCGTCGACTACACCGCGACCGGGTCCGTGTGCGGTGTGGCACTGCCCGCCGGCCTCGGCGAGGCGGACAAGCTCCCCGCGCCGATCTTCACCCCGGCGACCAAGGCCGACCTCGGTGATCACGACGAGAACGTCTCGATCGACCAGGTCGCCGAGACCGTCGGACGCGAACTCGCCGAACGTCTTCGCGACACCACCCTCGACATCTACGGCCGAGGCTCCGATCTGGCCGCCGAACGCGGAATCATCTTGGCCGACACCAAGTTCGAGTTCGGGCAGGCCGCGGACGGATCGCTGGTGCTTGCCGACGAAGTGCTCACCCCCGATTCGTCGCGCTACTGGGATGCCGACGGCTACACGCCGGGACGCGTCCAGCCGAGCTTCGACAAGCAGATCGTGCGGAACTGGCTGACCGGTCCCGACTCCGGCTGGGACAAGGCCTCCGGCGACCAGCCGCCCGCCCTGCCCGCCGACATCGTCGAGCGCACCCGTGCCCGCTACATCGAAGCCTACGAACGCATCTCGTCGCTCTCCTTCGCCGACTGGCCGGACCGCGTGGATGTCTGAGCTCACCCCTCCCGTCGCCAAACGAGTTCACAGCGAACGTGTTCATCACGGTGACGTGTTCGTAGACGAATACGCCTGGTTGGGTGACAAGACCGACGCGGAGGTGATCTCGTACCTCGACGGGCAGAACGCGTTCGTCGACGCTGAGACCGCGGACCTCGCGGAGCTGCGCGAGTCGATCTTCGGCGAGATCAAGGCCCGCACCAAGGAGACCGACATGGGTCTCCCCACTCGGAGTGAGGGCTACTGGTACTTCGCAAGGACCACCGAAGGTCACGCGTACCCGAGGTTCTGTCGATGCCCGATCTCCGGCGACGACGACTGGACACCGCCAGAGGTGTCGGCCGATGAGCCGCTCCCGGGGGAGCAGGTGTACTTCGACATGGACGCCGAGGCGCAGGGCCACGACTTCTTCAGTGCAGGTGCGGTCTCGGTGAGCCATGACGGTCGGCGTCTCGCGTACAGCGTCGACCTCGAAGGCGACGAGCGCTATACGCTGCGAGTCCGCGATCTGGACACCGGTGAGGACCTGCCCGGTGCCGTCGCAGGCACCGCGGGCAGCGCGACGTGGTCCAAGGACGGCCGCTTCCTCTTCTACTTGACCGTCGACGAGTCGTGGCGCCCCGACAAGGTGTGGCGCCACGAAGTGGGGGCGGGCACGGACGACGTGCTCGTCTTCCACGAGACGGACGAGCATTTCTGGGTCGGTGTCGGAGCCACCGCGAGCGACGCCTACCTGATGATCGGTGCGGACTCGAAGGTCACGTCGGAGGTCTACGTCCTCTCGGCGGATGATCCGACAGGAGAGTTCGTCAGCGTCGCCGGGCGCACGCCGGGTGTGGAGTACAGCGTCGACCACGCAGTCGTCGACGGCGACGACTACTTCGTGATCGTCCACAACGGTGATGACGGCGACGGCGGCAAGTCGATCGAGTACGCCGTCGACATCGCTCCCGTCGGCGACATCGCAGCTCGTCGAACCCTGGTGCCGCACGATCAGTCCCGCCGCATCGAAGACGTGGAATGCTTCCGGGACTACCTCGTGCTGTCGTACCGGTCCGGTGCCGTCCCACGCCTGGCCGTCGCCGACCTGCGAGCCGTGGACGGTATCCCGACCGTCGACGACTTCCACGAGATCGTCTTCGACCAGGAGCTGTCCTCACCTGCCCTCGGATCGAATCCGGAGTGGACCACCCCGCGCCTGCGTCTGGTGTACTCGAGCTTCGTCGACCCCGTCGAGGCCCTCGACCTGAACGTCGCGACCGGTGAACGGACACTTCTACGCAGGCAGACGGTGCTCGGCGACTACGACCCGTCCGAGTACATCGCGACCCGTGACTGGGCGATCGCCGACGACGGGACCCGGGTTCCGGTGTCGTTGGTCCGCCGCCGCGACCTCGCCGACGGCCCCGCTCCGGTACTGCTCGTCGGCTACGGCGCCTACGAGATGTCGATGGATCCGGGCTTCTCCATTCCGCGGCTGTCGCTGCTGGACCGCGGCGTTGTCCTCGCCTACGCGCACGTCCGCGGCGGCGGTGAACTCGGCCGGAACTGGTACGAGAACGGGAAGCTGCAGCACAAGCAGAACACCTTCACCGACTACGTCGCCGTCGCACGACACCTGATCGACTCGGGACGGACCTCACCGGATCGCCTCGTCGCGGACGGCGGGTCCGCAGGCGGACTGCTCATGGGCGCGGTGATGAACATGGCGCCGGAGTTGTTCTCCGCTGTGCTCGCTGCCGTGCCGTTCGTCGATGCTCTGACGTCGATGCTCGATCCGGAACTCCCGTTGACGGTCACCGAGTGGGACGAGTGGGGCGATCCTTTCCACGACCCCGATGTGTACGCCTACATGAAGCAGTACTCGCCGTACGAGAACGTGGCGCCCCGCCCTTATCCCGCGGTTCTGGCGCTCGCGTCGTTCAACGACACGCGCGTGCTTTACACCGAAGCCGCGAAGTGGGTCGCCGCACTGCAGGCCGCGACGACATCCGACCGCCCGATCCTGCTCAAGACCGAGATGTCCGCAGGCCACGGCGGTGTGACCGGTCGGTACAAGCAGTGGGCGGAGATCGCCTTCGAACACGCCTGGATCCTCCGGGCCTCCGGCGCCGTCTGAGTCACAGTCGCGGATCGACCGGCTCGGACTCCAGGGCGAGTACGCCGAACACGTTCTGATGGACCTCCCACAGGGGCCGTCCGGCGACGAACGCCGACAACGCGTCCAGCCCGAGCCCGTGTTCTCGAGTCGCCAGTGAACGCTTCCGTCCGAGTCCGCGTGACCGCAGCAACTCGAGCGAACCGGTGTAGTCCGGGCCGTAGATGATCCGTAGATACTCCCGTCCTCGGACCTTGAGCCCCGGCTGCACCTTCGGCGACCCGGGATCGGCGGGTTTGACGACCATGCCCTCGCCTCCAGCGCTCGTCAGGTCCATCCACCAACGCACGGCCTTCTCACGGTCGGCTTCCGACGTGAGGTCGACGGTCAGGTAGCGCGTCGGTGTGATCAGCGGGTGGTCCAGCCGTCCCAATTCACTCATGTGCCACTCGTGCGATTGAGTCTCCGTGAGCAGTCGCCCTTCAGCAGCGAGAATCTGGAAGGGTGCGACGCGGATCGTCTGCTCACCGGACTCGCAATAGGCGGCGTAGGCATCGCGGAACGCTCGAGCGTTGTCGAGCCGCGTCGAGACCCGTTCGGTCAGGTCCGCGACGTCGAGCCCTCGAGCGGCCGCTCTGCCCAGCAGATCACCCACGGCGGGGAGCGCGTTGGTCGCGGCAGCTCCCACCGACGCGTACTGCGAGGTGATCAATCCGAGAGCCTTCGCTGACCACGGAAGCAACTCGCAGTCGAGGACCAGCCAGTCGGACCCGAGCGAGTCGAACAGGGGCTCGGCCGCGGCACGTAGGTCGTCGACCAGCGCCGATGTGTCGTCGAAGAAGGAACGGCCCGTCCGCGTGTACACCACGCCGGAGCTGCCGTCGGTGACCCCGAAACGTCGCGCGGCCGCAGACGGGTCTCGAGCTACTACTGCGATGGCGCGCGACCCCATGTGCTTCTCCTCGCACACAACTCGCCGCACACCCCACCCGAGATAGTCGTCGAACGCCTGCTGCGGATGCTCGAGGAAGCCGTCGGCCGTCGAGGTGGAGGCGGGCGACATGGTCGGCGGGAGATACACCAGCCATCTAGGGTCGACGGCGAAGCGGCTCATGACTTCCAAGGCCGCAGCGGCGTTCTCCTGAACGATCTTGACCTTTCCCACCCGGGGACTCTCGACCCAACGGGTGCCCGAGACATCGTCGATCCGAAGTACCGCAGGATCCCGAGCAGACGCCACCGGGAGCAGCGGCCGCGACGGCGGATACCACTCGCGGTCGGCCTGTACGGAGACGAGATCCCGCTCCGGATAACGCAGGGCGGTCAGTGAACCGCCGAAGACCGCACCGGTGTCGATGCAGATCGTGTTGTTGACCCACTCCGGAGTCGGGGTCGGGGTGTGGCCATACACGACGGTGGCCGAACCGCGGTACTCGTCAGCCCACGGGTAGCGGACCGGAAGGCCGAACTCGTCCGTCTCGCCGGACGTGTCGCCGTACAGTGCAAAAGCGCGCACTCGTCGGGACGACCGCCCGTGGTAGGCCTCCTTCAGTCCCGCGTGAGCGACGACAAGACGGCCGCTGTCCAGTACGAAGTGGCTGATCAGGCCATTGAGGAATTCGGCGCACGCAGTGCGGAAGCTATCGGTCTCGGCGTCGAGTTGCGAAAGAGACTCGGCGAGGCCGTGCGAGACCGTCACCTTTCGGCCGCGAAGCGCACGAGCGAGCTTGTCGTCGTGATTGCCTGCGACGCACAATGCGACCCCCGCGTCGACCATCGCCATGACGAGTCGCAGGACGCCAGGAGTATCGGGCCCCCTATCCACGAGGTCGCCGACGAAGACAGCGATCCGGCCTTCCGGGTGGTGAGCGCCGACGGCGTTGTCGTCGGCGTGTTCAACAACCCAGCCGAGAGTCGTGAGCAGTGATACGAGCTCGGATGCACACCCGTGGATGTCTCCGATCACGTCGAATGGACCGGTCAGGTCGGATCGGTCGTTCCACGCTCGGTCACGGCGGATGCTCACGTTGTCGATCTCCTCGACCCCGCGTAGCTGGTGGACTCTACGGAACCCCTCCTTCCGCATCTTGGACAGCGACCGCTGGAGGTCGGCCCTCTGGCGTCGGATCACATGAGCGCCGAAATCGCGGTCGGACCGTGCATCGTTGCGGGCCACCGCGACCGACTCCGGAACGTCGAGTACCACCGCGTCGACTAGGACGTCGTGGTCGCGTGCGAGGCGGATCAACGACGCCCGCGACTTGGGCTGGGTGTTGGTCGCGTCGACGACAGTGAGAAGCCCACGGCGGAGGCGGATGCCGACCAGGTGATGCAGCAGGTCGAACGCGTCGGCCGTCGCGGCCAAGTCGTTCTCGTCGTCGGAGACCAGGCCTCGGCAGACGTCGCTCGACACGACCTCGGTGGGGAGGAAATGACGCGCGGCGAACGTGGTCTTGCCAGATCCTGACGTGCCGACGAGCAGCACGAGGCCGGCGATCGGCACACCGATCACAGTTGGGTCGGAAACGTCAGTCACGGGAGAACACCGCCATCTGGGTAGGGGATCCAAGAGTGGGGTCGGTGTCGCCGATGCCGCGACAGTCGACCCGGTAGCCGTTGTCGGCGGCGACGCGGTCGGCCCACGCCGCGAACTCGGCGCGTGTCCATTCGAATCGATGATCCGGATGGCGGGTGCCGACTAGGCCCTCATAGCGGACGTTGTACTCGACGTTGGGGGTGGTCACGACGACCGCGCCCGGGCGGGCGACGCCGAACAGGACATGCTCGAGAGCGTCGAGTCGAGGGAGGTCGAGGTGCTCGATCACTTCCATGAGGATGGCGACGTCGTACCCGGAGAACCTCTCGTCGACGTAGGTCAGCGCGGCCTGGAACAGATCGAGGCGAGCGGACTGGCGCTCGGTCATGTTCTCCACATGCAGGTGTTCGGCGGCTCGGGTGAGCTCGCGCGTGGACACATCACAGCCGGCCACGCGTGAGACGTTTGTGCGCAGCAGCTTCGCCAGGAGGCGTCCGGAACCGCAACCGAAGTCGATCACGGAGTCGGGTCGGAGGCGATCGATCTCCGCGAGCACCGCGTCGTGCCGCTGTTGGTTGAGCGGCGCCGAGCGCGGCACCAGGGGGAGATCCTCGGGAGTCTCGCCGGGCGCGTCGTCGAGCTCGGCGAGCCGCGCTCGTGCAACGCCGGTGAGTCCGCTGGTGCGGGCCAGGTAGCGGGACACGATGGTGTCGCGCGCTGGGTGGGATGCCAGCCAGTCGCCGCCTGCGCGCAAGAGCTTGTCGACCTCGGCCGAGTCCTGCCAGTAGTGCTTCGACGAGTCGAACGCGGGCAGCAGCACATAAAGCTGGTTCACCGCGTCGGCGAGCCGGACGTCGCCTTTCAAGTGCAGGCGGACGTACTTGGAGTCTCCCCAGTCCGGAAAAGCCGGATCCAGAATGATCGGGTCGGCGTCGACTTCCCATCCGAGGGGAGAGAAGATCATCCGCGCGAGGTCCTGCCCTCCGTGGCAGGGGAGCACGGGGACCGTGACCTCAAGCGGGAGAACCGAGTCGGCGAGTGCTTGCCGCGAATCGCAGCGGCCGGTCCGCGCGGTGCGGAAGACGCGGCCGAGCGCGACCGCGAGAAGGGACGTCGCGGCATACGGCCGGTCGTTCACGTACTGCGCAAGAGCGAAATCAGGTGATCGCCGACCGCGGGAACGAGCCAGCGCGATGGGGTCGACGTCTAGCATCAAGGCCACCGTGCAGCGATCCTCATCCGCATCGGGGTAGAAAACTGTCGCCGAACCGAACGATTCCGAGAACGTCTGAACCCGATCTGGATGCTTGTGCAAGAGGAACCCGAGGTCGGTGGCGGGCTGATGCGTCGTCGAAATGGTCAGGATCACCGGAGAACATTCCCCTGAATAGTGCGGATACGGACACTCAATGTCTATCCCGGCCGCAACTCTCGGGCAACTGCATAACCGGGAAAACGAACTCGGCACTCTCCACCGCGCCATTGCGTGGTGAAGAGTGCCGAAGTCGAAACGCCGGTGCGATCAGTGCATCGCGACGGGGATCTTCTGCTCCTCGTCCGCTCCCGCTGCCACCAGCTTGCGGCGGGGGAGGAAGAACGCCGGGATCAGTGTCAGCGCGACGAGCACCGTGGCCACGATGAACGTGTCGCCATAGGTGGACGCGATGTCGGAGATCACGCTGCCGCCGGCTTCGGCGACCGCTGCGGGGTCCTTGACGTCGACGCCGTTCGCGACCATCGCCTCGCCGACCTTCGCCTGGTCGCCACCGGCCTGCATGACCGCCTGCGACAGCGGCATCAGCATGGTGGTGAAGATGACGGTGATGACGCCGGTGCCGATGGACGACGCGGTCTGCTGGATGGCATTCATCAGCGTCGAGCCGTCGGCGATCTCCGAGCCGCGCAGGGTGGCCAGCGCGGCGGACATGATCGGCATCATCGTCATGCCCATGCCGAGACCCTGGACGAACAGGGCAGCGCACAGGAACCAGTACGAGGTGTCGGTGCCGAGTGTGATGAACGCGGCGACGCCGATTCCGATCAGCAACAAGCCGCCGAGAACGAACTTGCCCGGACCGATCTTGTCGGTCATCTTGCCCGCGATCGGCATGGTCAGCATCGCGCCGAGCCCCTGGGGTGCGAGCAGCAGGCCTGCCATCAGTGTCGACTCGCCGCGCACGATGATGAAGTACTGCGGGTACAGCAGCGATGCACCGAAGAAGGCGACCGCGAACAGCGACATCGTGATGACGGAGACCCTCAGCGTCGGGTTCCTGAAGAGTCGCAGATCGAGCAGCGGGTTGGTCGTGCGGAACGCGTGCCGGATGAACAGTGCGATCAGGATCGCGCCGATGATCATCGGGATGTACACGCGCGGTGCGTTGAACGTGCGCTCCTCGGCGCTCGAGGAGACGCCGAACAGGAACAGGGCCAGACCCGGGGACAACATGAGCAGACCCGGGACGTCGATCTTCTTACCCGGCTCCTGGTCGTTGGCCGGAAGTGCGAACCAGGCGTAGACGAGGGCGACGACGCCGATCGGGATGTTGATCAGGAACACCCAGTGCCACGACGCGATCTCGATCAGCCAACCGCCGAGGATCGGGCCCATGATCGGGCCGAGCAGCATCGGGATGCCGAGCACGGCCATGACCGAGCCGACACGCTCCGGACCTGCGGCGCGAGTCATGATCATCATGCCGATGGGCATGAGCAGACCGCCGCCGAAGCCCTGGATCACACGGAAGGCGACGAGCGAGCCGATGTTCCAGGCGAGTGCGCAGAGGACCGATCCGATGAGGAACAGGACGAGCGACGCCATGTAGACGCGCTTGGTGCCGAAGCGGGACGCGGCCCAGCTGGCGGTGGGGATGACGGCGGCGAGGGCCAGCGTGTAGCCGGTCATCGACCACGCGGCGCCTGCCGACGTGGTGCCGAACTCGGTGATGAAGGTGGGCTGCGCAACCGAGACGACGGTCACGTCGAGAATCGACATGATCGCGCCGAGCACGATGACGCCGGCGACGACGAAGACGTCGCGGCCGAGTTTGTCCGGCGCGGACGCCGAAGCAGGTGAGGTCATGAGGTCACTTTCTCTGGTGAGAGATGGATCAGAGCGTCGGAGAGGGCGTCGTGCAGACGGGCCCGGACTTCGGTTGGCAGGCGCGTGACCATGTCTTTCAGGTCGTCGTCCTTGAGTGCGAACTGTTTGTCGAGGAGTTCGGTGCCCTTGTCGGTCAGTGAGAGGCGCTTGACCCTGCGGTCTGTGGCGTCCTCTCGGCGATCGACGAGTTCGATGCCGACCAGTCGGTCGACGCCTCGCCCGGCTGCGGCGAGCGACAGACCCACCTCGTCGGCGAGGCAGTTCACCGAGATCGCTTCACACTTCTGCCGGAGCACAAGAAGCATCCGTACCTGCGAGAGTGTGAGTTCCGTGGTCGCGATGGTGTTCGCGGTGCACCGTCCGTGCATTTCGGCGAGGTGCTCCAGAAACCTCCGGAGTACCGCGGAGGTACTGCGGACGGTTTCGTCGACGGGTTCGATTGAAGGCACTGAATTAAGTTACGTCCACGCAACTATTGCTGCAACACAATTAGTGGTGAGGTTGCTCACCGCCCACTACGCTGAGCGACATGAGTCACTCTGTGAAAACTGTGCCCGTTGCCGCTCTGGACGGGTCGGCGCTCGACCTCTCCTCCTTCGAAGGTCCGCTCCTCGTGGTCAACGTCGCCTCCAAGTGCGGTCTCACCCCGCAGTATTCGGCCCTGGAGAAACTGCAGGAGACGTACGGGCCGCGCGGCCTCACGGTCGTCGGCATGCCCTGCAACCAGTTCATGGGCCAGGAGCCCGGCACCGCCGAAGAGATCGCGACGTTCTGCTCCACGACGTACGGAGTCAGCTTCCCGCTGCTTGAGAAGGCCGACGTGAACGGCGACGACCGCCATCCGCTCTACGACGTGCTCACTCAGGCCGCCGATGCAGAAGGGGAGGCGGGCGACGTCCAGTGGAACTTCGAGAAGTTCCTCGTCGGATCCGACGGTGGCGTGATCGCGCGTTTCCGGCCCCGCACCGAACCCGATGCACCAGAGGTGATCACCGCGATCGAGGCCGCGCTATAGCGGCTCAACCGGTGGCACGCCACCGCCGTCGGGGCGGGTAGGATACGTCCGTAGGACTTCACCACAGAAGGAGCGATGCCGCGATGGCGCGTGTAGTTGTCGATGTGATGCCCAAGGCCGAGATTCTGGATCCGCAGGGACAGGCCATCGTCGGTGCTCTGGGCCGTCTCGGATTCTCCGGAATCGCCGACGTCCGGCAGGGCAAGCGGTTCGAACTCGAAGTCGACGGCACCGTCGACGACGCTGCGCTCGAGCGCATCGCGGAAGAACTCCTGACCAACACGGTCATCGAGAACTTCAACGTTTCGCGCGTGGCGGAGTGAGCATGACCGCCCGCATCGGAGTCATCACGTTCCCCGGAACCCTCGACGACGTCGACGCTGCACGCGCTGTGACCGCCGCAGGCGGCGAAGCCGTGTCCCTGTGGCACGGTGACGCGGATCTGAAGGGTGTCGACGCGATCGTCGTCCCCGGCGGCTTCTCGTACGGCGACTACCTGCGTGCAGGCGCCATCGCGAAGTTCGCGCCGGTCATGGGCGAGGTCGTCAAGGCCGCCGAGCGGGGCATGCCGGTCCTCGGCATCTGCAACGGCTTTCAGATCATCTGCGAGGCGGGACTCCTGCCTGGCGCGCTGATCCGCAACGAAGGCCTGCACTTCATCTGCCGCGACGAGTGGCTGCGCGTCGAGTCGAACACGACAGCCTGGACCAGTCGCTACGAGGTGGGCGCCGAGATCCTGATCCCGCTCAAGTCGGGTGAAGGTCGCTACGTCGCGTCCGACGAGACGCTCGAAGAGCTCAAGGGCGAAGGTCGCATCGCGTTCACGTACGCGGGGGACAACCCGAATGGTTCGCAGCTCGACATCGCGGGCATCTCGAGCGCCAACGGTCGCGTCGTCGGTCTGATGCCGCACCCGGAGCACGCGACCGAGGCTTTGACCGGCCCGTCCGACGACGGTCTTGGACTGTTCTACTCGGCGCTGGACTCGGTGCTGTCGGCAGTCTGATGGCGGTGAACACGTCTGCGACGGCGGCGGGGCTCGGTGACTTCATCGACGCCTCGCCGTCGCCGTTTCACGTCTGTGCCACGGTCGCCGCGGAACTCGATGCGGCAGGCTATGTGCGCGTCTTCGAGGATCGGCCCTGGTCGACGACGGTCCGCGGTTATGTGATCCGCGGCGGCTCGATCATCGCGTGGGACGCGTCGGTGCTGGAAGGCCTCAGCTCGCGTGCGCCGCAACCGTTCCGCATCGTCGGCGGCCACACGGACAGCCCGAACCTACGGGTCAAGCAGAACCCGGACCGGACTGCCGCTGGCCTGTCGACGGTGGCGCTCGAGCCGTACGGGGGTGCGTGGCTCAACTCGTGGCTCGACCGGGACCTCGGCCTCTCCGGCCGACTCGCGTACAACGATGGCGGACGCGTGGCGCACACGTTGGTCCGCATCGACGAGCCCGTCCTGCGCGTACCGCAGCTCGCGATCCACCTGTCCGACGACCGCAAAGGTGTTCATCTCGACCCCCAGCGCCATGTCGACGGGATCCGCGGCGTCGGAGAGGCTCGGCCACTGCTCGAGTACGTCGCCGAATACGCGGGGGTCGATCCGGCGGGTGTGCTCGGCTGGGAGTTGATGACTCACGACGTCACACCGTCACGCATCATCGGATCTGCGGGTGATCTCCTCAGCGCGCCCCGTCTCGACAATCAGGGCACGTGTTACGCCGGACTGCGCGCGTTGTTGGATGCCCCTCGGCTCCGCTCGGGAGACGGAGGCGGCATCGCGATGCTCGCCCTGTTCGACCACGAAGAAGTCGGATCGGGTTCTGAGCGTGGAGCGTCGTCCGACTTCCTGGTCACCGTGTGTGAACGGATCGTCGGCGCTCTCGGAGGCGACCGTGACGAGTTCCTGCGGATCATGGCGTCGAGCATCTGTGCGTCGGGCGACATGGCCCACGCCACCCATCCCAACTACACCGAGCGGCACGAGCCGAGTCACCACATCGCGGTGAACGGAGGTCCGGTGCTGAAGGTGAATCAGAACCTGAGGTACGCGTCGGACGCGATCGGTGAGGCCGAGTTCGCGTTGGCGTGCCGCGATGCCGGTGTCCCGTTGCAGCGGTACATCCATCGAGCCGACCTGCCGTGCGGTTCGACGATCGGTCCTCTGACTGCGACCCGTACCGGTCTGCTGACAGTCGACGTGGGCGCACCACAGCTCGCCATGCACAGCTGCCGTGAACTCATGGGTGTCGACGACGTCGCCATGTACTCCGCCGCACTCGCCGCGTTCCTGCGCTGAAACAAAACGATGGGCCCCGATCTGTGATCGAGGCCCATCGTGGCAGATGAAAGTCAGGAACCGGTGATCTTTCCGATCACCTCATTCGCCTTGTCCTTGACCTCTTCGATGCCCTTCTTGACGGCCGAAGTGGCCTGATCGGCCTTTCCCTCGTTCTTCAGGTCGTCGTCTCCGGTCGCGGCGCCTGCGGCCTCTTTCGCTCGGCCCTTCAGTTCCTCGGCCTTGTTCTCGAACTTGTCGTTGATGCCCATTGATCATTCCTCTTTCGTGATGGATCGATTGTCATCAGTGCGAGTGGAGTCGGCTTCCGTTCCACTGCGAACGATCGCTGCGCACAGGCCGGCCGCGAGCAGGAGGGCGCACCCTCCGGCGATGGCCCCGAGGATGCTGAACAGCCATCCCCCTTCGGCGGCGTCGACGCCGATCCTGCGGATGACGGAACCGCCCGACACTCCTCCTGTCGCCCCCACCAGCAGGTATGCTCGCCGGTTTCGGTGAGTGGACTCCTGGAGTATTCGAGCGGCAATCCACCCGACGGCGCCTCCCACGGCACCCCAACCGAGCGCAAGACCCAAGGCCGCCGTCATCGCAGTCCTTCTCGTGATGGTGCACGACCCGGTCGGGACTACGCCCGACCTCCTGTGACGCGTCGACTGTTCGCACTCCTCTGGCGAGCGCACAGTGCGCCGAGATCCTCCTTCTCGGCGCTGGATCGAACATTACGGAGAGTGAATGGCGCCTGTCTTCACCCTCAGGGGTGAAAGATTCAATTGAGTATTGTGAGGCACGTGAATGCGATTCGAATTGCGATCGTCGACGATTACGAAGTCGTCGTGCGCGGTCTCGCCGCGATGCTGCGCGCCTATGCCGATGATGTCGAGATCGTCGAACTGAACGCGAACACAAGGGTCGACGACCATGTCGACATAGCGCTGTACGACTCTTTCGCCAACCCTCAGGGCGACAAGGACCAGGTCCGTGAGTTGGCCGCGAATCCCGCGGTCGGACGCGTTGTGGTCTATTCGTGGAACGTCGAGAGCCGCCTGGTGCGCTCTGCGCTCGCGAACGGTGCCGGCGGATACATCGCGAAGGGGCTGCCGGCCGCGAAGCTGGTCGCCGCGCTCCGCGCGGTGCACGACGGGACGGCGACGGTTCACCTGGGCGGAGCCCGTACGAAGATCGCGGCAGGCGACTGGCCGGGTCGAGAAGAGGGCCTGACACAACGCGAATCGGAAGTCCTCGCGCTGATCACTCAAGGGATGAGCAATGTCGAGATCGCGGAACGGGCCGGCTTGTCGATCAATTCGGTGAAGACGTACATCCGCAGCGGTTACCGCCGCATCGGCGTCTCGACGCGCGCGCAGGCCGTCATCTGGGGTGCGGGCCACGGTTTTCTGCCCGATCGGATCCGGGTCGACGAGCCGGGGACCGAACTCGCGGATTGATTCAGCCGTTGCGCCGCGCGTCGTGCGCTTCCTGTGACTTGTGAATCTCTGAGATATGTCCTTCGACGAGGTCGATGAGGTCCGACAGTCGCTGCGCCGCCGCGGCTCCGAGCTCTGTGAGCGAGTATTCGACGCGTGGCGGGATCGCCTGCAGCACTTCCCGATTGACGAATCCATCGCGTTCGAGCGACTGCAGGGTCTGCGACAACATGCGCTCACTGACCCCGTCGACACGTCGGCGCAGGGCACTGAATCGGAGGTCGCCGTCGCGCAGTGCCACAAGGGCGAGCAGGCCCCATCGGCTTGTCGCATTCTGAAGGACGGCGCGGGACGAACAGTTGCGTGAGAACACGTCGGCCTCCAGCGTCGGGTCGACGTCGGCGGGGATCGTGTTCTCGGTCATGCGTCACATTCTAGCCCCACGTGAGCGACTGTGTTGACAGTTGGTGTTGCACTGCACGAAAAGTAAGTGCATGATCATGAGGTAGCGATCAGCCGATCGCCGGATGAACTCTCGAAGGGGCAACCATGACGACGTACGCAGTGACCGGAGCAACGGGTGGACTCGGTGGGGCCGCAGTGGCCGCGCTCATCAAACGAGGCGTGGCAGCCTCGGACATCGTCGCGATCGTGCGGGACACCACGAAGGCGGGAACGCTCACCGAGGCGGGTGTCGTCGTGCGCACCGGAGACTACGAGAAGCCGGAGACCCTCGCGGGTGCGCTCGCAGGTGTCGACAAGCTCCTGTTCGTGTCCGGATCAGAGGTGGGGCGTCGTACCGCGCAGCACACCAACGTGATCGAGGCCGCGAAGACCTCCGGTGTCGGTCTGGTCGCCTACACGAGTCTGCTGGGCGCACCGACCTCGCCGCTGATGCTGGCGGCCGAGCACCGGGAGACCGAGAAACTGCTCGCCGACAGCGGTCTCGGTGTGATCCTGCTTCGTAACGGCTGGTACTCCGAGAACTACGCCGCATCGGCGCCTGCCGCGATCGACAGCGGCGTCTTCTACGGATCGGCCGGGACGGCGACGGTCGCACCCGCGGCACGCGCCGACTACGCCGACGCTGCCGCGGCGGCACTCATCGGCTCGGCGGCCGGGTCGGTCTACGAACTCGCGGGGGCTGAGCACCTGACCTACGCGGACATCGCCGCAACCTTCGCCACGGTGTCGGGCAAGGACGTCGTGTACCAGGACCTTCCGGTCGCCGACTACGCAGCCGCCCTCGTCCAGGCGGGCCTGCCGGAGGGCGCGGCGCACGTGTTCTCCGACTCCGACGGCGGAGCCGCGCAGGGTGCTCTCGACTCGGACTCCACCGACCTCGCGGATCTCCGCGGCGCCGCGGGGACGACGTTCGCCGAGGTCATCGGGGCAGCGTTGGCGTGATGTGCCTAGATCGACATGACCTAAGGCGCGAGGACAGTGAGTGTTGATCCCTGTTGGAGGGCGATCCGGCCGTCGATGTCGTAGGCGGTGCCGCCGATGGGATACGTCCACGCAACCGAGCCGGTCGACGGACGGTACGCGGTGAGCTGACTCCCGTCGGTGAAGACGGCGATGTCGTCGGAGGCGCCGACACAGGAGAGCTTGTCGATGTCTGCAGACGGGTCGCCGAACGCAGGTGGTGGAAGCTCACCGGTCACGGACCCCTCCGCGAGCGACAGGAACACACGCGAGCGGTCCTTGCGGGCGACGGTGACGAGCGGACCGCAAGGTCGGGTGTGGACCTTCGACAGTTCTTTGTCGTTCACCTGCCACAGCGCGTCACCGGTCGCTGGGTCGACGACTTGATAGCGGCCGTGCGTGTCCATCGACTGGTCGCCCGCAGCACCGAGTACCGGCAGCGTCGACGGCCCCGACACGAGCGACTGGCTCTGCGCGGTGCGCACGGATTCGGCTTCGACGACGCCGTTCACAACGGGATGGAAGTCGACGGACGCGCGGCCGAGCGGGTCGTGGGACACGAGCACCCCGGTCGGGTAGGTCTGCACCGTGCACGTCCGGCAGGCGACGACGTCGTCGCCGGTCAGCGGATCGATGACTTGCGCGCTGCCGTCGGTGTTCTGGACGACCAGCACGCCGTCGGTGTACGACGGGGTGGCCGCCGACGCGAAGGTCCGACTCCACCGGACCTCGCCGTCGACCGTGCGGCGTGACACCTGGTAGCGGGTGCTGTTGACGTGCACGAAGTCGGATGCGAGGCCGACGAGGGCCGACGTGTCGGTCTCGTCGGTCTGGCGCTCGAGTGATCCGGAGTCGGAGACGAGGTAGAACCCGTTGTCGGGTCCGTCGGTGCGGGTGCGGACGGCGCAGCCCACCTGGCCTGCGTTGTTGAACGCGCATGCACCGAAACCCGCGTTGACCGGTGCGTCCCACCGAAGCGACCCGGTACCCGCGTCGACCAACACGTACTGGCGCCGGATGCCCGCCGTGTACGACACGAGCCAGTCCCCGCGGTGGACGTCGGCGATCGTTACGTCTCCGTCGCCGGTGAGTCCGGGCAGCGACGTGTCGTCGAGAGTCCACTGTTCGGTCGGCGCCGACGTGTACTCCTCGAGCACACCGTGCGCGGCGTCGTCTGACGACACGGAGTCGCCAGGCATCAGGACGACACCCGCTGTCACGACGAGGGCCACGGCACCGACCGCCGCCACGGTTCCCATCCCGAACGGCATACGTGCGAGGGTGCTCCGGATCGACATGCGATCAGTACATCACGCGGGCGGAAGGGGCTCGGCGTCCCGCGCCTTCAGCATCAGGGTCATCTGGCCGATCTCGTCGCCCTGTTCGGTGATCATGGCGAGCGCCAGACGGCGGGTGGCGCCGGACGCCTCATCGGAGTTCTGTGCCGCGGTGGCCATCTCGATGCCTCCCTCGTGATGTCGGATCATCAGTCGGAGAAACCACACCTCGGCGTCCACTCCGCGGGCGGAGGCGAGGTGGGCGAGGTCGTCGGAGCTCGCGAAGCCGGGCATCGGCGGAGAGTCGTCGTCCATCGGCGGGGTCGAGCCGTGGTCGTCGTGCTCGGAGGGATGCATCCACGACATCGGCTCGTTGGAGGTGAGTGGTTCGCCGAACCAGTCGAGCCAACCGCGCATGGTCGCGGCCTCCGCGGTCTGCGTCGCGACGATCCGGTCGGCGAGGCCGCGAACGTCGGCTTCAACGTCGCGGGAGAGAGTCTGCGCCATCAGGATCGCCTGATCGTGATGGGTGCTCATGTCCTGCGCGAACCCGACGTCAACGAGCCGTGGTTCGTGGGAGCGGGCCTCGGTGCGGTGGTTCTCCCAGGCGATGCCCGCGAACAGGCCAGCGATCACGAGCAGCACTGCGACGCCGACTGCGCACGCGGCAGTCATCGCACGTCGGGTCATCCGATGGTCGACTCCTGGTCGGCGGGCGGCGTGTAGATCCGTGGACTCAGCTCCAACGCGTAGAAGCCGCCGTCGGCGCACGTCGTCCACACCTGCTGTCCGTGGAACTCCGGAGGCGAGAAGCACCAGTCGGTCGACATGTCGCCGCCGACGATCATCCCGGAGCGAGGGCCGAGCGCATCGTCGAGTTTCACCTTTCCGTTGACGATCGACATGCCGAGACTGAGGAACTCGATGGCGGGCACGCCGATGATCGATCCGAGGACGTGCGGCGAGTTCGGCAGGTCGGCGATCGTCGCGTTCTTCTGGGCAGGCGGGTTGTAGTAGCCGATCTCGGAGATGTTCTTCAGGTTCCTGATGTCGAAGACCCTGATGCCCGACGACTCCCACGAGCAGGCGAGAGTCGTCGGCTCGTTCGGGCGGTCGACGGCACAGTAGTGCGGGTTGGACGAGAACAAGCTGCCGCCCATCGACGAGCGGAGATTGGTGTCGAGGTTCGCCGGAAGATTCACCTCGAGTTTGATCTGCGCGACGTACTTCGGGCTGTTCACCTTCGTCACTTCGAACACCTTGACGCCGCCGGAGCCGCCCTCGTCGGCCGTGATGATGTGCGGTCGGTCGCCGATCATCACCGGTATCGAGTGCTGGTTGAGTTGCCCGTCCGGCCACAGATAGGCGGCGAGGTGCTTGACCTGGGGGAATCGCGCGCGCCGCTGAACCGAGCTGATGTCGAGGACGGTGATTCCGGCCATGTTCGACAGGTACATGCGGTTGCCGTCGGGAGAGATGCCGAAACCATGGCCGAGGAAGCTGTGCAGACCCTGCCAGATCACCCTCGGCGATCGCGGATCGGAGATGTCGATGGCGCTGAGGTGGCCGGGGAAGACGCCTGACGCCCAGTACGTCTTGCCGTCGGGAGAGAATCCGCCCTCGTGCGAGGTGAACGGCAGTGGCGTGGCGGTTCCGGGACCGGAGTTGAGGAGCTTCGGGTGCTCGCAGTCGGAGATGTCATAGACGGCGAAGAATCCACCGCCCCACAGCAGCGGGACGGCCGTCGCCGCGAGGAGCTTGCGCTTCCGGTTGACTTTCAACGTCTCCCACGTGCCGCCGCGCATGGCGGGCGATGTCAGTGATCCGACGACCTTCGGGTTCGCCGGGTCGGCGACGTTCACCACCTGCACACCGGGTTGGCGGACGAGGTTGTTGCCGGGGAACAGGCTGCCCGTGTAGCTGCAATGGTCGTAGGTGGCCGAGACGATGCCGCCTCCGGCGCCTCGGACCCCGCCGACCTTCGACACGTTGCAGCGATAGCCGAGACGCGACCGGCCCGAGTTCCGGTCCTCTGCGCTCACCAGGCCCTGCATCCCCTTCTCGGGAAGCGACCCCGGACCGCAGTCGGCGCGGTCGACGGCGACATCGGAGATGTCCGGGAACAAGTGGTTGGCGGCCTCGGCCGGCGGCGCGGAGAGCATCGACCCGGCAAGAGCCAGAATCACCGCGAGTGTGATCGGCGCGAACCGTGTCCGCGGTCGTCTCCGAGCATGATCGATCCGCATTCCGCCCACCCCGTCTGAGAAGTCGTGCTCGTCTCGGACGCTAACACTCCCGACCTGCGCGCTGTGGCCCGTTCGGGCCAATTCGAGGGATCCGATGCGCGCATTGAGTGTCGTTCGCTCACGGCGTACATGTTCGGGAACATCGTGCCTGCGTGCGACGTTGTCAACCTCAGACCCCCATCGCGGGCCTTGGCATCCGTCAGGGGCATCCGTAATGCAGGCACAGTTCGGCCAGAGCACTAGAGTGAAGGCAGGGCTGGTCGTATCTACAGCCACGGCTGACGTGGCAGCGACCGGGGCGCAAGCAATCGAGGGAGAACAATGTTCGAACGGTTCACCGACCGCGCACGCCGGGTTGTCGTCCTGGCGCAGGAAGAAGCGCGGATGCTCAACCACAACTACATCGGCACGGAGCACATCCTGCTGGGCCTCATCCACGAGGGTGAAGGCGTGGCGGCGAAGGCTCTCGAGTCGCTCGGCATCTCGCTTGAGGCCGTCCGTAGCCAGGTCGAGGAGATCATCGGCCAGGGCCAGCAGGCCCCGTCCGGGCACATCCCGTTCACGCCGCGCGCGAAGAAGGTTCTCGAGCTCAGCCTCCGCGAGGCGCTGCAGCTCGGTCACAACTACATCGGCACCGAGCACATCCTGCTCGGACTGATCCGCGAGGGCGAGGGCGTCGCCGCCCAGGTCCTCGTCAAGCTGGGCGCCGACCTCAACCGGGTCCGCCAGCAGGTGATCCAGCTGCTGTCCGGCTACCAGGGCAAGGAGCCGGAAACGGCAGGCACCGGCGGTCGCTCCAACGACTCCGGAACGCCGTCGACGTCGCTGGTCCTCGACCAGTTCGGCCGCAACCTGACCACGGCGGCGTCCGAGGGCAAACTCGACCCGGTGATCGGCCGTGAGAAGGAAGTCGAGCGGATCATGCAGGTCCTCTCGCGTCGTACCAAGAACAACCCGGTCCTCATCGGCGAGCCCGGCGTCGGCAAGACCGCCGTCGTCGAAGGCCTCGCGCAGGCCATCGTCTCGGGCAATGTCCCCGAGACGCTGAAGGACAAGCAGCTGTACACCCTCGACCTGGGTTCCCTGGTCGCGGGCAGCCGCTACCGCGGTGACTTCGAGGAACGCCTCAAGAAGGTCCTCAAGGAGATCAATACCCGCGGCGACATCATCCTGTTCATCGACGAGCTGCACCAGCTCGTCGGTGCCGGCGCCGCCGAGGGTGCGATCGACGCAGCCAGCATTCTGAAGCCGAAGCTGGCCCGCGGTGAGCTGCAGACCATCGGCGCCACGACGCTTGACGAGTACCGCAAGTACATCGAGAAGGACGCTGCGCTGGAACGCCGTTTCCAGCCGGTCCAGGTCGGCGAACCGTCGGTGGAGCACACCATCGAGATCCTCAAGGGTCTGCGCGACCGCTACGAACAGCACCACAAGGTGTCCATCACCGACGGTGCGCTCGCGGCCGCCGCATCGCTGGCCGACCGCTACATCAACGACCGCTTCCTTCCGGATAAGGCGATCGACCTCATCGACGAGGCCGGCGCGCGCATGCGCATCCGCCGGATGACCGCGCCGCCAGACCTCCGCGAGTTCGACGATCGCATCGCCGACGCCCGCAAGGAGAAGGAGTCCGCGATCGACGCGCAGGACTTCGAGAAGGCGGCCAGCCTCCGAGACAAGGAGAAGAAGCTGGTCTCCGAGCGGGCCGAGCGTGAGAAGCAGTGGCGTGCAGGCGACCTCGACATTGTTTCCGAGGTCGACGACGAGCAGATCGCCGAAGTCCTCGGCAACTGGACCGGCATCCCCGTCTTCAAGCTCACCGAGGAGGAGACCAAGCGTCTGCTCCGCATGGAGGATGAGCTGCACAAGAGGATCATCGGCCAGGAGGACGCCGTCAAGGCCGTCTCGAAGGCGATCCGTCGTACCCGCGCAGGTCTGAAGGACCCGAAGCGTCCGTCGGGCTCGTTCATCTTCGCCGGCCCGTCCGGCGTCGGTAAGACGGAGCTGTCGAAGGCTCTTGCGAACTTCCTGTTCGGCGAGGACGACGCGCTCATCCAGATCGACATGGGTGAGTTCCACGACCGCTTCACCGCGTCGCGTCTCTTCGGTGCGCCTCCCGGTTACGTCGGTTACGACGAGGGCGGGCAGCTCACCGAGAAGGTTCGTCGTAAGCCTTTCTCCGTGGTCCTGTTCGACGAGATCGAGAAGGCGCACCCGGAGATCTACAACACGCTGCTTCAGGTGTTGGAGGACGGCCGTCTCACCGATGGTCAGGGACGCACAGTCGACTTCAAGAACACTGTCCTGATCTTCACGTCCAACCTGGGAACGTCCGACATCTCGAAGGCCGTCGGAATGGGCTTCAGCAAGGACGACGGCAAGGGCTCGAACTACGAGCGCATGAAGAACAAGGTCAACGACGAGCTGAAGAAGCACTTCCGCCCCGAGTTCCTGAACCGCATCGACGACGTCATCGTGTTCCACCAGCTCAAGCAGGACGAGATCCTGGAGATGGTCGACCTGATGATCGGTCGTGTCGAGAAGCAGCTCAAGAACAAGGACATGGAGATCGAACTGACCGAGAAGGCGAAGAACCTGCTCGCCAAGCGCGGTTTCGATCCGGTGCTCGGTGCTCGTCCGCTGCGTCGCACCATTCAGCGCGAGATCGAGGACCAGCTGTCCGAGAAGATCCTCTTCGAGGAGATCAAGGGCGGCCAGATCATCCTGGTCGATGTCGAAGGCTGGGACGGCGAAAGCGACGGCGAAGACGCGCACTTCACCTTCACCGGTTCGGAGCGTCCGCGGAACATCCCCGACGACGCTGTGGAATTGACCAAGACCGCAGGTTCGGGCGACGACGTGGCCTGATCTGCAATAGATCCAGCAGTACGGCGGCCGGTGGGTGCACTTCCCACCGGCCGCCGTCGTCTGTCGCGGTCGAGTGAACGAATGACCTCGTTCGAGCGAGAGTGGCGGGCGTCTCCTAGAGTGATGAGTCAGCGCACCCCTGTCGGGTGCATGATTCGTCACTACGTCGGGGAGATTCCATGACTTACGGTCCGCCCAACCCGCAGTATCCTGCGGGACCGAATCCTCAGCAGCCGGGACCTCCACCGTTCGGCGTGGCCCCAGTGAAGGCTTCGCCGGTCCAGGCGATCCTTGCGCCGACCGCCGCGCCGAATCAGAAGAGCTTGATCGTTGGGGCCGCGGCAGCCGTCATCGGCTTGCTGCTTGTCGTGTTCAGCTTCCTCACGTGGGCGTCGATCTCAGTCAATCAATCGAACTCGCTCGGCGGCGAATCGATGACGGTGAAGATTGAGATGTCGATCAGCGGCCTCGGCGATGCGGATGTCTCGACTGATGTTGACCTTCCCGGATCGTTGCCGGACTCCGTCAAGGACGAGATCCTCAAGTCTGCGCCCACCGCTGACGAACTGAACAGTGACGAGGACGGCCCCGGCAAGCCCGGCGTGTGGATGATCGTTTTCGGTGTCCTCCTGATCGCAGGCGGAGTACTCGTCGTCATCCGCAAGTTCCCCGGCATCGGTGCTGTGATCGCGGCTGTCGCGGGTGTCGCTGCGACCATCACCGCGATCGTGTTCGTCGCTGACCCGATCGGTGCGTTCGGTGGCACGATGAATGACACACCGGCCGGTGCCGGTGTCGACAGCGGAGCGTCGTACGGTCTGTGGCTGACGTTGTTGGCCTCGCTCGCGGCCCTCGCGGTGGGAGCCCTGGCAGTCTTGCTGACAGTGGCGCCTGAGAAGTTCGGTGGATCGCGAGCCGGTGCTATGTTCACCGGCCCGGCTGCGCCTGGTGGTGCTCCTGGCTTCGCACAGGCCGGACCTGCGCAGCCAGGTCCGGTACCGCCTGGTGCTCCGAACCTCGGCCAGCCGAACTACGGGCAGCAGCTGGGCCAGCCGCAGGGCGGTTTCCCACCGGTGCCGCCGCAGGGTGCTCCGGGGCAGCAGTATCCGGGGCAGCAGCCGCCGCAGGGCTACGGCCCGCCGCCGCAGGGCTACGGCCCGCCGCCGCAGCACTGACGTCATCTTCCAGAAGAGGGTCCGACCGCATCGGTCGGGCCCTCTTCGCTTCTTCCGGCGCCCCGAGCGGTCCGATGAGGCGAGTTACATCAGGAATGGCGTCAATGTCCGATCGGCGACGCTGGGCGCTCACACACAGGTGCCTAGGGGTCGAGTGAACGGCGCGGCCGCCTCGATGCGCGGCAAACATCACACACTCGGTCGTGTCGACGTTCGGCAACTTCACAGGTTCTCATGGGAAACTAGCCGTCATGTCCTCGTCTCGATTCCAGCTGTCGCGCGTCATGATCGTCATCGTTGCGATGGCGCTTGTGGCGGGTCTCGGCGTGGCGATCGCGACTTCCCGGGACGCTCACAGCGGTGCCTCGACAACGCCGACGATGGCTGCAGCACATCCGAAGGCAGAGCTGCCGAAGTACGTGGCGATGGGAAGTTCGTTCGCTTCGGGGCCGTCGTCCAACAAGCGTGGCGTCAACAACTGTGGACGCAGCGACGACAATTACCCGAGTCGTGTCGCCGAGACCATGCATTACCGGCTGATGGACGTGACCTGCGCCGGATCGACGACGTCAGAGATTCTGGAGCCGTCTAAGCGGTATCACAAGCCGGCCCAGATCAACGCCGTCACAGCAGACACGTCTCTTGTCACGATCACGAGCGGCGGCAACGATGTCGGCTACATCGGCCGCCTCGGCGTGCAGAGTTGCGTGAACCTGGCGATGTCGGGCCTGACGCCGGTGCACTGCAATGCGTCACGAATTCCGTCACCGGCACCGACACCCGCTGACTTCGCGACGGTGGAACAGAACCTGATCGCCATCGCGCGGGAAGTTCACAAGCGCGCACCCAAGGCACGGATCGTGTTCGTCGACTACCTGCCTGTCGTATCTGCTGCCGACATCGTCTGCCCGGGACTGCCGCTCGCCCCGTGGGAGGTCCTCGAGGCCAGCGTCGTGGCCGATACTCTCGCGGGAGTCACGGCTCGCGCAGCGCGTGCGACCGGTTCTACCCTCGTGCAGGCGTCACAGGCAGGTAAGGCGCACACCGTGTGCTCGCCCGAGCCGTGGCTGCAGGGTTTCCCCGGCCGCCCGCCGTACCATCCGACAACCGCTGGCAAGGCCGGCGTCGCGAAGCTCGTCGAAGACGCTCTCCGTCCGCGCTAGTTCTCGGGCCTCGTTCCACGTGAGCTTTAGGTATGGCGGTGTCCCCGCTTGACCAGCTCAGGCGGGGTACCGGACCACGTCGGCCCCTGGTGGGGCCGGCGGTCCCGGCGGGGGTGCCGGGATTCGGCACGAGAGCCATTTCTCCACCGCCGACCCGGACTTGGTGGCCCGGATCGCCGGGAGGAGTTTCTCCGGTTGGAGGGAGTGGTTGACTGTCCACGGCTGGTTGGAGCCGGTGGGTCGCCATCCGACCCGGCCTTTGAAGGGGCCGGTGGTGAGGATGGTGGTTTCCCATCCGCCGGGCTTGGTGGAGACGCTGCGGTTATGCCTGCCGCAGGCCCCGCCCAGATGATTGATGTCGGTGGGTCCGCCGTCGTGCCAGTCGGGCATGTGGTGGGCTTGGGTGCGTGACCACGGGGTGGTGCAGCCGGGTGCGGTGCACCCGCGGTCCCTGCCGAACAACGCGAGTCTCTGGGCCAGTGACGCCAGGCGGCGGCCACGCCCGAAGTGCAAAATCTGCGAGGACTGGCCTTCGAAGACTTCGAGCCATGGGGTGGCGTCGGCTGCGATGTCGACCAGATCGGTGACCGGGAGGCGCGTGCCGGTCGCGGTGACCGCGACACCTGCCCGGTTTTCGAGGTCTTCGAGCGATGCGGTGACCACCAAATGTGAGGGGAGGGCGACGGAGTCGCCGAGGGCGCCGTTGGCGAGGAGGTGGTCGAGCATTGCTTCGAGTGCGTCATGGTTGCGCTGGGACTGCGACCGGACATCCCGTTCGCGGGCGGCGGAGAGTGCCTCGGCGTCGGCGCCGTAGGCGGCGCCGCGGGGTGATTCGGGGTCGTCGGGGTTGTTCATCCCGGGTTCTGCCCAGAGGGTGAGGATTGCTTCGAGCTTGGCTCGAAGCGCCGGCGACAGTTGTGCCCGGATCTTGGACATCAGGCGCTTGTCCTGCGGTTGGATCGCGAATCCGCGGGTCCGGGCGCGGTCGGCGTCGTCAGTCAGGGAGCCGTCGGGGTCGAGGTGAGCCAGGATGCGGCGTCCGACTTCGCGGGTGCCCTCCGGGGTCAGTTGGCGGGACAGTTCGGCGAGCTCGGCCTCGGCACGGGCCTTGTCGTCTGCCGGGATGGCGGCGGGGATCTCCTCGATCACGGCGACGATCTCGTTGACGTGGTCGACCGAGAGGTCGCCGTCGGCGACCGCGGCTGCGGTGGCCGGCAGTGTCGGGTCGAGTTGGTCGCCGGAGTAGTTGTACATCGGGGCTAGCGCCAACGCCGCGGCCAGACGGCGCTTGCTCGCGCCGATGCCCAGGCGCAGCGCGGAGGTCAGGTACTTGCCCGGCGTCTGGGCACCTGCTTTGCGGTACGCGCCGCGCGTGGCCACCTCGGCGAAGAGGCGGGCGCCGATGCCGTCGGACCGACGGTTCGAACGCTCGAACACGTCGGACATGTGCAGCACGTCGTCGTCGGTCATCGGGGTCAGCGACACCGACGACAACTTCACGGCCACCGCGTCCTGCAGGCGGGCGAGTTCAAGAGGCGAATCGGGTAGATCGAAGGTACTGGTCATGGCGTTCGCCTCCCTCCAATGGGCCTCGGAGCGTGTCCGGTTTTGCTGTTATCTCCAGTGTAGGCTATTGTGGCAAAAATCATAGTGCTCTCGTCAATTAGTTCGATCAGATGTCAAAAGCAACGCCCGGCGACAATGTCGCCGGGCGTTGATGTGAGGGTCGAGCTGTCAGTCCTTCTTGTCGATAACGCTTGCGGAGGTCTCGTCGTCGACGGGGATGTCGGTGACGGGATCGTCGATCTCATCCACCTGCGACGGTGCCGGCTCAGCAAGTGCCGCGGAGTGATCGGCTGCGCGCTCTTCGCGAGTCTCAGACAACTGTCTGGTGGCGACAACGGCGGCCGACCATAGGAGCAGAACGCCGATAGCGGCGATGAGTGAACCGATCGACGTGTCGGCCCACTCGCGGAGTGCGGCCCCGACGGCGATTGCGCCAATCGCGACAGCTGCGGACTTGGCCGGTGTCTGCTTGCGCCAGTCTTCGCGTTCGCGACCGGTGGTCACCAGGCTCACCGGGCTGCGGCGTAGCACTTCGGCGAGGAAAACGGTCAAGATCAGCGTGATGACGTACGTGATCAAGATGTTCATGCCCAGCGACAAGTTGTCCCACCGGCGGGTGGTCGACATGACCTCTGACAGCACGATGACGTGACCGAGGTAGATCGCGAACGAGCGGTCCGAACCCTTGCGGAGAATCGTGTCGGCCAGCGATCCCGGGCGGCGTCGTGCCTGCCACGCCATTCCGCCGATGAAGAGGATGCAGATCACCGACAGGAAGAGGAACGCATTGTGCAGCATGAATACGTTCGTCGCGCGGAACATCTCTTCGGTGCCTGCGGCCGGGTCGGGCATGTCGACTGCGCCGTTCGCCTTGCCCTTGAAGTACACGAGCGTTGCGATGATCGTCGCCGAGGCTGCGCCGACTATGTAGAAGCGGTACTTCTGCATGAAGCCGGTGAAGGCTTCGAAGTGGTACGCGGCGAGGCAGCCGGCAAAAATGAAGAACTGGTACGGCAGGATTGTGATCGGCAAGTACCGCCACAGTGTGCCGAGCGGTGTGTCTTCGAAGAGTGACGAGACATCGAGGCCGAGGAACGACTTCGGGTAGTCGCGGACCATCTGGAACATGAACCACGCCTGGATTGCTGCGCTCAGAGCCAGCAGATAGCGGTGGTAGCCCCAGGTCCGCTTGATGACCCACAGGACCGCAGGGAACACGACGTAGATCTGCATGCTCACCGAGAGGAAGTACAGGTGGTACGCGGCGTGACCGGTGATGAGGTCGTACGCGAAGCTCTTGATCGCGAGTCGGATCGTGTGACTGTCGTCGAAGATCGCGAAGACGTTGTCGACGCCGCCGTTCTGGTAGTGCTTGTTCAACCAGTAGAACAGCGACCACACAAGGAACGGCAGGCCGATCAGCTTGAAACGACGACGCCAGAACGTCGGGGCGTGGAGATCACGGTTCCGGTACTGGTAGGTCAGAACGAACCCGGTCAACGCGAAGAAGCAGTACCGGGTGTACCGCAGGATCAGGCCGGCCCCCTGGGCGATGATCGCCGTGTACGGCGCCATGCCCAGGATCACGTGGTCGAGGATCACTCCCGCGAACGTCACCAGTCGAACGAAGTCGATCTGATAGAGGTGGCGGTCCTTCTTCGCAGGCTTCTTCTCTGGAGTGCCTGTTTCGGTGTCTGACATGTCGCGTTGAAGTCCGTCTCGTCTGGCGTGGCGCCTCTGCGGGCGCGGTTCTGGCTTGTTGGAACGTTACTAGTTGCCCTCGCCAACTCCCGCATTGAAACCCACCCCAGAGCTGTTCTGTCGTTTCCTGTGAGCGCGTCAACGCGCTAGAATCTGTGACAGTTGTTTCGCATGAGGCTAATGGGGTGGATGATGCGACGGTCTGTTGTACGAGGAGCGGTAGCGCTGACGGTGCTGGCGGTGGCCTGCGCAGGAACCGGCGTCGCGTCGGCCGAACCGGCGGTCACGCCGTCGTCGACTGCGCCAGCGACCGCGCAACTGCCGTCGCGGATCGTGACGAAGGCCGTCGTCGCAGGGCAGGAGACGCTGCTCGAGGTGTACTCGGCGTCGATGGGGCGAGTCATTCCCCTCACTGTCCTTCGCCCTAAGGACACGTCTCGTCCGGCACCCGTCCTCTACCTCTTGAACGGCGCGGGCGGAGGCGAGGACTCGGCGACGTGGAAGGCGAAGACCGACTACCAGAAATTCTTCGCGGACAAGCACGTCAACGTCGTGACCCCGAACAGCGGGGCGTTCTCCTATTACACCGACTGGCAGAAGGACGATCCGGTACTCGGGCGGAACAAGTGGCAGACGTTCCTCACGCAGGAACTCCCTCCGCTTGTAGACGAGGCGTTCAACACGACCGGTGCGGATGCGATCGCGGGCATCTCGATGGCGGGCACGTCGGTGTTCAACCTCGCGATCGCCGCGCCGAAGTTGTACCGCTCCGTCGCCGCGTTCAGTGGTTGCGCGCGAACGAGTGATCCGCTCGGCCAGGCGTACATCCGGACCGTTGTCGGCGACCGCGGCCGCGGCGACATCACCAACATGTGGGGACCGCTCGACGGCCCCGGTTGGAAGGACAACGATCCCTTCCTCCACGCGGACAAGTTGAAGGGCGTCAAGGTCTACATGACCACCGGCACCGGACTGCCCGGTCGGTACGACGTCCCGAACGCACGCCTCATCGACGGGAACCCGGCGACGCTGATCGATCAGGTGCTGATGGGTGGAGTCATCGAAGCGGTCGTCGACAGCTGCACACAGCAGATGCAGCAGGCGCTCGTCGCGAACGGCGTCGACTCGACCCTCACCGTCCGGCCGACCGGGACCCACTCATGGGAGTACTGGGAGCGTGAGCTCCACAGCACCTGGCCTGCGCTTGCTCGGGATCTCGCAGCGCAGGAGTAACTCAGGAGTAACCGCAGACTTGTGAGGGTCGGCGCACTCTGCAGCGTCGTGTGCGCTGGTCCCCAGATCGAGGCGTCTTCAGGTCGGCGGGACGTTTCGCCGCCGACTCGGGGAGCATTCCACGCCGCTGGACTCGCAAGAGAGTGCGGAGTTGCTCGGGAGCTTCGCGCGGATCTGATCCCGCTGGGCGGGAGCGGGCGTCGAGGTTGGCCTTTCCGCCGCGTTAGCGTGCGGTGACCGCCGACGAGGAGACGACATGGGCACACGCCGAACCGACCTGCATCCCGACGTTGAGGAGATGCTCGCACGACTCGACGAAGGGTTTCCGACGGTGTCGCAGATGACGGGCGCCGAGGCCCGCGCCGCGATCGAAGCACGCCGCGGACCCCGCGTCACCGAACCCGATCTCGCGTCACTGACCGACCTGTCGATCGACGGACCGGGCGGACCGCTCGCGCTCCGCGTCTACGTCCCGCATCGGCAGGAGCGGACCGGAGCGCTGCCCGTCATCGTGTTCGCGCACGGCGGCGGCTTCGTGTTCTGCAATCTCGACACTCACGACGAGTTCTGCCGGGCGATGGCGCACAACACCGAGACCGTTGTCGTGTCCGTCGACTATCGGCTCGCACCGGAGAATCCAGCCCCCGCCGCGATGGAGGACATGTATGCCGCCGTCGAGTGGGCTGCGGCGTCGATCGGCGAGTTCGGAGGCGACCCGTCCTGCATCGCCGTCGCCGGAGACAGTGCCGGAGGAAACCTGTCGGCGACAGTCAGCATCGCGGCCCGCGACCGGGGCGGGCCGCGGATCGCCGGCCAGATCCTCATCTACCCGGTGCTCGGGGAGGGCTCGGGAACCGCGTCGTACACGGAGTACGCCAAGGGCTACTACAACGACGTTGCGTCGCTCGAGTGGTACTGGAACAACTACGCTCCCGCCGGGCGTGACTCGTCGCTTGTGGACCCGACCCGGGCGTCCTCGCACCAAGGGTTGCCGCCAGCGGTGATCGCTCCAGCCGAACTCGACGCCTTGTGCGACTCCGCCGAGGAGTACGCGGACACACTCCGCGCTGCGGGAGTCCCCGTCGCCTTCCATCGCTTCGACGGACTGTTCCACGGCGTCCTGACGTTCGCGCAGTTCTCACTCACTCCCGCCGCTCGCGCACAGATGTGGGCGCTTGTCCGAGGCCTGCCCGGCTTCGCCTGACACCTTAGGTTCCGCTGATCGGGACGGACACCCATTCGGGTGCCCGTCCCGATTTACATTCGGCGAATGACCTCATCAACAAAACGAATGGACGGAAAGGTCGTGCTCGTGACGGGCGCGGCGAGCGGCATGGGCCGGGCCCATGCGGTCCGGCTGGCGCAGGAGGGTGCGGAGATCGTCGCGCTCGACCTTCCCGCCGCGGACGAGGGCCTTGCCGAGACAGCCGATCTCATCGCAGGTGTCGGCGGCCGCTGCACCCTCGGGCACGCCGATGTGACCTCGCAGGACAGCGTTCGGGACGCCGTCGAACACGCCATCGGCGCTGACGGACGGCTGCACGCGGTAGTGGCGAACGCCGGGATCTACCCGACAGCGGGCCTGTCGTGGGAACTCGACGACACGGACTGGCAGCGGCCGATCGACGTCAACCTCACGGGCGTGTGGAACACCGTCAAGGTGACGCTGCCGCACCTGAAGTCGGGAGCGTCCATCGTCATCATCAGTTCCGTCAACGGGCACAAGGGCGGCGCACGGGTGGCGCACTACTCCGCGGGCAAACACGCGGTGGTCGGACTCATGCGGACGCTCGCCAACGAACTCGGCGCCTCCGGAATCCGAGTGAACACGGTGAACCCCGGCTCGGTCGCGACGCCGATGATCCTCAACGACGAGGTGTTCGCCAAACTGCGTCCCGACCTCGACAATCCCACCCTCGACGACGCGGCGCGCGAACTCGGCGGCCGAAACCTGCTGCCGGTGCCGTGGGTGGACGCCGAAGACGTGAGCAACGCAGTCCTCTTCCTCGCATGCGACGAGTCCCGCTACGTGACGGGAACCCAGATCGTCGTCGACGCGGGCCTGACCCAGAAAGTGATCTGACATGAGTGGACGTCTAGAAGGAAAGGTCGCGCTGATCACCGGCGCGGCACGCGGCATTGGACGCGCGCAGGCGGTGCGCTTCGCGCAGGAGGGCGCCGACGTGATCGGCGTCGACCTGTGCGGTCCCGTCGACACGGTCTCCATCCCGCATGCGACGCGCGACGACCTCGCTGAGACCGCGGCGGCTGTCCGCGCGGAGGGACGACGGTTCGTCGAGGGCGTCGTCGATGTCCGCGACGGCACCGCCTTGCGCGCTGCCGTCGACGCCGGCGTCGCCGAACTCGGCGGGCTCGACACCGTGTGCGCGACCGCGGGAATCACGTCGCGCGGCATGACGTCGGAGATGACCGACGATCAATGGCGCACCATGATCGACGTCAACCTGACCGGCGTCTGGCAGACGACGAAGGCCGCCGTGCCGCACCTGATCACGCGGGGTGGCGGATCGATCACGTTGATCAGTTCCATCGCAGGTCTGCGCGGACTGTACGGAGTCGGCCATTACGTGGCGGCCAAGCACGGTGTGGTCGGTCTGATGCGCTCACTTGCGCAGGAGACGGCCGAGTATGGGATCCGAGTGAACACCGTGCATCCGACCAACGTGAACACGCCGATGATCCGGAACGACGTCGTCGCTCGCGGGTTCCGGCCCGACCTCGACCGGAGTCCCACCGAGGAAGAGTTCGCGGCATCGGCCAGGACGATGAACATGCTCGACATCCCGTGGATCGAGCCGGTCGACGTCGCCAACGCATGCCTGTTCCTGGCCTCCGATGAGGCCCGCTACATCACCGCGGTGACTCTCCCCGTCGACGCGGGCAGCACTCAGCGGTGAGGTCACGGCCTTTCGGCTCGTTTCGCGGATCCTGAGCGAAGCGCAGCGAGACGAAGGGCGGTCAAGGAGCAGTAGGAAGCTCGGAGCAGTGAAAACTCCGCTCGAGGAACGCACGTTCCTCGAGCGGAGTTCGCTTCTGCGTCGAAAGGTCAGTTACTGATCAGGACTCGAGCAGGAAGCCCATCACGGTGCGTTCGAATGCCGCTTTTGCCTCGATCATCGCCCAGTGTCCGCAGTTCGGGAACACGTGGAGCTCGGCGTCGGGGATGGTGCGCATCGGCACGAGGGCCATGTCGAGTGGGCTCACACGATCGTCTCGACCCCAGGTCAGAAGGGTCTTCGCCGACACTTTGTGCATCATCGCCCATTGCGGGGGCGCGTCCGAGGCGTTCATCGCCTGGATCATCGCGGCGAACGCGGCCTTGCCGTACATGCGGCGCGCGCTCTCCAGCGTGCCGGGTTCGGTCGCGAGCGCCCAGCGCTCCTCGATGAGCTGGTCCGTGACGACAGCTGGGTCGTAGACCATCGAATGCAGCCACTGGATCAGGCCCTCGCGGGTGGGGTTCTCAGTGAACTCCTGCAGGAGCTTGATGCCCTCACCGGGACCCGGGCTGAAGATGTTCCGCCCGATGCCGCCGATGGTGACGAGCCGTCGGATGCGGCCCGGGTTCGCGATGTCGTAGCCGATGCCGACGCCTCCGCCCATCGAATTGCCGACGACGTCGAACGTGTCCAACCCGAGCGCATCGACGAACGCGCCGAGCGCCGCTCCGGCGGTGACCATGGGATGGCCGCCCCAGTCGTCACTCACGCCGAAGCCGGGGAACTCGAGGACGAGGCACCGGAAGTGCTCGCCGAACAGGCCGAGGTTGCCGCGGTAGTTGCGCCAGCCGGTCACGCCGGGGCCCGAGCCGTGCAGCAGCACGAGGGGAGGGCCGTCGCCGTACTCGTGATAGCGCAGCACACCCTGAGGCGTCTGCAGTTCACGAAGAGTGGCGTCGTAGTCGACGTCCGTCATGTTTCTACTCCTGAAGTGGATGTTCTGGTGTCAGCCGATGAGGCCGGGTACGGGCTCCCGACGGAGGTCGGCGGTGCCGAGCCTGCCGTCGCGGACGGCCCCCTCGATGGCGTCGCGCAAGGCGATGCACGTGGGGATGTTCTGAGTCTTCTCGCCGCGCGCCACCCGCTCTGCGAACTCGTGGCATGCGTTCTGCGAATCGTCGAGCCACTGCACGCTCGTGTGCGTCGGGCTGAACTTCTCAACCAGGACCCTATTTGTGCAGGTCCCGCAACTTATCTCGTGCATGTTTCACACCTTCTCTGCTCAGGCGACGGTCATGTCGGACGGCGCCCAGAAGGCACGCATCGACGTGATGAGGCCGTCGGCGTCGAACGTCATGACGTCGATCGGTTCGACGACGTACTTCGCATCGCCTGCGGTCGTGACGACGCGGAATGCGAATGCGGCCTGCAGTCCGCAGACACGCGCGGTCAGCAGCTCTGTGGTGAGTTCGGCGCCTGCGAGGCCGCCGTAGAACTCGGCGATCGCGTCGCGGCCACGCCGGACGTCGGAGCCGACCGGGTCTTCGAGGGTGGCGTCGGGTGCGTAGAGCGCGGCGACGGCCGCAGCGTCGCCGGTGGCGACGGTGTCCAGGTAGGTGCGGATGGTGGCGTGGATGTCGGGTTCGGACATGTGGCTCTCCTGTGTGGTTGGGCTTGGGTCAGCCGAGTTCACGGACGGGATCGGTCCCGTCCCAGTGGCGGGCGGCGGCGACGCCCGCGGCGATCAGTTCGCGCATCATGCCGCCCTCGATGTACTCCACGACCAGACCCGGCTGGTCAGCGGATTCCAGGTAGGCGACGCGTGTCATCTCGTTGCCTGCGCGGAACAGGACGGACAGTCCGCTGCGTTCCGCGGCGGCGATGGAGGCGTCGAGGTCGTCGGTGATCCAGGCGACGTGGTGGAGCCCGAGCAGGGGAGACCCGTCGTCATCGGCGTACGGAGAAGGGGTCGACGACGTGATCTGCATCAGCTCGACCTGCAGCTCGCCGCTGTAGCCCATCGCGACGTTCATCGTCACTGTTGTGGTCTCACCGCGAAACTCGCCGTCGAGTGTGACGTTGCGGAACACTGTCCACGGTCCGATTCCGGTGGTCCGGATCCAGTGTTCGACGGCAGCGTCGAGATCGTCGACGACGTATCCGTTCTGGACGATGTTTCCGGTGGTCATTCGGAGACCGCCGGCTGTGCGGTCCGCTGCTCGGCGGGCTTGTCGGCGGCGTGATTGGCTGCGATCCACCCGAATGTCATCGCGGGTCCGATCGTGGCGCCGGGGCCCGCGTATTCGTTGCCCATCACCGCGGCGGATGTGTTGCCGACGGCGTACAGGCCGTCGATGATCGAGCCGTCTGCACGCGTGACCTGTGCGTTCTCGTCATAGACGAGGCCACCCTTGGTGCCGAGATCCCCGACCCGCATGCGCATCGCGTAGTACGGCGCACGATCGACCGAGTCGAGCACGGGATGTGGGAGCGAGGGGTCGCCGTAGTACCGGTCGTACGCGCTGTCGCCCCGGCCGAAGTCGTCGTCGTGACCGCGGTCGGCGAGTTCGTTGATGCGGGTCACCTCGGCGCCCAGACCCTCCGGGTCGACGCCGATCGACTGTGCGAGTTCGGTGACGGTGTCGGCGGCGTGGATGAGGCCGTCCTCGATCCACGACGCCGGGAACTTCTGGCCGGGCATGATGCCGCCGACCGGGTAGCGGTTCTTCGCCCGCGAGTCGAAGACGAACCACGCGTCGACGTGTCCGCCTTCGAGCTGCGCGTGAGTGAACGTGACGTACGGGGACGCCTCGTTGGTGAATCGACGGCCGGAGGTGTCGACGATCAGCGAGCGGGGGATCGACCTCTCGGCGACCAAGACCTGCATCACGCCGTTCGGAAGCTGCATCGACGGCATCCACCAGGCGTCGTCCATCAGATCGACTGCGGCGCCGACCGCCTGCCCCGCGCGGATTCCGTCTCCGGTGTTGTCCTTCGACGCCGCACTGTAGTTCGGCCCGGCTCCGTCGGGGAGGTACTGATCGCGCATCTCCTGGTTGTGTTCAAACCCGCCGGTCGCGAGGATCACGCCACGACGTGCGGTGAGGGTTAGACGAGAGCCGTCGCGCGTCACCTCGACACCCGTGACGGCTCCGGTCTCATCGGTGACGAGAGACTCCATCGGAGTGCTCAACCACAAGGGGATGTGGGCGTCCTTGACCGCCAGCCGCAGTCGGGCCGCAAGCGCCCGACCGAGCGTCTCCATGCGGGCTTTGCGGGCTACGGCGATGACGGCGGCGACGCCGGTCTTCAGCGCCTGCCGCCTCGCCTTCCACGTGCGCGTCACCATGTTGAGCTGCACGAAATCCTTCTGCGTGATGTACAGCCCCGGGGGAGTGGCGAGGGCCGCCGAACGCAGTAGGTCGGCGTCCTCGCCGAGTGCCCGGATGTCGAACGGCAGCGGCTCCACCGAACGACCTTCGGGCCTGCCGCCGGGATTCTCCGGGTGGTAGTCGCTATAGCCGGTGCACCACTGGAACTTCAGGTGCGGACTGCGGTCGAGGAAGGCCATCATCTTCGGGCCTTCGTCGATGAACGCGTCGAGATTCGCCGACGGGACGTGATCTCCGACGATGGAGTCGAGGTAGCCGCGCACGCTCTCCCGGCTGTCGACGATGCCGATGCGCTCCAGTTGGGGGCTGTTCGGGATCCACACGCCGCCGCCCGACAGCGCCGTGCTGCCGCCGTAGACGTCGGCCTTCTCGATGATGAGCGTCGACAGACCCCGGTCCGCGGCGGCCAAGGCCGCAGTCAGTCCGCCCGCACCACTGCCGACGACGATGACGTCGTATTCGGTCTTCATGCCGAAACCTCCTGCTTCGCGTCGGCCATCGCACGAACGGCCAGGTGGCTGAACAGCATCGACGTGCCGATGGGGTTGCCGCCACCGGGGTAGACGGTGCCGCTGGGCGCGGCCATCGTGTTGCCCGCCGCGTACAGGCCCTTGATCGCGGAACCGTCGGCGCGGAGCACGTTGCCCGTGACGTCGGTTGTGAGCCCGCCCTTCGTCCCCAGGTCAGAGACGCCGAACGCCGCAGCGTGGAACGGCCCCTGGTCCACAGTCACCAGAGGCGGTTCGCCGCCGGAGAAGGCTCGGTCGTAGGCCTCGTCGCCGCGCCCGAAGTCGGGATCGACACCGGTCGGGACGTGGCCGTTGTACTTCTCGACGGTGGCGACGAGAGCATCAGCGGGGACGCCGATCTTCGCGGCGAGCTCCTCAAGGGTGTCCGCCGTGTGCCACAGGCCCGCGTCGACGTACTCCTGGGTGGGTGAGAACGACACGTTCGGCGCCTTGCACGGCGGCACCACGCCCTCCTTGTCGTCGTAGATCATCCAGAACGGGAGCGTCACCTCGCCGGCGGCCATCTGATCGAGGACGTCGCGGCCGAGGCGATCGTACGGCGCGGACTCGTTCACAAAACGTTCGCCGTTCTGGTTGACGAAGATGCCGCCGGTGAACCACAGCGCGAACGCCGACCGGCCGTCCGGGTGCGTCAGACCGGGTGACCACCACGCCTGATCCATGAGGTCGGTGTCTGCACCAGCGGCGATGCCGGCCCGGTGGGCCTGTCCGGTGTTGGTCGCCGGACCCATCGTGTCGCGGGCGACGCCGGGCACACCGTACTCGGCGCGCATGGTGTCGTTGCTCTCGAACCCGCCGGTCGCGAGCAGCACGCCGCGGCGAGCGCGGATCGCCTCACGCTTTCCGTCGCGCTCGACGATCACGCCGGTCACTTCGCCGTTCTCGGTCACGAGGTCGACGAGAGCCGTGTTGAGCTGCAGCGTCGCGTTGTGGCGGGGTTCGAGAGCCATCAGGAAGCGGGCGACCAGAGCGCGTCCGCCGATGTAGTAGTCGGGGGTCGGAGCCCCGAGCCGGTCGACATCGAGCGGCCCGCGCACCACGTCTTTGTAGGCAGGTGCATCGGAGACGGGGAACGGCGTCGGCATCGTGTGGCGCTGCCCGTCGAGGCGGGCTTTCGGCGCCTTGCCGAAGTAGTCGGGCCACGGCAGCATCTCGAACTTCAGGTTGTCGTCCTGTTCGAGGTAGTCGATGAGCGGCGCGCCGCCGCGGACGTAGGTCTCCTGAAGGTCGGCCGGGGTGCGGTCGCCGACCACCGATCGGTAGTAGGTGAGGGCGTCGTCGATCGTGTCGTCGGTTCCCGCCCGCATCAACACTGGATTGCACGGGAACCACACGCCTCCGCCTCCCGAGTAGGCGGTGGTTCCGCCGAATTTGTCGGACGCCTCCACCAGGAGGACCGACAGGCCCTCACGCGCGGCCGTGTAGGCGCCGCACATGCCGCCGCCTCCCGATCCGGCCACGATCACGTCGTACTCCTGCGTCCAGTCCACGCTCAACGGTCCACTCCTGACTCATGACGAAAATGTCGTTCGACGCCGACGTTAAGCCGCACGGCTACACCGGAGGCCGCGGATTCCCGGTGACCGGGACGTACCGGTGAGCGGGAACGACGCTGTCGTCTCGGCGGTGAGGGTCCTAGCGTCGTGGCTGTTGATCGGGGAAGTCCCGGCACAGTGACGAGAGGCGCAGCGTGAGTGAGACTGTGGAGTCCGTAGACGTCGACGTGGTGGTTGTCGGTGCAGGTTTCGGTGGGCTGTACGCTCTGCACCGCCTGCGTTCGGACGGCAAGAGCGTCCGGCTCTTCGAGGCGGGCGGCGGCATCGGCGGCGTCTGGTACTGGAACCGTTACCCCGGCGCACGCTGCGACGTCGAGAGCGTCGACTATTCGTACTCGTTCGACGAGGACCTCCAGCAGGAGTGGGACTGGAGTGAGAAGTACGCGACCCAGCCCGAGATCCTCCGATACGTCGATCACGTCGCGACACGTTTTGACCTGTACCGCGATATCAGCCTCAACACCAGGGTGGAGCAGATCGCCCTCGATGAGGACACGCTGACGTGGACGGTGGAGACCGACACCGGTGAGACTGTGACCGCTCGGTGGGTCGTCCTGGCACTCGGGCCGCTGTCGAACTCGAACATCCCCGCCATCGACGGGATCAACGACTTCGCCGGGCCTGTTCTGCACACGGGACGCTGGCCGCACGAAGAAGTCGACTTCACCGGGCAGCGTGTCGGTGTCATCGGAACCGGATCGTCCGGAATACAGTCGATTCCCGAGATCGCCAAACAGGCCGATCACCTCACGGTGTTCCAGCGCACCGCAAACTACAGCATCCCCGCCGGGAACCGCCCGCTGTCGGACGCGGATCGCGCCGCGCAGAAGGCCGACTACGCGGAGCGGCGTCGACTGTCGATGGCCAGCGGCGGCGGCTCGCCCCACATGGCGTTCCCCAAGAACACGCTCGAGGCCACCGATCAGGAGCGGCAGTCCGCGTACGAGGAACGTTGGGAGTTGGGCGGCGTGCTGTTCAGCAAGACGTTCCCCGACCAGCTGACGTCCCTCGAAGCCAACGGTCCCGCCCGCGAGTTCTGGGAGTCGAAGGTCCGCGCGGTGATCGACGACCCCGATGTCGCGGCCGACCTGATCCCGTCGGATCATCCGATCGGCACCAAGCGGATCTGCACCGACAGCGGCTACTTCGAGACGTACAACCGCGACAACGTCGAACTGGTGAACCTGCGGAAGGCCCCCATCGAACGGATCGACGCGACGGGTGTGGTCACCGCCGACGGACGGCATCACGACCTCGATGCGCTCGTCCTTGCAACCGGCTTCGACGCGATGACCGGCTCGGTCGCCAAGATCAACATCGTCGGACGCGGCGGTCGGACCTTGAACGACGAGTGGGCTGCCGGGCCACGCACATATCTCGGGCTCGGCATCTCCGGGTTCCCGAACCTGTTCAACCTGACCGGGCCCGGCAGTCCGTCGGTGTTGGCGAACATGGTGCTGCACTCGGAACTGCACGTCGACTGGATCTCCGACGCGATCGCTCATGTCGACGAGGCCGGTGCCGCGGGCTTCGAAGCCCGCGCCGAGGCGGTCGACGAGTGGGTCGCCGAGTGCAGGCGTCGCGCCGAGGGGTCGCTCATGGTGCAGGCCAATTCCTGGTATCTCGGGGCCAACATCCCCGGTCGTCCGCGAGTGTTCATGCCGTTCGTCGGCGGGTTCGGAGCGTACGGCGACATCATCGCGAAAGTCGCAGCAAACGACTACGACGGCTTCCAACTCCTCTGACCAATGTGAGACTGTTCGTCCCCTAAACTCGGCACCCGCCGCCGCTCGATGCGGTCGACGGGTGCCGAAGTCGTCTGCAAGCTGGGACGACGGGCCTCCCGGTCACTGGTTGCAGCCACGAGCGCGCGTCGCTGCGTTGTTACGATTGGGAAGTGCAGGATGAATCCGACGGCGAGAGCCGGCCTCTCCCCGACATTCCGCCAACCGGGTGGGCGGTCCTCGGTTTGCTCAGCTCCAACGAGAGCGGATCAGGCTACGACGTGAAGAAGTGGGCCGACTGGTCGATCGGCCACTTCTACTGGAGCCCGTCGTTCAGCCAGGTGTACAGCGAGATGAAGCGCCTCGAGAAGCTGGGCTTGGCGAGGTCGTGGACGGAGAAGAGCGCAGGCGAGCGGTCGCGTCGGTTGTACGCGGTCACTGAGGAAGGTCACCGAGCGCTCGAAGCGTGGGTGATGACGGGGCCGGTAGACCTGCCGATTCTGAAGCACCCGGTCCTGATGCGCATCTGGCTCGGGCACCTGAGCTCTCCGGACCGTCTGAAGGCGATTCTGACCGATTACATGGATCAGCTTCGTGACCTGATCAAGACGGCCGAGAACGACGGCGAGTTGGCGACGATCGAGCCCTCGTGGGCGTATCCGAGGCTTGCGCTTCGCTGGGCGCATCGGCACTACCAGGCGGAACTGGAACTGGCGCAGGACCTCTACGGCGAGATCGACGCGACGTACGAGGCGTTGACGCCTGCGCTCGATGAGAACGGGCGCCTCATTCCGCCTGCCCCGGACCGCTGGCGTGAGGTGGACGCGATGGCACGAGCCGCCGCAGAGGCCTCGACATCGACGAACGACGCCGCCCCCGAGTGATCGGGAGCGGCGTCGGATTGATCTGATCGAATACGGGCCGTCGCGGTCAGGCGACGGGTCGCTGGGCTGCGGGGAGGAAACCGCGCCGTTGCTGAAGCGTCGGCGTGATGCGGACCGCGTCGTCCGCGGTGTTCCGCCAGATGCCGAGGGCTGCCATTCGCAGGGGTGACGCGAGACGATTGTCGAAGGTCATCTTCTCGATCGGACCGCACATCGAGATCGCGGCGACGGCCTGTCCGGGTTCGCCGATCGGCACGGCGACGCAGCCGAATCGTGCGACGGCCTCTTCCCGCTCGAAGGCGACGCCGTGCGCGCGGACCTTCGCGAGTTCAGCAGTGAGTGCCGACGACGATGCGATCGAGAAGCGTGTGCGGCGTTCCAGCGGTGCGCTCTGGTCGATGTCGTCCGTGTGCGCGAGCAGTGCCTTGCCGATGGCCGTGCAGTGTGCGGGCTGGCGACCGCCGACACGGGTCGGGAGCGCCTTGCCGAGACCTTCGCCGATCTTCTCGAGGTACACCACGTCGCTGCCCTGCAGGACTGCGAGGTGGATGACGAAGCCCGTCATCCGGTGGAGCTCGTGCAGGAACGGCATCGCGGCCGAGTGCAGGCGGTCCTGGTGCACGGCGAGCGAACCCAGTTCCACCAGGCGCATGCCGAGTTCGTAGTCGCGGCCGTCGCGGCGTAGCCAGCGGAGTGCAACGAGACGTTCGAGCATGCGGTGGGCGGACGACCGGGGCAGTCCGGTGCGGCGGACGATCTCGGCGAGGTTCTGCCGGGCATGTCCTTCGAAGGCGTCGAGGACGAGGGAGACGCGGTCGAGGACGGCGTTGGGAGTGTTGTCGGTCATGACTCTCCAGGAGGGTGGGGGCTGAGTGTCATTGCCTACTCGACCGCAGTCAAGGCTGTGACCTCGGTATTTCGATTAGGCATATTGAGAATAGCGCTCGATGAGGCCTGTGTCACTTTTTTCTTCGAATATGGCGTGGGCATCACCGAAAGCGCAGGTCAGCGCCGTTGTCCGGATATGAGAAAGGAGCCGTGCTCCCCTCGTGGGGTGAGAAGCACGGCTCCCTTGCGCGTCATGACTCACGACGTGTGAGTCGCGCCGTCACATCGCTGCGAGCGGCTCGCTTCCGGACCAGTCGTGGCCCCAGTAGCTGTCTGCGGTGATCTCTTCCGACGTGTAGTGGGCCTCGTCGACCTTCATGCCCTCACAGCCGAACTCGATGTCCCAGCCGCCGGGTGCGCGGACGTAGAACGACACCATCTTGTCGTTCGTGTGGCGGCCCAGCGTCGACGACAGGGAGAACCCGTCCTTGACGACGCGGTCGAGTGCCTGGCCGACGGCGTCGAGGGTGTCGACCTCGACCATCACGTGGATGAGGCCGGGTGCGCCGCCGTGCGGTGCCGGGCACAGCGCGAGGCTGTGGTGACGCTCGTTGACGCCCATGAACCGGATGCGGACCGGTCCGAACTCCGGCGGCGCCGGGATGCGCATGGCGCCGCGGGGGAGGAAGCCGAGCACGTCCTGGTAGAACTCGAATGCACCGTTCAGATCCATCACCGGGAGCACGACGTGGCCGAGACCCTGCCCGCCGGTCACAAATGTGGAACCGAACGGGGTCACGATCGGGCTGTGATCGAGGATTGGTCCGTGGAAGACCTCGAGAGTCGCGCCGGCGGGGTCGGTGAACGAGATGCCGGCTTCGATGCGGCGGGCATCCGCCTCCTCGCCTGACAGGTCGGTGACGCTCACGCCTGCTGCGGTGACGGCGTCGCGGACGCGTGCGAGCGCCTTGCCGTCGCGGACCTCCCAGCCGATGGTGACGATCTCGTCGGTCTCGCCCTCGACGATGACGATGCGCGCTGCACGCTCGTCCATCCGCAGGTACAGAGCGTTCTCGTCGGGGCCGGAGCCCTTCGCGAAGCCGAGGACGTCGAACGCGAAAGTGCGCCAGCGGTCCATGTCGTGGGTCTGGACCTTGATGTAGCCAAGGCTCTTGATGTCGGTCATGTTGCGGTCTTTCTGTGCGGGGAGGGAGTCAGATCATCGAGCGGAGGTTGTCTGGAACCTCCAGGCCCATCGAGGCCAGGGCGGACGCGTGGTAGGGGGTGCTCGGCACGTGAATCGCGTGGTTCAGACCCGCGTGCACATCGCGCCAGAAGCGCTGGAGCGGCTTGTCCATGCGGAGTGCGTTGCCCCCGGATCGCGCGTAGATCTGGTCGACGGCCATCACTGCGCGCCAGGCGGCCCGGATCTGAGTGCGTCGACCTGCTGCGCGATCGGCGAAGGTGATCTCTTCGCCTGCCTCGACCATGTCGAAGATCCGGTCCACGTTCGCCAACAGTTCCTGGCGGGCGGCGTTGATGTCGGCCGCCGCCTCGCCGATGGCGAAGAGGTTGTACGGATCGTCCTTGACCGCGACTCCCTGCGCACCGACACGGTCGCGCTGGTAGTCGAGGTGGCAGGCGAGGGCGCCTTCGGCGATGCCGATGACGGCGGAGGTGATGCCGAGCGGGAACATCGACGACCACGGCATCTTGAACAGGGTCTTCGTCATGCCCGCCTGAGCCTGCGCGGTTCCGTCGATGACGTGGTCGCCGTTCATCACGCGGTATGACGGGACGAACGCGTCCTTGACGATGATGTCTTTGGAGCCGGTGCCCTTGAGGCCGACGACGTTCCACGAGTCCTCGACGATCGTGTAGTCGCTGCGCGGCAGGATCATGTGCAGCATGGTCGGCGGCAGCGCCATGTCGCCCTCGGGAGTGCCGAGCATCGCTCCGAGGAAGATCCAGTCGCAATGGTCGGTGCCGGAGCTGAACTGCCACCGACCGTTGAAGATGTAGCCGCCGTCGACCGGGCGTGCGATGCCGGTCGGCGCGTACGGCGAGGCGATCCAGGTGTTGTCGTCCTCACCCCACACCTCCTCCTGCACCTTGGGGTCGGCGAACGCCATCTGCCACGGGTGGACGCCGACGATGCCGCACACCCATCCGGTGGCGCCGTCGAGGCTCGCGGCCTTCATGACGGTCTCGGCGAACTCGCGCGGATGTGCTTCGAGGCCGCCGTACTGTGCGGGCGCGAGCAGCTTCATCACGCCGGATGCCTTCAGCTTCTTCGCGGTCTCGTCGGGCAGCTGGCCGAGTTCTTCGGCCTCGGGGCCCTGATCGCGGATCTGATCGGCGATCGCTTCGATGTTCTCTATGGGTCGGGTCATGATTCCTCGTTCGGATGGAGTGTGAAGAGAGGGAGTGGGGGATCTGTCAGGAGACGGTGTTGACGACACGGCCGGCTGCGATGTTCTCGGCCACTTCCTTCTCCCAGCTCTCGACCGCACGGGTGGTGTCGATCTCGAATTCGAAGCGGTTGGTCATGTCGTCGGTGATGTCCTCGACGTCGACGTAGAACTGGTTGTACCAACGGCGCATCTGGTAGACGGGGCCGTCCTCCTCCGACAGCAGCGGGTTGTCGATCGGCGCCTTGTCGCGCCAGATCTCCACATCCTGCTCGAAGCCCACTTTCACGCCTTGGGAGAATTGCGCGGCCATGGCTTCGGCGTCCTCGGGCGCCATTCCCGCGGGCTTCTTGACGCTCGCGCCGTACATGAGGACGAACGAATTGTTGTCGATCGGGTAGTGGCAGTTGATGAGATTCGTTTCGATCACCATGCCGTTGGCGTAGCTGCGGAGCACGTCGATCATGTACGACGGCCCGTAGTAGTACGCCTCGGATTCGAGACGGGAGTCGGGATCGTCGTAGTTGGTGCCCACCGAGACGTCGTCGCGGGGTACCGAGTGCATGATCTGGCCTGCGACGTGACCTTCGAAGATGTTCTTGAAGAACTTCGGGAACGAGTAGTGGACGTAGAAGAAGTGAGCCATGTCGACGTTGTTGTCGACGATCTCTCGGCAGTGCGAACCCTCGACGACGATCGAGTTCCAGTCCCAGTCGGTCCACTCGTCGGTGCCGTAGCCCTCGATGACCGGAATCGTGACGTCGTCAGTCGGCTTGGACCCCTGGGGGTCGTTCCATACGAAGAGCTGGCCGTTGCGTTCAAGCGTCGGCCACGATCGGGTCTTTGCGACCGGCGGCACGCGGCGTGCGTACGGGATGCCGGTGCAGCGGCCGTTGCCGCCCCACCTCCAGTCGTGGAACGGGCAGGCGATCGAGTCGCCCTTCACCTGTCCTTTCGCGAGGTTTCCGCCCATGTGACGGCAGTAGGCGTCGAGCACCTTCAGCGACCCGTCGCTCTCGGTCTGGAAAACGACGAGCTGGGTGCCGAACGCCTTGATCTGGTGCGGCTTCCCGTCTCGGAAGTCCTTCAGCAGGCCGAGGCAGTGCCAGCCGCGCGCGAATCGAGTGGGGGCTCCGGCGGATTCAATCGACCGGAACTCTTCGTCCTGGGTGGGTGCAGACATGGTGCGTGTCCTCCATCGAGTTCTTCGGCAGGGCCGGGGAGGGCCCTGATGACTCGATAGTGACCTCGGTCATGTCGCTGGAGGTGACGCGTTCCCGTTGAGCGGGAAGCCTGCTCTATTTGTCGAGCAGGAGGCGGATCGTCAATGCCATGCGGGTGGTGACATCGGTCGCCGACGCGCGACGGGTGAGCCACTGCACAAGATTCGACATCCACACGTCGGAGATGACTCGTGCGATCGCGAGGTCGTGTTCGGACGGCTCGGCCTCGGCGTCGGCCGGGTCGAGCATCGCGCCCGCGAGGAGGCGGTCGATGGTGTTGGCGACTCGGTCGACCTCGCTGGTGGCCGATGCGTCGGCGAACATGAAGGCCCGCGTCATCGCCTCGGTGAGCAGGGGATCACGCTGCATCGCGTAGGTGATCATGTCGAGCACGTGGCGCAGTCGAGCCATCGGGTCGTCGCCTGGGAGCTGTGTCCGGTCGACGCGACCCTCCACTCGTTCCAGTTCGCGCGCGAGCGCGGTGACGAGAAGGTGGACCTTCGACGGGAAGTAGCGGTACAGGGTGCCGACGGCGACGTCGGCCTTCTCGGCGACGGTGCGCATCTGCACCGCGTCGTAGCCGCCCTTGGAGGCGAGTGCGAGTGTGGCGTCGAGAATCCGCCTGCGCCGTTCGCGCTGCGCAGCCGATCCGACCTCGGCGCCCGAGGTGGGTGCCGGAGTGGGCGGCGGTGTCGGTGCTTCGACGTCGCTTGTGCTGGTGGCCGGGCCTGCCATGTGCGGATTCCCCCTCGATATCGGGCGGCCGCTGGTTGGCAGCGGCACTTCGATGGTGTACACCCTAGGTGTCATTAGAACAGGTTCTAATTGCTTGCAACAACCGAAACGCAGAGGAAACTCCCGTGAGTATCGCCACGTCATCCGACCAACGAGTGGTAGCCGACAGCGTGACCGATTGGGCGGCGGCCCGATCCGTCGCCGAGGCCGTCCGAGCCGACATCGACGGCGGGGGCGCTTCGTGGCGCGAGTTCTTCGGTCAGATCGGTGAACTCGGTGTGTTCATGGCCGGTGTCGCCGAGGATGCGGGCGGCGCCGGCGGCAGCCTGGAAGACGTCGCCGTGATGCTGGAAGCGTGCGGATCGTCGCTGGTCCCGGGGCCGTTGGCGCAGACCGTCGCAGGCGCGTACGTCCTCGCCGCGCAGGGTTCCGAGGCCGCCGAAGCGCTCATGACGGGGGAGCGGCCCGTGGTGATCCCGGCATCGGCGATCACCGGGACGGCGCCGTTGCCGCTGACCGACGGATCGGTTGACCTCGGTCCGGTGCCCGCATGGGTTGACGGCGCCCTCGTGCTGGCCCCGCTCGTCGTCGACGACACGAGCGGCTGGTTCGCCATCGAGCCCGCAGACGTCGACGCCGCCACCATGGACGGTCCGCTCGACGGCACGGCGATCCCGCATCGAGTGCGCCTCTCCGGCCTGACGGATGCGTCGCTCACCCGGATCGACGACGCAGAGCTCCTCGTCGACTTGCTCGTCCTCGGCTTCACCGCCTATCAGTCCGGCGTCGCACGGCACGTCCTCGACGTGGCAGTCGACTATGCGAAGGTCCGCACTCAGTTCGGGGCGCCGATCGGATCGTTCCAAGCCGTCAAGCAGATCTGCGCCGACATGCTGTGCCGCAGCGAGCAGCTGACCGCGGCCGCCTGGGATCTGGCGTCGGCGATCGACGACGGGGACCGTGCGCAGGCGGCCTTGAGTCGACTGGCCGCGTCGGTGCTCGTCGCCGATCTGGCACCCGCCAACGCGAAGGACGCCATCCAGATCCTCGGCGGTATCGGCTTCACGTTCGAGCACAACGCGCACCTGTACCTGCGGTCGGCGCTCGCCACCCGCATGCTGCTCGGTCAGGGATCGGCCGCACGTGCCGAACTCGCCCGCCTTGGGCGGGAGGGGTCGCGACGCGAGTTCTCGCTCGACCTCGAGTCCGTGCAGGATCGTCGGCCGTCGATCGCCGCGGCGGCCGACGAGGTCGCGGCCGCGCCGGAGTCGGAGCGTCGTGCAGCGCTCGCCCGGACCGGACTGCTCGCACCGCATTGGCCGGAGCCGTACGGCCTGGCCGCCGATCCGGCACTCCAGTTGCTCATCGACGCAGAACTCGACAGGGTGGGCGTCGCCCGTCCCGATCTGGTGATCGCGGGCTGGGCGTTGCCGACGATTCTCGAGCACGGCACCGACACTCAGCGCGAGAAGTTCGTCGCGCCGACCCTCGCGGGCGACATCCGGTGGTGCCAACTGTTCAGTGAGCCTGAAGCGGGCTCGGACCTGGCGTCGCTGCGCACCAAGGCGGTCCGCGCCGACGGCGGGTGGCGTCTCACCGGTCAGAAGATCTGGACTTCAGAGGCGCACATGTCGCAGTGGGCCGTCTGCCTGGCCCGCACCAACCCCGATGTGCCGAAGCACAAGGGCATCACATACTTCCTCGTCGACATGGCCGGCGCGGGGATCGACATCCGCCCGCTGCGTGAGCTGACCGGTCGAGCGATGTTCAACGAAGTGTTCCTCGACGACGTGTTCGTTCCGGACGAGATGGTCGTCGGACCCGTTGACGGCGGCTGGCGACTCGCGCGCACAACACTCGCGAACGAGCGCGTCGCCATGGGCGGTTCGGGTCTCGGCAAGGAGGTCGACGCCCTGCTGCGTCAGATCGACGGTGTGGAGCTCAGTGCGGAGCAATCACGTGAACTCGGTCGGATCGTCGCCGACGCGCACATCGGACGAGTGCTCGACGCGCGATCCGTGGTGCAGCGGCTGTCCGGAACCGATCCCGGCGCGACCTCGAGCGTCCGGAAGCTGATCGGAGTTGTGCATCGCCAATCGGTCCCGGAGTTCGCGACCGATCTGCTCGGTGTCGAGGCTCTGTCGAGTTCGTCTGCGACCGAGTTGCTGCTGCTCAACCGTTGCCTCTCGATCGCGGGCGGAACCACTCAGATCCTCAAGAATGCGGCCGCGGAACGCATTCTCGGCCTCCCACGAGGCTGAGTGCACGCGAACCAAGCAAGTGCTAGGTAGAGGCCTTCGCCATCTGCTACAAATGGAACACGTTCTAATTTACCTTCAGGAGGTGCCGGGTGGACTTCACTCTGGACCCCGCGGCCGCAGCCGTGTCCGACGTCGCCGACGACGTCGTCAAGCGCTTGCAGCCGGACTGGGAGACAAAATTCGCCGACGGCGGTTTCGACGCTGCGGCATGGCGTGGCTTCGTCGACGCCGGCGTCACCGCGATGCCGCTCAGTGAGGAGTTCGGCGGTGACGGCCTCGGTGTCGACGCGCTCCGTCCGCTCGTTGTGCGTGCAGGTCGCGACGCCGTCGTCACACCGCTGATCGGCACACTCGCCGCTGGCCTCGTGGGGGCGTCGACCGATCCGGCGGGTCGGTTCGCGGCTGCGGTCGGTGAACAGGGCCGAGCTCTCGGTGAGGAACTGTCGACGACGCTTGTCGACGGGGTTCTGTCCGGTGTCAAGACGGGCGTACTGCACGCCGACGGGGCCACCGCGCTGGTCGTCGCCGCAGCCGGCGGCATCGCCGTCATCGATCCGGCAGCCGACGGCGTCACCGTCACCCGGACCACCGCATCGTCCGGCTGGGGCGAGTACACAGTGCGGTTCGCGGGTGCTCGCGCCGACCGGGTGGTCTCCGACGATCCGCAGCCGCTTGTCGACGTCTACCGAGCGCTGCTGACCGCCTACGCCGACGGTCTGCTGGCTGGTGCGATCGCTCGCACGGCCGAGCATGTGTCCACGCGGCATCAGTTCGGCAAACCGATCGCCACGTTCCAGGCAGTCGGGCAGCAGTTGGCCGACGTCTACGTCATCTCTGCGACCCTCGGGCTGGTGAGCACGGCTGCCGCCTGGGAACTGTCGCAGAGCCGCGACGCACAGGGCGATCTCGCGACGGCGATGTACTGGATCGCGTCCGAGCTCCCGGCGACGATGCGGACCATGACACACCTGCACGGCGGGATCGGCGTGGACGTCACATACCCGCTGCATCGCTACTTCTCCATCACCAAGGACCTCGGTCGTCTAGTCGGCGGGGCCGATCGCACACTCGTGGTCCTCGCCGACACCGACTCGGCAGGATCGAACACCGGGGCCGACACCGGCGACGGCATGTTCATCGCGTTCACTGAGGCTCAGCTCGCTCTCCGCGACGAACTGCGCACCTATTTCTCCACCCTGATCTCCGACGACGATGCGCGCACCATGCGCGTGGAGCGGCACGGCCCCGCGTACCGCAAGGTGATCAAGCAGATGGGCGCCGACGGCTGGCTCGGCGTCGGCTGGTCCGCGGAGTTCGGCGGAAAGGGCTTCGGTGAGATCGAACAGCAGATCTTCACCAACGAGGCCGTCCGCGCGGACGTCCCGCTGCCGTCGGTCACCCTGCAGACTGTGGGGCCGACGCTGCAGAAGTACGGCACGCAGGAGCAGAAGGACCTGTTCCTTCCGCGGATCCTCGCGGGCGACGTGCATTTTGCGATCGGCTACACCGAACCCGACGCCGGCACCGACCTCGCGTCGTTGACCACGAAGGCGACGCTGGATGAGACCGGCGAGAACTACATCGTCAACGGTCAGAAGATCTTCACCACGGGTGGACACGACGCCGACTACATCTGGCTCGCCTGCCGGACTGATCAGGACGCCCCCAAACACAAGGGCATCACGATTCTGATCCTGGATACCCGTGATCCCGGTTTCACGTGGACCCCGATCATCACCGCGGACGGTGCGCATCACGTGAACGCGACGTACTACAGCGACGTGAAGGTTCCCGTCTCGATGCGGGTCGGCGAGGAGGGTGACGGCTGGAAACTGATCACCACCCAGCTCAATCACGAACGTGTCATGCTCGGCCCGTCGGGTCGCATCGGTGGCGTCGCCGACCGGGTCCGCGACTGGGCCGCCAGCGCGCAGGTCGACGGTGAGCCGGTCACCAGCCGTGACGACGTCCGGCGCACTCTCGCCACGATCGGCGCCTACGAGCGTCTGAACGAACTGCTCAACTGGCAGGTCGCATCGAGCGGTGAGATCTCGATGGCGTCGGCCGCGGCGACCAAGGTGTTCGCCACCGAGCGTGTGCAGACGATCCACCGGATGGCCGACGAGATCGTCGGACGATACGGCGACTTCACCGACGAGGCGACGGCCGACCTCGTCGACTGGCTCGATATGACGGCCAAACGCAACGCCGTGATCACGTTCGGCGGCGGCGTTAACGAAGTGATGCGAGACATGATCGGCACCGCCGGTCTCGGTCTGCCGAGGGTGAAGCGATGACGATGACGCACGACGAGATCCGCGCCGCAGCGGATGCGATCAAGGCCAAGGGCGCGAGTGCCCCGAAGAAGGGCCGCGATCCGATCAACCAGCCGATGATCCACAACTGGGTCGAGGCGATGGGCGACGACAATCCGATCTACGTCGACGCCGACGCGGCCCGCGCGGCAGGTCACGACGGAATCGTGGCCCCGCCCGCGATGGCTCAGGTGTGGACCATGCGCGGGCTGCACGGCGTCCGCGCCGACGACGATCCGCTGGGTCTGGCGACGGAGCTGTTCGACGAGGCCGGCTACACCTCGGTGGTCGCGACCAACTGCGACACCGTCTACCACCGCTACACCTCGCCCGGCGAAGAGGTCACGATCTCGTCAGAGCTCGTCGACGTCGTCGGCCCCAAGAACACAGCTCTCGGCGAGGGGTGGTTCTTCACGACGAAGAACAACTGGTGGGTGAGCGGAGCGAAGGGAAATGGCGAGGTGGGTGACGAACTCGTCGCGGAGATGCACTTCCGTATCCTCAAGTTCCGGCCTGCCGCGAAGAGCGAACCGGTGAGCGCGACGCCCGACCTGGATCCGGCCAAGCTCATCAAGCCGTCTAAGTCCCGCGACACGGCCTTCTTCTGGGACGGTGTCGCAGCCCATGAGCTGCGCATTCAGAAGCTCGACGACGGGTCGCTGCGTCATCCGCCGATCCCCGCCACGTGGAAGCCGCGCGGCGAGGACGGTGAGTTCGGGACCACCGACTACGTCGTGTCTTCGGGCCGCGGAACCGTGTACAGCCACGTGATCCATCACGCGCCGAAGGTGCCGGGCCGCTCACTGCCGTTCGCGGTGGCGCTGGTGGAACTCGAGGAGGGCGTCCGAATGCTCGGTGAACTCCGCGGGATCGACCCCGCCGACGTTCGCATAGGGCTCGAGGTCGAGGTGACGTTCCTGGACTTCCCTGCGGGCGAGCGAAGCGACGGGGGATCCACTGCGGGCGAGCGAAGCGACGGGGGACCCACCACTGACGGAGGCACCGACGCGTGGACTCTGTACGCCTTCACTCCGGCAGGAGCAGCCAAGTGACCACGATCGCCGTCGGCGCCGCGCTGCCGCCGCTGACAATCGACGCCACCCCGACGTTTGTGGTGGCGACGGCCCTCGCGACCCGTGACTTCCAGGACGTGCATCACGACCGGGACCTCGCGCATCAGAAGGGCTCGAAGGACATCTTCGTCAACATCCTCACCGACACCGGGCTGGTCGAGCGGTTCGTCACCGACTGGGCGGGACCGTCGGCGCGGATCGGGTCGATCAACTTGAAGTTGGGCGTGCCCTGGTACGCCTACGACTCGTTGACGTTCACCGGCGAGGTCACCGCTGTCGAGGGCGATCGGGTGACAGTCGCCGTCACGGGCACCAACTCGCTCGGCAAGCACGTCATCTCGACTGTCGTCTTCACCAGAGCGGAGGCGTGATGAGCAGGACTCTCTCCGGTAAGGCTTCGATCGCGGGCATCGGAGCCACCGACTTCTCGAAGAACTCCGGTCGCAGTGAGCTGCGGCTGGCGGCCGAAGCCATCAATGCCGCATTGGCCGACGCCGGCCTGACCGCCGACGACGTCGACGGCCTGGTCACTTTCACGATGGACACCAACACCGAGATCGCCGTCGCTCGCGCGGTGGGGATCCCGGAGCTCAAGTACTTCTCCCGCATCCACTACGGAGGCGGTGCGGCGTGCTCCACGGTCCAGCAGGCGGCGATGGCGGTGGCAACCGGCGTGTGCGACGTCGCGGTGGCCTACCGCGCGTTCAATGAGCGGTCGGGAAACAGGTTCGGCCAGGTCAGTGCTGCTGTCGCCAACCAGGAGAACTCCTCGGGCACCGACAACGCTTTCTCGTACCCGCACGGTCTGTCGACGCCCGCGGCGTTCGTCGCGATGACGGCTCAGCGGTACATGCACGAGTACGGAGCGACGAGTGAGGACTTCGGCCGCGTCGCCGTCGTCGACCGCAAGCACGCAGCGGTGAACCCGAACGCGTTCTTCTACGGCAAGCCCATCACCCTGGAGGACCATCAGGCGTCGCGGTACATCGCCGAGCCCCTCCATCTGCTCGACTGCTGCCAGGAGTCGGACGGCGGTGTTGCGATCGTCGTCGTGTCCCCTGAGCGCGCCAAAGACCTCAGACGCAAGCCGGTGTCGATTGCGGGCGCGGCGTCCGGCAGTGGCCGCGACCAGTTCATCATGACCAGTTACTACCGCGACGATCTGCCCGCTCTGGAGGAGATGGGCCTTGTCGGACAGCAGTTGTGGGCGCAGTCCGGACTCCGGCCTGACGACATGGACATGGCGGTTCTGTACGACCACTTCACCCCGTACGCGCTGATCCAGCTCGAGGAGCTCGGATTCTGCGGGCGCGGTGAGGCCAAGGACTTCGTCCGTGAACCCGGAGCCCTCGAAGTCGGCGGCCGACTGCCCTTGAACACACACGGCGGTCAGCTCGGTGAGGCCTACATCCACGGGATGAACGGCATCGCCGAGGCCGTCCGCCAGTTGCGAGGCGACTCCGTCAACCAGGTCGAGGGCGCATCGCAGGTCCTCGTCACCGCAGGCACGGGTGTTCCGACGTCCGGCCTCGTCCTCACCGCTTGACCACCACCCGAATTGCTCGGCCCTCCCAAGGAGATCTAGAAAGATGAAGTTCAACCTCGCAGACGTCTTCGAGACCGTTGCGGACGCCGTTCCCGAGCGTGTGGTCCTCACGTGGGACGGCACCGACATCACCTACGCGGAGCTGGACGGGCTGGCCAACCAGGTGGCGCACAACTTCGCCGCACACGGTGTCGGCAAGGACGACAACGTCGCCCTGTACCTGAAGAACAGCGTCGAGCACGTGACGTCGCTGCTCGGTCTGATCAAGATCCGCGCAGTGCCGGTGAACGTGAACTACCGCTACACCGACGCCGAACTCGAGTACATCTTCGACAACTCCGACTCGGCGGCGATCGTCGTTGAACTTCCGGAGCACCAGCGCAGTGTCGCCGAGCTGATGGTGAAGCTGCCGCTGCTGCGCACGGTGTTCGTGATCGGCGACGTCGTCGACGAACTGACCGAGGCCGCCGCCGCCCTCGAGGGTCGCACTGTTGAGATCGTCGACTTCGACGGCTACAAGAACCAGCAGTCCGCGCGCGATTTCGACGCCCGCAACGGCGAAGAGATCTACATGATCTACACGGGTGGCACCACCGGGTATCCGAAGGGTGTCATGTGGCAGCACGACGACTTCTTCCGCAAGCCGATCTCGGGTGGCAACCCGTACGGTCCGCCGCGCGCCGACTTGGAAGAACTCGCGCGTGAGGTGCAGAACTTCCCGTCGATGTCGTTCCTCATCGCCGCCCCGCTCATGCACGGCGCAGCGTCGTACTCGCTGTTCACGTTCATCTCGCTCGGCAGCCGCCTGATCCTCGAGCGCGACTTCGACGCCGAGAAGATGATCCGCAACATCGGCCGAGACAAGACTCAGATGATCCTCATCGTGGGCGACGCGATGGGCATGCCGCTCGCCGACGAGATGGAGAAGCAGAAGGACACCGCCGACTTCTCGACGCTGTTCTCGATCACCTCGGGTGGCGCGCTGTGGAGCCAGAGCGTCCGCGACCGCATGCTGGCCGTGAAGCCGGAACTGCTGCTGCGCGACAACTTCGGAGCGTCGGAGTCGGGCAACGACGGCGAGATCAAGATGGACGAGAACGGCAACCTCATGGTGCCGCCGACCGACCGCATGATGGTCGTCGACGAGCAGTTCAACCGGATCACCACACCCGGCGAGGTCGGCCACATCGCCCGCATCGGCAACATCCCGCTCGGGTACTACAAGGACCCGGAGAAGACCGCCCGCACGTTCCCGACCCTCGAGGACGGCACACGCATCTCGGTGCTCGGCGACATGGGTTATGTCCGGGAGGACGGCAGCATCATCTTCCTCGGTCGTGGCAGCCAGTGCATCAACACCGGTGGTGAGAAGGTGTACGCCGAAGAGGTCGAGGGTGCGCTGCACGGTCACCCGGCGATCGCCGACGCGCTCGTCGTCCCGGCGCCCGACCCGAAGTACGGCCAGCGAGTGGCGGCTGTCGCGTCGCTGAACCCCGGCTTCGACGAGCCGACCCTGGAGGACGTGCAGGAGCACTGCCGTCAGACACTGGCCCGATACAAGGTTCCGCGCACGGTGGTCTTCGTCGACGAGGTCAAGCGCACCCCGGCGGGCAAGGCCGACTACAAGTGGGCCAAGGCCACGGCGGCTGACGCGGTCCCGGTGTCCTGACCGGCGCCCGGTACTCTCGTCACGCCTCCTACAGATCGGACAACCTCCATGCGTGCACGACTGCTCTTCATCGCCCCGGTGATCGCCGGAGCGGCGTTTCTCGGAGCGTGCGGTGACGACGGTTCGTCGTCGGACTCGACCGAGCGCGCCGCGTACCTCAAGGCGCTCGAGGCTTCCAACATCACCTTCTCCAACGACGACGAAGCCGTCGCCGTGGGCGAGCAGGCATGTGCGGACCTCAAGGCGGGCAAGTCCGTTCTCGAGGTGGCTCAGCACATCGAAGGCAAGGATGCCGGGCAGGGCGCGATCATCGTCGGCGCCGCGACCGGCTCGTTCTGCCGCGATCAGATCGGGATGAACCTTCCGGAGTTGTCGACCATCCCCGGTCTTCCCGGCTGACACCGCTTTCACGCCCCAGGCGTCGATTCCCGCTCGCAGATATCTCGTGAGCGGGAATCGACGCCTGATGCGTTTGTGCCTCGAGAACTACTCGGGGAGCTCCGCGCGCTGGGTGAGTGAGCCGTCGAGTCCAAGCTCGATGACGGTGTCGACGCCGATTCGTCGGAGGAAACCGACGTCGTGGCTCACGACGATCAGCGCCCCGCGGTAGGCGTCGAGGGCCTCCGCCAGGTGTTCGACGCTCGCGACGTCGAGGTTGTTGGTCGGCTCGTCGAAGATCAACAGCTGACTCGGCGGTTCGGCGAACAACAGAGTCGCGAGCGACGCCCGGAATCGTTCTCCTCCGGAGAGCGTGGACACGGGCCGGTCGACGGCCGCGCCTCGGATGAGCAGCCGAGCGAGACGGTTTCGGACGTCCCCCGGTTCAACGCCCGGGGCCACCGCTTGGACGTTCGCCATCGCGCTCGCCGCATCGTCGAGGCCGTCGAGCCGCTGCGGAAGGTAGCCGAACGACGACGTGAGCAGTCGCCCCGACGCACGTCCGCCGTCGGGTTCGGCACCCGAGACCAATTGGGTGAGCAGCGTGGTCTTGCCGGAGCCGTTCGGCCCGACGATCGCAACACGCTCGGGGCCCGCGATGACAACCGTCCCGGAAGCGGTGGAGTCGGCGCCGGTGAACTCGGCCAGACGTCGGCTCCGTGGCAGATCCGGGGCGGGCAGCACCAGTGAGATGTGGTCGTCGTCGCGAATGCGGGCGTCGGCGGAGTCGGCGGCGGCTTGAGCGTCGGCGATCTTGTCGTCCAGGGTCGTCCGCAATGCACCCGCCGACTCCTGTGCGCGGCGCTTACGGGCACCGGCGAGGATCTTCGGCAGTCCGCCGTCGACCTGCGCCTTCTTGCCGACCTTCGCGCGGTGAGCCAATCGTGTCTCGGCTTCGACTCTCTGCCGTTTCTCGGCTTTGAGGGTCTGCTGTGCCGTGCGTGCCGCCTGCTCCGCGGCGGCCTGCTCCGCGTCCAGATGTGCACGCCACTCGCTGTACGGTCCGCCGAAGACGGTCACCTCACCGTTGTAGAGCTCCGCGGTGGAGTCCATGTGGTCGAGGAGTTCCAGGTCGTGGCTGACGACGATCAGCGTGCCGGGCCAGTCGTCGACCATCGCGGCGAGCTTCGCGCGAGTGGGACGGTCGAGGTTGTTCGTCGGTTCGTCGAGCAGGGTGATCGGAGTGCGCCGCAGGGCGAGCCCGGTGACCGCGATGAGCATCGCCTCACCTCCCGACACCTCGGCGACTCGGCGGTCGAGGTCATCGGAGCTGAACCCGATCCGGTCGAGAGCCTGCGCGGCACGGGCCTCGATGTCCCAGTCGTCGCCGACGGTCTCGAAGTGGACCTCGTCGACTTCGCCGGCTTCGATGGCCCGCAGCGCGGCGAGCGTGCGGTTGATGCCGAGGAGCTCGGCCACGGTCGTCTCCGTGGTGAGTGTGAGGGTCTGGGGCAGATAGCCGACGTCGCCCGCGGTGTCGATGCGCCCGGCTGTCGGAGTGAGCAGCCCGGCGATCAGCCGGAGCAGCGTGGACTTGCCGGAGCCGTTGCGGCCGACGAGGCCGGTGCGGCCTTGGGCGAACGTCCCGTCGACGTGCGACAGGGCGATGGCGCCGTCCGGCCATGCGAAGGAGAGATCACGCAGGGTGACGGCAGAATTCTGGGGTGCAGACATGTGGAGACGACTCGATTCGTCGAGCGCCGGAGGGGCGGCCCTGGGCGCGGATGGAAAGAGAGCATCGGACACACAGCCAGGCGGGCCGTCGACAGACGGCCGTTCGTTCATCGGACTGTGGTGTGCCCGCCGGGGTTCGGCGGGCTAGACATCCTCGATCGCAAGCAACTCCACGACCAGTACGGTACCCGGGCTCCCAGGGCGTCCGCATCTCATTATCTGCGTAGAACCGTCACGGAACCGAATGAGATTCTCGATTGTCATCGGTCGGACGCCCCCCCCTAGTGTTCGATTTACGAATTAACGCAAGCATTAGGTGCTATGAGCGCATCATCGGGGAATGGACTCGGGGGTGGTCAAACGGGGAAGGCTGCTTGATGTCATTGGGCGACGCGAGCTCGATCGTCTGATCGCAGAAGGTTCACTGCTGCCGATCAGGCACGGCTGGCTGGCGGAGCCCTCCGCTGACTAAGCAGTGGTCAGGGCATTGCGGATGGGCGGTGTCCTGAGCTGTGCATCCGCGCTGAGATCCGTCACCGTTTCGCCGAAAGATGGCGCCTGTCAGCCGATGGTCGGATCAATGCGTGACGGATTCACGGGCCGTCAGGCGCCTTCGACGCGGTACGACACCGCGCGGAGCAGGATGGCGCCGATGTCCTTCGGGTCGAGTGCGATGAAGGAGCTGCCGCCGGTGGCGTCGGAGATCTTCTTCAGTGCGTTCACGTCGGCGTCCTTCGAGATGCCGACGGTGATGATCGGGATTCGCCTGGCCGGGTTCTTCATGATGTTGAGCTCGGACACCAGTTGCTCCAGCGTGATGCTGTTGCCGTCCTCGTTCCGGCCGTCGGTCATGAGGATGACGCTGTTCGAGTACGCCGGGTCGTATGTCTCGTACACCTTTTTGAACGATGCGAGCGCGGTGTCGTACAGGCCGGTGCCGCCGTGCAGATTCGACAGACTGTTGTCGATCGCCGCTGCGAGGAGATCCTTGTTCGACTTGCCGTCAGTGGTTCCGAGCACCGGACCGATCGGCACGACCTCGCGATAGGGGATGCCTTCGCCGCCGCGGTCACTGCTGAACTCCCAGTAGCCGAGGGACGTGTTGCGCGGGAACTTCGACAGTCCGAACACCGACGCGTCGCGAAGCAGTTCGGCGCGTGACTTGCCGCCCGCGTCCTGTTTCATCGAGCCGGACACGTCCTGGACCACGAGCGCACGGATCGGCAAGGTCAGCGCGGTCCACTTGCGCTGGATGTTGTCGACGAGCTGGCGGTTCGGCGGAACGATGATGTTGGCGTTCCCGACACCGCGGTTGTCGGGCAGGGGAGAACTGTCGGCGGGCCTGATGTTCTCGGACTCGCGGATCTTCTTGCCCTCGTCGGTCTGCAAGACAGAGGTGAGGGCGACGATGGCGTCGTCGGCAGGCGCCTCGCGGTCGCCCTGTGCGACGTTCGCGATGCGGTAGTCGAGGGCCACGGTGCCGGACTGCGGCACAGCCGCGTTGATCGCGGCGTCGGGCTCTGCCGCTTTGAAGGCCGCGAACACTCGTTCGGTGGTGAGGGCGAGGGACGGTTTGTCACTCGCGGCCATCGCCTTGAGGTCCGGCGCCCCGTCCTCGTCGTTCATGCGGAGAGCGCGCATCGTCAGGGTGTCGATGAGCTGTTGGTGGGTCATCGAGCCGGATGACATCTCCGCCAGCGCTCCGACGACGGCGGCGTTGCTGACGTCGCTCTTGGCGGGCGGGTCGACCCGCAATGCGGGCATCGTGAGGACCTTCGACCACGACGGCAGGTCCGGGAGTTGGTGGCCCGCGATGACGACGGGTGAGGTGCCGAGCGATGGGCCGATGTCCGACCACTTGCGCCCGAGCGTGTTGGCCACCTGGCGGACCCGAGTCGGCGACTCCGCAACCCAGATGTCAGGCGCTTCGGCCTGAGTGAGCCTGTCGTTGACGTGGCTGGCGGGAACGGCTTCGACGGTGTAATCGATGCAGTTGTTCTTCTCCGCCTGGTCGGCGAGCTGGGTGACGTATCCCCCGAGGTCGCCCTCGACGATGACCGAGATCGTGCTGACGTCGCCGCACTCGCCGTGCTTGGCATCCCAGACGGCGTAGGCGCCGCCGCAGAGTCCGACGACGAGCGCGATTGCGAGACCTGCGCGCAACCCTTTCTGGGGTGCGGTGGTGTGTTGGCCCATATTTATGGCTCTCCTCGCAAAAAAACGTCGTGAATGCGAAGAGGCTAGCGTATGCGGGTGAGTCAACGCACATGAGTCACGAGTCGTGGCGCATTTGGTTGTACTTCGCGTGTCGCCGCACGTCACAGTGTGCGGTCCGATGCACCGGCGAGAACGCCCTCGGTGGGTGGGATGTCCGCTAACCGGGCGTCAACAGCAAAACTGCTGACAGAATAATATGCAGGTACAAGTAGCAAATATGTCGCGCACGAACTGGTGCGAATCAATCCCGCTGTCTGGTGACGGAGCGTTCGTACGCGTCCCTCGCGTTGGACCCGGAAACCGCCTCGACCTGATCCGGCACGGCGAAACGCATCATTCGATCGCGCAACGGCTGCGGCAGGATGCCGCTGATCGCGATGAGCGGGCTGATCTTCCCCGGCACCCACACGTGGAAGCGGCGGGTGCCGAGAGCTGCGAGCACGGCGTCCGCAACGTCGTCGGGCTGGAGTAGGGCGACCGAACCTGTCGCCGCGCCGGTGGCGAGTTCGGTGTCCACGACGGTCGGCATCACGATGGTCAACGTGACGCCACTGCGGCGGAGTTCCTCCCGGACGCCGGTGAGGTAGCCGAGCACCCCGTGCTTGGTGGCGGCGTAGGTCGACATTCCGGGCGGCGCGAGGCGGGACGCCGACGACGCGATGGTGATGATCTGTCCACGGCCTCGGGTCCGCATGGCCGGGGCGGCGAGGCGCACGCCGCGGATCACTCCGAGCAGATTGACTGCGACCATCGCCTCCGATGCGGACGTCGGCTCGTCGTCGAACGAGCCCACCCACATCACTCCCGCGTTGTTGACGAGCACGTCGACCGGTCCCAGATCGGTGGCGACCGCGGTGAGGAATGCGGCGAACGACTCGTCGTCGGTCACGTCGAGCCGATAGCCGCGACCTCCGGGCACCGTGGACGCGGCCGCTGTGGCGGAGTCCGCGTCGAGATCACCGATCGCGACTCGCGCTCCGCCGGCGGCGAGACGCCGGGCCGTCGCGAGCCCGATCCCGCGTGCCGCGCCCGTCACCGCGATCACCAGACCGTCGACATCGGGCTGCTTGGACTTCAGGAGGGGGATTCGCACTCACTCATCATGTTGCCTCGGGCTGTGGCGCGCAACGGTGCGCAGTTCGCGACGCCGAACTGGAGGAAGATCTCGGCACGATTCGAAACACGGTGTCCGAAACGTTCATGACAGTCGACGCCGGCGCACATAGCGTGAGTGTCATGACTTCTTCACCGCGACTGAACGCGATCAGCATCGTCTGCGACGACCTGTTGATCTCTCTCGACTTCTACCGGCTGCTCGGGCTGGACATTCCCGAGACCCCGGCCGATGCGCCGCATGTCGAGGTGGATCTCGGCGGCTTCCGCGTCCTGTTCGACCCGGTGTCGACGATCATGTCGTTCGATCCGGCGTGGACACGATCGGCGCCGGGGTCGTCGGCGATGAGCCTGGCGTTCGAGTGCTCGACTCCCGCCGAGGTGGACGCCGTCGCGGCGAAGGCCGCGGAACGCGGTGGTGAGGTGGCCAGGGCGCCGTTCGACGCGCCGTGGGGCCAGCGGTACGCCACGGTCCGCGACCCCAACGGCAACGAGGTGGACCTCTACGCCGGCCTCTGACGAGACTGCCCAGGCCTGAACTGTGCCGGCCGACGACCCGTGAGCCGGACGATGTCGCGGTACAGGTGCGGGTAGTCGGCGTATCCGGCGGTCGCCGCAGCGTCGGACAGGTCGACGCCGGTCCGCACCAGATCGATGGCGCGGTCCGCCCGCAGAATCACTTGGAGCCGACGCGGACCGTACCCGAACGCTGCGACGGCTCTCCGGTGCAGCGTCCGTTCGGTGAGTCCTAGGCGATCGGCCACATCGGCGACCGAAGCACCCGAGACCAGAGCCTGGACCGTGGGCGTCACCCATCGATCGACGTCCAGCCGTGATGCCGTCAGGCGGGCGCGCTCGGGAGTGCCGAGCGATCGGACGAGAGACGGCCCGACATCGGCGAGGGGCACCACCGAGTCGGTGAGTTCGTCGGCGGGGACACCGAGCAGCGAGGGCAGCAGCCCTGGGGCGAAGCGGATGCCGGAGATCTGCGAACCGGCTTTGCGAGTCACGGCCCGAGGGCCGGTGTCGGCGCCGGCAACCCAGACGCCGTCGTCGTCCCACACGAGGTCCATGCAGCCGTCCGGATAGACGAGGACGGATTCCTCGCCCACGCGGTGCGACCAGGACTCGATGCGGGGCATGGTCATGCCTCGGGCGGGGCTGCCGCGTCGAGATCGCGCGGTGTGAACCATCCGAGGAACACCGCGCCCGCGGCGAGGACGCCGCCGAGCACCAGACATGCGGTCTGCATCGGTGGCAGGAACGCCGCCTGCGCGCCCGACGTGATCGCTTCGGCCAGACGTGCACCTTCAGGCGGCAGGCTCTCGCTCACCTTGACCGCGCCCGCGAGCGACCCGCGGATCGCCTCCTCGGCGGCACTGGCGGCCGCGGGGTCCTGCATGCCGATCTGGGCCTTCGCTGCGTCTGCCGTCGCGCCGATCCGCTCCTCATAGCCTGCGGCCATGATGCTGCCTGCGAGGGCGATGCCGATGGCTGCGCCGAGTTCGCGTGCGGTGTCGTTCACGGCAGAGCCGACGCCCTGATTGTCGAGCGGAGTGTTCGACATGATCGCGGTGGTCGACGGAGCCGTCGCGAGACCGATGCCGATCGCGCAGACGCCGAGCAGTGCGCCGACCTTCCAGTACTCGTCCGTATCGACGATTCCGAGAAGCAGCACACCGAGCGCGGCGATCGCCACGCCGACGCCGAGCACGAACTTCAGCGAATACCGCACCGCCACCCAGTTGCCGATCATCGCGAAGACTCCGACGCCCGCCACCATCGGGAACAGGGCGACGGCGGATTTGAGCGGCGAGTACCCGAACACCAGCTGGAGCTGCTGGAGGACGAGGAAGAATACCCCGAACGACGCCAGGAACTGCAGGCCCACCGACAGTGAACCGGAGGCGAACGCGCGGTTCCGGAACAGGTCGACGTCGAGCAGGGGATCGGCCCGTCGGTGTTCGACGACGATGAACACCGCGACGAGTGCGACTCCGCCGATCAGGCAGACGAGGATCAGGGGATCGGCCCATCCGCGGTGCGGTGCTTCGAGAAGACCGAACACCACACCCGCGACGGCGGCCATCGAGGTGAGGGAGCCGACGATGTCGAACCGGCCGGGATTCTCGTCTTTGGACGACCCGATGGTGAACGTCAGCGCGAGGACCGCGGTGGTCGAGATCGCGAACGTGATGAACACGGAGTGCCAGTGGAAGAAGTTGAGCAGCACCCCGGTGACGAAAAAGCCTGCGATCGCGCCCGCACCCGCGACTGCCGCCCAGATGCTGATTGCGACGGCGCGACGCTCGCGTGGCACACCCGCGGTGATCAGCGACAATGTCGTCGGCATGATGAGGGCGGCGCCTGCACCTGCGACGATGCGCGTCGCGATCAATTCGGTGGGACTGTCCACCCAGATCGCCGCCAGGGAGCCGATCCCGAAGATCACGAGTCCGACGAGCAGAACTCCGCGGCGACCGAATCGGTCACCGATCGCGCCTGCCGGAAGCAGGAGGGCGGCGAGCACCAGGGTGTAGCTGTCGAGGATCCACGTCATCTGTGAATTGGTCGATCCGGTGTCGGCGGCGATGCCGGGCAAGGCGGTGTTGAGGGCGGCCATGGCGGCGACGACCAGGCTCACCGCACTGCAGGCGATCAGGATCAGCCACGCAGTCCGGAACGTCATCGACTTGTCATCTGTTCGATCGTCGACACGCACCATCACTTCACCTGTTTCATTTGTAACTTGTGTAACTGTAGTAACACGGATCGTAGAGCCGAACATGAGTGGAAGTGGATCATCATGGCTGCACAGCAGGTCGCATCATCGGCGCGGATCGAGAATGCGCGTCTCCACATCGGGCGAGTGTTGATTCTGTTGGCCGGAGTGATCGGCGTGATCGCCGCACTCCTGATCATCGTCACCAGCGCTGCCTGACCATAACTGACATTACGGCAGACGCCGCCCGAAGCACAGAGCTTCGAGCGGCGCCTGAAACGGGAGTGACCGTGTGGGTCAGCCCGCGTACTTCTCGATGACGCCGCCCACCGCGGGGAGCGCCTCGACCACATAGTTCTTCGCCTTGCCGCGAACGGCCTTGTAAGCCTTCGACAGGGCCGCGGGAGCCGACTCGGTACGGCTGTCGGTCACTGCGAGGAGCGCCTCGGTGGCGGCGTCGCTGTTCGCCGCCAGATGCGCGCCGAACGCGGTGCCTGCGGGCTTCGAGTCCCACAGCGGTGAGAGCGCCGTCAGGAACTCGGGGAGCATCTTGTTGGTCGCACCGACCACCACGCCCGGCTTGAACTTCTGCGCCGCACCGTACGCGGCCTTCAGCGTCGTGCCGGACAGGCCCGACTGCTTCTTCACCTCCGCATCGATCACATCGGCGAAATCGGCGGCCATGGCCTCACGGTTGTCGTCGAGAACAGGAAGCAGAGACGTGGACATGCAAGTCCTTTCAACTAGACAGTGCTGAAGATGACGTTGCCCAGGGCAGCCGCGCCGTCACGTTCGACGACGCTGGTTGTCGCGAGCAGTCGATCGCCATCTTCCCAGGCTTCGATCCGAAGTGTCTCGCCGGGGAACACCACACCCGCGAAGGTCACCGAGTAATCGACCACCTTAGTCGCATCGCCGCCGTACACGGCGTCGATGACGGCGCGACAAACTGTGCCGTAGGTGCACAGACCGTGCAGGATCGGTCGCGGGAACCCCGCACCTTCGGCGAATGCAGGATCGCTGTGGAGCGGATTCCGGTCGCCGCACAGGCGGTACAACAGGGCCTGTTGGGGCAGGGTCGGCACGGTGATCACGTGGTCGGGCTCGCGGTCGGGGTAGTCGACCCGGTTCGACGTTCCGCGCTCGCCGCCGAAGCCGCCCTCACCTTTGGCGAAGATCGACGAACGGGTGGTCCACAAGGGCTCACCGGATTCGTCGACGGTCACGGCCTCCTGAACGATGACGGCGGCCGAACCCTTGTCCTGCAGTTCGGAGATCCGAGTGCGGGTGGTCGCGGAGCCTGCCGCGGGGATCGGCCTGTGCACGCGGACCTGCTGGCTGCCGTGCACGACCTTCGCGAGGTTGATGTCGACGCCCGGGAACACGACCTTCGGCGCCTCGGTGGCGAAGAAGTTCGCGGCGACCGTCGCGAACGACGGCAGCGACTTGGGGGCCGCGTCGTCCACGTACTGCAGTCCGACGACGTCCATGGGGTCGGCGGCCGCGCCGACGGCGAGGTTGTACGACGCGATCTCACGAGCGGTCCACGAGAACGACTGCTCGCCGAGATCGGCGCCGAGAGCGATGGAGGGATCGATGGGCATGTCAGGCTCCTGCGTGAGTGACGTCGCCCTGGCGCGCCTTGTCGGCGGCGTCGAGGGCGGCTAGGTATCCGAAGACCATGGCGGGTCCGATGGTGGCGCCGGGGCCGGCGTACGTGTGGCCCATGACCGGCGCGCTGGTGTTGCCCGCGGCGTACAGGCCGTCGATGACGCTGCCGTCGGCGCGCAGTGCGCGTCCGGCGACGTCGGTGTCGATTCCGCCCTTGGTTCCGAGGTCGCCCGGAACCATCTTGACGGCGTAGAACGGGGCCTTGTCGACAACGCCGAGGTTCGGGTTCGGCTTGTTGGTCGGGTCGCCGTAGTAGTTGTCGTAACCGCTGACGCCGCGACCGAATTCGCTGTCGACACCGCTGCGGGCGAAGCCGTTGAAGCGCTCGGTGGTGGCCGTCAGCGCGTCCACCGGGACGCCCATCTTCTCGGCCAACTCAGCGATGGTGCTCGCCTTGACGATCACACCCGACTCCAGCCAGCTGCGCGGGATCGGCTGCCGTGCGGGCAGTCCGGCGAAGAGATAGCGGTTGCGGCAGCGCTGGTCCATCACGAGCCAGGCCGGGATGTTGGCGCCGGGGCCGTCGCCTTGACCGAAGTCGCCGCCGTACATCTGGTGGCCCGCCTCGACGTAGGGGAGGGACTCGTTCATGAAGCGCACGCCGTGCTCGTTGACCATGAAGGTGCCCGGAACATTGCGCTCGGACAGCGCGAACCACGGGCCCTTGGGCAGCGGGATGGTCGGGCCCCACCAGGCGTCGTCCATCAGTGACACGTCGGCGCCTGCGTCGAGCGCCGCGCGGATCCCGTCGCCGGTGTTCGACGCGGCGCCCGTGGTCCACTCGGTGCCGATCGGTGCGCGCTGGTACTGCGCACGCATCTCGGCGTTGTGGTCGAAGCCTCCGCTGGCCATGATCACGCCGTACTTCGCGCGGATCTCGGCGGGCGCGCCGTCGGACTCGATCTTTGCGCCGACGACCTTCCCGTCCTCGACGATCAGGCCGGTGAGCGGAGTGCTCAGTCGGATGTCGACGCCCGCTTTGCGGCAGCCGATCAGGAGCTCGGCGGCGAGCGCCGCGCCCATCGCGATCATCTTCTTGTTGCGGCTCTTGGACCAGGTGAAACGCCCGGCGACCTTCGCCATCTTGGCGATGCCGCGCCAGTGGCGCATGCCCACATTCATCCACTTGTAGTCACTCTGCAGCACCACCATGTTGAGGGGCGCCTTGGTGTACTGCGGGTGCAGCGTCGCGAGGTCGTCGCCCAGGAGGCGGGCGTCGAACGGGCGCGGCTCCACGCTGCGTCCACCGACGCGTCCGCCAGGCGCCTCCGGGTAGTAGTCCGAGTATCCCTTGACCCATTCCAGGTTCAGCGGGGAGTTCGCCATCAGATAGTCGAGCGCTTCTGGACCACGGTCGATGTAGGCGTCGATGCGGTCGGCGGGTGCATGCTCGCCGATGATCGAGTGCACGTAGGTGCGGGCCGCGTCGACGGTGTCCTCGACGCCGTCGCGCTTGAGGACACTGTTGTTCGGGATCCAGACGCCGCCGCCGGAACGGGAGGTGGAGCCGCCCCAGTACGGCGACTTCTCGATCAGGACGGTCTTGAGGCCCTTCGTCTTCGCGGTGAGCGCGGCTGCCAAGCCTGCCCCGCCCGCTCCCACGACGATGACGTCGAACTCTTCGGTGGCCATGTGTTTCCCTTCGACTTCCGTTCGGCGGACGCCGCCAAAACTAGAACACGTTTCAGTACAGGGTAAACCACCCCACGGCGGACGCGGAAGGTCGGATGCCCGCCGAGTGGGATCGGCGGACGTTGACCCGGAAGGCCTTATCTGAGATAACTAGGATGTTAGTAATCCAAGTTGAAGGGAACGGTATGAAGATCGCAGTGATCGGCAACGGATTGATCGGACGACAGCTGGCGACCCGCCTCGCCGCACGCGGTGTCGACGCCACCGCCTACGGGCGAGACGACGGAATCGACACGACGACGGGTGCGGGTTTGGCGGAGGCGCTCGCCGGCGCCGACGTGTCGGTCGATCTCACCAATTCGCCGTCGTGGGCGGACGAGGACGTGCTCGCCTTCTTCCGCGACTCGTCGACAAATCTTGTACGGGCAGCCGATGCCGCGGGAGTCGGCCACCACGTGATCCTGTCGATCGTCGGCGCCGATCGACTCACCGATTCGGGGTACATGCGTGGCAAACTCGCGCAGGAGGCCGCCCTCGAAACCGGGACGGTGCCCTACACGATCGTGCGGTCGACGCAGTTCTTCGAATTTGTTCCGGGCATCGCCGATGCTGGAGCCTCCGGCGACGGCGTCCGAGTGACCGACGCAGCGCTGCAGCCGCTTGCCTCGTCTGCGGTCGTCGAACGGCTCTCCGACATCGTCGTCGGACCGGCCGCGGACGGTCGGGTGGAGATCGCCGGACCCGAACGCATCGGCATCGATCACCTAGTGCGGCGCTACTTCGCGGCCACCGGCGACAGTCGCCGCGTGATCGTGGACCGGGCCGCGGGCTACTTCGGCGCGCGTTTGGACGACGACGCGCTCACACCTGCACCTTCCGGCGGCGCCTGGCTGTCCGAGCTCACATACGACGATTGGTTGCGCTCTCAAGCCTGACGAGGGCTCCGGATAGATTGATGCCATGAAACTGTCGGCAGGCGTCGAGTGGTCTATCCACTGCTGTGTCGTGCTGAGTCAAGCGAACCGGCCGACTCCCGCGGCGCGGCTCGCCGAACTCCACGGCGTCTCCGCGACGTCGCTCGCCAAACATCTCCAGTCGTTGGCGAAGGCGGGCATCGTGTACCCGGTCGAAGGCCGTGACGGCGGCTATGCGTTGACCCGCGCCGCATCCGCCGTCACCGTGCTCGACGTCGTCCAGGCCATCGATGGAGTGCAGCCGGCGTTCCGATGCACCGAGATCCGGCAGCGGGGAGAGTTGGCCTGCGCGCCCGACGACTGTCGCGCGCCGTGCGGAGTCGCTGCAGTGATGGCGCGCGCGGAGGCGGCCTGGCGAGGAAGTCTGCAGAGCGTGACCCTGCAGGATCTGGCAGACACCATTGATGTAGACGCGTTGCGTGCGATTCTCGCAAGAACTGGTGAATAACTGCTGCTGTACAGCAGATATTCACCAGTTCTCCGCCGTCACATGTCAGCGGGTGGCGTGGCGATGCAGATCGCTGCGCCGAGCGGGTCCTTGAAGGACGCGAGAACTCCGAACGGAGTGTCGTCGGCCGGCATCAGCACGGTGCCCCCGAGTTCGGTGACACGATCGAGTGTCGCGGCGACATCGTCGACGGTGATGTACACCTGCCAGAACGACGGGTGGTCCTCGCCGAGCATGCCCGCCGCGGCCATGATCCCAGCTTGGGCCTCCCCGTCGATGAGGACCTGCGAGTACTGGTTGGGCCCGCCCTCGGTCCCCTCTCCGATCTCGACCAGAGACCAACCGAAGACCTTCTCGTAGAACGCTTTGGACGCCGCGTAGTCCATGCTCATCTCGTCGAACCAGTACGGCGCCCCGTGCTCGCCCATGGTCGCGAAGCCGGTGTGCAGACCCGGCTGCCAGAGACCGAACGCGCCGCCCGCGGGATCGGCGAGGACAGCCATCGACCCGAGGTCGCCGATCGGCATCTGCGGGGCGAAGACTGTTCCGCCTGCCGACTCGGCGGCTGCGACTGTAGCGGCGAGGTCGTCGGATCGGAAGTACACGGTCCAGACCTCCGACGGGCTGCCGTCCATCGCCGGGCCGAGGCCCGCGACAGGTTCGCCGTCACGGAGGAAGTTGCGGTACCCGCCGAACTCGGCGGCGGGTTCGTCGGCCGTCCAGCCGAACAGGGCCGTGTAGAAGCCGGCAGCCCGATCGGGGTCGGACGATGCGAGGTCGAACCAGATGGGCGCTGTGGGGGCGGGCGTGTGAGCAGGCATGACGGACTCCTCGTCCAGGGGTGATGGGCACCCTTGATTCTTCGCCCGGTCGGCCGGTATGTCGACTGGTTCGCACATTCGGTTCTCGACGGTTCGGCAGGCTGCGTCCCACTCGGCGGGACCTGTTGTTGCCGATTCCTTCGGTGCCACAGAGTCTGCAGGTAGGAGTTCGATCGGACGACGGGACGGGTGAACGATGACGGAGTTCAGTGAACAGTACGACGTGGTGGTGATCGGGTCCGGCGCCGCAGGGTCTGCGGCAGCACTCGAGGCGAAGGCGAACGGCGCGTCCGTGCTGGTGGTCGAGAAGTCGCCGGAATCGACGGCGGGCGGCAACACGCGAGTGTCCGGCAGCGGATGGTTCGTGAACCGGGACGCCGACCGTGCCGAGGTCTTCCTGCGCACGTTGAACGGGCCGTTCCCCGTCGCCGACGACGTGGTCGAGGCGTGGGCACAGGCGACGGTCGGACTGTCGGACTGGATGCGTTCGATGGGCGCCGACGTTGGACGCAGCGGCGACTTCCACACCGAGCCCGAGTATCAGGAGCTCGACGGCAGCGACTGCTACGCCGGTATGGACACGATCGGCGGCCGGATGGGCGACGGACTCCTCCACGACTTCCTCCGCCGCGCACTGGACGAACGCGGTGTCGAAGTGCGGTTCGACACTCGCGCGATCGCATTGATCACCGACGGCGAGGCGGTCGTCGGAGTCGAGGTCGACGGTCCTTCCGGGCGGTCGCGGATCGGCGCAGAGGGCGGTGTGGTGTTGGCGACCGGAGGGTTCTCCGCGAATCCGCGAATGGTCCGCGACTACCTCCGCGTCGAGGAGCACGTGCTGTGGGGATCACCGGCGTCGACCGGTGACGGCCACGCGATGGCCCAGCAGATCGGTGCCGATCTGTGGCACATGGACAACATGATGACGATCGCCGGCATTCGCGGCGATGACAAGTTCGGTCATTTCCTCGCGCTGTGGGGCGCGCAGAGTTACTTGTGGGTCGGCGACGACGGTCGACGCTTCATCGACGAGACCGCAACGCCGAAGCACGGGCACACGGTGCGCAGCGGACGGTACGAGCTGTTCCCGACGAGGGCGTTCCACTTGATCTTCGATGAGGCCGTCCGCTCCGCCGGACCGCTCAGCCCCACGCCGGACGTGCTGCCGGTGGGCTGGAACATGTTGATGAAGAGCACTCGGTGGAGTGCCGACAACAGGGCAGAGATCGAGTCGGGGATGATCGTTCGTGCCGACTCCGTTGCCGAACTGGCGGCCGCGATCGGTCTTGACGCCGAGGTGCTCGTGCGCAGTGTCGATACGTACAACACTGCGTGCGACGAGGGTGTCGACGACAGTTTCGGCCGTCCGGCGTCGACGCTGGCCGCGGTTCGCCAGGGCCCCTTCTACGCGCTGCGCGTGACGCCGCTGCTCGGATGGAGCAACGGGGGGCCGCGCCGAGACGGTCGCTCCCGCGTACTGCGGGCCGACGGGTCGGTGGTCGACGGGCTCTACGCGGCAGGTGAGGTCAGCTCGACGTACAGCTGGCGGAAAGACGGCGGCTTCCACATCGCCGACGCCCTCGCGTTCGGCCGGGTCTCCGGCCGAGACGCCGCTGCTCGCGCAGCCGACTGACGGCGGGTCGAAGCGTCACCAATACCCGTCGGGATCGGTGATCGGCGACTCCTTGGGAATGATCCCCTCGGAAACGCCGTGGTCGATGCTGGCCGACATGCGCGGGCATGTCGGCAGCATCGCGGGGTTGCCGCCCTCGGCGATGATCGTGGAGATCTCCGAGCATCGAGCACGGGCGGCGTCGTTCCACTGGACGCTCGTGTGATGCGGGCTCGTCTTCTTCACGAGCACACACGCGTGACAGGTCCGGCACTCGATCTCCGACATCCCGCCTGCAAGATAGTGCTTGCGGTCGCGAGCGGTCGCGTCGGCGATCGACGACAGCCGGGCGGGGTCGTCGGTGTAGTCCGGCGCCTTCGCCCAGCCGCCGCCGGGTGCCACGGCGGTCATCAGACCGACGCGCCCTTGTCGGCTTCGGCGGCCTCGGCTGCCGCCTTCTCGCGCGCCTGGATCTCGAGGTTCTCCTGAACCTCGATGTTCCAGTTCTCCAAGGCCTTCTCGGTGTCGATCTCGTACTCGAAGCGGCCGACCATCTCGTCGGTCACATCGTCGACGTCGACGTAGTACTGCTCGTACCAGCGGCGCAGCTGGTACACCGGGCCGTCCTCTTCGACGAGCAGCGGGTTGTCGATGCGGGTCTTGCGCTTCCAGATCTCGACGTCCTGCATGAAGCCGACCTCAACACCCTGCGTGATCTTCTTCGCCATCTTCGCGCCCTGCTCCGGCGAGAATCCCTCGGGGATCTTCGCCATCACGCCGAACATGAGGACGAACGAGTTCGAGTCGATCGGGTAGTGGCAGTTCGTGAGGATGGTCTCGACTGCGTACTCGCCGTAGTACTGGACCATCGGGTTCAGCATGTAAGACGGTCCGTAGTACGCGGCGATCGACTCGAGGCGGGTGTCGCCGTACGCCGTCGACAACGCGATGTCGGGGCGGCCGTGCGAGTTCATGTACTGCGCGGCGGTCTGCCCTTCGAAGACGTTCTTGAAGTAGTCCGGCAGGGCGTAGTGCACGTAGAAGAAGTGCGCCATGTCGACCACGTTGTCGATGATCTCGCGGCAGTTGGAGCCCTCGATGACCAGCTTGTTCCAGGTCCAGCTCGTCCACTGGCCGTCGCCGAATTCGGCGAGCTCGGGGATGATCACGTCCTCCGGCGGCGGATTGCCCTCGGGATCGTTGTAGACGAACACCTGGCCGTTGCGGATCATGGTCGGCCAGGTGCGGGTCTTGGCGAGCTTCGGGTGACGCTTGGCGTAGGGGACGCCTGCGCAGCGGCCCTTGCCGTTCCACTGCCATCCGTGGAAGGGGCATGCGATGTTGTCGCCGCGAACCTTGCCCTGTGACAGATCGGCGCCCATGTGGCGGCAGTACGCGTCGAGGCACTTGACCTCGCCGTTGGTGTCGGCCCACACGACGAGCTTGGTGCCGAAGATCTCCAGCGAGTGGGGCTTGCCGTCGGTGTACTCGTCGACGAGGCCGATGCAGTGCCAGCCGCGGGCGAAGCGGGTGGGCGGGGTGCCGGTGTCGATCTCGCGGATTGCGGTGTCAGTCATCTCGTTGCTCCTCGTCGATGTCTGCTCGTTCAGTGCTCGTATAGATCGATAGTAGAACATGTTCCACTCAAAACGAGAACGTGTTCTAATATTGGTCATCGACAGGCATTCGGCCCGATGGAACAAGGAGAGTCACATGGGAGCACAGCGGAGTGAAGCCGCACAGCAAGTGCTGAACAAGATCGACGCATTGCTGCCGGAGCTCGCGCAGCGCGCGCAGTCCACCGAGGATGCGCGTCGCGTTCCCGACGAGGTAGCAGAACTGCTGGCCGAGACCGGTTTCTTCAAGCTCATGCAGCCCGCACAGTGGGGCGGCCACGAGGTCGACCCGGTCACCTTCTACGAAGCGGTTCGTCGAATCGCGACCGCATGCGGATCGACCGGCTGGGTCGCGGGCATCATCGGCATCCACAACTGGCACCTCGCACTCTTCCCTCAGCAGGCGCAGGAAGACGTGTGGGGTGCGGACACCAGTGTCCGCATCTCGTCGTCGTACGCGCCTATGGGCATGGGCGAAGTCGTCGAGGGCGGCTACAAGGTCAACGGTTCGTGGGCGTGGTCGTCGGGCAGCGACATCGCCGACTGGGTGGTCGTCGGCGGTCCGGTGTTCAAGGACGGCAAGCCGGTCGACTTCGTCAGTTTCCTGATCCCGCGTAGCGACTACAACATCAAGGACGTCTGGAACGTCGTCGGCCTACGCGGTACCGGCTCGAACACCATCGAGGTCAAGGATGCTTTTGTCCCCAGCCACCGCATGTTGAGCTTCCGCACCATGAGCATGGGCCAGGCTCCGGGGCTCGAGCGCAACACCGCGCCGGTCTACAAGATGCCGTGGGGCACCATCCACCCGTCGACCATTTCGGCACCGATCGTCGGCATGGCGTACGGCGCGTACGCCGCGCACGTCGAGCACCAGGGCAAGCGTGTCCGTGCCGCTTACGCGGGTGAGAAGGCGAAGGACGACCCGTTCGCCAAGGTCCGTCTCGCCGCTGCCGCCAGTGACATCGACGCCGCGTGGCGCCAACTGTCGGGCAACCTGCAGGACGAGTACAACCTCATCCTCGCGGGCGAAGAGGTTCCGATGGAACTGCGTCTGGCCGCTCGCCGCGACCAGGTGCGAGCCACCGGCCGTGCGATCGCCTCCATCGATCTGCTGTTCGAGAACTCCGGCGCGAATGCACTGGAGAACGGCACCCCGATTCAGCGTTTCTGGCGCGATGCTCACGCCGGCCGCGTCCACGCCGCCAACGATCCAGAGCGCGCCTACCAGGCGTTCGGCAACGGGGAATTCGGCATCCCCATCGGCGACACGATGGTCTGATTCGCTGGAACTTTCAAAGAACCCCAAGGAAAGAAGCAATGACTGACGACCAGAGCCCCATTCGGTCTCTCGGCTACATGCGGATCGACGCCACCGACATGGATGCGTGGCGCGAGTACGGACTGAAGGTCCTCGGCATGGTCGAGGGCGCCGGAACCATCCCGGGCGCCCTCTACCTGCGAATGGACGACTTCCCGGCGCGTCTGGTGATCGTCCCCTCCGACCGTGATCACCTCGCGTGCTCGGGTTGGGAGACGGCGAACGCCGCGGCGCTGCAGAACGTTCGCGATCGCCTTACTGAGAACGGTGTGGAGTTCCGTGAAGGCACTGCCGACGAGATCGCCGACCGCCGTGTCGCCGAGCTCATCGTGTTCTCGGACCCGGACGGCAACGTCCTCGAAGCATTCCACGGCGTCGCACTGCAGCACCGCCGCGTGGTGAGCCCCTACGGTCACAGCTTCGTCACCGGGGAGCAGGGCCTCGGCCACGTGGTCCTCACCACCACCGACGATGCGAAGGCGCTGGCCTTCTACCGTGATGTGCTCGGCTTCCGGCTGCGTGACTCGATGCGTCTGCCCCCGCAGATCGTCGGACGCCAGGAGGGTGAGGAGCCGGCGTGGCTGCGCTTCTTCGGCTGCAACCCGCGCCACCACTCGCTGGCGTTCTTGCCGATTCCGAACAGCACAGGCATCGTCCACCTGATGGTGGAAGTGCCCGAGGCCGACGACGTGGGCCTGGCTCACGATCGTGCGCTTCGCAAGAAGGTGCCGATGTCGGCGACACTCGGCCGTCACGTCAACGACCTGATGCTGTCGTTCTACATGAAGACGCCCGGCGGCTTCGATGTGGAGTTCGGCTGCGAAGGACGCCAGGTGGACGACGACGAGTGGATCGCCCGCGAGTCGACGGCCGTGAGCCTCTGGGGCCACGATTTCACGATCGGCTTGAAGTAACACCCTCCCGCTGGGCGGATGACGGACTACCCGCTCATCCACCCGGCGGGTCTTCTTTCTTTCAGACGACAACACGAAAGAGATCGCATGGCACCGCAATCGCCGTACGGCACCGACGAATTCGATTCCCGACAGTTCCGGACGGCGATGGGGCAGTTCTGCACCGGCGTCACGGTCATCACGACGCTCGACGCCGACGGCAATCCCGTCGGTTTTGCATGCCAGTCGTTCGCGGCGTTGTCGCTCGACCCGCCGCTCGTCATCTTCTGTCCGATGAAGACCTCGCGCACGTGGCCGGTCATCGAAGAGCGCGGATCGTTCGTGGTGAACATCCTGTCGAATCGGCAGCAGGACGTCAGTGCGACGTTCGGCGCTCCCGGCCAGGACAAGTTCTCGAAGATCGAATGGGATCCGTCGCCCGCCGGGCTCCCCGTTCTGCGGAACAGTCTCACCTGGGTGGAGTGCACGGTCGAGACCGTCAACGACGGCGGCGATCACCACATCGTGATCGGTCGTGCCGACGTCCTCGGCGAGGTCTTGCAGGACAAGCCGCTGCTGTTCTACCGCGGCGGATACCTGTCCACCGAGCATCCGCGGGTGACACCCGCTCAGGAAGAGCTCGAGAACTTCATCACCTGGAACGGCGGGGACACATGGCTGTGAACGAAACCGTCTCGGTGACCAAGCCGTTCACCGACGCGATCGCCCAGGCCGAGTCGATGGTCGCCTCGGCGGAGTTCGCCGAGACCGACGCCGACCGCGCCGAGGGGCTCGACTACCTGGCCGGTGGAATCTCGTCGATCCTGCAGCTCGCCCGCTCGCACAGCAGGAGTCACCCGTACTTCGTGACGTCGACCGGTCCGTACTCGAAGATGGGCCTGGACAACCCGGACACGCTCTACTACCACGCGACTGTCGAGCCGGACGCCACCTACGTGGTGCGTGGAGTTCGTGGCAGCACGGTCGATCTGAGCTTCCAGGTGCTGCGTGGCGACTACACGCCGACGAACGTCCCCGGTGGCGACGACGCGTTCGACGACCGCCGCATCAACATCGACGACGACGGATCGTTCGAGATCACGTTCGGTCCGGCCCTCGACAGCGCGCCGGACGGATACTTCGTGTTGGGCGACGGCGCGTCGATGCTCGCGGTGCGTGAGGTGTACGGCGACTGGGCGACCGAGACCAAGGGGTCGGTGACGATCGAGCGCGTCGACACCGTCGGCACCGCGCCCGAGGAGCCCGACACCGCGAAGGTGGCGCGCCGCTACGCGATCGCCGCGAAGATGCTGACCGCGCGCATCAACACGTGGTTCAACTTTCCGAAGTGGTTCTACCTCGACGAGCCGGTCAACACGTTCACCGCGCCGCGCACCACACCGGGCGGTCTGTCGACGCAGTACTCCTCCGTCGGGCACTTCGACCTGCCCGCAGGCAAGGCGATGGTCGTCACTGTCCCGAAGTCGGATGCGCCCTACCAGGGTTTTCAGCTGGGGAGCCTCTGGTACATCTCCCTCGACTACGTCAATCATCAGACGTCGTTGAACTCGGCGCAGGCGCAGGTCGACCCCGACGGCAACATCCGCCTCGTGATCTCGGCGAACAATCCCGGCGTCGCGAACTGGATCGAGACCACCGGCCGCAGGCGTGGCATCCTGCAGTTCCGCTGGCAGCGCACCGATGTGGCGATCGGCCCCGAGCTCGGACCGACGGCGGTGGTCGTCGACGACGCCGACGTCGCAGCTCACCTCCCGTTCGCTGACCTGAACCGGATCGACGCGGACGGTTGGGCGCAGCGGATCGCCGTCCGCCAGCGTGCCTTCGCCCGCCGCATGCTCGGCTGACCGTAATTTCCGGCCTATCTGAAAGGACCCACATGTCTCTATTGCAAGACAAAGTCGTCGTAGTCTCCGGAGTCGGGCCGGGTCTCGGTCGATCGTTGTGCCTACGGGCGGCGACGCACGGAGCTCGAGTGGTCCTCGCCGCACGTACACGGTCCCGCCTGGACGAGGTCGCTGCGCTGGTCCGTGACGCCGGAGGCGAGGCGCTTGTCGTCCCGACCGACATCACCGACGATGCGGCTGTCGAGTCCCTCGTCGAGGCGGTGACCGCCGAGTACGGCGCCGTCGACGCGTTGATCAACAATGCGTTCGCGATGCCGTCGATGAAGCCGCTCGCGCGCACCGACTTCGACCAGATCTCGTCGAGCCTGGATCTGACGGTCCTCGGCACGTTGCGCGTCATCAAGGCGTTCACACCCGCGCTCGAGGCGTCGAAGGGATCGATCGTCAACATCAACTCGATGGTGATCCGGCACTCGGAGCCGCGGTACGGCAGTTACAAGCTCGCGAAGTCGGCGCTTCTCGCGATGTCGCAGTCGCTGGCCACGGAGCTCGGCCCGAAGGGCATCCGCGTCAACAGCGTCGCTCCCGGCTACATCTGGGACGACCAGCTCAAGTGGTACTTCGGAGAGATCGCGAAGAAGTACGGGATCACTGCCGAGCAGGTGTACGAGCAGACGGCCTCCAAGAGCGACTTGAAGCGACTGCCCGAGCCCGACGAGATCGCGGACGCGGCGGTGTTCCTGGCGTCATCGATGGCGGCCCCGATCACCGGCCACACCTTGGACGTGAACTGCGGTGAATACCATGACTGAACCAGGACGCCGGGAGCGGAGCGAACGGGTCCCCTCTCAGGTGCGTACTTCTGTTGGAACAGTCGAGGATCTGCACGCCGCGGCCACCCGCACCGTTGGACTCGACGACTTCGGCGATCAGGACTACCTGCCTGCACTCGCAAAGCTCCTGGAGTCGTATCGGGTGGACGCCGGTCTCACCGAACTCGGCAGCAAGATGTTCCGGTTCTTCCTCAAGGGTGCGCTGATCGCTCGGCTTCTGAGCGAGGCCGGGTGGAAGAACAATCCGCAGTACATCGACGTTCCCATCGAGCGGCCGGTGTTCGTCACAGGTCTTCCGCGGACCGGCACGACTGCGCTGCATCGTCTGCTGGCGGCCGACCCGGCTCATCAGGGGCTCGAGATGTGGCTGACGGAGTTTCCCCAGCCGCGTCCGCCGCGTGACACGTGGGAGGACAATCCCGTCTTCCAGCAGATCGAGGCCGGCCTCAACCAGCATCATGTGGAGAATCCCGAGTTCATGGGCCTGCATTACATGAGTGCCGGTGAGGTGGAGGAGTGCTGGCAGCTTCTGCGCCAGTCGGTCATGTCGATCTCGTACGAGTCGCTCGCGTACCTTCCGACGTATTCGACCTGGCTGGCCGACCAGGATTGGACACCCGCGTACCAGCGGCATCGTCGAAACCTGCAATTGATCGGCCTCAACGATCCTGGCCGACGCTGGGTGCTGAAGAACCCGAGCCATCTGTTTGCGCTCGACGCACTGATGGCCGCATATCCGGACGCCCTGATCGTGCAGACCCATCGGCCGCCGGAGACGATCATCGCGTCGATGTGCAGCCTCGCCGAGCACGCGACGGAGGGCCATTCGACGGTCTTCACTGGGGACCGCATCGGCCAGACCCAATTGGACCTGTGGTCGCGTGGGCTGCGGTCGTTCTCGGAAGCGCGGGCCAAGTACAACCCGGCCCAGTTCGTGGACGTTCAGTTCGACGAACTCCGTGCTGACCCGTTCGCTGCGGTCGGCCGGGTGTACGAGGCTCTCGGCACACCGCTGTCGGCGGAGGGTCGTGCCGCGATGGTGGCGCTCGACGCCGATTCCAAGTCGGGCGACCGCAAGCCGCAGCACAAGTACTCGCTCGCCGACTACGGGCTCACCGCCGAGCAGGTGGCCACTGCGTTCGCCTGACCGCTCGTTCAACCATTACCGCTCAGCGCCGGAGCCGCTCCCCGGAGGCCTCTCGCCGCTGAGCGGTGATGGTTAGACGGCGTCGCCAACGTGGCGGACCTCCCATACTCAGAGTTCGGTTGACCGAACATTCTGATTCGATCTACCCTTACCTCGTGTTGAAACAACGAACCTCCGGGCGGATGCGATCGGTGGGCCTGCTCGGTCCCGCGTTTGTCGCGGCGATCGCCTATGTCGACCCAGGAAACGTTGCCGCCAACATCACGGCAGGCGCCAAGTACGGGTACCTGTTGGTCTGGGTGCTGGTCGTCGCCAACGTGATGGCCGTGATGATCCAGTACCAGTCGGCCAAGCTCGGAGTGGTGACCGGACGGACGCTGCCGGAGACGATCGGAGGCAGACTCGGTCGTCGTGCGCGCATCGCCTACTGGCTGCAGGCGGAGGCGGTCGCCGGCGCCACCGACATCGCAGAGGTCATCGGTGGCGCCGTCGCCCTGTATCTGCTGTTCGGCCTGCCGCTGCCGCTCGGTGGAGCCATCGTGGGCGTGGTGTCGATGGTCCTGCTCACGGCCGCCAACCGGAGATTCCAGCGGCGCTTCGAGGCGATCATCGTGGTCCTGCTCGCGGTGATCGTCGTCGGGTTCATCGCCGGTCTGCTCGTCGAGCCACCCGCCGCGGGCGACGTGATCGGCGGACTCGTCCCTCGCCTGCAGGGCACCGAGACCGTCCTGCTCGCCGCGTCGATGCTTGGTGCCACGGTGATGCCGCACGCCATCTATCTGCACTCCTCGCTCGTGGTCGACAGGCACGGCCGATCGATCAGCGAAGGTCGGATCACGTCGTTGTTGAAGGCCACGCGCGTGGATGTGGTGATCGCGCTGGTCGTCGCGGGCACGGTGAACATCGCGCTCCTGGTCCTGGCGGCCACCAGCCTGTCCGGGCGGGACGGCACCGACACGATCGAGGGCGCGCACAGCGCAGTGCGCGATGCGCTGGGCCCCGTCGTTGCGGTGATCTTCGCGGTAGGCCTGCTCGCGTCGGGCATCGCATCGACCTCCGTCGGCGCGTACGCGGGCGGCGCGATCATGTCGGGTCTCATCCGACGTCGCATCCCGATGCTGGTCCGCCGGTCGATCACCCTGGTACCGGCGATCATCGTGCTCGCCGCGGGCGTCGATCCGACCATGGCCCTCGTGATCTCGCAGGTGGTGTTGAGCTTCGGCATCCCGTTCGCGCTCATCCCGCTGCGCCGCTACACCTCCGACAGTGCACTGATGGGCACGTTCGCGGACCGGGCGCCGCTGCGCTGGGGCTCGTTCGCCTCAGTGGTTGTGATCGTGGTGCTGAACGTCGCGCTTCTGTTCCTTCTCGCCACCGGCGCGGGATGAGACTCGAGGCGACGGCCTAGTGTCGCGTGAGCGGGTATACGAGGGGCTGTACGTCCACGTGCATCCGCTCACGTGCACATTTCGCACGTGAGGTCGGCCGCTGGTCACAAAGTGACGAGCTGCAGAGCCTCGGTGGGTCGACCGAACAGTTGAGCGTCGGCCTGTGCTCGTTTGAAGAAGAGCCCGATGTCATGTTCCCAGGTGATGCCGATGCCGCCGTGCAGTTGGATGGCTTCGCCGGTGATGCTCATGTACCGCTCAGAGCAGTAGACGTGAGCGGTGGCGGCCAGTTCGGCCGCGTCCGAGCGGCCGGCGACGAGGGCGGCGATCGCCGCCGCCGAGATCGATCGCATCGCTTCCACCTCGACATACATGTCGGCCATCCGGTGCTTCAATGCCTGGAACGAGGCGAGGGTGCGTCCGAACTGCTTGCGGGCCGACGTGTACTCGACAGTCAGAGCGAGAGCGCGTGCAGCACCACCGACCTGCTCTGCCGACAACAGTGCCCAGGCGAGTGTCCGGATGCGCTCCGCGATGTCGCCGGGGGCGGTGATCGCAGTCGACGGCGTCTCGTCGAACGAGACTCGGGCGATCGCGCGAGTCGGATCGAGCAGGGGCAACGGCGTCACGGTGACGCCCGGTGCGGATGAGTCCACTTCGTGCAGTGTCAGGTGCGACGACAGTGCGTCCTCCCGGCCTGCGAGAACGATGAAGGTGTCGGCGGTCTCTCCGTCGAGCACGTATTCGGCGGTGCCGGACAGCAGTCCGGCCTCGGCGGTCACCCCGGGTGCATCCCATCCGGCGTGCGACGCCCAGCAGAGCGCCCCGATCGTCTCTCCGGAAGCGAGACCCGGCAGCAGGCGCGTTGCGGCTTCGGCGTCGCCGGACGCCAGCACGGCGCCTGCAGTGAGGACGCCTGACGAGAACACCGGTACCGGCGAAAGAGTGGCGCCGAGTTCCTCAACTGCCAGGGCGGCCTCGGCCCACGACGCGCCCGCACCGTCGTACTCTTCGGGAACAGCGAGCGCTGCGACGCCGATCTCGGCGCACAGGGTGCTCCACAGATCTCGGTCGATGCGTCCGTCGGCCTGCATGGCGCGACGGACGGCCTCGGAGTCGGAACGCTTCCGCAGCACGTCACGGATCGAATCCGATAGTGCCGCTCGGTCTTCTGCGCTGATCGGGGAGGTCACAACGTCTCCAGGATTCGTGCGCGGTGGTACGCGGGAGTGCCCCACGCCGACAACAGTGCGCGGGTCTTCGTCAGGTAGAGCGAGAGGTCGTGCTCGGCGGTGTAGCCGATCGCGCCGAGCACCTGAAGACCACGGCGTGACGCCAGGTAGGCCGCGTCGCCCGCGGCGACCTTTGCGGCCGCGATGTCGCGCGCGACGTCGGTGCCCTCGGGCGACTGGCCGTCGAGGCCGACCGCCGCGCCGTGGACGAGTGGGCGGGCCATCTCGATGGCGATCGCCACGTCGGCGAGATGATGCTTCACGGCCTGGAACGAGCCGATCTCGCGCCCGAACTGCTTGCGCGATTTCGCGTAGTCGGCGGCCATGTCGAGCATCGCCGATCCGAGTCCGAGGAACTGGGCGGCGGTGGCGAGCGCGCCGAGGTCCGCGGCCGCTGCGGTGTCGGCGTCGCCGACGCGGTCGCCCGCGGTCAGTTCGGCCACTCGTCGGGTCGGGTCCACCGACTCGAGGAGTTCACCGTGCGACGCGGTGAACACCGCGCCGTCGGCCAGCAGGTACGGCGTCGCGACGTCGGGGTTGGTGGCTCGCGGCGCGACCGGTGCGAGCGCGCACGTCGCAGGCGTTCCGGACAGCAGCGCGTCCAGCTGCGACGATGCGCCGAGAGTGGACGGCACGACGGCGAAGGTCTCGGCGACCGGACCCGGCAATGCCGCGCGCCCGATGCGTTCGAGAGCGACCACCATCTCGGTGGCTCCGGCGCCGCTGCCGCCGATCTCGTCGGGCACGATCAGGCCGGTGATCCCCGCTTCGGCGAGCTGGCGATAGACGGCGAGCGCCGGAGCGGTGTCGCCGTTGTCGGCCCACGCGCGTGCGACGGTGACGCCGCCCGCACGCTCGAGGATGTCGTCGACCGTCTGGGCGAGATCGGTGTGGATGTCGTTGAGCAGGAAGTCCATGACTATCGATCTCCGCGGGGCAGGCCGAGGAGTCGCTCGGCGATCACATTGCGTTGAATCTCGTTGGTGCCGGCGTAGATCGGGCCCGACAGCGAGAAGAGGTATCCGTCCGACCATGATCCGGCGAGTTCGGCGTCGGCGCCGAGCAGGTCGAGTGCGGTCTCGTGGGCGGCGATGTCCCACTGCGACCAGAACACCTTGTTGATGGACGACTCGAGGCCGAGCTGTCCGCCTGCGGCCAGTCGGCTGACTGTCTGATATGTGGAGAGCTCGTAGGCTCGAGCCCCGATCCACGCATCCGCGACAGCGGCGTCGGACGTGGGGACCTCGTCGCGCCGGCTACTCGGGCGGGAGGTGGACTTCCACAATGCGACGAGGCGGTCGGTGGCGGCGAGGAAGCGGCCGGGCGAGCGCAGCGAGAGGCCGCGCTCGTTGGCGGCGGTGCTCATCGCAACCTTCCAGCCGTTGTTCACATCGCCGATCACCCCGGACTCGCCGGGGTTGGACGGGTCGTCGGGGACGAACACGTTCTCGAGGAACAGTTCGGCGAAGCCCGCCTCGCCGTCGAGCTGCGCGATCGGCCGGACGGTGACGCCCGGTGCGCGCAGGTCGAACATGAAGTAGGTGATTCCACGATGACGCTGGGCGTCCTTGTCCGAACGGAACAGGCCGAAGCCCCAGTCGGCGAAGCTCGACCGCGAGCTCCAGGTCTTCTGGCCGTTGAGCAGCCAGCCGCCTTCGGTGCGGGTGGCAGTGGAGCGCAGCGATGCGAGGTCGCTGCCCGCTTCGGGTTCGCTCCACGCCTGGCCCCAGATGTCTTCCGACCTGGCCATGCGCGGCATGATTCGAGCGAGCTGCTCGGGGCTCGCGTGCTCGAACAGCGTCGGCGCCAGCAGGAAGATGCCGTTCTGGCTCACGCGTCCGGGAGCGCCCGAACGGTAGTACTCCTCTTCGAAGATCAACCAGTGCAGCAGCGGGACGTCTCGGCCGCCGAACTCTTCCGGCCAGGAGACCACCGACAGTCTGGCGTCGGCCATCTTCTGCTCCCACGCGCGGTGGGCTTCGAAACCTTCCGCGGTGTCCATCGAGGGAAGCGGCTCAGTCGGAACGTTGGCGTCGAGCCACGTCCGGACTTCGGTGCGAAACGCCTGCGCGGCGTCGTCGAACAGCAGATCCATGACGATCAGCCCTTCTTCTCGGCGCTGGCCTTCATGGACTTCGCGTCCATGCCGCCGAGCGAGTCGCCGGAGTCGGCGTCGTTTGCGGCGTGGGCGAAGTGATGCCAGCCGAACACGGAGTCCATCGCGTTGCGCATGCCCATCTGGTCTTCGCAGATGTTGACGGCCTTCTTGGACAGGAACAGGCCCTGCATCGGCATCTCGGTCATCTGCGCGCAGATCTCGTCGACCTTGGCCTGCAGTTCGTCGCGCGGGACGACGTGGTTGACCATGCCCCAGTCGAGCGCCTGCGCCGCGGTGAACCGCTGGCCGGTGAAGAGGATCTCCTTGGCGCGCCGGGCTCCGAGTACGTAGGCGTGCGCGAAGTACTCGACACCGGGGATGCCCATGCGGGCGACGGGATCGGAGAAGAACGCGTCGTCGGACGCGACGATGAAGTCGGCGGCCCACGCCAGCATCAGGCCGCCCGCGATGCACGCACCGTGCACCTGGGCGATGACCGGCTTGGGGATGTCCCGCCAGCGGCGGCACATGCCCATGTAGACCTCGATCTCGCGAGCGAGTCGCTGGTTGCTGTCGAGCGCGGCGCCGTCCTGGCGGGTGTGATCCCAGTGCAGCGTCGCGGTGTTCGGGTAGAAGGTGTTGAAGTCGCGTTCCGGCGTGCCGATGTCGTGGCCCGCGGAGAAGTGCTTGCCGTTGGCGCGGAGCACGATCACCTTGACGGACGTGTCGTCGACGGCCTTGCCGAAGGCGGCGTCGAGGGAGTAGGTCATCACCGAGTTCTGCGCGTTGCGGTAGTCGGGACGATTCAGCGTCACGTAGGCGACGGCCCCGTCGGTCTCGTATGCGACGGGCGACGTGTCGGGGCCGAGGTCGTCGGGCCCGAGGGCGGGTGGAATCACGACGTTGGTCATACCTGCGACTCTAACCTAGCAAGTGCTTGGTTGGTAGTCCGGGTGAGTGATGAGTGATGGCTTCGTGTCGGTGGCCGGGATCAAATGGGGCCGACGCCGCAGCGGTCTATTTGATCTGAGGGGTGCTCCAGATCAAATACGCGGATACTATAGGCAACGTATCCGGGTTCTCGCGAGAAGGGACGAGATGGCGTACCGGACGTTGAAGTCGATCTTCCACGAGCGTGATCGCGCCGGGGCGGATGGTGAAGAACGGTCTAGGCGGGACTCGCCCGCGGCGATCGAATGGGACCTTCTCATCGGCGAGCACTCGATGTTCGCCCTGATGACGCCTCAGATCGTCGCACTTGTCGAACGAATCATGGCCTATGAACCGCGGATCCGACACGAGTGGGATGGGCTTCCCGGGCGCGCGCGGGACGACTACCTGGACGGCATGATCATCGATGAGATCCAGGCGACCAACGAGATCGAGCAGGTGCGGTCCACTCGGAAGGAGATCAGCGCGGCGCTGAAGGCGCTGGCTGAAGAACAGGCGGTCGGCAGTCGACGATTCGTCGAAATGGTGCGCCTTTATCTCGGCATCGAAGAGCCGGACACTCGAGGTCCGCAGACGCTTGATGACATCCGGACGGTGTACGACGCGGTGACCGCTGGTGAGATCAGCGCCGACGACGCCCCTGACGGCGAGAGGTTTCGAGCAGGCCCGGTGTTCATCGAATCGGGGTCGGGGACCGTGCACAGGGGGCTTTCTCCCGAATCCGCGATCAACGACGCCCTGACCCTGATGGTGGCTCAAGGGCGGAACGACGAGATTCCGCTGTTGATCCGGGCGGTGGTCGCCCACTTCGTCTTCGAGTACGCACACCCGTTTTATGACGGCAACGGTCGCACCGGGCGGTACCTGTTGGCGCTGGACCTTCGGCAGGTGCTCGCGCCCTATGCGAGTCTCGCGTTGTCTGCGACGCTCGCGGACAACAAGGACCGCTATTACCGTGCATTCCTCGATGCCGAGGATCCGCTGAACCGGGGTGATCTCACGCCCTATGTCGCGGTCATGCTCGACCTCATCGCTCAAGCTCAGCATCGATTGCTCGTCGACCTCGCGGATCGGCGACAACGGATCCAACAACTGGAGAATCGCATTCGGTTCCTGGTGGACGACGACCTCGCTGGAAACCTCGGCCTGCCAACGCATGCGATGTCGGACGCAGAGGACGTCGGCTCGCTCCTCTACACCCTCGGTCAGGCGTGGCTCTTCGATGTGAACCGTGCCGTCAAGCTCCAGAGCCTGGCCGATGCCGCGGGTCGGTCCACGCAGTTCATCCGTCCGCGACTGGCACTTCTGGATGAGGCCGGCGTGATCGAGACGGTTACGAGGAAGCCGCTGCGTTTCCGCCTCTCGAGCCGCGGTGCGGCTCTTCTCGGCGTGGCGCCCGGATAGCGGTCGGTGGGCGCGGACTCAGTGGTTCGGCGGCGACTCGATCGTCAGGGTCGGTTCGCGGTGGTTGTGGATCGTAAGGTAACTGAGGCCGTCGTCACCCGCGGTGATCGATCGGTGTGATCGACGCGGGAGCCACAGGAGATCTCCCGCGGTCACGTCGAGTTCGCGGTCACCCGATCCGATGCGACCCGATCCGGCGATCACGTGGACGATCACGTCGACTTCGCCGCCGAGATGTCCGCCGATCTCGCCGTGGGCGGGGAGCCTGATCAGATTCGAGTCGAGGTCGCGGGGCGCTTCGTCGAGCTTCCACGCAACGGTGTTCGCATCAACGGGCTCACTGGTCATGTCTGCGGTGTTGGTGAGTTTGTGCGGCATGGTTCTCTTATACGCCGACGGACTCGGCTGCGGCGACCGTCAGCGCTCCCCATTCGCGCAGCTGGCGGCCCGACATCGTGGTGTGCGGGCACGACACGATCGCGCCGACGACAGCTCCGGACGCGTCCCGTATCGGAGCACCTATGGTGACCGCTCCCGCTTCGGTGCCGTCGGTCAGCTCGTCGGCGAGGTAGTCGATGGCGGAGAGCTCAGTGAGCAGGCTGCCGACCCGCGCCCGAAGGGCGGTAGGCACCGAGTCGAGTGCCGACAGCGCGTCGATCACCGCACGATGCCCGTCGGTGATCCGCTCGATCGAGAACCCACGCGATTGGATCTCGGTGAGGGCGGCCCTGAGTCTGGCCCGGTCGGATTCGGCCGCGGAGGCGATCCAGGCTTCCCGAGTCGCCGGCTCCGACCACGCCACGAACTCGCGGCAGATCGGCGGCCGAAGACGGATCGGCCGGTTCGGCTTCATCCACTCGACGTCTGCACTGTGCTCGACGAGCACGGACGGGGGCCAGCAGTACTCGATGACGGTGATCGTCTCGTCGTCGATGCGGCGAGCCAGAAAGCAGGGGGCTCCGGTCTGAGCGACGAGGGTCTCCATAGCGGGGCGGGCGTCCAGCGCGAGGCGATCGGCGCCGACGGCGCGGCGTGCGGTGTGCAGGAACGCGGGGCCGAGGCCGACTCCGCCGGTGTCGGCCCGGCGTGTGAGCCACCTGGCGTCGACCAGTTCGGCGACGATCGCGTGCACGGTTGCGCGCGGCAGCTGTGTGTCGCGCACGATGTCGGCCAGAGTGGGAGGGTGACCCGCATGCGCGACGATGTAGTCGAGCACAACGGTCACCCGCCTGGTCGGTGGGGAAGGTTGACGTGCGCTTCCACTTTCGCTTACCGTCGGTGACACATTTGCAACACTAGGTGTCGAATATTCGACACGTCAAGGAGGCTTCCCGCAGTGATAGCCGAACTCGAAGCCGAATCGGTGCACATCTTCCGCGAGGTCGCGGCCCAATTCGAGCACCCGGTGATGCTGTTCTCCGGCGGCAAAGACTCCGTCGTCATGTTCCACCTCGCGCGCAAGGCTTTCTGGCCCGCACCCGTGCCGTTCCCCCTCATGCACATCGACACCGGTCACAACTTCGACGAGGTCATCGAGTTCCGGGACCGCCTCGTCGAGCAGACCGGGGCGCGACTCGTCGTCAGCAGCGTGCAGGACGACATCGACGCCGGTCGGGTCGTCGAACAGACCGGCCCCGGCACCTCGCGCAACCGGCTGCAGACTGCGGCACTCCTGCGTGGCATCCGCGACGGCAGGTACGACGCGGTGTTCGGAGGAGCTCGGCGAGACGAGGAGAAGGCCCGCGCGAAGGAGCGGGTGTTCAGCTTCCGCGACTCGTTCGGCGCGTGGGATCCGCGGAACCAGCGACCAGAATTGTGGAACCTCTACAACGGGCGGCACGCCCGCGGGGAGCACATCCGTGTGTTCCCGCTGAGCAACTGGACCGAACACGACATCTGGGAGTACATCGCCGCCGAGCAGATCGAGCTCCCGTCGATCTACTACGCACACGAGCGGCTGGTGGTACCGCGTGACGGCATGCTGCTCGCAGACACCAGGTTCCTCGAGAAGTACCCCGGTGAGACGGCGCACGTGGAGCGGGTGCGGTTCCGCACCGTCGGCGACGCCACGTGCACCGGCTGCGTCGAAAGCGCCGCAGACACCCCGGAGAAGGTGATCGACGAGGTCGCCGCCACCCGCGTGACCGAACGCGGCGCGACCCGCGCCGACGATCGGATCTCCGAAGCCGGCATGGAAGACCGCAAGAAGGAGGGGTACTTCTGATGAGCACCGCCCACAACGCCGAGCGCGGCCGTGACGATCTGCTGCGCATCGCCACCGCAGGCAGCGTCGACGACGGCAAGTCGACGCTCATCGGACGCCTCCTCTACGACTCGAAGTCGATCTTCACCGACCAACTCGAAGCGGTCGAGCGGACCAGCGCGCAGCGCGGCGACGAGACCGCCGACCTCTCGTTGCTCACAGATGGTCTCCGCGCCGAACGTGAGCAGGGCATCACGATCGACGTCGCCTACCGCTACTTCTCCACGCCAGCGCGGAAGTTCATCATCGCCGACTCTCCGGGGCACGTGCAGTACACGCGCAACATGGTCACCGGGGCCTCCACCGCGGACCTCGCGATCATCCTCGTCGACGCACGCAAGGGTGTGCTCGAACAGACTCGTCGACACGCGTTCCTGTCGTCATTGCTCGGAATCCCTCACCTGACGGTGTGTGTCAACAAGATGGATCTCGTCGACTACTCCCAGGGGCGGTACGAGGAGATCGTCGACGAGTTCACGGCATTCGCGGCGAAGCTCAACGTCACCGATGTCATGTTCATCCCGATCTCCGCGCTCCGCGGTGACAACGTCGTGGACAAGTCGGAAGTCATGGACTGGTACACGGGCCGACCGCTCCTCGGGCACTTGGAGACGGTGCACATCGCGTCCGACCGCAATCTCATCGACGCGCGCTTCCCGGTTCAGTACGTGATCCGCCCACAGCGCGGGGACGGTTTCGACCACCGTGCGTTCGCTGGAACCGTCGCGGGCGGAGCGCTCGCAGTCGGCGACAAGGTGGTCGCACTCCCCGGCGGCTTCGGTACCGAGGTCGCGAAGATTTGGGGTCCGGGAGGCAGCGAGATGACCGAGGCGGTCGCGGGAGCGGCGGTGTCGATCGAGCTGGCCGACGAGATCGACATCGTGCGAGGCGACATGCTGGTCCGTCCGGGCAACCGGCCGCACGTCGGCAGGGACCTGGACGCCATGGTGTGCTGGTTCTCCGAGTCGACGGTTCTCGCCGAGGGCAACACGTACCTGATGCTGTGCGGAACCAGGGAGACGCGGGTGTCCGTCACCTCGCTGACCTATCGCCTCGACGTCAACACCTTGCATCGCGATGCCGATGCCGACCTGATTGAGCTCAACGAGATCGCTCGTGTGGAACTCCACTGTCAACATCCGATGATGTTCGACGAGTACCGCCGCAACCGGGCGACCGGCAGTTTCATTCTGATCGACGAGTCGACGAACGCGACGGTCGCCGCGGGCATGATCGGTGCGCCCGTCAGCCACGACACCAACGTGGTGTGGCAGGCGACGAAGGTGTCGCGCGAGCACCGCTCCTACCGCGGAGCGACGATCTGGCTCACGGGTCTGTCGGGGTCGGGCAAGTCGACGTTGGCGACCGAACTGGAGCGACGCTTCGTCGCCGAAGGCCGTCCGGCGTACCTGCTGGACGGTGACAATCTCCGACACGGGCTCAACGCGGATCTCGGATTCGGTGATGACGATCGGCGCGAGAACATCCGCCGGACAGCGGAGGTCGCCTCACTCTTCGCGGACTCGGGCGCCGTCGCACTGGTGTCGTTGATCAGTCCGTTCGCAGCGGAACGGCAACGTGCCCGCGAGATCCATGCCGCGCGGGACATTCCGTTCTACGAGGTCTTCGTCGACACGCCGCTCGATGACTGCGAAGCCCGCGATCCCAAGGGGCTCTATGCGCGGGCTCGTGCGGGTGAGATCACGCAGTTCACCGGCATCGACTCACCGTATGAGCGCCCCGTGACGCCCGAACTGGTGATCCGTCCCTCAGACGGCTCCCCGTCCGACATCGCCGACCTCATCCTGGAGAGGCTGGGCCTATAGGCCGGGAAGGCTCCGACTTGGAAGCGTTGCTCGCTTCTGCGACGGTGACGCCGCCGACGGTGTCGTGAGCGATCGGTCAGCGCAGACCGTCGAGTGCGCGTGCCTGGGTGCGGAGCACGTGTCCCTTCAAGACCAGGACGAACGCGATCGTCGCTGGGATTCCGACAAAGATGAGTCGACCACTGAGATAGCTGGCGAGGTGCTGTCCCGGATCGACGGTCCCGTTCGGTAGGGTCAGAATGTCGGTGAGTAGGAAGCCGATGGTGGCGCCGAGCACCGTGAACGACGTGATGAGAAGGGCTCTGGCCCGAAATCGAAGCTGTCGAGCCCGGCGGTCGGACTCGGTGTCGGAACTGGATGCCATACAGCAAATGCTAGCAAACAATTTGCTGTAGCAAGCACGCGCGACAGTGGGTGCCGCGCAGTGCTTCAGCGACGCGTGGGTGCGAGACGAGAGAGTGCCGCTCGAACGTCGGATGCGGCGAGGGTCATCAGGTCGATGTCCGTCAAGGTGTCGAGGCTGCCCGACGACGCGAGTCGATGCTCGCGTTCCTCCTCGGCGGCCTCGATCAGGTTGCGGGCGTGCCTGCCGTTGCCTGCGACGTCGATCGCCGGACGTGATCCGATGCTCGAGGAGCAGAGCAGGCCGAACGACTCCTCGAGTGCGTGAACTGCACCGGGATCGAGACGCGAGTCGCGCGACAGTGCGATCGACTCGGCGATCTGCACCAACTCAGTCGGTGTGTAGGAGTCGAACCGGAGGCGGCGGGAGAAGCGCGACGCGAGGCCCTCGTTGGCGGCGAGGAGGCGGTTGATCTCGTCGTCGTACCCGGCGATGATCACCACGAGCCGGTCGCGGTCGTTCTCCATCCGAGCGAGGAGAGTGTCGACGGCTTCGCGACCGAAGGCGTCGCCGCCGGACAGGCCTTCCTGAATCAGCGTGTACGCCTCGTCGATCAGCAAGACGCCGCCGACTGCGGAGTCGATGACGGCCGACGTCTTGGGCGCCGTCGAGCCCAGGTGTGTGCCGACGAGATCCTTCCGGCTGACTTCGACCACGGTGTCGGAGTCGAGGACGCCGAGTGCCCGGAACAGTCGTGCGATAAGACGCGCGACAGTCGTCTTGCCGGTTCCGGGTGGCCCGGTGAACGCCAGATGCAGACTTCGTGACTGGGTGCGCAGTCCTTTCTCTGATCGGACCTGCGCCAGGCGCGATGCCGACCGCAGTCGGTCCACCTGTGCCTTCACCGCAACCAGGCCGATCTGCGCGTTGAGTTCGTCGATGACGGCGACCGCTGCAGCGTCGTCCGGCGAGGTCAGCGTCTCGGTCGTACTCGTCTCGGTGCCCTCGACGGCCAGTCGATACCGGGGATCGGCGAGCGCGTCGGCGGCCTCGGAGAGCATCGGGTCGAGGGCGTACGCCTCTTGAAAGCATGGCAGTGCGGCGTCCTCGTCGCCTCTGGTCCGCAGGGTCATGCCCATCATGAACAGCGCCTGCGCGCGGGCGTTGACCAGCCCGGAGTCGCGTACCGACATCAGGCGGCGCAGGCCTTCGTCGAACAACCCGAGATGCGCGCACGCCGTTCCGGCGAGGAAGTCGCAGGCAGCACGCAGGTACTCGTCGGATGACGGCGAGCCGGAGAGCGCTTCGAGGACGTTCCGCCACTGTCGGCGAGCCAACGCGATCAGCGCCCGGCAATAGGGCGTCGACGGTCCGTCTACGTCGGCGTCGAGGACGTCTGCTGCGCCGTCCGGGTCACCTCCGGTAAGCAGCGAAGCCGCGTAGACCACTGCGGCGTCGGAAGCCGTCGACACCGGAAGGTCGATGAACATGCCCGTCGGGAGATGCCCGACTAGATGTCCGGCCGCCAGACCGATACGTCGTTGATCAGCACCGATCCTTGCCCGCGAGCGGTACAGGCCGAGCACGCATGCTCCCGATCGGTCACCGGCGGCCGCGCGTCCGAGCCAGGCGTCGCCCATCGTCGGGTCGATGTCGGTGGCGAGTGTGAAGGCCGCCAGCGCTCGATCCCGATCGGGTGGCGTCTCGGCGACGAGCACGCCGAGTGCTCCGAGGCCCGCTGTGAAATAGTCGCGCGCACTACCGACATTCATCGTGATCCCCCCGAATCGACTGTCCGATACGACTGTAGTGGTGACGCCTTCCCGATGCAGTCGATCGAGCCGTATTGGGTGATGGACCGGAGCACTCGCGCGCTGACATAGAATGTCTGCTGTGAGCGCCCAGGTAGATACCGTTTCCCACGCCGCCGAGACCCCCGACACACCGCAGCCGTACGCCGAGCTCGGTTTGAAGGACGACGAGTACGCGCGTATCCGCGAGATCCTGGGCCGTCGTCCCACGGACGCGGAACTCGCGATGTACTCGGTGATGTGGTCCGAGCACTGCAGCTACAAGTCGTCGAAGGTGCACCTGCGTTACTTCGGTGAGACCACCACCGACGAGATGCGGTCGAGCATGCTCGCGGGCATCGGCGAGAACGCAGGCGTCGTCGACGTGGGTGACGGCTGGGCCGTGACGTTCAAGGTCGAGTCGCACAATCACCCGAGTTACGTGGAGCCCTACCAGGGCGCGGCCACCGGTGTCGGCGGCATCGTCCGCGACATCATGGCGATGGGCGCCCGCCCGATCGCAGTGATGGACCAGCTGCGTTTTGGTGCCGCCGATCATCCGGACACCCGTCGCGTGGTCGACGGCGTGGTCCGCGGCGTCGGGGGTTACGGCAACTCGCTCGGCCTGCCGAACATCGGCGGCGAGACCGTCTTCGACGCCAGCTACCAGGGCAATCCGCTGGTCAACGCGCTCTGCGCCGGTGTCCTCCGCGCTGAAGACCTGCACCTCGCTTTCGCGTCGGGTGCGGGCAACAAGATCATCCTGTTCGGTGCCCGCACGGGCCTCGACGGCATCGGCGGCGTGTCGGTCCTCGCGTCGGAGACCTTCGACGATGCGGACGCCGGGAGCGAAGCGAGCGGGTCCGATGGTTCAGCGGGGAATCGTTCCTCTCGCAAGAAGCTGCCGAGCGTCCAGGTCGGCGACCCGTTCACCGAGAAGGTGCTCATCGAGTGCTGCCTCGACCTGTACCGCGAGGGCCTCGTCGTCGGCATCCAGGACCTCGGCGGCGCCGGACTCTCGTGCGCCACGAGCGAGCTCGCCGCCGCGGGCGACGGCGGCATGCACATCGACCTCGAGAAGGTCCCGATGCGTGCCGTCGGCATGACGCCGGCCGAGGTGCTGTCGAGCGAGTCGCAGGAGCGCATGTGCGCCGTCGTCACGCCCGAGAACGTCGACAAGTTCATGGAGGTGTGCCGCAAGTGGGACGCCCTGGCCACCGTGATCGGCGAGGTCACCGACGGTGAGCACCTCCAGATCACCTGGCACGGCGAGACCGTCGTCGACGTGCCGCCGCGCACCGTGGCCCACGACGGCCCGGTGTACAACCGTCCCGTCGAGCGCCCCGATTGGCAGGACGACGTCATCGCGTCGACCACCGCAGGTCTGAAGCGTCCGGAGACCGGCGACGAGCTGCGCGAGACGTTCCTGAAGATGGTCGCCAGCCCCGCGTTGTGCAGCCGCAAGTTCATCACTGAGCAGTACGACCGCTACGTCCGTGGCAACACTGTGCTCGCTGAGCACGCCGACTCCGGCATGGTCCGCATCGACGAGAAGACCGGTCGCGGCGTAGCGATCTCGACCGACGCGTCGGGCCGCTACACCTACCTCGATCCGTACAACGGCGCGCAACTCGCGCTCGCCGAGGCGTTCCGCAACGTCGCGGTGTCGGGCGCCAAGCCGAGCGCGGTGAGCAACTGCCTCAACTTCGGTTCGCCCGAGGACCCGGCCGTCATGTGGCAGTTCAGCCAGGCCGTCCGCGGCCTCGCCGACGGCTGCGCCGAACTGGGCATCCCGGTGACCGGCGGCAACGTCAGCTTCTACAACCAGACCGGCTCGACGGCGATCCTTCCGACCCCGGTGGTCGCTGTGCTGGGTGTGATCGACGACGTCCGTCGTCGCATCCCGAACGGCATCGGCACGGAGCCGGGTGAGACGCTCATCCTGATGGGCGACACCCTCGACGAGTTCGACGGTTCCATCTGGTCGCAGGTTGAGCACGATCACCTCGGCGGCGTGCCGCCGAAGGTCGACCTCAAGCGTGAGCGCCTGCTCAGCGACATCCTGATCGCCGCTTCGCGGGACGGTCTTGTGTCGGCCGCGCACGACCTGTCCGAAGGCGGCCTGATCCAGGCCGTCGCCGAGGCGGCTCTCGCCGGTGAGACGGGCTGCCGCATCCTGCTGCCGGAGGGCGCCGACCCGTTCGTGTGGCTCTTCTCGGAGTCGACCGGTCGTGTGCTCGTCGCCGTTCCGCGGTCGGAGGAGACCCGATTCACGGGCATGCTGACCGCGCGTCAGATGCCGTGGACGCGCATCGGCGTCGTCGACCAGGGCAGCGATGAACTCGAGGTCCAGGACCAGTTCTCCGTGAAGCTCACTGAACTGCGGGAAGCGCACGAAGGCACACTGCCGGAGCTCTTCGGCTGAGTCTCCTCGACCTTCGCGCGCTGCCTTCGCCTGCTCGTCGCGCGGCAGACTCCATCGGCTCGCTCCTACGGGTCCCGACAGCGGGACTCGTGGGGGCGACGCTGTTCCTGTGGATGTCGTTGACACCGTCCCTCCTACCGCGGGACTGGATGTTTCAGGGCCTCATCGGCGGGATCAGTGCGGCGATCGGTCACGGGATCGGGATCGTCGTCGCCGGGGCGGCGCGACGCTGGCTGGTTCCGAGGCTGGGATTCTGGCCGCCGTCGACAATCGTGCAGACGAGGATCCGGTTGGGGATTCACACGATCTGTGCGGTGGGCACCGTGCTCATGCTGGTCGCGGCGGTGCGGTGGCAGCGCCAGATCGCCGACTACATGGGCACCGTCCCGCCCACCGTCCTCGGCTACTCCCGGACGATAGTGTTGAGCGCCGTCATCGGCCTGATGATCCTCGCGACGGCCCGTGGCCTTCGCGACGAGAGCAGGTGGGTTGCCGGGCTGCTCATCAGGCGGTGGCGGTTTCCGCGGCGCGCGGCCGTTGCTGTCGGCGCGGTCGCCGTTGCGCTCGTGACGTACCTTCTTGTCGCCGGTGTCGGGGTTCGAGTGGGATATGCCGCGTTGAACTGGGCGTTCAGCGCGCAGAACGACACCACTCGCGACGGGGCCGTGCAGCCGACACTGCCGGAGAAGTCGGGGAGCCCGGCGTCGAGGGCGTCCTGGGAGTCGCTCGGATTCGAGGGCCGGAACTTCGTCTCAGGTGGAGTCCGCGCCGCCGAGTTGAGTCGACTGACGGGCCGCCCGGCGAAGGAGCCGATTCGCGTTTACGCAGGCCTGGAGACCGCTGGCGACACCGATGCGCGGATGCGGGTGATCGTCGACGAACTCGAACGCACCGGCGCGTTCGACAGGAAGACGCTCGTCGTCATTCCGACGACAGGCACGGGATGGGTCAATCCGACCGCTGCGCAGACGATGGAACTGGTTGCGGACGGTGACTCGGCCCTCGTGGCCGCGCAGTATTCGTATCTGCCGAGTTGGTTGTCGTTCGTCGCCGACCGGCAGGCCGCCGCCGACGCCGGGCGAGCCTTGGTGACCGCCGTGCACGATCGGTGGCTCACAAAACCCGCAGGCCACCGCCCGAAGTTGTTCGTCTACGGCGAGAGCTTGGGGACGCAGGCGGGTGAGGGAGCGTTCGACGGCCTCGCCGAGATCCGGGACACCGTCGACGGTGTGCTGTGGGTGGGTCCGCCGAACTCGAACCCTTTGTGGCGCAGTCTCACCGACAGGCGCGATCCGGGGACGCCGGAGACGGAGCCGACGTACGCCGACGGCCTGGTGGTTCGGTTCGCGAACGACGCCGAAGGCATCACACGGAATGCACGAGAGTGGTTGGCGCCGCGGGTCCTGTATCTCCAGCATCCGTCCGACCCCGTTGTCTGGTGGTCCACTGACCTGCTGTTCTCCGAACCGGACTGGCTCGCCGAACGGACTGCCGGCAACGCCTCCGCCATGCGGTGGTACCCGATCGTCACGTTCTGGCAGGTCAGTGCCGACCTCGGAAACGCGGCAGGCGTGCCCGACGGTCACGGACACAACTACGGCACACAGATCCTCGACGGTTGGGTCGCGGTGACGAACCCAGACGGTTGGACTGCCGCCGACACCGAACGCATCCGCAACGCGCTCCACGAACTCCGGGGGCATGACGGACCGGAGAAGTAGCGATCCCAAACGGTCCATGCCCCGTCGTACGACCGGATGAGGTCAGGGCGCTGAATGGGTAATCTCTGCTCGACTCGTCAGAGCCAGTTACGATTACGTCTCCATGATCCGAACCGAACAGGACCGACCATGACTTATCCGCCTCAGAACCCCGGCGATCCGAACGCACAGCCGGATCCGTTCGGCCAGACTCAGTTCGGGCAGACGCCGAACTTCGACAAGGGACAGCCTCAGACCCCGCCGCCCGCCTACGGTGCGCCCCAAGGCCAGCCGTCGTACGGGCAGCAGCCCCCGGTGTATGGTCAGCCGGTCGGCGGGTACGACCAGCAGCAGGGCGCCTTTCAGCCGCCGGCCGCGGCACCCCAGAACCCGTACGGCGCGCCGAATCAGTTCGCGGGTCAACCGACCCAGGGCGATCCGGGAACTCTCGATCTCCCCTGGTACGGAATCGGTTTCGCCGATGCGGTGCGTCGTGTCTTCCAGAAGTACGCACGATTCGACGGCCGAGCCAGCCGTGGCGAGTACTGGTGGTGGGTGCTCGCGAACTTCCTGATCGTCCTTGTTCTGGAGATCCCGCTGTTCGCGGCCGGCGACAGCGCGATCGGCGTGGTTTTCGGACTGCTTGTGCTCGTCTACGTGCTTGCGGTGCTGGTGCCGTCGATCGCGGTCGGCGTGAGGCGACTCCACGACGCAGGGTACAGCGGCCTGATGTACCTCTTGGTCCTCATCCCATTCGTCGGTGGACTGGTCGTGCTCGTTCTCATGTGCATGGACAGCAAGCCCGAGGGCGCTCGCTTCGACCAGCGACGCTGATGCTCAGTCGAACCGCGCCGGGGGCTCCGCCCCGGCGCGGTTCGTCGTATTCAGGCCAAGTCGCCCGCCGATGGAGTGACGCGGCATAGCGTTGGCTCATGACATTGCGAGTTGTGGAATGGTCCACCGGAACCGTTGGCCGACATGCGATCACGGGGATCGACGCGCACCCCGACCTCGAATTGGTCGGTGTGTGGGTGTCGGATCCGGCGAAGGTGGGGAAGGACGCAGGGCGTCTCGCTGGACTCGGCAGGGACCTCGGAATCGTCGCGACGAACGACAAAGACGCACTTCTTGCGCTGAAGCCGGACGCGATAGTTCACACGGCCATGACCGACGATCGGGTGGCTGAGGCGATCGCCGACCTCACTTCTTTCGTCGAGGCCGGAATCAACGTCGTGTCGTCCGGGCCGGTGATACTCCAGTTCCCATACGGTGTGCTGCCCGAGTCGATGATCGAGTCCGTCGAGAATGCTGCGCAGGCGGGCGGTGCGAGCATTCACGTCAACGGCATCGACCCGGGATTCGCGAACGATGTGCTTCCACTGTCGATGACGAGCCTGTCGCAGGAGATCGACGAAGTTCGTTGCATGGAGATCGCCGACTACTCCACGTATTACCAACCTGTCGTCATGGCCGAGTTGTTCGGCTTCGGAAAGCCCCTCGACCACACCCCGATGCTCTTGATGCCGGGTGTCCTGTCATTGGCGTGGGGCAGCGTCGTCCGTCAGATCGCGGCGGGACTCGGTGTGACGCTCGACGAGCCGCTCGTCGAGCGGCACGAGAAGGTCGCGGCGTCGGTCGACGTCGACACAGTGTCGGTGCAGATTCCGGCGGGCACGATGGCCGCGCTGCACTTCGAGGTGGTCGGGCAGGTCGACGGCGTCGATCGGATCGTGCTCGAGCATTACACCCGTACACACCGCGACCAATGTCCAGAGTGGCCGCGCCCGGCCGAAGGGGACGGCTGCTACCGGATCGTCATCTCCGGCGAACCGCATATGAGCGTCGAGATGACTCACCACGGCCGCGACGGCGACCACAACGTGTCCGGCATGATTGTGACTGCGCAGCGGCTTGTGAACGCCGTGCCGGCTGTCGTCGCGGCTCGTCCGGGACTGGTCACGGCTTTGGATCTGCCGCTCGTGACGGGACGAGGGCTGGTCGCCGGATCCAAGTGACACCAGGCGCGAAACGGCAGGGCGCAAATCTTTAGCTAACTAGCTAGAGTGTGAACATCAGAACTGAGGGGACAATCGAACGGTGATGACCAATCCCGACGGCGTCGAGCCTGACAAACCAGATACGCCCTCTGGCGAGGGCTCGCCCGATTCGAGTGAGCCGAAGGTTCCCGACCCGCAGTTCGGGCAGGGTCAGTTCGGCGCGCCGCAGCAGGGATACGCCCAGCAGGGATACGCCCAGCACGGGTACGTTCCGGGTCCAGGGCAGGGCTATGTCCAGCCGGGATTCGCACAGCCGGGTTACCCGGCGGGGCCTCCTCGTGTCGCGCAGCCCGATGACTATCTCGTGTGGGCGATTCTGTCGACGGTGCTCTGCTGCCTGCCGCTCGGGGTGGTCTCGATCGTCAAGTCGACGTCGGTCGGCAAGTTGTGGGCCATGGGCGACTACGCAGGCGCCCAACGAGCGTCTGACGATGCGAAGAAGTTCGCGATTTGGAGCGCCGTCGCGAGTGCGGTGGTCTACGTCGCTGTGATCGTTGTGTACGTGGTGTTCTTCCTCGTCTTGTTTGAGACGGGAAGCAGCTCGGGCACTTCGATTTGAGTCAGATGCCGAACCAGCGGCGGCCGTCGACACTCGAACGTCGCATGTCGACGATCGCCAATCATCGTGTGCTTACTCCCGTCCTCGGGGTGAGTGCGGCTATTGCGGTCTCGGTGCTGGTCTGGGTGGGCGACCCGACAACTCCGGGTGGCGTTCTGCCTCCCTGCCCGACGAATTCCCTGCTGCACGTCAACTGTCCCGGATGCGGATCGACGAGAGCGCTCTACAGTCTGCTGCACGGTGACGTCCCGGCTGCCCTGCACTACAACGCGCTCGGAGTTGTCGCGATGATGTTGATCGTCGCGGCCTTCGTGATGCACGTCGTCGGCCTCTGGCGTGGCCGAAAACTGCGCAGCTGGCAGCATCTTCGATACACGCCCTGGATTGCGCTGGCGGCGACGGCCGTCTGGTTCGTCATCCGAAACCTTCCGTTTGCGCCCTTCTCCGACCTGAAAGTATGAACGCCCATGACTGAACCGAACGACCCGCTGGACAAAAACGCGGCGAAGCAACCGAACGACGACTGGACCGCATACGACGAGACCCAAGTCGGCAAGCTGTCGCTGGAGAAGAACGAGTTGGCTGACCCCGAGGCGTACGCGCAGACCATGTTCAACGAGGTGCCGCCGGTGGCCCCGCCTTACACTCCGGCACCCGACCCGTTCGCTCAACCGGAGAGCGCTGTCCCGCCTCAGTACGGTCAGCCCCAGCCTCAGTACGCGGTTCCCCAACCCCAGTACACCCAACCCCAGTACACCCAGCCGCCGTTCGTGCAGCAGTATCAGCCGATGGGATTCGGTCAGCCGATGCCGCGTACAGCGCAGACGTCGGCGATTCTCGCGACGGTGTTCGGCGGTCTCCTGGTCGTCGGCTGCTACACGACACTCATCGGGCTCGCTCCGCTGATCTTCGGCATCATCGGGATCACCAAATCCAACTCGGTGACGAGCCTGTGGGGGATGGGTCAATACGACGCCGCACGCCACGCCGCAGTCGAATCGGAGAAGTACGCGCGCTGGGCGTGGATCAGCATGGCCATCGGGTTCGCCGTTGTCGTCCTGATCATCGTCGTCATCATCGCGATAGCGGCGGCGAACTCGAACTGACCAGGTCAGGCGGCGTCGGTCAGTACTGGACGCCGCTGAGGTTGCGGGCGTACGCGACGCGGTTGTAGACGTCCATGACGTTCGACGGGTCGAAGACCGGGACTGATGTCGTGTGCATGAAACCGCCGCTGGTCACCGTCACCTGCACAAAGCCAGTCGTCCGACGTTCCTTCGCGAGCAGGAAGAACAGGCTGAAAAGGCAGACCACGAACGCGCCGACGATTGCACAGACGATCGCCCACGTAGGGATCTCCTCCGACGTGTGCGACATGTCGGTCACGTGCCAACTCGCACCGGCGATAGGCACGGTCCCGCTCGGCGTTACGACGTGTGTCTGGGTGCACGAGATGTCGCCGATGGCCACCAGTGGGGGAGCCGGCGGAGTCGGCTGCTGGAAGCCGTTGTTCTTCTCCCACGGATTCGGCGGGTACGGGCTGGTCATGGCGGATATCGTACGGCCTGCACGACTCGGACCCGATGACTACCCGTTCTACAGCGGCCAGTTGTGCACAGGCTCGCCCTCGTGCATCAAGGTCTTGTAGTCGAGCAGCATGCCGTGGAGCGCCTGCTGGCGCGTCTCGCCGGCCTCCTCGCGAGCGAGGACGGCGCGACGCTGCCACACCGAACCGGTCTGTTTGGTGACGCAGCGACCTTCGATGACGCCGAGATAGCGACGCTTCGCCTTCTCCGACACCCCGAAGGAGGTCAAGCCCTTCTCAGCGAGTGGCAGCAGGCGGCGCAGCGTCAACTCGTCGGGGCTCACCCACCCGATGTTGGGCCAGTACAACTGCGAGTCGAGGCCCCACTGGGCTCCGGCGGCGAGGTTCTCGCGGGCCGCGTCGAACGACATCTGCGACCACAGCGGGCGGTCCGACTCGACGAGGCCGCGCACCAGACCGTAATAGAACGCGGAGTTGGCCATGATGTCGACGACGGTCGGGCCCGCGGGCAGCACTCGGTTCTCGACACGTAGATGCGCCTGCCCGTCGACGACGTCGTACACGGGCCGGTTCCACCGATACACCGTGCCGTTGTGCATCCGCAGTTCGTCGAGGTCGGGGATCCTGCCTGCGTCGAGTTCGTCGATCGGGTCGATGTCCGTCGACACGGGAAGCAACGCCGGGAAGTAGCGAGTGTTCTCCTCGAAGAGGTCGAAGATGGTGTTGATCCATCGTTCGCCGAACCATACGCGCGGCCGGACGCCCTGGTTGCGGAGTTCGAGCGGCCGAGTGTCGGTGGCCTGCTCGAACACCGGGATACGGGTCTCATGCCACAGCGCCTTGCCGGACAGGAACGGTGAATTGCCCGCCAGTGCCACCTGGATCCCCGCGATGGCCTGGGCGGCGTTCCAATGTGCGGCGAAGTCTTCCGGGGCCACCCGCAGGTGCAACTGTAGTGACGTGCACGCAGCTTCCGGCAGGATCGAGTCGGTTGTCGTCAGCAGTCGTTCGGCGTTGAACGGCTCCGACAGTGGGACACCGGTGATGTCGAGTTCCAAATCCTCGCCGCGTGCGGCGAAGATCTGCTCGTTGAGCAGGCTGTAGCGGGGATTTGTCGAGATCCACTGCCCGGCGAAGTGCTCGTGCCGCAGTGTCGGCAGCATCCCGATCATCAGCAGGTGATTGCCCGTCGACGCCGCCCGTGCCTCGGCGCGGTTCAGCGACGTGCGCAACATCTGCTCCAGGCTCACCGTGTCGCCACCGACGAAGGGCCGAGGCGACACGTTGATCTCGACGTTGAACTGGCCGAGCTCAGTCTGGAAGTCGGGGTCGGCGATCGCCTCGAGAACCCGGGTGTTCGCCATCGACGGCTCGGCGTTCTCGTCGATCAGATTCAGCTCCACCTCCATTCCGAGCAGCGGCTCCGGAGGCCGACCGTGGTCGGTGAACAGTCCGTCGGCGAGCATCCGCGCGATCGCGTCCGTGCCCTTGGACACCTGCGACCGGAACCGCACCCGATCGGCACCGCTGAACTTCTGATGGTCAACTTCCGCACCCATGACGTCATGGTGCCGGAAACGGCGACACCGACGCGGCCGTTCGCCCTAACCTGCCCTTCGGTGTCGCCTGCTGACACCGAACGACAGGTTAGTGCCGCCCGTGCTGTGGAATAGCATTCCAGGCATGATGACCGCGGATCTGCATGTGCATACTCACTTCTCCGACGGCACCGACACCCCGGAGGAGTTGTTCGCGGCGGCGAAGGCGGCGGGACTGACAACACTCGGGCTCACCGATCACGACACGTCCAAGGGGTGGGAGCCGGTCGCGGCCTCGGTGCCTGCGGGTATGCGAGTCCTGCCCGGTGCGGAGTTCTCCACGAAGCACCCGGCGGCCGACGGGTCGTTGGTGTCCGTCCACCTGCTCGGGTACCTGTTCGATCCGGCATCGCCCGCGATCGTCGCGGAATGGCAGCGGATGAAGGACGACCGCCGACTTCGTGGCGAGAGGATCGTCGAGAAGCTGATCGCCGCCGACTACCGGATCGACCTTGAGCGCGTTCGTGAGATCGCCGGGCCGAGCAACATCGGTCGACCGCACATCGCTCGTGCACTCGTCGAGGCGGGTGTGATCTCCACAGTCGGGGAGGCGTTCAGCGGATTGCTCGACGACGACGGGGACTTCTACGTCGCGCTGCGCTCCACAACGCTGGTCGAAGGCATCACGATGGTCAGCGAGGCCGGGGGAGTCCCCGTCGTCGCGCACCCGCGCGCCCGCGCGGCGGCGGATGTGCTGACAGCGGAGGTGCTCGAAGAGCTCGCCGACAGGGGACTGCAGGGCATCGAGGTCCGCCACCCCGACCACAACGACGCCGCGCGCGCGGAACTCGGCGGAATCGCAACCGACCTGCGCCTGTTGCAGACCGGGTCGAGCGACTACCACGGCGGCAACAAGACACTTGTCATCGGACAGGAGCGCACGTCCGACGACGTCGTCGACACGATCATCGAACGCGGCGCCGTCGCGCCGTTCGTCGGCTGACGACCATGGGGCCGAGGGACAAGGTCGACGCAGCGCAGACCAGGGCCGCGGTGCTCGCCGTCGCAGACTGGTTGCGCGACGGGACGCTCCCGACTCCACCGCGTCCCGCGCTCGCCGCGGCCGTGCGCACCACCGCGCGGACAGTTGCACAGGACGCGCCGGGCAACTCCGTTGAGCTCCGGGTGCCGCCATTCGTCGCGGTGCAGTGCATCGAAGGCGTCCGCCATACCCGGGGGACACCGCCGAACGTCATCGAGACCACTCCCCGCGCCTGGCTGCTCCTGGCGACCGGACTCGCTCGGTTCGACGACGCCGTGGAGACCCACGAGGTGAGCGTGTCTGGGCATCGGGCAAGCGATGTCGCGGCGTTCCTGCCCGTCGTCCCGCTCAAGCCGCAGGTGTGACGTTCTCGGCTGAACTTCTGTGGAACACCGGGTGGCAGGTACCCTTGGGAAACGCCCGTCCAGCCCACGAAACCGGAGCGTCGCATCGTGACTGACCTGTCGATTCATTCTCGCAACCTGCTGGATTCGCAGCAGCCTGACGACGTCTCCGAGAACGAACCCCGCGAGGAATGCGGAGTGTTCGGTGTCTGGGCGCCGGGCGAGGACGTCGCAAAGCTCACCTACTACGGCCTGTACGCACTGCAGCATCGTGGGCAAGAAGCAGCAGGCATCGCCGTCGGCGACGGCTCGCAGGTTCTTGTGTTCAAAGACCTCGGACTCGTCAGCCAGGTGTTCGACGAGCAGACGCTCGCATCCATGATCGGCCACGTGGCCGTCGGACACTGCCGCTACTCGACCACCGGCTCGACTACCTGGGAGAACTCGCAGCCGATCTTCCGGCACACCGATGCGGGCAGCGGCGTTGCGCTCGGCCACAACGGCAACCTCGTCAACACGGCGGAGCTCGCGGCGCGTGCTCGTGATCTCGGCCTGTACGGCCCGACCGATCGTTCCGCTGCATCGTCCGACTCCGACGTCGTCGGTGCGCTGCTTGCGCACGGCGCGGCGGACAAGACGCTCGAGCAGGCGGCCGTCGAACTGCTACCGACGCTCAAGGGCGCGTTCTGCCTCACCTTCCAGGACGAGACCACGCTGTACGCGGCACGCGACCCGCACGGCATCCGTCCGCTGTCCCTCGGACGCCTCGACCGCGGTTGGGTCGTTGCTTCGGAGACCGCTGCCTTCGACATCGTCGGCGCGTCGTTCGTCCGCGACATCGAGCCCGGCGAGCTCCTCGCCATCGACAACAACGGTGTCCGCAGCACTCGCTTCGCGGAGGCCACGCCCAAGCTGTGCGTGTTCGAGCACGTTTACCTGGCTCGTCCGGACAGTGTGATCCACGGCCGCTCCGTGCACTCCGCACGCGTCGACATCGGCCGCCGTCTCGCCCGAGAACAACCCGCCGTCGGCGATCTCGTGATTCCCGTCCCGGAGTCGGGTACTCCGGCAGCCGTCGGTTTCGCGCAGGAGTCCGGGATCCCATACGGCCAGGGCCTGATGAAGAACGCCTATGTGGGACGCACCTTCATCCAGCCGTCGCAGACCATCCGTCAGCTCGGAATCCGGCTCAAGCTGAATCCGCTCCGCGAAGTGATCCGCGGACGGCGTCTGGTGGTCGTCGACGACTCCATCGTCCGCGGCAACACCCAGCGAGCCCTCATCCGCATGCTCCGTGAGGCCGGCGCCGCGGAGGTGCACGTCCGCATCGCATCCGCACCGGTCCGCTGGCCCTGCTTCTACGGAATCGACTTCGCGTCGCCCGCCGAGCTGATCGCCAACGGCATGGAGTCGGAGGAGCACATGGTCGACGGTGTCCGCCAGGCGATCGGCGCCGACAGCCTCGGCTACATCAGCGTCGACGAGATGATCGCAGCGACCGGCGAGGAGCGCTCCAACCTCTGCGCGGCCTGCTTCGACGGCAAGTACCCGATAGAACTGCCCGGCGAGACGGCGATGGGCAAGGCGGTCCTCGAAACGATGATGTCGAGCGATGCCACCCCCGCAGATCCGCTGATCGCGCAGAACGACAACGTCAGCGCCGTCATGCGGCCGTGACCGCAGTCGGTCGCGACAAGAGATTCCACCGAGCACTCGGGTAGCGTGAGTGCGATGAGCACGGCGGACGGCCCTCACGGCCGGCGTCGAAGAACACGATGTGTAGGAGAAGTACGACGATGACGGACGGGTCTGCCGCCAACCAGGCATCCGGGGGCGGTGCGTCGTACGCGGCCGCCGGTGTGGACATCGATGCAGGTGAGCGCGCAGTCGAGCTGTTCCTGCCGCACGCGAAGCGAGCTACCCGACCCGAGGTCCTCGGCGGGCTCGGCGGATTCGCGGGCCTGTTCTCACTGAAGGGCGACTACCGCGAGCCGGTTCTCGCCGCGTCGAGCGACGGCGTCGGCACCAAGCTGGCAGTCGCACAGGCGATGGGCATCCACCACACCGTGGGCCGTGACCTTGTCGCCATGGTCGTCGACGACCTCGTCGTCTGCGGCGCCGAACCGCTGTTTCTCCAGGATTACATCGCCGTCGGCAAGGTGATCCCGGAGATGGTCGCCGACATCGTCAAGGGCATCGCCGACGGTTGTGTCGACGCGGGCTGCGCACTCCTGGGCGGCGAGACAGCCGAACATCCGGGTGTCATGGAAGACGGCCACTACGACATCTCCGCGACTGGCGTCGGTGTTGTCGAAGCTGACAACATCCTCGGCCCCGACCGCGTGCGTCCCGGGGACGTCGTGATCGCGATGGGCTCGTCGGGCCTGCACTCGAACGGCTACTCGCTCGCCCGCAACGTGCTCCTCGAACTCGGTCACCTCGACCTCGAAGGTCACGTCGAAGAGTTCGGTCGCACCCTCGGTGAAGAACTCCTGGAGCCGACCCGCATCTACGCGAAGGACTGCCTGGCGCTTGCCGCAGAAGCCGATGTCCGCACGTTCGCGCACATCACCGGCGGCGGCCTCGCCGACAACCTCGGGCGAGTGCTCCCCGTTGGACTCGAGGCGGTCCTCGAACGCAACTCGTGGACGCCCGCCCCGATCTTCTCGATGATTGCTCAGCGCGGCCGCGTCGAGCGCCTCGAGATGGAGCGCACGTTCAACATGGGCGTCGGGATGGTCGCAATCGTCGCACCCGAAGACACCGACCGGGCACAGGCGGTTCTCACCGCTCGCCACGTCGACAACTGGGTGCTCGGATCGATCACTCGCGGCACCGACGGCGCTGCAGGCCGCGCCGAGCTCGTCGGCGACCACGCACGCTTCTGACCGGTCCGCCCTCAAGACGCTTCGACTCGCTCTGCCCGCTCAACGAGCAGTAAACGCTACTGCCCGTTGAGCGAGCGTGTTGTTTTCTGCTTGTTGAGTCAGGCGTGCGCCCTTACCGCTCGCTCAACGAGCAGGTGGCGAGGAGTGGGCTTGACATACACGAGAGCGGGCCCGGTCAGGATCGACCGGGCCCGCTCTCGTATGCATGACTGTTCCGTTCAGCACTCACCAGGGGCCGTTCGGGCGCGCGGAAACGAGAATTCTCATCGCGTCAGAAGGCGTGGAACGAGGTGAGGGGAGGAGTCGAGTGTGCGCGCCTCAGGCGCGGTGCCACTCGTCTTCGCTGTTCCGGGAGTCGTCGTCCGACCAAGTGTCGGTCACGTACGACTGCCCTTCACCGTTGGACAACTCGCGCTGCAAGCTGTCGAAGTCGGTGTTCGGAGCAGAGTACTTCAGCTGTCGAGCAACCTTCGTCTGCTTTGCCTTAGCCCGGCCGCGGCCCATATGGGACCCCCTCGCACAATGACGGGGCGGCCAACGTGGTGGCGGCCCCGTTCTATTCGTTAGTAATTCTCGTACCAGCAGTCTAGCGCGTGCTGACGACAAAAGCTCCTCAGCCCCGGGCGTGGAGTGGCGAGAGACGTCACACCTGGGCCGAGAGCGAGGTCAGGACCGCCCGCGGAGACGATCCTGTGCCGCACGACCTGCCGGAACGGCGTCGTCTGGCACAAAGAGGTCGTCGTCGATACGGGCCGCAGTTCCGACCTCCGGAGCGCCTGCGACCAGGTCGGCGTCAACCGGGACCGCGCGTTTGACCAGAGCGAGTGCGATCGGGCCGAGCTCGTAGTGATCGATCACGGTGCCTATGCGTCCGACGCTGCGTCCACCGACGGACACCGGGTCGCCGGTCGCGGGCCGTGCGTCGGTGGCGCCGTCGAGATGCAGAAGCACAAGACGGCGAGGTGCCCGTCCGATGTTCGCGACGCGTGAGACCGTCTCCTGGCCGCGGTAGCAGCCTTTCTCCAGATGGACGGCGCCCTGTTGGTCGGGCCCGCCGATCCAGTCGGCTTCATGCGGGATCGTTCGATCATCGGTGTCGATGCCGAGCCGAGCGCGCCCGGCGGCCACCCGAAGCGCGTCGTACGTCCACATGCCTGCTGGCTGTGCACCCGCGCCGGTGATCTCCGTCCACCACGCCGCGAGGTCGTCTCGCGGCACCACGACATCGACGACGGGTGTGGTGCGTCCTTCACCGATCGGTGGCATCACGCGCCAGAATCCGAGCGGCTCCTCGTCGTGGTGCCGCTCGGGAAGGTCGCCTGCCGCATAGACGTCGGCGTCGGACGGGATCTCGAGGAGTTCCGCGACGGCACCCGTGCGCGCCGCCGGGCCGATCAGCGTCAGGACCGCCATGTCGGCACGTGCTGCGGGCGTGACCTGCGCCCAGAACACCATCTTCGTGAGGAAGTCGGCGAGCGCGGCGCCGCGGAACTGCTCGGTGTCGACCCACGTGACGTCGTTGATGTCGGTGATGACGAAATGGTCCTCGACGCGGCCGTTCAGGTCGAGGGACAGATTCTCGGCACTGCGTCGGTCGGGGAGTGCCGACACGTGCTGCGAGGAGATCGTGTGCAGCCATGTGAGTCGCTCGGGGCCGGCGAGTTCGATGACGCTCCGATCGCTGCGATCGACCACGACCACCCCGCGTGATGCTGAGCGCTGCTCGCCGAGCGGGTCGCCGTAGTGCCAGGCGACACCGGGACTGAGGTCCCCGTCCGGTGTGGGGACCGCGTCGACGGACGCGGCCAGAATCGCAGAGCTCACCGGTCGAGAAGAATCCGCAGACATGACGTCAGTCTACGGTGGTGGATGTGATCGTGGTTGACGCCGAGGGCCGGGTGCGAGACGCGGACGTTCCGCTGCTGTTCGCGGACGATCTCGCTGCTTTGAGGGGCGACGGCGTCTTCGAGACGATTCTCATCAGAGATCGATCCTCTCGCCTGGTCGACGAGCATCTGAGTCGTCTGCACGACGGGGCTCGGGCCCTCGACCTGCCCGCGCCCGACACCGACGGGCTGCGTCGAGCGATCACTGTGGCCGAGCGTGAATGGGCGTCGCCCGATGACGCGTGCCTGCGCATTCTGTACTCGCGTGGGCGAGAGTCGGGTGGGCCGCCGACCTGCTACCTCACGGTGACCCCGGTCCCGGAGCGCTCGGCGACGGCCCGGCGTGACGGCGTGCGGGTCACCCTTCTGCCGCGTGGCGTCGAACCGTCGACGGAACAGCCGTGGGAGCTCGCGGGCGCCAAGGCGCTCAGCTACGCACGGAACATGGCTGCGCTGCGTCATGCGCAGCGCTACGGGTTCGACGACGCGATCTACGTCTCCGCCGACGGGCTGATCCTCGAGAGCCCGCGGGCTTCGGTCGTCGCCGTTGTTGATGGATCGCTGACGACGCCGCCGCGCGACGAGGGCATTCTGCCCGGCACCACGCAGAAGGCGCTCTACCGGGTGGCTGCAACCGCGGGCGTGTCGATTCGCGAGGCCCGGATGACACCGTCCGATCTTCTGTCGGCGGACGGCGTCTGGCTGCTGTCGTCGTTGACGCTCGCCGCGCGGGTCACATCGGTCGACTGCACGCCTCTGCCTGCGCCGTCTGCGGCGGCTCCCGATGTGCCGAATCTGGTGTCACGGGCCATCTCCGAGCGGATGATGTGACTGTGGGTACAGGACGGACGACCTGGTAGGGCAGGGTCTTTCGTCTCCTGCGTCACGATGGTCTTGTATTCCACAGGATCGCTACTACGCTCTGTAGTAACGCTCCGGAACAGAACTCAACGACGAGTTCGGGACAACACGATTGTGAGGCGAGCGTGAATGTCGTAGACATCTCCAGGTGGCAGTTCGGAATCACGACGGTCTACCACTTCATCCTGGTGCCGCTGACGATCGGACTGGCGCCGCTCATCGCGGTGATGCAGACCGTGTGGCATGTGACCGGCAACGAGCAGTGGCTGCGGGCCACCAAATTCTTCGCGAAGATCTTCCTCATCAACTTCGCGCTCGGCGTCGCGACGGGCATCGTTCAGGAGTTCCAGTTCGGCATGAACTGGAGCGAGTACAGCCGGTACGTGGCCGACGTCTTCGGCGCGCCGCTCGCCATGGAAGGCCTCGTGGCGTTCTTCCTGGAGTCGACGTTCATCGGACTCTGGATGTTCGGCTGGGGCAGACTGCCACGTCGGATTCACCTCGCCTGCATCTGGCTTGTCGCGATCGGCGTCAACGCGTCGGCCTACTTCATCATCGCCGCCAACTCGTGGATGCAGCATCCGGTCGGCGTTGAATGGGATGCGGTCCGCGGACGTCCGCAGATGACGAACTTCGTCGCGCTGATCACCAACAACACAACACTCGTCGCCTTCCCGCACGTCATCGCGGGCGCGTTCTTGACGGCGGCGACGCTCGTCGCGATCGTCGGCATCTGGTGGATGGCGCGCAACACCGTCCGCGCCCGCAAACTCGACGAGGCGATCGCGTCCGGTGATCACTCCGATGTGCCCGAGACCTCGTCGCCGAGCCAGGTCGACCGCACTCCGGAACAACTGCGTCACGACAACGCGACGCTGTGGAGACCGGTCACCCGGATGGCGCTGTGGGTGACGATCGCCGCCGGCGCTGCACTGTTCATCACGGGTGACATGCAGGGCCAGCTGATGTTCAAACAGCAGCCGATGAAGATGGCAGCCGCCGAATCGCTGTGTGAGACGGAGACCGGCGCGTCGTTCTCGGTGCTGAGCATCGGTAGGCAGAACAACTGCGACTCGATCGAGCACGTCATCGCCATCCCCAACATGCTCTCGTTCCTCTCCGACCACACCTTCGACAGTGAGGTCAAGGGCGTCAACGAGTTGCAGGAGATGTACCGCGAGAAGCTGAACATGCCTAACCAGAACTTCGCGCCGAACCTGTTCGTCACGTACTGGAGTTTCCGCGCGATGATCACCTGGGCCCTCGGTTCCGTGGTGGTGGCGCTCGGCGGCCTCTGGTTCCTCCGCAAGGGTCGGAGCGAGGTGCCTCAGAAGTTCGGTCGCCTCGCCCTCTGGATGCTTCCGACTCCGTTCCTGGCGAACGCCTCGGGCTGGATATTCACCGAGATGGGTCGACAACCATGGGTCGTGGTGCCCAACTGGGCAGACGCGGACGGCGACCCGCTGCGGATCCACATGCTCGTCCAAGACGGCGTCTCCAACCACACACCGCCGATGGTGTGGACCACCTTGATCGGATTCACCCTGCTCTACGGCGCTCTCGGCGTCGTGTGGTTCTACCTGGAACGCAAGTACGTCATCGCCGGGCCGAGCGACAAGGACGGCCAAGCGCCGGACGTCGGAGCAGACGACGACTCCGACAAACCCCTGTCGTTCGCGTACTGAGGAGGCTGAGAGAAATGACTCTGGAACACTTCTGGTTCGCGACGATCGCGGTCCTGTTCGTCATGTACTTCGTCCTCGAAGGCTTCGACTTCGGCGTGGGCATGCTGCTGCCGTTCCTCGGCCGATCGGCGGAGCCCGACGGTGACAAGCGCCGTCGACTCCTCTTGAACACGATCGGGCCGGTGTGGGACGCCAACGAGGTGTGGCTGCTGACCGGCGGCGGCGCGATGTTCGCGGCGTTCGGCGGGTGGTACGCGACGATGTTCTCCGCGTTCTATTTCCCGCTGTTCCTGATCCTGATCGGGTTGATCGTGCGTGTGGTCGCCATCGAATGGCGAGGCAAGATCAACAACCCGCGCTGGCGCGCGTGGTGCGACGTCGGCATCGGTGTCGGTTCGTGGGTTCCCGCGATTCTCTGGGGTGTCGCGTTCGCGAACGTCGTCCGCGGACTGCCGATCGATGCAGACCACCAGTACACGGGCGGCTTCTTCAACCTGCTCAACCCATACGCGCTGCTCGGCGGCGCCACGACATTGCTCGCCTTCCTCACCCACGGCGCGCTGTTCATCGGGCTCAAGACGAGCGGCGTGGTGCGCGACGAAGCGCAGACTCTCGCGTGGCGTCTGTCGATCCCGACGGCGGCGGTCGCCGCAGGCTTCCTGCTGTGGACGCAGATCGCCTACGGCAAGCCGTGGACATGGGTGATCGTCGCTGTTGCGGCCCTCGCCGCAGTGGTGCTCGTCGTGGCGGCTTACGCCCGACGCGAAGGCATTGCGTTCGCCGCGACATCGGTGGCGATCATCGGCACCGTGTCGATGCTGTTCAGCGTGCTGTTCCCGAACGTCCTGCCGTCGACCACCGACGCCGCGTTCAACCTCACGATCGAGAACACGTCGTCGAGCCACTACACACTCGTCATCATGACGTGGGCCGCAGGCTTCATGACCCCGGTCGTGATCGCATACCAGGCGTGGAGTTACTGGGTGTTCCGCAAACGACTCTCCGTCGACCAGATCCCGCCGTCCGTCGGGCTCCCTCTGTGACAATCCGCTCGACGAGCAGAGACGGGCGCGGTGAGGCTCCGTTCGATCGGCGACTCCTGACGTACTCGCCGTCGGCGCGCAGGTACACGATCGCACTCGCGCTGTTCGCGATCGTCGACGTGATCGCGGTGATCGCGGGGGCCGTCGCGATCGCGGGTCTGCTGTCCGACCTGGTGACCGATCCGTCGGAACGGTCGTTCGGCGCGCAGGGGATGCACCTCGCGGTGCTCGTCGGCGCCTTCGCGACCCGCGCCGCGACGACGTTCCTACGCGACAGGTACGCCCACCGTGCCGCGCTGCAGACGATCGCCGAACTCCGATCGGCGGCCGTCGACGCGCTGACCGACCCCACGCGCACATCCCCGCACCGGTTGGCGGCCGAGCGCGACCGGGCGTCGACGGTGCTTCTGCGCGGACTCGACGCTCTCGTCGACTACCTGGCCGACTACGTTCCGGCGCTGCTGTCGACAGTGGTCATCACACCTCTGGTGATCGCGGTGGTCTGGTGGGCCGACTGGCCGTCTGCGGTGATCATCATCGTCACAATGCCGCTGATCCCGCTGTTCATGGTGTTGATCGGCATGCTGACCCGTGACCGCACGCGCCGCAAGCTCGACGCGATGAGCGCGCAGAGCGCTCAGCTCCTCGACCTGCTGACCGGCCTGCCGACATTGAAGGCGCTCGGGCGTGCGAACGGCCCGGCGGCGCGTGTCGAGACGCTCGGCGCGAACCTGACCCGCAGCACGATGTCGTCGCTGCGCATCGCGTTCCTGTCGGGTGCTGTCCTTGAACTCCTCGCGACCCTGTGTGTCGCTCTCGTCGCCGTCGGGATCGGTCTGCGTCTCGTGTTCGGTGACATGAGCCTGTACGCGGGCGTTCTGGCTTTGGTCCTGGCACCGGAGGCGTACCTGCCGCTCCGTCGGATCGGCGCCGCGTTCCACGCCGCAGAAGACGGCAAGGAAGCCTCCCGCGAAGTGCTCGCGCTCCTGTCATCCGCGGCCGATGCGGCTCCGGTCGCTCGCAGAGACCGCACCGTCGCGGCACCGCTCACCATCACCCTGGACGATCTTGGAGTGCGCGGACGAGACGGGTGGACGCCGCGACATCTCACAGCGACCCTCGGACCAGGTCAGGTGACCGTCCTGACCGGTGCCAACGGCGCCGGAAAATCGACAGTGCTGGCGGCCGTCCTCGGCCTCGAGAAGGCGGAGGAGGGCTGTGTCCGAATCAACGGCGTTGAGGTCGGCATCCTCGATCTCGACGACTTCCATACGCACGTCGCGTGGTTGCCGCAGAACCCGGTGATCGAACCGGGGACGGTCGCCGACAACCTTGCGCTCTTCGGCGACCTCGATCCGGAACTCGTCGCTGAGGTCTCACATGCGGTGGCCTTCGACTCGGTGGTCGCGGAACTTCCCGCCGGACTCGAAACGACCATCGGCGCGGGAGGCAGTGGGATCTCGGCAGGTCAGCGGCAGCGTCTCGCGCTGGTCCGGACTCTTGCGTCGAATGCGCCGCTGCTCCTGCTGGACGAACCGACAGCACACCTCGACGACGAGACCGCCTCTCGCGTGATGACCACGATCTGTCGACGCGCGGCTGCGGGAGCGACTGTGATACTCGTATCGCATCGGGTCGATGATCTCGACGCGAACGTGGGTCGAGGGGACGTCGTGGACGTGGCAGGCGAGGCTGTGGTCCGATGATGCGCAGCGACCCGCTACTGCGGGCGTTCGACTTCGTCGGCCTGCGTCGGCGTTCCTTGGCGGCATCGGTCGGCCTGGGCGCCGGCGGCGCGTTGTCGGCGCTCGGACTGGCCGCGCTGTCAGCGTGGCTGATCACCAGGGCATGGCAGATGCCGCCCGTCTTGTACCTTTCGGTCGCGGTGACCGCGGTCCGGGCGCTGGGCATCTCGCGGGCGCTGTTCCGCTACCTCGAGCGCTTGGCGTCGCACCGCGTCGCGCTGGACGCGATGGCGTCCGCCCGCAGTCGCGTGTACCGCGCTCTTGCAGGCGGATCAGGAGTCGGCGCGCGACGATCCGAGCTGCTCGCGCGGACGGCCGACGACGTCGACGAGATCGGCGACGCCGTGGTGCGCGGCGTGGTCCCGATGGCGGTCGGCGCCGTGACGGGACTGGCCGCAGTTGTGATCATGGCCGTCGTGTCGCCGCTGTCGGCAGTTGTGCTGGCCGGTGCGCTGTTGATCAGCGGAGTCCTCGCGCCGTGGTGGGCGGCGCGGGCATCGGTGGCCGTGATCACCGACGGTGCCGCAGCCAGGCAGCGGACAGGCCACGCGGTGACCAATGCGCTGTGGCACGGTCCGGAGCTTGTGGTGGCGCGCCGACGCAGAGTTGTCCTCCAGCGACTCCGCGACGCCGAGAACGATCACGCGCACGCTGTCGATGCGGGTATGGCTCGGCAGGCCCTCGCCGCGTCGATGACACCCGTGGCGATGCTCGTCAGCGTTGTCGCGGCAGCGGTGATCGCAGTCGACCTCGCATCGGGGCTGAGCGGCTCGCTCGCCAGTGCGTCGTCGTCCGACGGAGTGATCACGCCGATGCTGTTCGGCGTCCTGGTCCTGCTGCCGCTGTCGGCGTTCGAGACGACCGGGCCGCTGACCGACGCCGCGATCGCCTGGCAGCGTGGCCGCCAGGCGGCCGCGCGCGTCATGGCATTGGTCGACGACGCAGGCTCGGTACTCGACCTCGACAGGCGTTCGGACCCGGTGTTCAGCGCCGCCCCGCAGTCCGTGACTGTTCGCGGGTTGCAATGGGGACACGATCGCCCACTCGGTCCAGCGGGCGGCATCGACCTCGATCTCGCACCGGGTGCGCGGATGCTCGTCGTCGGACGCAGTGGCGCAGGCAAGTCGACGTTGGCCGCGACCATTGCCGGCCAACTGCGTCCTCTTGCCGGCTCGGTCAGTTCAGAACCGGCGCCCCTGCAATGCAGCGTGGCCTACTTCGCCGAAGAAGGCCACCTCTTCTCGACGTCGCTGCGCGAGAACCTCCGCGTGGCCCGCGGAGACGCCACCGACGACGACTTCGCTGACGCACTCACCGCGGTCGGGTTGGGGGACTGGCTCGCAGCGCTGCCCGACGGGCTCGACACGGATCTGGGAGGCGGCGGCTCCGCTCTCAGCGGCGGTCAGCGACGACGGATCCTGCTCGCCCGTGCCGTCCTTCATCCGGCGCGGGTTGTTGTTCTCGACGAGCCGACCGAGCATGTGGACTCGGACGACGCACCTGCGCTGCTGCGCCGGATTCTTGATGCCGATGGTCTGTTCGGATCAGAGCGGACGGTCATTGTCGTCACCCATCAGAATGTCGAGGAATTCAATGTTCTCGTCGTTTCCGTTGGTATGTAGCCTTCCCTTTCTCTTCTGAAGTTAGGCTCAGCTTTGCCCAGGTAGGAGGCATTTAGGCATGCCGAACCTCGCTGGAATCATTCCAGAAAATGGCTATTCTGGAATGAGTCAGAAGCCGCAAGGAATCGTCCCGCCAGCGAAAGGTAAGGCAATCCAAATGAAGATGAGCGAAGAGCTGGAAGTCGAATTCGCCAAGCAGATCACACGCGAATACGAGTCGTCGTTCCTGTACCGACAGCTTGCGATCGAGGTGGAACTCCGCGACCTGCCCGGCATGGCGTCGTGGCTGCGCGCGCAGTCGGCCGAAGAGCTGACTCATGCCGACCGTCTGATCAAGCACCTCACCGACCGTGACAATCATCCGGTGATCGGTGACATCAGCATCCCGTCCATCAAGGTGGAAGAGGTCGCCGACGTCTTCGAGATCGCACTCGAGGCCGAACGCGCCGTCTCCGAGGGGATCCGGAACCTCTACATCCAGGCCGAAGCCGAGCACGACCTCGATTCGCGGCCCACGATCGACTGGTTCATCTCCGAGCAGGTGGAAGAGGAAGCGACCGTCAGCGAGATCCTCGGCCGTCTGCGCCTGGTCCACGGCGACGGATCGGGCCTCCTGCGCATCGACGCGGAGCTCTCCGCCGCCTGAGTAACAAAACAGCGTCGGCACTCCCGTGGAGTGCCGACGCTGTCTTTTGTTCCTAGAAGTCAGCCGATGACGCGACGGAGTTTCGCGGACAGACGCGGGGTGAGTTCACCGTCGGCGTCGACGCGCTCCTCGACATATGCGAGGTCACCGTCGGGAACGAGGCCGTAGAGACGCTTCGCGCCGCCGGTGTGCACACCGGTCTCTGTGCGGAGCGTGACGTCGGTGGTGAGGTTCCAGGACGTCTGTGTCAGCGGACGACCGTAGAACAGCTCGATGACACCTTCGGCGTGAGTGAGCAGCAGTTCGATCTCGTCGTCTTCGCTGATCCGCCAGAAACCGGACTCGCGCTGGTCGGGTTGCACGTATGCGCCGTCGTCGTCGACGACCCATGAGCGCGACTGCCAGACGAGGTAGTTACCGCCGTCATGAGTGACGGTGATCTGCTGGCCGAACTGGTAGTCGTCGCCTGTCAGGGGGTTGTGGCCTTCGCCTTCCCCCTCCCAGACGCCGACCAGCGGCAGCAGTGCGAGGAGCCCCGCATGAAGATCGGGGCCTTCGCGCAGATTGGCGGTGTCGATCGGGAGCGGAAGGTCGCCGATCGTGGGCACATTGAGGGATGCGGTCTCCTGGGCGCGCTGCTCGGCGTCGGAGATCGCTTCATTGCCCGAACGGGTCATGACTCGTCGTTCACCAGTCGGTAGACCGTGTAGAGCGCGAACCACACGATGAGGAGCGACGCCAGACCCAGGAGGATTTCGAAGAAGAGGACCACGCCTCGACTTTACCTCGCCAGGGCGGGCGTCGATAACTCTGCTCGGGCGAGTGGCTGATAGATCACACCTTTCGACCCGCACGCCCCACTGCTCCTTGAGCGAGCGGAGCGAGTCGAAAGGCCTGGACGACGAACCCAGCCCGCCCGCGGGATTGCTCGGGGGGCGGACCTTTCGACTCGCAAGCTCGCTCAAGGAGCAGTGGGGCGGGGCGCAGACGACGAAACCCCGGCCCGCTCGAAGCGGACCGGAGTTCCGGCGAAAGACGTTGTCGTTTACTTGGCGACGACCACGTCGTGGTTGTGGACTCCGGGTCCTTCCGGCGAGACGGCGATGTCACCGTTGCCCTGTGCGCTGAGCGCGCGAAGGGTCCAGTTGCCGGGGGCGGCGAAGAAGCGGAAGTCGCCGGTGGCCGAGGCCACGACCTCAGCCGTGAACTCGCCCGTGCCGTCGAGCAGACGCACGAACGCGCCGGCGACCGGGTTGCCCGAACCGTCGAGCACCTGGCCCGTCAGCACGGTCTCCTTCTCGACGTCGACGCCTGCGGGAAGGGTCTGTCCCTGCTTGGGTGCACCACACATGATGAAAGTTCCTCTCAGAAAAGTCTCGCCGAAAGAGGCGAATCAGAGCTCGATCGGGGCGCCGACCAGCGAGCCGTACTCGACCCAGCTGCCGTCGTAGTTCTTGACGTTGGTCTTGCCGAGCAGCTCCTGCAGAACGAACCAGGTGTGGCTCGAGCGCTCGCCGATGCGGCAGTACGCGATGGTGTTCTTCGAGTCGTCGAAGCCCTTCTCGGCGTACAGGGCGTTGAGGTCCTCGTCCGACTTGAAGGTGCCGTCCTCGTTCGCGGTGGTCGACCACGGGATGTTGATGGCGCCGGGGACGTGGCCGCGCTGCTGAGCCTGCTCCTGCGGGAGATGTGCGGGCGCGGCGATCTTGCCTGCGAACTCGTCAGGGCTGCGAACGTCGACCAGGTTCACCGAACCGATCGAGTCGATGACCTCGTCGCGGAAGGCGCGGATCGAGGTGTCGGCGGCCTGTGCGGTGTACGTCGTGGCCTCACGGGTGACGGTGTCCGAGCTCAGCTCGCGACCGTCGAGCTCCCACTTCTTGCGGCCGCCGTCGAGCAGGCGGACGTCCTTGTGGCCGTAGATCTTGAAGTACCAGTACGCGTAGGCGGCGAACCAGTTGTTGTTGCCGCCGTAGAGGACGACGGTGTCGTCGTTGGCGACGCCGCGCTCGGACAGGAGCGCACCGAACTGCTCGGCGTTCAGGAAGTCGCGACGCAGGCCGTCCTGCAGATCCTTCTTCCAGTCCAGGCGGATGGCGCCCGGGATGTGGTTCAGGTCGTAGATCGAGGTGTCCTCGTCGACCTCGACGAAGACGACCTTGTCGGTGTTCAGATTCTGCTCAGCCCAATCGGCGCTGACCAGGACGTCGGAGCGTGCCATGTGTGTTCCTTTCACAGGGAGACGTATGCGACACCGACGACGGATGTCGGGCGCATGCCAGGGTGGAGAAGTGCCGAAATGCCGGGATCGCCGACGCGGCGGAAGGGAGAGTGCCGTTCAGACGGCTAGAGACAGCAACAGTTGGCGGTTCGACACAAGTCGATCGCCAGGCGGCGGGTGAGCATCAGCTCACTGCGGTGTTGCATGGCCACGACCCTACAACACGGGTTCGCTCAGGCGGCCGACGGAATGCGGGCGAAGTCTCTCACGACAAGTGTGCTTCGGCCGGCGTCGCCGATGACGACAAGATCACTTCCCCTGCTCAGGGACCTGTTCGGGACCACGTTCCACGCAGTCGGCAGAGATGGGAGCACCACGGAGAAGCGCTTCAGAACGTGTGCGTAAAACTCTTCCGGGACGTCCGCTGAGTAGTGCTCTTCCGGACCGTCGTAGATCCCGGTGGCCTCGATGTGGACACGACCGCCTGCGACGAAGGTGCGCGCCGAGACGCTGATCTTGACCTTCGGGAACGTGTATCCGCTGGCCGACGGCGGGAATCGGCCGTCGTACTCCGGTGAGCCGGGGAGCGGGACCGTGCCGCTGAGCATGATGCCGTCGGTCCGTTCGAGGAGCCCGTCGCCCGGGCCGCCCGCACCGACCTTGCCGTCGGGGGCCGGCGTATTGATGTACAGGTCCGTGATCCCCATCAGACGGCCGAGATTGACCGAGTCGATGCGAGTCTCGGTTGTCACCTGTTGGACTGTGATCGAGGTGTCGGCACCGAGCTCCCAGATGTTCCCGAGATCGGGCTCGGTGAGGCGGGCGTCGAGGGTTGCACGGGACGTGCCGCGACTCCCGCCGTCCAGGACGACTCCGCGTGCGCTGATCGTGACCTGTGGGAATCGGCCGGACGACGCCTTCGCCAGGAACGGGAACCCGCCGATCGTGACTTCGGGTTCGAACTCGACACCGGCCGACGACTCCAATGCGCGGGCGAAACGATGTTCCGCGCGAGACGCGGTGACATTATCGACAATAAAGCCTGTGACCAGCAGAATCACGACCGCGACGGCCAACCATGCGAGTGCCCGCAGAGGGCGTTTCGGCAGGTGGATTCGGGTTGTCGCGGCCATCGGGTCTATTCTGTCATCACACCTTCACCGAGCTGCGACCAGCGTCGATCGACAGTTCACAAGAGGCCACGACGAGATCGGAGTGGTTAGTGGACCTGTTGTTGTTGACGTCGGAGGCGTCCCCGGACGCCGTCCTCGAGTCACTCACCCTGTTGCCGCACGACGTGCGTCTGGCGCCTGCCGACACGTCGTCGTTGGTGAACGCCGCCGAGTCGGACCTGGTTCTGGTCGATTCGCGTGCCGATCTCGCCGCGGCCCGAAGCTTGTGCCGGCTCCTCGATTCGACCGGCGCGCGCGTGGTCGCGGTCGTCGGCGAGGGCAGTCTTGTCGCGGTCAATCCGGATTGGGGGATCGACGACTTCCTCCTGCCCGGTACCGGCCCGGCCGAACTGGACGCTCGGCTGCGGCTGATCTCGTCGCGCGGAGTGGAGATCGAACCGGAGCAGTCCGACAAAGTGACTCTCGGTGAACTCGTCATCGACGAGAACACCTACACCGCACGTCTGCGCGGCAAGCCGATCGACCTCACGTACAAGGAGTTCGAACTCCTCAAGTACCTGGCGCAGAACGCGGGCCGTGTCTTCACTCGCGCCCAGTTGCTGCAGGAGGTGTGGGGTTACGACTTCTTCGGCGGCACCCGCACGGTCGACGTCCACGTCCGCCGCCTGCGAGCCAAACTAGGGTCCGACCACGAATCGCTGATCGGCACCGTGCGCAACGTCGGCTACAAGGCCGTCAAGCCCTCCGGCGCGCGCGCCGCCGACGAATCGGGTGCGGGCGAGCCCGACTAAACGAAACTCACGACGTGGCAGGAAAGTAACACCGGGGTGCGTTTCGTACGCCGCCCGTACGTGACTTTTGCGGCGCAGCGGCTCGTCGAGCGCAGGCGAGGCGTCGGCGACTACGCTCGGAACGCATGACAGACATCCGAATCGTGCGTGGACATCTCGCCCCTGATGACGTCGAGCACGCGCTCGCCGCGAACGCAGCGGCCGAGCAGACTGACGGGATCGATGCTCTCAGCGAGCAGCACCGGCATGCGGTGCGCGGTGAAGGTGTGCACGTCTTGACAGCTGGTGGCTACGGCAACGTGATCGGTCCGATGGCCGAGGCCGTCGTGCACCCCGAACACCGAGGTTTCGGGCAGGGGCGTGCCCTGGTCTCGGCTCTTCTCGACGTGGCTTCCGACGCCGGCGACGACGCTCAGATATGGGCGCACGGTGATCTGCCCGCCGCGGCGTGCGTAGCCGAGGCTCTCGGGCTGAGCCGCGAGCGTGAACTGCTGCAACTGCGACGTCGCACGTCCCAGGTGCTGCCCGAACTGCAGAGCCGTGACGACATCGTGGTTCGCACGTACCGCGAGACCGACGACGCCGAGATCCTCCGCGTCAACAACGCGGCCTTCGACTGGCACCCGGAACAGGGCGGCTGGACGCAGGATCAGATCACCGAGCGCACGACGTCGGACTGGTTCGACCCGGCCGGAGTGTTCCTCGCGTTCGATCCGAGCGATCCCGACCGGCTGCTCGGCTTCCATTGGACGAAGGTCGACAAGCCCGGGCTCGGCGAGGTGTACATCGTCGGAGTCGACCCGGCCGCCCAGGGCCGCGGCCTCGGCCGCCTGCTGACCCTCGCCGGGTTGCACTACCTGGAGGGGCGGGGCGTCGACGAGGTGGAACTGTACGTGGAGGGCGACAACACCGCAGCACTCCACACGTACGACCGACTCGGGTTCCGTCGGTACCGCGCCGACATCACCTACCGTCGCCTGTAGCAGACCACCGGCTCGTTGACGCGGGCGCGACGCCGCTGCTCGTTTGACGGGGGCGCGACCTCCACTGCTCGTTTGACGGGGCGCGACCCCCACTGCTCGTTTGACGGGGCGCGACCCCCACTGCTCGTTGAGCGAGCGGAGCGAGTCGAAGCGACGGGCCGACTGTCGACCCACTGCTACTCGGGCGCCAGGAGCGGGGCCAGCGAGTTCGTCTGGACGACACCTGATGTTCGTCGTCCGGATCCGACTGTTCGGAATTCGGCCACCGACGCGTCGCCGAAACCTAACCGGGCGTCGATAGCTTCGCTTCGTTACCCCGAAGCAAATCGAAAGGCCATCGACTCCCATGAGCGTCAACCCCAAGCTCGTTCGCAGCGCCGGTGCCGCGGCCGCCACCGTCGTGGCGGCATCCCTCGTCCTCACCGCGTGCGGCGGTTCCGATTCGGACGCCGGGTCCATCACCGGTGAAGGCTCCACCGCGCAGCAGAAGGCGATGACCACGTTCGCCGACGTCCTCACCGACAACGGTGGCGTCAACCTCGATTACACCGGCTCCGGCTCGGGCGCAGGCGTGAAGAAGTTCATCGCAGGCGACGTCGACTTCGCAGGCTCCGACTCGGCTCTCAAGGACGACGAGATCGCCCAGGCGAAGGCCCGCTGCGGCGGCAAGGACGCATGGCACATCCCGCTCGTCGCGGGCCCTGTCGCCGTCGCCTTCAACGTCCCCGGTGTCGACAACCTGACTCTCAACGCCTCCACCCTCGCGAAGATCTTCGACTCGAAGATCACCTCGTGGGACGACGTCGCGATCAAGGCTCTCAACCCGGGCGTCGCACTGCCCGCCACGAAGATCATCCCGGTCCACCGCAGCGACAGCTCGGGCACCACCGACAACTTCACCAAGTTCCTCAACGCGAACGTTCCCGCCGACTGGCCGTACGAGCCCAGCAAGGAATGGGCGGGCAAGGGTGGCTCGGGCGCTGCCAAGTCGACCGGAGTCGGCGACACCGTGAAGAAGACCGAGGGCTCGGTCACCTACGTCGAGTGGGGCTTCGCGAAGGAGAATGATCTGGGCATCGCCAAGGTCGACTTCGGCAAGGGTGCGACCGAACTGACCGCGGAGACCGCAGGCAAGGCGCTCGACCTGGCGAAGTTCAAGACCCCGGGTTCCAAGGACCTCGTCGTCGACACCAAGGCGCTCTACAAGACTCAGGAAGCCGGCGCCTACCCGCTGGTCCTGACCACGTACGAGATCGTCTGCTCGACCGGCGGCTACTCCGACTCGAAGGTCTCCGAGAGCCTCAAGACGGCGTTCACCACGATCCTCGAGAAGGGCCAGGACAAGCTGGCTGACGAGGGCTACGTGCCGCTGCCCGCAGCGTTCCAGACCACCTTGCGTGGGACGATCGACGCGCTGTGACGATGTCTGACACCGCCGCCGTCGATTCCGTGAAGAACGGGGATTCGACAGCGTCCGAGGCGGGGCGGGTTGCCGGTGGGCAGCCCGCCCCGCCTTCGGGGCGTCGGGACTCCTCCGCGCCCTCGGGCTCGGCGGTGTCTCGAACCGGGGACCGCGTCATGCGGACCCTCGCCACCGGATCGGGCCTGCTCGTCTCCGCCGTCATCGGCCTGATCGCACTGTTCCTGCTGCTGCAGGCGATCCCGGCGCTCGCCAAGAACACCGAGAACTTCTTCACCTTCGAGGGCACCTGGGTGGTGTCCGGTGACGATCTGAAGTTCGGCATCCCGCAGCAGTTCTACGCCACCGCGCTCGTGTCCGTGATCGCACTCGCGATCGCGATGCCCGTTGCGCTCGGCATCGCTCTGTTCATCACCGAGTACGCGCCCAAACGCGTTGCAGGTCCGATCGCGTTCACGGTCGACCTCCTCGCCGCCGTCCCGTCGATCGTCTACGGTCTCTGGGGCATCCTGGTGCTCGGCCCGGCGATGGTCGGCCCCAACCAGTGGCTCGTCGACAATCTCGGCTTCCTGCCGTTCTTCCAGCAGCCGCAGAACGCGGCGAACATGTCGACCGGCGGCACGATGCTGACCGCGGGCATCGTCCTCGCCGTCATGATCCTGCCCGTCATCACCGCTGTGACGCGTGAAGTGTTCGCGCAGACCCCGCACGGGCACCGTGAAGCCGCGCTCGCGCTCGGCGCCAGCCAGTGGGAGGTGGTCCGCTTCGCGGTCCTGCCGTTCGGGTTCTCCGGCTACATCTCGGGCGCGATGCTCGGTCTCGGCCGTGCACTCGGCGAGACGATGGCGTTGCTCCTCATCATGTCGACGGCAGGACCCATCGACTTCAACGTCATGGAGAGCGGTCAGACGTTCGCCACGATCATCGCGAACAATGCCGCCGAGTTCGACAATCCGCTGAAGACCGGCGCCTACATCTCGGCGGGCCTGGTGCTGTTCGCCCTCACCTTCATCGTGAACGCGGCGGCGCGCGCGGTGATCGCTCGGAAGGCGTGACATGGAACTGACGAAGACGAAAGAACCCGTCGCACCCCGCCCGGCGTTGCCGGGTGCGATGTCCACGCGCCGCAAGGTGACCGACCAGACGGCGCGGGTGGCCGTCACGCTGTCGGTGCTGCTCGCCGTCCTGCCACTCGGCTGGCTCGTGTGGACCCTGGTGTCCCGCGGCATCGGCCCGATCGTCGACATCGACTGGTGGACGAAGTCCGAACGCTACGGCGGAGCATCGAACGCCCTGGTCGGAACCCTGATCCAGACAGCGCTCGCTGCCGTCGTCGCGGTGCCGGTCGGAGTGCTCGTCGCGATCTACCTCGTTGAGTACAGCTCAAGGAAGAGCCTCCTCTCGCGGGTCACGACTTTCATGGTGGACGTCCTCGCCGGCGTCCCGTCGATCGTCGCGGCGCTGTTCGTGTACGCCGTCTGGCGGACGACGCTCGGGCTGCCCCGCTCGGGCCTCGTCGTCGCCTTGGCACTTGTGCTGCTGATGGTTCCGCTGGTGGTGCGTGCCACGGAGGAGATGCTGAAGATCGTTCCGCAGGATCTCCGCGAGGCCGCGTACGCGCTCGGCGTGCCCAAGTGGAAGACGATTCTCCGGGTGGTGCTGCCGACGGCGATGTCGGGCATCATCACCGGCGTCATGCTGGCGGTGGCCCGCGTGATCGGCGAATCGGCACCGGTGCTCATCCTGATGGGCGCCACTCGCGTGATGAACGTGAATCCCTTTGCAGGGGACCAGCAGTCGCTGCCCCTGATGATGCTGCAGAACTACAACAAGGGCCCGAGCGGCTACGAGACGGTGTGGGGAGCGGCGCTCACCCTGGTGATCGCCGTGGCGGTCGTCTACATCCTCGCTCGTGTGCTGTCCACATTCACCGGCCCCAAGACAGGACGCTGACCCATGGCCAAGAGCCTGACCATCGAAGACCTGAACGTCTACTACGGCGATTTCCATGCCGTCCAGAACGTGTCGCTCAAGATCAAGCCGAAGTCGGTGACGGCGTTCATCGGCCCGTCCGGCTGCGGCAAATCGACGGTTCTGCGGACCCTCAACCGCATGCACGAGGTGACGCCCGGTGCCTACACCACCGGGTCGGTGAAGCTCGACGATCTCGACCTGTACGGCAAGGGCGTCGACCCGGTCGGTGTCCGTACCACTGTCGGCATGGTGTTCCAGCGAGCCAATCCGTTCCCGACGATGTCGATCCGCGACAACGTCGTCGCCGGACTCAAGCTCGGCGGAGTCCGTGACAAGGCGAAGCTCGACGAGGTGGCCGAGGCCAGCCTGCGCGGCGCCAACCTGTGGAACGAGGTGAAGGACCGCCTGGACAAGCCGGGCGGCGGACTGTCCGGCGGACAGCAGCAGCGTCTGTGCATCGCACGCGCGATCGCAGTCTCTCCGCAGGTGCTCCTGATGGACGAGCCGTGCTCGGCCCTCGACCCGATCTCCACGCTCGCCATCGAAGACCTGGTGTCGGAGCTGAAGAACGACTACACGATCGTCATCGTCACACACAACATGCAGCAAGCCGCGCGTGTCAGCGACCAGACGGCGTTCTTCAACCTGTCCGGCGCCGGCAAGCCCGGTGAGCTCGTCGAGGTCGGCGCCACCGAGAAGGTGTTCTCCAATCCCGACCGCAAAGAGACCGAAGACTACATCTCCGGCCGCTTCGGCTAGCGAGCCCGCTCACGTACTGAGGCCCGGCACGATGTGCCGGGCCTCAATTCGTTTGTCGAAGGGTCTACGACGCTTCGAGAAGCTGCTCGGGGGTCTTTCCGGTTGCCTGGAAGACGACGCGGCGGGCGATGAGGACGGCGTGGTCGGCGTATCGCTCGTAGTAACGGCCGAGGAGAGTCACGTCGACGGCGGCGGACACGCCGTGAGCCCATTCGCGGTCCATCATGACCGTGAAGAGGTGGCGGTGGAGGTCGTCCATCGCGTCGTCGTCGTCCATGAGACTGAGGGCGTCGTGGTAGTCCTGCGACTCGAGGACCCGGTGCGCGTTGTGCGCGAGCTCCACGGCGAGGCGACCCATCTCCTCGAAGTAGCCCGCGACCTCTTCGGGCAGCACGTGGGCCGGGTGGCGGCGTCGTGCGACCTTCGCGACGTGCAGGGCGAGGGCGCCCATGCGGTCGATCTCGGACACGAGTTGAAAACCGGACACGATGGAACGCAGGTCGCCCGCGACGGGGGCCTGCAGAGCCATCAGTTTGAAGGCGAGGTCTTCGGCTTCGACGGACTGCTCGGCGATCGCGTCGTGATCGGAGATCACGCGTTCGGCGAGTTCGAGGTCGGCTTCGAGGAGCGACCGGGTGGCCATCTCCATCGCACGGCCGACCTCTTCGACCATCTGACCGAGGACCGTGTTCAGGGCAGACATCTGCTCCTGGTAGGCGTCACGCATACCGCGAATTCTACTGAACGTGCCGGTCGAAGGCTTGCCGGGCAGGGTGAAGTCGGCGTGAACAGTCGGCAGCGTGTCAGCTGCAGGTGGTGTCGCCCGCGTTGGTCACGGCGAGGTCGTTCGGCAGGTTGCTGCTGTTGACGTTCTCGGGGAGGTTCTCCACCGACAGCGTCGAACCCGCGGCCGGAACCGAACCCATTGTCTCGACGCCGCCGAAATCGGTGCCGAGGATCACCTGGACACCCGACTTCACGGACTTGTCGAGCTGAATCTTCGCGCCGGGGAACAGCTTGGCGATGGTCGCGGCGGAGTCGCGTTCACCGGTGCCGTATCGCACCACGGTGTCGGTGCGCTGTTCGGATGCGTCACCGATGCCCGACACCTCGACGCTCTGGCGGATCAACTCGTCCATCACGTTCGAGGCCATTCCGGACTGCCCCGTGCCGTTGAGGACACGCGCGGTGATGTTGCTCGCGTGCTGCGCCGTCATCTCGATGTTGACTGGAGCCTTCGCGGTCGGAGTGGGCGCATCGGCTGGTCGCTTCTTCTTCTCGCCCGGCAACGGCTGGTCGTCGATGATGGCGTTGAAGATCGCATCGATGTCTTCGGTTCGCGGGATCTCGTTGTTCTGCCCGTCCTCCGACGTCCCGGAGGTGGGAACGGTGAGGAACGTGACCGCTCCGGCGTCCATGCCTTGCATGGAGTCGGCGAGGTTGATGAGCGCGTCGGTGTCGACGCGGTCGACGTAGCTGTATTTGATGAACGTCTTGACGATGCCGTTCAGCTTGTTCGGATTCGACAGCACGTCGCCCGACAGCGTCGATCGGAGCAGTGACGACATGAACAGCTGCTGGCGCTTGATGCGGCCGTAGTCGCCGTTGCCCTCCAGTGCGATGTGGCGGGCGCGCACGTAGTTCAGCGACTGCTTCGGAGTCAGCTTCTTACGGCCCGGGGTCTTGACGATGTAGCCGATCTCGTCGTCGAACAGCGGCACCTTGGAGCAGACTTCCACGCCGCCGACGGCGCGGACCACGTGCTCGAAGCCTGCGAAGTCCATGGCGATGAAGTGGTTGATGTTCAGACCACTCATCTGCGTGAGCGTCTTGACGATGCACGACGGTCCGCCGTCGGCGAACACACCGTTCAGCTTCACGCTGGGCGCCGCGGGGAGCACTCCGTCGTATTGTTTTGTCTCCGAGTTCCAGTTCTGACACTCGGGCCGGTCGACGGCGAGGTCTCGCGGCCACGACACCGCGACCACGCGGCTGCGGTCGGCCGGGACGTTGACCAGGAGGATCGTGTCGGCGCGGGCGCCTTCCACGGTGTCGGCCTCACCGGCGCCCACCTTGGCGTTCTGTCCGCTCCGTGTATCGGTGCCGACGATCAGGTACGTCTCGTCGCCGTATTGGGCGTCCTTGTTGCGGACGTCCTTGTTGTTCGGGTCGATGGCGTCGACGATGTTCCAGTTGCCGTTCCAGATCCGGTTCATGTTCCACACGTATCCGGTGCCGACGAGCGACAGGATGCACGCCAGCGCGACAAGGGTGCGACCGGTACCGGTCGCGACCTTGCGGGCGCGGGCCTTCTTCGTCAGGGGTGCCTTACGGGGACGAACTCGTTCGATGACCTGGGTGAGGTCCGGAGTCGGTTCGAGAGGCCTGCGACGGATCCTGTTCGGGGCGTCGACGACGTCACCGGGCGCCTGCTGGGCTGCTGCCGGTGCATCGTCGGAGGGAGCCTTGGGCGGCGTGGGGCTCTGGGCCCGCGACTCGTCGGACGCGCGTGATGCGGTCGTCGTGTCGGAGAGGTCGACCGGCTCGAACTCGAATCCGGCGATGGGTGGGATCGCTTGCGTCGCCTCGGGCTTGGGCGCTGCCGGGCGCGGCTGCGGTCGTGCCGCCGGCGGGGTCGCCGGTCTGCGCTGCGGCGCCGACGGTGCAGGGGTGGGCGTTTGGGATGTCGGCGGTCGCGGTGCCGCGGGCCGAGGCGCCTGGGCGGCCGGCGGCGGCGTCGTGCGACGCGGGGGAGTCGGCGGCGGGGTGGCGCGGCGTCGTCCGGTTGCGGGCGGCTCGGCCTGCGCGGGCGGAAGCGTGCCCGCCGACTCGTCGACGCCCATCTGATCCATGAGCTGCCGGACGGTGAGACGGCCGCGGGGGCGCACGTACTGCTCGCGGCCGGTGGGTTCGCGCAATCCTTCGGCCCGGGGGTGCCGGCCGGTGTCGCCGAAACGGTCGCGGAAGTCGTACGAGTCAGACGATCGACCGGCACGACGAGATCGCCGAGGTGACGACGGCTGGTCGTCCGGGCGGTCGGCGCCGGGGCGGTCTGAACTCACGATAACCTCACTGGTCAGGGACTTCGGACATGATAGTGGCCGGACCTGAAAGTTTGATGATCGACCAGCTCAGGACGGCGCTGTCAGCCTCCCGAGTGCATGATCTCGGCGCCTTCGGGGACGATGTCCTCCTCCGGATCGTCGAGCCATCCTTCGGGCAGCGCGACCGATGCGGGGGAGCCCTGACGCCCGCGCGGACCGTGCGCATCGCGGGGGAACGGCGTGTCCGCGGGCAGGGTGTCGATGAGTCTCCGCAGGTCGTCCATGGTTTTCACGAGCGACAGCTGCGAGCGGAGGTCGCCGCCCGCCGGGAAGCCCCGCAGGTACCAGGCGATGTGCTTGCGCATCTCGCGCATACCCTTGTCCTCGCCGTGATGTGCGGCGAGTAGGGTTCCGTGGCGGAACATGATCTGGCCCACTTCGCCGAGATTCGGTGCTGTCGGGGCGTCGACGCCGCGGAGTCGGGCCGAGAGTTCGGCGAACAGCCACGGTCGTCCGAGGCAGCCTCGGCCGATCACAACACCGTCGCAGCCGGTCTGCTGCATCATCGCGACGGCGTCGTCGGCCTCGAAGATGTCACCGTTGCCGAGCACCGGAACCGTCGTCACGTGCTCTTTGAGGCGTGCGATCTCGTCCCACACCGCGGTGCCCGAGTAGCGCTGGGATGCGGTCCGCGCGTGGAGCGCGACGGCCTGCGCGCCCTCGTCGGCTGCGATGCGGCCGGCGTCGAGGTGCGTGTGGTGCTCGTCGTCGATGCCGATGCGGAACTTCACGGTCACCGGGATGTCGGTGCCCTCGGTGGCGCGGACGGCGGCGGCGACGATGTTGCGGAACAGGCGGCGCTTGTACGGGATCGCCGATCCGCCGCCGCGCTTGGTGACCTTGGGGACCGGGCAGCCGAAGTTCATGTCGATGTGGTCGGCGAGGTTCTCGTCGACGATCATCTTGGCGGCCTTGTAGGTGTACTCCGGGTCGACCGTGTACAGCTGCATGGACCGCGGCGTCTCCGTCGGGTCGAACGTCGTCATGTGCATCGTCACGGGGTGACGCTCCACCAGAGCGCGAGCCGTCACCATCTCGCACACGTACAGGCCGGACACGGTGCCGGTGCGCTGAGCCTCGAGCTCGCGGCACAGCACGCGGAAGGCGACGTTGGTGACGCCTGCCATCGGTGCGAGCACCACAGGACTGGCGAGTTCGATCGGGCCGATACGCAACGGATCCCGACCGGTCAGGAAGTCCGGTCGGGATGGCGTCGGCAGAGTTGCGGTGCTCAGGATGCTTGCTGCTCCCGCTTGCGGGCCTCACGGGCCAGGGCGCGGTCGCGCATCTCTTCGAAGCGGGTCGCGTCCTTGTCGAGCTGGTCGAGGAACGCCGCGAGCTCCTCGCGAGTCTGCTCGCCCTTCGGGCCGAAGTCGGTGCGCTCGAAGACGTTCCACTTGCGCAGGACCGGCTGGATCACCTCTTCGAGGTGCTGACGGAGGTCGTAGATGCCGTGCTTGGCCATGAGAACGCCGTGACGACGGAAGTTCGGCATGCCTGCGCCGGGCATCTGGAAGTTGGTGACGATGTCGGCGACTGCGCGGAGCGTCTGGTCGGGCGAGATGTCCATGCCTGCACCGCAGATGTTGCGGTAGAAGATCATGTGCAGGTTCTCGTCGGCAGCGATGCGCTGAAGCATGCGGTCGGCGATGGGGTCGTTGCAGGCCTTGCCGGTGTTGCGGTGGCTCACGCGGGTCGCGAGTTCCTGGAACGTCACGTACGCGACCGAGTGGAGGAGGCCGATCTCTTCACCGTTGGCGGCCATCTCGTCGGCGCGATCCGCTGCCGCGAGCATCGGGTCGTAACCGTTGGTCATGTGGATCATGCGCGCCTCTTCGAGCGCGTTGGGGTCGACGCCGCGCGTCACGACCAGGTAGTCGCGCATCGCGATGCCGTGGCGGTTCTCCTCGGCGGTCCAGCGGCCGACCCAGTGGCCCCACGCGGAGTCCATCGAGAAGTTGTCGGCGATCACGCGGTGGTACGAGGGCAGGTTGTCCTCGGTCAGCAGGTTCGTGATCATCGCGGCCTTGGCGACGTCGTCGAGCTTCGAGTCCTCGGGGTCGTAGTCCTTGCCACCGAGCTCGGCGAAATTGCGGCCCTCATCCCACGGCACGTAGTCGTGCGGGTTCCAGTCGCGCGCCGTCTTCAGGTGTCGGTTGACGTTGTTCTCGGCGATCGGCTCCAGCTCCCGGAGCAGCTCGAGTTGAGTCAGTTCGCGTGCCATCGGTGATTCCTCCGGTCGGTTCGGTGCGTCGGTCGGGCGGCAGTGCCGCCGCGGGGAGCGTCGACGTGCGCGTATCCCTTCAGGCTACGTCACGGTCGTAACGGTCCCAAGTCCATCTGTCACGGGTTTCATCGCTCCGCACCGTGCCTATGTTACGGATGAGTAGCTTGTGGTTACGCGATCGTAGGTACCGAACTGCCGGCGCGCGAGCTACGAGCGAGTGGACCGCGGCGCGAACATCTTGCCGACTGTGTCCATCCACCGACTGGCCGGTTCGTCGAGCGTTCCGAGTTCGGCTGCCCGCTGGCACCATTGGTAGGTCATCTGCCCGAACTTCATCGGGTTGTAGATGTCCTCTTCGCGGCTCCACAGACCGTCCCCCGCGTAGGTCAGGATCGTCATGTTGGTCGCGGTGAAGACGGATCCGTCGCCGGGGTCGCGCATCGGGTTGTCGATCTCGCAGATCACGCGGCCGGTCTCGGGATCGGACACGTGCCAGAGCGACGGGTACTCGGTCATATGGCTGCCCGGGAACGCGAACATGGTCTTCTTGACCCATGTGCGGATCGCCTCGCGGCCCTTCATGGTGCCGTACGCGTGCTCGACGTAGTCGGCGTCTTCGGTGAACTGATCAGCCCAGACGTCCCAGTCGTCGCTGATCGCGACCTCGGCAGTGGTCCTCTGGAACTGGGCGAACGCAGCGTCGAGCTCGTCGGCGGTGAAGCGGGGAGTCATGACTGCCGATCGTAGGTGGGTGAGCACGAAGAATGAAGGGGTTCAGGCGGTTTCGTCTCGCGATCCACGCGAACTGGAGGACCTGCGGACTGCCTTGCGGTTTGTCGGCTGCCCTCGACGAACAGGGGCTCGACGAGTAGGGAGGGGCCACCGCCGTCGAGCGAACAGATGCACTACGCCGAAGCGCCTCGCGAGTATGGTGACCAGGACAGGTGCACGTCATTCGGTCGGTTGTGCGGGCGCAGCCGAATTCGGAAGACCCGGTAGCATGCGGCGCATGTTCGAAGTCGGGGAAGAGATCGCGGGGTACCGGGTCGAATCAGTGCTCGGCGCCGGCGGCATGGGTGAGGTGTACCGGGTGCGGCACCCGCGTCTGCCGCGCAGCGACGCGCTGAAAGTCCTGCGCTCCGCCCACGCGGACAGCCCCGTCGTGCGGGCGCGGTTCGAGCGGGAAGCCGACCTCGTCGCGCCGTTGACACACCCCAATCTGGTGCGCGTCTACGACCGCGGTGTACTGAACGATCTTCTGTGGATCGCGATGGAGATGGTGCCGGGCACCGACGCGTCGCGGATCATCAAGCAGTCCCCGGGCGGGCTCGACGCCCGATTGGTCGCCAACATCGTCGATGGCGTCGCCGCGGCGCTCGACGTCGCGCACCGCAACGGGATCCTGCACCGTGACGTGAAGCCGGCGAACATCCTCATCACCCCCGGCCCGGACCCGATCTTCCCCGAGGCCATCAAGGTGACCGACTTCGGCATCGCGCAGGCGATCGGCGACGCCGAAGGCAACCTCACCGGTACCGGGACCACTGTCGGCACGATGCGCTACTGCTCGCCGGAGCAGATCGACGGTCGTGCGGTGGACGGTCGCGCCGACCTCTACTCGCTCGCTGCGACCGCGTTCGAGCTGCTCACCGGCAGCTCTCCTTACGATTCGCAGAGCCTGCAGGGCTTGATGACGGCGCACATGTTCGCGGAGCCGCCGCGGGCAAGCGAACGCAACCGGTCGTTGCCGCCCGCCGTCGACTCGGTTCTCGCCGCTGGTCTCGCGAAGGATCCGAGCCAGCGTCCCCCGACGTGTGGGGCATTCGCTCACGCCCTGCGAATCGCCCTGTTCGAGGGCCGAGCGGTGGTGGTCCCACCGTCGTTCGCGAACACTCCGGGCGCGCCAGTCCGCCAGGGGAATCCGGCCGCGTTCGCTCCGAACTTCGCGCGTACCGGCGCTTTCCAGAGCCCGCAGCCGACCTCGCCGGTGAAGTGGTACCGACGGACTCCCGTCCTGGCGACGGCGGCGATCGCTGTTGCGGCGGCCGTCGGTATCGGCGCAGGGTTCTTGTGGATCTCCGGTACCGCGCTCGACACCCCGGCCGACTTCACTGCGGAATCATCGGCGCAGGGCGTGGAACTGTCGTGGGACAGGGTGTCCGGCGCAAACGAGTACGTGGTCATGGAAGACGACGTCGTGGTGCGAACTGTCAGCGACACCAACGTCGTTCTGAGTGCGCCGCTGCCGGGGGAGCACGTGTACTCAGTGGCAGCGCGGAGCACTTCACGAGGAGGCTCCGATTTCGCCTCCTCAGATCCGGTCAACGTGACGCTGACCTGGGGTGCATTACGTGAGGTGGTGGAAATGTTCCCCGAACTGGTGCCGGCAACCCCGGTCAGCACTAACGGCTTCGAGGCGATGAAGTGCCGCGGGTCGGGGCCGGATTTCTCCACATCGCACCCGTCGTCGATGATTCTCTGCCAGAAACAGGACGGAGAGGACATGCTCTACCAAGTCCGGATCGTGGCATTTGCAGATGCGGACACGGCCGGGCTCGCCTCGCAGAGCGAACTGTCGTCGTCCACGGCGAAGACAGAGTTCAATATCAAGTCGGCACAGAACAGTGTTGGCCGGGCACGGACGGGAACGCAGGGCGGCGAAGCACGGTCACTCTGGATCTTCGACGATGAAGACAAACGGGCCAGAACGTTTGTGGAGGTCGTTTTCCCGGATCCACGAGACACCGCGAAAGCACGCGAGACGCTGGGAAGGCTGCCGTTCTGATGATTGGTCGATCAGGAGACCGTTCCAATACCGGCCCGGCAGGCGGGCGCCCTCACATTGCACTCATCGGAGCTTCCGCTGCCGTGGTGCTAGTGGTTGCGCTCCTTGTAGTCCGATTCGTCATCGGAGGGGGTGGCTCCGTTGACGCGCCCACCGGTGTGAGCGTCTCCGCCAACGGCGTTGTTGTGAAGATCGCATGGACGGGCGTTGACGGTGCGGATTCGTATGAGGTGGTGCGTGACGGATCGGCGGTGGTGTACAGCGGGAGCGACACGGCCGTGTCCGACAAAACCGCGACCGAAGGGAAGCACACCTATATAGTCCGCGCCATTTCCGACGGCGTGACGTCGGCGCCTAGTTCTTCCGGCGACGTGACCGTGGGCCCGAGCTGGGGCGAGTACTCACCCCTGGTCGCACTGTTGCCCAAGCTGCTGCCACAGACACCAGATACCACGGGTTGGAACGACATCAACTGCTCGTGGCTGTTGTCTGGTTTTGACGATGAGATGGGACCGGCAGACCAAGGGAGCGGAAAGATATACGCACGCGCACGTATGGCGTGTGCGGGCCCGACGACTCTGCTGGCGCTGGCATGGCTGGTCTCGAAGGACGCCACGGACTCGGTATTCGCCGCTGCCTCGCGGAAACCGGGAGCACAAGCCATTCGGTGGCGATTCGGTACCGGATACCTCGATGAACGGAATGGAGTCGCATACCTCCGGCCCGACACATTGGAGAACGTCTGGCTCGCAGTTGGCGCGCAGGGTGCGAAGAAGGACCAGATACTTGCGCTTGCGAATCAGCTGCCGTTGGAGTAGGTGCGCCGATTTCTGACTTCTAGGTTCGGTGTTGGGCGACGCTTTCCTTCGCGTGTTCGCTTCTGTGGTTGTCGAACTATGTATCGCGCCCGGAACCGAATCCATCGGTGCGGAACTGTTCGTAGTATGAGTCGACGCGTCGCACGTACAGCCATCCGGCGCAGCACCAGGCCATCCCGATTGCGACGCCAAGCAGTGTGATCGCCGCTAGGATGTAGACCGTTGCTTGTGCGGCCCTGACGCTGGTCGACGTGATCGAGTCGACGGCGAAGATGCCTAGAAATGCTCCAAGGTTAACCGCCGCGACGATGAGCGCCGTCCGCAACCCGAACCCACGAAGTGGAACGCGGATTCCAGCAGATACCAGACGTCGGCGGCGCGTGAACCACTCAGCCGCCGCGACGAGGCCTCCGATGAAGAACAGGAACGCTGCCAGTGCGAAAACGATAGCGATAGGAACTGTCATCGCCGACAAGGCGTTTTTGTCAATGGAGAGTGCGAGGAATATCGCGCCGAAAAGGACGAGTAGGCATGAGATCCCCGCTCCCCGGATCCTCTCGCTGAGGCGGAAATGTGGGTACCTCACTATCCTGCCTATGCGAAAGGCCACCCAAAGCGTGCCTGCTCCAACCAATGCAGAAAACGATCGTGTGGAGACCTCCTCGGGGACACTCAGGGGTACAGTGAAGTTATGCTGGATGAGTGCCAACTTGCTGAGAATGCCAGTTGCGTACTGTGCCGTCACAGCGAAAGGGCCAACGTCAACGCCGCGACTGTGGCGACCGCGGGGCCAGTCCACGGTCGGTCGTGGCCTCGCACTGCGGAACCAACGCGAAAAAGAACCTGACTGGCCATCCAGAATACACAAATGATGCCCGACCAGGTCATAGCTAGACCGATGGCAGACGTCGGGTCGTCGGTCTCGCCGAGGGCGCTCATTCCGTACCAGTAGAAAACGCCGACGGCCACGCCGACGACCACCAAGAAAACTGAAAGGTCAGAGAACAATTTCTTAACGACATAGCCGTGCATCCGCACTAGCCGAATCACTCCTGCGACCGCGGCCTCGATACTCGAGACGAACTGCACGAAATGCTACACGTTCGGTAAATTCCGGAGGCGACGAACTCGGCGAGCGGCAGATCGCTGTCGATTTAAGGCTCGAATAAGCGTTGCCCGTCAGGGCGCAAACAAAGTCTCAGCAGTTATCCTGTGTCCGCCGACGATTGCGACTACGGCTGCGAAATGATCCGAGGCAATTTTGTCGACGCAATCATCCAACTCTTTGTTTCCGACGATTGATGTCGCGCTCGAAAAGTCTTCCATGCACAATCGATCGGCGGCCAGCCTCCGGCGATGAATCTCTAGCATTGCTGTCCGCTGGAATGCGACGTCCCATCGTGCTGACTTCATCAGAGGTGCGCCTAGTCCCAATATGAGTAGCGCGTAGGCGACGATGGGGGTCGGAACGACCGACACGACAATGGTGTGAACTGCATCCATGGGGTCAGAGAGTAGACGAGCCTTCTGACAATTCCGGTTCTCAGAAGGGCTGAGCGTCTCCCTGGGCGCTCTCGGGCTCGGAATTCTCCTTCTCCAACTGACGGACCCGATCGATATCAGAGACCGTTTCCACACCAGGGACGGCAGTCTGGCCGTCCTCGAATCTGCGTACCCAGCTCCGAAGTGTTTCGGGATCGAGGTATAGCTGACTGGCGATCCGGGCGATCGCGCCTGGACCGGTCTCCGGTCCTTTTAAGCGTCGAACGCCATCCGAGTTGGACGGTCACGCAACTCCGGTGAGTACTGCGATGGGCGCGGCCGTGGAAGTCAACCACCCTGCCAGACGCCGATAGATCTTGCCGCGGAACGCATTAGCTTCAGGACCCTGAAGATCACTGGAATCCAAGCGCCGTAACACCCGCACAGCCGTCTCGCAGTCCTCCGCGAAATCGGCGTACCGCATCGCACCACCGGTCACCGACGCCGGATTTCTCGTCAACCGCAGCGGCTGCCCCTTGACGTTGAACGTCGCCAACGGATCAAGCTTGGAAACAGGCATCGGTGGTGGCCTTCATTCGGCGAGCCCACAGTGAGCCGAAGAAGGGGATGGGGCGACGCCATCGCCGTCGCGCATTCGACGGCAACGGGTAGTGGAACTGGACTGACCGGTCAGATCGATTCGACGTGGAAGTCCATCTGACCCCCGCGGGTCTGCGCCTGCTGAGCTTGGTCCTGACGGCCCTGCTCATACTTGTCGCCGGCATCTTCGGTTCGCAGACCGAGATCGTCCAGGGCCTTCGTGATCTGGTCGTTCGCACGAACCCACTCTTGAGCGAGCCTGTCGATGGCTGTCGCGCCATCGCCTTTGGCAACTGCGACCAGTGCCTTCATGCCAGAATCGAACGTCTTCGCGCTTGAGGTGAAGTTCTGGACCGAGTTCTGCAGGTCCCCACCCATCGACTTGACTGCCGCCGGTTGGACGACGAGCCGATCACCTTCTGCCATCAGATACTCCCCCTTGAATCCGAATACCGCACCTGAAGTCTCGTCCGGTTTGTCCCGGCGCGGTTTCCAACCTATCGGGTGCATGCGGTGAGTACAACGCGACGCCTGGCGGTGTCGTTCGAACGACTACCATCAGGTCATGAGGCTCGCTTCAAACTCAACGAGAGCGTTGCCCGCACAGGCACGTCTCGAACGTCGGCTCGCGGGTGGAACTGACCGCCCGGCACTCGTCGTCGTGCTTCCGCTCGATCAGCGCACAGCGACCACTCCGATCTCAGCAGCTCTGGCGGTCCTTCTTCAGTCTTTGTCGTCTTTGCCGGTCGCGGCGGTGGATGCCGACGGGACCGCTCAGCCGCTGCGGCGGGTGCTCGGATCGAATGGATCGGGCGACTTGATCGGCCTGGCCGCATCGCACAGTGCGACGCTTGGGCGTCGAACCGTTGAAGACTATGTGGACATGACTGCACGGGTGCCGCTCGCCTCATGCTGGTTCGAGGGACCCGGTGCCGTGCCGCCGAGTACGTTGCGAGACGCAGTGTGGAAGTTGGAACGTCGTTTCCCGAGCCTGGTGATCGACGTTCCGCATGGGGTACCGATTCCCACGATCGCGTCGGCGTCCGACTTGGCGTCGCACATCGTGCTGGTAGGAGACCGCTCGGACATCGCACACGCCTGGTTGCACGACGGGAAGTCGGTGGCCGGACGTCTGGCAGATCGCGGCGGAGTGACGGTCGTGGCTGTCGGCGGTGACGATCGGACGCGACTCGAGTGCCAATACGGGGACATCGTTCCCATGCCGACGCCGCTGGTCGCTACGCCGGAAGGATCGCTGCTCGACGACCCCGCAGTGGTGTACGGGATAGGCGAAGTCATCGCCAGAGTGATCGAAGCGGGAGGATCGGTTACCGATTGAGGGCTATCAGCCGAGAGCCTTCATGATCTCGTCGCGATACTTCTGAACCGCATCGTTCGATCCGTCGACAAGTTTTGAGATTCCGTCGAGGACTTGGAACACGCCGTCCGCGGCCTTGTGCCAGTTGTCGAAGATGAGGCGGAAGGTCTCTTCCTCATATCCCGACCACGCGCCGGCGTCCTTCGCGGAGTTGACCTGCGCGACGAGGATCTGCAAGTGCACAGTCAGGAGAGTCTTCGCGACATTGACCTGAGTGACAGTCCCGTCGGCGACGCCGTTGTCCCAAGCGAATAGGTCAGGCATGGTGATCGCTCCGTTACACGTGGAAGTTAAAAGAGGACAGCTGGTTAGCGGCGTTGTTTCCGGCTTCGGCCACCTTGCCGTCGATCTCGGCGGCACCGACTCCGATCGCCTTCGCTAGATCGCCGGTCCCGCCGATTGCCTCGATCAGCATGTCGATGGACGTCTTCCAGGCATCGACAAAGCCTTCTTCAGCAACCTGTACGTGGTACTCGCCATGTCTGTCGTCGAGACCGTGAACGACACGGCCGTCATTCTTCTGGGCCTCAAGCATGTCGCGAATGCCATTGAGAGCATTGCCGAGCGAGATCATGTCCTGCGGCGGTACCTGGATGAAACTCCCCACGTCCACTTCCTCCCCGATTCGTGTACCGGCCCGAGGCTAGCACCAAGTCTGAACTGCGACCATTCGACGGCGCAGCGTCAGGTACCGATCACGTGATCGACGAGTGCGATCGCTTCGTCGAAGTCGAGCGGTTCGAGTGACGGCGACGCCGACTCTTGCGTTGCAGCCGCAGTGTGGTCGGACGGGGTCCTGACGCTGGAGACACATCGGATCACCATGTCGACCAGCTGCTTCTCCAAGTCGACCTGCGGCGTTGTGACGCCGACAGCGAGCGTCCACGTGGTGCCGGCCATCGGCAGGAAGCCCTGAACCGACAGCACCTCGCGCGTTTCGGCGCCGTCTCGCTGCTTCTTCCGTACGGTCACCGTGCCGTACGCGCTGCCGCTCGGAGTCGTTCGTTCGACATACGTCTCCGTCGACCCGAAGGCGCGCTTGACCGGAGCCATCGACGCCAATCGCGGTGAACTCGACGAGAAGATCAGATTCATGGCGATGTTCGAGACGCGCCCGTCCTCATCGATCGCGGGTTTCACCAGAGTCAGGAGAACCTTCTTCTGCTGTGCCGTCGCGACCGCGTCGCCGAGCGACCGCAGCAGCGCGTTTCGGACCTTGCTCGGCACGCGCCGACCGTCGAAGAAGTCGTCGACGATCCGTTCGTTCTGACGTTTCCACCGCGTGGGGTGAGTCTCGATCACGGCCCAATCCGGCGGCAGTTGGACGATCCACTCGAACGGAGGTCGGAGAGCATCCGGGTGCCACTGCACGGACAGCGGCCGAGCTTCCGTCTGATCGGTCTGAGGCGTTGATTCGTCAGTGCTCACGGTCATCCTTCGGCGGTCGGTGCGGTGTGCTTGTCGAGGGCAGCGGACACGAGTAGGGGAGACGGTGTGAAGGCCACCTGAATCCGCTCCGGCAGTTTGCCCGGCCTGATCAGATCCCCGCGCCCGGGCGGAAGATGCTGCAGCCAGGCTTTCGGCCAGATCTGTCCCTCTTGCCTGTCTCCGGACAGTAACAGGCCAGTGCCGCCGCTCTCCTTGATGCCCTGCATGACGTGCTCGTATGCGGCGCGCGCCGCGCCTCCACTGCGGCGCAAGACCACGAGGTGGACCCCGAGATCGCGCGACTGGGACAGGAACGGCACCAACTGTCGCAGCGGGCTGTTGCCGCCTTCGATCAGGTCGTAGTCGTCGGCGATGATGACCACCTCGGGTCCCTTCCACCACGAGCGGTCTCGAAGCTGCTGCGGAGTCACGTCGTCCGGGGGCTGGCGCCGTACGAGTTCCTGCGCGATCGATCCCATCAATCCCGTCGCGGCGCCTCCAGTGCCTGCGTACCCGCCCAAGAACTGGGGCGGGACCGCGTCGAGCAACTGACGCTTCGGGTCAATGACGGCAAAAACCACCTGGCCTTCCTTGTACGCGGGGCAGATGTCGTTGATCAGCGTCCGGACAAGGGAAGTCTTGCCCGAACCGCTGTCGCCGAACACGAGCAGGTGAGGGTCAGTGCCGAACAAGTCGATCGAGGCGGGCATCAAATCTGCCTCGGCCAGGCCGATCACCGCTCGCGGAGCCGTTGGGTGATCCGATCGGATCGTCGCCAGAGTCACTTCGTCGGGCAGCATCCGGACCGGCGGGATCACCGGACCGGTCCACGCGTCGGCGATCGCGCGCAGCGACGCCTCGGCGCCACCGATGGAACCGCCCACCTGGGGGAGGGCGATCTGCCCGAGGAGTTTGTCCTGCGTGGCGCATCGTCCCTGGTCCTCGGGCCGGATCGACGCGAGCGTACGACGGTCGATTGTCGACTCGAGCGCGTCGTTCAGCCGCAGCTCGACGCGGGTGCCCAGCATGCTCTGCATCTGGAGCCTGAAATCGGCCCACCGGGACGACGTCAGGATCACGTGAACCCCGTAGCCGAGCCCCCGAGCGACGATGTCCTGGACCTGCTGGCTGAGGGCCTCGTACTCCTCACGGAATGTCCACCAACCGTCGATGACCAGGAACACGTCGGCGCATGCGAGTTCCGGCAGTGCGCCGCGCCGGTGGGCCTCCCGCATCGCCTCGGCAGTCTCGATCTGGTGATCAGCGAAGATCCGCTCACGTTCGGCCAGCTGGAAAGCGACTTCGGCGACGCTGCGGCGCAGTTTGTCCGACTCGAATCGCGTCGCGACATCACCGACGTGGGGGAGGTTCGCCAGCGGGCTCAACGAGCTTCCGGCCATGTCGATCACGTAGAAACCGACTTCGGTCGCGGTATGGGTCAGGGCGGCGCCCATCACGATCGCTCGGACCGCAGTGGTCTTGCCCGACTGCGGTGAACCGAGAAACACCACGTGCCCGCCCGATCCTCGAACATCGAGGGTGAGCGGCCCCTGCCACTGTTTGAGGGGCTGATCCTTCAGCCCGATCGGGAACTTCAGCTGTCCGCACATCGCGGTGTCGACAGCCGACAATCCGCGACCGCGACTGGGCGCGACATCGCCGAGGACTTCGCCGATCGGGATCGAGTCGGGCAGCGGCGGCAGCCAGATCTGGCGGACCTTGTCGGCGTGCTCGCCGAGCCGTCGAGCCACCATGTCGAGCGTGGTCTCGACGAACGGGTCGTCCTCGTCGGCTGGTGCGACGTTCTTCTGGACTGCGAGTTCGTGCTCGAGCTGGCGTTCGTGAAGCCAGTGTGAGGTGTCGTTCCCCAACTGGAACGGCATCGGAACGGGTGGAAGCTGCAGTTCTTCGGCTGCTCCCGCAGGCACATAACGCCCGGACACGTATGCGGCCTTGAACCGCTCGTACAGGTCGGGGTCGACCTTCAGGATCCCGGATCCGGGAATCGGTGGAAGCTGGTGAGCGTCAGTGGTTCCGATGACGGTGCGCGACTCCTGTGCGGAGAAGGTGCGCAGGCCGATCCGGTACGACAGATGGGATTCCAGGCCGCGGAGTTTGCTCTCCTCGAGCCGCTGCGTGGCGAGCAGCAGATGCACGCCGATCGATCGGCCGATCCGGCCGATCTGCACGAAGAGGTCGATGAAGTCGGGTTTGGCCGCGAGGATCTCACCGAACTCGTCGATCACCACCAAGAGGTTCGGCAGCGGTTCGAGGTCTTGCCCTGCATCTCGGCGGCGGTTGTACTCGGTCACGTTCGGGAGCGACCCCGCAGCCTGAAGGACCTGCTGACGACGCTGCATCTCGCCGAGCAGCGCGTCGTGAAGGCGGTCGACGAGGCCGGCCCCGTCCGAAAGATTGTCGACCATCGCGGTGGTGTGCGGGAGTTGGTCGAGCCCGGCGAAGGCCGCGCCGCCCTTGTAGTCGACGAGGACGAGCGCCAGCCGATCGGGGGAGTGGCACACCGCCTGTGCGAGAACCATCGTGCGGAGCACTTCGGACTTGCCCGATCCGGTGGCGCCAATGCACAGGCCGTGCGGACCCATGCCCTCCTGCGCGGACTCCTTCAAGTTCAAATGAACCGGTTCGCCGTTGCCACCGACCGCGAATGGAACGTTCAGGAACTCGTCGAGCGGCCGTGGGGACCACATCTGGTGCACGTCGTAGGTGCCGAAGTCGGAGATGCCGAGCAATCGATCGAGGGTGATCGTCGATTCGAGCGGTGTGTCGGGCGCCGCGTCTTCGATTAACCGGATGGGCGCGAGTCTGCGGGCGATCGTGGCAGCGAGTGTCTCCGACACCGCGTCGAGCGAACCACGATCAGCACCGCGCACCAGACGACGTGTGCGACGCTGCGCAGCGTCGACCCGCGCATTCGACTCGGTGTCGTCGCCGAAGATCTCGACCTCGACGGATCTGTTGTCGGCGATGGTGATGCGGGCGTCGACATGGCCTGGTTCAAGAGTCCGCTGTTCGTTCAGCACCACTGCGACGACCTTCATCGCCTGCAGGTCACGACCGCTCAAGACACTGAGAACCTCCCTGCCGTGCTGGTCGTCGGAGTCGATCACCACAACGAGATGCGGAGCGTCGATGCCCTTCGACGACGAGGCGGAACGTTTTGCGATCTCGTCGACAAGCCGTGCCCGCTCATCGATCTCATCGATGAACGAGACGAGGTCGTCGGAATCTCGCGACGTCATCCTGCGTCCGATAGGACCGTCGAATCTGTCCGGGTCGAGGATGTGGGGGAGCCACATGGCCCACTGATACGCGGTCGACGCACCGGCCGCCGGAAGCGCCAAGTGGAAGCGGACGTCGTCGGGGGCGTGGAGGGCTCCGACCTGCGTGAGAATTCCGCGGACCGCCTCGTACGTCAACTCCGCAGGACCGACGATCGACACGACGCCTGCGAGCTGCACCGCAACGGGAAGGTCCTCGATCCGTTTCGTCGCCGAGATCAACCTGTCGAGGTGCGCCTGCGCGATCGGCTCTGGCTTCTTCAACGGGTCGGCCTGATCGGGTACGTCGACGTCGCGCGCGAGGGGCCCGGTGCCGCGTCCGATCCGGGCGACGAGGAAGTCGTCGTCGTGCGGTCGCCGTTCCCACAGCCGTGAAGGGTCCCGAATCAGATTGAGAAGTGCGCGGGGCTCGGGATGCCTGCGGACCGAGACGGCCCGTTGGTCGGCGCTCTCTTGATCAAGACGCTGTCGTGCCTCGGCGACGAACTCGACGTACACACCGCGCTGTTGCTCGGCCTTCTTACGACCGCCGCTCTTGGCGTAGATGAACATCGCGATGCCGCCGATGACGGCCGCGGTGACCATCGCGCCGCCTGCGATCATCCTGATCGGGTTTCCCGACGACATCATCATCGCCATCATGCCGAGTCCGGCGAAGATCGGGAGGATCGCGCGCATCGCCATCATCGGGTTGTTGTTCCCGGAGTCGATGGCAGGTGCCGGCGGCAGTTTGAGCGGCTCGGACGGCAGCGGGTCGACCTTGAGTCTCGCCGGTCGGTGGACTAGGCGGGTCCCCACACTTCCCCCTCGTGTCGGTCTTGTCCGTCGTGTCGTGCTGTGCGCGCACCACGGGCTCGATCGGTCTGGTCGGCACCGGGGTGCCATGATGGACGCATGGGTGCCAACTTCGTTCGACTGACCGTCGTTGCGGATGACAACCAACTCGACGTGAGTCTTCCGGCGCAACGTCCGGTTGTCGAGTATATCGATGACGTGCTGGGACTGCTCGGCCCGACCGCCTCCGCAGGCGGCGCCGTGTGGACGCTGTCGACGCCCGCGCTCGGGCCGATCGACCTCGAAGACACGCTGGCCGATCATCAGATCGTCGACGGCGCGCGGTTGCACCTGACGAAGGCTCCGGAGGCTGCGCCGCCGCCATTCGTTGACGACGTGCTCGCCGAGATGCGTCGTGGGGTCGACGCCCGATTCCGAACGTGGGATGCAGGCACGCGCCGCACCTGGATCGGCGTGTCGGTCGGTGTGGTCGTCGCGCTGGCCTCAGCTGTCGTCGCCGGGGACGACGCACGGCAGGCTGTCGTTGGAGTTCTCGGGGGATTGGCGCTGTTGTGCCTGCTCGCCGGGGCTGCGCTGCGAGGACCGTCCGTCGGGAACGCGGCCTGGGTTGCCGTGATTCCGGCTTCCCTCGGAATGTGGCGTGCCGCAGAGGAACTCGGGACAGCGGAACAAGTGGCCTTCACCGTCGCCGTCGGTTGTGCGGTCGTCGCATCGGCTGCCGCGATCGTGCTTCGCTCGTCGCCGGTCTCGATCGCCGCATGTGCGACGGCAGGCGGCTGCTCGGTGGCCGGTGGAGCGTTCCTCGCGGGCGCGAATGCGGTCGCCATGTCGGTCTGGGTGCTGCCCGTGCTGGTCGTCGCGGTGATCGTCGCGCCGAAATGGGCGTTGGCGTCGTCGGGCCTGCTCGCCCAGGTGCGGTTGAGCGAGCGGATGGAGCTCGCGGATCGGGATGCCGTCGCTCGCGGATTGACGCGGGGGCGGCTGACCGCCGATGTGCTCGTGTGGTCGTCATCGGTCCTCGGGGTGCTCGCGGTGGCGACGATCGCCGCGGACGGAGTGTGGGAGCAGGGCCTGGCCGCGGCGATCATGGTCGCGATCTGGCTGCTCCGCAGTAGAAATTTCACACATGCTCGTCATGTGGCCCCGATGATCCTCGCCGCTGCCGCGAGCACGGTGTTCTTGGCTGCGGGTGCGATTCGCTGGTTCGGCGCTGCCGGATCGTCGTACGTTCTCGGAATCGGAGCAGCGGTGGTGGTGCTCGTCCTGGTGTTGGCGGCCTGCGCTCTGCCCACACTCGACGAGGTCACGGCGGCGCGTGTGCGGCGCCTGCTCGACGCGGTGGACATCCCGTTGGCGGTCGCCTTTGTTCCAGTCGTGTTCTTCGCGCAGGGGGTCTACACGCTCGTGTGGCCTCGCTGAGTCAGCGTCGCCGGGCTGCGATGAGATCGATCACGTAGCCGCCGATGACGATTCCGCCCGCAATCACCGCAGCGATCACCAACGAGATGATCAGCACTCGTACGGTCATTGAATGTCCCCGGTTGGCGGAACTTCCGTGCACAACGGCGTCCGCGGCCAAACGCGTCCGCAGCTTGTGCGCTTGCAGGACTGTTCGGGGGTCATTCGTATCCACGGCCATGTTCGCCAGCCTAATATTCGTACGCTCGAATCGCACTCGACCGGAGGCAGGCACTAGTCTGGGCCTCGCCGATGGGCTGGTAGCGGCGAAAGAGCCGCTCATGGCGAACGAGGGGATTGCATAAGATGCCAGATGCGACAGGTTCTGTTCCGCCTCCGTGGCTTCGCAATGACGAGGACGCGGATTCAGGTTCTACGCACGATGCGATGACGTCTGTCGATACCGCTGCATACGACAGTCCGCAGTCGGTCACTCCGCCAACTGAATCGGGCACCTTCGCGCAGGACGGGACGGTCTCCGTGCCCCCGATCCCAGAGATCCCCGGATCGCGCCCGGCGCGGGGATGGTCGCCAGTTGACGAGTCGAACTCCGACGCACTCTCGAGTGACGAGCCTGTGGCCGTTCCCGTAGAGGACGACGCCGTCGCCGCGGCACCTTCCCGACTGCCGTCGGCGAAGGTTGATTCCCAACCGCCTGCCGCCGACATTCCGGCATCTGCCTCGGAGGTAGGTGTGCACCAGCAGCAGCCGCCCGTCTACCCGGCCTACTCGCAGGCCGCTCCTGGGCCGCAGTATGTCGCTCCTCAGCAGTTCGGCCAGCAGATGCCGCCCGCCGCGCCGCACTACATGCCGCCCCAGCCGTCGCACAACCCGCCGCCTCCGGGGGCCGGCGCGTACGTCGCTCCGCAGCAGGTGCAGCACCAGCCAGGCGTCCAGTTCCCCCAGAATCCCCAAGCACCGCAGAATCTCGCGCCCCCTCCGGGGCTGGATGCGCAGCGGCTCGTTCCCGCCCGGCAGACTCGCGCGCCCGGCAACGGGTGGCGCCGCACCCTGCACACGGTGTCCGGCGGCCTGATCACGTTCGGCGCCAGCAAGTCGCAGCAGCAACTCGACATGATGGTCCAACGTGTCCGTCAGCCTGTTCGTGGAGACTTCCGCCTGGCAGTCCTATCGTTGAAGGGCGGCGTCGGCAAGACCACCACAACACTTGGACTCGGGTCGGCCTTCGCATCCCTCCGTGGCGACAGGGTGATCGCCGTTGACGCGAACCCAGATCTTGGGACGTTGGCGAGTCGGATTCCACAGGAGACTACGTCGACGGTGCGCGATCTGCTCAACGATGAGGCGCTGCACCGCTACACCGACGTGCGCAGACACACGAATCAGGCGCCGAGTCGACTCGAAGTGCTTGCGTCTGAACGTGATCCGGCGATCTCGGAAGCCTTCAGCGCCGATGACTACCTTCGCGTGGTCGGGATTCTCGAGAACTACTACAACATCATCATGACCGATTGCGGAACCGGTCTCATGCACTCGGCGATGCAGGGTGTTTTGAGCACAGCCAACGCGATCGTCGTGGTCACCTCGCCTGCGGTCGACGGCGCTCAGAGCGCTTCCGCGACGCTCGATTGGCTGAACGCTCACGGCTACCAGAGGCTGGTGAGCCAGGCGGTGGTTGTGATCTCCGCGTCGAAGCCGGGTGGTGCACCTGTCGACATCGAAGTGCTCACCGAGCACTTCCTCGGGCGGTGTCGTGCGGTGCAGATCGTGCCCTACGACAATCATCTCGCCGCCGGGGCGCACGTCGATCTCGACCAAATGCACAGGCATACGCGGACCGCGTTCCTAGAACTCGCGGCGACTGTCGCGGACTCGTTCTCGACGACCACCGTGCCGCCGCGCGAATCACGTCCATGAATCGCCTGTCACAATCCATCCTGCCAACGTATGCCTGACCAGAGGGACTGACTACTCGTGGAACACGATCAGCAACCGAACAACGCGGCACTGCCCAGCTGGGTGCCCGCCGCAGACGACCAGGGACAGCAGCAGGCAGCTCCGCCTGCGCCGCCAGTTCAGTCGGGGGCCAACGGACCTCAGGCTGCGCCGGTTTCACATCAGCCGCACTACGGCGGACCAGGTTCCGCCGCGCCGCTGTCTGGATACGGCCAACAGTCGCCCCAGCAGCAATTTGGGGGAGCGATCGGTGGGCAGCAACAACCTCAGCGGGTTGGGCCACCCCCGTCGATCGACGACGTGGCGTTCCTGAAACGTGCCCGGCGTGCACCCTCGACGGGCTGGCGTCGCGCCGTTTACAAGATGACTGGCGGAACGGTGAACCCGGGTGAATCACAGGACGGGATCCGGTACGAGGCGCTGGTTCAAGCAGTGAATCAGCCGATTCGCGGTGACTATCGCATCGCGGTGCTGTCGCTGAAGGGCGGCGTGGGAAAGACGACGACCGCTGTCACACTCGGCTCCACGCTCGCGTCCCTGCGTGGCGATCGCGTGATCGCTGTCGATGCCAATCCAGACCTGGGCACTCTCGCCCAACGGGTTCCGCAACAGACGTCGTCGACTGTCAGAGATCTGCTGAATGACTCGAACCTGAACAGGTACTCCGACGTCCGGGCCCACACCTCGCAGGCGCCGAGCCGACTTGAGGTGCTTGCCTCAGAGCGTGATCCGGCGACCGCTGAGACGTTCAACGAGGAGCAGTACCGCGGAGTGATCGCGGTACTGCAGCGCTTCTACAACATCATCATCACTGACTGCGGTACCGGACTGAGCCATTCGGCAATGGCTGGTGTGCTCGGCGCGGCGAACGCGATCATTCTCGTCAGCTCACCTGCGATCGATGGAGCTCGGAGCGCTGCGGCGACCCTTGATTGGCTCGAAGCCCACGGCTACGGACATCTCGCGTCTCGTGCGGTTGTTGTCCTCAGCTCGGCGCGACCCGGCTCGTCAAGTATCGACACTGATCAATTGGGCGAGCACTTCCGAGCGAGAACCCGTGCAGTGCATCGGATTCCGTTCGACGACCATCTCGCGGAAGGCGCTGAAGTCGATCTGGAATTGGTGAGCAAGCCGACCCGAATGGCCTTTGTCGAGCTCGCCGCGACGGTCGCGCAGGACTTCAGTGGAACCCTGTCACGCCCGGCGCCTGACTCGACTGCGCTTTGAGTGATATCCGACACTGGCCGAATGAGACATTCGGCCAGTGCGGTAGCGTCCTGGCCGTGCATAGCCGTCAAGTGACGCGGGGGCGCTTGATTCTGATCGTCGGAGTCGTGCTCGCCGCAGTAGTTCTGTCCGCGTGTTCGCCGCGTCTCGATAAGGAAGACGAGGGCGAAACGCAGCGAGATGTGCCGTCGATTCAACTGCAGGCGTGGGCCGAGCTCCACAGTGACCCGTACGGGATCCCGAAACGGGCCCTGCAGTCGTACGCGTACGCGGCGGCCGCGATGGCCAAGGCCAACCCTCAGTGCAGTCTCGGCTGGTCGACGCTCGCTGCGATCGGAAACGTGTCGAGCGACCATGGTGAGGCGGGCAACTCGTCCATCGGTTCGGACGGACGAGTGACACCCGAGCTCCGCGGCCTCCGCCAGGCCAACCCCGAACGGGCGAAGCCTCGTGCCGACACCGACGCCGGAACCTACGACGGTTCGACGCGCATCGACGTCACGATGGGGCCGATGCAGATCCTGCCGAGCCGCTGGGAGCAGTTCGCGACCGACGCCGACAACGACGGCAAGGCTGATCCGGACAACTTCGACGACGCCACGCTCACCACAGCACGTTTCCTGTGCGCTGCCGGCGGCGACCTCCGCCAGTCGGATGGTTGGGCACGCGCCGTCACGCAGTTCAACGGAACGCCCGGATTTGTGCAGAAGGTGCATGCCCAAGCAGCCGTTTACGGGCGATGACCCGGCGAATCAACTGAGTCTGACATGAGTGATTACGAGGGGAATTACCCGATGACAACCCGACGCGCCCCTGGGCGTGCAAAAACGGCGCTGGCAGGGGCTGCGGTCGCGATGGTCGCCGTCCTCACCATCACGGCCTGTTCGTCGTCGAGTCCGTCGAGCAAAGACGAGGCGATCGACCTCAACGCTCAACCGCAGTTGACGGTGCCGAACGTCGAGCAGGCGAACATGATCATTCCGCCGGCGCCAGTGGTGCCGGAGCTCCCGACGAAACCAGCGGAGAACGACGACACCGCCCCGACGGGGCCTGGCGTGACACCGGATGCGCCGACCGATCTGTACCCGCGACCGAATCCCGAGGATGTCGGAGAGAAGCGCGGAACGGGGCAGCCCATCACCAAGGGCGGCGTGACGAACGCCTTCGTCGCGAAGCTGACAGGCGCCGACTCCGCCGATCACACAGACACCAAGTGGGGTGTCGCGGGCAGCGGCAACGCGGTGATGTGGGACAACGGCAACGGCCAGGTCATCACGATGTTCGGCGACACCTTCGGAACTCCGCGTCCGACGGGTGAGAACAGTGATCAGCCGCCACTGGTGAGCGGTGACGGATTCAATCTGCCGATCATGCCCAAGCAGATCCCTTTCCCCGCACTGCCGTACGTGAACATCACGCAGGGCGGCCAGCAGGGATCGGGCTTCGCCGGAGACACGGGAACCAAGGCCCCCACGGGATTCGACTGGCGTGTGAACACGCTCGCCTACAGTTCGTCGAAGGATCTCCGTCAGTTCAGTTACAGCGGGTTCCTGACCAACCGCGCGAATCATGCTCGGGAGATCATCCCGGCTCGGCGCGTGAACGGCAGCGAGATCACGACTCTTCCGACGTCGGGCATCTCGATCGGCGGGCGGCAGTACATGTCGTACGCGTCGATTCGACAGTACGGCCCTGCGCCGGGCTCGTGGACGTCGAACTACGCGGGCATCGCGGTGTCGACGGACAACGGCGCCACGTGGCGAAAGTCGGGGAATGCCTTCTGGACGAACGCCGGCCCTGCGAGGAACTTCCAGATGCCTGCGCTCGCCAAGAAGGGCGGCATGGTCTACATGTTCGGCACCGAACAGGGCCGAATTGGTGGCGTGTACGTGGCGCGGGTGCCGGAGAGCCAGATCCTGAACAAGTCGGCGTATCAGTACTGGACGAACGGTCGGTGGGTCCGCGGTCTCCGTTCGGAACCGACTCCGATTGTGTCCGGCGGAATCGGCGAGGTCTCGGTCCAGTGGAGCCCGTCGCTCCAGCGCTGGCTGATGCTGTCGACAGACGTCTTCAACAACGGCATCGTCCTGCGCCAGGCGGCCACGCCCGGAGGCCCGTGGACGAAGCCGCAGGTGGTCGCATCGGGTAAGAACTACCCGTCGATCTACGGGGCGAGCATTCACCCGTGGTCGAAGGGGAACGACCTGTACTTCACGATGTCGCAGTGGAGCAGCTACAACGTCTATCTGATGCACGCGACTGTGACGCGTCAGGGTATCCCCGGGCCTCGCCCACGAGTCCCGGAGATCCCCTTGCCCGGGAATGCGCGGATCCCGGGCGGACCGATGCCTGATCTGGGGTCGCCGTCGCTCCCGACATTGAAGCTGCCGGACTCGATGCAGGGGCCTCGCAGCAATCCGGGGGCTCCGCGCGGTCCCGGCAACTGAACGAATCTCTCGTCGCGAAGCCGCTGCAGTGCGCCTGGTAAGCGAAGGGCACTGCGGCGGCTTCGTGCGTCCGGCAGGTTGAAGGCCGAATTTCGGTCTGCACCTGCGGGTTTCGCATCTGAGGGGAGTCGTTCAAACAGCTTTCTCCCTGTTGCACCGGCTCGGTTCGCCCGATATGTTTGGGTGGTGCTGTCGGGCGACCGGTCCGTCAGAGTTCGTGAAATCCAAGCATTGGGGAGGTGGCCTCATGACCACTGGTGGGGCATGGTCTGTCGATACGGCAGCCGTCAAGAATCACTCGGGAAATCTTGAAGACGCGTTGTCGCAGTTCTCGTCGAATTCGAAGGAATTCGACGATGCGATGAACGACCTGCTGGGCACGGGAATGAAGGACGGTGCCGAAGAGGCGTTCCGTGACCTGCATTCGCAGTGGATGGAGGCTGGAACTCAGGTCCAGAAGGGGCTCGAGCAGCTCGGCCTGCGCACTGACGATGTTGCGAAGGCTTTTGATCAGGGCAAGCAGGATCAGGCCGATCAGGTGCGCTCAGCCGGCGCCCAGATGAACTTCCACGTCCAGAACGTCTGACGACGACTCCGGCATCACCGTAGACACATCTCGCTCGTAGGGGGCACACAGACATGACCACTGACGGATCGTACGGATACGACCCGGCCGCTGCGCAGGCGGCCGAAGACCGGGTGGAGACTGCGGCGACGAGCCTGCAGGGCTCGGTTGACGAGCTGAAGACACAACTGCAGACGCTGTCGGGTTCGTGGGACGGCGACGAGCACGAGCAGTATTCGGGTGTTCATCAGAAGGTGAGTGATGGATTCGAGTCGATCACTCAGACGTTGAGCCAGATCAAAGCGGCGCTTGGGGACAACACGCAGGCTGTCGCGGCTATGCGACAGGGTGTTCAGCAGTCGATTACTGGCGGCAAGGCCTGATTGTGGGCTGCGGGCCGACCACTGGGTGACCGGTGGTCGGCTTTCTTTCTATTCGAGTCACTTCTAGTTCGAGTCTTGTCCCGTGGCCTGCGGGATTTGAGGGGGTCATGTCGTTATGCCTGCTGAGTTGCTTCCCGGCTTGGAGACGTTCACCAGTCCTGGGCGTCCGATGTATCTCAATGGCGAGCCGTGGGCGGTGTTGGCGGGTGCTCAGCGGTACACCAAGTTTGCGGCTGATTGTGTGACGGCTGCGTCAGTGATTCGCAGTTTGGATTCATCCCGTTTTCAGGGGGATGAGGCTGAGGCGTTTCGCGATAAGTTGGACGATCGTCTGCCGGGTTGGCTGGATGTGACTGGGCGTGCTCATGAGGTTGTGGGTGCGGCGATCAAGACGTTCGGCGGGGTGTTCGAGGGCGACCATTCGCATATGCAGGTGATTCGTTCGCAGGCACCGGGTTCGCATGGTGCGGTGCAGACGGCCGCGACGAATGTCAATCGTTTGGAGATTCAGCTGGTTGCTGACCGTGCGGCGGAGTCGGTGGCTCAGGCCGATCATGCGGCGTCGGCGACGGCTGCGGCTGCGGGTGCGGCGACGCCGGCCGGGCCGGGGTTGGCGGCCAAGGAGGGGCAGGCTGCGGCTACGGCGTCGGCGGCGACAGCTAAGGCGAATGAGACTCAGGCAGAGTTGGCTGCTGCCTGGGCGGAATATCGCCGTGCTCGCGGTGTGTGGGATGCGTTGTTGGCTGATGCCGAGGGTATTCAGGTGACGATGCACGATGCGGCGACTGCGGCGCAGAACATCATCGATGGGCAGAAGGACACTCCGTTCGAGGAGAATCCGTCGGGTATCAAGGCATTCTTCGGTGCGGTGGGGGATTGGATTGATGAGCATGCCGACATTCTGAAGTTGATCTCGGAGATCCTGGTGACGGTCGGTGGGATCGTTGCGATGTTCCCGGGGATCGGTACGGCGATCGGCGCGGCGTTGATCGGTGTCGGCATGTTGATGAAGTTGGCGTTGACGTTGAACGGGAACATGTCGTGGGGCGAGTTCGCGATGTCGTCGTTGGATGCGATACCGGGGCTGGGTAAGGCGACGCAGGTTGCCAAGCTCGGCAAGTTGGGCAAGCTCGGGCGTGCGTGTGCGAATGACCCGGTCGACGTGTTCTCCGGTGATGTTGTTGATGTCGAGGTCGATTTCCGGATTGACGGTGCGTTTCCGTTTGCTTTTGAGCGCGGGTTGATGACGTCGTTCCGTGCGGGTCGGTCGTTCGGTCCGTCGTGGGTGTCGGTGTTCGATTCGTGTGTTGAGGTGACCGAGTCCGGGGTGGTGTTCATCGGCCCTGATGGTCTCGGCGTTGAGTTCGATCATCCCGTCGGCGACGGCGAGGTGGGGTCTGTTGATACTGCTGGCTGGCGGTTGTCGTTCGTTGATGGCGCGTACCGAGTTCGCGACGTCGCGACTGGTGTGACGTATGTGTATTCGATGGTTGGCGAGTTCTCGTCGGTCACGATGCCCGACGTCGAGGACGGCGCGGCGAAGGCTGACGCTGACGAGTCGTGGGAGTCGTCGGCAACGATGTCGGGTTCGTCGTTGGCTGCGGTCACCGGCTTTTCGGTGGTGGTCGCGTTGACGGCGGCGGTTCACCACAGTGGTCATGGCTACGAGGTGGAGTACGACAGGCAGTCTGGTCTGCCTGATCGGGTTCGTCTGACCGGCGGTGCGGTGGTGTCGGTTGCGTGCGATCGGGTGTCGGGCAGGGTTGTCGGGTTGTCGGTCGCCGATGAGGGCGGCGTCTCGCTTGCGGTGGTGCGGTACGAGTACTCGATTAGTGACGAGCTGGTTGCCGTGTTTGCCGGTGAGGGCGTGCCGTTGCGGTATACGTACGATTCGGCCGGTCGTGTGTCGTCGTGGTCTGACCGTAATGGGATGACGTATCGGTACGTGTATGACGAGGCCGGGCGGTGTGTGGCTCAGGCGGGCACTGGCGGTGTGTATGCCAATGCCACTGTGTATCTGCCTGACGCTGGTCCCGGTGCGGCTGCTGGCGGGCGTTTGTCGGTGATGATTCAGACTGCGGCGGCGTTGGATGTCGGCTCGCGCGGTGATGATGCTGCGGCGATTGCTCGGACGCTTGAGGCTGTTGATGCGCTTGATCTGGTGGCTGCTCTGACCGAGCGCGGTCTGGCCGGTGTTGGGATCACTCTGCCTGATCGTGTGATGGCGGGCGGTGCTGATCATCGTGATGCCGCCGGACGTGTGTTCGCCGATGTTGACCCGTCGTTGTGGCGTGATGAGGTCCTCGGTGATGTTCGGTGTGAGATCTACCGGTGTGATCGTGATGGTGATGTGTGGCAGTCGATCGATGCTGCCGGCGGGGTCACTACTCGTGAGTTCTCTCGTCGTCTGGTGGTGCGTGAGGTCGCCCCGGATGGTGGGGTGAGCGTCCTCGAGCGTGATGCTGATGGTCTGGTGCTTGCTGAGTCGGGTCCTGGCGGGGTGTCGGTGCGGGTGGACTACGGCGGGTTGGGTGTTCCGACTCGTGTTGTTGATGGGGCTGGTCGGGTCACTGAGTTCGAGGTTGATGCGGTCGGCAATGTGGTGTCGGTGACCGATCCTGCGGGGTTGGTGACGCGTCGGGAGTTCGAGTACCGGGTGTCGGGGTCGGTGCTGTCGCGGATTGTTGATCCGTCGGGTGCGGTGACGGAGATCGATTGTGATGGTGCGGGTCGTCCGGTGCGGGTGATCGATCCCTCGGGGCGCGCGGTGAATTATGACTATGACGTGTTCGGCAATGTCACCTCCATCATGGATCCTGATGGCCGTCAGACGCGTCAATCGTGGAACGCGCGCGGTGACCTGGTGGAGCGGGTTCATCCGGATGGTTCGCGGGAGAGTGCGACCTATGACGCTGAGGGAAACCTTGTGGCGTCGGTGGATGAGGTCGGTGGTCGTCGGACGTCGTTGTTCGGACCGATGGATTCGCCGGTGGAGATGGTTGATGCTGCTGGTGGTCGTATCCGTGTGCGGTATGACACGCAGTTGCAGGTTCAGGAGGTGGTCAACCCGGACGGGCATTCGTGGACGTTCGATTATGACCGTGCGGGCCGCCTGATCGGCGAAACGGACTACAACGGTGCGCGTACGTCGTATCGGTTGGATGCGGTTGGGCGTGTGGTTGAGCGGGTCGACGCGTTGGGTCGGGCGGTGGTCAATGAGTATGACGCTGCCGGCCGGTTGTGGGCGTTCACTTCTGATGTTGATGGTCGGACGGAGTTCACGTTCTCGGCTGCTGGGCAGATGGTGCGTGCTGTTAATGCTGATGCGGTTGTCGACTTCGAGTACGACCCGGCCTCTGGTGTGTTGGTCGGCGAGACGGTGAACGGCATTAGTGCGCGGTGGCGCCCTGATCCTGTTGGGCGGACGTCGGTGCGGACGGTGGAGTTGCCTGCTGAGGTTGCTGGTGGCGGCAGGTGGGAGTCGTTGTTTGTGTGGGATCAGTCGGGGTTGTTGCAGCAGGTGGCTACGACTGCGGATCGGTCGACCGCGGGTGTGGTTGATGGGTTGCGTTTTGCTTACGACGGGTCCGGGCGTGAGGTGTCGCGGGCCGTGGGTGCGCGGGCGGTGGTGGCGCAGCGGTTTGATGTGCGGGACCGGTTGATTGAGCAGGTGGTGTCGGCGTTGCCGGCTCCGACTCCGGCTGCGGCTGGTGCGGGTGTTCGGGCGTCGGGTCGGCAGGCCGCGGGTTCGTTGTCGGTGGTGGCGGGGCGGTCATGGTCGTATCGGGCTGATTCGTATGTGGAGTCGGTTCGTGATGTGCGTGGTGGTTCGGCGGGGTTCTCGGTGGATGCGCAGGGGCGGATCACTGCGGCGGTTCCTGCTTCGGGTGCGGGGGCCTCGGGTGCGGTGGTGTCGGAGGGGTTCGGGTATAGCCCGGCGGGTGTTCTTGATCGGGTCTCGGGTGGTCTTGGTGTTGCCGGGGTGGCGTCGTCGCCGCGGTCGGGTCCGGCTGCTTCTGGTGGTGATCGGTCGGTTGCGGTGTCGGGGACGTTGGTGACGCGGATTGGTGCTGATCGGTTTGTCTATGACGGTGCTGGGCAGTTGGTGGAGCGTCGTCATCAGAGGTTGTCGCGTAAGCCGGAGGTGACGCGGTTTACCTATACCGGGGCCGGTCAGATTCGGTCGGTGGTGACGCCGTCGGGTTCGGTGTGGCGGTATGGGTATGACGCGTTTGGTCGGCGGGTGTCTAAGACGCATACCGGTGCTGATGGGGCGGTGCTGGATGAGGTTGTGTTCGGGTGGGATGGCGATGATGTGGTGTCGCAGACGTCGATTGCGTGTTCGGATCGTGCCGGGGCGGTGTCGGGTGCGGCGTCGTCGTTGGTGTGGGTGTATCACCCGGATACCCGTGAGCCGTTGGAGCAGCATGCCCGGCATGTGACACCCGATGGTGCGGCGGGGTCTGGCCGTGTCGAGTCGGGTGGGCGTGTTGAGGGGTGGTCGCAGGCTCGGGTTGATGATGAGTTCTTTGCGATTGTGTCTGATTTGGCGTTGGCGCCGACGGAGCTGATTGATCCGGGGACGGGTCAGGTTGTTGGTGTTGCGTCGCGGTCGGTGTGGGGTCGGACACGGTGGTCGGGTGTGTCGACTCCGTTGCGGTTTGCTGGTCAGCAGTACGATCCGGAGTCTGGTCTGCACTACAATCGCCACAGGTTCTATGATCCGGAGACGGCGTCGTATACGAGTCCTGATCCGTTGGGTGTGGCCCCGAATCTGGCGTCGGCGACGGCGTATGTGCATAACCCTCATACCTGGGTCGACCCACTCGGACTAAGAAAGTGCACGGATGGTGTCGTATACCTGCGGACTAATGCGCGGACGGGGAAAGAGTACGTCGGGCAGGCGAAGAATCCTGCAAGATTTAAGGCTCGTCAGTGGTCACATAACGCGAAACTAAAGGTCACGACGGGAAATCCCCGTGCGAAGTATAGATTCGACGTGCTGGGTCGTGGAGATCAGAATATTAGCCTATCGCGGCTTGAGCAGCACCATATTAACGATCGAAACGGCGTGGGCGGGCATGGTTTCGGAATTTTGGAGAACAAGAGAAATCAAATGATTGAATCGAAGTATCTGAAGGCCGGCGGCGATCTTTCATCGAATGAACTTGCTGCATCGCGGTTTAAGATGGGTAAGGGTGTCGATTTTGTCTAAGGATAAGAAGGGGCGAGTGAATTCGCCGTTCTCTATTGGTGAAGTCCTCGGGTACAGGTTGCCCAGTGGGAAGATGGCGCTGACTCAAGTCTATGCCCAGAACTACGTCCTGGGCGTGCCAGGGGATCGAGTCGTCCACTTCTCGGACTCGTACAGCACGGATGCCCCGATCTTTGTTGCATTCAGGGATGGCGGGACGGAAATTGAGTACGACAAGGCGTCGAGTCGGCTTGATCGTGAGACGGTGGTCGATGTCATCTCTAGTCCAGTGGTGGCGTGGGAGTGGATAATTCCCCGGGTTCGTGGCGGCTGGGGGGACGATTGGTGCCACATAGGCGTCTTCCCGATTATGAACAGATTGAATCTTCCGCTGTTCTTGAACGGCTCAGAGCTGGGCGAAGAAGTAGAGCTTGTGGATCTATTCACGGAGGCAAGGACAACTATTTCTGGCCCGGTTTCTCGGAATGCTTATCGGACAACTGGGGCCAGTACGGTAGGTGTACTCGATTCCATACTGCAGATCGCTACGAGTGATCCAGATGAATACGATCCAGAAACTAGAGACGCCTTATCTCAGAATCCTGAGGGAATTCGTGCTCCTTTCAATCTAGGTTGAGGGGCCTTCTGTGTCGTTAGAGTATGTCGGCGACTGCGTATGTGCATAGCCCGCATACTTGGGTCAACCCACTGTCCCGGGTTCTCCGGAGGGCTCAGATTGTGAGTGCTTCTGTGGTGCATTTGGCGGTATCCGTACACGCTGTAGTTCTCGGCGTGAATCCGATGCATGTCCTCGATCAGCATCACATCGCGCACCGCTCGAGTTCTGGTCGGCCGAGCTTTGGCGGCTCGATAGCCGCGTGAGGTGAGAAACCCACAGTCTGCCGTCTGGAGTACCCGGCAGATGGCCTCGACCGGAGAACTGATCGCGGTACTTGTCGATGAAGGCGATCATCTCGTCGTGGGGCGGTCGGTTTCCGCGGTGAAAACGCTGAGGCTGCTCTGAGGATCTCGTTCGCTCGGCGTGACTCGGCAAGTTCACGGCGGAGTCGGCGATTCTCCTGCTCGAGCGACTCCTGCGGGTCGGGGTGCGCATCGGTCGGACCGTGTCGGTTGCACCAGATCCGCAGGGTTTCCACGCCGACCCCCAGCTGCGGTGCCACTGCCCGGGTCCACTCTGCTCGCGGACCGCCTTCCAAGGCCTGACGGTCGTAGACCATCCGGACCGCACGGTTACGGGTCTCCGCACTGAACTTCTTGGGCAACTTCCGATTCTCTTTTATGAGACTCGGAACTAAACCCCGGGCGCTTCATATACGAGTCCTGATCCGTTGGGTGTGGGACCGAATCTGGCGTCGGCGACGGCGTATGTGCATAACCGCACACGTGGGTCGACCCTCGTCGAGTCGACCGGGCGGTACTCTGTGAAAGGCTGATTACTCCCGTCGACGCGACCAGGGGAAGAATGCGTTTCAAGAAGATCGCTGCAGTAGTGGCAACTGTCGGTGCGTTGACGTTCCTCGCCGCATGCGGCGACGACACGGCCGCTGAGGCGCCGCAGACGACGGCGGCGACCGTGCCCGACGGCTTCCCGAAGGACGTGCCGGTGGTCGGGGCGATGTTCACCAGCTACGACTCGCAGGTCGAAGACGCCGTCGGCATGGAAGTGGTCGGGGCGACCGCGACCTCGTTCGACGATGCCGTCAAGAAGCTCCGCGCAGCGAAGTTCGAGGAGGTTCTGTCTCCGGGCCCCGCGAGACAGCAGCGGGATGCGACGTTTGCGAACCCGAAGTACACCGTCGCAGTGTCGGGTGTGGAGTCCGCAGGTCGGTTCCGGCTGACGTACAGCGTCATCGTCGCGGGCTGACGTGGGCATCTTCGGTCGCCGCCGGAGCGGACCGTCTGCGCCGGAGCCGTCCGACCGGCCCGACCAGGTGTTCGGCCGGTTGTCGGCCGGTGACGTCGCCTGGATCCGGGGCCTTGCTCAGCGGACTCTCGGCGAGAACGGGGTGGAGGCGATCGTCGACGAGACGGGTGCCGATCTGATCGGGTCTGACGGTATGCGTTTCGCGCTCGACAACGTGATGACGACCTGCGCGAGTGCGCCGCGGTCTGACTGGCCGCAGATCGTCACCCATCACTTCGCGGCGATGGCCCGGACGACGGGCGCGCCGGGCGTGCGTGACCTCGGCCGGGACGAACTCTTTCAGCGTGTCCGGACCAGGCTCCTGCCCGTCGACGCCCTGCACATGAATGGCCTCGACCTCGCGACGCATTCGCGTCCCGTCGCCGCAGACCTGGCCGCGGTCTTGTGCGTCGACTTCCCGGAGACGGTCAGTTACTTCGACAGCACCGTCGCCGAAGGGCTGCCGATCGACGAACTGTTCCGAGCAGGACAGATCAATACCGATGCCGAACCGATCGAGGAGATCGGGACCTCGGACGACGGTGTCCTCACCTTCGTGGCCGGATCCGTCTACACGGCGTCGAAGACTCTGTCGATGGCGAACCTCGTCGATCGGGTGTTCGGCCGCGACATGCCGCACGGAGTCGTGTTCGCCGTTCCCGACCGGAACTGCGTGCTGTTGCATCCCGTGGAGTCCATCGACGTGCTCGGTGCGATCTCTCATCTCGCCGGTACCGCAGAACGGATCTTCACCGACGCCGCGTGGTCGGTGTCGCCGAACGTCTACCACTGGTATCGAGACACGATCACCAGGATCTCGACAGTCGATGATGAGCGTCTCACCATCGTGCCGACCGAAGAGCTCGTCGAGATTCTCGGGCGGCTCGCGGGCTGACCCACTCGGCCGTTTTACGTTCCCCGGATAGGTGGATATCGCCCCCGGATTACGACGTAATCCGTGAAATCGGGGAATGTTGGACGCCCGCGGCGCGTCCGACACACAAACGACCGGAATGACGTTTCTGGACGGAAACGTGAGACAGTCGACGTCAACTCAGTCGTTGTAGTGGGGAGAACTACGTCGTGGGCAAGAAGCTGATCATCGCTGGTGGGGCGGCGGCCGCAGTCGCAGTCCTGCTCGGAGTCACGTTGTCCGGCGTTCTGGCGCCGTCCATGGACGGGACTCCCGCGCCGAACGAGGCCATGCGTGCCCTGCAGGGTGTCAACACGGCGTCGTTGTCACTCGCCGAGGCGCCAGGCGCCACGTACGACGGCACGATCACGCTCGGCGGCAGCACCGGGTCGAAGTCGACGATCGACATCACGAAGATGACAGTGACCGCGACGGGCGACCTCCGCGGAAAGCTCCGGCAGGGCGGCGGCTCCGCCGAAGTCCTGCAGATCGGAAACATGACTCTCGTCAAGGGCGACTCCTCCTTCTGGTCCGCCCGGCCCGGCCCCCGGCAGCCCGCAGGTGTGCTGACCGAGAAGTCGCTGTCCGACAAATGGGTGACCATCGGTACGAAGTTCCTCGACGTCGACCTCGGTGTTGCACTGCTCCCGTCCCGGCTCGGCCTGCTCCTCGGCCAACAGGACGCGATCCTCGGCGACGCTGAGGTGACCGGCACCAACGTCGGGCGTCTCACCGACACTCCCGACCGCCGGGTCGCGTCCGGAACCGACCGCCCGAACATCACCGAGGTGGAAGTAGAGGACGCCGACGGCGGCGTCGCCGGCACCCGCAGGTTCACCGCCTCCTCGATGAGCATCGGCGTGGACGACACCGGAACGCTCACCGCATTGCGCGGACCGATCGGGCCGCGCGTCGACGCAGACCTCCGCGTCACACCGGCCACGTCGGTCGCAGTCCGAGACTTCTACTCCTCGGCGAAGTCCGCCGTCGCCGAGGGCCGGATCGGGTCGTCGACGATGACAATCGGCGACCCGACAGGCAGCCTGGACTGCAACGGGCCGACCTGCTTCGTCAACTACGACCTGACCAACGCGAACTCCGGGCTCGTCGGCGGAACGGTCACGATCGGGCTGACCGCAGACTTCAAAGCGGGCGATCGGAAAGTCGGAGCGTGCAGCGGAAGCGGAACGATGCCGATCAACGGTCGTGGCCACGTCACGTGCACCATCCGGTATACGCAGACCTCAGACATGACGTCGCAGTCCCGGTTCACCGTCACGGTGAACGGCACCGTCGACCCTGCCGTCATCGATACCGCGGCCACCACCGGCAACCGAATCGCCGAAGCCGCCAAGGGCTGGCAGATGACCGCTCCGAAGGCGAGCGAGCCCGCCCGCCGTTACAACCGTCAGATCGCACACGCCCCGTCTGGCTACACGCTCAAAGTCGGTGGCTTCAACTTCGACGGCCGCGCGAGCGACGGCACACTGCTCCTCTCCTACGGCGCCGGGTACGACGGGCACCTCCTGCCCGACGGCGCGATCGATCCGGCGTGGCAGGGCACCGAACAGATCCTGTCGCAGGCCCGCGACGCCCTCACCGCGGCAGGCGACACGCAGGTGCGTCTGGTCTTCGCCGAACAACGCGCCGCCGACGCGGTCAGGGGGCTCCTCATCGCGAACAAACTCGAGCGCGTCCAAGTGGTCTTCGTCTCACTCAACGCGGAGGCGTAGTGGAGGCAGGTGGTCGCGACACGCGCGTCGAAGTTGCGGACGCCACGAACCTCCCATAGTGTGCGGCCTGTCACATTGCTAACCGACGGAGGCCGTTCTCGTGTCTGACCTGACTCAACTCCAACTGCTCAAAGAGCTGGAGCCCGTCGCCGAGAACGAGCTGAACCGGCACCTGTCGTTGGCCCGCGAATGGCATCCGCACGATTACGTCCCGTGGGACCAGGCCCGGAACTTCGCGGCGATGGGCGGCGAGGACTGGGAGCCTGAGCAGTCGCAGCTCAGCGAAGTCGCCAAGGCGGCGATGACGTTGAACCTTCTCACTGAGGACAACCTGCCGTCGTACCACCGCGAGATCACCGACTACTTCTCGCCGGACGGTGCATGGGGAACCTGGGTGGGACGTTGGACCGCCGAAGAGAACCGCCACGGCATCGTCATGCGCGATTACCTCGTCGTCACGCGCGGCGTCGACCCCGTCGCGCTCGAGAACGACCGCATGGCCAACATGACCAAGGGTGCGCACTCGGACGACCTCAGCGGACTCCTCAAGGGCGTCGCATATGTGACCGTCCAGGAGCTCGGAACACGCGTCAGTCACCGCAACACGGGTAAGGCGTGCAACGATCCGGTCGCCGACCGAATGCTGCAACGCATCGCGGCCGACGAGAACCTGCACATGATCTTTTACCGAAACATCTGTGCCGCCGCGCTCGAACTCGCACCGGACCAGGCGATGGAGGCGATCACCAGCGTGCTGGTGAACTTCGACATGCCGGGAATCGGGATGCCGAACTTCCGCAAGATGAGCCTCATCATGGCCAAGCACGGAATCTACGACATCCGCCAGCACCTCGACGATGTCGTGTGGCCCGTCATGCGCAAGTGGAACATCTTTGAGCGCAACGACTTCGGGGCCCGCGGCGAGAAGGCTCGCGAAGAGCTCGCGGCGTTCCTCGAGCAGACCGAACTCGACGCCAAGCGCTTCGAAGAACAGCGTGAACGGTTCCTCGCACGCGAAGCGGCCCGTCGGGAGAAGGCGTCCGTCTAGGGACGTGTCGAATGTCGCCATGCGGCGATGGCATCGCGCGGGCTTCCCGGCGCTACTGTGAGACAGCATGGAATTGGAACATGTTCCTCAGTGCATCAGTAGGCAGTCGCAACGTTAGGGGCCCACATGCAACGGTTGAGTGGTCTGGACGCGTCATTTCTGTACCTTGAGACCCCGTCCCAGGTGATGAATGTCGCCGCGATCCTGCAGCTCGACCCGTCGACCGTGGTCGGTGGTTACTCGTTCGACAAGATGCGCAACGAGATGGCGCGTCGCGTCACCGCGATGCCGTCGCTGCGTCGCAAGCTCGCCGATTCCCTGACGAACGTCGACCATCCGGTGTGGATCGAAGACGACGACTTCCGCATCGAACGCCACGTCCACCGCATCGCGGTCCCGTCTCCCGGCCGCGTCCAGGAACTCGCGCAGATGTGCGGACACCTGATCGGTCAGGTCCTCGACCGCAAGAAGCCGTTGTGGGACCTGTGGGTTCTGGAAGGCATGGAGGACGGCAAGATCGCCGTCATGCTCCGGATGCATCATGCGGGTGTGGACGGTGCGACGGTCGCCGACATCCTCGGTGAACTCGCGACCCTCACCCCGGAGCCGCCGGAGCTCGACGTCGAGAAGATGGCCCGGACCGCTGGGCCTGCGTCGCGCCGCGACATGGCTGTCGGGGGCGCGGTCAACTACTTCCTGCAACGACCGGTCGCAGCGTTGAAGCTGATCCCGAAGACGGTTCCGGTTCCGTTCGAGTGGATCCGCAGGGTCCGTTCCGGCGAGGGCATGCCTGCGCCGTTCCTGGCGCCTCGGACCAGGTTCAACGCGCCGCTGTCGCCGCGCCGATCCATCGCGCTCACGCAGCTGCCGCTCGACGACGTCAAGAAGGTCAAGGATCACTTCGGCGTCAAGATGAACGACGTCGTCCTGGCGATGGCAGGCGGCGCGCTCCGCGAGTACCTCGCCGCTCACGACGAACTGCCGACCGAACCGCTGGTGGGGATGGTTCCCGTCTCGGTCCGCGGTGCCGAGGAGAAAGACCTCGTCGAGACCGGAACCAACAAGGTCACGGGCATGTTCACACGACTTCCGAGCGACGTCGAGGACCCGCTCGAACGACTCCGCGAGGCAGGCGTGTACGCGACCATAGCCAAGCAGCACCTCCAGGACATCGACGCCAACATCCTTCGCGGGTTCGCCGAGTTCGCGCCTGGGAACTCGATGGGCGCGCTGATGCGGCTCTACGGCGATCGGCGCCTGTCAGCGCTGCACCCGCCGGTGTTCAACGCGATCGTGTCCAACGTCGCCGGACCCGCGTTCGACATGTACATGCTGGGCGGACGTGTCGAATCGGTGTACCCGCTGGCACCGATCTTCCACGGCCTCGGCCTCAACATGACGGTGTTCTCGTCGGCTGGCAAGCTCAACGTCGGCCTGTTGACCTGCAGCGACCTCGCGCCCGACATCTCGACGATGACTCAGGCGTTCCACGATCAGCTTGATCTCCTCCTCGCTGCCGTCGAGCGCGGTGAGCAACTTCCAGAGCCCGCGTACGAGACTGAGCCGACGGAGGGCTGACGTGGGACTGCTCGCTGTGTACCTCGGCGTTCCGCCCGACGCCGACGAGCGTCTCGGCGACCTCGATCCCGACGGCGTCGTCGACTTCGTCGAAGGGCTGCTCGAAGGTGGGGCGCCGTCGGTCGACGTCGACAAGGCGTGGGACGGCCTGCACTTCCTGCTGACCGGTACCTCGGCGTCCACCCCGATCGAGGACGACGCACTCAGCGAAGCGGTCGTCGGAGTGTATGAGTTCGAGAGTGAGGACTTCCTCGGGCTCACACCGGCAGCCGACCTCCCTCGGGTGATCGCGGCTCTGGAAGCAGTCGACATCGACGCACTGCTGTCGTCTGCCGACTTCAGCGCATTCCACGCCGCCGAGCTGTATCCGAACATCTGGACCGACGAGCGCGCAGCCCTCGAGTCGATGCTCCGTTCTGCATTCGGCGACCTTCTGGCGGTCCACCGTCTCTGCCTCGCCGACGGCCTCGACCTCTTGGTCTCGATCTACTGACCTCTCCCGTTGAGCCGCCTCGCGGACGTCTGCTTCCCTGCTCGTTGAGCCGCCCCACGGACGCTGCCTCCCTGCTCGTTGAGCCGCCTCCGAGGCGTTAGCCGAGGTGGCGTGTCGAAGCGTGGTGAGGTGTGCTGGGTCGCAGTCGCCGGAGTGGTACGGCTCGGGGTTGGCGAGGCGCTATAGAACGTCGGACGTCTTGTGCGGTACCACTCGCGCGAGTCGGCTCGCTTCGACACGGTCCTGCGCTATCGCTCCGGTCCGGCTCAACGAGCAGTGGGCTACTCCGAGGCGGAGCGTGTCAACCCTCGTCGAGCACCTCGTCAATGATCTGGAGCGCGGCTGGATAGTCGAGCGCGTAGGCGAGGTCGACCATTCGCAGGTACAGGCGCTCGTCTGCTTCGGCGAGCGAGGCACCGACCGTGCCGTCGAGAATGACAGCCGCCCAGGCGCAGATGTCATCTGTGCCTACCAACGCCCGATCGAACCGAGCGAGAATCATTCGTACAGTTGCGACGAGAGACGGTGTGCCGTTCGTGCTGGCCGCCAGCGCCGCGAGGCGGTCCTCGAAGATTCGACACTGCTCACTCGACACGGCGTCATTCCGGTCGGATGCGATGGCAACTGTGATCTCCACGTCCCAGGCGAGTTCCGCGAGCGCGTCGATGAAACAGTCTGCCTCTGAGGAAGCCTCCGTGAGCGACAGCAGTTCTGACGCCAGATCGTAGGCATGGGGTGAACTGAGTGGACGATATCGACTGCATAGTTCGCGAACCACCTGTGCTCGGTGCCACTCCGTGCTCGTCAGAGGTTCGATCACCGATCGGCGTGGAGCTCTCGGAGCCAGGCGGTGGCGGGAGCGTCGGAGGGGGAGCGCCAGTCGCCGCGGGGCGAGAGGGAGCCGCCGGACCCGATCTTCGGGCCGTTGGGCATCGCGGTGCGTTTGAACTGGTTCGACATGAACCGCTTCAGGAACACTTCGAGCCACTTGTCGATGGTCTCGCCGGTGTACTCGTTGCGCTGATCGTCAGTCATCATGTCCGACCACGGACCTCGGGTCTTGTCGCCCCATGCCTGCCGCGCGAGATACGCGATCTTCGACGGCCGGTAGCCGAAGCGGGTGAGGTGATAGAGGAAGAAGTCGTGCAACTCGTATGGGCCGACGGTGTCCTCGGTGCTCTGCACGTTGCCCGCGGCGTCGGCGGGAACGAGTTCCGGCGAGATGACGTCGTCGACGATCTCGCGGAGCGCCTCGATCGTGGCGTCCGCATATCCCGACGTGGCGATCTTCCACCGGATCAGGTGCCTGACCAGTGTCTTCGGTACCGATCCGTTGACGTTGTAGTGCGACATCTGGTCGCCGACACCGTAGGTGCACCAGCCGAGCGCGAGCTCCGACAGGTCGCCGGTGCCGAGAACGATCCCGCCCAGGTAATTGGCGAGGCGGAACAGGTGCGATGTGCGTTCGCCCGCCTGAACGTTCTCGAACGTGACGTCGTAGACGGGCTCGCCGTCGGCGAACGGGTGACCGAGGTCGGCGAGCATCTGGGTGCACGACGGTCGGATGTCGAGTTCGTTCCCCGTGACACCGAGCGAGTCCATCAGGACATGGCTGCGGGCGAGGGTCGCGTCACCGGTGGCGAAGCCGGGCATCGTGTACGCGTGAATGTCGGTGCGCGGCAGTCCGAGGAGATCGAACGCCTGCACTGCGACGAGCAGTGCGAGGGTCGAATCGAGTCCGCCGGAGACCCCGATGACGATCTTGGAGATGCCCGTCGCGCGGAGGCGGGCGACAAGCCCCTGGACCTGGATGTCCAGCACTTCGCGGCATCGCTGATCGCGGTCGGCGGCGCCGGTCGGCACGAACGGGAATCGCAGAACGGTCCGCTTCAGATCGTCGACGCCGTACTCGGCGTCGAGCTCGAACGGGATCCGGCGGATCGCGCGGGCCCGGTCCGAGAAGTCGCCGACCTGGTCGCGCATGCTGATCAGTCGTGAACGCTCTTGACGGATGCGGTCGAGGTCGATGTCGGCGACCACCAGTTGCGGGTCCATCGAGAACGTGTCCGACCGCGCCAACAGGGTCCCGTTCTCGGCGATCAGTGCGTCACCGTCCCAGGCGAGGTCGGTCGTCGACTCGCCGAAACCCGATGCCACGTACAGGTGCGCTGCCACGTTGCGCGCCGAGTGCGACGTCGCGAGCGCCCGGCGGTACTCCTCTTTGCCGACGGTCACCGGGCTGCCCGAGAGATTGACCAGCAGCGTCGCGCCGGCGAGTGTCGCCCACGTCGACGGCGGGATCGGCACCCACCCGTCCTCGCAGACCTCGACGTGGAACCGCAGGCCGGGGACGTCGACGGCCTCGAATACAAGGTCGGGCCCGAACGGCACCTCGTACTCGCCGAGCGTGATCGAGTCGACCACGGCGTCACGGGCCGCAGCGAAGTACCGCTGCTCGTAGAACTCGCGGTAGTTCGGGAGATACGACTTCGGCGCCACACCGAGGACCTCACCGTCGTGGATCACGACGGCGCAGTTGTAGAGGCCGTCGTCGATGCGCAGCGGTGCGCCGACGAGAACCACTGACGACACTCGCCGCGTCGCATCGACGACAGTCATCAGAGCGTCCATCACGTCGTCCAGAAGCGCATCCTGCTGGACGAGGTCGTCGACGCTGTACCCGCATAGGCCGAGTTCCGGGAACGCGACAAGCGCCGCACCCTCGTGGTGCGCACGGTTGATCAGTTCGACCGTGCGCGCCGCGTTCTCCAGAGGATCGGCGAGGGCGACGGGTGGGACAGCGGCTGCGATACGGGCGAATCCGTGTGAGTAGACCGACACGCCTACAGGTTAGTGCCCGTGGGACGATGGACTCATTCCATTCGTCACCAGTCAGGGGTGTGTTTCATGTTCGGTGTCGTCAAGCGGTCGGCCGTGGTGGCCGTCGTCATCGCGTTCGCGGCCCTGATTGCGGGCGTTCTCGCGGGACCTGCCGCCGCCCATTCGGCCCTCACCGGATCGTCGCCGGAGAACGGCGCGTCGATCGCCACGGCGCCAGACAAAGTGACGCTGACGTTCAACGAAGACCTGCAGCCCGCGTTCGCCACCGTCAAGGTGGTCGGGCCCGACAACAACTTCTGGCAGACGAGTGAACCGATCATCGAGGGCCGCACGGCATCGGTGACGCTCAACGGTCTCGGCCCCGCGGGCGACTACGAGGTGAACTACCGCGTCACGTCGGCCGACGGGCACCCGGTGTCCGGGCAGACGACATTCACCTTGACCAAGGCGGGAACCGGCACACCGGGCGCAGCGGTACCGGCCGACTACCAGGCGCCTGAATCGAGTGAGCACGGAGTCAAGGCGTGGCCGATCGTCCTCGGCGTTGTGGCCGCAGTGATCGTCATCGGCGGCGCGGTGGTGTTCACGCTGGTCAAGCGTCGCCGATGACTCGGTGACACGCTCACGCGCGGGAGTCGTCGCGGCGTCGGTCGTCGCGGTGTTCGTCGGTGTCGGGACAGCGGTGGTTCTCGCCACGCCGGAGCCTTCCGTGTGGGCCGACGGCCTCGCGCTCTCGTCGGTCTGCCTGTTGTTCGGACTCGGCTTGCTCGGTTTTGTCGATGCGGAGCCGTCGCCGAGCGTGATCGCGGCCGTCGCCACGGTGTGGGGTGTGACGTCGCTCGTGTCTGCGTGGTTGCAGGTGGCGCAGCGGGCGGGTGTCCCTGCCGGGGATGTCGGCGTCGGCGATTTCACGGTCAGCGTGGAGACAGGACTTCCCGTGGTCGTCAGTGTCGTCGGGGCCCTCGCGGTGTTGGCCTGGGCGTGGTGGACCCCGTCTGACGTGTACGTTGTCGGCGCCATCGCGGCGGTCGGGATTCTGTCGACGTCCGTGACCGGCCACGCCGGGCAGTCGACGTGGATCCCGATCGCCGTCGGTGTCCATGCACTGGCCGCGGCCTGGTGGATTGGGACCCTCGGCGCGCTGGTCCTGACTGTTCGTGGACGCGGCGGGTGGGCGAGGTCGCTCCCGGTGTTCTCCGATCGTGCACTGCCCGTGGTCGCAGTGCTGACCGCGACGGGCCTGATCGCCGCGGTCGGGCGCATCGGACTCGACGCGGACTGGTGGCAGACGGGCTACGGCCGCGTACTGCTTGCGAAGATCGTGCTGCTCGCCGCGGTGGCCGCGGTGGCGAGATGGCATAGGACGGTGTGGGTCGCCAAAGCACGACGCCACGGCGCGGACGAACTGCTGTCCATCCGGAACGCCGGCATCGAGATCGTTCTCCTCAGTGTTGTCCTCGGCCTCGCCGCCGCACTGTCGGTGACGGGGTAGCTTCGAGTCGACGCGTCCGTCAGCTCCACGCGGCGAGGAGGGCGTCGAGGATCTCGATGGCGTGATCGAGGCCCGACAGGTGACTCTGGCCCGGCATCGAGTGAAGCTCGGCGTTCGGCAGGAGCGCGACCATGTGAGCGCCGTGCTCGTACGGGATGATGTTGTCAGCGTCGCCGTGCCACCAGTGGATCTTGGCCTGCACGTCGCCGATCCGGAATCCCCAGTCGCGGACGAACAGTTTGAGGTCGGCGAACGGCGCCTCCATGCGGCGGCTTCCGCCGTGTAGGAGATCGTCGAGGAACATCGCACGGAACTCCGGACGCGACAGCAGTTCACGGTCGGCTTCGGGGGAGAGCCTGCCGTAGATGCTGATGGCCGGATCGGCGATCGGACGCGCCACGCCGAGCGCCATGCTGAGCGCTTTGCCGATCGGGCGACCCGCGACGTTGAGCAGCGGCACGGCGTACTTCGCGATGTCGACGGCGCCGCCTGCCACCGCGTCGGGGCCGTTCACGGGCGCGACACCGCCGATGATCGCGGTCGAGACGATGCGGTCCGACAGCACGTGGGACACGGCGAGCGAGTACGGTCCGCCGCCGGACAGTCCGATCACCGAGAACTTGTCGATGCCGAGGGTGTTGAGGACGGTCTGGAAGTCCTGTGCGAAGTCAGCGATGGAGTCGTACGAGTGGGCCGTCGACGAGCCGACTCCGGGCCGGTCGAGGCCGATCAGTCGGAAGCCTCGGATCTCGGCGTATTCGCGTGCCTCGGACGGGATCTGGCGTCGGGCGCCGGGCGTGCCGTGCAGCCAGACGATCGCCGGGCCCTCGGGGTCTCCGAACTCGGAGAAGCCGATGCGGCGGGTGCGGGTGTCGCCGACGGCGATCGAGCCTTCGAGCTTGGGGCGATCGATGGGAATCACGACGCGCAGTATGTCAGACAAACGGCCGAGATTGATACGGATTCACAGATTCGTCCAAGGCGTCGCGTGTATTTTCGATCGCATGATCGAGTCATCAGTCGCGGGCATCCGTCGTCGTCTCGCGGACGCTGTGGGCACCGCCCGGCGCGGCGTGGGGCACGCACTCCGGCCGTACCCGGTCGCCGACCTGCCCACCGGCCGTCGCATCGACCTGCCCGGCCGCGGCACCACGTACGTGACCGAGTCCGGGCCCGTCGACGCCCCGGTGGTCTTCCTGCTGCACTCGGTCAGCACAACCGGACTGCTGTGCTGGTACCCGGTGGTGCCGAAGCTGGCACAGGATTATCGCGTCGTCACGATCGACCATCGATGGCACGGGCGTGGCATCCGATCGGCCGATTTTACGCTCGCGGACTGCGCCGACGACGTCGTCGCTGTCGCCGATCAGCTGGGCGTCGACAGGTTCATCGCGGCCGGATTCTCGATGGGAGGCGGCATCGCACAGCTCACGTGGCAGCGTCACCCCGATCGTGTCTCCGGACTGGTCCTCTGCTCGACGGGCCCGTACTTCTCCAGCATCGATCCGCGACGGCTGGAAGCCGAACGACGCATCGGGCGCTGGCTCCGGCCGGTGGACAAGATCCTCCCCACTCCGTCGGACGCCCGCCTCGACAACTGGCAGGGAAGCCCACTGCTGTGGGCTTTAGCCCACGTCGTGTCGACGCCGCTGAGCCATCAGGGCGACTTCTCCGCGGCCATGGCCGCGTTCGACGCGCGCCCATGGCTTTCCGAGATCGACGTACCCACCGCCGTCGTCGTCTCGACGCGCGACAAGATCGTCCAACCCGAACGTCAGCAGCTCCTGGTCGACGGGATTCCACGGGCGCAGCGGTTCGACGTCGACGGCGGACACGCCTGCTGCGTGATCGGTGCCGAACTGTTCATCCCCGAGTTCCTCAAGGCCGTCGACGCCGTCAGCCGCGCCCACGTGACGAACTGACCGACGGCCACCACATCCGGTCACCCAGGATCACCATCGTTGCCGGGACCAGCACGGACCGGACGATCACGATATCCAGGAGCAGTCCGAGTCCGACGGTGAAACCGATCTGCACAAGATTCAACGTGGTGCCGCTCATCAACGCGAACATCGTCAGGGCGAACACCACACCCGCGGTCGTGATGACGCCGCCGGTGCTGCCGAACCCGCGGATCATGCCCTGCATCATTCCTCGACCCGTCGACTCCTCGCGGATCCGTGACGCGAACAGCATGCTGTAGTCGGCGCCGACGGCGATGAGCGCCATGAACGAGATCGGGGCGACAGACCAGTCCAGCGGGATGCCGATGACGTGTTGCCACACTAGCGTCGACACACCGAGTACGGCGGCGAACGACAGGACGACCGTCGCGACCAGGATCAACGGTGCGACGATGCTGCGCAGCAGGACCGCGAGGACGATCGTGACCGCGAGGATCGCCACGAGACCGAACACCAGCATGTCGCGGGTCAGCTGGTCGTCCATGTCAGCTGACAGCGAGGCGAGGCCGGTGCTCGTCACCTCTGCGTTCGAGAGTCCGGTACCCGCGAGAGCGGCGGCCGCGGTCGGTGCGACGTCGCGGCTGCGCTCAAGGGCCTCTGGCCCGTACGGGTTGACCGACCACGTGACGACCATTCGCGCCGTTCGACCGTTCGGTGAGATCAGCAGCTTTGCACCCTCGACGAACCGGGGATTCGTCAGGGCCTCCGGAGGGAGATAGAAGCCGCGGCCCGGGCCGTCGGACGTCGCAGCACTCATGTCCGTCAGATAGTCCGTGGCGGTCCGCAGCCCGGCGTGGAGCTTGTCGGTCAGCGAGGTGAGCCTGGCGGTGCCCTCGTTCACCTGGTGGAGTCCGTCGGCGAGCTGCGCCATGCCGGTGGACAGTTCGCCGACGCCCGACCGGAGTCGGACGAGGTCGGAGCGAACCTGGCCGGGGGAGCGACCGTCGAGTTGCCCGAGCAGCCCCTGCAGCCGTCCGAGCAGGTCTTTCAACGCGTAGACGGACCGGCCCGCGCGAGCGGACGCTTCGGCCGGCACACCTGCCGCGCTGCGAAGAGCTGTGAGCGTCGTGCGCGCCCGACCGCCCGTCGCCGCGTTCAAGCGATCGAAGGCCGCGCGTGCCGCTGCACAGGCCGGGTCCGACGAGCACGTTGCAGAGCTGCGGGATCGCAGCAGAGGGCCGAACAGTTCGTCGAACTGGTCGAGCGAGGGCTGGACTGCGACTGCCGTCCTCCGGAGATCGGCGAGGACTGGTCCGATGCCGTCGAGTCCGGCGCGGAGTTCCGTAGTGGCGCCGGCCAGGTCCGTGCGCGAGTCGGTCGCCGCGGCGACGAACCGTTCCGCGGAATCGAGGGCGTCGAGGACCCCGGTGGCCATACTGATGACCTGATCGGTGCCGTCGACGAGTTCGGGCATACGCGCGTTCGCGGAATCTGCGCCGTCGGTGAGTTGCTGTACCCCCGATGCGAGTTTTCTGAGGTCGGGGCGTGCGTCGCCGAGTTGTTTCGCAGCGTCGCCCAGCTGCGATCCGACCTGGCCGGGGACGTAGCCTGCAGCCGACTCGGTGAGCGGTTTGCCGTCTGGGCGCGTGATCGAGCGGACGGAGGCGACTTCGTCGAGGCGTGCGACGGCGTCCGCGGCCAATTCGAGAGCCGCGAGATCTGAGGTGTTCCGAAGGTCGTGATCGGCACGGACGATCAGGTATTCGGGCGCGATCGCATTGTTCCCGAAATGCTTGTAGACCTCGTCGTACCCGCGCGTGGAGTCGTTGGCGTAGACGAACATCGACGACTCGTCCCAGTTGCGCTGGTGCGTGAACAGGATCGCCGAGCACGACACCAGGAAGATCAATGACGCCGCAGCGTATACGCCGGCACGGCGGACGATGCGTGTTCCTCGTCGCTGCCATCGACGCTCCGACGCCGCGCCGGGTTCGGCGAGTCCACGTCGTCCTGCGAGTGAGAGCAGGGCAGGCGGCAGCGTCAGGGCGATCAGCAGCCCGACGATCACGGCGATGGCCGTCGGCGGCCCCGCTGTGCTGAACATGCCGATCTTTGTGAAGATCATCGACGTGCACGCGACCGCGATGGTCAGGGCGGAGGCCACCAGGATCGGCCCGGTCCGGCCGCTCGCCATCGCGACGGCGTCGCCGACGGGCAGCCCCGAGCGTCGCCCTTCGTGATACGCGGAGAGCGTGAAGATCGCGTAGTCGGTGACGGCGCCGAGCACAAGCGCGGTCATGATCGCGATGGTGAAGTTCGAGACCGACAGCAGGTTGTGGCCGCCGAGAAACGAGATGATCGGCCGTGTCACGGCCAGACCGACACCGAGCGTGATCAGCGGGATGGCGGCGGTCGCGAATCGTCGGTAGACCGCGAACAGGATCAGGGTGATCAGCACGATCGAGACGCCGGTGATGATGAGCAGCGAGACGTCGATCGCCGAGAAGAGGTCGGCGAGAGCGGCAGTCGGACCGGTGTAGTCGACCTGCAGGGTCGACGGCGGTTCGGCATCGTCGATCACCTGCCGGATGCCTTGTGCCGCATGGTGAGCGCGTGTCGAACCGACCGACCCCTCGGCTGCGACGAACAGCGTGATCGCCTTGCCGTCGGGACTCGCGGCGGCTTCGCGGGTGATCGGATGCCCCGCGAAGTCGAGGAGATAGGCGACGTCATCACTGTGCAGGAGATGGTCGACCAACCGGCCGTAGTACCGCTCGTCCTCCTCGGAGAACCCGTCCTCGTCGACCATCACGATGCTGCTGACCGCGTTCGACTCGGGTGACCCGAAGTCGCGCGCCATCTGCTCGAGATGCTGGTTGGAGGGGAGTGACCGGGGCAGGAAGTCGGCGGACGTCTTCGACACCGTTGTCTCGATCTGGGGGATCGACAGGTTGAGCACTGCGGCGAGCAGCACCCAGAATCCGACGACGATCCATGCGCGGCGATGGGTGAATGCTCCGAGTCGGGTGAACGTGCGGCTTGGGCCGTGTGCCATCTGCTGTCCTCTGCTCCGTGGATTGCTGTGACCTTAAGTCACAGCAGAATGATCGGTCTACGGCGAGCGCGTCACTCCCGTGCGTGAATGTGAGCTGAGTCTCTGACTGGCCATCGAGGGAGGTCGGGGCGTCGACGGCTGAAGCCCTCGTGTGCATGCGCATCGCCAGGCTCCGGCGCGTCGGTGTGTGGGCGCCCTGTAAGGTGGACTCGCTGCACGCCCCTATAGCTCAGTTGGTAGAGCTACGGACTTTTAATCCGCAGGTCGTAGGTTCGAGCCCTACTGGGGGCACCGCACAGCACGAGGCCGGGCCGGGGATCTCTCCCCGGCCCGGCCTCATTCTTTGACTGTCTTCCGTCGTGGGCGCTGCGGCGTGGGTTGCACGGTCCGCTGCGGTTCCCATCGAGGCTTGCTGACCTGCTGGAAGTCTGTCGACGCAGTGATTTATGCCATTCGCCCACGGCGTCGTCGACAATCTCCTACATTTGCAAATGTTCCATATGGAACAAATTCAGATGATCGTAATGAGCCTGGTGCGGCCCGCCGACCGGCCCGGATCGAATGGAGAACAGATGACGCTGTCCATCAAGGACGCTCTGGCTGCCAGGGGTGTCGCCCCGACGGTTGACGAGCTGAAGAAGATCGAAAGCAAGTGGTCCGAAATAGTCGCGCTCAAGGGCGATCTGGACATCATCGCCATCGACGATGCGGACATCTCGCTCCGCAACATCCCTGGAGGCGATCACATTGGCTGATGACCTGCTCAAGAAGTCCGCCACCGAGATCGGTGACTTGATCCGCACCAAGGAGATCTCACCCGTCGACGTGACGCGACGCCTTCTCGACCATGCCCACGGGCTCAACGAGACGGTGAACGCCTACGTCAGCTTTCGGGACGACGAGGCGATGGCCGAGGCGAAGAAGGCGGAGACGGAGATCGTCTCGGGTGACTATCGCGGACCGCTGCATGGCGTTCCGATGGGTCTCAAGGACAACCTGTATGTCGCTGGCGAAGTCACGACGATGGCGTCGAAGATCCACGGCGATTTTGTGTCCAATGACGATGCCACCGTCGTCAGCAAGCTTCGGGACGCGGGCATCGTGCTCACCGGCAAACTCAACATGCATGAGTACGCATGGGGGATCGACAACAACAGTCCGCATTTCGGGCCGGTCCACAATCCATGGAACCTCGACAAGGTTCCGGGTGGGTCGAGCGGCGGCTCAGGCGCGGCGGTCGCCTCTGACATGTCGTTCACGACCCTCGGCACCGATACCGCGGGTTCGATCCGCATCCCGTCGTCGGCGTGCGGACTCGTCGGTCTCAAGCCGACGCACGGCCGGGTCGCAAAGTTCGGCTGTTACCCGCTCGCCTGGTCACTGGACCACATCGGTCCGATGGCGAAGACTGTCGAGGACGCGGCAGTTGTACTCCAGGCCATCGCGGGCTTCGACCGTCGTGACCCGACGTCGGTCGACGTCCCGGTCGGTGACTACCGTGCTGCGCTGGGTGGCGACCCCAAGGGGCTCGTCATCGGTGTGGAGGAGGACTACTACTTCCGTGGCGTCGACTCCAGCGTGGAGCGTGTGGTCCGTGCCCGGATCGACGACCTCGTCAGCCGTGGAGCGACGGTGAAGAAGGTCTCGATCCCAGCGCTGAAGTACTCGGAGTGGACCGAGCTCGCCACCAGTCTGTCGGAGGCGTCCGCGATCCATCACCGAGACCTCGAGGCTCGGCCGGAGGACTTCGGCGCGGACATCAGGTTCTTGTTCTACCTGGGAGAACTCTTCTCGTCAGTCGACTACCTCCAAGCGCAACAGGTTCGGCGGCAGATCAAACGAGAGTTCTCAGCCGCTCTCACTGACGTGGACGTCCTCATCGCGCCGACGCTGCCGGTCATGGCCCCGGACATCGGCTCGGCCGTTGCCGATCTGAACGGCGACCCAGTGGATCTCGTCGACAGTTTCATCCGATTCACCGGACCGAGCAACTTGACCGGTTTGCCTGCGATGACAGTTCCCGGTGGCTTGAACGACGGGCTGCCCGTGGGTGTTCAAATCGTTGGCAAGGCGTTCGACGAGGCGACCGTCCTGCGGGTGGGTCGCTTCATCGAGGAGTCGGATCCGATGCAAGGACAACGCGCGCCGATCGGCGCCTGATCGACCGATGGTGATCTGGCCCGCGAACGAGGAGCCGCTCACGCCTCGCTCGCGGGCCAGTCGTCGTCACCCTGGAGAGTCGCCGGTCGATCTGGCGACAGTCGCACTCCGCCCACCTCCCAGCCCGAACCGAAGGGTCCATCGATGTCCAGTCTCGCACTTGTCTTCGTCGGCGCAGTTCTGCTCGCCAACGGCCTCGTCTTCCTTGGACGCATGTCCCCACGCGCCGCGATTCCAGTGAACCTCCTGGTGGGGGCGTTGATCGTCACCACGGCGCTGCTCGGAGCCGTGCCTGCAGCACTCGACGAGCGCGCGATGCTGTTCGGGGCACTCGGCTTCAGTGTCTTCGGTTTCACCTACCTGATCGTCGCGTTGAACTCTTTGCTCGACGCCGACGGTTCCGGTGTCGGGTGGTTCTGCGGATGGGCGGCGATCGTTTCGTGCGTGCTCGCCATGGTGAGTTTCGGTGACGGCGACCCGCGGCTGGCGTGGCTGTGGGTCTCGTGGGTTGTGCTGTTCACGGCATTCTTCCTCGCCGCGACCGTCGACGACGCCCGATTCGGTCGGGCCGCCGGTGTCGTCGCGGTGATTCAGTCGGTCACCACGGGCACGATTCCCGGCCTGTTGATGGTCGGTGGCACGTGGGAAGATCTGTCCGTGACCGTCATTGCAGCTGTGCAGATCCTCGGAGTGGTCGGGTATCTCGCCACGCTCGCACGACCAGCGCGCGTCGTCCAGCACGCGTGACCGCCGCATCGGGTCGGTGGTGGCTTGTCGGGGCGTCGGTTGTCGCCGGAGGCGTGCTGGTCGCAGTGTCGCCCGACGAAGCGCGCAGTCTTCTCGAGCGACTCACGCCTGTGCTCGTGTTCGTCGCCGCGATGTCGATCGTGGTCAACACCGCGGCCGACGCCGGCGCATTCGACGCGATCGCGGCGGGCCTGCGACGCATCGCATTGCCGAGGCTGTCCGCGCCCGCGGCGACCTGGGTGCGAGTAGTTGTCCTCGCGCTGGTCAGCACAGTCTTCCTGTCCCTTGACACGACGGCAATCATGGTGACTCCACTGGCGGTCGCCCTGGCTCGACGGGCTGGAGTTGGAATCGCCGCCATTGGTCTCGCCGTGGTGTGGATCGCCAATATCGCGTCGCTGCTGCTCCCGGTATCGAATCTCACCAACCTGTTGGCGGTGTCGGGGGAGGAGTTCGTCGGCACCGGCGACTACTTGTCGGTGATGTGGCGCCCCGCACTGGTCGCGACGGCGACCGCCGTGCTGGCATCGTGGATCGTCTACCGTTCGTCGGCGCGAAAGCCGGACGCAGCCGAGGTGGAGCATGACAACGTCGCGGTCGGCGATCGAGACCCGCGGCTCCGCACCAGCCTCGTCGTGTTGGGGTGCATGCTCCCTCTGTTGGTGTCTCCGATTCCGTACTGGTTGACGGCGAGCGTCGGCGCGCTCGTGTTGGTGGTCGTATCGCTGCGGGACGGGGTGCCAAGGGTGTCGCACTCGTCCATTCCCTGGCATTCATTGTTCTTTGTCGTCGCGCTCTCCTCGGCAGCAGCCGTACTCCATTCTCTCGGTGCGACGGACTGGTTGGCCCGAATGCTCAGCGGAAGCGATGAGTCGACCGGTGGTCTGCTGTTTGTCGGCGGTGTGGGTGCCCTGCTGTCGAATCTCATCAACAACATCCCGGCGTTCCTCGCCCTCGAAGCCGCCGTGGACGGGCATGCCGGGACCGCAGCGCTCCTCATCGGCGTCAACGTCGGTCCGATCATTGCGCCCTGGGCATCACTCGCGACCCTGCTCTGGCACGACCAACTGCGTCGTAGCGGCGTCGACGTCCCGTGGCGCCGTTACATCCTCGCCGGCTGCATCTTGATGCCCTTCGCGGTGATCGCGCCGATCTTCGCGATCTAGCGTCGCTACAGCGTCTGGATCACTTCGAAATCGAAGGCGTCGGCGCGGGCCAGATTCACCGATTGCACGGCCTGGTTGCCGTGGTACCGGACGATGCCGCGCGGCCCTTCGAGCACCAGACCGTCGATGACGTCGTCGAAGGCGGCCACGGTGAGGGAGTCAGCGCGCTGCGAGAGCCGAACCAATGTCTGAATTCCCTGGTAACACGACTGCGCCATATTGTTCAGAGCCGGTGCGGCCGGTCCTCCGGCTGACACGTAGCGGCTCAAGAAATCCAATGCGTCGGCACTGGTCAGACTGTTGAAATATGAGGCCGAGCAGTACAGGTTCTCGGTCGCTTCGGCACCACTGGCCAACAACATGTTCTCATCCATCAGGGGGCTGTACCGAGTGATTCGGCGATGCAGCCCGGCGTCGGCGAATGAACGGTTGAACGCCACCGCGTCCTGGCCGACGAGCAGCATCAGGACACCGTCGCACCCGCTCACGGCCACGTCGAGTGGCAAGAGCGGGTCTGCGCCCGACCCCATGTCAACAAAGGTGCTGCCGACGATTTCGACGTCCATCGTCGATGCCGACTGGATCGTCTTCTCCATCGACCGGACCGGCCAGACGTACCGCGCGCCGACCACATGCCACCGTCGGATCCCGAGGTTTCGGCGCAGCCACTGCATGGCCGGGAACACCTGCTGTTCCGGGGTCTCGCCGCTGCAGTAGACGCCCGGCGCGTGCTCGCCGCCCTCGAACAGCGACGTGTAGACGTACGGGACGCGTCCACTGACGATCGGCGCGAGAAGGCGTCGGATCGATGAGATGTGCCACCCGGTCACGGCGTCGATCAGATCGTCCTCGATGAGGCGTGCTACCTCCTCGGCGACGCGCTGCGGGCTCTGTCCGCCGTCGATGTACACCAGTTCGGCTTGCCGGCCGGCTACGCCGTCATCCCGGTTGATCTCGTCCTTCGCCATTTCGCACACGGAGATGCACGACGGACCGAAGATGCCGCCGGGCCCCTGCAGCGGGATCACAACTCCTATCCGAAACGACTGAGCGGCAGGTTGCACCCGCGGCATCGGGCCTCCTCCGCGACGACGGACCTCACAGCCCGCGCGTACTTTGGGGTGTTTCACAGCGACTGCACTAATCTGTAGGGTAACTGCCTGCAAGACGTCGGATCAACGAATCTCCGGCCGGGAGTACGAGGTGCCAGATGAGCGACGCAGCAGGACCTGCGGTGGCCGCCACCGGCTTGGAGTCGTCCACGGATCTCGTGAAGAATCTGCTGTTGGGAGCACACGCGACCGCGGCGAGCCTGGCCGCGATCGGTACCAATCGCGAACTCACCGTCGACGAATGGCTCATCCTCGACGCGCTCGGCAACGCGGACGGACTGTCGATGTCGACGCTTTCTCGGCGCACACTCGCCTCCGGGGCGTCGTTGACTCGTGCGGTCGACAAGCTCGTCACCGCGTCGCTGGTCTACCGAGCCCCCAGTGCAACCGACCGCCGCAAAGTCGAAGTGCGAATCAGTGAACTCGGGAGGGAGCGTCACGCCGAGATGAGCGATGAGGTGCGCGCACTCGACTCGACACTGAGGTCACTGATGGGCGCCGACGCCGACATCGTTGCCGACGTGCTCGGGCGAATCGGCGTCAATCTCGGGTGAGCGCTGCTGAAACGACCGCTGGCCTGCGGATTTGTGTTTCTCTGAGCGCGTGCCATAAAGTAATCCTCGCTCCCAGCGGGAACAAGCACCGGCCCCCTTCGTCTAGCGGCCTAGGACGCCGCCCTTTCAAGGCGGTAGCGCGGGTTCGAATCCCGTAGGGGGTACGCAGATCGGTTCTCACCGAGAAGCGCCTGAAACACCGATTCGGTGATCAGGAGCGGATCGGCTAGGATCGAAACGCACAAAAGATACAAAAGAATATGGCCCTGTGGCGCAGTTGGTTAGCGCGCCGCCCTGTCACGGCGGAGGTCGCGGGTTCGAGTCCCGTCAGGGTCGCTAGGTTTCGGTTTTAGCCGACGCCGTCTGGCCAGGTAGCTCAGTTGGTACGAGCGTCCGCCTGAAAAGCGGAAGGTCGTCGGTTCGATCCCGACTCTGGCCACAAGAAGAACCACCCGGTAACGGGTGGTTCTTCTCGTATCTCGGGTGCTATTCATGCAGTTGCGGGTCAGCCGCGCAGGGTGATCCCGAACGGGTTGTCGATCACGTATCGCCAATAGCCGTCGGCACCTCTCCGAGCCACGTCGGTAGCCGTGCCGCGGAGGTCGATCGACTGTCCGGACTGTGAGCGCCCGACGATCGCCCAGTCGACGATGAGCAACGCAGTGTCGCCGGACTGGATGACATTTCGGGGATTGACGGATATCGGAATTCCCAGGGAGAGATGTTCGGTGAGGGCGGCCTGGCGGTCTGCACCGACGGCGAGTCTTCCCTCGTCGGTGACCAGCACCGCGGACTCTTCGTAGACGCTCTCGACGATGGCAGGGTTTCCTGACTCGATAGAGGCCGCGAAGGCACGGGCGAATGCGGCTGGGTGGTCGTCGGGAGTGATGGCCAACTCGGGGGTGGCCGACGGTGGCAGACTATTCGTATCCATCAACTGAGCGAATCAGGGAGCGCTGTGGCTCACCAAACGGTAAGGGCGGTTGAGTGGGACCCGGAGCTGGTCCCCACCGCGGACGGACGCACAGTTCGCCCCAGTGGGCAATGCCCGGTTGAAGTGGCGCTGGCCGCTATCGGTGGACGATGGACGACCCTGATCCTGCGTGACCTTGCAGTCGCAGACGGCCCCGTGTCGTACTCGGCGTTGGCTGACGGGCTTCCGGAGTTGAGCGACAAGGTCCTCGCTGAGCGGCTCGCAAGACTCACCACGGACGGCTACGTGAACCGGGAGGCGACCGGCGGCTATCCGACACGTGTCCACTACCGAATCAGCGCTCGTGGGAGGTTGCTGAGACCACTGCTGATCGAGCTCTACCGAACCGGGACGGTGTTGAAGGAGACTGATCGACCTGTCTCACACGGCTTTGAGGGTGCCTCCGTCGGCGATGAAGTCGGCGCCGGTGAGGTTTGACGCGCGCGGTGATGCCAAGAAGGCGATGAGGGCGGCGGTCTCCTCCGGCTCGCTCAACCGTCCCGAAGCGATCGACATCGCCTCGGGCACGGCTCGGACGAACTCGTCCAGAGACACTCCGGCTTGGTCTGCGAGGTGCCCGGCGTAGCCGCTCGGGTCGCCCCAATTCGCGGTCCGCGTCGGTCCGGGGGTGACGGTGACGGATCTGAGTCCCTTATCGCCGAACTCCTCCGACAGCGCCTTGCTCATGTTCGTCAGTGCGGCCTTGGCTGCGCCGTAGTCGACCGGCTGGTACGCGGCACGGGCGCCGATCGACGAGACGTTGACGACCACACCGCGGCGCGACAGCAGCGACGGCAGAAACGCCTGGGTGACTCGCACTGTGGCGAAAAGATTCAACTCAAACGTCTCGCGCCAGGCGGCGACGTCGAGCGCGAGAAATCCCCCCGCATCCATACTTCGGGGTAGTACCGCGCCTAGGTTGTTGACCAGGATGTCGACCGGACCGATCATTTCGGCGAGGTCGGCGGCCGCCGTCTCGTCGGTGAGATCTCGGGGCAGGAAAGAGACTCCAGCAATCGGAGCAGGCAGGGTCCGCGCGATGCCGTGCACCGTGGCGCCCTCGCGGGCGAGCAGCCGGGCAGTCTCAAGTCCGATGCCCTTGCTGGCACCGGTCACCACCGCAGTTTTGCCGGTCAGTTCGAGATCCATGGTCGCTCCTAGGTGATTGCTGTGCTGTGGTCAGAGTCCGAGCAACGCTGCGTCGGCCAGGGCGGCGAGTCGCGTCGGCGACGGGTCGACACGTGCGAGCACCCGGATCCCGTTGACTGTCGCGACGAGGAGGTTGCCCATCGATGTGCTGTCGACAGCGGGGTTGATCTCTCCGGTGACTTGTCCGTGCGCGATAGCTCGGCTGAACGCCGCGACCTGGTCGTCGACCACCTGGGCTAGTAGCGTGCGCACCTGTTCGTCGTCCCGTGCGCGTTCGATCGCCGCATTCGTCACCATGCAGCCTCGCCGTTCGGCATCGAGCAGCGACAGGTCAACGACGCGTTCGATCGCCGCGCGAAGCTTGGGCAGCACGTCGCCAGGCTGATCAAGGAGCTCGATGACCTGTGAAGACTCGTCGCGGATGTATCGTTCCAGGGCCCTGAGATACAGGTCTGACTTGCTGCCGAAAGTGTTGTAGAGGCTACTGCGTGCGATCCCCATGCCCGCTTCGAGTGCCGCGGGCGTGGCGTCGGCGTATCCGCGTGACCAGAAGACGTCCACAGCGGCGTCCGTTGCAGCGTCCGGGTCGAACTTCTTGGGGCGTCCCATGTGGCTCAGGATAACAGTTATGTACCTCAAGGTACATAACTGTTGGGAGATTCTGAGTAGTAAGGCCGGTTTCTGCGTAGCGTGAACCGACGCTCGTGGAGCCCGTAAACCGTTCGCTCAATGTTGTTTTGGACTCAAAGCCGCATGCCGCGGTGAACATCGAGTCAGGCTGTGGAAGTGTGGACACAGTCGAATACCCGTGTCGAGGAGAGATGATGACCGAAGGCGCCGACCAGGACCCCACAAATCCTGAGTTGACCATCGTCGACAACGTCGTCGACCGCGAATACACGGTCGAGCGGCTCGTCGAGAACCCCGTCGAAACAGTGATCGACAAGCCGATCACCCTCGAGCGCATCGTCGAACGCCTGGTGATCGACACCGTCGACACCGTCATCGACAAGCCTGCCACCGTCTCCCGCCTCGTCGAGAAGCCGGTCGTCACCGTCGTCGACGAAGTGACCGACAAGCCAGTGACGCTCAAGCGGATCGTCGAACGTCCCATCGTCACGGTCGAAGACGAACTGACCGACAAGCCGGTGAACGTCCAGCGACTTGTCGAGCAGCCCGTTGTGACGATCGTCGATGACGTCGTCGACAAGCCCGTCGACGTCGCACGACTCGTTGAACACCCGATTGTCACCGTCGTCGACAACGTGGTGGAGAAGCCCGTCGACGTGCCGCGCGTCATCGAGCAGCCGGCCGTCACCATCACGGACGAGATCGTCGACAAACCTGTTGAACTCCCGCGCCTTGTCGAGAAGCCGATCGTCACCGTGTACGACGAGATCGTCGACAAGCCCGTCGAAGTGGCGCGACTGGTGGAGAAGCCGATTGTCACAGTCGTCGACGAGATCGTCGACACCCCGGTCGAGCTGACGCGCATCGTCGAGAAGCCCGTCATCACGGTGGTGGACGAGATCGAAGACGTCGCTGTGGAACTGCCGCGTCTCATCGAACGTCCCATCGTCACCGTCGTCGACGAGATCAAAGAGACCGAAGTCGAGATCTCGCGTCTCGTCGAGAAGCCGATCGTCACCGTCCTCGACCAGATCGCCGACAAGCCCGTTGAGATCCAGCGGCTCGTGGAACGCCTCATCGTCACTGTCGTCGACGAAGTGATCGAGCGGCCAGCCGAGGTCCAGCGCGTGATCGAGAAGTTGATCGTCGACATCACCGACACAGTCGTCGAGAAGCCGATCACCGTCGAGCGCATGGTCGAGAAGCCCATCGTCACGCTCGTCGACAAGATCGTCGAAGTACCGGTCGAGTCGATCGTCGAAAAGGTCATCGAGAAGCCTGTCGAGAAGATCATCGAGATCACCGTCGAGAAGCCGGTCGAGAAGATCGTCGAACACATCATCGAAGTCCCCGTCGAGAAGAACGTGTACACGACGGTCGAGAAAGAGATCGAGGTCCCCGTCGAAGAGGTGATCTACAAGACGGTCGAGAAGCCCGTTGAGAAGATCATCGAGGTGGTCGTCGAACGACCCGTCATCAAGGTCGTCGAAGTGCCCCGCGAGGTGGTCGTCGAACGACTCGTCGACAAGCCGATCGAGAAGACCGTCGATCACGTCATCGAACGCATCGTCGAGAAGCCGAACGTGGTGGAGAAGGTGATCGAGAAGCCCGTCGAGAGGATCGTCGAGCGCATCGTCGAGAAGCCCGACATCGTGGAGAAGGTGATCGAGAAGCCCGTTGAGCACGTCCTCGAGCGAGTCGTCGAGAAGCCAGAGGTGATCGAGGAGATCATCGAGACCACCGTCGAGCGAGTCGTCGAGCGTGTTGTCGAGATGCCCAACGTGGTCGAGAAGGTCGTCGAGAAACCCGTCGACCGTGAGGTCGAGCGTGTCGTCGAGGTTCCGAACGTGGTGGAGAAGGTCGTCGAAAAGCCTGTCGACCATGTGGTCGAGCGGATCGTCGAGAAGCCGAACGTCATCGAGAAGGTCGTCGAAAAGCCCGTCGACCACGTCGTCGAGCGTGTCGTCGAGGTTCCGAACGTGGTGGAGAAGGTCGTCGAAAAGCCTGTCGACCATGTGGTCGAGCGGATCGTCGAGAAGCCGAACGTCATCGAGAAGGTCGTCGAGAAACCCGTCGACCACACGGTCGAGAAGATCGTCGAAGTCCCCAACATCGTCGAACAGATCGTCTCTCGACCCGTCGACCACGTCATCGAGAAGATCCTCGAAGTCCCCGAGATAACCGAGGAAGTAGTAGAGCGTCCCGTCGAGAGGACCGTCGAGAAGGTCGTCGAGAAGCCCAACGTCATCGAAAAGATCGTCGAGAAGTCGGTCGATCACGTCGTCGAGCGCATCGTCGAGAAGCCCAACGTTGTGGAACAGATCGTCGACAAGCCGGTCGAGCACATCGTCGAGAAGATCGTCGAGCGGCCTGAGATCGTCGAGAAGGTGATCGACACCCCGGTGCACCGCGAGTTCGAGAAGCACGTGCAGACGCCGGTGCTCGTCGAGAAGGTCATCGAGAAACAGGTCAACGTCGTCTCCGAGCGGATCATCGAGAAGCCTGTCGAACACGTTGTGGAGAGGGTCGTCGAGAGGCCCGTCTATCGCGAGGTGGAGCGGATCATCGAGAAGCCGATCGAGAAGATCGTCGAGGTGGTCGTCGAGAAGCCTGTCATCGTCCGCAGGATGGTCGAGAAGGAGGTCGAGCGAGTCGTCGAGGACGACACGTCGACCCGGACCGTCACTCACGACGCGTACGCGGGCGAGCCCGTGCAGCCGCACTTCCTGGACAAGGCGCCGTCGAACGGTGACCGCTGGGTCGAAGCGGGCACCGGCAAACACCCGGATGACGGGACCGCCGGCTCGCAGTCGGAAGAGGCGATCGCTCGCGATCGTGTGGAACCGCAATACCAAGCCCGCCGCGCCAAGCACCGCTCGGCTGACTAGCGCTACAGGTACCTCACAGCCCGTCCGATGCCTCAGGGAGGCACGCACGGCCTGTGAGGTGCCACTCGCGCGACGTCTTGACCCTTCAGTGGGCGGAGTTCAGCGCCAGGCGAAGACCGGTTGGTCGTAGTCGACGACGCGGACTGGATCGCCGTGCAGCGCGACCCGTGCGAACTGATAGATAACGGCGGCCGTCGGGGCATGGATGCGCCGGCCGATGATCGGCAGTGACATCACGGGGCGATCAGACTCGGGAATGGCCTCGAAGATCGGCTCCACGGTGGCCAGTTCGTCGAGATCGATAAGAAACACGCGCTCCACCTCGGCTGGATTGGGACGGGGCGTCATCTCCTCGTTGCACCACACGACAGTCGGGGACATCACAAAGCCGGACCTCGTCGCGTAGTCGTCGAGGTCGCCGAGGATCGATTCCGGGCCCAGGCAGATCCCCATCTCCTCCTCCAGTTCGCGCAGAGCCGCGTCGTGCGCGGTCTCCCCGTCGTCGAGACGTCCACCCGGCAGCGCGAACTGCGCAGCGTGGCGACGCATGTCCGACGGGCGACGTGTCAGCCAGATGCCTCGTCGGCCGTCCGCGGCCGGCGCCACGACGATCGCCACGGCAGCAGCCCGGGCATCGGGTCCGAGGGGGATCCTGCGCACGTCGAAACTGTCGAGTCGAGCGCTCAGGTCATCACGTAGGCCCATCGCTCCAATGTAACGTCCATCACACATGGAAGTAAACGGACCGCGGTCCGGTTACATTGATTGCAAGCGATCGCCACGCGGCAGACCGCAGGCCCAGAACCTCATCAACGCGCACTTCCCAAGGAGACAACGATGACCACCGCACTCGCACCCGCCGAACTGACCGCAGGCACCTGGAACATCGACCCGACGCACTCCACAGTCGGCTTCACCGTTCGCCACCTCATGGTCTCCAAGGTCCGCGGCACCTTCGGTGCATTCACCGGCACCATCGAGATCGCCGAGGACGGCAGCCCCGCAGTGAACGCCACCATCGACGTCACCTCGATCGACACCCGCAACGAGCAGCGCGACCAGCACGTCCGTTCGGCCGACTTCTTCGATGCCGGAAACCATCCGACCGCCACGTTCGTCTCCACGTCGGTCGAGGCCGACGGCGACGACTACCTCGTCCACGGCGACTTCACCCTCCGCGGCGTCACCAAGCCCGTCACCCTCCAGATGGAGTTCAACGGCGTGAACCCGGGCATGGGCCACGGCGCCGTCGCTGGTTTTGAGGCCAAGACGGTGATCAACCGCAAGGACTTCGGCATCGACATCGAGATGCCGCTCGAGACCGGCGGCACCGTCGTCGGCGACAAGATCACGATCAACCTCGAGATCGAAGCCGTTCGCGCCGCCTGACCTCAACGCATGATGCGCGGCGAGTGATCGCGCACACCCTGTCACCTCCCAGGTATTCGGTACTCTCTCCAGAGATCGAGACAACCTGGGAGGTGATGCGTTTCATGACAAAACGTCAGCGAGAGAAGGCGCATCGCATCGCCGACCGGATGGATCGCCGTTTCAAGACGATGGTCATGCTCGGCGGGCTGAACGCCCAGGGGCGCGACCGTGACGAGGTGGAGATCCTCGAGCTCGACCCGCAGACCCGCAAACGGTTCGCTACTCGTGGACTGCTCATCGGCGGCATGATCGTCGCCGGCGCCAAGGTGCTCATCGGCATCGAGACGTTCGTCGCGGTGCTGCTCGCCTTCAACGGCGGACGTTTTGAGATCCACACCGACGCCGACATGGGCGCCGTCCTGGCCGCCTTGCTCGTCGGCACCGTCGCCAGCGTCCTCGCATCGATCTTCTTCCTTCTCCCGCAGTACCGCTGGTTCGTCACTGCGGAGCCCGCCGACGCACGTCGCAGACGGGACGTGGTCCGCATACCTGCGAGTCTGGTCGTCGCCGACCTCCTCGGGTGGATGACGGCGTTCGGCGTGTACGTCACGATCTCGGACATGCGGCTGGTGTTCGTGCTTGCAGTGGGCGGCGCGTTCGGCCTCGCCGCGATCACCTCGTGCTCCCTCACGTACCTCTTCGCCGAGAGCGCCGCCCGCCCGCTCGCCATTCTTGCGATGCGCGGGTCCACGTCGACCCGCGTCGTCCACGGCGTCCGCGAGCGGATGATCGTCGTGTGGGTCGTCTCGTCGGCAGTGCCGATGGTCGGCCTGCTGCTGGTGAACCTCGGCCGTGGACTCGGCTGGGTCCCGCCCGTCGCGGGCACCGTCGACTGGACGGTCATCCTGCTGGCGATCATCGCGCTGACATCCGGCGCGCGCGTGGTCGGCCTGGTGAATCGCGCTATCGCCGACCCGTTGAACGACATGCGCGAAGTGGTCGAGGCCGCGCGCAACGGCGACATCTCGCAACGCGTCGCCGTCTACGACGCCTCCGAGCTCGGCGTGCTCCAGGCGGGCTTCAACTCGATGCTCGACGGTCTGGCCGAACGGGAAAGGATGCGCGACATCTTCTCGCGGCACGTCGGAGACCACGTCGCTCAGCTGGCACTCGAGCAGGACGGCGAACTCGTCGGATCCAACACCGACGTCGCCGTCATCTTCGTCGACATCACCGGATCCACCGCATTCGCCGCAGACCGTGATCCGCGTGAGACGGCCGTCGTCCTCAATGCGTTCTTCTCGATCGTGGCCGACGTCGTCGACCGGCACGGCGGCTTCATCAACAAGTTCGAAGGTGATGCCGCGTTGATCGTCTTCGGCGCGCCCGCGCCCCTGGGCGACCCGGCGCTGGCTGCGTTGACCGCGGCCCGTGAACTCGGCGCGGAGCTCAGTGAGCGTCTGCCTCTCGAATGGGGGATGGGCGTGGCCTACGGCCGCGTGTTCGCGGGCAACATCGGCGCACGGACGCGCTACGAATACACGGTGATCGGGGATTCGGTAAACGAGTCGGCCCGCCTCTCCGACCTGGCGAAAGAGGGCTATTCGTCAGTCTATGCGAGCCGTGCCGCGATCGAGGCGGCCGCTGAGGATGAGGCTGCGCGGTGGAAGCGGGTCGACCGTCAAGTGCTGCGCGGACGTGCTCACGTGACAGAGATCTTCGCACCGTCCGAGCTGCTCGTTCGCCACGAGCCGCCGTCTCTCGGTAGTGTTCTCGCCGATCTGGTCAAGTTCGCCATGCCCGGCGAGCGAGCGTCGAGGGTCACGACCAAGGAGGCTTGAACGTGGGTGGTTGGAGCCGCGACGACATCCCCGCACAGCACGGCCGACGTTTCATCGTCACCGGCGCCAACAGCGGGCTCGGTGCCGAGACGGCCAAGGCGGTCGCCGCAGCGGGTGGACGCGTGACTCTTGCCTGCCGCAACGTGGCCAAAGCGCGGACGGTCGCCGAACAGATCGGTCCGTCTGCTACCGTCGCAGAACTCGACCTCTCCGACCTGGCCTCGGTGCGTGCCTTCGCCGACACCGTCGACGACGCAGACGTCCTGGTGAACAACGCGGGCATCATGGGAGTTCCCTACGGGCGGACGACGGACGGCTTCGAGCTCCAGATGGGCACCAATCACCTGGGGCACTTCGCTCTGACGGCGCTCATGCTTCCGAAGATCGCCGAGCGAGTGGTGGTCCTCTCGTCGATCGCGCATCGCTTCGCCCGCATCGACGTCGACGACCTCGGCTATGACCGGCGGACGTACCGCCGCGCGATCGCGTACGGCGACTCGAAGTTCGCGAACATGCTGTTCGGGCTCGAACTCGCCCGCCGGTTCGAGGTGGCGGGTTCGTCGAAGATCGCGGTTCTGGCCCATCCCGGCTACGCGTCGACGGGGCTACTCGGCAAAACCGAGACCACATTCGACTATGTGATGAAGGCGGGCGATCTGCTTCGCGTCGGGCAGACTCCCGCGATGGGAGCTCTGCCGCAGCTCTTCGCGGCCACGTCGCCCGCGGCGCAGAACGGCGCGTACTACGGCCCTCGGGGTCTTGGAGGACTCCGTGGCAAGCCGACGGCGGCACGGACCAGGCGGGGGGCATCCGATCTGGACCTTCGTGATCGACTGTGGGCGGAGTCGGAGCGATTGACGGGAGTCGAGTTCCCCGCCGTATGACGTTTCGAACAGGTGTACGATCATCTGTATGGCCGCGGGACTCCAGGCGTCGTTGTTCGACACGGACTCAGACGCGCCTGCGCTGACCTCGCTCGCGCGCGGCGCACGGCGGACCGAACTGGCCGACGGCGCGTGGGTTGATCTGCGGCCCGGTTGGCTGCAGGGGTCGATGGAGCTGTTCGACGGTCTCCGCGCCGACGTGCCGTGGCGGGCCGAAGAACGCCGGATGTACGACGCGACAGTCCCCGTCCCACGCCTGCTCGCGATGTACCTGGAGCGGGATCGATGGCCGCACCCGATCCTCGACGCTGCGCGAGTCGAACTCAGCGATCACTACCGCGCCGAGCTGCCGTCGGGCTTCGCGACGGCGGGTCTGTGCCTGTACCGCGACGGTTCCGACAGTGTCGCGTGGCATGGCGATCGCATCGGCAAAGGCCGATCGCAGGACACCTTGGTCGCCATCCTGTCGCTGGGAGCTCCCCGGCCGCTGTTGCTGCGCCCGCGCGGTGGGGGAGCGTCCCGCCGATTTGTCCTCGGGTCGGGCGACCTCCTCGTCATGGGCGGCAGCTGCCAACGGACGTGGGACCACGCGGTCCCGAAAGTCGCCGGCGCAGGCCCGCGGATCAGCGTGCAGTTCCGTCCGTCCGGCGTCTTCTGATCGGCTTCTACAGCGTCCGTAGGCGACGTGCGGCTTCGGCGATCGCGTCGTCGCTCTTGGCGAACGCGAAGCGGACCATGTGACGCCAGGGGCCGGCATCGTCGACGAACGCGCTGATGGGAACGGCGGCCACGCCGACGCGTTCGGGGAGTTCACGGCAGAACGCATCGCCGTCGGTGATGCCGAGCGGCCTCGGGTCCGCGCACACGAAGTAGGTGCCCTGGCTTCGGTGAACGTTGAAACCGGCGTCGGCCAGGGCGGCCGACAGCATGGTGCGCTTCTCGCCGAGGGCGACGGCGTCGTCACGCACCCAGTCCATCTCGTTCCGCAGCGCGTGGGCGATCGCCGGCTGGAACGGCCCGCTCCCGACGTAGGTCAGATACTGCTTGGCGGCCCTGGCCGCGGCGATGAGCTCCCGCGGACCGCTTATCCAGCCCACCTTCCACCCCGTGACGTGGAATGTCTTGGCCGCACCGGAGATCCGGAGAGTCCGCTCCTTCATTCCGGGGAGAGTCGCAAGCGACCGATGGGCGGCTCCGTCGAAGACGAGGTGCTCGTACACCTCGTCGGTGATCGCGACGACGTCGTTCGCGATGCACAGTCGTGCGATCTCGGCGAGGTCGTCGTCGGAGAGGATCGTGCCGGTCGGGTTGTGCGGCGAGTTCACGATCACCGCGGTGGTCTTCGGGCCGAATGCTGCGGCCAGGGCGTCACGGTCGAGTCGGAAACCGTCGCCGTCCGGAACCAGGGAGACGGTTCGGCGGACGCCTCCTGCGAGGGCGACGGTCGCCGCGTACGCGTCGTAGTACGGCTCGATCATCACCACCTCGTCGCCTGCTTCGACGAGTCCCAGCACGGCGCCTGCGATCGCTTCGGTGGCGCCGACAGTGATCAGGACATCGGTGTCCGGGTCGTAGGCGAGGCCGTAGTCGTCGAGTTGCTGGGCGGCGACCGCCTCGCGCAGTTCGGGGATCCCCGCACCGGGCGGATACTGGTTGAATCCGTCGGTGATTGCGGCACGCGCAGCGTCGAGCATCGACTCCGGGCCGTCCGAGTCGGGAAACCCCTGCCCCAGGTTGACGGCGTCGTGCGCCACGGCGAGTGCCGACATCTCCGCGAAGATCGTCGACGTGAACGGCTGCATCCGGGCGACCATGGGCATACTCCAAGCCTAGGCGCATCGCAGCGTGGTCCGTGCCGGGCGCGGACGAAGAGGGATTCAGTGGTATTGCTAGCCTACCCTTATGTCCAGGCCGCGGATGTTAGCCGCACTCAGCGTTCTGCTGGTCGCAGCTGCCACCGCGTCGATCCTGTTCGCGACTCGATCGGTGTCGGTCGCCGAAGTCGTCACCTCCCTTTGGCATCGCGACCCGACAGACGATCTCTACATTCTGGTCCGCGACGAGCGGATACCCCGCACCCTGATGGCGATCGTCGTCGGCGGTGCGATGGCGGTCGCCGGCGCCGTGATCCAGGGTTACACCCGGAATCCGCTCGCCGACCCCGGCATCCTAGGCATCTCGAACGGTGCCGGTTTCGCGGCGGTGCTCGCCGCGATGCTGTTCGGGGCGCAGAGCGCCGGGATGTCAGTGCTGTTCGGGCTGGCTGGAGCCGCCGTCGCCGCACTGCTGGTATTCGGCATCGGGACCCTCGGCGCGGGCGGGGGCCCCATGTCATTGGTGCTGTCGGGAGCAGCGCTGACCGCGTTCTTCGTCTCGGCGACAACTGCGGTGGTACTCGCGAACAAAGAGAGTCTCAATCAGTACCGCTTCTGGAATGCGGGATCGCTCGTCGGCCGAGGACTCGACGTCCTCGGCCCGGTAACTGTCCCTGTTCTCCTTGGGCTCGTGTTGGCGTTCGCCGTGGGGCCGGCCTTGAATGCGTTGGCGGTCGGAGACGAAACAGCCACAGCGCTCGGCATCCGTATCGGCTGGGTTCGCGCAGCGTGTTTCCTTTCCATCACCCTTCTCACTGGTGCGGCCAGTGCGGCGGTCGGCCCGATCGTGTTCGTCGGGCTGGTGGTCCCTCACCTGATCCGTGCGGTGACCGGCCCAGACCATCGATGGCTTCTCCCGTTGTGCGTTCCAGCAGGTGCGGTGTTGGTGCTCGTGTCGGATGTGATCGCACGGATCGTCCTCCGCCCGGCGGAGGTGCCGGTCGGCGTTGTGCTGGCGTTCGTCGGCGTGCCGTGCTTCATCTGGTTCATTCGACGACGGAAGCTGGTCGCAGCATGAGCGCGGAACTGACGACGCCGGCTCCGCTGCCTCGACGTGGCGAGGTCGTGCTGCCAGTCCCCAGAATGCGAGTCCGCTGGTACGGCGTGGCGGTCGCCGGGATCCTCACTGCGGTCCTGCTCGTGGAGATCGCGTTGGAACTGTCGATCGGTGAGTACCCGATCGCCCTCGGCGACGCGTTTCGGATCATGTTCGGTGGGGGCGACGACATCGAACGCCTCGTCGTCGACTCCCGGCTCGCGCGGGCGCTCGTGGCACTCGGTGCGGGAATCGCACTCGGCTCGGCAGGCGCCCTGACCCAGACGATGGCGAAGAATCCGCTCGCCAGCCCCGATGTCATCGGAATCACCATGGGCGCAAGCGCAGCCGCAGTCTTCGTGCAGGTGACCGCTCCGAACTTCGCGGGCGTGTGGAGCGTCCCGATAGCGGCGATGGCGGGTGGAGTGGCCACCGCGACCGTCGTCGTTCTGCTGTCGGCGGGAGGCGGAGTCGACACCATGCGACTAGTTCTCGTCGGCGTGGCAGTGAACGCCCTAGCCGCAGCTGTGGTCTCGTTCCTTCTCGTCAGCATCGATCTGCAGGACGCATCGTCCGCCGTCTCATGGCTGGCGGGGAGTGTCACCAACAGCACGTGGGTCGAGGTGGGCCCGCTGTGGGCGGTGATCGCCGTGTGTGCGGTAGTCGCGGCTGCGACATCGTTCGACCTGCGGGTGATGCGTCTGTCCGACGCTTCGGCACGGGGTCTCGGTGCCCCGGTCGGTGTCCTCACACTCGTCTACTGGGCCGTTGCCGTCTTGCTCGTGTCGGCTGCGGTCGCGGCGTCGGGACCGATCGGCTTCATCGCACTGGCCGGCCCTCAGATCGCACGCCTGATGTTCCGATCGCCGACACCCCCGCTGATCGGTGCCGCGCTCACCGGGGGTGTGCTTCTGCTGGGTGCGGACCTTCTGAGTCGGCTCGTGCTGTCTGATCTGGCAGTCGGTGTGGTCACTGGAGTCCTCGGCGCACCGTTCTTGCTGGCGTTGCTCGTGATCATGCACAGAAAGGCCACGGTATGACGGAGAAGTCCCCACCCGACTCGTCGGCGGCGCCTGGACTCTCGGCGCAGAGGATCAGGGTCGCGTACGGCGACCGCACCGTCATCGACGACCTGTCGGTGAGCATCGCGCCAAACGCCCTCACCGGGGTCGTCGGACCGAACGGGTGCGGAAAGTCGACACTCGTCAAAGCGCTGTCGCGGCTCAATCCGCTTTCCGCAGGGGCAGTCATGCTCGACGGCGAGCCGATCTCGGCGATGTCGACTCGAGCCCTCGCCCGGGCGATCGGCGTACTGCCGCAGAACCCGATCGCGCCCGAGGGGATTCAGGTCGCTGATCTTGTCGCCTTGGGGCGGCATCCTCACCAGAACTGGATCCGGCAATGGTCTGGCCGGGATTCGGATGAGATCGTTCGTGCCCTCGAACAGACCGGTGTGGCCGACCTGGCGGACCGACGCGTGTCGGACCTGTCTGGAGGTCAGCGGCAGAGGGTCTGGGTTGCAATGGTCCTCGCACAGCAGACAGACATCTTGCTGCTCGACGAACCTACGACGTTTCTCGACCTCGCACGCAGCCTCGAGTTGCTCGACCTTGTGGACATGCTCCATGCCGAGCAGGGCCGGACTGTCGTGATGGTGCTGCACGACTTGGCTCTCGCCTGCCGATACTGCGACGAATTGATCGTCATGCGCGACGGATCGATCGTCGTCCAGGGCGCGCCGCAGGACATCGTCACCGAGGAGTTGCTCTGGGATGTCTTCGGTCTCCGCAGCAGAGTCATCCCCGACCCCGTGTCTGATCAGCCGCTGGTCGTACCTGTCGGGGAGCGGCGAGTGCGCCGCAGTATCGTTTCTTAATTAGGTAACGCTCACCTATGCTTGGGCGATCTGATGCTCAACGACCACACATTCCTGGAGGACATATGACCAACCAGTCGAGGCGCACGATCGGTGTCATCGCCGTCGTCATCGCACTCATCGCGGCACTCGTTGCCTGTGGAAGCGGCGACGACTCGACCGACGGGTCGAGTCAGGTGACTCCGGAAGCGGGCGCTCTGCCGGTGACCCTGAACCACAAGTTCGGGCAGACGACAGTGACCAAGGCACCCAGCCGCGTCGTGTCGCTCGGCTACTCCGATCAGGATGCGCTGCTTGCTCTCGGCATCACGCCGATCGCTGTTCGCAATTGGGAGGGCATGGCCCCGGAGGGCGAACCCGCCGGTCCGTGGGCGATCGACAAGGTGACCGGCGACAAGCCGAAGATCATCACCTCCGACACCGTCTCGTTCGAGGAGGTCGCGGCGCTCAAACCGGACCTGATCGTCGCTGTCTACTCGGACGTCGACAAGTCGTTGTACGACCAGCTGAGCAAGGTCGCGCCAGTCCTGGTCCAGAAGGGAGAGTTCGACGACTACCAGCAGCCGTGGGACGTCACGACTGAGGAGATCGGCAAGGCTGTCGGCAAACCCGAAGCCGCGAAAGCGCTCGTCGCAGGTGTGAAGGGTCGCATCGCAGACCTGGCCGCACGACATCAGAACTGGAAGGGCAAGACGGTCTCGATCGCCACCTACGACGGGACTGATCTCGCCGCATTCGCAGGGGCGGATCCGCGAGTCGCGTTCTTCAAGGCGCTCGGCTTCGCGCCGAATCAGGCCGTGGACGCGGCAGCGGGTGACAAGTTCTACGCCAAGCTCTCGATCGAAGAGGCGCGGAAGCTCGACACCGACGTCATCGTGTGGGATCAGTTGTCCTACGCGCCGAAGGGCAAGGCGACGATCACCGAACAGTCCACGCTCGCGAATCTCCCGGCTGTGAGGGATGGGCGGAGTGTGTTCCTCGAGGGCGAGCTGGAGAAGGCGTTCGGTTGGCAGACCGTGCTCAGTCTTGGCTTCGTCGTCGACAACATCGAGCAGCCGCTGGTCGCCGCGACCAGCTGAACTCGGCCGTGCTCGGCAAACGGTCGACGAATTAGAGGTCGGCGGCGTCGATGATGCGGTAGGCGTAGCCCTGTTCGGCGAGGAAGCGCTGGCGGTGGGCTGCGTAATCGGCGTCGAGGGAGTCGCGGGAGACTACGGAGTAGAAATGCGCCTGCCCGCCGTCGGCCTTGGGGCGCAGGAGCCTCCCGAGGCGCTGCGCCTCCTCCTGCCGTGAGCCGAACGTACCCGACACCTGCACGGCGACGGACGCCTCGGGCAGGTCGATGGAGAAGTTCGCGACTTTGGAGACGACAAGCGTCGACAGTTCGCCGCGACGGAACGCGTCGAACAGCTTCTCTCGTTCGGCATTTCGGGTCGACCCCTGGATCACCGGGCAGTTCAGCGCTTCGCCGAGTGCCTCGAGCTGATCGATGTACGCGCCGATCACCAGAGTCTGGGCGCCGGAGTGACGGTCGAGGATCGACTTCACCACCGACATCTTCGATCGCGCCGTCGAGCAGAGCTTGTACTTCTCCTCGGCTTCGGCGACGGCGTACTGGAGACGCTCCTCGTCGGTCATCGTCACGCGGACCTCAACACAGTCGGCAGGGGCGATCCACCCCTGCGCCTCGATGTCCTTCCACGGTGCGTCGTACCGCTTGGGGCCGATCAGGCTGAACACGTCGCCTTCCCGGCCGTCCTCACGGACGAGTGTCGCCGTGAGCCCGAGCCTGCGGCGCGACTGGAGGTCCGCCGTCATTCGGAACACAGGTGCCGGAAGCAGGTGGACCTCGTCGTACACGATGAGGCCCCAGTCCCGAGAGTCGAAGAGATCAAGATTCTTGTACTCGCCCTTCGACTTCCGAGTCACCACCTGATAGGTCGCGATGGTCACCGGGCGAATCTCTTTGCGTTCGCCCGAGTACTCGCCGATCTCGTCCTCGGTGAGCGACGTGCGAGCAACGAGTTCACGCTTCCACTGCCGACCCGCGACGGTGTTCGTCACCAGGATCAGGGTGGTGGCAGCGGCCTTCGCCATCGCCGCGGCGCCGACCATCGTCTTACCCGCACCGCACGGCAGGACGACGACTCCGGAGCCGCCGGCCCAGAACGAGTCGGCCGCGAGTTCTTGGTAGTCACGCAGAGCCCAGCCGTCCTGTACAAGATCGATCGGGTGCGCCTCGCCGTCGACGTACCCGGCGAGGTCTTCGGCAGGCCATCCCACCTTGAGCAGCACCTGCTTGAGTCGTCCGCGCTCGGACGGGTGCACCACGACGGTGTCGTCGTCGAGGCGATCGCCCAGCATCGGTGCGACCTTCTTGTTGCGGAGGATCTCCTCGAGCACAGCACGGTCGAACGACACCAGCGTCAGGCCGTGTGCAGGATGCTTCACCAGTTGAAGCCTGCCGAACCTGCCCATGGTGTCGACGATGTCGACGAGCAAAGGCTGCGGGACGGGGAACCGGGAGTAGGTGACGAGAGCGTCGACAACCTGCTCGGCGTCGTGGCCCGCGGCTCGCGCATTCCACAGTGCGAGCGGAGTGACCCGGTAGGTGTGGATGTGTTCGGGCGCGCGCTCGAGTTCGGCGAACGGAGCGATCGCCGCCCGCGCCTTGGCGGCGTCCGGGTGATCCATCTCCAGCAGGAGGGTCTTGTCCGATTGCACGATCAGCGGTCCGTCAGTCACCCGACCATTGTTCCTTTCTCGGGAGGTCCCGGCCACCTCGGGTCGGTTCGGGCTACAGGAGTTCGACGCGGGTGATGCGGTGGAGGGCGAAGCGGATGTCGGTGTCGCCCGCCTCCTCGTCGGCGACGAGTTGCCCTGCCGCCAATGATCGAGCCTTCACGACGTGTCGGCTCGCACCGCCCTGGGCGTCGACGTAACCGATGCGAAGCCGCCGACCGGTCTGGAGCGCGAGCTGGATCAGCGTCGACGTCGTCTCGCCCGAGCCGGATGTCGCGTGCGCGGTGATCGGTCCGTCCGCCCGGTCGGCGGTCCGCATGCGCGAAACCACGGTGCTCGCCTGTCCGGGGCCGATCCGCCCTCGTTTGGCGGGTCGCCTGGAGCCCGATTGACGTGCGTGCACACGGACACCCGTGCTGCGCAGGTCGACGAGTGTGCCCGACGAGTCTTCGCCCGCGGGCGCGAAGCCGGCGCCGCGGAGACGCTCGATCACTTCCCGCAGTGGCGCCCCCGACACTGCGACAGTGGGCGCCAGCGCTCGGAGGGCGAGCTCTGCGGCGGCGTCGCTGCGCAGGACTTCGGTGAGCATCGCGGCGTCGTCGCAGCGGACGAACGACGACGCGACACCGACCCGGAGACTGCCGTGACGCCGCGCGACGTCGTCGATGAGATACGTCAAGGACTGCGGCACAGGAGTTTTCGAGTGTTCGGTGAACAACGCCGACAGTTCTGCCGCGGTGCGTCCAGCGTCCAACGCGCGGCGTACACCGTCCTCGGTGACGCGGTACACCGACGCGGCACCGCCTGATTCGAGGTCGGCGACCAACGCGAGTCGGTCGGCGAGCGACTGTGTCAGCGGGCCGGGGACGGTGACCGTGAAGTCGGCCTGGACCAGGAAGTAGTCGATCGGTTCGGGCAGTGACGACGCCATCGCGGCGACGAGCGCACTGGAGTCCTCGGCGTCCGGATCCGACTCGAGCAGCGTTCGGCCGGCCGATGTGAGACTCCCGTGGGCCACCAAGCCGAGTTCGGTTGCCTCGCGCAGAGTCTCACCGACCACACGACGTGACAGCCGCCGAAGCTGGCGCGGATGCCGCCAGCCGAGCAGCGCGACAAGGTCGTCGACGGTCACCGGTACCGATGGCCGGGTCTCGGTCAGTGGCGCGAGCACTGTGCGGCGCAGCAGCGGCGCAGCGGCGTCGAACGACTCCGACACGAGTGCCCCGATGATCGCGCCGTCGCGGTCGGTTTCGCCGATCTGCCACGGGCGACGAGGCAGATCGAGCCACGCGGCGGACATGGTGGCCCAGCGGCGTTCCGGATCCTGGTGTCGCCAACCGTCGAAGACCGTGGTCGGCGCGAACACCTCGTCGGTCGACAACACGTCCATCGTCTCGGGCACACCGGCGCCGATCAGGCGGGCGGCGGTGAGGAGCTCAACCAGCAGGCCGACGCGGGTGACGCTCACTCCGAGGGTCTTGGCGAGACGGCGGAGCTCACGCACTCCCATGCCGCCCGACCGTAGGACCGCGGCCGGGGCCTCGCCGAGCGCTCCGACCAGATCCGCGGTGTGCCGGAGCAACTCCAGTGCTTCGCCCGCACCGGCGGCGTCGACGTCGAATCGGGACGGATCCCCGGCGAGTACCGGTTCGCGGAGCGTCGCCGTGATCAGTGGCGGTTCGCCGCGCAGCACCTGCCCCACCTGCGGAGGAAGCTCGACTGTCTGCTCGTCGACTCGAGCCAACAGATCGGCGGCGAGGAGTCGGGGGACCGGTGCGGAGGCATCGGCGTCCGGTGCGGCGTCCCGCGACCGTCCGAGGGCCGGTCCCTGCGCCAACGTGCTCAGAAGTTCGCGCGGTCGCTCGTCGAGTGCGGCCACGCGCTCGGCGATGTCGGATGCGTCGACGGACGCCATCGGCCCGAGGAGATGGGGAGCACGCCAGGGGAGTGCGGACGGGAGGTGGCCCGCCGCAACCCAGCTCGCCGCCTTGCGGCCCGACGACGGCCCGGACGGCCAGATCAGGGCCCGCTCCGACAGATACGTCAGTCGTGCGTCCACGTCGGCGCGCAGCGCACGCCGGCCGAGTCGGGAGACGATGTCGTCGCGGCTCACCGGTCCGAGCAGATCGTGGTGGCCGTCCCCGGGTCGCTCCCTCTCTGCGAGGCGGGCGCAGTCGAGGAACGCCTCGACGACCGCCACGCTGAGAAGGTCGAGGCCTTCACCTGCGAGCGCGATGGACGCCGCCGACATGGCGCGCTGCGCCAGCACGCCGGTGCCGCGAGGCGGCGGCGACGCGAGGTCGGGGCGTCGGACCAGAAGTTCGACGAGCTGATCGTCCGACCGCGACGCCAACTCGTCGGATGACGTGCGCAACGACGGGTCCGGACTCATTCGGTCCATGTTACCGATCGGGACAGATGTACCCGGGTGTGTAGGCCCGCCGGGCCGTCGCATGGCAGAATGGTCGACGTGGCTAAGAAGAATGGATACGTGGACGCGGGTTGGCCCGAAGAGGCCGGAGACGACCACGCTGTGACCGAGCTCCTCGCGCACCTCTCCGGTGCACTGTCCCCGTTCGGCGACACGCAGTTCCCGCTGCCTGTCGACGACCTTCCGTACATTCACGCGAAGACCGTCGTCAACCGCTGACGCCACTCGCAGACAATCCAACGGCCCCCGCTCAATGAGCGGGGGCCGTTGTTGTTGTGGAGACGCCTCACGACCTTTCGACTCGCTGCGCTCGCTCAAGGATCAGTGGGGACGCCTTCCTGCTTCTTGAGCGAGCGCAGCGAGTCGAAAGGCGAAGACCCCCGCTCCGGAGAATCGGAGCGGGGGTCTTCGGGTGATGCCTGGGTGAGGATCAGAACTTCAGGAGGCCCTTGTTCTGGTTGAACAGCTTGACCTGGTCCTTGGTGAGGTCGTAGCCGGAGTCCTTCGCGGCCTTCCATGCGTTGCGGACCTCGGGGCTGACGTTCGAGTCGTCGAGCGCCTCGTCGACCTGCTTCTTGGCGTCGTCGCTGGTCTTGGCGTCGCCGGCCTTCGACAGGTCGAAGCTCTTGTCCTGGTCGGCCTTGGGAGCAGTCTTGGGGGCGGCCTTCGGGGTCGCGGGAGCGGTGCGTGCGCTCGGGCCCGAGAGGACGGTGCCGCAGGTGGGCCATGCGCCCTTGCCCTGGGTGGCGAGAACGCGCTCGCCGATGGCGATCTGCTGCTCGCGGGTGGCCTGGTCAGCGGTGGGGGCGTACTGGCCGCCACCGTTGGCGGTCCAGGTGCTCGGGCTGAACTGCAGGCCGCCGTGGTAGCCGTTGCCGGTGTTGATGGCCCAGTTGCCGCCCGACTCGCACTGTGCGACCTGGTTCCACTCGGCGTCGGTGGCAGCCGAGGCGTGGCCTGCTCCGCTGAGGAGGGCTGCGCCGCCGCCGATGCCGCCGATGACTGCCGAGGTGACGGCGATCTTGGCGAAAGTCTTGGTGTTGCTGGTCGCCTGCTTCGAGTGACGTCCGGTCATAGTGTGTTTTCCTCTCTCCACGCGCCTACGAGGTGAGCTGTCGGGTTCGGGCGAGAGGTGCCCGGCCGACGGTTCGGTGTGTGGCCTTGCCGTCGTACTTAACCCCAAGGCGGTCGATTTCTCGTCCGCCGGGTCTCACGGGGAGATGGTGGGTCCCCCGTCCTCGCTCCTGAATTGCTGTGTTCGTTTCCCTGTCCGGCGGAGCGAGGCTTGGCGCGGTCAGACGGGGCTATTCGGTTGAGTGGACATCACCCTTCGATGACGACCGACCTGAACACTACGGGTTGGTACTCGCCAGTTCACCCGTTGTTTCGAGGAGCATTTCTACCGGCGAGTAACGCGTTTCGGACAGCTTTCGGCGTCGTCGCAGTTCACGCAGCTGACACCCGGTCCGTATCCGGTTCGTTATCGTCTTGTTATGTGACAAGGATCACATTCAGATTGAGACTCGCGCCACGCCGTTGGCTCAGGATTGTGTCCGGCGGGCTTCGAGAGCGCGGAATGTCGACGCGTGAAAGACAAGCGGCTCGACGCTCGGATCGCTGCGCAGCGCATGAATCTGCAGGAGGACGACGTAGTGATCGCCCGCCGGTACCTCCTGTAGCACCGAGCAGTCCAGATGGGCCGCGGCCCCGGTGATCATCAGGGCGCCCGATGCTGTGACGAATCGTTTCACTGAATCGAACCGCTGCTCCGGAGGGCCGGCCAGGCGGCGGCAGATCTCGCCCTGGTGTCCGGCGAACACGCTGACGCCCAGCCGGTCGGCGGTTGTCAGTCGAGGCCACGTCGTCGACCCGTCACGGACGCACACCGATACGAGCGGTGGATCGAGAGAGACCGTGGCGAACGAGCTCGCCGACATCCCGATGTCTTCGCCGTCAGAGGTTCGGCGGCATACAGCGACGACACCGGTCGGGAAGCAACTGAAGGCCCGCTTGAGTGCGGATTCGTCTGACGCCGGCAGGAGGTCGGTCATCGACTTCGCCGTCCCGAGCGCAAGGCGAAGACGAGACCGAGCAGGAAACCGGCCGGAGCCCCCAACGCGAGGATGTACAGGGTTGTCACCAGGACGGTTGAACTGTCGCGAACCGGTGGCAGGAGGAGGGTCAACGACGCGACCATGCCGATTGCGAACAGGATCACCGCAGTGGGCAACAGGCGCGACGGCTTCTGGGTCTCCATGACTTCCACGGTAAACCAGCAGAGTAGAATCGGTTCCAGTGCGTCTCCGCTCTCCTGTCAGCGAGCGAGGGCGCTTTTTCATAGCTGACAGTAGAGATCATTGAGGGTGAGTGCTGTGCCAACCGGCCGAGTGAAGTGGTACGACGCCGACAAGGGCTTCGGGTTCCTGTCGCAGGACGACGGTGAGGACGTATACGTCCGTGCGGACGCGCTGCCGTCCGACGTCGCCGACCTGAAGGCCGGTCAGCGAGTGGAGTTCGACATGGCCGCAGGTCGCCGCGGCCCGCAGGCTCTTCGGGTGTCGGTGCTCGAGCCCGCCCCGAGTGTCGTCAAGAACACCAGGGAGGCGTCACGTCGGGAGCACAAGCGCCCGGACGTCGAGCGTAAGAGCCCCGACGAGCTTCACGGAATGATCGCCGACCTGATCACGCTTCTCGAGGGCGCCGTCCAGCCCAGCCTGCGCAATGGCCGATACCCGGACCGCAAGACCTCTCAGCGCATCTCCGAAGTGGTCCGCGGCGTCACGCGCGAACTCGACCGCTAGATCGCCGATTCAACGACGAACGCGGCCTTCACGAAGGCCGCGTTCGTCGTCGACAGGGGTCTGCTCCGTTCAGGCGCGGATGTCGGGCAGTTCGGTGACGTTCTTGACCGTGTAGCCGTCGGGGCGGGCGTCGACTGAGAAGACGCCCCGCATCAGAATCGATCCGTCGGGGGAGTTCAGGCCGTTGGGAGAGTTGTCGAGGACCGTGGCCACCGACTGAATGTCGACACCGAGCAGGACCCGATCGGGGGAGCTCGTGAGTTCCATCGTGTACAGCGAGTCGGAGCGATTCAACGTGACGACTCGCTGCAGGCCGTCCGGCGTGGCGTACTGCGCAAACGCGAACCACGGTCCGGACGCGATCTCCTCGGGCACCGTCAACAGCATCGTGGAGTCGATCGGTGTGGCCGCACGGGCCACCTGAGTCGGGACCTGCTTCGCGGTCCGGGGATCCGCGGGCGTGCAGTCGGTCATGTCTCGTTCGCACCAGTACGCGGGCTGCACCTGGACAAAAGTGTCGCCGGCCTGGACTGAGACGGTCGGCACGTGATCGTCGTCGGACGTGACGACGAGGACCGCGGTGAGCCCCGCGATGAGGACGACCACGGCCGCCGCTGCAGCGGCGAGGATCGTCAATGCCTTCTTGTCTCCGGGGTGCTGCACGAGAAGTCCTGTCGGTCGTTCGGTGGGATCGAAAGTCAGCGGGTGGTTCGGCGTGTCGGTGCGCCGCTCGGTCCGGTCGGCGGCTGCGCCTGGAACGGAACCGTGGGTGCGGCATGATCGGGCCTGCGGCCGCCGAAGCCGGGAACCATCGTCGCACCGCGGCTGGTCAGGACGGTCTGCACGAATCCGATTCCGACAAGCACCGCGACGACGGTGAAACCGATCGAGAGTGTGGTCGGCAGGACCACGCCGAGGCTCGCGCCGATCACCCAGCACAGCTGCAGGACGGTCTCAGAGCGGCCGAACGCCGATGCGCGGGATTCTTCGGGCAGATCGTCCTGGATCGCCGAGTCCATGCAGACTTTCGCGATCGCGCTGGTTGCCGAACCGATGAAGCCGGCCACCACCACGAAGACGAGCGAGCCGAAGATCGCCGCGAGTACACACGCGACGAAGGTCGCTCCGGTGGCGAGGAGCACGATCTTCGTCGGATGCTTCAGTTCGAGGCGTGTGCCGAGACCGTTGCCGAGGAAGTTGCCCACACCTGCCGCCGCTCCGACTGCGCCGAGCATCAACATCTGCTGCCAGCCCGACGTGGTGGGCTGTGCCTTCGCGTAGAAGGCGATGTACAGCGTCAGGAACCCGGTCAGAATGCGGATGGTGCCATTGCCCCAGAGGCCGGTGACCACCGTGCGGCCGAGCGGTTGGCGCATTTTGGCGGCCAGTTCTCGTGAGAAGCTGCCGCCCTTGGACGAAGGAGCGGAGTCCTCGTCGTTCGGGTTGCCGCGGTAGGTGATCGTCGTCGGCACCTCACCCTCCGTCGACTCCACCCAGGCAGGGATCTTCATGCAGAAGTACGCGCCGGCGGCAGCGACCAGGCACAGCCAGACCATGGCGCCGGGAACATGGAACGGCAACGCCTTGGCCAGCAGGAGTTCGAGGATGCCCGCAATCGCACCGCCGACCATCGTGCCCGCGACCAGCCCGAACGTGGTGAGACGCGAATTGACGCGCACGAGGTCGATACTCGGCGGAAGCACTCGGGGCGCAACCGCGGATTTGAGGACGCCGAACGATTTCGACAGCACCATGAGACCGAGGGCGGCCGGGTACAGCACCCAGGGCTTGTACTCGAGCTGCATCTTGTCCGAATCCCACGATGAATTCACGATGATCAGCAGGCCGAGGACGACACGGAGTCCGAACGTCGTCGCCATGGCGATGCGCCGCCCATGCTGGAGCCGGTCCAACACCGGCCCGATCAGGGGCGCGATCAGCGCGAACGGTGCGATCGTGATCGCCAGGTACAGTCCGACGCTCACCTTCGACTCACCGGTCGCGGCGGCGAAGAACAAGGTGTTCGCCAAGGCGATGGCCATCGCCGCGTCGACGGCGGTGTTCGCGATCACCGGCAGCGTCAGAGCGGTGAGGCCCGAACGGTCGGCGCCGTCGGCAGTCGCCGCGCGGTGCACCATCTGCGCACCGCGTTCGGTGAAGTACTTCGATCGACGCGCCATCACGCGGACGACGGTTACCTTCTCCGGCGGAACGTATTCGGCGCCCTTGCGGCGGCCTGTGCCGTCCCGGTCGAAGGCCTCGGTCTGTTCGTCGAGTGGGTCCGACTGAGGTGGGAGTGGCGGGAGGTGCGGATTGTGGGTGCGCGGTGGCAGGTACCCGTTGCTCGCGGGACGGCCGTGATGTGCTTCCGGCGCATCGAACCGCTGGGTGGGAACACGAGGTGACCGGCGCGGAGCGTCGGCCGGATAGTTGGCCTGGCCCGGATGCGGTGCCGGGCGGCGGGGACGCCGAGCCTGCGGGTCCTGCGGCGTCGGGTTCGGCCGGCGGGCGCCGCCGGGCTGGGGATCGCCGGGCGGGGGATTCTGGCGACCGGCCGCCCCACGGTCGTCACGAGATCCACGGGTGTTCACACCATTGATTGTTCCTCATCGACCCGACAACGGTGGGAACCCATTCCCCTGACGTGCGTCGGTGGGCCCGACTATTGCACACTGGACGGGTGACTGTTGCATTCGAATCTCCTCGACTCGTCGATGCGGTCGACGTCGCGCGCTCCGCGCTCGTCGCCGAAGGTGAGCAGCCGGGCGCACACACTGGTGCCCGAGCCGAGGGCGACTACGCCGCGACGCACTACTTCGACGCCGAGCTGCCCGGTTACCGCGGGTGGCAGTGGTGCGTGGTCGTGGCGGGTGCACCCGACTCGTCCGAGGTCACAGTCAGCGAAGTTGCCCTTCTACCGGGTGGCGGCGCGCTCCTGGCCCCCGACTGGGTGCCGTGGGTGGAGCGCATCGCGCCGGGCGACCTCGGTCCCGGTGATCAACTCGCCGCGCCCGCCGACGATCCTCGCCTGGTGCCCGGCCACATCGACACCGAGGACGTCAGCCTCATCGACGCCGACGAGATCGGTCAGGTCAACGCCGAGATCGGTCTGGGTCGCAAACGGCTGCTGTCGTTCGAGGGGCGTACCGACGCAGCTCAGCGATGGTTCGACGGCGAGTACGGCCCGACGTCCACGATGGCCCGCAACGCGCGGCACTCGTGCGGTACCTGCGGTTTCTACCTGCCGATCGCAGGCGCATTGCATTCCGGATTCGGAGTCTGCGCCAACGAGTTCGCCGCAGACGGCCGTGCGGTGTCCGCCGAGTACGGATGCGGTGCGCATTCGGACGTGACTGCGCCGACCGGTGCGGGCAGCCCTGCCTACGACGCGTTCGACGATGGCGCGATCGAGATAGTCGCACAGGCCGCGCCCGGTGCCGCCGACGCCTGATCGACTCACCGCCGATCCTTTCGGAACGGCGGCCCTCCGTGATGCCACGTTGCGTGCGTGGGCGTCGTCACCGACTCGGATGGCCGAGGACGCGGCGGCCGAGGCCGAGCTCGCCGACATCGGGTATCGCGGCCGACTCCTGACCGAGCTCGCCGCCAACGCCGCCGACGCCGCGGGGGACGACGGCGTGCTGTGGATCCGCCGCGACGGCGACGAACTGCGCTTCGCGAACACCGGAGCCCCGTTGACACGCGACGGCGTCGAGTCGTTGACTGCGCTGCGCGTGTCACCCAAATCGCATGCGGAGACGGTGACCACCGTCGGGCGGTTCGGCGTCGGGTTCCGGGCGACGGCGTTCGCCGACACGGTGACAGTCGCCTCCACCAGCGGGTCGATCGAGTTCAGTCGGGCGCGGACCGTCGCCGCGGCCGGATCGCACGATGCTCCGGCGCAACGTCTCGCGTGGCCGTCCGCCGCCGAACCGCCTCGCGGATTCACCACGGAGGTGTCGATCGACGTCGGAGAGGACGCGGCTGCGCTGTTCGACAGCTTCTCCGCGCAGGTTCCCGACCTGCTGCTCGAACTCAAGGCGCTGGCGCGCATCGAGGTCGACGACACGGTGTTCACCCGCATCGTCGACGGCGACGACGTTGTCATCAACCGCGGCGGCGCGGAGCTGCAGCGTTGGCTCACCGCGCGGGTGCATGGGACATCGTGGATGGTGCGTGTCGTCGACGGAGCAGTGGTCCCGTGCAAGGACGAGGTGCTGCGCAGCCCGACACCGACCGGCGTCGAACTGGCACTGCCGGCGCGTGTCATCACCGACCTTCCGCTGACCCCGGATCGGCGTGACGTCCATCCGGATGCCGACGTGGCGAAGGCCGCCCGGGGGTACGCCGACCTCGTCGCACTCGCGCCAGACCGAGACAAACATCTCCTTGTGCCGCGCCCGACATTGGGTGCGGGACGGGTGGACGCCGAGTTGCGCTCGGCGATCCTGTCCGACCTCGCCGACGCAGGATGGGTGCCCGCTGTCGGCGGCGCCGCTTTGGCGCCCAAGCGCACGTGGGTGCTCACCAACGTTTCGGAGCGGTTGGCTGACGTGCTCGCCGAGGTGATGGTTCCGCTGGCGCATCCCGACGTGTCCGAACGGGTGAGCGCAGCCGCACTCGTTCGGCTCGGCGCCCGGGAACTCGGGCTCGCCGACATCGCCGACCTCCTCGGTTCCACCGTGCGTGAACCCGCATGGTGGGCAACGCTCTACTCGGCTCTCGCCGACCGCGTCCAGACCGGCGACGACGCGGCCGAACTCGGCGCGCTGCCCATCCCTCGCATCGACGGTCGCACTCACATCGGTGCGCGCGGCCTAGTGGTGGTTGACGGACTCGGCGCGGACGACGCCTCACCGGACTGGATGGCGATCGTCCATCCGGACGCGTACGACCCGCTCCTCGATCGGCTCGGGCTCCAGCACTGCTCGATCGCCGACGTTCTCGCCGATCCGGCGCTTGCGGCCGCGATCGGTTCCGCCGACGACCACGCAGAGCTCGCCGACTCCGTTCTGCGTCTGCTGAGCGCCGGGGGAATAGCGGAACAGCAGCCCGGGCTGGGTCGGATCGAGATCGCGGGAGCCGACGGAGACGAGTGGCCCGCAGACGAACTGCTGCTGCCCGACGCCCCGATCGCTGAGCTCCTCGGCGAGGATTCGCCCTTCGGGGTGGTCGCTGCCGGCGTCGTCGAGCGGTATGGGCGGGCCCCGCTGCGCGCACTCGGAGTCGGATGGGCTTTCGGGACCGTCCACGACGACGTGCCTACCGGCCCCGACCACGATCTCCCCGACGAGGAACAGTGGTGGGACGAGTTCGACGTTCCTCCAGAACGTCTCGACGCGGTCCGAGATCTCGACCTCGTCGAGCCGGGGAGGTGGACCGACGCACTGGCGCTCCTCGCTGACGACCCGGCGACTTCGCAACTGCTGGGCAGCGGGTACACCAGGTGGTGGTTGCGGCGATACGCTGAGATCGACGGGGTACCGCTTCGCAGGCTCCGGGGTGCCGACGACCGACGCTTCGCCGGCCTCTTCGATGTGGCGCCGGACTCGGACAGGTACCCGTCGTTGCTCGTCGGCGACGGCCCGGACGACTCCGACGACGCCCAGGACTGGATCGACGCGCTCGCCGACCCGGATCGTCAGGTCAGCGCGGGAGTCGCTGCTCGCGCGCATTCGGCGCTGATCACCGCGGTCCGCGACGGGCGGGTGGATCCTCGTCGTCTCGAGCCTCCCGACGGAATCCGGGCCCTCGACGGATCGGTCACCGACCGGCCCGTGGTGATCGATCAGCCGTGGTGGGCCGCCGTGGTTCCCGCGGACCGAGCCGTGCTCCCGGGGCCGTTGGTGTCCGAGTCCGATGCGCAGGTCCTCGGCGATCTCCTCGACGTTGATCTAGCGAGCCGACTGTGTCGTGCGATCCCGGTCGGCCAGGGGCGAACCGTGGACGTCGACTCCGCCGAGGCGGCCTGGATCACCGCGGTCAGCGGTCGAGAGTCGCGAGGACCGATCGTCGTCCACGACCGGCTGGTTGTCGCCGTTGACCTCGACGGTGAGGAGCGCCATGTCGCTGTCGAGCAGTGGGTGGACGACGCCGGAACCACACACTCGGTAGGTTGGACGCGTGATGGCTCCGTTCAGCGTTGACCACCGCGTGACCGACGCGGTGGTGTCCGGCCGTCACGAACCCTGGACGTCGCTCATGCAGTTCATCACCGTCTGGGGCGACACGCTGACCCTGTCTCTGATCGTCATCGGCGTTGTGATGTTGTCGTGGCTCGCCGGACGCATCGACTTCGCGGTGCTCATCGTCGTCGCGTCACTCACCGGCTACGGGCTGATGGTGCTGCTCAAACTGATCTTCTCGCGTGATCGGCCACCCGTCGCGGACCGCCTCATCGACATAGGGAGCGCGTCGTTCCCGTCCGGACACGCGATGATGTCGATGATCATCTACGGTCTCGGCGCGATCATCCTGCACCGTGTGTACCCGCGTGTACGACGTCATGCATGGTGGCTGCTGGCCGCGCCCCTTGTGGTGGCCGTCATCGGGTTCAGCCGCATCTACCTCGGCGTTCACTGGTTCAGCGACGTCATGTTTGGCTGGCTGTTCGGCCTGATCTGGGTCGCGGTGTGGGTCGCCGTTCACATTCAGGGCTCCAAGCGGAGACAAGCGGCCCGCGCCGCGGCACGTGCGGCCGCCACCGAGCGGACCGCACGCATGGCGAGCCTCTCGAGCTAGTCGAGACCTTCTTGGGCGCTCGTCGAACCGCGACGTACCGCGGCCTTCTGCGCGAGGACCAGAACGGTGCCCGCGACACCGACGACCAACCCCACCAGGCATACGATCAGCGCTCGATCGCCGCCCAGATCCGTCAGCCAGACCACAACCGTCGCTATGAGCCACGCCACCATGCCGACGACGATCACCGGCTCGGGGGCGCGGAGTCGCGCGGGAAGCTCGGGGATCGGTGTCTCATCGGCCATGCTCACAGGGTAGCTTTTCACCAGTGGTGCGCAGTTCGCGCACCGACGTTCCTGCATCCGTTACGTGAAGGGTGAACTGATGACCGATGCCGCTGGAAAGCCTGCCGGTGGTGTGCTGGACCGCTATTTCAAGATCTCCGAACGAGGGTCCACGATCGCCAGGGAGGTTCGCGGCGGTCTCGTCACGTTCTTCGCGATGGCGTACATCGTCGTCCTGAACCCGATCATCATCGGCGGTGAACACAACACCGACGCCGCCGGGAACTTCCTCGATCCGACTCAGGTGACCGCTGTGACGGCGCTCGTCGCGGGTGTCATGTCGCTGCTCTTCGGTTTGATCGCGAACTTCCCGTTCGCTTTCGCCGCCGGGCTGGGCATCAACAGTCTCCTCGCCGTGACGATCGCGCCGCAGATGAGCTGGCCCGCGGCGATGGGGCTGGTCGTGATCGACGGCATCATCATCGTGATCCTCGGTTTCACCGGTGTGCGCACCGCGGTGTTCAACGCGGTCCCCAACGAGTTGAAGGCTGCGATCGCGGCGGGCATCGGCGCGTTCATCGCGCTCGTCGGCCTCGCCAACGCGGGATTCGTCACGCACGGCCCCGAGCACGGACCGCCGGTCAGCCTCGGTGTCGACGGTTCGATCGCCACCGTCCCGACTCTGCTGTTCTGCATCGGTGTGCTGCTGATGGGCGTTCTTGTCGTCCGAAAGGTTCCGGGCGGTCTGTTGCTCGGCATCGTCGTGATGACGATCGTGTCGATCATCGTCGAAGCCGTCCTCGACCTGAAGTCGGGTGAACAGGGCGGATGGTCGATGAACGTCCCGAAGCTTCCCGATGGCGTCGGAGGAGTCCCCGACCTCTCGCTCGTCGGCGACGTCGACCTCTTCGGCGCCTTCACCGGAGCGTTCGAGCACGTCAGCATTCTGATCGCCTGCGTCTTCGTGTTCAGCCTCGTGCTGTCGAACTTCTTCGACGCGATGGGCACCATGACCGGCCTCGGCAAGGAAGCCGGCCTGACCGATAAAGACGGAAACCTGCCGGGCATCGGCAAGGCCCTGGCAGTCGAGGGCGTCGGCGCCGTCGCCGGCGGTGTCGCATCGTCGTCGTCGAACACGGTGTTCGTCGAGTCGTCGTCGGGTATCGCCGAAGGCGCCCGCACCGGTCTGGCGAATGTCGTGACCGGCGTGCTGTTCCTGGCCGCGATGTTCTTCACGCCGCTGTACAAGATCGTCCCGATGGAGGCCGTCGCCCCGGCCCTGATCGTGGTCGGCGCTTTGATGATGGCGCAGATCAAGGAGATCGACTTCAGTCGATTCGACTACGCGCTTCCCGCGTTCCTGACGATCGTCGTCATGCCGTTCACGTACTCGATCGCGAACGGTCTCGGAGTCGGCTTCATCGCATGGGTCGTCATGCAGTCGGCCCGCGGCAAGATCCGCCAGGTGCATCCGCTCCTGTGGGCCGTGGCGATCCTGTTCCTCGTGTACTTCGCTCGCGGACCGATCGAGAATCTGATCAACTGACGCGCCCGCGTCGTTCAACCATCACCGCTCAGCGGTAATGGTTGAACGGGAGTTCAGAAGAAGGTTCCCGCAAATGGGGCCCGCGGCACATCGAACATGCGGGTCAGGACCGTCAGGCACTCGTCGCTCGTCTCGATCCGACCTGCCAAGGCGAGTTCACGCGCCGACACCCCACCGAGGTAGACGCTCGACAATGTCGCGATGTCGAGTGCGGCGTCGGCCGGTTGATCAGTGCGTGAGACCGTCGCACGTCCGCCTGTCACGACGATCTCGTAGCGGCCTGCGCGATCGGAGTAGGTGTCGGCGACGTCGAGCACGATCGATCCGTCGACGCCGTAGGATCGACGGCTCAACGCGTCGACGACGTCCAGGATCGACACCCAGAGGGTGTCGGGGCGGCCGGTGACGGTGACCGATCGTGTGTTTGTCACCAGGTGTCCGAGGACATCGTCTACTGGTACCGATGCGTGGATCGCGGTGATGAGGTCGAGGCCCGTGAGAACCCGCCACAGGTCGTCGTGTGCCTGCGGCGTGACGGCGACGAAGTCTTCCACAGTCGCAGTGTGGTGGCGGGTGTCGGTCCGATAGGAGGCATAACCGTCGGCGTGCAACAGGTAGTGCAGGCATGACGTCTGCGAATCTCGTCGGTATGGGCGATCGGCGAGGATCGACGGCCACCAGCTGGCGGGGCGGCCGAGAGCGCCGGGGTGAGTGACCGCCCATCTCGCGTGGATCTCAGGTACGCGCGTCTTCACCTCATCGGGCATGGCGTAGCGGACACGGGAATCGGCGGGAGCAGGATCCCTGAACTCGACGGCTGAGGGGTCTATGCGGATCTCGTGTGCGAATACAGCCGGTCCGAAACCGAATCGTTCGTAGATCGTCGCCTCTGATGCAGTGAGGATCGCGATACCGAGGTCGGATGCGCGCCAAGCGGCGAACTGCGCGTCCATCATGGTGCGGAGGATGCCCCGCCGACGGTGTGTTGCGGCGACGGCAACCCACGACAGACCTGCGGTCGGCACAACGTCGCCGCCCGGCACGGTCAACGGAATGGGGAAGTACATGGAGAACGCGGCGAGGCGGCCGTCGTCGCGGACGACGAACGTGGCATCCTCCGGGAATCGGGCGCGGAACTCGGCGATCTCGTCGTCCGGTAGTGGAGCGGGGAGTACGAATGCACGTGCATCCGATCCGATGATCTCAGGCCAGTCGGCTTCGGTCGCGGGGGACATCGTCAGCGAAGTCACATCACTACTCTGTCATTTTCTCCGCAGGCGTCCGCATGTGCCACCGTATAGACGTGAGCACCCGTGCAGCCATCGAGGTTATCGACATCACCGACCCGTTCGACGTGCGAGTCGACGACTTTCGTGACCTGAACTCAGTCGACCGCCGTCCCGACCTCCCCGCCTTGCCCGGGGGACGGGTCGGTAAGGCGTTGGTCATCGCCGAGGGCGTCCTGGTGGCGCAGCGGATGATCGCGTCCCGGTTCGCGCCGCACGCCTTCTTCGGCGTGGACCGACGCCTGGCCGAACTCTCCGACGACGTCGTCGAGCAGCCTGGCGGAGTGCCGTTCTATCGTGCGAGCGCCGACGTGATGGCCGAAGTCATCGGCTTTCATCTCAATCGTGGGGTGCTCGCGGCAGCACGCAGGCCGGAGGCACTCTCGGTGTCCGAGGTCATCGAATCGGCGCGCACGATCGCCGTTCTCGAAGGCGTCAACGATCACGAGAACATCGGCAGCATCTTCCGGAACGCCGCAGGATTGGAAGTGGACGCCGTGATCTTCGGCGCAGGATGCGCCGATCCGCTGTACCGACGCTGCGTCCGCGTCTCGATGGGGCACGCGTTGCTGGTGCCGTTCGCCAAGTCGGACAACTGGCCTGGCGATCTGGAACTCCTGCGCGAGAAGGGGTTCCGCACCATCGCGCTGACGCCGGGGGAGGGGAGCGTGCCGCTTCGTGACGCCGTGACAGGCCCCTCGCGCGTGTCCTTCAACTCCCCGAGCCCCGTTGAGGGGAAGCTCGCCTTCCTCGTGGGCGCAGAGGGTCCGGGTCTGAAGGAGCACACGATGCGTTCGTGTGACGTGCGTGCGCACATCCCGATGAGTCGGGGAACCGACTCGTTGAACGTCGCGACGGCGGCCGCAGTCGCGTTCTACGAGGCGCTCAGCAGGTAGTCAGAGTCGACCGCGGAAGCCGAAATACCGGGAGATCGGACCCGGTGAGCGGGTGGTCTGCGCGGCGTCGTCCACGTCCACTCGCGCGATCGGCATCGTCACCTCGACGTCGGGCGGACTCTCGACGACGGCGGTTTCACGCGCGGGGGCCTGAGAGGCAGGTGACCAATCGGCCCCGGACGGCCGGATGGTGTACGCGTAGACGGGGATCCGGTCGAGTGCGGTGTCGTCGTCGCCGGATGGCGGGGTGAACCGGAACCCGAGCCATCGCCGGTTGGCCTCCTCGGCGAGCTCTGCGGGATGGAACGGCAGATCAAGCGGGTCGGGTTCGGCGTCGGGAAGATACTGCAGGGGTCGATCGCCTGCCCAGAACTCGCTCTCGAACGGGTACGGCAGACCCTGATCGTCGTGGATGGTCGCCGGAGACGCCGCGAACGAGCGGACCAGGCGACCGTGTTCCCACCGGGCGAACGTTCCGGTGGAGGTCTCCGGGTTGAGCGACAGCAACAGCACCGTGCGGTCGGGGGCCAGTCCGGCGACGAACTCGGTGAGTTCGGCGGGCGACGTCGTCGACAGCGATCGTCCGGCCAAGACCGTCAGGTCGCCGAAGTGACCGGCGAACACCTCGTCGTCACCTGCGGTCACCAATGCGGACAGGTCCGTCGAAGCCACCGCAGACGGTGAACTGTCGACGAATGCGCGTCGAATGAACTCATCGGTCCGATCGGGATCGGCGACAACGCCGCGCCGCAGTTGTTCTGCGGGATCGGGACATGCGACCAGCCACAAGGTGGTGGTGTGAACGAACACCTGCTCTACTCTCCGGGATGACTGCGGACGCCGAGGAGGACATCTTCCCACGCCGGTACTGTCGGGGTCGCGCGCTTGGAGCTGCGGTGCTTCGGAAGCGACTCTCCCGCAACCGAATGCGGCACGGAATCGTCGAACTCGAGTTCCAGCGGGGCGGCCGGCTCAGTGCGTTCGCTGCGGCTCTGACGTTCGATGAGCCGATCGGCGTCGACCGTCACCTCCTCGTGTCCGTCGGGCAACACCTCGCGCTGCGGGCGCGGAGCGGGAGGCGGTACCGCCGCCATCACGGATCGTCGTGCGGCACGGGCTAGTTCAGGTTCGGTGAGTTCGACGGCGAGGTCGTCCAACGGTTCGGTGACGCCGCCGTGAGAGCCGGGGGTGAATCGCCAGTGGGCGAACTCGACGTCTCCGGCTCCCGGCCAGCCCACCTGGACCACCCAGCGGCCGTCGTCGGGTCGCCACGCGTCCCATTCGGCATCCGACGACGCGCTTCCGCGCAGAGCGAGGCATTCCGCGACGAGCTCACCGAGCGTCGACGAACTGGTGCCGTCGATCCCCGACGGGTGCGAGGCTCGGGCGAGTTCGGCGGCACGCATGCGTTCAAGGAGGACCGGGTGGGCGAATCGATGGATCTTGTCTTCCGGCACCCCGGTGGCAGCAGACAGTTCGGCGACAGTCGCACCGGCCCGGATGCGGGCCTGGATCTCGCGCGGACTCACCTCGACGGCCGGAACTGTCGGCGTGGCCGATGCGGGCAGAACCGCAGCTCGGAGAGTGTCGTCAACGGCCAGGGTGAACTCTTCGTCCGATTCGGGATCGATGCAGATCACCGAACCGTCGGGTTCGACGCGATCTGCTTTGAGCTTCCGCACGCGACCCTCCTCCGGTCCCCTCGTACACGGATGTTCTCCCCAGCGTAGGTCACCGTGCTGATAGAAGACTGATGGACACGCGGCGAACATCTCGACTGCGCTCGATGAACGAGGGCAAACGTCGGATCTGCGGCGTGTCCATCAGTCGGACTACGGGTGGCCCCTGGGTCAGAGGCGCTCGACGATGTAGTCGATGGCCTGCGTCAGCTTCTGGACGTCCGACGGGTCGATGGCCGGGAACATGCCGATGCGAAGCTGGTTGCGGCCCAGCTTGCGGTACGGCTCGGTGTCGACGACGCCGTTTGCGCGGAGGGTCTTCGCGACGGCTGCGGCGTCGACGGAGTCGGCGAAGTCGATGGTGCCGACCACCTGGCTGCGGTGCGCTGCATCGGCGAACGGCGACGCGTACTCACTGGCGTCTGCCCACGAGTAGAGGATGTTGCTCGACTCCGCGGTGCGGCCCGTGCAGAAGTCGAGGCCGCCGCCCGCGTTCATCCACTCGATCTGGTTCTTGAACAGCAGCAGCGAACCGAGTGCCGGGGTGTTATAGGTCTGGTTCTTCGAGCTGTTGTCGACCGCAGTCGGCAGCGACAGGAATTCGGGGCACCAGCGGCCCGACGCGTTGATCTCCTCGACTCGGGCGAGCGCTGCCGGGCTCATGATCGCGACCCAGAGGCCGCCGTCCGAGGCGAAGGATTTCTGGGGAGCGAAGTAGTAGACGTCGGTCGCGCTGATGTCCACGGGCAGGCCGCCCGCACCCGATGTGGCGTCGATCGCGATGAGAGCGTCGCCCGCGGCTTCGGGACGCAGGACGGGAACGGCGACGCCGGTCGATGTCTCGTTCTGTGCCCAACCGATGATGTCGACGCCTTCGACGTCGGCCGCGGTGATCGCCGCGGGGTCGGGAGCGGTGCCTGGATCAGTCGAGATCACCTTCGGGTCGGCCAGGAACGGGGCCTTCTTGGTGACGGTGGCGAACTTCGACGAGAACTCGCCGTAGGTGAGGTTCAGTGCGCGCTCGCGGACGAGGCCGAAGGCGGCGGCGTCCCAGAACGCGGTGGTGCCGCCGTTGGAGAGGACCACCTCGTAGCCCTCGGGAAGAGAGAAGAGGTCGGAGAGACCTTCGCGGATCGCGCCGACGACGTTCTTGACAGGCGCCTGGCGGTGGCTGGTGCCGAACACGGACGCGCCGGTGTCGACCAGCGACTGCAACTGCTCGGGACGGACCTTCGACGGACCGCAGCCGAAGCGGCCGTCGGCGGGCAGGAGGTCGGCGGGGATGGTGATCGCAGCGTTCTCGGTCATACCGAGGAGTGTAAAGCGTGTGCAAGCCGTCGGCCGATTCGGAACGATTCGCATCTCACGCTCGCAGTATGAAGAGAACAGATAGGTTCCCGCCGGCGGCCCACCCGCAGGGCTATCCCTGCCGAACGCGCTCGGCCGACGGCGTCGCGGCCGAGCCCTCCGTCCGCGGCGACGAGTGCCCAGACACCGCGTCGCCGACCTTCAGGAGTCGGGCGAACACCTGGATCAGCGGTCCGACGCCGAGTGCGTACAGGACAGTGCCCACGCCAAGGGTGCCGCCGAGCGCGAAGCCGACGACCACCACGGCCACTTCCAATCCGGTGCGGACGAGGCGGACCGACCAGCCGGTGCGGTTCACGAGGCCGGTCATCATGCCGTCCCTCGGGCCGGGACCGAGCCGTGCTCCGATGTACATCACCGTCGCGAAGGCGTTGAGCACGATGCCTCCGAGCATCATCGGGATCGCGACGACGAGGGCCGGACTGTCCGGAAGGTGGGGTGCGACGAGGTCGAAGACGATGCCGAGCACCAGGACGTTCGACACGGTGCCGAGCCCGGGGCGTTGGCGCAGTGGAATCCAGGCAAGCAGGACCGCGGCGCCCACGATGATCGACACCGTGCCGATCGAGAGGTGCGTGTGTTCGGCGATGCCCTGATGCAGAACGTCCCACGGCATGTTGCCCAAGCCTGCGCGCAAGATCATCGCCATTGATGCGCCGTACAGGGCGAGTCCTGAGTAGAGGAGGACGATGCGGCGGGTCCACGAGAGTGTGTTGGTCATGCCCACCATCCTCCGGCGTACTGGACTGGTAATCCATAGCCAGTTGGGTAACACTGGACCTATGATCACGGCCACTGGCTCCATCAGCGCGCAGACTCTCGCCAAGCGACTCGGAATGTGGCGGCCGGACGGTCCGCGACCGGCGTACCTCGCATTGGCCGATGCAATGCGCGTGCTCCTGCTCGACGGGCGGGTGGCCGTGGGCACGGCCGTGCCGAGTGAGAGGGCGTTGGCGCAAGCGCTCGACGTCTCCCGGACGACAGTCGCCGGCGCGTACTCGACGTTGCGCGAGTCCGGCCATCTCAACTCGCGACAGGGAGCGAGGAGCGTTCTGAGCCTGCCGGTAGCTGTGCCTGCGGAGCCGTTCGAGATCGGCGCCGAGGCCGACATGTGCAAACTCAACATCGCAGCGCCTGCGGCTCCCGACCAAGTGGTCCACGACGGCTATCGGCACGCGCTCGAATGCGCGCCCACCTACCTGACCGGCACCGGTTTATACCCCAACGGGCTTCGTGCGCTGACCGAGACCATCGCCCGTCGCTACTGCGAGCGTGGACTGCCGACGACTCCGGAACAGATCCTCGTGACCTCAGGCGCCCAGCACGCGTTGCGGTTGGTCCTCGACATCCACGTGTCGCCGGGGGATCGGGTGGTGGTGGAGCAGCCGACCCATCACGGGACGATCCTGGCGCTGGCCCGACACCGAGCACGACCGGTCGCGCTTCCATTGGACTCGGAGTCGGGGTGGGACCTCGACCTTCTGGAATCGATCGTCCGATTGCAGCGGCCGAGCCTGATCTTCATGATCCCCGACTTCCACAATCCGACGGGTCTCCTGCTCGACGTCGAGGGACGACGTCGGCTCGCCGAGATCGCGGCGCGGCACCGCGTCCCGCTGGTGATCGACGAGACGATGGTGGAGATCGGACTCGATGAGGACGCGCCTCCGCCGGTCGCCGCGTTCGCGCCGCGCGGCGCGCAGGTCATCACCCTGGGGTCGGCCAGCAAGACCGTGTGGGCGGGTCTGCGTGTCGGCTGGATTCGCACCGAGACGCCGCCGGACCCATACGTCCTCGCCCGCTACGAGCTCGATCTCGGTGGGGCGGTGATGGAACAGTTCGCGGCGCAGTATGCACTCGATCACCTCGACGACTTCCTTCCCGCCCGCCTCGACGGACTGCGCCTCGCACGTGCCGCGGCACTCGCGTCGATCGACGAATACCTTCCGGGCGCGACGGCGGTCCGCGGCGTCGGAGGCCTCACGCTGTGGGTCCACCTGCCAAGGCCCGTAGCGACCGTCACAGCGGCGGCGGCCGCCGGACTCGGAGTCCGGCTGACACCGGGTAGTTCGTTCGGGCCCGACGGCGGTCTCGAGAGCCACATACGCATTCCGTACACACTGCCGATCGACCACCTCGTCTCCGGAATCCGGGCAGTCGGGCTGGCGTACCGTCGGTCGGTCGGCGTCGACACAGTTGCGGCTTCGGCGGACGTTGACTTGGCGGGTCGGCTGGTCGTGTAAGTCGGTTGCTCCACCGAGTTCGACGGGCGACGATGAACGTCTCATGGAGATCACGTTCACCAAACTCGCCGGCCGGTACGACATCGCGGTGCACCGCGATGTCGGGCACGCGCTCGCTCCACGCAACGGGCCGGGATTCCACGACGCGGTGCCGCACGACGTCGCACATCTGATCGTCGAGTCTGAATGGGGCATCCGCGGCGGTGTGTACGGTCGGCTGGCCGCCGCCGACGGCGATGACGGGATGTTCTGGGCAGCTGATCCCGCGGTGAAGCGGAAGGCCACGAAGAATCGTCGTACTCCGACGGAGTCGGAGTCGGTCGACATGGCGAAGTCGGAGCGGTTGGCGTCGCTGACCGTCGCCCTGTGGGAAGTCGCGCGCGGGCGTCGGCGCCCTGATCCCGCGTGGCCGGGTACGGAGGCCGCATCCGGTGAGAGCCCCGAGCTCCTGCAGCAGGTCTACGACAGGTATGACGACTTCGCACGTACCTGGTCGTCACTGCCGATCGGGAGATCGGTGACCATGCCGTGGCCCTTCCCAGAAGGCGTCGGCAAGAGGGCCCGACGGTGAGGCGAATAGCATCGCAGGGGTGAACGACGAAGTGGATCTGCCGAGCATGCGCGTCGGATATGGCGCTGCGGACCCGACGGGGAAGGACGGTGTCGCAGCGAATCTCGACCCGTCGTGGCTGGTAGGCGATCCGCCGTGGCGCTCCCTGTTCGACACGTGGTTGGCCGACGCGATCGCCGCGGGTGTCGTTGAACCGAACGCGATGATCGTCGGGACCGTTGACGCTGACGGCCGTCCGGCTACCCGCACGGTTCTGTGCAAGGGTGTGTCCGACGCTGGGATCGTGTTCTTCACCGGCTACGACTCCGACAAGGGGCGTGCGATCGCCGCTCATCCGTACGCGTCGGCGACATTCCCGTGGATCGCGATGGAACGGCAGATCCACGTCCGCGGTCGCGTCGCGAAAGTGGACCGGGCCGAGACCGAGGCCTACTGGAACTCCCGCCCCCGCGGCTCCCAGCTGTCGGCGACGACGTCTGACCAGTCTCGCCCGATCGCCTCCCGCGGCGCGCTCGAAGCGGCTGCGGCGGCGGTGTCCGAGGAACTCGGCGGGTTGTCGTCGTCGACACCCGTCCCCGTGCCCGAGAATTGGGGCGGCTACCGGATCGAGCCCGACGTCGTCGAATTCTGGCAGGGCCGAGCCGACCGTCTGCACAACCGGGCTCGCGCCGTCCGCGACGGTGACGGTTGGCGCGTGGAACGCCTGCAGCCCTGATGGGAAGACTTCTCGCCGACACGACGCCACTGGCGAACACGCATTTCCGCCGACTGTGGTGGGCCAACATCATCACGGTCATCGGAGCACAGCTGACCGTCGTCGCGGTTCCCGCGCAGATCTACGCGATGACCGGCAGTTCTGCGTACGTCGGGCTGACCGGAGTGTTCGGGCTCGTGCCGCTCGTGGTGTTCGGCTTGTGGGGCGGTGCGCTCGCCGACGTGTTCGACCGTCGGCGGATCCTCCTGGTCACCACGGTCGGCCTCATCGCGACGAGCGTCCTGTTCTGGGTGCAGTCGGCGGCGGGTTGGGGCAACGTCTGGATCCTGCTCGGGGTGTTCGCACTTCAGCAGGCGTTCTTCGCCGTCAACCAGCCGACGCGATCGGCGGTTCTGCCGCGGATCCTGCCCGCCGACGAACTTCCTGCCGCGAACTCCCTCAACATGACGGTGATGCAGGCCGGCGCGATCGCCGGTCCGCTCGTCGGCGGCGCGCTGATCCCCGTCTTGGGCTTCTCGCTGCTGTATCTGGTCGACGCGATCTGTCTGCTCGCCACACTCTGGGCCGTGATCGGGCTGCCGTCGTTGGTCCCGGAACTCTCCGGCGACGAACGGCCCAAGACACCCGGTCTCAAATCGGTGATCGACGGGCTCGGTTACCTGCGCGGACATCCCGTGCTGCTGATGTCGTTCGTCGTCGACCTGATCGCGATGATCTTCGGGATGCCGCGCGCGCTGTTCCCGCAGATGGCGCACGAGAGCTTCGGCGGCCCGTCGGATGGCGGCATCGCCTTCGCCTTGTTGTTCATCGCGATCCCGCTGGGCGCCGTTGTCGGAGGCGTCCTGTCCGGATGGGTCTCCCGGGTGCAGCGACAGGGTCGGGCCGTCGTCATCTGCATCATCGTGTGGGGTCTGTCGGTGACTGTCTCCGGCGGTCTCCTGTTCTTCGCGCACGGCTCGGCACTGCCGATCCTGCCGCTCGTCGTCGTCGCGCTGATGGTCGGCGGCGCCGCCGACATGGCGTCGGCGGCCTTCCGTCAGACGATGCTGCAGTCCGCTGCCACCGACGACGTCCGCGGACGACTGCAAGGTGTGTTCATCGTGATCGTCGCGGGCGGACCGCGCATCGCCGATGTCGCACACGGTGCGACGGCCGCGGTGGCCGGCACCGCGGTGACGGTCGCAGGCGGCGGCATCGCAGTCGTCATCGGAACCGTTCTCGCCGCGCTCGCCGTCCCCGCCTTCTGGCGCTACCGGGCGTCCGTCCGCGAGGAGGGGCCGAAGATCGGCTGATCCATCGATCGATCTCAGGGAGCCGGTGCTGCGGTCCGTCTCGCGACCCGGTCTCCGGCGCGGTCGACGAGGAAGGCGAACAGTGCCATCGCAGCGAACACTCCGACAAGGATCGCCGACATCACCGTGTACCCGTGCTCGCGCGGGTCGATGAACGGGTACGGGTACCAGTCGACGATCGGTCCTCGGACCAGTGTGTACACGCCGTAGGCGAGTGGCGCGATCAGCCACTGCGCCCACCTCGACCTGCCGCCGGGTGCGCCGGGGACCAGCAGCCAATCGAGGGCGAGCACGATCGGGAGCACCAGGTGCATCACCCGATTGATCCACATGACGTTCAGCTGCACGTCGATCCCGGACAACAGCGCCGCGTAGACGACGCCGGTGATGACCATGCACGTGGTCGCGAGACCTCTGATCCACGTGAAACTTCGCGATTCCGGAACTGGAGCGACAGCGCACGTCAGCAACGTCCCGACCGCCAGCACATTGCTGAGCACGGTGAAGTAACTGAAGTAGTTCCCCAGCCCGAATCCGGGGTTGTCCCAGCTCAGGATCGGAAGAACGACGAGTGCAACGCCGCCAAGGATCGCGGCGGCGAGTCGGAGCGCTCGGACGACGAGCGAGTCACCTGTCATCAGTGCAGTCTGACTGGTCGGTCCTTGTAATGGCGGCGAATGCCGCAGGCGTGGCACTGCGAGCGTTCACGCATCAGGCGTCTGTTCCCGCTAATGGTCTGACTATTAGCGGGAGTCGATTTCTGCAGCGGGAAGCCTGAAGGTGTTGCTGTAGTTACCTCGTCCAGCGAGTCCGGATGCCCGGCACGAGCAGCCAGTCGAGCACCATCAGGATCGGAAGCATGACGTACACCACTTTGATCATCAAGAAGACGCGCACCTGTCCGTCGAGTTGCGACAGCAATCCCGTCTGGACCAGGCCGGTGACCACCATGCACGCGGTCGGCACGCCTCTCATCCACGTGAACCCCTGCGAATCCGGTTCTGCCGAGACTGCGCACGCCATCAAAGTCACTACTGCCAGGACGCTGCTCAACGCGGTGAAGAAGTCGGCGAAGCTTCGGAACTCGAATCCCGAAACGATCAGCATCATGAGCGAGAACAACCCGAGCGCCGTGCAGCCCACAGCTGCGGCAGCGAAACGGACTGCTCGGACGATGAAAGAGTCGCCTGTCATCTGTGCAGTCTGACTCGTCGGTCCCGATGGTGGCACCGAACGCCGCAGATGTGCCCGGGGACGGCTTACACATTAGGCGTCTGTTCCCGCTAATGGTCTGACAATCAGCGGGAACCGATTTCTGTAGCGGGAGTCGGGGCGGCGGTGTCGTTGCTCTGCCAGGGGAGGTTGGCGCGGCGGGCGGCGGTGACGGGGCAGTAGTGGATCGGGCTGTCGCGCTCGGCGCCGGTGGGGAGATTGCGGACGGGAGTCTCCAGGAGCGGAGCGTCTGCGGCGACACGACCGGTCAGACGGTCGTCGGCGTCACGAGCTCTCGGGTGGCGGCGGTACCGAGCCGGAAGCAGCTTCATCCCCGCGTTGACGGCCTTGCCGAACATGCGGAACCGTCGCTGGTCGGCGTCGGTCCAGGTCAGGCCCATCATCTCGCGGACCGGTTCGTCGTACAGGCCGGTCGTGATCCACAGGAACATCCGTTGGACGACGGCGACCTGCCGCGTCCACAGCCACGCGGGCATCCAGGCCGCGGCCCACGGTGGCGGCGGCAGAACGGTGATGTCCAGGACGGTCCGCACAGCCTCGTGGTCGCGGAGCACTCGGCGGCACATGTGGTCCCAGTACTCGAGGAACTCCTCGTAGGTGTCGGGGCACGGCCGCATGCTGACGCCGTACATCGAGTACCACGCGCGTGACTCCTCGAAGAGGCGTCGCTTGTCCGCCTCGGAGATCGGTGGGCCGAACGCCTCGGCGCAGCGGATGTTGCCATACCAGAACGTGGCGTGCGCCCAGTAGAAGACGTCCGGGTCGAGCGCGTGATAGCGCTCGCCGTCGTTCATGGTGCCCTTGATGGTCCGGTGGTAGTCGCGGACCTGCGCGCCGGTCTCCGGCGTCTGGTCGAAGACGACGCCGCTGATGGGGTACAGCGACCGCATCAGACGCTCCCAACGTTCGCCGAAGAAGTCGGAGTGATCCCAGACGCCGGCCGCGAGCTTCGGGTGCATGTTCTGCATCGAGCCGGACCACAGGCCCATGAGCATCCCGCGCCAGTCGCCGAAATAGCGCCACGTCACGGAATCGGGCCCCAGCGGGGGCAGCACCTCAGTCATGAGACGGAACTCTATCTTCGTCTCAAACTGGTGGCAAGGGTGTCAGCCGACCACAAATCTGACCGAATCGCCCGACACCAGCTGAGCCGCACGGATCAGTGATGCGGGAGTGAGGACGGCGACGGTCGGGTATCCGCCGGTCACCGGGTGGTCGGCGAGGAAGATGACGGGCTGGCCGCTCGGCGGAACCTGGACGCCGCCGAGCGGAACACCCTCGGACCGCAGTTCGGGCAGATCGCGGTGCACAAGCGGCGGTTCGGTCGACTTGGACGGCCGGTCGAGGCGGACTCCGATCCGGTTGGACGCGGGGTTCACCTGCCATCGACCGATCACGAGTTGACCTGGGTCGACGAGCCGGTCTGCGCGGGGGCCCGGCCGGACCGGCAGGATCACGGCGGGCTCGGTCCCCGCTGCGGGCGGCGGCGCGAGCATCACCGCGGGCCAGTCGCCCGACAGGTCGCCGACTGCGAGGCGGTCCTTCACGCTCAGCGGTGGGGGGCCGAGACCGGACAGGGTGTCCGTCGACCGTGATCCGAGTTCGGGTGCGGCGTCGAACCCGCCCCGAACTGCGATGTAGTTCCGGCAGCCGTGGCGCGGCGCGGTCACCGACACCGACTGCCCGTTACGCAGTGGAATCGCGGAGTGGCTGCCGACGTCGTGCCCGTCGACCCGGACCCGGGTGGCCGGGCCGGTCACGGCGATCAACGCGGTTCCGTGGACTCGAGCGGAGAATCCGCCGAGCGTCACCTCCACGCAGGCGGCGTCCGGGAGGTTTCCCACCAGACGGTTCGCCAGCCCGAACGACTCGGAATCGGCGGCACCCGACCGCGGCACGCCGAGGTGCGCATTGCCTGGCCGCCCGAGATCCTGGATCGTCGCGAGTGGTCCGGTGGAGCACACCGTGAACTCGGCGGGTGTCACTCGACCACCTCCTCGGCTCGCACGAAGCGGACTCGTGCGCCCGCGGACAAGATCGACGGGGGAGTGACGGCCGAATCCCACAGGACCATGTCCGTCACGCCGAGAAGGTGCCAACCCCCGGGGCTCACGCGGGGATACACCGCGCTGTAGCCGGCCGCGACCGCCACCGAACCGGCGGGCACGCGGGGGCGTGACTCCTCGCGTCGAGGGAGCTGATCGAAGACGGCCGTCAACGAGGGATCGCTGCCGTCCTCCGGCACCAGATACCCGAAGCCGGGAGCGAAGCCCATGAACTGCACCGTCCACGTGAGATGTGTGTGCGCCAGAACCAATCGGTCCGTCGAGCACCCGGCGGCATCCGCTGCGGACGACAAGTCTGCGCCGTCGTAGCGGACCGGGATCACGATCGCCGGCCGCACGGAACCGTTGCTTTCATCGTCCGGAACTGTTGAGGCGAGCAGATCGTGGACGACGCGGCGTACCCCGAGTTCGTTCAATCCGGTGCCCGGAAGTGCTTCGACGAGAACGGTTTCCGCGCAGGCCACAACGTCGGACAAGGCAACTCGGCCGTCTGCGGCAGCACCCAGTAACGCGTCGGCCACCCGTGCGGCAGTCCACGCGGGACGATCCGTGGAACTGAAGTCGAGGAGAAGTCCGTCGTCTCCCGCAGGGCGCTCGCGCATGCGCTCAACGCTACTGGGCGCGCAAGCGGCTGCGGGCCGTATGAGTAAGCTGAGCGGGCGACGAGAGAGTCGTCGGCCGCGCGCATGAGGAGCCTGTGGAGATCCCCAAGGACCCTCGTTGGGCGGCTGAGTCGAAAGACGACTAGGTTGTTACCCAACAACTGCTCACCCGCGATTGCTAAGGGGTTTGTGTGTCCGTGGAGAATGGCGCCGCCGAACAGCAGAACGGTACTTTCACCTACCCCGGTGGAAAGATCGACCTGCCGATTCTGAAGGCTTCGGAAGGCAGTGACTCGGTCGCACTGGGCTCGTTCCTGTCGCAGACCGGTATGACGACCTTCGACGGAGGCTTCGTCAACACCGCGTCGACCAAGTCGGCGATCACCTACATCGACGGCGATGCGGGCATCCTGCGTTACCGCGGTTACCCGATCGACCAGTTGGCCGGAAAGTCGACGTTCATCGAGGTCAGCTACCTCCTCATCTACGGCGAGCTGCCGACGCAGGCACAGCTCGATGAGTTCACGAACAAGATCCAGCGCCACACGCTGCTTCACGAGGACCTCAAGCGGTTCTTCGACGGCTTCCCGCGCAACGCGCACCCGATGCCCGTCGTGTCCAGCGCGGTCAATGCGCTGAGCGCCTACTATCAGGACTCGCTCGATCCCAAGGATCCCGAGCAGGTCGAGCTGGCCACCATCCGCCTCCTCGCGAAGCTGCCGACCATCGCGGCCTACGCGTACAAGAAGTCGCAGGGCCAGCCGTTCCTCTACCCGGACAACTCGCTGAGCCTGGTCGAGAACTTCCTCCGCATGACGTTCGGCTTCCCGGCCGAGCCCTACGAGGTGAACCCGGACGTCGCCAAGGCGCTCGACATGCTGTTCATCCTCCACGCCGACCACGAGCAGAACTGCTCGACGTCCACCGTCCGGCTGGTCGGCTCGTCGCAGGCGAACCTGTTCACGTCCATCTCGGGCGGCATCAACGCACTCTGGGGCCCGCTGCACGGCGGCGCCAACCAGGCCGTGCTCGAGATGCTCGACGAGATCCGCGCTTCCGGTGGCGACACCAAGGCCTTCATGAACAAGGTCAAGAACAAGGAAGACGGCGTGAAGCTCATGGGCTTCGGTCACCGCGTCTACAAGAACTACGATCCGCGCGCCGCGATCGTCAAGGAGACCGCCGACCAGATCCTCGCGACCCTCGGCGTCCAGGACGACCTCCTCGACATCGCGAAGGGCCTCGAAGAGGTCGCTCTCAACGATGAGTACTTCATCGAGCGTCGCCTGTACCCGAACGTCGACTTCTACACCGGCGTCATCTACCGCGCGATGGGCTTCCCGACGCGCATGTTCACCGTGCTGTTCGCCCTGGGCCGCCTTCCCGGCTGGATCGCCCACTGGCGCGAGATGCACAACGACCCGACCACCAAGATCGGTCGCCCGCGGCAGCTGTACACCGGCTACACCGAGCGCGACTACCAGTCGATGGGAGATCGCTGAACCATGGCCGACAACACCAAGCCCGAGGTCGAATTCCCGGAAGGCCCCGCTCCGGCGGAGCTTGCGATCACCGACATCATCGTCGGTGACGGCGCGGAAGCTCAGCGCGGCGGCATGGTCGACGTGCACTACGTGGGTGTCGAGTTCGAGACCGGCGAAGAGTTCGACTCCTCGTGGGACCGCGGCCAGTCCGCGAACTTCCCGCTCGACGCGCTGATCCCCGGCTGGCAGGAAGGCATCCCCGGCATGAAGGTCGGTGGCCGTCGTCGCCTCGTCGTCCCTCCGCTGCTGGCGTACGGCCCCGAAGGTGCGGGACACCGCCTCTCCGGCAAGACGCTGATCTTCGTGATCGATCTGCTCGGCGCTTAATACATCTTGACTCCGCTCGATGAGCGGAGAAGAAACCCCTCGACCGCTCCCCGAGCGCAGTCGAGGGGTTTTCTCGTATCCGGGCACAAAACCCTCGGCGGATGTCGGTACTCTGCCGTCATGATCGTGAGCACCGCAGACGGATATGTGACGACCATCGAGTTGGCCCGTGAGGCCAAGCGCAACGCGCTCGACTACAACATGCTGCGCGACTTGTCGCAGGCGTTCACCGACGCAGTCGAGTCGGGAGCACGCGCCATCGTCCTGACCGGACGCGGAAGTGTGTTCAGCGCCGGAGCCGACTTGTCGGGGCCCGTCTACGATCCGGAGTTCCCGGAGAAGCTGGTGGCCGTCATCGCTCAGATCGAGTCGACGCCGGTCCCGGTGATCGCCGCCGTCAACGGCCCTGCGCTCGGTGGTGGGCTGCAGCTGGCGATGGCCGCTGATCTCCGTGTGATGGCGCCGGGATCCATCGCGGGCATTCCCGCCGCGAAGATCGGCGTTGCGCTCGACGAGTGGACGATCAAGCGCCTCGTCTCCCTCGTCGGGGGAGGGCAGGCCCGCGGCATGCTGCTCGGGTGTGATCCGCTGACGGCCGATCGCGCGTACAGCCTCGGATTCGCGAACCGCATCGGCGATCTGGAGGACGCCAAGCACTGGGCCGGCACGATCGCCGGTTTCGCCCCGCTCACCCTTCGCCACTACAAGATGGTTCTCACGGGAGACGGCGCCCGCGACGAGGCGCCCGCCGACCGTCACGAAGCGATGCTCGCCGCCTGGATGAGTGAAGACGTGAAAGAGGCGCGCGCCGCTCGCGAGGAGAAGCGGGCACCCGACTTCCAGGGAAAGTAGTCGGCATCGATGCTGCTTGAGTGACCGCAGCTTTACTGATCCTTGAGCGAGCGGAGCGAGTCGAAAGGCGGTGAGGCCAGGGCCTTTCGACTCGCAAGCTCGCTCAAGGAGCAGGGGCGGCTGCTCGCCTCGGGGAGCTGGGACGGGCTCGCGTAAGGGCAGGGGCGTCAGCTGCCGAGTGTGGTCTGCAGGTAAGGGTTCGTGAAGGTCCGCTGCGGGTCGAAGCGGTCGCGGACTTCGAGGAACTCGTCGAAGCGCGGATACACGCTGCGCAGGTACTCGGCGCCGCGCGTGTGCATCTTGCCCCAGTGCGGACGGCCGGCGTACGACATCACGATGTCCTCGACGTCCCGGAAGTAGGCTTCCGATGCCGTGAGGTCGTCGCCGGAGAAGCGGTGGACGGCGATGTAGCCGGAAGCGCGGTCGGATGCGGTCGACAGCATGAGGTCGTCGGCTGCGGCCGCGCGGACCTCGATCGGGAAGCTCACCTTATGGCCGCGGCGGTCGATCATCGCGCGGATCTCCCGCAGCGCGTCGGGTACGGCTTCGAGCGGAACCGCGTACTCCATCTCGCGGAAGCGGACGTCGCGGTCGGAGATGAAGATCCGGTCGGAACGGTCGGTGTACGTGCGAGCCGACAACGCGCGTCCGACGACCTGGTTGATCGACGGCACGGTGCGCGGCGACCGGGCTCCGACCTTGCACAGGGCGCCGAGCAGCTTGTTCGACAGCAGTTCGTCGTCGATGTAGCGACGGAGGTCGCTGGGGCCGGTGGCCGGGGTGTCGCGTGGGACGCGGGTGTTGGTCTTCACGAGTGTCTTCGTGGTGTGGGGGAACCAGTAGAACTCGTAGTGATCAACGTTCTCGACTCGTTCGAGGAACGTCGAGAACGTCTCGTCTGCTTCGCCGGGTCCCTCCTCGGCTCGGATCGAGAACGCGTCGACGCACTGGATGGTGATCTGCGTGAGGACACCGAGCGAACCGAGCCCGAGAGCAGCGGCCTTCAGGTCTGGATCGTCTTCGCCGATCACCCGGACGGTGCCGGTGCCGTCGACGAGAGTGACGCCACGGATCTGGGTCGAGATCCCGCCGAAGGCTCCGCCGGTGCCGTGTGTGCCGGTGGACGTCGCGCCCGCGAGGGTCTGCTTGTCGATGTCGCCGAGGTTGGCCATGCCGAGCCCGAGCGGTTCGAGGATCGCCGGGATCTCGTGAAGATGGGTGCCCGCGCCGAGAGTGACCTGCTTGCGGTCGGCGTCGACGCTGATGAGTCCGCGGAGTCCGGACAGCTTCACCTGGATGCCGGGCGCGACGGCGATCTGCGAGAAACTGTGCCCTGCGCCGGCGGGCTTGACCGTCTGACCGTTCGCGGCGGCCGTGCGCACCGCGTCGGCGAGTTCGTCCACGCTCTGCGGCGTGATCAACTCCGTAGGAGTGCACTGCGCAGTGCCGCCCCAATTGGTCCACGCCGCGGCTGCTGTCGTCTGGCTCACAGAAAGCACTTCCCTTCTCCGCGGTAGGTCGGGACCACGTCTACGACGTCGGCGACTCCACTGCTGTCACGTTTGATCAAAGCTACGCGAGCGGCGCGTTCGGCCACCTCGCCCGACTTGGTGTGGCGGAACCACACACGATCGCCCACGGAGAGGCCGCGGGCAGCGGCTCCGCTGAGCGGAGTCTGCACTTCACCGGCCGATTCGGTGCTGATGTACTCGAGCCCTTCGGGCCACACGGGCTTGGGCAGGCGGTCCAGTGCGGGGGGTCCGGAGGCGATCCATCCGCCGCCCGCACACGTCACGATTTCGTCGTCCGGGCGGCGCAGAACGTCGAGTCCGAACGCCATCGCGGGCGCCGGGCGGAAGTGGCGGTAATTGTCGAAGAGGTGCCCGCCGAACAATCCCGAGCCCGCGGCGATGTCGGTGACGGACTTGTCCTTGGCGGTCTCTTCGAGGGAGCCGGTGCCGCCCGCGTTGACGAACTCGAGGTCCGAGATCTCGCGGAGAGCACTGATCACTTTGCCGCGACGATGGCGGATCTCTGTCATCGACACGGCCTGGATGGCCGATACCGCTGTGTTCATCGCGAACTTGCCGTCTACGTCGTTGCCGAGTCCGGCCACTTGCGCTTCGTACGACATCACGCCCACGAGATTGAAGCCGTCGCGTCCCGCGATGGTACGAGCCAGTGCGGTCGCCTGGTCGACGCTGTGGATGGGCGATCGGCGGACACCGAGGTGGACGCGTCCTCCGACGGCGCGAAGGGATGCGTCGAGGTCGATGGCGACGCGCACCACCGGCCGCTTCGCGGGCGGCAGCACGGCGTCGATCAGATCGAGCTGAGCAACGTCGTCGACGAGGAGTGTGACCCGCCGACACGCGAGTTCGTCGGCGAAAAGCGTTGCGAGCGCTTCCTTTTTGGCGGTCGGGTACCCGAGCAGCACATCGGAGACGCCGGACTCGGTCGCGAGCCAGTGGGCTTCGGCCACGTCGAAGGCGAGGACTCCCGCGTACCCGTCGCGCGAGAGCACGTCGTCGATGACGGAGCGGACACGAAGTGACTTCGATGCGACGCGAATCGGCACGCCGGAGGCACGTCGTCGCAGGTCGGCTATGTTGTGCTCAAGCAGATCGAGGTCGAGGGTCAGGACTGGGGAGTCGAGCCCGGCACGTTGTACGGCGTCGTCGATCGCGGCCCAGTCCGGGCGCGGGGTGTCGACCGCGGGGGTGTCAGTCACGGGTGTTCTCGCCTTCGGTGAACCTGAGTGGATCAATCGATCAACTGTTGTCGAATACAGCATAGGGCATAGTCGGACGAAAGTGTGTCCGAGGCCACCCCGGTTCGACGATTACGCTGGTCGGGTGACCTTCACTTCAACTGTCAGACGCCTGCCTGCACCGGCGCCCCTGCGCGCGATGGGCGCGTCCGCCGAGGCGATCGCCGAAGCGACATCCGGCTCGCCGAACCTCGTCGCCGGAGTCTTCAGCAACATCGAACCGGTTCCCGACACCGAGGGGCCCGGTGCCGGGACCTTCGTCGACATGCTGCGTCGGCCTGGCAAGCCGAGCGGCGTCCTGCCAGTGCTGCGCCCGGCGTTCGCGGACAAGCCGTCGGGGCTGACCATCACTTGGCTCGGACACGCGACCGCGGTTGTCGACATCGACGGAGTTCAGGTGCTTCTCGACCCGGTGCTGAGCGATCGATGCTCACCGTCGCAACTGGTCGGTCCCAAGCGGATGCACCGGGTCCCGGTGACGGCTGCCGACCTGCCCGCGATCGACGTGGTCCTTCTCAGCCACGATCACTACGACCATCTCGACTACCCGACGATTCGTACGATCGCAGCCGCCCAGCCGCAGACGCGATTCGTCGCGCCGATCGGAGTCGACGCGCACCTGCGGTCGTGGGGAGTGGCCGCCGACCGCATCAGCACCGCTGACTGGAAGGGCGACGTGACGCTCTCGGTTCGGGGAGTCGACGTGCGTTTCGGCTGCGAACGAGCCCGACACTTCTCGGGGCGTGGTCTCACCCGCAACCAGACGCTGTGGGCGAGTTGGGCGATCGTCGGGCCGTCGCACTCGGTCTTCTTCTCCGGCGACACCGGTTTCACCGACGCGTACCGCGAGGTGGGTGAGCGATACGACCCGTTCGACGTGACGCTCATCGCGGTCGGGGCGTACGACGTCCTCTGGCCCGACATCCACCTCAACCCCGAGGAAGGCGTCACTGTTCACGGTCTGGTCAACGGGGGTGATCGAGGCGGTCTCCTCATCCCCATCCACTGGGGTACGTTCAACCTGGCGCGGCATTCGTGGGGTGACCCGATCCAGCGACTGCTGCCCGCAGCGGAGTCGGCGGGGGTCGAAGTCTGTGTGCCCCGGCCCGGCGCCGCGCTCGACGTCGACGCTCGTGTCGGCACGGCTTTCGACGATCCGACCTGGTGGGAGCGCTATCTATGACTTCGACGACCGACCGTCTGCCCGGACTGACCGCCTCGGAGGTCGCTGAGCGCGTCGCCGCCGGTCAGGCGAACACGATGCCCGACAAGTCGGGTCGCAGTGTCGCCGACATCGTCAAGGCGAACGTCTTCACGAGAATCAACGCGATCCTCGGTGTGCTGTTCGCTATCGTCGCGTTCACCGGGTCGTTCATCAACGGGCTGTTCGGTCTGCTGATCATCGCCAACAGCGGCATCGGCATCATCCAGGAGATCCGCGCCAAGAAGACGCTCGACCGTCTGGCGATCGTCGGCCAGACCAGGCCAGTTGTTCGGCGTGACGGTGTCGCCACCGAGGTGGCGCCCGATCAGGTGGTCCAGGGCGACATCATCGAACTCGGCCCCGGCGACCAGATCGTGGTCGACGGCGAGACCGTCGAATCGGAGGCGTTGGACGTCGACGAGTCACTCCTGACCGGTGAGGCGGACGCGGTCGACAAGTCGCTCGGCGACCCGATCATGTCGGGAAGCTTCGTGGTGTCCGGGTCCGGTGCGTACCGTGCGACGAAGGTCGGCGCCGACGCGTACGCCGCGCAGCTCGCCGCGGAGGCCAGCAAGTTCACGCTAGTCTCGTCTGAACTGCGCTCCGGAATCGACCAGATCCTCAAGGTGATCACTTGGCTGCTGATCCCGGCAGGCATCCTGACGATCATCAATCAGCTGTTCATCAGCCAGAACGGCCTGCGAACCGCACTTCTGGGCATGGTCGCGGCCCTCGTTCCGATGGTCCCCGAAGGCCTCGTGTTGATGACCTCCATCGCGTTCGCCGTCGGTGTCGTCCGGCTCGGACGCCGCCAGTGTCTCGTCAACGAACTGCCGGCCATCGAGGGCCTGGCACGCGTGGACGTCGTGTGCACCGACAAGACCGGAACGCTCACCGAGAACGGCATGCGTCTCTCCGAGATCCGCGTCGTCGACGATTCAGTGAGCCCGGAGTCCGTGCAGACGGCGATGGCAGCGCTCGCGGCCGCGGATCCGCGGCCCAACGCGTCTATCCAGGCCGTCGCCGAGGCGTACCCGGACGCACCCGGATGGTCGACGTCGGCGATCCTGCCGTTCAGCTCGGCCAACAAGTTCAGCGGCATCTCCTTCGTCGACGGTGACGGCACCGACCGAGGCAACTGGTTGATCGGTGCGCCCGACGTGCTGCTCGATCCGGAGTCGGAGATCGCGCAACTCGCATCCGACCTCGGGTCGACGGGCCTGCGCATCCTGCTCGTCGCAACCTGCGACGCACTCGTCGACACAGCACCTGCCGCGGGCAGCAACCTGCCCGGCGTGATCACGGCCGTCGGCCTCATCGTGTTGGAGCAGCGCGTACGCCCGGACGCCAAGGACACGATCGAGTACTTCGAATCGCAGAACGTCGCGGTGAAGGTGATCTCCGGCGACAACGCGCTGTCTGTCGGAGCGGTCGCCGCGTCGCTCGGTCTCGGTGAGCCTGAGCAGGCCGTCGATGCCCGGAAGCTGCCGACCGATTCGGTCGAGCTGGGCAAGGTGGTGGGCGACGCCGATGCGTTCGGCCGCGTCCGCCCCGACCAGAAGCGTGCGATGGTGCAGTCGTTGCAGGGGAACGGGCACACCGTCGCGATGACGGGTGACGGTGTCAACGACGTGCTGGCGCTCAAGGACTCCGACATCGGTGTCGCGATGGGCTCCGGTTCGTCCGCCGCTCGGTCGGTCGCTCAGATCGTGCTGCTGGACAACAAGTTCGCCACGCTTCCGTACGTTGTCGGCGAGGGCCGACGCGTCATCGGCAACATCGAGCGCGTCTCCAACCTGTTCTTGACCAAGACCGTCTACGCCGTTCTGCTCGCGCTGCTCATCGGCATCGGCGGTCTTGTCGCGAAGGGATTCGGTTGGGCGCCCATCAGCTACCCGTTCCAGCCGATCCACGTGACGATCTCCGCATGGTTCACCATCGGCATCCCGGCGTTCGTCCTGTCGCTCGCGCCGAACAATGAGCGCGCTCGTACCGGGTTCGTGCGCCGAGTGCTCACGCAGGCCGTTCCGAACGGGATCATCATCGGCCTGTCGACGTTCGTGTGCTTCCTGCTCGTCAACCGCGACTACACCGGTGCGTTGGCGAGCTACACCGGGAACGTGCTGCTCTCGCCCGCAGACACCGCCGCCGCGATCGCCGGTGCGTCGCAGACCATCGGTGCGCAGCAGACCCAGGCGGCGACAGCGGCGCTCGCGACGATGATCGCTATCGCGGTGTACGTGTTGGCCGTCGTCGCACGCCCGTACACCTGGTGGAAGACGGTGCTCATCGGCGTCTCCGTGGTCGCCTACGTGCTGATCTTCACGGTGCCGTTCAGCCAGCGGATGTTCCACCTGGACTCGTCGAACGCCGGCATGATGGCCGTCGCCGGGGTGTGCGCCGTGGTGGGCTGTGTGGCCGTGGAGGTCAGCACGAGGGCGCTGAAAGCGGCTCTCGACCGACGCGCTTCGGCTTGAGCGGTACTAAGATGTCGGCATGGATCTCTCAGGACTGGTCAACAAAGCCAAAGCCGCTCTCAAGTCGAACCCCGACCTGATCGAAAAGGGTGGTGACATGGTCGACAAGGCGACCGGAAACAAGTACGCCTCGCAGGTCGACAAGGCCCAGGACGCAGCCCGCAAGGCGGTCGGCGCTCCGGAGAAGGACGCCGACAAGTAGTTCAGAGGCGAGGAGCTTTCGGGTGACGGCGATACGCCGACACCGAGGGCTCGCCGTCCATCCAGAAGCGCCATGGCCGATCAGCGGCCAGACGCACACCGACACGCGGCCCGGCGACGACATCGCCGGGCCGTTCGTCGTCGCTGGGAAGGAGATGGACGCCGTACGGCGCGGTCACGTCGGTGCCGAGATCGGCCTTGGTGATACCGAGCGCTCGGGTGAGATTTCCGGGGCCGCGGGCCAGGAGGTCGTCGGAGACGTGCGCGCGCCGTTGTCGTGCCAGGTCGAGACCGTCGACGATCCGCCCCGCGCGTATCAAGACTGCCGAGCCCTGGCCTTCGGGGCTGGTGACGATGTTCGCGCAGTGGTGGCCGTGCATCTGGTAGACGTACAACCGCATCGGCGGGCCGTACATGATCTCCGACCGGGGTGTCCGCGTGTAGGCGTGCGATGCGGGATCGTTCGGGCCGTCGTACGCCTCCACCTCGGTGATCAGCAACGACACGCCGTGGCCGACCAGTATGCGGTACAGCAGGTTACAGGCGTCGGCGCAGACGCTAGGCTCAGGGACCATGGCCAAGACCAGTGACTCCATCCATGTCGACCTCTCGCCCGAGGATACCTTCGCGGCGGCTGCCGACCTGTCCCGCTACGACGACTGGCTCGTGATGCACGACGGCTGGCGCAGCGAGCTCCCGACTGCCGATCAGCTCGGCAAAGGCACCAAGGTGTCGTCGGTGATCAGCGTGAAGGGCGCCCGCGTGCGCTTCGCCTGGGAGATCGAGAAGTTCGACCGTCCCCGCGAAGTGGTCCTCAAGGGCAGCGGCAAGGGCGGCGTCAAAGCGAAGATCAACTTGACCGTCGCACCCGACGGCGACGGATCGACCATCACGTTCCTCATCGACCTCGGCGGCCTCCCTCTGATCGGCCCCGCAGGCAAAGCCGCCGCGATGGCCGTCAAGGGCGACATCGCCAAGTCCCTGGAGAAGTTCACCGTGCTCTACGCCTGACTGAAATCCTGCGTGTAGATCGTTACCCGAATCGGGTAACGATCTACACGCATCTTGTCTACAGGGCTGTGGACAACGGGGTTGGCGGTTTCGGCTCCTTGCGCGCACACTCTGCCCCATGGGGGACGAACGTGCATTGAGGGTTCTGATCGGACTGCAAGACGGCGTCATCGCCCGGACGCAGGTTCTCGAGTGCGGGTTCGGGTCGGCGTACGTCAGGCAACAGCTTCGATGTCGAGCATGGGTCGCCGTCTACCCGGGGGTGTATGTGACGCATACCGGCGCGCTCTCGTGGCATCAGCGCGTGTGGGCCGCGATCCTCGACGCGCACCCTGCCGCCGTCAGTCACGAATCTGCGCTCGCGGTCGTCGGCGTCGGCCGCGAGCCACGTCAGGACGATCCGATCCATGTCGCCGTTGACGCCGGGAAGAAGGTCACCCGACGCCCCGGCGTGATCGTTCATCACCGGTCACTGTTCAACCAGGACGTCCTGGATCACACGACTCCTCCACGAGTCCGTCTCGAAGAAGCGCTCATCGATGTCGCGAGCGAGACTCTGAACGAGATGAAAACCATTGCGACGTTGTCCGACGCGGTGGGGTCACGTCGCACCACGCCAGATCGGTTGTTGAGCGCGGTCGTCAGACGAACTCGCCTTCGGCATCGAACGCTGATCGAAGGGTTACTCGCAGATCTGCGAGACGGCGCGTGTTCGGCGCTGGAGCACAGCTATCTCACCCGAGTGGAGCGCCCACACGGATTGCCGTCGCCGGTGAGGCAGGCGCCGACAGGAGCTGGTCGACCCGGTTTCCGAGACCTCGACTATCCGGACTGGGGCCTGGTCGTCGAACTGGACGGGCGAGCTCACCACGAAGACGCGCGTGATCGCGACCTCGACTTGGAACGCGATCTGGACGCCGCTGTCGTCCTCGATCGCCATACGATTCGGCTCGGTTGGGGACAGGCGCATGTCCGATCGTGTTCGACCGCGGTGAAGGTAGGGCGATACCTGTCGTTGCTCGGCTGGCCGGACAGCCCGCATCCGTGCACGTCCCCGAACTGTGTGGTCTAAGACGTGTGTAGTTCGTTACCCGAATCGGGTAACGAACTACACACGTGATCGGTCGCGAAGGGCGCGCGCCTTGGTGATGGCGGCGGACTTGCCGGGGGCGTCGGCGAGGGCGTCGAGACCGGGCCAGATTGACGCGTCGGCGGGAGCGAGGCCGCGGGAGACGGCCTCGTCGAGCTGCGGTGCGACGGTCTGGGCCAGATCGAGGACGCGGTTCGCCCATTTCGGTATCGAGCCGCCGGCGCGTACGGCGTCGCCCGCGTGGCGGATAGATTCGGTCAAGATCGGCCAGAGGGCGGGCAGGGAACGTGGCTCGTGCTCGATGGCGCGGACCATTCGCGCCGGACTGATCACCGGGTGCGGCAGCAGCAGCCGCATCGCAAGGCTGACGCCTTCGGCATGAAGCACTCCGTCGAGCGCACACGACGCCACCGTCCACCGGGCGTCCTGCGTCTCGTTGATGAGCGTGGCCAGCAGCACAGCGGTCATCACCACCGTGACAGGGGGTTTCGCGCCTGACGAAGCCTGATCCCGGTTGTCGCGGACAGCGATACCAGTGCCGTCCCACTGCAGCCAGACGTCGAGGCCGCCGTCGGACGCCCGGCACTGGCCCTCCTGTTCGATGTCGTACGTCCAGCCCTTGCGGATCGTGAACACACGATCCGGCAGGTGTGCGAATGTCGCCGTGATGACGAGTTCACGACTCTTCGCGTCGGGGTCGAACCAGTCGATCGCGACCGACGCACGGTCGTCGACGGCGGGTGCACTGCCCACGCCGTCGGTCCACACGTCCGACAGGTCGAAACGCGGTGCCACGACAGTGGGCTCCGGTGAGCGTGACGGCGCGGGAAGGCCCACCGCCAGAGCACGGGCACCCTTCACCGCCACCGACGACCCGGTCCGATCGGCGAGCGTCCGGAGGCCGGGGAGATCCAACGCCGACGGGTCGGCGAGACCCTCTGCGACCGCCGCCTGCACAACGGGCAGCACTGTCGCCATGACGTCGACGACGGTCTCGGTACCCGACAGGAGACGCTTTTCGGCTGCGGAAGCGGCGAGCAGGTCGTCGAGGATCGGCCAGACGACGGCCGTCAACCCGCCCTCGGCGAGCTCGGACAACGTGCGGGCGAACGCCGCGATGGACGACGGTGTGTCGGCCCAGTCGAGATACCGCACATCGGCGGCTCCGGGACGGAGCAGGCCCCGGTCGAACGCCTCGTACACCGCCGCCTGGCCGTCCGCGGCGTCGCGCGGGTGAAATCGGCGTTGAGCTGCGAGCAAGTTGACAGCCGCACCCGGCGCCAACGGGTCACGGCGACGTGCGGCCTGCCGGAGCGTGGGCCCATTGCCGTGATACTCGTCGAGAACGGCGACCGGCGTCATCGCGGTGTCGCCTCGCCAACACGGGAACACCCAGAACTCGGCGGTCTCGCCGTATTCGGAGGCTATCGGTTCGAACTCCTCGAGCCAGTCGGGTGCCACGATGTCGCCGGGCGTCCACCGCCGCCATCCGCGACCGGACACCAACCCCGGATCGGCGACGGGCTGGGTGAACGCCGCGGCCGCCAGCTGTCCAGCAGTCCGCTCGAGAACGGTCCCGTCGAATGCGACCACCTTGGCGTCCAGCCCAGTGAAGTCGACGGCGGGCCCGGCGTCGACGTCCATCCGCAGCAGTGCAAGAGCCAGGTCGGAGGCCGCCGCCGCGACGCCGGATCCGCCGTACTCGCCCAGCCGGGCGAGCAGATCGGCCGGGTCCACACGCAGGTCGTCCCACGACGGTTGCGAGAGAACACAAGGCAGTTCACCGTTGCGGAGCAGCAGCTCGGCGTCACGCCGACGGATGATGGGCGCCCACGATTGCGGATACTTCGCCATGACTTCGGCGAGGTCGCCGTCCAACCACGATCGGACCACCGACAAACCGGCGGTGGCGGCATTGGGGACCCCGGCGAGGGCAGTGCGTACGGCGTCCGGAGACTGTGCACCGAGAGATGCCGCGCAGGCATGGAACTGCTCCACCACCACATCGGCCGCGGTCGCCTCACCCCGTTCGAGGAGCTTGCGCGCAAGGTCGGTGAGGGCCTCGGACGACACCGGGCCCGGCTCGAATCGCGGCACGTCCCACACGTCGGGCACCAGGCGCCAGACGGCGAACGACGCGGCGGACTCCTGCACAGGGGCCTCCACCTTCCAGGCCGTGGCGAGTGCAGCGAGAGGTTTGGCCAGTTGCCGGGCACCCGAGAGAGCATCGAGTTCGGCGAGCACGTCGTCGGAGTTGGACGGCACAGGCCGGGCCGCGAGCGCGTCGACGACGATCCGCCTGGTCTTCGCAGGCTTTGCAGTGAGAGATGCGGACACGACATCGGGGAGGAGGCCGTCGTCGACGGCTCCGATGAGGACTGGGGCGACGCGGTCGGTGACGGCGGGAACACCCGCGGTCAAGAGCGGGATCAACTGCTCGGCGCGGTCCGCGATCTCCGACGACGGTACGGCGAGGTCGTCGAGCAGGAAGCCGAGCCAGCCCGCGAGGTCGCCGGGGCGGACCGCGGATTCGAGCCCGTCGAACGCCAGCGACTGCGCGACGACGGAGTCGAGGAGGCCTCGTTCGACAGCCGCGGCCAGAGCCGGGCGCATCGGTCCGGTCATCGGAACGTTCATGGCCGTCGCCGCGCGAGCGTACTCGCCGAACCGCGGTGCGACGACGTCCACGTCGAGTCCCGCTTGTGACCAGAAGTCGGTGCGATCGCCGGTGAACGCGGCGTTCGAGTGGACTGCCCAGTCCTTCAGGAACTCGATGTTCATCGGGACTTCGGCGGACGTCAGCTCGACTGCGACGATCGCGGCAGCGCCGAATCCGGACGGGCCGTGCGTGAGGCCGCGCCGCGAACTGACGCATGCGCGTTGCACGAATTCGGTGGCATACGCGGCCCCTCGGTCGGCGACGATCCGACCGAGCACGTCGGGTGGAACGTTGTACTCGAGCACACTGACCGCGCGTCGGGCGTCCACTCCGACGGTGATCGCGAACAGCGCGAGCTTCGACGCCGAACGTCCGCCGATCAGTGACACTCGCCCGTAGGAGCCGCTAGAGGTCTCGGCGAAGTCGATCCAGGTGCCCTTACGGAGCCCGCGCAACGCCGTCGCGCGGTGCTCGGTCGGGCAGCGTTCGGCTGTGCGAAGGTCGGCGAAGTCCAACGACTCCCAGCCGACGGCGTCGTAGACGGCGAGAGCGTCGTCGAGGTCAGTCATCGTTCTCCTCAAGGGATCCGCCGCAGGTCAGGTACACCGCGAGGACATGCTTGCACGGTCCTCGGGCGGTGCCGTGCTTCATGTACCAGACACACGTGCACCGACTGCCGTCGACGCCGCTGGTCGGGCCGAGAGACACCCGGTACGTTCCGCCGGACGGGTTCGCGACAGTCCAGGCACCGTCGGACGCCGACACCGCACTCGTCTCGACCAGAGCACGGGCGGCGACGAGGCGTGGATTGTCCTTGCGGACACGGTCGGGATCGTCGGGCAGTTCGCGGTGGAACCATGATTCGTCGTGAGCGTCCCAGCCGACGCGACCAGACGACGCGAGCACCCCGAGAGCAGCCTCCACCCGTGCGGATGTCAGAGCGGTGTCTCGACTGAGCCGGCCGACGTCGATGGTCGGCTCGAATGCGAGGAGCGCAGACACGAGGTCGGCGTCGTCGAGAACGGTCGGCGACGCCAGTGCCTCGAGCAGGCTGCCTTCGCCGGAGAAGCCTCGCCACGGTTCCTCCGTGAGACCGAATGACAGTCGTGCTCCGGGCAAGTCGATCTCGATGACACTCGGGGACTCGCCGACGTCGAGTGCATACGCGGTCAGTCCGGTCGCGTGCACCAACATGCGCTTCGCGGCGGCCAGTCGGTGGAGTCCGTTGACGTAGACGCCGCCCGGTACAGGTCGCGGGGACAGTCGTGCGCCGGTGCGGTCGGGGACAAGCCATCCGCGTTGAGCCGCAGCCGTCGCATGCGGCAACGAACCGAGGAACGCGCGGGCCTGCCGCCTGTCGAGGGTGAACGCCGACACCGCGGGCCGATGCATCTGGGCGACGTTTCCGAGTGCCCGGATCCACCGATCGGGCATCTCGACGGGCCGTTCGTGCGCGTGAGAATCGGGGGTCGCGACACGCAGCCCGTCGTCGCCGACGTCGACGTGAAGCAGTTCGGTACGTCGGACCTGTGCGAGTGCACTACGCATCGTCGGATTCACGTCGACGTTTGTGGTGCCGTGGCCGATATCGCCGCCGTCGAAGCCGGAACCCAGCAGGTCGAGGCGCGCGTACACGCCGTTGCACGCGGAGAAACACTCGGCGCGCAGCCGGTCGCCGTGCGCAGTGAGCACCGGATCTCGCAGGTTGGACGGCGTGTACTGGAAGTAGCGCGTCGCGGTCACCTCCGCGAGCGTCAACAGGCCCTGCGCGAAGACCGCCGGGTGCGTTGCGAATCCGTGAAAGAAGCTCGGCCGGTCAGCGACCCCGCCGGGAGTCAGCGCCGGCGCGAGCGCCAGCCCCACACCGGTGTCACCGACAGCGGACTCACCGCTGAACGTACGACTCATGCACTCACTCTAGAAGAGCCCTCCGACGCTCGGCGGAACCAGCTCAGTCGTGACTACCCTGGCGGAAGTCCATGTGATGTGGGCCGACGAACCTGCTACTGAACGGAGACGAAGATGACTGTCAGCAGCGCCGACGAGCGAGAGCTCATCGACTCCCTTCCCGTGAACCTGCACATCGGCGGGGTATGGCGGCCCGCGTCGGGCGGCAAGACCTTTTCCGTCGACGATCCGTCGACCGGCGAGCACCTGGTGGACGTCGCGGACGCAGACGCCGTCGACGCTGCTGCAGCGCTGGATGCCGCCGTGGCTGCGCAGGACTCGTGGGCCGCCACACCACCGCGCGAGCGCAGCGACATCCTGCGCCGAGCGTTCGACGCGGTGACCGCACGCACCGACGACTTCGCGCTGCTGATGACCTTGGAGATGGGGAAGTCGCTGGCCGAGTCGCGCGGAGAAGTGGCCTACGGAGCCGAGTTCCTTCGCTGGTTCTCCGAGCAGGCGGTCCGTATCGACGGGCGGTACACGACCGCGCCCGACGGCAAGTCCCGCCTCGTGACTGTGAAGAAGCCGGTCGGGCCCTGCCTGCTCATCACGCCGTGGAACTTCCCGCTCGCCATGGCGACGCGCAAAATCGGTCCGGCGCTCGCGGCGGGCTGCACCATGGTGGTCAAGCCCGCATCGGCCACCCCGCTGACAACTCTTCTGTTCACGCAGGTTCTTCACGAAGCAAGCGTCCCGGACGGTGTGGTCAACGTGATTCCCACGTCGAGCGCCGGTTCGACAACCGGGCCGCTGATCGGTGATTCCCGTCTTCGGAAACTGTCGTTCACCGGCTCCACACCCGTCGGGCAGGCGCTGCTCGCGCAAGCGTCCGACAACGTGCTGCGAACGTCGATGGAACTGGGCGGCAATGCTCCGTTCCTCGTGTTCGACGATGCCGACGTCGACGCTGCCGTCCAAGGAGCTGTCGCCGCGAAACTTCGGAACATCGGCGAAGCGTGCACGTCTGCGAACCGCTTTTACGTGCACGAGGCCATCGCCGACGAGTTCTCTCGGAAGCTGGGCGAGGCGTTTGCAGCCAAGCGAGTCGGCAGAGGAACTGAGTCGGGCGTCGACCTGGGGCCGTTGATCGACGACGACGCCAAACAGCGGGTGGCGGGTCTCGTCGACGACGCCGTCGGCCGTGGAGCAACCGTCGTCACCGGCGGGGCAGCAGTCGACGGTCCTGGCTACTTCTTCGAGCCGACCGTCGTGACGGGCGTGCCCGCCGATGCGCGGGTGATGTCCGAGGAGATCTTCGGTCCGGTGGCGCCTGTCGCCCGGTTCTCAACGGAGGACGAGGCGATCGAACTGGCGAACTCGACTCCGTTCGGGCTGATCGCGTACGCCTACACGACTGACCACGACCGGATCCTCCGGCTCCCGAACCGTCTGGAGACGGGAATGCTCGGCATCAACTCTGGAGTCATCTCCAACCCGGCGGCGCCCTTCGGCGGGGTCAAACAGTCTGGCCTCGGGCGCGAAGGCGGGTACGAGGGAATCGAGGAGTACCTCGAGACCGTGTATGTGAACATCGCCCTGTCCTGACCGGGCGGGCCCGACCTCCTGGATGCGAGGTCGGGCCCGTCCGGATCGGGTCAGCTGAGCAGTGCTCGACGCAGGGCCGCGATCGCGATGTCGAACCCGGCCTGAGCGCCGTTCGTCTCGCGCATCGAGTTGATCATCATGAAGTCGTGGATCACCCCGCCGATCCGAACAGCGGTGACGTCGTTGCCGGCCTCCCGCAGCTTGGTCGCATATGCTTCGCCGCCGTCGCGAAGGACATCGGCCTCGGCTGTGATGATCGTGGCGGGCGGGAGTCCGGTCAACTGCTCGATTGTCGCGCGCAGCGGCGACGCGTAGATCTCGTCACGCTGTGCCTCGTCGGTCGTGTACTGGTCCCAGAACCACTGCATTCCATCGCGCCTCAGAAAGTAGCCCTCGGCGAACTGATGGTACGAGTCGGTGTCGAAGTTCGCCTCGGTGACGGGGTACAGCAATACCTGTGCGGTGAGCGGCACGTCGCCGCGGTCCTTGGCCTGCAAAGCGAGGACGGCAGACATATCGCCGCCGACGGAGTCGCCGCATACCGCGATCCGACTGCCGTCGAGGTGCTTGTCCGCACCTGAGTTCACGATCCACTGCGCGACGGCGTAGTTCTGCTCGATCGCGACGGGGTAGCGGGCCTCGGGGGAGAGGTCGTACTCGGGGAAGACCACAGCCGCACCGGTGCCGACAGCGAGCTCGCGGACCAGACGATCGTGCGTGTGCGCGTTGCCGAACACCCAACCGGCGCCGTGGATGTACAGGATCACCGGGAGCTCGCCGGTGGCTCCGGCGGGTCGAACGATCCGCGTCCGTACTTCACCGGTCGGTCCACCGTTGACGGTGATCCACTCCTCGTCGACGGGAGGCAGGTCGACGTCACCGGACTGCACCTCGATGACTGCGGCGCGGCCTTCCGATGGACTGAGTTCGAACAGGTAGGGCGGGTTCGCCGTAGCGTCTGCGAATGCCTGGGCTGCGGGCTCGAGAACGGTTTTGATGCTCATGGCTGCTCCTTCGCTACACGGAGAACGGGCGTTCTCCGTCTGCTTGCTAGAGTAGGGGAACGATCGTTCTCGCGCAAGGGGTAGTGGAGTATGGACGCCGATCAACAGCGGGCAGCAGTGCTCGGCGCTGCGGAGAAACTGTTCTACGGACGTGGGATTCAGGCGGTCGGGATGGACGAGATCCGGACCGCCGCAGGTGTGTCCTTGAAAGCCATCTACAAACTGTTTCCGTCGAAGGATTCGCTGGTCGCACAGGTTCTGGCGATCCGGGACCGTCGATGGACGGAGGGGCTGCACCGACACGTCGACCGCGCCCACGACCCCGAGGCGAAAGTGCTCGCGATATTCGACTGGCTGGACGAGATGTTCGCGGAGGACGACTTCCGCGGATGTTCGTTCATCAACAGTTACGGAGAGATGGGTGCAACGTCGCCGACGGTCGCCGAGGCCGCGCAGCACAACAAGACGTGCTACCAGGACGAGCTGGCAGGGCTCGTCGCCGATGCCGGCCTGCCTGACCGAGTGGCGGTCCAGGTCGGGCTGCTGACCGAAGGTGCGCTCGCGACGGCCGCGATCCTCGGGCCGGACGGTGTCACCGACGGTGCCCGCGACGCGGCCCGGGTGCTCATGGACGCGAATCGCCGAGTCGGCTCGTGAGGGCGGACTGAGCGTTGGACAAAGCCGGGCGTCCAGTTCGCCAACTCGGCCGATGGTCACGACTTCCTGGGGTGACCTGAGATTCTGTTCGAGCCCGCGTAGACGTACTGACCGCCCACGCCTTCGGTGGCCGCGCTGTTCGGAATCCCCGCGCTGGAATACGTCCCAGGCGAGGTCGACGGCGGCGAGTTCACCGGTTTCGACCGTCGGGATCGACCGGCACGGGCGACGCTCGGGACGCAATCGGTGTCACGTAGACTTCTCGCGTCGGGCCGCGCATCCCCATCGCAGCCCGTGCGGTCGTGCACCATCAACGCGAACCGTTCTCGCTCTCGTAGCTCAGGGGATAGAGCACCGCTCTCCTAAAGCGGGTGTCGCAGGTTCGAATCCTGCCGGGAGCACAATGACTTCGAATCAGCATCAGACCCTCCGCGTGATCGGCATCGGCCCAGGTGGTCCTCGCCAGATCACCCTGGAGGCGGTCGACGCGATCGCGATGACCGATGTGTTCCTCATCCTGGACAAAGGGGAGAGGACGGCGGAGCTGACGGCGGTGCGCACCCGGATGCTGGACGCGCACGCTCGTGCCGGCCATCGGGTCGTCGTTGTGGCCGACCCTCCGCGGGATCGAAATCCCGACGACTACGAGGCCGAAGTCCGGCGCTGGCACACGGCGAGGGTAGACGCGATCGGCGCCGCACTCGACGACAACCTGTCTGCGGGCGGAAACGCCGCGATCCTCGTGTGGGGCGATCCGGCTCTCTACGACTCCACTCTCCGGATCACCGACCGCCTCGTCGATCGGCGCGCCGATCTGACGATCGAGGTGATCCCCGGAGTCACCAGCGCGTCCGCATTGACCGCCGCGCACGGCATCGTGGCGCACGGAGTCGGTGAACCGATCACCACCACCACCGGCCGCAGGCTCGCGTCGACTCCAGAGGGCGCGGACCTCAACCAGATCGTCATGCTCGACTCCGCGCTCGCCTTCCGTGAGACGGCGTCACCGGACGACCTCGTCTATTGGGCGGCATACGTCGGTACCGACGATCAGATTCTCGTGAGCGGACGGGTGGGCGACGTCACCGACGAGATCGTCGCCAAGCGCGCCGAGGCGAGGGAACGGCTCGGCTGGATCATGGACATCTACCTGCTGCACAAGCGCGGCTGAGCTCAGGCGGAACCGCCCGCGCGCGAGTCGCCCGCGTTGATCGTGCACTGCGTCGTCAGGACTTTGGGGTCGGCACCCTTCACCTGCGACGTGGCCTCGTCGATCGCGCCCTGTCGTGTCGTCGCCCATCCCCAACCCCAGTACAGGTTGGCCTGTGACTGCGCAATCGAGCCGCACGCGTTCCAGAATCGCAGCACCGTGGTGCACGACGACGCGCTGCACTGCGCCAGCGCGGCGCTGTCGGCCGCCGTCTGAGTTCTGTTGTTGATCGAGTAACCGACATCGCCGGTGGACGTCGACATGGCGATCGCGCCGTAGTAGATGTACGACGACGACGTCGACGTCGTGGGCGGGGTGTAGCTGGTCGACGGGTCGTACGTGTAGGACGGGTACGAGGGATACGAGTATGACGGGTAGCCGCTCGACGAACTCGGGGTGCCGCTCGACGACGACGCGGCGGTGACGTTCTTCGGCGAATCGTCACGGACGATCAGCCATGTCACAAGTCCTCCGACGAGGAGGACTGCGCCGACAAGGGCGATCCAGATGATCGCCTTGTTCGATCCGCTGGGCGGCTGACCGCCGGGCGGGTACTGGCCGGGGAACTGCCCGTACGGCTGTTGGCCGTACTGGCTTTGACCGTACTGGGGCTGGCCGAACTGCGCGCCGTACGGCTGCTGCGGCTGGCCGTACGGCGGCTGCGCGCCGTACTGGGGTCCACCCGGCGGAGGTGCCGCTCCGTACTGCTGAGTCTTGTCGTACGGGTTGTCACTCGGCGGGGGCGTGTGGCCGTGCTGGGTCGGATCGTACGGGTTGTAGCCGCCCGGATTCGGACCCGGTTGCTGCGGATCGCCGTTCGGCCAGTGCGGCCCGTTCGTGTCAGCCATGTCACTCAGAATGGCACCGGCGGGGCGGTACGACCAGTGCGAATATCGTCGTGAAGCGGTCCAACTGCGCAAAATTTCCCAGGGTGTGTCAGTCATCACCAGGGAGTGCTGACCGCGTCGAGGACATCGTCGGCGATCTCCGGCCGACAGATGACGAAGTCAGGCATGTACGGCTGCGGGTTGTTGTAGACGATCGGGCGGCCGTCGAGGCGGCTGCAGTGCAGCCCGGCCGCGAGCGCGACCCCGACCGGCGCACAGTTGTCCCACTCGTACTGCCCACCGGAATGCACGTACGCATCGGCATCGCCACGGACCACGGCCATCGCCTTCGCGCCGGCCGAACCGATCCGGATCGCATCCATGCCGAGTCTGTCGGCCACGGCGGCCGAATGGTACGAATGGCCGTACCGGGAGACGGCGAGCCTGCCTGTCAAAGGGCCGTCGGCGAGCTGTACGTCGTCGCTGCGAAACAGTTCGCCGTGAGCCGGAAGGGACACCGCGGCCACGTCCGGTTGACCGTCCACCGCAAGTGCGACGTGCACCGCCCAGTCGGCAGTGCCCATCGAGAACTCGCTGGTGCCGTCCAACGGGTCGATGATCCAGACTCGGGACGCCGTCGACCGGTCGCCGACGTCGGCCGCCTCCTCGGACAGCACCGCGTCGTGGCGGCGGTGGGTCCGCAGAACGGTCGAGATCCAGGCTTGCGCGAGGGTGTCGCCGACGTCACCGAGAAGCCGTCCGCCGATCAGATCGCCGTGCCGGATCCCGCTCAGAACCTCGCCGGCGCCCACTGCGATACGGGCGGCGAGCTCGGCGTCCGACAAGCGATCAGTCATCCACTTACCAAATCACATCCCTTGCAGGACACTGGTGACATGCCGGAACTCCCCGAAGTCTCCGCGATCGCGGCCTACCTCGACTCTCGCATGGCTGGGCTGCCGATCCGTCGGGTCGACGTCGCATCGCTGTCCGTGCTCAAAACCGCGGACCCGCCGTACTCGGCACTTGTCGGACGAGTGGTGACAGCAGTCGACCGCATCGCGAAGTACCTCGTGATCCGCACCGACGGGGACGACGGGGAGATCGACCTCGTCGTCCACCTCTCACGGGCCGGGTGGGTGCGATGGAGCAGCGACCTATCGCCGAGGCCGCTCAAACCGGGCGGCAAAAGTCCCATCGCACTGCGCGTCCACTGCGGTCTGCCCGGAGAAGGATTCGACGTCACCGAGGCCGGTACCCAGAAGCGACTCGCCGCGTGGATCGTCCGCGACACGTCCGACGTGGAGCGGATCGCGACACTCGGCCCCGACGTTCTGCAACTCACACGAGACGACTTCGGGACGATCCTGACCTCCCGCACGTCCCGGATCAAGAACCTTCTCACCGACCAACGGGTGGTCAGCGGCGTCGGCAACGCGTACTCCGACGAGATCCTGCACACCGCGAAACTGTCGCCGTTCGCCACCGCCAAGACGCTCTCGGACGATCAGGTCGACGCCCTGTACAACGCGATGCGGTCGGTTCTGCTCGACGCGACCCGCCGGCTCGAAGACAGCGAGGTCGCAACGATGAAGTCCGAGAAACGGACCGGGCTTCGTGTCCATGCCCGCACCGGCATGCCGTGCCCCGTGTGCGGCGACACCGTCCGCGAAGTGTCGTTCGCCGATCGATCGTTCCAGTACTGCCCGACGTGCCAGACCGGCGGCAAGATCCTCGCCGACCGCCGGATGTCTCGTTTGTTGAAGTAGCCTCTCGACTCCGCTCGAGGAGCAGGATCAGCGGACGCGGGTCTCGATGAGGGCGACGTTGTAGTCGTCCCACCGGGAGGCGTTGAAGTACAGCTCCGAGCCCGTGCCGCGCAGTGCGGGCGATGACGGAAGCATCATCGGTGCGTACAGCTCGAGGCTCGGCGGCGTGATTCGGCGAGCCGCGCTCCACGGGCCCTGCGGATGACTCGCGGTCCGCAGTCTCACTCCGTGCGGGCTGTCGAGCATCACGTACTTCCGCAGAACGGGGCTCCACTGGACGGACAGTTCGGTCACCGGGCCTCGGACGATCGGGGCGGGCCGCGAACCGGCGCCGCCCCAGCGGGAGCCGGTCCAGTACTGGTAACGGCCCAGATTCAGGATGTCCGACGGCCGGAAGCGAGCCACGTATGCGTTGCCGAATCGTCCGTTCGGTGTTCCGTACTGGTAGATCCACCCGGCGTCAGGACCCGCACCCTTCACGTAGGCGCTCTGCTGGAACACCGAGTCGATCGGATTCCACGGCAGATTCGGCCGGACAGTCGACTGGGGTGTCACCCAGGAGCGGCCGTTGTTCGACGACACCGCCGTGCCCGAGTAGTTGGTGTACCAGCGGCTCGGCGGCCCCCACGCGCGGACCGACATGAAGTTCACATACTGCTTGCCGCCGATCGACACGCCCGCCGTAGGGATCTTCGTCTTCTCGACGCCGGAGAAGCCGAGCGCTCCGAACATCGGGCCCGCATAACCGGATCGCTGCAGCGTCAGTCCGTCGGACAGATTGCGGTCCGTCGAACGCAGGAGAGTGTTGTTCCGCCAACCGAGGCCTTGTCGGAGGCAATTGCCGAACGTGTCGCCGAACGCCATCAACGTCTGACCACGTCCGTTGTCCCAGGCCACGCCGACGTCAGTGCCGGAGATCCCGAACCGAGTGAACGTCTTGTTCCGGCTGAGCGGACCGGTGACCCACGAGACGGTCCTGGTCCGGCCGTTGTTGAAACCGGGGAGCGGCTTCTGTGGCCCTTCGGCTGCGCCGCCGCGGGGCAGGCCGAGCGATCCGGTGTTGAACGGCAACCGGATTCCGGTGCCGGAGTTGCTGCACGCACCGGTCGCATCGGCGGTCGGGATAGGAGACATCGGCGACAACAGCGTCAGGGTCGCGGCGACGGCGGTTCCTATTCCGGCCGCGGACAACAGTCGGGGCGTTCGGCGCATGAGAGATACCTCGGTCGAATGGACGACATGGTCACCGCCATTCTTACCGGTCGGGACCGGAATTCGTGGCGATTCTTACCAGTCGATCGTTATCGGCGGGACTTGGCGTCACGGTCGGTGCAGGTAGATTCGGTGTCGTGACTCGCGACAAGATCATCATCACCGGCGCCAGCTCCGGACTCGGCGAAGGAATGGCCCGTGAGTTCGCCTCACGGGGGCGCAGCCTCGGGCTGGCGGCACGACGACTCGACCGCCTCGACGCGCTCGCCGCCGAGCTGACTTCCTCACCGAAGATCGCAGTCGCTCGCCTCGACGTGACCGACACCGACGCTGTCCGCACCACGTTCCGAGCCCTCACCGACGACCTCGGCGGCGTCGACCGGGTGATCGTCAATGCGGGCCTCGGCAAGGGCGCTCCGATCGGCACCGGCAAGGCTGTGGCCAACATCGAGACCGTCCAGACCAACCTGATCGGGGCGCTCGCGCAGGTCGAGGCCGCGCTCGAGATCTTCCGCGAACAGAACCACGGGCATCTTGTTCTCGTCAGCTCGATGAGTGCCGTCCGCGGACTCCCCAAGGCGCAGGCCGCGTACTCGGCGTCCAAGGCCGGACTCGCGACACTCGGGCAGGGACTGCAAGCCGAGCTCGCGGGTACGCCGATCAACGTCACCGTCCTGCTACCGGGCTATATCTCCACCGACATCAACCGCGGCGTGAAGACGTCGATGATGACCGACCTGGACACCGGTGTCGCATCCATGGTCAAGGCGATCGAATCCGAGCGCACCCGAGCTGCGGTTCCGGGCCTGCCGTGGACACCGATCTCGTGGGCGCTGAGGCACCTCCCGGATGTGATCACGCGACGAATGGTCTGATGCGGTCAGGCGCGTCACAGCGTGACCACATATGGTGGATAAATGTTGGGCCGCGTCAATGGACATCCAGACAATGGTGATGACTTCGACATCACTGCCACCGTGTCGTGGCATGCGCTCGCTGCGCATCAGCAGCACGTCTACTCACTGCACCTTCGAGAACTGTTCGCGATGGATCCCGAACGGGGATCGTCGCTCGTCGTCGACGTCGCCGACCTGCACATCGACTACTCGAAGCACCTGATCACCGCTGAGACGATCGAGTTGCTCGCCAGCCTCGCCCGCGAAGCGGGGCTCGAGGAGAAGCGGGACGCGATGTACGCGGGAGCGCACATCAACACCACCGAGGACCGTGCGGCGCTGCACACCGCGCTCCGCCTCCCGCGCGACGCCGAGCTCGTCGTCGACGGGCAGGATGTGGTCGCCGATGTGCACGAGGTGCTCGACGCGATGGGCGACTTCAGCGAACGCGTTCGCGACGGCTCGTGGGTCGGCCACACCGGACGACCGATCACCGATGTCGTGAACATCGGCATCGGCGGCAGCGACCTCGGTCCGGCGATGGCCTACCAGGCGCTACGACACGACCGCCACGAGCGGATCTCGTGCCACTTCGTCTCCAACATCGACCCGTCGAACCTGGTGTCCGTCCTCGATCACTGCGATCCAGCGACCACCCTGTTCATCGTCGCCTCGAAGACCTTCACAACACTCGAGACCATCACCAACGCGGTCAGTGCGCGTCGCTGGCTCGTGGGCGCGTTCGACGGCGACGCCTCCGCCGTCGCGAAACACTTCGTCGCCGTCAGCACCAACGCCGACGAGGTCGAGAAGTTCGGCATCGACACAGCCAACATGTTCGGGTTCTGGAGCTGGGTCGGTGGCCGGTACTCGCTCGACGCGGCAATCGGGCTGTCGTTGATGATCGCGATCGGTCGCCGCCGATTCGACGAGTTCCTCGACGGCTTCCACCTCGTCGACGAGCACTTCCGCACCGCGCCTCTCGAACGCAACGCGCCTGCACTGCTCGGCCTCATCGGCCTCTGGTACTCCAACTTCTGGGGTGCGCAGACGAAGGCCGTGATGCCGTACGCGGACGATCTCGCCCGTTTCCCGGCGTATCTGCAGCAGTTGACGATGGAGTCGAACGGCAAATCGGTGACGACGTCCGGACGGCAGGTCACCTCACCGACCGGCACCATCTACTGGGGAGAGCCGGGGACAAACGGTCAGCACGCGTTCTACCAGCTGCTACACCAGGGAACATGGCTGATCCCGGCCGACTTCATCGGATTCGCGATCCCGACCGACGACCGCGAGACGGTCGACGGCGGCTCGATGCACGACGTCTTGATGAGCAACTTCTTCGCCCAGACAGAAGTTCTCGCGTTCGGTAAGACGGCGGAGGACATCGCCGCCGAAGGTGTCCCGCCCGCGCTGGTCCCGCACAAGGTGATGCCGGGCAACCGCCCGTCGACGACGATCCTGGCCCCGCAGATCACGCCGTCTGTGCTGGGCCAGTTGATCGCGCTGTACGAGCACGAGACCTTCGTGAAGGCGATGATCTGGGGCATCAACCCGTTCGACCAGTGGGGTGTGGAGCTGGGCAAGGACAAGGCGAGCGCGCTGCTCGGCGTCGTCTCCCAGGCGGATTCGCCCGCGCCGCAGCCGGACTCGTCGACCGACGCGCTCGTCCGCTGGTACCGATCACACCGAGGGCGCAAGGGCTGACGCGCGTCGAACCATTACCGCTCAGCGAAAGCAGGGCTCCGACGAGAGGCGTCGGCCCTGAGCGGTAATGGTTGGACGGAAGTCAGCGGCCGAGGGGACCGCGGCCGAGACGGAGCAGGAGCATCGCCAAGGTGTGGCCTTCGGACCCGAGCGCGGAGAAGCGGTCGAGAACCTTCACCTCGCGGCTGTGGACCAGGCGCGGACCGCCGGTCGCCATGCGGTGAGCGCCGATCTTCTTCGACACCGCGCTTCGGCGCTGGATGGCGGCGAGGATGATCGCGTCCATCCGGTCGATCTCCTGACGCAGGGTGTCGATGTCGTCGGGAAGATCTGCGACATCGGTGCTCAGACCGTCGACTCCCAGGTCCTTGTCGGATTCGCTTGACTCGCTCACGGTTCACGATCTTGCCATGAACGCCGACGCCGAGAGCTCGGGCCCGCCGGAAAACGTGTGGCGCGGTGTGCATTCCGGACACGGTGCGCGACAATGCAGGAATGCTGGAAGCCAGGAAGATCACCGCCCTCGCCGCAGCGCTCATCGTTGCACAGACGATCGTGCGGGCCTGGCTCGTCATCCGGGGCGATTTCTACGGAGACGACCTGCTGCTCATCGGCCAGGCGTCCACCCACGACACTCTCAGCTGGGCCTTCCTCGGCCAGAACCACGACGGGCATCTGATGCCGGGCGCGTACCTGGTGGCTGCGCTCTCGACGCACATCGCACCGCTGCAGTGGTGGCTGCCCGCCGTGACACTGATGGTTCTGCAGGTGGTCGCCTCACTCGCGGTGTGGCGTGCGATCAGGATCATCGCGCCGAACGCGAGAGGCGGCGCGCTCGCAGCATTGGCGTTCTACCTGTTCGTACCGATGACGGTGACCGCGTACGCGTGGTGGGCCGCGGGCCTCAACACGTTGCCGTTCCAAGCGGCGCTGGCGTGGGTGGTCGGCAGCGCCGTGGTACTGGTTCGTGACGAGCCGACCGGACCGCGTCGGACCCGACTGATCGTCGGAGCGGTCGCCGCGTTTGCCGTCGGACTGGTGTTCTTTGAGAAGTCGTTGGTGATCCTGCCGGTCGCCTTCGTCGTCGCGCTGCTCGCGGTCCGATACGAGCGGCGGGCAGGCTCACTCGTCACCGAGGTGATCGGCAGGGCGAAGCTGCTCTGGGCGGCTATGGGCGTTGTGTTCGTCGCCTGGGCGGCGCTGTTCTTCACAGTCACCACGACGGGAGACGGCGAGCGCTCGGCATCGCAGATGGTCGAACTCGTCTGGCGCAGCGTGAACAACGCGATCGTCCCGTCGTTCGCCGGCGGTCCGTGGGTGTGGGAGCTGTGGCCGCCCGCCCCGCCGATGGGGCTGGCACCGGTCTGGATGATCGTCGTCGGCTGGCTGGTCGTCGCGACGCTCGTTGCGACGACGGTCCGCGCCAAGCGCGGCGCGGCCACCGTCTGGGTCTTCGCCGCCGCGTACGCAGTCGGCGTGCAGGTCCCCGTCATGTGGTTGCGGTCAGGTGAGAACACCGCGCTCGAACTGGCCCAGACTCTGCGGTATCTGCCCGACACCGCGCTGGTGTTCGCCCTCGCCTTCGCGTTGATCGCCGCCGCCCCGGCCTCCGGCGGGTCACACGCGGCGAGGACCGAGCCGAACCGCAGGCTTTCGATGGCCGGGGCCGTCGGGTGTGGACTGCTGGTCTTGTCGGCGATGGTCGGCACCTCGTCGTTCTCGCAGTCGTGGAATGAGGGGCCCACCGGGGACTACCTGGCCAACGCCCGACAGGCCATGAAGGACAATGCCGGGCGTGTGATGTTCGACCAGACCGTTCCCATCGAGGTGCTGCTCCCCGTCACATTCCCGGACAATCAGATCAGTCACATCTTCGGCAGCCTGGACGACCGCCCCGATTTCGGCGGATACACCGACAGGCTCGTTGTGCTGGCCCCTGACGGACGCGCAGTACCAGGTGCGGTCACGAGGTCCCGCACCATCGCGCCGAGTCGTGGCACGTGTCGGAACCCCGGCATCGCGGGCCCACAACGGCTCCGGCTCGACGGTCCGCTGATCAACATCCAGTGGACGATCCAGCTCAGCTACTGCGCCAACATGGGCGGAGAGGTGGAAGTCCGCCTGGAAGGCGGGGAACCGCTCCGCGTCAAGGTGAAGCCCGGGCTGCACGCCGTCTACCTACAGGTGAGCGGGCAGGGCGACAGGCTGCACATCCGCCCGGTGACCCCCGGCCTGCGGCTGAACACCGGCGAGGGACGTGTAGGACTACCGGTGATGGCCGACCTCGCGCCCTGACGTGTCGACGGGACTGTCGTAGGTCGCAGGTAGCCTGGCATGGCCATGAACAGCTCTGTCACCAACACCTCTGTCACCTCTGCCGCCAGCCCCTCCGACGCGGACCTCTCCGAGCGCGGCCGGGAACTGCTCGACGGGCTCAACCCGCAACAGCGCGCCGCCGTGATCCACCAGGGTGTGCCGCTGCTGATCGTGGCCGGAGCCGGTTCGGGCAAGACCGCCGTCCTGACTCGCCGCATCGCATTCCTCCTGGCCGAACGTGATGTGACGCCGGGGCAGATCCTCGCGATCACCTTCACCAACAAGGCCGCCGCCGAGATGCGCGAGCGTGTCATCGACCTTGTCGGTCCCCGTGCCTCCTACATGTGGGTGTCGACGTTCCACTCGACCTGTGTCCGGATCCTGCGTGCGCAGTCGGCGCTGCTCGGCAACCGGAACTCCAACTTCTCCATCTACGACGCCGACGATTCACGTCGACTCCTCGGGATGGTGATCCGCGATCTCAACCTCGATCCCAAGAAGTTCAGTCCGCGCGGAGTCGGAACGCTCATCTCGAATCACAAGAACGAGCTGGTTGATCCAGAAGAGGCGGCGGCGCTCGCAGCGGGTGACGACGGCGATCTGACCGCTCAAACGGTCGCCCAGATCTACGCCGAGTATCAGGCGCGGCTCGCCACGGCGAATGCCTTCGACTTCGACGATTTGATCGGTGAGACGGTGTCGCTGCTGCAGCGGCACCCCGACGTCGCCGAGTACTACCGCAGGCGCTTCCGTCACATCATGATCGACGAGTACCAGGACACGAACCACGCGCAGTACGTCCTCGTCCGGGAACTCGTCGGCGACGCGGAGACGGCGACCGGTGGCGTCGAACCGTCCGAACTGTGCGTGGTCGGTGATGCGGACCAGTCGATCTATGCCTTCCGAGGTGCGACGATTCGCAACATCGAAGAGTTTGAGCGCGACTATCCCACAGCCGAGACCATCCTCCTCGAACAGAACTACCGCTCCACTCAGACCATCCTGTCGGCCGCCAACGCCGTCATCTCCCGGAACACCGGTCGCCGCGAGAAGCGACTCTGGACCGACTCGGGAGACGGCGAGCTCATCGTCGGCTACGTGGCTGACTCCGACCGCGACGAAGCGGCGTTCATCGCCAAGGAGATCGAGCAACTCGTCGACTACTCGATCGGTGGGTCGGCCAGCCACACCTACTCCGACATCGCGGTCTTCTACCGCACCAATACCGGCTCGCGCGCGCTCGAAGAGGTGTTCGTCCGCCACGGCATGCCCTACAAGGTTGTCGGCGGCACGAAGTTCTACGAACGCAAGGAAGTCCGCGACATCGTCGCCTACCTGCGTGTGGTGGCCAATCCCGACGACCAGGTGAGTCTGCGTCGAATCCTCAACACCCCGCGCCGCGGAATCGGCGATCGCGCGGAAGCGTGTGTGGCGGTGCACGCTGAGAATCTCGGGGTGAGCTTCTACCAGGCGCTCATCGACGCGACCGAGGGCCGAGTGGCTCTGTTGAACACGCGCGCGGTCAAGCAGATCACCGGATTCGTCGAGCTGATCGAGGGCTTGCGCACCGACTTCCTGATGTCCTTCGGCGCAGTCGGCGGGGAGGCGGACGAGGCGGTCGCGGACGCCACCACCGAGGGCTCCGACATCGGCGAACTCGTCGACGCGATCGTCGAACGCAGCGGCTATCGGGCCGAGCTCGAGGCGTCCAACGACCCGCAGGACGGTGCTCGGCTGGACAACGTCAACGAACTCGTCGCCGTCGCTCGGGACTTCAGCCTCGAAGCAGCACAACGCGCGGAGGACGATCTCGACGATTCGTCTGACGACGACGTGCCCAGTCCCGCCGAGGACGGCGAGCCGGAGCCGGGTTCACTCGCGGCGTTCCTGGAGAAGGTGTCCCTGGTGGCCGATGCCGATCAGGTCCCGGACGAGGGCGAAGGCGTCGTCACGATGATGACGCTGCACACCGCAAAAGGCCTCGAGTTCCCCGTTGTGTTCGTCACCGGATGGGAGGACGGGCACTTTCCGCACATGCGTGCGCTCGGCGATCCGAACGAGCTCAGCGAGGAGCGTCGGCTCGCCTACGTGGGTATCACCCGTGCCCGGCAGCGTCTGTATTTGACGCGTGCCATGTCCCGGGCGTCATGGGGCCAGCCGGTGTCGAACCCGGAGTCGAGATTCCTACAGGAGATCCCTCAGCACCTCATCGACTGGCGACGCACCGAGCCGCGTCGTGCACCCCGGGAGTTCGGCTCTCGGTCGGGAGGGTTCGGCTACGACTCCGGACGCGGTTCGTCGAGCAGTTTCGGCGGCGGTGAGTCGTTCGGCCGTGGTCGGTCGTCGTACTCCTCCGATCCGACGAAGGGCCGAAACAAGCAGGTCAACTACGAGATCGGCGACCGCATGAACCACCCGAAGTTCGGGATGGGGAAGGCAGTGGCGAAGGAGGGGAACGGCATCACCGAACGCATCACCTTCGACTTCGGCGGCAACGTCGGCCGTGTCACCCTCATGACCGCCGGTGGCCTGCCGGGGGAGAAGCTCTAGCCGCGACGGTCCTGCTCCGCTCGCTCGAGGAGCGGTGTGAGCCCGGCGGCGCTCATAGAGCAGTGTGGCCGACTCGCCTATGGAGCAGGTCTATCCGGTCAGTGCGGAGAGTTTGACGCCGTGCTTCGCGAGCCAGGGCGCCGGGTCGATCTTGAAGTAGCCGCCGCCCTTGGGGATCCAGACCTCGACGTGTACGTGAGGTCCGGTGGAGAATCCTTCGTTGCCGACTAGGGCTATGACGTCACCCGCGGTGACCTTCTCGCCCTTGGTCACCTTCACTCCGCTGGACGACATGTGGCCGTACATGGTGATGGTTCCGTCTGCGCCCTTGACCTGGACCCAGTTGCCGTAACCCGATGCCGGGCCGGCGTCGACGACAACACCGTCGGTGACCGCGTGGATCGGCGTGCCGAGCGGGGCCGCCATGTCTATGCCGCCGTGGAACGTACCCCAGCGAGGGGCGAACGCAGAGGTGAGGTGATAGTCACCGAATGCGATCGGACTGACGAACATAGGCCGGCGCGCTGCATCGTCTGCGGCAGCCCTCGCGGCGGCGATCTGCTTGCCCTGGGTCAGCTGGTTCGAGAATTCGCTGAAGTCCGGAGCCGCATCCGACTCGGTGATGCCGGGGCCGAGGTCGTCGGACGAACGGGCGAGCTCCGGGGAGGCTTCCGCGGGCTCGGGAGCCGAAGCCACATGTGCCGCCTGGTCGACGCCGGAACCGACGATGGCCACGGCGCCTGCACCTGCGGCGATCGCCACGAGGGCGGTGCGGGCCTTGAGTGCCGACGACGGGGGACGCAGGCGATGACGGCCGCTCGGCTTCGACTCGGCCCGGGACTTGGCGAGCGCGGCCTCGGTCACGGGAGTAGAAAGATCGTCGTCGGTCACCGGGATCTCGGTGGTGCGGACGTTCGAGATCGCGGCGTCATCGGAGCGGAGACCGAGCCGGAGGGCACGAGACGGGACGGGGATGTCGCGTGTGACCGGGGCGTCGACAACGGCTGAGGCGTCCGCCTCGGGGTACATAACGTCCCGTGTCGTCAAGTGCTCGTCACCTCGTATCGCGTCCTGTGGAATGTAACCATCTCGTTATCAACCTCCACGACGGTAACCAAGTGTCCGCCCTAAGTCCACCTTCGGCCAGAACTCAGTGAGATGGGGCACAAGCTTGGGGCTGCTTGGGTCGTGGGAGCGTGACAGGATTAGAGTCCGATATGGCCCGCGTTACACCGAGGCGGGCAAAACTTACTTCAGATGGTGAGCTGAATGGATCTCTTCGAATACCAGGCGAAGGAACTGTTCGCCAAGCATGGGGTACCCACCACACCCGGTCGGGTGACCGATACTGCCGCCGATGCGCGGGCGATCGCCGAGGAAATCGGCAAGCCCGTCATGATCAAGGCGCAGGTCAAGGTCGGCGGTCGTGGCAAGGCGGGAGGCGTCAAGTACGCCGCTACCCCTGATGACGCACAGACACACGCCGAAAACATCTTGGGCCTCGATATCAAGGGCCATGTCGTAAAGAAGCTCCTCGTCGCTGAGGCCAGCGACATCGCTGAGGAGTACTACATCTCGTTCCTGCTCGACCGGTCCAACCGCACCTACCTGGCCATGTGCTCGGTTGAAGGCGGCATGGAGATCGAAGAAGTCGCAGCGACCAAGCCCGAGCGTCTCGCTCGCATCGCCGTCGACGCCGTCAAGGGTGTCGACCTGGCGTTCGCACGCGAGATCGCCGAAGCAGGCCACCTGCCCGCAGAGGTCCTCGACGCCGCAGCCGTGACCATCCAGAAGCTCTGGGAGGTCTTCGTCGCCGAAGACACCGTGCTCGTGGAGGTCAACCCGCTCGTCCGCACGCCGGATGATCAGATCCTCGCCCTCGACGGCAAGGTGACCCTGGACGAGAACGCAGACTTCCGTCAGCCCGGCCACGCCGAGTTCGCCGACGTCGACGCCACCGATCCCCTTGAGCTCAAGGCCAAGGAGAACGACCTTAACTACGTCAAGCTCGACGGCCAGGTCGGCATCATCGGCAACGGCGCGGGTCTGGTCATGTCGACCCTCGACGTCGTCGCCTACGCAGGCGAGAACCACGGCGGCGTGAAGCCGGCCAACTTCCTGGACATCGGCGGCGGCGCGTCGGCCGACGTCATGGCCGCGGGCCTCGACGTGATCCTCGGCGACGAGCAGGTCAAGAGCGTCTTCGTGAACGTCTTCGGCGGCATCACCGCGTGTGACGCGGTCGCCAACGGAATCGTCGGCGCACTCGCCAAGCTGGGCGACAGTGCGAGCAAGCCGCTCGTCGTGCGCCTGGACGGCAACAAGGTCGAGGAGGGTCGCAAGATCCTGGCCGAGGCCAACCATCCGCTGGTGACCCTGGCGGAGACCATGGACGAAGGCGCCGACAAGGCCGCCGAACTGGCGAGCAAGTAGGAGTCGAAGAACATGTCGATCTACCTGAACAAGAACAACAAGGTCATCGTCCAGGGCATCACCGGCGGCGAAGGCACCAAGCACACCGCATTGATGCTCAAGGCGGGCACCAACGTCGTCGGCGGCGTCAACGCACGCAAGGCCGGCACCACCGTGTCGCACGTGGACGCTGACGGCAACACCGTTGAGCTCCCGGTCTTCGCATCGGTCGCCGAGGCCATGGCGGCCACCGGCGCCGACACGTCGATCGCATTCGTCCCCCCGGCCTTCTCGAAGGACGCCATCATCGAGGCCATCGACGCGGAGATCCCGCTGCTCGTGGTCATCACCGAGGGCATCCCCGTGCAGGACTCGGCGTACGCCTGGGCGTACAACGTCGAGAAGGGCGAGAAGACTCGCATCATCGGCCCGAACTGCCCCGGCATCATCACCCCCGGTGAGGCGCTTGTCGGCATCACGCCGAACAACATCACCGGCAAGGGCCCGATCGGCCTCGTCTCGAAGTCGGGCACCCTGACCTACCAGATGATGTACGAGCTCCGTGACCTCGGCTTCTCGACCGCCATCGGCATCGGCGGCGACCCGGTCATCGGCACGACCCACATCGACGCCATCGAGGCGTTCGAGCAGGACCCCGAGACCAAGCTGATCGTCATGATCGGCGAGATCGGCGGCGACGCCGAAGAGCGTGCGGCCGACTACATCAAGGCCAACGTCACCAAGCCGGTCGTCGGCTACGTCGCGGGCTTCACCGCGCCGGAAGGCAAGACGATGGGTCACGCAGGTGCCATCGTGTCGGGCAGCTCCGGCACCGCGCAGGCCAAGAAGGAGGCCCTGGAGGCCGCAGGCGTCAAGGTCGGCAAGACCCCGAGCGAAACCGCTCGCCTCGCCCGCGAACTCTTCGAGGCGCTCTGACTCGCATAGCGACTCATCACAGAACCCCGGTCCGGCACGAGAGCGCCGCACCGGGGTTCTGTGCATCTGACATGATTTACCGATGATCTCGAAGCTCGTGTCCGAAACGGTCGGCAAGGCCGTATCCGTTCCGGGCAGCACTGTCCGGTTCGTGCTGTCGGAGGCGTTGACGTTCCTCACCGAGGAGATCGACGCGACGCAGATGCTGATGGACGCGATCGACCTCAACCGAATCGTCGGAACGCTCGACCTCAACCCGATTGTCGAGAAACTCGACATCAACGCAGTCCTCGACACCGTCGACCTCAACCGCCTGATCGCCCGCCTGGACATCAACGCAGTCCTGGACCAGGTGGACCTGCCGAAACTGCTGGAGCGGATCGACCTGAACGCGCTCCTGGCCGACCTCGACCTCGACGCAGTACTCGCCCGAGTCGACGCGAACGCATTCCTCGACGGCGTCGACATGTCGTCGGTGGTGCGCGGAGCGAGCACCACCGTGACCACCGAGATGATCTCCGACGTCCGGACGGGCAGTGAACGCGCCGACGACGTCGTCGAGGGCATCGTCAATCGCATGCTCGGACGGAAGCAGGGCAATGACTGACGCGGCTGCTCCTTCGGGGGAGACGACGATTCGCGATGCGGGCATCGTGTCCCGGTCGATCGCGGCCGGTATCGACTTCGGTGTCGTGATCGGGTTGATGGGCATCGGGTACCTGTCGATGGCGATCATCCTGTTCGCCGTCGACTTCCGCGAGTTCCGATTTCCCGAAGTGATGTGGATCTTCACCGCGACGGGGTTCTTCGTCACCGCGGTGCTGTATCTGTTCGTCTGCTGGGCAGTCACCGGTCGCACCGTCGGTTACGCGTTCCTCGGACTCAGGCTGGCCAACACGGCGGGCGACAACGTCCCTGTGGTGCGCATCCTTCCGCGCGCTGCGTTCTGCGTGGTGTTCCCGTTCGGACTGGCGTGGGTGGTGCTGTCGCCGAAACGGAAGTCGTTGCAGGACATCGTGCTCCGCACGCGAGTGATCTTCGCCGACTGACCTTCGTTCCGTTCTCGACAAGGCTGCCGTGTATGTCGTTCGAACGAAATCGACAAGCCGAGGGGGTCTGACTGGTGAATACGGGACAATCGAGTGGTTCAATACACGCATGACGCAGCCGCCGTACCCGGGTCAGCCGGGCAACGTCCCCAGCAACCCCAACATCCCGACGGGTGGCTTCGACGCCACCACGAACATCGAGCAGCAGGGGCAGCAGTGGGGCGCCCAGCCCGCACCCCAGAGCCAGCCGTTCCCTGGCCAGCAAGTGCCCGGTCAGCCAGTGCCCGGGCAGTACGGCCAGCCCATGCCCGGCCAGTACGGACAGCCCGCCTTCGGGCCGCCCATCCCGGCTCGACCGTCGTTCCTGGCGATGCTTCCGTTGCCGTACAAGCTGACGCTCGGCTCCGCGGTCGCCGGTGTCATCACGTTCTTCATGGGCTTCCTCGCATGGCTGACGATCGACGACAGCATCGAGCGCGACGCAGACAAGTGGGCCTCTGACCTCAACGGTTCGGTCGACATCCCGGCGTTCTTCTCGCCGACCCTTCTGCTCAGCGTCGGCTGGTTCTTCGTCCTCCTCGGTGCGGTCGCGATCGCGACAGTCGCACTCATCGCGCCCAAGTGGCGTAAGTTCCTGCCATACCTCGCGTTCGGCGCCGTTGCCGGCTGGCTGGGCATCTTCGCGGCCTCGATGGGTTTGCCGCCGTTCATCGGACTCGGCGCCGGCGGCATCATCGCGCTCATCCTGGGGTTCGTGCAGGCGGCGCTGCTGGTGGCCGCGGTGATCATCGAAGGTCTCGCCGAGGCGAAGAACCCGCCGCAGAACTGATAGATGGCGGACGCTGAGCACCCCGTTCCCGGTACCGCAGTCGCGGCGCCGGGAACAAAGCGCTCCCAAGCCAAGGCGGCCCGACGCGCGGAATTGATCGCGGCCGCCGCCCGGCAGATGGCCACCCGAGGTTTCTCCGGCGTGCGGCTGGAAGACATCGGAGCCGAGGTCGGTGTCAGTGGTCCGGCCATGTACCGGCACTTCTCATCAAAGACCGACCTGCTCGACCAGATGCTCCTCGACATCAGCGAGCGGCTGCACGCAGGAGGCGACGACGTGGTCGCGGCGGGCGGAGAGCCCGGCGACGTGCTGCGGCGGCTCATCGACTTCCACATCGACATGCTCGTCACCAAGCCTGACCTGATTGTCGTGCAGGGACGCGACATGTCGTCGATGACTCCCGACGCCAACCACCGCGTCCGATCGTTGCAGCGACGCTACGTCGAGAAATGGGTCGACATCCTGCTGGCGGCTGCCGGGGAGCCACTGAGTCGCGAGCAGGCGCGAGTGCGTGTTCACGCAGGATTCGGACTGCTCAACTCCTCACCGCGGCTCCCGGCGTATCCGCCGGATCAGCTCGGACCGCTTCTGGCGGGCATGGCGCTCGCCGCGCTGTACGCGGATGCGCCTGCCGAGACGGTCGACTAGTCCACCACGCATTTTCGTGCCAGTCTGAAACCCGTTCCTGTTCGATCGATCAACTTCGCGATACGTTCAAGTGATGGTCACCTCAACGCGCTCATGGGTTCGCAGCATCGCGGCGACGGCGACGTCGATCGCGGCGCTCGTCACCGTGCTCGCGGTACCCGCAGCAGCCGAGTCGCCGTCGAGTGGCTGGACGATGCCCCGGCTGACCGTTGCGCATCGAGACATCACCGACGTCACCGGCCGTACCGTGATCTTGCGTGGAGTGAACGCGAATCATCTCGTCGAGTACGCCCAGAACGGGCAGCCGTTGGACACCGTCGTACCGGAGTCCGACGTCGACTACGCCGACATGGCAGCCCTCGGATTCAACGTCGTCCGGCTCAACATCTCATGGTCGCGTCTCGAGCCGACCCGCGGCTCTTTCAACACCGCCTACGTCGATCGCATCCGGCAGTCCGTCGACCGGGCGAAGGCCCACGGGATCTACACGGTGCTCGACATGCACCAGGACGCCTGGGGGCCGACGATCGGAACGCCGCGCGGCGCGAAGTGCCCAGGCCCGCTCCAGCGCGGTGTCGGTTGGGACGGGGCACCCGCATGGGCGACGATCACAGACGGCTGGACCACCTGCACCGTCGGCGGGCAGCGGGAGGCCGCGCCGGCTGTGGCCCGCGCGTTCCAGAACTTCTATGACGACCGCAACGGCATTCAAGGTCGCCTCGTCTCCACCTGGGCGCGACTGGCAGGCGTCTTCAAGAACGAGCCCGCGGTCGCGGGTTACGACCTGTTGAACGAGCCGAACCCTGGCCTTCGCGAACCAATCGGCGCCGCCGACCAGATCGGCCGGTTCTATCAGCGCGCCATTCGTGCGATCCGCGTCGCCGAGCGCGGCGGGTTCCCGCATCTCGCGATCGTCGAGCCCAGCGCTCTGTGGTCCGCCTTCGGCACCGATGTGCTTCCGCCTGCGAAGTACCTCACGGACTCGCGTGTGGTCTTCTCACCGCACCTGTACAGCGGGTCGATCAACGTAAGCAACGACATCCCGTCCGTGGAACAGGGCTTCCAGATCGCGAAGAACGCGGCCGCCGTGTACAACGCGCCGCTGTGGACCGGCGAGTGGGGCTGGTGGAGTGACCCCAGCCGTCGTGCCTCGGACGTCGCGCGTTTCATGCGCTCAGCCGACGCTCACCGGATCGGCGGCGCCTGGTGGTCGTGGGCCCAGGCATGCGGCGACCCGCACGCGGTGAAAGGCGACGACACCCTCAACGACCAGCACCACCTCAACATCGTGAGCTGCCCGTCGGGCGACATCGCAGGTCTCGACCGCTCCGTCGCAGCGGTCCTTCGACAGGCGTTCCCTCGGGCCGTTCCCGGACGACTCACCCGCACCGACAGGCGTGGATTCGCAGGTGTTGGAACCGGCCGAGTGGAGGCGTGGATCCCCGGCGCCGCGCGACCGGCAGCGAGAACTGCCGGCCTGTCCGACGTCGAGGTCGTTCAGGTTGACGGAGGATGGCGGTTCATCGCCCGCTCAGCCGGGCGGTATTCGGCCTCGTTCTGAGTCCGCCACGCGGACTTGAGCGACAACCGCTGCACTCCTCGACGTAGATCGACGCTTCAACGACAAACGCGGCCTCCGTGAAGGCCGCGTTTGTCATGGATGGTCGCGGCGCCGATTCCAGACCTCAGGAAGCAGACCATTGAGCGGAACCGGATGGCAGCCTTCCCGTAATAGCGCTTTTCAAGAGCGCTCCCGAAGGGAGCGAGCGTATGCGAAAGACGCTCGGACAGACACGCGGCCACTCGGTTGCGCTCGACGCTCGGCTTGCCGATGTCTGAACGGCTTGCCGCGACCCTCACCGACAAACGCGGCCTTCCCAGAGGCCGCGTTTGTCGACGAAGCGTCGATTTGTGTCGGCGAAAGCCGCGTCTGCCGTCGACGGCCGCGAACGGTGGCTACAGGGCGCGAAGTTGGCGTGCCATCTCCGCGCGGTAACGGGCGACGTTGCCCATCTTGACTCCCTCGTAGCCGCGGACCATGTCCGGCAGGTCGGCGATCGCGGTGGCGGCGGCGATGCGCTCAGGCGCCGGGTAGGTTCCGAGCGCGGCGACGACCAGGTCGACGGCGCGACGGTACTCCACGATCAGCTCACGCTCGGTGCGGCGGACCTCGCCGTGACCGAACGGATCGAGCTTGGTGCCGCGCAGACGCTTCATCTTCGACAGCCCCGTCATCGCAGGGGACGCCCACTGGCCGAGCGACAGCTTCTTCTTCATGCCCATCTCACGCAGCATCGGCGGGTGCAGGCGCAAAGACACCTTCGCGTCGTCACCCCACGTGTTGGAGATCTCCGCCGCGAACGCGGCATCGTCGGCGAGACGTGCCACCTCGTACTCGTCCTTGTAGGCCATGAGCTTGTACAGGTTCCGGGCGACGGCGGACGTGAAGTCGTCACCGTAGCCGCCGCGATGCACACGTTGAACGTCCGCCAGCCAGGCGTCGGCGTACTCAGTGCTCTGGTAGGCGACCAGCTCGTCATAGCGCCGCTCGACGATCGCCGTCAGTTCCTCGCCTGCGCCGGTGAGCGTGGACGCGGCCCTCGTGGCGTTTGCACTCGGTGAGTACGTCGGGACCTGGACGCGGACAGACTCGGCAGCGGCGACGACGTCGTCGGGTGCGACGACGGCCTGGCGACCACGACGGAATGCCTGGATGTTCACCTCGACAGCGACGCCGTTGAGTTCGATGGCCCGCTCGATCGCATCGGCCGAGATGAGCAATGCGCCCGTCTGGTACGCCGCGCCGACCATGAGCATGTTCGCGTACTGCTCGTCATCGAACAGGTCGTCGGACAGTTCACCTGCATTCAGGTAGACCGAGCGCGCGACGTGATCGTCGATGGCGGTGCGGACCGCGAGAGCCTCCGGGAAAGCGACGGATGTGTCGATGACCATGGAGCCGGTCGGCACCTTCGCTGTTGAGACGATGGCGACAGTCTTCCTCGGCGACGCGACCTTCAGGTTCACCGGATCTGCACCCACGAGCTGATCGCAGGCGAGGTACACATCGCAGTCGCCGGATGCGACCTTTGCCGCCTGCTCCACCGGCGACGCCGACACCTTGATGTCGCTGACGACGGCGCCGCCCTTCTGGGCGAGTCCCGTCATGTCGACAGTTCGTGCGCTGTGACCGTCGATCACCGCGGCGGTGGCGAGCACCTGGGACACTGTCACGACACCGGTGCCGCCGATGCCGGTGACTCGGATCGTGAAGTTTCCGTTCATGGTCGGAACCAACGTCGGTTCCGGGATGACCGAGCCGGGGATGGACGCGACCTTCTCGCGGCTACGAGCGGTGCCGGGCACGATGCTGACGAATGCCGGGCAGTCGCCCTCGAGGCACGAGAAGTCCAAGTTGCACGAGCTCTGATCGATCTGCGTCTTGCGGCCGAACTCCGTGGACACCGGATGCACCGACAGGCAGTTCGACTTCGCGCCGCAGTCGCCGCAACCCTCGCAGATGCGTTCGTTGATCATCACCCGCTGCTTCGGGGTCTTGAACTGGCTGTTCTTGTCAGTTCCCTTGTCGCGCTTGCGCTTACGGCGCTTCTCCGCGGCGCAATGCTGATCGTGGACGAGGACGGTGACGCCGGAGATCTCGGCGAGCTCTTTCTGAACGTCGAGCATGTCGTCTCGGTGGCGGACGTCGACGCCCTTCGGCAAGCCCAGCGACTTGGTGCGCGAAGGATCGTCCGAGGTGACGACGATCTTGGCCACACGCTCGGCCTGCAGCAGGGTGAGGATCTGGGGGAGTGTCATCTGCCCGACCGGATCCTGGCCGCCGGTCATCGCGACGGTGCCGTTGAACAGCAGCTTGTAGGTGATGTTCTCACCTGACGCGACCGACGAACGGACCGCGAGCGATCCCGAGTGCATGAATGTGCCGTCGCCGATGTTCTGAACGAAGTGCTTCTCGGTGACGAACGGCGCCATGCCGAGCCACTGGCTGCCCTCGCCGCCCATCTGGGTGACGCCCGCGATGTCGCCGACCTGTTCGGGCTCCATCAGGAGGACCATCGCGTGGCAGCCGATGCCCGCGCCGACCAGTGTGTCGTCGGCGACCTTCGTCGAGCTGTTGTGCGGGCACCCCGAGCAGAAGTAGGGGGTGCGGACGGCGAGTGGCAGCATGATGCGCTCACGTGTGGCGTTGCGCTCGTCCATCCATCGCTGAGCAGGCTCGATGTGGTGGTGCTTGCCGAGGCGGGCGGCAAGGCCCCGGGAGACGGAGTCGACATCGAGCTCACCGAAACGCGAGAACAGCGTGGACCCGTCCTCGTGGGTCTTGCCGACGATCGCGGGGGCGTCCGGACGGCGGAACAGGATGTCGCGCATCATCGTCTCGATGAAGTCGCGCTTCTCCTCGATGACGATCACTTCGTCGAGCCCGGCGATGAAGCGGTCGAGGATCCCTCGCTCGATCGGGTAGACCATTCCGAGCTTGAGGATGCGGATGCCGAGGCGGCCGAGGTCGGCGTCGGAGATGCCGATGAGCCGCAGCGCCTCGCGGAGGTCGAGGTACGTCTTGCCTGCGGCGACGATGCCGATGCGGTCGTCACCGGTCGACTGGACGATGTTGTTGAGACCGTTGAGGCGCGCGTACTCGACGGCGCGCGGGATGCGGGTGGTGAGCTGATTCTGCTCGAGCTCCATCAGCGTCGGACCGAGAAGACGGCCGGACGGGATGTGCGGACTGGTGCCGAGGCCTCCGTAGTCGACGCTGAAACGATCGAGATCGATCTCGGCGGTCGAGGAGCCGTCTGCCACGTGTGCAGAGATCTTCATCGAGGTCCACAATCCGGAGACGCGGCTCATCAGGGCTGCGTGGATGCCGAAGTCGAGGATGTCGGCGCTGTCGGCCGGATACAGGATCGGCATGTACAGGTCGGCGAGGGCCATCTCCGATGAGCAGGGGACCGTTGAGCTCTTGGCGCCGGGGTCGTCGCCGACAAGAGCGACGGCGCCGCCCGCCGAGTGAGTGCCGATGATGTTGGCGTGACGCAGTGCGTCGGTCGCGCGATCCAGGCCGGGGGCCTTGCCGTACCAGTATCCGACGACGCCGTCGCGCTGCACGCCGGACTTGTCGGCGGCGAGGTGGCCGACTCGCGCCGCCACCTGTGAGCCCATCACCGACGTCGCGCCGATCTCTTCGTTGAGGCCGGGACGGTGGACGATGTCCCATTTCTCCAGATGCTTGCGGCGCCGGGCGATCTCGAGGTCGTAGCCGGCGAGCGGCGAACCCTCGTATCCGGAGATGAACGAGGCGGTCTGCAGGCCGTTGCGGCGGTCGAGGACCGCGCGGTCGCGCACGGTGCGGACGAGGGCCTGGATGCCGGTCAGATAGATGCTTCCCGACGCGCGTGTGTAGCGATCGTCGAGGGAGAAGTGCGAAGGGCTGCTCGCAGTGGTGGAATCCGCGTGGGCGCGGTCGTCGGCGACGGTCATGGGTTCACCTGGCCTTGCTGTATTCGGCTCAACGCGCAGGCCAAGGGTGATAGGCGTGCGGTCGAGAGCGTTATTGATGGCGCCACGAGGGTGTGTGGCTTGCTCCCACCCTAACGGTTCCAGTGAGCTGCGTCACCAGTGATGGAACAATCGATTTCGGATCTGGCGGATGTGCGTCGGGTCACGTATGGTCAATTCGGTTAATGTCGAATAACTGAAAGGTGCGGTGATGGTCGACCAGTTTCTCGCCCCGCGGGACGCTCATCGGTCCAACGTGGACGAGCTCCGCGAACGACTGCTCGCGGCCGCGGCCGGAGGCGGCCAGAAGGCTCGGGACCGTCACGTCGAGAGGGGCAAACTGCTCGCCCGCGACCGGATCGACGGCCTCGTCGACCCCGGCTCGCCGTTCCTCGAAGTCGCGCCCCTCGCCGCCTATGGGATGTACGACGGGAAGGCGCCCAGCGCAGGCGTCATCGCCGGCATCGGCCGCATCCACGGCCGCGAATGCATGATCGTCGCCAACGACGCGACGGTATCCGGCGGCACCTACTACCCGGTGACCGTCAAGAAGCACCTGCGCGCGCAGGAGATCGCCGCGGCGAACAGGCTGCCCTGCATCTACCTCGTCGACTCGGGCGGCGCGATGCTCCTCAACCAGGACGACGTGTTCCCGGACCGTGAGCACTTCGGCCGGATCTTCTTCAACCAGGCGAACATGAGCGCTGCCGGGATCCCGCAGATCTCGGCCGTCCTCGGTTCGTCCACTGCAGGCGGTGCGTACGTTCCCGCGATGAGCGATGAGAACGTCATCGTCCGCAATCAGGGCACCATCTTCCTGGCAGGCCCGCCGCTGGTGAAGGCCGCAACGGGCGAAGACGTCACTGCCGAAGACCTGGGCGGCGGGACCATGCACTCGTCGATCTCCGGCGTCACCGATCACCTCGTCGACAACGACGAGCAGGCGTTGGAGAAGGTCCGCGAGATCGTCGCGACGTTCGGTCCGCGTGCGGCGGCTCAGTGGGAGACGTCGCCCACTGTGGCGCCCCCTCGCGCACAAACCGACCTGTACGACGTGGTCCCCACCGACCCGAAGATCCCGTACGACGTCCGACAGGTGATCGAGATCCTGACCGACGGCGGTGAATACACGGAGTTCAAGGCGGAGTACGGAACGTCACTGGTCACCGCTTTCGCCACTCTGCACGGACATCCCGTCGGCTTCGTCGCCAACAACGGCGTGCTGTTCAGTGAGTCCGCGCTCAAGGGCGCCCACTTCATCGAATTGTGCGACCAGCGGCGCATCCCACTCATCTTCCTGCAGAACATCACCGGATTCATGGTCGGCCGCGAGTACGAGGAGGGCGGCATCGCGAAGAACGGCGCCAAGATGGTCAACGCCGTCGCCTGTGCGAGCGTTCCGAAGCTGACCGTCATGATCGGCGGCTCGTTCGGTGCGGGCAACTACTCGATGTGCGGCCGCGCCTACTCGCCGCGCTTCCTCTGGATGTGGCCGAACGCTCGCATCTCGGTGATGGGCGGGCCGCAGGCCGCCGACACCCTCGCCACAGTTCGCCGCAAGGGCGTGGAACGTGCCGGCGGAACCTGGTCGGACGCCGACGAAGAGGCGTTCAAAGAGCCGATCCGTGCACAGTTCGCCGAACAGTCCGACGCGTACTACTCCACCGCCCGACTGTGGGACGACGGGATCATCGACCCCGCCGACACCCGCACAGTTCTCGGCCTCGCCCTCGAAGCCTGCCGCTACTCGCCGCTGCCCGAGCCGCGCTACGGCGTCTTCCGGATGTGATCACCATGAACCAGGAGTCCCCAGTGAGCACCAGTTCCCCCAGCGCCTCGAGCGGTTCTCGAGCGGAGTCGAGAGGCGGAGTCGAGAGGCGGCGCATCCGCAAAGTCCTCGTCGCCAACCGCGGTGAGATCGCTGTCCGGGTGATCAACACTCTCGACCAGATGGGCATCGAGTCGGTCGCCGTCTACTCCGACGCCGACGTCGACGCGCCCCACGTCGCCGCGGCAGGCGAAGCGGTACGTCTCGGCCCGGCTGCCGCGTCGCAGAGCTACCTCGACATCACCAAGGTCGTCGCCGCAGCGCAGGCGACCGGCGCCGACGCCGTCCATCCCGGGTACGGCTTTCTCTCCGAGAACCAGGCGTTCGCGGCCGCATTGCACGATGCGGGCATCGTCTTCATCGGCCCGCCTGTCCGGTCGATCGCCACGATGGGCGACAAGATCACCGCCCGTGCAGCCGTCACGGAGCGGAACGTCCCGGTGGTCCCTGGACTGTCGAGGCCAGGACTGACCGACGCGGAGCTGATCGAGGCAGCGCCGGGGATCGGTTTTCCGGTGCTGATCAAGCCGAGCGCCGGCGGCGGCGGCAAGGGTATGCATCGTGTCGAGAACATCGATGATCTGCCCGCGGCGCTGATCACGGCACGACGAGAAGCCGGAGCGGCGTTCGGCGACGACTCGCTGTTCCTCGAACACTTCGTCCTCACCCCGCGCCACATCGAGGTGCAGGTCCTCGCCGACACTCACGGCAACGTCGTCCACCTCGGGGAACGCGAATGCTCGTTGCAGCGGCGGCACCAGAAGGTGATCGAGGAGGCTCCGTCAGCACTGCTCGATGCGGCCACCCGCGCGCGCATCGGGCAGGCCGCATGCGATGCGGCACGCAGCGTCGGCTACACCGGCGCGGGCACGGTCGAGTTCATCGTGTCCGCGCGTGATCCCGAGAACTTCTACTTCATGGAGATGAACACTCGTCTGCAGGTGGAGCATCCGGTGACCGAACTCGTCACCGGTCTCGACCTGGTGGAACAGCAGGTTCGCATCGCCCGCGGTGAGACGCTGTCGTTCAGTCAGGACGACGTCACGATGACCGGCCACGCCATGGAGGCGCGTGTCTACGCCGAGGACCCGGCTCAGGGCTTCCTCCCGACAGGCGGCGAGATCGGGGACCTCGCATGGCCGCGGTCGGCACAGACCCGGCCCGCTCACTTCGTTACCGGCGCCGTGCGTATCGACTCCGGTGTCGTCGCAGGTTCGGTCGTCGGCAGCGACTACGACCCGATGCTCGCCAAGGTGATCGTCCACGGTGCAGACCGCGACGAAGCCGTCGAACGTCTCGATGAGGCGCTGGCCCAGACTCGACTCACCGGTGTCGTCACCAATATCGACTTCTGTCGTCATGTCCTCGCACATGACGCCGTTCGAGCGGGCGACCTGGACACCGAACTACTCGACCGGATCGTCGTCGACTATCAGGCTCCGACTCCGCCGCCGGAGGCGCTTGTCGCCGCATCGCTCGGAGTCCTCGACCTCGGCGACCCGGACGACCTGTGGTCGAGCGCGCTCGGCTTCCGTGTCGGAGCGCCGTCGCCGTACGTGTCGCGTCTGTCCGTCGTCGGCGCGGGGTACACCGTGTCGTCGCTCCTGCGGCGCAGCGGTTCGAACGGGCGAGCGGTGGAAGCCGACGTGACCGTGCAGTCCGACGGCCGCGACCCGTGGAATGCGCACGCGGTGATGACGCCGTCGGAAGGATCGGCGCTCACCCTCACCTGTGACGGTGTCCGCAAACGCTTCACCGTTCGTGACGAGTGGGTCGCGGGTGACGACGGAACGTGGCTCGTCGATCCGCTGCGAGCACTCTCCGACGGAGACGCTGCGGACGCGGTCGGTGACGTCACCAGTCCCATGCCCGGAACCGTCGTCGCGGTGCCCGGAAGCGATGGGGAAACCGTCGCCGCCGGCGATCCGCTCGTCGTCGTCGAGGCCATGAAGATGGAACACACTCTCCGCGCGCCGGTCGACGGCGTCGCGAGCATCACCGTTCGAGTCGGCGACAAGGTCGCCTCCGCCCAGGTGATGGCTCACGTGTCGACACCAGCTGGTCCTTGAGCAACGCGTGACATCCCCGATCCGCGACTTCCCGCTCAAGGAGCAGAGGGGGGGTCGCGCGGGGAGTGAGCAAGTTGTGGCAGCAGCGGAAGATACATCGAAAGAAGGAACAGACATGGAATTGACCCAGGAATACACCGACCTCGTCGACAGCGTGCGGGACTTCGCGCAGAGCGTCGTCGCACCGGTCTCGGCGCAGCACGACCGCGAGAAGACCTTCCCGTACGAGGTCGTCGCCAAAATGGGCGAGATGGGCCTGTTCGGCCTGCCGTTCTCGGAGGAGTTCGGCGGCATGGGAGGCGACTACTTCGCGCTGGCCCTCGCGCTCGAGGAACTCGGCAAGGTCGACCAGTCGGTGGCGATCACACTCGAAGCAGGTGTCGGCCTCGGCGCGATGCCGATCTACCGCTTCGGCACGCAGGAACAGAAGGAGCGCTACCTGCCCGATCTGCTCGCGGGCAAGGCTCTCGCCGGATTCGGTCTCACCGAACCCGGCGCCGGGTCCGATGCGGGCGCCACCGCGACGACCGCACGCGACGAGGGCGACGAATGGGTGATCAACGGCGCCAAGCAGTTCATCACCAACTCCGGCACGGACATCACATCGTTGGTCACCGTCACGGCCGTGACCGGCGAGAAGGTAGGCGGCGGCAAGGAGATCTCGACGATCATCGTGCCCGCGGGGACTCCGGGATTCACCGCTGAGCCCGCCTACGACAAAGTCGGCTGGCACGCGTCGGACACACACCCGCTGAGCTTTGACGAGGCCCACGTCCCGCGTGAGAACCTCCTCGGTGAGCGTGGCCGCGGCTACGCGAACTTCCTGTCGATCCTCGACGAGGGACGCATCGCCATCGCGGGCCTCGCGACCGGCGTCGCGCAGGGATGCGTCGACGAGTGCATCAAGTACGCGCGCGAACGGAAGTCGTTCGGGAAGGCGATCGCCGAGTACCAGTCGGTGTCGTTCGCGATTGCCCGCATGGAGGCGCGCGCCCACGTCTCCCGCATGGCCTACTACGACGCTGCAGCGCGCATGCTCGCCGGAAAACCCTTCAAGAAGGAGGCGTCGATCGCGAAGATGATCTCCAGCGAGGCCGCGATGGACAACGCTCGCATGGCGACGCAGATCCACGGCGGGTACGGATTCATGAACGAGTACCCCGTGTCGAGGCACTACCGCGACTCGAAGATCCTCGAGATCGGCGAGGGCACCACCGAGGTCCAGCTGATGCTGATCGCACGCTCGCTCGGGCTCCCGGCATGAGCGAGGGCAAGCGCGTCCCGCAGCGCGGCCTGTGGTTCGAGGAATTCGAGATCGGCACCGTGTACGAACACCGTCCCGGACGAACCGTCACCGAAGCCGACAACGTCCTGTTCACGACGCTGACCATGAACACCCAGGCGCTGCACCTGGACGCCGCGTGGTCCGCGCAGCAGCCGGGATTCGGCGGGCAGCGGCTGATCAACTCCATGTTCACCTTGTCGACGATCGTCGGACTCTCCGTCTCGCAATTGACCCAGGGCACTCTCGTGGCGAATCTCGGGTTCAGCGACATCGCGTTTCCGCACCCGCTCTTCGCAGGCGACACCTTGTACGCGGAGACCGAGTGCACCGGAAAACGCGAGTCGTCGTCACGTCCCGGCGAGGGGATCGTCCAGATCACGCACATCGGCCGCAACCAAGACGGTGTCATAGTGGCGAGAGCGTCGCGTTCGACGCTCGTCCGACTCGCACCCAAGGAGAACTGAACTCGCATGACTGTCGAATCGTGGACACCCGCAGGACCGGCACTCTTGTTCTGCCCGGCTGATCGCCCCGAGCGCTACTTGAAGGCGCTCGATCGCGCCGACATGGTGATCTTGGATCTTGAAGACGCCGTCGCGCCCGTCAACAAGGCTGCCGCTCGCGAGGCGCTCGTCGCGAATCCGGTCCACCCCGACCGGGTCATCGTCCGCATCAACCCGGCGGGCACCGAGGACCACGAGCTCGACTTGGCCGCGGTGCAGGCCACGCCGTATCGAGTGCTGATGCAGGCCAAGGTCGAGGAGCCCTCCCAGATCGCCCACCTGCCGACGATCGCGTTGATCGAGACGCCGATGGGTGCACTCCGCGTGGAGGAGATCGTCGCTGCTCCGAACTGCGTCGGTCTGATGTGGGGAGCGGAAGACCTTGTCGCAGGTCTGGGCGGCACATCGAGCAGGTTCGGCACCGGCGAGCCGTACGCGGGAGAGTACCGCGATGTGGCCCGTCACGTTCGGTCGCGCGTGCGGCTCGCGGCAGGCGCGTACAAGAAGGCGGCGATCGACGCCGTTCACATCGACATCGCGGACGTCGACGGACTGGTCGCCGAAGTCCAGGACGCGGTCGCTCTCGGTTTCACCGCCACCGCGTGCATCCATCCGTCTCAAGCAGGGCACATCCGGGACGGATACGCGCCGGCCCCGGAGCGTGTCGAATGGGCGACGCGAGTGCTCCAGGGCGCCGTCGCCTACGACGGTGGCGTCTTCCAACTCGACGGCCAGATGATCGACGGCCCGGTCCTGGCGCAGGCACGCGCCGTCCTGTCCCGCGCGGGCGTCACGCGGTAAATCACTCTCGGAGGAACTCATGGCTGACCAGAAGTACACCGACACCGACTCCTATGCTCGCGGCGAGGCGGAGCCGGCACTGTTGACTCAGACGATCGGCGCAACACTGGCCGCCACCGCGGAGAGGTTCTCGGACTCGGCCGCGCTCATCGACGCGAGCGTCGACAGGCAGTGGACCTACCGTGAGTTCCGGCGCGACGTGCGAGCTCTCGCCGCAGGCCTGCTGCGTCTGGGCGTGAAAACCGGGGACCGCGTGGCGCTCTGGTCGCCGAACCGGTTCGAATGGGTGCTGACGCAGTTCGCCGCCGCAGAGATCGGTGCGATCCTCGTGGTGATCAACCCCTCGTACCGTCGCCACGAACTGGCTTACGTACTCGGACAGTCGGGCACCACCGTGGTGCTCGCGGCCGAGCGGTTCCGCGACTCCGAGTACGCGGTGATGCTGGGCGACGTCGGGGAGCAACTCCCGGAGCTGCGCCACGTGGTGCTGTTCGAGTCGGACGAGTTCACGGCTCTGCTGGCGGAGCCCAGCGCGGACGAGCTCGCCGCGGTCGACGAGATCGCATCGCGACTCGACGCCGACGACGCCATCAACATCCAGTACACGTCGGGGACGACTGGTTCACCGAAGGGTGTCACCCTGTCGCACAACAACATCGGGAACAATGGGTTCCTCGTCGGCGAGTTGGTGAACTACACCGAAGCCGACCGGATCTGCTTGCCGGTGCCGTTCTACCACTGCTTCGGCATGGTGATGGGCAATCTCGCCGCGATCTCCCACGGTGCGGCGATGGTGATCCCGGGTCCGGCGTTCGATCCGGCGACAGCGCTCGCCGCCGTCGAGAAGTACAGCTGCACCAGCCTTTACGGCGTGCCGACGATGTTCATCGCCGAGTTGGCATTGCTGGATACCGGCGCGTCGTACGACCTGTCGACGTTGCGGACGGGAATCATGGCGGGTTCGCCGTGCCCGGAGGCCGTGATGCGACGTGTGATCGACGAGATGAACATGGCCGAAGTGTCGATCTGCTACGGAATGACCGAGACCAGCCCGGTCTCCACACAGACCCGCGCGGACGACGAGCTGGAACTGCGTGTGGGCACCGTCGGCCGGGTCGGTCCGCATCTGGAGATCAAGATCGTCGACCCGGTCACGCGCGAGGTGCTTCCGCGCGGCGAGACCGGTGAGTTCTGCACGCGCGGCTACTCGGTGATGCAGGGCTACTGGAACGAACCGGAGAAGACCGCCGACGCGATCGACGATGACGGTTGGATGCGCACTGGCGACCTCGGTGTGATGGGCGACGGTTCGAACGGCGACGCGGGCTACGTCCGGATCACGGGCCGCATCAAGGACATGGTGATCCGCGGTGGTGAGAACATCTATCCCCGCGAGATCGAGGAGTTTCTCTACACGCACCCGGACATCGTCGACGCCCAGGTCATCGGCGTGCCGGACGAGAAGTACGGCGAAGAACTGATGGCGTGGGTCCGGGTCCGCGAGGGCGCCGCATCGTTGGACGCCGACGCAGTGCGCGAGTTCGCGACCGGTCATATCTCGCGGCACAAGATTCCACGCTATGTCCACGTGGTGGAGGAGTTCCCGATGACTGTGACCGGCAAGGTGCGGAAGGTCGAGATGCGTGAGAAGTCGATCGAGTTCTTGGGACTCGGCAAGTGACCGACTCGCAGATCGCGCGCTTCGCCGAGACATACGGTGCCCGGGTCGGCCGCGATCTGACTGAATACGATGCCCTCTGGGAGCAGTCGGTAGCCGATCTACCGGGCTTCTGGCGAGCCGTGTGGGACCACTTCGCTCTCGACTCCGTCGCCACAGCGCCGCTCGCCGGCGGCGACGACGCCGTGCTCGCGGACCGTGCGATGCCGGGTGCCCGATGGTTCCCCGGTGTGGAACTGAACTACGTCGACGCGGTGCTCGCCCATGCGGGACTCGACGGCGCCGCGATCGTCGGGATCACCGAGGACGGAACGCGCACCGAGATCTCCTGGGCGGAGCTCCCCGGCCTCGTCGGCGCCGTGGCGCACACGTTGGCTGAGGCGGGTGTGGGGCGAGGAGACGTCGTCGCCGCCTACCTGCCGGACGTCCCGGAGACGGTGATCGCGTTCCTCGCCACCGCGTCGCTCGGCGCGCTCTGGTCGGGATGCGGTCAGGACTACGCCCCGGAAGGGGCCGCCGGGCGCATGGCTCAACTCTCCCCGAAGGCGCTCTTCTCGTCGTCGGGCTACCGGTACAACGGCAAGGACGTCGACAAGCGGGCTGACTCGGCAGAACTCGCCGGTCTCCTCCGCGTCTCGACGCACATCGTGATCGGAGAGCCGGTCGCCGGTGCGGTGTCGTGGGACGAGGCGACCGCCGACCGCTCCCAGCCGGTTGCACCGGTGAAGGTGCCGTTCGACCACCCGCTGTGGGTCCTGTTCTCCTCCGGGACCACCGGCAAGCCGAAGGGCATCGTCCACGGGCACGGCGGCGTGGTGCTCGAGCACCTCAAGTCGGCAGGGTTGCACGCCGACCTCCGTCCCGGCTCGGTGTTCTTCTGGCAGACGGCGCTGAGCTGGATGATGTGGAACTTCCAGGTCGCCGGGCTGCTCGTCGGCGCGCGGATCGTGACCTACAGCGGATCGCCGTTGTATCCCGACGCGGACACACTGTGGCGGATCGTCGAGGCCGAGAAGGTCACGTACTTCGGCACGAGCCCAGGTCAGTTGCAGGCGTCGCGCAAGGCCGGGCTGTCGCCCGGGACCGACCACGACCTGTCGGCCTTGCGGACTCTCGGCAGCACCGGCTCGACGTTGGCGGCAGATCTGTTCACCTGGGTGGACACGAACGTCGCCCCCGGACTGCCGATATCCTCGATCAGCGGCGGCACTGACGTGGTGTCGGCGTTCGCGGGCGGTTCGACGGGCGTCCCGGTCGTCGCGGGTGAACTGTCTGTGCGGTACCTCGGTGTGGCTCTGGAGAGCTGGTCGCCGCAGGCGAAGCCGCTCATCGGCGAAGTCGGGGAGATGGTCGTCTCCGCACCGATGCCGTCGATGCCAATCCACTTCTGGGACGACCCAGACGGTGAGAGGTACCGGAAGGCGTACTTTGCGCACGAGTGGGATGCCGACGACGTCCCGACCGTCTGGCGACACGGCGACTGGGTGACGGTCACCGATCGCGGGTCCCTCATCATTCACGGACGCAGCGACGCGACCCTCAACCGCAACGGCATCCGAATGGGTTCGGCCGACATCTACGAGGTTGTCGAGGGGATCAGCGAGATCGCCGAGGCGTTTGTGCTCGGCGTCGACGGTCCGGGCGGTGAGTACTGGATGCCGCTGTTCGTCACCCTGATGCCAGGTGCAGAGCTGACCGACGAGCTGACGGCCCACATAGCGTCGCAGGTCAAGACGCGCCTCTCGGCTCGACACGTACCCGATGAAGTGATCGTCGCACCGGGGATCCCGCATACGCGCACGGGCAAAAAGCTCGAGGTCCCGGTGACGGCGATCCTCGCCGGCCGGACCGAGGTGAACATCGACCCGAAGTCGGTGGACGACTACGCGCTGATCGACTGGTACTCCGAGCAGGGGCGCGCGCACCGAAGCTGAGATCGGAACGCGCCAGTACACGCATGCCGGACCCTCTCAGGCGACGTGTATTAGCGTGGACTGCGTTCGTCGGAACGGCCGACGCGAGTTCGACGTGAGGGAGCGACACGATGACCTACCCGCAGTCCGGCGGTTACGGCTACGGCCAGGATCCGCAGGGGGCCCAGAACCAGCAGTACGGCCAGCAGGGCTACGACGCCGCGCAGGGACAGTACGGCCAGGCCGCTCAGTACGGTCAGCAGGCACAGGACCCCTACGGCCAGCAGGCGCAGTACGGCTACGGCGCTCCCCAACAGCCGGTTCCGGCCCCGAGCCAGGGACTTCCCGCCAACACCCCGGTCATCGTCGCCGCCGTCATCGGCGCGCTCGGTGTCATCACGCTGTTCTGCGGTTTCCTCGCCGGCTACTCATTCGACGGCGGCGAGTACTCCTCCCGCGATTCGGTGAAGATCTTCGAGACCAGCTTCGGCGTTCCGTGGGCACTGCTGGCCGTCGCCGGTCTCGTCGCGCTGACGACGTTCGCGCTCGGCGTCGAGAAGTGGGTCGTCGGCTCCGTGCTGGCACTGACGGTGGTCTCCGCGTTCGGAACAGTCTTCATCTTCGCGGGCGCCGACGCCGGTTCGGCGTCGAACGGTGCGGGGGCGATCGTCCTCCTCATCACGTCGATCCTGTCGGCGATCGCGGCGGTCGTGTGGCTGCTGATCGAGGGCGGCCAGATCAAGTTGGCTCCGGCCGATGCTGCAGCGGCCGCAGGTTCGGTCGGCTACGCGGCACCCGCCGCCGACCAGTACACCGCTGCACCCCAGACCGCAGATCCGTACGCCGCACAGCAGCAGGCAGCGGCCCAGCAGGCGCAGCAGCCTGCTGCAGGTTACGGCTACGGATACGGCCAGCAGGGCCAGGCTGCCGCAAGCCAGCAGCCCGAGGCGCAGGGCTACACGCCCGCCACCCAGGCGATTTCGACCAACCAACAGCCTGCAGGCGGATACGGTCAGCCCGCTGGTGATGTGAATGCCACCACTGCGTTCGTCAAGCCGAACACCGACCCGGGCGCGGCGTCCCCGCAGTCCGAGCAGCAGTAACACCCAGGTTCGCCGCGACCGCGTGAGTCCAACGCCGAACTCCCTGGCCGCCCGCCTCCGGCAGGTGCGCCTCACTCGTCGTGCCGACGTGACCCCACGGAAGGCGGCGACGTGGGATCTCGTGAAAGTCGCACTGCTGTCCCCGATGATCACCGTGATCGTGATCGCGGTGATCATCGGGATCATTCGCCTTCTGGCGGGCGACGGTCTGTCTGGTCTCGGCTCCGCAGTCGCTGCGGGATGGCTCGCGGTGAACCAGGTCCCCGTCACCATCGGCGGCATCACCCTGGGAATCCTTCCACTGCTGCCGACCCTGCTCGCTGCCGCGGGAACGGCGAAAGTCGTCGCCGAAGGCGCATCGACGGCACGGGAGCTTCCCGACCTGATCGGCATCGTCGGCGCCGCCCTCGGCGGTTCGATGCTCGTCACCACGCTGTCACTGGCCGTGATCGCCGACGGTTCCGCGGTGACGCCCATCGGGCAGCCCGATTCCCTGCAGGCCTTCGGTTACACCCTGTTGGTGCAGGGAGCGGCGGTGCTGGTCGGCGTAGCGATTCCGAGTCTGAAGCCGATTCTCGCCGAGTTCGCAGTGCCGGCCACCGAGCGCGTCGGCGCGCGCGGCGGACTGATCGCATTCGGACTGCTCGCCGCGGGCGGCGCGGTCGCGGTGTTCGTCGGACTCGTCACCCACTGGGGTGCGATGAAGGCCATGATCGCCGACGGGAACACCGTTGACGGATATCTCGGGCTCACTGTGCTGTCCGTGCTGTACCTGCCGAACATGATCGTCGGCGCGACGGCGATCAGCACCGGGGCGAGTGCTCAACTCGGAACCACGATCCTCGACGCGTTCGACGTCGCTCGGGGCGAAGTCCCGCCGTTGCCGGTCGTCGCTGCGCTCCCGGAGACGAGCATCGGCTCGCTCGGTGCGCTGTTCTTCCTGGTCCCGTTGATCGCAGGAGCCTTTCTCGGCTGGTACTGCCGCAGCGACGATCCGGTCCGCCACCTGCGTGCGATCGGCATCGGCGCAGCCGTCGCCGCCGCACTGATGGTCACCGTCGCGTGGGTCTCCGGCGGTCGTCTCGGCGAACTCGGCCATTCCGGCGTCAACGTGCCGACCACCGGTGTCTTCACCTTCGCCTGGCTCGCACTCGGCGGGGCCCTGGTCGTCGCAGTCCTGTGGCTCGCCGATGGTGGGCTCACCGGCCGCCGTCGAGCGGCCGACGAGATCGGCGACGACCTCGACGACTGGTTCGACGTCCCCGCATCAACCTCCGATGACGCCCCGGACGCAGGCGATGCATCCGACGACGTTGTCCCCGACGTTGCCGAACGGAAAGCGGCCGATGACGATGCGGCTCTCTCCGACGACACGTCCACGCCGGGCCCGGATGCCACCGACGCTCCCGGCTTCGGCGCTGATCCACCTACCGAGACCAACCCGGGGAAGCACTGACTTCCGCGACTAGGACTACGGCTATGATACAAGTCACCTTTGACGAAACGGGTGTTCGATTGACGGCGGCGAGATGCCGCCCAATGAACGCAGTCGACCACGCCCTGATGGCGATCTCGCCAGGGCAGAGGCGGGGCGGACGGCGACGTGGCCTGCGGCACGCCCTAAACTCGTTCCTGTGACAGGCACCCAGGACACAGCGCGCACCGAGAAGTCGCCCGTTGTGGTCCTCGCCTCCGGAACCGGCTCGCTCTTCGCATCGATTCTCGAGCACGCGAGTCGCCCCGATGCGTCGTTCACCGTGGTCGGTGTGGTCGTCGACCGAGACTGCGCAGCTGTCGACATCGCCGACGCCGCCGGAGTGCCAGTGACCCGGTGTCGTCTCAAGGATCACCCGGACCGTGCCGCGTGGGACGCCGCACTGGCCGACGACGTCGCGAGCATGCGCCCGGAATGGGTCGTGACCGCGGGCTTCATGAAGATCCTCGGCCCGGCGTTCCTCAACCGTTTCGGCGGAACGATCGTCAATTCGCACCCAGCCCTGCTGCCCGCCTTCCCCGGCGCGCACGGTGTCGCCGACGCGCTCGCGTACGGCGTCAAAGTAACCGGAACCACCGTCCACCTCGTCGACGGTGGTGTGGACACCGGTCCGATCCTGGCTCAACGAATCGTCGAGGTCAGCCCTGACGACACCGAGGCCTCCCTGCACGAACGCATCAAAATCGTCGAGCGCGCTCTGCTGCCGGAAGTAGTGGACGCGCTCGCCGCCCGTGGCGTTGTCACCGATGGACGAAAGGCACACCTCAAGTGAACGCAACTGCAGATCGTCGCGCTGTCAAGCGCGCCCTGGTCAGCGTCTACGACAAGACCGGACTGACCGAGCTCGCGACCGCGCTGCATGCAGCAGGCGTGGAGATCGTGTCGACCGGCTCCACCGCGAAGACGATCGCCGGAGCGGGTGTCCCCGTCACCGAGGTCAGCGAGTTGACCGGCTTCCCCGAATGCCTCGAGGGCCGCGTCAAGACCCTGCACCCGCGCGTGCACGCCGGCGTTCTCGCCGACACTCGCAAAGACGATCATCTCCGTCAGCTCGACGAACTCGGCATCGCGCCGTTCGAGCTGGTCGTGGTGAACCTGTACCCGTTCACCGAGACCGTCGCGTCCGGTGCGACTCCGGACGAATGTGTTGAACAGATCGACATCGGCGGACCGTCGATGGTCCGTGCGGCGGCCAAGAACCACCCGTCGGTGGGTGTTGTGGTCGACCCGTCCGACTACACGAAGGTCACCGAAGCAGCAGCCGCGGGCGGTTTCACACTCGCCGAGCGCAAGGCCCTCGCCGCCAAGGCGTTCCGCCACACCGCTGACTACGACGTCGCGGTCGCCTCGTGGATGAGCAGCGTCGTCGCTCCCGATCCTGAGTCCGACTTCCCGGTGTGGGCGGGCGCGACGTGGGAGCGCGCCGACGTGCTGCGTTACGGCGAGAACCCGCACCAGGCCGCGGCCCTGTACACCTCGACGAACGGCCCGGCAGGCCTCGCGCAGGCAGAGCAGCTGCACGGCAAGGCCATGTCGTTCAACAACTTCACCGACGGTGACGCCGCATGGCGCGCCGCATACGACCACGCCGATCCGGCCGTCGCGATCATCAAGCACGCGAACCCCTGTGGGATCGCGGTGGGCGCAGACATCGCCGAAGCGCACCGTCGTGCACACGCATGCGACCCGGTCAGTGCCTACGGCGGTGTCATCGCCGCGAACCGCGAGGTGAGCGTCGAGATGGCCGAGCAGGTCGCCGACATCTTCACCGAGGTGATCATCGCGCCGTCGTACGCCGAGGGCGCCGTCGAGGTCCTCTCGCGCAAGAAGAACGTCCGGATCCTCGTCGCCGAGGCGCCGAGCGAGAAGGCCGCCGAGATCCGACCGGTGTCCGGCGGAATTCTCCTCCAGCAGCGCGATGTGATCGACGCCGAAGGCGACGACCCCGCCAACTGGACGCTCGCCGCGGGTGACGCCGCCGACGAGAAGACCCTCGCCGACCTGGTGTTCGCGTGGCGTGCCTGCCGCGCGGTCAAGTCGAACGCGATCCTGCTCGCCGCTGACGGGGCGTCGGTTGGCGTCGGCATGGGCCAGGTGAACCGGGTGGACTCGGCACACCTCGCCGTCAACCGTGCGGGCGATCGTGCCAAGGGCTCCGTCGGCGCGTCGGACGCCTTCTTCCCGTTCCCCGACGGCCTGCAGGTGCTGCTCGACGCCGGTGTCCGGGCCGTCGTTCAGCCGGGCGGGTCGATCCGAGACAACGAGGTCATCGAGGCGGCCAAGGCTGCGGGCGTGACCATGTATCTCACCGGATCGCGCCACTTCGCGCACTGATCGATGACGCCCGCCGACCTGGTGCTCCTCGTCGGGGCGGGCTTCGCCGCCGGGCTCGTCGGATACGTGACGGGCCTGGCGTCGATCGTCAGTTATCCGGCGCTTCTCCTTGTCGGGCTGTCGCCGCTCTCCGCCAACGTGACCAACACGGTGGCGATGGTGGCAGTCGGCGTCGGGAGTTTCGCCAAATCGGGACGTGAGCTCATCGATTACGTCGGACGACGATCTCTCGCCGCCAGTGGAGCCGCGGCTCTGTTGGGCGGAGCGGTGGGTGCAGGCTGCCTGCTCGTGGCACCTGATGCGGTCTTCGCTGTCCTCGTCCCGTATCTGGTGGGCGCGGCATCGGTTGCGCTGCTGGTGCAGCCGAGGCTGCGCACCTGGATCGCCAGTGACGCCGACCAGCCCGTGGTATGGCTGATCGGCGTCTTCGCAGTCTCGATCTATGGCGGCTATTTCGGTGCGGGTGCGGGCGTCGCCTTCGTCGCCCTCGCACTACTGGTCACATCAGTGCCGCTGCCCAAGGCGATCATCTACAAGTCTGCACTCCTCGGCGTCGCGAACGCTGTTGCCGCTGTCGGATTCATCGTGTTCGGTCCGGTGCACTGGACGGCCGCTGCCGCGATGGGCATCGGTTGCCTGGCGGGAGGTTGGGCCGGACCGCCCGTCGTCGACCGCCTGCCGGTGACACCGCTCCGCATCACGATCGGTCTCGCGGGGCTGGGTCTTGCGGTCTGGCTCGCTGTCTCGTCGTAATACCAACGCGTATACGCGGAGAGTCGGGCTGATTCGCCGAAAACGACTGGAATACGTGTTGGTACTACGAGATCAGGGTCAGGGGATCGCGCGGCGGATCGTCAGGTACGACAACCCGGCGAGTACCGCGTCCACGACCAGGATCAGACCCGCGGCTTCGAGGGGACGCAGGTCGGCGAGCCAGCGTCCGAGGGCGGGCCACTGATCGGCGAAACTGATGGCGAACGCCGCGACCAGGATCGCCAGGACAATGCCGATGCCGGTTGCGATCAGCCAGACCAAGCCGAACCGCTTGTAGAGGGTGGACGCCCAGAATCCGATGGAGAACGCCAGCATGGCGATCGCGAAGTACAGGATCATCGCTGCGATCGGTCCGGAATCCCAGATCCACGGAAGATAGAAGAAGTAGCCGTCGAAGCCCCATCCGTCGGTGGCCCGCTCGATGCCGCCGCCCACGATGAAGGCCGCGGTGAGCGTGAGGGACGTGATGCACGCTGTCGCGAAGGTGCCGATGAAGAACTCGCGTCTGCTGATGCTCAATGCCTGTGAGAACGGGAACGTGAACGATAGGGCTTGCACGCCGACCACCAGGAAATACCAGAGCGGGGCCTGGGACCCACCGCCGTACATCGGTTCGGTGCGGTCGCTCGCCGAGAACGCGACGATTCCGTAAACGAGCATCGTGATCGTGAATGATGCACCGAGGATCAACAGGGGTATCCAGACGAAGGTGTGCTTGTTGATCAACTGCATGCGGATCACCTTGCCGGTGCGCAGGGTGGGGGTCGCGGTGGTCATCGGAGTGCTCCTCTCGCGTGCGCTCGGCTTCGGGCGCCCGACGTCGTACGGGTGGTGTCCGCGTGTTGGGTGAAGCGGACGATCAGTTCTTGGAGAGAAACCGGCGCGGTGTTCAGGTTCAGCTCGTCGATGCGTCGGAGGTCCTGGACGTCGAGTGCGCCGAGGACCGTTGCGGATGCGACGGAGCCGAGACGTTCGCGGTGGAGCTCTTCGCGTCCGCCCACGAATTCGTCGACGGCGCTCTCCGCGCCGATCACGGTGACCGCTCGACCGCGGAGGTCGTCAGCGTCCTCGTCGAGGACGATCGATCCGTCGTCGACGACAAGAACTCGTTCGATGAGGTCGGAGATCTCGTCGATCAGGTGGCTGGACAGAACGACGGTGCGGGGGTGTTCCGCGTAGTCGGCGAGCAGGCGGTCGTAGAAGATCTGCCGCGCGACGGCGTCGAGTCCGAGGTACGGCTCGTCGAAGAAGGTGATCTCGGCGCGCGTCGCGAGTCCGATGATGACGCCGACAGCGGACAACTGGCCGCGCGACAGCTTCTTGATCCGGGTCTTGCAGGGCAGCCGGAACTCGTCGATGAGTTGATCGGCGAGGTCGTCGTCCCAGTTGGGGAAGAACAGTTTCGCGGCGGCGAACGCGTGTGTCGGCCGGGTGTCTTCAGGGTACTTCTGGCTCTCGCGGACGAAGCAGATCCGGGAGAGGACGCCCGGGTTCTCGTAGGGGTCCTCGCCGAAGATTCGGGCGTCGCCCGCCGTCGCGAAGTTCTGCGCGGTGAGGATCGACATGAGCGTGGTCTTGCCTGCGCCGTTGCGTCCGAACAGTCCACAGATCGTGTTCTTCGGGATGTCGAAATCGACGGAGTCCAGAACTGTGTTGTGGCCGTAGCGTTTGGTGAGGCCGCGTGCGCTGACAGCCGGGGTGTTCGTCATGTCAGGTCTCCTTCGAGTGCGGTGGTGTGGGGTGCGCGGTCGCGGATGAGGGCGACGAGGTCGTCTGGTTGGAGCCCGAGCCTGCGGGCCTCGCCGAGCAGCGGCTCGATGAATCGGTCGGCGAACGCCTGCTGACGTTCGCGTCGGAGCGTGTCGCGTGCGCCGGTGGCGACGAACATGCCGACGCCGCGCTGCTTGTAGAGGATTCCCTTGTCTACCAGCATGTTCACGCCTTTCGCTGCTGTTGCGGGGTTGATCCGGTGGAAGGCGGCCAGCTCGTTCGTGGACGGCGCGCGGGTCTCCTCCGCGAGGGTTCCGTCGATGATCGAGTCGGCCACACTGTCCGCGATCTGCTGGAAGAGGGCCCGTCCGTCGTCGATCATGGGCGCCTCCTGTTCTTTGGTTAGTTACTTGACTAACTAACCATGACACGTGGGTTGTCCGGGTGTCAAGGGCGTCGTCGTGTCAGGGTGGAGTCGTGAAAGAACGACGATGTCCGTGCGGCAGTGGCGAGAGCCTGGCCGCGTGTTGTGGGCGATTCCTGTCCGGCGGGGCGGCGCCGACCGCCGAAGCCCTGATGAGAAGCCGGTTCACAGCCTTCGCCGTCGGTGATCGCCAGTACCTGCTCGACACGTGGCATCCGTCGACCCGTCCATCGTCGTTGGGCCTCGACGATGGAACGCGCTGGCTGCACCTGGAGGTCGTCGAGGTTGTCGACGGTTCGCCGTTTCATGTCGGTGGAGTCGTCGAGTTCACCGCGGTCTATCGCGATGCCGACGGCAGGGGTGAGATGACCGAGCGCAGCACATTCGAACGTGTCGACGGACGGTGGCTCTACGTGTCCGGCGTTCATCGATGAAACCTTTCTCAACCAAATGGTTGACAATAGTGCGGAAGAGGCGTGTACTAGTTATCAACCGGATGGTTGAACAAGGAGGTCGGTGATGTCGGATGATCAGCTCTCGCGAGTGTTCTCGGCACTCGCCGATCCGACCCGACGCGACATGATCGCCCGGTTGACCACGGCAGACGCCACCGTGAACGAACTGGCTGAGCCGTACGACGTGAGTCTGCAGGCGGTGTCCAAGCATCTGAAGGTGCTCGAGGACGCAGGTCTGGTGACTCGAACCCGCGACGCCCAGCGTCGTCCAGTCCACCTGGAAGCGGAGGTGTTCGACCTGATGACCAAATGGATCGAACGCTATCGGCAGCAGGCGGAGGCGCGGTATCGGCGACTGGACGCGCTGCTCGCCGAGATGAACCCACAGACCGACTCGTCAGAGGAGAACGCATCATGACCACCACCGCTCCGGCCGCCATCGAGGCCGACAAGAACCTGCCCGTCATCCGCATCACGCGCGACTTCGCCGCCACCCCCGCACAGCTGCTCGCTGCTCACCTCGACCCCGACCTCTTCGCCCGATGGGTCGGACCCGACGGCATGGACACCCGGATCGTCGTGTGGGATGCGCGCGACGGTGGGGAATGGCGCTACGTCGCAGGTAGGGACGGCGAAGAGTACGGATTTCGGGGATGCTTCCACCGTATCGGCGACGACACGATCGTCCAGACGTTCACCTTCGAAGGCATGCCGGAGGACGTCTCTCTCGAAACGCTTCGTTTCGAAGACCTCGGCGACGGACGAACTCGTCTCCACGCGCAGTCGTTGGTCGACACCTTCGAAGGCCGCGACGCCTGGCTGGCGTCGGGCATGGAGGTGGGCGTTGACCAGGGATACGCAAAGCTCGACGCGATGCTCGCCGCGGGTGAGGTGACGGGCGCATGACCGCACTCGCTTCCGCGTCTCCCGCGGACCGCCACCGCATCGTCGCAGAGGGATTCGCGGCCGAGATCGTGGCGACGACGGACTGGGCTGCGGCGGCGCCTGTCGACGGATGGGCCGCCCGGGACGTCGTCCGGCATCTCGTCGAGTGGTTCCCCGCGTTCCTCGAGGCCGGGGGAGTGTCGCTGCCAGCTGTCGCTTCCGTCGACGACGATCCCGTGGCCGCATGGTCCGCACGATCGAAGGCCGTCCAGGAGATCCTCGAATCCGGTGATGCTGCAGGGGACTTCACCCATCCGCGGCTGGGCACGATGCCGCTCGAGCGGGCGGTCGACCAGTTCTACTCCGCCGACGTTTTCATGCACACGTGGGACCTCGCACAGGCGGGTGGCCGTCGTCCGGCGATGGACTCGGAGTTCGCGGCCGCGCTCCTCGCCGGAATGGCTCCGATCGAGGAGATGCTTCGTGGCTCCGGCCAATACGGTCCGGCGTTCCCGACACCCGACGAATCCGATCCCGTCGTCTCTCTCGCCGCCTTCATCGGTCGAGATCCGTCATTCGTCGCCTGACCCGACGCTTGACGTCAACCGGCGTCACAAACCTGGAGTTCGGTGTCATCAGGTGACACCGAACTCCAGGTTTGTGCGTTGACCTGTGGAGATACCGCTGTATACGCGACCGCGGCAGGATCTGGGAAGTTTGACGGGGCCTTAACGCCACGCTGATCGCAAGGCTGGGCCGCTCCACGTCGGTCAGCCATTCTCGTCGGGTGAGTACAACACAGACCGACGTCGACGCCCCGTCGCCGATCGACGACGAGATAGCCGAGCCGAGAGGCTTGTGGCGGCATCCGGCCTTCGTCAAGGTCGGGTTGCCCGTCCTGTCGGCGGCACTGTTCGCAGTCCTGTGGCAGGTCGCCGCGTCGAGCGGCATCTGGTCGGCGACGTTCGTTCCCAGCATCGGATCGATCTGGAAGGCGTTCGTCGACATGTCGACCACGCACGACGGCGTCCGCGGCTACGGCGGGTACCTCCTGTGGGAGCACCTGTACATGACCCTCCGGCGAGTGCTGCTCGGTGTGACCGTCGGTGTGGTTCTGGGTGTGCTGCTCGGCCTCTCGATGGGCGTGGTCCCGTGGTTCCGTGCGCTCGTCGAGCCGTGGCTCACGTTCCTGCGGGCATTGCCGCCGCTGGCCTACTTCTTCCTGCTGGTGATCTGGCTCGGCATCGACGAGGCGCCCAAGGTGACTCTGCTCGCGCTGGCCGCACTGCCGCCGGCTGCGGTCGCGACCACCTCGGCCGTCGCCGCGACGCCGATCGCATTCGTCGAGGCGGCGAAGGCACTCGGAGCGAATCGCCTCCAGGTGCTACGCGACGTGGTGATCCCGTCCGCGCTGCCCGAGACGTTCACCGGCATCCGGCTGTCCGTCGGCATCGCCTACTCCTCAGTGGTGGCGGCCGAACTGTTCAACGGCATCCCCGGCATCGGCGGCGTTGTGAAAGACGCCAGCAACTACAACAACACCCCCGCGGTCCTGGTCGGCATCCTCGCCATCGGGCTCTCCGGGCTGGTGATCGACGGAATCCTGCGCGTCATCGAACGACGCGCAGTGCCATGGCGCGGAAAGGCGTGACTGACATGACCACTTCGACTCGCTTCGCTCGCTCAAGGGGCGGAATCAAGACGAGGCTCCTCGCGGCAGTGGTGGCCGTCGCGGCCGTGGCCGGGCTGTCCGCCTGCGCGATCGGCGACGGCACCGATTCGAGCAAGCCGACCATCCGCCTCGCGTACCAGTCGTTCCCAAGCGGTGATCTCATCGTCAAGAACAATCACTGGCTCGAAGACGCGTTGCCCGATTACAACATCGCCTGGACCAAGTTCGACTCCGGCGCCGACATCAACACTGCTTTCGTCGCGGGCAAGATCGACTTCGGAGCCATCGGGTCGAGCCCGGTGGCGCGTGGCCTGTCCGATCCCCTGCGCATCGACTACAAGGTCGCGTTTGTGCTCGACGTCGCGGGTGACAACGAAGCCCTCGTCGCCCGCAACGGCAGCGGCATCAACAGCGTCGCAGACCTGAAGGGCAAGCGCGTCGCGACAGCGTTCGCGTCCACCGCGCACTATTCGCTCCTCGCTGCGCTGCGACAGGCGAACGTCGACCCGGCATCCGTCGACCTCATCGACCTGCAGCCGCAGGCCTCGCTCGCAGCCTGGCAGCGTGGAGACATCGACGCCGTCTACACCTGGCTCCCGACGCTCGACGAACTCCGCAAGGACGGAAAGACGCTGATCACCAGCCGGGAGATCGCAACCGCGGGTAAACCGACCCTCGATCTCGCAGTGGTCTCCGGATCGTTCGCAAAGGACCATCCCGACGTGGTCGACACCTGGCGCAAGGTCCAGGCGCGGGCGCTGCGCCTGATCCACTCCGATCCGGCCGCAGCAGCCAAGGCGATCGCCGCACAACTCGGGACCACCGAGGAGGACGCCGCCGCACAGCTCAAGCAGGGCACCTATTTGACGCCTGAGGAGATCGCATCTCCGGAATGGCTCGGCACCGACGGAAAGCCCGGCCGTCTCGCGTTCAACCTGTTCAGTGCCGCGCAGTTCCTCGCCGAGCAGAAGCAGATTCCGACCGCGCCGAGCGAGCAGGAGTTCGGTAACGCGCTGTACACGAAGGGATTGCCCGATGTCCTCGCTGACAAGTAGGAAAGCGCTTCCGGAGCCGGTTGTGACGACTGGGCCGACCCCGGACGTCGGACGTGTTGAGATTCGGGGCCTGGAACGTCGCTTCGGAGCCGGCGCCGACCGGATCACCGCGCTCGGACCCATCGACCTGGACATCGCACCGGGAGAGTTCCTCGTCCTGGTCGGTGCATCCGGTTCGGGGAAGTCGACGCTCCTTCGGCAGGTGGCGGGGTTCGACTCGCCGACCAAGGGGACAGTCACCATCGACGGCGGCGCGCCACACGCCGGTCGTACCGCAGGAGTCGTGTTCCAGCAGCCGCGCCTGTTTCCGTGGCGGACGGTCCGCGGCAACGTCGAACTGGCACTCGGATATGCCGGCGTCGCACGATCGCAGCGGCACGCCAAAGCCGACGAACTCCTCGAGAGAGTCGGACTCGAAGGCACCGCGAAGCGGCGAGTGTGGGAGATCTCCGGCGGTCAGCAGCAGCGTGTCGCCATCGCACGCGCACTCGCCGTCGAGACGCCCGTCCTACTGATGGACGAGCCGTTCGCGGCACTCGATGCACTGACGCGCGAACGACTCCAGGACGACGTCCGGCTGGTCAGCGCCATCACTGGGCGCACAACGATCTTCGTCACCCACAGTGCGGAAGAGGCGGCGTTCCTCGGCACCCGCATCGTCGTCCTGTCGAAGCGCCCGGGACAGGTGGTGGCCGACATCACGTCGCCCCTGGCGCGCGACGCCAAACCCGAACACGTCCGCGACTCGCTCGAATTCTCGGCGCTTCGCCAAGAGATCTCGACGGCGGTCAAGTCCGCCGCGCAGTGACCATTCTCGACATCGGAAGGAACCTCCCATGACTTCATCGATCAACGGCTCCGCTCAGACCACGACTCGAGCCTCGGACAACATCTCTTCGGGTGTCGAGTTCGACATCACTCCGATCGGCCCGACCCACGGCGCCCGCATCACCGGTTTCGACATCGTCACCGCGTCGGACTCCCAGATCGCGGCGCTGCGCATCGCGCTCGCCGAACACAAGGTCCTCGTGCTGAACGACCAGCATCTCGACGACGATCAGCACGTCCGTTTCGCCGCACGGATCGGTGATCTCACGGCCGGGCATCCGGTCTGGGACAGCGGTGCCGACCTGCCTGCCGAGGTGTACTCGCTGGACAGTACCGACAACGGGTTCGCCGATGTCTGGCACACCGACGTCACATTCATGCAGCGTCCGCCGGCCGCGTCGATCCTTCGTCCGCTGGTGCTCCCGCAGCTCGGCGGCGACACCAACTGGGCTGATGGCGAAGCCGCGTACGCGTCGCTGTCGTCGCCGATGCAGCGGCTCGCGGACGAACTCGTCGCGGTGCACGACGGAAACCGGGAATTCGGCTACTACCTGCGGCATCGCCGGTCAGGGAAGGGCAACGTGTGGGACGGAGAAGAAGTCACGGGTCTGAGTCCGGTGCGCCATCCCGTGGTCCGGATCCATCCCGTCACCGGGCGTAAGGCACTGTTCGTGAACCCCGGGTTCACCTCGCACATCGCCGGCGTCTCCGAGGCGGAGAGCCGCGGCCTGCTCGATGCGTTCTACGGCCACCTGACCAAGCCCGAACACATCGTGCGCCACAGTTGGAGCCTCGGCGACGTGGTCCTGTGGGACAACCGGAGCACTGCCCACTACGCGAACCGCGACTACTCACAGCGGCGCATCATGCACCGCGTGACTCTTCGCGGCGACCGCCCCGTGGGACCCCAGGGCCACGTTGAGCCGTTCGGCGACGAATCGGGCCACTGGTGGGCCGCGGAATCCAAGTCCGTCGGCTGAGCCGAACGTCGAGGACCGGCCACGGGTAACGTGGGTCACGTGGCAGATTCCAGCAATCCTCCCCAGATCCACACCCTCGGCGAGCTGCGCGCGTCCGATCACATCGAACGCGATGTGCGGGACGAGATCAGGCACAACCTCCTCGCCGCACTGCGCAACGGAGACGATCCCTGGCCCGGTGTGGTTGGCTTCGACGACACCGTGATACCGCAGCTCGAGCGAGCCCTGATCGCCGGGCATGACGTTGTCATGCTCGGCGAACGCGGGCAGGGCAAGACGCGTCTGCTGCGCACACTTGTCGGACTCCTCGACGAGTGGACACCCGTCATCGACGGTTCCGAACTCGATGAGCACCCGTTCTCGCCGATCCTGCCGGAGTCGATCCGGCGGGCGGGTGAACTCGGCGACGCGTTGCCCGTCGCGTGGCGGCACCGCACTGAGCGGTACCGAGAGAAGCTCGCGACTCCCGACACGTCGGTGGCCGACCTCGTCGGCGACATCGATCCGATGAAGGTGGCCGCGGGTCGCAGCCTCGGCGACCCGGAGACCATTCATTTCGGGCTGATCCCGCGGTCGCACCGCGGCATCATCGCCATCAACGAGCTGCCCGACCTCGCCGAACGCATCCAAGTCTCGATGCTGAACGTGATGGAGGAACGCGACGTGCAGGTCCGCGGCTACAGCCTGCGTCTGCCGCTCGACGTTCTCGTCACCGCCAGTGCGAACCCGGAGGATTACACGAACCGCGGTCGCATCATCACACCGCTCAAGGACCGGTTCGGCGCCGAGATCCGCACTCACTACCCGCTCGACCTGGATGACGAGATCGACGTCGTCGAGCAAGAGGCCGACCTCGTCGCGAGTGTCCCGACGCACTTGATCGAGACGCTCGCTCGGTTCACCCGTTACGCGCGCGAGCACCCGTCGATCGATCAGCGGTCCGGTGTGTCCGCCCGGTTCTCGATCGCGGCCGCCGAGACGGTCGCCGCCGCGGCCCTGCACCGCGCCGCAGTGACCGGAGAGGATCTGCCCGTCGCACGTCCGGTCGACCTGCAGTCGGTGATCGAGGTGCTCCGCGGCAAGATCGAGTTCGAGTCCGGTGAAGAGGGACGCGAACTGGAGATCCTCGACTACCTTCTCCGCAAGTCGGTCGCCGACGTGGTCCGCGCGCATCTCGGCGGTCTCGACATGCGCCCACTGGTGGCAGCTCTCGAGGCGGGCCATCCGGTCCTGACCGGCGACCGCGTGCCCGCCGCTGAGGTCATCGGTGCGATCGGTGACGACTCCGAGGTCCTGGCCGTACTCGACGAGATCGCGGCGCGCCTCGACTCCGACGACGACGCCGAACGCGCCAGTGCCCTGGAACTCGCATTGGAAGGGCTCTTCCTCGCGAGGCGGATCGGGAAGGACGAAGACGAGCAGGGACGTACGTCGTACTCGGTCGTGATCGACGACGAACTCGAACGTGATGGCGCGTAATCGATTCCACCGCTCTCGGTACGGTCGCTACACCGGCGGGCCGGATCCGCTCGCGCCGCCGGTCGACTTGAGAGAGGCGCTCTCGGCCATCGGCGACGACGTGATGCAGGGAGTGTCGCCGGAGCGTGCCATGCGCGAGTTCCTACGTCGCGGCGGGGCATCGTCGCGTGGGCTGGACAGGCTCGCCGAAGAGGCCAACAGACGTCGGCGGGAACTGCTGAAGAACCGGAATCTGGACGGCACGTTCGACGAGATCCGGGAACTTCTCGACTCCGCAGTCCTAGCCGAGCGGAAACAACTCGCCCGTGACCTCGATGACGATGCGCGGTTCGCCGAGATGCAGATCGGCAACCTTCCCGCATCGACGGCGAAAGCAGTCCAGGAGCTGTCGGACTACAACTGGCGCAGTCCGCAGGCCGGGGCCGAGTACAAGAAGATATCTGATCTCCTCGGCCGTGAGGCGCTCGACCAGCGTTTCGCGGGCATGAAGGAGGCACTCGAAGGTGCGACACCGGAGGACCGGCAACGGATCACCGACATGCTCGCCGACCTCAACAACCTGCTCGCGAAGCACAACAACGGCACCGACACGCAGCAGGACTTCGATGAATTCATGAATGCGCACGGCGAGTTCTTCCCGGAGAACCCGCAGAACGTCGACGAACTCATCGACGCTCTCGCCAAGCGGTCCGCCGCCGCGCAACAGTTCTTCAACTCGCTCACTCCGGAGCAGCAGGCCGAGCTCGCGGGGCTCTCGCAGCAGGCGTTCGGCTCACCGGACTTGATGAACGCGTTGTCGCAGATGGACGACGCACTGCGGCAAGCCAGACCCGACCTGAATTGGGGCGGATCGCAGGAGTTCTCCGGCGACCAGCCGATGGGCATGGGTGAGGGTGCGGCGGCGCTGAGGGACATCGCCGAACTCGAAGAACTCGCCGAACAACTCTCGCAGTCGTACGCGGGTGCGCAGATGGAGGACATCGACCTCGACGCGCTCGCGCGACAGCTCGGCGACGACGCCGCCGTCGACGCGCGGACGCTGACCGAACTCGAGAAAGCCCTGCGCGACCAGGGTTTCTTCCGGCGTGACCCGGATGGATCGATGAAACTCAGCCCGAAGGCGATGCGCCGTCTCGGTCAGTCGATCTTGAAGGACGTCGCCGCGCAGCTGTCGTCTCGCGGCGGCGACCGTCGGACCGATCTGGCAGGCCGACTCGGTGAGCCGACCGGCGCCAGTCGGGAGTGGGCGTTCGGCGACACCGAGCCCTGGGACGTGACTCGGACTGTCACCAACGCCGTGCTCCGCACGGTCGCCGAACAGAGCGACCCGGCCCGGGGAGTGCAGATCGACGTCCGTGACGTCGAGGTGACCGAGACCGAAGCGCGAACCCAGGCCGCGGTGGTGCTGCTCGTCGACACGTCGTTCTCCATGGTCATGGAGGGCCGTTGGACGCCGATGAAGCGAACCGCACTCGCGTTGAACCAGCTGATCTCCACTCGCTTCCGGTCCGACGAACTGCACCTCATCGAGTTCGGCAGGCACGCACGGTCGACGACGGTCGACGAACTCACCGGGCTGGAACCGAGGATGGAGCAGGGCACCAACCTCCATCACGCGCTCCTATTGGCGCACCGCCATCTGCGTCGGTTTCCGAACGCCCAGCCGGTGGTTCTCATTGTCACCGACGGTGAGCCGACGGCTCATCTCGAGCCGGACGGTGAGGCGTTCTTCTGGTATCCGCCGCACCCCGAGACCATCGGGAAGACAGTTCACGAGCTCGATCACCTGTCGCGGATGGGCACGCAGATCACGTTCTTCCGACTCGGAGACGATCCGGGACTGGCGAACTTCATCGACCGTGTCGCGCGCCGCATCGGCGGCCGGGTGGTGGCGCCGGAACTCGACGGGCTCGGCGCCGCCGTCGTCGGCGACTACCTCCGGGCTCGTCGTTCCGGATGAGGTCACGCCAGCCGAGTCATGCGAACTCTCACGTCTAGACCTGAGCTGCCGCCGCCGGTGACAATCCCTTTGACAGGAGTGACGTCGGCGTAGTCACGACCGGTGCCCACCACGACGTGGTTGGTGCCGATCTCAATCGCATTCGTCGGATCGATGCCACACCACTGCCCGGTCCAGGTCTCGATCCAAGCGTGGGATTCGCCGTCCACAGCCTCGCCGATGTCCGAGTCGGACCGGGGGAGAAGGTAGCCGGACACGTAGCGGGCGGGGATCCCCAGGCTCCGGATCATCGCCAACGCGATGTGGGCGTAGTCCTGACAAACACCTGCGCGCCGGTCCCACGCGTCCGGAGCTGTCGTGTAAACCCCCGTGCTCCCCGGACGGTACGTCATCTGATCGTGTACGGCGGCGACCACGGCGACGACCGCGTCGGCAGGTGTCAGTCCGCCGGTGATGCCTCGTGCGAAGTCGGCCAAGTCGTCGGTGAACGGCGTGTAGTCGGTCGCCGCGAGCATCTCGTCGAAGTCGTCCACAACAGTGTCTGCATGCAGCGCGGCCCAATCGATCGAGTCGGTGCGCGGCGTGGGCGACGCGGTCTCGACGACAGTTGTGCCGGTCACCTCGAGTCGATCGTGAGGTGTGTGCACGTCGAATGCGGTGACCAGCGTTCCCCAGTAATCGGTGTATCGGAACTGGTGGACCGGAGGGGAGGTGTCGATGTGCGACGCGACGACATTCTGATGGGAGTCGGTGCGCGGGGTGAGGCGGGCTTCGTTGTACGACGACGCGACAGGCGAGGTGTAAGTGAACCCGGTGGTGTGGACGACTCGGAGTCGGGCAGTCATCGGACCTCCAGAGACAGGCTCGCATCAGTCCACGAGACGAAGGGTGCAGGGTGGAAGTGCTCCGCCGATATCGACTCGCTGACAGCTCGACAGGTGTCTTGCAGCAGGCTGAGATGTGTCGACAGGTCAGCGGTGAGAGTCGACGCGTCGACGAACTCGAGGGAGCTTCGTGCGCGCCCGAGGAGCGTCAGAGCTCTGGATTGAGCGCCGACGCGGTCCGGTGTCCGGTCGAGCGCCGCGAGATTGAGTTCCGCCGAACGGAGGGCGTGGAACACCGAACGTGGAAACAGTCGATCCAGCAGGATGAACTCAACGACGCGCTCGGCGTCGAGGCTCCCGCGATGTGTTCGGATGAAGGTGTCCTGCGCGCCTGCCGCGATCAGGACGCTCATCCACGACGGCGCGCCTCCCGCGCCACCGGATCTCGCGTGGAGCATCCGGACGATCATGTCGACCCGCTCGACGGAACGTCCGACGAGCAGGTAACTGTAGCCGTCGTCGTGGCTGAGGGTGGCGTCGGTCAGTCCGGCGAACATCGCGGTCCTCGCTTTGATGTAGCTGAGGAACTCGTGCGGCCCGAGTCGTCGGGCTCGTAGTTCGGCGTCGCCGAGGTCGTTGTAGGTGGCGTTCAGGCATTCCCACATCTCGCCGGAGATCACTTCGCGAGCGCCGCGGGCATTCTCGCGGGCGGCCCCGATCAGTCCCACGATCGACCTGGGGTCGGACCGGTCGTAGGCGACCTGTTCGGTGAGGCTCCACACCGTCCGGTGCCGATCGAGCTCAGGAGTGAAGCCGAGGACCGTGGTGACGTGCTCGACGGCGGCCGCCACATCGATGGTCGGGTCCTCGAGGAGTTGGTGAACGGCGACGTCGAGGATGCGCGACATGTCGTCAGCTCGTTCGGTGTACCTGCCGATCCAGTACAGCGACTCGGCGTTTCGAGAGAGCATCATCGAGAACCTCCGGTACAAGACGACTGCTGCTGCTGACGCTCCTGTTCGGCGACAACGGGCGCGGAAGCAGATGGCATCGGGCGGAGCAGTTCCAACTGATCGTCGACGGCGGCCGGTCCAGGAGCTGTCGGTTTCGGACGGGTCGCCAGGACCCACGTGTCTTTGGATCCGCCGCCCTGGGACGAGTTGACGACGAGGGAGCCTTCGTTCAGTGCGACCCGCGTCAGGCCGCCGGGAAGCACCCACACCGACGAGCCGTCATTGACGGCGAAGGGACGAAGGTCGACGTGCCGCGGTGCGAGTCGATCGTCGATCATCGTCGGGTTGGTCGAGAGCGAGATCATCGGCTGAGCGATCCAGCCGCGCGGGTTGGCCCGGATCGCTGCGATCGCGGATTCTCTTTCGAGGGGTGATGCATCCGGTCCGAACACGATCCCGTAGCCGCCGCTGCCCTCGACCGGTTTGACGACGAGCTCGTCGATGCGGTCGATCACTTCTTCGCGTTCGTCGGGCAGCCAGCACCGCAGGCTCTCCACGTTCCGCAGCACGGGCTCCTCGCCGAGGTAGTACCGAATGATGTCGGGCACATAGGTGTAGATGAGCTTGTCGTCGGCGACTCCGTTGCCGACGGCGCTTGAGATCACGACGTTGCCTTCGCGCGCCGCGTTGACCAGGCCTGCCACGCCGAGCATCGAGTCGGGGCGGAAATGCATCGGATCGAGGTAGTCGTCGTCGATGCGTCGGTACACGACGTCCACGCGGGTGTCGCCCGCGGTGGTTCGCATGAAGACCACGTTGTCCCGACAGAACAGGTCACGCCCTTCGACGAGTTCCACGCCCATCTGCCGGGCCAGCAACGAATGCTCGAAGTACGCGGAGTTCGCGACGCCTGGGGTAAGCACGACCACGGTCGGGTCGGCGACATTCGACGGCGCCGACGCCCGCAGGGCTCGCAGGAGATGGCGGGGATAGTCGCCGACCGCGCGTACGGCGTGGGTCGAGAACAGGTCTGGGAAGATTCGCGCGATGGTTCGCCTGTTCTCCATCACGTAGGAGACTCCAGACGGCGAGCGCACGTTGTCTTCGAGGACGCGTAGTTCGCCCTGCTCATCGCGGATCAGATCGATTCCCGCAACGTGGATACGGACACCGTTCGGCGGCCTGATTCCTGCGGCCTGCCGGTGGAAGTGTTCGCACGAGTGGATCAGCCGGCGCGGTAGGACACCATCGGCGAGGATCGCCTGTTCTCCGTAGACGTCGTCGAGGAACTTCTCCAAGGCCCGCACACGTTGGGCGACCCCACGTTCCACAGTTCTCCACTCTGCCGCGTCGATGATCCGGGGAATCGGATCGAGGGGGAGCGGCCGTTCGGTGCCGGACAGCGTGAACGTGATGCCCTGGTCTGCCAGGGCCCGGTGCAGGGCGTCGAGGCGAGCACGCAGATCGGACGGTTCCAGCGCCCGCAGAGCACCGTCGATCCCGCGGTAAGGGGGACGCACGCTGCCGTCGCTTCGATACATCTCGTCCACCGCATCGGCCGTCGGAAGATACGGTGCGACAGGAGTCGGGGCCGTCGAGGACTGCATCGAGGCGTTCATGAACGCATCGTGCTCTCGGAATATTGCGGAAGCAGTCGGAAATGTTGCGGCTGAGTAACCATCCGCGCAGTGGTAGTCGTAGATGAGTGAGCTTCTCGCGTGCAGAACTGCTGAGCTACACCGACACGACTGTCCCCGACCTGATCGGGCCCGACTGTCGGCTGTTGATCTCCGGCATCAACCCGGGACTGTGGACGGCGGCGACCGGCGCACACTTCGCGCGGCCGGGCAACCGTTTCTATCCGGCGTTGTACGCCGCGGGGATCACGGAGCGGCTGATCGACGCATCGGCGGGGATGAGCGACGACGATGCCCGCGCGCTGACGGCTGCCGGCGTCGGGATCACCAATGTCGTCGCGCGCGCCACCGCGAAGGCGTCGGATCTGAGCCGCGCCGAACTGGAGGTCGGCGGTCGGAACCTCGTCCGAACGGTGGAACGGGTACGTCCACGGGTGCTGGCAGTGCTCGGAGTGACTGCCTACCGCTCGGCGTTCGGGGAACCGAAGGCGACTGTCGGCGAGCAGGACCGCCAGATCGGCGATGCGACGATCTGGGTGCTGCCCAACCCGAGCGGACTCAACGCCCACGAGACCGTCACGACTCTCGCGGCCGCGTATCGGAGAGCAGCGGAGGCCGCAGGAATCGTCTGACCCGGCACTGAATACGAATTCTCGGCAGAATGGCCGGATGAGACTGTTCCTCCGGAAGGCTGTCGTCGTCGGCGGAGCCGTGGCGCTGTTCGCGGCGGTCGTCGCTGTCGGGAGCCGGTACTGGCCCGGTGCGAGTGTGCCCGTGATCGCCGCGGCATCGGTGTCGCAGTACGTGTTCGTGATCGCGATCGTCGTCGCGGCCGCTGCTGTGTTCGCGCTGCGCGGCCGTACACGGTGGGTCGGCGGAGCGATGGTCGCAGTTGTCGCGGTCTCCGGGTTCGCGGTTCACGCACCTCTCTTCGTATCGGACGATCCGCCGACGGGTGAGGCGCTCACGGTGCTCACCTCGAACATCCAGTTGGGAATGGGCGACATCAACGAACTGGCGTCTCTCGTCCGAGAGAACCAGGTCGACGTGCTCGCGGTCGAGGAGCTGACCCCGGACGCGGCACAGCGGATATCCGAGTCGACAATCGCGCGGGATCTGCCGTACTCGTTCGTTCGGCCTCGCGCACTCGCCGGTGGAACCGCGATCTACAGCAGGAACGAGCTGTCCACGCCGGCCTCACTCGACGGCTTCGGGTTGGAGAATTTGACTGCGGTCGTCACGGTGCCGAACGTCGGCGAGGTGCAGGTGTTCGCCGTCCATCCGGTGCCGCCCAGCTTTCCGTCCGATTGGGCGGAAGAGCTCGATCGGCTGCACGCCGCCATCGAATCGGCGCCCTCTGAGCGGCCGGTCATCGCGCTCGGTGACTTCAATGCCACCACCGACCACACGCAGTTCCGACGACTCCTGTCCGGTGGGTTCGCCGACGCAGCAGACCTCGCAGGGGCTGGTCTGCTCCGCACCTATCCCACCGACAAGTGGTACCCGCCGGTCGTCGGCATCGATCACGTCCTCGTCCGTGGATTCGGGGCGTCAGCGGTGACGACACACACGATCTCCGGTGCCGATCACCGCGCGGTGCTCGCGAGGCTCGGCTGAGCATGTGGCTACGCCAACAGCAACGCGATGAGAGCGATGACCGGGATCGACAGGATCGTGGTGATCAGCGCGGTGTCGCGGGCCAGGACGACACCGCGGCCGTACCTGGTGGCGTAGACGAGCACGTTCTGTGCGGTGGGCAGGGCCGCGATCACCACCTGGGCGAACAGGTCGTGTCCAGTCATGCCGAACATCCACCGGGCGACGACGTACGCGAGTGCGGGCATCACGATCGCCTTGAGGAACGACGCCACGGCGACGTCGCGTCGGGGACTCTCGCCCTTGGCGAAGATCGTGGTGCCCGTGAGGGTCAGGCCGAAAGTCAGGAGCGCGAGCGGCACCGACGCCTGGCCGAGCATGTCCGCGGGTTCGAGAATCGCCTGCGGCGGCGTCCATCCACTCAACGACAATGCGAGACCGATCACCCCGCCGATCAGGATCGGGTTGCGTAGCGGGACGGCGATGGTCTTCCACACCGACCCGCGATGGGCCGAGTCGAGGGCCGTCAGGTCGAGCGTTGCGAGTGCGATGGGCGAGTAGAACACGATCTGAAACAGGAGCAGCGGCGCGATGAACGACGCGTCGTCGAGCACGAAGATCGCGATCGGCAGGCCGAGATTGACGCTGTTCACGTATGACGCCGACAGTGCTCCGATCGTCACTTCTGGGATCGGCCGCCTGAGCCAGAAACGCGCCACGAGCAGATAGATCAGGCCCATCGTCAGTGCAGAGACGGACGCGACGGCGAGGGTCGGGGAGAACACCACCGACAGGTCGCTGGTGGCCAGCGAATGCAGAAGTAGTGCGGGGGTGCAGACGAAGAACACGAGGCGAGCGAGGGTGGTCGACGCATGATCGCCGAGGGCCCCCGTTCGCCCCAGGATGTAGCCGAGGCCGACGACGAGGAAGATCACTGTGAACCCCGAGATGACGCCAGACACGCGGGCAAGAGTAGGCCCGGTCGACTCGTTTTGCCACAAGGGCTCTCGGCCGGTTAATCTGTTCAGGTTGTGTGCCGCGGACGGATTGCCGTGGATACAGGCGATCAGCGGGTTGTGGCGGGTCGGGAGAGACCCGGACCCATGCCCGCGCCGAACGTGAGGAAGGCGAGAACCATGGCAGTACCGAAGCGCCGGATGTCGCGGGCGAACACCCGTAGCCGTCGTTCGCAGTGGAAGGCGGATAACGTCACCCTGCAGGAAGAGAAGATCAACGGCGTGTCGCAGCGTATGCCGCGTCGCCTGGTCAAGGCTGTCAAGCTTGGCCTGGTCGATCTCGACCGTCGCTGAGCGTAGCTCGCGACAACTGAACTACAAAGGCTGCGGCCGGTGGGATCTCCTACCGGCCGCAGCCTTTTGTCGTCACAAAGAAGTCTCGATGCTGTCACGACCCCGATGCATCGGGCGGCTTCTGCGTAGGTTGGGCACGGAACGAAACCGGAAACTCACGTAACGCAGACACAGTTCGTCAGGGGAGTGGTCGTGACGCAGGTTCAGCAGTCGGCATCGGACGATCCGGACGGCGTCGAGCCCGCCGTCCCGCCCTCGATTCCCGTCAACAAGAGGGTGTTCTTCGGAGCGAGCGCCGGAGTGGTTGCGATCATCGTGTGGGCGCTGGTCGACACGGCCGGCGCGGACCGCGTGATTCAAGCGGCTGTCACCTGGGTCGCGGACGAACTCGGATGGTTCTACATCGCCCTGGTAGTGGCGGTCCTGCTGTTCGTTCTGTGGGCGGCCTTCTCTCGGGTCGGTGGCGTGAAACTAGGACCCGACCACTCCAAACCCGCGTACCGGCTCTTCTCCTGGACGGCGATGCTTTTCGCGGCCGGCATCGGCATCGACCTCATGTTCTTCTCCGTCGCCGAACCGGTGACGCAGTGGATGGCGCCGCCCACCGGACAAGGACAGACGATGGAGGCCACACGGCAGGCCGTCGTATGGACCCTGTTCCACTACGGAATCATCGGATGGGCCCTGTACGCGCTGGTCGGCATGTCGTTGGGCTACTTCGCCTACCGGTACAACAAGCCGCTGAGCCTGCGGTCGGCGCTGCAGCCGATCTTCGGAGACAGAATCGACGGTCTTCTCGGCGACTCCGTCGACATCGCCGCACTCCTCGGCGCGATCTTCGGTCTCGCCACCAGCCTCGGCATCGGTGTCGCACAGCTCAACGTCGGCCTCGAGGACTTGTTCGGAATCGCACAGAGTCATTGGGCGCAGGCCGGTCTGATCGCCGTCGCCGTGGTCATCGCGATCCTGTCTGCGGTGTCCGGCGTCGACAAGGGCGTGAAGCGGCTGTCTGAGATCAATGTGGTGATCGCGATCGGACTGCTGCTCTTCATCCTGATCGCCGGATCGACGACCTACCTGATGAACGGGCTCGTCCAGAACATCGGCGACTTCGCGAGCCGTTTCCCCGGCATGGCGCTAGACACCTTCGCCTACCAGGACACTGGCGAATGGAAGGCGACGTGGACGCTGTTCTTCTGGGCGTGGTGGATCGCGTGGGCGCCCTTCGTCGGACTGTTCCTCGCCCGGATCTCCCGAGGTCGGACCATCAGGCAGTTCGTCCTCGGCACTTTGACAGTGCCGTTCGCGTTCATCCTCATCTGGATCTCCGTCTTCGGGAACAGCGCACTCGAAGTCGCCCGACGTGACGGCGACTTCGCGACGACCGCCGTCGACACCCCGGAGAAGGCGTTCTACGCCCTGCTGCACGAGTACCCGGCCGCGCCGCTGCTCGTGGTCATCGCGACATTCACCGGGCTGCTGTTCTACATCACCAGTGCCGACTCCGGTGCGCTCGTCATGGCTCACTTCAGTTCCCACATCTCCGACAACGAATCGGACGGTGCGAAGTGGGTCCGGATCTTCTGGGCGCTTGCAACCGGAGGCCTGACGATGGCGATGCTGCTCATCGGCGGCATCACCACCCTGCAGAACGCAACGGTCATCATGGGCCTGCCGTTCGCCGTCGTCGTCGCGCTGATGATGCTCGGACTGTTCCGAGCGTTGCGGGCGGAAGGGCACTGGGTCGCTTCGCGTCGCGAGGCGATGACACACGCGCTGTCCCACCGTGCGTCGGGCGGGACCGCCCTCAATTGGCGGCAGCGGGTCGAGCGGCTGGTGCACTATCCCGACCGAGACGATGTCGCGCGGTTCTCCGAATCGGTGGTGCGGCCTGCGCTCGCCGACGTCGCGGACGAACTGGTGCGATCGGGGATGTCCGCGGTGGTCGGGTCGGCGTACGTCGACGCTTACGACCTCAACAGCCATCATCTGGACGTGGACCTCGGCGACGGGCCGAGATTCCACTATCAGGTGTATCCCACCCGGCATCCCACCCCGGTGTTCGGCCGGACCCCGGAGAGCCGGGACAAGTTCTTCCGGCTCGAGGTGTTCACTGCTCAGGGCAGCGAGGGGTTCGACGTGTACGGGCTCACCAAGGCGCAGATCAGTTCGAATGTGCTCGACCACTACGAGCGACACCACCACTACATCGAAGGCGTCAACAGTGCGTCGGCGACAGTGTCCAACGAACAGACCGTCGACTGGTCGGCCGACTTCGTGGAAGAGATGCTCGAGGCGGAACAGGCCGAACTCGGCGGACCAGACCGACAAGCGACAAGCGGACAGACCAAGGAGGTCAAGTGAACGCACAGACCCTGTTCATCGACGGTCGATGGGAGGCCTCGGCCGATGGGGCGACTCGCGAGATCCGCTGTCCGGCGGACGGATCGCTCGTCGGAACAGTCAGTGAAGCCGGGTCGGCAGACACGGTCAGGGCGATCGAGGCCGCCCGTCGGTCGTTCGACGATCGGCGATGGGCGTCGGTGCCCGCCGGACAGCGAGGCAAGCTGCTCGCCGGCCTGGCGGCAGGGATCCGCGAGCGACAGGAGGAGTTCGCCCGCGCGGAGTCGTTGGACACCGGCAAGCGGATCGTCGAATCCCGGATCGACATGGACGACATCGCGAACTGCTTCGACTACTTCGCCGAACTCGCATCGAAGGACGCCGGACGGCTGGTCGACGCAGGGTCGGAGAGTGTCGTCAGCCGAATCCAGTACGAGCCGGTCGGTGTGTGCGGACTGATCACACCGTGGAACTACCCGCTGCTGCAGGCGGCCTGGAAGATCGGGCCCGCGCTCGCCGCCGGGTGCTCGTTTGTCCTCAAACCCGCAGAACTGACACCGCACACGGCGATCCTGACAATGCGCCTGCTCGACGAGCTGGGACTGCCCGCAGGCGTTGCGAACCTGGTGACGGGCGCAGGCGCGACGGCGGGCCCTCCGCTCTCCGGTCACCCCGATGTCGACCTGGTGTCGTTCACCGGCGGACTCGTCACCGGACGGGTGATCGCGGCGTCGGCGGCCGCGACAGTCAAGAAGGTGGCGCTCGAACTAGGAGGCAAGAACCCGAACGTCGTGTTCGCCGACGCCGACTTCGACGCCGCCGTCGACAACGCGCTCAACGCCGCATTCGTGCACTCCGGGCAGGTCTGCTCGGCGGGTGCGCGCCTCGTCGTCGAGGAGTCGATCGCCGAGAGGTTCGTCGACGCATTGGTCGAGCGTGCGGGCCAGATCACGCTCGGCGGACCGTTCGACGACTCCGCGGAGACCGGTCCGCTCATCTCCGCGGCGCACCGAGAGAAGGTGCACGCCTACGTTCAGGCGGGCGTCGCCGAAGGGGCTCGCCTGAGATGTGGCGGTGACTACGCGACGGGCACCTCGGGGACAAGCGACCTCGATGCGGGCTTCTACTACCGGATGACAGTGCTCGACCAGTGCAAGCGGGGCATGTCGGTGGTGACCGACGAAGCCTTCGGCCCCGTCGTCACCGTGGAGACGTTCACCGACGAAGACGACGCCGTCGCCATCGCCAACGACACGGTCTACGGGTTGGCCGGGGCCGTGTGGACGGAGAATGCGGGCAAGGCGCAGCGCATCGCGAACCGCCTGCGACACGGAACCATCTGGATCAACGACTTCCACCCGTACCTTCCGCAAGCCGAATGGGGTGGCTTCGGGCAGTCCGGCGTCGGACGTGAACTCGGACCCACCGGCCTGGACGAGTACCGCGAGGCGAAACACGTCTACCAGAACATCGCACCCGAGGTCACCGGCTGGTTCGCTGACCGACGGCCCGAGGAGGACTGATGACCACGGATTCTTTCGACTATGTTGTGGTCGGCGGCGGCTCCGCCGGCTGTGCGGCTGCGGCACGACTGTCCGACGACCCGTCGGTGCGCGTCGCGCTGATCGAGGCGGGACCCGACGATCGAGGCATTGACGAAGTGCTCCGGCTGAACAGGTGGATGGAACTGCTCGAATCCGGTTACGACTGGGACTACCCGGTCGAACCGCAGGCGTCAGGCAACTCGTTCCTGCGGCACGCGCGCGCCAAGGTGCTCGGCGGCTGCTCGTCTCACAACTCGTGCATCGCGTTCTGGCCGCCGCGTGAGGACCTGAACGAGTGGGCGACCACGTTCGGCGCCACAGGCTGGGACGCCGACGCCATGTGGCCGGTGCTCGCACGTCTGGAGACCAATGAGGACGCGGGCCCGGATGCTCCGCACCACGGCGACAGCGGCCCGGTTCATTTGATGAACGTGCCGCCCAACGACCCCTGCGGGGTCGCACTGCTCGAAGCGGCGGCCCAGGCCGGAATCCCGACAACCCGGTTCAACACGGGGACCACCGTCACTCGCGGTGCGAACTTCTTCCAGATCAACCGACGCGCAGACGGCACTCGCTCGTCGTCGTCGGTGTCGTACATCCATCCGATCGCCGACCGCCCGAACTTCACCCTTCTGACCGGATTGCGGGCCACCCGTCTGATGTTCGACGGCACCCGGTGCACCGGCGTCCAAGTGGTCGACAACCAGTTCGGACGAGCTCGGACGATCACCGCGGAGCGGGAACTCATCCTGTCGGCGGGCGCCATCGACACCCCGAAGCTGCTCATGCTGTCGGGCATCGGACCTGCGGCGCACTTGGCCGATCACGGGATCGACGTACTCGTCGACTCACCCGGGGTGGGGCTGAACCTGCAGGACCATCCCGAGGGCGTCATCTCCTGGGTCGCGAAGCAGCCGATGCCCGTCGACTCCACCCAGTGGTGGGAGATCGGCGTGTTCGACATGGTCGACGACGGCCTGGATCGGCCGGATCTGATGATGCATTACGGCAGCGTGCCGTTCGACATGCACACGGTCCGGCAGGGGTATCCGACAGCGGACAACGTGTTCTGTCTGACGCCGAATGTGACACACGCTCGATCTCGAGGCACCGTCCGACTCCGGTCGTGCGATTTCCGCGACAAGCCGCTCGTCGATCCTCGCTATTTCAGCGACCCCGAGGGATATGACATCCGAATCATGACCGCCGGCATCCGCCGGGCCCGCGAGATTGTCGCCCAACCGGCGATGGCGCAGTGGGCGGGCGACGAACTGTTCCCCGGTCCGGGTGTGGTCGACGACGCCGATCTCGCAACGTACATCCGCGCCACCCACAACACCGTCTATCACCCTGTCGGGACGGCGGCCATGGGGTCCTCGGACGACGCTCCCGTCGACGCCCGACTACGGGTCAAGGGCGTCGACGGGCTCCGCGTCGCGGACGCGTCGGTGTTTCCCGAGCACACGTCGGTGAATCCGAACATCACGGTGATGATGGTCGGTGAACACTGCGCCGATCTCGTCGCAGCAGACCGCTGACGGCGGCGCCCTACTGCGCCAGCAGTTTGTTGACGCCGCGGTTGAGGACGTTCGGGATGAACTTGGCCGCGTTGCCGAGGATCGTGGTCTGCACTCCGACGGAGTAGCTGGTCCGTGACAGGAGACGGTCGACAGTCGATGGATGCACCGACTCCCACACCTTCGCGGCGACGTCCTCGGCGGTCAGCCGGACGCCGAGGGTGCGGGTGCTCTTCGCGTCCGTGTCCTCGGCGAGTGCGGTCTGCGCCCAGAGCGGCCAGATGGAGACCACCCGGATGTCGTCCTGCTGCCATTCGAGTTCGAGGGCTTCGGTGAGGCCGGCGACGAAGAACTTCGTGGCGCTGTACGTCGCGATGCCGGGCTGGCCGTAGATCGCCGAGGCCGATGCGATGTTGACGAGATGACTGTCCGGCGTCGCCTTGAGGTACTTGTGCGCGGCGCGGGCGCCGAGTGTGACGCCGAGGGCGTCGATGTCGATCTGTGTTTTGATCGCCTCCGGGCTGATGTCGGCGAGATTCCCCGACAGCAGGATGCCGGCGTTGTTGTCGAGGACGTCGAGCTGTCCGTCGGTGTGCGAAGTGAAGTCGGCGAGGGCCGCGTCCCACTGGTCGGGGTCGCGGACGTCGAGAACACCGGTGATCAACTCGGGGTCGTCGGCGGCAGCTGAGGCGAGAGCGGCCTTGTCCACGTCGTAGATGCCGACCGTCCAACCGTGGGAACGGAACAGCTTGGCGGTGGCGAGTCCGATTCCGGCGGCTCCACCGGTGATGACGATTGACGGCATGACGTTCTCCCTCTATGTGCTGACCTGCGTGTCTGTGCCCTGAACCCTACTTACTCGCTGGTAGGGAAACTAGGCTCTATGAAGCTCATCACACGCGTGTTATCGTGACAACAAATATTGTCACATCGGTAGATGGGAGGTCGAGATGACCATTCTTGAGAACGACTCGATGAGCACACCTGACCGCGGGGTGGACGAAGTGTCGCAGCGACTGGTGGAGTCCGCCGCACGACTCTCTCGAAACGCGATGACCGAGATCGACTGGTCCGAACCGATGGACCCGGCGCAGTACGGCTGCAGCCCGGAGTGGTCGACGCTGTACGGCACCGACTACTGGAATGAGCTGACCGTCGAGCAGCAGGTGACACTGACTCGCCACGAGTTCGCGTCGATCATGAACGTCGGCATCTGGTTCGAGATGATCCTGCAGGAGCTGGTGCTGCGCGACCAGTACCTCGGCCGCTACCACGAGCCGGAATTCCAGTTTGCGCTCACCGAGATCGCCGACGAATGCCGCCACTCGATCATGTTCGCGAAGGCATCGTCGAAGATGGTCGGCACGTCGTACCACCCGCCTCGCCGCATCGGTCGTCTCGGCAAGATCTTCCAGCACACGGCACGCGGTGCGGTCTCGTACGCAGGCATTCTTGTCGCCGAAGAGATCCTCGACGTGTTCCAGCGCGGCTGCATGCGGGACGAGCGAGTGCTCCCGTTCATCCGCACGATCAACGAGATCCATGTGCTCGAAGAGTCTCGGCACATGAAGTTCGCCCGTGAGCAGGTCCGCGAGTCGATGGCCGGCATGAGTCCGCTCAAGCGGCGATTCTGTGCGCTCTACACCTCGCTCGGTGCGCTCTACATCGTGTCGAACCTGGTCCAGCCGCAGGTGTACGCGAACGCGGGACTCGACGTGGACCGTGCGCTCGCGGAACGTCGCACCAACAAGCACTTCCACGCGATGGTCCGCAGCAACTGCACTCACCTGATGGAGTTCCTCGACGACGTGGGGCTGCTGACGCGGGCCGCGCGGCGCAACTACCGCCGCGTCCACATGATCTGATGGCACACGTCATCACCCAGTCGTGCTGCAGCGACGCGGCATGTGTGTCCGTGTGCCCGGTGAACTGCATTCACCCGACTCCGGAGGAACGAGGGTTCGGCTCGTCGGACATCCTGCACATCGATCCCGTGGCCTGCATCGACTGCGGCGCCTGCGCAGACGCGTGCCCTGTCGACGCGATCTACCCGGCCGATCGCCTCGGTGAGCGCGACTCGGTGTTCATCGAGGTCAACGCAGCGTTCTATCGCGACAACCCGGATATCTCATCGGGGTGGTCGGACATCGTCTATCCGGTGATCCCGCGTCTGCCGGACGGTCTGCGAGTGGCCGTCGTCGGCACCGGGCCGGCAGGCGGGTACGCCGTCCGGACGTTGATCGGCCGGACTGACGCCGACGTCACGGTGATCGACAGGCTGCCGACTCCCGGAGGTCTCGTCCGCGCAGGCGTCGCGCCCGATCACCCCGGCACCAAGGGAGTTCTCCGCACGTTCGACATGCTGTATCGCGATCGACGGGTTCATCTGCTCGGCGGAGTCGAAATCGGAGACGGCCCATCGGCCGTCACTCCGGGGGAGCTCGCCGACCATTTCGACGCGGTGTTCTACGCGGTCGGTGCACCCGATTCTCGGGTACTCGGGGTGCCCGGTGAAGACCTGCCCGGTTCGGTGGCTGCAACCGATCTGGTCGCCTGGTACAACGCCTACCCGGGTGCGCAGGGTCCTCCGATCCCGGAAGACGGAGTGGGACGCGCCGTGATCGTGGGAACCGGCAATGTGGCGCTCGACGTCGCGCGGATCCTGGTGTCGTCGCCGGAAGCGCTCGCCGCCACCGACATCGCCGATCGCGCATTGACCCTCCTGGAGAGGCAGGACATCCGCGAGGTCGTGCTGCTCGGTCGTCGCAGTCCGTCGGACGCCGCGTACACGGCCGCCGAGTTCAGGGCTCTGCAAGAACTGCCCGGAGTTGACGTGATCGTCGCCGACCGCCCGGACGGACTCGGCCTCCACCATCCGCCCGAACCCGACCGACGACGCATCGTCCTGCTCTTCAACAGCGCGGTCGAAGGAGTCGTCGCAGGTGACCGAGGGCATGTCGGAGCCGTCGACGTGGCGACCGGCGATCTGGCGCATGAGATCACGACCGATCTTGTGGTCCGATCCATCGGGTACCGCGGAGTGCGCATCAACGGTCTTCCTTTCGACGACGCCCGCGGTGTCATCCCCAACTCCGACGGCAGAGTGATCAACGAGACAGGCGACGCGATACCCGGCGTGTACGCCCTCGGATGGGCTGCGCGCGGGGCCACCGGAGGAATCGGCGCCAACAAAGCGCACGCGATCACCACCGTGGAGGCGTTCATCGACGACGCCGCGGCCGGACGTCTGACCAGGACGGCGCATGCCCCGGACGACTTCCGCAGGCTCGCGCAGCGCAGGTCGCCCGACCTCGTCGGATATCGCGGAGTGCGGTCCATCGACCGTGCCGAGCGGGCGCGAGGGCAGGCCGCCGGACGGCCACGGATCAAGTTCACCGAGGTGTCGGACATGCTCGCGGTGGCTCGCCGACGACGGTGACCCGCGTGTTTCTCAGCAGGATCTGAAGTAGAGACGATAAGACTGTAGGCATGCGCATACTCGTGGTCGACGACGATCGGGCCGTCCGAGAGTCCCTTCGTCGGTCCCTGTCCTTCAACGGCTACACCGTCGACACGGCGGGTGACGGTCTCGAAGCACTCGAGAAGGTGATCGCCGATCGCCCGGACATGCTGGTGCTCGACGTGATGATGCCGCGCCTGGACGGTCTGGAAGTGTGCCGCCGACTCCGGTCCGCGGGCGACGACCTGCCGATCCTGGTGCTGACCGCCCGCGACTCGGTGTCGGAGCGGGTGTCGGGGCTCGACGCGGGCGCCGACGACTACTTGCCCAAGCCGTTCGCCTTGGAGGAACTCCTCGCTCGAGTCAGGTCGTTGCTGCGCCGTACGGCACGCGAAGACGAGGAGGGCTCGGAGGCGGTCAGCTTCACCGACCTGACCCTCGATCCGGTGACCCGCGAAGTGACGCGCGGCGAACGCCAGATCAGTCTCACGCGAACCGAGTTCGCGCTGATGGAGATGCTGATGTCGAACCCGAAGCGGGTCTTGACGCGCAGCCGCATCCTGGAAGAGGTGTGGGGCTACGACTTCCCGACCTCGGGTAATGCCCTCGAGGTGTACATCGGCTACCTGCGACGCAAGACCGAGGCAGACGGCGAACCGCGACTCATCCACACTGTGCGCGGCGTCGGCTACGTGCTCCGTGAGAGCTCCGCGCCCTAGATGACGAGCCGAGCACACCGCCCGATGCGGGCGCCGAACGCGCTGACCCGCTCGGTGTCGCTGCGGAACCGTGTCGCGTTGCTCGCCGCCGCCGTCGTCCTGCTGTCGGCGACACTCATGGCGGGCGCGGCGTACTTCGTCGTCTCCCGATCGCTGTACCGCGACGTCGACACACAGCTGATCACTCGTGCCGATGGGATGACGGTGCTGTCGAAGCTGGGACGTCTCAGCAACGGTCCGGAGGATCTCCTCGCTGGAACCGTCTTCTCGACGTCGATCTCGATCGCGCTGGTCGAGCCGACTGGGCACACGCTCATGCTCGGTGAAGTCCCGTACGGCGACACCGAACGGCAGATCATCGGATCGGTGAACCCGCCTGGAAAACTGAACCAGAGTCTGCGTACCTCGTCGAACCACAGGATTCTCGCCCGCAAACTGTCGAACGGCAGCACATTGATGCTCGCCGAGTCGCTCGACCGCACCGACGCCATCCTGAAGCGTCTCGCGTCCGTCCTGTTCGTGGCGGGTGGCGTGGGAGTCGCGTTCGCGGCACTCGCCGGAACGGCGGTCGCGCGGGGCGGTCTGCGGCCGGTCGGCCGCCTGACCGAAGCCGTCGAGCGTGTTGCGAAGACGCAGGATCTGAGACCGATTCCGGTGACCGGAACAGACGAGCTCGCCCGCCTCACCGAGAGCTTCAACACGATGCTCGGCGCGCTCGCCGAATCCCGTGACCAACAGGCACGGCTCGTCGCAGACGCAGGGCACGAGCTCAAGACACCGCTCACCTCTCTGCGGACCAACCTGGAACTGCTGATCGCTTCGTCTGCGCCGGGTGCGCCCCCGATCCCCGCATCAGACATGGTGGAGCTGCGCTCGGATGTGATGGCTCAGATCGAGGAACTGTCGACCCTGGTCGGCGACCTCGTCGACCTCGCGCGTGACGACTCCCTCGACACCGTCCACGAAGAGGTCGCTCTCGAGTCAGTCATCGACGACGCCCTGCTCCGCGTCCGACGCCGCCGCGCAGACATCGAGTTCGACGTCCAAACGTCGCCCTGGTTCGTGTTCGGTGAGGAACACGGCCTCGCCCGCGCTGTGCTCAACGTGCTCGACAACGCCGCCAAATGGAGCCCGCCCGGACGGACCGTCCAGGTGCGTCTCCACCAAGTGGGACTGCAGGCGGCCGAACTGTCCGTCGCCGATGCGGGGCCCGGTATTCCGCCGGAAGACCGCGAGCGGGTGTTCGAGCGGTTCTACCGAGCGGACGCCACCCGGTCGATGCCCGGATCGGGTCTCGGGCTTGCGATCGTCCGGCAGGTGGTGGTGCGTCTCGGCGGTTCCGTCGTCGCGGAATCGTCATCGGAAGGCGGAGCGTTGATCCGCATGCGCCTCCCAGGGTCGGCGCTGCACACCGAGCCCGACCCCGTTGTCGTCCGTCGGTGAAGTAGACGGCGTCGGTCATGGGACGGATTCCCAGGATCCTTTGACCGACTTCACAGTGTCCTGGCCTAGGCTGACAATCATGACTGACGGCGGATACCCCTCGGATCGACAAGACGACTTCACGGCGCAGAACAATCCCGCGCCGACTCCGTACTCGAAGCTTCCGCCGCTTCCCGGCAGCGAGAATCGTCCCGCGTCGAGCCCGTTCGACGCGCCCACGGGCGTGACCTCGACCGGTGGGTTCGCCGCCCAGCAGCCGACGACGGTGACTCCTGCGTATCAGCCCGCACCGTACGGGTCGGCGCCTACGACATCGCCGTACGGCGCACCATCGACGGCGCCCTATCAGCAGCCGTACGGCACCGGCCAGTTCGCCGCTGCGCCGCCGAGCGGACCTCCGACCGGGTCGCTCCCTCCGATCGGCTCCGACCCGGGTCCCGGTGCAGGCGGCTCGGGGCGCGGCGGATCGGGGAAAAAGCTCCTCGTAGGTGCGGCGGTGGTCGCAGTCCTCGCCGGTGGTGTGGGCGGTGGTGTCGGCTATCTGGTCTCCGATCGCAACGGGTCGTCGAACACGGACAGCACCTCCATCGCGACGGGCCCGACGCAGGCAGCACAACCTCCCGCCGCCCCAGGATCGGTCCAGGAGACCGCGGCGCGTGTGCTTCCGTCGGTCGTGTCGATCACCGTCTCGAACGGGCGGGAAGTCGGATCCGGATCGGGTGTCGTCCTGTCCGAGGACGGCACCATCCTGACCAACAATCACGTGGTCGGCGGACCGAACATGCAGGTCCTCGTCAGCTTCAGTGACGGGTCGCGAGCCCGGGCGCGAGTACTCGGCGCCGATCCGGTGTCGGACATCGCGGTGATCAAGGCCGACAAGACCGGCCTCACACCCATCACGATCGGAAAGTCCGACAACCTGACCGTCGGTCAGAACGTCATCGCCATCGGTTCGCCGCTCGGCCTGGAGGGCACGGTCACCACCGGGATCATCTCTGCACTGAACCGTCCGGTGTCGACGTCCGGCACAGACGGCCAGGACTCGGTGATCGACGCGATCCAGACCGACGCCGCGATCAACCCGGGCAACTCCGGTGGAGCGCTCATCAACTCTGCGGGCGCGCTCATCGGCATCAACACCGCGATCGCCACGCTCGGCGCGAGCACCGGCTCGGAGTCTGGCAGCATCGGTCTCGGCTTCGCGATCCCTGTCGATCAGGCGATGCGTGTTGCGAACGAGTTGCGGACCTCCGGTAAGGCGACCCAGGCCAACATCGGCGTCTCGGTCCGCCCCGCCGTTGATCTCGAGAAGCCGGGAGCCGTCGTCGCGAACGTCGTCCGCGGCGGACCCGCGGAACGCGCAGGGATCCCTGTCGGTGCGCTCATCACCGCAGTCAATGACCGTCACATCACGTCGGCGGATTCTCTCGTCGCCGCCGTACGCTCGAACGCTCCGGGGGATACGGTGAAGGTGACGTACACGGTGAACGGTGACAGCAAGACCGCCGAGGTCACCCTCGGCACGCTATGACTTCCAGAGAGGCAGACATGACTGACATCCTCGACGACGCCGACGCCCAGGCCGCAGACGCGGCGGCTCGTTCGACCAGCCCGGGGCTCGCAGCCGCCGCACCCGGAGACGGGTTCGCCCGTTCACTCGTAGTGGTCGTCGACGACCGTGTTGCGCACGGGGAGGGTCCAAGCTCGCTCGGTCCGCTCGTGGGCGAGCTCCTCGAAGAGGCCGGATTCCACGTCGACGCGACCGTCACAGTCCCCGGTGACGAGGTCGAGATCCGGAACGCGCTGAACACTGCGGTCATCGGTGGTGTGGACCTCGTGGTGTCGGTTGGAGGCGTCGGTGTCGCAGCACGTGATGTGACCCCGGAGGCGACCGAACCGCTACTCGACCGTCGTCTGCAAGGCGTCGAGGAGGCGATTCGCAGTTCGGGCCTGTCCGCGGGAGCCACCGACGGTGGACTCTCACGCGGCCTCGCCGGCATCTCAGGTCAGACGGTAGTGGTCAACATCGCCGACTCCCGCGCCGCCGTCCGCGACGGCATGGCGACACTGTTGCCGCTGGCCAGGCATGTGATCGGGCACATCAGTGACATCTGACGAGGCCGACTGGGAACGTCGCCGCCGCCTCGATGCGGTGTTCGGCGACGACCTGCCGGAGCAGATCGTCGAGCCGGGCGAGAGTCGGCACGGCGGCCGGGGCCGCGAGTGGTACGACGAGAACCGCCCACCGCATCACGGATGACGACAAACAGAAAGGACGGCCCACATGAGTGAGGCCGTCCTTTTGTTGTGCGGTAGGGCGTTCAGGCCGGGAACAGCCGACTGAGCTCGGCGAACAGTGCCTGGTTGAGCCGGAAGGCGACCTTGACCTCGTCGACGAGACGCGCGCGCTCGTCGGCGGTCAGCGTCGCACCGATCTCGTCGAGGTGTGCACGGTAGGCGTCTTTGTACGGCTTGACCTTGCCGACCTCGCTGAAGTCGTAGAACGCGATGCCCGCGCCGTCGAGTTCGAAGTCTCGGTCGAGGATGCGTCCGATCGCCTGTCCGCCGGACAGGTCACCGAGGTATCGGGTGTAGTGGTGCGCGACGAACGCGCCAGGCCAGGCCGCGGAGGTCGTGATGCGAGCCGCGTATTCGTCGGCGGCGGGGGAGTCGTCGGCGTCCTCGATGTCGTCCGGCGCCCAGTGGGCGAGGTCGGCGTCGATGGTTGCGAGACGGCTCAACGCGGGGTCGATGACCTTCGATGCGATCGGATCGCCTGCGAGCGCCGTTGCTGTCGACTCCAGAGCGGCGTAGACGGGACGGAGGCGTCGTAGGTACGCGACGTACCCGGCGGCCGACATGCGGCCATCGAGGAGAGCAGACATGAACGTCGATCCTTCGGCCTGCTCGTGCTCGACGGCGGAGCCCTTTTTCATCGCCGCGGACAACGTGTCCTCGGTTTCGACGATCGCGGGTGCGTCGACGGTCATGCGGGGCCTCCAGGATCAGGGCGGTCAATCGATGGAAGGTAAACCTAACATCGCCCGATCGAGAACGCGAAGAAGGCTCCGTTCCGGCACAAAACGGAGCCTTCGTCGAGATCGATCCGGGTGTCAGCGCGAGTGGCGCGGCCCGTCATTCGGGAACTGGCCCTGCGGGAACTGGCCCCCCTCGGGCGGCGGCGGGTACTGGCCCGGTGCGTACTGACCCGGGGGGAGATTTCCGGGCGGCGGGTACTGACCGGGAGCCGGGTTCGGCGTCGGGAAGCCTCCGCTCGGCGGGCCGGACGGAGCCTGCGGCTGGCCATAGGGCTGCTGGGCCTGCGGGGGAGCGGTGAACTGCTGCGTGACGCCCGGCTGGCCGTAGTTCGGCTGCTGTGGCTGCTCGGGGAACGGCGAGCTGGGCTGCTCCGCGGCGTCGAAACGCGCCGCGTCCTCACGGGCGCGCAACTCGTCGCGCAACCGTGTCTCCTCGGCTTCGGCAGCTGCCTTCGCCGCTGCGGTCTCGGCCGCCTTGCGCTCCTTGGCTCCGGGATCGAGCAGGTCGCGGATCTCGGTCAGCAGCGAGACCTCGTCCTCCTCCACCTCGGCATCGCCGAGCTTACGGAGCTCGGACAGCTTGTTGTAGGGCATGACGATCAGGAAGTAGACGACCGCGGCCACGATCACGAAGTTGATCAGGGCGGTGATCACCGCGCCGAAATCGACGAAAGTCTCGGGCATGCCGTCGCGCAGACGGATTCCGAGCCCGGCGTAGTCGGTGCTGATCGGAATAGACGCGATGAGCGGGTTGACGATCTTCTCGGTGAATGCGGTGACGATCGCGGTGAATGCGGCGCCGATGATGACCGCGGTGGCCAATTCGACGACGTTCCCCCGCATCAGGAAGTCTTTGAATCCTTTGAGCACGAGGCTCCCCCTAAGCTATTCGATGTGCCGTGACGTCGCTGAGTCTAATGCAGTGCGGCCGTCATTTCGCGGCAACATTCGGCGCGTTATCGAATTTCAATGCAATACAAAAGTGATCTGTTCGCGCAATCCAGCCGACGCGACTCGGTGCGCAGCATTCGCGGGTAGTGCCACGAGAACAGGTCCGGGGCGGCCTGAACTGTCGACCTGGGGTGTCAGCGCGACGATCGCTGCGCGGGCCAGGACGTCGCCGTTCTCGGTGAGCAGATCGACGGTGTCGCCCGGCCGCATGAAGGCCGTCGACGACTCATCCGCTGGCCGGACTGGAACGAGTCGTGCCTGATCATCGCCTGTCATCTCGGCGGGCAGTCGTGGATCGAGGAGGCGATGACGTGCGATGATCTCGCCCGAATGGACGGGACCGGTGACGTGCCGGCCGGTCACCGCCTCGATGTCGGGCGAGTCGTCGGGCATCAACTCCGCCGGCACCGGGACGAGCCGGACGTCGGAGGCGGTGAGGACTTCGCCCGGCTTCAGATCGTGCGCCGCGACGAGGGCGGTCGGAGAGGTGGGGATGCGGTTGTCGATGACTGTCAAAGCTCCGGCGCCGACCATGAGGAGCACCGCGACACAACGGCGGAATGCGACGGACCTCACCCATGTGGGAGCGGTGAGTCCTCGGACTCGATCGACCGCTGTCGGATTGAGAGTGTGTGCACCGTGGTCGTCGCTCATGCCGGAAATGTACGTCGGAGCCGTATTGCGAAGCGGTCGGATCCTGGGACTGTGGACAACCTCGTTGAGTTGTTGCCTTCGTCCACAGCGGCGACGTCTGAGAAGGTGGTCATATGGAACAGACGCCTGCGAAAACTGGATCGGTTGATCGTTTGAGGGCGTGGGTGGGTGCGGACACGACGGGCGGCGCTCTGCTGATGGCAGCCGCCGTGATTGCTCTCCTATGGGCGAATTCGCCGTGGCGCGACGCCTACCACGATCTCCTCGCCGTCACGGTCGGGCCCGAGTCGATTCACCTGAACTTGACTCTCGCTCAGTGGGCTTCCGACGGTCTGCTTGCGATCTTCTTCTTTGTCGTCGGCGTCGAGCTGAAGCAGGAGTTCGTCGCGGGGAGTCTGCGCAATCCGCGAAGTGCAGGCGTTCCGATCGCCGCTGCTGTCGGCGGAATGATCGCTCCGGCGCTGGCCTATGTGGCGATCGTCGGGTCATTCGAGCCGGAGGCGTTGCGCGGCTGGGCGACGCCGACCGCGACCGACATCGCATTTGCGCTCGCCGTCCTCGCAGTCTTCGGGCGCGGCCTTCCTGTCGCTCTACGGGTGTTCCTGATGACCCTCGCCGTCGTCGACGACCTCCTGGGGATCGCAGTGATCGCCACCGTGTACACCGATTCGATCGACTTCGTGATGCTGGCGGCGGGTCTCGCCTGCATCGCCGCTTTCGGAGTGGCGGCGAGGATGGTCCGAGTCCGCGTCTGGCTGTTGATCCCGTTGGCACTCGCCGCGTGGGGCTTCGTCCACTCGTCAGGAGTGCATGCGACTGTGGCGGGCGTGCTGCTGGGATTCACCGTCCCGGCGATCGCCAGGGCGGGCGAGCAGCATCCGCGGACCGAGTCGATCGGTGAGCGGGTGACTCCGTACTCCACGGCGATCGCACTGCCGCTCTTCGCATTCGCGTCCGCAGGCGTGACGGTCGTCGGGCTCGGGCACATCGTGCAGCCGGTGAGCGTGGGCATCTTCGCCGGCCTCGTCGTCGGAAAGGTGATCGGGGTGATGGCGACGGTTGCGATCGTCACCCGGATCACGCCCCTTCGTCTGCCCGATGCGATCGGCCTGCGTGACCTGCTGCCCGTCGGTCTGCTCACTGGTATCGGCTTCACCGTCGCGCTGCTCATCGCCGAACTGTCGTTCTCCCCGGAGTCGGGGCTGTCGGCCGACCACCAGCCCGCGGCCAAGGTTGGGATTCTTCTCGGTTCGCTCGCCGCCGCCGTCCTCGGCGCGGTGCTGCTGCGGTGGGACGCCTCGCGGGCACGCTCCGATGACGAGAACCGCGACGGGGTGCCCGACATCGACAAACGAGTCATCTGACTCTCCCGGGTCGCCGTCACCCAACGGTGGAGGCGTTCCCGCTGTCCGATAACGGGCAACGTGCTGAAGGGAAAAGAACGGCAGCCCCTCGAGAAGTGTCGAGAGGCTGCCGATGGTGGAACGGGGAGCGAGTCAGACGTCGACCTTCTCCTTCTTCAACGCCGGCGGAACGTAGGTCTCCCAGAACGTCGCGCCGATGATGCCGAGCTTCTGCGGGTCGAAGACCGGGTCTGCGCCCATCTTCTTCTGCTGCTCGTAGTCGCGGAGCGCCTTGTAGGCCGGAGCCTGCAGAATCAGGATGCCGATGATGTTGAGCCAGGCCATCGTGCCGACGCCGATGTCGCCGAGCGCCCAGGCGTCCTTCGCGGACGCCATCGCGCCTGCGAGGACTGACAGGCAGATCACCAGCTGCAACAGGCGAGTGACATTCCCGCCGACGGTGTCGTCGATGAAGCGCAACGGCTTGGTCGCGGCTCGACCGAGCATGTACCGGAGGTTGGTCTCCGCCATGTAGTAGTACGCCACGATGGTGGTGAAGCAGAAGAATCCGAGTGAGATTGCGACGAAGGACGCACCGGCTCCATCCCACAGGGTGTCCATGCCTGCCTGAACGTACGACGCGCCTGGCCCGTCGCCTGCCTCGACGCCGGCCTGGTCCAGGACTGTCGAGGGCCGCATGATGTCGCCGTCGGCGGACTCACCCGAGTACACGCGGTACGCGCCGGTAGACAGGATCAGGAATCCGGTGGCCGAGCAGACGAACAGCGTGTCGATGTAGACGGCGAAGGCCTGGACGAGGCCTTGTTTCGCGGGGTGGCTGACCTCGGCGGCTGCCGCCGAGTGCGGCCCGGTGCCCTGGCCCGCTTCGTTCGAGTAGATGCCGCGCTTGACGCCCCACATGATCGCCGACCCGAGAATCGCGCCGAACGCCGCGTCGGCGCCGAAGGCGCTCGAGAAGATCAGGCGCAGGACCTCGGGGATCTCGGAGGCGTTTGCGATGACGACGATGATCGCGATGAGGATGTAAACGACAGCCATGAATGGGACCACGATGCCGGCGAAGGTGGCGATTCGCTTCACACCGCCGATGATGACGAAGGCCAGCAGGAGCATGGTGATCGCACCGACCAGCCACTTCTCGGTGCCCCAGGCGTTGGCCGCGCCTTCGGCGATGGAGTTCGACTGGATGTTCGGCATCAGGACGCCGCACGCGATGATCGTGACCGCGGCGAACACCATGCCGTAGACCTTGAACGGGGTCGACGCCTTGGTGTGGGCGAGCGCGCGGCTCAAGTAGTACGCGGGACCGCCGCGATACTCGCCGGTCAGCGGGTCCTTGACCTTGTAGATCTGACCGAGTGTGCACTCGACGAACGACGTGGACGCACCGAGGAACGCGACAGCCCACATCCAGAACAGAGCACCCGGTCCGCCGAATGCGATCGCGGTGGCGACACCGACGATGTTGCCCGCACCGACACGTCCGGCCAGCGACATCGCGAGAGCCTGGAACGATGAGACGCCCGACTCCGACTTCTCGCCGACGAACATCAGCCTGATCATGTGCCCGAAGTGCCGGACCTGCAGAAAGCGGCTGCGGATCGAGAAGTACACACCTGCGCCGAGGCACAGGAAGATCAGGCCTCGGCTCCAGATCCATTCGTTTGCTGTGGCGAGCAGTTCGCTCATCAAGACTCCATGTCAGTGACTGTCGTGGTTTCGGACGACCATCAGAATGGCATGACGTGTGTCACATCGCCCAATTTTCCGATACTCCGGATCACTGCCGGGCTGGCACTCGGAATGACGGAGTGCCAGGACCGGTTACACTGAGTGTTCTGACCGACCGGAGGTTTCCCGTGCCCACCTACAGCTATGCGTGCACCGTGTGCGACAACAAGTTCGACATCGTGCAGTCGTTCTCGGACGATTCGCTGACCGTCTGCCCCGAATGCGGCGGCAAACTGCGGAAGCTGTTCAACTCGGTCGGCGTCGTCTTCAAGGGCAGCGGCTTCTACCGCACCGATTCCCGCTCGGGATCGGGTTCGGTGCCCGCCTCGTCGTCGACGTCGGACTCGAGCAGCAGCTCCGCCTCGTCCGACTCCGGCGCAGCCAGCGCCTGACTCTCCCCGCAGCCCTCGATGGGTCAGGCCGCCGGATCGCCGCCCAAAGCGAGGAGAATGCTGACGACTCCGAGAATGACCTGCATGGTGAGAAACGCTTTGGCGGCACCGACTGCAGGCGTTCCGCGTCGATGACTGGTGACAGTCCACACGATTGCGACGACCAGCAAGATGATCGATCCCACGCCCGCCGTCGCAACTGCGGCTGACTGTGCACGGTCGTTGCAGTCCGCCAGTTCGCCGTCGGCGTCGGTAGGGCACGAGGTGAGACTCAGCGCCGCGGTGATGGCCGTCAACACGAATGACAAAAGCCCCGCCAGCGCCTGAACGATCAGTAGTCCTGCCTGGACGAGTGGCGCGGAGTGACTGGGTGCGTCGTCCATGTCGGCTACTTTGCGGTGTGCGGTGTGCGGAGGAACCCGCCGCCGGGCGTGAGGACCCAGTCGACGGGGACGTCGTTCGGCTCCTGGGGGATCGACTCGAGAAGTTCGTCGTCGTAGACGACGGCGATGATCGGCGCGTGGGTCCCCTCCAGCGTCCTGTCGTAGTAACCCGCACCGCGTCCGAGTCGGCCGCCTGCACGATCTGCGCCGATCGCCGGGACCAGAATCGCCCGAGCTTCGGCCACCGCGTCGACCCCGAGGGGATCGGCCGGTTCGAGGAGATCCCACCGCCCGTCGACGAGGGACTCCTCGCCGTGGAATTCACCCCAATGCAACGCGGTGGGCGCACCGGCCGGGACCACGGGGAGAAGCACCCTCAGGCCCCGGTCGACGAGGGCGTCGAGCATCGCGGTCCCGCCGGGTTCGTCGCCGACTGCCACGTACGCCGCGACGGTGTCGCCCGGGGCCACCGGGACCGGCAGTGCATACATCCACTCGGCCAACTCTGCGTTCACTTGCGCGATCACGAACGGCGACATCCGCCCGCGCGCAGCGAGCAGGTCGGCCCTTCGATCCTTCTTCGTCGCAGTCACGATGTCGGTGCCCTCTCAGCGAACGTCCAGTGGTGCGTGGCCGATCCTGCCAGAACAAGCATCTAGACTCAGGGCCATGCCCAATCCCGTCTCGTCCACGTCCGGTGCGACCGGCCAGCCTCGCATCCCGCACACCGCGGTGGTGCCCGCGGCCGGACTGGGAACGCGCTTTCTGCCCGCCACCAAGACGGTTCCCAAGGAACTGCTTCCCGTGGTCGACACGCCCGGCATCGAACTCGTCGCGGAGGAGGCCAAGTCGGCAGGCGCCGAACGTCTCCTCGTGGTGACCTCGCCCGGCAAGGACGGCGTCGTCGCCCACTTCGTCGAAGACCTGGTCCTGGAGCACACGCTCGCGTCGCGTGGCAAGGAGGCGATGCTCGCCAAGGTGCGGAACGCACCGTCGTTGCTCGAAGTGGCGTCGGTGATCCAGGAGCAGCCGCTCGGCCTGGGGCATGCGGTCGGCTGTGTTGAATCGCAGCTCGCCGACGATGAGGATGCTGTCGCGGTGCTCCTGCCCGACGATCTCGTCCTGCCCGGCGGTGTGCTCGGCGCGATGGCGCAGACTCGCGCCCGCTACGGCGGCAGCGTGTTGTGTGCGATCGAGGTGCCCGACGAGAAGATCAGCGCCTACGGCGTCTTCGACGTCGAAGACGCCGACCCGGCGTCACCCGACGTGAAGCGGGTGCGCGGAATGGTCGAGAAGCCGCCCGCGGACCAGGCGCCGTCGAACCTCGCAGCTGCCGGCCGTTACATTCTGGACCGCAAGATCTTCGACGCACTCCGTGAGATCACACCGGGAGCGGGCGGCGAACTCCAGCTCACCGACGCCATCGCCCTGCTCATCGAGAAGGGTGAGCCGGTGCACGTTGTGGTGCACCGCGGCACCCGGCACGACCTCGGAAATCCCGGCGGGTACCTGAAGGCCGCCGTCGACTTCGCGCTCGACCGCGACGATTACGGTCCGGAGCTGCGCGCCTGGTTGCAGGACCGGCTCGCCCAGGGCTGAAGTCCGCGCGCCTGCGCCGGTCCCACGGGTGTGGGCATTACCCTGGCGGGGCGAAGACACGACAGGAGAGACGATGCGATCGGTCGAGGACCATTTGAGCCTCGTGACTGCGTCAGTGGTGGCACCGCGGCCGATCCAGGTCGCGATCTCCGAGGCGCAGGGGCTGCTGTGCGCGGAGGAAGTCGTCACCACTGATCCGCTGCCCGGGTTCGACCAGGCCGCCATCGACGGGTACGCGGTGCGTGCTGTCGACGTGGTGTTGGCCGGTGCCGAAGAACCCGACGACATCGCGGATCTCGACGACGAACCCGTCGACGTCAGCGTTCTGGAGGGATCGGGCCGACTCGTGGTCCGCCTGCCCGTGGTCGGTGACGTCGAGCCGGGGTCGCGCACCCCGACCCGGCTGCAGCCCGGTCAAGCGGTTCGGGTGGAGACCGGTGCTCCGATGCCGACGCTCGCCGATGCCGTGGTGCCGCACCGCTGGACCGACGGCGACGACGATCGGGTGATGATCGGTCATGCTGTCGAGAGCGGCGACTACGTGCGGCGGGTCGGCGACGACGTACAGCCGGGTGATGTCGCGGTCCGGACCGGCACGGTCATCGGTGCCGCTCAAGTGGGTCTGCTCGCAGCCGTCGGACGGGCACGTGTGCTCGTCCATCCGCGTCCGCGCGTCGCCGTCATCGCCGTCGGCAGTGAACTCGTCGACATCGACCGTGATCCGGGTCCCGGCCAGGTGTTCGACGTCAACAGCTATGCCCTCGCCGCCGCGGCTCGCGACGCCGGTGCAGAGGTCCATCGTGTCGGCATCGCCGATCGCGACCCGGACCGACTGCGTGAAGTGGTGGAGGCACAGACCATTCGCGCCGAGATCGTCGTGATCTGCGGCGCCGTCGGCGGTGCCGCGTCGCGCATGGTGACCGAGACGCTCGAGGGGCTCGGCGACCTCGAAGTGGGGCGCGTGGGCATGCATCCCGGTTCGGTCCAGGGATTCGGGCGGTTGGGCCGCGACGAGATCCCGACCTTCCTCCTGCCGTCGAACCCGGTGAGTGCACTCGTCACGTTCGAGGTCATGGTCCGACCGCTGATCCGCATCGCGCTCGGCAAGAGGCAACCGATGCGTCGGACGGTCACGGCACGCTCGATCGGTCCGATCGCATCCGTCGAGGGCCGACGCGGCTTTCTGCGAGGCCAGTTGATGCGTGACGAACGTTCCGGCGAGTACCTGGTCCAGGTGATCGGGGAGTCCGAGTCGGGCACGTCGCATCTGCTCGCCGAGCTGGCTGAGGCGAACTGCCTGATCGTGATTCCGGAGGACGTCGAAGAGGTGAACACCGGCGACCGCGTCGAGGTGTCGTTCCTGGCCGAGCGCGGCTGACCGCGAACCCGACGAATAGGCTCATCGACGTGTTCTCCTGGCTGGTCGACTCCGCAAAGCACCCCGGCTGGCCGACGACCGTCGGGCCGGTGCGCCTGCAGGCGGGGCTGCTGACCCTGCGGCCGGTGAAGATGCGCGACGGCAACACGTGGAGTCGCCTGCGCATCAGTAACCAGAACGAGCTCCTCCCGTGGGAGCCGACCGGCGTCGGACAGTGGGAGCGTCGACATCAGGCCTCGGCGTGGGCGCCCCTTCACTCGGTACTCAAGAGTGAAGCGCGACGCGGAGTGATGCTGCCGTACGTCATCGAGTTGGACGGTCGTTACGTCGGCCAGCTGACAGTCGGCAATATCCAGCGTGGTGCCGTTCTGAGCGCGTGGATCGGGTACTGGGTGGACCGTGAACACACCGGTCGCGGCATCGCGCAGGGTGCAGTCGCGCTGGGCGTGGACCACTGTTTCGGGCCGGTGGGACTGCACCGCCTCGACGCGACTGTTCAACCGGACAATGTCGCATCTCAAGCAGTGTTGAAAGCGATCGGCTTCCGTGAGGAGGGTCTGCTGAAGCGGTACATGGACGTCAATTCGCGATGGCGTGATCATCTCCTGTTCGCGATGACGTCCGATGAGGTGGTCGGCAGTGCCGTCGACACTCTCGTCCGATCGGGGCGCGCGCTGGGTCGAGTCTGACCTCGCCGCACCCTTTGTTGCTGGTGTGACTACTGTGAATTCTGTGATTTCGCTGGTGTTGCGGCGCGCCGCCGGGACTGAAAGGTCGTGCGTCCCTAGGGTGTCCAGTGGAGACTCGTCAATCGACTCGAAGAAGGAGGCCGCCCGACATGCCTAACTCAGTGCTGTGGGTGTTCCTGATCGTGGTCTGGTTGTTCGTGCTGGTGCCGATGGTGCTGCGTGGACGGCCGGAGGCTCGCAAATCGACTGCTGCGGCAGCGCAGACCCGCGTGGTGCACCGCGGCGGCAGTCGTGGTGCGGCCGCGCGTCGTCGCGCCGCGCAGGCGCGGTCGACTCGAGTCGAGAGCGCTGCGAAGCGCCTCGCCGAACGGAAGGCGGCCGCCGAGTCGACTGACGACGCGGCGGACGCAGCCCCCGACGACTTGGTGACCGACGCGGACTCCGAAGTCTTGGACGCCGAGATCGTCGACGACAAGTCTGTCGAGGACACGACCGACGAGGCGGCCGAGAGCGATCTCGACGTACTCGACGCGGAGATCGACGACGCAGGCCTCGAAGAAGCCGAGGGCGACGACGTGGACGAGGTTGCCGACGCGGAACCCGTGACCCTGCGAGCCGAGGCCGAGAGCCCGCTCGAGGTGACCGATGTGTTCGAGCCGGTGGACGTCGACGTGGTCGACATCGATCAGGCACAGGCCGCACGTGCCGACGTTGTTACACCGCATGACGAGGAAGACGATCTCGACGACTCCGACGCAGCGTTCGACATCCTCGACGATGAGGACGACCTCGACGAATCGGCCGAGATCGAGGATGGGGACACCGTCGTTCCGACGCCGCGCGAGATGCGGGGGACCGGCGGATACGGACCGGGTCGAGCGCAGGACTACGACGACGCCTCGTACCGTGAGCGGCGGCGGGTGCTGGCGACTCTGACACTGTTGACGCTCGCCGCCATCGTGTCGGCGTTCTTCGTGCAGCCGCTCGGTTACATCGCGGCAGGTGTCATGGTCGCGGCCTTCGCCCTGTACCTCGTGTTCCTGCGCCGTGCAGTCCGGGCCGACCAGATCCGTCACGCACAACGCATGTCTCGGCAGCGTCGTCGGCAGGCCGAGGACGAGCGTGTGGAGCGTGTCCATGCCGAGCCCGGCTATGTCGCGCCGCCGGCCCGCTTGCGTCGCCCCGGTGGTGCGATCGTCCTGGAGATCGACGACGGCGACCCGGCGTTCGAGCATCTCCCGACGTACGACTTCGCGTACCGCGAGGAGTACGGCGCCGACTACGGCGACGTCGCTCACCGCACTGCCGTCTGACCCGCCTCGAGGGGCGCGCCCAGCGCGAGACAAAGCGCGCACACGAGCGCGGTGCTCTACGCTGAATGCATGGCTGATGACACGCAGTGGTACTACCAGATCTCGACGGGCGCGGTCACCCAGGGCAAGGTCGGGGATGTCTTCGACCGCATGGGGCCATACCCGGACGAAGCGTCGGCGCGTCGCGCTCTGGAGATCGCGGCGGCGCGGAACGCGGCTGCTGACGCACAGGACTCGGACGACGACTGATGGCGTTGACTGACGCTCGACTGGTCGGTGTCCTAGACCGGACGGTTGCGTCGATCGATCAGATCCTCGATGTTCTGGCGACTGCCGACGTGTTCGACCTGAAGCGGCGGTCCTGCCTGCTCTCGGCGGTCGATTGGCCCGGGACGCAGGGATGGAACGAGCTCTCGATCAATGAGCGCGCGGACTGGTGGGTCACTCGCGTCGGCGCGGTCACCACGACCGCGGTCGCGTTTCCCGGCATGTTCGGAGTCTGGGCGCGCTGGCTGCCGATCGGCGCGTATCTCGGCGTCGCAGGCCAAGCTCTGGTGCTGAGGGCGGTGGCGCGCGAGTACGGCGTCGACTCTCGTGAAGCGGGCGTGGTGATGCTCGGTGAGATCCTCTTCAAACGTGATCTCTCACCGGTGGTCGCAGGGCTCGACGACGGAGGCGATCCGATCGTCGCACCTGACGCCGACAGTGTGGTCGAGGTGACGGTCGGGGTCGGCCGGACCCTCTACGATCTGTCATCGGCGTTGGGGGAGCGACCGGGGCCCCCGTCCCTGGCCCGGTGGGCGTCGATGGTGCCCCTGATCGGTGGTCCGATCACCTATGTGGGTGAGCGGATCGCTCTCCGGCATGCTGTTGATGCGGGTCGGAAGTGGATCGTCGAGCATCCGACGACGGTGAAGGCATCTGCGGTCGATCACTGACCGTCGGGAGCGAGGCTGTTGAAGCGGCGCTCGACGACCCGGTACTGTCCCGATTCGTTCCGCTGGTAGGCGATACGCCCGATGCTGGTGGTGTGGCTGGAGACGGTGGTCCAGGTGGAGTCTGTGGTCATATCGACCACGATGGTGCAATGAGTCAGATCAGTTCAACCATTACATGGTCAGTCGGGCTTTGGATCGATGGCGGCTGACGGCGTCAGTGTTGCCGCATCGTGCGCTGCAGTAGGCGCGTCGACCGTTTCGACTGACGTCCACGAAGACTCGAGCGCAGCCCGAACGTGTGCAGGCGCCGAGTCGTCGGCCACCGGCTTCGACAGTGAAGACTGCGAGTCCACCGGAGGTCACGGCCATCACGCGGCTCACCACGTCTCCGTCGTCGGGCGCGAAGTGCAGGTGAGGGCGGAAATGGCCGTGGCTGGTCAGGTACACCTGGCCGGCGCCGTCGACGAGCAGGGCGTTGATCGCGTCGCAGGTGGCGTCCTCGTCTGCTGCTTCGAACGCCGTCCGCAGGCGTATTGCCCATCGTCGTAGTTCGGCGAGCCCGCCGTCGTCGATGTCGGGCCGTCGGATCGTGTGCTGGGCGAAGGCCTGTGCGACCGTCTCGGCCGACCACCCGTCGCCAACAAGATTGACCAGGTCTGCCGACAGCAGCGGACCGGTCATGTTGTCATGGTCGAAGCTCACTGGACCATTTCACCATGTCGAAGGTTGATGATCAGCTTCGGCGCAGACTTCGGGTGAGCCATGCCGACAGCGGCGGTTCGAGGTGCCGGAGATCGGTGATGTCGGGATCGTCGAGGGCGTCGGATGCGAGCTGGCGGAGGGCGTAGACCATCGCGAGGAACACGCTGGTCGGAAGATCCGGGTCGAGCGACGGGTCGAGTTCGGCGAGGCGGCGGTGCTCGTCTCGTAGGACGGTGGCGATGAGCCCGAGTGCGTCGCGTCGCCGTCGACGGGATGCCGGTCCCGCTGCGTCGAACTCGAGCTGGAAGGTTCGCGCGACCACGAGGTCGAACTGCAGTGCTTCGAGGTACGACAGGATCACTGTCGGAACCTCGTGGCTGACGTCGGTTGCTCGGAGTCGTTCGGTCATCGTGCTGACCAGCACGGTGATGAAGCGCTGATAGGCGGCGTCCGCGCATTCGTCGAGATTGTCGAAGCACTCGTAGAAGGCGGTTCGCGACATGCTGCTGCGTGCGACCACGTCGCGGACCCCGACTGCGTGATAGCCGCGGGCCGCCACCAGCTCCGTGTAGGCGATCATGAGTCGCTCGCGCTGGATGGTCCGCACCTCGTCGCGTGTCAGCCCGTGGGGGCCGCGCGGCAGCCGTTGGGGAGTGGTGAAGAACGCCCCTTCGGTGATCCGTGGGATATCGGGATTTTGCGGACTGGCACTCATCTGAAAGGCTCCGTGTATAAGGTAACGCTGCGTACTTTACTCGTGGTCGTCATAGGAAAGGGGCACGTCGGTGTTCACAAAGGTAGTCGGACGGGGCAAGACTCTCGTCGCGGTGGTCACCGTTGGCGCGGTGGTCGGCGGGGGAGTCCTCGCCCCGGAGGCGTCGGCGTCGCCCGCCGCGCCGCTCACCGCGACATCGATGATGTCGACGGTGCGCGATCTCGTGGACATGGGTCCGCGCACGACGGGGTCACCTGCCGGGCGTCGCGCGTCCGACTACGTCGCTCAGCGGTTTCGCGACGCAGGACTGACTGATGTCCACTTCGAGGAGGTCACGTCGTACGACTGGAAGCCGTCGAACGCGGGCCTGCGCGTGGGGGCCACCGCGGTCGACGCCTTCCCGGTCTCGCACTCCTTCATTCCGGCCGACGCAGGACCGGGCGTGCGGTCGACCGGAGCAAACGGGCTGACCGCGCCAGTCGTCGACATCGGTCGCGGCAAGATCGATGGCCGAAACGTGCGTGGCAAGATCGTCATGTTCGACCTCGCGTTCATGCTGCCGACCGCGGGACTGCTTCCGTTGGCCGAGTACATCAACGATCCGGACGGAACCACGTTCGACCCCGACGTCATGTTGAGTGCGAACCCGTACCTGACGTCTCTCGAGTCGACGATTCGAGCTGCTCAGAACGGCGGGGCCGTTGGTTTCGTCGGTGTCCTCAGCGACTACTTCAACTCGAACCGCTACCACAATGAGTACTACCGCAAGCTGGCCATGCGGATCCCGGGCATGTGGGTCACGCGGTCGGCGGGCGCGCGGATGCGGGGCCTGCTCGCGAAGAACCGGAACCGTGCGCGGATCGATCTGACGGTCACTCGCAGTGCTGTCACCGGCCGGACGGTCATCGGCATGCTGCCGGGCGCCACGACGGACACGGTGATGGTGCAGTCGCACCACGACTCCGTGACCACGGGCGCCGTCGAGGACGCAACCGGTACCGCCGAGGTGATCGCGCTCGCCGAACACTACGGTCGCCTCGCGCGCACTCCGGGCAAGCGTCCGCGACGCAAGAGCATGATGTTCGCGACGTTCGACACGCATTTCACCGGGTACCAGTCGCATCAGGCGTTCGTCGACAAGTACATCGTGCGTAAGCAGTCCAAGTGGAACATCGTCGCCAACACCACGATCGAGCATGTGGGGCGCCGCGCCAAGCGTGCATCGAACGGGAAGCTCGTCACCACCGATCAGCCGGAGACCAAGGGGCTGTTCGAGAACGTCAACCTCGCGCTCAAGGCTGACCTAGCGTCGTCGTTGACTCGGAACAACGTGCGGTCGACGACGATGCTGAACGCCGCTCCGTTCCAGCTCATCCAGATGGGCATCCCGACCGACGCGTCGTTCCTGCTGGTCGCCGGGGTACCAGTGGTCAGTTTCATCTCCGGCCCGCTCTACATGTACGACGACGCCGACACCATCGACAAGGTCGACGTCGGGCAGATGGCGCCCGTCGCGCGGTTCTTCCGCGACACCCTTGATCGGCTCGACCGTGAGCCTGGCCGTGCCATCGGATTGATCCCGGGTTCACGATGATCCGCGCAGCGGCGGGCGTGATGGCGGCGGCCCTTGTGGTGTCGCTCGTCGGGGCCGGGTCGGCGGAGGCATCGCCGACCGTCCTCACCCAGCGGGTCGTGACCGATCCCGTCGTCGCGTTGCCCGCCGCCGCGTCGACCACCGTGATCCGATACCGATCGACATCGGTGCGCGGACGGCCGACCACGATGTCGGCCACCGTGCTGCTGCCGCGGTCGAAGCCCCCGAAGACGGGGTGGCCGCTCGCGGTGTGGAGTCACATGACTGTCGGTGGGGCCGACAGATGTGCACCGTCGGCTGCGCGGCGTGGTGATCCGGAACTGCCACACATGACGTCCGGCGACCAGATCGTCGGAAGGCTCCTGCGTGCGGGCTTCGCTGTGGTCAGGCCCGACTTCGAGGGAATCGGAAGCCCCGGTCCGCATCCGTATCTGATCGGGTCGTCGTTGGCGACATCGGTGATCGACGCTGCGACGGCCGTGGCTGCATTCGATCGGAGGATCGGGCACGAGGTTGTTGTCGCAGGCCATTCCGAGGGCGCGGTGGCGTCGCTGTTCGCGGCGGCACAACCGGCCTCGCGGTGGGGGAGTCTGCGGCTGAATGCGGTTGCTGCGGTGACCCCGCCGACTCAGATGGGGGTGATCGTCGACACCGTCGCACAATCGGCGGTCGGCGGCGGTCCCATCGCCGACCTGACCGGGCTTGCGGCGCTCCTGGTGTCGGGGGCGTCGGCTGCCGATCCCGCATTTGATCAGTTGGCGCGTGACGGTGGCCTGAGCAGACGTGCGCTCACTCTGATGCATCACGTCGACGACCGCTGTTACGGAGGGCTGACGGCGGACGACTCGTTCGGCGGCATGGCGCCGTCGGCGATGCTCGGTCCGCGGGGTGCACGCCTGAAGTCCGAACTCGTCCGCATAGTCGAGGCGAACGACATCGCCGGCCTACGCCTCCCGGCGGGTCTGCCAGTTCGGATAGATGCCGGCTACGTCGACGGAGTGGCGCCGTACCCGCTTGTCGCGGGATTGGCCGACACCTACCGCTCACGCGGATCACGGGTCGCATTCGTCGGCCATCCGGCAGGACACACTCCGGTTCCGACCTCCCAAGGGACTGCTGAGTCGATCGCGGCGTGGTTGGTTCGACGAGGTAGATAAACCGAGCAGATCTGTGATCAGCGGATCCTGCGGCAACACGGACAAACCCAGGTCAGATGTGCTCTGACCTGGGTTTTCTTGTGGAGCTAGGGAGAATCGAACTCCCGACCTACTCGATGCGAACGAGTCGCGCTACCAACTGCGCCATAGCCCCGGGTGTCACCTGAGTGAACCGAAGCCCACTATAACAGCGACGTCGACGCTCGACGGCATCCAGGTTCCCTGGAGGGGGAGGCCCGGATGCCGTCGTCCGTCGAAGACGGAGACTACTTGCCGAAGCCGAAGGTGAACGAGAGCGACAGGAGGTCTCCGCCGAAGATGGTGAGGTCGTTGAAGAACTGAGTCAGTGCCGGGAAGGTCACGATGATTCCTTTCGTGGGGGATGCGATCGTTCGTCGCACCGGAATCGTTACACGAAATCGCCCGTTCGGCACGGTTGCAAACGTGAATCACAGCCAGTGGCATGTGTGGCGTGCATCTCTCTTGAATCCGACAGGCCCCTGACCTGCACTTAGGTTACCCTAACCGACGTTTGGGGTGGTGGAATCGCGATGCCGTATCGAACGATCGTGAACTTTTCTCGTCGGTCGCGGCCAGTGAAATCTTAAGGGGCACTTGAGGTCAGCAGGATGAGAGGACGCGCAGCATAGCGTCGCGTTCGGCGGCCGTGACCCATAAGCGGTAGCGAGCCTTCACTTCGATCTGCCGGGTGACGTAGGTGCAGCGGTAGGCCTTGTTCGGTGGCAACCAGGTCGCGGCGTCGGACGCGCTCTTCTTCTGATTGGTTGGGCCGTCGACGGCTTGAAGGTTCAACGGATCGTTGGCGAGGTCGGTGCGCTCCTCCGAAGTGAGCTGCTGCGCGCCTTTCTGCCACGCGTCGGCGAGCGCGACCACGTGATCGATCTGCACTTTCGACGACGTGCTCTGGCCGCGAGTGAAGGAGATGGTGGTTCGCGTGTACGGGTCGTTCAGGGTGCCGGTCAGCACCACGCAGTCGCGGGTCCGGGGCTTGAACGTGATGTCGGTCAGGTCGCGGTTCAAGATGTCGTTGCGGGTGTCGCAGCCGTTGTGTCCGCCGTCGACGTTCACGTCGTCCGACCACGACTGCCCGAACAGATCGCGGGCGTAGCCGGTCTTCGGCGCGCGGCCTTTCACCGGAAGCGAGTCGAGGGTCGCCAGAGCGCTCGATGTCGACGGTGCTGGTGGCGTGCTGCTTGTCACGACAGATGCCTCTGGGGAGTCCTCGGCGTATGTGGACCCCGGCGCTGTCGTCGATGTCCACTGAACGTCCGTGCGGTCCGCGGTCACGGGTGCGCACCCGACAGTTCCGACGGTCACCGCGCCGAGCACAACGACGGTGAGGGCACGGATGACGGGGGAGAGCTCCATACCGACCATTGTGCCGAGACCCTCTGACATTTCCGTCATCCGACCAGGCGGAGAACACCTCCGATCGTGTCTTTGAACCCGTCGACGACGCCGTCGAGCACTTCATCGGCGATGATGACCGGCGCGAGTTCCGGTCTCTCCAGGATGCGTGGCATATCAGGTGCGCGGTCGACGTACGGTGCGGGCTCCTGTCCGGCGATCACCTTCGCGAGCGCGGTGAACGCATCCGAGTCGAAGTCGTTGAGATAGTCAGTGTGCGACGACGTTCCCTGGAGCAGTCGACGTTCTCCGTCGTCGTCCGGGGACAGGTACCCGGAGTCGAGGCGGGTGACCCCTGGCCCGACATCGGGATCGCCGCCGTGCAGGAACGCGCCGTACTTCTGAGCGAGGTGGATCGGGTCGCCGGGCGGCGTGATCGAGTAGCGCTTGACGTCCGATTCGGGGTTGCTCCAGACGCGGTCCGGGTCGACGCCGGTGCCTGCGGCCGATGCGTACACCACGCGGTCGGCGCGCATACCCAACTGTTCGGCCGTCCCGACAATCGATCCGCCGTACGAATGCCCGATGACAGTTGTCTTCGCATCGGGCGCGACGGCCCCCAGCTCGGAGTCCAACGCACGCGTGAACTCGACGAGTCTGGGCGCGTTCACTGCAGCGAGTGTGGGATCGACAGCCATTTCAATGGACTTCGTCGTCCTCGGATCGGCGACGATGTGCTGGGGGAACGGACCGTCGGCCCACACGATCACGGGCGCGTTCGACTTCTCACTCAGCTTCAACGCCTTCTTCCGGAGCGAGTCGATGTCGTCGAGTCCTGTGCCGGTGCCGGGGACGAAGACGCCGACATTGGTGGTCGTCGGAGTCAGCTCGCCGACGATCTCGATGAACTCGCCCGTGTCCGGGCGGAAAGCCAAGAAGGTTCGACCGTCGGCGAGCATCGACCTGAGCCGTTCCGCACGATCGTCGTCCACATTTCCCGTCCATCCTTCGCCCAGTGCTTCGCGAAGCTCAGCTCGGATCGTCACCTCGTTCGCCACGGCGCGGTCGGCGAACGGAATCCCGTCCAGGTTGCCGATCACCGTGGACCTGTCTTTGATGATCTCGTTTCGTTCGGACTCGGAGAGCGACTCCCACGCCCGACGACGCATCTCGACATCAGTCATCTGGGAGAGCAGGTCTGCCGCGCGTTCCGGTGTCACGACCGCGCCGGACGGCAGGACGACGGCGTCCGGGTCCGACCCCGTCAGTTGGGCTGCGAAGGAGTCGAGTGCGGCGCTGTGTGTTCGATCCAGACGCGTGGCCTGCTCGAGCAGACCCTGGATCTGTTCGCCGGCGTCCAATGCGGCGGCCCGACGATCCGGGTCCGGATGCGTGACTCTCCCGTCGGGAGTCAGCAGGAATCGATCGGCGCGAAGTCCGTCCACGGCGCTGCGCAGGACCGTCTGAAGATCGGCGAGCTCCGAGTACGCGGTCCGTACTGACTCGGCCGCGTCGTCGACGGTGTGGGCGGTGCGGACGATCGATGCGGTTACTGTGCCGATCCTGGTGCGGGCGGCCACCTCGGTGACACCTCGCCACTCTCGGTCCTTTGATGCGCTGCGCTCGCAGGTGCGCCCGGTGTCGATGAGACGGCCGGTCAGGGTGGTCAGTGATGAGGCGGCCGCGGGGAGCCCGCTCAAGTCCCAGCCGATCACCTCGTCGACCCCGACGGTCATCGTGGGCCGCCGACGGACGCAGTTGAGAGCGCTGCGGCGGACGCGCGGTCGGACTCCTCAGTGAGCGCGTCGAACCGTGCCAGGGCGTCGCCGAGGGCTGTCAGCCGGTTGGCGTCGGCTGTTGTCGCCTTCGACGCCGCTGAACAGAACGTGGCGCATGCGGCGACGACGCGGCTGGAGCCTGATCCGGTGGGAGGTGACGGCCGTTCCGCAGAGAGCGCTTCGCCGCCGGCACGCCAGTCCGCCGCGATCTGAGCGACCTGGCCGGGTGTGATCCCGAAGTTCGACATGGCGTTCCCCGTCCTTGGCCCGGTGCCGGGCCTCTACTACTTAGACGCACGGGACACCAGGAGCGGTTCTGCCGAATTCCACAGCCTCTCGACTCGGCTCGAGGAACAGGAGATCCCGCTCCTCGAGCGGAGTGGAGAGGAGGTCAGGCGTGGACGCCTGCCTCGATGTCGGCGAGGAGATTGGCGACGGTCTCGCCGGAGTCGGTCTTGTTGGTGCCGATGAATCCCGACGGACCGCGTTTGATCCAGCCCGTCACATACATGCCTGGCGTGTCGACGACGCGGCCGGCGACGTTGGCGACGGTGCCGGTGTCGTCGTCGAACGGGAGGCCGGGGACCGGGACGCCGCGGTAGCCGATCGAGGTGAGGACCAGGCCGGCCTCCACAACGGTCTCGGTGTCGGCGCCGGTCCGTGCGAAGCGGACTCCGGTCGCCCGCGAATCGCCTTCGATCGTGAGGGGCGTCTGCCCGAAGGCGAGGCGGATGAACGGCTCGGCCGGCTTCTCGCTCTGCGAGAGTTCCTGCAGGAGAGATACCTTCGCGGCGATCGTCGGGTCGTCGATGCCGTCGACGGACGCACCCTCCAGGTCGGCCGGGTCGACCCACACTCGTGCCTTGCCGTCGGCCAGGCCGATCAACTCGGGCAAGGTGAACGCTGCGTGCTCGGGGCCGCGTCGAGCGGCGACGACCACTTCCTTGACCTTCGACTCTCGCAGCACGGCCAGAGCCGCGGGCGAGATGTCTGTCGCCGCGAGAGCCTCGACGTCCGCGGTCAGGATGCGGGCGACGTCCAGAGCCACGTTGCCGTTGCCGATCACCACAACACGCTCGGTCGACAGGTCGGGCACCGCGGACGCGAAATCAGGATGGCCGTTGTACCACCCGACCAGAGCTGTGGCGCTCTGAACGCCAGGCAGATCGGCGCCGGGCACGGGCAGCGGCTTGTCGGTCGGTGCTCCGCCCGCCCACAGCACCGCGTGGTGCTTGGACCGCAGCTCGTCGAGCGTCACATCACGTCCCACCTCGGTGTTCAGCAGGATCGTGATGTTCGGATGGCGAGCGACCTCGTCGAACAGGTCCATCACCAGACGGGTCGACTTGTGGTCGGGTGCGACGCCGAACCGGGACAGGCCGAACGGCAGGTTCAGACGCTCGTACACGGTGACACGCACACGCGGCTGCTTGAGCAGCTCGTCGGCGGCGTACATCGCTGACGGTCCGGATCCGACGATCGCGACGTCGACAACGGCCGGTCCGCCGCGAAGAGCCTTCGGCTTGTCGATCGGGGCGAGCGGCAGACGCCAGTCCTGCTGGACGGGAAAGCGGACCGAATCCTGTTGCGTGTAGCCGTAATGCGCGGCGTTCACGTCGACGAATCGGGCGGCCTTCTCCTCAAGGCGATGACCGGGGACGATCGCGCCGACCGGGCATGCAGACACGCATGCGCCGCAGTCGACACACGTCGACGGGTCGATGTAGAGCATCTCGGCGATGCCGAAATCCGGCTCGTCGGGAGTGGGGTGGATGCAGTTGACAGGGCATGCGTAGACGCACGAGGCGTCGCCGCAGCACGCCTGGGTTACAACGTGGGGCACCGGCGGGTCAGCTCGCGTTGTATGCGGGCTCGCTGCGGAATCGCGACTCGCGGCCGTCGATCTTCATCGCACGCCACACCTGGCGGGAGACCGGATTCATCAGGCCGCACTGCTCCGACAACATGCGAACGTCGCCGAACACTCCGGAGAGGAACACGCGCGACTTCTCGGACTCCCAGAAGATGTCCTTCATGACCTCACGGGGGACGTTGAACTCCTTGCGGAACTCGTTCGGCGGGATGACGATCGCGTCGCAAAGGATGCGCATGACGATCGGCATGAACACCGACAGTGCGAACTTGGTGAGTCGGCCCTTCGCGGGGATGGTCGCACGCAGGTGATTGTGAGCGAACGAGATGTGGCGTGCTTCTTCGGCCACGTGGAGTTCCATGACCGCCGACATCGCGGGATGCATGTTCGACTTCGGGCTGCGCAGGAAGTCTTTCTGGATGTGGTCGATGGGCTCTTCGCCCGCGAGCACGCCGAAGTAGAAGATCGTCGGCGTGATCGTCGAGAACAGCGGGATGATCGGCGAGATGGCGCGCAGCCAGGTGCGCATGCCCGGCGTCTTCATGCCGATGCGGTTCACCAGCTCCTGGAACATGAGGGTGTGGTTGCACTCCTCCTTGGCCTCATGGGTGGTGTATCGGAATCGCTTGTCTCCGTTGGGAAGGCGGTCCGCGTACTGCATCAGGCCGCGGATGAGGATCGACTCGAACTGGAGGCCGACCTTGGCGACGTTCGCCTGGCGCCACATGCCGATGCGAATCTGCTCAGACTCGGGGAGCGCCTGGTACCACGGGTGGCGGCCGATCGGGTCGACCTCGTAGTTGAGGATCCAGCGGGGATCGTTCTCGAAGATCTCGAGCTCGGGGGAGTCCCACGCGATGTCGAGGTAGGGGTCGAAGTTCCGATGCACCGACGCCGACGACAGGTCGTCGAGGACCTGCTCGTAGTTCAGTTCGGCTGCCTGCTTGGCCGGCGGCTGGTACGCGGTGGGCCGGGGCTGCGTCGACGTCATTGTCGTGTCCTCTCGCTATCTCGACGGGATGTCCGTCGAAGCAACTTCTCACTGACTACCGTGACACTCTTCATTGATCTTGTCAATGGGCAATGGCACGATCGCCGGCGATGAATGCCCGGTGAGCCACATCACTCGGAGATGGAGGGGAGACGCCTCCTCGTGGGAGAAGATATCCGTATGGAAGCAGTGCTCATCGTCGTCCTCTGTGTGCTCGCGATAGCCGCCGCGAATCAGCTCGCGCCTCGGTTGCGATTGGCCGCCCCGCTGTTGCTCGTGCTGGTCGGAGTGGTCGTCAGTTACCTGCCGAACGTTCCGAAGATCGACGTCGACCCCGAGATCATCCTGATCGGTGTCCTGCCTCCGCTCCTGTACGCGGCCGCTGTCGCAATGCCGACGATGGAGTTCAAGCGCGACCTCCGAGCCATCAGTGGTCTTGCGGTAGTGCTGGTGGTGATCAGTTCGCTCGGGCTGGGGCTGGTGTTCATGTGGATCCTGCCCGATGCCGACTTCGCGACCGGGGTTGCGCTGGGAGCCATCCTCAGTCCGACCGATGCCGTCGCGACGACGACGGTCAAGCGTGTCGGCGCACCGAACCGCCTCATCACCGTGTTGTCGGGGGAGAGTCTGTTCAACGATGCGAGCGCGCTCGTGCTGTTGCGGGCGGCGATCGCCGCGATGGCCGCCAGTGTCTCCCTGTGGGGCGTCGCAGTGTCGTTCGTGTGGGCAGTGGTCGCGGCGGTCGGTGTGGGCGCCGCAGTCGGGTGGATCGTCGTCCGTGTCCGCGCGATGATCTCGAATACCGCGGTCGCGACAGCGGTCTCGTTCGTCACGCCCTACCTCGCGTATGTTCCCGCCGAACTCCTCGAGGGCTCCGGACTCGTCGCCGCCGTCGCGGCGGGTCTGGTGACCGGTCGCGTCGGCGTTCGCCGACTGACCGCTGCGCACCGACTGTCCGACGTCCAGAACTGGCGGATGATCGAGCTGCTCCTCGAGGGCGGGGTCTTCCTGTTGATGGGGCTCGAGCTCAAAGCCCTGGTCACGGAAGTGAACGAGTCCCACGAATCCGTGTGGCACGCTGCCTGGCCTGCCGCACTCGCGTTTGTTCTACTCATCGTGTTCCGGTTCATCGTCGTGATGCCGCTGGTCGCGTGGATCGAGCGGCGAGCGCAACGAGTGATCTCCCACGAGGACAAACTGGCACGGATCCAGGAGACGTTGGCGGGTCCCGACCTGCCGGAGCGATTCACCGAGCGGCGCACCGAGATGGTGCGCACACGTATCGACCGGAGGCTCGCCGACATCGCCTACTACCGCGCGGAGTCGATCGGCGCTCGGGAGGGGTTCGTCCTGGTGTGGGCGGGCATGCGGGGAGTCGTCACGCTTGCTGCGGCACAGACGTTGCCGACCGACACTCCGTACCGGGCGATGCTGGTGCTTCTGGCGTTCTTCGTCGCGGTCGGATCACTGGTGATTCAAGGGACGACGCTCGGAGCGTTCGTCCGGTGGATGAAGCTTCCTGACCACGGCACTCAGGTGGAGTCCGAGCGGCGAGAGCTCGGCCGTGAGATGGCGGCGTTGACGGCCCGGGTGATGTCCGACCCGAAGGTCTGCGGCGCCGACCCCGACATCGCGCTGCGCATCAGGACTCTGCGTGAGCTGGAGGCCACCGCAAGCGACGCCGATCTCGGCGAAGACGCCGACACCGCTCCTGACGTCCTTGATCGTCGAATCGCGACGGCCGACCGGATGCGTGTGATCCGCCGCCACGTCATCGACGAGCAACGCAGGCATCTCCTGGACTTGAGTCAACGCGCCGCCTACAGCTCCGAGGCGCTCACCGCTGTCCTCGACAAACTCGACGCCGAAGAGATCAGTCTCGACGCGCAGACACCGGCTGACGCTGACCGCACGTGAACGGCACGTTCCGGCGTTGTTGCTCGGGGAGCGGGAAGGCGTCAGGAGACGAGGGCGGGAATCGCGCCGAAAACCCAGACGACGGTCGTGGCGAGGAGGAAGATCGAGGCTCCCTGCCAGATCTGCCATCCGCTGTCCGCGCGCCACGCGAGAAGCGTGCGACCCATCGCCGTGACGGCGCCGAGGCCGACGGCCACCGGCCCCGCGATGATGAACGCAGTGTGGACTCCTCCGGTCGTGTTGACCGCTATGACAAGCAACACGAAGCCGATCGCGTACGTCGCGCAGACGTGCAGGGCCGCGCTCTTGCGCTGGTCAGTGCTCACCGGGGTTCCGCCTTTCAAGGCTCAGGAGAATATGCGGCTTTCGCCTCCATTGTATCGAGGGACGTTCGGCCCACCGGTGTCGATGCATTTCGAGAGTGATTGGGACAGAATGAAAGTGAGGCGCAAGACGGGGACCGAACTGCGGTCCCCGGGCCGGTCCGTGAAGGAGTGCATGAGCGATGAGCTTGATTCTGGTCGGAGTGGACGGATCCGAAGCGTCGACGGACGCGGTGAAGTGGGCGGCCCGGACCGCACAAGCCGAACACTTGCCGCTGAAGATCGTCGCAGCGTACACATCCACCACCAGCGACTACGCGCCCGGACTGGTGATCCCGCAGGACGTGATCGATGCGATCCGCAGTGAAGCCACCAAGGCTGTCCAATCGGCTGCCGAGACGGCCCGCGAGGAGGTCCCCGGCATCGAACTGAGCGGATCGATCGTTGAAGGCGACGCGGCGCGCGTGATGCTCGAGCTCGGCGGACAAGCACAGACCATCGTCCTCGGAACGCGTGGGCTCGGCAGTGTGAAGGGTCTGTTCCTCGGGTCCGTCAGCACCAACGTCGCGGCACACGCGAAGGGTCGAGTCGTGATCGTGCCCCACGGCGCCCTCGGCGGCGACGGTCCAGTTGTCGTCGGCGTCGACGACTCCGCGATCAGCGACCCCGCGGTCGCCGAGGCCTACCGTCAGGCTGATCTGCGGTCGCGACCGCTCGTCGCGGTCCACACGTGGACTCCGCTCGACGCCGACGCACTCCACGGATTCGGACTCGACGAGACCGAGATCGACGAGATGTCCAAGCAGGCTGTCGAAGCCGTTGCAGAACGGATGGCCGGCTACTCGCAGGACTACCCGGACGTCGACGTGCAGCGCGTGGTGATTCCCGAGGAGCCCGCCAAGGCGATTCTCGATGCGGCAGGCGACTCGGCGTCGCTCATCGTGATGGGCAGCCGCGGGCGCGGTGGATTCACCGGACTGCTCCTCGGCTCACGAAGCCAGAAGGTGCTGCACCACGCCAAAGTGCCGGTGATGATCGTCCGTAAGTGAGTTCTAGACCCCTCGACGCGCGGGGCGGCCGCACAGGGTTACCGCGTGGACTGTGGGTGTTGTTGGCGGCGAACGTCGTCATCGCACTAGGCTTCGGGCTGATCGCTCCGGCGCTGCCGATCTTCGCCAGTGAATTCGGCGTCGGGGTGACTGCCGCGACGGCCGTCGTCTCGGCGTTCGCTGTGATGAGGTTGGCGTTCGCGCCGACTACCGGGCGGCTCGTCACGAAGCTCGGCGAACGCCGAATCTATTTGACCGGGCTGCTGATCGTCGCCCTGTCGACGTTGGCGTGCGCGTTCGCGCAGGACTACTGGCAACTTTTGGCCTTCCGCGCGGCAGGCGGTGTCGGATCGACGATGTTCTCGGTGTCGGCTATGGCGCTGCTCATCCGACTGGCGCCGCCGGAGATGCGTGGGCGCTCGTCCGGGTACTTCTCGGCAGGCTTCCTCGTCGGCAGTCTGGCCGGGCCGCTGATCGGCGCCGCCCTTGTCGACTTCGGGCTGCGTCTGCCGTTCATCGTGTACGCGATCGCATTGCTCATCGCGGCGGCCGTGGTTGCGACGAACATGCCCGCGGCACCCGCCACAGCCACGTCGACCGACCCGGACAGTGCAGAAGCGCCCGCCGCCGGATTCCTCCAAGCGCTCCGCTGGCCCGAGTACCGGGCGATCCTGGCGTCGAACTTCGCACAAGGCTGGGCGTCGATGGGTGTCCGCATCGCCGTGGTCCCGTTGTTCGTCGGTCAAGGTCTCGGTCGGTCGGCAGGCTGGGCGGGTGTGGTCCTCGCGTGTTACGCGGCAGGCAACATCATCGCGATCCTGGTGTCCGGCCGTCTCTCCGACAAGTTCGGGCGACGGCCCGTGATGATTCCGGGACTGATGATCGCGGCAGCATCGACCGCGGTCCTCGGCTTCTCGCCGAACATCGGCACGCTACTGGTGCTGACGGCGATCGGCGGGGTCGGGTCGGGTCTGTTCGCGCCGACTCATCAGGCTGCGCTGGGCGATCTGCTCGCCGACCGTCAACGCGGGGGATCGGCGCTCGCCGCCTACGGGATGTCGTCCGACTTCGGAGCGGTGAGCGGCCCCTTGGTCGCGGGGGTGATCGCGGATCGATGGGGTTATGGGCCCGCGTTCGTGGTCACCGGCGGGGTCGTCGCCGTCGCGCTGGTGCTGTGGCTCGTCGCCGGAGACCCGGCACGACGATCACGCCCTACGACCAGCTCGGAAGCCACATCTGTCGACCCCACTCCACATCCGAGATCGGAGCTCCAGTGAGGATGGGCCACAGCCAGACGAAGTTGGCGATCACCAGCGCCGCGTAGAAGGCGACGATGAGAACGGAGATCGTCTGACGATCGGACCGTTGTCGTCGCGCTCCGGCCGACAGGATGTCTCCGCAGACCAGAGCCAGGCCGATCACGAGGAACGGCGCCATCGCAGTGGCGTAGAAGAAGTACATCTGACGGTCGAGCTGGGTGAACCACGGCAGGATCGCCGCGCCGTATGCGACGAGGACGGCAGCGTATCGCCAGTCCTGTCGCGACGCGATGCGCCACAGTGCCCACACGATCATCGGTAACGCCAACCACCACAGCGCCGGAGTGCCGATCAACATCTGCGCTCGGACACATTCTGAGCCGCCGCACTGGTCGGGGCCGTAGTCGATCGCATACAGCATCGGACGCAGGCTCATCGGCCACGTCCACGGCTTGGACTCCCACGGGTGATGATTGCCCGCCGAATTCGTCAGACCTGAATGGAATTCGAGGATTCCCGACTCGTAGTACCAGAGCGATCGAAAAGCGGCAGGTACCCACGCGAACGCTCCTCCGGTCCCGACCTCCGTGCCCACCACATACCGGTACACCGAGGTCTCCGACGACAGCCATGCGGCGAACGTGCCGAGGTAGATCACCACTGGCATCACGGCGAGCGACAGTCCAGACGGGATCACATCGCGTCGAAGGACCCCCATCCACGGTCGTTCGACGTGGTAGGCACGACGCGCAGCGACGTCGAATGCGAGCGACAACAGGGTGAAGAACACCACGAAGTAGAGGCCCGACCACTTGGTGCCGCAGGCCAGGCCGAGCATGACCCCCGCTGCGAACCGGTACCAGCGGAAACCGAAACGCGGTCCGAAAGGCGAATCGTCGATCCGTCCCTCGACGAACACTCGGTGGAGACGAGCGCGCATCTGGTCGCGGTCGGAGATCAGTGCAGCGAACGCCAACACCACGAACAGCACCTGAAAGATGTCGAGCATGCCCATCCGCGACTGGACGAACAGCACACCGTCGCAGATGGCGAATAGGGCGGCCAGCGCGCCCACCAGCGTCGACCGTGCCATCCGGCGAGTTGTCAGATAAACGGCGAGCACAACGATCACACCCGATACCGCCGACATGAAACGCCAGCCCATCGGCCCGTACCCGAAAAGAGCTTCGCCGAATGCGAGCATCCATTTGCCGACCGGCGGGTGGACCACCAGGCCGTAGGCCGGATTGTCCTCGATCCAGTTGCCGCCCGTGAGCAGTTGCCAGCCCTGCGGGACGTAGTGCTTCTCGTCGAAGACCGGGGTGCCGTCGTCGGTCGGGTGCGTGAGGTCCCAGAATCTCGTCACCACCGCGAGCAGCGTGATGACGATGCCGACGATGAGCCCACGTCGACGGTCCGGTGCGCCGAAGACCGGCTCGGGGATCACCGGGCCGGGGCGAGAACCGAGTTCCTCGGTCTGCGGTCGCGGCGCGTACTGCACGCGGTCGTCAGTCGGGGCGTCAGGGGTCACCCGACCAACTGTAGTGCCACCAGTCTCCGTGCCCCACCGTCGACGGCGTTCGCCTGTCGGTGTCGGAGTTGAGCGGACACGTACGGCTCCTGTGCCACAAACAAGGGGCATTGTTGATATTTGCAGGGTCGGGTGACTACCGTCACGGTTGTGTCGATCGACCGATCGGCCTGGCGCGGAACGAGGTTCACCTGATGGCACGGCTGTCCCTGGAGCAGCGACGGCAAGCGGCGATCACCGCGACACTGCGCGTGATCGGCACCGATGGTGTGGAGGCCGCGACGACCCGTCGTATTGCGGCCGAAGCGAAGATGGGCCAGTCGAGCATCTTCTACGCGTTCGCATCGCGCGACGAACTGCTCGCGGCAGTGGTCGAGTACGGCGTCGCCGAAGAGCTCGCTGCGATGGACGGATGGTTGCAGTTGCTCGCCGAGTTCCCGACGAACGATGCGCCGATCGAAGACCTCATGCGGGGTGCCCTGCAGTCGTTCGCCGAGAACGCGATCAACGACTCCGCCCGTCAGCACGCGCTCATCGGATTGGCGCTGTACGCGCGCCGGACCGAAGGGCTCGAGTACCTCGCAGAACGCCTGTACGACGGCTACTACGCAGTCGCGGAGCGCCTGCTCGACGAGGCCGCCCGTATCTCCGGCGTCCGATTCACCAAGTCGACGCACGAGCTCGCGCCGTCCGTCATCGCGATCACCGACGGGCTGACGCTGTGCTGGCTGGGAACCGCGTCGCGGGAGCAAGTGGACCGTGTCATCGAGACCGGCGTCTCGCTGTTCATCGGTTTTGTGGAGAGCGCCGACGCCTGACGCTCCGACCGAGTGCGGTACCCGCCGGAGGGGTGGTCGTAGGCTGAGTGGCGTGACTGGGACTCTGATTCTGGCCGGAACTCCGATGGGCCAGCCGGGCGACGCGTCGACCCGGCTCCGTGAAGCGCTGGAGACCTCGGATGTGGTCGCGGCGGAGGACACGCGCCGGACAAAGGCGCTCGCGGCGTCGTTGAACGTCGAGATCACCGGTCGAATCGTCTCCTACTACGACCAGGTGGAGGCGGCGCGAGCCCCGAAACTCGTTGAGGCCGTCGCTTCGGGGGAGACCGTCCTGCTGGTGACCGATGCGGGGATGCCGTCGGTCAGCGACCCCGGATACCGCCTCGTCGTCGCATGCGCGGATGCGGGGCTGCCGATCACCTGTCTGCCGGGACCGTCGGCTGTCACAACTGCCCTCGCATTGTCGGCGATGCCGTCGGAGCGATTCGCGTTCGACGGGTTCGCGCCGCGGAAGTCCGGTGCCAGGAACGACTGGCTGACCAGTCTCCTGCACGAGCAACGGACCGTGGTGTTCTTCGAATCGCCCCACCGTCTCGCACAAACGCTCTCCGACGCCGCCGGCGTGCTCGGCACGGATCGTCGTGCCGCCGTCTGCCGGGAGCTGACCAAAACCTATGAAGAGGTCAAGCGCGGTGGCCTCGGAGACCTTGCCGCGTGGGCGGCGGACGGCGTGAAGGGCGAGATCACCGTCGTGATCGCGGGTGCGGCCAAGATCGATGCGTCGGTGACGCTCGACGACCTCGTCGAACAGGCGCAGGAACTCGGCGAGTCGGGAGTCCGACTGAAGGACGCCTCCGCTCGGGTCGTCGCAGGCACGAAGTTCTCCCGGCGCGACGTGTACGAGGCCGTCCTCGCCGCGCGCGACGCCGCAGACATCTAGGTCGACGTCAGCGGGAGACGATCGAGGAAGCCTTGTCGAGGCATTCCTGCCACTCGGCGTCCGGGTCGGAGTCGATGGTGATGCCGCCCCCGACGCCGAGGGTGAGTTGACCGGACGCGGTGACGGCGACGGTTCGTATCGCAACCGAGAGGTCGAGGAGGCCGTCGGGCCCAGCGACTCCGATCGCTCCGCAGTAGACGCCGCGTTCGGCGCCCTCCCAGTCGGAGAGCAGCTCGGCGGCCCTGATCTTCGGGGTGCCGGTGACCGACGCAGGCGGGAAGGCCGCGGAGAGCAGATCCCGGTTCCCGATCTCGGGACGCAATTTCGCCTGCACCGTCGACACCAGATGCCATACGCCGGGCGCGGGCGACACCGAGAGGAGATCGGGGACCGTCACCGATCCCGTCTGGGCGACACGACCGAGATCGTTGCGCACAAGATCGACGATCATCACGTTCTCGGCGACGTCCTTCGTCGACGAGATGAGAGACGCCGGATCAGCGTGCACGGGAACTGTGCCCTTGATCGGCGACGACGTGACGACGTCTGACCGTCGGTTCAGGAACGATTCTGGACTGAAGCTGGCGATCGAGCCGAACGAGCCGGTGAGCCATGCGGCCTTCGCCGGGTGGGTGGCGGCGGCGACGTCGCAGAAGAAGTCGAGCGCCGAACCCTCGAGTGTTCCGGTGAATCGAGTGCAGACGCAGGCCTGATACACCTCGCCCGCGGCGATCGCGTCGAGGCACTGGTCGATCGCGTGAATGTGTGGCGCCTTGTCGGGTGGCGTCCACTGCGTTGTCCACCCGTGTCGTTCGGCGTGTTGATGGAGGCACTCGTGAACCCATGCAGGGCAGGGGGATCCGTCAACAGAGCGCCATTCCCACGCACCGTCTCGCAGAAACAGGACACCGTCGGTGAAGCCGCCCACCACCCGGCCCGGCGTCCCCGGGGGCGTGAAGTCGAGTGCTCCCAACCAGAAGCGATCGGGATGATCGGGTACCTCGACACCCTCGCGGATGGTGATGGACGGTGCGATCACCGCGTCGGCGTCGGCCCAGTCGCCGACCAGTGCGGCCGGCGGGGGAACACGGTCCCGAGACGTCCGTGCGGCCAGCGCTCGGACGACGTCGAGTGCCGTCGCGCCGGCCGCGCGGCTCATGCCTCGTGGCGGGGGAACACCGGCTTCGGCGTCGGGAGTGCGGTGCCGGGCACGATCCTGGTCGTCACGTCCGCGAACGTTCGAGCGTCGGCGTCCACGGACAGCAGGTCGAGCAGCGTCGACGTCGACGACGGCATCACCGGCTGAGCGAGCAGCGTGACGATGCGGATGACTTCTGCGCACACGAACAGAACGGTGCCCGTCCGTTCCACATCGGTCTTGGCGAGCTTCCACGGCTCTTGCGCCGAGATGTACCGGTTCGCGTCGGCCAACACAGTCCACAGCGCCTCGAGGCCGAGGTGGATGGCTTGGACGTCGAAGTGTCCGCGGACCCGTTCGAGCAGGCCGTCAGCCGAGTCGAGGAGGGCGCGGTCGTCGTCGGTGAGGTCGCCGGGTGTGGGGACGACGGAGTCGAAGTACTTCCCGATCATGGACAGGCTGCGCTGCGCGAGGTTGCCGTACTCGTTGGCGAGGTCGGAGTTCTTGCGGGACACGATCGCCTCGGCCGAGTAGGAGCCGTCCTGCCCGTACGACACCTCTCGGAGGAAGAAGTAGCGGACCGGGTCGAGCCCGAACTCGGCGATGAGATCGTGGGGGTCGACGACGTTCCCGACCGACTTGCTCATCTTCTCGCCCTTGTTGAACAGGAACCCGTGTGCGAACACCCGCTTGGGTGTGGGGATCCCGGCGGACATGAGGAAGGCGGGCCAGTACACGCAGTGGAAACGGATGATGTCCTTGCCGATGACGTGCAGATCGGCAGGCCAGTACCGTTCGAGCGTTGCGGAGTCGTCGGGGAAGCCGACGCCGGTCAGATAGTTGGTGAGAGCGTCGACCCACACGTACATGACGTGACCGTCGGCACCGGGGACCTTGACTCCCCAGTCGAACGTGGTGCGCGAGATCGACAGGTCTTTCAAGCCGCCCTCGACGAACTTGGTGACCTCGTTGCGTCGAGAATCCGGGCCCATGAAGGTGGGGTTGTCGCGGTAGAACTCGAGCAGCGGCTCGGTGTACTTCGACAGGCGGAAGAAGTAGGTCTGCTCCTCCGTCCAGGTCAGGACGTGACCGTTCTCGGTCGCGATGCGCTCTCCCGCATCGCTGACGCTGGTCTCGTCCTCGGTGAAGAACGCCTCGTCGCGGACGTCGTACCAGCCGGCGTAGGAGTCGAGATAGATGTCGCCCGCTGCTTCCATCCGCTTCCAGATCTCCTCCGACGCACGATGGTGATCGGCGTCAGTGGTGCGGATGAAACGGCTCAGATCGGTGCCGAGTGCGGTGTGCAGCGATTCGAATCGGTCGGAGTTGGTCTTGGCCAGTTCAGCCGTCGAGACGCCTTCCTTCTCGGCGGTCTGCTGCATCTTCTGGCCGTGCTCGTCCGTCCCCGACTGGAAGCGCACGTCGAAACCGTCGAGCGCCTTGAAGCGAGCGAGGGTGTCCGCAGAGATGAACTCGTACGCGTGCCCGATGTGTGGTGCGCCGTTCGGGTACGCGATGGCGGTGGTGATGTAGTACGGCGTCGACGCGCCAAAGGACTCGCTCGGCATAATGTCCACGATTGTACTGGTCAGCCGAGGCACGGAATTCGCCACATGGCCGGAAAGTCACGCGGTGGCGTTGTACGTTCCCACCCCCGGCGTGACTTTCGCGGCACGACGGATCAGAGGGAGCGGCGGTAGGGCTCGCAGCCGGGGGGAGCGGACGGCGCCTGCTGAGGTGCTGGAGCTGGGATGCTCCGCCGAACGGGGACGTCGCCGAGGACGAACTTCTCGCCGTGATGCGCGAGTTCGATCGTCGGGCCCGACAGCAGTCGGTACGTCGCCGACTCGGCGTCGATCGCGACGACGATCCTCGACTCCCGGACCACCATGCGGAAGCTCATGTACGTGAGCTGTCGGGGGAGTTGAGGCGCGAACGTGATCGAGCCGCCGAAGTCGCGCATGCCGCCGAAGCCCGCGACACAGTCGGTCCACGCGCCCGCCAGAGCCGCGATGTGCAGACCCGACGACACATTGCTGTGCAGGTCGTGCAGGTCGGTGAACACAGACTCGCTCATCAGGTCGTACGCCAGGTCGAGGTAACCGACCTCTGCGGCGGTCACGGCCTCGCAGCACGCGGACAGCGACGAGTCGCGCACGGTGATCGGGTAGTAGTAGTCGAAGTTCTTGAGCTTCTGCTCGGGCGTGAATCGATCGCCGAACAGGTACATCGCGAACACGAGGTCGGCCTGCTTCACGACCTGCTTGCGATAGAGGTCGTAATACGGATAGTTCAGCAGCAGCGGGTATCGGCCGCGCGATCGTTCGAAGTCCCACGGGGCCAGCAGGGTGAAGGCCTCGGACTGCTGGTGGACGCCCAAGGCGTCGTCGTACGGCATGGTCATGTCGTCGGCGCACGACGTCCAGAGGGCCGTCTCGGCGGCGGTGACTCCGAGTTCGCGCGCGACCGCGGGCTGGCGTCCGACGGATGCCACCGCGTCGCGCAACGCCTGCTGGGCGGCGAGGTTGGTGAACATGTTGTTGTTCACGATCGCCGTGTACTCGTCGGGACCGGTGATGCCGTCGATGCGGAACTGCCCGTTGGCGTCGTGATGGCCGAGGCCTGCGAAGAAGCGGGCGATCTCAACGAGGAGTTCCACGCCGCACTCGACTTCGAACGCCTCGTCTCCGGTGGCGCGGATGTACTTGGCGGTGGCGTTCGCGATGTCGGCCGAGACGTGGACGCCCGCCGTTCCCGCAGGCCAATAGCCGGAACACTCGTCACCGTTGATGGAGCGCCACGGGAACATCGCGCCTGACTCGCCGAGCTCGGTGGCGCGAGCCTTCGCCTTGTCCATCGTGCCGTGTCGCCAGCGGAGTTCCTCACCGGCGGCGGCGGGCACCGTGTAGGTGAGCATCGGCATGATGAACGTCTCGGTGTCCCAGAAAGTGTGGCCGTCGTATCCGGGGCCGGTGAGTCCCTTCGCGGGGATGGCGCGGGACTGTCCGCGCGCACCGGCTTGCAGGACGTGGAACAGGGAGAACCGAACGGCCTGCTGCATTTCGGCGTCGCCGTCGAGTTCGATGTCGGCGTCGCGCCAGAAATCGGCGAGGTACGCGGCCTGCTCCTCCTTCAACGCGTCCCAGCCGGTCTCTCGAGCCATGGCGATCGCGGCGTCCACCTGTGCGCGGAGGGCGGGCACACTCCGGCGTGCCGACCACCCGTACCCGAGGAACTTCGTCAACACGATCTTGGTGCCCTGCGGCACGGTCGCGGCGACGGTGAGTCGTGCGAGGTCGCCGTCGGCGCGGATCGACGTGTCACCGCTTCCTGGGAGCTCGAGCTCGTGGTCCATCGCCGCGGCGACGGTCAACGCCGACTGGCGGGTGTGGTGGACCAGGACCGCCGAGTAGTCCTCGCTGTCGGCCAGGTCGGCGACGAGCGGCGCGTCCAACGCGGCGGCCAGACGCGGATCGTCCGCGGCCGACTTGCCGCCGGCGCCCGCCAGGGGTTCGTTGGCGAGAAGGTCGGACTGCAGCACCAGCTTCATGTCTTCGCCGATCGGCTCCACCTCGTAGCGGATGGCGGCGACGGTCCGCTTCGTGAACGAGACGAGGCGCTCCGACGTGATCCGGACAGTGCGGCCGGTGGGCGAGGTCCACATCGTCTCGCGCCGCAATGTGCCGGTCCGGAAGTCGAGGACCCGTTCGTGTTCGACGGTGCTGCCGTATCGGAGGTCCATCGGCTCGTCCTCGACGAGGAGGCGGATGATCTTGCCGTCGGTCACGTTGACGACGGTCTGGCCGGACTCGGGATAGCCGTAGCCGCTTTCTGCGTACGGCAGGTCCCTCAGTTCGTAGAAGCCGTTGAGATACGTGCCCGGGACATCAACCGGTTCGCCCTCCTCGAACGTGCCGCGCAGGCCGATGTGCCCGTTCGACAGCGCGAACAGGGCTTCGGTTCGGCCGATGGTGTCGATGTCGAACCCTCGCCACCGCAGTTCCCACGGGTGGACGTCGAACCCGTGGTCGGGACGGGTGCCGTGCGTGGGGACGTGCAGCGTGTCGGGGTGGCTGGAGGTGTCGCCGTGGGTGGTGTGCACGAGCCCGGCTGCGTTCGATTCGATCACGGGAGTCCCTTCAGTTCGTCAGGAGATCGTCGAGGTCGGCGACGACGATGGAGGCGCCTGCGGCGCGCATGGATTCGGCCTGGGACGACGACGCCGACGCGTCGCCCACCCTGTCGATACCGACGACGTAACCGAACGATCCGGCGTGACCTGCGGCGACACCGGAGATGGCGTCCTCGAAGACGGCCGCCTGTGCAGGTGCGACACCCATCAACTCTGCGCCCCTCAGGTACGAGTCGGGTGCGGGTTTGCCCCCGAGCCCTTCGTCGACGATCGTGTTGCCGTCCACCCGGTGCTCGACGTAGTCGGACAGGCCCGCGGCTTCGAGGACCTTCGCGCCGTTCTTCGACGACGTGACGACGGCGATCCGCAGACCCGCGGCGCGTGCTGCGTCGAGGTACCGGACCGATCCCGGATACGGGGTGACACCGTCTCGGTCGATCGCGGCGAGGAACTCGGCGTTCTTGGCGTCGGCGATCGCGGTGACTGTGGACTCGTCGGCGGTGATGGACCGCGACGCGAGGAACGCGCGCACGCCGTCGAGTCGAGGTCGCCCGTCCACATACTGCAGATAGTCGTCGGCGGTGAACGGGCCGGACGGATCACCCTGCGCGAGCAGGTACTCGTCGAAGGCGTTCTTCCACGCCGACTCATGCAGCACGGCGGTGGTCGTCAGAACGCCGTCGAGGTCGAACAGTGCAACGGTCACGTCATCGGGGAGGCCCAACATTGCCGCAACGCTACCCGGCAGAGCGCTACGGTGCCGGTTGACCCGGTGTTGATCGAGTTCGGGTGTCTGGAGTCGACAGTGCGGTGTGCCACCAGCAGTTCGATGCGCAGGCGTGCCTCGTCGCGTCGGTCGACCGGCCATCGAGCGAGGTATCGGGTCATCGAGTCGGGGAGTGCGGCGATGCCCGCGCGGACGATCTCACGGAACTCCGGCTTGAGCGCCGTCGCTTCGTCCCACGCCCGGAACAGTCCGTCGTTCGTGGCGAACCAGTCGAGTGCCCCGCTGACCCAGCCCGCAAACTCGATCTCGCCAAGCGCTGCGGCGCCGACGTGGTGCTCGAATCGGGTCCCGGAACCGCTCAAGAGACAAGAGCTCGCGTTGATGGAGGCGGCACTGCGCGAGGCGCTGGACGCAGGCTTCGTCGGCATGTCGTCTGAACCGCACCCTCCGACGCAGGGCTGCGATCCTCGCGGCGGTGGTCGACGTTGGGTCCCTCTCGGTCAAGTCGCACTGACCGTGGCCGATCCTGAACGTCTCGGTGAGACGTTGGAGCCTGCGTGGAGATCTTGCTCCAAGCACGACGGCACAATGAGCGAATGACTACTCGCACGAGGCCGTTCGATCAGGTGGACGTCTTCACCGACTCTCCGACACTCGGCAATCCAGTAGCCGTCGTCTTCGATGCCGACGACCTGTCCGACGCGCAGATGGCGGCCTTCGCGCGCTGGACCAATCTGTCGGAGACGACGTTTGTGCTGCGTCCCACCGATCCCGCGGCGGACTACCGCCTGCGAATCTTCACAACAACCGGCGAACTGCCGTTCGCAGGGCATCCGACGCTCGGGTCCGCTCACGCCTGGCGCGAGCGCGGCGGTGTGTCACGCCGAGAGCACATCGTGCAGGAGTGCGGCATCGGTCTGGTCGACATCAAGGAGGAGTCCGGCAGGCTCGCGTTCGCCGCGCCGCCGCTGACGCGATCCGGGCCGGTGGAACCCGAGGTGTTCACAACGGTCTGTCGTGGTCTGCGAGTCAGTCCCGACGAGGTGGTCGCCGCCGAGTGGATCGTCAACGGACCGCAGTGGATCGGTGTGGTGCTGCGCGACGGCGGCGCGGTCCTTCGCCTCGATCCCGACATGGGTGCGCTCGGCGATCTTGACGTCGGAGTCATCGGCGTCTGGCAGGCGGATCTTGCACGCGAGAAGGGCGCCGACGTCGAAGTCCGCGCGTTCGTTCCAGGCGACGGTGTGCCGGAGGATCCGGTGACGGGCAGCCTCAACGCCGGTTTTGCGGTCTGGCTGCGCAGGACGGGCACCCTTCCGGCGTCGTATGTCGCGGCGCAGGGGACACTGCTCCAGCGGTTCGGGCGCGTGCACGTCGTCGACGACGGGACACACATCTGGGTGGGCGGCGACAGCGTCACCGTCGTGTCGGGCACAGTGGTTCTGTGAGTTCAAACAAGGGTTCTGTGAGTTCAAGCAAGGGTTCTGTGAGTTCCAGCAAGAAGGACAAGCGTCGTCTGCCCCCGCCCGACCCGGAAACGTTGCCCGGCCTGATCGACGCGCACACACATCTGGCGGCGTGCGGCGGTCGGACGCCGGAGGCGGTGAAGGAGATCCTCGACCATGCGGAGGCGGTTGGCGTCTCCCACGTCGTGACGGTCGCCGACGACATGGTCGACGCCCGATGGGCGGTGCAGGCCGCGAAGTGGGATTCCCGGGCGTTCGCGGCAGTGGGACTGCATCCCACACACGCGGCCGACCTGAACGACGAGACGCGCGCCGAACTCGAGGAGATGCTGAACGACGAACGGGTCGTCGCCGTCGGAGAGACCGGCCTCGACTACTACTGGACCACTCGCTCCGAGGACTGCGCCGATCCGGCGACACAACGCGACGTGTTCGCCTGGCACATCGACGTGGCCAAGCGCACCGGCAAGGCGCTGATGATCCACAACCGGGACGCCGACCGGGACCTGCTCGACGTGCTGAAAGCCGAAGGCAGCCCGGACACGGTGGTGATGCACTGTTTCTCCGGGGACCGTCACATCGCCGCCGAATGCGTCGATCGCAACTACTACTTGAGCTTCTCGGGCACTGTGACCTTCACCAATTCCGATGAGTTGCGTGCGGCGGCGCACATCACGCCTGCCGAGCTCATGCTGGTGGAGACGGACGCACCGTTCTTGACGCCGCATCCCTACCGTGGCCAGCCCAATCAGTCGTATTGCGTGCCCTACACGGCACGTGCGCTGGCCGCGGTGAAGGGTCTCGACGACGGTGAGATGGCGGCGATTCTGGGCGCGAACGCACGCCGTGCGTACTCGTTGCCGTTGCGGTAACAGCAGTCTGTTCGTTACCGTATCGTGATCGAAGAATCACCCGTCAGGATGAATTAGCTTGTCTGCTTTCACGAGAATCAATCAGTCCACGTCGATGCGCGCCCGTCTCGCGGTCGCCGCCGTCACCACCACCGTCGCTGCGGGCGCGGTCACCGGTGCAGTGATGCACAAGGAAGTGACCCTCGCCGTCGACGGTGAGACGACCACTGTCAGCACCATGGCGTTCTCTGTCGAGGACGTCTTGCGTGACAACGGTGTCGACCCGGCAGCGGGAGATCTCGTCAGCGTTTCCCTGTCGAGCGCACCTCGGGACGATCAGACCATCGTCGTCGACCGCCTCAAGAAGGTCGAGCTGATGATCGACGGCAAGCGTGAGGTCGTCACGACCAACGCGTCCACCGTGCGCGGTGTTCTCGCCGAGAAGGGACTCGAGTCCAGCGCGGTCGACGGCAGCCTCGACGCACGACTGCCCGTCGACGGCGGCGACGTCGACGTGACGCTGCCCAAGCGGGTCGTCCTCACCGACGGAACCGACACGACCCGCCCGACGATCGCCGCGAAGACGGTCGGCGACCTGCTCGCTCGTGCTGGAAACCCGCTCGAGCCGACCGACACCGTCTTTCCCGCCGCAGGCACCCCGGTCAGCAAGGACATGACCATCAAGGTGACCCGTGTCCGCACCGAAGACGTGACGCTGGATGAGGACGTCGCGTCGCCGCAGGTGAAGAAGAAGGATCCGACCCTGATCTCGGGCCGCACAGTGGTGCTGAAGAAGGGCACGCCGGGCAAGGCCAAGGTCAAGTACTCGGTCACCACCCGAAACGGCAAGGTGATCAAGAAGGTCAAGCTCGACGAGCAGGTGTTGGTGGCCGCCACCCCGACCACCGTTCGGGTCGGCACGAAGCCGGGCGCGCCGTACGTGCCGTACGGCGTCTGGGACCGCCTCGCACAGTGCGAGTCGACCGGCAACTGGGCCATCAACAACGGCAACGGCTACTACGGCGGCATCCAGTTCGACCAGAACACCTGGGACCGCTGGGGAGGCCAGGAGTACGCTCCGCGCGCCGACCTCGCCACCCGTGAGGAACAGATCGCGATCGCGTCGAAGACGCAGGCCGCACAGGGCTGGGGCGCATGGCCGTCATGCACGTCTCAGCTGGGCATCCGCTGACGCCTATCCTTGGGGGTATGCAGAGTATCCCCCGACTCCTCGGTCCCGCCGAGATCCGCGCTTTGGCGGCGGAACTGGACGTCCGACCGACGAAGACGCTCGGGCAGAACTTCGTGCACGACGCCAACACGGTCCGCCGGATCGTCACGACGTCGGGTGTGGGTCCGGACGACGTGGTTCTCGAGGTGGGGCCGGGTCTGGGATCCCTGACCTTGGCACTGCTCGGCGTCGCAGGTCGTGTGGTCGCCGTTGAGATCGACCCGAAGTTGGCGGGGCGTCTTCCGCAGACGATCGGCGAGTTCGCGCCGGACGCCGCGTCGAACTTCGACGTCGTGACCGCCGACGCCCTCACCGTGACCCCTGACGACCTGCCGGTGACCCCGACCGCACTGGTCGCGAATCTGCCGTACAACGTCGCGGTGCCCGTACTCCTGCATCTGATGGCGGAGTTCCCCACTCTGCGCACGGCACTCGTGATGGTTCAGGCAGAGGTCGCGGATCGTCTCGCCGCCACACCGGGCGGGCGCATCTACGGCGTGCCGAGTGTCAAAGCGCGCTACTACGGCGATGTGACGCGCGCCGGCGCCATCGGAAAACACGTGTTCTGGCCGGCGCCGAAGATCGAGTCCGGACTCGTCCGGATCGAGCGCACGGATCCCTATGGTCACGACGCGGACCATAGGCGTCGGACGTTCGCCGCCATCGACGCCGCGTTCTCTCAGCGTCGGAAGACGATGCGGTCTGCGCTCGCGACCTGGGCGGGCAGCCCTGCGCGCGCCGAAGAGCTCCTCCGCAGCGCGAACATCGACCCGAGCATCCGTGGGGAACGGCTCGAAGTCGACGACTTCGTGCGTCTGGCCGAATCGGCTCAGACGGCGGAGACCGGCCGGTGATCGGCGGGGCGACCGCGAGGGTCCCCGCCAAGATCAACTTGCATCTCGGTGTCGGGCCGCTGCGTGACGACGGCTTCCACGAACTCTCGACGCTCTTCTGTGCGTTGTCGATGTACGACGATGTAACGATCCGACCGTCCGACGAGCTCACACTGACAGTCACCGGTGAGAACCGCCGCGAGGTCCCGGCGGACGCCACCAACCTCGCTGCGCGCGCGGTCATCGCACTCGCGGAACGGACCGGGAACGATCCAGCTGTCGCGATCGCCATCGACAAGCACATCCCTGTCGCAGGTGGGATGGCGGGTGGGTCTGCCGACGCCGCGGGTGCACTCCTGGCCGCAGCGCGGCTGTGGCGCGCTGATCTGCCGCGCACCGAGCTCCTGGAGATCGCCGCCGAGTTGGGTTCCGACGTGCCGTTCTCTTTGACCGGCGGTGCGGCACTCGGTACCGGCCGCGGGGAGAAGCTGCTCCCGGTCCTTCATCGCGGAGAGTTCCACTGGGTTCTCGCCGTCTCCGGCACGGGACTGTCGACGCCAGCGGTGTACCGCGAACTGGATCGTCTCCGAGTCGACGGAGAGCGCACCACCGACGCCGGGACTCGGCGACCCGACGAGCTGATGGTCGCGATGGCTTCGGGCGACGTGCACGCAGTCGCGCCACTGCTTCACAACGACCTGCAGCCCGCCGCACTGTCGCTGCAGCCGATGCTGCGGCGGACGCTCCGAGCCGGTGCGGAGGCGGGTGCGCTCGCAGGGATCGTCTCCGGTTCGGGCCCCACCTGCGCATTCCTGTGCGCGGACGCCGACTCGGCCGTCAGCGTTGCGGCGGAGCTGTCCGGTTCCGGCGTTGCGAAGGCGGTGCGGACCGCGTCCGGCCCCGTCGCCGGCGCACGGCTAGTCCCGCAGACCTGACGACTGTCCGATCAGAATTCCGACTTCAAGAAGAAGGTGATGACCGGTCGGACGAACACTGCGGTCCACCGGAGAGGTAAGAAGCCGATGAATCGTGGCTGAATCGCCAGCGAGTAGGTAACTCTGCTCGAAGATTCGTTGACGGGTGCGACCGTCAGGCGCTCAGCGAACGATTTCACTACGACGGGTATCGAGATCGCCGATCCGAGCGTAGTGATCGAGGACCGGTTCGACTGCTCGACTACCTCTGCTGTCGCGGCGATGATCCCGTGGTAGGTCCGTGTGACGCCGACGACTGTCGGTCCGTTGAGCACCGGCCCGATGGACACGATCGGACCGTCGAGTATCTGCTGCCAGGCGGCGTCGACAGATCGTCGGACATCGAATTCGACGGTGGCCGCCCATGCGGCGTCGCGGTCGATGAAACGCGCGGTGTCAGCGGGCGCTGACAATGAGAATCGGCGCGGGCCTTTCTCCCCGGCAGACAGAGCCGCGAGCGTGAGCACACCGATCAAAGCGGCTGCGGCGACCGCGACGACGATAATCACAATGGTCGATGTAGACATGAGCGTCCTATCCGTAGGGTGGTGCCGCCGACTGGCTGTCGGCCTTCCGTCCGGCTCCGAAGGGCCGAACCGATCCCGTTCACATTAATGGAACTGATGTATCATGTCACTAATATGACAGCAATCATGAGGAGGCGGCCAATGACGGGGATCCGACACGACGAGACCGCGGTTGAAGGCCCGGCCGTGGCGTATCGCATCGACCTGCCCGGGCAGATCCGAGCCGCGACACTCGTGCGACGGATGGACAAGATCGTGGCGGGTTCGTCGGTCGACGCGGCTTCGAGGCGTTCGCGCACAGTGGTCTCCATCGCTGATTGCGGCACGACTCTGGTGTGTGATCAGCGTTTCATCGCTTATCGTGGTCGCTTCCGAACGGTGTCGTGTGTCGTGTCTGAATACTGTGCGGATCAGCTGGTCCGACAGGGCGACGCGCGTGTGATGGGGCAGTGGCCGGCGGGTCGGTCGGCTGACTTGGGGCGGAGTCTCCTCGGACTCGTTCAGGGGTTCGCCATTGCGGACGAGTTCGTTTCCGAGCGCCCAGCCGGGATCGCCGGCCCTCGTGTCGACCTTGCTCAGCGATCTCCGTCAGTCGTGTCGGTCCGCACTCCGACACGGCGATTCGTCGAAGGCGTGCGTCGCGACGTGGTCCCGATCGAGATGCGCGCAAGTGCGTCGTTAGGCGGGCGTAGGCGGATTCGTCCTCGCCGGCCATACGCGGTGTTGTACGTGGATCCGGCGGCTGAGCCTTGTCGGGCGGGGTCGCGACTGGTGGGCGCGACCTTCTCGATCAGGGGCTTAGGCAACGGAGAGAACGGTTATCTTGAACTCGACAATTGAGTGCGATCGGCGTTGAAACTGTGGTCAGAGTGTGCGGTGGCTCAGGGGGTTGTGGTGGCTGGACCTAGCGGACGTGGTGCTCGCCTTCGTCGGGGTGGGCGACTCGGGGGTGTGGCGGCTCGGCATGCCGTGCGAGTCGCTGCAGGCGCGGCGGCTGCGCGATTCCGTACCGATGAGGAGATCGACGCCGCGCGGGACCGCGCTGCTCTGGATCTTGCGGACGACATCGTCTCGGTTGTTGGAGGAATGCGCGGTGCCGCACACAAACTCGGTCAGCTGATGGCGGTCATCGACGTCGGGATCGCCTCGCGCGGCGCCCGTGAAGAGTTCAGCCGTCGACTTGAGCCCCTTTTCGCAGCGACACCGCCGTGGAACGAGCGAACCATGATGCGGGCCTTGTCGAGCTCGCTCGGTGCACGTCGTGCCGACATCGTCGACCTCTCGGGTCCGATTGCGGCGGCTTCGATAGGGCAGGTCTATCGCGGCACACTGGCCGACGGCCGTGACGTGGCCGTCAAGGTGAAGTACCCGGACGTCGACATGATGGTCCGGGCCGACTTCAAGAATCTCGCACTGTTCAGCCGCATGCTTGCGAAGTACGTTCCCGCCGACAATGTGGAGAATCTAGTCGACGAGGTCCGTCGACAGATTCTGAACGAGCTCGACTTTCACGCAGAGTGTGCGTCGCAGCGTGAGTTCGCGGCACGGTTCGCTGGTCATCCCGGATTCTGTGTGCCCGACGCTGTTCCTGAACTGTGTACCGGCGATGTCCTGGTCACGGAGTTCGTCGACGGGATGACATTCGACGATGCGTGTTCGCTCGACCAGAACTCACGGGATCGGATCGGTGAGGCGGTGTACCGCTTCTACTGCGCGGAGATGTTTACGAGCGGGAAGTTCTCCGCTGATCCGCATCCCGGCAACATGATCGTGATGCCAGACGGGCGAGTCGCGTTCCTGGACTTCGGTTTGACGGTAGAGCTGTCGGCCGACGAACTGGCTGTCGAGAGGTCTGTGTTGGCGGCGATCCTGGACGGCGATTTCGACGAGATGTATCGCGTGATCGTCGGGTCGGGGTTCATCACGGATCCACAGCGGCTCACTCAGCAACAGCTGGTCGACTACGTGTTGGGCGCGGTCGGTTGGCATGTAGTTGATGGCCGCCGGACGATCAGTGCGACGGTCGCGAGGCGTGCGGCCACTGCTGCGCTGTCGCCCGCCGGTGGCCACATCGGGAACATGGGTCGCCAATCGATGGTGGAAGGCCACGGGTTCGGGCGGCGCAACGAACTGGCCACGGTGGCGCTGCTTGGGCGGTTGAACGCTACCGGTCCCTGGTCGGACATCGCGCGCGAAGTTCTGGGCCTAGCCGGTCCGGCGACTTCGATGGGCGCGGCCATTGAGGAGTGGACAGCTGCTCGCTCCTGAGCGGCTGCCATTCGATTGGTGAACGAGTCATGCGAAAGTCTAGACAATTAACCGAATGGTGTGTCAGTCTACAAAAGAACGAACGTTCCGTGAAGGGGAGAGACGATGCGTAGTCAAGGGGCGAAGGGCGATCCGACGGTGTGGACGTACCCGGGTCAGAGTGCAGGTGCGCGGCTCGTCGCCGCGGCTGCGCGGATCTTCGTGCGGCCGGTCATCAGCGTGTGGGCGAGGGTCCCGTTCGCGCCGTGGCCATACTCGTTGCTCGAACTCTTCGCCGTGCTGCTGCGACCCGTGGGCGGGGTCCGCCGTACTCGCGTCGACCTCGCACACTGCGTCGCCGAGCGGACCTCCTCGGAAACAGGAGGGCGCGAAGACTCGGCAATCCTGTATCTCCACGGCGGAGCCTTCCTCGTCGGGGGTGTGAAGAGCCACCGGCGACTCGTCTCTCGGATCGTGCGCAACACCGGGATTCCGGCGTTGGCCGTCGCCTATCGACAGTTGTCCGACGGTGCATCCGTCAGCACATCGCTCAGCGACTGCATGGAAGGGCTCCGAGCGCTTCTCGCGAGTGGCGTCCCGATCGACCGGATCGTTGTTGTCGGTGATTCCGCAGGGGGGTATCTGGCACTCAACGTTGCTCTGGAAGCACGTCGATCCGGGCTCGGCCTGGTGGGTGGCATCGGAGCGATGTCGCCGATAGTCGACCTCGATCCGGCGACAAAACTGACTGGTCCCGGACCCGAACTCGATCGCGACGCGTTGTTTCCGCCGCGGGCCCTGACTGCGATATGGGCGTCGATACAGCGCGCCGAGAACGAACCGGACGCATGTGTCAAATTGCGGGATTTCATCGGACTCACCTCGACTGAACTCGCAGCTCTGCCGCCCCTGCTGATCCAGGCCGGGTCCGACGAGATCCTCCTGCCCGATGCGAAAGCCCTCGTCGTATATTCTGCGGCGGCAGGTGGCGACGCTCGGCTCGAGATCTACCCGGGTCAGGTGCATGTCTTTCAAGCAGCAGCGGACGTCATTCCCGAAGGCAAGGTGGCGATCAACCGGATGTCGGCGCACATCGCCCAGGTGCTGGACCGTTCTGGAAGTGTCGCTGCGTGACCGGGCTCGCAGTCCGGTTGTTCGATCGGGCCGACGAGTACGTCCAGAAGACGGTGGTCGACTCGCTCGCGACGTTTGGGCGCAGCGTTCAACTCGCCGTCGCCGTCGGAGTGTCAGGCGTCGTTGATGCAGCGCGTGGACGATTTCCTTGGCGTGACTTCGCGTCGTTGACCTGGTTCATCATCACGGTCACCGCCACGCCCACGATCCTCGTGTCGATTCCTTTCGGCGTGATCGTATCGATCCAGGTGGGCAGTCTCACCCAGCAAGTCGGCGCGACGTCGGTGTCTGGTGCAGCTGGCGGACTCGGAGTCATACAGCAGGGTGCCCCGATGGTCGCGGCGTTGCTCCTCGGTGGCGCCGCGGGTGCCGCGGTGGCGTCAGACCTCGGTGCCAGGGTGATGCGCGAAGAGCTCGACGCTCTTCGGACGATGGGCATCGACCCGGTACGTCGACTGGTTGCTCCCCGGGTGGCCGCGATGCTGGTCGTCGCGCCGCTCATCTGTTTTCTCACGATTGTCATGGGTCTGTCGACCGGCTATCTGGTCGCTGTGACGATGCAGGGTGTCGCGCCGGGCTCGTTTCTGACGTCGTTCGCCTCGTTCGCCTCGTTCAGCGATATAGGGATCGCAGTCGCAAAGTCAGTGGTGTTCGCCTTCGTGGTCGCGATCGTCGCCTGCCAGCGAGGTTTGGAGACGGGGCACGGCGCAAAAGCGGTAGCCGACTCGGTCAATGCGAGCGTGGTGATCGGCGTCGTCGCCTCGTTCGCCTTGAACTTGGCGATCACACAGGTCACCACCATGTTCTTTCCCCCGAGAGTGTTGTGATGGCGTCCCGATACTCGCCGCCGGGCCTCGGCACGGTGGCCCGCGTGTCACGGACTGTGACTGCCGCCCCGCTCAACGGATTAGCACTTGTCGGTCACCAGGCGTACTTCGTGGTGCAGGTCTTCCGGTCGCTTCCGACCGCTCTGACGAGGTATCGCAAACAGGTCCTCGTCCACATCGGATCGATTACGTTCGGGAACGGATCTGTGATCGTCGGCGGCGGAATGCTCGGCGTTCTGCTGTTCCTCGGATTGGCAGTCGGCGGTACGGTCGGCATCCAGGGTTTCGCATTGCTCGACATGGTGAACATGGGGCCATTGACCGGTTTCGTCTCCGGGTACGCGACCACGCGCGAGCTCGGGCCGTTGATCGCCGCAGTCGGCTTCGCTGCGCAGGTCGGCTGCAGGATCACTGCCGAGGTGGGCGCAATGCGGATGTCGGAGGAGATCGACGCCCTCGAGGCGTCGGCGATTCGACCGATTCCGTTTGTCGTCTCTTCGCGTGTTGTCGCGGGTGTCCTGACGATCGTTCCGCTCTATCTGATGACACTGATGGCTGCATACATTGCATGCGAGGTCCTGGTCTCGGTGTTGCATCAGCAATCCAGTGGGACATACGGCCACTATTTCGAATCGTTCGTCCAACCGGCCGACGTCGCGTATTCGATTGTCAAGGTCGTCGTTTTCGCGATCGCGATCGTGTTGATCCACAGCTATCAGGGCTACTACGCAATGGGTGGGCCGGAAGGTGTGGGTATTGCGGCTGGGCGCGCGATCCGAGCGAGCTTGATCGTGGTGGTGTCGCTCGACATGATTCTGACCATTCTGCTCTGGGGCTTCGACTCCAGCGTCCGGGTCTCGGGGTGATCCGATGGCACTGTGGATCGATCCGGCCGGCCGCGAGCCGAGCGTGCCCGCCCTGCGAGTCATCGGCCTGGGGATGACGGTCGTCCTCGTCGCGGTGGGATCACTGCTCGGATTCTGGTCGACTGGCGGCTTCGCCGACAGGCCTCACCTGATACTGGTCACCGACCGAGTGGGCGACGGGTTGGCCGTTGGAGCCGACGTCAAATATCGCGGATATCGGATCGGGAGCGTCGATTCGATTGAGGTGCAGCGCGACGGCGGACAACGAGTCGATCTCGCCATAGATCCAGGACAGTTCGGCGGCGTCACCGTGGATGTGGTCCCGGCATACTTCGCGCCGAACATGTTCGCAGGGACCGGCGTCGAGTTGGTCCCGACCGGACATAACCCTCGACCGGTTCGCGACGGACAAGAGCTGAGGGTGGCAGGCAGCAGCACGTCGCTGGGGACCCTGACGAGTGTGCTCGGCCGGGCCGGGCGACTGACCTCGACACTAGGTGATCCCGCGGTCTACGGGTCGGTGGACACCCTGCTGCGATACTCGGCACCCGGAGTCCACGCGATAGGCGACGTGATGCCGCTGCTTCGGCAGATCGTGGCGGACCAACGAATGACGCTGACCGAGGCGATGTCCGATCTGACTGCCAAGCTCGACGCGATCGGCCCGGCTGTGCTGCCTGCACTGCGGGTGGTCGACGGCGCACTGGACCACGCGGCGTATCTCGATCAGCCCAACGGTCTGCGTGATGTGCGAGGTGCCGTCGACGGGCTGAGCAAACGTCTCGTGGTGCCGCTCGGGGACATCCTGGGGCGCAATCAGAAGCCCCTGCTCGCCCTCATCAACCTCGGCCTCGATCTCGGGGTTCCGGTGGTCATGTCGCTTGGCACCGCCCCTCAGGCCTACGCGAAGCTCACATCGCTGATTCGAGCGACAGGCGACGCGTTCGCGGTCCAGGACGACTCAAAGGTGAGACTGCTTGTGGAGGTGCTCTTGGCTGACGCCCCGCAGATCACGACACCGCTCTTGTCGACGACAGTACGAGGGGGACGACGATGAAGTCAGCACGCAGGGCGACGTTTCTCGTGATGGCGTTTGTCATGGTCATCGGCGCCGCGATGTATGTAGTGGTGAGAGTAATGGTGGAGCCGGTGCCCGGCGACAAGGACCGATACACCGCGATGTTCACCGACGTGTCCGGTCTTTTCGACGGCGACGCGGTTCGACTCGCCGGTGTCGCAGTCGGAAAGGTCGAGTCCATCGATCTGGACGGAGGGGCAGCACGCGTCGCATTCACTGTCGTGCGTGAGCATCGCCTCGACGACAACTCAGTGATCGCCGTCCGCTACCAGAACCTTCTGGGTCAGCACTACCTCGAGGTGGTTCGCCGGCCGAAGCCTGGAGGCCCGCAGGACACGGCGCACACGATCCCGGTGGCGCGCACCGTGCCGTCGTTCGACGTCACCGACCTCTTCAACAGCGTCCTGCCGCTGATCAACGATGTGGATCCGGGAGTCTTGAACACGTTCGCCGAGAACATCGGCTTGCTCCTCCAAGGAGACGGCCGCGGGCTCGCCCCGGCAGCGAATGCCGTCAAGTCGATTCTGAGCACGGTCAACCGACGAGACGTAGTGATCATTGCGATGATCGACAATCTGAACCGTCTGGCCGACCAGATCGGCGGACGATCCGGCGACGTCGGGAGACTGGTTGAGCAACTCAATGCGTCGATCAGCAGATTCACTACCAACGTCGAGGTCGTCAAGGAATCGCTCTCATACGGAGATCGAGTCCTCGTTCCATTCGTCGACCTGCTCGAGACGATGCAGGGGAGTTATGACGACAACTTTGGCCCGCTCGACGCATTCTTCCGACGGGTGGTGCCGTTCACACCTCAGATTCTTGACGCGCTTGGAGCGATTCCGGGTCTGCTCTCTTCGATCGCAGGAATGGACGCGAGGGCGGCGTCGGCTACGTTCAGCTGTCGGAACGGTCGGCTCGACCTACCGGTGATCACCCGTGTCCTGATCGGTGGCCGAGACGTGGTGGTGTGCCGATGAACGATCGGACTGCAGCGGAGCTGGTCCGCGACGTCATCGGGCTGGGACGTCCGAGGGACGACGTTGAGGCGCGACGCAACCAGATCGGGCTCGGTCTCGTCGCCGTCGCCGTCGTGTCGATTGTGGCGCTGGCGCTCGGCTACTTGTACCTCCGGCCCGTCGGCTACCGCCAGTACTCGGCGTGGTTCGTCAACTCTTCCGGTGTTCGGAGCGGGGACCAGGTCAGGGTCGCCGGCATCACTGTCGGCAGGGTGGACTCGCTCGAGATCGAAGGCGATCACGTACGAGTCGGATTCAGCGTGAAGCGAGACGTCGAGATCGGAGCGGACACGTCGATAGCAGTGAAGTTGTTGACCCCGGTAGGCGGGCGATTCTTGCAGGTGGCGCCACAGGGAGACCGTCCACTCGGCGGTGGAGTGATTCCGCCGGAGCGAGTCACCGGAACCTACGACCTGTCGACCGTGCTCGAGCACGCGACGCCGAAGGCCGCGGCGCTACAGGGCCAGAAACTGCGGGAGATGATCGTGAGCATCCGCGAGGGGATGGATGCTCAGCCGATGCTCGGTCGTGATCTCCTGGACGCCACCGACGACCTCACCACCAAGTTGGCCGCTCGATCGGATCGGCTGCACAACGCTCTGGCGGTGTCCGACGAGTACGTCCGTGCGACAGCGGGGGATCGCGAGATCCTGTTCACACTCGTCGCGAGCCTTGGCCGGATCGGCACTGAACTCGGAGTGCGGCACGCTCAGGTTCGACGAGTGTTCAATCTTCTGAAGCGTTTGTTCCTCTTCCTGGAGAGGCCGATCGTCGCCTACTCGCAGTCGATCGAGCCGGTGGTCAATGACCTCGAAGCGATCCTGGACCGCGTAGAGCCGAGCGTTGCGAGGGTGGAGGCCAGCGTGGCGAGTGTGGAGGGGGCGCTCGCGACGGTAGATCGTCTCGTGAGTGGCGACGGCGTGCACATCGACCAGCGGGACTCCGTTGTCACCGGAATGAACCTGTGCGTTCCCACAGCGGAACGGGGGTGCTGAGATGGCCACGGCCCACGAGACGAACACGGAGTCGGCCAGGCGTCGGCGACATCTACTCGCGTACGTGGGAATCTGCTTGATCGGGTCGATTATCGCCGCGGTAGCAGTCATCGTGTTGTGGAAGCCGGTGAGCAGACAACTCTTGACGCGGCCCATGTGTGCCGACTTCACGGACTCAGTCGGTCTCTATGTTGGGAATCAGGTTGCGCTCATGGGACTGTCCGTTGGGCGGGTCGAGTCGATCGAACCCCGCGACGGGGGCGTTCGCGTACGGATGGCCGTCGAACGTGACCTGAAACTTCCCGTCGATGTCGGAGCAGTCGTCATCGACAGTTCGATCGTTGCGGACCGCCGGGTGGAGTTCTCGGCTCCCTATCGGTCCGGTCCGTTGTTCGACGGTCGACAGTGCATCCCGGTCGGTCGAACAAAAACCCCCAGGGGAGTCAGCGAAGGGTTCGCCGCTGCGGACCGACTGCTCACCGACGTGCTCGGGCCCGACGCGAACCTGCCGAGCTTGGGCCGAACGGACGACCTTGCTCAGGTGATGAAGGGTGTGGATCGAAACTTCGGCGGAGCTGAGAACGAGGTGGTCCGCATCTTGCAGAGAATGGTGGCTGCCCAGGGGGATCCGCAGCAAGCCGACGCTCAGATCCGACGCCTGCTCGAGAACAGCGAGACCTTGATGGCCGAGGCGAGCAGTCGGTGGCCCGATCTGGCACGGGTGATCGCGACGATCGACGACTCCGGCAGAGCTCTGACGGGGTTCTCGCAAGAGTTTGCCGGTGCCCTCGCTTCCGCAGTACGTTTCGTCCCGGTTCTGGGCCGAAACATGGCCAGGTACGGCGACAGGATTCTGTCCCTTCTCGATCTGGTGACGCCGTGGGTTCGGCTGCTGGCGCCGTTCGCGACTCGACTAGCGCAAGCCGTGGCGCAGCTCCCGGGTCTGGCCGCGGCGACGGATTCGCTGTTCGACCCGGTGACGGGGGCGTTGCGTGCGCGTTGGACTCCGCCGGTCGTCTCTGTTCCGCGCCACGCGGCGCCAGGGGTGTGCGCGGTCCTCGGGCAGAGTCCGGACTGTGCTTCGAAGGCGAAAGCCGGCGAAGGTCTGATCTCGATGATTCTGGCGGCGTCATGAGGGCATTACGACGTATCGCGTCGATCACGTTGGTAGCTGCAGTCCTGTCGACTGTCGGGTGTGCCGCCGTCACCGGGGGTGCGGACCGCTCGACCACGTACCGGATCGCCATCGAGTTCAGCAATGTCCTCAACATTCCCTCGGGCGCCCGTGTGCTGGTGGACGGCGTGCGGTCGGGGATGCTCGCCGACGTGACACTGCGCGGTGACCGGGCGATCGCCGACGTGGACATCGACCGGGACGTCCGACTGACGACGAACACCCGGGCAGAGTTGCGTCAGGAGACTTTGCTCGGCGATCTGTACATCGCGCTTTCCACCCGGCGCGGCTCGGCGACCGACGCGACACTTGTGGACGGTGGCCGAATACCGCTCAGTCAGACGTCGCCTCCGGACAATGTCGAGACGGTGATGCTGAGCGTGTCGCAGTTTCTGAACGGCGGTCTGATCGGTCGGATTCAGACGTCGCTCGCAGAAGTGAACGCCGCATTGCCGTCGGACAAGGGCGAGCTGTCGGCCCTCACCAAGAATGCGGCGAGACAGCTCATCGAGTTGGCTCACAACGCTGACCGGCTCGATCGAGTGATCGTTCGCGGCTCCAGCATCGTTCGCACTCTCGCGGACAACCGCGAGACGATCGAGCGGGCGTTCACCGTCGGGCCCCGTCGGTTCGGAAAGATGCAGGACATGTTCCTGTCGCTCGTCGGCTTGATATCTGACCTGCGCATACTGACGAAGCCTGGCACCGCACTGCTCGCGGAACCGACCTATTCCGATGTCAAAGCGATGTTGTCGACCGTCGACCCGTGGCTCATGGAGATCGCCAATTCGGACCGGTCCCTCGGCGTGAACGCCGTAGCCGTACGCGATCTGATCACGCGGCGGATCGTCCCCTTTCTCTCCGGTGGAGGCGAGATCGACTTCACCCGGACCACCGACCTTCAAGGGCGCGCGTCCGCGCTTACCGATGTGCTGCGCGGAATCGGGGTGGTGTGAATGACCATGGGAAAGGGTTTGCTGGGTTGTGGGGTGTTGATCGGGGTGTTGCTCGTCACGGTGTCGTACATAGCGGTCGGGGTCCTGGGCATTGATCCCCGAGAACAGACGTACTCGGTGACTGTGACCATGAACCAGACGTCAGGGCTGATGGCCACCTCGCCGGTCGCGATGCACGGCATGGAGATCGGCGACGTCGACTCGATATCGACGGGCACGAGGGGCGTCACGGTGAGGCTCCGCATCAATGAGCGATACCGGGTCCCTGCTTCGAGCCGCGCGATCGTTCAGAACCTGTCTGCCGCAGGTGAGCAGTACCTGGACTTCCGGCCAGCCGGTTCTGCCGGCCCGTATCTGTCCGACGGCGCCACAATCCCGGTGTCGCAGGTCGACGACGCACCGACGATCGGCTCGGTGCTGTCCAAGGTGGACCGACTCGCTGAGCTGATCGATCCCGACGTGGTCATTCGGTTGGGCGCGATGCTCAAAGCCGTGACTGCCGACGAATCGGTGTTGGCGGAAGCCGCATCGACCGTTGATCTGATGCGGGCGACAGTGCGCGACAAGACTCCGATCATCAGCAGCATGTTTCGCCTGGGACAGGAGTTCGACCGTCGGATCATGGCAATGGACGGCCCAGGGCGGTTGGCGCCGGTGGGCGCGACCCTGGAACGGCTCGAGCCGGCTTTGAATTCAGTGCTGTCCGAACTCGGCGCGTTCGGCGCGATGAGCGCGAGGACGGATGCGTGGAACGGTCAGATCGGTCCGTTCATGGACGGGCTGCTGACGAGGCTGTCGGTGGTGGTGCCCGAGTTCGGCGATATCGCGGCAGCGCTTTTGCCGGTGACCGGGCAACTCCGAGGGATTCGAGTCGACGCAAACGCGTTCACCGACCTATGGGGTCGTGCGTTTCCGCCGGGTGGCCCGATGCGTGTGGAAGTGACAGTCCGATGAGTGAGGAGGAAGGCGTCGTGATGGTTGAAGATGTACAGATGGCGGCGATCGAAGACAAAGTGGCGACCGAGGGTGTGCCCGTCCCGGACAAACGGCCGTCGAAGAAGTCCCGACTCCGCGAGGAGGCGGCGCAGGCGCGCGCGGAGGTCAGCCGATGGCGGGGTGTATCGATCGGCGTGAGTGTCCTGGCGGCCATTCTGCTTGTCGCACTGGCCGCCGTCACCTGGAACCGGATGTCGACGGCGCAGGAGTTGGCCGACACTCGTGCTTCGGCGCAGTCCGGACGGGACGATCTGGCCGCAGCCGCCGGCGCGGCGAACGCCTACGCGAAGAAGTCGTTGACGATCGACTCCACACGCGCCCGTGAATACGTGAAGGGGCTCGCGGAGGGGACCACCTCATCGTTCGGAAAGACGTTCGACCTTACGGCGCAAGGTGCCGGGACGCTCACTCTCGAACTGATCCAGCAGCTCAAGATGCAGTCGACCGGGGAGATCGCGTACACGCATTTCGACGGAGACGTGGACGCGCCGCCCGGCGACGGTCAGCCGTGGAACTTCGTGGTCACCGCCAAGCAGACCGCGACGACGGTGCAGCAGCCTGAGCGCACCACTTCGGCTGTCATCCTGCGGGTGGTCGTCGTGCGCATGGATGGTCGGTGGTTGGTGTCGAGCTTTGCTCCCGACCCGAAGATCCAGGTGGATCAGGGCGCGGTCGTGCCAGGCCCGAAGTAGGTCCCACAGACGGATGTTCGGCAACGAAGCAAGGCTCTTGAATTAATGGAACTGATGTGTCAGTCTCAGTGTGTTGGACAAGTTCCCAGTGAGTCGGATCAATCGAATGGAATAGGCATGGCAACACCGAATCGTCATCTGGTCGCCGTCATCGGTGCGGGCCCAGGCGGCATCTGCGCGTCGGTCCTGTTGAAGAAGCAAGGGATCGAGGACTTCGTCATCATCGACCAGGGGGACGATTTCGGCGGGAGTTGGCGGGACAATCACTACCCGGGGCTTGGTGTCGACGTTCCGGGATTCACATACCAGTACTCCTTCGCCAGGAACCCGGACTGGACGCGGATGTTTCCCACCGGGCCCGAGGTGCACAGGTACCACTGCGACGTGGCGAAACGTTTCGATCTGAACAGTCACGCGAGGTGGGGAAGGAGGGTGGCGCGCGAAGAATGGGATGACGCGCTGCAGACCTGGGCCCTGCATCTGCACACGGGCGAGGTCATCTACGCGAAATACGTCATCTCGGCGATCGGCGCCTACCTGCGCGCCAAGGAAGATCCGGGAATTCCCGGCTATCGTGACTTCGAGGGCCGTGTTCTCCGCCCGAACGCCTGGGACCATGAATATTCGCTGGAGGGCAAGCGCGTCGGCGTGATCGGCACGGGTGCGAGCTCAGTCCAGATCACGCCCGCCATCGCACCCCAGGTCGACCACCTGGACGTTTACCAACGAACACCGGTGTGGGCACTGCCGAAGCCGGATTTCGCGATGAATCGACTCATGCGAGCCGGAATGCGGATGCCCGGCGTGGGCCCGTTGCTGAGTGCGATCGCAAACGTTGTGGTCGAAATCGGTCTGCGCATCGTTTACCAGACTCCGCGGTCGATCTTCAGATTCGGGGCGCCGGTCTTCGATCGCGTCGCGCGCGCCGTCTACCGTCGCTATCTGCGGGCCGTGGTCGACAGTGATGACGACCGGTCGGCGCTCATGCCCGGCTACGGACTGCTGGGCAAGCGCCCCACTCTGTCCAACCGGTTCCTGCAGGCGTTCAACAGGCCGAACGTCGGGCTCATCGACGCGCCTATCGACAAGATCGTCTCCAACGGAGTCGTGACCGTCGACGGCACGCTCCGGGAGTATGACGCCCTGGTGATGGCTACCGGCTACCACCTGTTCTCGGACCCGGAGAGTTACCTCGAAGGAACCGTCGTCGGACGCGACGGCTTCGACCTCGGGATCTTCTACAACACCGAACGCCTGCAGGCGTATCAGTCGGTGGCGGTGCCGCGGCTCCCGAACCGTTGGATGCTCGTCGGGCCGTACTCCTGGATCGGCACGGGGTGGCACGAGCTGGTCGAGATCTCTTCGACCCACGCGGTGAACGTCATCGCGGCGACCGAGGCGCAAGGTGGAGAGTCGGTCGAAGTGACCGAGAAGGCGCACGACGACTATCACCGCATGATTCGGCGTAATGACGAGAACATCGACTACTACTTCACGACGGTCAACGCCGGGCTCCGGACGTACTACGTCAACTCGGCCGGCGACATGCCGTACATCCGCCCGACCAGCCTGTTCGGCGCACGTCGACAGAGCCGCAACGTCGACATGTCGGCGTATCGGATCACCCGCAGACGTCCGTCCCCCACGACGGCAGTGATCGACGGTGTCGATCGGGACAACACGGAGGTGTCGGCATGAAGTTCACGCCTTTCCCCCTGGACGGGACCGTCTCCGTTGTGACCGGCGGGGCCAGGGGCATAGGTCTGGCGATCGCCCAACGCTTGGCGCGTGAGGGTGCGCAGGTGGTGATCGTCGACCTGGACGCGAAGGCCGCAGAAGTCGCGGCGCGGCGCATCGTGGGTGGCAATGCCGTCGGGATGAGCGTCGACGTGGGTGACCGAGCCGCGTTCGCGGTGCTCATCGATGAGATCGAGACGTCGATCGGACCGATCGACGTGCTCGTCAACAACGCGGGGATCATGCCCGTCGGTGCTCTCGTCGACGAGGAGGACGGCGTCGCCGAAGCCGCGATGCGAGTCAACTTCTGGGCGCACTACAACTCGTACCGGACCTTGGCTCCGCGGATGGTCGCGCGAGGCCGCGGACACTTCATCAACGTGACGTCGGCGGCCGGCGGTATCCACTCTCCGGGCCTCGCGACGTATGTCGCGACCAAGCACGCGGCAACAGGATTTGCGCGGAGCGCGCGAGAAGAGCTTCTCGGTACCGGCGTCACCATCAGCGTCGTGATGCCCTCGGCGGTCAAGACCGAACTCGTGGACGGCATTCGTTTCAGCTGGTGGGAGCGGTTGGGAATCATCTCGCCGGATAGGGTCGCGCGGCGTGCGTTCGCCACGCTCCGGCGGCGACCGGCCGTGGTCGGGGCACCCGCAGGCACGGTCCCGCTCCTCCGGTTGCATCCCCTCGTCCCCGAACCGCTCTGGCTGCTCGGCCGCAAGGCGGTCGGCGCGGATCGGACGCTCGAACCGATCGACCGGGTCGCGCGAGCGGCCTACGACGGACGCATCGAACAACAGGTCACACATGATTGAGGGAGTAAACGAATGGTGAGAAAGAAGAAGCGGACCACTGTGCCGGATTCGGGTCCTCGGCCCGATCATGAGGTGATCGTGATCGGTGCGGGCTTCGGCGGGCTCGGCATGGCGATTGCACTCGCGAAGGCGGGCATCGACGACTTCGTCGTGCTCGACCGTGCGGACGGAGTCGGCGGCACCTGGTACGCCAACACCTACCCTGATGTGGCCGTCGACGTCCCCGGCATCGTCTACCAGTTCTCATTCGCGAAGAACCCCGGGTGGACACGAACGTTTCCGAAGGGCGCCGAGGTCAGGCAGTACATCGACGACTTGGTCGTCGAATACCGGCTGGCCGGCCACCTCCGTCTTCGCCACGACGTGATCCTGCGCGAGTGGGACGAGTCCGAACAGCTCTGGCATGTCGGACTCGCCGACGGCCGAACCCTCAAGGCGCGTTTTGTCGTCAGTGCGATCGGTGCATTCGTAGAACCGCGACTGCCGGACATTCCGGGACTCGATGACTTCGAAGGTCAGGTGATCCAGACCCAGCGGTGGGACCACGAGTACAACTTCGAGGGCAAACGCGCCGCTGTGATCGGGACCGGTGCGACGTCGGTACAGCTGGTACCCGCCCTCGCCGATCAGGTCGAGCATCTCGACGTCTATCAACGACGTGCAATCTGGGTGTTCGCGAAACCGGACTTCACGATTCCGCAGTTCATCCGGACCGCCTTCCGGGTCGCGCCGTTCCTGCAGACCCTGGTTCGAGGTGTGGTCGCGGCCGCAGTCGAGGTGGGACTCGTCGGGATCACCGTCTACGGCAAACAGGTCGCGCCTCTGACGCTGATCCCGAACTGGGCCTGCCGCGCCTTCCTGTTCAGCCAGGTGCGTGATCGAAACCTGCGCAAGAGCCTGACCCCGACGTATGGGTTCGGGTGCAAGCGGCCGAGTGTGTCGAACGTCTACTACAAGACCTTCACTCGTGAGGACGTCGACCTGGTCACCGACCCGATCGAGCGAATAACCCCGACTGGGATCCGGACCCGGTCGGGAGCCGAACGTCGGATCGACGTTCTGGTGCTGGCCACGGGATTCGAGATGTCGCAGAGCCCGGCACCGTATCGCTGGCGTCCAGTGCGCGGACGGAACGGCTTCGACCTCGCAGACTTCTACGAGAACAACCGGGCGAAGGCGTTTGAGGGCGTGTGCATGCCAGGGCTCCCCAATCACTTCATGGTGTTCGGACCGTTCGCTTGGAGCGGGAGCAGTTGGCACGTGATGGTCGAGAACGCCATGCGGATCACCACCCGGGTGATCTCCGAATGCCGATCGCGCGGTGCCAGCTCGGTGGCAGTCACCGACGAGGCGAACGACGCGTTCTTCGACTTCATCTCCGAACGTGGCAAGGAGACTCTCATGCATGGACGTTCGTGCGTCGACGCCAACTCCTACTACATCGACAAGCACGGCGACTTCGGCTTCCTGAGGCCGACCACGGCGTACCAGTCGACGCGTGCGAGCAGGCGGCTCGACATGAACGATTTCGCCTTCCAATACGGCCCGGAGTCACAGGCTCCGGCCGAGGAGACCGACCGGCGAGAGTCGGTGATCGGGTGATGAGATCGGCGGCTGCGACGACGGCGCGCAAGGTGAAGGTGAAGAAGGTCGCGGACGCCGGATCACGAGTGTCCGGGGTGGTCATCGCTGCTTCCGGGGTGGCGCACTTCATCCTTCCGTCTGTGTTCGTGTTCATCTCCCGGTGGCTGTTTCCGAAGGATACGAAGACGATGGTGCGGATCAACGGTGCCGCCGAGACCGTCATCGGCGTGGCCATCGTCAACCGCCGCACCAGGGTCTGGGGATTCCTCGGTCTGCTGGGGTACACCGCGTACCTAGGGGATAGAGTGGTTCGCGATGTCATCAGACGAATCGGGGTCTCCCGTCGATAGTCGGCCCGCCCGCCGAGGCCGACCTAAATCAGTCGGCCTCGGCGAGCGTCGACGTGCCGAACTCACGGAGGCGGCTTACGAGGTCTTCTCCGAGTTCGGATACGACGAGGCATCTGTCAGCGACATCGCCAAACGTGCGGGAATGGGGCAAGGGACCCTTTACCGGTACGTTGAGGGAAAGCGTGAGCTCCTGGATCTCGTCGTCGACCTATGCATCGATCGGCTGATGGGCGCCATAGCGGTCGACGAACTCTACGACGCTGTTCGAGGGTCAGATCCGGCGGTCGCGGGCCGGATCTTTCGAGATGTCGGCGACCGCCTGTACCGACTGGTTGACGATGACCCGCGACTGCTGAAGATACTGACAGCTCAGGTCAGTGCTGTTGATCGGGAGTTCCGGTATCGAGTGACAGGCTTGTACAACACGATCGACGGCGCCATCACACGATTGATCGGCGACGTTAGCGAGCGCGGGTGGCTGACGATCGCCCAGGATCAGGCACCGGTGCTCGCAAGGATAGCTCCGTCCATGGGCATGCCGGGGCTGCTGCTTGTTCTCACGGGCGACCGGGATACGCCGGCACGTCGTGCGTCGTATCTCGACACCGCCGTCCGGATTGAGCGCCAGGGAATGCTCAAGCGTCCCGCAGAGCCGGAGCCCCAGACATGACGGCGATCCGCACGCGCTCGGACGAACTGCTCGACGCGGCGCTGTCAGAGTTCGTCGCCGTCGGCTACGCGACGACTGGTGTCAAAGAGATCACGGCGGCCGCGGGCGTCAGCCACGGGACGTTCTACAACTACTTCGAGAACCGTCGCCAGATGCTGGCAGTCCTGGTGGAGCGCGAGTTCACCGATTTCTTCGCCTTGCTCGACGGTGTTGTGGCAGAGCTTCCGCGGCCTCTCACGGAGGACTCGCTTCGGGACGCGATGACGGTCGCGACGCGAGGAGTCCTCGAATTGGTGGCGCGTCGCACCGACTCGCTGCGTTTCATCCTCATCGACGTCCCAGGGGTGGACCAGGACGCGTTGGACGGTCATCTCGAGCTGTTCCGTCGCATGTCCGCCCGTTTCGAGGCGATCGTGACCGCCGGCGTCGAGGACGGGATCGTCGAGCCGACCTTGGATCTCGAGTACACCGGTCAGGCATGGACCTCGTGCGTGCTCGGCGCCATTGCGCCGATCGTCATAGACGACCGAGAGACAGCGGACGCTGCAACCACGTCCGCTGTCATCGTCGACTTCTTGTTGTACGGATCGCCGACCGGGGCCGAGGCTCTCCGCGGCTGAGCGGTCCTCTCGACGCGGCCACGGGCGGGGTCAGCGGTGGACACGCCCGATCATCGTTGAGTGGACGCCCTCGAGGCCTGTGCCGTACTCCCGCCGAACTCCGCGGAGTCCGAATCGGAACACCTGTTGCATGATCGGCGTGAGCCATCGCTGCGGAAGCCAGCCGAGGAACCTCACGCGCACCCCCATCGTCCATCGCAGACGGGAGCCGCCGCCCGGGCGCGGCTCCACACGGTACTGCTCGCACCATGTCCCGAAGAACGGGAGTGTCGCATCGGTCGCCGTATAGACGAGGCGCTCGTTGGGCTCCCAGATCAAGATCTGCTCGCGCTGTGCGTAGACGAGCCAGTGGTGGACATACATCTGGAAGTCGCGGATCACACCTGGTTCCACCGCGTCGACATCCGGGTACCGGCAACCCCACACCGTGGGGAGCCAGGACCACATGCGGTCCGACGAGACCACCGACCAGAGGTCGGGGAGTTCGATGTCGGGGAAGTCGTAGTCGACGTGGGTGCGGAATGGAGCTGTCCGAAGGAAGTCGGCGGCAGTGTCGGCGGTCACCGGCGCAGTGGCCGCGAATCGGAGGCGTGCGAACGGCTGCATCATTTGGTGACCTTCTCGAGGGCGTTGGTGAATGTGTAGTCGTCACGATCGAAGCCGACGCTGCGCTTTCGTGACTGGTAGATCGTCCAGGGCCGGACATAAACGGCCTCGCCGTGCGAATTGACGAAGTACGTGTTCGAGCCAGCGCAGTGGACACCGAAGTAGTGAGCGAGGTTGGCGCCACGTTCGACCATGTCAGTGTGGAATCGCTGCTGTGCGTGCGGTGTCACCTCGACGCGAGTCGCGCCGCGAGAGCGCGCTTCGTCGAGTACCGCAGTGATGTGCCGTACCGCGTTCTCGAGGATGTAGTGAAAAGCGGTGCCCGTCCAGGAATAGGGGCCGACTAGCAGCCACCGGTTGGGAACTCCCGCGACCGAGGTGCTGTGGTAGGCGCGCAGCCCGACGGTGTTGTAGTACTCGCCAAGGTCGAAACCGTCCGTGCCGATCACAGTTCCTGTCCGGTACGACTCGGGATCGGAGAACATCTCATACCCGGTGGCGAGGATGAGTGCGTCGATCGGTCTGCGGACACCGTCAACAGTGACGATGGCGTCGGTCTCAATGTGATCGATCGAGGTGGTGTGCAGTGACACGTTGGGCCGGTTGAATATGGAGAGGTATCCGCCGCCGAGGGTTCCGCGGGTGCATCCCGGCCCGTACTGGGGGCGAAGTTTGTCGCGGACATCTGCTTCTTTCACGCACAGTCGTAGCCAGAGGTCGTAGAGCGCGAGGCCGGCGCGGTCAAAGGCATTCGCGCCGAACCGGAACAGTGGAGCGGGGGTGTAGATCACCGTCCGCAGACAGAGTTCTAGCACCGCGAGGATCGCCTCGTGCAGTGCTCCTGACAGACGCGGCACGCGCAGTGCCGTCTTCATCCACGTCGGTGTTCGGAAGTCGGGTTTGGGGAAGTACCACTGCGGAGTGCGTTGGTAGACGTCGAGGTGAGCGGCCTGTTCTGCGATCGCCGGGGCGATCTGCACAGCACTCGATCCGACGCCGATCACGGCGACCCGCTTGTCGGCGAAGTTGTAGTCGTGATCCCACGCCGAGGGGATCATCGTTGTCCCGGCGAAGTCGTCGAGACCGGGGATGTCGGGCTTGTCCTTCGGGTTCAAGTAGGCGCCGACGGCGCTCAACACGAACCGAGCGGTGATCGTCTGGTCATCGGAGGTGTGGAGCACCCAGTGGTTCTCCGATTCGTCCCATTGCTCTCGGACGATCTCGACACCGAACACGGTCTTCTTATCGAGGCCGGCATCGACGGCGAGGCCGACGTGGTACGCCTGGATCTCATCGCCCTTGGCGAAGAAGTTCGACCAATCGTGCTTCGGTGCGAATGAGAACTGGTAGGCGAGAAATGGCAGGTCCGCGCCCACGTTGGGGTAGGTGTTGGCGCGCCAGGTGCCGCCCATGCCGTCGCTGCGTTCGATCAGCAGGATGTCGGTGATCCCCATCTCCTGAAGCTTGATGCCCGCGCATATGCCTCCGGCTCCGGCTCCGATGATGGCGACTTCGCAAGTGGTGTCGTGCATGGCTCTGAGTTCCTCTCGACTCTCGTACGTCTGACACGGAGCAAGCTATCATAGAACTGACGCATCAGTTCTATTAAATACTACAGCGAACCTGGAGGCCCCATGAGAGTGAGCGGATTCAAGCGGATGGCGTCGCCGGTATGGTCGGCCCGGCGCGGTGTCGGACGTTATGCGCGCGCGGCGGCCGGTCGCGCCGTGCGGTTGGGGGCTCTCGACCTCAACGGGTGTGTTGTGCTGATCACCGGGGCGTCATCAGGGATCGGCAAGGCTGTTGCCGGGCGATGTGCTCGCGCGGGGGCCACCGTGGTTCTTGTCGCGCGCTCGGCCGACAGTCTTGCGGAGGCCGTGGACGACATCGCCAGTGAGACGGGCTGTCGGGATCGGCTCCTCGCTCTGCCGTGCGACGTCACTGACGGGGCCGACGTCATCCGCGCGGTTGCCGAGGTGGAGGCGCGATTCGGGAGGATCGACGTACTCGTCAACAACGCCGGACGGTCTATTCGCCGAGCCACGGAGAACTCGATCGAGCGTCAACACGACTACCGGAGGACGATGGAGGTCAACTTCTTCGGAGCGGTGACGTGTGTGCTCGCGGTACTGCCAGGAATGCTGGAGAGAGGCGAAGGCAGGATCGTCAATGTGTCGAGTATCGGCACGCAGGTGAGAAGTCCGCGATTCGGGGCCTACCTTGCGAGCAAGGCGGCCCTCGACATGTTCGGCGACGTGCTCGCCGGCGAGGTGGCGTCGCGTGGCGTGACCGTGTCTTCGGTGAAGATGCCGCTCACGCGGACTCCGATGATCGCGCCTACCGGCGCGTATCGAGGTGCGTCCACGATCAGCGCGAATCAGGCTGCCGTCCTCGTCGAGCGGGCGATCGTTCACGGTCGCCCACGGGTGTCGACCGCGGCCGGTTCGGTCGCTGGTGGAGTCACGGCGCTTCTGCCGGGGTACACCACGCTGCTTCGGCAGATCGAGTTCCTGGCGGTGCCAGAATCTGCCGCCGCGCTTCGCGAGAGCCGAGCGACCGCCGAGACCCGCGGTGGGCGCTCCGAGGGCGAATGACCCGCCCCGATATAGTGGAGTCTGATCCGCAGGTCGTGTACGGACCGACTCTTCAGCGGAGTCTCGTCTGCGGTGTGTGACGCCCGACCGTGCCAGACAAGACGAAGGACCGCCCCTGATGGCAGCCAATCCCGGCACCAACACGTCGCTGATCACCGCCGAGAAGATCAGCAAGAGTTTCGGCATCCGTGCCCTGCTCGACGACGTCAGCGTCGGTGTGCACGAGGGGGAGCGGATCGGCGTCGTCGGCCTGAACGGCGGCGGCAAGACGACGCTGCTCGAGATCCTCGCAGGCATCACCGAGCCGGACTCCGGCCGAGTGTCCCGCGTCGGCGGCGCAGTCGTCGCGACCGTCACCCAGCGAGGTGAGATGCCCGACGATCACACCGTCGCCGATGTGGTCGTGGGCGTCGGTGTGGCAGAGCACGAATGGGCGTCGGACGCACGGATCCGCGGAATCCTGACCGGGATCGGCATCGACGGACTGCTCGACCGGAAGGTGACGGAACTGTCCGGCGGCCAGCGGCGTCGCACAGCGCTTGCGGCAGCGCTCATCACCGATGCCGACCTGCTGATCCTCGACGAGCCGACCAACCATCTCGACATCGAGGGCGTCTACTGGCTTGCCGAGCACCTCGTGTCACGCCGCAGCGCGCTCCTCGTCGTGACGCACGATCGCTGGTTCCTCGACACCGTCGCCACCCGTACGTGGGAGGTCCACTCGGGTCGGGTCGACGAGTACGAGGGCGGCTACAACGACTGGGTGTTCGCACGCGCCGAGCGGAACCGGCAGGCCGACGCCGCCGAGGAGCGTCGCCGCAACCTCGCGCGCAAGGAACTGGCGTGGCTGCGTCGCGGGGCACCCGCTCGCACGTCGAAGCCGAAGTACCGCATCGAGGCCGCAGAGAAGTTGATCTCCGACGTCCCGCCGCCCCGCGACAGCGTCGCGCTGTCGGCGTTCGCGAAGCGTCGCCTCGGGAGGGTCGCGATCGAACTCGAGGACGCACGGCTGACCACACCGTCGTCTGACGGCGAACCCGGACGAGTGCTGCTCGACGACACCACCTGGCGCCTCGCTCCCGGTGAGCGGGTCGGCCTGGTCGGAGTCAACGGCTCCGGCAAGACCACACTTCTGCGAGCTCTCGCAGGCGACGTACCGGTCACGCCCGGCAAACGCATCGAAGGAAAGACGGTCTCCATCGGGTGGCTGAGGCAGGAACTCGACGACCTCGACGAGTCGCTGCGGCTGATCGAGGTGGTCGAGGCCGTCGCCGGTCACATCATGCTCGGCGACAAGGAGATCTCGGCGAGCCAGCTCTGCGAACGTCTCGGATTCTCACCTGCTCGCCAGCGGACGCCGGTCGGTGACCTCTCCGGCGGTGAGCGGCGTCGTCTGCAGTTCACGGCCGTCCTGATGAGCGAGCCGAACGTCCTCCTGCTCGACGAGCCGACCAACGACCTCGACATCGACACCCTGCAGCAGGTGGAGGATCTTCTCGACTCGTGGGCCGGAACGCTCGTCGTCATCAGTCACGACAGGTACCTCATCGAGCGGATCTGCGACTCGACGTGGGCGCTGTTCGGTGACGGCAAGCTGACCAATCTGCCACGCGGAGTGGACCAGTACCTGGAACGACGAGCCGAGGACTCCCGCCCGGCCGCTCCGTCGAAGCCTGCCGCGAGTGCGACGGCTCCGGCGACGAGCGCCGCCGAGCATCAGGCCGCGCGTAAAGAGTTCAACGCTGTCGAGCGCAAGATGGAGAAGGTGAACACGCAGATCGCGAAGCTGCACGAGAAGATGGCCGCTCACGATCAGAGCGACTACACGGGCCTCGGTGACCTCACCGCCAAACTCCACGCCGCACAGGCCGAAGTCGACGAGCTCGAAGAACGCTGGTTGGAACTGTCCGAGCTCGTCGGCTGATCTCTCCGGCGGCGTGGCGCAGAACACGCCGGGATTTACTTGGACGCCCAACCATCTGGGGAGGGCCTGCGATAACGTGGCGTTCATGTCGTATATCCGCACCACCGTCGCGAACGGTGTCGGGGAGATCGTCCTCGACCGCCCGAAAGCCCTGAACGCCCTCGATCAGACGATGATCGACGATCTGCACGAGATCCTCGAACGCTGGGCTGACGACGACACCGTCGAGACGGTGCTCGTCACCTCGGCGAGCGACCGCGCCTTCTGCGCGGGCGGCGACATCCGGGCGATCCGCGACAGTGCGATCACCGGCGACGCTGCGGCCGTCACCAAGTACTTCGCGAGTGAGTACCGCGTGAATCAGATGATCGCCGAGTACCCGAAGCCGTACGTCGCACTGATCGACGGCGCCGCGATGGGCGGCGGACTGGGAATCAGCGTGCACGGCGAGATCCGCGTGGTCACCGAGAAGGCCGTCATCGCGATGCCCGAGACGGCGATCGGATTCTTCCCCGACGTGGGCTCAACCTACTTCCTGCCGCGGCTGCCGCGCGGTGTCGGCATGTGGCTCGGCCTCACCGGTGCACGCCTTCGCGGCGCGGACGCCGTCGCCGTCGGCCTTGCGACGCACTACGTTCCGTCGGCCGAACTCGGCGCCGTGGCCGACGCCATCCGCTCGGGCGAGGGCCTCGCCGCGGCGCTCGTGGATCACCGCGACCCGGTCGAACCCACTCTTCCGCTGACCAAGATCGCGGACTACTTCGGTGACACGAGTGTCGACGCGATCATCGGCGGCCTCCGCGGTGCAGTCGGAGACGAGTGGGCGACCGAGATGCTGACGCTCCTCGGTTCGGCGTCGCCGACCAGCCTGTTCGTGACCGCAAAGCTCATCGAGCTCGGCACTACGTCGTCGTTGGCGGAGTGCCTGGAACGAGAGCTGTCGACAGCCGAGCGCATCACGGCACATCCCGACTTCGCCGAAGGTGTCCGCGCGGTGCTGGTCGACAAAGACCGCAACCCGTCGTTCGCTCCGCGCACCATCGAGGAGATCGACCCCGCCGCGATCGGCGAGATCGTCTAACGCCTTAAGGTGTGATTCGGTGTCACCAGGTGACACCGAATCACACCTTAACGGTCAGTAGACGTCGAACCGCCCGGACAGAGCCGCTGCCGTGGCCGGGGGAGAAGCCGGTGGATCGTCGAAAGAGACGTCATCGGACGGGTCGAACGGATTCGCGGTCTGAGCGAGCGCCTGCGGACATGAGAACCGTCCGGCCGCGCGCCGGGAATTGCTGACCGTCAAGGTCAATTCGCAGGTCGTCGACGTGTAGTAGACCCCGTTGATCGACACGCCGACAGTCGCGTTGATCGGATGGTCGAGGCGCCCGAGCGGACGGGTGTCGGGGAGCTTGCCGCCGGCCAGGTCGACGGCGCGGAACTCGACCTGGGCACCGTCGCCGCGTCCACCGGAGAAGTAGTACAGCAGTGAGTCCGGTGGAACGTCGATGTTCGCGTTGCCCCATTTGGCGAACTGCACACACCGCTCGGCGCGGCCGTCTCGGAGCTTGATGCGGATCGCGCCGCGCGTGAACCGGAGGTCGTAGCCGAGTCTGTCGATCTTTCCGGTCGGCGTGGGCTCATCGCACTTCTCGGCGGCGAGCGCCTTGACGGGGCGGGGCGCCGGCGCCTGGTCGACGGCCGTGTTCGACGAGCAGCCGACCAGCACGACTGCCGCGGGGACGATGACCGCAGCGAGGCGACGCACGCTAATCCGCTGCAGCGACGAGCGGTTCGAGGTGGAGATCTTTGTGCTCCTTCTCGATGTACTGCAGACGCCACTTGTCGCTGAACAGTGCGAGGATCGCACCGTCGCTCCGAGTGAACACCTCGACGCCGCGCTGACGATTCAGCTCGGCGACGCTGGCCTCATCGGTGCGGCGGGCGAGTGCGTAACCGAGCGGCTCGATGATCGTGTCGACGTTGAACTCGGCTTTCATACGTGCCGTGACGACCTCGAACTGCATGGGTCCGACAGCGGCGAGCACAGGCGAGGCGTCACCGCGGATGTCGTTGCGCAGCACCTGGACCACACCTTCGGCATCGAGCTGGTCGATGGCCTTGCGGAACTGCTTGTACTTGTCCGCGGTGGTGACGCGCAGCGACGAGAAGTGCTCCGGCGCGAACGACGGGATCGGCGGATACTGAACCTTCGGGTCGAGATACAGCGTGTCGCCGGGAGCGAGGGTCATGGCGTTGACCAGGCCGACCACGTCGCCGGGGTACGCGGTGTCGACGGTGGCGCGATCGCGTCCGAAGACCGCCTGCGCGTACTTGGTGGCGAACGGCTTGCCGGTCTGAGCGTGGTTGACGACCATGCCGCGCTCGAACTCGCCCGACACGATGCGCATGTATGCGAGCCGGTCGCGGTGCGACGAGTCCATGCCCGCCTGGACTTTGAACACGACCGCGCTGAACGGGTCGGTGACCTCGCGCGCGGTGCCGTCGATCGATTCGCGTCCGCGGGGCGGGGGAGCGAACTCGACAAGCGTCTCCAACAACTGGCGGACGCCGAAATTCAGCATCGCCGAGGTGAAGATCATCGGAGACGTCTGACCCGCCAGGAACATCTCCTGGTCATGGTCCTGACCGAGTTCGGAGAGGAGTTCGCTCTCCTCGGCTGCAGCGGTCCAGGCGTCGCCCTCGGTGGACAGCGCGGCGTCGGCGTCGAGCAGTTCCTCCGGTGCGATCTTGGCGCCGCCCGCGGTGCGCGTGAACTTCACGTATTCCCCGGTGCGACGGTCGAGCAGACCGCGGAAGTCACCCGCGATGCCGACGGGCAGGAACATCGGGGTCGGGATCAGACCGATGCGTTCGCTGATCTCGTCGATCAGTTCCAGCGGCGTCTGACCTGGCCTGTCCCACTTGTTGATCACGGTGATCACCGGGATCCCGCGGTGGCGACACACCTGGAACAGCTTCAGCGTCTGCGGCTCGAGGCCCTTCGCGGCGTCGATCAACATCACGGCGGCATCGACGGCGGTCAGCACGCGGTAGGTGTCTTCGGAGAAGTCCGAGTGGCCGGGGGTGTCGACCAGGTTGATGACGTGCGGGAAGTCTTTGTCGTCGCCGGTCGCCTCGCACGCGTACTTGAACTGGAGGGCCGTCGAGCTGACTGAGATGCCTCGCGCCTTCTCCATCTCCATCCAGTCGGAGACGGTGGAGCGTCGTCCGCCCTTGCCGTGGACGGCGCCCGCCTCGCTGATCATGCGGGCGTGCAGCGCCAGCGCCTCCGTCATCGTCGACTTGCCCGCGTCGGGATGGGAGATGATGGCGAACGTACGACGGCGCTTGACCTCGCGCCCGATGACCTCGGAACTCACTCGTCTACGCTATCGGTCCGCAGGCAGTGGCGGCAAAAGCGCTCATGGTGTCGTTCGGTGTCACGTGGCGACACCAAACGACACCCTGACGGTCATTCGAAGGGAATCGGAGGCATCGTGACGACCTGGGCGGCGTAGCTCAGGCCTGCACCGTAGCCGAGGAGCAGGGCGGTGTCGCCCGGCTTGGCCTGCCCGGTCGACAACATCTGCTCCATTGCCAACGGAATCGACGCCGCCGACGTGTTCCCGGTGTTCTCGATGTCGTTGGCGACGCGGGTGGTCTCGGGGAACTTCAGGCTGCGAGCGAGCAGGTCGTTGATGCGCGTGTTGGCCTGGTGCGGGACGAACACGTCGATCTCGCTGGCGTCGACTTTCGCGACCTCGAGCGCGCGTTGTGCGGCCTTGCCCATCTCGAACGCGGCCCAGCGGAACACCGCGGTGCCCTCGAGTCGGAGGTACGGGCGTGCCGAGTGGTCGTCCTGGTCCATGTACGAGATCCAGTCGATGTCCTGGCGGATCGCGTTGAACTGCGTGCCGTCGCTGCCCCACACGACAGGACCGAGTCCCTGCCTCTCGCTCGGGCCCACGACCACGGCCCCTGCGCCGTCGCCGAAGATGAAGCAGTTGGTGCGGTCGGTCATGTCCATCGTCACCGACAACTGTTCGGCGCCGACGACAAGAACGTTGGTCGCGCTGCCGCCGCGGACCATGTCGGAGGCGAGCGACAACGCGTAGCCGAAGCCCGCGCACCCGACGGTCACATCGAAGGCGGGGACACCGTTGGCACCCAACTCGGTTGCGATCTTCACCGCGCCCGCGGGCGTCAGGAGGAGATGCGTGTTCGTCGCGAGGATGACCGCATCGATGTCTGCCGGAGAGAGCAGCGCATTCGCGATCGCGGTGCGTCCGGCGTTGACGCCCATTTCAACCACGGTCTCGTCGCGTCGTGCGAAGCGGCGCGTCTTGATTCCCGTGCGGGTGAAGATCCACTCGTCGGACGAGTCGATGTTCTCGCAGATCTCGTCATTGGTGACGACGCGTTCGGGTCGGTAGGCGCCGATGCCGAGCATGGAGATGTTCTTGACGCCGACGGCTTCGTGAAGGTCCACCATGGGACTGCTCCTTCGATCACGGTTCTTCAACTGTGGGCACAGCTGCCTCCACAGTCTCATGTGACTCCGGTTACTCGAAAGTATCGAACGGATTTGTCGGTGCCGTCGGGTAGACACAGAGGACAACCTTCACCATGACAGCGAGAGGCGTCACATGATCCATGCCAGAGGTCTGGTCCAGACCTTCACGACCGGCAGAGGGAAACAGGCGAAGGAGGTGCGGGCCGTCGACGGCGTCGATCTCGACATCGCCGAGGGAGAGGTAGTCGGATTCCTCGGGCCGAACGGTGCGGGCAAGACGACCACCCTGCGCATGTTGACCACGCTGCTGAGGCCAACCGCGGGCACAGCGACGGTCAACGGGTACGACGTGCTCACCCAGTCGGTCGACGTGCGCCGCAGCATCGGGTACGTGTCCCAAGCTGGATCGACGTTCTCCCAGGCCCTCGCCGGGGACGAGGTGAGCGACCACGGCCAGCTCTACGGCATGAGCAGGCGAGACGCCGTCGCCCGAGGCAAACAGCTCTTCGACGAACTTCAGCTCGACGGACTCTGGGACCGTATGCCGAAGAACATGTCGGGCGGACAGAAACGCCGCCTCGACATCGTGATGGGGTTGATCCACGATCCGACGCTCGTCTTCCTCGACGAACCGACCACCGGCCTCGATCCGCAGGCTAGAGCCAATCTGTGGGAGCACATCGCCAGACTTCGGACCGATCGCGGCGCGACAGTCTTCCTCACCACGCACTACCTCGACGAGGCTGACGCGCTCTCCGACCGGATCCTCATCATCGACAATGGGCGGATCGTCGCCGCCGACACCCCGGACAATCTGAAATCGCAGGTGTCAGGCGACCTCATCCGACTCGAATTCGACGACACCGCACATGTGCCCGGCGTGGCCCAACTGCTCGACGGGGTCGGCTCGGACGTGGTGGTGGACGGCGGCACAGTCAGCGCTCGTGTCCGCGGATCTGGGCGAATCGTGCCGGGGCTGCTCCGCGACCTCGAATCGCGCGGCGCGACGCTCGACTCGATCGAGATCGTCAAGCCGACCCTCGACGACGTGTTCCTCACTCTCACCGGGCGGTCGTTGCGCGACGAGACGTCCACGCCCGACGCCGCAGACCAGGAGACCGCACAATGAGCTTCTTCACCGAGTCGTACATCGTCTTCCGACGCCAGTTGCGGATGAATCTGCGCAACCCGGCGTGGGTCCTGATCGGCATCATGCAGCCGGTGATGTACCTGGTCCTGTTCGGTCCACTCCTCAAGCCTCTGGTGGCTCAGTTCCCAGGCGCGGGCGACAACGCGTACACGTTCTTCGTTCCGGGTCTGCTCGTCCAGCTCGGCATCTTCGGTGCGATGTTCGCGGGGTTCAGTCTCATCGGCGAATGGCGCGAAGGGGTCATCGAGGCCGAACGAGTGACTCCGGCCAGCCGGACGGCGCTGCTCTTCGGCCGAATTCTGCGTGACCTCCTGCAACTGCTGGTGCAGGCGTTGATCCTCGTGGGTCTCGGCTACGCGATGGGAATGCGCGGTCCTATCGGCGGGGTGTTCGTCGGACTGATCATCACGCTGCTCGTCGGCGGAGCGTGTGCCGCCGCGTCGAACGCTCTCGCCCTCACCACCAAGAGCGAAGACGTGATGGCACCCGTGATCAACATGGTGATGATGCCGATCCTGCTGCTGTCGGGCATCCTGCTCCCGATGACGATCGGCCCGGACTGGCTCAAACGAGTCAGCGACTTCATCCCGTTCCGCTGGATCACCGACGCGGTCCGCAGTTCGTTCCTCGGCGACGTGCTGACCACCCAGGTGCTGTGGGGACTCCTCGCGTCCGTCGTCCTCAGCGCTCTCGCCGGTTGGTGGGGGACGTCGGTCTTCCGCAAGGAGAACGCCTGAAGTCCCTTTCGACTCGCTCCGCCCTTCGACTCGCTCCGCTCGTTCAGGAACTGCGGAGCGAGTCGAAAGGGCCGATCAGCTGATGCGCAGGTGCTTGGCGAGGGGACCGGGGACGGCGTCGTCGAGGCCGTCGAAGCTTGTCACCTTGGGTGCCGGGGGCATCGTGACGACTCCGCCCGCGTAGGAGAGGCCTGCGCCGAACCCGAGGATCAGCGCGGTCTGGCCGCCCTGAGCCTTTCCGGTCGCGAGCATCTCCTCCATGGCGAGGGGAATCGACGCGGCCGACGTGTTGCCGGTGTTCTCGATGTCGTTGGCCATCGGCAGATCGTCCGGGAAACCGAGGTTCTTCTTCATCAACTCGTTGATGCGAGCGTTCGCCTGATGGGGGATGAAGACCTCGATGTCGTCGACACCTGCACCCGACTCGGTGAGCATCGTGGTCAGAGCCTTGGGGAGAGTGATGGCGGCCCAGCGGAACACCCGGGGGCCCTCCATGCTGATCACGAGACGCCCGACGGGGTCGGTCTCCGGGTCCTTGCCCTGGTACTCGACGGCACGAGCCATGTACTCGACGGTGTCGCGGTTCTGACTGATCGCCTCGGCGTTGTCGCCGTCACTGCCGGACACCATCGGGGAGATGCCGTTCACGTCACTCGGGCCCACGACAACTGCGCCGGCGCCGTCTCCGAAGATGAACCCGGTGCCGCGGTCGGTCACGTCGAGACCGACGGACATCGTCTCTGCGCCGATGACGACCGCATATGTCGCGCTGCCTGCGCGGATGGCGTCGGCGGCGACGCTGAGCGCGTATCCGAAGCCGCCGCACCCGGCGGAGACGTCGAACGCCGAGATGCCGTTGATGCCGATGTCGGAGGCGATGATCGGCGCGCCGTGGGGCACGTTGTAGGGCCAGCTGCTAGCCGCGAGGATCAGCATGTCGATCTTCTCGCGGTCGACCCCGGAGTTGATGATCGCGCGCTCGGCGGCAGCGGCCGACATCGACCGCATCGTCTCGTCACCGCTGATCCAGCGACGGTTGTGGATGCCGCTGCGCTCGAAGATCCACTGGTCCGACGAGTCGAGCACGGTGCACAATTCGTCGTTGGTCACGAGCCGCTTGGGTCGGTACGCGCCGATGCCGAGCATCGCCACATTCGGATGTCCCGAGGGTGTCACCAGGGTCGCCACGTGCATCGTCCTTCTGTAGAGCGCAGGGTTGTCGCCTGTCCGGTCGAATTTCCACCGTCAGGTGGAACTGATTCTAGTGACTGCCGGAACCTTGCGGGCACCCAGCGTCACCAGAGCGCCGACGATCGACAACACGAAGCCCATGAAGAACACCAACCAGAAGCCGCCGACGAGCGATACGAGGCCGGCGCCGAGCACGGGCCCGACGAGTTGGCCGAGAGCGGCGGTGGTGTTGACGATGCCGAGATCTCGACCGTGGTCGTCCTCGTGGGGCAGCAGGTCGGTGGCGTAGGCGAGACCGACGGTCGAGAATGCGCCGTAGCCGACGCCCATGAATGCGGCGCCGATCATCGTCGCCGTGAAGGTCGGGCTGATCACGATGATCAGTCCGGACAGCGACTGGATGAGGGCTGACACGATCGTCAGGCCTCGACGGTCCCACCCGCGGTCGGCGAGCGAACCGGAGACGATCGACGCGATCACCACGAACACCGTGTAGACCACGACGAGGAGGATCAAGTTGCCCTCGGCGGTGTCCTTGTCCTGATCGAGTCCGTACAGGAGGAAGAACAGGAACAGTGACGTGCCGAGCGCGTTGCCGACGTTGGCGATGAAGCGCCCCGCAAGCATCCACGAGAAGTCTTTGTCTCGGAACGAATCCCAACGTCCGCGGTCGGGATCGAGTGAACTGCGGCCGGTGAGGTGGTCGACCGGCGGGTCGGGCAGCCGCAGCGTGGCCCAGGTGCCGACGACGGCGATGAGGACGGCGAGGATCAGGTATCCGGCCCACGGGTCGAGACCGAGACTGCCGATCACGCCCACGCCGACGACGATGCCGAGGGCCTGGGATGCGCCGACTGCGGCGGATGCGGACCCGCGTTTGTCGTCGGGCAGCTGGTCGGCGATGAGCGCCGTGAATGACGCCGATGCGACGCCGACACCGATGCAGACACCGATCCACGCGCCGCCGATGATCCAAGTGGAGTGAGTGACGCCGACGAGCACGAGGAACACCGCCATCAGCCAGGTGCCGATCAGCGACCACACGCGGCGTCGTCCGCCGAGCCACGCGGGGAGACGCGAACTGTCAGTGCGATCCGACCATCCCCCCGCGAGTGGGCCTGCGATGACACCGGCCAGTCCGCCCGCGCCGAGGATCAGCCCGGAGATGACGACTGTGTGGATCCACTCGTCGCCGCCCTGCGAGTTCTCCTGATCGAGCTGTAGAGGCAGGAGCAACTGGAGGGGGGTCAACTGAACCATCCAGATGACGAGCCAGGCGACGGTGAACAGGGTCAGCCAGCTGCGGCTGCCCGCCTTCAGTGCAGTGCTCACTTGCGGTTCTCCGCGATCACTCGGCGATACCAGTCGTACGACGCCTTGGGCGTGCGCTTCGCGGTCTCGAAGTCGATGTGGGTGAGGCCGAAACGCTGGGTGTAGCCGTCGGCCCATTCGAAATTGTCCAGCAGCGACCAGACGGTGTACTCCTCGATGTTCACCCCGGCGCTCATCGCTTCGCCCACGGCACGGATATGACCGTCGATGTAGGCGATGCGCTCGACGTCGTTGATGCCGTCGTCCGCTGTGTCCGGTTCGGGGAACGATGCGCCGTTCTCACTGATCACGATGGGCGGGAGGTTCGGGTAGCGGCCGGTGAAGTCGATCAGAAGGTCGCGTAGCGACTCGGGTTTGATGGCCCACTCGTCGCCGAACCCGGTGTACTCCACGTTCGGGGTGGGAACGATGTCGAACGGGATGGGGACGTCGGGTGCGGGGGCGGTGACCGTCGTCGGGTTGTAGAAGTTCACCGCGTAGAAGTCGGGGCGGGTCGCGATGATCTCCATGTCGCCGTCACGCACGGGCAGGTCGACGCCGTACACCGAGAGGTCCGGGTACTCGCCGGTCAACACGGGATCGGCGAACAGGCGGTTGTGCAGGGCGTCGTAGGCGAGTGCTGCGGCGCGATCGCCTTCGGAGTCGGTGAGCGGGTAGACGTGCGTGTGGTTGTTCGCGACGCCGACCGCCTTTGCGCCGTTCTCGCGGAGCACACGAGTCGCGTGGCCGTGGGCCAGCAGTTGATGGTGTGCGGTCGGTATCGCGTCGAAAAGCAGGAACTCGCCGGGAGCAAGCGCCCCGACCGCGTAGCCCTGGAGCGTTGTCATCGCGGGCTCGTTGATCGTGTACCAGTTCTCGACTCGATCGCCGAGGCGCTCTGCGACGAGGGCCGTGTAGTCGACGAACCGTTCGACGATGTCGCGGCCGGTCCATCCGCCTGCGTCGTGCAGAGGCACGGGGAGGTCCCAGTGGTACAGGGTCGGGAACGGTGTGACGCCGGCGTCGAGCAGGCCGTCGACCAGCCGTGAGTAGTAGTCCAGGCCCGCGCTGTTGGCCGGTCCGGTTCCGTCCGGCTGGATGCGCGTCCATGAGATGGAGAAGCGGTAGCGATCGAGTCCGAGACCCTTCGCAAGCGTGATGTCCTCGGTCCAGCGGTGGTAACTGTCGGCGCCCGGTTCGGCGCTGGAGCCGTCCTTCACCTTGTCGGGTGTGTCGACCCAGGTGTCCCAGACAGAGCGTCCACGCCCGCCTTCGGTGCGTGCGCCTTCGATCTGGAACGCGGCGGTGGCGGACGACCACCGGATGCGTCCGGGCAGCGTGGGCAGGTCGGGTGGGGCGGCGCTCGACATGGTCGGCTGTCTCCTGAGTCCTCAGTCACTAGTGGATCATTCGATCCAGTTTGTGAATGCTAGCCCAGATATGGCCCCCGTGACGAGCATCACGAGGTTCATGCCGGTGAGGCGCGTCCAACTATCGCTGGGAAACGAACTTCGGCACCCGAGTCCCGGCCGTTCTGCCTGGGTCGAGTGCCGAAGTGGAGTCAGCGGGTGATCACCATGCGTGGACGGTGTTCTGCGCCCCTTCGAGTCCGTTCTGGACAAGCAGCTCCGCCGCGTCGACACCGTTGGCGATGAGGAGTTCCACGTCGTTCTTCGCCGCCGACGGGAAGGGCTTGAGCACGAAGTCAGCCGGATCTTGGCGGCCGGGAGGACGACCGATGCCGAGACGAACGCGGAGATAGTCACGCGTACCGACGGCTGCGGTGATGGACCGGAGTCCGTTGTGGCCGCCTTCGCCGCCGCCCTGTTTGAGCCGGACCTGACCGAAGTCGATGTCCAACTCGTCGTGCAAGACGATGAGGTCGGCGGGGGCCACCGAATAGTAGGCGGCGAGCGGGCCGATCTGGCGGCCCGTCACGTTCATGTATGCCCGTGCTTTCGCAACGAGGACGGGTTCGCCGCCGATGCGGACGGTTGCCGTCTCGGCGCCGGACCGTTTGTGAACGGAGTACTTCTCTCCATACGAGAAGACCAGGCTGTCGGCGACCATTGCGCCGATGTTGTGCCTGGTCTTCTCGTAGGAGGGACCGGGGTTACCCAGTCCGACGATCAGTTTCACTGATGAAGCGGTAGATCTACTCTGCGGCTGCTTCTTCTGCGTCGCCCTCGGCGTCTGCGTCGTCCGAGCTGGAGCCCTTGGGCTCGTTGACGGCGACGATCAGGGTGCCCGGGTCCGAGACCAGGATGCTGCCCTCGGGAAGGTCGAGGTCGGCGGCGGTGATGGCCGAACCCGCACCGAGGCCCTCGACCGAGACGACGATCTGCTCGGGGATGTGCAGAGCCTCTGCCTCGATCTCGACGACGCTGGCGTCCTGAACCACCAGGGTGCCGGAGACGGCGTCACCCTCGACGGCGATGGAGACCTCGACGGTGACCTTCTCGCCGCGCTTCACGACGACCAGGTCGACGTGCTCGATGTAGTTGCGCAGTGCGTGGACGTCGACCTGCTTGGTGAGTGCGAGCTGGCTCGCGCCCTCGATGTCCAGGTCGACGATGGCGTTGAGACCGTTGTTACGCAGGATGGCGGCGAGGTCGCGTGCCGGCAGAAGCAGGTGCTGCGGGGTGGTGCCGTGGCCATAGAGAACGGCGGGGACCTGGCCTTCGCGGCGGGCGCGGCGGGCGTCGCCCTTGCCCTTGCCGGTACGGACGGAAGCAGACAGCTTCGAGGTGTTGGACATGGTGTCCTCCAATCGGTTTCGAGAATCGGTGGCGCCGCGACTAGCGGCTTCGACACGCGATCTCATCCGCACAAGGCAGTGGAGGTCTGCGCAATCGCGCCGATAACGGTGATCAGATCACCCTCGCCGTGACAACGGGAGACACCATACCATGGGGGGATGACCTCACAGAATCCTGCTGACCTGGTCCGACACTTCCTCACTGCGCTCGCCCGCGGCGACGTCGACTCCGCGCTCGCCGACGTCCACGACGAGATCGTGTACACGAACGTCTCTCTGCCGACGGTGCGTGGGATGCGCCGCTTCGCGCCGGTGATGCGGAAACTCAACTCGCCTGGAATCGGTTTCGACGTCGAATTCCTGTCCGTCGCGGCCGACGACGCCGTTGTCCTCACCGAGCGGTTGGACGAACTGCGGGCGGGGCCGTTGAAGATCCGGTTCTGGGTGTGCGGTCGATTCGAGGTGCGTGACGGTCAGATCGTCGTCTGGCGCGACTACTTCGACTTCTTCGACTGCACCAAGGGCTTCGCCCGCGCCGTCGTCGGCGTCGTCGTTCCGAGCCTCAACCGCTCGATCCACGGCGTCGGCTGACTTACCGGCCGAAGGTCAGAGGATCTCGTCGACGTTCTGCAACGGGCGGGCCAGGCGGGTGCCCTTGTCGGTGACCACGAAAGGGCGCTCCACCAGGACCGGATTGGTGACCATCGCGTCGAGGATCTCCTCGTCGGAGGCGTCGGCGAGCCCGAGTTCGGTGTACAGCGACTCCCGCTTGCGGACAGCCTGCCCCGGAGTCAGTCCGGCGTCGTGGAAGAGTTTCTGCAACTGCTCTCGGGTCCAACCCTCGGTGAGGTACTTGACGACGGTCACCTCGACGCCGGCTTCGGTGAGCTTGTCGAGAGTCTTCCGCGACGTCGAGCAGCGGGGATTGTGATAGATCGTTGCGTCCACGAGACAAGCCTAGCGCTGTGGGGTTTCGCGTTACGGTCGGATCATGAGGGGACTGTGGAGGATCGCGCTGATCATCGGGCTGGTGGCGACCACCCTGGGGGCCTCCTGGGTCACGGCAGGGAAGGCGTGCGCGTGCAGTTGCGCCGACAGACCCCGCCGACGAAGTCGTGGCCGACGCCTCGGCGATCGTTGAGGGTCGGGCGGTCTCAGAGTCGGTTGAGGGGACCAGTCGCACGTACCGGTTCGAGTCGACCGTTCATACAAGTCTGAGGTCAGTCGAGTGATCGCGGTGACGACGCACCGGGACAACCCGACCTGCGGGGCGTCGTTGCCGATTGGGCAGGACCAGCGGGTAGTGCTGCACCGAGACGACGGCGCGTGGACGACGACGCTCTGCAGTTCCTTGTCGCTGCGGTCGGGCCCGATGCCGGCTTCTGCCGGGAAGCCGTTCACCCCGGTCGCAGCGAGTTCGTCGTCCGACGCCGCAGATGACTCACGCCTGATGCGTTGATTCCCGCTCACGAACAATTCGTGAGCGGGAATCGACGTATCAGGCGTGAAGAGTTCCGGGCGTTATGCGACGCCGTTGAACAGGCTGGTGACCGAGCCGTTCTCGAAGACCTCGCGGATGGTCTGGGCGAGCAGCGGTGCGATCGACAGCACGGTGAGGTTCTCGAACTGCTTGTCCTCGGGGATCGGCAGGGTGTCGGTGGCGATCACTTCGCGTGCGCCGCAGTTGGCGAGACGCTCAGCAGCCGGGTGCGAGAACACGCCGTGCGTGGTGGCGATGATGACGTCGCCCGCACCGGCCTCCTTCAGGACGTTGACGGCGCCTGCGATGGTGCCGCCGGTGTCGATCATGTCGTCGATCAGGACGCAGGTCTTGCCCGCGACGTCGCCGACCACGCGGTTCGACTTGATCTGGTTCGGCACATCGGGGTCACGCGTCTTGTGGACGAACGCCATCGGCGCGCCGTCGAGCGAGTCGGCCCACTTCTCGCCGACCTTCACGCGGCCGGCGTCGGGCGACACGACGCAGATGTTCTCGGTGCCGTAATTGTTGCGCACGTACTCGGCGAGCTGGCCCTGAGCGTGCATGTGATCGACCGGGCCGTCGAAGAAACCCTGGATCTGGTCGGTGTGCAGATCGACCGTGATGATGCGGTCGGCGCCCGCGGTCTTGAACAGGTCGGCGATGAGGCGCGCGGAGATCGGCTCGCGGCCGCGGTGCTTCTTGTCCTGGCGGGCGTACGGGTAGAACGGCAGAATCGCAGTGATGCGCTTGGCAGACCCGCGCTTGAGTGCGTCGATCATGATGAGCGTCTCCATGATCCACTGATTCATGGGGTACGGGCAGCTCTGCAGGACGAATGCGTCGCTGCCGCGGACCGAGTCCTCGAAGCGGACGAAGATCTCGCCGTTGGCGAAGTCGCGAGCAGTCTGGGGCGTGACCGGGACGCCGAGGGCGTCGGAGACCGCCTGCGCCAGCTCGGGGTGCGCCCGACCGGCGAACAGCATCAGATTCTTCTGGTTGTCGGTGGTCCAAGTCATCAGCTAGCTCTTATTCTCCTGATCGAGGTCGTTCTTGGCGCGGACGGCCGCGTCTGCAGCCGCCGTTCCGGGGCGCTTGGTGGGCACCCAGTCTTCAATGATGCGCTGTGATCCAGCTGACACCGCGAGTGCACCCGCAGGCACATCCCCTCGGAGCACGGTACCCGCACCTGTGTACACACCGTCACCGATCGTGAGCGGTGCCACGAACATGTTGTCCGAGCCGGTCCGGCAATGGGAGCCGACGATCGTCTTGTGCTTGTGCACGCCGTCGTAGTTCACGAAGACGCTCGATGCGCCGATGTTCGTGTAATCGCCGATCTCGGCGTCGCCGACGTAGGTGAGATGCGGGATCTTGGTGCCGGTGCCGATCTGCGCGTTCTTGGTCTCGACGAACGCGCCGATCTTCCCGGAGTCGCCGAGGTCGGTGCCTGGCCGCAGGTAGGCGAACGGGCCGATGTCGGCGCCTGCGCCGATGATCGCACCGGACCCGTGCGTGCGGATCACTGAGGCTCCCTGTCCGACGACGACGTCGGTCAGGGTGGTGTCCGGGCCGATGACGGCGTCGTCCGCGATCACACATCGGCCGCGGAGCTGGGTGCCGGGCTCGATGTGCACATCCTGGCCGAGCACTACGTCGACGTCGATCCAGGTCGTCGCCGGATCGACGACGGTGACGCCTGCGAGCATGTGGCGTCGGACGGTCCGTCGATTGAGTTCGGCTCCGAGGTCGGCGAGCTGTGCGCGGTCGTTGCAGCCTGCGACGACGGACGGATCGTCGACGACGTGTGCGCGGACCACACGTCCGGCGTCACGGGCTATCTCGACGACGTCGGTCAGGTAGAACTCGCCCTGCGCGTTGTCAGTCGACAGACCGGCGAGCGCGGTGCGGAGGACGTCGGCGTCGAATGCGTAGATGCCCGCGTTGACCTCGGTGATCGCCAGCTCGGCGTGAGACGCGTCCTTGTGCTCGACGATCGCGGTCACCGCGCCGTCGGGGTCGCGCACGATCCGTCCGTACCCGGTCGGATCGGCGACCACGAAGCTCGTCAAGGTGACGGCCGCACCGTCTCCTGCGGTGTGTGCGTCGACGAGTGCTCCGAGGGTCGCCGCATCCAGCAGGGGAGCGTCGGCGACGGTGACCAGGACGGTGCCGTGGAAGTCGGGCAGCGCGTTGAGGCCGACTCGTGCGGCGTCGCCGGTTCCGCGCGGCAGATCCTGTTCGGCGATGAGGATGTCGCGTCCCAGCTCTCCTGCGACGGAGTCGATCTCGGCGATCACACGCGCTCGTTCATGACTGACGACGCCGACCAGGGCATCGGGTGAGATCCCGTTCGCGCCGTGCATGGCGTGTCCGACGAGGGACCGTCCGCCGATGCGGTGCAGAATCTTGGGGGTCTTCGACTTCATCCGGGTGCCGGCTCCGGCGGCCAGGACGACGACCGCGATTCCCGTTGTCGCGGGCAGACTGCTCATCGGTGATCCTTCGCTTCAGGCGTTGTCCACTGCGGTGACGAATCCTACGCACTCGAGGAGGCAGTCCAGAATCCGACGGATTCCAGATGCTCCACCAGCCGGTCGCGAGCGTTGCCGAACTGGGTGCGGATCTCGTCGGCGATGCCGTCCTTGTCGCGGTCTGCCAGCAGGGTGATCAGGCGGCGGTGGCTGGCGACGGCGCTCTCGCCCCACGCATGGTCGTGCACGTACACGTCGTACGGGCTGTAACGGCTGGCGGCGGTCAGGAACCACGCGACCTTCTTGCTGTCGGCCATGATGTTGATGGTTCGATGGAAGGTGAATTCGCCGGCGATCACATCGTCGGGCGCGCCGGCCTTGACCGCGGCCTCGATGTCGTCGACGATCGCCGTCAGTTCGGGGAGGAGGTCGGGGATGTCGTCGGAGTCGGCTGCCTGCGTTGCCAGACGAGCCGACAGTTCCGCCTGAATCCAGAAGATGTCCGTGACGTCTCGCCTGGTCAGCGCCTCAACGATGAAACCGCGATGTCGCGAGGATCGCACGAGCCCCTCCCCGCGCAGGGTCACGAGAGCCTCACGGACCGGCGTGACGCTGCATCCGTAGGCGATTGCGGTCTCGTCGAGCCGGACAAAATCGCCGGAGCGCAGGCGGCCGGTCATGATCTGGATCCGCAGGTCGTCAGCGACGACCTCCGTTATCTGTCGTCGCGGCATGCTGGGGCGGGACATCGCTCCATTCTCACAGCAACTGTCGAGCGAAGTCGAGAGGTCGACGAACGTGGGTCCGGCAGTCCTGTGGCAGAATCTTCATCGCAGCATTCCGCCGTGGTGTAATCGGCAACACTCCTGATTTTGGTTCAGGCATTTCAGGTTCGAGTCCTGGCGGCGGAGCACTGGTGGACACTCCATGTCCGTGTCAGCGCCGAGTTCGGCGGGTGATTCACTCCCAGTCGGACAGATCGGTGTCTGGGCGTCCGTCGGCGCCGATGAACGTCAAGGTTGCGAGCGTGATCGTGACGGCGTCGTCTCCAGCGGCCGCTCGCCACTGACCGATCTCGTGTCGGAATCGGTCGGCCGAGATCTCGAGCAGTCGGTGGCCTCGGGGACTGACAGTGATGATGCGTTCGCGGCGATCGTGTTCGTTCTGCCGTCGCTCGATGAGTCCGAGTGATTCCAATGACTGTGCGGTCTTCGTCGCAGCTTGTTTGGTTACTCCGAGTCGTGACGCGAGATCGACGCTGGTGCATCCGGTGCCGATCGCTTGCAGGGCGAAACCATGGGTGGTGCGGACGCCGGAGAAGCCGTGGTCGGCGAGATGTTGGTGAACGGCGTCGACGAGGCTGCGGAAGGCTCGCATCAGTAGGAATGGGGCCGCGGAGTCGTCGGAGATCACAGGAAGCATCGTATCGCGATGTCGACAATGTGGTTGACTATAAGTCGTCAACCACATTGTCTATCGGAGTTCTCATGGCACACCTGACCACCACCAATGCTCGACGCTTCGACGTGCACGGAGTCGAATTCACGTCGTTCGTGTCTAGCTCGAGCGGATCGACATCTCTTGCGGCGTGGCGTGCCGACTTCCGCCCGCGTACGCCGGGCCACACCCACACGATGACCCGTGAGGAAGTCCTGTACGTCGTCGACGGCGTACTCGATCTGGAAATCAACGACGAGAGCTTCGCCGCGGTCCAGGGCGACGCAGTCCTGGTACCTGCAGGGGCGATCTTTCGTGTGAGTAACAATTCCGAGAAGGCTGCCAGTGCGTGGGTGACGACGACCCTTGGGATGACCGCGACGATGCTCGACTCTGGGGCCGTCCTTGCCCCGCCCTGGGCCCAGTGACTACTGTCCCGGCCAACCCTCCACTGCGTCGACGGTGCCGTCGTCGACCGCCTTCGCGAGTTGGGCGTGATCGCGGTCGTTCTGATCTGCGTAGGCGAACGCGAACCTTCCGAAGGAGTCAGCGGCCTTGTCGGAACTGCCGAGGTAATCGTGGATGGCCTGGACGTCACCGCTGCGCGCGTGGGCGCGGGCGAGCACGTGGCCGCACGCGGTCGCGAACTGTGACAGGCGAGGCGCGATCATCTCGCCCTTAGGAATCACCTTGCCGTCGCGGAACTGACGGACGTAGAAGTCCATTCGCTGGTCGGTGTCGTCGCCGATCGACGTCCACCCGACGAACATGTCTGTCGCGCTCTGGATCATGCGCTGCCCGTGGATCACCCGAGAGCCGTGATTGTCGTACGGGCTCTCCCCGAGGAACTGCTCATACACTGAGGGCGCGGCCTGCTTGACCTGCAGGAACATCGGGTCGCCGGTGCGTCGCTCCTCGCTCAAGGTGAGGAACACGCGCATGCCCACGCTGCCGACCCCCACCACCTGCTGTACCGCGTCGACGAGGTCGAAACGCGACCACAACGATGAGATGTGGTCGGGCACAGACTTCTGGTACTGGGTGATGATCGATTCGAGCTCCGCCAAGTGATCCCTGAGGGCGTGCGTTCGGTACGGCGGGTCCTCGGTGATGCGCTGGACGCCGTCGACGACGTCGGTCAGCTTGCGGAACGCGCCACGGCTCGAGCGCTTCTCGGCGCGCTTCTCGATCAGCTTGTCGAGCTTGTGGTCGTCGTCGTCGGTCGCGTAGTCGAGGAGTTGTTCGGTGCTGACGCTGTCGTACCAGATGTCGATCTCGGGCCACGTCGAATAGCGCGCGATCCAGTCCCGGTAGCCGGCGAACCCCGCCGCGACGGCCGCCTTCGCATGCTCCTCGACGCCGTTTGCTCGAGCGAGGATCACCAGACTGGCGAGGAAACGCTTGACGTCCCATTCGAACGGGCCGGGGAGCGTCTCGTCGAAGTCGCGCAGGTCGAATGCCAGGTTCCGCTCGGGCGTCTTCCACAGGCCGAAATTGAGGACGTGCGCGTCGCCGCACAGTTGAACAGTGATGCCGGTGTTCGGCGCCGATGCGAGGTCGGCGGCCATCACGGCCGCGGCGCCGCGATAGTAGGTCCACGGGGTCGCGGCCATTCGGCCGTGGCGGAGCGGTAAGAGCCGCTGATCGCGAATCGTGTTCTGCGCCAATATTGTTGCGAGCGCGTCGTGCCCACGCGTTTCGGGCTTCCAGTCGCCGAGCGACTTTCGTCCGACCACCTTGCGCTGCGCTGCACCATCAATGCTGACGATCTTGTTGGGACGCGAGAAGAATGCCTGCTCGCCCTGCCAGAGGTTCATCCGCACATCTTGCCTCACGAACCTCGCTGATCGAAGTGTTCGGCGACCAAGTCGGCGAGGATCCGAAGGCCGCGGTCGGCGTCGTCGTGGTCGGCGTGGCTGAAGTTCAAGCGCATGGTGCCCAACGTTGGCGGACCCGCGTAGAACTCCTCGCCGGGCATGAATGCCACGCCACGGTCGACGGCCTCGTCGAGTAGTCCGCGCGTGTCGATCGGCTCGCGCAGTCGGAGCCAGAAGAACAGCCCGCCCGGCGGGCTCGTCCAGTCGGCGAGGTCGGCGAAGTGCGTGTGGAGCAGCCCGTCGAACCGGTCGCGTCGGTCGCAATAGAACGCGACGAGAGAGTCCAGACGCTCCTGCCAGCCGGAGTCGGTCATCGCTTCGAGCACGATCTGCTGGGACAAGCGCGAACTGTGGAGGTCGACGGCCTGCTTGAGCATGACCAAACGATCGAACAGATCTGGTGACGCGGTCATGAAGCCGAGCCGTAGGCCCGGGGCGAAGGTCTTGGAGAACGAACCCTGGTAGATCCAGGAGGCGCCGTGCATTCGCGCGACGATCGGTGTGCGGTCGACGTCGGCGTACGCCAGTTCACGGTAGGGGTCGTCTTCGAACAGGACGGTCCCGCCTTCACTGCAGATGCGGGCGATGCGATCGCGCTCGTGAGCCGACGCGCACGCTCCGGTCGGGTTGGCGAAAGTGGGGACGACGTACGCCAACGACGCTTCGGCGAGGCCTGCGTCGTCCAAGCCGGTGAAATCGGCGCCGTACAGGCGAAGGACCTGTAGGGCGGCGAGATACGTCGGGTCGTCGACAGCGGTGATCGACCCCGCGTCGACCATCAGTTTTGCGACGAGGTCGATACCCTGTTGGCTGCCGCTGAGGATGATCACCCGATCGGCAGTCGTGTCGACACCGAGGGTGCGGAGGTGGTCGGCGACTGCGCGTCGCAACGCGGGTTCGCCCTCGCTGGCGCCATACTGAAGCGTCTCCGGGCCGACGGTGCCGGACCAGTCGGGGAGCACTGCGGTCGCGGGCAGCCCGCCTGCGAATGACACCATGCCGGGACGATCGACAACACTCAAGACGGTTCGGATGGGGGACGGACGGAGGTCGTCGATACGATCGGAGAACGTCGGCATGGCAATCCTCTTTCGACAATAGGTCAAACAGGTTGTCGTGATTCTGCGCCGTCCCGGGAGGTACGTCAAGGTGTTTGACCAAAATCGTGAGACGGCGCTTCGCCAGGCGATCGAAGACCTGTACTTCGGCTATCGTGCGTTCACCGCACTCCCGGACGAGATTCTGGCGGCATCCGGGCTGGGCCGTACGCACCACCGAGTCCTCTACTTCGTATGCCGCCGCCCCGGCATGTCCATCGGGGAACTGGTGACCCTTCTCGACGTGACCAAGCAGGCTCTACACCGGCCGATCAAAGACCTCGAGGAGCGCGGCCTCGTGGTCAATGCCGCGGATCCCGACGATCGACGGGTGCGCCGACTCGCCGCGACGGACGCGGGCTCCGACCTCGAGCGACGTCTCACGCACACACAGATGGTGATGCTCGACGAGGTCTTCGCCGACGGAGACGGCGACTGGTACTCCGTGACGCGCAGAATGGCGAAACTGTCGCGCGAGAAGAGGTGACCCGTGGGCTCGCCGGGATAGCCTGGGCGTATGCACTTCACCGAGTACCACACTCGCCTGGCGTCGTATGTCCTTCTCATTGACGGTGAACAGATTCTCCTGTCCCGGTTTCGGGGCACGGCGACTCAGGCTCCGTGTTGGACGATGCCCGGCGGTGGAGTCGAGTTCAACGAGTCGCTGCACGATGCGGCGGTTCGGGAGGTCTACGAGGAGACCGGATACCGCATCGAGCTTGGCGCGATGCTCGAGGCCGACCACTTCACAGTGCCGGGCTCGGCGACGAGAGGGCCGGTCCGACTGCAGCGGTTCGTGTTCGCGGGAGCGATCACCGGCGGTGTCCTCGGCACCACGGAAGTCGACGGAACCACAGAACGCGCTGTGTGGATGTCGATCTCTGAGGTGCGGGCCCTTGAGGCGTCAGATCGTGCGGACGTCGTCGACCTCGCGCTTGCGCACGTCGTCGCGTCGTCTGCCTAGACGTTGAACGCCGACGGCGTCGGATGCGGCGTCCGTCTCACTGCCGCGGACCGAGGGCCTGCGGCAGAAACTCGGTGAGGACTGCGCGCGTCAGTGATCGATCGCCGGTGACGACCTGCTGCAGCATGAGTCCTTCGTGAAGCGCGACGATGAATGTCGGCAGGAGTGCCGCGCGATCGGCTTCGGCGCCTGATCGCTCGAGGACGGGTGCCAGGGCCGATTCCAGGCGAGTGGCCAATGCGTCCTCGAAGGCGGTAAGTCGCTCGGCCAGCGCCGGGTCGCGGGCTGCGGCGAGGGTGAACTCGGTCGACACCATCGCCCACTGGCGCGACTCCTGACTGTTGGCGAAGAGCGACTCGAGCGTCGAGAGGAGCGCGGCGTCCACATCGCCTGCGGTGCTGGTGACAGCACTCTCGATCCGCGCGACCTCGCGTTCCGCGTGCTGTTCGAACAAGGCCAGAAACAGGGCCTCCTTGTTCTTGAAATGGAGGTAGAACGTACCTCGCGACAGTGCCGCGGCCGAACAGATCTGGTCGATCGACGTGGCGTGAAACCCTTTGCTCGCGAACAGTTCCCAGCCTGCGCTCATGATCGACGCGACAGTGCGGGTGCGGGTCGGTACGCCCTTGGCCAAGTCGGCCACCGTCCTTTCCATTGACTTCGACATCGGTCGATGGCAGTCTATCGCTCCATAGATACACATCATGTTCATTTATGGCGGCATCGGGGCCGCCCATGATGGTGTCGATGGGGAGGATCTTCAGATGGTGAGAACACTGACTCGGTGGCTCGTGCCTACCGCGGTCGCAGTGCTGACGCTCGCGATTGCGCCGGTGACCGGAACGCCTCAGGCGTCGGCAGCACCGCACCAGCCGACCACCGGATTCTTCGCGGCCCCGGCCGGCGTCGCCGATCTGAAACCGGGAACTGTCATCCGATCTCGGCGTGTTGCGGTGAAGAGTCTTCAGGCGCTCCCGCTGAATGCGGACTCGTGGCAGCTGCTGTATCGGACGACCGATATGCAGGGCGCCCCCGACGTCACGACCACCACGGTCATCGTCCCGAGGGGTGAGCGGCCATCGAAGCTCCTGTCGTACCAAGCAGCGACCGACGCGGTCGATTCGACGTGTGCACCCTCGCACCAGCTGACCAAGGGTGCGCCCATCGACCTGACGACGCCGAAGGGGCCGGTCACGTTGAACAATCCGGCGGCCGAGATGCTGCTGGCGTCGGCGGGTCTCGCGAAGGGCTGGGCGGTCGCGATTCCCGATCACGGTGGATCCCGCAACACCTTCCTCACGCCACATCAACCCGGGTACGCGGTGCTCGACGGCATCCGGGCCGCGCAGTCGTTCGCGAAGACCGGACTGTCGGCGTCGAGCCCCACCGCGCTGTGGGGATACTCCGGCGGTGCGATCGCCAGCAGTTGGGCGGTCGAGGAGCAGCCGACCTATGCGCCGGAGTTGAACATCGTCGGCGCAGCGTTCGGTGCACCCGAACGCGATCTCGCGGCGTCGTTGAAGTCGGTCAACTTTACCCCGCTCGCCGGACTCATTCCGATCGCCCTCGGCGCTCTCGGCAAGGACTCGTCGGAGTTCAAGACGGCGTTGAACAAGTACCTGACTCCCGCGGGCAAGGCCAAGATCAAGCGCACCCTGAGTCGGTGCGTGGTGGAGAACATCGTCGAGAACCTGTGGTTCGACTACCGGAACTTCCTGACCAAGCCGGTGAACGTGGTGCTGCAGGACCCGGTGATCAAGAAGACCATCGCGGCGCGCGGCGTCACCGGACGCGGAAGCAAGGTGCCCCTCTACATCTACAACGGGATCACCGAGGAAGTCGCGCCGATCACCGGCACGGACAAACTCGTCCGCTCGTACTGCCGGGCGGGCAGCCGGGTGACGTACCGACGGGAACAGCTGCCGCCGAACCCGATTCCGCAGATCAGCTCGACTCACGGAATCGAACTGATCCTCGGCGGGCCGGCGGCACTGTCCTGGCTCGATCGCCGGATGGCCGCTGTGCCTGTTGCGACTGGATGCGACATCAAGACCACCCCGAGCACCTTCGCCACCGCAGGCGCACTACGTGAACTCGGACCGTCGTTCATCGTCAATCCGCTCGCTACGATGCTGGGACTCCCCATCGGGAAGTGACTGACGTTACGGCCCCGCACTCGCCATCGAGTGCGGGGCCGAAACGTATGCGGCTCTACTTGTAATGCGGATTGTTGCCGCCGGGCAGCTCGATGCTGATCGGCATGCGCAGCTCGGCCATGTACAACAGCACGAACTGGCGGAGCATCTCGTCGAACGTCCAGTACGCCTCCTTCGGCATGCCGGCCTGAAGCACGCCCTCCCGCACCAGGATGAACGGGCCCCAGGCCGCATTCAAGAGTGGATCCCACACGGGTTCGCGCGGAATCCGCAGGTCGTTCGCGATCTTGTCTCCGAGCATGAAACGGGTGAGTGATCCGAGCACACCGCGGCTCAGGAGCGTCAGGTCGAGCTGCATGCCGAGATCGCGCAGCATGTCGGCGATCTCGATGCCCTCGGGGGTCGCTTTCAGAACGGGGTCGAGAACCTGCTTCGCCTGCGCTTCGGCGGTCGTCCACGTCGCCGGGATGTACTGGTCCTCGATGCCGAGCATGTGGCCCGCCACCTGCCACGAGTGCAGGAAGCCCTCCGATTCGGCGTGCTTGAGGGGAACCTGCCAGCGGTTCAACATGCGCATGACCGTCGTCGGCAGGCTGTGCCAGGTGACCATCATGTCGGCCTGCGTGATCGGCACCGTTTGGCCCGACACGCTCGACCAGTGCGCCGACTGGGGGAGGAGATGCCGGACTGCGGAGTGGATGAGGCGTGTCTTCACGCAGGTCACGGACATCTCGCCGGACGGTGCGTAAGCGTTCAGCGAGCCGATGTCGTAGCCGAGTTTGGCCGTCTTGGAGATGCGGTCCTTCATCTGGGCGCCGCCCCGCGAGTAGTAGACGGCCCGCGCTTCATGCGGAATGACCGCGCTCATCATGCCGCTGGCGAAGCCGTACAAGGCGCCGAGATACGTGCCGCGCTTCTGGTTGAACGTCACCGCGTCCGCGAGCTTGTCGCGATCGGCCCAATCCGGAAGGCGCCGAGATCGTTCGACGAAGTCGCGCAGATCACCGGACAGGCCTGCGGGAAGCGGCTGCTCATTCTTCGTCCACGCCCGCAGTGCACGGTTGACCTTGCCGACGTCGCCGCGTTTGTAGACGTCGGAGATCAGTTCGTCGGGTTCGGGGTCCCAAGCCTTCTTGGGATCGGCGCCGGTACCGGTACCCGGAACCGACCCGGCAGGAGACCAGGTCCACGGTGTCGCGGATCCCGCGGCCAGTAGTGCCCCAGCTCCGGCGGTTGCCTTCAACACGTTGCGCCGTGTCACATGCTCCATGCTCATACCCTTCGTACGCATCCCCGACAGATGCCGATGTAACAACTTCTCAGTATCTGTAACATGGATAGCACCTCGTGACGGCGATCACAAGGAGTTGGTTGGAAAGGGTAGGGTCGACGCGATGACGGCAGACGAGAACGACGCTCCGCGGTCGTTGATCGAGCGCGCGACGCGACGCGCAATCGACGGACTGGGCCCGCGCCCGGTCGACGCCACTCGTGACAAGCTCGTAGACGCGGCGTTCCATCAGTTCTGCATCGACGGCATCGCGCGAACGTCGATGGAAGACGTCGCTAAGCGTGCGGGGACCTCGCGAATCACCATCTACCGCAAGTTCGAGAGCAAAGACGCACTCGTCGACGAAGTCATCGGCCGTGAACTCGAGGCGTACTTCAACTTCTTCACGCAGGCGATGGCGGAGTCGGAGTCTCTGGCCGACCGTGTGGTGACAGGCTTTGTGACGTCGGTGCAGAGGATCTGGTCGAACCCGTTGATCAAACGACTGATCAACGACGACCCCGCGCTTGTGCCCGGGCTCGTAGGAGGCGGCGACGGGCACAACATGTATGTGGTGAGCGCCTTCGTCGCACGAGCCCTGCGGAGCGAGCAGAGGGCGGGCAATCTCGACTCCGGCGTCGACCCCGACCTGGCGGCGGAGATGATCGCGCGGATCACCGGATCGTTCGTAACGACACCCGGCGGTTTGGTCGACCTCGACGACGCTGACCAACTCGCGGCTGTGGCTCGCGACTATCTGTTGCCGATGCTCCGCGTGTCGACCCACTCCATGTAGCCCGAACCCGCCACCGAGGCGCCACGGAACGTGCCGTCGTAGGAGTAGGCGGCGACGTATCCGCGGCCATGACCGAACCGGAGCGGACTGTCGACAGTCGCGTCGATGCGGAACACCACGGTGGCGCCGTCCCGAACCGTCCACCGCATCCTCTGCGGAACACGCATGGTCCGACCCCACTGGTCGGTCTGCGGCCGGTCCCATGCAGTCACTTCGAACGTGACGTCCTCGTAGACCGACGTTTCCTCTCCGAGGACACGCACATGCAGGAGGCGGCACGCGGTGCGACCGCGGGCCTGGACGTCGGTGAGAAGGAGCTGCGTCCGATCGTCGAGTTGGATCACCTGATAGGTGAACAGGTCGACAGGAAGCTTCAAGGCATTCGGCAGCGCCCTCGGCGACCCCGCCTGGTGCCCCATCGCCCTGGCGTACTCAAAAGTCCCCAGACCCGAAACCGCGGTGGACCCCGTCGAATCGCGGATCGTTCCCGTATACGGAGCGAGCAGGCTCAGGTGTTGGTAGACGGGGGTGCGCACGAAGTACGACACCTGGTCGGTCAACCGGAGGTCCAGGTCGACATCGAAGGTCTCGTACCGTCCAGTCACATGAACGCGCTCTCCGTCGACGGTGAGTGTCAGATCGTCACCCCACCGCAAGATCGAGCCGTCCGCGGCGAAGTCGCAGTCCGCACCGGAGTCGTAGGCGGCGTAGTGGTGATGGTCGATCGACGCTGTGGAGGACAGCACCGTTGCGAGGTTTCGGGCGTCGGAGTCCACGAGTCCGTCGTTGTCGAACGCTTCGGTTCCGGTCGGGCCGATGAACGTCATCGTGTTCACGTAACGGTAGGGATCGGGGAGGCGCGGAACGAACACTCCGTAGTGAACGACGGACCAGAGGCGAGAAGACGGGTAGGGCCGGAACGGCTCACCGCCGTCGAACGGCCGGCCCGATGCGGCGATCCGAGAATCGACCAAGGGACGCGCTGCGTCGAGGAACAGTCGTGACGCGAGGCCTGAAAGCACCTGATTCATGGACCCATGGTTGCAAGAATCCACGAACCTCGGCAGTCCACCTTCCTGACCTGCAGATTTGACGTCCAGTTCCACGATGCGTAACTTATGTCGAGTCAACAGCGGCCAGGCCGCGGAAGACAAATTCCCTTCAACTTCTTCACCGGGTCGTGAGATTCCGGTGGTGTTGCGATGGGGCCGGTCACGGCCGGCACGCTGATTTGCACTGCGGAGCGGCGTGTGGCTAGACTGGAAGAGTTGGCCCGAAACGGTCGGCGGATAATTGAGTTCACTGGAGTTCGGCCTGTGTTTGTGCGGGTTGGTGCTGGTGGGTGTGTGTTCTTTGAGAACTCGATAGTGTGTAGATAGATGTTCTTGTGCCACATTATTTTTGTTTTGTGGCATTGAGGATGTTGTGACGGACAAGAATTTGTTTTTGTTTTGTTTATGATTGAATCTTTGTCAGTTTTTTGGATTTGGTCAGGTTTTGCTTTCTGGCTTGTGCTGAAATCGCGCACTCTTTTTGGGGGTGTGTTTGTTTCACATTTTTTGTTGGAGAGTTTGATCCTGGCTCAGGACGAACGCTGGCGGCGTGCTTAACACATGCAAGTCGAACGGAAAGGCCCCTTCGGGGGTACTCGAGTGGCGAACGGGTGAGTAACACGTGGGTGATCTGCCCCAAACTCTGGGATAAGCCTGGGAAACTGGGTCTAATACTGGATATGACACTTCGCTTCATGGTGGGGTGTGGAAAGCTTTTGCGGTTTGGGATGGGCCCGCGGCCTATCAGCTTGTTGGTGGGGTAATGGCCTACCAAGGCGACGACGGGTAGCCGACCTGAGAGGGTGATCGGCCACACTGGGACTGAGACACGGCCCAGACTCCTACGGGAGGCAGCAGTGGGGAATATTGCACAATGGGCGCAAGCCTGATGCAGCGACGCCGCGTGAGGGATGACGGCCTTCGGGTTGTAAACCTCTTTCGCTAGGGACGAAGCGCAAGTGACGGTACCTAGAGAAGAAGCACCGGCCAACTACGTGCCAGCAGCCGCGGTAATACGTAGGGTGCGAGCGTTGTCCGGAATTACTGGGCGTAAAGAGCTCGTAGGCGGTTTGTCGCGTCGTCTGTGAAATTCTGCAACTCAATTGCAGGCGTGCAGGCGATACGGGCAGACTTGAGTACTACAGGGGAGACTGGAATTCCTGGTGTAGCGGTGAAATGCGCAGATATCAGGAGGAACACCGGTGGCGAAGGCGGGTCTCTGGGTAGTAACTGACGCTGAGGAGCGAAAGCGTGGGGAGCGAACAGGATTAGATACCCTGGTAGTCCACGCCGTAAACGGTGGGTACTAGGTGTGGGGCTCATTTCACGAGTTCCGTGCCGTAGCTAACGCATTAAGTACCCCGCCTGGGGAGTACGGCCGCAAGGCTAAAACTCAAAGGAATTGACGGGGGCCCGCACAAGCGGCGGAGCATGTGGATTAATTCGATGCAACGCGAAGAACCTTACCTGGGTTTGACATACACTAGAAAGCTATAGAGATATAGCCCCCCTTGTGGTTGGTGTACAGGTGGTGCATGGCTGTCGTCAGCTCGTGTCGTGAGATGTTGGGTTAAGTCCCGCAACGAGCGCAACCCTTGTCCTGTATTGCCAGCACGTAATGGTGGGGACTTGCAGGAGACTGCCGGGGTCAACTCGGAGGAAGGTGGGGATGACGTCAAGTCATCATGCCCCTTATGTCCAGGGCTTCACACATGCTACAATGGCGCGTACAGAGGGCTGCGAGACCGTGAGGTGGAGCGAATCCCTTAAAGCGCGTCTCAGTTCGGATTGGGGTCTGCAACTCGACCCCATGAAGTCGGAGTCGCTAGTAATCGCAGATCAGCAACGCTGCGGTGAATACGTTCCCGGGCCTTGTACACACCGCCCGTCACGTCATGAAAGTCGGTAACACCCGAAGCCGGTGGCCTAACCCCTCGGGGAGGGAGCCGTCGAAGGTGGGATCGGCGATTGGGACGAAGTCGTAACAAGGTAGCCGTACCGGAAGGTGCGGCTGGATCACCTCCTTTCTAAGGAGCAAACAACAATACCGATGCTCAACCCGAATGCGGTCGAGATCGGTGTTTGTTCAGGGTGAAACACAAGACGCGCCTGCGGCGAGCACAATTATGTGTGGTCGCTTTTATGTGGGTGGAGTCATGCGGGTGACTGCATGGCTGCTAGATACACACTATCGGGGTTCTGAGAGAACACACCGGCCGGCGGATTTTTTCTGTCGGTTGTTGTTGTTTTTTCTGCTGCTCGCTGACTTTCCGCCTCTGTGTTGGGGTGTGGGGGTGGGTGGGTGTGTGTTGTTTGAGAAGTGGATAGTGGATGCGAGCATCTTGACACGTTCAAGGTGTATTGTATTGCAATTTCAAAAAGTATGTTGAATCTATTGTGATGTCCACATTCGTGTCACAGTGGTGGCTGTCCTGTTTTGTGGGGTGGTTGTTGTTGTGGTGTGTTTGTGGGTGTTGTTGTAAGTGTTTTAGGGCGTTCGGTGGATGCCTTGGTACCAGGAGCCGATGAAGGACGTGGTAGGCCGCGATAGTCCTCGGGGAGTTGTCAAACGAGCTGTGATCCGAGGGTGTCCGAATGGGGAAACCCAGCACGAGTTATGTCGTGTTACCCACTTCTGAATGTATAGGGAGTGTGGAGGGAACGCGGGGAAGTGAAACATCTCAGTACCCACAGGAAGAGAAAACAATAGTGATTCCGTGAGTAGTGGCGAGCGAAAGCGGATGGGGCTAAACCGCGCGTATGTGATACCCGGCAGGGGTTGTGCGTGTGGGGTTGTGGGAGCATCATGTCATCGTCTGCCGGCGGTGAGGTCAGTAAGAAAATCATGGGTTAGGTGAAGTGGCCTGGAATGGTCTGCCGTAGGGGGTGAGAGTCCCGTAACCGAAAACTTGTGGTCTGGCTTTGGTGTTTCCCAAGTAGCAGCGGGCTCGTGGAATCTGCTGTGAATCTGCCGGGACCACCCGGTAAGCCTAAATACTCTCTGGTGACCGATAGCGGACTAGTACCGTGAGGGAAAGGTGAAAAGTACCCCGGGAGGGGAGTGAAATAGTACCTGAAACCGAGCGCTTACAATCCGTCAGAGCCTCCCTTTGTGGTGGGGTGATGGCGTGCCTTTTGAAGAATGAGCCTGCGAGTTAGTGCTCAGTGGCAAGGTTAACCCGTGTGGGGTAGCCGTAGCGAAAGCGAGTCTGAATAGGGCGAATGAGTCGCTGGGTCTAGACCCGAAGCGGAGTGATCTACCCATGGCCAGGGTGAAGCAGAGGTAAGACTTTGTGGAGGCCCGAACCCACTTCAGTTGAAAATGGAGGGGATGAGTTGTGGGTAGGGGTGAAAGGCCAATCAAACTCCGTGATAGCTGGTTCTCCCCGAAATGCATTTAGGTGCAGCGTCACGTGTTTCTTACTGGAGGTAGAGCTACTGGATGGCCGATGGGCCCTACAAGGTTACTGACGTCAGCCAAACTCCGAATGCCGGTAAGTGAGAGCGTGGCAGTGAGACTGCGGGGGATAAGCTTCGTAGTCGAGAGGGAAACAGCCCAGATCGCCGGCTAAGGCCCCTAAGCGTGTACTAAGTGGAAAAGGATGTGGGGTCGCGAAGACAACCAGGAGGTTGGCTTAGAAGCAGCCACCCTTGAAAGAGTGCGTAATAGCTCACTGGTCAAGTGATCCTGCGCCGACAATGTAGCGGGGCTCAAGTACACCGCCGAAGCCGCGGCACTCACACATGTACATCGGCAACCCTCTTTGGGGGGTTGTCTAGTGGTGTGGGTGGGTAGGGGAGCGTCCTGCATCCGTGGAAGCCACAGAGTGATCTAGTGGTGGAGGGTGTGGGAGTGAGAATGCAGGCATGAGTAGCGAAAGACAAGTGAGAAACTTGTCCGCCGAATGACCAAGGGTTCCTGGGCCAGGTTAATCCGCCCAGGGTGAGTCGGGACCTAAGGCGAGGCCGACAGGCGTAGTCGATGGACAACGGGTTGATATTCCCGTACCCGTGTATCCGCGCCCAGTGGCGAATCATCTGTACTAACCATCCAAAAGCATTGCTTCAGCCTTTCGGGGTTGTCTTAGTGTGGCTGCGTGGGACCTTGGGTGTAGTAGTCAAGCGATGGGGTGACGCAGGAAGGTAGCTGGGCCAGTCAGTGGTTGTACTGGTGTAAGCCTGTAGGGAGTGACATAGGCAAATCCGTGTCACATTGATCCTGAGAGGTGATGCGTAGCCGTTATGGTGAATTCAGTGATCCTATGCTGCCGAGAAAAGCCTCTAGTGAGTTGGTGCACGGCCCGTACCCCAAACCGACACAGGTGGTCAGGTAGAGAATACTAAGGCGATCGAGATAACTGTGGTTAAGGAACTCGGCAAATTACCCCCGTAACTTCGGGAGAAGGGGGGCCATGGCTGGTGATCACCTTTGCGGTGTGAGCTGGTTGTGGTCGCAGAGACCAGAGAGAAGCGACTGTTTACTAAAAACACAGGTCCGTGCGAAGTCGTAAGACGATGTATACGGACTGACGCCTGCCCGGTGCTGGAAGGTTAAGAGGACCGGTTAGTGGAGTAATCCGCGAAGCTGAGAATTTAAGCCCCAGTAAACGGCGGTGGTAACTATAACCATCCTAAGGTAGCGAAATTCCTTGTCGGGTAAGTTCCGACCTGCACGAATGGCGTAACGACTTCTCTGCTGTCTCAACCACAGACTCGGCGAAATTGCAGTACGAGTAAAGATGCTCGTTTCGCGCGGCAGGACGAAAAGACCCCGGGACCTTCACTATAGCTTGGTATTGGTGTTCGGTACGGTTTGTGTAGGATAGGTGGGAGACTGTGAAGCTGGCACGCTAGTGTTGGTGGAGTCGTTGTTGAAATACCACTCTGATCGTATTGGGCTTCTAACCTCGGACCCTGATCGGGTTCAGGGACAGTGCCTGGTGGGTAGTTTAACTGGGGCGGTTGCCTCCTAAAATGTAACGGAGGCGCCCAAAGGTTCCCTCAGCCTGGATGGCAATCAGGTGTTGAGTGTAAGTGCACAAGGGAGCTTGACTGTGAGACGTACATGTCGAGCAGGGACGAAAGTCGGGACTAGTGATCCGGCACCGGCAAGTGGAAGCGGTGTCGCTCAACGGATAAAAGGTACCCCGGGGATAACAGGCTGATCTTCCCCAAGAGTCCATATCGACGGGATGGTTTGGCACCTCGATGTCGGCTCGTCGCATCCTGGGGCTGGAGTAGGTCCCAAGGGTTGGGCTGTTCGCCCATTAAAGCGGCACGCGAGCTGGGTTTAGAACGTCGTGAGACAGTTCGGTCTCTATCCGCCGCGCGCGATTAGAAACTTGAGGAAACCTGTCCCTAGTACGAGAGGACCGGGACGGACGAACCTCTGGTGTGCCAGTTGTTCCGCCAGGAGCACTGCTGGTTAGCTACGTTCGGAAGGGATAACCGCTGAAAGCATCTAAGCGGGAAGCCTGTTCCAAGATGAGGTTTCTCACCACCTTTCGGGGTGGGTAAGGCCCCCTACAGACTATGGGGTTGATAGGCCAGAACTGTAAGCATAGTAATGTGTTCAGGTGACTGGTACTAATAGGCCGAGGACTTACTAACAACACTCACACACATTTTGTTTGATGTCTGTGATGGTCGCATCCACTATCTACTTCTGAAACAACACACGATCACGACCGTTTAGGTTTGTGGTTGGTGATAGTTTCATATTGTTTCGGTGGCTATAGCGGAGGGGAAACGCCCGGCCCCATTCCGAACCCGGAAGCTAAGCCCTCCAGCGCCGATGGTACTGCACTTTAGTCAGTGTGGGAGAGTAGGACACCGCCGAACTCAACTCTATTCGAGCCCCTCAACCCTTGTGGTTGAGGGGCTCGAATACTTTTCGGGGCTTCACAGCCAGATAGACTGGACTCATGGCGATCGACAGGCCGGCCAAAGGCGCCGCAGACGTGGTGAAGGCTCCGCGAGCACGTATGACGGGAGCACAGCGTCGTCTGCAGCTCATCGAAGTTGCACGCGGCCTGTTCGCCGAGCGAGGTTTCGACGGCACGTCGATCGAAGAGATCGCCCAGCGGGCCGGCGTCTCCAAGCCGATCGTCTACGAGCACTTCGGCGGCAAAGAGGGGCTGTACGCGGTTGTCGTCGACCGTGAGATGGACAAGCTACTGGAGATGGTGACTGCGTCGCTCACCCAGAACCGGTCGCTGTACCGCATTCAGCAGGTCGCGCTTGCTCTCTTGACGTACATGGAGGAGCGGACCGACGGATTCAAGATCCTCGTTCGTGGCGAGTCACCTGTCGGAGACGGCGACACACGATATTCAAGCCTGTTGAACGATGCGATTAGCCAGGTGGAGCATATTCTGGCGAGCGACTTCGACCGTCGTGGGTTCGACCCCAAACTTGCTCCGCTTTATGCACAGGCGCTCGTCGGAATGGTGTCGGTGACCGCCCAATGGTGGCTCGACGTTCGGGAGCCCGCGAAAGAAGTCGTTGCAGCCCATCTGGTGAACCTGTGTTGGAACGGGCTCACTCGACTCGACCCGGAACCCGTTCTCGTCGACTCCGCATACAAGGAGTCGACGCAGGCGACAGTCCACCCGAACCTGAACCCGTCTACCGCCCACGCAGCGAACGACGATGGCTGATCGTTCCAGCGCCCCACAACAGAACCGCTAGAACTGCGGTCGAGACGATCTGACCGCGCACCGCATCGGTCGTCAATCCGAGCACGACGATGCCGACCAGCGCGGCGAACGTGATCCACGAGAGATACGGATAGCCCCACATCTTCATCGGAAGTGTGGTGCCGTCTTTCTCGGCGCGGCGTCGAAGGACGATCTGCGCGACGGTGATCGCCATCCACGTGACGAGCAGCGTGGAGCCGACGAGCGAGAGAAGTTTGTCGAGCACCTGGCCGCCCCAGAAATAGGTCGCGGGGACAACGAGGAACCCGACGAGCACACTCGCGAGGACGGCGACCCACGGGACGCCGTTATCTGCAGTGCGCATCGCAGTACGAGGCGCCATGCGTCGCGCGCCGAGCGAGAACAACATGCGAGACGCGCCGTACAGATTCACATTCATCGAGGACAACAATGCGATGACGATGACGGCCCCGATCGCCGACGCGACAGCCGGTAGACCCGCCTGCTCCAGGACGCCGACGAATGGACCGGACTCGAGGCGCTCGTCTCCGACTGGGAGCACCAGCATGATCACGAGCACAGAGCCGATGTAGAAGATCAGAATCCGCCACACGATGGTCCGGATCGCCTTGGTGACGCTGGGGCCGGGGTCGTCTGTCTCTGCGGCCGCGACGGCGATGATCTCGATGCCACCGAAAGCGAACGCGATCACGAGGAGGGCCGCGCTGATGCCGCCGATCCCATTCGGCATGATCTCGCCGACATTGCTCAGCCCGGGGGAGGGTTCGGACAGCCAGCCGAAGAGATACGCGGCTCCCAACGCGAGGAACACCACGATGAACAGCACCTTGATGAGCGCCAGCCAGAACTCTAGTTCACCGAAATGTGCTGCGCCGCTGAGATTCAGGATGCTGAAGACAGTCATGAAGATCAGCGCCCACGCCCATGTCGGCAGCACTCCGATCAGCCCGTGCAACCCCTCGGCCGCCGCCAACGCCTCGGCGGCGACCACCACGGTCATCTGGATCCACCACAGCCAGCCCATCATGAAGCCGGCACCGGGACCGAGAGCCTTGCCCACGTAGTACGAGAACGCTCCGGGATTGGGGTCGGCTGCTGCGAGTTCACCCAGCATCCGCATCACGGAGACGATGATCAGGCCGATGATCGCGTACGACAGCAGGGCGGCCGGGCCGGCAAGCGTGATGCCCTGCCCCGATCCGACGAACAGTCCGGCGCCGATCGCCGAGCCGAGACTCATCATGATGAGATGGCGGGGCCGAAGCCCCTTCTTCAGGTGCCCGTCGGCATCAGTGTGATCTCGCGCGGAATCGCCCATTCACTAGAGCCTAGTGGGGCGTCCATGCGGGAGAATCGACGGATGCTCACTCTGCGCACCGCTGAACCCGCCGATTGCGCGGCGTTCGCTGAGATCTACCGCCACTACGTCGAGACGTCCGTCGCCACGTTCGATCACGACGCGCCCGACGTCGACGAATGGCGTGCCAAGCTCGCGGCGACTCTTGATGCCGGCCGACCGTTCCTGGCAGCGGAGGATCCCGACATCATGCCGGGTGTGATCGGATACGCCTACCTCGGCGCCTACCGAGGTAAGGCAGGGTGGGGATGGACCGCTGAGGACAGCATCTACCTCCGGCCGGAAGCATCGGGTCGTGGGCACGGCTCGACACTCCTCACCGCGCTCATCGAAGCGACCGACACATCTGTCGTGCGCAACATCATGGCCGTCATCTCCGAAGAAGTGCCCGCGTCGATCAGACTGCACGAACGGGCTGGATTCATCGAGGTCGGACGGTCCGCGGGAGTGGGGTACAAATTCGATCGTTGGCTCGGCTGCGTCTACATGCAGCTCTCCCTGGCGGCCGGGGACCCGCAGGAGTGATTGGTAGTCTCAATGGGTGATGATCAGCCCGAATACCACTGAGCCGCCGGTGCACGCCGCGACTCACGGGGTGCTCGCGGCTGCGGCGTCGGTGATCCTCGGGGTCGCCGCGCACGTGCTCGGAGGAGGCTTCGGCGGTCACGGACCGTCCACCGCACATGTCCTGGTACTGATCGCGCTGGCAATGGTCGTCGGTGTCGTCCGAGCCAACCAGGTCCGCGTCACCGAAGAGCGGCGCTCCCGCGGCCACATCCGCAACGGCTGGATCGGTACTGCGTCCGCTCTTGTCGGGGGCCAGATCGCCGCCCACCTGGCGTTGTCCATGCTCGGCCACGGCTCGTCAGTCGTGCCGGATGGACGCATGACCGCGTGGCACGTCATCGCCGTGCCCATCGTGGTTGTTGTCCTCGTCCTCGCCGAGCGTGTGGAACGGGCCTTCGCGTCCCGGGTCGCTCACCTGACAAGGGTCGCGGCCGGAGTGGCCGTTGGCGCCGAGGTCTCGTGGACGGCCGTTTTCGTCGACGTCCGACGCTGCGTCCCCCGAGACGTCTTCTCCTCCGCGGGTATCCGCGGTCCTCCCATGAGTGTGTGACCTCTCGACTCGCTTCGTTCGCTCTTGTTGGAGGAGCACGAAGTCCTCGTGTCCGTTTGAGAACGGGCCATCTCTTCGCGCCGGTTCATGTTCGGCGCGGACACACACTCGCAGATTTCAGGAGAACTCATGGCACGCAGCCAACTGATCCGCTCGGCCGGATTGACCGCATTCACGGCAGTCACCGTCGCATCCGCCGCACTTCTCGGAGCGTGCGGCACCGATTCCGCCGACACCACTCGAAACGCGGACGCGATCAGCGTCTCGCAACCATGGGTGAAGGCAGCCGACAGCGGGATGACCGCAGCATTCGGTGTGCTTGAGAACAGCACCGAATCGGACGTCCGGCTCGTGTCGGCTTCGAGCGACGTCGCCGACAGCGTCGAACCGCACGAAGTGATCGACGAAGGCGGCACCACCACGATGCGCGCGAAGGCAGGCGGCTTCGTCATTCCGGCGAACGGCTCGCTGACTCTGGACCCCGGCGGAGAACACCTCATGTTCATGGGTTTGAAGAAGCCGGTCCGGGCGGGCGACTCGGTGCGGGTGACCGTCCGCTTCGCTGACGGCTCCACCACGAACATCGACGCGATCGCTCGCGACTTCGACGGCAACCAGGAGAATTACGCGCCGTCGGAGCACAAGTGAGTCGTGTATCGCGGCGCACCCTCCTGACTGGCGGTGTCGGTCTGGCGGGGCTCGGGGTCGGGGCGGCAGCGGTCGGCGCGGGGCGCGAGATGTCGTCCCCCCAACCGGAGGCGTCGACGCTGCCGTTCTTCGGCCGGCACCAGTCGGGGATCGTCACACCGATGCAGACCCACGCCAGCTTCATCGGGATCGATCTCCTCGACAAGGCCGATCATCAAGCATTGCAGGGGATTCTGCGCATGTGGTCGCAAGACGCCGCCAACCTCACCCAGGGGAAGCCGGGGTTCTCCGACACCGAACCGGAACTCGCCACCGCGCCCGCACGATTGTCGGTGACGGTGGGTCTTGGACCCGGCGCGTTCACGTCGTCTGCACTGGCGGAGCGACGGCCGTCGTGGCTCGCGCCGCTGCCGCCATTCGCCATCGACCGATTGCAGGAGCGTTGGGGACAGACCGATCTGGTGGTGCTTGTCGCGTCGGATGATCCGATGTCGCTCGCGCACGCCGTCCGTGCCGTGATCGCACCCGTTCGCAGGCGAACCCGCCTGAAGTGGGTTCAGCAGGGGTTCCACCACGGTCGGAACCTGTTCGGCCAGGTGGACGGCACCGTTCAACCCGCCGACGACAGGCACGACGACCTGGTGTGGAACGACGGCGCCGAGCAGAAGTGGTTGGCGGGCGGGACATCACTCGTCTTACGGCGTATCGCGATGAACATGGACACGTGGGAGGCGCTCGACCGGCGCGGTCGTGAACTGTCCACCGGGCGCACCCTCGACAACGGGGCGCCCTTGACCGGCGTCGACGAGCACGACGAGCCGGTGTTCACGGCCACTCGCGGCGGCGTTCCGGTGATCCCGGAGTCGTCCCACATCGCGCGAGCGCACCAACGGTCCGATCGCGAGCAGTTTCTGCGAAGGCCGTACAACTACGACTCGCCGCCAGACAGCGGCCTGATCTTCGCCACGTATCAGCGGGATCCCCTGGTGCAGTACGTGCCCGTTCAGCAGCGGTTGTCCGACCACGATGCGCTCAACGAGTGGACGACCCCCATCGGATCGGCGGTTTACGCGATGCTCCCGGGAGCGAAGGAGTACCTCGGGGAGACACTCTTCGTCTGACCGTGGTCGGGCGGGGTCGCGGCGAGTCGGCGGTGTCAGAGCGGGCGAATAGAATGATCCGAGTGTCGACTTCGGAATCCTCTCTGTCCGCTCTGACTCCGCTCGCTCTGCGGGACGGCGCGTTCGCGTCGGTCCGCGAGCGGGCGGGGCGAACGCGTCTGGATGTGAGTGCACCCGACGCGGTGCGGCCGTTCCTGGTCGCTGCTCTCGCCGACATCGATGCAGCTCCGGTGCTGGTTGTGACGCCCAACGGCCGTGAAGCAGACGATCTGACGGCTGAGCTGAGCGAGCTGCTGCCGAGTCGGAGCAGCGTCGCGCAGTTCCCGTCGTGGGAGACACTGCCGCACGAGCGACTCTCACCGAGCGCCGACACCGTCGGCGCACGGCTCGCGGTGCTTCATCGACTCGCGTCACCGGGAACAGACCCGCTCAAGGTGGTCGTGACGACTGTTCGGTCCCTGGTTCAACCGATGGCGCCGGGACTGGGCGGCCTCCGGACGCTCACCTTGACCGAGGGCGTCGAGTTCGAGTTCGACGTGCTCATCGAGCAGCTGGTGGAGATGGCGTACGAACGTGTCGACATGGTCGGGCGTCGTGGTGAGTTCGCGGTGCGAGGCGGCATCCTTGACGTGTTCCCGACAACTGCCGACTATCCGGTTCGTGTCGAGTTCTGGGGCGACGAGATCACGGAGATGCGCGCGTTCTCCGTCGCCGACCAGCGGACGCAGCCGGAGGTCAACGCGTCGGCAGTGCAGATCCATCCGTGTCGCGAACTGGTGTTGACCGCACAGGTGCGCGACCGCGCGGACGAGTTGGCGCAGTCCACGTCGGACGAGAGTCTGCGCGAGATGTTGACGAAGCTCGCCGTCGGCATCCCGGTGGAAGGCATGGAGGCGCTGATTCCTGCGCTCGTCGAAGGCGACATGCAACTGTTGACCGAGGTGATGCCCGAGGGGATCCGGGTGTTGGTCCTCGACCCGGAGAAGGTCCGGACGCGTGCGACCGACTTGGCACGGACCGGTGAGGAGTTCCTCGAGGCGTCGTGGAACGCCGCGGCGCTCGGCGCCGACGCTCCGGTCGACGCCCGCGCGATCGACCTCACCGCGAGCGCGTATCGCGGAGTCGACGACGTCGAGTCGGCGACGCTCGCCGCGGGGCATAAATGGTGGACGCTGAGCCCGTTGGCGACCGGCGCGGGCGACGAGCTCGTGCTCGACGTCGCGCCTGGTCCCGCACCGCACGGTGACGAGAAGGAGCTTGCCGCGTTCATGCAGTCGTTGCGCGCGCAGGTGGTCTCGGGTGGGCGCGCCGCAGTCGTCGCGGCCGGACGCGGAACCGCTGTTCGGTTCGTCGAACGCCTGGGCGAGGCCGAGGTACCTGCTCGCCTCGTCGATGCGGGTGAAGACCCGCCGACCGATGCGGTGGGCGTCTACCACGGCACGCTGCGACGAGGTGTGGTGTTCCCGTCGGCCCAGGTGGTCATAGCCACCGAGGGCGACATCACGGGTGCGCGCGTCGCCAGCGTGAAGGACGGACGCCGACTTCCTGCCAAGCGTCGAAACCAAGTCGATCCTCTTGCCCTGACTGCAGGCGACATGGTCGTCCACGACCAGCACGGCATCGGCAAGTTCGTCGAGATGATCGAACGGACTGTCTCCGGTGCGCGTCGCGAGTACCTCGTCATCGAGTACGCGCCGGGCAAGCGGGGCCAGCCGGGCGACCGGTTGTTTGTGCCGATGGAATCCCTCGACCAGCTGTCGCGGTACGTCGGCGGTGAGCAGCCGTCACTGAGCAAGCTCGGCGGTTCCGACTGGGCGAACACAAAACGTAAGGCGCGCAAAGCGGTTCGTGAGATCGCGGGCGAGTTGGTCCAGCTGTACGCGGCACGGCATGCGGCACCGGGTTTCGCGTTCAGTCCCGACACCCCGTGGCAGCGGGAGATGGAGGACGCGTTCGACTACACCGAGACCATGGACCAGATGACGGTGATCTCCGAGGTCAAGGCCGACATGGAGAAGCCGGTGCCGATGGACCGGGTGATCGTCGGCGATGTCGGCTACGGCAAGACCGAGATCGCAGTACGAGCGGCGTTCAAGGCCGTGCAGGACGGCAAGCAGGTCGCAGTGCTGGTCCCGACGACCATCCTCGCGGGCCAGCATCTGCAGACGTTCACCGACCGCATGGCCGGTTTCCCGGTCAAGGTGAAGGGCCTGTCGCGCTTCACCGACGCCGCGGAGTCGAAAGAGATCATCCGGCAGATGGCCGAGGGTGAGGTGGACGTTGTCATCGGCACGCACCGACTCCTGCAGACAGGAATCCGCTGGAAGGACCTCGGTCTGGTCATCGTCGACGAGGAACAGCGCTTCGGAGTTGAGCACAAGGAGCACATCAAGGCGCTCCGCACACACGTCGACGTGCTGACGATGTCGGCGACGCCGATCCCACGAACCCTCGAGATGTCGATGGCCGGAATCCGTGAGATGTCCACGATTCTCACGCCGCCCGAAGAAAGGCACCCCGTCCTCACCTACGTGGGGGCCTACTCGGCCAAGCAGGTGGCTGCGTCGATCCGGCGTGAGCTGCTACGCGACGGCCAGGTGTTCTTCGTGCACAATCGCGTATCGACGATCGACAAGGTCGCCAAAGACATCGCGAACATGGTGCCCGAGGCGAGGGTTGTCGTCGCACACGGGCAGATGGGCGAAGACCAGCTCGAGAGCACCGTCGACGCCTTCTGGAACCGCGAGTACGACGTGCTCGTCTGTACGACGATCATCGAGACCGGCCTCGACATCTCCAACGCGAACACCCTGATCGTCGATCGTGCAGAGAACTTCGGCCTCTCGCAGCTGCATCAGCTGCGGGGGCGTGTCGGCCGATCGCGCGAACGCGGCTACGCATACCTGCTGTACAGCGGGGAGAAGCCGCTCACCGAGACCGCCTACGACAGGCTGGCGACGATCGCCCAGAACAACGAACTCGGCGCCGGCATGGCCGTCGCGCTGAAAGACCTCGAACTGCGCGGCGCGGGCAACGTTCTCGGCGCACAGCAGTCCGGCCACGTCGCGGGGGTCGGCTTCGACCTGTACGTGCGCCTGGTCGGCGAGGCCGTCGAGGCGTACCGCGCCGCAGCCGACGGTCAGGTCGTCGAGTCGCAGGAGTCGGCGGAGGTCCGCATCGACCTTCCAGTGGACGCACACATCCCGACCGAGTACGTGGAAGCCGACCGCCTGCGCCTCGAGGCGTACCGCAAGCTGGCGTCCGCGACCAGCGACTCCGACGTCGACGAGGTGGTCGCCGAACTGAACGATCGCTACGGTCCGCCGCCGGAGGAGACCCTGCGACTCGTGGCGATCGCCCGCCTCCGACTCCGGTGCCGGGAACGCGGGATCACCGAGGTGACCCTGGCCGGGCAGTCGGTCCGGGTGGCACCGATGATCCTTCTCGACAGCCAGCAGGTACGCCTCAAGCGCATGTACTCGTCGGCCAACTACCGGGCGACGACGCACGTCGTGACGCTTCCGATCCCGCGTACCGCGGGTGTCGGATCGGCACGGCTCCGCGACAGCGAACTCGTCGACTACCTCGTCGCCTTCCTCCGCGCCGTCCTTCCGTTGGAGTCGTAGGGCTTCCCGGTCAGACGCGTGGATCACGCCCCGACAGGGCGACGAGGCGCTCGAGGGCGGGCGCATCGTCGGCGATGTCCACCCGTGGGCCGAATGCCTTGCCTTCGCCCTGGAAGTCGGGTGTGAGCATGCCGGGGGCGAAGGCCAACGACGCTTCGAGGCCGTCGTCGGCCGGGGCCCAGCTGACGCCGACTGCGTGCGCGAGGTCCCATCCGTGCACCTGGTACTCCCACAGGATCATCGATGCGGCCATGTCGCCGGGCATGGCGGCGTCGCCGATTTTGAGTGGGTTCGTCAGTGCCGCGGGGAACACTTCGGCGAGCCGTGCGGCGCAGCGTCGAACCTGATCGGCTCCGCTGCCTTCGACGATGACGGCCTGTGGGTCGCTGCATAGATGATCGTCGGACGTGTAACCGTCGGTGAACGCCGTGAGCCATCCGACGATGTGGGCGCGTAGCCCTGCGACGTCGAAGTCGGTGCACGGCGTCGATGCGGTCGGGGGTGTGTCGGCCGTCTGGTCGAGAAGGTCGGCGAGTTGATCGAGGACGCGCAGGATCGCTGTTGAGGTTTCCATGTGTTCGACGTTACGAGGGTCGGCGCCCTTCACATTGAAGATTCGCGACAGATCGCAGTGATCGGTTGAGTCGCCCGTCGAAAAACTCAGTGGCGGTGGACGGGGGAGCGAACTAACGTGCTCGTCGTGGGAACACTGCACTGGTAGAACGGGACGCCGCGTAGAGCATGCTCCGCGGCGGGTTCTTGCGCGACCCCATCCGTTCCACCTGCCCGCATCCGACGGGCGGAGAGGTCTTCCGATGACCCGATCATTTTCATCCCACCGTTCCTGTTCACTCCGTGGTGCCGCCGTGCGGTTCGGCGCAGAGCCCGTCCTCTCCGACGTCGACCTTGTGGTCGGGCCGACAGACCGCCTCGCGGTGATCGGCGACAACGGCGCAGGCAAGACGACACTTCTGCGCATGCTGGCCGGGGCCACTGAATTGACCGCGGGAGAGCGGGACGTCACATTGCCCGGAGGCATCTCACACGCCGAGCAGCGGCCCTACTTCCCCGAGGGCGCATCGGTCGCCGAGGCGTGCGACGCTGCCTTGTGGCACGTCAGAACTCTGGAGCGCACGATCGCATCCATCTCGGCTGAGCTCGCCTCCGCCGTCTTGAACCCGACCCTCGTCACCGAACTCTCCGACGCCACCGACGCGTTCGAGGCCTGCGACGGTTACCTCGTCGACCAAAGGCTCGATGAAGGACTGCAGCAGCTCGGTCTCGGATCGATCGGCCGCGACCGGCCTGTCGACACCTTGTCCGGGGGTGAACGTGCCCGTCTCGCGCTCGCCGCGACCGTGGCATCCTCCGCTGAGCTCCTGCTGCTGGACGAGCCGACAAACGACCTGGACGAGGCCGGTCTCGCATGGTTGGACAGCCGACTGTCCGCACACCGCGGGGCGATCGTCGTCGTCACTCACGACCGGGTGTTTCTCGAACGATTCGCAACGGATGTGATCGCGCTCAGAGGTGGTCGGCTACGTCGATACGGTGACGGGTATGCGGGATACCTCGCCGCTCTCGCCGCTGAACGGCGGGCCGCCGCCGAGCGCTGCGACAGATGGCTGGCCGAGCGTCGTCGGATGCGTGACCTGTTGGACGCGAACGTGTTTCGTCTAAATAGGATTCCGAGAAAGGCCGAGAAGCCGGGGTTCGGTCACGGCGCGTTTCGTTCACGCAGTCGTGACCACGGTGCGGTCGGCCGAATCCGAACGGCGAAGGAGCGCCTCGACCGTCTCGACCAGAACCCGCCGCCCGCTCCAGTTGAGCCACTTCGGTTTCGAGGCTTCGATGCGGCAGACGCCACGTGCGGACCGACCATCGTCGCGCCTGGTCTCACGCTTGCCGATGGCAGTCGGATAGTGGTCACCGGACCGAACGGCGCGGGAAAGACGACGATGCTGCGGATGCTCGCGGGCGAGATCTCGGGACCGGTGGAGCGGGCGAACGGTGTTCGCATCGGGTGGCTGCGGCAGCAGTCTCGATTGCCGATCCGACCGACAGGTGCCGAGTACTTCGCCGCCGTCACCGGTCGCTGTCTCGACGATGCGAAGGCTCGACTTGAAGCGATGGGGCTGCTGGTGCCGGACGTTCTCACCAAACCCGTCGGTGACCTATCGGTCGGTCAGCAGCGGCGCCTCGAGTTGGCGGTGGTCGTCGACGCCCCGAACAATGTGCTTCTGCTTGACGAACCGACGAACCACTTGTCACCCGACCTTGTTGATCAACTGCAGTCCGCGTTGGAGGACTTCGCCGGTGCTGTGGTCACCGTGACCCACGATCGGCGGTGGATTGAGAGCGCCGACGCCGACGTGATCGACGCCGGTTGCGAGAGTCTGTGGTGGCTGCGACGCGCGGACCGACTTCTGGGTGTTTGCGATGAACGGACCGACGGTTCGGGTCGCGTTCACCGCGATGTTGTCACGCCGACGCCGGGACTCGATTCTTGAGGGCGGCGAGCACGAGTGCGGCCTCGGCCCCGGTCGCCTGCTCGAGAGGCGGGCGAACCGTGGCGGAGGTGATGACGCGGAGCTCGACCAGAGCCAGTTTCGTGGTGACGGGAGCTGGCGCCGCGCCGTTCAGAGCAGCGGTCGTGTTGATGATCGCGGCGTTGATCGACCGTGCGGACACGAGGTCGCCTGCGCGGACCGCTGATATCAGGCGGGCTTCGTCCGCTGCGAGGGCCGCGCCGACAACACTGACGATGCCGATGGCGCCTGCGGCGAGGAACGGGAGGTTGAGTTCGTCGCTGCCGCAGTAGAACTCGAGAGTCGACGTCGCCATGATCGCCATGGCGCGCGGGATGTCGCCGGTCGCGTCCTTCACGGCGAGGATTCGCGGGTGGCCGGCGAGCTCGATGAGCGTGGCAGGGGTCATCGCCAGACCGGTGCGGTGGGGGACGTCGTACAGCATGACGGGGAGGTCGGTGGAGTCGGCGATCGCCGAACAGTGTGCGACAACCCCGGACTGCGTCGGACGTGAGTAGTAGGGCGTCACGACGAGGAGGCCGTCGGCGCCTGCGTGGGCGGCGAGGCGAGCTCGGCGGACGCTCGACATCGTGTCATTCGTTCCGACGCCTGCGACGATCTTCGCTCGGCCCGCCGCTGCGCTCACCGACAGCTCGATGAGGTGGACGAGCTCGTCCTCGCTCAGGGTGGGAGATTCGCCAGTGGTGCCCGCGACGACGATGCCGTCGCACCCGGTGTCCACGAGGTGCTTGACCAGCGAGGCGATTCCGGCGTCGTCCAGCGAGAAGTCAGGGTTCATCGGTGTCGGCATGGCTACCAGATTGGTGCCGAATGCGCGCGCGGATGGAGTCGTCATACCCACTATGGTCCCGCCGCTGACCGTCCAGGACAAGCGAACAGTTCTTGGCGTCAACGTTTACGATCACTTCATGATTGACGTGTCTGCCCTGCAAGCGCTCCGTGCACTGGCTGATCTGGGGACGATGAACCGTGCGGCCGACGATCTCGGCTACACAGCGTCTGCGATCTCTCAGAAGATCAAGCGCTTGGAGTCGGAGGTCGGCGTGAAACTGATCGCCCCGGCGGGACGTCGGGTGGTGCTGACGCCTGCGGGGCGTGCGCTCGTGGAGACGACGCCGATGGTGGTGCAGGCGCTGGAACGGTCGATGTCGGCGGCACGATCAGCGGACGCCGGGATCCCGCGTGGTCGTTTTCGGATCGTGTCGTTCTCTACCGCGGTCCGTGGCATCGTTGCGCCGGTGTTGTCCGATCTGGAACGGAGCTATCCCGACCTGCGAGTTGAAGTGACCGAGGCGGATCCCGTCCCGGCGGTGTACGCGGTGGAGTCCGGCGGCGCAGATCTCGCATTGGTCCACGACGCGGACGGTGTTCCGACCCCGGTCTCCGCGGGTGTGCGGCCGTCGCTGCTGCACACCGACGTCGGGGACCTCGCAGTGCCCGCCGACCATCCGCTCGCCGGCCACGAGGGGCCCGTCGGCCTCGAATCACTCGACGGCTGCCGCTGGGTGACGAGCCCACCCGGAACAGTCTGTCACCAGTGGTTCCGTCGTATGTTCGCCGGAGACGGCCCGGAACCCGACGTTGTGCATTCCGTCGACGACTTCAGCACGCAGCTCGCACTGGTCGCATCGGGTGGGGTGGTCGCGCTGATTCCGCGGTTGGCTCGTCCCGCAGTTCCCGACGGGGTGGCGATCCTTCCGTTGCGTCACGCACCGCGCCGCGAGGTGTACGCGGCGTGGCGACGCAGCGCGGAAGACGATCCCGCGCTGCGCGCCGTTCTGGCCGCGCTCGGGCGTTAGGCCTTCGGCTGCGCGTGGTCGGTCGGGGTGTGGATGATGTCGACGTAGGTGGCCTTGTCGCCCTCCACTGGGTAGGTGCGATAGGTGAACTCGGACGATGTGAGCGTGATGATCTCGGAGTCGCGGGTGAACTTGACCGTGCCCTTGTCGTCCTTCGAGACGATGGTGCGGATCTTGCCGTCTGCGGATACCTTCCAGTCGCCCTGCATCTTCGGTGCGTCCTGCAGGGTGTACATCTGGAACGTGCCGTCGGCGTTGAAGTAGGCGAACCCGACGTAGTTGGAGGCCGACTTGTCGGTGAGTGGAACGTCTTTGCCGTTCTGGTCCTTGGCGCCGGTGGTCTCCCACGCGGTGGACGAGAGGATCGACGACGGGGTGACGTCCTGCGTGGACACAGACGACGTCGCCGAGTCGGCGGAGGTTGAACTGTCGTTATTGCTGCACGCTGCGAGCGGGACTGCGATGAGGGCTGCCGCGGCAGTTCCGGCGAAGATCCGGGAAAGATTCATGGGGTGCCTTTCAAGGGATGAGGGGCACGGTTGCCGCCTCGTGACTAGATAACTTCCACGATCCGGAATTTGTTGGATAGCGTCAAAGACTCGTTATCGATAGTCCTGATAGATGTCGTCTATGCGCCGCGGTGTTCGGTGACGAGTTCCCGAACGATCGCGTCGAACGCTCGGGATGCGCTCGACTGGTAGTCGGAGTCACGGCGCAACACTGTCACATCCCGCGTCGGCAATTGGGGCGTCACCGGAATGCGTTCGAGTTCAGTGTGATTCAGGGTGATCGCGTATGGAAGCACCGTCAGCAGCGGTGCGCTCCGCACGGCCTCGATCAGGGCGCTCGCTGAGCTCACTTCGATGAGTCACTCGCGGAGGGTATGCCTCGCCCGCGTCGGTCAGGCGGACTGCGCGGCCTGACCGGTCCACGAGGGCCACGCCGAGCGACTTCTCGAGCTGCCGGATCTGCTGGGACAGCGTCGGCTGGGGGATGTGAAGCGATTCCGCGGCCCGTGTGAGACTGCCGTGATCGGCCACGGCGAGCAGGTATCGGATGTGCCGCAACTCCATTCGTCGACGATAGTTCGTGTCGCGCGTCGTTGAAGCGCTGACCGGCGACGTTCACCGACTAGGGTCATCTACGAACTGGTATGTCTGCGTGGAGGATTGATCATGACCGTCGTTCTGCTCGACCCGTCGCGCCCCGACTTGGTGCCGGCAGGCGCCGTGGCACTTCTGTCGACGACGGTCGCCGTCACTGAAGACGTGCACCCGAATCTGTTGTGGCAGTTGGGCGACTACGTTCTTGTCGGCGCTGACGAGCGCAAACTCGAAACCGTCGTCACCTCCGACCCGACGCATCCGGTAGTCCGAGCCCGTATCGCCGCGGGAGAGCGTGTTGTGCAGGGTGAGGTGGTGCGCGGAGCCCCGTTGATGCGGGCGGTGGATCTGATGGACCGCCTGCGCCGCACCGGGCCGTGGGAGAAGCGGCAAACACACGACTCGCTCCGCCGCTACCTGCTGGAGGAATGCTACGAACTGCTCGATGCGATCGAATCGGGGACGCGCGACGAACTGCGGTCCGAACTCGGCGACCTGCTTCTCCAGGTGTTGTTCCACGCGCGTATTGCTGAGGATTCAGCAGACGGCGCGTTCGACATCGACGACGTGGCGCAGAGCTTCGTCGACAAGGTGTCGTATCGGACCCCCGGAGTCCTCGACGGTGAACATGCCGACCTCGAACGGCAGATTCAGGAGTGGGAGGCCGCTAAGGCCGCTGAGCGCGCGAAGGGCAGCGTTCTCGACGGGATCGTCACGACCCAGCCCTCCCTCGCGCTCACACAGAAGCTGTTCGAGCGACTCGCCGGTGCAGACTTCCCGATCGTCGCCGTAAGTCCGTCGCTCTACTCGGTGAACGTCCCGTACCGTCGCCACGCGACCTCCAGTGTGGAAGACGAGCAACGCCGCCGTGCGGTGGCGCTGATGGACCTCGTGCGTGCCGCAGAGGAAGCCGCGACCGCCGACGGCGTCGCGCTCCGCGATGAGAACACCTGGCGCAAGTACCTCGGGATGGACTACGACGAGTCACTGTTCGGCGATGATCTCACCGACACCGGCGAGATCCCCATCGTCGTTGTCGACGAGCCCACCGAAGACGACGTTGAATACGAAGACGTCTCGTTCGACAAAGACCCCATCGTCGCAGGTAAGAAGCCGAAGAAAGTCAAAGGGATCGCAGTCGGAGCCGTCCCGCCTGTAGTCGTTGTCGAGAAGTGGAGTGCTGCGGAGGAGGGCTGATCAGCCTGCGGTTACCTTGGCTTCGTTGAAGAACTCTGCCGGCATTTCGCGGTGGAGCCTCCATATAGCTGAAATTGGACGTTCCCCCTCGTGGCTGACCAGCGTGGCGGGCCCGAGGAAGGTGTACGGATTCGGCCCGAGCTCGTTTGACGTGGTGTGGCGAATGAATATGAGGATTGTCGATGTTCCGTTGACATAGCGTTGCCCGGCCGGTGAACTCAGCGATGTTCTGTTCTGGGATTCCCAATGGATGAGCGACCGGCTGATCGGGTAATCGCGGTACATGGTTGACGGGGAGAATGACTTTTCGGTCTTCTGAAGACTGATGAAGAGCGCATCAGAATTTAGGTGCTTGACGTACTTCACTCCTTCAACGAACGAACTGGGCTTAAAGTCGAACGATGCAACATCTAGGCCAGCAAGGGCCTCTTCGCGCGAGTATCGAGCGTGGACGCGTAGAGGAAGATGGGACAAAGTGCCTTCCAGCGGATGCGTTTCGTGACGTGCTTCGCCGAACGCAACATCGACTACATCGAGGATGTCTCGTTGGATCGCCACATCCGCTCTAAGTGCCTGCAGGCCGGCGTCAAAAGTTGCGTGACCACCCCCGTTGGGCCACACACTGAAGTGCATCATGCGAGCGAGTAGGCGGGTCTGGTCATCCAGTGTGTCGTACGACAGTCCGCTGGTAGTGAGCAATGCCCGATAGGTGTGTGCGCGCAGAGCGTCGTCGACGTGGGCAAATGCTTTGATGCGTTTGAGTGTGTCTGCCTCGATCTCGCTTGGGGTGGACCCGATCAACCCCGCGTCGCGCCGAAGTTTCGCCCACGATCCGCGATTTTTGCCGGACTTGAGGATGTCAACAAGTGTGAGGCCAGTGTCGCCGAGGTATTTGCTGAGCGGCACGTCGCCGATGGTGCGAAGTTCGGACACCATATCGGGCCAACGCATCGCCAGCTGATTCTTGAGATTTGCGATCACTGACGCCTGCGTCTGCTCGTCCAGGACGATTCGGCACCCCGACGGAAGGTATGGGAAACGATTCTTGGCGGCGTCGATGATCCGGCCGCGTGGCAGGCCAGTTATCGACCGGATCCGACGGTCCCAACGGAACTCGTCGCGCTGGACTCCGACGAAGTCGAGAACCGTGAGGACGGGCTTGTCTGGCCGGCTGCGGAGTCCTCGTCCAAGTTGCTGAAGGAAGATTGTTGCGCTTTCGGTTGGGCGCAGCATGAGGATCGTGTCGACGTCGGGGATATCGAGACCTTCATTGAAGACGTCGACTGAGAAGATGACGTTGACACTCCGAGTTCGGAGGTCTGCGATTGCAGTCGCACGAGCTGCTGGGTTTGTGTGGCCGTGAACGGCCACGGCGCGGATTCCTGCCGCATTGAATCTTTCGGCCATGTACTCGGCGTGGGCGATGCTGACGCAGAACCCGAGGGCGCGCATGGATGATGGCGATACGATCTTGTCCGCGACCGCGGTTAGGACCATGCGTACTCGCGCGTCGTCGCCCGTGTAGAGCTTCTCGAGCTGCGCTGCGTCGTAGCTTCCCCTTAACCACGTAACACTTGACAGGTCCGTTCCATCGGCGATACCGAAGTAGTGGAACGGACACAGGATCTGTGCGCCGAGAGCATCCCAAAGCCGGAGTTCGCTGGCGATTCGACCGTCGAAGAACGCTCGAACGTCTACGCCATCCGCTCGTTCGGGCGTTGCTGTGAGTCCGACGAGTTCACGAGGCTGAAGGTGGGCGAGGATTTTGCGATAGGTTGCTGCTTCGGCGTGATGGAACTCGTCGATGACGACGATGTCGAAATGGTCTGCAGGGATCTTGTCCACTCCATACGCGGTGATCGACTGAACGCTCGCGAAGACGTGGTTCCAGCGTTCCGGCCGGGCGCCGTCGACCCACGTTTCGCCGAAGTTGGCATCACCGAGCACCTCCCGGAAAGTGCGGAGGCTCTGTTGAAGGATCTCCTTGCGGTGAGCCACGAATAGAAGGCGTGGCGGTAGGTTGCTGGCCTCGGCGAGGTGTCGGTAGTCGAGTGCAGCGAGCACGGTCTTGCCGGTGCCTGTGGCTGCAACGATCAGGTTCTTCGTTCGATTGTGGACACTGCGCTCTGCCCACAACTGTTCGAGCATCGCTTGCTGATACGGGTACGCCCGCACGTCTAGGTTCGACAGGCTCAAGGTCGCGCGATCGGTAGTGACTCCACCAGTCGCAGATGCGCGGAGTGCATCGTCGAGGCGGTCTCGGTGCACGTCCGGGAGGTACTCCTCGAATGCAGGGTCGTCGTTCCAATATGTATTGAACGTCGACGCGAAGCGATCGAGCAGGCTTGGCGTGGCGATCCGGGACAACCGAACGTTCCATTCGACCCCATCGATAAGGGCAGCGTTCGACAGGTTGGAGGACCCGATGTAGGCCGTGTCGTACCCGCTGTCGCGGTGGAACATCCAGGCCTTCGCGTGGAGTCGAGTTCGCAGTGGATCGTATTGAACGCGGATCTCGGCGCCGAAGCGTCGCACCATTCGGTCGAGCGCTTCGCGTTCGGTCGAGCCTAGGTAGGTGGTTGTGATGATCCGGAACGGCTTGTCCGCCTCCGCGAGTTGCTCGAGTTCCCTTTCCAGCAGGCGAACGCCACTCCATCGAATGAATGCGCACACTAGGTCAACCCGGTCTGCTGAGGCGATCTCTGTGGGGAGCTCGTGGCCTATCGAAGGCTCGCCGTTGCCAGCATTCGTTAAGAGCGCAACCTCAGACAAGGGAGTCTCTGGACGGACCGCAGTGCGGTCGAGAACACCTAACGCAGGTTCGACGAAAACCCTGGTCAATTGTTCAGCTGGGTCGACAGCGGAGTCTGCTGGCGAATCGATCGCACGGAGGATCCGGTTGGCGATGGATACGCGGTCGCTGGCCTTCGCGGAAGCGAGGGCGCGAAGGACCTTGTCGCCAACGTGACGTGCGAGGACGTGGGCCAGATCGGCTGGATCGACCTTCGCAGTCTGGTGCTGCGCATCCACTGCGGTGAGGTCTGAGCGCAGCGATTGCGTGACGAGTCGTTCGTAAATGCCTGGTTCCACGACGTCAGTGTGTCACTCGCCACCGACAGAGTGTCCACGGCCTAGCCACGGGTGCTCGGTATCGACGATGACTTCGTTTTGCTTGGTGAAGCGCCATAGATCGCCGATCTGTCGGTCCGTTGGGGATTTGCGTATCGATCGCATTCTTGACTACCTGGCTGGTTGAGGTTAGCTGCCCCAGCGCGTTGGCGATTGTTGCCGAGAACCATCGACAGTTGGTGGTTTGGTGGCGCGGCGCCACATGATGGAGGTAACGCGAGGAGGGGCGATGGCTGCGTACCGAGTGAACTTGGTCGAGACGGTCCGTAGGACGGCAGTCATCGAAGTACCTGACGGGTTCAACCCTTTCGGCGATGACGGGCGTGAACGGCTCCTAGATGCTGCCCGCGACGTCGCAGTGGAGGTCGAGATCGAATTGACTGATGCAGTTGTGATGGAAAGTGGTCCACGCGACCGCGTGGACTATCGGCTGTAGAAGTCCGTAGGTTGCAGAGTCGAGCCGTTCGGCGATGGTCTCCTGCAGAAGCGAACCGCAGACCGTCATGTGGATGGTGTTTGGAGGGTAAGTCCTCGGCGATCTGAAGCCGCCATCCCACCGTTTGGTGGACGTGCAGCGCGATCTGTGGTGATGATCGAAGTACGTACCTACGTCGAAGGGACCGCGATGCCGGAGATGAGCAAGCAACAGGCCGAGGATTTTCTGCGAGACGTTCACGTTGGGGTGTTGGCCGTGGAGCGGAAGTCGAACCCGCCGCTCGCCGTTCCGATCTGGTATGACGTGGACGAAGCCGGTGACGTCTTCGTCTGGATGGATGAGAGCTCGTTGAAGGCCAAGCTGCTGCGCAAGGCGGGGCGGGCGACGTTCACCGTCCAGAAGGAGATCGACGGCTACGCCTACGTGAGCATCGAAGGTCGGGTGACCTTCCTTCCGCCAGACATCGCAGTGATGCAGCGGATCGCCATTCGATACCTCGGGCCCGAAATCGGCGCGCAGTACGGCGAGAACAGCACGGAAGACGGGGCGACGATCGTCGTCGTCCACGCGGACCGCGTCAGGTCATTCGACTTCGCCGGCTGACGGACGGCGCACCAACTCCAGCGCCACTGACAGGCACACGAGGGACACGAACAGCCAGCCGATGGAGTTCATCGTCACCGGCCTCAGCAGGACGAGCAACACAAGGCCGAAAGCTGTTGCCCCGCCGACGATCGCCGACCGGAATCGGTCGACGACGCGACCGAACGCGCCGGTGTCGCCACCGTTTTGATCGAGCGCAGCGCGGACACGGGCGAAGCCCGAGCCCACGACGGTGCGGAAGGCCGTGGCGAAGCGTGACGGTCCGTGGAACCATGCGGACACGGCTACGAGGGCCCCGAGAACCGCCAACACGCGCACCGTCGTTGATACAAGAACGGTCAGCTGGACGAATACGATGTCTGCCACCGCGGCAGGCGCGTAGGTAGGGCTTATCGCGTCCGCGAATGCCAGACCGGCCCAATGGATGGTGATGGCGAGCGCCACGAACAACACCGCGAAGATGGCGGCCGTGATTGACAACGCGCGACGCCGTCGATTCGCGACCAGCACACCGGCGGCCAGCAGGCCGAGCGAGACCCACGGCAACCAGTAGCCTGCGACGACTGCGTCGCGGTAGACCAAGCGGGCAGTCCCGAGGTCGACGGACTGTACGAGCACAACCGGCTGCACCTGGACGTTGACCCGATCTAGGAATGTCAGTCCACGATCGATCAGGATCGACTTCAACGATTCGACGAACGGCTCGAGGTGCAGTGTCAGGTCGCCGCCATCGGAAAGCTGGACGGCGTGGTCGGGATCGGCGTCCAGCACTGCTGTCACGTGCAGATGGCTCAACCTCAGGCTCGACTCCCAGAGTTTTGAGAATTCAGGGCTTCTCACCAGTCGCTCGGCGGTCGAGCTCATCAGCGAGCGGACGCCCGCGACGGCCGGCCCCTGCAAAGCGTCGAGGGCAGACTGCAGCGCAGGCGGGGCCCCATCGGTACTGGCTCGTGTGAAGAGCCCGCCGACCAGGCCTGGAACATCCACCTGACTCTCCACTTGGGCGACGATCTGATCGGCCACGTAGTCCTGGACCGCGACCTCGTCGGCTAGTGGGGCGAAGGTCGACACGAAGCGCTCGGTATCGACCAGATGTGAGTGCGCCCACGAGCCGATGGTCGCGACCGGAGCCAGGATCAGTCCGGAGGCGATCATCACGAACGCCAGAGCGGCACGGATGCGGGACGGGCGGGGGCGTGCCTCGGTGGGAGTCGTCACCGAGTAATCATCGAGTAGCGCGGGTGGAAAGACTACTGGGATCGTCGAAATAGGTTCCAATGCAACGTGTTTGGCTATTGAATCGATGATGGTGAAATCGAACGTACGTTTTTGTCAGGGGTGATCTATATCATGTTGGTAGTTCCCGGTTGACGCCGGGGCGCAGGTTCTTTGACAAGTCGATAGCGCGCTGCAGTCAGGCGAACCCGTTACAGACTGCTCGTTCCTCGGGTGAGAGTGCGGGCCGGGGGAGACTCGCAGCGGCACAGGCCGGGCTGGTGACCCGGCACTTCGTGACCGCCGACGGGCACCACCCGGCTTTGGGTGGGTGGTGTCGTCGGAGGTTGCTGCCCTGGACCGCACGACGGTTCGTTCTGTTGCCACACACCTTTGGCTTGAAGGGGGTTTGTCATGTTCACGTCTATTGTGCGCGAGCTCACCGACAGAATCGTCGACGAACTCGCACCACCCACCACCGCCGAGATCGACTCCGGGCAGTCGCCTCGGTTGGCGTGCCGACTGGCGTCGGCGAGCAAGGTAGGCACCGATGACGCCGAGATTCTGTCGGCGATCGTGGGAGTCGCCCGGGCCCGCAATGTTCTCGACGCGGCCCAAGCGCAGTTGGTGCGCGCCGCTGAGCGGGCGGGGATCCCGTTCCGCACACACCTACGGTCAGCGAAGATGCTGCTGACCGAGATCGGCGTCCCGCCTGCCGTCGCGGCCCGGACGGTCCGCAATGGGCATCATGCGGAGCGGTTTGAGAACATCGCGCGTGGGATGCGGGACGGGTCGATGTCGGCGGAGATCGCCGATGCGATCGGAATCGGTGTTGAAACCGTTGCCAAGCGGGTTCCGCTCGATCCGGACGAGCAGCAGCGGTTGGCCCGCAAGCTCGCGTTGAACACCACACCCGCCGAAGTGAAGACCGCGGCAAAGCGGGAGGCGATCGTGTTGGCCGCAGACTCCGACGATCCGGATCTGGTTCCGGCATCAGAGAACCCGGAACTCAATGAGATGGCGTTGTATGTCAACGACGAGGGGCGCGTCGAGGCCGCCCTTGATCTCGACGTGGTGACCGGTGAGGAGTTGAATGCGGCTTTGGATCCGTTGTGCAGGCCGGTCCCTGAGCCGGACGGGTCACCCGATCCGAGGTCGGCCCGGCAGCGTAGAGCTGATGCGCTCGGGCAGATCATCCGGACGTACCTGTCCGGATCGGACAGGCCTACCAGTGGCGGTGTCCTGCCGCACGCGTCGATCGTCATACCCGCAGTCGGTTCACCAGGCGATGGGGTCGCCAGGCTCGGGTTCACCGGGCCGGTGTCTCCGGCGACGGTCGCGTTGACCTTGTGCACCTCAGCGGTCGCCAGGATCACCGTCGACGGCGACGGTGTCCCGCTGGATGTGGGGCGTGAGCAGCGGTTGATGACACCAGGTATCCGCAAAGCCCTCGCCGCGAGAGACTGCGGCTGCGCCTTCCCCGGGTGCGGGCGACCCGTGACCTGGACAGACGCCCACCACTGCACACCCTGGTCAGAAGGAGGGGCGACCAGCCTCGGCAACGGAGTCCTGCTGTGCAGGATGCACCACACGTTGATTCACCAGACCGGGTGGGAGGTCTTCATCGGCCACGACGGCCACCCTTGGTTCCTCGAACCAGCCGACCCGGCACGACCAGGTCGGCCGCGAGTGCCGATCAGATCGCACGCCCGACGGACGATGACCGCGGATCCTGCGGCCGCGTGATTCGCCGGCGAGTAGAAAGGTCGCCCGGCGGCAGCAGCGGCTCAGGTCAGGAGAACAGGTGCTGGCCCCACCACTCGCCGTCCTTGAGGCCCGGCGGGATCGCGAACAACGCGGAACCGTTGGGGATCAAGTACTCGGTCATCGCGTCCTTGCGTGACAGCTGGTGCTGCATGGGAACGAACTGCTTGAACGAGTCTCGGTTGAACGCGATGAAGAACAAGCCGGCATCCAAGTGGCCGAAGCCGTCGGAACCGTCGGTGAAGTTGTAACCACGGCGGAGGATCTCCACGCCGTTGTTCGCAGTCGGGTGTGCAAGCCGAACGTGGGCCGTCTTCGCGATCAGCGGAGCGCCCGAGGAGGTGATCTGGAAGTCGGGTTCGTCGAACTCGCCGTCCTGGCCGATCGGGGCGCCCTCACCCTTGGTGCGGCCGATGATCGTCTCCTGCTCCTGCAGGTTCGCCCGGTCCCACGGCTCGATGTCCATGCGGATCCGGCGCGCGACGAGGTACGTCCCGCCGGTCATCCACTGCGCGGCAGGCGGGTTGTCGCTGTCGCCGACCCAGACCCACTTGTCGAGAGTGTCCGTGTCCTCAGCGCGGATGTTCGCAGTGCCGTCCTTGAACCCGAACATGTTGCGGGGAGTGTCCTGCGAACGGGTCGTCGCCGAGGTGCGGCCGAACCCGAGCTGCGACCAGCGGACCGACACCACACCGACACCGATGCGGGCGAGGTTGCGGATCGCGTGGACAGCCACCTGCGGGTCGTCGGCACAGGCCTGAATGCAGATGTCGCCGTACGAGCGCGACGGTTCGATCTTCTCCGTCGCGAACGCGGGGAGATCGGCGAGAGCCGCGGGTTTGCGCCCGGCGATGCCGAAGCGGTCCTTGCGGTTCGGGTCCGAGGCGCTCTGCCCGAACAGGCCGGGGCCGAAACCGATCGTGAGGGTGAGATGGGCGGGGGAGAGCCCGAGAGCTTCGCCGGTGTCCGCGGGCGGCGTGTACTCGCCGAGCCCGAGGGCACCGTCTTCGACAGTCTCTTGTCCGCGCGTCATCCGCTCTGCTGCGGATGTCCACTTCTTCAGCATGTCGATCAGATCGTCACGCGAATCGGTGATGACGTCGAACGCCGCAAAGTGCAGACGGTCCTGTGCGGCGGTGACGATGCCGGCCTGCCGGTCGCCGCGGAAGGGCACCGTCCGATCCGTATCGCCCTCGGCGGCGTCCGACGACGCCGAGTAACCGCCGAACGCGCCGACAGCACCGCCGACGACGATGCCGGCACCGGCCGCGCCGAGAACTGCGCGTCGCGAGAACTGGCTCTGCGAGCCCTCCCCGTCAGCCATTACTTCTGCAGGACGATGCCGGGAACCTGCGACAGGCTCGCCGACAGCGCGTCGATCTTGTCCGACAGGTCGCGACGCGTCGCGGCGTCGACCTTGTCGTAGGAGCGGTATCCGTCGCCCTCGCGCAGCGCGTTGATCGCGGAGCGGATGGCCTCGAACTGCTGGGTGATCTTGTTCATCAGCTCGGGGCTCGACTTGGAGATCATCGGCTGCATCTCGGCGATGAGAGTCTCGGCGCCGTCGATGTTGGCGGCGAAGTCCCACAGGTCGGTGTGGCTGTAGCGGTCTTCCTCGCCGCCGACCTTGGTGGCGGCGATCTCGTCGACCAGCGCCTGCGGGCCCTTCACGAAGCTCTGCGTCTCGAAGACGAAATCGTCCTTGTTGATTTCGGTCTGCAGCACCTTCACGTTCGCGAGCAGGCCGTCCGCGATCTTCGCGATCTGGTCTTTGGTGTCCTTGACCTTCGCGTCAGCGGCATCGGCCGGCGAGATCTGTCCCTCGGCCTCACCGATCTGCGAGGCCTGCGGCGGGAACAGGAAGCGTTCGATGCGGTGGAAGCCGGTGAACTCGACCTTGCCGTCCTCGGTGTCGTCCCAGCGCATGTCGATCAGCGGATCGAGATCGGGGAAGCTCTCCGCGACCGGCTCCACGCGCTCCCACGAGGTGCGAACCTGGCCGAAGGTGTTGCGAGCGGTCTCGAGGTCGCCGGACTTCACGGCGTTGACGAAGGTGTCGGTCTGGGCGACGAGGGCGTCGACCTGGCCGCGGACGTACTCGAGGTAGCGAGCCTTGGCGGCTTCGACGTCGGCGGGAGCCTCGCTCTTCGCCTTCTTCTCGCCGGTGACCTTCAGATCTTGACGGATGCCGCTGCCGACCATGCCGGGCTTGCACGCGACCGTGTAGGTGCCTGGCTCGACGATCTCGACGCCGAGCTTGCCCGTGAGGCCGGGGCCGATGTTCTCGACTTCACCGAGCACACGATTGTTCTGCGCGTAGATGTAGAACTCGGTGACCTTGGCACCGGAGTTCTTGACCTCGAAGTTCACCTGGCCGGTCTGGGCCTCACTGGTCGACAGGGTGCAGCCGTCGTCGGTCGAGGTGACGGTGATGGCGCCTTCGCTGTCCGACTTCGCCTCACAGGCGGCCAGCGCGATCGGCGTCGCGGCGGCAAGCCCGACGATCGTCGCAGTGCGAAGACCGCGAGAGAACGTTGACGAGATAACCATTGGGTGATTCCTTTCGAGGGTCGAACTCGGGGGGAGCGGAAGGTCAGGACGAGGCGACGGTCTCGTCGTCGGCCTCTGCAGGTGCGGCCGACGGCGGTGCGTCGGTCTTCGCGGGGGCGGGTGTACGGCCGCGTAGGACGAACGCGGTACCGACGATGACGATGTATCCGACCCACACGATCACCTGCAGCCAGGACGGCTCGGGCCGGAAGTTGAAGATGCCCTGCAGTACCTCTCCGTACCAGGAGCTCTGGTCGTACACGGAGGTGATGTCGAAGGCGGTGTTGTGCAGGCCCGGAAGCCAGCCGTACACCTGCAGCGCGTGGACGCCGTACGACGCGATACCGGCGGCGACGACGATCAGGAACAGTCCGGTGTAGAAGAAGAACCGGTTGAAATTGATGCGGATCGCGCCGCGGTACAGCAGGAACGTCAGGCCTACGGCGACGAGAACACCGAGGAGAAGGCCGATCAGCGGCCACGGACCACTGTCGCCGCTCTCCGCATAACCCACCATGAGCAGGGCCGTCTCGAATCCTTCGCGCCCGACTGCAAGGAACGCCAGGCCGGTGACGGCGGCGCCGCCCGCACCCATGGCGTTCTCCAGTCCGGACTTGAGTTCACCGGAGATGCTCGCCGAGGCCTTGCGCATCCACAGGACCATGAATGTCACGATCACCACGGCGACTAGCGAGGCGAGGCCCGCGATCAGCTCGGCCGCCAGCGACGACATCGTCGACGTGCCGAACTGGATGATGAGGAAGGTGCCGATCATCAGAGCGAGCGCGCCCGCCACGCCGAGCCAGATCCATTTGAGCGCGTCCCGCCGGTCGGATTTCACAGCGAACGCGACGAGGATCATCACGACGATGCCCGCCTCGAGGCCCTCGCGCACGCCGATCAGCCCACTGCCGAACATCTGTGTGGCGACGGACGGTCCAGCGGAGTCGGCGAGCGTGATCATCGGTGTCGGCTTTCATGAGGCTAGGCGTGCCTTATGGCAGCGACTCAGAATAGCGCAGCCTCAGCTATGTGAAAACCGCCGACAGGACGAAAGTCAGGACGCCTTTTCCAAGGCCCTGGCGAATGCCTCGAAACGGTGTCGTCCGACGTCATAGCCTTTTCGGGCGAGAAGCGAGTCCCTCAGCTGCGGATGGACTCTCGCGGCCAACCCGGTCCACCACGGCTTGTGGGAACGCGGGAGGTCGGCGATTAGCAGATCGGATGCTGCGGTGAAGACGGGCGAAAGTCGAAGATAGTCGGGACGAAATGCCCGCAGGTCGACGTCGCCGTATCGCATGCGGTGAACGTCGGCGAGGGCCCTGGGCAGGTCGGCATCGATGTGCGCAGCAACGCCGGCGAGTAGTCCGGACATCACCGGAACGTATGGCCGACGCTCATCGTTCCGCTCACACGTCGACCACGCCCGCTGCCACATCGGCTCGCATTCTCGTCCGGCCTCGTAGTCGGACAGGTTTCTCGTGTAGTACTCGTCGAACACCGGAATGAGATCGAGAACCCAGTCTGGATTGTCGACCTCGCCGCGGTCGCAGGCATTGATCATCTCCTCGGTGACGTAGGAGTAGACGCGTGCGAACCACTGCTTCGGGTCTTCCTCGGCGGCGAGACGTCGGGCCGTCGCCCGTTGGGTGTCGAGAACGGTGAGCGCCTGCGCACGCAGTGGCACCGCGTCGCGCCTGGTCCTCACCATGATGTTCGGGGGATCGACGGCTTCGGGAGGTTCAAGCAGAGCGAGTGTGTCGAGTGACTCGCCGAGCTGGCGCTTGATCGTGCGCGCGACCGCAGCGGTGATGACGGCGGACACCAGCTGCATTCGTACTGTCCACGTGACGCGGCACCCGTCGGAGGTGGTGGCGAGCGCCAGTTCGCCGCGGTGGTCGAGCAGGGCCGGCCCGCCGTCGTGCACTCGATACGCGAAGTGCGATGGGAACTCAGAGCTCTCGACGACTTCTTTGAGTCGGGCACGGCCGCCCGGAAGCGTCACTGTGCGCAGTGTGCCCACTCCGTCGGATCGGTCGCCGACGCCGGGCTCGAACAGATCGATGCGGGCCGTGGACCATCGGTTCATCTGCTCCGGGACGGTCAGCATCGTCCATGCCTGTTCGCGTGAACACCGGAGCGTCCGCGTGACGGTGAAGGTCGTCATGCGACGCCCCGGTACCGGTCGGCGTCGGGCGAGGTGAGGTCCAGGCCCAGTTGTGAGGTGACGATCCGCAGTTCGCGTTGCGCGACGGCCACGTCGGACCCGAGTACTCCCAGTGTTCGGAGGACCTCACGAGACCGGACGAACGGCCGTGCGAGGACCACGACGTTGCGAAGCGGCGTCGCCCGCAATCCCATCGCGGTCGCGATCTCCGGTTCCACCCATCGGGTCGAGACGCCGGCGAAGAGCGGCCGGAGGATCGGTCGCGTGACCGCGTGGACGGCGCCGTTGATCGTGGCGGACATCGGACGGAGGATCCGAGGGAGTGGGACCTCGGTGCGGTAACCGTCGGCCAGTAGTGCGGTGACCAGGGTCTGTGCCTGCTCGTCCGGTTCCATCCGGAACTCGCGGGCGACGACGTCGATCTCGCGCGCGTCGGCGAAGTTCCTCGGAAGCAGCTCGTCGTCGACGCCCATCGTCCATCCGATCCATCGCCAGAGATGCGTGATCGCCTCCTTGTCCGCCTGTGAGTAGTGGAGGCCGAAGTCCCCGGCGATTCGCAGCGGCAAGGCGAGGAAACCCGCGGTGATCGTGAACTGGCAGTACGTCTGATTGATCGGCACGCCCCACCGCTCGACGTCCCAGCCCTGCCTTGCGATGAGGTGATGGCGAACCAGGGCGTGGACGAGCCGGATCCGCAGCGTCTGGATCCATCCGGGGCCACCGACGTCCATCAGTCCGGGAGCTGTCGCCAGGGCCACCCAGCGTGCCGTGCTCTGCACCCGGTCCCAGGTTCCCTCGGTGAGGCGGCCGGTCTCCGTGAGAGGCCGGGTGAATCCGCGTGCCTGGTAGCCGTAGATCAGTGACTGGTAGAGCGTCGACGACTGCAGTGAACCGAATCGCCACCATGCCGTGGCTCCGGCGTGGGCGAGTGCGGGGTCGAACCAGGACGGGGGCTGCGATGTGTGCGCGATGAACTGTGCAAGGGCCGCCGGCATCGGCGACGTCGGTTCGTCGAGGGCTCCCACGACGTCGCTCCAGTGCATCGCTTCCGGAGTTCCCTGTGCTGCGACGTATTCGGCGACCACCGCGTCGGCGAGGGCGTCGCCGCGCATCAGTCCGTCGGCCATCGCCGACGCCCGCTCGGGATGGGCTTCGGCGACGGTGTGCCAGTTCTGTGCGCCGGTGATCTCCGCTGCCTGGTCGGATGTGATCGTCCTCATAAAAGACAGTGTGTCCTTTAGTGAGACGGACGTCAAGAAACGTCTCTGTTCGGCGTCGTGCCGGTCACGGATTGGCGGCGGACAGTCCTGACCACAGGAGATCTGCCACGTGGTCCACGAGCTCGTCTCGGGGAATGTCGCGGGTGATCGACCACCACTCGACACTCGCTGCGACCGCGCCGATCATCGCCCGTGCCCACACCGGCGCGGGAGAGGGATCGAGGGACCTCGCCACGAATCCCGCAGACAAGACGTCGGAGAGCATGGACTCCACGAACGAGCGTCCGTCGGTCCGCCAGCGCGTGGCGAGGGCGCCCGCGAGCTCGGGAGAAGATTCGAACCAGGTGGCGAGCAGATCGACCGATGCTCGGGTCTGGTCGCGCGGGGTGGCCGAACTGCCCGCGACGTCGCGCATCGAGCCGACCAGACGTACCGCGTGTCGCGCCGCGAGAGCGTCCAGAAGTGCGTCACGGTCGGCGAACGCCGCGTACACCGCTGAACGCGTCAGCCCGGCTCGGCGTGCGACCTCGGCGAGCGACACGTCGGCTCCCGACGACGTGATCGCATCTTCGGCAGCGTCGAGAAGCGCTTCACGTCTGGCGTCGCGGTCCAAGGGAGGACCAGGCGGTCTGCCGCGTCTGCGGTTGATGTCGCTCACAGATGAGACGGTACGGGGAACCTCGGCGGGTCGGCTGGCGTTGTCTGACTGATGTGGCACGCTTGTGCCCGGCCCGGTAGTGGCTCGATTTCCTCGGAAGGACTGATCAGCTGTGTCGACGGCTCGACTCGTGCGACGCCTCGCGCTTCCTGCGGCGACTGCCGTCGTCGCAGTGACGGTGAGTGCCTGCAACGTCGAGATGCCGTGGGACGGCCCCGAGATCCCCGACGGCGTACCGCCGGGCCCCGGCGTCCAGCAGCCGTTCATCAACATCCATTCGCCGGGGCGGACAGCCGACCTGATGCGCGACTGGGCGTCGCCGATCTCCGAGGAGACGCACATCCCGCTGACGTCGCTGGAGGCGTACGGCAACGCGGCGGAGATCCAACGACAGCAGTACCCCGAATGCGGCATCACGTGGACGACGATCGCCGGGATCGGCGGCGTCGAAAGCAAACACGGAACGCACAAGGGCGCGGACGTCGAGCCCAACGGCGACGTCACCCCGCACATCCGTGGACCGCAGCTCGACGGAACCAACGGAAACTGGGAGATCCTCGACACCGACAACGGGGTTATCGACGGTGACAAGAAGTACGATCGTGCTGTTGGCCCGTTTCAATTCATTCCCGAGACGTGGAAACGGTTCGGTGTCGACGCCAACGGCGACGGCAAGGCCGACCCGGACAACATCGACGACGCAGCGTTGTCTGCGGCGCGCTATCTGTGCGTCTCGTCCGGAGGAGACATGACCACGCCGGAGGGCTGGGAGAAAGCCGTTCTGACGTACAACAATTCGATGGACTACGTGCTGCGTGTGCGCAATCACGCCAACGCGTATTCGGTCAACGTCAGGTACTGAGTGTTGCCCGTCGCGGCAGCCATTACGCTAGAGCCTGTACCCGCCGACAATGCTCCCAGCAGCGGAGTCGGCACGACCATCTGAATGGGGTTGGAACAAGTGGCAATTATCGAGCAGGTCGGCGCGCGCGAGATCCTCGACTCCCGAGGCAATCCGACGGTCGAGGTGGAAGTGGTCCTCGACGACGGCACGTTCGCTCGCGCGGCGGTCCCGTCGGGCGCGTCCACCGGTGAGCACGAGGCAGTCGAGCTTCGTGACGGCGGTGATCGCTACCTGGGCAAGGGTGTCACCAAGGCTGTTGAGGCAGTCCTCGGCGACATCGCCCCCGAGGTGATCGGCATCGAAGCAGACGACCAGCGAGTCCTCGACCAGACTCTGGTCGACCTGGACGGCACCCCCGGAAAGTCCCGCCTCGGAGCGAATGCACTGCTCGGCGTCTCGCTGGCGGTGGCCCGTGCGGCAGCCGAGTCGGCAGGCCTGCCGTTGTTCCGTTACGTCGGCGGCCCGAACGCCCACATCCTGCCCGTTCCGATGATGAACATCATCAACGGCGGCGCACACGCCGACAACGGCATCGACTTCCAGGAGTTCATGATCGCCCCGATCGGTGCTCCGACCTTCAAGGAGTCGCTGCGCTGGGGTGCCGAGGTGTACCACGCGCTCAAGTCGGTGCTGCACAAGCAGGGCATGAGCACGGCGCTCGGCGACGAGGGCGGTTTCGCACCCGATCTGCCCAACACCGAAGCTGCCCTGAACGTGATCGCTGAGGCCGTCGGCAACGCCGGTCTGAAGTTCGGCAGCGACGTCGTCGTCGCCCTCGACTCGGCATCCACCGAGTTCTACCGTGACGGCGCCTACCAGTTCGGCGGCAAGGCCCTGGGCGCGCAGCAGATGATCGACTTCTACGGCAAGCTCATCTCCGACTACCCGATCGTGTCCATCGAAGACGGGCTCGCCGAGGACGACTGGGCCGGTTGGGCAGCGCTTACCGAAGCGGTCGGCGACAAGGTCCAGCTCGTCGGTGACGACCTGTTCGTGACCAATCCGGAGCGCCTCGAGCGCGGCATCAACGAGGGCATCGCAAACGCCCTCTTGGTGAAGGTCAACCAGATCGGCACCCTGACCGAGACTCTCGACGCCGTCTCCCTCGCTCACAACAACGGCTACAAGTCGATGATGAGCCACCGCAGCGGCGAGACCGAGGACACCACGATCGCCGACCTGGCAGTCGCATGCGGCTCCGGACAGATCAAGACCGGCGCACCCGCTCGTTCGGAGCGCGTCGCGAAGTACAACCAGCTTCTCCGTATCGAAGAGGGGCTGGGCGACGCCGCACGCTACGCCGGTGACCTGGCGTTCCCGCGCTTCACCGTCTGATCGTGCTTAGCTGAAACACATGGGAGGATCGTCGTCCGGGCGCAGCAGTCGGGACCGGAGTGACCGTCGGACGCCAGAGTCCGCACGGTCACGTCCGCGCACCCGACGCGCCCGGTCACGATCCGACGACGACCTCGACGTCCTCGTCGACGCCGTCGCGGATAAGCGGCCGCCGACTTCACGGGGCTGGGCGTCGCGTGAGACGTCGCGGCCGTCGCGCGTGTCGAGGTGGGCTCGCGTGGATCCGAAGCGGGCCGCGATCATCGGAATCGTCGTCGTCTTCCTCGCGCTGACGCTGGCTGTGCCGCTGCGGACCTACCTGGCTCAGCGGTCCGAGTTCAATCGGTTGCAGGAGTCGAATGCGGCACTGTCCGCAGAGGTGGCCGACCTGCAGAAGAAGGTCACCGAGCAGAACGACCCGGCATACATCGAGGCGCAGGCGCGCGCCCGACTGCAGTACGTCAAACGCGGCGAGAAGCAGGTCGTCGTGATCGCGCCGAACAGAGAACAACAAGACGCCGCGGACGAGGCGGAGCGAGTGCGCGCCGCCAACCCGTGGTACCAGAACATGTGGGATGCGGTGTCTACACCGCCGGAGGGCAAGTGAGCGTTTCGGACAACGACCTGGCAGCCGTCGAGAAGCAACTCGGCCGGACTCCGCGAGGCGTGCTCGACATCAGTTATCGAACACCGGACGGGCAGCCCGCGGTGGTGAAGACCGCACCGCGACTGCCGGACGGCACACCTTTCCCGACCCTCTACTACTTGACCGACCAGCGGCTCACTGCAGCCTGCAGTCGCCTCGAATCGGGCGGCGTGATGCGGGGAATGCAGGCGAGGCTCGCTGACGACGCCGATCTCGCCGCAGCGTACAAGGCGGCGGGGGAGAGCTATCTCGCTGAACGCGACGCCATCGAGTCGCTGGGCACGGACTTCACCGGCGGCGGGATGCCGGACCGGGTGAAGTGCCTGCACGTTCTCGTGGCCCACGCGTTGGCGAAGGGGCCGGGCGTCAATCCGTTCGGCGACGAGGCCGTCGCGATGATCGCCGACGAGGACAAACTGCGCGGCATCGCGGTTCCTGCAGACTGGCCCACGTTCAGCGACGCGGTCGAGACGCCGTGACTCGAGTCGCCGCCGTCGACTGCGGAACCAACTCGCTGCGTCTGCTGATCGCTGAACCGGCATCGGACGGGTCACTCGTCGACGTCGCTCGCGACATGAAGGTCGTCCGTCTCGGGCAGGGTGTCGACGCGACCGGTGAGTTCGCGCCGGAGGCCATAGAACGCGTCCGTGTGGAACTCGACGGTTACGTCCAGCGGATGCTGGACGCCGGAGTCGAACGGGTCCGCATGGTCGCGACGTCGGCGACTCGTGATGCCGGGAACCGGGACGAGTTCTTCGCGATGACTGCTGACTCGCTGGGCCGTGTTCAGCCCGGTGCCGTCTCCGAAGTGATCTCCGGCGACGAGGAGGCCAGGCTGTCGTTCCGAGGCGCGGTCGGGGGGCTCGATGCGGCCGACGGGCCATTCGTCGTCACCGACCTCGGCGGTGGCAGCACGGAAGTGGTTGTAGGCGACCTGTCGACCGGGGTGCATGGTGCTCACTCGTCGAACATCGGGTGCGTCCGCCTCACTGAGCGCGCCCTCCACTCGGATCCGCCGACGCTCGACGAGCGCAACGCCGCGGTCGGCTACGCGCATGACGAACTAGCTAAAGCGTTCGACGCAGTCGACGTCTCCTACGCACGGACATGGGTTGGTGTCGCGGGCACGCTGACGACGTTCGCGGCGGTGCACGCGGGCTTGGATCACTACGATCCCGAGGTGATCCACCATTCGCGGATCGGTCTCGCCGAACTGCACGCACTGTGCTCACGCATCGTCGCGATGACCCGCGACGAGCGGATGGACCTCGGGCCGATGCACCCAGGGCGCGCCGATGTGATCGGCGGTGGCGCACTGGTCACGCAGGAGTTGGCCCGCAACTTCGCCGATCGTGCCGGGATCAGCGAGATGGTGGTCTCCGAGCACGACATCCTCGACGGCATCGCACTCGGTCTCCTGGACTGACTCGGAGTTCAGCGCAGGGCCGAGGCGACGTCAACGAGAAAGCGGTCGACGATGTCCATCTCATCAGCGCTGTAGCCGTTGGCAGCGTCACGGATCCGGTTGAAGACAGGCTCGAAGAATGATTCGCCTAGATCACGAGCTGCCGGCGTGACAACTAGGACGACCCTACGTCGATCGACGTCGTCCCGGCTGCGTGTGACGAGTCCGCGACGGACGAGCCGGTCGACCAACGCTGTCGTCGATGCAGAGTTGACGGCGAGATGCTCTGCGAGCCAACCGGGGGTGGCTTGCAGGCCGGATCGTTCGCGGTCGAGCAGCCCTATCAGCGCGCGCACATCTGTGGTGTTCAGCGCGTTCGCTCGTGCGAAGTCGGCCGCGAGCATGTTCGTCTGCAATGTCACTGCCCGCAGGAGGTGGATCGTTCTCATCGCGGTGTCTGACGTCATGTCTCGATGCTAGACAATATTCACTCGACAAACTAGTCTCTCGATTATCGAGAGAAATTGGAGTCTGCGGTGAGAGTTTCCCAATCGACTGGCGTCGAGTTTCAGCGACGGTACGAGGCGGTTCTGGCGAAGTGGCCGTCAGGTGTCTCAAGTCGTGTTGTGTCCAGCCGCTTCGGAAGCACTCGGGTGAACGTCTGTGGCGCCGCGGACGGACGCCCGACGGTTCTGCTGTCGGGTGCCGGTGCGACATCGACGGTGTGGTTTGCCAACGTTGCGGCCCTCGTTGACGATGGGCATCGTGTGTATGCGATTGACATGATCGGTGACGTCGGCGCCAGTGTCGCCACGAATGCGCCGTCGACGACGGGCGAACTGGTCGACTGGCTGTCGGACACGCTCGACGGACTGGGGATCAGGGCTGCATCGTTCGTAGGCCATTCGTACGGCGCGATGGTCGGGCTCGCCTTTGCCCTGGCCTCACCGGGCAGGGTGCACAACCTCGTACTGCTCGACCCGACCTCGTGTTTTGCAGGGATGGCGATTCGGTACCTGCTGCATGCGCTGCCGGTGTTGATCCGGCCCTCCGCCGAACGCCAATCCGCGCTCCTCGTATGGGAGTCGGGCGTGGGTCTCGACCCGGATTGGATCGCGCTGACTTCCTATGGCACGGAGCACTGCGCGACCGCGAAGACGGTGGTCCCCAGACGGCCGTCGCGCGAAGCGCTCGCGGCGCTGTCCATACCGACAACGGTTGTTCTGGCGCCGGACAGTCGCGTGCACGATGTCCGAGCCGTGGAGCAAGGAGTGCGCCGCAGTCTGCCGGAGGCATCTGTGACAATCCTGCCGTCGGGGAGCCACCACGGCTTGCCGATCGATCCGGCGGACGACGTGAACGCCGCGATCATTGCAGGCCTGAGTGTCGGGCCCGGCCTCGTCGACTGACGGTGCTCATCCGGTCACCTGCCGACGAGGACGGCCGTTGCAAGACCGCGGACGAGTTCGATCTCACGGTCGCCGGGTGGTGTGCCCGCCTGAAGGCGCCGCCGGACGACCGCCAGGGGCAGTTCGGTCATCACGAATGCGATCTCGTCCCCGGTAGCGGCGGTCTGGCCGGTCAGTGATGTGACGATGGTCCGCAGGTCGGCTTCGGTCGTGGTCTCGTCGGACCGCTGAGCAGGTTCGCCGTCGGCGTCGAAAGTGCGTGGCCCGGCCTGGAGGACTTGGGCCTTCTCCAAATTGTCTCGGCACCACTCGACGACCCACGTCGACGCCTCGACGGCGTCATGGACTGTCGGGCTTTCGCCTACCGCCTCCAGGTACCTCTGGCGGAACTCTGCTGTGGTGCGCAGCCAGACTGCCTGCAACAGGCTCGCCCGGTCGGGGAAGCGGTAGTAGACGGAACCGTTCGTCGCTCCGAGCCGGTCCGCTACCGCTGCGAGTGTCACCGCGCGGACGCCCTGCGCGGCGAATACTGAAATGGCGGCGTCGATGAAGTCGTCGGCGTCGTGCTTGGCAGGCCTTCCCATAGTTGTGGAGTATATGCTCTACTAGTTCTAGAGTGTTCACTCTATTAGGAGGTGTGACATGTCGTCACCGAACTTCGGCTTCGCCGCCGCTGCGCAGGTCCTAGCCTCGCAGCCGTTCAACAGCCTGGTAGGCGCCACGATCGAGCGGTTCGGCGGAGGTGGAGCGGTCCTCGAACTGGAGATCCGAGACTGTCACCGGCAGCAGTACGGCATCGTCCACGGAGGCGTCGTCGCCTATCTGGTCGACAACTCCCTGACCTTCGCGTGCGGCACGGTCCTCGGCGCCGACATCATCACCAGAAGCGTGTCCGTCACCTATCTGGCGGCAGCCAGGGCTGGACTCCTGCGGGCCACGGCCACTGTCGCGTCGCATGAACCGTCGGCTGCGACGGCGACGGTTGTGGTCCACAACGTGATGCCGGACGGGACGGAGCGCGAGTGCGCCGTCGGGCAGGGAAGTGCAGTCGTCACCGGAGGTCGGCCTTCATGATCACCGATCGCCAGTGGACACAGGCGAGACAGATCACCCGTCGTGCAGTGCGGTCGTCGTTGCACTGCAGCATCGCGAGCGTCAACGCCGACGGAACGGCGCATGTCACCCCGATCGGCTCGCTTCTGCTGGGTTCGCTCGGCCACGGGATCTACTTCGACGTGTTCAACGCCCGTCTCTCGGCCAACGTGGACGGGCGGCCGGAGGTGACGATCCTCGCCGTCGACAGCGGGCGGATGGTCTGGGGGCGGGCGCTGCTGAGTGGACGGTTCTCACGGCCTCCGGGGATTCGGCTGATCGGTACGGTCGGCCCGCGACGGCCGAGCTCGCCCGAGGAGATCGCACGGTTCCATCGCGCCGTCGGCCCGCTGCTGCGGACGAGAGGCGGGGCCGCCGCGTGGGCTTCGCTCACGCGAGTTCGTGACGTGCACGTCAACCGGATCGAGAAGATCCGGATGGGGCAGCTAACTCCGTGACGCGATTCGACCCGGAGACTACGAACGTCGCAGGAGCGTGACGTCGTTGCAGGCTTCGCACACGTCGTCGGGGATGACACCTGCACGCTGCAGGTAACCGAAGGCGATGCAGCCGAGGCAGATGCCGAACGCGAACTCGAGGAACGCCGCGGCGATGAGGGCGCCGACGACGATCTGGGCGGCGAGGCCGAACCCGAACAGCGAGAGCACAAACGCGGTGCCGGAGAACACGAGTCCGACGGTCTGGGCGAACCGCTTCGGCGGGCCCGGCACGGTCTTCTCCTTGCGCCACACCTTGGGTGCGATCACGTGGACGGCGAGACGTCCGAAGGGTGAGTACCGAGGGCCGCCCGCCACGCGCAGAACGAATCCGAGTGCGAGGACGCCGTACAGCCACGGCTGATTCACCACGATCGACACCACCGCGAGAGCGATCACCAGGCCTGCCGTCGAACGCGCGGCGTAGTCGTTCACCGGGTTCGGGAAGTCCAAGACGCCTCGATGCCACGACGGCTTCGACTCGACAGCGATCGACGAGTCGACCTTCGTGAACGGTGGCGGCGTGGCGGATTCGGTGCTGGACACGGGCTGCTCCTTCGATCGAGACGGCCCCACAGTACGGGTGTACTGATGCCGCGTCGAGGGTTTAGCGCACCACGCGTCAAGCCCCGCCGTCGTACGCGCTGATCACCTCGAGCACCGCGTCGCCGTACCGTTCGAGCTTCGCTTCGCCGATTCCGTTGATCGCCAACAGCTGACCGCGCGTGGACGGCCGGATGTGCGCGATCGCTTCGAGGGTCTTGTTGCCGAGGACCGTGTATGCGGGAAGCTCGGCCTCTTTGGCCACGGCCGCCCGCCACTTCCGCAGAGACTCGAACAGCGCGGCGTCGTCCTCGGACAGATCTGCCGTGACGGCGGCCGCTCGGGCGGGCCGAGACGAACGGCCCGCCTTCTTCGCGTCCTCGCGGAACTCGAGCGGAACTTTGCCGTGCATGACGGGCACACCGGCCTCGGTGAGGAAGTACTGACCGTACTCGCCGCGCGTCTCCAGATAGCCCGATGCGAGAAGCTGTCGTACGACGCTGCTCCACCCGGCGGCGTCGAGTTCGGTGCCGATGCCGTACGTCGACAGGTTCTGGTGGCCGAGTTGCTCGATCCGCTTGTTGGAGACGCCTCGCAGGATGTCGATGAGATGACCGGCGCCGTAGTGCTGGCGGTACTCGCGGTCGAGCCGCCAGATGGTCGCCATCAGCTTCTGGGCGGCGACGGTGCCGTCCCAGGTCTTCGGTGGCGTCAAACAGGTGTCGCAGTTTCCGCACGGCCCGCTGTCCTGGTCGAAGTACCGCAGCAGCTGCTGACGACGGCACGACGCGGTCTCGCACAGGGCGAGCATCGCGTTCAGGTGCGCCGACTGCGACCTGCGGTGGGCGGCGTCGCCGTCGGACATCTGAATCAGTCGCTGCTGTTGGACCACGTCGGCCAGGCCGTACGCCATCCACGCCACCGACGGCAGCCCGTCACGGCCCGCGCGACCGGTCTCCTGGTAGTAGCCCTCGACGCTCTTCGGCAGGTCGATGTGCGCAACGAACCGCACATCGGGTTTGTCGATGCCCATTCCGAACGCGATGGTCGCAACGACGACGATCCCGTCTTCCCGAAGGAACCGGTGAAGGGTCTCGTCGCGGAGTCGTTTGTCCAACCCCGCGTGGTACGGCAGGGCATTGATCCCGTTCTTGACCAGGTAAGCAGCCGTCGACTCGACCGACTTGCGACTGAGGGCGTAGACGATGCCGGTGGCCTGTTCGCCGTCGACGACGCCCTCGGTGCGGATGAAGTCGAGGAGTTGTTTGGTGGGCTGATTCTTAGGCTCGATGCGGTACGTGATGTTGGGCCGGTCGAAGCTCGAGACGAAATGTCGCGCGTTCTGCAGATGCAGCCGTTCGGTGATCTCCTCGTGAGTCCGACGTGTCGCTGTGGCGGTGAGCGCGATGCGTGGGACGTCGGGCCAGAGTTCGGCGAGATCGCCGAGGGCGAGGTAGTCGGGCCGGAAGTCGTGGCCCCACTGCGACACACAGTGCGCCTCGTCGATGGCGATCAACGACAGCGTGCCCCGAGACAGGAAGTCCCGCGTGTACGGCCGACTGAGGCCTTCCGGCGCGACGTAGATCAGGTCCAGTTCACCGGCGAGGTACGCACGCTCGGTGGCGGATCGTTCCTCGGGCGACTGGGTGGAGTTCAGGTAGGCGGCGCGGACGCCTAGTTGACGCAGGGCCCCGACCTGATCGGACATCAGCGCGATGAGCGGTGAGACGACCACGGCGCAGCCCTCGCGGATGAGCGCGGGCACCTGGTAACAGAGGCTCTTTCCTCCTCCGGTCGGCATCAGGACGACGGCGTCGCCGCCCGACACGACCTGCGAGACGATCTGCTCCTGGTCGCCGCGGAACTGTTCGTAACCGAAGACGGTGCGGAGCACCTCGTGCGGAGTCGACACAGATCAGACGTCCTCGTCGTCGGCGTCGTAGCCGTTCACCGAGTCGAGTTCCAATGCGGGTTTGCGTACGGGCGCCTCGTCTGCGCTCGCGGCCTTCGCTGCTTCGCGCATCTCGAAGCCGTCGGTGACGAGCTCGCCGATCTCATGGGCGACGGCCGCGACCGCAGTCGTGATGATCGACGCGATGTTCCCGACCCGGCGTGCGGTGCTCTCCACCACTTCCTGCGCAAGGTCCTTGTTCCGTTCGAGTCGACCGACCACGACTGCTCCTCCCGATGTAGCTGCTCCCGCGAGGATAGTTGGTCCGGCGTCAGAACATCGAGTTGCCGTTCGCGGATTCGGCGGGCACGTCCTGGATCACGTCCCAGTGTTCGACGATCTTGCCGTCGGCGACCCTGAATATGTCGACGACGGCCTGCCCTCGGTCACTCGGGCCGGATGCCGAATGCACATGGAGGTATACGAGGTCGCTGTCGGTGGCACTGCGGACGATCCGGTTTGTCGCCTGCGGGTTGGCCCGGAAGTACTCGGCGAAGTAGGAGACGAACGGCGCCTTGCCATCCGGAACCTGCGGGTTGTGCTGCTTGTAGTCGTCGGCGACCACGGTGGCCGCGTTGACATCGTGACGGTTGAAGAAACTGTTGTAGAAGTCGACGACGAGTGTGCGGTTCGCCTCTTGAGCAGTTCTGCCGGCGTCGGCCGACTGATCGGAGTCGGATGATCCGCACGCTGCGAGCGCTACTGCGACGATCGCGGCGGACGCAGTTGCAAGGAGGGCCCTGACCAGCTTCGATGTTTTCATGTCTGCCACCGTATGTTTGTCGGTACCTGTCAACCAGGTCGTATGGTGACAAGAGTGGGTGACTTTCAGACATCGATACGCGACGTCGGGTACTCGCCCGACCCAGGAGTCGGATCAGTCGACGTCGCTGCGATCGCCGACATCCGTGACGCCGCCGCCGAGGGGGAGTTCACGGGATCGCAGCGACTCGGCTTTGAACTCATCGTTGCGGTCGAGTCCGGCGTCACCGAGCACGATGTCGACTTCACTACGTACTCGCTGGCCGCGGGGCACGTTCTCTGGGTGCACGCGGGCCAGGTTCAGGAGTGGGGAGACATCCACGCCATCGAAGGCGTGATGTGCATGTTTCCGACAAGGATGATCACTCCGGTCGACTCGGACGTGGTCGGGATACACGGTGGTTGGCGTCGATCCCACTGGGCGCCTTCTGACGGCCGGTTCACGCGCGACTTCCGCACGATTCTCGATATGCAGTCGCGGGTGGCCGGTTCCGCTTTCGGGGACACGATCCTTGCCCATCTCCTGTCGGCGACGGTACTCGCCATGGCGACCACCGCAGACGACCCGCAGCGGAGTGTGCTCGGCGACGACAGAGTGCGGCAGTTCAGGAACGATGTCGACACGCACTACCTGACGGACAGATCCGTGAGCTCCTATGCCAGACGGCTCGCGTGTTCCGAACGATCGTTGCACAGACTGGTGACGGCGGGCACCGGGCTGACGCCGCGTCAGGTGATCGAACAGCGGATTGTCCTCGAGGCGCAGCGGATGCTCGTGCACCAGGACTCGCCGGTCGCGTCGATCTCCCGAGCGCTCGGTTACGACGACCAGTCGAACTTCGCGACGATGTTCAAACGTGTGGCAGGGGAGACGCCGTCGAAGTTCCGCGAACGGCATCGCGCCGCCGACATGCGGTGATAAGCGGTCACCCGTCGATCGCGCGCTCAACGAAGTCGATCACCTCGGACTCCACGTCGTCCCGGATCTCTGGTTCGTTGTGCACCTCGTGGCGGAAGCCCGAGTAGACGTGGGTCCGTACGCTCGGATGTCCACTTGCGACCAGTTTGTTGGCCACGTGGTATGCGCCCTCGCCGTAGTTGGTGACGGGATCTTGGTCGCCCGCGAGAATGAGAACGGGCAGGTCAGCGCGCACCGATGTGTACCAGTCGTCACTGTTGGCCTGGTCGTACACCTCCACGAAGCCCTGCAGGAAACGGACGCTCATCGGAGCGCCGAAGTTGTTCAGCGGGTCGACCGCGTGGTCGGCGACGACCTCCGGGCTGCGGGCCACCCAGTCGGTCGGGCCCGCGCCGTCTCCATATCGCGACACGAACCCGTCGAAGAGAGCTCCGACGTACGCGAGGTCGGCGGCGCCGGCGCGGTCTGGTTCGGCAGCGAGCGCGGCGCGGTCGAAGGTGTCGGCTCCTGGAATCTGGGCTGCGATGCCGCAGAGGATCAGGCCGGCGAGATCGTCGCCGAGGCGCGACGCGAGAGGCCGGGCGATCATCGAACCCCATGAGTGTCCGAACACGACGTACGGCAGGTCCGGGTACAGCTCTCGGACCTTGGCACGAAGCGTCTGCTCATCGGCGACCGCGGTCTCCGCGCCGTCGTCACCCGAATCGGCCCAGACCCCCGACACGGCCGCCGTCTTGCCGTGGCCTGCGTGATCGTCCGCAGCGACGACGAACCCGGCGTCGAGGAGTCGCGTGATCAGATGCAGGTAGCGGCGAGAGTGCTCACCGAGACCGTGGATCAGATGGACGACTGCTCGCGCCGGGCGCGTCGGTTGGTAGATCCAACCGTGGATCGTGTCGGAACCGTTGTGCGAGGGGAACGTGATCTCGTGGAGGGCCATGGCCCGCACCTTATCCCCGCAGGCGCGGCGATCAGGCCGCTTCGACGGCCTTGGTGCGCTCGATGTTGACGACGACGTTGTTGTCGTCGCGCGTCATCCAGTTGGGGAGCGACAGCTTCGCGATCTTCTTCCACGTCGATCCGAGCTGGGCGCTGAGTGATCCCGTGTTGTACGGCAGGCCGTACTTCTCGCAGATCGCCTTGACCTCCGGAGACATCTCCGGGTACCGGTTGGCAGGCACGTCGGGGAAGAGGTGGTGCTCGATCTGGTGTGACAGGTTGCCGCTCATGATGTGGAACAGGCGGCCGCCGTTGATGTTGGCCGAGCCGAGCATCTGTCGGATGTACCACTGGCCCTTGGTCTCGTCGATGCAGTCCTCGGCCTTGAACGTCTGCGCGCCGCTGGGGAAGTGGCCGCAGAAGATGATCGAGTACGTCCAGACGTTGCGGATCAGGTTGGCCGCCGCATTGCCGACAACGGTGGTGAGGAAGAACGGGCCGGTCAATGCCGGGTAGATGATGTAGTCCTTGGCGACCTGCTTGCTCGCCTTGCGCCACATGCCCTGAAGCAGACCCTTGACGTCGCTCCATTTGCGCTTGCCCTGGATGATGTTCTCGACCTCGAGATCGTGGAGCATGACGCCCCACTCGAACAGCAGCATCAGCGCGGTCGCGTAGCCGAGGTTGCCCAGGTAGTAGGGGTTCCACTTCTGGTCGCGGTCCATGCGGAGGATGCCGTAGCCCACGTCGCGGTCCTCGCCGAGCACGTTGGTGTACGTGTGGTGCATGTAGTTGTGGCTGTGCTTCCACTGCTCGCCCGGGCAGACGGTGTCCCAGTCGAACTCGCGGGAGTTGTAGGTGTCTTCACGCATCCAGTCGTACTGGCCGTGCATGACGTTGTGGCCGATCTCCATGTTGTCGAGGATCTTCGAGACGCCGAGTGCGGCGACGCCCGCCAGCCAGACCGGCGGCAGGAACGGCACGTACATTGCGGCGCGGCCCGCGAACTCCAGCTTCCGCTGAATGCCGATGATCTTGTAGATGTAGTCGCGGTCGCTCTCGCCGACGTCGGCCATGATGCGGGCGCGAAGGGCCTCGAGTTCGGCGCCGATCGCCTCCACCTGGTCGAAGGTGAGGTCGATCTCGGTGGGCTGCTTCTTGCGGAGTGCGAGGGGTGCGATGGTCATGAGAGTGATCCTTCGTTGTCTCGGTGAGTGGGCGGCTGGCGCTGGTCAGACGTCGATCTCGACGTCGCCGCACGGCGCCGTGACACAGATCTGGATGTGCTTGTCGGGTTCGGAGTCGAGGTCGCCGGTGACCACGTTCCGGGTGGTTCCGGTCTTGCGGACCTTGGTGCAGCTGAAGCAGATGCCCATGCGGCATCCGAACTCCGGCGTCAGGCCGGCGGCTTCGGCTTGTTCGAGGATGGTGCGGCCGTCGTTCTCGGCGGTCACGTTCGACTTGGCGAACACCACGTCGCCGCCCAGTTGATCGGCGGAGGCCGGTGTCGGCGCCTCGATGGTGAATGCTTCGGAGTGGATGCGGTCGGAGATGCCGACGGTGTCGGCGTACTCACGGACTGCGCTCATCAAGGCGGCCGGGCCGCACACGTACACCTGTGCACCGTCGCGCTCGGCCACGTCGCTGATGTGGTCGGCGACGAAATGTTCGGGCGACGCGGTGCGGGTGTAGTGCAGCCGCACCTCGACGCCGGGAACCGAGCGGGCGATCGCGTCGAGTTCAACGCTGTACGGCACGTCCTGCGGGCTGCGTGCGTAGTGCACGAAGGTGATCGGGCCGGTGTGGCCCTCGGAGACCAGCGTGCGCAACATTGAGAGGACAGGTGTGATGCCGCTTCCCCCACTGACGAGGACGACCTCGGCCGGACGCTGAGCGGGCAGTGCAAACGTTCCGCCCACGGTCTCCAGGCTGAGGACGTCGCCGACGCGGACGTTGCTGCGGAGGTGCTTCGATACGAGCCCGTTCTCGTGGACGGCGACCGTCAGCTCGATGTCGCCGCGCTGCGCCTCGGCGTTGGCCGGCGAGTAGAAGCGACGATGGCGAATGCCGTCGATAACCACTCCGACCTCGACATACTGCCCTGCGGTGTGGCCCTTCCACTGGTGTGTGGGACGCAGTGTCAGCGTGGTCGAACGGTCGGTCTGGCGGCGGATGTCGACGACCTTGGCGCGGGTGTCGCGCCAAGTGAGCATGGGGTCGATGAACTCCAGGTAGCGATCAACCGGGTATGGGGTCGCTGTGGCCTCGATGAGTGATCCGACGAGAGTCGCGATGCGGTTTGCCATGTCGGGTCTCCTTCATTTCGTTCAAGATTTCAGTGAACATCTGTACACAAAAAAGAATGGCTGCTGTACGGGTGACTGTCAAGCGGCATCCGATGTGTCGGTCATCACCGGTCCGGGTGTCGTCGTCGGCGGTGCCGACGTGCGTGAATGCGGGGTGAACTAGACTGCACCGGTGGCCGGAAGCCGAGCGGAGAAGAAGGAACAGACTCGGCAGGCGCTGCTCGACACCACCATCGAATTGGTGGACGACCGTTCATTCGGAAGCATCAGCCTGCGGGAAGTCGCACGCGGAGCGGGCATTGTGCCCACCGCGTTCTATCGCCATTTCGCCTCCATGGAGGATCTCGGCGTCACTCTCGTCGAAGACGCCATGCGGGTGCTGCGCGGAGCTCTGCGTGAGGCTCGGCGCGACTTGGCCGGGCGCGGGATGCCGACCGCGAGGGACTCGCTGGCGATCCTGCTCAAGAAGGTGAAGTCTGACGAGAAGCAGTTCCGCTTCCTGGTTCGTGAACAGCACGGAGGGGTCACCGAGGTCCGCCGGGCGATCGGCACCGAGCTTCGGCTGTTGTCGCGTGAACTCGCGATCGACCTTGCGCGCACGCCTGCCCTCGTCGCGTGGGAGGCCGAAGACCTCGAAGTGGCCGCTGATCTGATCGTCACGATCATGATGACCGCTGTTGCCGAACTCCTGGACGGGGACGGCCGCGAGTCGTCCGAGCGCAGTCTCGTCGCGCGCGCCGAGAAACAGCTCGTCATGGTGTTCCTCGGCATGGCGCAATGGCGTACGAACGGATGACAGTCGTCTAGACGAGTGTCGAGACTGTCGGACTCATGAGGAATGATCGTCGACATGAACGAAGACTCCGACTTCGGTCCGTACCGCCTCGGCGCCGTCATCGGCAAAGGCGGGATGGGACAGGTGTACCGCGCGTTCGACACCGCCCGCGACCGCGAGGTAGCGCTGAAACTGCTCAAGACCGAGCTCGCTGAGGACGAGACGTACAAGGAGCGGTTTCGGAGGGAGTCGCAGGCCGTCGCAAAGCTCGGCGAGCCGCACATCATCCCCATCCACGACTACGGCGAGATCGACGGTGTCCTCTTCCTCGACATGCGCCTCGTCGATGGCCGAGACCTGCGTGCCGGACTCCGTTCGGACGGCGCGATGGCGCCCGGGGACGCCGTCGCCATCATCGAGCAGGTTGCGGCCGCGCTCGACGCGGCGCATTCGGCCGGGCTCGTCCACCGTGATGTGAAGCCGGAGAACGTCCTGGTCACGTCGGCGGGCTTCGCGTATCTCGTCGATTTCGGCATCGCCCATCACGAGGGCGACGCACATCTGACGCGGACCGGGACGGCGGTCGGGTCGATCGCGTACATGGCCCCCGAGCAACTCGACAACGTGCCGATCGGACCCGCGTCCGACGTCTACTCGCTGGCGGCCGTTCTGTTCGAACTGCTCACAGCGCGGCAGCCGTACCCGGGCGATTCGGTGAGCGCCGTCGTCAAGGCGACGGTGCTGGGCGCCGTGCCTGCGCCGAGCTCCATCAGCCCGAACGTCCCACCTTCGCTCGACGCAGTCGTCCGGCGCGGTCTCGCCAAGGAGCCCGGCCAGCGGTTCGGTTCGGCGGGTGAACTCGCGGCCGCCGCGCGTGCCGCCTTGTCCGGGGCGCCGATGGATCCCGCGTTCAACCGCACGATGGTCGGACCGTCCCTGGTCAAGCGGCAGGCGACGGAATCGCATGCGCCGACCGAGCACATCTCGTACTCGGGCCCGCACGGCTACCCGGCGCAGCAAGTGTTCACGGGACCGCAAGGCTATCCGAGTGGCCCGGTGTATCCCGGCCAGTACGGCGCGGCCGGAGGGAATCGTGCTCTGCACATCGTCCTCGCGGTCCTCATCGGTCTTCTCATCGCGTCGCTGATCGGGCTCGGCGTCTATTGGGTCGGCTTCCGTGATTCATCGGATTCGAGTGCGTCACCGTCGTCGACGACGACTGTCGTCCAGACGGTGCAGCCGGCGCCGACCACGACCGTGATTCCGACGCCGCCGCCCGGGACGTTGTCGTGCGGCGGTGGTGTTGGTGTGGCCGGCGGTGTCACGACGTGTGCCTTCGCGGCGAATGTCGGTGCGGCGTACCTGGGTTCGGGTGTGAAGGGGGATGCGCGCACCGTTGTCGCGTCGAGTCCGGTAACGGGCGTGAGCTATACGATGTCGTGCACGCCGGAGACCGGTGTTGTCGTGTGCCGAGGCGGCAACAATGCCGTGGTCGTCATTTACTGAGGGGAGCGGCGCGTGGCGTCGAAGGGTGTGAAGGTCGGATCGTTGGTCGCTGCGGCGGCGCTGGTGGTGCCGTTGGCGGCCTGTGGCGATGGCTCGTCATCGGACTCGGTCGCGACGGTCACTCAGACGGTGACAGCCGGGGTGACGTCGACGTCCGTTGCGGCGGTGTCGCCCTCGACGTCGGGCTCGAGGTCGACGGCGAAACTCTCCGCGAGCTTTGACGCACTGGCGTTGTCTCAGCCGGTCGGGCTCGCGGTCGTTCCGGTAGGCGGCGGTGACCCTCTCTTGTTCGGTGATCAGACGCCGCAGGTCGCGTGGTCGACGATCAAGGTGCCGCTGGCGCTCGCTGCGGAGCGGAAGAACGGTCCGAGTTCCGCAGAGTCCGCGGCTATCACCGCGTCCGACAACGCGTCGGCGGAGGCGCTGTGGGCGTCGCTCGGTGGGGGTGAGCAGTCGGCCCAGGCGGTCACCGCTGTCCTTCGCGAAGGCGGCGACACAGAGAGCGCCGTCCCGTCGCAGAAACTGCGTGGTGAGTTCACGATCTTCGGGCAGACCACGTGGCCGCTTAAGAATGCCGCGACGTTCACCTCGAACCTTCCCTGCCTGCCCGGCAGCAGGCATCTTGTGTCCCTGATGGGGCAGGTCGCCGGTAACCAGCAATGGGGAGTCGAGACGGTCCGCGCGAAGTCGACGGCCGTCAAGGGAGGTTGGGGCCCGAGCGTGTCAGGAGGGTACGTCGTCCGGCAGATTGGGCTGATCACCAAGCGTGACGGGTCGCGGATCGCCGTCGCAATGAGTACCTACTCGCCCGGCGCGTCGATGGAGTCGGGCATCGCTGTCCTGAACCAGGTTGGCGGCTGGATCGCGGCGCACCTGGCCTCCCTGCCGTCGGGAAAGTGCTCGTCGGGCCGGTAACAGTCCGACAACGCCCGCGTTGCGGGTGGGGCACGCGCCTTGGTCGCCTCGCCGCCAGTTGACTAGCGTTACCCGTGTTACGCATGTTGCTGAAGGGGTTTATGTGATTCGTCGCGGTCTGGTGTCGTCGTGTGTCGCTGTTGTTCTCGCAGGCGGGTTTGCGCTGGGTGCCGGCGCCGCGGGCGCGTTGCCAGGGTTGCCGAACGTCAATGTCAGTCCACCTGCCTCGAAGGCGAAGCTCGCGAAGAGCTTCACCCGTGCGACCAGGGGACTGTCGGGACCGGTCGGGCTCGCCGTCACTCCAGTCGGCGGCGACTCGACGATGTTTTTCGGCCAGGTCCGAACCGCGCGTGCGTGGTCGACGCTGAAGGTTCCGGTGTCGATCGCGGCAGAGCGGGTGAACGGCCCGAGCGTCGCAGGTGACATTCGTGCAGCGATCCGTCGTTCCGACAACACCGCGGCAGAGAATCTATGGGATTCGATGCGGTCGAACGATCGCGCGGTCGACGAGGTGACGGCCGTTCTGCGCGAGGGGCACGACTCGCGAACTCACGTCTCATCTCAGATCGACCGGCCTTCTAGCTATCCCGGCGCCACCCAGTGGACGCTGGCGCGGCAGGCTCGTTTCGGTGCGCACCTCCCGTGCCTGCGCGACTCGGATCGGGTACTCGGGCATATGGCGGCCGTGGAGTCGAATCAGCAATGGGGAGTGAAGATCTTGCGCCAGCGCGGGGTGTCGACCGCGGTCAAGGGTGGCTGGGGGCCGGTGTCCGACGCAACGGGGAAGTATGTCGTACGCCAGCTCGGAGTCGTCACCACCCCTCGTGGCGCATTCGCGGTGAGCATGGCGGCCCTGCCGTCGAGCGGTTCGTTCGACGACGGGATCGCCATGCTCAACCGTGTCGGCCGATGGGTCGGTTCCAACATCGGCTCGATGCCGGTCGGCACCTGTTAGTTCGTTTGTGCAGAACCGGACCGACCGACGACCGCGTGGTCAGCCCGTGAACGAAGTCAACAGCAGCGCCTCAGTGAGCGCGGTGCGCGTGATCTCGGCGGGATCGACGGACTCGTCGGGTGCATGGATGTGGCACAGCGGCTCCTCGACGCCGAGCAGGGCGATCTCCGCGTCGGGGTGAGCCTCCGCGAGGACGGTGCACAGCGGGATCGAACCGCCCTGGCCTGCATAGAAGATGCCGTCGACGCCGTACGCGGTCTTCATCGCGTCGGTGAGCGCCTGATAGCCGGGACCGTCGGTATGGGCCCGGAACGGGCGTCCGAAGGCGTCCGGCTCCACGTCCACCCGCACACCCCACGGGATGTGCGACTTCAGATGCGCGACGAGTGCGTCGTAGACGGGCTGCGGCTCCATACCCGGTGGGATGCGCAGATTCAGCATGGCCGACGCCTGCGGAATGATCGCCGCAGCGCACTCGGCGGTCGACGGCGCGTCCACCCCGATGACGGTGACGGCAGGCCTCGCCCACGCCATTTCGGCGGGCGTTCCGCTGCCGAGGATCTCGGTGCCGGGCAGCGCGCCGACGTCCTTGCGGAACTGCTCGTCGGAGTAGACGACACCCTCCCACGTCTGATCGTTGGGGACGCCGTCGATGGTCGTGTCGCCGCGGTCGTTGCGCAGTGACGCGAGACCCGCGACGAGTGCGGCCATCGCGTCCGGTGTCGGACCGCCCGCAGCACCCGAGTGAATCGCCGTCTCCAACGCCGACACCGTGAGTTTCACATTCACGACCCCTCGGAGGCTGGTCGTGAGCGTCGGAAGTCCGGCGGCGACGTTGCCCGCGTCGCCGATGAGGATCAGGTCGGCGGCGAACAGTTCGGGGCGAGTCTTGACGAGGTCGTCGAGGCCCTCGCCGCCCGCCTCCTCCGAGCCCTCGATGATGATCCGGACATTGCATGCGAGGTCGTCGCCCGCCGCTCGCAGCGCCGTCAGGTGCGCGACGACGTTGCCCTTGCAGTCGGCGGAGCCACGGCCGAACCAGCGGCCGTCGCGCTCGGTCAACTCGAACGGCGGCGACGACCACAGCGCATCGTCGCCGGCCGGCTGCACGTCGTGATGGCTGTAGAGCGCCACTGTCGGTGATCCTTCAGGGCCCGGTCGGTGGCCGACGACGGCGGGGGAGCCGTCACTGGTCACGATGACCTCGGCGCTGAAGCCCAGTTCGGCGAACGCTGCGGCCACCCACTCCGCACTGGCGCGACTGGCGTCGGCCTTCGACGAATCGAGATGCACCGAGGGGAAACCGACGAGGGTGCTGAGATCCTCGCGGGCGCGGCCCATCAAGTCGGTCACGGATGCGGTCAGACGGTCGGTGATGCCGTTGGGACTCATGCCTACTAGGGTCGCACGAGATCGAAGGTCGCGTGCATCTCCCAGTACAGGATCTCCGGGCGGTCGCCCGAACCCGAACGGACGACAACGTCGCCCGAGTCGACGAGACGAGCGGCGTCGCCTTCGGCGAGTTCACGGGTCTCGCCGTCCACCTCGACGGTTGCCGCGCCGCGAGCGACGAACAGGTGGCCGTAAGGCGCGCCGGGGAGGGTCACGACTGCGTCGAGGAGTGGTCGGGCGACCCACAGTGCGGCGTATCGATTGTTGATGCGCGCCACGCCGAGGTCCGCGTGGGCGGGCCGGCCGGAGGCGACCAGAACTGGCTTCCCGGCGTCGACGGCATCGGCCACGTCATGCTCGGAATGGCTCGGTTCCAGTCCGTCGGTGTGGGGCGCTACCCACATCTGGATCACCCGCAGCGGCTCGCGCTGTGCACGTGACGACGCGTTCTTCTCCGAGTGGGTGATGCCGGTTCCGGCGGTCATCCGTCCCAACACTCCGGGACCCAGGGTGACCTCGTGACCGAGCGAATCACGATGAGTTACACCTCCGTCGAGCACCCAGGTGAGGATCTCCATGTTCTGGTGATGATGGGCGTCCAGCCCTTCGCCCGGGTCGACGATGTCGTCGTTGTGCATGACGAGCACACCGTGCGCGTTGCCGAACAGATCGTAGTTCCCGGTGCCGGGGAACGACTGTCGGGACGTGAGCCACTCGTTGGCCCAATGCAGGCGGTCGGCGGCGTTGATGACGGTCATGGTCATGTCAGGTCGTCTTTCGTCGATGCGTCGGCGACGAGCCGCATCACTCGAGCGAGTGCGGCTTCGTCGTCGTCGGAGAGGGCGGAGTGGAAGAGTTCGTCGACGTCGGCGGAATGACGACGGGCCGCCGCGGTGAAGGCGGCGACTCCTGCGTCGGTGAGACAGGCGTAACTGCCCCGTCGATCGCCGGGGACGGGTTCGCGGCACAGCCAGCCGCGGTCGGCGAGGATCCGGACCTGGTACGACAGACGCGACGCGGAGAACACCATGCGCTGGGAGAGGTCACGCATCCGGAGTCTGCGGTCCGGGGCCTCCGACAGCAGAAGGAGCACGTGATAGTCGCTCAGTGTCATGTTGTTCCGGGCGCGGAGCCGCTCGTCGAGCTCGGTTTGCAGCCGCGCACTGTTCTCGATGAACAGCCGCCAGGCGTTGCTCATCGGACCCGGTGCGGGCGCAGTGCGTTCGGCGGAACCACACCGAGTCGGCCGGCCTGGAAGTCTTCCATGGCCTCGATGACCTGCTGTCGGGTGTTCATGACGAACGGTCCGTACTGCGCGACGGGCTCGCGGATGGGCTGTCCACCGAGCAGCAGTACCTCCAGAGCGGGGCGGTTCGAGTCCTGCCCTGCATCGGCGGCGACGGTGATCCGGTCGCCCGCGCCGAGTACCACGAGTTGGCCGCCTTCTACAGGTCGCCGCTCCGCGCCGACGGTGCCCCGGCCGGACAGCACATACACGAGTGCATTGAAGTCCGGCTGCCACGGCGTGGACAGTTCGGCTCCGGGGGCGATGGTCGCGTGGGCGAAGGTGATCGGCGTGTGGGTCGCTCCGGGACCGACATGACCGTCGAGGTCGCCCGCGATCACGCGGACGAGGCTGCCTCCGTCGGGCGACGACAGCAGGAGCACCTGGCCGCCCTCGAGGTTCTGATAGCGCGGAGCGATGAACTTGTCGGTCGCCGGGAGATTCACCCACAACTGGATGCCGTGGAACGTTCCGCCGGATTCGACGAGCTCAACCGGCGGCGTCTCGATGTGCAGGACACCTGCACCGGCCGTCATCCATTGAGTGGCGCCGTTCTCGATCAGTCCGCCGCCTCCCGCCGAGTCCTGGTGCTGGAACCGACCGTCGATCATGTACGTCACCGTCTCGAATCCGCGGTGCGGATGCCAGTCGGTGCCGCGGGGCTCGCCGGGCTGGTACTCGACTTCGCCCATCTGATCCATGTGGATGAACGGGTCGAGCGCGGCTTGCGAGACGCCTGCGAATGCGCGGACGACGGGGAAGCCCTCACCCTCGTGGCCGCGCGGGCCGGTGGTGACCGACCGCACTGGGCGCTCGGTCTGCTCGATGGTGGCGGCGGAGATGCGGGGCAGAGTCAGGGTGTCTGCGGTGACTGCGGGCATGACGTTCTCCATTTCCTTAAAATTTGAACGATCTGGCCGAATCAACCACCGCCGTGGGGGATTCATTCCCGAGTGATGCGGACTTGTGTCCGAACCGAGTCAGCGATCGCTGAAGAACCGGTCATACTGAGACCCATGGCCATCAAGTCCTCGGCGGACTCCGAGCGCACTGGCGCGGACCGGCAACGCCTTCGCAAGCTCGCGCAGGCGGCGCTCAACGCCGACCAGACGGTCAACCAGGTCGAAGACCTCCTCAGCGAGATGGGCCCGGTGTTGACGGGCTTGGGCAAGACGACTGCCGATCTCGACGGGACCCTCGAGAAGCTCGAGGTAACCCTCGACAAGTTCGGGACCACCCTGGTCCGCGTCGACGAGACGGTCACACGGATGGCGAGCGTCGTCGCGCGCCTCGAAGCGGTCGTGAGCCGCGTCGAGAGCGTCGTCGTCATCGCCGAGACCGCATTGCGTCCCATCGGGATGGTGGAGTCCGCAGGTCGGGCTGTCGCCGAACGGCTGGGCATCATTCACACCGACTGAGCACGGGGCCGGCCGGTGATCAAGGAGAGAAGGAGCACGTATGAGCGACACCATCTCGACGCCGGCCAAATGGCTGGCGGAATTGTTCGGAACCTTCTGGCTGGTCTTCGGCGGCTGCGGCAGTGCGATCTTCGCCGCCAAAGTCGTCGCCGCCGATGAGGCGACGAGTTCGAGCATTCAGCTCGGCATCGGATTCCTCGGTGTGGCACTGGCCTTCGGTCTCACTGTCGTGACGATGGCATACGCCGTCGGACACATCTCGGGCGGGCATTTCAATCCCGCCGTCACGCTCGGCGCCGCAGTCAGCGGTCGCCTTCCGTGGCGTGAACTGCCGGGATACTGGGTCTCGCAAGTGGTCGGGGGTCTGCTCGCCGGCCTGGCGCTGCTCGTGATCGCCAAGGGGCAAGACGGCTTCACCGCCGAAGGCAATATGGCGGCGAACGGCTACGGGGAGCACTCGCCCAACGGTTACGCCCTCGGCGCGGTGATCCTCGCCGAAGTGATTCTCACGGCGTTCTTCCTGATCGTGATCCTCGGTGCTACCGACGGCCGCGCGCCGAAGGGCTTCGGACCGTTGGCGATCGGCCTGTCGCTGACGCTCATCCACCTCATCTCGATCCCGATCTCCAACACCTCGGTGAACCCGGCCCGATCGACAGCCGTCGCATTCTTCAACGGCAACGGCGCCCCCGGACAGTTGTGGGTGTTCTGGGTCGCACCGCTGATCGGCGGACTCATCGGCGGGCTGCTGTACCCGCTGCTGTTCGAGAACGGAAAGCTCGCCATCGGCGGAACCAAGGAGGAATGACCCCGAGGGGAACGACAGTGTGATCGGCGCTACTCTGCTCTGATGCAGACTTCGACAGCGTCGATCACCGGTCGCCACGACAACACCATCGTCTACGACGTCCACCGGCCCGACATCGAGCCGGTGGGCGTCGTTGTCATCGCCCACGGACTCGGCGAACACGCAGGTCGGTACCACCACGTCGCGCGAGCGATCACCGACCGGGGCTATGTCGCGGTGATCCCGGATCACGCAGGGCACGGACGCTCCACCGGAAAACGCTTGGGCGTCACCGACTTCAGCGACTTCATCGCCGACCTGCACAGTGTGATCGGAGTGGCCGCCTCCGACCGCAGGCCGCGTTTCCTGATCGGCCACAGCATGGGCGGCGCCATCGCGCTGTCGTACGCTCTCGATCACCCGGAGATGCTCGACGGACTGATCCTGTCCGGACCGGCGATCGTGCCCGGAGCCGATCTGCCCGCTCCGCTGATCAAGCTCGCGCCGATCCTCGGCAAGATCGCGCCCTGGCTGCCGTCGGCAGCCTTGTCTGCGTCAGCGGTCAGCCGCGATCCGGAAGTCGTCGCCGCCTACGAAGCCGACCCGCTCGTCTGGCACGGCAAGATCCCCGCCGGTTTGGGCGGAGCGCTCATCGGTGCGATGGCGACGTTCCCCGACCGCCTCCCGACTCTCACCATGCCGACGCTCGTCCTGCACGGCGGCGACGACGTCCTCGCCAACCCGGAAGGCAGCCGGATCGTCGAACGGCACGCGGGGAGCAGCGACCTCACGGTCACGATCCTTCCGGGGCTGTACCACGAGATATTCAACGAACCTGAACGCGACGAAGTGATCACCACCGTCACGGACTGGATCGTCGCGCATTCGTAGACGCTCAGCGAGTCAGATGCCGGAGCGGCCGATCAGGCGGTTGACAGTGCGCGGGGAGAACACGCCGACTGCCCGTAAGACGACCGCATAACGCGGATACAACTCGGCCGGCCGCTGCTCGACGGCTCTCAGCAGCCACTGGGCGGCCTGCTCGGACGTGAGAGCGGGGGCGTCGTCATACGATGCAGTCGGCGCGATCATCGGTGTCCGCACCAACGGGAAACCCGCATTGGTGACGACAACTCCGGTGCCCTCGCACTCGCCGTCCAACGACCGCCCGAAGGCCGCGAGTGCGGCCTTCGATGCGTGATAGGCCGCGAACTTGGGCATCGCGCCCGCAGTGACGCCCCACGTGACTACGTTGACGATCTGACCGCGGCCGGCGTCGACCATCGCGGGCAGCAGCCCGAGGATCAGGGCGACAGGCCCGAAGTAGTTGAGCGCCATGGTGCGCTCGTAATCGTGGAACCGGTCGACGGTGTCCAGGGTGCTGCGACGGATGGACCGACCGGCGTTGTTGATCACCACGTCCGGCGGACCGAACCGATCGAGCACGTCGGCCGCGAGCCTGCGGGCGTCGTCCGGGTCTGAGAGATCGGCCGTCATCGCGTGCGCCGAGCCGTGGGCCGCCACTATCGCATCACACGTGACTTGGAGTGCTTCAAGATTGCGGGCGACGGCAACGATGGTCGCTCCACGCGAAGCCAGCAGATGCGCTGCGGCTTCACCGATCCCAGACGACGCGCCGGTCACGACGATGGTCTTCCCCGTCAGGTCGACCGGGCCGTCGATGATGCGTCGAAAGTCGGAGAGGCTGCGCGGCGGATTCAGCATGGCGTCGACCGCGGTGTGCAACACGGACGAGACCAGCCCCGGCGCAGACACGCTACTTGTACTTCTTGACGATCTGCAGAACCTCGTCGGCGTCGATGTTCTTCGCGATGAGCTTGCCGTTCTTCACCTTCCGAATGCTGTACAGGTCAGCCTTCTTCGCGACGGCCACATGGAGTCCGGCCTTCTTCGCCTTCTTGTTCAGATCTTCCAGCACGACTGGATGGTAACCGGTGAAAGTGAACGGCAACGCACTGTCCCGCATGAGGGCCAGAACTGGCCGTGAAAAGGGATGAGCATCACTTCGCGGTGACCGACACGGAGACCGGTCCGGAGCCGTCTGCGGACACGTGGAGACGACCGTCGGACGCCGTCGTGTACTGTCCGCCGGTCACCTGGACGTTGTATCCGTTCGGGTAGTGCACCGATGACGGGTAGATGACCGTGGGAGCGCTGATCGCCGAGTTGGGACGGTAGGTGAACGAGAACGCGCCGGTCGACGTGTCGAACGTCATTGCGCCGGGACGTCCCGCGGTGGCCTGCGGGTATGTGCGAACCAGTTGGCGGGCGACTCCGGACAGCGACTGACCGCTCGTGTAGTGCCAGTACGTCCAGCCGACGAACCGCTTGTCTGCACGATCGAGAGTCTGGCTCAGCACCGTCGAGTCGACGTCGCCGAACTCGGTGATCACCACGGGTTTGCCGGTGCGGCGGAACACCTCGTCGACATGCGTCCACGTGAGGCCCTGTTGCGCCGAGCACAGTGAGCGCAGTCCCGCCGGCAGCCCGAGGTAGATCGCGAGCTGCGACGGGATGCAGTAGTCGTGGGGTGCGATCACCACGTTGCGGTCCTTGATGCGCTTGAGACCCATGTACGACGGCATCATCTGATTCCAGGTGACGTTCGGCTCCCAGTAGACCGGAACCGTCGGGTCGCCCTGACGCACATACCGGGTGAGCTTCGACATCGTGTTCTGATACTGCACGTCGAACAGCGGGCAGCCGATCGGGAAGCAGGTCAGAGCCGCTGTGCCCGGCCACGGCTCGTTGAGAAGTTCGATGCCCATCACTCCCGCGTGGCCCTTGAGCCCCGCGGCGAGTGCCTTGAGTGCGGTGCCCAGGTGGTCGACGATTCCGTTGCGGTTGGTCCACACCTCGTCCCACGCGGCGTTCATGCTGGGCATCAGGTAGTACAGCGGAAAGCCGGGGTTCGGCTCACCGGGCAACGGGCGTGACTTCACGGCCCACGCGGGGAACCCATTGCCGCCCCACGGCGACGACATTCCGTCCTGGTGATTGTCGAGAAGCGTGCGGATGCCGTGATCGGCGAGCATGTCGACCACGGCGGTCACGCGCCCGATGTAGTCCTCGTCGACGTTGCCCTTCGTCGGCATCAGGGCGTCGAACGAGACGCCGAGGCGCACGGAGTTGAATCCGTACCCGGCGAGTTTCGCGGCGTCGGCCGCGGTGACGGTGAATCCGTCGCCGGCCTTGAGGTACGGCGCCTCCTTGTCGACGTTGTTCACACCGTGATTCAGCACCACGCGACCTGCTGCGTCGACGATCGAGGTGCCGCGTGTGTGCAGCGCACTCACCGCGAGAGGGTCGGCGGGAGCGGCGGCCGCCTGCGGTGCGACGACCAGGGTGGACGACACGACGGCGCCGACGGTGACGATGAGCGCGGCGATGCTGCGAGGCAGAGACATGGCCGCACCCTACTCATGAGTCAGATCACTGTGACAGTGTCTAGGGGTCGAATGTCACAGATCGCATGCCTGGAGAGGGATATTCATGCCATTTCGTCGTAACGGACCATTCTTCGTACTCGTGGCGGCTGTCGCCGTCGTGGCCGGTCTGCTCGTGGTTCCGCCGCCGCCGGCGTCCGCCGCGCCCGCGGTGCAGTGGTTGTGTCGCCCGGGGGCCCTTGACCCCTGTGATCTGAAGAACGATCGCACGGACCTCCTCACACGGAAGACTCATCCGGCCACCGTGACGCCGGAATCGGCGAAGAAGGCCGACTGCTTCTACGTCTATCCGACCGTGACCGACCAGCCGTCCCTGCTGGCCGACAAGAAGGCCGTCCCGTCGGTCCAGTCGATCGCTCGTTTCCAAGCAGCGTCGTTCAACGACCTGTGCCGCGTGTACGCGCCGGTCTACCGCCAGATGACCCTGTGGGGTCTCAGCCCGGCGATGATGGCGTCCTGGGTCGGCAACCGCGACATCCCCAACACGTCGTACGGCGACGTGAAGCGCGCGTGGCAGAAGTACCTCCGCGACGACAACAAGGGACGACCGGTGATCTTCATCGGACACTCGCAGGGGACCATGATGCTGCGCAAGCTGATCCGCGAGGAGATCGACCCGAAGCCGGAGTTGCGCCGCAAAATGGTCGGCGCCTTCCTGATGGGCGGCAACGTGATGACGGCGAGGGGGAAGACCACCGGAGGTGACTTCCGGAACACTCCCGTCTGCACCCGCCGTGCGCAGACCGGCTGTGTGGTCGCCTACTCCACCGAACTGGTCGGCCTCCCGTCGTTGTTCGGCAACAGCAGTCTCGATGCGCTCAGCAGCCCGATGAACCTGCCCACCGGTCCGGCTTTCCAGGTCGCGTGCACCGATCCGGACAAGCTCAGCGGCGACTACAGCCCGGCCGCCGCCACAGTGCCCAGCCGTCCGTATGCGGCGAGCATGATCGCATTCCTGATGAACGTCTCGACGTTCCCGGGGACCCTGCCGACGTCGAAGTCGACCTGGACCACCGGGCCCGGTCGGTGGAAGGTGAACTGTGTGAACCCGAACGGATTCCACCGCCTGCACGCAACACCGGTGATCCCGCAGCATTTCAACGAACTGCCGCTGTTCGATTCGCACCTCGTCGACTTGAACCTCGGCATCGAGAAACTGCACTCGATCGCGGCTCAGCAACTCGCCGCCTACCACTGACTCACGTTGGCGGCGTTTCTCAGAGCTGGGACGGGAAACGCCGCCAACGTTCGCGCCCTAGTCGGCGGGGCCCGACTCCAACGCTGCGCGGACCCTGATCTCCAACGCCGAGGTCCCCGCGGCAGGCAGGTTGATCAGGCCGTCCAACTCGGTGCGGGCCCGTTCGTACGCCTGGCGGCGTTCCTGCGGTGACGCGCCGTCGTCCATCGCCAGTGCCAGCAACCGCTGGGCCCGGGACAGCCGTTCCTGCTCCACCGGACTGAAATCCGAACGTCGACGGCGTTTGGCCTCCTGTTCGGCCAGGTCGAGGGACGTCGTGTAGTCGTGCACGGCGTCGCGGTAGGACCGGACGGCGGCCGGATCGGCGGCGTCGTCCGCAGACGGCCGGAGGAGTTCGGCACGACTTCGGGCGCGATGAAACTTCTCCGTCAGCGGCTCGCGAAGGTCGACGAGCATCGGGTAGTCGAGAAGGGTCGCGAGATCGGTTTCATGGGTGAACCACCGTTCGTCGGTGGCGTTGTGATCGGCGACCGCGGACGCGAGCTCCCGCTGCACCGAGGCGGCGTCGATCCGCCCTCGACTCTCCGCCTCCGCTCGGGCGACGCTCGTCTCCTGTTTGATGCGATACCGCTCGAGGCTGCGTTGAGCACGCCGTTCGTTCCACGCGGAGACGGCCCGAATCGCGCCGCCGATCGATCCGCCGAACACGAACACGAGCCACCAGTACTGGCCGATGACGCCCCACATGGCTCTATTGTGCCGTGGTTCAGCAGATCTCGGTGCCCACCGGAGTCGTGTCGTCGAGGTAGCGGGCATACACCTCGCCGCCGATCGAGGCCTTCTTCGCGCAGGTGGCGGCCACCGATGAACCCTCGTAGTAGACCGCGTAGATGGGGCTTCCGTCGTCGTACGCCTGGCGCATCGACGAACAGGAATTGTCGGTGCGCAGGTACTCCGCGCCCGGATTCGCGGCGAGTGCCGCGCCGACCTGCTCCTCGTACCGGCCGGGAGTGGTCGCATTGAACACGATCAGAATGCTCTGCCCATTGCATTCGGGGACAGTGATCGGTGTCGACAGTCCGAGATCGTTCCGGTCGCGGGCCGTTGTCGGACGAATGGCGGTCTCGGTGACCGTGGTGGCGGTCGCTGTCGGCGTGGATGCCGAGATGGTCGTCGTGGACACCGCGACACTCGTCGGCGAGGCCGCAACCGGATCCGTGTCTGAGTTCTTCATGGCCACCCAGACCGCGCCGGCGCCCGCGAGCAGTGCGACTGCTGCGACAGCAGTGGCGATGAGAGCCACACGACCGCTGTTCGACGCCGGAGCAGGTTGTGCGTTGGGATGCATCATCGGTTGGTACGGCATCGCCGGGGCGGGGTGCGGCGCACGAACGGGTGCGACCAGAGTCGGCGTGTGACGGCCCGCGAGTGCATCTTTCGCGGCGGCGGCGAACGCGCCGCACGTGGCGATCCGCTGGGTCGGGTCTTTTGCCGTGCCCGCTGCGATCACCGGGTCGAGGACAGTGCCGGTTGGTGGGACGGGCCTGGTCAAGTGGCCGGTGATGATCTTCTCATAGCTGGTCGACGGGTACGGCGGACCACCCATGACCGACTCGAACAGCACACACGCCAGCGAATAGACGTCGCCGGCGGGAGTGAGCGCAACGTCGTCGGCGAACCGCTCCGGCGCCATGTACGCGAACGATCCGATCGCCGATCCGGTCGCGGTGAAGCGTGTGGCGCCGGCCGACTGCGCGATCCCGAAGTCGACGAGATACGCGAAGTCGTTGGCGTCGACGAGGATGTTCTCCGGCTTCACGTCGCGATGCAGAAGTCCGGACGCGTGTGCCGCGTCGAGCGCGCCCGCGATCTGCGCGATGAGAGCCACCGCCCGCTCGGCGGGCAGCGGTGCGTCCTTGATGAGACTCCGCAGGTCGCGGCCGTCGACGATGCGCATGTCGAGATACAGCAGCCCGTCGATCTCGCCGAAGTCGTGGATCGGGATGACGTGGGGATCGTTGAGCCGTGCGACCGTCTGCGATTCGCGCAGGAACCGGGCACGGAACTGCTCGTCGTCGGCGAGATGGGGCGGCAGGAGCTTCAGAGCGACCGTCCGGTCTTTGACCGTGTCGACGGCCTCGTACACCTCGCCCATACCGCCTCGACCGATGAGTCGGACGAGGCGGTACGGGCCGAGTTCGGTGCCGGAACGATCGGCTGCGGTGCTCATGCCGAACAGACTAATCGGGCGAGTGGCTGATCAGACCGGCAGACCCGCTTCGAGGAGGTCGATCGCCTCGATGCACTCCTCGAGTGTCGGGATCTCGCCGTTGCCGCTGTTGTCGACCACGTGGAACAGCACTCCGACAACCGCGGCGATGAACACGCGCAGACGCAGGTCGTCCGGCTTCACCCCGAGATAGTCGGCGATGAATCCGGTGGTCTCGGTGATCACCTCGTCCGCCTCGGCTTGATGCGCCGCGAACAGGGTCGGTTCGTTCTGGATCAAGTGGTAGCGAGCCATGTTCGACGCCCACTCGTCCTCGGCGGCGATCGCGAACATGTCCGACACCATGCGGCGAAGCAGGTCGAAGCGGCTGAGCCCCGGCTCGATTCCGCGGAGCATCGCCGCCCGGCGTTCGTTGTCCAGGTCGTCTTTCAGGACCACCTGTTCCTTGCTCTGGAAGTATCGGAAGAAGGTGGTGTGCGAGACGTCGGCCGCGTCGGCGATCTGCGCCACCGTGGTGGCGGTGTATCCCTGCCTTTCGAACAGGTCCATAGCGGCGGTGCGAATCGCGTTCCGGGTGCGCGCCTTGTTGCGTTCCCGTAGACCGGGCCGCGGCCCCGGGGTGTTCCCCGGGGCCGCGGTCTGGGTGGAGCTCTCGGTCGACATGGCTACTTCGCCTCGAGCGCCTCTGCGTCGGCCACCAGCGGCTCGGTGGTCTCGCCGACACCGCGGTCGCGCACCTTGCTGCCTTCGATGTCGAAGTCGACGACAAGCTTGTCGAGCCACTTCGGCAGACCCCAGGCACGGTCGCCGAGGAGGGAGATCACGGCCGGGACGACGATCATGCGGATGATGAAGGCGTCGAAGAACACTGCGATCGCAAGGGCGAAGCCCATCATCTTCGCGGTGGTGTCCGGTGCCAGCATGAACGCGGCGAACACGCTGATCATGATGATCGCGGCCGAGGTGACGACGCGGGAACCGTGACGGTAACCGGCGACGATGGCCTCCTTCGCGGACATCCCGTGCATGTACTCCTCACGCATGCGGGTGACCAGGAACACCTGGTAGTCCATCGCGAGACCGAAGACCACACCGATCAGGAAGATCGGCAGGAACGCGATGATCGGCTTGGTGTGATCGATCATGCCGAGTGCGCCGTCGGTGAAGATCCACGTGGTGATGCCGAAGGTGGCGAGCACCGAGAACAGGAAGCCGACGGTGCCGATCAACGGCACCCACAGGGAACGGAACACGCCGATCATGATCAGGAACGCGAGTCCGACCACCACCACGAGGTAGGGGATGAGGGCTTTGTCGAGCTTGGCCGACAGGTCGGACATGATGGCCGTTTGACCGCCGACGTGGATCGACGCGCCCTGCTTCTCGATGTCGCTGGAGATGCCGCGGATGTCCTCCACGAGGTCGTGGGTCTCCGGGGCCGACGGTGCGGTCTTCGGAACGATCTGGATGATCGCCGAGTTCGCGCCGACATTCGGGTTCTTCGGATCAGTGGTGCCGTTGCCCATCCACATCAGGGCGTCCGGCGAGGCGACGCCCGGGAGTTTCGCGATCTCGCTGACGGCAGTGGTCGCGGCCTTGTCGATGGTGCCGGAATCGGTGTGCAGGACAGCGATCAGCGGTCCAGCGACACCTTCGCCGAAGCCCTTGGCGACGAGTTCCTGAGCGGCCACCTCGTCGTCGGTGGTGGTGTCCATGCCGATCTGCATGCCCTTGATGGGCAGGGCGGCGGCGATCAGGATCGCGAGGCCGGCAACGATGAACACGACGGGACGCTTGACGACCATCGAGCCGAACTTCACGCCGAACGTCTCGGTCGACTCGTCGGCATCGCCGTGGCGCAGCCACGGGATGCGGGGACTGAACGCGAAGCGGCCGAACGCGCCGAGCAGCGCCGGAATGAACGTCAGGGCGGCCAGGACGGCGACGATGATCGCGAGGGCCGCACCCAGACCCATCTGGGTGATGAACGGCAGGCCGATCACCATGAGGGCGGCGACGGCGATGACCACCGTCAGGCCGGCGAAGACCACCGCCGTGCCCGCGGTGCCGACCGCTCTGCCTGCGGCGTCTTCGCGACTGCCGCCGCGATTGATCTCCGACCGGTAGCGGGACACGATGAACAGCGCGTAGTCGATGGAGACGGCGATGCCGAGCATGGTGATGATGCCGGTCGCGGCCTGGTTCACCGAGATCCACTCGGCGGACAGGGTCACTAGCATCATGGTCAGGCCGACGCCGACGAGGCCGGTGACGAGCGGGATGAACGCGGCGATCAGTGCGCCGAACGCGACGATCATGATGACGAAGGCGATTGCAAAACCGATCATCTCGGCCTTGCCCGGCTCCTCCTGTGCGGCCATCACGCCGCCGGTGGCCTCGACCTGCAGGCCGTTCACACGGTGTTTCTCGAGGACGTCGAGAAGTTCTGTCTTCGATTCGAGTTTGACGTCCATCAACTCGATGCCCTGCGGGACGGTGATCAGGCCGACGCGGCCCTGGTCACCGAGAACCGCCGACGCCATCTGTGGAGCCGCGGCTGCCGCGGTCACCGGGTTGACGATGGCGTCCTTGTTTGCCTTGGGGAGTGCCTGCAGGCCGGTGACGAGCTTGTCGATCTCGGCGGTGTGGGCGGCGAGGCCGTCCTTGGCGCCGATGACGACCGTCGTCGAGGCCTGGGACTGCGCCTTGTTGGCAGCGGGGAAGTACTCCTCCAACTGCGTCATGGCGGTGCCGCCGTCGGTGCCAGGCAATTCGAAGTCCTTGGAGAACTTCGGCTGCATGGCGTTGACGAGCGAGCCGGTGATCACGAGCGCGGCGATCCACGCGACGATCACCCACCACTTGTGCCGGAAGGAGAACCGCCCGAGGCGGAAGAGAATCGATGACATGCTAACGATTGTTAGTCACTAACAGTTTCGCCGCAACCTCAGACGGGCGTGACGTCCGTCGCCTTCCCTCCCGGGACCACCAGGGCCGCGGCCACCGCGGTGGTCAGCGGAACCGACAGCGCGAGTGCGATGCCGCCGACGAAGGCGCGTGCGAGTTCGATGGCGACCTCCTCCGAACTCAACAGTGACGACACCGGCTGGCCCGCCACGGAGAACAACAGGAGCAGTGGGAGTGCACTGCCCGCGTAGGCGAACACGAGCGTGTACACGGTGCTCGCGATGTGGTCGCGCCCGACGCGCATCGCTGCGCGGAATGCGCCGAGTCGTGTCTGATTCGGCATCGCGGCCAGCTCGAAGGTGGCCGACGCCTGGGTGATCGTGACGTCGTTCAACACGCCCAGGGTGCCGATCACAAAGCCCGCGAGCAGCAGACCTTGGAGCGAGATCGTGCCCTGATACATCTGCAGGTTCGTCGTCGACGACGCCGACAGTCCGGTGAGTGACAGGGTCGAGATCGCGGCATTGCTCAACAGGCCGGCGACGACCAGCGACAGCAGAGTTCCGACCAGCGCCGCACTGGTGCGCAGGTTGACGCCGTGGGCGAGGTAGAGAACGGCGAACAGAATGGCCGCCGCGGACACGATCGCGACGATCACCACGTCGTTGCCGTCCAGGATCGACGGCAGCGTGAAGAAACCGAGGACCGCGAATGCTATCGCCAGGCCGATGATGGCGCGAAGGCCGCGCCAGGTGGCGACGACCACGACTGCGAGCACGAAGGCGATCGCCCAGAAGATCAGCGGGGTGCCGCGAGCGAAGTCGTAGAACGCGTAGCGCACCGAGGCCGTCGACGATTCGGCGCTCTGATCGGGCATCGCGCTGACTTTGATCGAGTCGTCGACCGCGAGACGGGGTTGACCGGGCTGCGGGTCGTCGGGTGCGCCGACGGACATATTCGCGGAGTCGGGTCCAGTGCCTGCCTGGGCTTTGTTCGTCGGAATCGACAAGACCGTGTACCGGCCTTCGTCAGGGCCCGACTTCAGTGCCAGCACGGTCGCGATGCACGGACCGCCGGTTGTCGGAATCTGCGGGAAATCGGCTGTCGGGACGCCTGCGTCGATCATCGAGCAGTCGGTGCGAGTCTGCGCGACGACATCGGCCTCGTACACCTGGAGTGGCCCGCCGTCCGACGACTTGTACTGCATCGGGATCGGGTGAGAGGCGTTCGACGGCCACGTCAGGAACACGCCAACGGACACGAACACGGCCGCCGCGGCGAGGACGACGATGACGGCCGGTTTGGCGAACCGAGTGAGGGTCCCCGGGATGTCCCCACCGTGCGAATGGTGGTGATGGTGCTCGTGCGTGGCAGACGCAAGAGGAGGGCGTGAGACCTCCGGCTGCGGATCTGGGTCCGGTAGTCGGTGGCTCACGCCCTCCGAGTCTGCCCGAAAGCGGCCGCGGCCGCTCTCTCGGGCTGGTGACCTGTGGTTACAGGCCCATGTTCTTGGCGATGATCGAGCGCATGACCTCGCTCGTGCCGCCGTAGATGCGGTTGACGCGGTTGTCCGCGTACAGGCGAGCGATCGGGTACTCGTTCATGTAGCCGTAGCCGCCGTGCAGTTGGAGGCAGCGATCGATGATGTCGGCCGCGGCCTCGGTGCAGAACAGCTTGGCCGAAGCGGCGTCCGCTGCTGACAGCTCCTTGCGGTCGTACGCCTCCAGAGCGCGGTCGACGACAGCCTCCATCGCGTCGGCCTGCGCCTGGCATGCGGCGAGCTCGAACTTGGTGTTCTGGAATGCTGCGACCGGCTTGCCGAAGACGTTGCGCTCGAGCGTGTAGTCCTTCGCGAAGCGGATCGCCGCCACTGCCTGCGCGTACGCGCCGACGGCGATCGACAGGCGCTCGCGGGGAAGATGCTGGCCCAGGTAGTAGAAGCCCTGGTTCTCCTCGCCGAGGAGGTCCTCGACCGGAACCAGCACGTCGGTGAACGACAGCTCGGCGGTGTCCGAGGTGCGCAGGCCCAGCTTGTCGAGCTTGCGGCCGATCTCGAAGCCCTTGGTCTTGGTGTCGACCACGAGCAGCGTGATGCCGAAACGGCGGTCGGACTCGCTCGGAGCCGAGGTGCGGGCGCAGACGATCACGCGATCGGCGTTGACGCCGCCGGTGATGAAGGTCTTCGCGCCGTTCAGGACGTAGTGGGTGCCGTCCTCGGTGAGCTTGGCAGTGGTGCGCATGCCCGCGAGGTCCGAACCGGTGCCCGGCTCGGTCATGGCGATGGCGAACATCGTCTCACCGGACGCCATACCGGGGAGCCAACGCTGCTTCTGCTCTTCGTTCGCGTGCTTGAGCAGGTAGGGGAGGCACAGCGGGATGTGCGCTGCGCTGCCGCCGAGGCTGACGCCGGCGCGCGCCATCTCCTCGGTGACGACGGCCTCGAACTTGTACGAGTCGATGCCTGCGCCGCCGTACTCCTCCGGGACCTCGATGCCGAAGAGGCCGAGCTCGCCCACCTTGAGGTAGAAGTCGCGCGGGACGATGCCGTTCTCGAGCCACTCGTCGTACACGGGCACGATCTGGGTCTCGATGAATGCGCGAACAGTCTCGCGGAACGCATCGTGGTCTTCGTTGTAGATCTCGCGGCGCATCGCCGCCTCCTTCATTGTGTCGACTGGAACTGATGTCGGGTCAGGCTGCGCCCACCATGCGCAGGGAGAGGTCGGCGAAGTAGTCGCCGACCGCTTGCGGGCTCCAGGATCGACCGTCGCGGAACCACCGCGACACGTCGACGGCCAGGGAGGCGACCGCGGTGGTGGTCATGGGGATGTCGCCGATCGTGAACGCGCCCTCTGCGACTCCCGCGTCGAGGACCGCCGTGATCGCGACGTCGATTCCGACTCGCATCTCGACGATCTCGGTGAGATGGTCGGGTTCGAGGCGGGTGAACTCGTAGTTCACCACGCGTGAGCTCGCGTGATTCTGCGCGTGGTAGACGATGAAGTCCCGGACCAGGGTCCGTAACCGCGTCGTCGCGTCGGCGTCGAGGGCGACCGCGGCCTGCACGATCTCAAGCAGCTCGCGGTGGCCTTTTCGGCTGATCTCGTAGAGCAGTTCCTCTTTCGACGAGTAGTGCACGTACACCGCCGCCGGGCTCATGCCCGCCGCCGCTGCGATGTGCCGGGTGCTCGTCCCGTGGAAACCATGATCGGCGAACGACGCCATCGCGCCGTCGAGGAGCCGCTGGCGCGTCAGCTCAGACTTGGATGACATCGCGACTCCTTTCTGGCACTCTAGAAATAAGCGATCGCTTATTTCGCGTTAGATGATACCTCAGACGCAATCGAAGGCACGATCGCGGACATCTCGACGGCGGGGTGCCCGTCTTGTCAAGACGCGATGAGCGGCCTGAGATGGTCGCCGCGTCGGATGATCTCCATGAGGAGCGGTCCGATGTCGTCCCACTGGTACACGACCTGCTGGTAGGTGAGCCGGATCGGTCGATACCCGAGCGTCCACGCGGTGAGGTCGCGTAGACGGTCCTTCTCGAACTGTGACGGATCGACGTGGTACTCGGCTCCGTCGACCTCGATGATCATGGACCGCCCGACCACCAGGTCGACGCGCCCGACTCCCGGAATCTGGACCTGCGGTCGGATCCTACGGTTGGGGGCACGTAGACGCAGTCGGACCATCGTCTCGGTGCCGGACTCTGCGCGGCCGTCGACGGCCGCCAGAGCGCGATGAACCGATCGAGGGGCACTGCCGAACTCCGCCTCCAATTCGGACGGAGCCATCAGTCGTCGGTTGAGGACGGAATCGCAGATGACGATGAAATCCTCCGACGGCAAGCAGTGAGCTGCGTGTCTGAGCGCTGTGGGGAGGTCATCGACGGCGTCGTCGGCGGGCGGTTGGCCGCCATGCTGCCTGCACCACGTTGGATGCATACGTGCTCGGCCGATGCCTCGGACGTGGAACTTCGTCGTCGGAGGCGTCCAAACTCCGTGTAGGCGTAGCGCCGACGAGCAGGTGAGGACTCCACCGGCCTGCACCGCGCGAACGGCGTCGGGGTGTGCGGTGGGCGTCGCTAGCCAGCCGTGCCTGATCTGCGTTAATGAACCGTCGGCGATCGCGCGGTCCACGGCTGCGCGCGGCATCCGGTCGAGCAGCTTCCCCCGCCTGAACACCCCCAAGTCCACGGGTACAGCCTGCCTCAGGGCTAAGTCATTCGGGAGGTTTCGTAAAAATAGGCTGTATGAGGCTCATTGCCGGATATAGGGAGCAACGTGCCGTATAGGGGCGGATTCTACGAAGCAGCCTTAGCGGCGGCGATGAACGCGCGGACCTTGGTGTGGTCTTTGACGCCGGGCGAGGCCTCGACGCCGCTGGAGGTGTCGACTCCCCACGGGTGGGACTGGTTGATTGCCGCGGCGACGTTGTCGGGGGTCAGCCCGCCTGCGAGCAGCCATGACCCTGAGACGCCGCGGTCGGTGAGGACGGTCAGGTCCCAGGTCTCGCCCGAGCCCGGCTTCGGGGCGTCCAGCAGCAGTGCGGCCTCGCCGTAGGCCCCGACCTCTAGTGGAGGATCGTCGGCGAGCGACGTCGCACGCCAGAGGTGGGGAAAGATCGCGGCGGCGGCGTCGAAGTCGGCCCGCGTGTAGGCACCGTGCAGCTGTAGAACCGTGAATCCGAGGTCGGACGCTACGCGGGCGGCGTCCGTGGCGGGCATGTCGTTGACGACGAGGACTGTATCCAGCAGACTGCCCGCTCGATCGATGATCGAGCGGGCAGTCTCGGTGTCCACGGCACGTGAACTCGTCCGATTCATCACCACCCCGACGGCGTCGGCGCCGGCTTCGACGGCGACGTCGACGGTGTCGGGATCGGTGAGTCCGCAGACCTTCACGTACATGGGGTCAACGGTAGCGAATCAAAGCAGTTCGACAACCGCCGACTTGTCGTTCATCACCACGACGGGCGTCACCGTCGGATAGCCGGCGGCTTCGATCTTCGCGAGGTCGACGTTGAGCAGTGCCTGCCCTTCGGTGACGGTGTCGCCCGCCTTCACCAGTGGTTCGAAGCCGTCGCCCTTCATCTTCACGGTGTCCAGGCCGACGTGGATGAGGACCTCGGTGCCGTCGGTCAGCTTGAGTCCGATGGCGTGTCCGGTCGGGAACACCGTGACAACCGTCGCGTCGGCGGGGGCGGTGACCTCTCCCGAGGTCGGGACGATCGCGGCTCCCGGGCCCATCATGCCTGATGAGAACGTCTTGTCGGGTACCTCCGACAGGGCGATCGCGTACCCCTGCAGGGGACGCTTGAGGGCCACGGTCGCGGTCTTCTCGAGAGTGGCGACCGGGCTGGAGTCGACCGTCGCGTCCGGAACGGCGTCCGGGACGTCAGCGGCGTCGGGCGCGTCGATCTGCCCGGCCATGATCTTCTCCATCGCGTCCTTCACGAACTGGACGTTGAGGCCGTAGATCACCTGAACGGAATTGCCGCCCGGCTTGATGGTTCCCGCTGCGCCTGCGCGCTTGAGCGCCGGTTCGTCGATGACCGAGGTGTCGGCGATCTCCATGCGGAGGCGGGTCGCGCAGTTGTCGAGCTCGGTGATATTGGCCTTGCCGCCGAGCGCGTCGATGAACTTGGCTGCAGTGCCGACGAATCCCGCCGACGAGTCGCCGTCCTCGTCGCCCATCTCGTCGTCGTCTTCACGACCGGGAGTCTTGAGCTGGAACTTGAGGATCACCCAGCGGAACACGAAGAAGTAGATCAGGAACCAGATCGGGCCCATGATCAGGATGATCCACGGATTCTCGGCCATGGGGTTGGTCCAGTTGAGCACGAGGTCGACGAAGCCGCCCGAGAAGCCGAAGCCCATGCGGACCGGCAACAGCTGGCTGATCGCCATCGAGATGCCCATGAACACGGCGTGGATCAGGAACAGGAACGGCGCGAGGAACATGAATGCGAACTCGAGCGGTTCGGTCACACCGACGAAGAACGACGCCACCGCACCCGACAGCAGGATGCCGTAGGCGATCTTCTTGCGCTTGGTCTTCGCCGTCACGTACATCGCGAGAGCCGCGCCGGGCAGACCGAACATCATGATCGGGAAGAAGCCGGTCATGTACTGGCCGGTGACGCCGAAGACGCCGTCGCCCTTGTCGCCCGCCGCGAAGTTCGACAGGTCGTTGATGCCCGCGACGTCGAACCAGAACACCGAGTTCAGAGCGTGGTGCAGGCCGAACGGGATGAGCAGTCGGTTGAAGAATCCGTAGATGCCGGAGCCGAACGCGCCGAGTCCGACGATCCATTCGCCGAAGTTGACCAGGCCTGTGTACACGAACGGCCAGACGAACAGCAGGATCAGTCCGACGATCAGGGAGACGCCCGCGGTGACGATCGCGACCGAGCGGCGGCCCGAGAAGAACGACAGTGCGTCGGGGAGCTTGGTGTCTTTGAAGCGGTTGTAGCAGAGCGCGCCGATCACACCGCAGAGGATGCCGATGAAGGCGTTCTGGAACGAGCCGGGAGCGAACGCCGCGTTGACGTCGGGGGACTGCAAGACGAGCTTGCCGCCGACCTCGGCCACCTGCTGGCCCGCGCCGAGTTTCGAATCGGGGTTGAGTTCGGAGTCCGCGAACCCCGAGTTCAACAGGGTCATCACCGAGGTGGGCGCGAGCAGGCTGGTGATGATCAGCCAGGACACCAGGCCCGCGAGGGCCGACGTGCCGTCGGACTTCTTCGCCATGCCGATGGATACACCGACGGCGAACAGAATCGGCATGTTGGCGATGATCGCCAACCCCGCCGTCTGCAGGAACGACGTGACGACATTCGCCTGACCGTCGTTCGCGCCGATTATCCAGTTGGATATACCGACAAGTATCGCGGCAACCGGCAGTACTGCAACTGGCAGCATGATCGATTTGCCGAGGTTCTGAAGGAATTTCATCATGCGGATCTCGCCCGTTCCTCACCTGTGACGTGGTGAACACTTGGTGTGTGTCCGGCTAGACAATACAGCGGGTAGGGCGTTCGACACCGGTGTTCTGTGGGGAGCGTCCGGTCGGCTGATATGTTAGGGCAGGCTACCCAAGATAAGATGTGGCTCTCCCTCTGTGAAAGGCCCCCGAATCATGCGCAAGACCAGACTTCTCGCGTTGCTGACCGCAACTGCGCTCGCGGCGACAGTCACTGCCTGTTCCTCGTCGGACGACGGAACCGCCGGACCCTCCGGTGAAGGCTTCCCGATCACCGTCACCCACGCGCTCGGTTCGACGACGGTGGAGTCGGCCGATCGCATCGCGACCGTCGGCTGGTCGAACCAAGAGGTTCCCCTTGCGCTCGGCGTCGTGCCCGTCGGCATGGCCAAGGCCACGTGGGGCGACGACAACAACAACGGTGTTCTGCCGTGGGTCGAGGACAAGCTCAAAGAGCTCGGCGCCGAGACTCCGGCGATGTACGACGAGACCGATGGCCCCGACTACGAAGCCGTCGCGGCGACCGAGCCGGACGTGATCCTGGCGGCCTACTCGGGAATCACCAAGGACCAGTACGACAAGCTGAGCAAGATCGCACCCGTTGTCGCCTACCCGAAGATCCCGTGGGGCACCACGTGGGAGGAGACGATCGCCCTCAACTCGAAGGCGATGGGCCGTGAAGACGACGGAAAGAAGCTGATCGCCGACCTCACCGGTCAGGTGAATGCCGCCGTCGCCGCGCATCCGGCTCTGAAGACCACGAAGACGATGTTCGCGTACCTCGATCCGACCGATCTGAGCAAAATCGGGTATTACACGCTGAACGATCCGCGCGCTGAGTTCCTGAAGACCGCGGGACTGCCGGTCCCGACTGCGGTCGAGACGTCGTCGTCCACCACCAAGGAGTTCTACGTCGATGTCAGTGCCGAGCAGGCTGACCAGTTCAACGACGTCGGGTTGATCATCACCTACGGAGACGGCAGCACTCTCGCTCGTCTGCAGGCCGACCCGCTGCTCGGCAAGATCCCCGCGATCAAGGCCGGTCACGTCGCGATCCTGAAGGACTCCACTCCGCTCGCCGCGGCGTCGAACCCGTCGCCGCTGTCGATTCCGTGGGGCGCCGCGCAGTACTTCGATCTGATGGCGGCGTCACTCAAGTGACACGCACCCGGGTGACCGGGCGGATCGTGTGCTTGATCGTTGCGCTCGCCGTCCTGGCGGTGCTGTTCTGCGTGTCGATCGCGTTCGGCAATCGCGAGGTGTCGTTCGATGAGATCGGCAACGCGCTCTTCGGGTCCGCGGACACGTTCGGAGAGGCGGCGATCGTCAAACGAGTTCCGCGCACGGTGCTGGCGATCCTGGTGGGTATGGCACTCGCGCTGTCCGGCGCCGGCATGCAGGCGGTGACTCGGAATCCGGTCGCCGACCCCGCGATCCTCGGGATATCGGGCGGTGCATCACTCGCCGTGGTGATCGGGTTGGTCTTCTTCGGGATCACCGATCCGTTCTCCTTCATTGGAGCTGCGATCATCGGTGCGGCGTTGACCGCCGTGTTCGTGTACGCGATCGGCTCGATGGGCCGCGGCGGAGCCACCCCGCTCAAGCTGGCGCTCTCGGGTGCGGCCACCGCCGCTGCCGTGACCTGCCTGATCAGTGCCGTCCTGCTTCCTCGCGTCGACGTCATGTCGAAGTTCCAGCGGTGGCAGGTCGGTGGAGTCGGCGGCGCCGACTGGGAGCGGATCGGGGCTCTGGCCCCGGTCCTGGGGATCGGCGTGCTCATCACGTTCGCGTGTGCGCGAGGCATGAACTCGCTCGCGCTCGGCGACGATGTGGCGACCGGGCTCGGCGAGAACGTAGCTCGTACCCGACTGCTCACGGGCATCGCCGCAGTGGTCCTGGCGGGCGCGGCGACCGCGATCGCCGGACCGATCGGTTTCGTGGGGCTTCTCGTTCCGCACGCGTGCCGCGCGATCATCGGTACCGATCATCGCTGGCTGCTGCCGTTCACCGCGCTCGTCGGCGCGTCGCTTCTCATGTTGTCCGATGTGGTGGGGCGAGTGATCGCGCGGCCGGAAGAAGTCGACGTAGGCGTCGTCACAGCGATCATCGGCGCCCCGTTCTTCATTTGGATCGTCCGTCGGCAGAAGGTGCGTGAGCTATGACGACGACGACCCAGTCAGTGCTCGCCGGCCGCAGGTCTCGCAGTCGCCGCCGGATCACGATTCTCACGGTCCTCGCAGCACTGTGTGTGGTCCTCTTCTTCGTGTCGCTCATGGTGGGCCTGAAGTTCTACCCGCTGGACACGGTGATCCGCGTGACGTTCGGGGAGCAAGTACGCGGCGCGACGTTCACCGTCGGCGAGCTCAGGCTCCCGCGGGTGTGCCTCGCTGCGTTGTCTGGTTTCGCATTCGGTTTCGCCGGTGTGACGTTCCAGACGCTGCTTCGCAATCCGCTCGCCTCTCCGGACATCATCGGCATCTCCTGGGGCGCGTCTGCGGCGGCTGTCGTCGGCATCGTCGTCTTCGGCCTCACCGGCACCTCGGTGTCGGTGGTCGCTCTCGTCGGAGCGGTCGCGGCCGCAGCGGCGGTCTACGGTCTGTCGATGAACGGCGGTTTCGCTGCCACCCGCCTCATCCTGATCGGCATCGGCCTCGCCTCGATGCTCACCAGCATCGTGTCGTACACCCTGGCTCGCGCGTCCGAGTGGGACATCGCGGTGGCACTGCGCTGGTTGACCGGCAGTCTCGGTGAACCGTCGTGGGATCGTGTCATTCCGCTCGCCGTGATCGTCGCCGTCGTCGCACCGTTGATGCTCTACCGCTCGCGGGACATGAACTCCCTCGCGCTCGGTGACGACACCTCTGCAGGTCTCGGCGTCCACGTCGAACGCACCCGACTCCTGTACATCCTCGGCGCGGTGATCCTGCTCGCGTTCGCGACGGCCGGAGCCGGGCCGATCTCGTTCGTCGCATTCATGTCGGGACCGATCGCCGCACGACTGATGACTCGCGCCGGCGGGTCGATGCTTGTCCCGTCCGGGCTCGTCGGCGCGATCCTGGTGATGTCCGCCGACCTCATCGGCCAGTTTGCGCTCCCGCACCGCTACCCGGTCGGCGTCGTGACAGGTGTGCTCGGCGCCCCGTTCCTGATCTACCTGCTCATTCGTGTCAACCGGTCGGGAGGAACTCTGTGACCGCTCACCACTCATTGAACGCCGAGAAGATCCGGCTGTCGTACGGCGATCGGGTGATCGTCGACTCTCTGGATCTCGAAGTGCCTCCCGGCCTGATCACGTCGATCGTCGGCGCCAACGGCTGCGGCAAGTCGACGCTCCTGCGGGCACTCGCACGCCTGCTCGGACCGACGTCGGGCCAGGTGATTCTCGACGGCAAGGACATCTCGTCGCAGCGGTCCCGTGACGTCGCCCGGGTGCTCGGTCTGCTGCCGCAGAGTCCCGTCGCGCCCGAGGGCATCACCGTCGCCGACCTGGTCGGACGTGGCAGGCACCCACACCAGCGGGCCCTGGCACGGTGGACGTCCCACGACTACGAGGCGGTCGCCGACGCTCTCGACGCGACCGGAATCGCCGACCTCGCCGACAGGTCGGTCGACGAACTGTCCGGTGGCCAGCGACAGCGAGTGTGGATCGCGATGGCGCTCGCGCAGGAGACCGACATTCTGCTGCTCGACGAGCCGACGACGTTCCTCGACGTCGCTCACCAGGTGGAAGTCCTCGACCTGCTCACCGACCTCCGCGAAGCGCGTGGCACCACGATCGTGTTGGTGCTGCACGACCTGAACCTCGCGGCCCGGTACTCGGATCGGCTGATCGCGATGCAGTCCGGCCGGATCCACGCCAACGGAACACCCGAAGACGTCGTCACGGCCGAACTGGTCAGCGACGTGTTCGGGCTCAAGAGTCAGATTCTCACCGACCCCGTCTCGGGGAAACCCGCCGTCATGCCGATCGGAAGGCACCATGTCCGCTGACACCACCAGCCCGTTCGTCCTCGCTCGCGCAGAAGTCGACGTCGTCGAACCCGTATCACCGAACTTCGTGCGCATCACCTTCACCGGAGCCGACGTCGATCAGATGGCGACCCCGGGCAACACGTTCGACCAGCGGATGAAGATCATCTTCCCGCCGGTGTCCGGGGTGCTGCCCGACCTCGCCGACGGCGACGACTGGTATCAGCAGTGGCTGGACGTCCCCGAGGAGGAGCGCGGTTCGATGCGCACGTACTCGATCCGCGACGTGGTAGTCGACGACGGCGGAGCGACCAGGCTCGTCGTCGACTTCGTCCTTCATCTCGAGCCGGGCCTGACTGGTCCGGCCGCGACGTGGGCGTCCCGCGCACAGCCCGGCGACGAGGTGCTCCTGATGGGTCCGCGCCGCGGACGCACCGATGGCGGTGGCATCGAGTACAACCCCGGTGATGCCGAATCCGTTCTCCTCGCGGGTGACGAGACCGCCGCGCCCGCGATCGCCAGGATCCTCGAAGACGCACCGTCCGATCTGCGGGGTGTCGCGTTCATCGAGGTCCCGACCGCCGCCGACGTTCTGCCGTTCGCCGCTCCGGCGGGGGTCGACGTCCAGTGGCTCACCCGCGACGGCGCCGCGAAGCACGGCGAACGTCTCCTGCCCGCCGTTCTCGCTCACCTGGACACCGCGGTGTCCGACACCGGTGACAGCATCGATGCACCGGACGACGAACTCGTCTGGGAGACACCTGAATTCTCTCGTCTGGGAGAGGACGTCAACTCCTCCGTCGTTGCCCCCGGCGATCGCTACTACTGGATCGCGGGGGAGAGCAAGGTCGTCACGGGGCTGCGCCGTCACCTCGTGAAGGAATTGGGCGTCGAACGCTCGCAGGTCGCCTTCATGGGGTATTGGCGCCGCGGTGTCGCGATGAAGGGCTGATCACGCCAGGGAACCGAGGTCGACGGTCACCGGGAACGGCACGTCGGACGTGCACGTGCCGGTGACCCAGTCGCCGACATATCGGCCGTCGGCCAGTGTGAGCGCCTCCAGGCGAGGCGTCCCTTCGAAGTCGACGATCCAGTAGTGCGGAATCCCCGCCTCGGCGTACTCGAACGTTTGAGCACGAGGTCGACGCGTCGGGTTCCGGGGAACAGGACCTCGATGACGACGACCACGTTGCGTGCGGCAACAGGTCCGGTCGCTGACCTGGTGACGATCAAGTCCGGTCGACGAACGGTTGGCGGGAATGCGGGGTCGAGGAGAACGTCCACCTCTGGTAGCGCGTCGTATTCGGCGGGCATGGCCGCGTGTAGACAGACACCGAGGCGCATGATCGCGCGCTGATGTCTCGGTGTCGGGCTCGGAGACACGATCACGACCCCCTCCTGAAGTTCCGACCGCACGGACGTGTCCTGCCCCAAGGCACGCCACTGCTCCAGGGACATCAACTCGTTGTGTCGTGAAGCGAGGGGCATGTCCCGAGTCTAGGTTCGATCGACGATCCGGCCCAGGAACTGTCAACAGGTCGGAACATCGAGAGCGTCGGCGCGGTTGGACAGAACATGGCTGCTGATGACATCGAATACCGAATCGAACACGACACGATGGGTGAGGTGCGGGTGCCCTCGGCCGCGCTCTGGAGGGCGCAGACCCAGCGTGCCGTTGAGAACTTCCCGATCAGTTTCCGGCCGCTCGAGCGGACTCAGATCCGTGCGCTCGGACTGCTGAAGGCGGCGACAGCACAGGTCAATCACGACCTCGGACTGCTCGACGCGCAGAAGGCGGACGCGATCGTCGCCGCGGCCCGCGAGATCGCCGACGGTGTGCACGACGACCAGTTCCCGATCGACGTCTTCCAGACGGGCTCCGGCACCAGCTCGAACATGAACGCCAACGAGGTGATCGCGTCGATCGCCGCGCAGAACGGCGTGAGCGTCCACCCCAACGACGACGTCAACATGTCCCAGAGCTCAAACGACACGTTCCCGACTGCCACCCATGTGGCCGCGACCGAAGCCGTTGTACGCGAGCTCATTCCGGCGCTGGAACAGCTCCATGAAGCGCTCGCGACCAAGTCGTCGGAGTGGAAGACGGTCGTGAAGTCCGGGCGTACCCACCTGATGGACGCGGTTCCGGTGACCCTCGGCCAGGAGTTCGGCGGATACGCCCGCCAGGTCGAGGCCGGCGTTGAACGTCTGCGTGCGACGCTGCCGCGTGTCGGTGAGCTCGCGATCGGCGGCACCGCAGTCGGGACCGGACTCAATGCGCCCGACGGCTTCGGAACCAAGGTCGTCGAGCAGCTCGTCACGCTGACGGGTGTCGACGCGCTGAGCCTCGCGACAGACAACTTCGAGGCGCAGGCCGCGCGCGACGGACTCGTCGAACTGTCCGGGCAGCTCAAGACTGTCGCCGTCTCACTCACGAAGATCGCCAACGACGTCCGTTGGATGGGTTCGGGGCCGCTCACCGGGCTCGGCGAGATCGCTCTGCCAGACCTGCAGCCCGGCAGCTCGATCATGCCCGGCAAGGTCAATCCAGTGCTTCCCGAAGCAGTCACGCAGGTCGCGGCTCAGGTGATCGGCAACGACGCAGCGGTCACGTGGGGTGGCGGAAACGGCGCCTTCGAACTCAACGTCTACATCCCGATGATGGCCCGCAACGTGCTCGAGTCGATCACTCTGCTCGCCAATGTGTCGAGGCTGTTCGCCGACCGGTGCATCAGCGGGCTCGTCGCCCACGAGGATCGGCTCCGCACGCTGGCGGAGTCGTCGCCTTCGATCGTGACGCCGCTCAACTCTGCCATCGGATACGAAGAAGCTGCCGCGGTCGCCAAGGAAGCTCTGCGTGAGGGCAAGACCATCCGGCAGACCGTGATCGACCGCGGGCTCATCGGCGACAAGCTGTCGCTCGACGAGCTCGACGTCCGGCTCGACGTCCTCAAAATGGCGAACGTCGACCGACTCCGCTGACCACCGGGGAAGCGGTCAGCGTTCCTTCGACCGGACGCGGATGCCGCTGATCGGAACGTTGACCGTGCCCGAGGGATCGGTGAAGAAGTCGTTGCCCTTGTCGTCGACGACGATGAAAGCGGGGAAGTTCTCGACCTCGATTTTCCAGACCGCTTCCATGCCGAGTTCGGGGTACTCGATCACTTCCTGGCTCTTGATGCAGTCGAGTGCCAGGCGCGCCGCGGGACCGCCGATGGATCCGAGGTAGAAGCCGCCGTGGGCGTCGCATGCGGTGGTGACTTGCTTGGACCGGTTGCCCTTGGCGAGCATCACCATCGAGCCGCCGGCTGCCTGGAACTGCTCGACGTAACTGTCCATGCGCCCAGCGGTGGTCGGTCCGAACGAACCCGACGCCATGCCCTCGGGAGTCTTCGCAGGTCCGGCGTAGTACACCGGGTGGTTCTTGAGGTACTCGGGCATCGGCTGCCCGGAATCGAGGAGGTCCTTGATCTTGGCGTGAGCGATGTCGCGAGCGACGACCAGCGGGCCGGTCAGCGACAGACGGGTCTTCACCGGGTGCTTGGTCAGTTCGGCGAGGATGTCGGCCATCGGCTGGTTGAGGTCGATGTCGACGACCTCGCCGCCTGCGATGTCCTCAGCAACGCCCGCATCGGGCATGTACTGCGCGGGGTCGGTCTCGAGCTGTTCGAGGAATACGCCGTCGGCGGTGATCTTGCCGAGCGCCTGACGGTCGGCCGAGCACGACACGGCGATCGCGACTGGGCACGACGCACCGTGGCGGGGGAGACGGACCACACGCACGTCGTGGCAGAAGTACTTGCCACCGAACTGCGCGCCAATGCCGAACGACTGGGTGAGCTTGAAGACTTCTTCTTCCAACTCGGTGTCGCGGAAGCCGTGTGCTGCCATTGACCCCTCGGTCGGCAGATTGTCCAAGTAGTGAGCGGAGGCGTACTTGGCGGTCTTGAGAGCGAACTCGGCCGACGTTCCGCCGATGACCACGGCCAGGTGGTACGGCGGGCAGGCGGCCGTGCCGAGCGAGCGGATCTTCTCGTCCAGGAACTCGAGCATGCGCTTCGGGTTCAAGATCGCCTTGGTCTCCTGGAACAGGAACGACTTGTTGGCCGAGCCGCCACCCTTGGCCATGAACAGGAACTTGTACTCGGGACCCTTGGGGCCCTGCTCGGTCGCGTAGATCTCGATCTGTGCCGGCAGGTTGGTTCCGGTGTTCTTCTCGTCGTACGTGGTGATCGGCGCGAGCTGCGAGTAGCGCAGGTTGAGCTTGGTGTAGGCGTCGTACACGCCACGGCTGATCACCTCGCCGTCGTCGACGCCGGTGAGGACGCCTTCGCTCTTCTTGCCCATGACGATCGCCGTGCCGGTGTCCTGACACATCGGGAGGACGCCGCCTGCCGAGATGTTGACGTTCTTCAGCAGATCGAGCGCCACGAAGCGGTCGTTGCCCGACGCTTCGGGGTCGTCGATGATCTTGCGGAGCTGGCGCAGGTGTGCGGGACGCAGGTAGTGGCTGATGTCGTGCATCGCCTCGGAGGTGAGCCGCTGGATCGCTTCGGGCTCCACCTTCAAGAACTTCTGACCGTCCACCTCGAACGTTGACACGCCTTCGGTGGTCACCAGACGGTAGGGCGTGTCGTCCTGGTTCGCCGGAAGGAGGTCCGAGTAGAGGAATTCGGGGGCCGATGCAGATTCGCTCACGGGACGCATGGTATCGATCGCGAACGACAAGGCTGGAGTAAGGCTACCCTATATCACTCTTTGTGGGGCGAATCAGTGCTGGTCGGCGGCACTTCGGCGGTCGATGCTCACGAAGACACGAGAGGCTCTGCGGGCTCCGCGCGACGACCTCCGTCGACGTCGAGGAACGATGCCGCGGTCAGGTACGCGTCGACGATGAGTTCGTCGGCCCGACTGAAGTCGAGAGCTCCGACGGTGATCGGGCACGGCGGCGGCAGGACGATCAGTTCTGCATCGTCGGAGTACTCGCGAATGTCGGTGATCAGCCTGCGGTGAATGAGTAGTGCCATGGTGTGGAGCAGGATCTCGGCGACGTTGTCCGGTGGCGCGGTCAAGGTGCACGGGTCACCGCAGGGGAGGACGTAAACGACGTCCGCGCCTCGCTCGATGGCAGGAGCCAGCGCAGTGTTGTCGGAGACTCCGCCGTCCACGAGCGTGCGGCCCTCCCACAGCACCGGCGGCAGGAGTCCGGGCAGCGCGCTGCTCGCGAGGACCGCATCGACGGCCGGTCCGTTCCGGAGCGGAACCTCGTCGCCGGTGATCAGATCGGTGGCGATGACGGTGAGATCGACGGGCGCGTCCTCGATTCGATCGAACGTCAGGTGCCTCTCGATGAGATCGCGCATCCCGCTGTCGTCGAACATCGATGGGCGCTGCCCGCGCAGTGCGCCGACAACCTGCCGGACGCTCGGTGGAAACAGATCCCATGCCTTGAGGGAGCGCCAGATGTCGGCGAGGTCGTCGAGTGCCGAGCCAGTGAAACCGTGCCCGGAGATGAACGATGCGTTCAATGCTCCGGCCGACGTGCCGATCAGGACGTCTGGGGTGATGCCACGTTCGCGAAGGGCCTGCATCATGCCGACTTGTGTGGCGCCAAGATTGGCCCCACCGGCGAGGACGAACGCGGTGGTCATGGCTGCGAGGCTCGCGGTGGAAGGCCGACGTCCACCCGGTGGTGTTCGAGGTCGTGGAGGGCGTACACGGCGAACGTGTCCACCGTGAACGACGAGCCGTTGCTGCGGAAGCCCTGTCGGCTCCATTGGTCGTCGTCGACCATGTCGTAGGCGGCCGCGAACCGGGCGGCGGCGTCGGCGATCTCACCCGCGACGACGGCCGGGTCCTGTGCTGCGTAGCCGTCGGCGACGGCGGTCTGGTCCTGGTCCCAGTTCGCGAACTCGGCGGGTTCGGAGGTCAGCATCAGGTCCAGGCGCTCGGCCATTATCCGGTGCACGTCGCGGACGTGGCAGCCGTACTCCAGTGTTGACCACGTGGCATCGTTCGGCCTGCGAGTCGCGTCGGGCCCGGCCAGGACGTGCGCCCACCCGTCGGCGGACGACGCGATCCGATCGCCGACCAGGTCGCGGCTCACCGTCGACGGGTCGAAGCCGCAGTCGGTGCACGGGTGCGACATCACCCAGGTCCAGTCCTTGGTGTCGGGTTCGATCGCCATGGACGTCATTTTAGGCTGGTGACCTCACGTGCACTGCGTCGACGAGTGATGCGAGCTCGGGTTGCTCGCCGGCCTCCTGGAGGGCTTCTGCGAGCGTGTGGTCGTGGGTGGGGCGTGCGGCTTCGAGAAGCGCCACGCCGGACGGGGTCAGCTCGGTGTAGATGCCTCGTCGGTCGTCGGCGCAGAGGATGCGCGTCAGAAGTCCGCGGTCTTCCAAGCGGGTCACCAGCCGGGTAGTAGCGCTGCTCGACAGTGCCGCCGCACGGGCGAGTTGCTGCATCCGCATGTGCCACCCGTCCTGTCGGTTGAGGGCGTCGAGGACGGTGAACTCGACCACCGACAATCCGTGTTCGGACTGCAGGGAGCGCTCCAGCTTGGTCTCGATGAGGGAGTGAAGTGCCACGAGGGTGCGCCACCCGCGTGCGCGGATCTCGACCGCATCATCTGCGATTCCCATGGTCAGCCGCCTTTCGTCAGTGGACTCAGCATAGCACCTTGCGAAGATAACCAGCGTGTGCAACTATCTATTCGTTGCGTAAGCAAAGATTGCACACGCCGTTAATTGTAAGGAGTTGATATGCCTGTAGCGCTCTACGCCCTCGCCCTCGGCGGCTTCGGAATCGGTCTCACCGAGTTCGTCATCATGGGGCTGCTGCCCGAAGTGGCCACCGACTTCGTCGTCTCCGAGACCGTCGCCGGTTACCTGATCTCCGGGTACGCGCTGTCCGTCGCCGTCGGCGGGATTCTGATGACCGCGCTGCTCGGCCGCATCGACCGCAAGAAGGCGTTGCTGGGGCTGCTTGTCTTGTTCATCGTCGGCAACTTGATGTCGGCCACGGCGTCTACCTACGAACTGATGCTCGCAGGCCGGATCGTCGCCGCGCTGTGTCACGGTGCGTTCTTCGGAATCGGGGCTGTCGTCGCGGCCGACCTTGTTCCAGAGAATCGCCGCGCCGGGGCCATCTCGATCATGTTCGCCGGCCTCACCATCTCCAACGTGCTCGGCGTCCCCCTCGGCACTTTCCTCGGTCAAGCCGCCGGCTGGCGTTCCACCTTCTGGGCCATCACGGTCATCGGCGTGATTGCGCTCATCGGAATCGCCGCATTGGTCAAGCCGACGCCGGCACCCCGCGAGAGCGCTGGCGTGTTCGCCGAGTTCGGCATCTTCCGCAGCCGTCAGGTGTGGCTGTCGATGATCGTCACAGTTCTCGGATACGGCGGCATGTTCGGTGCGTTCACCTACATCGCCTACACCCTCACCGATGTCAGCGGCTTCAGCTCGTCGACCGTCCCGTGGCTGCTTGTTCTCTTCGGTGTTGGCCTCTTCATCGGAAACCTGCTCGGCGGCCGCGCGGCAGACCGCGATCTGCGCCGCACGCTGATCGCCCTGTTCGTCGCCCTTTCGGTGGTTCTCGCCGCGTTTGCTCTCACCGCCGGTTCGCAGATCGCTACCGTCGTGGCCCTCGTCCTCATGGGCGGCCTCGGCTTCGCGACCGTCCCCGGTCTGCAGATGCGCATCATGAATTACGCGGCTGACGCGCCAACTCTGGCCTCCGGAGCCAACATCGCGGCGTTCAACGTCGGAAACGCTCTCGGCGCGTGGATCGGCGGCCTCACGCTGGCGGCAGGACTCGGCTACACCTCGCCGCTCTGGGTCGGCGCGATCATCACCGCGGCCGGGCTGGCCGTCTACCTGGTCGCCACCCGCCTGCCTGGCGGCGAGTCGACAACCACGAATGAGCACGCGCTCGTCGCAGCCTGACAAGTTCACCACCTGACCAAGCTGTGGGTCGCCGACCTCGGGGCGGGCCGTGCCGAAGCCGGTCTCGGCGCCAGCCTCGAGCGGCTGGGTCTCGACGCCCTCTATCTGATCCACTGGCCCGCGCCGGCGACAGACGCCCACCTCGACACGTGGACGCAGCTCGACGAGCTCGGGACGTATCGCACCCGCGCCATCGGCGTCTCGAACTTCCCGTCCGAGCACCGCGGAGATCGACGCCATCAACATGCTCGACCGCGACTGCCGGACGGGGCCGGGCCCTGCCGACTTCAAGGTTGAGGCGCGACCTAAGCGCCGCGCGTCGTCCAGTCGAATGACAGACTGTTCACAGCGAACAAGCTGTGTTCGATGTAGTTGATGTCAGCGTTCGACTCCGGGTCGGCGCGCGGGAGGAAGGGCGCACCGATGAAGCGCAGCATCGCTGGAGTCGTTGGCACCTTCCTCCTATCGGGAGCTGCGATCGTCGTCGTCGGATGCTCCGCGGAGCCGCTGTCGGCGGAGCAGACGACTGTCGACGAGCCGCTCACGCCGTGCGCGTTCGCGGAACCGGACGATCTGGTGATGATGGTTCAGAACTCCGACCTCTCCGAGAGGCTGGCGTGGCCGATCACGTTCGAGCACGTCGACTGCTCTGGTGATTCGGCGATCGCCCACACGATGCCCGACGGCCGGACGCAGCCGACCGGTGTCCTGTTCCGGTACTCGGACGGAACCTGGCGGGCGCTCGATGTCGGAACCTCGATCGACTGTGCGGCGTTCGGCGTGCCTGCGTCGGACGTCGGTCGCCTCGGCGGCTGCATGAAGACCGTCGAATAGCGGTCTCCGTACGCTGGGATGGTGCGCATCCCTGACGAACTGAACGCCCAACGACGTCTCGGGCCCGCCTGGGCGAACTGGCTCGACCGGCTCCCGCGGCTCTGCGACGAGATCGTCTCCGAGTGGGGACTGGCCGTGGCGGGGGAGCCGACCAACGGGTTCGCGTCGATCGTGATTCCGGTCCGCACTTCTGACGGGGACGCGATGCTGAAGGTCGGCTTCGACTCGTCCCCGGAGACCGAACACGAGCACCTGGCGCTGACGTACTGGGCGGGGGACGGTGCGGTGACGATGTTCCGAGCCGATCCCGCCCGCCACGCGATGCTCCTCGAACGTCTCCATTCACGCGACCTGTCGCAGGAGTGGGATCTACAGGCGTGCGAGATCGTCGCGGGCTTCTACCCGAGGCTGCACCGGCCTGCCCCGCCGCGGCTGCGGCCACTCACCGGTTTCGTCGACCGCTGGCTCGACGCGCTGGCGGCCGACGCCAAGGAGGTGCCGGTTCCACGGAGGCTGATCGACCACGCGCTCAACCGCGGCAGGGCGTTCATCGACGATCCGGAGTCGGTCGGTCGGATCGTCCACGGCGACCTCCACTACGAGAACGTGCTGGCGGCCGACCGTGAGCCGTGGCTGGTGATCGACCCTCAGCCGATGTCGGGTGATCCGCACTACGAACTCGCTCCGATGTTGTGGAACCGGTGGGACGAGATGGACGGCTACCTGCGAGAGTCGATCCAGCGCCGCTTTTACACGATCGTCGAGGCCGCCGGACTCGACGACGAGCGTGCACGCGACTGGGTGATCGTCCGCATGATACTCAACGCCCACTGGGCCGTCGAAGACGCCAAACGCATGAACCGTGCCCTCGACGCCGACGAGCGGGACTGGATCACCCGCTGCATCGCCGTCGCCAAAGCCGTCCAGCGCTAGCGTCCCTTCCTCGCCTGCCCCTGCTCCCCACTGCTCCTTGAGCGAGCTTGCGAGTCGAAAGGGCCGAACGCCGCCACAGCTCGGTAGTCGAACAAATTCGCTAACCTATTGTGGTTTCAAACACATATGGGTAAACTGGACATACCGACAGGAACGGCGAAGGAGGTGGCACCCATGACGAGCACTGACCTCCCCGACAGTCCAGTCGAACTCGCACGACTGCAGGGCGCCGTCGCAGAGAAGCTGGCCAGGGTGTCCCTTGATGGACTGTCGAACCGGGAACTCCTCGATGTGGTGCAGGACGTGGAACGTTCGCACCGCCGGAACGTCGGTGTTGATGCCCGATTGTTCGTTGAGGTGTGCGAGCGGGGCGCGCATCGTGATGTGGGGTCGCCGTATCCGCAGCATTACCTGCAGCATCACCTGCGGTTGAGTGCGGGGGAGAACCGTCGGCGGCGTGATGCGGCGGCCGGGTTGGTTCCGATGTTCAACTTCTCCGGTGAGAAACTCGACTCGCCCATGCCGGCCACTGCCGAAGCGGTCGCTGATGGTGACCTGTCCCTGGAGCACGTCACCGAGATCGTGAAGATGGTCGAGGACATCCCCGCCGCGATTCCCGCAGAGGACAAGGGGCGTGCTGAAGCGCAACTGGCCGAGGTCGCTCGCACTCTCACTCCGGAGGGCACACGGACTGCGGGCAAGCGGATCCTCGCCCATCTTGATCCTGACGGTGAGCTCACCGATGATTCTGATCGCGCCCGTACGAGGGGTGTCACATTGGCACCGCAGGATCGCCGGTTGATGTCGGCGATCGGCGCCAAACTGACTCCGGCCGCGCGGGCCAAGCTCGAGGCGCTACTGGTCCTGTGGGCCGCTACTGGGATGAACAATCCCGACGACCCGGAGTCTCCGTCGGGGGCGGCGATCACCGTCGACCCCGCGGCCTTGGCGGCGGCGCGTGAGCGTGACACTCGCACGCAGGCCCAGCGCAATCATGATGCGCTCGATGCGATGTGGACGGTGCTGCTCGAGACCGGCGGGCTCGGCGAGTCCAAGGGGCTGCCCGCCCACCTGGTGGTGACCGCGTCGCTCGGCGATCTCGAGTCTCGTTCGGGTGTGGCGGTGACTGCGACCGGGACTCGTCTGCCGGTGAAGGATCTGGTTGAGGTCGCCGCTGACGCGACGCCGTGGCTCGAAGTGTTCGGCGATGCGTCGTCGCAGGTCCTGTACCTGGGGCGCGGTAAGCGGTTGGCGTCGTTGCCGCAGCGTTTGGCGTTGTTCGGTCGTGATCGTGGGTGCACCGCGCCCGGTTGCACCGTGCCGTGGTCGCGGACTCAGGCTCACCACATGCCCGACTGGGCCGACGGCGGGCCGACCGACATCGACCACCTCGGCGGTGCGTGCGGCGGCCACAATCGCATCGTCTCCACCCGGCCGGGCGGGTGGGAGACCACCATCCTCGCGTCGGGGCCGTTCGCCGGTCGGGTCGGGTGGCGCCCCACCGGCTCGAATGAGCCGTGGCAGGTCAACCACGCACTACAACCGGAGAAGGCGTTGCCGGCCCGGGCGGCCCGGATCACCGAGTCCGGGTCGGCAGTGGAGAAGTGGCTCGGCTGCCGGATCCCCGGTCCACCGCCGGGGCCGTCCGTCCCGAAGGGGACGGACGTGGTGCGGTACCCCGTCTGAGATCGGTCAGGCGGGGACACCGTCATGCCCGACGTCAGGCAAGCATGCGCGCGCGGAGATTGTCGATCGCCGCCTGGTTGATCTTCAGGCCCTTGCGGACGTAGCGTTCCATTGAACCGTAGAGGCGCTTCACCTGATCGAACGCTGCGTTCAGCCAGGAGAGCTCAACGGCGTCACTGCGGCCGAGGTAGGTGTTCGACTTCATGAAGTCGGCCTCGATGGCCGCTCGCGGAACGCCGAGGATGCTCAGGATGATCGCGGTACCCCAGCCGGTGCGGTCCTTGCCCGCGCTGCAGTGGAAGACCACGCCGCCGGGGTTGGTGGCGGCGGCTTCGACCAGGTCGAGGAAGGCCGCGTCCGACCCGACGAAGCTGACCATGAACGGGTATCCGATGCTCTGCCCGACGTTCGACGACCTCGTCGTGTACGCGTCGATCAGCGCACGACCGAGAGTGATCGGCACGAATTCGTGGAACCAGAGTCCGCTGTTCAGGCTGACGACGTCGGCCACCTGGTAGCGGATGCTCTCGGGCATCTGATCGGGCGCCTCGTCGCGCTCGGAAGCGTTGCGGAGGTCCACGTCGAGGGTGATCCCCAGGTCGACGAGTGTCTCCTTGTCGGCGGCGGTGAGGTTGCTCAGCTTGTTCGATCGGAACAACTGCCCGGTGCGGACAGTCTTGCCGTCGACGGTCTCGTACCCGCCGATGTCGCGGAAGTTCGACGCGCTCGACAGTCGAGGGGCGGCCGACGCGGTGCCGGCCGCTCCGGGCACCAGTGCGATGGCGGCGAGCGCTGCGAGTAGCAGTGTTGCGACGCGGATGGACAACGAGCGGAAGGTGATCACCGCCGGAGAGTAGCGCCGCGAGGTGGCGATCGCACGGCGCAGTGTGGTGTTCGGCACGAATCGTCGGCTTCTGCCGCAGCGAGGGAAGCGCCGTCGAGCGGGGCCACGTCACGGATTGGACAACAGCACCGAGCGGATCGCGTCGGTCACCGTGTGGGCGATAGCGGCTGCGTCCCACGGTCCGCCGGGAGCGAGAGCTCCGTCTGATCGGAGGCCGATCACCGACTCCACGAGGCGGAACGGGATCAGCACTCGTGGGTCGTCGGAACGGCCGATCACTTCGGAGGCGAGGCGGGCGTAGTGGTCGGCGAGTTCGGTGCGAGCCGCTCGGAACTCGCCGAACTCGTCTGTCCGAAGCTCAGGCATCAGATAGAGCGCACCGAGGTTCCATCGAGATTCGGCGAGCTGTGTGGCATCGAACTCGGCGAGCTCCAACAGCCTGTCGAGTGCGGGGCGAGGGTCGGCGGCGAGAGCGCGTGCGACGTCGAGTGACGCTCGGACTGTCGAGTCGAGCAGTGCCGTCAGGATGGCGTCCTTGGTCCGGAAATGGTGGTAGAGGGAGGCCTGGCGCACGCCGACAGCGTCGGCGATGAGACGAGTCGACGTGGCCGCGAACCCTCGCGCGATGAAGAGCTCGGCTGCCGCGTCGAGGATCTCGTCAGCTGGTGAGGCGCCGTCGCGCTGCGGGGCTGCGAGGCGCGGTCGCCCCCGTCTACCTGCGGTTTCTGGCGACGCCTCGGTTATCTCCACGCGTGCCACACTACCGCGAGCCGCATCCGACCAGGACGAAACATTCTCGTAGCACCGGTTATCGCGGTTGCAACGAAACGGTAGTCGGCGTGACAACTCCGAGGAGTTTTCTATCAATCGACAGGAAAACATCAGCAGGGAGCACACGCATGACGACAACACACGCGTCGCCGGAGCCAGACTCCGATGACCTGACCGCCCTCGGCTATAGACCCCAGCTGAATCGGTCGCTCGGATCGTTCGCTTCATTCGCGGCCGGATTCTCGTTCGTCTCCATCCTCACGACGATCTTCCAGCTGTTCGGGCTCGGCTTCTCATTCGGCGGTCCGGCGTTCTTCTGGACGTGGCCGGTCGTCTACGCGGGACAACTCCTCGTCGCCTTGTGCTTCGCCGAACTAGCCGCTCGATATCCGATCTCCGGCGCGATCTACCAGTGGTCACGACGCCTCGGTGGGGAAGTCCTGGGCTGGTTCGGCGGTTGGTTCATGATCCTGGCCCAGATCGTCACTGCGTCGGCCGCGGCGATCGCCCTCCAAGTGGTGCTGCCGACGGTGTGGAGCGGGTTTCAGATCATCGGAGACGACCCGTCGCTCACCAGTTCCAGTGGCGCGGCCAACGCGGTTCTGCTCGGCAGCGTGCTGCTGGTCCTCACCACGGGCATCAACTGCATCGGCGTGCACTGGATGGGCCGGATCAACGCGATCGGCGTCACCTGCGAGATCGTCGGCGTGGTCGCGGTGATCGGTGCGCTGGCCGCCCATGCCCGTCGAGGCCCGCAGGTCGTCCTCGACACGGGGCAGGCCGGAGCCGCCGCCACCGGCAGCCTCGGCTACCTCAGCGCGTTCATCGTCTCCGGTCTGATGGCCGCGTACGTGATGGTCGGATTCGGTTCGGCCGGCGAACTCGCCGAAGAGACCCGCAATCCTCGTCGCGTCGCACCGCGCACCATCCGGCTCGCGCTCACCGTCTCGGCAGTCGGCGGCGGCCTCATGCTGTTGACCGCGCTAATGGCGGCTCCGAGCCTGGGCGACAAACTCGCCACCGGCGGCCTGCCGTACGTCCTGTCGTCCGTGCTCGGTTCGTTCTGGGGCAAGGTCCTGCTCGTCGACGTGGCCGTCGCCATCTTCGTCTGCACGCTCGCCATCCAGACTGCGTGCAGTCGTCTGATCTTCTCGATGGCCCGCGACCGCCGTCTCCCGTTCTCGACACAACTCGCACACGTGTCCCGGACCGGCACGCCGATGCTGCCGTCGATCGTCATCGGTCTCGCCTGCATCGCGGTTCTGGGCGTCAACGTCGGCAACCCCGCGATCTTCGCGACCCTCGCCAGCGTGTGCATCGTGCTGATCTACCTCGCCTACCTGTCGGTCACCGGACCGATGCTCGTCGCGCGGATCCGCGGAGCGTGGCCGAAGAAGGACGACGCCCGTGACGCCGACGGTCGAGAGGTGTTCACTCTCGGACGCTGGGGCCTGGCCGTCAACGTCGGCGCCGTGCTCTTCGGAACGTTCATGGTGATCAACCTCGCGTGGCCGCGACCCGAGATCTACGACCCGGCGGGCACCTCCACGCTTCTCCAGTGGGCCGGTCCGCTCATCGTTGTTGCCGCGGTCGTCGGCGGCGCCCTCTGCTTCCCGCGCAGACGCCCGCACCCCGTGCCCGTCCTCGTGCCTGGTCGCGCTCTTCCGGAAGGACTCTGACATGTTCGACACCATCACCGCCACCACCAGCGGCGCCCGTGACCACGCTCGAGCCCAGGCCGCTGCGGCAGCCGCCGACGTCGCCATGCCGATCGTCCCGGCGTCCGCCTTCCAGACCCCTCCCGACGGGATCGACGCGGAACGGCTGACCTGGGCGGAAACCGTGCCCGGCGGGCGATACACCGTCAAAGCGCTGGCGAGAGGAACCCGCCTGCGCCTCACCGACGTCGACGGCACCGCCTGCGCACACGTACTGCTCTGGCGAACGGATGCGCCATGGGAACGGCTCAACGTCGCCGACACGGTGAAAGTCCCGTGGCAGGCGTACCTGGGGGCCGGACATCCGCTGCTGTCCGATCAGGGACGTGTCCTCGCGACCATCGTCGCCGACACCTCGGGCATGCACGACGCGCTGTGCGGGACGACGACCCTCGCCTCCAACACGGAGCGCTACGGCGCCGGAGAGGTGCACTCACTCAGCCCCGCGGGACGCGAACTGCTCCTCCTCGCCGCCGCCAAACACGGTCTCGGTCCGTCGGACGTCGCTCCGTCGGTCTCCCTGTTCCACGGAGTTCGCGTCGATCCCGACGACGGAACGCTCGTGTCCGTCGGGTCCGCCGGAGCGGGTCGCAGCGTCGACCTCGTGCTGCACCTGCCGTGCATCGTCGCGATCGCCGACACCGCACATCCGCTCGACCCGGCGCCTCGCTACACGACCGGACCGCTCGAGGTCCTCGCCTGGCGTGCCGACGCCGATCTGCAGGAACTGATCGACGACGACACCACCGACCCCGAGTACCGCAGGGCGGTCGCCAACTCCGAGGACGCGTTCACCGCGTCCACACTCGCCTGACTAGGAGCCTTGTCATGAGCATTACCGTCACCCCGCGCGCACCCTGGTCTGGGGTTGTCCCGGCGGGCCACACCATCACGATCACCGACCTCGACGGCAATCAGGCCGTCGACACCCTGTTCTACGGCGCGAATGACCACACGATCCGATACAGCGCACAGACGACGATCGCCGCGCAGGGGAGCATCTTCCTGGGTACCGGCAGTGTCATCCGCGATCAGGAGTCGCGCCCGATGATGACGATCGTCTCCGACGAGGTGGGGCGTCACGACACGATCGGCGGCGCGTGCTCTCAGGAGTCGAACACACTCCGCTACGGGCACCACACCAAGCACCAGCACGCGTGCGTGGAGAACTTCCTCATCGAAGGGAGCCGACACGGCCTCGGGAAACGAGACCTCGTCGGCAACGTCAACTTCTACATGTACGTGCCCGTCGACGCCGACGGGACTCTGGGCATCGTCGACGGACTCTCCGCTCCTGGACGGACGATCGTCCTGCGTGCCGAGATCGACACGCTGGTTCTCATCTCCAACTGTCCCCAGATCAATAATCCGTGCAACGGCTTCGATCCGAGTGCCGTGTCGCTCGCGTTGTCAGAGACTGCGGAGCTGATCGCATGACCGCGCAGATGACGATCGTCCGGCCCGGGCCGATGACGACCGTGCAGGACTGGCCGGGGCGAGTCGGCTTCTGGCAGGTGGGAGTCCCGCCGTCGGGCCCGATGGACGATCTCTCGTTCCGCCTGGCCAACGTCGCAGTGGGCAACGATGAGACCGCAGCGGGCCTGGAGAGCACTCTCGGTGGCCTCGCCGTGACCTTCGATTCGACTGTCACCGTTGCAGTCACCGGCGCCCCCGTGGCGGTCGCGGTCGGTGGTCGGCCGGTGGCCGCGTGGCGTCCGGTGGAGGTACCCGCCGGGCAGGAGCTGTCGATCGGTGCGACCGGACAACTCGGCATGCGCGTGTACGTCGCGGTCCGCGGCGGGATCGAGGTTCCCGAGTATCTGGGCAGTGCGTCGACGTTCACTCTCGGTCGCTTCGGCGGCCTCGACGGTCGGGTTCTCGCCACGGACGACGTTGTCGCGATCGGCGCCGAACCGACAGTACGTCCGCGTCGCATACTCAGTGACGAGATCCCGGCCATCACCAGTGATTGGCAGCTGGCGGTGACCGTCGGACCACACTCCGCACCGGAGTACTTCACCGCATCCGACATCGAGACGCTGTACGCGACGCCGTATGAGGTGCACTTCAACTCCGACAGGACCGGTGTCCGGCTCATCGGACCGCAACCCGAGTGGGCGCGCACCGACGGTGGGGAAGCTGGCCTTCATCCGTCGAACATCCACGACAACGCGTACTCGGTGGGCGCTCTGGACTTCACCGGAGACACCCCGATCCTGCTCGGCCCTGACGGCCCGAGCCTCGGCGGCTTCGTCTGCCCGGTCACGGTGACGACGGCCGACAGGTGGAAGCTCGGCCAACTGCGGCCGGGCGACACAGTCCGCTTCGTGCCGGTGAAGGCGGCAACGGCGGCACCGCACACCGCGATCGGATCGGCGCGCCGAGCGTCGTCGCCGACGGTGATCTCGACCGGAGGCGACGCGGACGCGGGGATCCTCTCGCGCGGTGTCACAGCCGACGGGGAGACCGGGATAACGTACCGGCGGTCCGGTGACGACAACGTGCTGATCGAGTACGGCTCCATGACACTCGATCTGGAGCTGCGTGCCCGGGTCCATGCTCTCGCGCAGCGGCTGGGCGACGAGAGACCTCGCGGCCTCGTGGACCTGACTCCTGGCGTCCGCAGTCTGCAGGTCAAGTTCGATCCGAGCGTTCTGAGGCAGGACGCGGCACTCGACTGGATCACCGAAGCCGAATCTCAGCTGCCTGCCGCGCAGGACATGATCGTGCCCAGCCGGACTGTGCGACTCCCGCTCTCGTGGGACGACCCGTCCACCCGTGAAGCCATCGAGCGGTACATGCTCGGCGTGCGTGACGACGCGCCGTGGTGCCCGTGGAACATCGAGTTCATCCGGCGGATGAACGGCCTCGGATCGGTGGACGACGTGCACGACATCGTGTTCGACGCCGAGTATCTGGTGCTCGGCCTCGGCGATGTGTACCTGGGCGCACCCGTCGCTGTGCCGCTCGACCCGCGTCATCGGCTGGTGACCACGAAGTACAACCCGGCGCGGACGTGGACGCCGGAGAACGCGGTCGGGATCGGCGGCGCCTACATGTGCATCTACGGGATGGAGGGGCCGGGCGGCTACCAGTTCGTCGGACGCACCACACAGGTGTGGAACCACCGGCACCCGGGGAACGCAGGCGGCTTCGAACCCGAGCACCCGTGGTTGCTGCGATTCTTCGACCGGATCAGCTGGTACCCGGTGTCGACTGAGGAGCTCGCCGATCTGCGTGCCGACACGGCCGCGGGACGGGGGAGCGTCGACATCACGCCCGGCTCGTTCTCCTTGTCGTCGCACCGCGCATTCCTGGCTGAGCACGCCGAGGACATCGGGCGGGTGCAGCGGGTGATGGAGGCGGCCCGTGCCGAAGAGCGTGGTCGGTGGTCGGCCGCGGGTGAGTTCGCGGGCCGCGCGGCCTGACTGCTCCGACGAGGAAGGAACCACAGATGACCGGATCGGACCGGATTGCCGAGATCTATCGGCGCATTCATCGCGACGGCCGCTACGAAGTGTTCGTGACGTTGCGCGCACAGGCCGATGTCGAGGCCGACTACGCAGCCGCACTTGCGACTGGCGGACCGCTCGCCGGGATGGTGCTCGCGGTGAAGGACAACGTCGACGTCGCAGGTCTGCCGACCACGGCGGCCTGTCCCGGGTATGAGTATCACCCGAGTGCCGACGCGGAAGCCGTCGCGGCATTGCGGGCGGCGGGGGCGACCGTCATCGGCAAGACCAACCTCGACCAGTTCGCCACCGGGCTGGTCGGAACCCGCAGCCCGTACGGAGCGGTGCGGGATTCGCGCCGTCCCGAGTACGTCTCGGGCGGCTCGAGTTCGGGGTCGGCCGTCGCCGTGGCGATGGGCTATGCGGACATCGCGATCGGCACCGACACCGCCGGATCGGGTCGGGTCCCAGCTGCCTTGCAGGGCATCGTCGGGGTGAAGCCGACCATCGGGACGGTGAGCACAGTGGGTGTCGTGCCCGCGTGCGCGTCGTATGACTGCGTCACGATCTTCGCTGCCGACGTCGACACCGCGAACAGAGCGATGACGGTGATGGGCTCGACGGGATCCCGCGCGTGGCCTGCGTCGACCCCGCTTGCTGCGGCGCCGGATGCCGTGCTCGCTGCACCCGTCGATCTGCCGGGCCTGTCGCCTGCGTGGCAGGAGGCATTCGAGGCGGCGGTCGAACGTGCCGTCGGCGCTGGGTTGCGTGTGGAGCGGATCGACATCACCGACTTCCTCGACGCCGCTCGACTGCTGTACGACGGCGCGCTGGTGGCCGAAAGATTCAGCGCGGTGGGGGAGTTCGTCGTTCATGCGGGAGACGCCGCGGGACTCGATCCCACCGTGGCGAGCATCGTTCGAGCGGCGCGTGATCATCCCGCGCATCGGTTCGCAGCCGACCTCGCGCTGCTTCGTGGCGTTAAGGCGTCGACCGCTGCTCAGTTGGCGGGCTTCGCCGGGCTGCTGGTGCCGACGGTGCCGATGCACCCGACGATCGTCGACGTGCTCGCCGATCCGGTCGGCGTGAACTCCCGTATGGGCACGTACACGAACTTCTGCAATCTGCTCGACATGTGCGCCGTTGCAGTCCCTGCGGGTGAGACCTCTGACGGTGCGCAGTTCGGCGTCACCGTCTGCGCGCCCGCCGGGCACGACGCTGTGGCTCTTGATCTCGCGGCCAGGCTCTCGGGCGAAGGATTGCCGCGACCGTGGAACGCGGGCGCAGCGGGCGCCGTCGAACTGGCTGTGTTCGGAGCACACCTTCGCGGACAGACTCTGGAACGTGAGCTGATCGCGTTGGATGCACGATGGGAAGGTGAGGTCCGCACGGCCCCCGAGTACCGGCTGACCGCACTGGACACGATCCCGCCGAAACCTGGGCTGGTCCGGGATCCGTTGGACGGCAGGAGCATCCGCGGTGAGAAGTGGCTGCTCGCTCCGGCCGCACTCGGCCGTTTCTTGGCGGCGCTTCCTGCGCCGATGACGCTCGGCGCCGTCACGCTGTCGGACAGTACCCAGATCGTCGGCTTCAGTTGTGAGCCGTCGGCCGCCGCTGCTGCCACTCCGCTCCTCGTCGACTCCTGGCTGGACCGCGACGCCGCCGGGCTCTCGCCCGCTCGTTGAGCGCCGCCGGACTCTCACTTGCTCGTTGAGCGCCGCCGGGCGCTCACCTGCTCGTTGAGCCGGACCGGAGCGCCAGCGGAGGTCCGTGTCGAAACGCCCGCATCCGGTCACGAAATCGAGTGTGCCCACACCCCGCGTAGCCCCAGACGGGCATGATGGGTGACATGAGTCGTCGTCACGTGGTGGTCGCCACCGGGCTGGGGCCAGTGACGATCGTCGCCGACGGCGAGTGCGTTGTCGGTCTGTACTTCGACGATCAGGCGCGACGTCCCGACGACTCACGCTTCGGCGACGACGTCAGTTCCGCGCCCGATCCACTGCTGACCGCCGCGTCGTCCCAACTCGCGGAGTACCTCGCCGGGGAGCGGACGACGTTCCACCTGCCGCTGGCTCTGACGGGCACGGACTTCCAGCGCAAAGTGTGGGCCGTATTGGAGGAGATCCCGTTCGGCGAGACCGTCACCTACGGCTGGGTGGCCGAGCGGCTCGGCGGCAAGGGCCTGTCGTACGCCGTCGGTCAGGCGGTCGGCTCAAACCCGATCGGCGTGATCGTCCCGTGCCATCGGGTGATCGGCTCAGACGGCTCGCTCACGGGATACGCAGGCGGCCTCGAGCGGAAACAAGCACTCCTGACCCTTGAAGAGCCTCCGGCAGAAGACGCCGGTCGATTGTTCTGACGGGCGAAGTGCCCCCAGTCGGACTCGAACCGACACTTTGCGGATTTTAAGTCCGCTGCCTCTGCCAATTGGGCTATGGGGGCGCGGGGACAAGCATGCCAGGTGTGGTGGACGAGACAGTCGCGCGGCTGGCCCTTCCTCAGAAAATGACTACGCTCAATATTGAGCACGATCAGTGGAGGAGGTGCGAGATGGAGCAGGGGCGACGCGACCGCAACATGGCGGACAAGCGGGACCGCATCTTCCGAGCAGCCTCCGACCTCTTCGACGAGCACGGCTTCGAATCGGTGACGACACGGCAGATCTCCGACCGCGCGGACGTCGCCGCAGGCACCCTCTTTCGCTACGCGTCGTCCAAGGGCGAGCTGCTGTTGATGATCTACAACGAGAGGTTCGCAGCCGCCCTCGACGAGGGGATCGCGGTCGCGGAGGCTGCCTCGGACGTCGTCGACGCGATTCTCGCTGTCGTCGAGCCGATCCTGGCGAGCGCTCGAATTCGACCGGAGGATGCCGCCGCGTATCAGCGTGAACTGATCTTCGGCGCTCCGGCCGAGCGATACCGCGCCGAAGGGCTCGAACTCGTCGCGCGGACGCAGGCGGCGATCGTCGACATGCTCGAGCGGGAAGCCTCGCGGCAGGGCCTCGACCCGTCGCCCACTGCTGCTCGCCTCGCCGGCCGCACCGCATTCGCGGCCGTCCACCTCGCCGTCGCGGCGCATGCGGCGAGCGCACCCACAGACTCCGCCGACGACCTCCGCCGCCAACTGCGGCAGATCGTGGACGGCTACCTGATCGACCCTTCTCACGAGAGGAACCGGCAATGACCGACATCAAGAAAGTGGTAGTCCTCGGCACGGGCGTGCTCGGATCGCAGATCGCGTTCCAGTCCGCTTATCACGGCTTCGACGTCACCGCGTACGACATCAACAACGACGTCCTCGAACAGGCGAAAGGCCGATTCGCCGGACTGGTCGACACCTACAAGAACGAAGTGGACGGCGCCGCTGACGGCAAAGCCGACGAAGCGTTGGCTCGCGTCTCGTACTCGTCCGATCTCGCGGACGCCGTCAAAGACGCCGACTTGGTGATTGAGGCGATCCCGGAGATTCTCGACCTCAAGCGCAGCACCTACGCCACTCTCGGTGAAGTGGCGCCGGCGAAGACGATCTTCGCGACCAACTCGTCGACCCTGCTGCCCAGCGACATCGCCGACTCGACCGGCCGTCCTGACCGTTTCCTTGCGCTGCACTTCGCCAACCACGTGTGGGCTTTCAACACCGCCGAGATCATGGGCACCGCCCAGACCGACCCGGCAGTGTTCGACACCGTGGTCGAGTTCGCCGGCGAGATCGGCATGGTGCCGATCCCGATCCACAAGGAGAAGGCGGGCTACGTCCTCAACTCGATGCTTGTGCCGTTCCTCAACGCCGGGCTCGCACTCGCGGCGGGCGGGTACGCCGCACCGGAGGACGTCGACAAGACTTGGCGCATCGGCACCGGAGCACCCATGGGGCCGTTCCAGATCTACGACGTCGTCGGACTCAACACCCCGTACAACATCCTGATGAGCGGTGGCGACGACGAGCAGAAGCTCGCCGCCTGGCTCAAGGAGAACTACATCGACAAGGGCAAGCTCGGTCTTGCCGCCGGAGAGGGCTTCTACAAGTACAGCTAGGCCGTGTTGCGAAACTCTTCCGCCTCGGATCGGCGGATCCGATGGGCGACTGGCAAGGCGGAGGAGGGAGGGATACCGGTAGGTATCGCGACCGACGACAACGCGGCCAGGCGTTCATCGGGCCGTCGAGACAGGCGAAGGGAGTTTCGCAACACGTCCTAGTCGCAGACGAGAGGAAGGAACACCTCGTCGACGATCGCCTCAAGCGTCTCGTCGGGGACCGGCTTCAAGGTCATCAAGACCTCGTGGCGATACAGATTGAACGGCACGGCTCGCACCAACGGTGTGAGCCGTGCTTCGTTTATGTCGCCACGCGCGACGGCACGTTCGAGGATCTCGTCGATCCCCAACCGCTGCCCGCCCAGCAGGAGGTCGCGGACGTCGCTCGGCGTGGAGCCGGACTCGTCGTAGTACTCGCCGAGACTGGCGGAGAGCAGGACGAGGAAGTTCGATCGCCGCTGGTTGGAGCGACGCAGAGCGGCGAGCAGGTCGCCGCGTAGGCTCCCGGTGTCGGGAGCCGACACGTCCTCGGCGGCACCGTGGTGACGGATGGTCGCCTGCAGGAGCTCGGTGCGCGACGACCACCGCCGGTATAGGACCGGCCGTGACGTTCCAGCTCGCTCCGCGACGGCCTCGAACGTGAATCCGGCGTATCCGCGCTCGGTCAGCTGCTCCCACGCCGCGTCGAGCAACGCTGCTTCCAGCTCGGCCCCGCGCCGACGCGTCGGCTTCTCATTAAGAGTCACTTGCGCATCTTAACTTGTCGGCCTACAGTCGGCGAAATATAAGATACGTAACTGAATCTAAAAAGGGGTTCCATGAGCACTCAGACGCTCGACGCGATACCTGCCGAAGCCAAGAGAGTCGCGGTCGCCGTCATCGCCGGGCTGATCGCGCCGATCCTGGACACGACGATCGTGACCATCGGCTTCGATCGTCTGGCCGCGGCGATGTCGGCATCCGTCGACACCATCGGCTGGACCAACACCGGCTACCTGCTTGCACTCGCCGTCGCAGTCCCACTCGCCGGCTGGTCGGCGTTGCGATTCGGATCGCGGACGGTGTGGCGCACCGGTCTGACCGTGTTCCTGCTCGGCTCCGTGCTGTGCGCGTCCGCCTGGAACATCCACGCGCTCATTGTGTTCCGGGTGCTCCAAGGGTTGGGTGCGGGACTGCTGTTCCCGCTGATGACGTCCGTTCTCGTCGCGGCGAGCGGCGGCCGTGCTCTGGGGCGGCTCGTCGCGATGGTGAGTGTTCCCACCGCGCTCGGCCCGATTCTCGGACCTGTCGTCGGCGGCGTGATCCTCAATTGGCTCGACTGGCGGTGGCTCTTCCTCGTCAACGTCCCGGTCTGCCTGGTGGCACTGGCGCTGTCGGGGAGAATCCCCGACGACCGCTCGAACGACCGGACGCCGCTCGACTGGGTCGGTCTGCTGCTCCTCGCTCCAGGACTCGTCGGTGTGCTTCTCGGGCTGTCGAATGTCCATGCGGGGGTCGTCCGTGCCGACGTGCTGATTCCGGCGACCATCGGTCTCATCCTGCTCGCCGGGTTTGTGGTTCGTGGCCTGAATCCTCGTCGCCCGACGCTCGTCGACGTGCGGGTACTCGGGCGACGAGCGGTGGCGTCGTCGTCTGTTGCGCTGTTCTTCTTCGGTGTGACGTCGTTCGGTGCCATGTTGGCGTTGCCGCTGTACCTCCAGCAGATCCGCGGGGAGTCGGTCCTCGCCGCCGCGTTCGTCCTGGTCCCTCAGGGTGTCGGTGCCCTCGCCAGCAGGACGATCGGCGGCCGATTGACTGATGCGATCGGTGCCAGGTGGGTCGCGGTTGCAGGATTCGCGGTGGTCGCCGTATCGACGATTCCGTTTGCACTCGTCGATGTCGACACACCCTTGTGGTGGTTGATGGTCGCGCTGTTCGCCCGAGGGCTGGGCCTCGGAGTGCTGCTCAGCCCGATCATGTCGGCGTCGTTCGTCGGATTGCCGTCGGACATGAAACACGACGCGTCGATGGTCACGCGGACGTTTCAGCAGGTAGGAGGCTCAGTCGGCACCGCGATCGTCGCGGTTGTCCTCGCTGCGGGGACGGCGGGCGCAGCCGGATTCCGCAACGCGTTCTGGTGGACCGTCGTCCTGACGGGCATCGGTGCGCTGCTCGCACTGCGGATGCCGGGAACATCCGCGCCCGTGCCGGCGTTGAAGACGACTGATTGAGTCATCTTCTCTTGGAGGCGTTACACACATGCAGGTCGAGATCTGGACCGACGTCAACTGCCCGTTCTGCTACCTCGGGAAGAAGCGCTTCAACGACGCGCTCGCTGAGTTCGGCGGACGCGAGTCGGTCACCGTCACACACCGTTCGTTCGAACTCGACCCCACGATCCCCGCGGGAACCTCAGGCAGCGTGGTGGAACATCTGGCCCAGAAATACGGTCGCACCCTGGAACAGGCCGCGGACGGTGAGCGCCAGCTCGGCGCGGCAGCGCATGAAGCGGGTCTGGCGTACGTGACGTCCGGCCGCGACTACGGCAACTCGTTCGACATGCACCGCCTTCTGCAGTGGGCAGCCGAGCTCGGTCGCCAGGAGGAGATGCTGGACGCTCTGTACCTCGCGAACTTCGCTGAGCAGGCTCCTCTGTTCGGCGACGACAATCGGCTTGTCCAGGTCGCGACCGGTGCGGGCTTCGACGAGGCGGCCGTCCGCGAGGTGCTCGATGATCCGTCGCGCTACGCCGACGAGGTCCGACGCGACGAGGCTCAGGCACAGGAGTTCGGAGTCGGCGGTGTGCCGTTCTACGTTTTCGACCGCAAGTACGCGGTCTCCGGCGCCCAGCCCGTCGAGGTGTTCACGCAGGCACTCGACAAGGCCTGGGCCGACCGTCCCGGACCGACGCTGCTCGCCGACGGCGACGCGTGCGGACCTGAAGGATGTGCCGTTCCGTAAGAACTCTGATGCCCAGAGAACTGAAACGGGCTAGGGTCTGATTCGTGGCGCGCATGAATCAGAACTCCGACGACTCGGGTCGTGTGATTCTCGGCCTCGATGCGGCAGAGCGCGCGGAACGTCGCCGCCAATTGCTGCTGGACACGGCGCTCGAGATGTTCGCCACGGCCGGATTCGCCGGAACCACGATCGAAGGGCTGTGCCAGACCGCACTGGTCGGCAACAAGGCGTTCTACGAACACTTCCGCAGCAAAGAGGAGTGCTACGTCGCGCTGCTGCAGAGGTGCACGGAACGAACCTTCAATCGAGTCGTCGCGGCGATCCCGGACGACGACGCCGACGAGGAGACGACAACACGAGCGCTCGTCGGTGCGCTTGCTCGTGCACTCACCGACGATCCGCGAGTCAGCATCGTCACGTTCGGTGTGGCAGGCGGAATCACCGTCCGCATCGACAAACTGCGTCGCGAGAACCGGCGCGGGGCGTCGAGCCTGGTGGTCTCGACCTGGGAACGATCCGGCGCCGACCTCCCCGACAACGTCAGTGCGATCGCCCTCGCGGTGATCGGCGGCCTGTTCGGCCTCATCGGCGACGAACTCGATCGCGTCGACTACCGCCCGGATCCGTCCGCCGTCGACGAGTTGATCACCAACATGGCCGACTTCGTGCTCGCGGTCCGCAGGGGAATGGCCTGACCGACTACAGATCGCGCAAGTGGTACCGCTCAGCATGACCGATGCCGTGAGGGCCTCGGCGCGGCTCAGCGGTACCACCCGCGCGAGGTCACGGAGCTACGTCGATGTACTCGGCGAATCCGTACTGGTCGTGCGGCCCGATGACGGCGAACTCGAACAGCCCGTCGCCGATGACCGAGGTGTCGCCGTCGGTGTAGGTGAACGTCGCGTAGTGGTCGATGGGGCAGAACATCTTCATGGTCGGGTCCAGTTCGGACACCTTGTTACGGACGGGTTCCACCTTCTCGTCGCCCTGCCACATTCCGTGCCGCCAGTCCTGCTCCAGGCCGTAACCGGTTCCGAAACCGATGAAATTCGCGACCTTCGGCTCGCAGCGCACCGATGTCGACTCTCCGGACGGCTTCACAAAACGCAGCGTGGCGCCGGACGGTTCCCGTCCACCGGAGACGAACTCGATGGTGTGCTCCACCCGACCGAGCCATTCCGGTTCGCGCGACGGGTCGTTCCAGACGCGGCGGGCGTCGCCCATGATCCGTTCGCCGGTCCGCAGTTCCTGCACGATCACGATGATCGAGTAGTCGGCGAAACGCATAACCGAGTAGATCCAGAAGAACGACGTCGCATCGGTCTCGGCGGCACGACGCCCGGGCGGCTCGGCTTCGCCCACCGGACGGACACCCCACGACCGGTCCCGATTGCCTCGCCACGTGTCCGGCTGGACGTCGAAGTCGTCGCCGTCGACGGTGAGCGAACCCGTCCACCGACCGGTCTGCACGAACCGCATGGTGTCGAACGTGACGCGCTCGAGTTGGCGCTGGTAGTGACGAGGTTCGAGGGCTGCCGGGCCGTCGGCGTCGAAGACGAGATCAAAGGAGACGTCGCCGTTCCCGGGCTCGAGAGACACGCGCAAGCGCTGTAGGCCGTCGAGGACCTCGACCTTCAACGGCCCAACCGTCAAGTCGTTGCGATTGTCGCCCAACGCTTTCGACGCGCGGACCACGATGTGATCGTCGCCGTGGCGCACCACCGCGAATCCGTCGACGACGCCGAGGTTCGGGTATACGCCGAGTCCGACGATCAGCCATGGCTCGGCGGTGTCGCCGCGCATGTCGCCATGGCAGTTGAAGTAGTACCGATCGTAGAAGTTGCGATCGGACGTCCCGACGTGGCGGACCACCTCCGCGATCTGATGGATCGGGTAGTCGTCCATCTCGGACAGGGCTGAATGGCTCATCGCTTCACGTTCTCCCAGTAGGTCCCGGCCATCATCGCTTCGACGGTGGCGCGGTGCAGGATCATGTCGTCCGGATCAGCCGGTTCGGCGGCCTGTCCGAAATGAATCGCACGGCAGTTGATGCGGAACATGATGACGGCGTGCACCAATGCCGAATAGGTGATGTAGAAGTCGAGGTCACGCGGGGAGTAGCCGGTGCGACGCTCGTACTCGGCGGCGACGTCCTCGCGGCCCAAAAACGTCGGCAGACCCTCGAGTGTGGCGAGTTCGGCGAGGTCTTGGAAGAAGCGGTGGATGAAGATCATCCACGCGATGTCGAGTTCGCGCGGCCCGACGGTGGCCATCTCCCAGTCGAGCACGGCGACGGGTGTGAAGTCGCGGTACATGATGTTGCCGATGCGGGCGTCGCCCCAGGTGAGCACGGGGTCGGACTCCTCGGTGGGGAAGTTCTCCTCCACCCAGGCGAACGCGCGCTCGATCAGAGGCGCCCCTGTACGACCGCTTGCCGCCCAGTCGTAGAACTCACGTAGACGACGCACATGGCCGCGTAGCGGCGTCTCTCCCGGGTTGGGGAGCGTGACGCCGACGCCCGGCGGCGGAGCGGCGTGCACCGCGGCCAGCACGCCGACCGACTCGGACATCAGAGTGCGGCGCTGCTCGTCGGTCGCCTCCGACACCCACGACCCGAAGGTATACGGCATCACGTCCGGGGGAACCATGCCGTCGACTCGTCCCATGACGAAGAACGGAGCCCCGAGGGCGTCCGGACTCGGTTCGGACCACCAGAGTGTGGGCAGCGGGACGTCGGTGTGATCGGCGACGTGGCGGATCAGTTTGAACTGTCCGTCGAGGTCGTATGACGGGAACACCGGGTCGCTGTCGGCCATCGGGGCGACGCGGACGACGAGGCTCTGCTCGACGCCTGCGATGCGTGCTGTGGCGAGCAGCGTCTCGCTCGACATCCCGTTGGCCGACGGCAGCTCGACACTCAAGACGGCGGCGTCGTCGCCCTCATGCGACTTGAGCCAGGTGTCGAGGCGGTCGCGAAGCCACTCGGGGTCGCGCTGGGATTCGCTTGGGCGCGCTACCTGCGCACTCTCATCATTTGTGATCGGGGACACATGCGAATTAGAACAGGTTCCATGCCAATCTGTCGAGGTTCATTTGGCACGGAATTGTACTTTTCATCGTTAAGTTAATGGTGGTAACTTAATCGCGATAACAATGATCGAACGACGTCAGGAGATCGACGTGCTGGCACGGATGACCGAGCGGATCATTTCCGCTCCACGCGCGGTTCTCGCCGTCGCTGTCGTGATTCTCGCGCTCTGTGCCGTGTACGGCGCAGGGGCGGCGGGGAAGATGCTCGCGGGCGGATACGAAGACCCCGGCTCGGAGTCGACACACGCCAACAACGTCCTCCGTGACACATTCGACCGCGGCGGCATGCAGTTCGTCGTCAAACTCGACGGCGCACCCGGTGTCGACATGACCGTCGACCGGAACTCCATCGCCGCACGAGACGAGATCCTCGCGATCGTCGACGGCAAGTCCGTGGCACGCGGCGGGTACGTCCAGCAACCGGTGCTGACGGTGTGGAACTCGCCGAATCTCGCCGGTGAACTGCTCAGCACCGACAAGTCGTCCACCCAGATCGTCGTGTCGATCGCGGGCGGTGACGAGCACGCCCCCAAGAACGCCGACGAACTCCGCGACCTGCTCGGCGCCCAGCGGCACGGCGTGCAGATCCAGACCGGCGGAATGGCGCTGGTCTACGGCACGATCAACAAACAGACGAGCAAGGACCTCGCAGTCGCCGAGGCCATCGCCATCCCGATCAGCTTCCTGTTGCTGATCGTCATCTTCGGTGGTGTCATCGCGGCATCACTCCCGGTACTCGTCGGTGGCGCCGCCATCGTCGGGACCCTCGCGCTGCTTCGACTCATCGCAGGCGTCGCCGACGTCTCGATCTTTGCGCTCAACCTCACCACCGCGATGGGTCTGGCCCTCGCGATCGACTACACGCTCCTGATCGTGACCCGTTACCGCGAAGAGGTGACGAACGGACTGGACCGCCGCGCCGCGATCATCCGGACCATGGACACCGCGGGGCGCACGGTCGCGTTCTCCGCGGTGACCGTCGCACTGTCGTTGGCGGCTCTCGCGATCTTCCCCATGTACTTCCTGCGGTCCTTCGCGTATGCCGGAGTCGGAGTGGTTCTTGTCGCGCTGGTGGCGGCACTCGTCCTGACTCCCGCACTGCTCATGGTTCTCGGCGACCGCGTCGACGCATTGAACGTCCGCAAGGCGTGGCGCAAGCTGAGGCGTCGGCCGCTCGATCCAGTAGTCGACCAGGCACGAGCCGCCGCGCCGATCGAGGAGTCGGGTTGGTACCGGGTGTCTCAGGCGGTGCTGCGACGTGCTGTCCCCGTGGCGATCGTCGTGCCCGTCCTGCTGCTGATCCTCGGCGCGCCGTTCCTGTCGCTGAAGTTCGGGTTCCCCGACGAACGTGTGCTCCCGAAGGATGCGAGCGTGCACTCGATGGCGGACGAGACACGTGCCGAGTACGCGCAGGAACCCGGCGCCACCGCGATCGCCGTGATCGAAGGCGGCGTCGCCGAGTCGGAGTTGGAGCGCTACGTGGCCGACCTGTCGAAGGTCGACGCGGTCGCAGCAGTCACCTCGCCGGTGGGGACGTTCGTTCACGGAAAGTCGGTGGCGCCGGGCGACCCGGCGGACTCGGTGGACGGAGTCGCGCTGGTGAGCATCGCGACCGACGTGGAACCGATGGGCGACACCGGCCAAGACCAGATCGAGGCTCTGCGCGCCGTGGACCGGCCCGCTGGGGCGACGGTGTCGTTCACCGGACTGGCCGCGGTCAACAACGACGTGGTGAGCGCGATGTTCCGTTACCTGCCGTGGGTGCTGATCATCATCGCGGTCGCGACCTACGTGCTCCTCTTCCTGTTCACCGGCAGCGTGTTCCTGCCGCTCAAGGCTCTGGTCCTGAACATCCTGTCGCTGTCGGCGACCTTCGGCGCGATGGTCTGGATCTTCCAGGAGGGACATCTCGGCGGCTTCGACACCACGCCGCAGGGCTACCTCGTGGCGACGATGCCGATTCTGATGTTCTGCATCGCGTTCGGGTTGTCCATGGACTACGAGGTGTTCCTGCTCGGGCGTATCCGCGAGGAGTGGCTCAAATCCGATCGCACGAAGGAGGCGAACGACCATGCTGTCGCCGTCGGCCTCGCCCGCACTGGTCGAGTCGTGACCGCGGCAGCGCTCCTCATGGCCATCGTGTTCGCGGGAATCGCGGCATCCGAGGTGTCGTTCATGCGGATGTTCGGTGTCGGGCTGACACTCGCGGTCTTGATGGATGCGTCGATCATCCGGATGCTGTTGGTGCCCGCATTCATGCGGCTGGCCGGTCTGTGGAACTGGTGGGCGCCCGCGCCGCTCCGCAGACTCCATGATCGGATCGGACTGAAGGAGGAGTGATGGCCGACAACGTGTCGCGCCCGAGGTCTCCCCGCGGCGCCGGGGATCAACTCGCCGACGAGATCCTCGATGCGACCACCGATCTTCTCATTGAGATGGGCAGTGCGCACGCCGTGTCGATCCGTGCCGTCGCGCAGCGGGTAGGTGTCACACCACCGTCGATCTACCTGCACTTCCAGGACAAGGACGAGCTGCTCGACGCCGTCTGCGCCAATTACTACGAGCGTTTCGACGACGTGATGATGGCGGCGGCCGAAGGCATCGACGATCTGTGGCATCGAGCCGTCGCGCAGGGGATGGCATACGTGCGGTTCGCGATCGAGAACGACGTCGTCTTCCGGACGACGTTCTCGCGGGTGACCCGAGCCGGGGAGCCGAGCCTCACCGACGAGGTGCTGCTGTCCTCGGCGTTCGGTCACATTCGGGAGACCATCGAAGAGGCCATGGCGGCCGGACTGATCGCTGAGGGTGATCCGGTGGCGGTGGTGATGCAGGTGTGGTCCGTCGCTCATGGTGTCGCGTCGCTGATGGTCACCAAGCCGGGGCTGCCGTGGGGTGACGATCTGGCGACGGCGGAGGCGGCGATGCGCGCCGTCTGCTCCGGCTTGAGTCAAGTACCGGTAAAGTGGGAACCAATCGGCTTCGACGTTCGTTGAACTGTTCGAACCAGTCGTGGAAGCACCCATTCGTCTAAGGAGCGGACAGTGCGAGAGAGCAGCAACCCGATCATGCGGGGCGTTGTCAAAGACAACAAGCAGCAGAACGCGGGCGGATACGCCACGTTCGGCACCGGTATGGCCGGTGCGGGCCAGGGCGCGATGACCTACGGCCAGCAGCAGTACGGCCAGCAGTACACGCAGCCGGGCTACCAGCCGCAGGCCGGCACCCGACCGATGACCATCGACGACGTCGTCACCAAGACGGCGATGACGCTCGGCACCGTCATCCTGTTCGCCGTCGCCACGTACTTCGTGATCAGCGGACGCGACACCCTCGACGCGCAGATGTCGATCGCCGCGCCGATCATGGGCGTCGGCGCCATCGGCGGCCTCGTCCTGGTCCTCATCGCGACTTTCGGCCGCAAACAGGACAACCCGGCGATCGTGCTCGCCTACGCGGCCTTCGAAGGCCTGTTCGTCGGCGCGATCTCGTTCGTGTTCGGCAACCTTGTGGTCAGCGACGTGTCAGCCGGCGTCCTGATCGGACAGGCGGTCCTGGGCACCCTCGGTGTGTTCGTGGGCATGCTTATCGTCTACAAGGTCGGCGCCATTCGCGTCACCCCGCGCTTCACCCGCATGATCACCGCAGGCATCTTCGGCGTGCTGGTCCTGGTGATCGGCAACCTGGTGGTCGGCTTCTTCAACGGCGGCTCGGGACTCGGCCTGCGCGACGGCGGTCCGATCGCGATCATCTTCTCGCTGGTCTGCATCGCCCTCGCGGCGTTCTCGTTCCTTATCGACTTCGATTCGGCTGACGAACTGATCCGCGCTGGTGCTCCGGCGAAGGCGTCGTGGGGCGTTGCACTCGGCCTCACCGTGACCCTGGTCTGGCTGTATGTCGAGATCCTGCGTCTGCTCAGCTACCTGAACAGCGATTAGTCTTCACTGACTGACAGGTTCCCCGTCGCCCCGGCTTCCGTTCTTCGAAGCCGGGGCGACTGCTTTGTGTGCGCTTCGGATCAGTGCACCAGGCCGATGGCGACAAGCAGGTAGAACACCGAGATCGACACGATGAACACTCGCTCGGCGATGCCGAAGAGACGGGATCGAAGAGGGGTGACCAAAGCGACGACCAGCACGATCAGCGACACCAGCGCGACGATGTGGAGCGCGGACGCGGCAGATGCGAGCCCGCCGCCGACAGCCTCTGACATCCATCGGCTGAAGTTTCCCGTCAGCGAGTACGAGATCGCGAACCAGGCGATGGCCAACACGTAGTGGAGCCTGCCGATCATGGTCACCGCGGCACCCTCGAGATCGGTCGGCACCAGCGGCAACACCACGAAGACTGCGGCGAGGACGAGCAGGAGCGCGGTGGCCTGGCCGGTGTCCGACCACTCCGGGAGGCCCGTCCACACGGCGGCAGCGAGAACCGCCCACCCGGCGGCCGTCACCACCGTCATCGCAGTCGACAGGCCGCGCGTCGGCCCGACCGCGTAGTCGCTCACGGCGTGCCGCACCGGATTGTAGGAGTGGCCGACCACGTGCAATGCAGCGAAGATGATCAAACGAACGGTGAACGCGACGACGGCTGTCGCGGCGAGAGTGGTGCTCATTTCTGATCCTCCGGGGTTCGAACTGCGTTGTGCAGCGCGTGGATGGTGCGGGTGAGTTCCTCTGGGTCGAGCCCGATGCGTCGGGCCGCGTCGCCGAGCCCGTCGCCGAGCAGGTCGTCGCACTCAGTGCGGAGAGCGACACCCGCAGGGGTGGCAGTCCAGTTTCGAACGCGTCCGGACCCGTCGGGGGAGACGTCGTGAATGAGTCCTGCCGCCTCGAGTTTGCGGACTATGCCGCTCGACGCGGCGTCGCTCACACCGACGGCGTGAGCCAACTGGCGACCGCTGATGCCGGGGTGCTCGTCGACGATGATCAGAGCGACGTAGCGGAGGTAACCGAGATCCTGTGTCCGAAGAATGTCGTCTGCCTGGCGGTCCAACGTTCGGACGAGATCGTGAAGTTCATAGGCGAGGTTCACCCGACTGATTTAACTAGTTAAATCACTCCGTGGCAAGTTGTACCGATAACTCGTTTGCATCGTTCGGGGGACGCGGGGTTTCCTTGTTCAGTGAATCGCAAGGACTACACCATCATCGGCACGCTGATCGTCGCGACATTCGTGGTGATCCTCAACGAGACGGTGATGAGCGTCGCGCTCCCGATCCTCCAGACCGATCTTGGTGTCCCCCCGAGCCAAGGGCAGTGGCTGACCACCATCTTCATGCTGACAATGGCCGTCGTCATTCCACTCACCGGTTTCCTGATTCAGATGTTCGGCACGCGGACGATGTTCCTCGTCGCGATGACCCTGTTCACCGTCGGCACGACGATCGCGGTCGTCGCGCCCGGCTTCGAAGTGCTGCTCGTGGCTCGCGTTGTGCAGGCTCTCGGCACCGCGGTGATGCTGCCGCTGCTGATGACCACGGTGATGACGCTCGTTCCCGAAGACCGCCGAGGCGTCATGATGGGCAACATCTCCGTCGTCATCGCTGTCGCGCCTGCACTCGGTCCCACGATGTCGGGGCTGATTCTCGATCACTTCAGCTGGCGCTGGGTGTTCGGTGTGGTGCTGCCGTTCGCGGTGGTCGCGACCGCCGTGGGTGCGAAGTTCGTCGAGCCGGTGGGCGAGCGATCGTCGGCCCGTATCGACTACCTGTCGATCCCGCTGTCGGTTCTCGGCTTCGGTGGCCTGGTGTACGGACTCGTCGCGATCGGCGAAGCGGCCGACGACAAGGCTGCGATGCCGATCTGGATCCCGTTCGTCGTCGGCGCCGTCGGCCTCGCGGCGTTCATCGGACGCCAGCTCCAACTGCAGAGTGACGACAGAGCTCTCCTCGACCTGCGTGTGTTCACCACACGCTCGTTCTCACTCTCGGTGATCCTGGTGGTCGTCGCGATGGCGACGATGATGGGAACGTTCATCGTCGTCCCGCTGTTCGCACACGAAGTTCTCGGCATGAGTCCGCTGGCGACCGGCCTGATCACCCTTCCCGGCGGCCTCCTGATGGGCATCTCGTCGCCGTTCATCGGTCGGATCTACGACGTGCGCGGCCCGCGGATCCTGGTGATCCCCGGAACTCTGCTGATCGCAGGCGCAGTGTGGCTGATGACGCTGATCACCCCGGACACGTCGTTCTGGTTGCTCATGGGTGCCAACATGATCCTGTGCGTGGGCCTCGCCGCGACGTTCACCCCGCTGATGACACTGAGCCTCGGTTCCCTGAAGCCGACGTTGTACTCGCACGGTTCCGCAGCACTGGGAGCCCTGCAGCAGGTGGGCGGAGGCGCGGGCACCGCACTGTTCATCACGATCATGACCGTCGTTGCACGCAGCGGCGTCGATGCCGGTGACGCCGCCGACATCGCCATGACCGACGGAGTGCGCACAGTGTTCCTCGTAGCCGGATGCCTGAGCATCGTGCTCGTGGCGCTCGGCCTGCTCATCAAGGCGCCGAAGCCCGTGGAACGCGAACTGGAGGTCGCGACCACGCATTGACTCAGGTCAGCCCACTCGGGGATCCGTCGCCCTCAGCTGGCGGATCAGAGTCTGTGCATCGTGCGGGCCGACGAGTCGTCGACCATTGACGTAGAACGTCGGCACCGCGGTGATGTCCATGGCCTCGGCGTCGAGCATGTCGTCGCGAACTCGGGCCGACACCTCGGCTGAGGAGAGATCGTCGGAGAACCGGTCGACGTCGAGTCCGAGTTCCTCGGCGCGACGGATGATGTCGGACGGAAGCTGTCGATCCTGGTCTGCCATCAGGGTCTTGCCGTACGCAAAGAACGCACCCTGGCGGGCAGCGGCCTCCGACGCCTCCGCGGCGGCGACTGCATTCGGGTGATGATGCTCCAGCGGTGCATGCCGCCACACATAGCGGAGCTCGTCGCCGAGCGCCTGCCGCACCTCGTCGATCGCGCCCGATGCCCGAAGGCAGAAGTCGCACTGGTAGTCGCCGTACTCGACCATCGTGAGCGGTGCGTCGACCGGTCCGGCGATGTGGTCGCGATGGGGATCGACAGGCCTGGCCAGCAGGAGGTGCGACGCGTCGTCGGCCGGCCGGAGGCGCTCGGCGATACGGAACACAACAGTCGCCAGTGCAAACGCGAGCACTGATGCGAGGAGGACACCGACGCGGGCCTCGTTCTGAGCGGCCGGATCGTCGATGGCGAGCTCGATGATGAACAGCGAGATCGTGAATCCGATGCCGCAGAGGGCCGCGCCTCCCGCGATGCGGTCAAGGGTGAGGCCAGGGCCGAAATCGCCGACACCGAGCTTCTTCAGAACGGCCGACGAACCGAAGACGCCGACGAACTTGCCGACCACGAGGCCCACCACCACAGCCCAGGTGAGCGGTGACCGGAGGGCCGTGGACAAGATGTCCCCGTTCAAGCGGACGCCCGCGTTCGCCAGCGCGAACAACGGCAGGACGATGAACGCGATGTACGGCGCGTACGCGAGCTGCAGGCGTTCGTTCACCGAGATCGACGACCTCAAACTGTTGGCCGCGGCTCGCGCGTACTTCGTGTTGGGCGACTGCTGGAACGATCGTGCCAGATCAAGCGCGTGTTCCACCTGCCGCCGATCCGGCCGGTACACCGGCACCACCATCGCGACCGCGACGCCCGCCAGCGTCGGATGGACTCCGGATTCGAGGAAAGCAGTCCACACGACGAGTGCGAGCATCGTGTACGCCAGCGCCCGCCCCTGCGGTAGGAACCGAGTCGCATAGATGCCTGCGAGCCCTGCCGCGGCGACGACGAGCGGCCAGAGGGTGAGGTCGTCGGTGTAGACGCCTGCGATGATCGCGAGGGCCCCGATGTCGTCGACGACGGCGAGCGCCAACAGGAACACTCGGAGGCGTCCCGGTGCCGAAGGTCCGATCAGGGCGAGCGCTCCGACGAGGAACGCCGTGTCCGTGGAGATGACCACACCCCACGCACCCGCGTGCCCGGTACCCGACGCGATCACCGCGAACAGCACCGCTGGGATCACGAGGCCCGTCAGCGCGGCGATCACCGGGACCAGCGCACGTCGGGTGTTGGTGAGCTCACCGATCGTGAACTCGCGGCGCACCTCGAGTCCGACCGAGAAGAAGAAGATCGCCATCAGTGCGTCGTTCACGATCGAGTGCATCGTGAAGTCGAGCCGGGCGTCGCCGATGAACGCCCCGACCTTCAGGCCCCAGAAGTCGTGGTAGCTCGTATACGACGTGTTGGCCCAGACGATGGCCACGACTGTCGCTGTCAGCAGGGCGACAGCACCGAGGCGGGCGTCGCCCATCGATCGGATTCGTGCGGCGACCGATGGGCGGCACCCGTCGTCGGGTTCGGTGGGGTCCGGTGATCGGGTCGTGACCGTGAGGAACTGCGCGGACCGGACCTCCGGCATCGGGAGATCGGAGCGATCGCGTCGACCCATCAGTCGTCCTCGAGCGCCCGGGCGATCATGTGGAGTGCAGCGGTGGTGGCGAGACGACGAACAGAGTCCCGGTCGCCGGGGAACTGCCTGGTGGCGGTGACGGTTTCCTGGCCTGCGATCGACAGGCCGAAGCAGACGGTGCCGACGGGTTTGCCGGGGCGCTCGCCGCCGGGGCCGGCGATGCCGGTGGTGGAGACCGCGATGTCGGAGCCGATCACTTCTCGAGCGCCGTCGGCCATGGCGGCGGCGACGGGTTCGCTGACGGCGCCGAGTTCGTCGATCAGGTCGACAGGCACTCCGAGTACACCGGTTTTGACTTCGTTCGAGTACGAGACGACACCGCCGAGCATGTAGGCCGACGACCCGGGACGATCCGTGAACCGCGCGGCGACGAGACCACCGGTGCACGATTCGGCGGTTGCGATCGTTCGCCCGTTCAGCCGTCCGACGAGGACGTCGTCGATCGTCGAATCGTCGGTGGAGAAGATGCGCTCACCGTGGCGGGCCAGGAGCAGGTCCTGCAGGCGGTTGTAGGTGCTCGCCGCGCGGCCGTCGAACCGGCTGACTATCTCGAGCTCGCCACCTCGCATGCAGGTTGTCACTTCGACGTCGGCGATGCCGACCACCTCAGATTCGGCGCTCTGCAGAGTGACCGCGAGATCCGGCTCGGACAGCCCGTACGCGCGAATCGTCTTCTGCTCGTGCAGGACTCGCCCAACGATCGCCTCTACGATCGGCGCGGTCCGGACGGCGACAGGCCACATCGCCTGCAATTCGTGGGGCGGTCCGGGAAGCACGAGGACAGCCGGGAGCGTGTCCGACGACGGGACGGCGACCCCGGGGGCCGTACCTGCCGGGGGGATGGCCTCACTGCCCAGCGGGATGAGAGCTTGTTTGTCGATCGCGGCTTCCAGCGGCGCGGGAAGTGCAGCGCCGTCCGGCACTTGGCGCCACGCGCGGATCACCGTCGCGATCGTCTGCCGCATCGCGGGATCCTGCTCGAGCGGGCGATCGAGGAACTCGGCGACGGTAGCGACTGTCAGGTCGTCCGCGGTCGGTCCGAGACCGCCGGTCGTGACGATCAGGTCGACACCTTCGGACGCGAGGAAACGCAACTGTGCGAGGAGGTCGGCCGGCCGGTCTCCGCACACCGTCAGGTGGACGACGTCGACGCCGAGATCGGCGAGCCTTGCGGACACCCACGGACCGTTCCGGTCAGTGATCCACCCGCTCAGAACTTCAGTGCCAGTGACGACGATCCCCGCGCGTGTACTCACGGTGATGAGAGTACGCGCGCGGGGATCGTCGTGTGGTCCGCGGCAGAGCGTCAGCCGAGGCTGAAGGGCTTGCCGTAGGCGGTGATGTTGCCCTTGAAGGTGTCGGTCGAGACCTGGACCTTCACGAGTGCACGAGCCGAGGCGTGGCCTGCGCAGCCGTCGACGCCGAAGCGCTCCTGGCTGTAGGCGAGGCCGCCGCGGCCGTTCTCGAAGCTGATGCTGTTGACGTCTTCATCGTCGACCGAAGCCTTGATGATCGGGAAGAAACCGGCTTCGCCGGGGCCGAGGGTGAAAGACCCATCCACAGAGGGGTCGCCAGAGGGGGTGGCCTCGGCGATATCACCGGTGCCTGCGCCGGCGCTTGCGCCGAAGTTCAGTTGGCAGCCGACGAGGTAACCCGCGGTCAGGGTCGCGCCCTTGATGTCGCCGGTGGTGCTGACGGCGATCTTGCCGGTGACCCAGGCCTCGCGGCTGGTGGGGATGTTGGTGACGGCGCGGGCCACGCGGACCGACTCGTCGTAGAGGCGGATGGTGACGCCGTTGCCGTCGCCGAGGTTCTTGTGCTTGAACGAGCCGGGCAGCTTGCCTGCGTCGGCGTGGCCTGCGGCGACGCCGGTGAAGGCCATGGCTGCGGCGCCGACGACACCTGCGACTGCGAGGATGCGAGAGTTCTTCTTCATGGTGTGTGAGTCCTTATGCAGGGTCGTCGGGGTCAGGAGAGGCTGAAGGGCTTGCCGTACAGGGTGGACTGCACGAAGCCGCTGGCGCCGGAGATCGCGCCGTCTTCGGCGGTGAAGCCGTCGGCAGCGAGGACCTGGACCACCGAGCGGGCCGATGCGTAGCCGCCGCACTGCTCAACGTTGATCTGGAACGAGTCGACCAGGACGGTGCCGTGGCCCTTCTTCAGCGATAGCCCGTCGCTCTTGACGAACTTCACCTCGCCCGGCTTGAGCGGGACCGACACTGAGCCGCTCAGCGACGGCGCTGCCGAGATGGTGCCCGACAGCCCGCCTTCGAGGCCGGTGATGTTGATCTGGCAGCCGACGAGGTATCCGACGGTCAGCGAGCCGGTGCCCTTGCTGAGCTTGGCCGAGTACGTGCCCGAAACGGCGGCCGAGCGGCCTGCTCCGTTGTTGGCGACAGACACCTGGGGGCGGACGCTCTCGCCGGTGCGGGAGAGCTTGACGACCTGGCCGTCGATGCCAGTGGTGGTCTTGCTGCCGCCGGGCAGACGAGCGGCGTCTGCGTCTCCGGTCGACGCGATGACGCCGGTCGCTGCGACTGCGAGTGCAGCCGACGCGACGGCTGCGCGCCGCACGAACGAGGTGGTCTTGACGGTCATCCAGGGCTCCTACATGTGGGGGTAAGAAATTCTTCGGACGTGACATTAGCGGATCGATGCCCCATGTCGCAGGGAAAGATTCACTATGAACTTAGGTAACACTAAGGTTGGATGCGTGCCAAGCTGGGCATGTTGATTTCTCGTAACCCGCCCGACCCTGCTGTGTTGCATTCTGTCGTCCGAATGGGCGAATTGTCACGGATTATGTGAAAAACATAAGTGAAACTGCGAATCACAGGTGTTACATCCACATGCCTGTGAGTTCGGTCACCTCGTCTCGTTCTGTGGGACGGTCGACATCCGAACACACGATTCCGGCGACAAAAAACGGGCGGCCCCGGATCGCTCCGGGGTCGCCCGCTTAGGGTTTCTTCAGGTTCAGCTCAGGCGCTCGAGCACCATCGCCATGCCCTGGCCGCCGCCGACACACATCGACTCGATGCCGAACTGCTTGTCGGAGGTCTGCAGGTTGTTCAGCAGGGTGGTGGTGATGCGCGCACCGGTCATGCCGAACGGGTGCCCCAGCGCGATCGCACCGCCCGAGACGTTGAGCTTGTCGTGGTCGATGCCGAGTTCGTTGGCCGAACCGAGCACCTGGACGGCGAACGCCTCGTTGATCTCGAACAGGTCGATGTCGCTGACGCCCATGCCCGCGACGCGCAGCGCCTTCTTGATCGCCTCGATCGGGCCGAGGCCCATGATCTCCGGTGACAGACCGGTGGCGGCCGTCGAGACGATGCGAGCCAGCGGCGTCAGGCCGAGTTCCTTGGCCTTGACGTCGCTCATGATGACGAGCGCGGCCGCGCCGTCGTTCAGCGGACACGCGTTGCCTGCGGTGATGGTGCCGTCGGGGCGGAACACCGGGTTCAGCTGCGAGATCTTCTCGTAGGTGGTACCTGCGCGCGGGCCGTCGTCCGTCGACACGACCGTGCCGTCGGGGAGAGTGACGGCGTCGATCTCACGTGCGAAGAAGCCGCTGTTGATCGCTGCTTCGGCGCGGTTCTGCGACAGGACACCCCAACGGTCCTGGTCCTCGCGGGAGATGCCGGTGTAGGTCGCCACGTTCTCGGCGGTCTGGCCCATCGCGATGTAGACGTCCGGGATGAGACCGTCTTCGCGCGGATCGTGCCATGCGCCCGCTCCGCCTTCAGCGGTCTTCGCGGTGCGAGCCTGAGCCTCGTCGAACAGGGGATTCTTCGAGTTCGGTGCGCCGTCGGCCCCGCCCGAGATGCCGAAGCTGGAGACGCTCTCGACACCTGCCGAGATGAAGACGTCGCCTTCGCCCGCCTTGATCGCGTGCAGCGCCATGCGTGTGGTCTGCAGCGACGACGAGCAGTAACGGTTCACGGTGACACCGGGAACGTGGTCGAGGCCGAGCTGGACGGCGACCGAACGGGCGATGTTGTAACCGCCCTGTCCGCCGGGCTGGCCGATGCCGAGGTGGATGTCCTCGATCAGGGTCGGGTCGAGCGAAGGAACCTTCGCCAGTGCCGCGGCGATCATCTGCCGGGCGAGTTCGTCGGGTCGGACGTCCTTGAGGGATCCCTTGCCTGCACGCCCGATGGGCGAACGAGCATGGGCCACAATCACTGCTTCTGCCATGAGCGTCAGGATACGCGAACGTGTTCCAGTTCAAGACAGTTACGGTCATGTATCGGGCCGGTACGCCGCAATCGCCCGCGAGGTGGGACGATGGACTCATGCGCATCGCCAATCATGTCGTGGACCTGGTCGGAAACACTCCGCTCGTCAAGCTCAACTCGGTCGTCAAGCCGGGATCGGGCCTGGTCGCAGCGAAGATCGAGTACCTGAACCCCGGCGGCAGTTCCAAGGACCGCATCGCCACCCGGATGATCGACGCCGCCGAGAAGTCGGGCGAGCTGAAGCCGGGCGGCACGATCGTCGAGCCGACGTCCGGAAACACCGGTGTCGGGCTCGCACTGGTCGCGCAGCAGCGCGGCTACAAGTGTGTGTTCGTCTGCCCCGACAAGGTCGCAGAGGACAAGCGGAACGTGCTGCGTGCCTACGGCGCCGAGGTCGTCGTCTGCCCGACCGCCGTTCCGCCGGAGCACCCCGACAGCTACTACAACGTCTCGGACCGTCTCACACGTGAGATCCCCGGAGCGTGGAAGCCGAATCAGTACGCCAACCCGGCGGGCCCGCAAAGCCACTACGAGACCACCGGTCCCGAGATCTGGCGCGACACCGACGGCACGGTGACCCACTTCGTGGCGGGTGTCGGCACAGGCGGCACCATCACCGGCACCGGTCGATTCCTCAAAGAGGTGTCCGACGGTGCTGTGAAGGTCGTCGGCGTCGACCCCGAGGGCTCGGTGTACTCCGGCGGTTCGGGGCGCCCGTATCTCGTGGAAGGTGTCGGTGAGGACTTCTGGCCCGCTGCATACGATCCGACCGTGCCGGACGAGATCATCGCCGTCTCCGACTCCGACTCGTTCGAGATGACTCGTCGTCTCGCCCGCGAAGAGGGACTCCTCGTCGGTGGATCGTGCGGCATGGTGATCGTCGCCGCTCTCGAGGTCGCCGAGCGTGAGGGCCCCGACGCCGTTGTCGTCGCGCTGCTGCCCGACGGCGGCCGCGGATACCTGTCGAAGATCTTCAACGATGACTGGATGAGCAGCTACGGCTTCCTCCGCACCCCGCTCGGCGGCGGCGACGTCCCGCAGTCGAACGTCGGCGACGTGCTGCGCGGCAAGACCGGCAACCTGCCCGATCTCGTTCACACGCACCCGCAGGAGACTCTGCGCGACGCCATCGAGATCCTCCGCGAATACGGCGTCTCGCAGATGCCCGTCGTCGGTGCCGAGCCGCCCATCATGGCAGGCGAGATCAACGGCGCGGTGACCGAACGCGACCTGCTCAGCGCAGTCTTCGAGGGTCGCGCGAGTCTCGCCGACCCGGTGTCCGCTCACATGGGCGGGGCGTTTCCGCTCATCGGTTCCGGCGAGCCCGTGTCCGCCGCGATGAAGGCACTCGGCGAGTCCGACGCCCTGATGGTCGTCGATGAGGGCAAGCCGATCGGCGTCATCACTCGCCACGACCTGCTCGCCTTCGCCAGCACTCACCCGATCGCCCCCAACCTGATCACCGCAGTGAAGGAGGACTGAACCACATGACCGACCAAGGATTCTCGACCAAGGCCATCCACGCGGGCTGGGATCCGGATCCCCAGACCGGTGCCGTCAACGTGCCGATCTTCGCGTCGTCGACGTTCGCGCAGGACGGCGTCGGCGGAATGCGCGACGGCTTCGAGTACGCACGCACCGGCAACCCGACTCGGCGTGTCCTCGAGGCGAACATGGCCGCCATCGAGGCCGGCGCGTACGGCCGCGGCTTCTCGTCCGGTATGGCCGCGACCGACGCCCTGCTCCGCGCGACGCTGCGCCCGGGTGATCACCTCGTCATCCCGAACGACGCCTACGGTGGAACATTCCGGCTGATCGACAAGGTGTTCAGCCAGTGGGGGATCACCTACTCGGTCGCGCCCGTCGTCGACCCCGAGGCCGTCGCCGCCGCGATCAAGCCCAACACCAAGCTGGTGTGGATCGAGACTCCGACGAACCCGCTGCTCAACGTCGGCGACATCGCCGCTCTCGCGGACGTCGCTCACGCGGCGGGCGCCAAGCTCGTCGTCGACAACACCTTCGCGACGCCGTACCTTCAGCAGCCGCTGACGCTCGGCGCGGACGTCGTCCTGCATTCCACCACCAAGTACCTCGGTGGCCACTCGGATGTCGTCGGCGGGGCCCTTGTCACCAACGACGAGCAGTTGGACTCCGACATCGCGTTCCTGCAGAACGGCGCGGGCGCCGTCCCCGGCCCGTTCGACGCGTACCTCACGATGCGCGGCATCAAGACACTCGCCGTTCGCATGGATCGCCACAGCGACAACGCGGAGAAGCTCGTCGACTTCCTGGTCGCGCACCCGAAGATCGACACTGTCTTGTACCCGGGGCTGGACGGCCATCCCGGCCATGACGCCGCGGCCAAGCAGATGAAGCGCTTCGGCGGCATGATCTCGGTGCGCGTGGCGGGTGGAAAGCAGGCGGCTCTCGACTTCTGCGCGAAGACCAAGATCTTCACACTCGCCGAATCACTCGGCGGGATCGAGTCGCTCATCGAGCATCCCGGCGCCATGACGCACGCGTCGACCGCCGGTTCGCTCCTCGAGGTGCCGGACGATCTCGTCCGCCTCTCGGTGGGCATCGAAGACGCCGATGATCTCCTCGCCGATGTCGATCAGGCCCTCGCCTGATTGTTCTGCCTCCACTTCGGCACTCGCACCGGGCTCTGGTCCCGGCGCGAGTGCCGAAGTCGTTTCAGGCCGCGAGTCGGCGTCGATCCAGGATGCTGGTGAGTTCCCGGTACACCTCGTCGGCCGAGTAAGTGAGCCGCTTCCATGTGAAGACGAGTGGCACCCAGCCGATTCCGACGAGCATGTTGGTGGTCTGCTGATCGGTCTCCCACCGATCGTGGTGCCGATGGAAGGCCCACCCGTGCAGCGATACGGCGAGCCTTTCCTCAGGCCATACGAAATCCATCCGCCGCCCGTTGATCCACTCCTGCTGTGTCCAACCGGAGATCCGCCGTCGGTGGAGGAACCGCACGAACTTGCGTTCAAGCTCCGATTCCGAGAGGTCCTCCGCAGAGGTCAAGATCCTTCGTGCTTCGGCCATTCCGTGAGCGCCCGAGTTGCGGTCAAGGGCTGCCCGCAGCTCTGCGAGCGTCACGCGCCGGGTCTGGAGGGCCCGATCCATCATCGCGATCCCATCGCTCAACTCTGCCGACGCCGCCAAGATGGTCAAGGGGAGCGCAGTCGTCGGCACGCCGCGCACCAGCGTGAGGTCCTCTGCCGGGAACGTGCGACGGCGGATGGACGTCTCGACCGCACACTGCGCGGCTCCGTGGCCGGATCGCGGAATGGACAGGGTGACCGGGGTCGGCAGGTCCTGCGGTACCAGGTTGTGTAACCACGCCGCCGACGTGCGGTCGACGACCCCACGGTGAGCGGCGGCCGCCACCCGGAGACGACCGATCGAGGTCATGTGATGCTCGGCCGACAAATACACGGATCTCGCGTGTGGAATCCACAGACCTTGCGCGGTCTTGCGGCGGATTTGGTCGTCGGTGAGGCCCAGTTCGCGTGCCTGGTTCAGTGTGATGACCCCGTCGTGGTCGGCGAGGAACTGAGCGGTCCGAACCGCCTCGGACGATTGTGTCCCCATACTCGGTTAGACGCACAAAACGGGTGAACGGTTCCGTCTGCTCTTACTTCGGCACTCCAACCGGGCGCAGAACCCGGCCTGAGTGCCGAAGTCGGGTCAGAACGTGGCGAAGTGTTTGATCGTGTCCGTGCGGACCATTCCGAAGGCGCCGTTCGCAATCGGACCTGACAGGAACGGGGGGAGGCCCGCGCCGGCCAGTTCCATCGCGAACTTCCACACCAGGCGAGTGCCGTGCTCGGCGGGGGAGACCTCGGTGTACTCGCCGAACTTCTTCAGGCCTGGAATGTTCGCCTGTACGCCGTGGAAGGCGTGGCGGTAGGTCGACGACGCCCTGTCCTCGTCCCAGATGAAGAACACCTCGTCCATCTTCACAAGCCCGGGCGCCAGCGCGATCGACCGAGTGGTGCCGGCATGATGCGGTTCCGGGGAGGTGTAGGTGACCGACGACAGGGCGCGGCACCAGTCCAGGGTGTTCTGACGTGTGAACTCAGCCCACGCGACCTCCGGCGCGACAGGCAACGTCACGTCGATCGTGTACTTCATGGGGGCGGCGTCGAAGAACGGTTCGTCGAATGAGTCGAGGTCGTAGGCCATGGGGCGCAGTGTAGGCGATCGGACCGCGACGGCGTTGCGCAGACCGGCACCTGCGTCGACCTCGTATTGTGTTGCGCCGCAACACGATACGCACAACATGATGTGCGGACAATGCGTTGTGAGTCGGCCAGCATGAAGGGGTGAGTACACCGCGGTGGGGATCCCTCGAATGGGACACGTACGCGTACTCGTTCGGCCACCGGCTGCTCGTGGTCCGTAAGGAGTGCGGCTACTCGCAAGAGCAGCTCGCGGAGCGCAGCGGGATGCACCGCAATCAGATATCCAACCTCGAGCGGGGCACCAGCAACCGGGAACCGTTCGTCTCCGACCCCCAGTTGTCGACGGTCTACCGTCTGGCGCGGGCCCTGGACGTCCCGCCCGCATATCTGCTTCCCGATCTCGAGCAGCAAGTTCGTCCCCGCTCCACCGAGCAGGCGTCGTCCGACGCGTTGTCCGTAGTCGAAATGCGTCTCCGCGACGACCTCGAGTTCCTCCGCCGGCCGTAGACACAAGACGCAACGCGGAAACGACTCAGCGGCACCGGACGAGTGATGTCCGATGCCGCTGAGAAGGTCGTGTCAGGAGTGGTACGGCTCCGCGCTGACCAGCGTCACGCTGATCTTGGCGCCACTGGGGACCGTGTACTCGCGCGTTTCGCCGACCTTGGCGTCGATGATCGCGCCGCCGAGCGGTGAGCTCGGCGAGTAGATCTCGAGGTCGCTGGCCGAGCTCTCTTCGCGCGTTGCGATGAGGAACGTCTCGGTGTCGGACTTGTCACCGTCGAAGTAGACGGTGACGACCGAACCTGGCAGTGCGACGCCCGACTGGGTGGGCGCCTCGCCGACCTTGGCGTTGTTGAGCAGGTCCTGCAGCTGGCGGATGCGCGCCTCCTGCTGACCCTGCTCGTCACGGGCCGCGTGATAGCCGCCGTTCTCCTTGAGGTCGCCTTCTTCACGACGCTCGTTGATCTCGGCGGCAATGACTGGACGATTCGCGATGAGCGAATCCAGCTCGCCCTTCAAGCGCTCGAACGACTCCGGCGTCAACCATGTAACGCGGGTATCAGTCATTGTGATCTCCTTTTGCTGTCCGCGAATTGGACTGCTCTGAATGCAGCAACACGACCCCTCGCGAGGCCGTGCACGAGTCATCCTATCATTCGTGTGTTTTATGGCACACGGATGCTCGACTGCTGCTGCGCTTCGAGGGCCTCCCGGTATGACGGCTCCGCCCGCTTGAGGTGACCGACGACGGCGTACGTCAGGGGCATCACCACGACCTCGACCAGCGTCTTCCACACAAAACCGATGACGACGTAGTTGATGAAGTCCGACCATGTGGCGATACCGATCGCAGTGGCGGCAATCGAGCAGAACACCAGCGTGTCGAAGAACTCGCCGACCACAGTCGAACCGATGAGGCGCGCCCACAGCCTGCGTTCTCCGGCGCGTTCCTTCATCTTCACCAGGACGAGCGAGTTCAGCAGCTCGCCGACCACGTATCCCGCCAGGCCTGCGGCGACGATCTGGGGGACCGAGCCGAGCACACCTTCGAAACCCGACTGGTTGTCGTAGAAGTCTGCGGCAGGAAGCTTGATCGCGATCCAAAAGCACAGGGACGCGAGGAGGATCACAGCGAAGCCCGCGGCGATTGTGCGTCGCATCGCGCGGAAGCCGTACACCTCGCTGATCACGTCGCCGATCACGTAGCTCAGCGGGAACAGGAAGAAGGCGCCGTCGGTGACGAGACCGTTCACGTGAAGCGGACCGAGGTCGAAATGCAGCCAGTCGCCGAACAGCACGACGGCCTTGGTCGCGGCGATGTTGCTGATCAGCATGACGCCGACGAACAGGGCTGTCAGGATCGGGAAGTACGGGCTCGAGAGTCGAGCGAAGACCGCCTTGTTGACGGCGCTCATGCGGCCGGCTTCAGGTACGGCGGAACGGTCGCGGTGCAGCCGAACACCTCGCCGATCACCGCGGGCTGCGAGGTCAGGACCTCGGTCTTCGCGCCGACCTGCGTCTCGCTGCCCGCGGGGATGAGGACCTCGCGGCGTCCGACCTCTGAGCCGTCCTGTGCGCGTGCCCGCACGACGCAGGCGACTGCTTCGTCGGGATTGCTGCGATTCACGGTGTACTGCACGGAGACGGTGTCGGACGACAGGATTTCGAAGGCCGTTGCGCTGCCGGAGACTTCCGGGTCGGCGAACTGTGTGTAACCGGCGTACGCCAGTCCGACACCCGCCACGACGACCAACGCCGACAGTGCGTAGAACCACCGCTTCTTGCTCGACGACGACTGTTCCACCGGATATGTCGCACGTGGGCCGCTGCGGGGAAACGTGGACTCATCCTCGGCTGGGCCGGGCTCGACACTGCCCCCGTCTGAACTGCTCACGTGTCAATACCTACCATGAGTAGGAACAGCTAGCGAAGGTGAGGAAGCGTGAGCGAACACGCGAACGGTCTGCGTCTGATGGCCGTGCACGCACATCCCGATGACGAGGCCAGCAAAGCTGCTGCGACGCTGGCCAAGTACGTGGCCGAGGGTCACGAAGTGATGGTGGTGACGCTCACCGGCGGTGAGCGCGGCGACGTGCTGAACCCGGCGATGGATCGTCCGGGCGTGCTGGAGAACCTTCCGCAGGTGCGTCGTGACGAGATGGCGGCCGCGGCGAAGGTGCTCGGTGTGCAACATCACTGGCTCGGTTACGTCGACTCGGGACTGCCCGAGGGCGATCCGCTGCCACCGTTGCCCGAGGGCTGCTTCGCTCTCGTCCCGAATGAGGAGTCGACGGGCAAGCTCGTCGAGGTGATCCGCGACTTCCGGCCGCACGTGATCGTCACGTATGACGAGAACGGCGGCTACCCGCACCCGGACCACATCAAATGTCACGAGATCTCGGTTGCGGCGTTCGACGCGGCGGGCGACCCCGACGCGTACCCGGAGGCGGGGGAGCCGTGGACCCCGTCGAAGCTGTACTACACCCACGGTTTCATCCGTGCGCGGATCCTGCGGTTCGCCGAGGAGTTCGGAAAGAACGGTCAGGACAATCCGTTCGAGGAATGGCTCAGCCGCTGGAAGACCGACCAGGGCGACATGATGGCCCGCGTGACCACTCAGGTGACCTGTGGGGAGTACTTCCCGCAGCGTGACGACGCCCTGCGTGCGCACGCGACCCAGGTGGACCCGAATGGATTCTTCTTCGCAGTTCCCCTTGAGTGGCAGCAGCGCCTCTGGCCCACGGAGGAGTTCGAGCTCGCGCAGACCCGCGTGAAGACGGCGATTCCCGAGACCGATCTGTTCTCCGGAATCGAGCAGTCATGAGTCTGCACGCGTTGGCCGGTGCGGCCGCTGTCGTCGCCGCGGACCAGGAACCCCGCGGCCCCGAATTCGGCAAGGCGTCCCCGCTCGGCCTGCTCATCATCGTGCTGCTCCTGGTGGCGACGTTCCTTCTGATCCGGTCGATGAACCGTCAGCTCCGCAAGCTGCCCGAGAGCTTCGACACCGAACATCCCGAAGCCGACCAGAAGTTCGACGAGGGCACCGACGCAGCGGCTGCTGACGAAGCCGCTCCGGCCGAAGGCGCTCCGGATCCGTCCGACGCCGGTCCGCCGCCGAAAGACACCTGACTCCATCCCGTGTGAGAATCCCACCTGCTTGTTGGTCGAGCCGGTGGGATTCTTTGTTGTGCAGCGGAATTCCGGAATCGCCTGAACTTGAATCCGACTTCAATTACGTTCGTGTGGTGACCCCGATCACTCTGTGGGGCGCGTCGAACGAGTGAGAGGCCCGGTTGCATGGTCAATGTGGCGGCGATCGTCTGGGAGAACGCGGCGGCAGATCCGACGCGGGTTGCGCTCCGGTCGGCACGAGGGGACCTGACCTACGGTGACCTGCGCGATCTGAGTGGTCGCGTCGCCACTGCGGTCCGGGCGGCAGGCCGCCGGCCGCGCGAACGAGTCGTGTTCATCGCGCCGACGATCATCGAGTTCCCGATCGTCTACTACGGTCTGCACGCGGCAGGCGTCAGCGTGATCACGATGAACACCATGGCTACGGCGGCGGAGATCGGGTACGTCCTCGACGACTCCGGGGCGTCGCTGGTGATCGCATGGCACGAGTGCGCCGGATCCGCCGAAGCGGCTGCAGCAGAGCATGGGCTGCCCTTCTGGCTGATCAACGACGGCGCCGTGTTCAACGATCAGCCACTCGCGAAAGCGCACGATCACGAGCCGGACGACACCGCCGTCATCCTGTACACGTCGGGGACAACCGGACGACCGAAGGGCGTTGAACTGACCGCAGCGAACCTCGTCGACACCACGGCGTCGTTCACACCCGTCCTCGGACTGACCTCGGACGACAGGTTCGGCACCGCCCTGCCGCTGTTCCACGTGTACGGGCAGGCCGTCATCATGAATCTCACGTTGGTATTGAACGCGTCGTTGTCCCTGCTGTCGCCATTCGACCCGACCGCGATGATCGAGCTGGTTCGCAACGACAGGCTGACCGCGCTCGCAGGCGTCCCGACCATGTGGAACGCGATGCTTCAGGCGTCCGACGGTTATGGTCCCCGCGACTTCGAGCAGCTCCGCCTGGCCACGTCGGGTGGAGCCTCGTTGCCCGTCGAAGTGATGCGCGCGTTCAATGAGCGGTTCGACTGCGCGATCCTCGAGGGCTACGGCCTCACTGAGTCGACGGGGGCGGCGAGTTTCAACGACATCCACCGCATCCTGAAGCCGGGAACGGTGGGGCCGGCGCTGCCGGGCACCTCGATCGAGGTCCGGGGCCCGGATGGCGGCATGCTTCCCGCAGGGGAGGTCGGGCACGTCTACCTCAAGGGCCCAACGATCATGAAGGGCTACTGGAACCGGCCCCAGACCACCGCAGAGGAACTGCGCGACGGGTGGCTCACCACCGGCGACCTCGGGAAGCTCGACGACGACGGCTACCTCAGCATCGTCGATCGTGCAAAAGACCTGATCATCCGTGGTGGGTACAACGTGTACCCGCGGGAAGTCGAGGAAGTGCTCTACGAGCATCCCGATATCGTCGAAGTCGCGGTCGTCGGCGTGCCGGACGATCATTTCGGCGAGGAGGTCGCGGCCGTGATCGCCTTGCGGCCCGGAACGACGGCCACGGTCGACGGCATTCGGACGTGGGCGAAGACGCAGTTGTCGGCCTACAAGGTGCCGCGACTGATCCAGTTCGTCGACACCCTTCCGAAGGGCGCGACCGGCAAGATCTTGAAACGGGAGATCAACAGGGACGCCATCCGGGCGTCGGTCGCCGGGACGAGTGCCGATGGCTGACGGCACGACTGTCAAAGAGCCGCCTGCGACGGCGCGTGGCGCGCGTACCCGCTCTGCGTTGATCTCTGCGGCACGCATCGTCTTCGAGCGTGACGGGTTCCTCAACTCGCGCCTCACGGACATCACGGCGGAGGCGGCCTGCTCGACGGGATCGTTCTACACCTACTTCGCCACGAAGGAGGACGTCTTCTTCGCCGTGATGGAGCGGGCGCGCGACGACATGTTGCACCCGGGAGTACACCACCAAGCCCCCGACGACGATCCGGTCGCCGTCATCGAGGCGAGCAACCGGGCGTACTTCGAGGCCTACCAGCGCAATGCGCGACTCATGATGCTGCAGGAGCAGGTGGCGACGATCAACGCCGACTTCCGTGCGTCACGCATCGAACGTGGTGAGGCGTTTGTGGAGCGGAACGCGCGAAGCATCAAGCGGATGCAGGACGCCGGTCTCGTCGACGAGACGCTCGAACCGATCATGACTGCTCGAGCGCTGTCGGGCATGGTCGCGCGCCTCGCATATCACCACCTCGCGCTCGGCGTCGACGGCGACATCAACGACCTCGTTTTCACCAGTACGAAGCTCTGGGCCAACGCGCTCGGGCTGACCCCGAGGATTGACCCCTCCCACTGAAAGGCACGTCAAGCATGAGCACCATCCAGACCGTCACCGGGCCGATCGACTCCAGTGAACTCGGACGAACCCTCGTCCACGAGCACGTCTTCATTCTCAACACCGAACACAAGGAGAACTACCTCACCGACTGGGACGAAGAACAGCAGATCGCGGACGCGGTCGAAAAGCTCACCGAACTCAAAGCGATCGGCATCGACTCGATCATGGATCCGACCGTGCTCGGCCTCGGCCGATACATTCCTCGGATCAAGCGGATCGCCGAGCAGATCGACCTGAACATCGTGGTCGCGACCGGTCTGTACACGTACAACGACGTCCCGTTCCAGTTCGAGTACCGCGGTCCCGGGACTCTCGTCGAGATGCCGGAACCGCTCACCGAGATGTTCGTCAAAGACATCACCGAGGGCATTGCGAACACGGGTGTGCGCGCCGGGATTCTCAAGTGCGCGATCGAGCATCAGGGTCTGACACCGGGTGTGGAGCGAGTGATGCGCGCCGTCGGTCAGGCGCACGTGCAGACCGGGGCGCCGATCACCGTGCACACGAACCCGGCGGCCGGCACCGGTCTGATCGCGCAGCAGGTCCTCAAGGAAGAAGGCGTCGATCTGAGCAAGGTGATCATCGGCCATTGCGGTGACAGCAACGACATCGACTACCTGTGCAAGGTCGCCGACAACGGTTCGATGCTCGGCATGGACCGCTTCGGGCTCGACGTGTTCAACCCGACCGGCGAGCGCATCACGACGATCATCGAGCTGGTGCGTCGCGGCTACGTCGACAAGATCACCCTCGCCCACGACGCGAACTGCTTCATCGACTACTTCAGCCCCGAGCACAAGCATGCGATCGCGCCCAACTGGAATTACACCCACATCAGCAAGGACGTCATCCCGGCACTGTTGGACGGCGGCGTCACCGAGGCGGACATCAACACGATCCTCGTGACCAATCCCCGTCGGCACTTCGAGTGAGCCGGGTGGCCTGGAGCTAGGAGAACCCCGGTTCGGCGGTCACGGCGAGGAGGCCCACTCGGCCGAACGCCGGGGGTGCTGTTCTTCGCCTGTCGGCCGGAGTGCTCGGCCATCGCGATGCCCAGGCTTCCGAGCGTGAGCATCTTCGCGGTGGAACCCTTGCTCATGACCCGCACTGCCGCCAGTTGGGGCGTGCCGACAGATTCGACGAATCAGTGGCCATCGCGCGCTTCCTTCGGGCGATTCGTCAACGGACGTCGGACCACGATAAGCGATGAATGTCGGGTCGCAGGGTGGTTTGCCCGCTCACCGGGACCGGTGGATCGGGGCCGTGTCGCTCACACTGGGGAATGATGGAGACCATGAATCGTCTGGCGGAGTCCACCAGTCCGTACCTTCGGCAGCATTCGGGAAATCCGGTGCATTGGCGGGAGTGGAGCGATGCGGCGTTCGACGAGGCGCACAAGCGTGACGTTCCGGTCCTGTTGAGCATCGGCTACGCCGCGTGCCACTGGTGCCATGTGATGGCGCACGAGACGTTCGAGGACGCCGAGCTTGCGGCCCAGATGAACGACGGATTCGTCTGCATCAAGGTGGACCGCGAGGAACGCCCCGACATCGACTCGGTGTACATGGCGGCGACCGTCGCGATGACCGGCCAGGGCGGCTGGCCGATGACCTGCTTCCTCACCCCGGACGGCGACCCGTTCTACTGCGGCACCTACTTTCCGCCGCGACCGCGAAACGGGCAACCCGGTTTCGGTGATGTCCTCGACGCCATCAGTCGTACCTGGGAGTCTCGGCGCGACGAGGTGGAACTCGCCGGATCGAAGATCACCGAGCATCTGCGATCGTCCGCCGCCGGACTGCCCGACGGACCGCGACTCGATCGGCAACTGCTGGCCGACGCGGTCAGCCAGATCGTCGCCGATGAGGATCCGGTCTCGTCCGGATTCGGCGGCGCGCCCAAGTTCCCGCCGTCGGCGATGCTCGAAGGGCTGATCCGTGCCGCCGAGTACACCGGCGACGACACCGCGCTCGCCGCGGCGTCGCGGACCCTGGAAGCGATGGCGCGCGGAGGAATCTACGACCAGCTCGCGGGCGGCTTCGCGCGATACGCCGTCGATTCGGCCTGGGTGGTCCCGCATTTCGAGAAGATGCTCTACGACAACGCACTGCTCCTACGCGCGTACGCCCACTTGGCCCGACGCGGTGATCTGCTGGCGGCGCGGATCACCGAGGAGACCGTCGCGTTCCTCGACGACGTGCTGTGGACGGGAACGGGATACGCGTCGTCGTTGGACGCCGACACCGAAGGCGTCGAGGGCCTCACGTACGTGTGGAGTCCGGCCGAGTTCGCCGACATCCTCGGCGACGATGCGGGCTGGGCGGCCGACTTGTTCACCGTCACCCACGAAGGGAGCTTCGAGCACGGGACGTCCACGTTGCAACTGCTGCACGACCCGGACGACCTCGCACGGTACGAGTCCGTCCGGGCCAGGCTCTCCACCGTGCGGGCGCAGCGGCCCCAGCCTGACCGCGACGACAAAGTGGTCACCGGATGGAATGCGTTCGCGATCACCGCGCTCGTCGAGGCCGGCGCGGGACTCGGGCGGCCCGACTGGATCGACAGGGCGGCGGAGTGCGCGTCGAATCTCCTCGCCACGCACCTCGTCGACGGCGACCTCCGTCGATCGTCACTCGACGGAAAGCCCGCCACGCCGCTCGGCGCCCTCGAGGACTACGCCGCGCTGGCCACCGCGTTGCTGGCGCTGCACACGGTGACGGGTGCAGATCGGTGGCTCGATGCCGGACTGTCGATCGTAGACCGGGCGATCGACGTCTTCGCCGTCGTCGACGAGCCGGGGGCGTGGTTCGACGCGCACCCGACCGGTCTGCTGCTCCGGCCCAGGGACCCGGTGGATGGCGCCACCCCGGCGGGCGCGTCGCTGATGGCCGAGGCGCTGCTCACCGCGACGGTCCTCGCCGACACCGAACGCGCCACGCGCTACGCCGAACTCGCCGACGCCACCCTCGCGCGGGCGGGCATCATCCTGGCGAAAGCCGCTCGGTCGGCGGGCCACTGGCTCGCGGTGGCGCAGGCGTACGTGGCGGGGCCTGTCCAGGTGGCCGTCGCGCAGACTCCCGACTCCGACGGGGCCTTCGCTGCCGAAATCCGACGGATCGCGCCCGGCGGAGTCGTCGTGGTCGCGGGGCCGAAGGACTCGGCGTCGCTGCTGGCCGACCGTGGACCGCTCGCCACCGGCGGTCGACTCCGCGACGCGGCCTACGTCTGCCGCGGTGAGGTGTGCTCACTGCCCGTCACCGCTCTCGACCGCGTGGAGTCGTTGCTGTAATGGCCTTTCGGCTCGCGCGTCGCCCTCCTGCTTCTTGAGCGCGCGCCGTCCTCCTGCTCCTTGAGCGAGCTTGCGAGTCGAAAGGTGTTCGGGTGCAGGGCCTTTCGACTCGCTCCGCTCGCTCAAGGAGCAGAAGGTCGCGGCTCGCTCAAGACCCGTTTGCGAGTCGAAAAGGTGCCAGAGAAGAGCATTCTCAGGCCCGATGTGGATCGATCGATCAGATGTCGGTTATGGTGTCGTCGACATCACACCGCGAACGACCTTTGCGGTAGCTCACCCTCGACACGCGCGGGGAGCAGGAGGAGTGCGACACATGGGCTTGGACGACCACACGATCAACCGTCGGAGCGTGCTGGTGGGCGGCTCCGTCGCCGCGGCAGGACTCGTCGCCTCATCGCTCGCCGGTCAGGCGGGCGCGGCGCCGCGGCAGGACGCCGACGTGATCGTCGTCGGTCACGGACTCGCCGGTCTGGTCGCGGCCTCCGAACTCGCCGCCGCAGGACGGTCGGTGATCGTCGTCGACCAGGAGTCACGCTCGAATCTCGGTGGTCAGGCGCACTGGTCGCTCGGCGGACTGTTCTTCGTGAACTCGCCCGAGCAGCGTCAGTGCCAGATCCGGGACTCGATCGAACTCGCGCGTGCCGACTGGTTCGGTTCCGCCGGATTCGACCGCAAGCCGCACGACCGACTGGGAGAGGACTACTGGGCCCGCCAGTGGGCCGAGTCGTACTTGAACTTCGCCGCGGGGGAGAAGCGCAGCTGGCTCGAACGCAAGGGTGTTCGCTGGGTTCCGGTGGTCGGATGGGCCGAGCGGGGCGGCACGTCAGCGAGTGGACACGGCAATTCCGTGCCACGTTTCCACATGACACTCGGCACCGGACCGGGTGTGGTCGAGCCGTTTCGGAACGCCGTCCTCGACGGTGAACGTCGCCGCCGGATCTCGTTCCGATTCCGCCACCGCGTCGACGAACTGATCACCGACGGCGGACGTGTCACCGGTGTGCGAGGCAAGAAACTCGCAGCGTCCAACGCCCCGCGCGGCGTCAAGTCGAACCGGACCGTCATCGGCGACTTCGAACTCCGCGCACCGATCACCCTCGTCGCGTCCGGCGGCATCGGTGCCAACCACGAGCTGATTCGTCAGAACTGGCCGTCGCGCCTCGGCGCCCCGCCCAAGACGATGGTCACCGGCGTCCCCGCCCACGTCGACGGCCGGATGCTCGCCATCACCGAGGCGGCAGGCGGGCGCATCGTCAATCGCGACCGCATGTGGCACTACACCGAGGGCCTCAAGAACCACTCGCCGATCTGGCCCGACCACGGGATCCGGGTGCTCGGCGCACCGTCGTCGATGTGGTTCGACGCCGAAGGCAACCGCTTCGACAGTCCGGCGATCCCCAGCTACGACACGCTCGAGACGCTCGCCATGATCAAGCGGACGGGCTACGACTACTCCTGGTTCGTCCTCAACAAGAAGATCATCAGCAAGGAGTTCATCCTGTCCGGGTCGGAGCAGAACCCGGAACTGACACGCAAGGACCTGGTGGCCTACCTCGCCAGCCGTGCACTCGACGACGTCCCGAAGTCAGTGCAGAAGTTCGTCGACAAGGGCGTCGACTTCGTGCAGGCCCGGAGCGTGGACGACCTCGTGCGGAAGATGAACCGGCTTGCGGGAAGTGATCTCGTCGACGCGGGCAAGCTGCGGGCGCAGATCGTTCAGCGCGACCGGCAGGTGCACAATCCGTTCACCAAGGACCCGGGTGTCATGGGGATTCACAATTCGCGGAACTACTTGGGCGACAACATCGTCCGCACTGTCGAGCCGCACCCGATCCTCGACCCGGCGGCCGGCCCGCTGATCGCGATCCGGATGAACATCCTGACCCGCAAAACACTTGGCGGACTTCAGACGAATCTTTCCGGCCAGGTGATGAACGACGGCGGGACACCCGTGCCCGGCCTCTACGCCGCGGGCGAGGCGTCCGGTTTCGGCGGCGGCGGTGTGCACGGCTACAACGCGCTCGAGGGTACTTTCCTCGGCGGTTGCCTGTTCTCCGGCCGTGCCGCAGGTCGCGCCGCGGCACGCGCGACGTCGTAGGCGCTCCGGCCGATCATCCACCCGGCTGACAAGACCGCGCGGAGGCGATACTGTCTTGTCCTCTGGTCGTCGCAGGTAAGGACAGGATCTTGCAACTCGTCTCGAAGACGAAGCGGGTAGTCGAAGCGCATCTCAACAACAGTTCGATCCGTGCATTGAGCGGGTCGATGGTGGCGTTCGAAGGGCAGGTGTCCTTCAAGTCCGCTGGTTTCGGGGGCGGCGAAGGACTGGTCGCGGGAATCAAGAAGAAGGCGACCGGTGAAGGACTGTCGCTGATGGAGGCGTCCGGGACGGGCATCGTGTACCTCGCGCAGGACGCTGCCAACGTGACCGTTCTCGACCTGAACGGCGAAACCCTGCAGGTGGAGGCGTCGCAGCTGCTCGCGCTGACGCAGAACCTCACCACCAACGTCACCTTCGCCGGTGTGCGGGGCGGTGCTTCGGGGCAGGGTCTGTTCACCACGACGGTCACCGGTCAGGGGCAGGTGGCGCTGCTGTCGCAGGGCGGCCCACTCATCCACCTGGAAGTGTCGCCGCAGTTCCCGCTCGTCGTCGACCCCGATGCGTTCGTGTGCGCCAAGGGAGCGCTGTCGCAGTCGTTCGTGACCGACGTGTCGTGGCGGAACGTGGTCGGACAAGGCAACGGGGAAGCCTTCTCCCTCCGCTGGGACGGCACGGGCGTCGTCTCCATTCAGCCGGCCGAGCGATAGGAGACGGACATGTTCACCAAGGTCAACAACAAGGTCGTGTCCGTGAACCTCGCGCAGGCTGGACCGATCGTGGCCCGCCGCGGGGCGATGCTGTTCTACACCGGCAACGTGCTGTTCCAGCCGCACCAGATCCCCGGATCGGGCGGCATGGGCGCGATGAGCGGCATGGTCGGGATGGCGGGCCGCATGATGCAGGGCGAGCACGAGACGACGATGATCGCCCAGGGCGACGGCACCGTCCACTACGGTTTTCGAGGTCTTGAAGTCGAGATCGTCGACCTGTCCGGTGGCGGAGAACTGCGCGTCGAGGCGTCCAGGCTGCTCGCCCATACCCAGGGTCTGCAGGCGTCTGTGGTGTCGACGTCGGCCCAGTCCGGCGGAGGCGGTGGCGGACTTCGCGGTGCACTGCGGTCAGCGGCGAGCGGTGTCGCCACCGGCCAGGGGATGTTCACCACGCAACTCATCGGCATGGGATCGGCCGTGATCCTCGGCCACGGCGGGTTCATCGCGCTGCAGGTGGCGCCGAACCGGCCCATCACCGTCGACCCGCAAGCGTTCGCCGCATCTGTCGGCCAGATCCAGACCAGCCTCCGCTCGACGGTCAGCTTCCGCAACATGGGACGCACCGGCGGCGAGGGATTCCAACTCGACTGCACCGGACAGGGTGTGGTCTACGTGCAAGCATCGGAGCAACGGCTGTGACACAGGTGAACACGGTGTGGAATCCGCACACTCTGCCGTCCGACGACAACGTTCCGGACAACAAGTACTCGTTCTGCATCGACCTCACCACACCGTGGTTCATGTCGAAGGGCGCGATGATCGCCTACTACGGGCAGGTCAACTTCACATCCCTGCAGCGCGGTCTGCAGGCGGGCCTGCTGCACATGGTGGCGCAGCAGTTCTCCGCGCCGCTCTACTTGAGCGACTACGTCGTGGCCGAAGGCCAGGGCAAGGTGATCATCGGCGACCGCGGATACGAGATCAACTCGTACGACCTCGAAGACAACGGCAATCTGACGATTCGAGCGGCGAACCTCCTGGCGTTCGAACCGACACTCGCGCTCAAGCAGTCCATCGTGCCGGGGTTCCTCACCCTGATCGGAACCGGTCGATTCCTGGCGTCGTCGAACGGCAGCGTCATGTTCGTCGAACCGCCGGTCCGAGTGGACCCGGAGGCCCTCGTCGGATGGGCCGACTGCCCGTCGCCCAGCCATCACTACGACCAGGCGTGGGTCACCGACATGCTCGGCGCGGCCGCCTCGCGTATGGGGGTGCGGTCGGGTGAGGAGCAACAGTTCGATTTCACCGGGGCGGGCACCGTTCTGGTTCAGTCGAGCGAGAAGGTGATCGACGACAGCGCCGTGGTCCGCAGCATCACCGGTCAGTTGCCCGGCGTGTCCGCGCCGGGTCTCCAGCAGATCAACGCGCACATCCAGGCGCAGATGCAGCAACACCAGTAGGCGCGCACGGTCGTCGGCGCGAATGTGTTACCGTCGGAGCCATGTCGACGACCGCCTATTGGCGCTTTTTTATGCAGGCTCCGGGAGAGCCTGCGATGAAGCGTCGATAACGCACGTCGTACATCCCGGAGCCTGAAGCAGTGACCATCATGGGTCGCTGCTTCTTCTCGTTCCGGGATGAGATGCGCGCCGCAGGGTGTTGACCGGGACGGCCACCCCTCACCTGCGTCAGCGCCCCGAAAGGCACATCGTGACCATCACGTCCGACATCAGCTCGACCACCTCCGACCGTCGGGTCACCGCGTTCTCGCCGATCCCGTCCCCCGAGACGCTGCGCAGCGAACTGCCGTTGACTTCGCGACGCGCCGAAGCCGTCCAACGCGACCGCGACGAGATCGCCGCGATCCTCGCAGGCCGTGACGACCGGCTGATCGTCGTCGTCGGCCCCTGCTCCGTTCACGACCCGGTCGCTGCTCTGGACTACGCCCGCCGTCTTGCACCGCTGGCCGTCGAGTACGCCGACACCCTCAAGATCGTGATGCGCGTGTACTTCGAGAAGCCTCGCACCACCGTCGGGTGGAAGGGCCTCATCAACGACCCCGGGATGGACTCCTCCTACGACGTGGAACGCGGTCTGCGCACCGCACGCGCGCTGCTGCTCGACGTCATCGACCTCGGGCTTCCGGTCGGCTGTGAGTTCCTCGAACCGACGAGCCCCCAGTACATCGCCGACACCGTCGCATGGGGTGCGATCGGAGCGCGCACGACCGAATCGCAGGTCCACCGCCAATTGGCGTCCGGGCTGTCGATGCCCATCGGCTTCAAGAACGGCACCGACGGCAACGTCCAGGTCGCGATCGACGGTGTGTCGGCGGCGTCCGCCGAGCACGTGTTCTTCGGAGTCGACGACTTCGGTCGTGGAGCCGTCGTCCAGACCGCGGGCAATGAGGACTGCCACATCATCCTGCGTGGTGGCACCCCGGGGCCGAACTACGACGCCGACTCGGTGAGCTCCGCCGTTGCGGCGCTGACGCAGGCGGGCAAGTCGCCGAAGGTGATGGTCGACTGTTCGCATGCCAACTCGGCCAAGGACCACGAGCGCCAGGCCGTCGTCGCCGTCGAGGTGGCCGAGGAGTTCGCCGCGCGGCGACGCGCCGGGGAGCCGGTGCAGCTGTCGGGCGTGATGCTCGAGAGCTTCCTCGTCCCCGGCGCGCAGAGCCTCGGCGGCGACCTCGTCTACGGGCAGTCAGTCACGGACAAGTGCATGGGGTGGGACGCCAGCGTCGACGTGCTCGCCGCCCTCCACAACGCTGCTCACGTCGGCCGCTGACTGGCCGTCGTCTCCCGGACGACGTCGTGACCTGACGAATGTCGACACGACATCAACCACGACGAACACCAGTAACGGCCATCCGAGGAGCGGGACGAACCAGCCGACGGCGATCGCGATCGCGATCAACCCGACGCTGACCGGCCACGGCGCGGCCCGCAGGCCACCTGCTGCGGGCGCGCGCCGATTCCGGCGCTGCCACCACGCTCGATAACCGAGCACGATCATCGCCACGAGCGCCGCGGCGAGGAGGAACAGCACGATCTGGTTGGCGACGCCGAACAGCAGCCCCATGTGGAGTGCGATGGCGAGGTTCGACGCCCGAGCGGCCAGCGGCCAGTCGGCGAATCGGTTCTCACTCACCACGCGGTCGGACGCCGGATCGACGGCGACCGTGTCGGGAGAGAACTGCCACGGGCGTCGGACTTCGGCGACGGTGTACGCGGTGTCCGCCTCTGCGGGCAGTGTCACCTCGATTCCCGAGTCGATGCCGACTGATCGTGCAAGGGCGACGGCGGCGTCGACCTGGGCGACGGCGCCCGAGGTATCACCCGAGGCGACGGGGGAGCCGTGCCCTGCGTGTTCGCCGCCGCTGGGCGCTGACGTGCTGCCGGACAGTGAGGTGTCGGTCGCGGGTGTGGTCCAGCTCAGTGCGGTGCGCAGGTCGGAGACGTTCTGTCCGGCGTACGTCGACCAGGTGAGGCCGGTCGCCGACAAGAAGACCAGGCCGACGGAGATCCACATACCGATCACTGCGTGCCGATGCACGGTGCGGGTGCGTCCGGCGCCGACTCGTCGTCTGGCCTTGCGAGTTCGGGCGAACCAGATTCCGAGTCCGGCGAGCACGATCACCCAGAGCCACGACGCGGCGAGTTCGCTGTAGAGCCGCCCCGGTTCGCCGAGGTGAAGGTCGCGATGCAGCCGGTCGAGCCACTGCCGCATCGGAAGGGCGTTCGAACTGCCGTACACGGGCAGTTCGCCGCGGGTTTCGAGGGTCACCGGGTCGACGAACACCGCGAGTCGCTCCGAGTCGCCGAGTGTCGGGTCGGCGAACAGTACCTGGGTGGTGTCACCCGATTCGGCGGGAGGACGCACTGCGGAGACCTGCAGGTCCGGGCGAGTCTTCTGGGCGGCCCCGATCTGGTCGGCCAAGGACTGCGTCACGCCGACCGAGTCGGTGTGCAGTTCATGGCGGTAGACGACGTTCTCAACCGACGGTGCGAGCGCGTACAGCGCTCCCGTCACCGCGGCTATCAGCAGGAACGGTGCGACAAGCACGCCTGCGTAGAAGTGGATCCGGTGGAGTATCCGGACGAGCGAAGATTTCATGTCTGCCTCTCGGGCACGAAGGAGTCGTCGTCGTACCGGCGTGCACGAGAGATGCACGTCGGTACGGCGAGAAGGTGATGAGGACTACTTCAGCGAGAGGGGAGGGCCGCGAAGTCCGACGGACCCGAACAACAGGAGAGCGGCGGGCGCCTCTGTGCGGCTTCGAGGGGCAGGCGCCACTCGGCGTGACGGGACCGCAACGAACGGCACGGGAGTCGAGACCCGGCGAACTGCACATGCGACGGCGTCGTACGTCGCGATCAGTGCGAGCGCAACAAGTGTCCCGACGCCGTGGGCCACCGCCATCGACGGGCTCCACAAGTCGTGGTGGTGCCCGGTGAGGACAACCAAGAGGATGTGGACAACGCCCTGGCCTGCGAGAAGTGCAGGAAGCGTAGGCAGTCGCGGGGCGGCGCCGACGACGGCGCCGATCACCACCGCGGCGGCTGCGACGATCATCAGCGTGTCCGTCGACGGGAGCATTCCCTGCGCCAGACCGTGCGCGGCGATCGCGGTCAGCGCCGATGCTCCACCCACGACGCCGCCGCGCATGCGCGAGGGGGCGGCGATTCCGGTGGACACAGGCGGTGACTCTACGGCAGGAGGGCCGCGGTCAGTTCAGGACTACCAACCAGACCGCGATGTAGTGCAGAAGCGCCGCGAGAGCTGTGCAGGCGTGGAACACCTCGTGGTGGCCGAACACTCCCGGCCACGGGTCGGGCCAGCGTAGTGCAAAGAGCACCCCACCGACGCTGTAGAGGACGCCGCCGACTGCCAGCAACACCAGGACGGCGACGCCCGCGGTGCTGACCAGTGCGGGTGCGACGAAGATGATGACCCATCCGAGCGCGATGTACAGGATCACTCCCAGCCAGCGAGGCGACGTGGGCCAAAGCATCTTCAGCGTGACGCCTGCGAGGGCTCCCGCCCAGACGCCGCCGAGTATCCACCACCGAGTAGGGGCGTCGAGAGCCATCATGCAGAAGGGCGTGTACGTGCCCGCGATGAAGACGAAGATCATCGAGTGGTCGGCACGTTTCATGGCGATCCGCGCCTGCGGGGTCGTCCAGTGCACGCGGTGGTAGACGGTGCTGACCGTGAACAGTCCGCAGATCGTGACGACGTACACGACCACCGACAGGACGTCATTCGCGTCGCGGTGAATGGCGGTTCCGGCGATGAGGATGACTCCGATCGCCGCGGCGACTACGGCGGAGTACGTGTGGATCACGCCGCGCAGGGTCGGTTTCACGGCCTGCACCTCGGAGGGAGTATCGATCATGGAACCTACGCTACCGTAAGTTTCGCGCCGGTAACTTGTTCGCCGAGTAACATCGCGGCTGTGAAACTCCTCCCCGACGCCCTCCGCGGAGGCATGTACCGCGTCTACGAACGCCGTCTCGTGCAACTCATGGACCCCGACCGGGTTCCGCGGCACGTCGCTATCATCTGCGACGGCAATCGGCGGTGGGCGCGAGAGGCTGGATTCGACGATGTCGCGCACGGTCACCGCGTCGGCGCCAAGCGAATCGCGGACATGCTCGGCTGGTGCCACGAGTTGGGCATCGAGGCCGTCACGATCTACCTCCTGTCGACGGAGAATCTGTCCCGCGCGTCGGACGAGCTGAATGCGCTGATGGAGATCGTGCCCGACATCGTCGACGAGATCTCGCACGGCGACTGGCGTGTGCGGATCGTCGGAAACCTCGACAACCTGCCCGGACCCGTCGCGAACCGCCTGCGTGAGGCCTCCGAGCGGACGGCCGGGCTCTCCGGCATGAACGTCAACGTCGCAGTCGGCTACGGTGGCCGCCAAGAGATCGTCGACGCTGTGCAGGCGCTGCTGTCCGACGCCGCGGATTCCGGCGCGACGCCCGCCGAGATGATCGAGGCCGTCACGGTGGCCGGGATCGACGCGAACCTGTACACCTCGGGCCAACCCGACCCGGATCTGGTGATCCGGACGTCCGGCGAACAGCGACTCAGCGGATTCCTGCTGTGGCAGAGCGCGTACTCGGAGATATGGTTCACCGACGCCTACTGGCCCGAATTCCGCCGCGTCGACTTCCTCCGGGCGCTCCGCGACTACGCGGCCCGCAGTCGGCGTTTCGGCAAGTAGTGGCGGCGACACCGGCGATCGCCGCGCTCGAACAGGCGGGAGTCGCGCACACCGTCCGCAGCTATCACCACGATCGACGCAGCACCGACTACGGCGCCGAGGCCGTCGACGCGATGGCGGAACTGGGCATCAGCGCCGAACGGATCTTCAAGACTCTCGTCGTCGACCTCGGCGGCACACTCGCCGTCGCCGTCGTGCCCGTCCCCGAGAAACTGTCGTTGAAGGCCGCGGCGAAAGCGCTCGGGGCGCCGAAGGCGGCGATGGCCGACGCGTCGAAGGTCACGCGCACGACTGGCTACGTGCTCGGGGGAGTGTCGCCGGTCGGGCAGAAGACGACGCTGCCGACCGTCGTCGACGAGTCCGCCTTCATGTGGGACACGGTGCTCTGCAGCGCCGGGAAACGCGGCCTCGAGATCGAACTGGCGCCCGACGACCTCGTCGCGGCGACCGACGCCGTCGTCGCAGACATTCTTGCGTAGTTGGACCGCCGTCCGCTGCTCGTCGAAGCGACCGGACTCAGAGCTTCCGCAGGCGGACCTTGTTGATCGAGTGATCCCGGTCTTTGCGGAGCACAAGCGTCGCGCGGGGCCGGGTCGGAAGCACGTTCTCGATGAGGTTGGGGCGGTTGATCGACGTCCAGATGTCGCGCGCGGCGATCTTCGCCTGCTGGTCGGTCAACGACGCGTAGTGGTGGAAATGCGAGTTCGGATTCTGGAACGCGGTGGTCCGCATCTGCAGGAAACGCGAGATATACCAGCGTTCGATGTCGGACGTCTTCGCATCGACGTAAATGGAGAAGTCGAACAGGTCCGAGACGGTCAGGGTCGGGCCGGTCTGCAGGACGTTCAAGCCCTCGACGATGAGGATGTCGGGCTGTTCCACCTCGATGAACGCATCGGGGACGATGTCGTAGCTGACATGTGAGTACACGGGCGCGGTGACGAACGACGCCCCCGACTTCACCTCGGTGACGAACCTCAGCAGACCACGCCGGTCGTACGACTCCGGGAAACCCTTGCGATGCATGATGCCGCGTCGTTCGAGTTCGGCGGTCGGATAGAGGAACCCGTCCGTGGTGATCAGGTCGACCTTCGGGTGCGTCTCCCACCTCGACAGGAGCTTCGCGAGCACACGCGCAGTGGTCGACTTGCCTACGGCCACGCTGCCTGCGATGCCGATGACAAACGGCACCTGCCGGTTGCGTTGGTGCTCGCCGAGGAACGTCGACGTCGCGGCGAACAACCGGCGTCTGGCCTCGACCTGCATGTGAATCAGACGGGAGATCGGCAGGTAGACCTCGGCGACCTCGGTGAGGTCGATCTGCTCACCCAGACCGACGAGGTCTTCGAGCTCGGACTCGGTCAGCACCATCGGCATCGACTGCCGCAGTTCACGCCACTGCTTGCGGTCGAGTTCGAGATAGAGGCCGGGGTCGCGGTCGCTGGAATGGCGCGCCATGACCGGTAACGGTACAGGCATAGGCTGGCAGGCATGACCGCAGCGCAGCGCCCGTCCGATGATCCGGTGATCGAGTACCTCCGCATCGGGCTGCTGTTCGACCGTTTGGAGGAGGGATTCGTCGACGCCTTCACCGGCGACCCGGCGTTGCGGGCCGAGGCACAGAACGCGCCGCGGCCCGATCCGGCGCAGCTCGGCGCACGTGCTCGCGCGCTCCTCGAACGACTTCCCGACGGACTCCCGGCCGACCGTGCAGAGTTCGTCGCCGCGCACCTGCGTGCGCTGGAATGCTCGGCGCGAAAGTTCGCGGGGGAGGACGTCGGGTTCGTGGACGAGGTGCGCGCGTACTTCGACGTCGACATCGCGCCCGCCGATCCGGCTCGTTACCGGGAGGCGCACGGCGCACTGGCGGAGGCGCTCGGAATCCCGGGCGCGACGGGCGAACGGCTGCGCGACGAGTACCAGCGGTACCGCCGCGCGGGCGAGATCCCCGCGGACCTCACCGAGCCGCTGATCGCCGCTTTCGCGAGCAGCCTGCGTGACCGGGTGCGTGCGGAGTTCCCACTGCCGCCGAGTGAGGTGGTGGAGTTCGACGTCGTCTCGGACAAGCCGTGGTCGGGCTTCAACTACTACCTCGGCGACTACCGATCGAAGGTCGCCGTGAACACCGACCTCCCGCAGCACCTGTCTGGGCTGCCGGGACTCATCGCTCACGAGGCGTACCCGGGGCATCACACCGAGCACTGCCGGAAGGAGCAGAGGCTTGTCGGGACCGGGCAGATCGAGCACACGATCTTCCTGGTCAACACGCCACAGTGCCTGATGGCCGAGGGCCTGGCCGACCATGCGCTTGCCGCCGCGATGGGGCCGGAATGGCATGAGTGGGCCGCTGAGATCTACGCCGACTTCGGTCTGCGGTTCGATGCGGAGAGGGCCCGTGCCGTGTCGGCGGCCACCGCCGGCCTGCTCACCGTCCGGCAGGACGCCGCGCTCATGCTTCACGATCGGCACGACGACGCCGACACCGTCGCGGCGTTCCTTCAACAATGGCTGCTCGTCGATCCGGACCGCTCGCGGCAGATGCTGAGGTTCCTCACCTCGCCGCTGTGGCGGGCGTACATCTCCACCTACGTCGAGGGCTACCGACTGCTGGGCGATTGGCTCGACGACGCGCCGTCGGACCAGCGACTCACCCGATTCGGAAGGTTGCTCGACGAACCCCTCACCCCGGCGGTTCTCCGAGCTGAACTATCGAACTAGAATGCACGGCATGAGTCAGTTCACGCAGTCCTTGGCCGAACTCGATCCCGATGTGGCTGCCGCCATGAACGGTGAGCTGTCCCGTCAGCGCGACACCCTCGAGATGATCGCGTCGGAGAACTTCGTGCCGCGCGCGGTGCTTCAGGCGCAGGGCAGCGTCCTGACCAACAAGTACGCCGAGGGATACCCGGGCCGCCGTTACTACGGAGGCTGTGAGTACGTCGACGTCGTCGAGGACATCGCCCGCAACCGTGCCAAGGAACTGTTCGGCGCCGAGTTCGCCAACGTGCAGCCGCACGCGGGCGCCCAGGCGAACGCCGCAGTGCTGCAGGCGCTGATGGAACCCGGCGAGACGCTGCTCGGTCTCGATCTGGCGCACGGCGGCCATCTCACGCACGGCATGCGACTGAACTTCTCGGGCAAGCTGTACGAGAACGCCTTCTACGGTGTCAGCAAGGAAGACTTCCGCATCGACATGGACGAGGTGCGCAAGATCGCCCTCGACACCAAGCCGAAGGTGATCGTCGCGGGCTGGTCCGCCTACCCGCGCACGCTCGACTTCGCGGCGTTCCGGTCGATCGCAGACGAGGTCGGCGCACACCTGTGGGTCGACATGGCGCACTTCGCCGGTCTTGTCGCGGCCGGCCTGCATCCGAACCCGGTCGAATATGCCGACGTCGTCTCGACCACCGTCCACAAGACCCTCGGTGGTCCGCGCTCGGGCATGATCCTGGCGAAGAAAGAGTGGGCCAAGAAGCTCAACTCCGCCGTCTTCCCCGGTCAGCAGGGTGGACCGCTCATGCATGCCGTCGCCGCCAAGGCGGTCGCACTCAAGGTCGCAGCGAGTGACGAGTTCGCCGAGCGCCAGCGGCGCACGCTGTCCGGTGCGAAGATCCTCGCCGACCGCCTTCTCGGAGACGATGTCGCCAAGTCCGGAATCACCGTGCTGACCGGCGGCACCGACGTCCACCTCGTGCTCGTCGACCTCCGCGATTCCGACCTCGACGGCCAGCAGGCCGAAGATCTTCTCCACGAGATCGGCATCACCGTGAACCGCAACGCCGTGCCGTTCGATCCGCGTCCGCCGATGGTCACTTCCGGCCTGCGCATCGGCACGCCTGCGCTCGCAACTCGCGGTTTCGGCGACACCGAGTTCACCGAGGTCGCAGACATCATCGGCACCGCGCTCGCGGCGGGCAAGAACGCCGACGTCGCATCGCTGCGCGCCCGTGTCAGCGCTCTCGCGCTCGACTTCCCGCTGTACGAAGGTCTCGAGGACTGGGGCCTGATGAGCGGTGTGAAGTAAGGTGGCGCCCGTGTCAGTACTGAGCGAAGACGAGTTGATCACCGCGCTGGAGAAGGCTCTCCCCGAGATCGCCGAAGAACACGCGGCCGCCGCGCTCGCGTGGAACCCAGGCGACTGGGTGCCGTGGGACAAGGGCCGCAACTTCGCGTTCCTTGGCGGCGAAGACTTCCAGCCCGGCGACGAGACACTGAACGAGACGGCCGCGGCAGGCCTGCTCGCGCTGCTGCTGATGAAGGACAACCTGCCGTCCTTCCACCGCGTCATCTCGATGTTCTTCCCGCCGTTCTCCGACTGGCGCCAGCTCGTCGGAACGTGGACCGCGGAGGACAACCGTCACGCGATCGTGCTGCGCGACTACCTCGTCGTGACCCGCGCGACCGACCCGGTCGACGCCGAGAACCGTCGTCGCATCCACGTCGTCGCGGGCTGGCGTCAGACGCCTGAAGAGGTCGATTCGCTCGGCCCGCTCGACGTCCTCGCGCTGCTCGCAGTGCACGAGAACCAGTGTGATCACTTCATCGGCAAGCTCCTCGAGCACGCCGACGATTCCGATCTGAAGAACATCCTGGAGAAGATCCGCCACGACGACGCGGCACAGGCCTCATTCTTCGAGGCGTTCCTGGTCGCGGGAGCCGTCGCGGACCAGGAGGCGACGCTGCTCGCAGTCGACCGCGCACTGGCAGGCATCGAGCACATCGGTGACGACGTCGCCGACTTCGACGCTCAGCGCGCGCTCATCAGCGACTTCGAAGACGCCGCATCCGACGCTGCGATCGCCCGCCGGCTGGCCGACGCGCTGAAGATCGACAGCCTGCAGAGCCTCTCCGACGATGCGGAAGCAGCCCGCGCGCGCATCCTGGAGCGGGCCGGGAGTCACTGACCGTCGATCGTCACGGCTCACCCGAAGAAGCCCGCAGTCAGCCATCCTGTGAACACGGGAGTTCTGATCTGCGGGTTTTCTCGTTGCGTCGACGTCAGTGTGTCGGCAACTGATCCGTCGGAGTCACCCCGCGATAAGACGTTCGAGTGCTCTCTTGTGGGCCTCGAACGCCTTCTTGCCGTCGCCGGTGATCTTGTACGTGGTCGAGCCGCCGCGGCCGCGGGACTTGGTCACGCTGACGTATCTGGCGTCGACGAGCGCTGCCATCTGTTTGGACAGGTCGGAGTCGCTGACGGCGAGGTGATCTCGCAGGAACGTGAAGTCGGTGGTCGTCGCGTTGCGCAGCACGGCGAGCGCCGCGAGGCGTTTCGGCGGAGTCAAGACGGGGTCGAGATCGCCGAGTGGGCTGGTCACTCCAGTCGCTCCCGGACGGCGCGGGCGGCACGCGCATACGCGGCCTCGTAGGCTGCGATTCCGGCGGTGACGAGGACGAATGTCGCGAGCACTCCGGCGAGCGGCTCCCACATCCCGAGAGGGATCACGACCGCCGCGATAACCACGACGCCCGCGGCGTAGGCAAGCATCGGGCCTCGAAGCTCGCGCGGCGCGCCGGTCAGGGTGGGCATCGTCCCGCGGACTCGTGTGTGCCAGGCGACGAAGGCGCCGACCAGAGCTATCAGGACGATCATCGCCGGGATCGCGAACTTCGTGTCGGGTCGATACCAGACGATCGCCGCCAGGCAGGTGAACCAGGCTCCGACGGCGGGTGAGTACCAGGGCGGAGTCGGCGGGTAGTCGACGAACGGTGCGGCGGCGGCGCGCTCGGCTTCGCGGAGTGCGTCTCGCGCCGCCTGCGGGTCCGGTGTAGTTTCCATATTGGAAAATATAGAGAGTGCTTTCTCATCTGGCAAGTACTGATTCTTCTGGTTACACGTTGTTCACCGACACGCTGGCCGGCATTCGCCGATGGTCGGTGTGACCCGGCGTACGTTGAGCCTTGACGGGCCGTGGGGAAGCGGTTCGTTCGGGAGGTTCGATTCGTGGACGATCACGTCACGAGAGGACCGGCCCCGGTCCTCGCCGACGTCGGCTGACACCGACTCAGGCACGAACCGGCCGGCCGGAGAAAACTCGGACCGCGCGGGAGCCGCGCGGCGCCAAGGAGCCTTGACGTGACCGCACGCACCTACGTCCTCGACACCTCCGTACTGCTCTCCGACCCGTGGGCGGTGACTCGGTTCGCCGAGCACAACGTTGTCCTCCCACTCGTGGTGATCAGCGAACTCGAGGGCAAACGGCATCACAGTGAACTCGGCTGGTTCGCCCGCCAAGCCCTCCGTCTGCTCGACGACATGCGCGTCGAACACGGTCGGCTCGACGAGCCGCTACCGGTCGGTGACCTCGGCGGAACCGTTCAAGTGGAGCTCAATCACACGGACCCGGCCGTCCTGCCCGCGGGATTCCGCAACGACACCAACGACTCCCGCATCCTCGCGTGCGCTCTCAATCTGCGGGCCGAGGGGCGGGACGTGACCCTCGTGTCCAAGGACACGCCGTTGCGAGTCAAGGCAGGCGCGGTCGGACTCGCCGCCGACGAGTACCACGCGCAGGACGTGGTCGTATCCGGTTGGACGGGAATGGACGAGCTCGACGTTCTCGACTCCGACATCGACACGCTCTTCGCTGACGGGGTCGTGGACGTCGACGAAGCCCGCGACCTGCCGTGCCACACCGGTGTCCGAATGGTCGGAGCGTCCGGGAGTGCGCTTGGCCGAGTCACGGACACCAAACAGGTCCAGTTGGTCCGCGGCGATCGTGAGGTGTTCGGCCTCCGTGGACGATCGGCCGAGCAGCGGGTTGCGCTCGACCTGCTCCTCGACGAGTCCGTCGGCATCGTCTCGCTCGGCGGCAAGGCCGGCACCGGAAAATCCGCGCTCGCACTGTGCGCGGGCCTGGAGGCGGTACTCGAGCGCCGGACGCAGCGGAAGGTCGTGGTCTTCCGCCCGCTGTACGCGGTTGGTGGACAGAATCTCGGTTACCTGCCCGGCAGCGAATCGGACAAGATGGGGCCCTGGGCGCAGGCCGTCTTCGACACCCTTGAGGGCCTGGTGTCCACAGAGGTCATCGACGAAGTCCTCTCTCGCGGGATGCTCGAGGTGTTGCCGCTGACTCACATTCGAGGCCGCTCCTTGCACGACTCGTTCGTCATCGTCGACGAAGCGCAATCGTTGGAGCGAAACGTGCTGCTCACCGTGCTCTCGCGGCTCGGTTCCGGATCTCGTGTGGTCCTGACTCACGATGTCGCTCAGCGCGACAATCTCCGGGTCGGCCGCCACGACGGAGTCGCCGCCGTCATCGAGAAGCTCAAGGGGCACCCGCTCTTCGCTCACATCACCCTGACGCGCAGCGAGCGCTCTCCGATCGCCGCTCTTGTCACCGACATGCTTGAGGAGTTCGCGCCTGGCGCACCCTGATCATTCGCGCGAGTGGTACCTGAGGGGTCGACGGACCTACCATGCGGGTTCGGTCGTCATCTCCGGTACCACTCCGGCGAGTACCGACCGGCGCATATGCGCGCCGTTCCGAATTGCAGTCATGATCCGCTCGTGGGTCTTGTCCTTGTCGAGGACCACTTGGTCGTAGCTGAACGGCAGCAAGTGATAGCCGAGGTTCTGCGCATCGGTGATTCGGATGCGGTCGCTCGTGAAATGCGGGCGGTCGCCGTGGAACTCGAACCCGTCGAGTTCCACGATCAGCCACCGGCCGATCAGGATGTCGACGGTTCCGACGCCTGCGATCTTCACCTGGATGTCGAGCTTCACGTTCTCGCGGAGCAAGCGAAACCGGATCATCGACTCCTGGCCGGACATGGCACGACCATCGATCTTGTCGAGCAGTCGACGGACGCGCCCGGGGGCGCTGCGGAACAGGTGCTCGATCTCGTCGAACGACATCATCCCGAGGTAGACCAGCGAATCGCACACCACGACGATGCCCTCGTCGTCCAGGCAGTGCACGCTGTGGGCGAGTGCGGTCGCGACGTCATCGATTGCGCCGTACTCCGACTCCGGTCTGCCGAACCGTCGGCAGAAGGGCCCGCGGCGGTTGGACACCGCCCAGCGGTTGCCTCGAACGTGCACATCGTGATGCTCGGGAACCGACACGCCGTGGTAGTCGAGTGCGGACACGCAGCTGAGCACGCCCCCACGACGGACCGCCTCTACAGCGGGATCCTGCCGATCTCCGACCTGGATCCATCCGCGTCGAAGGACGCGTGCCTTGCGTTCACGGAGGAGTTTCTCCACACTCGCCCGTCCGAGAGTCTGATACAGCCGGCTGGTGGGGTACACCCCGAAGGGGATCTCGTTCATTCCGCGAGCATTATCGGCTGAGCATCCTCTGTCCGGCGGAAATCGTGGAAACCGGGCTTCTGTGGACAGCGCCGATTCCATCCACAGATCGCGCGGGTGGTACCGCTGGCGCGGTCGAGGGTGCTATGCGGCGGTGGTCGTCGGCAGGCGTACCAATCAGGCGAGGCGGAGGATCGACACCGCAAAGTCGGCGTCGTCGCGCCAAGGTCTTACGTCCCACGTGGAGAGTCGGAGATCGAGGGTGAGACCTGCGGCGGCGACGGCGTCGTCGAAGGTGGCGATGCTCAGCTTGTCGGTGTGGAACCCGACCGCGATGAACCCGTCGTCGGTCAAGTGTGCCTTCAGGCGGCTGAGGACCAGGGCTTCGGTGTCCGGCGCGACGAATGCGAGAACATTTCCGGCGCAGACGATCGCGTCGAACGCAGTCCCGAGGTCGAGCGTCGACAGGTCCTGGACCCGCCAGTCGGGACCCGGATGGTCGGCGATCGCCGCGTCGATCAGGATCGGGTCCACATCCACGCCGACCACCTCATGGCCGACTCCGTGCAGGTAGCCGCCGACACGGCCGGGTCCGCAGCCCGCGTCGAGAATCCGAGAACCGCGGCCCACCATCGCGTCGATGAGGCGGGCCTCGCCGACGAGGTCCGCGCCGTCGGCTGCCATTGTGCGGAATCGGTCGACGTACCACTCGCTGTGTCCGGGCTTGGTGTCGGTGATCCAGCGGGGCGGGGGAGGGGTGGTCATGGCCTCGACGATAGCTGCGCCGCTGTCGCATTGCGGAAAGGTGACGATGCTCTCCCGGGGTGGCGTATGCCCGGATGTCGCTGGCACACTGAGATGATGCTGAAGTTACTGATGAGGCGTGTGTGGCAATTGGGACTACTGGGGACGGCGGTTGTCGTTGCGCTGGTGGTCGGGACGGGATCGGCGTCCGCCGCGCCGACGGCCCCCGCTCCCACTCCCGGAACGTCGGACATCACGACGTTGATCGAAACCATTCTGAAGTCGTTGAACGTCCCCGGGCTGCCCGGTGGAACCACTCCGCAGGCCGCTGACGCGACCAAGCAGATGGTTGTGGTCACCGCGCCGGTGGCGACGTCGCAGACCGCGACGTTGACCGCATTCGAGAAGGACGACGCGGGCGTCTGGAAGCCGGTCATCGGCCCGACGAAGGCGTGGCTCGGAGAGAAGGGCATGGGTAAGGCGCAGGACAACGTCTACCGCACACCGCAGGGCACTTTCCCGCTCGACCAGGCGTTCGGTCGCCAGGAGAACCCGGGCACCAAGATGCCGTACTTCAAGGCGGACACTCAGGACTGGTGGGATTCGGACCCGAAGTCGCCGACCTACAACACCCACGTCCGCCAGGCGCAGAGCCCAGGCGGCGACAGCGAGAACCTCTACAACATGGGCCCCGTGTACGACTACGCGGTCAACGTCGCGCACAACCCGAACCGCGTGCCGGGCGACGCGTCGGCGATCTTCCTGCACGTGAGCGACAATCAGCCGACGTGGGGCTGCATCGCGATCGAGCGCCAGAAGATGATCGACGTCCTCAAATGGCTCGACCCGGCGAAGAGCCCGAAGATCACGATCGGCGTGAACATCGACGCACCGAAGGACGCTCCGGCGCCTGAAGCCAGCCCGAACGGCGACGTCATCGGCGGAGTCCTCGGCAACCTCGCCGCGCTCATCCCCGACACGTTGAAGGGGTTGATCCCCGCCACGAGTTGACGGCGGATTGCCGTCAGCGGAAACCCACACGAACCTTTCAGCGAGCCGAGGCCGTACGCGATACACGCGTGCGGCCTCGGACTTATGGTGGGGAAATGATCACAAACGTTTCGCTCACGAGCATCTGGGTCAAGAACATCGACGAGTCGAAGGCGTTCTACACCGACGTCCTCGGCTTCGACCTCCAAGAGGACATGACGATGGGCGACTTCCGGTGGTGCACCGTGTCGCACCCCACGCAGCCGGAGCTGAGCATTCACCTCACCACTCCGAGCGCCCCGTTGCCCGACTACCTGATCTCGGCGATGGTCCGCGCGCAGGACGAGGGCGGCCTCCCCGCGTTGGGACTGAACGTCGACGACTGCCGGGCCACCGTCGAAGAACTGAAGGGCAAAGGCGTGGAGTTTCTGCAGGATCCTGAAGAGCGCCCCTACGGCGTGGAGGCGATCATGCGAGACAACTCCGGAAACTGGCTGGTCCTCGTCGAGCCGCGCGAGTACACAGATGCTGACTTCGAGGGCGTCGACCTCGGCTAACGGGCTGCGCGCAGCAGTTCCAATCCTGTCGCGCGGGCTGCCGGGAAGCCGTCGATCGGGCCGGTCGACCGTTCGACCTGGGCCGCTGCCTGCTCGTCGACGGGCGTCGACGGGTCGAGCACTTCCAGATACACGCGGTGGCATTCGAGGGCGCGAGTCGCTGCGTCGGTGAACCCCTCGACGTCAACCGCGTGTGTTGCACCCGGGCCGTTGCAATACAGCGGACCCGGGCCGTCGTACGCGTCGACAACGGCCTGTGCGAATTCCATGTGATCACGCTGGTTGGGGAGGCCAGGACCCCATTCCGGACCGCCGTACAGGCTGATGACAACGTCTGGGTTGATCCGCGCCACGGTTTCGGCGACCTTCGCCCGGAGCTCGGCGGTGTTGAAGATCTCGCTGTCCGGGAAGCCCCAGAACTCCACCTCGTCGACGCCGACTACGGCCGCTGACGCGATCTGCTCACCTTCTCGGAGCGGGCCCGCCTCGGCTGGCGCCATCCCTTCGATGCCCTTCTCTCCGCTGGTCGCGAGGGCGTAGACCACCCGCTTGCCCTGCGACGTCCACCGCGCGACGGCGGCGGCAAGCCCGTACTCCGGATCGTCGGGGTGCGCGACGAGGACGAGGGCCGTGGACCAGTTCTCCGGGACTGTTTCGATCATGGGCCCACCGTACGCCCGCGTCAGTCGATCAACCCGCGGTCTCGGGCCGCGGCGATCACCTTGGTGCGACTGTTGACGCCGAGCTTGTCGAAGATGTGGACGAGATGCGATTTCACGGTCGCCTCGGAGATGACCAGCCGACGGGCGATCTCCCGGTTGGTCCCGCCCGAGGCGAGCTGTTCGACGATCTGGAGTTCCCGACCGGTGAGCGCCGAGTCCGGGGACGTGACGCGCGACAGCAGGCGGGCCGCGATCGCCGGACCGAGCACTGTTTCGCCTGCAGCGGCGGAGCGGATCGCAGCGGTCAGAACGTCGGGCGCGGCGTCCTTCAACAGATAGCCGACGGCGCCGGCGTCTACGGCGCGGACGATGTCGACGTCGGACTGATAGGTGGTCAAGATGAGGACGTTGGGCGGGTCGGCGAGCCCGCGGATCGACGCGGTCGCGTACACGCCGTCGGCCGTGGGGTCAGCGCCGTGCAGCCGAAGGTCCATGAGGACGACGTCGAGGAGGGTTCCGGTCGCGGTGTCGACAGCGTCGGCCGCAGTGCCGGCTTCGGCGACGACCGTGATGTCGGGGACCGGCCCGAGGACGGCCCGAAGTCCTGCGCGGACCACCGGGTGATCGTCGACGATCATCACGCGGATCATGCGATCGATCCGATCGGAATCCGGGCGTGCACAGTTGTTCCTCCTCCCGGTGTGGCGTCGACGCTCACCTCACCGTTGCATCGGGCCACGCGTGAGCGCATGGCCCGAAGCCCAAAACCTGAACCGCCCACACGAGTACCGATCCCGACCCCGTCGTCCACGACATCCACGTGGACTTCACCGGGCAGCCACGTCAACGTCAGCGCGGCGGACGTCGCTTCGGCGTGACGGCGGACGTTGAGGACAGCCTCCTGGACTGTCCGCAGGAGAGTGCGTTCGACGTCGTCGGACACCTCGATAGGTGTGCCGTGCTCGGCGAAGACGGCGGGCACACCCGCATCCGTCAGGACTGCGGCCTGTCGTGCCAAGGCTTCCGACAGCCCGCCTGCGGGTGCAGGACCGTCGATGCCGGAGAGGAATCGACGCGATTCGACCAGCGCGGCCTGCGCGGTGTTGAGCGCGGCGTCGGGCTGTCCGGCGCGCAGCAACATGATGATGCTCGCGAGATGCTGGCCGACGCCGTCGTGGATCTCGCCGCCGAGACGATCGCGTTCGGCCAGCACGCCTGCTTCTCGTTGCTGTGCCGCGAGTTCGTCCCGCGTGAGCACCAGCTCGTCGACCAGGCGGTCCCGCTCGGCGACCATGGCGGCGATTCGAGTGAATGCCTCGGTGACGGCGACGGCCGTCGCGATGCCGATGGTCGGCCCGATGACGCCGCCGACCGTGAAGCCCTGCGTCACCCAGACACCCGCGACGGACACGATCGCGATCACGACGGCCGCGGCGGCCGCGGCCGCGCGAGGAAGGAACCGCCAGCAGAGGATCGCCAGGACGAACGCCAACCACACGAAGTCGTCGGACGCCGCCACCAGGGCGATCCAGCCGGCAGTCAGCGTCAGCGACCACAGGCCGGCACGCTCGCGGTGACCGCGAGCCGACGCGACCGCACCCACGACGTACCACCCGGCGACCAGCGCGGCGAGCATCAACGGAACCGCGGGCTGCGGTCCGGTCGACGATTTCGCCACACCCACCGCGAGCAACGTCGTGAACAGGACGTGGCCGCCCCATTCGGCGTAGCGGTCGGTGGTGCGATCGTCGGTCACTCACTCAGTATCACCGGCGGACAAGGCCCACTTCGACCAGTGCACCTTTTGATGGATGCGAAGACGACCCGTGCGGGCGATGCGCAGTGGCGCCGTTCGACGCGAGGCTGGAGGGACCACTGAACGACAGGAGAGAGACGTGTACATCGGATGGCGCGAGATCCGCGACGCCAGAGGACGATTCACACTGATCACGGGTGTGATCGCGGTGTTGACGTTGATGGTGGTGATGCTGTCGTCACTCGCCGCCGGGCTCGACGACGAATCGACGTCCGCCGTCCGCGCACTGCCAGGCGACGTGCGAACGCAGACCGCAGCCGACGGCGCGGCGTCGTCGCTCACCGACAGTCGAGTCGTCCCGACCGCAGGTGTCCCGGCACTCGGTGTCGCGACCACGCGCATCACCGCGGGGGAGCGAGCAGCGGCCGTGTCGGCGTTCGGCTTCTCCGACGTCGACACCGTCACCGTCGACCCGACCACGGCATCAGCGCTCGGTCTCACAACGGGATCGACTGCGACCATCGGAAGCACCCCCGTCCGCATCGACACGATCGCCGTCGTCGGCAAATACGCGCACACCCCAGTGCTGAGGATGCCGCTGAGCCTCTGGCAGGAGGCGACCGGACGCGACGCCGCATCGGCCCTGCTCACTGACCGGTACATACCCGGAACAGTGAGGACTGCGCACCGTGATCTGCCGTCACTCGTCCCCGGCTACAGTTCTGAACACTCGTCGCTGTTGCTGATCCAGGCCCTGCTTGTGGGCGTCTCGGCGATCGTCGTCGGCGGCTTCTTCGCAGTCTGGACCGGTCAGCGAGTGCGCGCGCTCGCGGTGGTCCGAGCGATGGGTGCGAGTCGTCGCTACCTGCTGCGGGACGGGCTCGGCCAAGCTGCTGCGGTGCTCGGAGTCGGGCTCGTCGTCGGACTCTCGGTGGGATCGCTCGGCGCATGGATCGCATCGTCGACGGTTCCGATCGCCGTCGACCTGACGGCCACCGCCGGTCTTGTCGCGGGCATGGCGGTGCTCGGCATGGCTGGCGCGGGACTTGCCCTCAGACCGCTGGTCCGTGTGGATCCCCTCATCGCACTCAACCGATAGGAGAGAGACGGATGTCCCTCGAAATCACCGATGTCACCCTCACCTACCCGGACGGCGACGGGGCGCGTCTCACCGCCGTGGACGACGTCTCGCTGACCGTTCCGCGCGGCCGCCTCGTCGGACTCACCGGGCCGTCCGGATGCGGGAAGTCGAGCATTCTCTCGGTCGCCGGAACCCTCGTCGCGCCCGACCGCGGCCGGGTCGTCGTGGACGGGGTCGACGTGACCGACCTGACCGAAGAACAACGCGCGGAAGTGCGTCGCACCAGAATCGGCTTCGTCTTCCAGCACGACAACTTGCTGCCCGATCTGACAGCGCTCGAACAGGTACTTCTGCCAGTGCACATCGCGGGCGGTCGGCCCGCGGCCGCGAAGTCACGTGCTCGTGAACTGCTGGCCGACGTCGGTCTGGCTGACGCGGTGGACCGTCGGCCGCATCAACTGTCGGGCGGCATGAGGCAGCGGGTGAACATCGCACGAGCCCTCATCGGCGACCCCGGACTGGTGCTCGCCGACGAGCCGACGTCAGCCCTCGACTCGCACCGGGCGGCGGAGACCATGGCCCTGTTGACCGGCCTCGTTCGAGAACGAGGCATCGCCGCACTGCTCGTCACCCACGATCACCGCGCACTCGACGACGCCGACGACGTTCTCGTGATGCTCGACGGGCAATTGGATCCGCTGAAAGTCTGAACACAAGGCAGGCCCCGCCGGTGGCGGGGCCTGCCTTGTCGTGCTGGAGAACTACAGGTCGATGCGCGCGAACTCGCGGAGCTTCGACGTCTGGTGGACGGCCTCGACGGTGCGGACCGTGCCAGACTTGCTGCGCATGACGAGCGAGCGGGTGGTCGCGCCGTTCGGGCGGTAGGTGACGCCGCGGAGCATGTCGCCATTGGTCACGCCGGTGGCGCAGAAGAAGGAGTTCTCGCCGCTGACGAGGATCTCGTTGGTGAGGACTCGATCAAGGTCGTGACCTGCGTCGATTGCCTTCTGGCGCTCGGCCTCGTCCTTCGGCCACAGCTTGCCCTGGATCTCGCCGCCCATGCACTTCATGGCGACGGCACTGATGATGCCTTCGGGAGTGCCGCCGATGCCCATCAGCATGTCGACGGTCGAGTAGTCGCCTGCGGCGGCGATCGCGCCCGCGACGTCACCGTCGGAGATCAGGCGGATCTTGGCGCCGGCCTCGCGGATCTCGGAGATCAGCTCGGCGTGACGCGGGCGGTCGAGGACGACGACGGTCAGGTCGGCGACATCGATGCCCTTGGCTGCGGCGACGGAGTTGATGTTCCACTCGACCGACTGGTCGATGTCGATGGCGCCCTTGGCGGCCGGGCCGACGGCGATCTTGTTCATGTAGAACACTGCGGACGGATCGAACATGGTGCCGCGCTCGGAGACCGCGATCACGGCGATCGAGTTGGGGCGGCCTTCGGCCATGAGAGTGGTGCCGTCGATCGGGTCGACGGCGACGTCGACCTCGGGGCCTTCGCCGTTGCCGACGACCTCGCCGTTGTACAGCATCGGGGCTTCGTCCTTCTCGCCCTCGCCGATGACGACGGTGCCGCGCATCGAAACCGTCGAGAGGAGTTCACGCATCGCGTCGACAGCCGCGCCGTCGCCGCTGTTCTTGTCGCCGCGTCCAACCCAGCGGCCTGCAGCGAGTGCTGCCGCCTCGGTGACTCGAACGAGTTCCATCGCGAGATTACGATCGGGTGCTTCCTTCGACGACATGTGACTCCACTCCTAGGCACCAATGCACAACACAGACGCTCCAATTCTTTCATGGCCGCGACGGACCCGGGAAGCGTGGGTGCACGAGAGTCCGTGGATAATGGCTGGCATGGCCGATAAACCCCGAATCCTGCAGGACGGCAGGGACATGATGTGGTCCCTCATCCCGCTCGCTGTTCTCGTGTTGATCGTCGCGGGTGTCGCGGGCAGCTGCAGCTGGGGATTCGGCAGCGATGCCAACGACAAGAAGGTCCCGTACTTCGACGTCTCCGACGGCCTGCTCGCCGACGCGTCGACGATGCACTTCCCGATCCGGGATCCGAAGGTGCCCGCCGACTGGCAGCCCAACTCGGGATCAACACAGAACGTCGAGACGACATTGTCGAGCAACGTCGGATGGATCACCGGGGCGGGCGCGTACGTGCAGCTCACCCAGACCGACGCCACCGAAGAGCCGCTTCTCCGTCAGCTCCTGGGCGACGAGGCGTCCGGCACGGGTACGCGAGAGATCGGCGGCCGCACCTGGGTCACCTACGAGAACGCCGACCACAAGAAGGCGTGGATCTCCGACTTCGGCGACGTCCGCATCGCAGTCAAGGGCTCCGGCAAGGACGAGTCGCTGGAAGCGCTCGCCGTAGGCGTCGCCGCCGCGCAGCCGATCGTCTCCACGCGACCCAAGCCGACGGGATAACCTGCTCTGCGCCGTGCTCGACCGGACTCCTCCACCGCGCGTTGATCGCTCCGCTCGCTCAACGAGCGCGAGGCGCTAGTCGTCGTCGCCGGCGTTGAGGGCCTCTTCGATGCGGGCGCGGGCGCCTTCGAGGTGGGCCGTGCAGCGGGTCGCGAGGGCCTCGCCGCGCTCCCAGAGGGCAAGTGACTCGTCGAGTCCGAGACCGCCGTGTTCCAGGGCGGCGACGACCTGCGACAGTTCGTCGCGGGCGTCCTCGTAGGAGAGTTCCTCCACCGGGATCGGGGTATCGGTCATGAGCGTTCTCCTTCGATGGTCGCGTGGACGGACCCGTCGGCCACCCGGATGCGCACCTGCGCGCCGTCGGGCAGGTCGTCGACGGTCGCCACCGCATGCGGTTGAGCGGTGTCGGTGCGCTGGACGACCGCGTAGCCGCGAGCGAGAGTCTGAGACGGACCGAGGGTGGCGAGACGGGCCGCGAACTGCGCGTGCCGATGCTCTTCGACGGTCACCAGATGCCGGATGCTGCGCCGGATGTCGACGACGGCCGAATCGACCTTGTCCTGCCTGCCGTCGATCATCGTCAGCGGTCGGGCGAGGACCGGCCTGGCGCGCAGTCCGTCGAGAACACGCTGTTCCCGGTGCACCCAGTTGCGGAGCGCGTGGGCGCTGCGTTCACGCAGCACGGCGATCGCCCGGAGTTCGGCAGTCACATCGGGGACCACACGTTTCGCGGCGTCCGTCGGAGTGGCGGCGCGGACATCGGCGACGAGGTCGAGCAGGGGAGTGTCCGGTTCGTGGCCGATCGCACTGACGACTGGTGTCTGACAGTCGGCGACGGCGCGCAGCAGCGTCTCGTCGGAGAAGGGGAGCAGGTCTTCGACACTTCCGCCGCCGCGAGCGATGATGATCACCTGGACGCGGGGATCTGCGTCGAGTTCGGCGAGTTGAGCGATGATCGCGGGGACGGCGGTCGGTCCCTGGACCGGAGTGTCGCGGACGTCGAATCGGACCGACGACCACCGTTCCTCGGAGACGGCGACCACGTCGCGCTGAGCGGCGCTCGCTCGGCCGCTGATCAAGCCGATCGTGTGCGGCAGGAACGGCAGGGGGCGTTTGCGTCGTGCGTCGAACAGGCCCTCCGCGGCGAGCAGGGCCTTGATCCGCTCGATGCGGGCGAGCAGTTCACCGATGCCGACCGGGCGGATGTCGGTGATTCGGAGTGACAGGGTGCCGCGTCCGGCGTAGTAGCTCGGCCGACCGCAGACCACGACGCGAGCCCCGTCCGTCAGTGGGACGGGGCTGCGGCGCAACAGGTTCGGATCACACGTGACTGAGATGGACATGTCGGCGGCCGGGTCACGGAGCGTCAAGAACGCCGTGCGGGTCCCGGGCCGGGAGTTGATCTGCGTCAACTGCCCCTCTACCCACACCTGGCCGAGCTTGTGGACCCACTCGCCGATCTTGAAGCTCAGCGTGCGTACCGGCCACGGCTCTTCGGGCGAGGTCACTGGCCGGCGTCGGCCTTCTTCTGGTGGCCCGCGATGCGGTTCTCGATCATCGTCACGAACGGCGTGCGGTTGCGGTTGGCGCGCTCGTACTCGGCCACCACCTGCAGGGTGTCGACGTCGAGGGTGCGGACCTTCGCGCGCAACTGCGCGAGGGTCAGCGCGTCGTAGTCGAGAGCGGCGACGGCCTCGGGCGTCGGGCCGACGGGCGTGTCCGACTTCGGGGTAGCGGTGGTGGTCCCGGGCGCGAGATCGGCCGGGACAGAGCTGAACAGCGCGTGGCGTCCGGCGGCGTCGGCCTTCGGCTCGGGAGCGGGCTCGGCGGCCGGAGTCGCCTCAGCGACGGACGTGGGGGCCGGATCCGCTTCGGGCTCGGGGACAGACTCGACCACCGCGGCGGCGGGCTCGTCGTCATCATCGAAGCGCGCCCATTCCGGCTGCTCCTCGGCTTTGTCGAAAATGGGCGACAACACTTCGTCACCCTTGATGGCGAGTTCGGCGATGTTCTGCTGCAGACGCATGCCCGCTTGCAGGGCGCTGCTCACCGCAGACATCGGCAGAGTGATGACCCGAGTCGGCAGTTTCCGGGTCTCCTCAACGGTCGTGACCAGCAGACCTGCCACCACGCGGGCGGGGTACGGAGGACGATTCATGTAAACACCTTCTCACAGCCGTACTCTTGATGTTATGGCTGAATCCAAGCGAGTCCTCCTCGCGTCGCCGCGCGGCTACTGCGCGGGTGTCGATCGCGCCGTCGAGACTGTCGAACGCGCGCTCGACAAGCACGGCGCTCCCGTCTACGTCCGCAAGGAGATCGTCCACAACCGGCACGTGGTCGACACCCTCGTCGAACGCGGTGCGGTGTTCGTCAGCGAGACCGACGAGGTGCCCGAGGGCGCCATCGTCGTGTTCTCCGCGCACGGTGTCTCCCCGGAGGTGCATCGCACAGCCGCGGAGCGCAGCCTCAAGACGATCGACGCCACATGCCCCCTGGTCACGAAGGTGCACCAGGAGGCGAAGCGCTTCGCACGCGACGACTACGACATCGTCCTGATCGGTCACGAGGGCCACGAAGAGGTCGAGGGCACCGCGGGTGAGGCACCCGAGCACATTCAGCTCGTCGACGGCCCCGACGCCGTCGACCAGGTGCAGGTGCGCGATCCCGAGCGTGTCGTCTGGCTCTCGCAGACCACACTCTCGGTGGACGAGACGATGCAGACCGTCAACCGCCTGCGGGAGAAGTTTCCCCTGCTCAACGATCCGCCGTCGGACGACATCTGCTACGCCACCCAGAATCGTCAGGTGGCGGTGAAGGCGATGGCGCCCAAATGCGATCTGGTGATCGTCGTCGGGTCGAAGAACTCGTCGAACTCGGTCCGTCTCGTCGAAGTGGCCCTGCAGAACGGTGCACAGGCGTCGTACCTCGTCGACTACGCGCGTGAGATCGACCTCGCGTGGCTCGACGGCGTCACCACGGTGGGGCTCACCTCCGGCGCTTCCGTTCCCGAGGTCCTCGTCCGCGGTGTGATCGATCTGCTCGCCGAGCACGGTTTCAACGATGTCGAGACCGTCACCACGGCGGAGGAGACGCTGACGTTCGCCCTTCCCCGCGAACTGCGGCCCTCTAGGAGCTGACCACGATGTCGGTGGCGTCTCTGATGAGGGTCTTGAGCTCTCGAGAGTCGCCGTCGAACCACCGGCGGTACGCGTAGGCGGCCGCCGCGAGGACGGCGTGCACTCGTACGCCCGCCTCGAGCGAATCCCCGGAGACGCCCATCCGTTCGGCCGCGAGCTGCACCAGCTCGCGGCCGTCGTCGTCTCGGATCAGGGTGACGCGGTCACGGAGTTCGGGGGCCCCGGCCAATGCGGTCCGCCACAGTTCCAGTTCCTCGTCCGATGACGCCTCGGTGCGCTCGACGATCGCATCGGCGAGCGCACGGAGCACTCCGACGTCGGTCGGCTGTGCGGCGAACGTGGAGACGATCGCAGCGCTGCTCGCTTCGAGCGGGTAGAGCAGCAGGTCGTCCTTATTGGTCACGTGCCGGAAATAGGTGCTCTCGGAGACGCCCGCCGCATCGGCGATCTGCTTTGTCGTGACCGACGAGTATCCCGCTTCGCCGAACAGGCGCCACGCGGCCGACTGAATGTCTTGTCGGACACGTGTGCGTTGGCGGGTGCGCAGGGGACGGCTCATGGTGTCCACCGTGCACTCTTGAACGTCGGCCTGCAAAATGATAGAAACTGTCACTATGAAAGAAACTGTCAGAACGGTGTCGGTGTCGGGTGCGGCGGGCCTCCCCGCGGAAGTCGACGTTGTCGTCGTCGGATCGGGCGCCGCCGGGATGTCGGCCGCGATCACCGCGGCCGCGGCTGGGCTCAAAGTGGTGATCGTCGAGAAGTCGCAGCGCTGGGGCGGCACCACGTCGCGCTCCGGCGGCGGTGTCTGGATTCCCGGGAACGAAGTGCTCGCCGCGAAGGGCCCCGCCGATTCCACGAGCGACGCCCGGACATATCTTCATTCGCTCGTCGGCGACGACGTCCCGGCCGAATTGATCGATGCGTACCTGGAACACGGGCCTGAGACGATCGCGTTCCTCAACCGGAACAGCGCCCTCGATCTGGAGTGGGTCCGCGGCTACAGCGACTACTTCCCGGAGGCTCCGGGAGGCCGCGCGTCGGGGCGCTCGTGTGAGCCGAAACCGTTCGACGTGCGCACGATCGGCGACGACTTCACGACGATGGAGCCGTTCTACACGCCGACCCCGCTGAATGTCGTCGTCAAACAGTCGGACTATCGCTGGCTCAGCACCGGGCTGCGGCGGTGGCGGGGCCCGGTCCGGATGATGGCAGTGGGCGCGCGCACCTTCGCCGCGAAGGCCCGCGGGCGCAGACTCGTCGGACTGGGCAACGCACTGGTCGCCTCACTGATGGTCGGCCTGCAACGCCATGGCGTGCCGATTCACCTCGGGGTTGCGCTCAGCGGTCTGATCACCGACGCCGAGGGCGCCGTCCTCGGAGCCCGAGTGACTGGCTCCGACGGTGAACACGAGGTGATCGCGCGACGCGGAGTGATCCTGGCCTGCGGCGGCTTCGATCACGATCCCGCACTGCGGGCACAGCATCACCGCGCGCCCGCCGGTCCGGACCTCTCGCTCGGTGTGGTCACGAACTCGGGCGACGGGCTCCGTGCTGCCACCGCGGTCGGCGCGGACACCGCCTTGCTCGATGACGCGTGGTGGGCGCCGTCGATCCCGCTGCCACGCGGGCCGTGGTTCGCGCTGGCCGAGCGCTCGCTGCCGCGGAGCATCATCGTGAACAAGCGGGGCGAGCGGTTCATGAACGAGTCGCTCCCGTACGTCGAGGCCACTCACGCGATGTTCGGCGGTGAGCACGGTGTGGGTCCGGGTGCAGCGGAGAACCTGCCCGCGTGGCTCGTCTTCGATCAGACGTACCGCAACCGCTATCTGTTCGCGGGCAAGCCGGCCCGCAGCCCGTTGCCGAAGAAGTGGTTCGACTCGGGGGCGCTCGTCAAGGCGGACACCGTTGCCGAACTCGCGGAGCGACTCGGGCTGTCCGAGGGCGCGCTGACGGCGACCGTCGACAGGTTCAACGGGTTCGCGCGCGACGGCGTCGACTCCGACTTCCACCGAGGGGAGTCGGCGTATGACCACTACTACGGCGACACGTCCAACAAACCCAACCCGAGCCTCGGGGAGATCTCCACTGGCCCCTTTTATGCTGCGGCGATAGTCCCGGCCGACCTCGGCACCAAGGGCGGCGTCCGGATCGACGTCCGTGCACGTGTGCTGCGCGACGACGACTCGGTGATCGACGGCCTCTATGCGGCGGGCAACGTCGCCGCGCCGGTCATGGGCCACACCTACGCCGGTCCGGGCGCGACTATCGGTCCCGCGATGGTGTTCGGGCGTGTCGCCGCGCTGGACGCAGCATCACGCTGAGGGCCACGGTGGCCGCGGCCAGCCCGGCTGTCAGGGCCACCCGTCTCAGGCCGCTGTCGCCGTCTTCGACCGGGGCGGGCGCGGCGATCCGGCGGGACGTCGACGACGGTCGAGCAGGGGGCGACTGCGCAGTCAGGGCGGCCACCGGATCGATCACACCGCGTCCGACGGCGGTGTCCGCACCGCCGCCGTGAGCTGTCGCGACGATCCGGTGGATCACCTCGGCGGCGGTCAGGTCGGGGAACCGAGACCGGATCAGTGCCGCCGTGCCTGAGACGTAGGGCGCCGCGTAACTGGTGCCTGCCAAGCCGCTCTCCCCAGTCGGCCCGGCGAGAGCGGTGATCGGTCCGGTCGGCGCGAGACCGACCACATCCGCTCCCGGCGCCGCGACCGACACCCACGGCCCGCGCAGAGTGAACGGTGCGGCCCTCCCGTCGGACGCCTGCGTCGCGCCGACAGTGAGCACCAGGGGCGACAGTCGCGCCGGCGTGGCGACCGTGACCACCGGAAGGCCTACGACGTCGGGATTCTGCTCGCGGCACTGTGTGCCGTCGGAGAGATTGCCCGCAGCCGCCACCACGACGACGTCGCGGACGACGGCGTCACGGAGCGCATCACGGACAGCACCGTCCCCTGCCGCCTGCGCTGCCGGAACGCACGCAGTCTCCGAGATGTTGACGACGTCGGCGCCGAGGTCGACCGCGCGTCGGATCGCCGCGGCGAGAGTCTCCAGCGGTCCGTAGCCCGCACCCACGGCCGCAGCGTCCCGGTCGGACGACTTCGCACGGTACGCGCCGCTCGACTGCCGGATCGAGATGATCGTCGCCTCCGGCGCCACCCCGATGTAGTCGTCGGCGGGTGACGGGCGGGCCGCGATGATCCCGGCGACCAGAGTGCCGTGGAGATCGCAGTCGTCGAGGCCGTCGCCAGAACTCACGTAGTCGCCTCCGCCGGTCAGCCCGGGGAGTCGGGGGTGCGGGGTGACGCCGGTGTCGATCACCGCCACCTTGACACCCGCGCCTCGACTGAACCGGTGGGCGGAAGCCAGATCGAGCAGGGTGTGACCGGGCGGCGTGCCGGTGAATCGTTCGGCCGTCGGGCGGGCGCACCGCGCGAACTGTTCGGTCGGGCTCGGCGGGGCTCCAATGGCGATCCCCGGCGCAGAGGCGAACGAGATCAGCAGGAGCGACGCCGTGATCACCGTCGCGCGCACGTCACAGCTCTCGGATCAGGCGATATGCGTCGAGCACCCACAGCAGAATCGGCAGCACCAGCGCTAGGACCAGGTACTGACCGATCTCTGCGACCCGCACCTGCAGCGGCGTGAACTCGCGGTTCGCCGCCACCGTGCCCGCCACCAGTGCCACGATTCCGACACCGAGTGCCGCGAGCATCGCGGTGACGGCCGACGCCGCGTCGCCGGTCAGCAGGGTCTGGACCAGCGGGACACCGATCGCACATGCCGCCGCGCCGCCGATCAGCGTCGCGGATTGAGTGTGGTCGGAGTGCACCCGTCCCCTTGCGGCCAGGACCAGCGTGATGACCGCCCAGAACGCGAACACCGCGCGGCTCGGTTCGGTTGCCGCGACAAGCGTGCACCCGACCGTGGTGAGCGTCGCCCCCGCGATGATTCCGGTCAGGTACGACGACGCGGCAGCCGCCCTGGCGGCCAATGAGTCGAGGTCGCCCAGCGCGATGTCGGCGATCGCGCCCAGCGGGTCGGACCGATCGGGGCCCAATGCCTCGACGCCGTCGACAGCGGATCGTTCCTCGGCCGGGTCGCCGATCGGCGGCGGTGAGGACGGCACCGGTGGAAGCGGGAGGTGCGCGGCCGCGATCGCGATGCGACCCGCGATCATCACGGTGGTGACGCCGAGTGCCGCGCCGACGGCGGCGATCGACGAAACGGGTGCGGCCCACGCCGCGAACAGTGCTCCGACGGCCGCCGTCGACAGTCCCGCGGTCGCGATCGCGGTGTGCGCTGCGAGCAGCGAGCCCGTCCCGCGGCAGCCGATCACGGCGACCGTGGCGGCGGCGAGGCCCGCAGCGGCCACTCTGGAGCCTCCGGTGGTTCCGACGGCGGCACCCGCGCTCGCGGCCAGAAGGCACGCTGCGAGTGAGAACGTCGCAGATGTGCGCGGATCCGTGCCGAGTCGGTCGCCCGTCAACGCCGCGACGAGCAGGAATGCGGTCGCGACGCTCGCGATCAGCAGGGGAGTGGACGTGTCACCGCGGAGGGCCGCGACCGATCCCGCCGCAGCCGCGCCGCAGGCGGCGATCACCGCCACGGCGTATGCCGTCCACCTGGCTGAACCCGCAGTCCACGGGGGCCTTTCGTCGCTGATCAATGCGGCGACGCCCGCCACGACATCGTCGGTCACCGGGCGCGCCCCGCCAGGCGGATCGTCGGTCAACATCAGTATCTCGCCGTCGTGGACGCCGCTGTCGCGCAACGACTCCGACGGATTCAACACCGCGCCGCCGATGCGGGCCAACGTCCAACACGCGGTGCCTGTTCCGGGGGCCTCCGCGGGTGGGTCGTCGACGTGCAGGAGCATGAGGACGTCCGGCATCAACGATGCCAACGGCATGCTCGACGGAACCGCGAGGTCCACCTGAGTGCGTCCCCCGACCACTGAAATCCGCACCAGTCCAGTCACAACGGTCATTTACCGTAACCCTCCCCCGAGGTTCTGATACAACCGAGTCCATCGCCGCGAGGTGAGGACGATGTCGACATAACCATCCCGACATCGTCACGGTGGGGGATTCGGGGGAATCATGCCAACTGCGAATATCGACGAGTGGTCGTCGACGATCGGTCATCGTCGTCGCCCGCGGACCGCCCCGCCGACGGTCCCGGCGAGCGACCTACAGATCGCGTCGCCGCCAGAACTCGCCCGGGCCGTCCCACAGAGCTTGTTCCTGCGCCTTCTACCTGCGGTGATGGTAGTAGCTGTGATCGGCATGATCTCGATGATGGCCGTCACCGGCGGACGCACGGCGTTCGCGAACCCCCTGTTCCTGATGTTTCCGCTGATGATGCTGATGTCGATGGTCGGGATGGTCGCGTCGGGCGGCCGAGGTGGTCCAGCACGGGCGGCCGAGGTGAACGAGGACCGCAAGGACTACCTGCGGCATCTCACGCAGGTACGGGGACGGGCCGACTCGGTGATGCGGGCGCAGCGGGCCGAAGCGGAGTGGAATCACCCCGACCCGCGGGCCGTCGCGTCGTTGATCGGATCGGACCGGATGTGGGAACGCCGCCCCACCGACTCCGACTTCGTCGACGTCCGCGTCGGACTCGGGGTTCACCGGCTCGCAGGTGGACTGCAGCCACCGGAGTCCGCACCCGCCGAGGACGTCGAACCGGTGTCGGCGGTGGCTCTGCGACGATTCGTCCAGGCTCGGTCGTCAGTACCCGACATGCCGACGGCGATCGCCCTCCGCGGATTCCCCGCGATCAGTCTCAGCGGGCCTCACGACGAAGTGAATGCGCTGGTCAGATCGATGACCTGTGTCCTCGCCGTCCAGCACGGGCCGGACCATCTCGGCATCGCGATCGTCGTCGACGATCCGGTCGCGCCGGAGTGGGACTGGTGCAAGTGGCTGCCCCATGTCGGCCACCAGGAGAGGCAGGACGGCCTCGGCGCGACTCGAATGGTCTATCGATCGCTCGCGGATCTCGAATCGGATCTGGGAGACGTGCTCGCGGCCCGGGTGAGGTTCTCGCGGACCGAGCCGGACACGACGGTCAGGCACCTGGTTGTCGTCCTCGGTGGCGGGGAGGTCACCGGTGACGAGGAGCTGTCGTCCGGGGCGGGGCTCGACGGGGTGACCGTTGTTGAACTCGGTTCGACGGCCGATTCGATCGCATCGCGGAGAGGGCTCGTCCTGCAGGTCGACGGGGGCCGACTCAGCGCACGCACGGAGGCGGGATCAGAAGAGTTCGCCGTCGCCGACGCCCGTGACGTGGTCACCAGCGAAGCGATCGCGCGTCGCCTCGCCAGATACTGGCCCGCGCAGTTCGGCCCGCTCGCCGATCTGGACCTCACCTCGTCCGCCGTCGACAGGGGGCTGCCCGACCTGCTCGGTGTTGCAGACGCCGGAGCCTTCGCCCCTGAATCGGAGTGGGTCGGTCGTCGTGGCTCGGCCAGACTTCGTGTGCCGATCGGCCACACCGCCACCGGAGAGCCGGTTCACCTCGACCTCAAGGAGAGCGCCCACGGCGGAATGGGGCCGCACGGCCTGTGCGTCGGTGCAACTGGAAGTGGAAAGTCCGAGCTGCTCAGGACGCTGGTTCTCGGCCTCATCGCAACCCACTCGCCGGACGAACTCAATCTGGTGCTCGTTGATTTCAAGGGCGGCGCGACGTTCCTCGGCCTCGACTCCCAGCACGTCGCCGCCGTGATCACGAACCTCGAAGCCGAACTCGAACTCGTCGACCGGATGGCCGACGCACTCTCCGGCGAACTGCACCGCCGACAAGAACTCCTTCGAGCGGCGGGGAACTTCGCCAACGTCACCGAGTACGAGAGGGCACGGCTCGGCGGTGCGGATCTGCCTCCGTTGCCCGCACTCGTCGTGGTGGTCGACGAGTTCTCCGAGCTCCTCGCACAGAAGCCCGACTTCGCCGAACTGTTCGTCGCGATCGGTCGGCTCGGGCGATCGTTGCACATTCACCTCCTCCTCGCCTCACAGCGTCTGGAGGAGGGGCGGCTCCGCGGCCTCGACAGCCACCTGTCGTACCGGATAGGGCTGAAGACGTTCTCCGCCAGCGAATCCCGCACGGTGCTCGGCGTACCCGACGCTTATCACCTGCCAAGCGAGCCGGGGGCGGCCTACCTCAAATGTGATTCGGCGACCCCCATCCGATTCCGCACGTCGTATGTGTCGGGGGTGTACCGACCGCCCGTGGAGGCGATCGACTCGACGGCCCACTCGGACAACTCGGTGACGGTCTTTCGTGCCGACACCGTCGTCGCGCTTCCGGAGGTCGACGAGGCGGCCGTCGAGGACGTCGACGGCCCGAGTGTCCTCGAGACGCTGGTCGGTCGGATCGCCGGGCACGGCTCCGATCCGCATCGAGTGTGGCTCCCGCCGTTGGAGTCCTCAGTGAGCCTCGATGACGTGCCGCCGGTCCCGCACGAGATGCTGACCGCGTCGATCGGCGTCGTCGACCGCCCGTACGACCAGCGCCGAGACCCGCTGCGTGTGGACCTCTCACGCGGGGCAGGGCACGTCGCGATCGTCGGCGGACCTCAGTCGGGCAAGTCGACGGCGCTGCGCACCCTGATCTGCTCCCTCGCTCGTGGGCATTCCCCGAGCCGGACGACGTTCTACTGTCTCGACTTCGGCGGTGGTGGGCTCGCGGCGCTGGCCGACCTCCCTCATGTCGGCGGCGTGGCGCCGCGCAACCGGCGAGACGCCGTCCGGCGGACGGTCTCCGAAGTGATGGGCGTGCGAACCGAGCGGGAGATCACGTTCGCCGACGCCGGAATCGACTCGATGACCGAGTACCGCGAGCGATGCGCGTCGGGAGACCACCCCGATGACCGGTACGGCGACGTGTTCCTGGTCATCGACGGGTACGGCGTGCTCCGCAACGAGTTCGACGAGTTGGACGACCAGATAGCCGACCTCGTCGCCCGCGGTCTCTCGTACGGTGTGCACGTTGTTGTCACGGCCGGACGGTGGGCCGAGATCAGACCCGCGGTGAAAGACCTGATCGGAACCCGCATAGAGCTGAAGCTCGGTGACGCGCTCGACTCTGAGATGGACCGGCGCGCGGCCGCGAGAGTGCCGACCGGCAAACCCGGCCGAGGCGTCACCGCAGACGGCCTCCACATGTTGATCGCGCTCCCCAGCATCGTCGGCGTCACCGACGGCGAACCCGCGCCCGCCGTCCGCACCCTCACCGCTCATCTGACGCCAGGTGAGTTCACCGTCCCCGACGGTCTGGTCACAGGCCAAGTCGCGCTCGGCGTTGGCGAATCGGATCTCCAGCCGTACGTCGTCGACTTCGCCCGCGAACCGCACCTGCTCGTCTTCGGCGACGCCGAATGCGGAAAGACGGCGACGCTGCGCGTCCTGATCGACGGCATCGTCGCGGCGGCCAGTCCGGTGCAGGCGAAGGTTGTGCTCGTGGACTTCCGGCGATCGCTGCTCAGCGCCGTCGACGACGACCACCTCGGCGGCTACGCCAGCTCCCTGCAGACCGCCGGGCCGATGATGGTCGAACTCGCCGCGCACCTCGCCGGTCGTCTGCCCGGTGACGACGTCACCGCCGATCAACTCCGGGAGCGGAGCTGGTGGAGCGGACCCGACGTCTACCTGGTGATCGACGACTACGACCTCGTCGCAACGGCATCGGGCAACCCGCTCGCGCCGCTCGCCGATCTGTTGGGGCACGCCCGCGACATCGGTCTCCGAGTGATCCTGGCCCGTCGGTCCGGCGGTGTCGGGCGGGCGTTGTTCGACCCGTTCATCAACCGGATGCGGGACCTGTCGTGCGACGTCTTCATGATGGCGGGAGACCCCGACGAGGGATACATCGTCGGACGTCACCGTATGCAGCGGTTCGGCGTCGGGCGGGGTGAGTACGTCTCACGGAGCAGACAAGCGGACACGGTGCAGGTGGTGGCGCCGTCGTGAGCCGGATCGTCGACCTCGCGTACGGCGAGGGCGAACCCGCGGTCGCGGAGTTGTTGGAGGGCGTCGACTGCGGTGTGCGGCACGTCGTGTCAGTCGGTGCAGATGTCACCGTGGTTCATCCCACCACGTGGGGTCGACGTCGGACTGCCGCGCTCATCCGATCCGTCGGCGCGGCGGACGGAGTTCCGCGGGCAGTGGCCGTCGCGCGGAGTCACGCGGATGCGACGGTCACCCGCTGCGCCGTCGTGGAGACGACGCTGCTGCCGGACACCGGCGGCCACTGGTCGGTCCACATGATCCGACGCAGCGCAGGGGAGTGGACGATCGAGACGGGTCTCGTGGACCTGCCCGCCGGCGTCGGCAAAGCATGGCATGACCTGATCGAGAGTGCGGATATCGTGCTCATCGACGGAGCCGACGAGACGCAGGTCGATGCGGCTTCACGACTGCTGCCGAGCCCGGCAGGTGGAACCGTCCGTGTCGACCGAGACCTCGTCGTGCAATTCGGCGGCGTGCGCAGGCCTGTCAGGTCCACGATCGACGCAGCGCTCCGTCCGCCGCCGGAACCTGTGCCGCGCCGCCGTCGACGACTGGCCGTCGTGGTCGCGGCTGCCCTTGTAGCGGTGGGTTCGGGGTGGGTGGCGACCCGCGGACAGCCCGCGCGGGCCCAAGCCGTGCGTGTTGAACAGGTCGGCGCGGCGACAGTCGACGTACCGGGCGACTGGCGGCGGACCGGACTGCCCGACGACCGCCCCGTCGACGGAGAGGGAGAGCGAGCCGTGTTCGCCGATTCCGATGACGGCCGTCGGATCATCGTTGTCGTCACTCCGCTGCGGGCCGGGTCGACGCGGGCGTCGGTCGCGGTCAGCATGCGGAACCGACTCGCACAGCGTGGTGACGATGTGATCCGCGAGTTCACCGCCGACGCGTCATTCGCAGGTAAGCGGGTCATCGCATACCGGGAGACTCCCGCCTCCGGTCCGCCGATCGCCTGGTACGTCCACGTCGACCGGAACACGCAGGTCAGCATCGGTTGCCAGACCGGGACGGGTGACGATTCGATCGACGATCCCTGCGCGGAGGCGGTCCGCACTCTGCGCTGAGGTCCGTAGGCTGGGCCCATGAGCACCCTGCACTTCGGCCCAGACAACGGCGACGTGACGCTTCACACCGGAGTGGCGGGCAAAGCCGCCCGCACCGGTCACCGGCTGATCATCGGCTTCACCGACTGGTCGGCGACCGTCGACGGTGTCGAACCGTCCCACGTGCGGGTTGTGGTGAGGACGCCGTCGCTCGAAGTCCGCTCGGGGGAGGGCGGCCTCACGCCGATGTCGGCGCCGGAGCGGCTCGTCGCGCGCGCCAACGCGGTGAAGGCGTTGAAGGCCGACAAGCACGATGAGATCGTGTTCGACGCGTCCGACATCGTCGCCGACGGCGAGGGATACCGCCTCGCCGGAACGCTGACGATTCTCGGCACCTCGAAGCCGCACACCGTCACCGTCGCGCCTACCGGCGAGGGCGCCGATCGCCGAGTGACGGGCGAGACCACGGTCCGGCAGACCGACTTCGGCGTGAAGCCGTACTCCGCAATGATGGGTGCACTGAAGGTCGCCGACGACGTGATCATCCGCGTCGACCTCGCCTTCCCCTGACTGCTCGCACGTTTTGACCTGCGAAGGTCCGCCCGCGTACCCTGGATCCTCGGTGCCTTGAGCATCGAGCACCCGGGTCCCCACTGGTCGCCGGGAGTCTGCTCGCAAGGACCGCTGACCAGCAAAGAAGCAACCCGAATGAGGACTACTGTGGGTACTTACAGCCCTAAGGCTGGTGACGTGACACGTACGTGGCACATCATCGACGCCTCCGACGTCGTGCTCGGCCGTCTGGCCGTGCAGACCGCGAATCTGCTCCGCGGCAAGCACAAGCCGACCTACGCACCGCACGTCGACGGTGGCGACTACGTCGTCATCATCAACGCCGAGAAGGTCGCCGTCAGCGGCAACAAGCTCACCGACAAGCGTCTGTACCACCACTCGGGTCACCCCGGTGGTCTGAAGTCGCGCACTGTCGGCGAGGTCCTCGCGACCCGCCCGGACCGTCTCGTGGAGAAGGCCGTCAAGGGCATGCTCCCCAAGAACAAGCTCGGCGATCAGATCGCCTCGAAGCTGAAGGTCTACGCAGGCCCGAACCACCCGCACACGGCTCAGCAGCCCGTCCCCTTCGAGATCAAGCAGGTGTCCCAGTGACCAACGAGAACGAGAACATCGAGGTCGTCGCTGACGAAGAGGTCGTCTTGGAAGACGGCTCGTACACCACCGAATCGACCGAGGACGTCGCAGCCGAGGCCGCGCCGACCCGCGGTCCCGTGGTGCTCGATCACCCGATCCAGACCGTCGGCCGCCGCAAGGAAGCCATCGTCCGCGTCCGTCTGGTCGCAGGCACCGGTGAGTTCACGCTCAACGGCCGCACCCTCGAGGACTACTTCCCGAACAAGGTGCACCAGCAGCTGATCAAGGCTCCGCTGGTCATCACCGAGCGCGTCGAGGCATTCGACGTGCACGCCAAGCTGGTCGGCGGCGGCCCGTCGGGACAGGCAGGCGCTCTGCGTCTGGCCATCGCTCGCGGCCTCATCGAGGTCAGCCCCGAGGACCGTCCGGCACTGAAGAAGGCCGGCTTCCTCACTCGCGACGCGCGTGCGGTCGAGCGCAAGAAGTACGGCCTCAAGAAGGCTCGTAAGGCTTCGCAGTACAGCAAGCGCTGATCGCTTCTGTGGCACGCCTTTTCGGCACCGACGGCGTCCGAGGCCGGGCCAACGACCAGCTCACTCCCGAGCTGGCGTTGCGCCTGGCCTCGGCCGCCGTTTCTGTTCTCGGTGCACATGCGAACTCCCGACGCGACGATGTGGCCCGAGTCCGGCCGCGAGTTGTGGTCGGTCGAGACCCCCGAGCATCCGGCGAACTGCTGGAGGCCGCACTCTGTGCGGGCCTCGCCGCCGCCGGAGCAGACGCGATCCGAGTCGGCGTGGTGCCGACCCCTGCGGTCGCGTTCCTGACGGCGGACTACGGCGCCGACTTCGGCGTGATGATCTCCGCGTCGCACAATCCCATGCCCGACAACGGCATCAAGTTCTTCGGAGCGGGCGGACACAAGCTGGCCGACGATGTCGAAGACGCCATCGAAGCCGCGATGGACGCGCCCGCCGAGCGACCCACCGGCGCCGACGTCGGACGTCTCCGTGACGCACCCGACGCCGAGGAGCGCTACCTGCGTCATCTCGCGGCGTCCGTGGACGCGCGACTCGACGGCCTGACGATCGTCGTCGACGGCGCCAACGGTGCCGCATCGACCGTGGGGCCCCACGCCTATGAGGCGGCGGGCGCCACCGTCATCCCGATCCACTCCGATCCCGACGGCCTCAACATCAACGACGGCTGCGGATCCACGCATCTGGACGTGCTGCAGGCCGCCGTCCTCGAACACGGAGCCGATCTGGGCCTGGCTCACGACGGAGACGCCGACCGCTGCCTCGCCGTCGACTCCACCGGCGCCGTCGTCGACGGCGACATGATCATGGCCATCCTCGCGATCGACATGCACGAACGCGGTGAGCTCACCGACAACGTGCTGGTCGCCACCGTCATGAGCAACCTGGGACTCCACATCGCGATGCGCGAAGCCGGGATCGACGTGAAGGTGACCGGAGTCGGTGACCGCTACGTCCTCGAAGAGCTTCGCAGCGGCGGTTACGCTCTCGGCGGTGAACAGTCGGGCCACATCGTGATTCCCGCCGCAGGAACCACCGGCGACGGAGTCCTCACCGGACTCATGCTCGCCGGACGAGTCGCGTCCACGGGTACCCGCCTCGCGGATCTCGCAGCGGTCGTGACGGTCCTCCCGCAGGAACTCATCAACGTCCCCGTCAGCGACAAACATGCCGTCGCCGTCGCCGACACCGTGCAGGACGCAGTCCGCGTCGCCGAAGCCGAACTCGACGGGTCCGGCCGCATCCTGCTGCGGCCCTCCGGAACCGAGCAGCTCGTCCGGGTGATGGTCGAAGCGGGCACGGCCGACGACGCCCGCGGCATCGCCGAACGTGTCGCCGCGGTGGTCGCCGCCGTCTGATCAACAACTGACTGAGAACGTCCCCCACGCGGGCGTCCGACGGCAAATAGCCCTCGGAGCCGCCTCCGGGGGACGTTTCAGTCGTGTCGCTCAGCTGCCGGCTGTAGTGGTGGCGCATTTGGCGGGTCGCCGTCTGAGCTCGGCGGGCAGCCGTCGGCGTGTCGCGGAACTGGGCACAGGTCCCGTGCGTCTAACGAGTATGAAGGGTAACAATTCGTCAGACGTGCGAGTGGACGTCGACGCACTGCAGTCGCGGGCCTCGAGGCAGGCGGCCGTGGTCGACGCAGCGGCCGACTGCGTCGCCGAGCTGAAGGCCGGAGGCTTCGGCGAATGGTGGCGGGACGGTCGGGAGAACCCGCTGGCCGGACGGATCGCCGACATCGCCGATCGACTCGACTGCGCGGCGTCCGATGTCGGCGCGTTCACGGCGGGGCTCCGACGGCAGGTCGTGGAACTGTCGGCCGCCGACGAGATGGCCGCCGAGGCACTGGCCGGTCGACGATGACGATCGACGACTTCGTCTCCGTCCTCGACGCGGGAAGCAGGCTCGGCGTGATCACCTTCGACGAAGCGACCGTCCGCGCGCCGCACCACGACGTGGTGGCCTTCGACGCCGCCGCACTCGCGGCAGATGCGGCGCGCCTCCGCGCGGTTGTGACCCGCTTGGGCACCGGAGCGGTCCGATCGGTGGGAGGAACGCTCGGCGACGACTGGCTGGGGAGCGGGGGCCGCGCGGCGGACGCCGTCGCGCAGACCACGACCGGGCGAGTGGCCGCCGCCGTCGCCGACCTCGGCATGTGCGCGGACGAGTTGGCGAGCGCAGTCACCACGATCGACGACGTCCTGATCCGCTACCGCCGCGTGATGACGATAGTGTCCGATCCGGCAGTCGTGGTGCCGGGAACGGCGTCGTCCGACGACGTCCGCACCGAACTGATCGCGCGAATGGAGTATGCGAACGCGGCCGGACGGGTGGCTTCCGCCGCACTCGTTGATATCGCCGCACTCACCGCCTCGTCCGGGGAACTGGTCCTGGCTGGTGACCGATGACCACTCCGGACCTCGTCGAGGAGGCCCGCCGAAGAGCCGCCGCTGAGTTCGACGCCGCAGAACACCAGTACCGGATGCGGAGCCGAACTGCCGCGACACAGAGGTCCGACAGGGCCCGGGCGGCGGATCCCGACGCGCCGCTCCCGAGGCTTCTCGCGCCCGCTGTTCGCAGGCCTGACTAGGCTAGGCACGTGGCCGGTAAGAAGAAGGCGGCGCCGCCGCCCGACAAGCTGATGACGGAACTCGCACGACGCGGACCCCATAAGGTGGACCGTGGCGACCTGGGCATCGTCGGTATGAGTGGGCAGATCTTCGCGCCGCGCACCGGCCGGAAGCTGCCGGCCGTCGCTTTTGCACACGACTGGCTCGCCGCCAGCAGTCGCTACCGGGACCTCGCGTTCCACCTCGCGTCGTGGGGCATCGTTGTCGCCGCACCCGACAGTGAGACAGGTGTGTTCGCGTCCGACGTCGAGCTGGCCACTGATCTCCGCGCCGCGGTGACCGTGCTGCAGAGCGTGCAGCTGGGTGACGGCAGCGTGACCGTCGACCCCGACCGGGTCGGCGTCGCAGGTCACGGCTTCGGTGCCGCTGCTGCGATTCGTGCGGCATCGGACACCGTGCTCCTCGGACGCCCGCCGATCCGATTGCGCGGCCTCGCCGCGGTGTTCCCGTCGCCGACCACCTCCGACCTGCTGTCGACTGCTTCGACGGTCACGGCGGCGTCGCTGGTCCTCGCTGCAGGCGGGCAACTCGACTCGATGACCAGCAACGCTCTCGCCGTCGCGGACGCACTGGGCGGCGATGTGGTGTTCCGCACGATCCCCGGAGCGGACAATCGGGGCCTTCTCGAACGTCGCAGCCTCAAGTCGTTCATCGGCGTCAACGGCGCAGACAAAGCCACCCACCGCCCGGTCCGTGCCCAACTCGCCGGATACCTCCTGCATACGCTCACCGGCGACGACCGCTACGCGGCGTTCTCCGATCCCGAGGCCACCACGGGAGACGCGATCGCGACGCCTGTCGCCGACACCGAACCCGCCGAACTCGACCACCTCTCACAGCTCCTCGGTGCAAAGCCGCCACGCAAGTAGCCGGTAGTCTTAACGACTATGTGCGGAATCGTTGGATACGTGGGCTCGCGTCCCGCGCTGGACATCGTCGTCGACGCCCTGAGGCGCATGGAGTACCGCGGATACGACTCCGCAGGTGTTGCCATCCTCGACGGTGAAGGCGGCCTGACGGTCGAGAAGAAGGCCGGTCGCCTCGAGAATCTCGACAAGCAGATCGCCGAGGTGGGACCCGACGCGCTCACCGGCACGACCGGCATGGGCCACACCCGGTGGGCCACGCACGGCCAGCCGACCGACCGCAACGCGCACCCGCACGTGAGCCACGACGGCAAACTCGCCGTCGTCCACAACGGCATCATCGAGAACTACGCGCCGCTGCGCGCCGAACTCGAAGACTCCGGCATCGAGTTCTCCTCCGACACCGACACCGAGACCGCCGTCCACCTGCTCGAACGCGAGTACAACTCGGGTGAGCACGCAGGCGACTTCGTGGCGGCCGCCTACTCGACGCTGCGCCGCCTCGAAGGTGCGTTCACGCTGGTCTTCACCCATTCCGATCACCCGGACACGATCGTCGCCGCACGCCGATCCACCCCGCTCGTGGTCGGTGTCGGCGACGGCGAGATGTTCCTCGCGTCCGATGTGACCGCATTCATCGAGCACACCCGCGAGGCCGTTGAACTCGGCCAGGACGAGGTCGTGGTGATCACCGCCGACAGCTATGCCGTCACCGACTTCGACGGAAACGTCACCGGCGGCACCCCGTTCCACATCGACTGGGACCTCGCCGCCGCCGAGAAGGGCGGCTACGACTACTTCATGCTCAAGGAGATCGCCGAGCAGCCCGCAGCGCTCTCGGACACCCTCCTCGGACACCTGCAGAACGGTCGCATCGTGCTCGACGAGCAGCGGCTCTCCGATCAGGACCTCCGCGACGTGGACAAGGTGTTCGTCGTCGCATGCGGCACCGCGTACCACGCGGGCATGATCGCGAAGTACGCCATCGAGCACTGGACCCGTCTGCCCGTCGAGGTGGAACTGGCGAGCGAGTTCCGCTACCGCGACCCGGTGCTCGACCGGTCGACGCTGGTGGTCGCCATCAGCCAGTCCGGCGAGACCGCCGACACCCTCGAAGCCGTGCGCCACGCCAAGGACCAGAAGGCGCGCGTTCTCGCGATCTGCAACACCAACGGTGCACAGATCCCACGTGAGTCCGACGCCGTCCTGTACACCCATGCGGGTCCGGAGATCGGTGTCGCATCGACCAAGTGCTTCCTCGCGCAGATCGCCGCCGCCTACATGGTCGGCCTTGCGCTCGCACAGGCTGTCGGCACCAAGTACCAGGACGAAGTGGTTCGCGAATTCGAGGCGCTCGAGCAGATCCCGGCGGCTGTCGAGAAAGTGCTCGAGCAGATGGAACCGGTGCGTGACCTGGCGCGTTCGTTCGCATCGTCCGACACCGTCCTGTTCCTCGGCCGCCATGTCGGATACCCGGTGGCCCTCGAGGGTGCGCTCAAGCTCAAGGAACTCGCCTACATCCACGCCGAGGGCTTCGCGGCAGGCGAGCTCAAGCACGGCCCGATCGCTCTCATCGAGGACGGTCTGCCGGTGATCATCGTGATGCCGTCGCCCACCGGCCGGGCGCTGCTGCATTCGAAGATGGTCAGCAACATCCGGGAGATCCAGGCGCGCGGTGCGACGACGATCGTCATCGCCGAACCCGACGACACCGCCGCCGCCGCCGTCGCCGATCACCTGATCCCGATCCCGCCGACGCCGACGCTGCTGCAGCCGCTCGTCTCGACGGTCCCGCTGCAGGTGTTCGCGGCGACTGTCGCGCAGGCGCGCGGGTACGACGTCGACAAGCCGCGTAACCTCGCCAAGTCGGTCACCGTCGAATAGGGCGTCTCCGCCGTGATCGCCTACTACAGGTCTGACGACATCAGATCAGCCGAGCAGGCCACGGCCGGATGGGCCGACGGCGCCCTGATGGCGCGGGCTGCTCACGCTGTCGCGTCGACGATCCTCGCCGAGCTCCGGCTGAGGACGGGCGCCGTGTACGGGCGGACCGTGGTCCTGCTCGTCGGCGCGGGAGACAACGGCGGCGACGCGTTGTACGCCGCGCGTCACCTGCGTGCGCGGGGTGTTCGGGTACTGGCGATTCGCACGTCGAGCCGAGTCCATGACGCGGGTCTCGCCGACTTCCTCAGTGTCGGCGGCCGAGTCGTCGAACATCTGCCGGAACAGGTTCATCTCGCAGTCGACGCGGTGGTTGGGCTCGGGGGCCGCGGTCCGCTGCGTGAACCCGCTGCCGGACTGGTCGCCGACCTGGCGGCGCGTCACATTCCGATCGTCGCGGTCGACCTGCCGTCCGGCATCGACGCCGACACCGGCGTCGCCGGAGAGCCCTCGGTGAAAGCCGACGTGTCCGTGACGTTCGGCGTGCACCGCATCGCGCATCTCCTCGCCGCACCGAACTGCGGCCGGATCGTGGTGGCCGACATCAACATCACGCCATCCGGCGGGTGGGACGAGCCTGCGGTGACCAGTCCGAGTGACGCGGAGGTCGCAGATCTGTGGCCGCTTCCCGGGCCGGACGACGACAAGTACAGCCAGGGCGTAGTCGGAGTGATCGCGGGGTCGGCCAGGTATCCGGGTGCCGCCGTCTTGTGCACCGGCGCTGCGATCGCGGCGAGTTCGGGGATGACCCGGTACGTCGGGCCCGCAGTGGACGAGGTCTTGGCGCGCACACCGGAAGCGGTCGCGGTGACCGACATCAGCGCCGCCGGACGTGTCCAGGCATGGGTTGTGGGCCCCGGATACGGCACAGACGCGCACAGCATAGAACTGCTGGAACGTGTTCTCGATCACGACGTGCCGGTGCTTGTCGACGCCGACGCACTCACGGTCCTGGCTGCGCACGAACACGTTCGGGACGTCGTTCGGGAGCGCACGGCGCCCACGCTTCTCACCCCTCATGCAGGGGAGTTCGTCCGAATCGCGACCGCCGCCGGTAGTGACGCGGCCGAGCTCATCACCACCGATCGGCTCGCGGCGGTACGTCGTCTCGCCGCCGATCTGGATGCGTCTGTGCTGCTCAAGGGGCGGGCGACACTGGTGTCCGATCCAGATGGAACCACTGGAGGCACCGAAGCGGGCTCGTCGTGGGCGGCGACCGCCGGGTCGGGTGACGTTCTCGCAGGCATCATCGGCGCACTCCTCGCCGCGGGTGTCGATCCGCGGGCCGCGGGTGTCGCCGGAGCACGTGTTCACGCTCGTGCAGCGGCGCACGCCAGTGGGGGAGCGCCGATCGGTGCGTCGGAGCTGGCCGCGGCGGTCCGTCCGGCTCTGCGTGAACTCATGCGTTTGCGACAATGGACTCGATGACAACCGCCAATCTGATCGCCACCGTCGACCTCGACGCCATCGCGCACAACGTCGGGGTACTCGGCGAACGCTCGGGCGCCGGGGTGATCGCCGTGGTCAAGGCCGACGGATACGGTCACGGTGCGGTGCCCGTCGCGAAAGCAGCATTGGCCGCCGGAGCCGCCGCCATCGGAACCGCAAGCATCCGCGAGGCGCGTGAACTCCGCGCAGGCGGCGTCGACGGTCACGTGATGGCGTGGCTGCATCGGCCCGACTCCGACTTCGCAGGCGCCGTCGCGGACCGGCTCGACATCGGCATCAGTTCACCCCGACAACTCGACGCGGTCGTGGCCGCGGCACGTGCTGCCGGCACGACGGCCACAGTCACCGTCAAGGTCGACACCGGTTTGGCGCGCAGCGGCGTCGCCGCCGAGGAATGGGACGCCGCCGCGTCCGCCGTCGCGGCGGCCGTCGCCGAGGGCGCGGTGGAACTGAGCGGCGTCATGTGCCACCTCGTATTCGGCGACGAGCCCGACAACCCGTTCAACGACGCACAGGCCGAGCGGCTCGACGTCGCCGTCGCCGACCTCACCCGCCGAGGAGCCCCACCGAGGATCGTGCACATGGCGAACTCGCCCGCAGCGCTGGCTCGACCCGATCTGGCTCGTGACCTCGTCCGACCGGGCATCGCGGTCTACGGCTACTCGCCGATCCCGTCGATGGGCGATTTTGGTCTCGTCCCCGCGATGACCCTCGAAACGCAGGTCTCACTGGTCAAGAAGGCCCAACAGGGCCAGGGTGTGTCGTACAGCCACACCTGGCATGCGCCGGCCGGCACCGTCCTCGGAGTGATTCCGGCAGGCTACGCCGACGGTGTGCCGCGTTCGCTGTCCGGCCGCCTGCAGGTGCACATCGGGGACCGACTGTTCCCGAACGTCGGCCGGATCTGCATGGACCAGTTCGTGGTCGACCTCGGCCCGGACGGCGGAGGCGTCGCCGAAGGCGACCGCGCAGTGCTCTTCGGTCCGGCGTCTGCGGCACCGGGCGAACGGGTTCCCACCGCTACGGACTGGGCTGACGCCCTCGGCACCATCGACTATGAGATCGTCTCGCGCATCGGCTCGCGACCGGAACGCCGCTATGTCGGCGGGCCGTTCGGACAACCTCAGGAGGGCTGACATGGCGCAGCGAAAGGTCTTCAAGCGGAAACCCAAGACCGCCAAGCGGACGCCCGCGTGGCGGTCCGGGCTGACCCAGGTCGGCTCCCTCGGAGCAGAGGCTGCGGGCGGTGTGATGCGGCGACGTCGGACACGGAAAGTGATCGGCGGCGTCGACCCGAACGAGCACATCGACTTCAAGCAGATCTACCGCGACGAGTCGTCGACCGTCACCGCGGACGACGGAGTGGCCCTTGCTGTTCGGTCGTTCGTGACCGGCCCGGACACGGACGACGGGCAGCCGTGGGGCCGGACCTCCACACCAGAGCTCACCGTGATCTTCGTCCACGGCTTCACCCTGCGGATGGCCTCGTGGCACTTCCAGCGGTACGCGCTCGCGCAGCGGTGGTCCGACCGCCGCATCAAGATGGTGTTCTACGACCAGCGCGGGCACGGCGCCAGCGATCTGTCGGCGGCGGAGACCTCCACGATGGCGCAGCTCGGCGACGATCTCGCAGCCGTCATCCGAACCATGGCGACCACCGGACCGGTTGTTCTCGTCGGCCATTCGATGGGCGGCATGTCGATCATGTCCCTCGCTCGGCGGCACCCGAGGCTGTTCGGTCACGGCGGACGGATCGCCGGTGTCGGGCTCGTCTCGACCGCGGCGCGCGGCATCACCGAGGCCGGCCTCGGTGAAGGGTTGAACAACCCGATCGTCGACGCGCTGGGCCTGTCGGTCCGGTACGTTCCCCGCGCGGTGCAGGCCGGCCGCGGCATCACCCGCCGGGTGGTGGAGCCGGTGCTGGTGGCGGCGAGCTTCGGGCCGGAATATCACAGTCCAGCCGCAGGTCGCGCCGTCGAATCGATGATTCAGAACACGCACATCGCGACGATGGTCAACTTTCTCAAGGTCCTCGAGAGTCACGACGAAGTGACGGCGCTGCCGGTGATCGCTCGGGTCCCGTCTGTTGTCATGTGCGGCGACGCCGATCGCCTCACGCCGCTGGCGAACTCGGTGGCCATGTACTCAGAGCTCGGGCAGGATTCGCGGTTGATCGTCGCCGAGGGCTGCGGGCACATGCTGCCTATGGAGTACCCGGAGCTTGTCACCGACGGCATCGAGGATCTCGTCAACCGCTCAAGGGTCGCGCTCGGCCGCCCGGTGATGCCGTGGCGCACGGCACGCCGCGACGAGATCAGGTCGCGGCCGTGAGCGCGCAGCGCCATGCAGGGGGACATCGGCTCGGGGGACGCCGGGACCTGCCCGACACCGCCGACACCGAAGCTCTCGGACGAGAACTGGCCGCCGGCCTCCGCGCGGGCGACCTGGTGATTCTCGACGGACCTCTCGGTGCAGGCAAGACCGCGCTGACCCGAGGCATCGGCGCCGGACTCGGAGTTGTCGGACGCGTGTCGTCGCCGACGTTCATCATCGCCCGACAGCACGCACCAGGTGCCACCGGACAGCCCGGAATGGTGCATGTCGACGCCTATCGGCTGGCCGACGCGAACGGGACGGCGACCCTGGACGACCTCGACGCACTGGATCTCGACACCGACCTGACCGACAGCGTGGTCGTCGTCGAATGGGGTGAAGGCGTCGCGGAGCGTCTCGCCGACGAACATCTCCTGGTGCGACTGCGCCGCGACGACGAGACCGAGACACGGCACGCCGTGTGGGAGTGGGTGAGCACCACATGACGACTGCAGGCGATCCGGTGAGAGTGCTGGCGATCGACACGGCCACCGAAGCGGTGGTGACCGGTGTCGTCAGCGTCGCGGGCGACACGATCACGACGCTCGCCGAACGCTCGATAACCGAGAACCGGCGGCACGCCGAGATCCTGACCACCCTCATCCGTGAGGTGCTCGACGAAGCAGGACTTGCCGGAAGCGACCTCGACGCGGTCGTCGTCGGTGCGGGCCCGGGCCCGTTCACCGGGCTGCGCGTCGGTATGGCGACTGCGTCGGCGTACGCCGACGCGCTCGGACTTCCCGTACACGGCGTGTGCTCCCTCGACGGGATCGCCGTCGACGCCGCCCTCGACGGCGAGACGCTCGTCGTCACCGATGCGCGCCGACGCGAAGTGTACTGGGCGCGCTACCGCGGAGCCGAGCGGATCGACGGGCCCGGTGTCCTCGCACCCGCCGCACTCGAGACCGGCGGCGCCACCATCGTCGGGCCGCAACGTCTCCTCGAGACCATCGATCACACCGACTCTCGCGAGCTCATCGCCCCGACGGCCGCAGGTATCGTGACGGCCCTTTCTACTCGCCAGCTCGCTCAAGGAGCAGAAGACGAGTCGAAGAGCGAGGCCGACCAGCTCTGCTCCTTGAGCGAGCTGGCGAGTCGAAAGGCCACGCACGCCCTCGAACCCCTCTACCTGCGCCGTCCGGACGCGGTGGAACTGAAGGATCAGCGCCGGAAGTCGTTGTTGCCGGTGACCGGCGGTGAGTGACCTGCCCGTCATCGACGCCCTGACCGAGGAAGACCTGCCGCGATGTGCGGAGTTGGAGGCCGAGATCTTCGCCGATGAGTCACCGTGGCCGCTGAGCGGCTTCGTCGCCGAACTGCGCGCGCCGCACAACCGATACTTCGCGGCGCGGACCGCGGCGGGAGAACCGGTCGCCGGATACGCGGGCATCAGTGTGCTCGGTCCCGCGGACGGCCGGGAATGCGAGATCCACACGATCGCCGTCGATCCGGTCCATCGTGGATCTCGCTACGGCTTGGCGCTGCTGGAGACGATGCTGGCGGTGGCCGACGCGGAGTCGGCGCCGACCTTCCTCGAGGTCCGCACCGACAACCGGCCCGCCATCGACCTGTACGAACGCAGCGGATTCCGCGTCGTCGGAACCCGACGCAACTACTATCAGCCGTCCGGTGCCGACGCCTTCACCATGGTGCGGCCCGCCTGCGGCACATCTGACCAGGAGGAACGCCCGTGATCGTGATGGGCATCGAGAGTTCGTGCGACGAGACCGGCGTCGGTGTCGTCTCATGGGACGGCGAGACCGCCACTCTCCTCGCCGACGAGGTCGCGTCCAGCGTCGACGAACACGCCCGCTACGGCGGAGTGGTGCCGGAGGTCGCGTCGCGCGCTCACCTGCAGGCGATGGTCCCGACGATGACGCGTGCGCGTGAGGCGGCGGAGATCGACCGTCCGGACGCGATCGCAGTGACGATCGGCCCCGGCCTGGCCGGTGCGCTGCTCGTCGGCGTCGCCGCGGCCAAGGCGTATGCACTCGCCTGGGACGTGCCGCTCTACGCGGTCAATCATCTCGGTGGACACGTCGCGGTCGACACCCTCGAGCACGGCCCCATGCCGTCGTCGGTGGCGCTGCTCGTCTCTGGTGGGCACACTCATCTCCTCGGCATAGACAGCCTCGATCAGCCGCTCGTCGAGATGGGCACCACCGTCGACGACGCGGCGGGGGAGGCGTTCGACAAGGTTGCGCGTCTGCTCGACCTCGGATACCCCGGCGGCCCGGCGCTCGACGAGGCGGCGCGAGAGGGCGACCCGACGGCGATCAAGTTTCCGCGCGGCCTCACCGGTCCGCGCGACGCGCCGTACGACTTCTCGTTCAGCGGCCTGAAGACTGCGGTCGCCCGGTACGTCGAAGGTGAGGTGCGTTCGGGGCGAACGGTGTCGATTCCGGATGTCGCCGCGTCGTTCCAGGAAGCGGTCGCCGATGTGCTCACGGCGAAAGCCATCCGCGCATGTCGCGAACGCGACGTCTCGACGCTGGTGCTCGGTGGCGGTGCGACGGCCAACTCGAGGATCCGCTCGCTGGCCGACGAACGGACCGCCGCCGCGGGGATCGAACTCCGTGTCCCGAAGCCTCGCCTGTGCACCGACAACGGCGTCATGGTCGCGACCCTCGGCGCGCACGTCATCGGGGGCGGAGCGCCTGCGTCGCCGTTGACCGTGGCCACCGATCCCGGAATGAGCGTCCAGATCAGCAAGCTGTGAGCGAAACTCCCGCCCGACCTTGATGGTTTAGCACTCCCATGGGTAGAGTGCTAGATGGCTCTGGTGCACCGTCCACGGCACCCGCGACGACGCGGACGTGTGCACCGATACAAAGAGCCGCGAACGTTATTCGGTAACACGAAGAGAAGGAATGACATCGTGGCGAGCGTGAACATCAAGCCGCTAGAGGACAAGATCCTGGTGCAGGCCGTTGAGGCCGAGACGACCACCGCTTCCGGTCTGGTCATCCCGGATTCGGCTAAGGAGAAGCCGTCTGAGGGCAAGGTCATCGCAGTTGGCCCGGGTCGGGTCACCGAAGCCGGCAACCGCGTCCCCGTCGACGTCGCCGAGGGCGACGTCGTTATCTACAGCAAGTACGGCGGCACCGAGGTCAAGTACGCAGGCGAGGAGTACCTCATCCTCTCTGCACGCGACATCCTCGCAGTGGTCGGCTGATACAGCCTTCCCGACGCAGCAGAACGCCCCGACCGGATTCCGGTCGGGGCGTTCTTTGTCTGTGGCCTGCTAGCCGGCGAGGCGGCGGGGCGAGCGGCGGCGGAGAAGGTTGCGCTCAGACTCCGTCATGCCGCCCCAGATGCCGTACGGTTCGTCGACGCTGAGGGCGTGTGATCGGCACTGGTTGAGGACGGGGCATGCACCGCAGACCTGCTTGGCCCGGCGTTCGCGCTGAGTGCGTGCCTGGCCTCGTTCGCCTTCGGGATGGAAGAACACAGAGGAGTCGAGTCCGCGGCAGCTGCCGTTCATCTGCCAATCCCAGAAATCGGAATTGGGTCCAGGCAGGCGGTCGAGCGTGGTGATCAATCTTCTCTCCCTGACGTGATTCTCGTGCGACGCATTCTGCATCTGCCAGCAACGGTAGGGGGTTGATGAAAAGTGAGTCAAACCCCGATTCGCAGGCTTTTCGACACGTTCTCGACGTCGTTCGGTGAACAAACGGTGGTTCGCCTGCGATTGTCACGTACCCATGGAAAATGCAGTCCAGATCACAGCCGATCGGACATATCGTCTCTGCTACCTGGCCTTTTAGGGCTGGTGATGAGGGGCGTGAAGGTGGATCGGTAACCTCGACCAAGCGCATGCATCGGTCCATCAGGGTGTGACAAAGTGAATTGCAAACGAATGAACGGTTACCGATGATGGAATCCATCCACCATGTTGTCACTCGTTGTTACATGAAGTTAATTATCGGATGTCGCGGCATTCCTTCACTGCGCACACAACTCTTCTAGAAGGCGGTTCGATGCGGTTGGATGGTGAGCGGTGGGCGCGCGAGGCGTTTGGTGTCGACGATCTGGGGGTGGGCGCCCCGGAGGGGGCGGATCAGTGGGCGCGGGCGGTTGCGTTGGGCGCTGGTGGCCGTGCCGCCAACGCGCGGTCCGTTCTAGCGTCGCTCGATCCGCGGTCGCCGATCCTGCAGAGCCTCGCATCCTCCACGCGCGGATCTCTTGTCAGGCAGTCGGGCCGGCACTCTGACGCGCGGGTGGACGATGGCCGGGCATGTGCGACCGTCGTCTCGCGAAATGTGCACGCCACAGCGCGTACGACGTCGCATACGGCCGCGTGTCCGCTCAGGCGTGCACATTTCACGGACGGCGACGACCTGTGGGCGAGGGCGGCGTGGCTGGACGGGCTCATCGGCCTCGCCGCGGACAATCTGGGCATCGGCGCGTTCGAGGCGTCGCATCGTCTGCTCGGCCGCGTCGGCGACGAATTGGGGTCGATCCCGACGACCGGCGATGTGAATTGGATCACGATCCCGCGAGTGACGCTCCGGCATGCGTGGGTCCGAACCGAACACGCCCTGTACTCGGGAGACATCCCTGCGTCGTCTGTTTGGGCGACACGAGCGGACGAACTGGCTGCGGACTCGCCGTCGCCGCGCCATCGCATCAAAACCGACCTGATCGGCGCCGCCGTCGACTCTGCGAACGGCAGGCTCGACTCTGCCGTCGCCCGCGCGCACGATGTCGAAAAGCGCTGCGTAGATGGGAAACTGCTCCCACTTCAGTGGGCGGCCGCCACGATGCTGGCCGGCATCGACCCAGTTGACGTCGGCGCCTCGCGGCGTGCGTCGGATCTCCTCACATCGATGTCATTCCTCGGCATGTCATTTGCAACGGGTGCATGAACGGTGGTGTCGGATCGATACAGTGAACCGGTGGATCTCCGATGCCGCGGCACGTCGTCGCACCCGAATGCTCTGGAGAACTCGCCTTTGCCAATCCGTAACACTTCGAGACTCGATGGACGATGAAACTGACAGGTGATGCGTTGGGCCAGGCGGTCCAGGCGGCCGCCAACGGCGACCGCGATGCGCTGAGCTCAGTCCTCGAGAGTGTGCGTGAACCAGTTCTGCGCTACTGCCGGGGACGGATGGGTGCCGGTGAACGGCACTTGTTCTCCGCTGACGATGTGGCTCAGGAGGTGTTGATGGCTGTGATGACCGCGTTGCCCCGGTACCAAGACCAGGGTCGCCCGTTCATGGCATTTGTCTACGGCATCGCCTCCCACAAGGTCGCCGACGCGATGCGATCCGCATCTCGCATCAAGGCCGATCCCGTCGACGAGCTGCCCGAGACCGTCGACTTCGCGAACGGCCCCGAGCAGTCCGCACTCGAAGCGGACGCCGGCCGTCAGATGCGTCTGCTTCTCGAGCATCTGCCCGAGAAGCAGCGAGAGATCCTGGTACTCCGACTTGTTGTCGGTCTGTCCGCGGAGGAGACGGCCGACATGGTCGACTCCAGCCCGGGCGCCGTCCGAGTCGCACAGCACCGTGCGCTCTCGAAACTCAAGAAACTAGTGAATCAGGGAGGTGGGCGTCGATGAGCAACTGGCGAGAACCGCGTGATGCTGATTCCGGCCCCATCGATGTCGGAGCGGTCGGACGCGACGACACGTTCATCGACGATCTTGCGGCAGGACGGCCCACGCCGGTCGCCGACGACGTCGAATACGACCTTGCCGTGATGATCACGGCCTGGCGGTCGGACGCGTTGAGCGCGCCGATCCCCGCCGAGCCGACCCTCGCGCAGATCGACGACGCCATGAAGGTGCGGGAAGGACGCGGCTCGCTGTCGCGCCGCCTCCGGATCGTCTCCGGCGCCGCCGCGATCATGGCGGTCCTCGGTGCAGGTCTCATGGTCCTGTCCGAAGGTGCTGAGCCCGGCGATCCGCTCTGGGCCGTGAAGCAGGTCGTGTTCTCCGAGCAGGCCGAACAGACGCAGGCCAGGGTGAACGTCGAAGACAACCTTCGCGCCGCCGAAGCCGCGTTCCGTGCGGGCGATGAGGACAAGGCTCGCGATCTGATCAGCAAAGCCGAGGCGGATCTGGGTCCGGTCAACGACAAGGACATGGCGTCGAAGCTCCGTGACCAGATCAACGACCTGCGGGTGAGCGTCCCGAACCTGCCGACGGTGACGGTGCAGACGAGCCCGTCCGACCGTCCTGACGATCCGTCGGACACGACGAAGCCGGGGGAGCCGTCCGACACCGACGATCCGGATTCGCCTACGACGAGCCCGACGAAGCCGCCGACGTCGTCCAGCAAGCCGTCGACGTCGACGCAGCCGTCGAAGCCGCCGACTCGACCGAGTCTGCCGTCGTTCTCCTTCACGATCCCGATCCCGATCGGCTGACAACCGCACAGAACCCCGGGGGTTCGAAGATGAGGCCACCGCGCGAGCGCGGTGGCCTCATTCGTCTTGCGGTCCGTGCGCCTTGAGCGCCTTTCGTCTCGCAGGCCCGCTCAAGACCCGCGAAGCGAGTCGAAGGCCCCACTGCTCCTTGAGCGAGCGAAGCGAGTCGAAAGGTCAGATACGCGGTTCGTTGTACCGGAACACCGCGTCGGCGTAGCCGCGGCAGTAGTCCCACGTGACGTAGTCCTCAGGGTGAGGGTCGACGGCGGGCTCGTGCGGCCGTACGGTCCCGTCTACCAGGAGCTGCTTCAGGTTGGCGCGGAGCATGTCCCAGTCGTGATAGTGGTCCTCGTTGCAGTCTTCGCACACGACAACCAGCCCGAGCACACCGCGAGGCGCCAGCAGACGTTCGTACACGTCGAGGTCCGCGAGGTCCTCTTCGACGGCGAGACGTTCGCCGTCGTCCAATGGGATGCCCGGATCGAGTCCCTCGAGCGCCGCTGCGGGGTCACTCGGGTCGTCGGCGAAGGGGTCCGGCGGAAGTCCGGGGAATTGGTCATGCACACCTCCACCGTAGCCGATTGCCAGGCGGAAACTCGCCTGCGTCGGATACTCGGTACGATGGGGAAATGACGCAAGTTCGCACTGGTGGAGATGATCCCGGCAAAGTCGCAATGCTCGGTCTGACTTTCGATGACGTCCTGCTGCTTCCGGCGGCGTCTGAGGTGGTCCCTAATGCGGTCGACACGTCGTCGCAGCTGACCCGCGAGATCACTCTTCGTGTACCGCTGGTCTCCTCCGCGATGGACACCGTCACCGAGGCGCGCATGGCGATCGCGATGGCACGCGCAGGCGGTATGGGCGTGCTGCACCGCAACCTGTCGGTGGAGGCGCAGGCTGGAGCCGTCGAGACCGTCAAGCGGTCCGAAGCCGGCATGGTGACGAACCCGGTCACGGCACTGCCGACCGACACTCTCGCCGAGGTGGACGCCAAATGTGCGCGCTACCGAATCTCGGGTCTCCCCGTCGTGAACGAGTCGGGCGATCTGGTCGGCATCATCACCAACCGTGACATGCGGTTCGAGGTGGACCAGCAGCGCGCCGTCGCCGACGTCATGACGAAGTCGCCGCTGATCACCGCGCAGGAAGGTGTGTCCGCCGAGGCGGCACTCGGCCTGCTGCGTCGCCACAAGATCGAGAAGCTTCCGATCGTCGACGGCAACGGCAAGCTCACCGGCCTGATCACGGTCAAGGACTTCGTCAAGACCGAACAGCATCCCGACGCCACCAAGGACGCGGACGGTCGTCTGCTCGTCGGTGCGGCCGTAGGTGCGGGCGATGAGGCGTGGACTCGCGCGATGGCTCTTGCCGACGCCGGCGTCGACGTGCTCGTCGTCGACAGCGCACACGGCCATTCGCGCGGTGTGCTCGACATGATCGGCAAGCTCAAGGCGGAGATCGGCGGCCGTGTGCAGCTGATCGGCGGCAACGTCGCCACCCGCGGCGGTGCGCAGGCGCTCATCGAGGCCGGCGCAGACGCGGTCAAGGTCGGTGTCGGGCCGGGCTCGATCTGCACCACGCGTGTGGTCGCGGGCGTCGGAGCACCGCAGATCACCGCGATCCTCGAAGCGTGCGCCGTCGCGAAGGCCGCCGGTGTCCCGGTGATCGCCGACGGTGGACTCCAGTACTCGGGTGACGTCGCGAAGGCGCTGGCCGCCGGTGCCTCGACCGCGATGCTCGGTTCGCTCCTCGCCGGAACGGCTGAGTCGCCGGGTGAACTGATCCTCGTGAACGGCAAGCAGTTCAAGAGCTACCGCGGCATGGGTTCGCTCGGCGCGATGCAGGGACGCGGCCAGGGCAAGTCGTACTCCAAGGATCGCTACTTCCAGGACGACGTCCTCGCCGAGGACAAGCTCGTCCCCGAGGGCATCGAGGGGCGGGTGCCGTTCCGCGGTCCGCTCAACCAGGTGATCCACCAGCTGACCGGCGGCCTTCGTGCGGCGATGGGCTACACCGGTTCGCACACGATCGCCGAGCTGCAGGAAGCTCAGTTCGTGCAGATCACCGCGGCCGGACTCAAGGAGTCGCACCCGCACGACATCACCCTCACGGCCGAAGCGCCGAACTACACCACCCGCTGATCAGCGGTTTCACCCTCAAGAAAGGGCGCAACGTTGCGTGACCTCGTCGAGTTCGGCATGGGCCGGACGGCTCGTCGGACGTACGAACTGGAAGACATCTCGATCGTCCCGTCCCGCCGGACGCGCTCGTCGAAGAACGTGTCGACGGCCTGGCAGATCGACGCTTATCGGTTCGGCGCGCCGATCCTGAACCATCCGACCGATGCGCTCGGTTCGCCCGAGGCAGCGATCGAGATGGGTCGGCTCGGGGCACTCGGTGTGCTCGACGGCGAGGGCCTGTGGGCGCGCCACGAGAACGTCGAAGAGAAGATCGCCGAACTCGTCGACATCGCCGAGAACAACCCGGACCCGGCCGCAGCCGTCCGCCACCTGCAGAAGCTGCACTCGGCACCGATCAGCGACGACTTGCTCTCGGCTGCTGTCCGTCGGGTTCGCGACGCCGGTGTCACCACCGCCGTCCGTGTCAGCCCGCAGCACGCCGCCGAGCTCGCGCCGACCGTCATCGCGGCTGGTGCGGAGATCCTCGTCGTGCACGGCACGATCATCTCGGCCGAGCACGTCGTCCTCGTCGACCGCGGCGATGATGAGCTCGTCGCCGAGCCGCTCAACCTGAAGACGTTCATCTCCGACCTCGACATCCCGGTGATCGCAGGCGGCGTCCACGATCACCGAACCGCGCTGCACCTCATGCGGACCGGTGCCGCCGGTGTGATCGTCGGCTACGGCTCCGCCGAAGGCGCGACGACGACCGGCGAGGTGCTCGGCATCGGCGTCCCGATGGCGACCGCCATCGCCGACGCGGCCGCGGCACGTCGCGACTACCTCGACGAGACCGGCGGACGCTACGTCCACGTGATCGCCGACGGCGACATCCACACTTCGGGTGACCTCGCGAAGGCCATCGCCTGCGGTGCGGACGCCGCGGTGCTCGGCACTCCGCTCGCCGCCGCGTCGTCGGCGCCGGGCAAGGGCTGGTACTGGCCATCGGCTGCCGCCCACCCGGTGACCCCGCGCGGAGCGCTGCTGCAGGTGGCCGAGGAGTCGGAGCGGTCCTCGCTTGACGTCGTCCTCAACGGCCCGTCGGATGATCCGGACGGTCTCCTCAACTTCGTGGGCGGTCTCCGCCGCTCGATGGCGAAGGCCGGCTACTCCGACCTCAAGGAGTTCCAGAAGGTCGGACTCTCCGTCCGCGCCTGACTTTCACGCTGCATCCGAAGACGCTTCGACTCGCTCCGCTCGCTCAACGAGCAGGGAGAGTCGGAGCGTTCTTCTTCTCATTACTGCTCGTTCCACCAATTCTGCTCGTTGAGCGAGCGAAGCGAGTCGAAGCGACTTTCCCCAACACCGATCATTTTCCGCGACCGGCCTGGTCTATATCTGTGAGAAGCACACCGACCACAGGAGAACACCATGTCGTTCCAGGCGTACCTCGACGCAGTCGAGACCAAGACCGGACTCACCCCGCGACAGCTCGTCGAGAAGGCCACCGAGCAGGGGTTCGGCCCCGACACCAAGGCGGGCCCGATCCTGGAATGGCTGAAGAACGACTACAATCTCGGGCGGGGTCACGGGATGGCGATCGTCCACGTGATCACCAAGGGGCCCTCGATCAGCGCCAAGCACGTGGGGACCGGCGGGACGCACAGCGATGCGTCCGACACCCTGTGGTTGGACGGCGCCGCGTCCAACCCTCTCGGGTAAGGCTCGACTTACTATCGGGAATGTCACAATGATCATTAGTATGTTCGCTTATGCAGCAGACTGACTTCGACGTCCTCATCATCGGCTCGGGTTTCGGCGGCAGCGTGAGTGCGTTGCGCCTGGTCGAGAAGGGCTACCGGGTCGGCGTGATCGAAGCCGGTCGCCGTTTCGAGGATGATCAGTTCGCGAAGACCAGCTGGCGACTCAACAAGTTCGTGTGGGCGCCGAAGTTCGGTCTGATGGGCATCCAGCGTGTGCACGTCCTCAAGGACGTGATGATTCTGGCCGGTGCGGGCGTCGGTGGTGGTTCGCTCAACTACGCGAACACGCTGTACAAGCCGCCGACTCCGTTCTTCACCGATCCGCAGTGGAACCACATCACCGACTGGGAAGCCGAGCTCACCCCGCACTACGAGCAGGCGCGTCGGATGCTGGGCGTGGTCACCAACCCGACGGTCACGAACTCGGACTTGGTGATGAAGGAGATCGCCGAGGAGATGGGCGCGGCCGACACGTTCACCTCCACCCCCGTGGGTGTGTTCTTCGGCGCCAAGACCGGCGGAGAAGGTGCACCGGGGGAGAAGGTCGCCGATCCCTACTTCGGCGGCGCCGGACCCGAGCGCACCGCCTGCACCGAGTGCGGCGCGTGCATGACCGGTTGCCGCGTCGGCGCGAAGAACACACTGCTCAAGAACTACCTCGGCCTCGCTGAGCGCAACGGTGCAACGATCGTCGACCGGACCACCGTCGACCGTCTGGAGCAGCGTTCGGACGGGTCGTGGATCGTGTCGACGCACGGGTCGTCCTCGTGGGGTCCGTTCGGTGCGCGTCGTCGTCAGTTCACGGCGGGACAGGTGATCGTCGCCGCGGGCACGTTCAACACGCAGAAGATCATGCACAAGGCCAAGGGCTCGACGCTGCCGAAGGTGTCGGACTCGATGGGTGTTCTGACCCGCACGAACTCCGAGGCGATCCTCGGCGCGCAGGCGCGGTCGGTCGACCCGGCGAACAACTTCTCCGAGGGCGTCGCGATCACGTCGTCGTTCCATCCGACCCCGAACACGCACATCGAGCCGGTCCGCTACGGCAAGGGCAGTAACGCGATGGGCCTGCTGCAGACCGCTCTCACCGACGGCGGCAGCATCGCGAACCGCTTCGGTCAGTTCCTGAAGCAGATCGTGACGAACCCGTTGCTGCTGGTCCGCCTGCTGATGGTGCGCAAGTGGAGTGAGCGCACCGTCATCGCGCTGGTGATGCAGAACAACAACAACTCGCTGACGACGTTTGTGCGCAAGCGCGGCCCGTTCAAGTACATCACCACCAAGCAGGGCATCGGCGAGCCGAACCCGACCTGGATCCCCGAGGGCAATGAGGCGACGCGTCGGATGGCAGACAAGATGAAGGGCGGCATCGCAGGCGGCACGTGGGGCGACATCGCGAACATGCCGATGACCGCGCACTACCTCGGTGGATGTGTCATCTCCGACGACCCCGCCACCGGCGTCATCGACCCGTACCACCGCGTGTGGAACTACCCGACGCTGCACATCACCGACGGCGCGGCGATCACCGCGAACCTCGGTGTGAACCCGTCGCTCTCGATTTCGGCGCAGGCCGAGCGCGCGATCTCGCTGTGGCCCAATAAGGGTGAGGCCGACACGCGTCCCGAGCAGGGTGCCGCGTACGAGCGGCTGGCGCCCGTCGCACCGGTGAGCCCGGTTGTCCCGGCGAACGCACCGGGCGCCCTGCGTCTCTCGATCACACCCGTCTCGAAGGACTAGAGTCGGTCGCTATGAGCGACTGGCGGGAAGACCGCGTCCAGCACATCCGCGAGCTGATCAACCGCGCCGAGCCCGACATCGTCGAGGAGATCAAGTGGGTGAAGCCGTCCAACCCGGGCGGCGTCCCCACCTTCTCGATCGACGGCCTCGTCTGCACTGTCGAGACGTACAAGGACAAGGTGAAGGTGACGTTCGCCAAGGGCGCGTCGCTCCCTGATCCGGAGAAGGTGTTCAACGCGAGCCTCGACGCCGGCACCCGCCGCGCCGTCGACACCCGCGAAACCGATGCCTTCAACGACGACGCCTTTGTCGACCTCATCCGCGCCGCCGTCTCGCTGAATCGTTCGTAGGTTCTCGGGTTCTCGGGTTCTCCGGTCCGGGCTCGGGCGTGGAGCCGTGGGCTTTCCGTCACCCATTTCCGACACGGCGTCGGCATTCCGTCACCTTCTTGCGAGGTGAAGTGACAAAAAGTCCGGCCCGTGACGTCAATGGGTGACGGAACGCGGTGGGGCGTCGCCCTGTACCTGTTGCGAGCGCCCGTGCTGCTTGCCGTCTTTCGATCACCCATTTCGGACGCAGTGTCGGTACTCCGTGACCTATCTGGATGTGGAGTGACGGAAAGTTCGGTCTGTGACGCTATCGGGTGACGGAACGCCGAGCAGAGGAGTCGGTTCAGTCGAGTCCGCGGGCGGCGAGGGTGTCTGCGAAGCCGTCTGCCGTCTGCAGCGTCGCGAGAATCACCGGTGCGAAGAGGATGCGGGGGCCGGGGCGGAGGCCTCGGGCACGACGTGCCTCGTCCACCTGCGAGAACACCTCCGCGATCAGCGGAATGCTGCGGATCGTCAACGCGAAGGCCATCGCGATCAGATCAACGCGGACGCCGAGTCGGGCGAGCGGCGACATCGCGCGCACCAGTGCGTCGAGGATGTCCGCGGTGCGTGTCGTCAGCGTGACTACAGCTGCGAGCGACGCCGACGCGAGAAGGATCGAACACACGACGACTGCCCGCTGCCAATCGGTGATGATCAGCTGGAACACGAACAGTGCAGCGAGCATCCAGACCACACCCCGGACCTGCATCCACACCACGCGGAGCGGTACCCATGCGACGACGAACATCGCCGTCGAGACGCCGATCGCGATACCCGCGGCGACCGGCGTTCGGACCACGAACGTCATGACGATGATCGACGCCGCCAGCAACAGGAACTTCAGCCCCGCCGGTAGTCGATGAAGCACCGAACGCCCGGGAACGTAGACGCCGATCACGACGTGGCCCCGACTGGTGTTTCGTGCGGGTTCAGCCTGCTGGACGTTGAGCGTGCGGAGCGAGTCGAAGCGTCTGTCGTCACGACATCGACTTCCGGTAGTACGCGAGCGCCGAGGCTGGTTCGTCGTCGGCCACTACCCGGCCGTCGTCGATCACGAGGATGCGGTCGTAGTCGGTGAGGATGTCGAGGTCGTGCGAGAGGACGATCAGTTGTTCGTCGAGTCCGGCGAACACGTCGCGCAGCATGAGAGTGTTCCGGAGGTCGAGCATCGTCGTCGGTTCGTCGGCGACGAGGACCGACGGTCCGAGAACCATCACTGACGCGAGCGCGAGAAGTTGTTTCTGCCCGCCGGATAGCTGATGTGCCGGTTGGTCGGCGTGGCCGTCCAACCTGAAGTCGGCGAGTACCTGCAGCGCCCTGGAGTGGCGGATCGCCTTGTCTTTGACGCTCCGCGACAGGGACAGTTCGATGTCTTCGACGACGGTCGGCATGATGATCTGTCGGTCCGGGTCGCTGAAGATGAATCCGACGTCGCGTCGGACCTGCCGTTTTTTCTTGCGTACGTCGCGGCCGTTGACCGCCACAGTGCCGCGGTCGGGGAGGATCAGCCCGTTGATCATGCGGGCCAGGGTCGACTTCCCGGACCCGTTGGCTCCGACGATGCCGATCCGACGCTGCGTCAGGTCGAGATCGATGCCGCGGAGAACATGACGGTCGCCGAACGAATGCTCGATGCCGTCGAAGACGATCGACGTGTCAGGCATTCTTCATGCGGCGCAGGGGAGTGATCAACCCTGGGCGTCCACGGTGGACGGGAGCCGCGACGAGCGCAGCGATCGTGGCTTTGATGGCGTCGCCCGCGAGGAACGGCCCGTTGGTCTTGATGGCCGCGAGCAGGGACATGTCGGTCTTCAGGAGCAGGCCGATGATCCCGAAGGCGTACACCACCGCTACGCCGCCGACGATGTTGAAGACGATGCCCGCGAACACGTTGTACCGGGGCATGAGATATGCCGTGAGCAGGCCGATCACCAGGACTCCGGGCAGGAACCCGATGAAGTAGCCCGCGGTCGGTGAGCTCAGTGCGACGAGTCCGGTGCGTCCGCCGGACAGGATCGGGAGTCCGGCGATCGCGAGGACCATGAAGATGAACACCGCGAGTGTGCCCTTCTTCGGTCCGAGCACTGCGCCGGCGAGCATCACGCCGAGTGACTGCAGGGTGATCGGCACGCCCGATGCGAGGTTGATCTGGCCGGGGAGGCCGAGGACGGCGATCAGCGCAGCGAAGACGGCGGCCTGCGCGAGGTCGGGCATCGAGAGCGCCCAGGGGCGGGAGGCGGGAGCCTTGGAGAGGTCGGTCACACGTCTATCGTATTCGGGCGGCCTCGCAGTACATCTACCGGGCCTGTACGTCGTACAGGATTGGCGTGATCGGTCTACAGGCAACGTGTGGGGTTACGGACCTTCGCCGGCTTGATTCTCGAAGAGCGAGACTCCTCACAAGCGCCACCCGGTACACGATCAACCGGGTACAGGTCCGCCGGAGGAGAATCTGTTGACAGGAGTCAGTCGGTCGAAGAAGACTTGTCCGTTGGCCAAGTGCCGCGGACACTACCGGAGGGGCTCCTGATGGATGGAAACGTGATCATTCTGACTGGTCCGCCGGGATCGGGAAAGAGCACTGTCGCAAGCTCGCTCGCCCGAAACTTCGCGCAAGGTGTGCATCTGCATGCTGACGACTTCTGGCACTACATAGTTGCCGGAGCAATCCCTCCGTTCGATCCAGCATCCGCTGCTCAGAACCAGACAGTCATGGATGTCATCGCCGGAGCTGCTATCCGCTACGCAGCAGGAGGATTCACGACCGTGCTCGACGGTATCGTCGGCCCGTGGATGCTCCACCACTTCCGCGACCGCACGTTAGACATTGCCGTCCACTACGTGGTGCTCCGACCCAGCCGAGACGTTGCATTGACGCGGGCTCAGTCGCGCACTTCACCTGATGCGCTCGTCGACGAGCAGCCAGTCCTTGCGATGTGGGACCAGTTCGCGTCCATCGGGGAGTTCGAGCCGAACGTGCTTGACACATCGACAGACGACACCCGCCGCACCATCGAACGCGTCATGCATGCCGTTGCTACCAATACGTTCCGCCTCGATGCCAGACCCTAACGGGGCCCCAAGGCGCACCGTCACCCGGTATCAACATCGTCGCCCGCAATGCAGAAACTCGGACGCCCCCGGCTCGCGCGGGCCAACGCCTCACCGCGCGAGTCATGAGAATTGGGTCCGGTCTTTCGCTGCTTCCTGGCCGTACGTGAAGTCGGTGACCAACAGCGAAGGTCTCAGTCACTCAACCGGAGTGACATCAACGATGGCTAGTTCATCGGCCCGCAGCACAGAATCGATCGCCGCAATCGTGCCATCGGCGGCGAACGTGATGTCCATGACGAGGTACAGGGATCCGGGAGTGCCAGACGGGTGCGGCACCATGACGCCGATCCGGCCGTCGACGAGGACGGCCACCGCGGTCTTTGCCCGGAACATGAATGCTTCGGCGATCGCGGGTGCGCCGCTGACGAGTTCGAGCGGCTTGTCGTCGGTGTAGGTGCGGAAGACCGCGTCGGGGTCGAGGAGTTCAACGAGGGCTGTGAAGTCCCCGTCGCGCGAGGCTGAGAGGAACGCGGTCACGGCCTTCGCGCGACGGGATTCGGCCGTCGGCGGCTGGCCGGAGACCCGCTTGCGGGCGCGACTGGCGACCTGCCGTGTCGCCGCGGGCGACTTCCCAAGAATCGATGCGACGTCGTCGAACGGCAGGCCGAATATGTCGTGCAGAACGAACGCGACACGCTCGGCCGGGTTGAGACTGTCGACGACAGCGCCCAGAGCGGATCCGAGAGCGTCGGCGAGTTGAGCCTCGTCGCCCGGGCCGGCTTGGAGGTCGACCGGCTCAACAGTGTTGATCGGCGCGGTGTCGCGTCGTGCCCTCAACATGTCGAGGCAGATGCGGGAGACGACGGTCGTGAGCCATGCCGTCGGATTGTCGATCTCGTCGTCCACACTCGCGGTCCGAAGCCACGCCTCCTGTACGGCTTCCTCTGCGTCCGTGGGCGATCCGAGGATCCGAGTCGCCACGGAGAGCAGTCGTGGGCGGGCGGATTCGAAGTCGTTGATCTGCATGTGTCACATCCTTGTCGGTTGATCCGTCATATGTGTGACGGAGCAAAAGCTTCGTGTGTGACACCCCGGCGACACTGCCGACCTCGATGCAAGGAGAACCACCGTGAACGCTCGGATGACCAACCCCGTGATGCTGCTGCCCGGCCTGTTCAACGGGATGAACGAGATCGGAAAGGCGATCGCTGCGACCGGTGTGCCGCAAGACCTGTGCGAGATGGTGAACATGCGCGCCAGCCAGATCAACGGCTGCTCGACATGCATGGACGGACACTGGCGGATCGCCCGCAAGCTCGGCGTCAGCGACGAGAAGCTGTTCGCGGTCGGCGCCTGGCACGACATGCCGTACTTCTCCGACGCCGAGCGCATCGCGTTGGAGATGACCGACGAACTCACCCGCCTCGCCGACAACCCGACGGTCGTCTCCGACGACCTGTGGGACCGGGCGGCCGACGAGTTCGACGAAGCTCAGCTCGCCGCGCTTGTCGTCGCGATCGCGAACATCAACATGTACAACCGCATCAACCACGCAACCCGTCAGGTCGGGGGTTCGTGGAAGCCGTGAACTTCTCGGAATGCTCCTCGGCGAGGCGCGTCGATGTGCGGAGGTCGGCAGTCTCCGGGTGAAGGAGGAAGTTCCGGGCGATACTCACACCGTGAGTCAGACGGGTGCCTGGCGATTGGTGTTCCGTCGGGCGGTCGGCATCCCTAGGCGATGAACCCGACGGAGTGGTCGTTGGTCGTAGTCGGCACCGTAGCGCCGACCTACGGCAGATTCAGTGGTAGACACAACTGCCGGTCGTACTCATTCGTACCGGATTCGACCGACCATTTGGAGCGACCGTGGAGCACACACTGGCCCTGGGCGATCCGCGATGGGCGACGCTGACCCACCGCGCAGGAGTCGGACCGACAGATGAGATCGACATCGCGGCCGAACTCACGGCGCTTCTCGCAGATCCGACCGATGACGAGCGCATCCAGGATCTCTGGCCGTACCTGGCGTCGGAGGGGTCGACGTGGGATTCCGCGTACGCCGCTCTTCCGTACCTGGTCGAGATCATTGCGCGACGGGTCCCAACGAACCGCGGCGAACTGCTTAGCGTCGTCGGGATCATCCTCACGGGAGGGTCTGACGATAACGTGCCCGCGGACCTCGAGGTCGGCTACCGCGCGTCCCTCGCTGCGGTGTATCCCTTTCTCGGCGAAGCGATCCCGTTCATCACGCCAGCTGACCTGCCGTGGGTTCTCGGCACTATCGCGGCTCTTCGCGGAAACCGGGAACTAGCGGAAGTGCTCCAGGAACCCGAGTCTCTCGACGCGACGTGCGACGAATGTGGTGCCGACGTTCACGTAGAGGTGCCGGGATTGTCGTGAGGTCAGCAGTTCGCATCCGATTCTCCAAGAGCACGCGCCGACTCACGTCGTCGGGTGACCGTATGGACGGCGTCGGACAATTGGCGTGTGCTTAGTCGCCAGTGTCCTTCGACCGGATGGACTCGCGGGGCCGGCTTCCTTCTCAGAGAGAAGCCGGTCAGACTCTTTCGGTGGACTTCACGGAGATCGCCGGGTATCGCATCGTTCGCAAACTCGGCGCGGGCGGGATGGGACAAGTCTTCCTCGCGGAGCACCCGCGACTGCCGCGTATGGATGCGCTCAAGCTCCTAGACGCGGGAGTGACGCGCAGCGACGACTTCAAAGCACGGTTCGTGCGCGAGGCGGACATGCTCGCGAAACTCAGTCACACGAACATCGTCACGCCCTACGACCGAGGCGAGTTCGATGGACGACTCTGGATCGCGATGGAGTACGTCGACGGGACTGACGCCGCCGAGCTCGTGAAGGAGCGGGGGCCGCTCGACGTCGATCTTGCCCTGCGACTCGTCGACGGTGCCGGAGCAGCACTGGACTACGTGTGGCGTAAGGAACGGGTCACGCATCGCGACGTCAAACCGGCGAACATCCTGGTCGGCATCGACGATGGACAGGTCGAGTCGGTGAAGCTCGCCGACTTCGGAATCGCCAAAGCCGTCGGCGAGGGGACGGCACTGACGTCGACCGGAATGACGGTCGGCACGATGCAGTATGTGTCGCCGGAAGCGATCGAGGGCCACGACCTCGACAATCGTGCAGATGTCTATTCCCTCGCCTGCACTGCGTTCCACCTGCTTGCCGGCCATCCTCCGTTCGACGGTCCTTCGATCACGGCTCTGCAGTCGGCGCACCTCACCAAGGCCCCGCCGCGGATCAACGAGGTGGCACCGCACCTGCCGGCTGCTTTAGACAGCGTCTTCGCTCGTGCCCTCGCCAAGAATCCGAACGATCGATACTCGACGTGCGCCGACCTTGTGGGCGCACTGCGGAACGCACTGAGCGGGATAGCGGAGCCTGCGTACGCGGGGACCATCTCAGCGCCGGTCATGCCTGCCCCAACCGCCGTTCAGAAACGCCGAACGACTGTATTGGCCGCAGCGGCAACGCTGTTGGCGATCGCAGTGGTGGCGGGCGCGGGGTATGCGGCCTTCCAGGCTCGAGGAAGCAGTGACGATGTTGCCGTCCCGGCAACGTCCGCCAGTCGGACGCAGACGACGACGGCGTCGCGCGTAACCACGACAACGACGGTGGTCCCGGAGCCAACCTGGACTCCGGAAGTGACAGTCGAAACGACGACAGAGACACCCGTTCCGTACGAGGGGATGCCGTGCTCTTCGGCTGAGTTCAACACCGAGAATGCCGACGGAACTCTGTACTGCAGTGCCCTGGAGGGGGCGTGGACAGACAAGACGCACCAGAGTCGAGGCGCTGTGGAGCAGGGGTCCGAATGCTCTGAGCCGGGCACGCGAGCTCGAATCTCGCGGACAGAAGCGATCGCCACCTGCAGCCCAGACTCGTCGGGTGGATACTCCTGGCAGTACTGATCAGCGTCGCATTCGACACAAGTGAGGGCGCACAGATGATTGGGCGAGTCTAGAAGACGAGGGCTTGATGAAGAGCGAGGTAGGCAAAGGTGTCAACCATGCCGGACACCGGATCCGGGAATCCCTGACGGAATGAGTCTGATCCACTGTCGTGTTGGAGTCGCTTTCGCCGTGGTGCGGCCGGGTATGCGGCCACGGAACGCGTCGCTGCAATTATCGCAGAATCGCTTGGGCTGACCGACGGTCCAGCACTTCTTACGGCAGTTTTGGCACGTGAACTCGATTCGGTGAGCGAGCGGGCGAGCTGTGCGCCGCCGACGGCGCGGGCCCGCTGCTGGCTGAACGACGACGATCGGCGTTGTAGGTGACGACTTCTTCTTGGTTTTGCGTTTCGGCTGTTCCCACAGGGCATCACGTTTAGTGATGAGGTCCGCCAGGCGCCGTCGAGCACCGTCGTTGAGCTCGTTCGGCAGACCGCGCGAGCGGATGGCCACAATCTGGGTGCAGAGGTTTCGATACTGCGCGTGACGCGGATGTGCGGGGTCGGTCAACGGTATCGACATGGACTTCTCCTTCGGGCCGCTGTGAGCGATGAATCGGACGATATGCGACACCACTGACAATTCTCGATCTATTCGACTCGTTCGGCAGAAGTTCAGTGGTCGCCCTGTACGGTGCCGACGTCCGGCAACTCGCGCGCACCCAGTTGTCACTGTCCTACGTTCGGAGGTACTCGCGGCGCCTGCTTCCGTTGTGATGAGAACCCGGTCAGACTCTTTCAGTGGACTTCACGGAGATCGCCGAATATCGCATCGTTCGCCAACTCGGCGCGGCCGGATGTTCGATCTCGAACGCCGGATCGCCGGCGCGCAGTTTCGGCGTCGAATAGGGAAGGGCATGCTGTGCGCAGCAGTTTGAGGGTCGGAGCCGTCAGATACATCGAGGCCATGCGGGCGGCAGGTCGAGGAATCGATCATCCGGATCACCATCTCGCACGCTTCCATCCGGTCCCGGGCAGAGCTGAGACGTTGACGCTGCCCGAGCCGCGTGGCTTCAATCCGCTGATCGGCCTCGGCCACCGCCCAGGCTTCGACTGCATCGTGTATCAGCAGCATCTGCCTGGTCCGGATGGATTGTCGGTGAGAGCATTTATCGTCTGTAGCGACGGTTCGAACGCGGTTTGCTTCGCAACAGAGGATGAGCCGATCGAGCTGAGTGACGGCGGTCTCGACTCGTTCCCTGAACTGCGAATGGTCCTCGAGAAGCTGATGTTCGGTCGAGTGCTCGTATCGGCGGATCATTCTCCGCTGGCCTGGATGGTGCAGGCCAGCGTTGCTGCGATCACCGGTGCCATGGCGTCGAGCGGAGTCGACGATGGTGAGGACGCTCGGTGGCTGATCGACCAGTTCATGTTTCGGGAAGTCGCGCAACGGCTGTCGGCGATCAGGGCAGCGCGAAATCCGATGAGCACTCTCATGCCGGTCCAGCGCGTGCGCGAGTCGATTCTTGACGCACTCGGAGTTCTCGACGGCCTGCAGTGGCCGGACCTCGACGCGGCGACGCTGGCGCCCGTCCTGCAGATTCCTTCGGACGACGCATGGTGGTGGGAAGCGCAAGGACTGGTCGAGCTGGAGTATGTCTCGATGCCGCGGATGGCCGATGCCGTCACTTTCCTGACTGACAAGTATCCGCAGGCTCTGGATGCGCTGACCCGAACGCTCGCTGATTTTGACAGTCGCGTCGATGCCGGGGTCGCTCGGCAAGCGAGTGGTACCCGCCAGCTTCGGGACTACCTGCGCCACCAGTTCGCGGCGACGCTGGTCGACGGGCACCTAGGGTCGACGGTGTACGGATACCGAAACGAGGCCGATGGGACTGCGCACGTGATCGCAACCCATGCGGTGCCCGATTCCGCGGACCGCACCAGCCTCGACTTCACGCAGGTGCCGGACCTCGACGGCGCTGACGGGGTCCTGTGGATTACGCAGCGTCCACGGCAGGGAACCGGCTGGACGGCGGGATTCCTGGAACGTGACGGGCACTCCGGAATGACGACCGGAGCCGCGGACCATGGTGCCGAATTCGCCTATCGGATAGAAGATCCAGCACTGCTCGCGGCGATGCGGCGAGTGCTGTTGGGAGAGGCAGTACGCGAACGGGACCGAATCGGCGTCATCGAATGGGTCGGGCGCCGCGCGTTGTTCGACCTCGTCGATGACATCGAACAAGGGCGGGCCAGGGAAAGGCTTCTGGCCGCTCTCGACGACGCAGTCGCCGGTGACCCTGTTGAGCCGGCGGCCGGTGAGGGCAAGGCGTTCGACGACGACATGCTGCAGCGATTCACCGACTTGTCGATCGATGTTCTGTTCGCTCAGAAGGTCGCCGACGCGCTTCTCGCGCTCGCGAACCTGATCGAGGATCTTCCCGAACCCACCGATGATCCCCTTGAACTGAACGTGTGGTGGGAGGAAGTCGCGGAGCTGATCGACGCGTTGATCGATGAAGCCAGTTGGACCGATTACCCGATCGACGACCTTTCGGTGCTGTGGAACGTTCCCGTGATCGAGGCGCGGTGGTGGGGACAGGACGGGCTGGCCTATCTGCAGTCGCTGCACTTGGCAGATGCGAATGAGTCGATGCTGCGCTTGGCGATGCGAGTCCCCGCCGCGACTCCACAAATGCTGCGTCGTTGGCAGCAGGCATTTGCCCGCGAATGCCCTGTTCAGGACGACTTCATCGCCGAGCGCGCGAGGCTTGTCGCCGCATCGCGTGGCTTCGACAACGAGGCAGCCGAGGCGTGACGGCGGCCGGTGATCGTGGGATTTCGGCGTTGCGTGACGACTCGTTCAGTGAATCGTTGTCTTAGCCGCCCCATAGCGTCGCAGGAGTTTGGAGGGCTAGCCCGATTGTGGTGACGATCAGGCTCCAGCCTGCGCTGCGGAGGTTGACTATGGTTTTTGCGCGCTCGTCCTCAGCCGCTTGGGTAGGAATGCGGGCTACTGCTGTGGCTATTTCGTCGATCGACTGCTTCAGAACTGACATCTCGCTTCGGATGTTCGCATTGGATTCTTGGGAGCTGCGCTCGATTTCCGTAAGCGCTGCTTCCAAGTCCTCCAGACGCACCTCGGTTGGCCGGGAGCTGTCGAATCGGCGGGTGACAATCGCAGCGTCGGTGCCACGCGAATTCGAGGTAGCGGTAACCGCGTAGACCTGTACGTCAACTCTTAAGCCGAGCCAGCGGCGGACTGAGGTCGGGACAAAATAGTCCGTTGGGCCAGATACTGCAGCCCATTCTCGATAGACCGCATATGCCGTCCACGCTAGGCCGAGGGTTGTTACTACCGTGCCGACAAGTGCGAGCACGTCAAATATGTTCACTGGGATATCGCCTTGCTGCCTGAAGGTTGGCGAATTGCTGGGAGTGGCGTCCCTAGTCGTCGACGTTCAGTCGACGAGGTCGGCGGGCTTGACTGTTACGGTGATCGGCGTGACAGCGGAGAAGGCCTCGTGGCCGGTCGAGTGCGCCACAAGCTGGTAGTCGCGGCCGTTGAGCTCCCAGGCCCTGATCGAGGGTTCGGATGGATCGACGATCCAGTAGTGCGGGCAGCCCGCGCGGGCGAGGCGGTCCTTCTTCAGCAGTTCGTCGACGCTCCGGGTGGACGGCGACAGCACTTCCACAGAAAGAAGCGGTGCGCCCGGCAAGTCGCGTTCGGTGAGGTCCGACTTTCGCGCGACGACGATATCCGGCTGGATCACGGTGTCCTCGGACAACACGACATCGAATGGTGCAGTCAGAACCTCGACATCCTCGGGGCTGGCGTTGTACAGGGCGACGGCGAGTCGTAGGAGTGCGCGTTGGTGTCGGGTGATCGGCGCGGGGCTCACGATCAACAGCCCGTCGAGGAGCTCATAGCGTTGACCGTCGTCGGGCATATCGCCGAGATCGGCGCGCGTCATCGGTCGCCCGTGAGGCAAGCCGACGATCTGCGTAGTCATAGTGGTCATGATAATCGCTGTCCCCCTTCATGCGGTTCAGTGAACTACACCGCGGTGGTGATGACCATGGGGTCCTTGCAGGCTGTGGACAACTCGGCTGCGGTGCAAAACCTGAAGTGTGGAAGCGGCAGGACTGCCAGAATGGACGAATGCGCGCATATGTCGGTGTGACGGATATCGGTTGGTACCGGTACTTGCTCGCGACCGGACCCGTTCACGACGAGGTGAACTTCTGGTTCCCGAGCGCCACAACGGGTTTCGCGGCACTCTCGGCCGGTGAGCCGTTCCTGTTCAAGACGCACATAGACCGCTCCAACGACGACGTGAGCGACAGCGTGGTCGGTGTCGGACGATTCTCCGGCTTCGCTCGTGCGTCGATCCGGTCGGCGTGGGAGCAGTTCGGCCACGGCAACGGTGTGGCCTCGGAGGAGGAGCTTCGATCGCGGATCGCGCACTATCGGAAAGTACCGATAGGCAAGTATGAGGACCCTCTGATCGGGTGCGTGATGCTGCACGACGTCGTCATGTTCGCGCCAGCTGACACGCTCCCTCGTCCGGACGGATTCGCGTCGAACTTGGTGCGAGGCAAGGTGTACCGCGATTCAGACGCCGGGATGACGTCGATCGTTGAAGTGATGCTCAAGCATCAGATGCTGACGCAAGGAATCGATCTCGGTCCGACTCAAGGTGCGCCGATCGAGGTGATCCCTCGCATCGGTCAGCAGGCGTTCAAGCTCGTCATCTCCGAGAAGTACGGGCATCACTGTGCGATTACCGGGGAGAAGGTTCGGCCCGTCCTCGAGGCCGCTCACATCCAATCCGTCTCCGCGGGTGGGCAGCACAGGGTCGATAACGGACTCCTCCTTCGATCCGACGTCCACACCCTGTACGACCGCGGCTACATCGGCGTCGACACCAAATACCGACTGCGCGTGAGTCCAGCCCTACGCGAGGAATTCGGAAACGGGGATTGGTTCTATGCGCGCGAAGGTGAGCAGATCACGGTGCCGCACAAGCGGATCGACCGTCCGAAGGCCGAGTTCCTCGAATGGCACAACGATGAGGTGTTTCGGGTGTGACGAACCGCCGGAAATGACACTGGCGATCGGCTGCGGCGATCCTGAACTATCCGCGTGGGGCCACCGCGAATGCGGCCTCGATGTCTGCGGAAGTGATGGTCGCAAGGGTCTGTCGGTCGTGAGTCGCGGGTCCGGGGGCCGAGAACAACCGTAGGTCACGTCTCCGATTGGCTTCTTCGACAACGTTCCGAATGAACCGGCCGTTGCCAAACGAGGGCGCGGCGAGGTCTCCGGTCATCGCCATCAGCTCAAGCCGAGCACCCAGTGCGGCGCGGGCAGCGTCATCGAGGCGGTTCCCGGACGCCGCAGCCATCACATCGGCGATCTGCGCGAGCTCACGCCATGAGTACGGCGCAAAATTGACCGTTGTGGTGAACCGGGATCGCAAGCCGGGATTGGTTTCGAGGAACTGCTGCATCGGTTCGGGATATCCGGCAGCGATCACGATGAGTTGGTCTCGGTCGTCGTCCATCCGTTTCAGAAGCGTGTTGATCGCTTCCTGCCCGAACGGGTCGCCGTCCGTGAAACCAGTGCCGGAGAGTGCATATGCCTCGTCGATGAAAAGCACGCCACCTATCGCCTCATCGAGCTTTGCCTTGGTCTGTGCGACGGTGTGCCCGTGGTACTTGCCGATCAGGCCGGAGCGATCGACTTCCACGACATGGCCATCATCGAGGATGCCGAGGGCCTTGTACAAACGCGCGAAGATCCTCGCGACAGTTGTCTTGCCGGTGCCGGGTGGTCCCGAGAATACGAAGTGGCCGGTGAGACGTTGACCGGGAAGACCTGCCTCGCGGCGTGCGAGTTCGGCACGCGCCTGCGCGACGACCATGCGTGCCTGCTGTTTGATTGCGTGCTGCCCGACTTGGCGATCGAGGTCGGCGAGGATCTCGTCGACAGTCTCCAGGGGGTCTTCGACGGGCGTCGCGCGAGCCGGCTCACTGTCCACAGGCTCGGGCCGATTCAGAGTCACGGCGACTGGAGTGACGCTCGCCTGCATGGCGTCTTTCAGCCCGGGAAGGGATGGGTTCCGTGCGTACGCGAACTCGAAGAATCTCTGCGCTTGAGTCTCGTTCTCCTCCGCTCGAGCCGCCATCCCGCGGAAGAATGCGGCCTCGGCGTGCAGTTCTGGAGCAAAATTCTGCTTCAATAGGACGTCAAGGTGCGCCTTTGCAGGTCCGAGAACACCAGCTTCGATCAACAGCGCTCCGCTGTAGAGCCGCGATCCTGCTTCAAGGAACTTGTCTTTGCCCGCGAGCACGCGGAAGGCGCGGATGGCGCGATCGGAGTCGTTTGTGTGGAACGCATGGCGACCGTGCAGATACCAAGTGGGATCGTCTGACTGGTCGAGTGTGTCGATCACCTGCGCAGCAGTCGCGAACTCTCGACGGTCGAGGTGGCCTGCCGCTACCGCGCAACCGAGCTCGGAGTGCGACCTCAACCTGTAGGTGATGTGCGTGTCGAGGTGAAACCGGGACTGCAGGGGGATGCCAGTCCGCTGACGTTCCTCGCTGTACCGATCGAAGTTTGCGCTCATCGCAATGAGCGCTTCCTCCTGTCGCTGGCCTGTCGCGTGCAGGCCCAACCACGCATCGGCCATCCCGGGATCGTCCGAGACGGCTGCTGAGAACTTGTCCGACGCGAGACGCGTGTTGCCGGAGTTCAACGCCTGCACGCCGTCCATCCACTGCGTACGCGCCCGTCGTCGCTCGAGGATCCCCACCCTCAACTCCCATTCGTCGTGATGATCGGTGCGGACCTATGTGTAGCAGGGGCCGCCGACAAACTAGTGGTCAACCGTGCCTGGCTAGAAGCTGCCGGTCTGGTCAGTTCGGACACTAGCCCAGCAGGTCAGATTTCCGTCCACTCCAGGTAACGACCAGTGCGTCACGGGCACGACTGGCCGCAACGTACAGCAAGGACCGTTCGCGGAGGAGCGCCTCAGTTCGTTCCTCTTCCGGAACTGATTTCAGGGTTGCCGCTGACGGAACATGGACATCGTCGACTCCTGCGAGGACGACACAAGAGAATTCCATTCCCTTTGATCGGTGCATCGTGAGGACCTGGACGTTGTCGTTGGCGATGTGCTTGTTGTCCAGCGCTCGGGCCGGTGTTCCGCGCTCGCCGAGTGCGCGAACGAACTGGTCCCGTGTGGCTTCCGAGCGAGTCAGGATCGCTATTGACGAGGGGTCAACGTCTGCGCTGATCCAGGACTGAATCTGGGTCGCGACCTTGTCGAGTTCCTCGGCGACCGACGCGCACTCGACGAGGGTAGGTGTCGGACCCCTACGTGCCGACCGATAGTCGGTAGTGGATTCAGCGTCTTGTTCCAAGTCGTGGTACTCGGCTCCGCTCAGAATGCTGACCGCAAAGTGAAGGTTCTCCGCAGTGGTGCGGTAGTTCAGCGTCAGGCGGCGCGATCGGCCAATGATCTTGATTCCAAGGCGACCAAGAACGACGGGCTGTCCGTAGATGCGTTGGTGGGAGTCCTCGGAGATGAACATGTCGTTCACTCCATCGTCGACCAGGGCCCGCAGTAGAGCCCAGTGCGTGGCGTGGAGGTCCTGGGCTTCGTCGACGATGACGTGATCGGCCAAGTACCCGCGGCCTTCTTCAGAGCGCAGACGTAGAGACTCGGCGGCCAGCGCCAGGACTTCGGCGTAACTGAGCGAACCATCCATCCGTGCGTGCCGTCGATACGCCTCGACCATCTTCCAGACCCCAATGCGCTGTGGCCTGCTGAGGCGGACACCGCGACCTGCGCGCGCGACTTTGACGTACTGCTCAAGACTGGTGATTCGGTTGGCAAGTACGACAGCGACGTACTCGCTGTCGAGAAACGCAGGTGTTGCGAGCTTGGTATCGATTCCGGCGTCGACCTCGGCGGCCACATCGCGCCACACAGACGAACGGGTCCGGGTGCTCAGGGAATCGATTCCGGTGTAGCCGAGGATCGATTGTGCTGCGTGGGTGACATTGTCAGCGTTCTTGAGGACTGCGTATCCGACGGCGTCCACTCCGCCGACGTACACACCGACGTCGCCAGGCTTCTCTGCCACGCGGATGTCCGGATCGAGCATTGTCAGGTCTGTCAGCAGTGCCTGCGCGAGGGTCTTGTTGTACGTCGTCAGAACGATGCGGGACTCGGGGTTCCGCTGGGCGAGATTCCGGGCGCGATGGATGGCGACCACTGTCTTGCCTGTGCCGGCTCCGCCCGACAGGCGGAACGGTCCGCTGTAGTCCTTCTCGGCGTACTTGCGCTGCTCTGGGTGGAGGAATACACGCCACGCTGCGAAGGTCTCGCTCTCGATCACCCGACGGAGCTCGTCGTCGTCATCGATGTAGGCGAACTGCATCTTTGATGCGGGCTGGTCGAGGGCCTTGAGGATCTTCTCGTCCTCATCGAGTTCATCATCGACGGGCGGCGCGTCGACGAGACCGTACTTGATGCGGAGTTCATCAATCCCGATCCCGGTGGCGAGGTCGAGTAGGGCACTGCCCTGCCAGGTGACGGCCCTGCCGATCACATCCATGAGTGAGTCTTCGTCGGGCGCGGCGAGAGCGGCTGTCGCGATCTCTGGATCCAGCCCTAACTGGTCGATGAAGTCGTTGAGCGTGAATCCGAGGTCGGCCAGGAATCGGGGAGTAGTCGCAGCTGTCAGAGTGCCATCGGGGTCGGGGACAACTGTGCGCTTCTTGCGATCATCGTTCCCGTCGATCTCGCCGATGACGCCCTCGAGTACACCGTTGATCGGGTTGACCCGAAGAATCGACGTCTCGGCCAGCTTGTTTGCTTCGTCGTGAGGCCATGTCCCCATGTAGATGAACGTCGGTTCGGTGCCAGCTTTGTCGTCGACTCGAAAGAGGATCGCGCGGAAGTTCAGATCAACGCGGCCTGTCCGGACCCGTTTGTCCGCTGCCCCCTTGATGGGCTCGATGTGAAGGCCAGGTGCCGTGTGATCGACCGACAGCTTTTCGATGAAGGTCCACACTTTGTTTTTGATTGAGCCGTCGAGCTTTGGCATCGACTTGTTGTTCGATGCGACGACGAGGTTCGCCATCTAGATTGCTCCATTCTTGATGAGCGCTTCGAGAATCGCTGCTGGATCGGGCGGGCAGAACGTCCAGCCGTCGGCTGCCATCGTATGGGCCGTCTGAGACATCTCGTCGATTACGACTGCGACACGAGCCTCGCTCCACACAAAGTCGATGACGTCACCGTCGTCTGTTTCGTATCCGACTGTCGGCGTTGGCATTTCCGGATCGGCGGTCGCGAGGGCGACAACGAGGGCCTGCTCGGCTGAGGACACAGTCTCAGCGAGAACGGCCTGCCACTCCGCGGATAGCTCTCTCCGCGCGGGCTTCGGTGCGACTGGTGGGAGCAGAGCTGCGTCACTCAGCAGGGTTCGCGTGGTGATGCGGTGATGGTCGCTGAGTCCGAGCCAGTTGGAGAGACGGAGCCACTCTTTCCATGCCTGGCCGTCGAGAACTTCGAGTGCATCGTCGCGATCATCGACTGCTAGGAGCGCTCCGAAAACGTTCGGTGACTCCATGCCCGCGGTCAGTGCTAAGCCGCCCTCCACGTGTGTCCAGCACACGTCGGTGCCCGAGCCAAAAGTCGCCGTCGCACCGTCGAGTAGGGCTTCTGCCGCATTCGACAACGATGATCGATCACCCTTGACGCGATTGTCTGCGCGGACCATCGCCATGGGCAGCCAGCGTCCGACGTCGCCCCACGCAGTGGTGTCAGGATCGGTGAGGAACGCGAGTAGAGCGGTTATCGGGTCGGATCGTAGCTGTTTGACGATCGCAGGGCGAAGGTTGCCGGCCTTGATGGCGACGGCGATGCCCTGATCGGTGAGCCACGTCGAAGCAACTGTTCCTCCACTGTGGAACCGCTGCAGATCTTCGTGGCCGAATGACCACACAACGTGGCCGCGCTCGCGGAGGGTCGCTCGCTTCTTTGCATCGTCGGCTACGCGATTGCAGCGGGAACTTGCATGGAAGGCTCGGCCGTCCGCGAAGATCGCAATCCGCGGAATGTCAGGATCTGTGGTCGCAAGTTCGAAGTCAGGCTTCGACGTTGCCATGTTGACCTGCGGAGTCAGTTTCCAGGTTCGGATCTTCTTGCCTGGCATCACGATGGTCGCGGACGGGCCGTACGTTCCGGGGGTTTCCTTGATCGTGGCGCCCATTGCTCGGAGCCGAGCGACGACGGCAACGTAGAACTCCTTCTCGAGGGGCGACTCATCGCTTCCAACGGACTTCGCGGGCATCTTCTCGGAGACGTCAGCGAGCCACGTCTCTCGATTCGGTTCGGCATTGTCGACTGCGAGAAGTTGGTCGAGAATTCGGAGCGCCGTAGTTCGGGAAACCTTGTCGAGATCGTGCGGTGGCGCGAAAGGCAGCAGGCATTTGTGGCACGCGAGCCGGTCGTGATCGGCGCAATCACAGTCATGAACAACATTTCGCGCGGCGTTGAGGACGGCCCACACTTTCGTGGGGTCCGCAAAATCGGCGAGGTAGCCGGTTCCGCCGGGCACGGTGTCGTGGATGAGCAGCGCTCGCTGGTTCGGGGCGTGCAGGGCGTCGGTGATGGTCGCGACATCCAGGTGTTCGGGGGAGCCGCCGATCACCTGCCGCAGCCCGAGCAGGATAGCGGCAGACAGGCTCGGGTGGGCAAACTGGTCGTATTCCAGCGAGCGGGGGAGGTGTAGCAGAACGCCTTGAGTTCGGAGGGTTCGGGCCAGCGCGATCTCACGAACGTGCTCAGTGCTCGCATTGCGGTGCCGACACCAGGTGCGGTGCTCGTAGCGACTGTTGCGGCCGGCAGCGGTGTCGAGTTGTCCGCAGGCCGAACAGACCCGGAAGAGTCCGGTCGTGGTGTCTTGCCCTGCGATGGTGCGGCTGCGGCCTTGCGAAGTACGTCGGCCCATATTCAACCAGCGAACGTCGAGTCGCTGAAGGTACTCGGCGCCGAATGCGAGGTCGCCGATGTACCAGGATCGCCCGACGTTCACGGGGTCGATGTCTGCGGCTGTGACGACGGTGAACGACTCTTTGTGTCGTTCGTCGCGGGAGTCGTTGATGGAGGCTTCGTCGCGTCGTACTTCGGCGGAGACCCGTGCCATTTCGACCACGTGGAGCTGCTGGCTGACGTCGGCGATGCCGGTGTTCCCGCAGCGGGGGCACGCGGTGATCGTCGGAGGATCTTCGCCGGAGAGGGTGACCGCCGCCCACCCGCACTGCGGACACAGCCGCCACGTGTGGATGTTCGATTCACCTGCGCCGAGGTCGACGGCGTCGATTTTGGCGGCGAGACCCTGTGCGTAGAAGGTGGCACCGGGTGCGAGCTCGGTGAGGGCGACGCGTGATCCTCGTTGGTAGCTGGTGGCCTCGCCCATGTACTGGTTGGTGTCCGGGTCGATCCAGGTGACGCCGACGTCCAGGGTGACTGAATCGTCGAGCAGCGTGTAGTTGGGCAGAACGCCGTACCGTTCGAGGACGCTGATCCAGTAGTCGTCGGTGAGGTCGTGGATCTGCCCGCCGAGCAGCCGCAGTGAGCCCTTGGCTGCGCGGAGGTCTCGCATGTCGTCGTCGGTGGCGGCGGGGGACGACGCGCGGCGTTCGAATTCCGGCATCTCCGCTTCGACCGCGGCACGACGTGAAGTGATTTCGGTTAGATCCCGGTTCCAGCGGTGCACGGCTTCCTGTAGATCGGTGACGAGTCCGCTCGGGCCGCCGTCCAGATCTGGAGTTGCCCAGGTACGCAACGATTCCCGGGTGGACTCGTCGAGGACGTCGTCGAACTGGTCGAGGAATCGGTCGACGAGACTGTCGGCGTCGGCGTCGACCGCGGTGAGGAGATCGGCCATCCAACTGCCCGGATCGAAGCTGCCGAGTGCCGCGCGGGCACCGCGGGGTGCGACGGTGCTTGGATCGCGGGCCATCCGGTCCATCACGTGCGCCACGTACTGGCGTTGGAGGATTTCCTCGGCGGTGAGGAAGGTGGCAGGTGGGCGGACGTCGCCCTGGATCACTGACGTCGGGTCGTACAGCTTGGGCAGGTGTTCGCCGCGGCCGCGGACGAATGCGAGGACCAGCGAGTTACCGGTCAGGCGTCCGGCGCGGCCCACCCGCTGTAGATACGACGACACGGTCCGCGGTAGGGACCCGAGCATCACCGTGGATAGGTCGCCGATGTCGATGCCCATTTCGAGGGTGGGGGTGGCGACGAGGACGTTCGGGGCTTGTGGGTCGGCGCCGCCGCGTTTGAACGCGGTCTCATAATCCAGTCGGGTCGCTGTGGGCAGCAAGGACGTGTGTTCGCGAGCGACGACGCGCTTCATCTCGGCAGTGTCGTAAAGCCGACGGTAGAAGTTCTGCGCCTTGGGTGCGCGGGCGAGGGTGCCTGGGCAACGGACGAGTAGGCAGGGGGCGCCGTCCAGTTGGTCGATGACAGTGGCGGAACCGGGCGTCGGCGTCTGGCAGATGCTGCACACAAGCAGGTGCCGAGCGGCGACGAGATCTTCATCGGCGGGTGTGGACACGATCACCGCGGCGGCGGGGAGCGAGTAGGCGGTGAGTCCGGCGTCGGTGAGGTCGGCGGTGAGCACCCGCTGCTCGGCAAGTACCCCGAAGAGTGACTTGGCGAGGAAGCCACCGTCGACAGGGGAGACGTTGAGACACTGGGATGCCCACCGCGCGTACCACGATGACGGCGCTGTGATCGCGTCGAATCCCTCAGGGACGGTGCGTGATCCGGCGGCAGGGAACGCGGGGGCGGGCCGCCCTTTCGGGAAGGCCGGCATGCCTTCACCCTTAGGGCGGGCACCCCAGACCCAGCGCCGGTTGGCGTCCTTCTCGACGTACTTGCGCAGCCACGGGTGGTGGATGGCGCCGCGGGTCCGGACGCGTTCGACAGTGCCGCGGACCCAGCGGGTGATCGCCGCAGCGTCCGGGGCCTCGAAGGTCAGCTGGTGTTCGGTGGCGTTGAGGGCGGCGCGACCGAGCCGGACGGGACGTTCCGGGCCTCCTAGGTCGACTTCGGCGACACTGCTGCCCGTGAGTTCAAGCGTGCGGCCGAGGCGGGACTGCAGGCCGAACTCCAGGTCGATGTCGAACTCGAGGCGACGCAGCACCTTCGCGGTGGCCTTCTTGCGGGCCGCGGTCGTCGTATCCGGTTTCCAGAACGGGATGAAGTCGTCGTGGTCGACGATGTCCGGGGAGAGGAGATGATAGCGGCGACTTGGATCGTCGCCGGCGCGGGAGATGACGGCTTCGCAGAGCTCCGGGAGCGTGCGCACGGAGTCGCCGATCGCACTCCGAAGGGTGGAGCGCAAGCTGAGGGTGTGCGAACGGGCCTGCACGAAGCCGGCGCGGTGCGCGGCGTCCTGCACGCTGTCGGTGAACATCAACGCCTTCTTCTCGTCGGCGTCGAGTCGGGCGTCCCCGAACAGGTTCGACAGGGTCACTGATAGCTGGGTGGCGACGGCACTGCCGAGAAAGCGGATACCGTCGGCGGCGCCGCACGCCGGGCACATGTCGTTCTTGGAGTTCTCCTCGACGCTCTCACCGGTGAGGGTGAGGACGGGGAGGACCTTGCCTTCGAGTTGTTCGGTGCTGTCCGGATCGGGCGCAGCGTCGGAGATCTCGCGGTCGTCGATGCGGAACCAGCGCAGTCCTTCGATCTGCTCATCCGGTTGCGTTGCGGCGAGCAGCGCTTCGGCGGGTGCCGAGATCAATGCGCGGAACCGGGAGGCACCGGAGGCGTGGTCGGCGCGGATGGATTCGTCGGTGACGTCGAGGGTGTGGCCGGTCGGGGCGAGGCGAGCACCCCACCCGGAGCGCCCGCAATGCCTGCAGTACACGGCGGGCAGGTGCATCACGTCGCCGTACTCGTCGACGCCGTCGTCGGACCAGCGGTAGGCGGTGTTCGTGGCGACGGCCCGGTCGATGCGGGAGAGTTCCCGAATCCACAGGTGCACATCGACGTTCAACGCGGTACGCCCGATCTCGGCGCGCACGTGTGACAGCGCGGCGAAGAGGTAGTCGAGGAACCGCTGCTGTGCGGCGCGAACACGGCGGGTGTCGCGCTCGGTGGCGGATACGTCGAACAGTGTCGTGGAGAGGTCAGCGAGGGAGGTTGCGTCGACGGCGTGGTCGAGGAGCCGCGTCAGCAGGGGGTGCGCCTTGAGCAGGTGCAGTTGTTCAACGGGTGTGAGGGATCGTAGGTCGGTGGGGGTGAGGCGACGATCGGTGTCGAGGTCGTCGGTGGCCGCGAACAATTCGGTGCGCGCGAACACCTCCGACCGCTCGAACAGCTCGGCAAGCACGGCGGTGGTCAGCGCTGCGTTGGTTGGTGAGCTGACGGCAAACTCGTCGAGGCGCGCGGCGGCGTCAGCGATCGGCGGGTTGGGAATGGGCTGGTACAGCCGGTCGAGCGCGGTGTCGCGGGCGGCGAGCCATTCGGCGGCAGTGAGCCGGGTTTCGCCGATGACGGCGTCGGCGTCGAATTGCTCGCCGAAGACGGTGTGCGCAAACCCGAGCATGTCGGTGGGTTCAGCTTTAGAACCGAGGGTCGCGGAAGTGGCGACAGGGGTGATGCGGCCGAGGGGACGGGCACGGTCGTCGTCGGTGACGGGGGAGGCATCGGTCCAGTGCGCCTTGACGGTGAGTCCGAGGCGTCGGAGCAGCATGGCGACGTCGGTGCCTTGTGCGCCGTCGTAGGTGTGGAACTCGTCGAGGACAACGTACTGCAGCGAGTCGGCGGAGAGGCGCCAGATGTCGGCGCGATCGGGGTGCAGCAGCAGGTGGTCAAGCATCTTGTAGTTGGTGAGCAGGATGTCTGGGGGAGCGGCGTGCATCAACGAGCGGTCGGTGATGAGACCTTCGTCGCTGACCTTGGTGCGTCCGCCGGTGGACTGTTCACCGGTGTAGAGGCCGGCAGAGACGCCGGAGAGCTCGGGGTGCTCGGCGACGAGGCGCGCGAGGCGTTCGGCCTGGTCGTTTGCGAGCGCGTTCATCGGGTAGAGAATGAGCGCCTTCATCCCAGTGACGCCGGCGGCCTTGGCTCGCAAGACGTGGTCGAGGATCGGATAGAGAAAAGCCTCGGTCTTGCCTGAGCCAGTGCCGGTGGTGACGAGCGTCGGCTGTGGGCGTGTGTGGAATTTGGTGGAGAGGCGCTCGAACGCTGCGGCCTGGTGGCCGTAAGGGGCGAATCCAGCTGGCCACCAGTCCAGGTGCATGCCCCAGTTGCCGCTCGCCGGGGCGAACGGCAGCCGCACGCGGACGTAGGGGCCCTTGAACATGCCGGTGGCGGGGTGGCCGACGAAGTCTGACAAGGCGCCCTGTGCGTCGGGGTCGGTGAGGGCGAAAGTGGTCGCGAGGTAGTCGGTTAGGCCCTCGCGCAGGTGGTTGGCCTGGAGCGTAGGAAGTAGAGCCCCCACAGTGGTTTCCTTTCACAGCCAGAACAATCGCTCAGTGAATCGCGAATCTGACTAGGATTTGGTCGATACAAGATTACGGGTCCATCCAGTCCTAAACCTGGGACCGTCGGACTCAGGAGGGTGGGCAGGGCGCTGCATGTGAACACTCATCGGAACAGGGAAGTCAACTCCCATGAATACGGCTTCACCTGGCACAAGACCGGGAAGCAGGCGCAACGCGGATGCGTCGAGCTCCGCAGCAGCTTGCTCAACTCGTTGGCGATCACGTCCGTCCGCCAGACGGTGGACTATGAGCATTCCGACCTGGCTTAGTACGCCCGGGGGTAGGTCGCCCGGTCGCTGCGTTGCAAGGCAGATAATGAGGCCGTACTTCCTCCCTTCCTTGGCGATAAGATCGAAAGCATCCAGGTATGCGGTTACTTCGTCTCCCACGGTGACATTGAAAAACTGATGAGCTTCGTCAAGAACCACAACCAACGGGTTCTGTAAGAATTTTCCTTGTCTGGCCAATGACATCAATTTATGGCCGAAGACATTGACAACTATTTCGCGCAGGCTGTGGCTGAACGTAAGATTCCGCAACGATACGCGCAGGATCCCCGACTTTCCCGTAGCGATCCAGTTTTCAGTTTCAGTGAGCAGGCTTTCGCTTGTTTTCTCGCCTCCGACCACCGACATTACTTCTGGTGTCTGAACGAGATCCTCAATTCTATTGACCATGCTCGCCACGTATCCCTGGGAATTTTGGTCCGCTCGTCCGAAGGAGGTGCTTCCATTGCCGCCTGTTGGGAAAATGCACTCATTCAGAACTTGATTCGCCAAGCATCGAATATCGAAGGGAGCGTTCGCATCCTCGATCTTATTCGCGTAGATGCGGGCCGCGTCGTCAAAAGCTTTGCGTGCCTTGCTGGCTTTCTCGAGTGTTCCGTCTGGAAGCATGTACTCGAAGAAAGGCTTGGAATTGTCGACCCCAGCGTCTTCAGCCACTCTACGCAAGCGTAGGGAACGAATTGCTGAGCGCAGTTTGGGAAGCTGAGATCCGCTTGAAGGTGAAATGAATGCGTTCCGATCGGACTCTCGCATATGCCAGTGTGGCACTCCAACGAGCTTTGCATCGGGTTCTTGGTCGGTGGAGCCGAGTGCCAGATGGTCGGCAGACGTTCCTAGCGTGTGATACTCGCCCGTGGCATCAATGACGACAACGCGCCCTCCTTGGGAGGCGATACTTGATGTGAGGTGAGCCAGTGTCCAGCTCTTTCCAGAGCCGGTCGCCCCGACTACCGCAGTGTGACGCCCAAACAGTCGCTGAACATCAAGTTTGATTTCGATATCAGTTCCGATGCTCATGGATCCCATCGAAATTTCTTGCGCTGACGTGCCTGTTGACCCAATCGAAATCGCGGCACTAATGGACTCGATGCTCGCTGCGTAGACCCTTTCGCCAATTCTTGGGTAACGCTTGATGCCGCGTTGCGACGACCCGGATGGTTCTATAGTGCATAGAAGATGCACCAATCCCTCTCCGGGGCGGCGATCGCGTTCAGGTTTGCCGGGGTCTCGGGTGGCCTTCGTTGCTGTCCCTATCTCTACTAGGCGACCGAAGATGCCAATGTGGCCCACGTCAGCGATGAGAAACTCGCCGACCATACCGCGCTCGACCTGTTGACCGAAGTAACTTTCGGCTAGTCCGGCGGCGTACGGGAATTGAACCGAAATATATGAGCCAGTTACTTGGGACACCGTGCCGACCAGTCGTTCAGGCGAAAATAGATGAAGTATCGGCACTAGCTACCTCCCTGCTCAGTTCGCTGGATGCGATCGGCATGCGCCTGTCGTTCGTCGTATTCGGCTGAGTCGGGAAGGAGTCGAACCAGATCGCTGAAGGTGCCTTCAACTAGGGTTATGCGGTGGTCCCCCGCCAGAGCTAGGCGCTCGAGCCATGTCAAGAACTCGCTGCGCTTCTGCTCATTTCTGATATTTGGATCTACGACCACAAGTCGAAGCCCAACATTACCCCGGACTGCGGACTCGATCGGCGCAACGATATGTTCGTCGTTGAACCCAAATCCGGATACAATTAGTGCTGAATTAGGCTGCCGGAGTGCGATCTGAAATCGGGACATCATTTCAAGGTAAGGCTGCCTGAAGCTCATCTGGTACTTGTTAGCGGAAGGATATATGAGAACAGGCGTGGCAGGGCTGGTTGAAGTTCGTCGTGTTTCGGAGGCGTGACCGTCCCAATTAACAGATCCGTGCAACTTTAGTAGGTGCAGCACGTTTCCCTCAAGGGAAATGTTTCCGTTGCTTCCTCGGCGAACGAAATCAAGGTCAAATAGACTGGCGTCAAACTCGTTGATTGTGGAATTTGCAAACCCGTCGATAAAATGGAACCGGGAACGGGCTGCAGCCACTTCGAATGCTAGGTCGTAGTTGGTTGTAAACAATTTCGTGCGCTCGTGGCGAGGTGATCGCCGCCCCACCTTTCGTAGGAACAACTCATGAACATCTAGTTCGGAGTCCGAGTCGATAAAGCTGCAGGATGCCAGTATTATGGCCTGGGCATTTTGAAGAAATCTAGCGAGGGTTGCGTCAATGGGGTGGACGTTGATTCTAGCTTGCACATGGGACAGAAGGTGTTCAATGTTTTGGCTATTTAGAATATCTTGGGGTGTCTGCGGCTCTATCGAACTGAACTCGGGTAACGCCGCTACCGAGTTCCAGAGGTCCCACATTGTGGGGGCTTTGGCGCCGCTATTCGGCGGGATGCCCAGCGAGGTTCCGAGTCCCGTGAGGATCGAGAGGCTTTCTGAATTGAGGCACCGGAGAAGTTCCTCCTGAACCTGCTTTTGCTCGTACCCGGCAAGCGGATCAGCTGGCCCATCGGTTCGTGATGGCTCAAGCTCGGACCATCTCGCGTTTCGCCCGCGGAGAGCATAGTTTCCGGCCGCCTGAGCTAACGCAGCATCCTCGGCTGCGTCAACTGTCACGACGACCTCCCCCGTTTCACTCATTGTGATCGAATCCTGTTCTGGCTGAGTCGTTTGCTGATGCGCGAACTAGTGTGTGGCGTCGCTGCCGGCGGCAATCTGGATGAAGTGTTTGTGTGCAAGCTCCATGTCCCGTTCGCGGTCGACACCAGTGAAGGGTTCCTGATACGCGATGCCGTCTACTGTGAGGTCGACTGGCTTGAGGGAGCCCTTCTTGCGGAACTCGGACGCGAGCTTTGTTGGGAGCTGGCGGCCGGTTGCGTCGTACAGGGCCTCGCGCTCGTACTTCTGCAACACCGGGAACTGGGTGCGGTAGATCGTCAACAGTTCCTCGGCGGTAATGCCGAGCATGATCGCGACGATCGCGTCTATCTCTACGAGCGCCTGGCGGCGATCGGCGGCGCGGCGGAGGGGAGTGGCCCATTCCCATTCTGGTGCGACTTCGCCGAGCGGCGTGCGGTCGGCGTAGTCGACGCCGACTTGCGGAACCCATGAATCCTGCTGCCAGGCATCGTTGTACAGCTCCTCCCAGAGATCGGCGTACGGGCGAGCAACGCAGTTCAGGCGGAGGGTTCGGAGTATTAGCTCGCGTTCGAGTGAATGATCTCGGACGAAGGGGATCTTCTCCAACGTGGATGTCTTGATGTGGCCGACGCCCATGACTTTGATAAGAAAATCCGCAGTTAGTGAACCGGTGAAAGCTCCCAACACGACAAGATTATTGGGGTCGGCGACTCGCAGCGATAGAATTCCACCTACATGTGTTGGGCCAGGCGGAAAAATCGCCGAATGAAGTGTACGTACGGTGGCGGAGTCGCACATTTCGCGCCATGCGAGCCGAAAGAAAGATGAACTCGGTTCGTCTTGCCACTCCGGGTACCCTGCTATGTACTCGTCGTACGGCTTTGCTACCTGATAATTCGTGCGAGGTATGAAGTCTTCATCGATCGCTTCAATTTCTATCGGGGCGTAGTCTTTAAATGTCTTGTAGTCGTGATCTGGCTGTTGATAGAGTGGCGTGGCAACCGTAATGTGCGGTCCCTGGAATATGATGTCTTCCCATCGATCAGCGGCGATCGTGCTGGCGCTAAAGAATCCCGATTTTCGATCGCGGTCTTCTTCCCATCCGCGAGTCCACTCATAATTGATCGACTCAATGCGTGGTGCTGCAGCTATTTTGTCTAGCACTTTTGCGCTGGCGCGATTGACCGGGTATATTAGTCGCGCTTCGAGAGGGCGTGTGCTGATGCCGTCTGCAAGATTTGCCCAGGTGGACAATTGGCTTTCGGTTACTTCGATTACCCGCTCGGAATGCGGGCGTTCACTCCACCTTCCGTCGGCATCCTTGATTCCCGGCGCAGAGCCGGTGCCATCGTGGGTTAGTGATCGTTCAGCGGTCTCCGGGTGAAAGAGCGTTGATCCCTGGATGAATCGGGGTTTCTGAGCGCTCCCATAGATGTGGACGCCGTATTCTCGGGTGTTGCCAATTTCGAAGAGCTTGCGTTCGTTTCTGAATTGCCAATGCCGTCGAAGTCGAATGTATGTTGCAGCCCGCAAGTTTCGTGCTCGGAGTTCGGTAAAGTGGCTTTCTGGATGGATGAGGGCAACGATCCCGAATTTATTCATTGATTGCCACGTGCGTTCAATGAAACAGCGATAGAGGTCGGGATGTAGCCCTGTGAGGACGGGTCTATTGACGCCGGACCCGAGGTTCTCTTTTGTGCCTGCTTGTTCTGCCCGCTCATCAAGAACGGCGTCGAGTACGTGGGGGTGGGCGAGGACCTCTTCGTGCTTGCGGCGTCTAATCGGCTCCGCAGGTTTGTCTGTCAGCTGCCACCACGGATCAAACTCGGCGAGTACGCCGGCCTCGTCCCAGTCCGGCCGCACCCACGGCGGGTTACCGACCTGCAGGTCGAAGCCACCGCGCGCGAACACCGGCGCGAAGTCGAGCTCCCAATGGAAGAATCCCTGACGCTCAGCGATCTCTTGAGCAACGTCGAGCCACGGGAACTGGTGGTACGCATGCCCGACCGCCATCGCCCGAGACAGCAGCAGGTCGTTCTCTTCAGCGAAGCCGAGCTCTTGCCAGCTCGTGTCGCGGCCGATGCTCATCTGGCCGCGACGTTCGGCCGCGGTCTCCTTCACGGGCACGCCCAACACAGCTTCGAGGCCGCCGACCCACTGATCCCAATCCGGCGGCTCGGTACCCGTCGTCAGCGGCCAGGACCAGATCGCGCACCATGCGTCCATCACCCGACGCAGGCGCTGATACGCACCATTTGGGTTGCTCAGGACGTTCTCGATCTCCTCACGCGTCACCGCAGGGGTTTGCTCGACCGGCTCCGAACTCCACAGGTGAATGTCACGTTGAACTTCCGACTCCGCGATCGTCAACCGACGAAGCGTGAACTCCCACAACGTCTCCACCCGCTGCGCCAACGCCTGCAAACGCTTCACGATGGCCTTGCTCGGCGACTTGCGGATCTCGTTACGCCACAGACGCAACTCCTCACGCTTCTCCGGCGCATACGTCTTCGCTTCGGCGGTGTCGATCACCGCACCCCAGCCCTCCGACGGCAGCAGGAAGTGGTGGATGCCGGCGGCGGTCTGATTTCGACCAGGCTCACCCAACGAGGAGAGAGGCACGTCCTTCGCAGGTTCCTTAAGCCACTGCTTCTTGGTCAATAGACTCGGCGCGTACACCGACCGGCGCGCGCCGATCAGCGAGTTGCCGCGGCGCAGGTGCAGGCCGAACCATGGGGCGTGCAGGCCTGCGACCATCGTGTCCAGCCAAAGCGAGATCTCCGCCAGCTCGACTGCGGTGGCGTTGAGGTCCACCCCGTACACCTGGTGCAAGGCGATGTGCGCCTTCACCTTCTGCAGCTCCACTGGGTACTGATCGGCGTCGATCAGCTCACCCAGATCCTCCTGCTTCCGCTTGAGGTACTCCGCGGCGAGTTGGCGGACCGCCTCGATCGCGAACGCGCCCGACCCGAGGGCGGGCTCGCAGATCGTCAACTCCAGGATCTGTTCGGGCGTTGTCCGCTCGTCGTTCTGGTCCAGCAGTTCTTCGAGGGCCTGCGAGACCACGAACTTCGTCAACACCTCGGGCGTGTAGTACGAGGCTGACTGCTGGCGCTCGCGGCCGGCGAGCCGGAACACGAAGGTGCCCTTCTCGTGCAGTACTGGTTTCTCCTCGCCGGTGGCCTCGTCGACCTTGCGGACGAAGTCCTTCGGATCCAGGTGATCGGAGCGGTTCGTCGGGACCACCCACGAACCTTTCTCCGGGTCACCGTTCTTCGCGACTTCGTACAGGTCTTCCTCGGCGAAGAACCCGGTGTAGCTCATCAGGCCCTCGTACACCGCGCCCAGCTGGTTGATGCCCAGCTCCGCGTACGAGATGAAGCCGCGGTCGGCGCCGCGGCGGCCCTTCGATTCCTTCGACAGCAGCAGGTACTCGAGCACCCGCTGCGTGGCCTCGTTGCCCAGGCCCACCTCGTCGATCAGGGCGGTGGACTCCGGCTTGAACAGGTCGGCGCGCAGCGGTTCGAACTCCAGTCCCGGCGCCGGATCGTCCGCGACATTCTCCCGGACGGCGGGGGAGTGGCCGAGGTCCACGAGACGGAACAGCGTTGCGAGGGACTCGTACAGGTGCGTGCCGGTGCGGGACTGTTCCGACACCAGCTCGGTGAGCGTCAGTTCCCGCAACCGATCCAGGCCGTAGCCTTCCTCGTACTCGGCGGCACCGGTCGGCAGTACCTGCATCTCCGGGGATGCCTCCGCGTACAGCAGGAACAGGATCCGGTAAAGAAACCGCAGAGAATGCTTCGCGAGATCCTGCCCGTCGATCCCGTCCAGCGTCAGATCCTGAGCGGCTCGGCGCTTCACTACCTCGTTGGCGATGATCTCGATGGACAGCCGGATGCCCTCGCGCAGGTCCTTCGACACACCGACGGTGTGCTTGACCGAATCTTCCAGCACCCCAGTCCACCAGATGCTGCCGTCCGCGTCCGGTAGCAGCGCCTGCTTGCCGAACATGGCAGCGACGCGGTCGACCTCGCCGCCCTTCGCCTCGTGCCTGCGTTCGGCGACCACCAGCAGGTCGGCGGCCAGGTAGCGGCCCTCCGCCCACCGTTCCGCTTCGGCGAGCAGCAGCCACTGTCCGGCCTGTACCACCACGAACGCCGGCGGCGAGTCCGAGCGGAACGCTGCGGAGACGGCCTTGGACGCGGACTTGATCGGCTTGCCGTCCTCGACGGCAGGGGTGATCAGCAGCCCGGTATCGGGATCGAGAAGATCCTCGATCGATGCCACAGGAACTGCCTGCAGGAACAGCACACTTGAGTTGCCGTCGAGCTTCGCGTCAGGGATCTCCAGATCGGAGCCGGCCCGCTCGGCGGTGAACGTCGACAGTCCGGCAGCGTAACCGAACGTGGTCCGCGTCACGGCGTGCGCCTCGGGTGCGGCATCAGGGTTCTCCGCGAGTCCGGCCAACGCTGTCTGCAGCTCCGTGGTGGCCCCGAGCAGGTCGTCGCGGACCGTCGACCTTCCAGCCTTCTTCTCGGCATCCCACAGTTTGCGCTGCTCTAGCACCTTTCCGTGGAACGACTCCTTCGCCGAGTCGGTGGTGAAGTAGTGCTCGCTGATCCAGTCCTCGCCGATGACGATGGAATCGAAAGACGCCACGATCTACTGGTCCTCTCCGGGAACAATCAAGAGCAGTGGGCGCACCAACTGCTGGGTGGGAGCGAGGGATTCGGCGAGGCGCTGCTCCTCCGCGATGCGGCGAGACAGGGTGTCCATCTTCTTCTTCTGCCCGGTCGTCAAGTCGAGTTCGAGCTGTTCGGCACCCGAGTGCCAGCGATCGGCGCGACGCCGCCAGTTCGCGAGTCGCTCGGTGGCGGCGGTCTCCTGCGCGTCGAGCACCATCTGCATCGCTGTGGTCGCCTCATCCACCGCGATCGGGACCAACGCACGGTATCGTTCGGCGTCGGCGACCGCGCCGGGATTGGCCGACCCGGGTCGGAGTCCGGTGTCGGTGGTGAGGAAGTCGAGATCCGCCAGTGTTTCCACCATGCAGAACGAAGCGTTGTTCGGGTTGGGGAATTGGGCGGTGGAGAACACCCGCGAGATCAGCTGACCGCGCTGATTCATCAGCGTGCCCATCAGCAGCACCGTCGGCGCGTCCACGTCGCCGCGGATCACGAAGATCTGGTTGCGGCCCAACGCGCTCAACGCGCGGTCGCTCGCCCAGTCCAGCACCGGGTGCAGTGGGCCCAGGAAGTGGGCCTCCGGCCACGTCGTGCCCGCCACGCCCTTGCCCTCCTTGGCCGCGGCGAGCTGCGCGTTGCCGACCTCCGGCGAGGTGGCGAGGGTGAGGCGTTCGAGGACCCGTCCGTGCTGCAGGTAGTTCTGCGGCAGTTGTCCGAGCCGCTGGCGCAGGTCCCGCGGCGGCGTCAACTCGGCCACCGCATGATTGGCGTGGATGGTCCAGCCGACGCCGCCGGCCTCGATGCTCGCGTGCGGAACGTCGTGGAACGCGGCCTTGAGTGCCTCGTCGAGGAAAGTGAGGTCGTCGGCGTACAGACTCTGCCGTGGCGCCTGCGGTAATGCGGCTTCCGGGGCGTCGTCCGCGGTCTCCTCCAGGTCGAACTGTGCGAAGAACGCATCCAGGTCGTCGCCGGCGGCCACGTCGTCGATGTCGCGGATCTGCTCGTCGAGGGTGGACTTGCCGACCAGCACGTCGCGGATCGCGTTCTCCTCGTCAGTCACCGAGTGCCTACCCATCAGTGAAGCGACGTCGCCGAGGGTGCCGTGCGCCTGATTCTCCCGCTCCAACAGCCGCGAGAGCACTCGCAGGTCGCCGGAGAAGTCTGGATCCGACGGTTCCAGAATCAGCGACGAGATCACCGGCGGATGCTTCTGCCCATATCGGTCGACGCGGCCGTTTCGCTGCTCGATCCGGATCAGCGACCACGGGATGTCGAAGTGGATCAGGTGATGGCACTGCGCGTGCAGGTTCACACCCTCCGACGCGACGTCGCCGGTCACCAGCACCCGGATCGGGGAAGTCTCCAGCTTGAAGCCGTCAACGATCTCCTGCTGCTCCACGTCCGAGAGGCCGCCGTGCAGCATCGCCACGTTCTCGGCCTTAAGGCCCAACTCCTTCGGCAGGTGCTCGGTGAGCCAGCGCAGCGTCGCGACCCGCTCGGCGAACACCACCGCCCGGGTGCTGGACTTTGCGCCGACGCCGATCTCCTTCAGTCGCTGCACGAGCGCGGCCTGCTTGCCAGCTGAGTCGTTAAGGGCCTGCACGTTCAGTTCGTTGAGTGTCGTGAGCGCAGCGACTTCGGCGGCCTGCTCGGGCACGGATACATCCAGCTTGCCGCGGCGCTGCTTGATCGACTCGGCGAGCGCGGCGGGGGAGGAGAGGAACGCCTTCGCCAGCGTCCACGGGAACAGCGCCTTCGTCTGCCCTGAGTATGGGGAGCGCCCCGCCGCCGGGTGCAGCCAGGTCTGCGAGAGTTCCTGTGCGACGGCGTCTTCCGCGGGCGACGGCGTGACGAGCATGTGAACCGGGTCGGCGCGTTCGGCCCAGTCGCTGCCCACCTCCGCGGCCACCTCCGGGTGGTGCCGGTGCCGGCGAATCAGCAGCGAAGCGACGTCGTCCTTGGTGAACGAGCCGTCCGCCGCGACGGCCGTCGGATCCAGCAGCCGCAGCAGCTCCGCGAACGACTCTTCTTTACCGTTGTGCGGCGTCGCCGACGCCAGGATCAGGGCCTCCGTGTTCGGGGCGAGAACGCGGGCCAGCTCGTTGTTCTGAGTGCCGACGTTGGTCAGGTTGTGCGACTCGTCGATCACCACCGCGTCCCAATGCTGACGCTGCAGGTGTGCCTTGTAGCGGGGGCTCTTGAGAGTGTCGACTGAGATGATGGCCCGCTTGAAGTAGGTGAACGGGTTGCGGGTGGCCGGGAGCTTCTGCCGCACCTTCTGGATGCCCGCCGAATCGAGCCGGACGAACGGCAACGCGAACCGGCACCACAGCTCGTGCTGCATCTGTTCGAGCACGTGCTTCGGCGTGACGATCAGGATCCGCTCGCCGCGCCCGCGTCGCACCAGCTCCGAGAGGATCATGCCGATCTCGAGCGTCTTGCCCAGGCCCACCGCGTCGGCGATCAGAATGCGTGGGCGGATGTGCTGCGGGTCGAGGGCCTTCGCCACGGCTGCGCGCTGGTAGCCGAGCGAATCGGCAAGCATCTGAGTCGACACCGTCAGCGTCTGATCGCCGTAGGGGAACGGGGTCTTGCGCAGCAGCGCTTCCAACCACAGTCGGGAATCGCGATAACCCGACGAGCCGTCAGCCACCACACGCGCATCACGCGGGTCGAGGACGTCGATGGTGTCCAGGCTCGAATAGAAGGTCGCAGTGGTGTCCGCGACGAGCTCTGATAGCCCGCGACCTCGGACAAGCCAACCGTCGGAACCACGCTCAGCCGACGTGACGAGCCATTCTTCGTCTCGCACAACGACGATGGAGCCGGGTGCGACGTTGAGGTCGGCTCGTGTGGCCATGAGGTGCGCCCTTCTCGGAACTGCTTGGGCCATCAACGTAGCTGATGCGGCGGCGGGTGTTGGATCTGGGTGATCTTGGCGTGTTGACCTTTCTGTCGGTGGCGTGTGACACAGTCTGAATCGTTGTCAACGAGACAGAGGAGGGCAGGTTCCGTGTCGACATTTGTGACCGGCCAGGCCGAGGACGAGAACTATCGGCTGGCGCGTGAGTTGGAGAAGGCCGACCTGTTCTTCGAGCTGAACTTCGATGAAGATGCGATCCTGCGTGCGCAAGACCTCTTTGGGCGGGTGGCTCGGCAGGAACTACGGCTGTCCGGCTACGAAGGAGTCGTCAAGAAGTACCCCGCCCTCACACTGGTGTCACTGATCGGCCATGCCGGTGTCGCGTACGACCAGGGCACCTACTGGGAAACGTACTGGGAAGCTGTCGGTCTTGAGCCAGATCTCGACTTCGCAGCGTTCCTGCGGCATCGCCTCAACCGCCTGCTCTACAAATTCCGGATGCAGCCGTTCGCCGACCTTCTGTCGGACAGCAAGTACGTCATGGTCATGGCCCTGCACGCCGGTATACCGGTAAATTGCCTTGGCGACCTGGTCGACGTCATCGAAGAACATGTTCGGCACGGGCGAGACGCCAGTGGTGTTGCCGTACTCGAATGGCTCCTCGAGCCAGGAATGGAGTACCGGCTGAACAGATTGGACGTACCGGTTCGGAACTTCCTCCAGCTCGGCGGTGGCGTCGCCGTCGACATCCTCGACCGGATCGTGGAGTTCCTGATCTTCACCATGGACCACGCTGATCCGTGGAACGACCTGACCCTGGAAACCTCGACTACCGGCCTGCCGACGTTGGTCCTCGACGGACTCATCAACCGGCTCAAAGACCAGCCATTCGGCGGGGACGCCTCGCGTGGAGACCGAGGGGTGCCACGACGGCACGGCCCCACGATTTCCTACGCCGCGGAGACCGACCAAGTCGTCGTCGGCGTTCCGTACCCCGAAAACAACAGCCAGGTGCCGTGGCGGGTGACGATCGCCGGGGCCACCCGCGAGGTCTATGCCGAACTGCCGTGGGGCTGGGTCGAAGGTGAACAGGCCCCGCCTACACCCGTCGCAGTGAACGCGCCCGCCCGCGACGTTGTGATGCGGCACGAGGCTTCCGGCGCCTACCACCGTGTGGCCGTCGTCGACTCCGCAGGCCCGATGCTCCTCTTCACCCTCGCCGGGCGACTAGTCAAGACTCGGGCTGCGCTGCCCCGAGGCGAAGTATTGGCCCTTGTGCCAGACGACGCCTCCGTCGTCGATGCGGCATCCGGCGAAGAGTTGGTAGGTGTCGGTGACGACCGCACACCGTCGGGATGGCAGGGTTGGCGAGCTCGAATCCTGGATCTGACATCGCACGACGCGATCCAACTACGGCGTGGTGGTCAAAATCGCGGGTCGATTCGCGGGGTGCGCTCCGTCGGTTCCCCACGAATCGACCTCGGAGACCCGGTTGTCGGATTGCGCAGTGCCGACGGTCTGCGCGTGTACGCGCAACGGCCCGAGGTGACGTTGCCTCCGCATCTCGGTGTTGAGCCCGTGACCTGGCGGGTCAAGGCTCGGCAGCACGGACAGTCGTACTGGCTGGCCGACAACGACTGGGACTCAGAGACGGTCGACGCGAGCTTGGACCCATTCGACGGTGTCGGCCCCGGACTGCTGGGCTTGTACGAGATCTGGATCAGCGGCCCCATCGGTTCGGACTTGCGATACACGGCGTTCATTGCGGAAGGCGTCGAACTCGACCACGGCGTCTCGTTTCGCGAGCCCGTAGCTGGTGGTCTCAGCGAGTCGGTCACTACTTTGACCACCGTCGATTCGCTGACGGCGGAGCGCAACCGCATCGAGTTCGGCATCGACGAACGAGACAGCGCGATCAGGATCACGGCGGGCGGTCATGGCTACCGGCTTATCGTGACGCCGCCACACTTCGAGGCTCGGGTGGACGTACTGGGTGCTCCCGCTCAGTGGCGCACGTCCGCGCAGGTCCTGACCCCGGCTGACTTGGAGGCCCATGCGGTGGTCGCCGCCCGTATTCCGGCTGACGTCTCGGCCAGCATCGCTCTTATTGATGCCGCCGGAGCCGTAGTGCAGGAGGAGTACCCGGAGACTCCCGCGGACGGCGTGTTTCAGGTCCCCACTCGTACCTTCGTCGACACGGCCCGTCGAGTGGGGGCGTGCCGGCTGGTTGCGCTCGTCGACGAGTTGGAGGAGACGCACGAACTCACTATCGCGCACGTCCGCCCAGCTCGGCTGTGCGAGTCGGTGGAGTTGTACGGCAACTACCTCACCTTCTCTGGCCTTGCTGACGAGGAAGAACTAGCGGCGTGGGTGTGGTCTGTGACGGCACCCTGGCGACCGGTCGAGCGTCTACCTATCTCGAACGGGCGCGCGGACCTGCCGGTGGAATTGCGCGACGCAGGCGCACTGCTAGTCCAGGTGTTCGTCGATGATCCGTGGGTGACGATCGCTCGGCCAGGAAAACCGGATGGCACAGCCGCTATGCGCGTGGCGCAGGAAGGTTGGGCCACCGGCGCGAGCCCCGCTGCCGACGAACTCGCGCAGTTCCTTGCAGGTCAGGGCAGCCCGCCGCTGGCCCCGGAAGCGGTTCCTGGAGCCTGGGCGGCGTTAGCGATGCATGACTTCACCCGGACCGACACGGAGAGCCGACGAGTTCGCGACGGACTCCTGCGGATTCTCGGGCGGCACCCTCGTGTTGCGCTCGAAGCTCTCGGCAGCAGCACGATTCCGCCTGAACAGAAGATGATGCTGCTCATTCGAACGAACCTCGTCGACAAGCCCTTCTCGGCACTCACCACCTGTGACGACATTCTCCCCGATGCCTGGGTGGGCTGCATGGTCTCGATCTCGGATCTGCCATCGCTGTATTCGCGCCGGGGCAACGTTGTCACCGAGCGCGCGGAGACACTCGGGTATCTCGAAGCTACTGGAGGTGTCGCGCTGGTCACGCTGCTACGCGAAGGGCGACTTCAAGATCCGCTTGCGGGAACGTTCGATGCCATCACGATCTCCTTGGATGCTAAGAGCGACGAAGAGATCGACAACGTGTTTCGGGCTTGTGAGCTCGTCCCTGGTGCGCTGCTGGACCGCGATACGCGAGTAAGTGCCGTTGCGAACGCATTTCGTCGGCGGTCCATGTGGAGCCGCGAACCCGTTTGCAGGGAACTGTCTCAGCATGTCAATAGTGTGCTCAAAGACGTGAAACGAGTGGCGCCAGCGCTCTACAGCATGATTGCCGAGCGAGACGAGAGGCTGAGGGGGATCGATGTCGTCGAGTACCCCTGGACGCTCCTCTCTGTTCAGTCGCTGACCCTTGCAGTCGTCGCACGACTCGAGTCGCGTGGCGAGTTCGACTACTCACCGATGACCGCGGACATGTACGAGGCGTGGGTGACCTTTGCCGAGTACTTCCCGGACTTGGTTGCCACTGACCTGCTGATCGCAGAGGCAGCCGTTACCTACTTGGTCCACGATGACCTGATCGGAGTTACAGCATGAGCGACCGACTCGATCCGCTCGCAGCGGGAATCGGTATCGAGACCAGCTACAAGCGGTACTTGAAGACACTTCTCGCGCCACGCGATCCCCAGCTGGCAGTCGCATTCGACGACGCAGTAGACCAGTCGCGGCTCCTGACGAAAGGTCCGCTCCTGGAGCTGACTCCGCCCTACGCGCCGGGTGCGTCGCTCAACGACCTCGTGGATGCCAACGTGCTGCACCGCGACTTTCGGCTGCTCCACAGCGACGCCCTGCCGATGGATCGGCCCCTCTACCAGCATCAAGAACGCGCGATTCGCAAGGTTGTGGCAGGCCGCAACCTCGTCGTCAGTACCGGCACCGGCTCGGGTAAGACGGAGAGCTTCCTGCTCCCGATATTCAACGCCCTCATCGAAGAGCGAGCTGCTGGGACGCTCGGCCCTGGAGTGCGGGCGCTGCTGCTGTACCCGATGAATGCCCTGGCCAACGATCAGCTCAAGCGCCTTCGCACACTGCTGGCCGACATGCCCGACATCACGTTCGGCAGATACACCGGTGAGACGAAAGAAGACGCGGACGAAGCCGAGGCGGTCTTCAAGGCCATGCACTCCGGACAGAAGCGGCTGCCGAACGAACTGCTCAGCAGGCAGGAGATGCGTGCCGAGCCGCCGCACATCTTGCTGACCAACTACGCGATGCTCGAATACCTCTTGCTACGACCGGCCGACCTTGATCTGTTCGACGGAGGGGACCGCGACACGTGGAGGTTCATCGCCCTCGATGAAGCGCACGTCTACGACGGGGCGCAGGGTTCCGAGGTGGCGCTCCTGCTTCGACGCCTCCGAGAGCGGGTTGCGTGTGGACGGCAGTTGCAATGCATCGCGACATCGGCGTCGTTGACCGGCACGACACCTCAGACGCAGGGACTCGAAGCTGTGGCGTTCGCCCATCGTCTGTTCGACGCGCCGTTCGAGTACGTTGAGGACGACGGCGCGCGTCAGGATTTGGTCATCGCGACGAGACAGGAATGGCGCGAACCACCCACGTGGACGCTGTCGGCCGACGAACTGATGTCGCTGTCCGCAGATGACGCGGACATGAGCTCCCTCGGAATACACGGAACCGGAGACCCCGCTCAGGCACTACGCGCGGAGTCCACGATCGCCGAGCTCACGTCGATCCTGTCGCGAGGCCCAGTAGCGGTCGATGACTTGCAAGCGAGGCTGTGGCCACACGACCCAGCCGCAGGTGCGAAGCTCGAGGCCATCGTTGCACTTGGGTCGAAAGTGCTTGATGTGAGCGGCAATCCGGTGTTGTCGGCTCGCTACCACATGTTTGTGCGGGCCACCGAAGGCTCGTACGTCTCGTTCGCCGATGCCGGCCCCACTGTTTTGCTTGGGCGCCACTTGCACGATCCAGATACCGGACGAGCCGTCTTCGAATTCGGCACCTGCACGCGGTGCGGAGCCGTCCACCTCGCTGGGGAAGTGGAGTCGGAGAAGGGGCTCCGCTACTTCCGCCCCGTTGCCACGGACTCTCGGGTCAGATGGCTCGTCATCACCGACGCGGATCAGGTGGGCCTGTTGGACGAAGACGAGATCACCTTGTCCGGTGATGAGGAAACTGATGCGACCACTGGTGTCGCGCATTTATGCACCGGCTGCGGAGCGCTCGGCGGTGGTCTCTGCCAGTCGGACCATTGTCCGGGCGGTCCGGTGCTGCGCGTCCGGGAGCATCCGCAGACAACCCGAGTGATGAGCAAGTGCACCGAATGCGGAGCACGCGCTCGCCAGGTGATCCGCAGACTGCGCACAGACGTCAATGCGGCACCGGCCGTCATCACGACCGCGCTGTACCAGCATCTTCCCCCGGCCTCGGACGAGTCCGTGGAGGAAGTCGGCGAGGGCCGGAAGCTGCTCATGTTCTCCGACTCGCGGCAAGCAGCGGCGTTCGCGGCACCCTATCTGGATAAGACGTACGGTCGAATGCTGCAGCGGCGGTACCTGACACAGGTGATCACCGACCCGAAGTACGCAGACGAGGACCTGGCCGCCGACGACCTCGCCGCGCTGGCTGCAAAGAAGGCGAAGCAAGCCCAATACTTCCCTGAGACGGCGACTCGGTTGCAGATCGAGCGCGAGGCGAATCCTTGGGCGATGGCCGAACTGATGGCGATGGACCAGCGGCAATCCCTCGAAGGGCTCGGGCTGATGAGGGTGTCGATGCTGCGGAAGCGAGGCATCGAACTTCCGCGAGCGTGGTTCGCTCTCGGGCTCGATGAGGACGAGGCATGGGGATTGCTTGAAGAACTCCTCAAGACCGTTCGACTGCAGGGCGCCATCACGCTCCTTGACGAAGTCGATATCCAGCAGGAAATCTTCGAGCCGCGCAATATCACGGTGCGAATCCGGTCTATGGACTCCGATGTGAAGAAGCGCATCATCAGTTGGCTGCCAGGAGGTCGACCCGGCACGTCTAACAACCGGATTCTGCTGGTGCGAAAGGTGCTCGCAGATCTCGGGGCGGACGTAGACGCGGCGAAGGTACTCGACAGCTTCTGGAGGTTTCTGCTTGACAACGGGTACCTCGCGACAGCCGCGGACAAATTCGCCGGCGACGTCTACCAGGTCGATCACACTATGTTGCGTATCCGGTCGGGCGCAGACTGTCACTGGTTTATGTGCGGGTCGTGCCGTCGTCTCACCGCGAACAATGTACGAGGAGTCTGTCCGCACGGACCGTGCGATGGGGCGGTGTCGGAGTTCGAGATCCCCGATGTCGATGCTGACGCGAATCACTATCGGCACATGTACCGCACCATGAACCCCGTGCCGCTGTCTGCGCAGGAGCACACAGCGCAGTGGGCATCGAGGATCGCCGCGCAAGTGCAGAGAGACTTCATTGACGGCAAGGTCAACGTGCTGTCGTGCTCGACCACGTTCGAGCTCGGTGTCGACGTCGGCGACCTGCAGTCTGTGGTGCTTCGGAACATGCCGCCGAAAACCGCCAACTACGTGCAGCGTGCGGGCCGAGCCGGCCGACGGGCAGCGTCCGCCGCGCTGGTGCTGACCTACGCCAAGCGGAGTTCACACGACCTGTCCAAGTATCAGAGCCCCGAGTCGATGATCGCAGGGGAGATGCGGATTCCGTGGATCCCCATCGACAACGAACGGATCGGGCGCAGGCACGCTCATTCCGTCGCCTTGAGCGCGTATTTTCGACACCGGTTCGAGAACGAGGGGCTTACGTGGAAGCATGCCGCGGCGTTCTTCACTCCTGCTGTCGAGGGGCAGGATTCTCCCGCGGCCCAGGTGCGCAGTTTCCTGACGCCCGTGCCAGATCGTGTGCAGAGCGCGATCCTCGACGTCCTTCCCGCCTCTGTCGCATCTGAGATCGGTGCCCTTGACGGCACGTGGGTCGACCGGCTCTGTGAACTGCTCGCGATCGCGGAGCAGGACATCCGAAACGACCTGGATACGTTCCGGAAACTGATTGCAGAGGCGAAGGCGGACGACAAGCTGAGCTTGGGTGGGCGACTGCAGAAAACTCTGCAAACGATCGAACAGCGTCAACTGCTCGGCTATCTCGCCAACAAGAACATTCTCCCCAAGTATGGTTTCCCGGTCGACACGGTCGAATTGCGTACAGCGCACTGTGAGAGTGATGTCGGACCGCGGCTTGAGTTGTCGCGTGACCTCTCCCAAGCCATCTACGATTACGCGCCCGGCAATCAGGTGGTGGCGGGAGGCAAGTTGTGGACCTCGCGCGGCCTGCACAAGCTCCCCAAACGGGAGCTCGTTGAATACCAGTTCCGCGTATGCAGCACCTGCGAACAATTTCAATGCGGCACTGTTCTCGACGCGTCAGAACACTGTCAGAGCTGTGATGAGCCCTACGGTGCCATCCGGACTTTCGTTGTACCTGAGTTCGGGTTCGTCGCCGATCGGAAAGTGGAAGACGTGAAACCGGAGCCACCGTTGCGGAACTGGGGTGGTGCCACCTACGTCGAAGACATCGGCGACGTTCTCGACACGTTCACCTGGGAATCGACGGGAGTGCAAGCACGCGCCGGCACACGTGCCAAGATGGCGGTCATCTCGACAGGCGGTGGCCGGGGATTCGCGCTCTGCGGGTGGTGCGGCTGGGCCGAACCCGCGCCTAATGGACGTCCGTCACCCAAGCGGGCGCACAAGCGTCCGGCCACCGGACAAAGCTGCAGCGGATCTACCCGTACAGTCTCGTTGGCACACCGATACGAGACGGACGTCGCTGAGTTCACGTTCGAAGCGATTGCGTACGACAAGGATTCCGAATCGAGCTGGCTGTCGGTGCTGTACGCCCTCCTAGAGGGTGCGTCAGAGGCTCTCGAAATCAGTCGGGACGACATCGACGGAACCCTGTCGTGGAGCAAGGACGGGAAGCGCAGCATCGTACTGTTCGATACGGTGCCTGCGGGTGCAGGCGCATCGAAGAAGATTGCCGAGAACCTGCAGCGCGTCGTCCAGTTCGCGGTTGCACGGGTGAGCCGTTGCGACTGCGGTGAGGAAACGTCGTGTTACGGCTGCCTGCGGTCCTATCGAAACGATCGGCACCACGATCGCCTGTCGAGGGCTGGCGCACTCGCGATCTTCGCTGAGCTCAAGATCGATGGCGCCGTCGGTGCGGTTGACGGACCGTGGGGTCAGACCCTCACCCATACGTCGAGTTCGGTAGTCGAGTTGTTCGTTTCACTCGCGACTCGGGGCGTCCAGAAGCCAGAGATCGGTGTCGACTTCGGCGAATGCTACTGGCCTGTTGAGGCGTTGTGGCGCGACGCGGGCGTCGTCCTTGTGGAGGACGCAGATGTCGACCGCGACGCTGCGTTGGCGAGCGATGGGTTTACGGTGTTCACCGTCGACGGCTGTGACATCGATCAGCTTGCTGAGCTCTTGGATCCTGAGAGTGCGTAGGCGGTGATCGGTAGCGGCGTCGAGACCCTGCTCGCTATTCCCGTCGACGAGGATGGTCCGCGGGAAATTAACGATTCCCTCACGGGTGCGCGCGTGTTCGGCGAGCACGACCGCGTTCACGCTTGCTGGAGCAGAGGGGCTTCGTCCAGTTGATGTGACGCTGGGGTGATGCCGCCCGGTATACCGTTCACCCGTGACGAACTCTCGCGCGGACCTCCGCCGCCCAGTCTTGGTCGCTGTTCTTCGGTGCTCACCTACTTGAAGTCGACTGACGAGACCGGCTTCGCGTCGATGATCGCTGCAGGTGTGACCGGAATTGGGTGTTGACGTCAGCACGCGAACGGGCTCGCTTTCGCTGGGGCCGTCGAGGTATCGGTGTCCTGAGGGAGGGGAGGTCGCTCGGATCCACATGGACAAGCTAGTAGCGGGGATGGCCGGTGAGTATTTCGCGAATCCAAGGTTGCTTAACTGGTTCGCGGAGGGGCTTGCTCGCGTCCGTCCGCTTCTCTGCGGGCTTCTTCGAGGGCTGTGATTGCGATTCGCCAGCGCGGGCGGTTTGATTGGCGCCTTCCGGGGTTTGCGCGAGGATCGTGAACTTGCTGGAGTACCTTTGGCCGATTTTGACCTGCGCTGCGCTTTATCACATCGATTGCATGTTGTCTTTTGTAAATGGAGCGTCCAAAGTTCCTTCTTGCAGCCACTGCATGTGAAATATATCCTGGACTCTTCGGGCGCGACCTTGTAGTCGTTGCCGTCTCGCCTGGATTTCTTGCGCTTCTTATTCTTTGGTGTGCTGTTGCTCAATTGTAATTGGGCCTTGGGCTCGATGGGGTCGGGCAGTCGCCCAGCCATTAGGGTGCACGGTTGTCGCGGTTGGCAGCCTCGGGTGAATTGCCTGGCAGGTCCGGGTATTGCGGTATATTCGTTCGATCGTGCGAATGGGGACTGGCGAGCGGGGTCCTCGCGCGCACATATTTCACTCCGGTAGGCGCGAGCGGGTTCCAGCTGTGCCGGAGGAGACGGGGTCCGTCCGGCAGCAGGGCAAGGTGGAGGTACTGGCACTGTTACGATCTGTAGAATGCACCCGTGACGAACTCTCCCGCGGACCATCCCCGCCCAGTCCTGGTCGTCGACTTCGGTGCTCAGTACGCGCAGCTCATCGCTCGGCGCGTGCGCGAGGCCCGGATCTATTCGGAGGTCGTCGCCCACGATGCGACGCTCGAGGAGATCACCGCCAAGAACCCGGCGGCGCTGATCCTCTCCGGTGGCCCTGCATCGGTGTACGCAGACGGCGCCCCGACGATCGACGAGAAGCTGTTCGACCTGGGTATCCCTGTGTTCGGCATCTGCTACGGCTTCCAGAAGATGACGACGGCACTCGGCGGCGAGGTCGCGAACACGGGTGGACGCGAGTTCGGCCGCACCAACTTCACACCCAACAACGAGGGCACGCTCCACCGCGGTCTCCCGGAGACCCAGCCGGTGTGGATGAGCCACAACGACGCCGTACAGGTGGCGCCGGAGGGTTTCACCGTCACCGGCTCCACCCCGGGTGCACCGGTCGCCGCGTTCGAGTGCGTCGAGCGCAAGATGGCCGGCGTCCAGTACCACCCCGAGGTGCTGCACAGCCCGCACGGCCAGGAAGTCCTGACCCGTTTCCTGTACGAGATCGCAGGCCTCAAGCCCACGTGGACTGCTGCGAACATCGCCGAAGCGCTCATCGCCGACGTCAAGGCGCAGGTCGGCGACGAAGGCCTCGCGATCTGTGGTCTGTCCGGCGGCGTCGACTCCGCGGTTGCCGCAGCGCTGGTCCAGCGCGCGATCGGTGACCGTCTGACGTGCGTGTTCGTCGACCACGGTTTGCTGCGTGCGGGCGAGCGTGAGCAGGTGCAGAACGACTTCGTCGCCGCCACCGGCGCCCGCCTGGTGACCGTCGAAGCCGAGGAGACGTTCCTCGGCCACCTCGACGGAGTGTCCGATCCGGAGACCAAGCGCAAGATCATCGGCCGCGAGTTCATCCGCTCGTTCGAGGGCGCCGTCTCCGAGGTTCTCGGCGATCAGGCCGCGGCAGGCAAGAAGGTCGACTTCCTCGTCCAGGGAACCCTGTACCCGGATGTCGTCGAATCCGGCGGCGGCAGCGGAACCGCGAACATCAAGAGCCACCACAACGTCGGCGGCCTTCCCGAAGACCTCGAGTTCAAGCTCGTCGAACCGCTCCGACTCCTGTTCAAGGACGAGGTGCGCGCCGTCGGCCGCGAACTCGGACTGCCCGAAGAGATGGTCGCCCGCCAGCCGTTCCCCGGCCCCGGCCTCGCGATCCGCATCGTCGGCTCGGTCAACAAGGAACGCCTCGAACTGCTCCGCAAGGCCGACCTCATCGCGCGCGAAGAGCTCACCGCGGCGGGGCTCGACGGCACCATCTGGCAGTGCCCCGTGGTGCTCCTCGCCGACGTCCGCAGCGTCGGCGTCCAGGGCGACGGCCGGACCTACGGCCATCCGATCGTCCTGCGTCCGGTCTCCAGCGAAGACGCGATGACCGCCGACTGGACCCGCGTGCCCTACGAGACCCTCGAGATCATCTCCACCCGCATCACCAACGAGGTGGAAGACGTCAACCGCGTTGTGCTCGACGTGACCAGCAAGCCGCCGGGGACCATCGAATGGGAGTGACCTCCCGCTGACCACAGACGGCCTCTGCACTCTCATGGTGCGGAGGCCGTTTGTGTGAGTGGGTGCGTATCGCGGCGGCCTTCGTAGCCGTGGGTCGGTCCGTTAGAGTCCGAGAAATGGGATTCTTCCGCAAGAGCGAGGCGCGTGATGCTCCGGCGCCGAAGCCGGGGACGCCGTTCACGTTCCGGGTCGACGACATGTTCACCATCACCGCGCGGGGGCGGGTGTTCACGGGTGTGGTCGAGTCCGGTGAGGTAGTCGTCGGGACGTCGGCCGATCTTGTGCTCGACGATCGGGTGCTGCCGGGTCGCGTGGCGCGGATCGAAGCTCGTCGACGCAAGTCGCAGACTCTTCGTTCGGGCGAGACCGGAGGAGTGTTCCTCGACGGCATCACCACCGAGGACCTCCCGCTGCGGCACTCTGACGGTGACATGCGTGTTGATGTCGCGGCGCTCAAAGGTGCGTTGATTCGGTCGTCGGACTGACCTCGGTTCGACTCAGCTCGTGGGCCTGGGACGCTTCGACTCGCTTCGCTCGCTCAACGAGCAGTAAGGGCGTCCTCGCAACGAGCAGAGCATCCCACTGCTCGTTGAGTGCCTTTCGTCTCGCAGGCTCGCTCAAGACCCGCGCAGCGAGTCGAAGCGTCGCACCAACAACCGCCTAACGCCGTCGCATGCCGGAGGCGACGAGGCCGAGACCGATGACGACTCCGACGGCGAGGACGGCCCAGGGGAGGGCTCGGGTGTCGCCGAGGCTCGGGCCGCCCGCCAGACCCCAGCCGGCGACCATCAGTGCCAGAATGCCGAGGACGGCGAGGCCGGGGCTGCGTCGGCGCTCGGTCGACTCTGCTTCAAGAGTGGTGTTCTCAGTCATCGGATCATCTCCACATTGCCCATGTTCACGTGGGCGTCGATGGTCAGGGTGGGAGTCTTCGCGTCGGGGTTGACGACGCCGTCCTTGCAGCTCACGTCACCGACGGTGACGCTGCAGTCGGTGCGGACACGGATGTCGTCCGGCAGGAACACCTTGATCTCGCCGATGCCCTGGCGGATCGAGACGGTCCGGTCCTTGTCGAGTTCGTTCAGCTCGCGCAGGTCGAGTGTTGTGGAGCCGATCGTCAACGAGTAGTCGTCGCGCAGGTCGGACGACGTCGGGGGAGTCCACGTCCGCTCGCCCACGCCGCCGGACGGGAACGTCTCACCGGGGCCTGCGAACGCGGTGGTCGCGAGGACGGCGACCGCTCCGAGCGCGGCAAGCGGAATCAGGCCCGACCCGCTGTGACCGGCGGGCCGACGCTGCAACGACGCGACCACCAACCCGGTCCCCAGTACAGCCAGCACCAATGACGCAATGCGCCCGGGCGTCAGCCATCCGACTCCGGCCAGTGACGCGGCCGACGTCGCCGCACCGGTCATCACGGCGAGCCCGAGGAAGATCGGTGTGACCGGCGAGCGCGGCACACGAGGGGCAGGCGGCTTCACGGGTTCAGTCGGCTCGGGCAGATCCCACGCGAACCGGGCAGCGCCCAACGGATCCCAACTCGGAGGCGCATCGGTGGGAGGGACGTCTTTCGTGAGCTGGACGGTGTCGCCGGACTGCTCCGTCGCCGCAGCGATACGGGGCTCGGCGCCAGGGTCGACGGACGAGGAGCTCCCGACCGGCGAGAAGTCTCCGATGGTCGAGGAACTGCCGTGGACGAGCTCGGCGGCAGACGTGCCAGCCGGGGCGACGGGAGTCCGCTGGTAGAGGAGATACCAGCCGCCGGCCATCAGGACCGCGCCGAGCACGCCGCTCGTTCCCCACGCGTTCGGGGAACCGATGATCGACATCGCGATCACCGCGATGATGACCAACGGGATCCACCTCAGGTGGCTGCGATGCCCGGCGCGCGCCCACGGAGGCCCGCCGTGCCATTGGTGTGCCTTGCTCTCGTCCTCGGCGGGAAGCGCGATCGCGGCGGCGATGTACAGCAGGATGCCGCTGCCGCCGAACACCGTCGCGACCACGAAGGCCACCTTCACCAGCGTCGGATCCACCCGATAGCGCTCACCGACACCGATGCACACACCGGCCACGGTGTTGCCGGAACGACGTCGCACGGGGCGCGTGTTCCACATGTCTTGGACAGTCGAAGCGTTCATGCCATTCATCTTGGCGACATTCGCGCCGCCGTGAATCCGGCGAAACCCTGAGATGCTCCCTGATGTGCGAACCGGCCACGACGTGCCACTATCGAATCAATGAGAAGAGAACTGCGCACGACTACAACCGTGCCGCGACTGCATCGACGCAGCGGCGGCAAGGTGATCGCCGGTGTGTGCGGCGGCGTCGCCGACCACCTCGGCGTCTCCGTATTCCGCGTGCGGGTCGTGTTCGTGGTGCTCGCGGCGCTGGCCGGAGCTGGAGTCATCGCCTATGCGCTGCTCTGGTTCTTCTGCCCGACCGGCGACGACACCGCCGCCGCGCCGCCGGGGGAACGCCGCCAGGCACACGGCCTCATCGTCATCGGCGTCCTCGCGCTCGCCGCGAACGGCATGGCCGCGACGAGCGCGCCCGCGCAGTCGATGCTCGCGATCCTGTTCGTCCTCGGCGGCGCCGCCATCGTGTGGCGAGAGGCCGACGTCACCGGCATCGCAACATCGCAGTCACGAACGCTGACGTGGGTCCGGCTGGCGACGGGTGCGGTGTTCGTGATCGGCGGGCTCGTCGTCATGGTGACCGTCCCCGACACGGCACTCGCGGGCATGCCGCCGATCGTGGTCGCGGTCCTCGCGACACTCGTCGGTGCGGTGCTGCTGACGGTGCCCGTCTGGATGCGTATGCTCCGCGCCTTGAACGAAGAGCGCGCTGCACGCATCCGAACCGACGAACGTGAAGAAATAGCCTCCCACCTGCACGATTCTGTTCTGCAGACGCTGGCGCTGATTCAGAAGCAGGCCGCGAACCCCGACACCGTCGCCCGCTTGGCGCGCAGCCAGGAACGGGAACTCCGCCAGTGGCTGTTCGGCGACCGCGCCCGGCCCCGCGAGTCCCTCGCCGCGGCGATCAGCGCTGTCGCCGTCGAAGTGGAAGATGCTTACGGCGTCGAGATCGAAGCCATCACCGTCGGCGACGTGACCCCCGACGAGATGCTCGACCCGGCCCGCGCACGCGGCTGGAGCGCACTCGTCTCGGCAGCCCGTGAAGCGATGGTCAACGCGTCCAAACACTCCGGCGCCGCGACGGTCGACGTGTACTGCGAAGTGGCCGATGACCAGGTGGAGGTGTTCGTCCGCGACCGCGGAGCAGGCTTCGACGTCGACGCCGTCGACCCCGACCGCCAAGGTGTCAGCCGTTCCATCCGAGCCCGCATGGAACGCGCAGGCGGCGCGGCACGTGTCAGCTCGACCATCGGACGCGGCACCAACGTCGCACTGACCCTGCCACGTGCCGCGGGCGAGATCGCGTCCGCTACAACAGAAGACGCACCCGCACAGAACGATCAGGAGATCGCATGACCGCCTACCGCCTCTTCCTCGTCGACGACCACGGAGTGTTCCGCTCCGGAGTCCGAGCCGAACTCGCGGGCGAAGACGGGATCGACGTGGTCGGCGACGCGGGCACCGTGCCGCAGGCCATCAGCGAGATCGTCGCGACCCGACCCGACGTGGTGCTCCTCGACGTCCACATGCCCGGCGGGGGAGGTGTCGGTGTCCTGCGCGGCGTGACCGACGCACTCGGTTCTGAGGCGCCGGTGTTCCTGGCGTTGTCGGTGTCGGATGCGGCGACGGACGTCATCGCGACCATCCGGGCGGGCGCGCGCGGCTACGTCACCAAGACCATCAGCGGTACGGAATTGGCCGACGCCGTCCGACGTGTCGCCGAGGGGGACGCCGTGTTCAGCCCGCGGCTGGCCGGATTCGTCCTCGACTCGTTCACCGGACGCTCCGCCGTCCCGGAACCGCACCTCGACCCGGAACTCGACTCGCTCACCAAGCGTGAACTCGAAGTGCTGCGACTGCTGGCACGCGGGTACACGTACCGCGAGATCGCCGAAGAACTCTTCATCTCGGTCAAGACCGTCGAGACTCACGCGTCCAACGTGCTCCGCAAGACCCAGCAGTCCAACCGGAACGCCCTCACTCGCTGGGCCGTCAACCGCCAACTGGGCTGACCGCTCGAAGCGTGTCGCCGCAACGCTAAACAGTGAGGACGATGATCCCGGCGATGATGGCCGTGAGCAGGACGAACAATGCGAAGATCGCGGCGGCGAGGCTGGCGTTGCTGCCACGCTGGGGCTGGTGCTGCGGCGGATAGAACTGGTACTGCGGCTGCGAGTACGGATACTGCTGCACCGACGGGTTCGACGGGTACTGCTGCGGCGGAAGAGGCTCGGGAGTCGCGCGCGGTGCGTACCGGCCGGGCGGGGGTGTCGGAGTGCCGACGCGCGTGTGCGCATACGGCTCGGGCTTCTGCAGCAACACCGACGGCGCAGGGGGACGGACGCGTGTGTGATTGGGCTTCGTCGAGACGAGGCCTGTCAGCACCTTCTCCGACGTGCCGAGTTCGGACGCCGCGTACTGGACGAGCAGATCACGGGCCTGCGACATCGTCGGCCGGTTCGCAGGCGAAGGCTCCAACAGACGCAGCAGGATTGGCTCGAGTCCGCCGGCTCGTGTCGGCGGGTCGATGCGGGCGGCCGCGGCGCGGTGCAGCGTCGCGATGTAGTTGTCACCGTCGCCGAACGGCGGTCGGCCCTCGATCATCGTGTACAGCGTCGCGCCCAGTGAGAACACGTCCGACGCCTCACCGGGTTCGTCACCGCGCGCCACTTCGGGGGCGAAGTAGGCGGGTGTTCCGGTGACGATGCCGGTCTGGGTGATCGACACGTCGTCTTTCACACGCGAGATGCCGAAGTCGGTGATCTTCACCAGACCCGTCGCGCGACCGCTGTTGGCGATCAGGATGTTGGCGGGTTTGATGTCGCGGTGGATGATGCCAGACGCGTGAGCCTCGGCGATGGCGTCGGCGACCTGCGCGATGATCTGAGCGGCCTCGACGGGCGCGATGGTCTCGTTGTCGCGCAGCACGTCGGCGACACTGTGCGAGGGGAGGTACTCCATCACCAGCCATGGCTCTTCGCCGTCGAGCGCGACGTCGTGCATCGACACGGCGTTGCGGTGCGAGAGACGAGCGGCGATCCGGCCCTCCCGCATCGCTCGTTGGCGGTTGGTGAGAGCTTCTTCGTGGGACATTTCGGCGACCGACAGGACCTGCTTGACGGCGACGTCGCGGTCGAGGAGTTGGTCACGCGCAACCCACACGGCGCCCATGCCGCCCCGCCCGATGCGCTTGACCAGGCGGTAACGGCCGGCGACGAGGTACGAGGGTCCAGGTTCGGCCGATCCGGTCATGGAGCCATCGTAGCCGGGACCTGCGACAGTCCATTCGGACACTTGACGAGATGTTCGCACATGTGTTCGGATGGGTGGCATGAGTGGAGTGCTCGAGTTGGTCGATACCGACCTGGTGCGGACGCTCCGGCTGCCGGAGTTTCCGCGCCTCGCGGTGCACGAGGTGCTGGCGTCGGCCATGCTGCGGTCGGTGACGGTGGAACGCGCACATCCCTACGACTACGCGCTCGAGACGATGGTCGGTGACGATCGTGAGATGCGGGTGCGGATGAACGCCGCCGCCGTGCTGAGACGTGAGCTCCGACGCCGGTCGTGGCGTCGATCGACAGTGGCCGTCGGCGTGACCGGCGCAGATCCCTACGGCGTGCTCGAGGAGCGGTATCGGCTGATGCCCGGTGTCATCTCGGCGCTCGCCGAATCGAACACACCGTTCGCGCTGTACACGGGGTCGGATCTGATCGTGCGTGACCTCTCACTGCTGCGGGTGGTTCGTCACGCGGTGCCGACCACGATCGTGGTGACCGTGCCCTGCCTCGACGACGACCTGAGTCGGCGGGCCGATCCGGACGGTTCGCTCCCGGCCGCGCGGATCGACGCCGTTCGGCGCCTCGCCGACGCTGGGCTCGAGCCGCATGTGCGCATCGCGCCGTTGCTGCCGTGCCTCACCGACTCGTCGTCGCAGTTGGACGCGCTGCTGTCCGAACTGTCGGAGGCCGGCGCGGCCCGCGTGTCCGTGTCGGTGCTCCAGCTCGACTCCGACGACGGCTATCTCGACTGGCTGGCGCAGGAGCATCCCGCGCTGCTGCGTCGGTATCGATCGCTGTACGGGCGCGGTTCGTTCGTGCCCGCCGACTACGCGGTCCGACTCCGTGAACGCATGACGCCTCTCGTTCGCGAGCACGGGCTCGCCAAGCCCGACGAGGTTGCGGCCGAAGAAGAGAGTTCGGCACCGTCGGCGGCGGTCGACGTTGTTGAACCGGAGAGTTTGACGTTGTTCTGACCTTTCGACTCGCGGAGCGAGTCGAAAGGTCGGCGGGGTGATTGGATTAGCGGGTGTCCGCACATGATCTGATCGCGACGGCTGTGGCCGTGATCGTGCTGGCGGGAGTGTCGGTCGGTGTTCTGCGCTGGTACGGCGTGCGGGAACGATGGGCGACGGCATCGGCGATTCTGCGCGGGATGGTCCAGCTCGCGGTGGTCAGTGTCGCGTTGACCGGCCTGATCACGCATCCCGGACTGGTGCTGCTCGCCGTGTCGGTCATGTTCACGGTGGCGGTCGGCACCGCGACGCGGCGACTTGCCGCTCCTGGAACCTTGTGGCGCACGGCAGGATTCGTGGCGCTGGCGATCGTGTCGGGGGTGGTGGTCGCGCTCGGGGCGGTGTTCGTGACCGGGGCGCTGGAACCGACGTCGCGCTACCTGTTGGCGTTGTCGGCGATCGTCATCGGCAACACCATGAACATCACGACGCTCACCGGGCGGCATCTCACTGAGACGCTCATCGAGCGGTGGGACGAGGTGGAGGCCTGGCTCGCGCTCGGTGCGACACCGCGGCAGGCGTCGTCGTCGATGGCGCGACATGCGGTGCACAGTGCGTTGGTGCCGTCGATCGATCAGACCAAGACCACCGGGTTGGTCACGTTGCCCGGCGCCTTTGTGGGTGCGATCTTCGGCGGGCTCTCGCCGGTGGAGGCCGGCCGTTTCCAAGTGCTTGTGTTGGCTGCGCTGTTGGCGTCAGGGTCGATCGCGGCGGTCGTCACCGCGCAGGTCAGGGCTTCGTCGCCGACGCGGCCCGAGCCTCTGGACCGGGGCGGGCGGCCACCGCTGACGCTGCACAGACGACGGCCGTGAGCAGAATGGTGCCGGTGGTTGCGACGATGACCGGCGTTTTCAGCGGAACCTGAGATACGAGGCCCGTCGCTCCGATGTTGACGAACAGGTCGCCGTAGAACACTGCGGGCCAGATGAGTGTGATGAGCGGCGCGAGTGCTGCGAGTGCACATGCAGCGGCCGCGACCGCGTTCGCCAACGGGAGAAGTGGTCGGACTTTGGGTGACGGCATCAGGCCGATCAGCGCGGCCAGAATCGCCACCACGGCGGCTGCGACCACCGCCCACCCGACGCCGACCACACCGAGGTCGTCGTCGAGATCGACGCTTGCCATGGCGAGCCCGTTCCACGACCAGTCGAGGCCGAGCGGGGTCAACGAGATCCACGGCAGGGCGGTGAGCGCGATCGACGTCACCGCGGCGATGATCACGGCGAACGGATAAAGGCGTGACTGCATGCGTCCGAATCTACGTGGCGTGCGGAGAGGCGGGGGCCGCGACCAGGAGCGTTGACGGTTGTCAGAGGTCGGTCGTACAGTATCGAACAAGAGTTCGAACGGCGGGAAGGGGAAGTTATGGCACGGTCAGAGGAGGTAGAAGCCCTGCGGAGGCGTCTGGCGGGCATGTCGGGCGACGCCGTTGCGGAGACCTCGGTGCTTCCCGTTCCCGAGGCCATGGCGCCGCTGTTCCCGCGCCGTGGTCTGTCTCGCGGAACGGTGGTCGCGTCCACCGGGGCGATCACCGTGCCGATGGCAGTCATCGCCGAAGCGACCCGGGCGGGCGCCACGGTTGCGCTGGTTGGACTTCCGCGGCTCAACCTGGCCGCGGCCATGGACATGGGGGCCGACCTGAGTCGCGTTGCAGTCGTCACCGAGCCCGGTGTGGACCCTCTGGAGGTGGCGGGGGTGCTGCTCGACGGGATCGATCTCGTGGTGCTCGGGCCCGACCTCGGCCCGGGCCGCAAACGCGGGCCGGTTCCGCCGTCGCGGGCTCGGGTCCTGGCCGGCCGGGCACGCAAGCAGTCGTCGACGCTGCTCGTCCTCGGTGACTGGCCCGGAGCGTCGGTCCGCATCGAGAGCGAGGTGACCGAGTACCGGCACGTGCCCGCGCGGCGAAGTGGGTTCGGGCGCATCGGCGGGTTCGGAGTCGACGTGCGGGTGACGGCTTCGGGTGCTCGTCCATCGTCAGGTGGTTTTGACCTCGTCGCCCCGGGCATGGGTGAGGCGACACCGGGGGAGAAGCCGGTGCTGCAGTTGGTCGCGGCGCACGGCTCGGTACAGCGTCCGTCGCGTCCGGCACTCGCCGTGGCGAACTGATGGACACTCAGAGCGGCCGTCGGGTGATGGCCGTGTGGTGCCCCGACTGGCCTGCGGTGGCGGCCGCGTCGACCGTGGGCATCACGGTGGCCGAGCCGATCGCCGTCCTGCATGCGGGAAAGGTGGTGGCGTGCTCGCGGGCGGCGCGGACCGTCGGCGTCCGCCGTGGCATGCGGAAACGTCAGGCGCAGTCGTTGTGTCCGGATCTGATGGTGTTCGACGCTGATCCGACACGTGACGGTCGGCTGTTCGAACCGGTCGTTGCGGCGGTGACCGAAGTGGTCCCACTCACCGAGGTGTTGCGGCCCGGGCTGCTGGTGGTGACGGCCGATCGGGCTGCGCGTTACTTCGGTGGGGAGGCGGTGCTCGCCGAGCGGATCGTCGACGCCGTCGCCGCGGCCGGCGTCGCAGCGCGGGTGGGAGTGGCTGACGAGCTGTTCACCGCTGTCCTGTCCGCACGGTCCGGACAGTCGGTGCCGCCGGGCACCGACGCCGCCTACCTGGCGACACGGCCGATCTCGGACCTGACAGTGGAGGTCGCGCTGTCCGACCCGACGCGTCCCGATCTTGTCGACCTGCTGTGGCGACTCGGCATCCGAACGCTCGGTGCGTTCGCCGAACTGCCTGTCGCCGACGTCGCATCGAGGTTCTCGGCCGACGCCGTTGTTGCGCACCGGTTGGCGAGCGCGTCACCGGGCAGGAGGCCGAGTCGTGCGCCGATTCCGGCCGTGCTGGAAGTCGAGTACACGTGTGATCCGCCCGTCGACCGCATCGACTCGGCGGCCTTCCTCGGCCGTCGGCTCGCCGAGGAGTTGCACCATCGTCTGTCGGCGGCGTCGCTGGCCTGTACTCGGCTCACCGTTCACGCGATAACCGAACGTGGACAACGACACTCGCGTACCTGGTGGTGTGCGCAGCCGCTCACGCCGGACGCCACCGCCGACCGTATCCGTTGGCAGCTCGAAGGATGGCTGGTCGGTACGGCGGGACGTGATGCGGGTGGGGCCGGTGCGCCGGACTCGCCGATCGCGCGGCTGCATCTGGAACCGGTGGAAGTGGTGGACCCCGGGTCTCTGCAGCACGCGTTCGTCGGGGCCGGTCTGCCCGCTGCGATCGGCGACGGGCTCACCGACCGAGCTCGGCGTGCGCTCGTCCGTGTGCAGGGCCTCCTCGGCGGAGAGTCGGTGCGGGTGCCGATCCGCAGTGGTGGACGCGGGCCCGCCGAGCAGGTCGCGCTCGTGACACTCGGGGACGAGCAGGTGCCGCCCCGCGATCCGAACGCGGCCTGGCCTGACCGGCTGGCCCGACCGTCGCCTGCGCTGCTGTCGCACACCGACGCCGAGCTGCTCGACGCCGAAGGCGATCAGGTCGCGGTGACGCCACGTGGCGGTTTCACCACGGAGCCCGCCGAGGTCCGGGTGGGACGTCGGCCGTACACGGTCTGCTGGTGGGCCGGGCCGTGGCCGTTCGGCACCGACGCCGAGCCGACTGGCGTCTCGGCGAGAGCCCAAGTGCTCCTGGAAGACTCGCGAGCACTCCTGCTCTGCTATCGAGAACGCGCCTGGACGGTGGAGGGAGTGTACGAGTGAGGAGCTCAGCCCTTGCCGAGTGCCGCGTCCGACTCGCCGACCAGCAGGTACTCCTGATGCATGATCCGGTTGGTGAGCCGAGGAACGGTGTGGTGCCCGAGGTCGACGATGTCGCCGATCAGCGTGTTCACGCGTTTCGGCTTGTCGATGATCGCGCGGAGCACCCGGCTCGCTGCTTTGTCGACGCCCCAGATTCCGTGCTGTGCCTGGTAGGCGTCGGTGGGAGCGATCATCTTGGTGCGGGTCAGCGGCAGTCGGACGGTGCTGAACGTGACGTGATCGGACAGCGTCTCGGCGGCCGTCGCATCGCTGAACGCCTCGAGCGCCGCCTTCGACGCACCGTACGCGCCGAATCGGGGCCCGTGACTCTGCACCGCGACCGACGACACGTTCACGATGTGGCCTGCCTGGCGTTCCACCATGTGCGGCAGCAACGCCAAGGTCAGGTAGACGGCACCGAAGTAGTTGACTGCCATCGTCCGCTGATAGTCGTGCGAACGGTCGACCGAGTTGAGCGTCGACCGGCGGATCGAACGTCCGGCGTTGTTGACCAGCACATCCACGTGGTCGTGCTCGGCGATGATCGACTTGATGAGCGTCTGAACAGTCGACTCGTCGGTGATGTCGGCGGGATACGCGTAGGCGTGTCCGGCCGGAAGGCCGTCCTTGGGAGTCTCGGCGTTCAGCTCGTCGGCGACGTCGGCCAGACCGTCGACACTGCGCGCCACCAGGAACACGTTGGCTCCGCGCGTCACGCACATGCGCGCCGTCGCCTTGCCGATACCCGACGACGCGCCTGTGATCAGCACGTTCTTGCCGACCATCGAACCACGCGGATCGGAGCGGCGATGCCTCGCCGGATCAAGATGCTCGTTCCAGTATCGCCAGAGGCCGGGTCCGTAGTCGGTGAGATCCGGCAGTTCGACGCCGAGCGAGCGCAGGATGTCGAGGGTCGTGTCGCTGCGGAACCGGACGGGAAGTGCGACGAGGTCGAACAGGACGGCGGGGACGTCGAGTTGGGCGGCGACGGCGTCGCGCGCGGCACGCAGCGGACCTCGCGAACCGGCGGCGAGCACCGGGCGCACCACCGCGCCGGGCAGCGCGTTGAAACCGCGAGGCGCGTCGAAAGCGGGTGCGAGTGCGTTGAACATCTCGGTGACGGTCCGCCGCTGCGGATCGGACAGGTGGAACACCAGCGAGTCGTCGTCGGGCCGGTGATGCAGCAGCGCGACGATCGAGTCGGCGACGAAGTCGACCGGCACGAGATTCACCCACCCGAGGTTCGGCAGGGGCATCCTGAGGAACGACGGCAACTGTCCGAGCAGCGACATCTGACCGAAGAAGTAGTAGGGCCCGTCGATCTTGTCCATCGTGCCGGTGATCGAGTCGCCGACCACCGCGGACGGCCGGTACACGCGCCACCGCAGCCCGGCCGTCTCACGGACCGCCTTCTCCGCCTCGAACTTCGTGCGGTGGTAGGCGGTGGGAAAGCCCTGGCCGAGATCGAAGTCTGCCTCGGTGAACTCGCCGTCCCAGTCTCCGGAGACGGCTATGGACGACACGTGATGCATCGTCGCGCCGAGATCGGCCGCGAGGGCGGCGACACGTGCGGTGCCCTCCCGATTGGCGGCGTCCTGCGATGCGTCGTCGGCGGTCACGTCGTATATCGCGGCCAGATGGATCACGTGGTCGGTGCCCTTGAGTACCGTCGAATCGTGGATGTCGAGGTCGTCGGCAGTGAGATCGCCGGGCACGGTGATCACCCGTTCGCCGCCGTCGATGCCTTCGAGGACCTGTGCGAAACGTGGAAGCGAACTGGGACGCACCAGCGCGGTGATACGGGTGTCGGCGTCGCGCGCCAGGAGTCGTTGCAGCACTCGACTGCCGATGAATCCGCTTGCGCCCGTAACGAAGTAGCTGGTCACTGACACAGGTTCTCATATGTGGCATGCATTCGGTGTGCTGGCACGATTCTGTGCCCGCCCGGTGTCGGATCTGTGTAGTCCGATTGATCAAGTCAACTCGAGCAATCCGCCGGCTACCGGTTCCATCTATCGAACGTATGTTCTATAATCGGATGAATGGGGTGGAGCAACGGTCCGCCGACCTGGTCGGAGATGGAGAGGGTGCTGTCGGGCCGAGGCCCGGGGGCGGGGGACCGACGCGGCGAGACGTTTCCGCCCAACGTCGGTGACGGCGGCGACTCGCCCGCATGGTCGCGCAAGCGCGGTGAGTACGTGCCTGCCGACATCGCGTTCGGACGGTCGACGATCGGATACGCGGAACTGCACGCCCACAGTGCGTACAGCTTCCTCGACGGTGCCTCGATGCCGGAGACGATGGTCGAGGAGGCGTGGCGGCTCGGACTGACGGCGTTGGCGCTGACCGACCACGACGGCTTCTACGGAGTGGTCCGCTTCGCCGAGGCCGCACGAGAGTTCGGGATGCCGACAGTGTTCGGCGCTGAACTGTCACTGCAGCACGACGCCCCGCGCGCGGGCGCCGTCGACCCGGAGGGTGATCATCTGCTGGTGCTCGCCCGCGGGGACGAGGGATATCGGCGGCTGTCGAGAGTGATCGCCGACGCGCACATGACCGGAGGGGAGAAAGGGCGGCTCCGGTACGACGCCGACGCGATCACCGCGGCCGCAGGCGACGGGCATTGGCAGATCCTGACAGGCTGCCGGAAGGGCGCGGTGCGTCGAGGGTTGGCGCGTGCCGGGCGGACTGGCGCCCGTGATGCGCTGGGCGACCTTGTCGAACGGTTCGGCCGCGACAACGTGACGGTGGAATTGACGGCCTCCGGCTGCTCGGACGACGACGAGCGCAACGCGATTCTCGCCGACATCGCCGCCGAACTGCGCCTGTCGACGGTGGCGACGACGGGTGCACATTTCGCCGGTCCGGCCAACCGCCGACTCGCGACAGCCGTGGCCGCCGTACGTGCGCGCACCGACATGACAACGATCGACGGTTGGCTGCCCGGAGTCGGAGGTGCGCATCTGCGCAGCGGCGACGAGATGGCTCGCCTGATGCCTGCGCACCTCGACGCCATCGACAACGCCGTCCACCTGGCGTCCGACTGCGCGTTCTCGCTCGGTCTGATCGCCCCGAACCTCCCGCCGTTCGACGTCCCCGAGGGGCACACCGAGGCGACGTGGCTGCGGCATCTCACAGAGGAGGGGGCACTGCGCAGGTACGGGACGCGTGTCGCCCGCCCGGACGCGTACCGACAGATCGAACACGAGCTGGCGATCATCGAGACATTGACCTTCCCCGGCTACTTTCTGGTGGTCCACGACATCGTCTCGTTCTGCAGAACCCACGACATCCTCTGCCAGGGTCGGGGGAGTTCGGCGAACTCCGCGGTCTGCTACGCCCTCGGCATCACCAACGTCGACCCGGTCGGCAACCATCTGCTGTTCGAACGCTTCCTGTCGCCGGAGCGTGACGGTCCGCCCGACATCGACGTCGACATCGAGTCGGATCGGCGCGAAGAGGTGATCCAGTACGTGTACTCGCGGCACGGCCGGGCCAACAGCGCGCAGGTGGCCAATGTCATCACGTATCGGGGTCGGTCGGCCGTCCGCGACATGGCGCGTGCGCTCGGGTACGCGCCAGGCCAGCAGGACGCGTGGGCCAAGGTGCCCGACTCCGCGCCGGACGATGTTCGCGACCTGGCATCACAGATCTCGTCGATGCCCCGCCACCTGGGCATCCACTCCGGCGGGATGGTGATCTGCGACCGACCGATCGCCGACGTCGTCCCCACCGAGTGGGCGCGGATGCCCGGTCGCAGTGTGCTGCAGTGGGACAAGGACGACTGCGCGGCCGTGGGGTTGGTGAAGTTCGATCTCCTCGGTCTCGGCATGCTGTCGGCGCTGCACTACGCGATCGACCTGGTCCGCGAGCACAAGGGGATCGACGTCGACCTCGCGAAGCTCGATCTCGGCGAGGAGGCGGTGTACGACATGCTGTGTCGTGCGGACTCGATCGGCGTGTTTCAGGTGGAGTCGCGTGCGCAGATGGCGACACTCCCGAGGCTGAAGCCGCGGAACTTCTACGACCTCGTCGTCGAGGTGGCGTTGATCCGACCGGGCCCGATCCAGGGTGGATCGGTGCACCCGTACATCCGGCGTCGCGACGGCAAGGAGGATGTCACCTTCGACCATGACTCGATGGAGGAGTCGCTCGGCCGGACCCTCGGAATCCCGCTGTTCCAGGAGCAGATGATGCAGGTCGCGGTCGACGTCGCAGGCTTCGACGCAGGCGAAGCCGACCAACTGCGACGGGCGATGGGATCGAAACGGTCGCCGGAACGGATGAAACGTCTCAAGGCGCGTTTCTACCAAGGGATGCGCGAGACGCACGGCATCGTCGGTGAGACGGCCGATCGCATCTACGAGAAGATGGCGGCGTTCGCCAACTTCGGGTTCCCGGAGAGTCATTCGCAGAGCTTCGCGTCGATCGTCTTCTACTCGTCGTGGTTCAAGCTGCATCACCCGGCGGCGTTCTGTGCGGCTCTGTTGCGGGCGCAGCCGATGGGCTTCTACTCGCCGCAGAGCCTGGTGGCCGACGCCAGGCGACACGGCGTCGAGGTGCACCGGCCCGACGTGAATCGGTCGCTGTCGTACGCGACGCTCGAGAACGACGGACTCGACGTGCGCATCGGGCTCGCCGCGGTGAAGGGACTGTCGGACGACGTGGCGCTGCGGATCGTCGACGATCGCAGCACCGGCGGCCCGTTCACCTCGGTGGCCGACTTGTCTCGACGTATCGAGCCCACGCTCGCGCACCTGGAGGCGCTCGCGACGGCGGGCGCCTTCGAGTGCTTCGGCCTGGATCGTCGGGCCGCGCTGTGGGAGGCCGGAGCCGCAGCCGGAATGCGCGACGACCAACTCCCCGTCGTCTCGCCGCGGTCGGCGCCGACACTGCCTGGCATGAGCGAGGTGGAGCTGACCGCCGTCGACGCGCTCTCCACCGGCATCTCGCCCCGCTCGTACCCGACGCAGTACCTGCGCCCGCGGCTGAACGCGATGGGAGTGATACCCGCCGACGGACTGCTCGCTGTGCCGGACGGGTCGCGTGTGCTCGTCGGGGGAGCGGTGACTCACCGGCAACGACCCGCCACCGCGTCTGGTGTCACGTTCGTGAACCTCGAAGACGAGACCGGCATGGTGAACGTCGTCTGCTCCGTCGGTCTGTGGGCGCGTTATCGAACCCTCGCGCAGACCGCGTCCGCCCTGCTCATCCGAGGGAAAGTGCAGAACGCGGAAGGCGCAGTGACCGTCGTCGCCGACCGCCTCCAGAAACTGGACCTCAAAGTCGGAACCCGCTCGCGCGACTGGTGCTGACGGGTACTCCGTTCCCCGAGCGGAGTCGAGGGGCCGCAACGTACCCTCGAACCGAACCCACACACTATGGAAGGTGCAGGTAGCGCATGGAGGTCGTGATCGTCGATCACCCGGAACAGGTGATGGCCGACATCGTCGAGAACGCAGTCCGAGGAGGAGCGAAGACCATCGGTCTGGCCACCGGATCGTCACCCCTCGCGACGTACGACGAACTGATCCGTCGACACCGCGACGAGGGACTGTCGTTCGCCGGTGTCAACGCGGTCCTGCTCGACGAGTACGTCGGGCTGGTGCCGACGCACCCGGAGTCGTATGCGCGGTTCATCCGTGACAAGTTCACCGACCACATCGACATCGGCGACGTCCACTCGCCGGACGGCATGGCGCCCGACAGTCGGATCGCCGCCGACGCCTACGACGCACTCATCGCCGAAGTCGGCCCGGTGGACGTGCAGATCCTCGGCATCGGCAGCAACGGCCACATCGGCTTCAACGAACCGTCGTCGTCGCTGACCTCGCGCACCCGCATAAAGACACTGACCGAGAAGACCCGGCAGGACAACGCCCGCTTCTTCGACTCGTTCGACGAGGTACCGATGCATGTCATCACCCAGGGCCTCGGCACCATCTGCGACGCCAAACACCTGATCCTCGTCGCGACCGGATCCGGCAAGGCTGCAGCCGTGGCTGCCGCTGTCGAAGGCCCGCTGTCGGCATCGTGCCCGGCGTCGGTGCTGCAGCTTCACCGCCACGCGACGATGGTCGTCGATCCCGCCGCGGCCGCCGACCTCAAAGACGCCGAGTACTACAAGTACGTCTGGGCCAACAAGCCCTGATCGGGTCGGCACTGCAAAGATCGCTCGCCGATGAGAAGCGCGATCTCAGCAGTACGTATGGCTCAACGAGCAGGAAGAGTTCCGGGCTCGGGGCCGACGTAGCGCGCAGCGGGGCGGATGATCTTGCCGTCGGCGGCTTGTTCGAGGATGTTCGCCGTCCAGCCGACAACACGGGCGACGGCGAATGTCGGCGTGAACATCTCCGGCGGCAGGCCGACCTCGCTCATGAGGACGCCGGCGTAGAATTCGACGTTCGCGTACAGGCGACGACCGGGCTTGAGTTCGTTGATCGCCGCCTCGATCTCGGCTTCGACCGCGGTGGCCTGCCGGACGAGAGGCGAGTCGTACCGTTGCTGCACAACACTTTTCAGCAGTTCTGAGCGCGGATCGTGTGTGCGGTAGACGGCGTGGCCGAAGCCCATGATGACGTCGCCGGATTCGATTCGACCGCGCACCCACTCGCGCGTGTTGGCGGGGTCGCCGATGTCGTCGAGTGCGGCGAGAGCCCGGCTCGGGGCACCGCCGTGCAGGGGACCGAGGAATGCGCCCAGTGCGCCGAGCACTGACGACGTCATATCCGAACCGGTGGAGGCGACCACGCGGCCGGCGAATGTCGACGCGTTGAAGCCGTGGTCGATCGTGGTGATCAGGTAGGTGCGGAGCGAGTCGGCGGCGACGCGGTCGGTGGATCCGGTTGCCATGCGCAGGTAGTCGGAGACGTGATCTGCGTTCGGGTCGGCGTCGAGAACATCGAGCCCGAGCGCGATCCGATGGGCGGCGGCCAGCACGGTCGGGACAACGGCGGCTGCCCGTAGGGCGGCATCGACCCGTTTGTCCGGGGCGACGTCGAACAGCGGTCTGTCGTCGACACCCAGTGCCGCGAGGGCCACGCGAAGCGCCGCAAGAGGTTCCGTTGTCGGCGTGATCACTGACCGGAGAATGTCGACTGTCGCGCCGTCGATCACTCGGAGTTCGCCGACGCGACGCGCGAACGCTTCGGACTGTCCCGGCTCGGGAAGCGACCCGAACACCATCAGATGCCAGACATCCTCGAACGTGCAGGTGCGAGCGAGCTGCGTCGCGTCGAACTGGCGGTAGTGGTAAAAACCCTCCTCACCTCGGACGTCCCCGATCTCTGTGTCGGTGACGATGACATTCTTGAGTCCTCTCGGGACGGTGATCGGTGTGCTCATGACACGAGTGTGGCGCTGTTGATCAATGTCTGCAATGTTGATTGAATCAACGCGTGGACAGGTGGATAACAACGTCGGAGGCATCGGCGCGGCTGGGAGTGAAGCGCGGAACGCTGTACTCGTACGTGAGCAGGGGAGTGCTGACGTCGCGGCGGATGCCGGGGCAGGCGGAGTCGCTGTTCGACCGCACCGAGGTCGACTCGCTCGCGGCGGCCAAACACGACGGCCGCCGCGCCGGCGACCGCCTCCTTCGGTTCCGGGCCGTCGCGACTCGCGTGTCGACGATCAGCGATGACCGACTCCTGTTGCGCGGCACCGACATCACCGACATCTGCGCGACGATGGACTTCGCCGCGGCGGCGCGATTCGTGCTCGACGTCGAAACTCCTGCGCCGCCCGCTCCGGTGGATCTGAGCATCGTCGAACAGGTCCCTGTGGAACGCCGCATCCCGTTGACCGTAGCGCTGATCGCAGCCAATGATCCGCTGCGCGCCGACCGTACCGACGCTGCTGCCCGTGTGCTCGGGGTGCTTCCGGTGCTGGCGAAGGCGGTCCCGGAGATCGACCTGACACACCCCTGGGTGGATCTCCTCGTCACGACGCTCATCGACAACGGTCTGGCGGCGTCGACGACTGCGGCGCGGGTCGCGGCGTCGGCGCGGGCGGGCGTCTTCGACTCGCTCCTTGCCGGGTACGCCGCGCTGTCGGGGCCGTTGCACGGCGGTGCGCCTGCGTCCGCGTACTCCCTGGTCGAGGCCGTGCGCGGTGGCGTCGATGTGGATCGCGGGATCGCGGACGCGGTCGTCGACGGGCGTCTGCCCGGGTTCGGCCACGTGATCTACGGGGGCGATGATCCGCGCGCACGCATTGTGCTCGATCGCCTGCGCGCCGACCGGCCGGAGTCGGCGGCGCTGGCCGCGGCGGAGGCGATCATCGCGCGCGCCGGACGCCCGGTGAACGTCGACCTGGCGAGTGCCGTTGTTGCACTCGAGTTGGGTCTGGGGTCGCGAGCCGGGGAGGTCCTGTTCCAGTACGGCCGTACGGTCGGGATGGCGGCACACGTCGTCGAAGAGTACGGCGAGGCGCCGCTGCGGTGGCGCGGAAGCAACACCGGGCAGGGGAGGCAGGCATGACCGACGCACAGGTGGTGGCCGTGACTGTGAAGCCGAACAGTCGGAAGGGACCTCTCGTCGAGGTGGCCGACGACGGATCGATCACGGTCTTCGTGCGTGAACCGGCCGTCGAGGGGAAGGCGACGAAGGCCGTCGGAGTGGTGCTCGCCAAGCATTTTGGCGTACCGAAGTCGAGGGTCGACTTGGTCAGCGGCGCGACGTCGCGAATCAAGAGGTTCCGAATCGGTTGAACCGAAAATCGATGGACACGCGGGACTCCCGGTTGTTAGCGTCGTCGACGACCGTGCATCAGCGTGAGGAGGTGGTACCCGTGAATGTTTCGACAAGGGTGCTCCCCGCAGGAGTCACGGTCGGGCGATAGGTCGTCCGCGGAGCGCCGTTTCACGCACTCTGCAAAGGACTTCAGCCATGCACTTCACTTCTCAATCGCGCACAGACGGCTTCGTTGAACGCGACTTCGTTGTCGGCGACATCCCCGGCATTCTGTGGACGCCCGAGAATCCCGACCGTCCGACACCGCTGATCCTTCTCGGCCAGCCGGGCGGACTCGACCGGATGCGGCCGCGGCTAGCGGCGCGTGCCCGATCGTCCGCTGGATTCGCCTGCGCCACCATCGAGCTCCCCGGCAGTGGCGGTCGTCCACGGCTGCCCGACGTCGATCGCGCACGCCGTGATCTGTGGGATGCCGTAGAGGACGGACGTTCGGTCGGCGAGATCGTCGAACGGCTGATCCCGCCGCTCGTCGATGCGGCAGTACCGGAATGGCAGGCAGTGCTGGATGCACTGCTCGAACTTCCGGACATCGATGGCCCCGTCGGTCTCTCCGGCGGCGTGATCGCTGTCGCGGTACGGCTGGCACTGGTCGATCCGCGGGTCGTCGCCGCTACGTTGTTCGCCGGAAGTTACGTTCCCGCAGCGACATTCGACGAAGCACGTCGTCTGACGATCCCGCTCCACATGCTTCTGCAGTGGGACGATGCGGGCAACGATCGGCAGATGGCGCTTGATCTCTTCGACGCGTTCGGCTCGGCGGAGAAGGGGCTCCACGCGAACATGGGCGGGCACACCGGCGTACCCGAGTACGAGGGAGAGTCCGCTTTGCGCTTCTTCGAACGGCATCTGCGCTAGCGTCGACGGCGAGAGCAGGCGGCGCGAGAGGGATCGATGATCCGTCTCAGGGGCTACCCCTGGGTTCATGCACTGCACGGCACTGCGTCGCACGCAGGTCGGCACACTCCGTGTGCTCGACTGCGCGCCGAGGACGACAAGTCCAGGTCGCGTCGCCTGCCTCGCTTGGGGGAAGGGAGGACCATTGGGGGCCGGATTCTCGCGCCCGCGGCGATTCACCGCGCGCGAGGCGACGATGATGGCGGGCGCGATCGCTCAGCGACTCACGCGCGTCCGCGGCAGCGACCTCGGTCCGGAGTGGACACGGCCGGAGCTGTCCGACCTGCTGATGCGGGTGGTGTCACCTGCCGACGCGGAAGAAGTGGCTCGCGCGATCCTCGAGGCGTTCCCCGTGCCGCCGTCCAATCCCGGCGAGGCGATCCGGGAATTGATCGACGCGATGCGTGCCGAGCCGTACGCGTTCGTCGCGGACCCGCACGTGTCGTCGCCGGTCTTCGGCGCACGGCAGATCGCCGACGTCGAGATGTTGGCCGCGTGGCAGAACATGTCCCTGCCAGAGCTCGACTGGTTCGCCGCTCGTGGACGTCGCTCGAAACGACTTCCAGAGCGGCTGCGGCACTATCGGGTGTGGCGGATACCCAAGGCGCACGGTGGGTTCCGGATCATCGAGGCGCCGAAGGAACGGCTCGCGACCGTGCAGCGCCGCATCCTCGACGACGTCCTCGCCGCCGTCCCTCCGCATCCGGCGGCCCACGGTTTCATCCGCGGTCGTTCGGCGGTCTCGTTCGCAGGCCCGCATTCACTGCACGACACGGTGGTCCGGATCGATCTGAAGAACTGCTTCGAGCACGCGAACTACCGACGAGTGAAAGCGGTGTTCACGGCGATCGGGTACTCGCCGGGCGTCTGTGAGTACCTCGCCGCACTCTGCACGACCACCTGCTCCATCGACGATGCTGCCCGGCTGGACCCGTTCCAAGCCGCATTGCTGAGGGAACGTCACCTCCCTCAGGGCGCGCCGACGTCGCCTGCGTTGCTGAATCTGATTCTGCGGCGCATGGACATCCGCATCGCGGGCTTCGCCGCGAAGAACAACCTCGCATACACGCGGTACGGCGACGATCTGGCGCTCTCCGGTGACGACATCGACGCGAAGCTGGTGACGTGGGTGGTCTCGTCGATCGTGCACGATGAAGGCTTCCGAGTGCATCCGGACAAGCTCCGGGTGATGGGCGATCACCAGCGCCAGCAGTTGGCGGGGCTCGTCGTCAACGCGGGGCCGCGTGCCAGACGTGGCGATTTCGACGCGCTGAAGGCGTTGCTGCACAACGCTGTTCGAGGCGGCGGTGAATCGCAGAACAGCGAGGGGCGACGCGACTTCCGGGGATACGTCTATGGCCGGATCGGATGGGTGTCGACGGGTTCGCCGAGCAGGCGACGCAAGCTCATGGCGCTCGCCGCACAGGTCGACTGGTCGGCCTAAACGGCGCCGTCGAACCCGTTCTGCCGCCACGCTTCGTAGAGGGCGACGCTCGTGGCGTTAGCGAGATTCATCGACCGGCGCCCCGCAAGCATGGGTATCCGCAACTGCTCGGTGACATGCGGGTCGTTGAGGACATCGTCGGGCAGCCCGGTCGGCTCGGGACCGAACAGGAGGACGTCGCCGGAGCGATAGTCGACGTCGGTGTGGAACTTCGACGCGTGCGCCGTGTACGCGAATACCCGCTCGGGCTGGAGGACATCCCACGCGGCATCGAGGTTCTTGTGAACGGTCACGTTCGCCATCTCGTGGTAGTCGAGGCCGGCGCGCTTGACCTGCGTGTCCGTCATGGTGAAGCCGAGCGGCTCGATCAGATGCAGCTCGCATCCCGTGTTCGCCGCGATCCGAATCGCGTTGCCCGTATTCGGGGGGATGCAGGGCTGATAGTACATGATCTTCAGGGAGAAACGATTAGGAGCGTCGACCATGACAGGAACGATACGGGTACTTGGTAGGGTCCGGCTGTCTCGGACCACGGAGGAGTCCACCTCCGTGGAGCGACAGCGTGAGGTCGTCGAACAATGGGCGTCGATGCACGACGCTCAGATCGTCGGATGGGCGATCGACGACGGTGTGTCGGGGTCGGTCGATCCGTTCCACACCCCGTCGCTCGGGCCGTGGCTCACCGATCCGGAGAAGATCGGGCAGTACGACGCTGTCGTTGCGTGGAAGTTGGATCGGCTGGGTCGATCCGCCGTCCTGTTGAGCAAACTGTTCGGATGGGCGGACGACAACGGGAAAACGCTCGTATCAGTCTCTGAGTCGATCGACCTGTCGACGTGGTCGGGTCGAATGCTGGCATCGGTGATAGCGGGTCTGGCAGAGGGAGAGCTAGAGGCGATCAGGGAACGTCAGGTCTCCTCGCGTGCCAAGCTCCGAGAACTCGGTAGATGGGCAGGCGGGACATTCCCGTACGGGTACGTGCCAGTACGGGTCAACGACGGAGCGGGGTGGAGGCTCGAAGTCGACCCCGTTGGGCGCTCGGTGATTCAGTCGATTGTCGATGATGTGATCGAAGGTCGGGGAGTGCCGTACGCGATCAAGCGTCTGAACGACGCAGGGACGTTGATTCCGACGGAGCACAAGAAGTCTCTTCGGGGAGGTTCGCCTGACACTTCGAAGCGTTGGGTTCAACAGACCGTCCGGCAACTCCTCCGGAGCCAAGCTCTCCTCGGGTACTCGACGAAGGCAGGAGCCACCGTACGGGACGAGAACGGGGATCCGGTGATGATCGGGGAGCCGCTGATCTCGCTCGCTGAGTTCGAGCGAGTGCAGAAGATGACCGAGAAGAAGATGACGTACGACCGACGTGAGATCCCGTACCCGCTCACCGGGATTGTCGTCTGTCCTGGGTGCCGTCGTCCGTTGCATCACTCGAAGACGCAGACGAAGAGGACGATGAAGTCAGGTGAACCGAAGGTCTACGAGTTCGTGTACCTCATCCACCCTGACGAATACAAAGATCAGTGTGAGTACGGGCGGTCTACTCCGATCCCGTTGGACTACGCGGAGCTGTTCGTCGAGGAGTTGTTCCTCGACGAGGTTGGAGACCTCCCGGTCGTCGAACGGGTCTGGGTACCCGGCGATTCTCGGGACGAGGAGATACGCGCAGCTGTAGCTGCTCTCGACGAGTTGCAAGCGTTGATCGGGACGATGTCGTCGGAGACTGCGAAACAGCGCCTTCGATCGCAGATCAAAGCGAAAGACGCCGAACTCTCGACGCTCGAAGCGTCTCCCCGGGTCGAAGCGCACTGGGAATACAAAGCAGTCGGTGGGACGTACCGCGATCGGTGGCAGTCGTCGACCCCGGAGGATCGCCGCTCGCTGCTCCTTCGCTCTGGGATCACGTTCACCCTCAGGCTCGATACAGGTGGTAAGCGCAGGACGAAGTCAGCGCCGGGAGTGACTTACGGTGAGATCCTGGTTCCTGCCGACTTGCGGGAACGTCTCGGGATCTCGGTGTCCTGAGAGTGTTCTGAGTATTTCGAATCAGACGTAGACCTTCACTCGTCGTCGGGATACGTTGTCAGCATCTGAAGGAATCGCGGCGTCACAACCCGCACCCGTCCTCGGGTCACCCCCCCCCGAGTGAGAACGAAAGGTTTGCACCGTCCGGCGTGAAGTATCCGCCGTGTTTCGCTGCTGTCCTCGGGAGTTCAGATGCTCAATCAACACACCTAGCTGATTCCGTCGGCTGCAGCTCGTCGCGTATCGCGACGAGCGTCTGATCGATTCGCGCAAGGACTCCGACGGGGATCTCGACCTCCCCGTCGTGGCACGGACACCCGTCGTTCTCGCAGTCGCTCACGAACACAGACTTCGGGAGTCGTCGGAATACACGTAGTTCGGACGCTAGAAGACACCGTAATGCCTCTAGATTCAATGCTGACGGCCTCAATCATCAAATGGCACCAAGGGGTGTGCCGCTATTCAATTCCAGCCTTAGAAAGGAGGGTGAACATGACCAACCTCGACCCCGATCAGATCGGGTGGTTACAGATCGATGACCAGATCGGCTATTGGATAACCGTCGAGCAATTCCACGCCGTAGCTCGATCCCAGAGTGACTATTCCCTCGCTGGCTGATTGAACGAAGGAACAAATTGAACTACCCGGCCAAGGGTGATCGACTCCCGTTGTGGGCGATCGTCAGAGCGCTAGATATGCCGGAGACCAAAGTCCTCGAACTCGACAGGCTTGGACTCCCTCTTACAAACGATGGGCAGTACACGACCCGATCAGGATTCCGGTCGGTCGTGCTTCGTGCTGCCGACTCATAATCTTTAGGAACCACCGACTAGATGACAGATCAGAATGATATTCGGCGGCTTGCGCGTGCAGTCGTCCGGCAGAACACAAACGCGATGCTCATCGACGAGACTAACAGGGGGTGCGGTTGGGTACCTCTGGACAATGCTGTCGATTCTGGGGGAGCCTTCTTGGTTCAACCCAAGTCAACGCTTGCTACGTTCGACCTCGATACAGACGAACTCGTTTCCCTCGGGCGCAGGCTCGATGACTCGCTGGGCCTCCCTGCTCTCTGGGTGAACTCCGGCAGGAACACGCACCTGTTCATCCGATGCGATGACGGAGCGGAGGAGATTGAGCAAGCGGCATCGTCGATTGGGCTGCCCCCTGAGTGCTTCCGGTCGAACAAGGGGATCCGGCCTCCGTTGTCTCCACACCGACTCGGTCTGCCGGTTGAACTCATCGGTGCATCCGTTGAAGAGGCGTTAGAGATCCTCGGACCACCTGAGACGCCGAAGTGCCTACCGCCGTGGTTCGATCGGACGCTGAGCGAGGGTGACTACTCAGGTCGTTTCGGAGGTAACCGCTCGAATATGGCTCTGGCGATCGCTTCTGCGATGAAGACCGCAGGGATGACGCTTGCTGATTACCGCATAGTGATGACGAACCGAACGAACCTCGGAGCGGAGAAGGTCCACGAGATGGAGGACCGGGGACAGGACGCGGAAGCGTTCATAATCCGGACGTGGGACAAAGCGCAGTTGTCAACGAAGTCGTACGATGCCGATCATACCGAGGCGGTCCGACGGGCCGTTGAGTCCTCGGAGTGGAAAGGCAAAGCCGGAGGATCACAACGTTCGGTAATGCTCGCGCTATGCTCGCTCTCGGACAATCACGGGACGTCGACTCCGACGTTCGGAGTGCGAACGCTCGCGATCAAAGCCGGGATGAGTGACTCGACTGTCAAGCGCGCTCTTGCGGCGCTCACCGAACAGGGATGGACCTCGAGAGTTAGGGCGGATGGGCGTGGGCAGGCTGATGGATATCGACTATTAGTTCCGGTAGGAGTGTCGAATCGACCTCACCTGTTACCGTCCCCTTAGTAGCAAGTGAGGTCGTTGTGACACACCCTGCCTTCAGGAACGGCAGGGGACTAGGCAAGTCATGTGGTCGAGTGTGGGGAGTCCTATCGGAGACTCCCCGTTCTCGTGCATGGATCATTGAGCAAGCTCGGCTGAGTGCGTCTACAGCTTCCCGTGCGCTGAGGAAGCTGTCGTCGTTCGGTCTAGCTGAGCGGACCTCCGAAGGTTGGGTCCGCATGGGGGACTACTCGACGTTGGACTCCGTAGCGGAGGAGACCGGCGCTCTCGAAAGCGCCGAACGTCAAGCACTCGGTTTCGAGCTTCAGAGGAAGGCGTTCGCGGAGATGGGTACCAACCGTCAGGTTCTGGACCGACGAAGAGTTGAGGATGAGTACGTATTAGCGCAGTGAGCGGACAAAACAACCTACCCCGACCCGAAGGCCGGGGTAGGTCGCTTCCCCACTGTCTAGGTGGTTAGTGCTTCGTCGGGTCAGCAAGCCTGTACAGCTGACCCGCGCCCGGCGTCGGCGGGAACGGTTCGCCCCGGGTCACGGTGCGCTCCTTCCCGGTGCCTCCGCCCCGAGGACCAACGATCTCGTACTGACCTGATCGGGGAGCACGCTCCCCCGGCTTGTACGTCATCAGCTGAACCTCACAGTCTTGGTGATGGTCTGAACCTTCACCGGGACCGAAGTCCGACGCGTGGTGTTCCCGGTCTTGATCTTGACGGGAACGCGGACGGTTCTTGTCGACTTACTGGTCGACGTCTTACGAGAGGCCATGATGTTTGGCTCCTTGGTAGCGTTCGCCACACGTGATGCACCGAACATCTGGGTGATCGCACCCTCTCGGCCCGAATGGAGTACCGTCGCAACTGCAACTTGCCGTAGGAAGTTTGTTGCAGACGAATCGGTTCCCACCCGGAGAGCACCGCTCCCGTTGGTGGGAGCCTTCGTCGTGTCTCGAACATCTAAAACACTACACCTAGTGGGTGGCTTTTCGACTGACCACAAGTAGTTGTGAATAACATCCGTGAAAGTCCCAGGTCAGCGACCATCTATCCACAGGCTACCCGGCGTGTCGCACCGACCCGGGCGTGTCCTTTCCTGCCGCCTAGCGTCTCCATGTGCGCCCTAACATCACCCTTCAAGGGTCGAGAGGTGCCCCGGAACATCCGCTTCGCGAGCGTGTAACTCAGGTGCCTCTCTGTACGTCCCAGTACCTTCCAGTACCTTCCAGTACCTTCCAGTACCTTCCAGTACCTTCCAGTACCTTCCAGTACCTTCCAGTACCTTCCAGTACCTTCCAGTACGTCTCAGTGCCTCCCGGTACGCCGCCGCGACCACTCGTGTACCTCGCCTGCGCGCCCGGAGGTGTTCTGGCACCCCTACAGCGACCCGGGTACAGAGAGTGTGCGTGTACCGGGGTGCCGGGTGGGGTGTGCCTGGGTGTGGGGAGTGAGTGGGGTGTGTGCCCCTGGGTTGTGCAGGGGAGGGGGTGTAGAGGGGGTGGGGTACCACGCCGGGGTGTGTGGGTGTGGGGAGTGCAGGGGACCGCTAGTACCTGGGTTGCTGTGCCTGGGTCTGCCTCCCCTTGGTGGCCCCCTCCTACCCCCCCCCACGGGGTATACCCCTGCGCCCCCGTGTGTGGGCCGGGGCGTGATACGCCTCAGAGGTCGTGAGCGGATATCCCGAGCCGTTTTTCACCCGGTGAGCAGCTGGAACGATCGCGGTTCATCTGTTCGGACGGTAATCGAACATACGTTTGACAAACGTACCCCGTTGGGGTATATTGAAAGTATGGGAGAAGTCCGCCCGTAGCGCACGCTCCACTGATCCGACGCGCGTTGCCGCGTCAAACACCATCTGTTCAACTCCTCGGTAGACCTATGTCTGTCGAGGACTTCGTCGTGCCAGCCTCATTCGCCTGGCGAATCGCACACCCATAGGAGAATCTTGACCACTACCACCACTGCGCCGACTCCGGCGCTCCCGACTGATGCAGGACTCGAACGACTCACCTCGACCCCGGGGACAATCCTCGAAGATCCCACGCTCCAGCGCTCGATCAAACTCGCTGCTACTAAGGTCGTCCGAGAGTATCCGCAGACGTCGAAGTCCAGGCACGGAGTCGATGCCGACGACGTCGTCTCCCACGTCTGGGAGAAGCTGTTCGCTATCGAACGACGAGGGCGTCTTTCGAAGGATCTCCGCCCGTACGGCTACCCGAAGTCCGGTGAGCCGCAGAATCTCGCAGGCATCGTTAGCAAGGCAACGCAGGCTTGGGGCCGTGGTCTCATCGCGAGCGAGACCGCGAAGCTGTACGCCTCATTCGACTCCGACGCGGTGAACGAGATCAAACGAGCGATCGTCGACTTCGACCTCCTGGGAGAGTCGGAACCGGATTGGTCGCAGATCCCGGCGTACATCGCCGATGTCGGTCGCCAACTCCCGTCCGTCACCCTCGCGGAACTCAGTCACCTCGAACGCCTGGCACTCGGGGATACGAACCAGTCGTCAAATCAGAGTCGCGCTGTACGCGCCCTGATCACGAAGTACACCGAGGAAGAGCGTCGGAAAGACAAAGCGCTCGGAGCGCTGTCTGACGTCCCGGTCGAGGAGATCGCGGAAGAGATCGACGACGAGGGAAATCCTGTCCAGCTGTATGGCTTGAGTCCGGCTGACGAGAACTATCGTCGTATCTGCTAGGACGTCGATTGTGAATAATCAGGGATACATATTAGTGAGAGGGAACTAGAGGTCCCTGCCTTCTGACGGGACCGGTCTGACCGCCGGTCCTTCCAACTTCGGATGTACGACGCTCGGGTGTATTACCCCGACTTCCTGGTCGTGCTCCGTCGATCGCTCCGAGGACTTATCTCGTTGAGCGTTAGCCGCACCCGTTTTCTCCACGGTCGAGCGGCCCGATCTTCCACAAACCCCCGGTCTATTCACCGGGATCAAGGTGACAATTGCTGTCTTGGAATCATGTCACCCTGAGGCGGTAGCACCTGGTCTACCGCTTGGAGTAGTCGCACCCTGGTCAGGTGTGGCACTCCTTCGGATTTCTCGCAGCAGAGTTGCGACCCCAGATTTCTTCCCCGTCGTTCTTTAAGTGCGACGGGGATTTTCAGGTCCCATATGGGACTCACACCCAACTAGAGTGAGGTCAAGGTGAAATCAATTTGCACGAACGGGCACGCCGAACGTTGGAAACTACGGGCGGACGGTACGGGCCGATACTGCGCTGAATGCTCGAAAACGAACACTCGGAGGTATCGAGAGAGGCTCGCTTACAACGATCGGGTTGTTAAAGCGATCGAGAAGCGGACTGATCTCGCAGACTTTCTCGAAGCGGTGGGCCTTGAAGTCGACCAGTGACCGTGAGTCACTTGAATCAGCCTCCGAAGCCGTCGTGAGATCAACGCTCAACGCGATCGACCGACTCGACGCCGACGAGTACCGCCGATTGTCCAGGCTAGGCGATGATCATCGACCGATCGAGGATCGAGTCGAACCACTCCGGTACAGGTTCGGTGTGAACAAGTGGCGGAGGGACGAGTGGGCCGCTCGCGTTCTCTCCGGTGAACGTCCAGAAGTCGTCGCACGAGATCTCTCGTCCTGGGATCGGTTCCGACGACCTAGTCGGTTCGAAGGGTGACGCGACGACGTAGTGCGCCCGTGAAGGCGGCTGAGAGCGATTCTAAGGGCCGCGATCACTACCCGAGGGGTTTATATGTCAGCTCGCGAAAATCTGTGACGCAAGACCAGGTAAGTCGGGGTGAAATCCAGAGTTTCGACCGACTGCCGCACCATCAAGTGTTCGCGGTGCGGCAGCTGTTCGTCGACCGAGTTTCCCCAAGCAATCAAAATTCAAGCCGTGCAGAGCGGCCCAAGCGAAAAGGACCAGAAGTGAAGTGACACCGAGTAGCACCACCGACGTACCGAGGACGAAAGACCGTTACCGAACAGCTCCGGCACCGACAAATAGTTGGGCCGAGCGGATATACAGCCAGTACGACAAGCACCTCGCTCACGCTCGGAAATGCAAGGACTCGGCGAAGCCGAGGGTGAACTACGACGCAAACACCCCGGAGCCGGTCCTACGGCGTCATATTGACCAGCTTGCCCGGTTCGTTCAGCTAGCGAACGAGGTCGGAGGGTACTCCGGCAGATACGACACAGACCAGTTAGAGCGTCTCGGGTACCGGATCAAATGAACGAAGGAGAATAGATGAACGAGAATCTGATTCAGCGCATGGAGCGCGAGCGAATACAGCGACTCAGGAAGATCAAGAAACCAGTCGACCCCGAGGTCGCGAAGTGGGCCGAGTTCATCAAAGCCAATACCCCCGCTGCTCCGGTCGAGGCCTCCGTCTCTACAGAGAGCAAGTCAATTCACCAGTCCTCGGCGCAAGCGCTCAGAGACGCTTTCATGGGACCAGATCCTAAGCCGTCGTCGAACGATCGGCGGAACACTCCGCTGAACGGAGACATGAAAAGCCTGATCGCCGGGTACATCGGCTCCCAACCATCGAACGCATCGCACGACCCCAGCGACAACCGCTGGCAGTAAAGGAAGAAAGATATGACCACTAACATCACCGCTCTCACCGCCCAGCTCGAACAGTTCGGCTACAAGCTCCCGAAGACTGTCAAGCCGTATCTCGACTCCGTCGAGGCTGTCCGCTACGCCTACGATGGTCTGCCGGTCGTACCGACCGAACCGGTCACCGAGGAGACGGCAGAGGCGGTAATGCACGCGTTCGCCGCAGAGACCGCGCTCGCGCTCGGGACCGATGGATTCACCCCGTTGGCTGTCGCAAAGCGTCGGATGGTCGAGTCGTACCAGGCGCTCGCTCTGAACGAGCTTCGCGCAGACTCGACAAAGATCTTCGAGACGCTGTCTACCGTCGTCGACTCAGCCGCTGAACGACTGGTCGCAGCAGTCGGTACTCTTCCCGAGACGCTGACTCCGGACGCCCTCGTGCAGGCTGGTCCGGTCGCTGTCGAGGCGCTCGCCACCGCTACGGAGGCTGGACAGGCCCTCGGAGCAATCGACCTCTTCGTGTTCCAGCACGGAAACGCGCTCGGCTTCGGGGTGTCGCCGGACAAGATTCTCCGGTTGTTCACTCCTTCGGGAATCGGTGACTACCGGAAGCTCGAAATCGCTCAGAACACAAGCCATAACGAGACCGAGACCAGGATCGGGTACACGTTCGTCGTCGCTGCCCGAGAGGGCATCCCGATCAGCCTCAACGACAGCAAGACGTCCGCCGTGCTCGCTGACGAGATCGACGCAGACCGTTTGCGGGTGGCAAGCGCCAATCCGTTCAACGGTCGTGGCTGGAAGATCAACTAGTGGCTGAGGAATACCGCCCGGTCGGTCTCGGTACGACGGGTCAACGAATCTGGGATGAGGCGACCGTCGAGTTCGAGTTGACCGAAGCGCAGAAGGTGATCCTCGAAGGAGCGTGCCGACAAGCCGATCAGGCGGACGTCCTCTACGTGAAGATCGCTGAACTCGGAGGAAGCTACCGAGTGAAGGGGTCCATGGGGCAGTGGGTCGAAGCGCCGGAGCTTGCGTCGGGGCGTAAGGCTCAGGCTGAGATGCGCGCAGCTCTCGCGTCGATCGGCCTGACGAAGCCCGACCAGGACGAGGATCAGTCGACCCCGGATCGATCCGGGGTCATTCGTCAAGTTCAGATCCGAGGCACGTAGTTGCCTCCGAGGAAGTACACACCGAAGCGTCGAGATCGTCGCACCCCGACGACGGTCGAGGCGGTAGTCGAGCGTCTTCCCGATCGATTCCTCGCCCCGACGCTGCTCTGGTCGGACGATCGACCCGGCACGTACGACACCCCGGAGTCGCTCAGGTCCTTCGTCCGGGATCTCGACCAGTGGCTCGAACGAGAGAATGTCAGCGGTATTGAGTCCGCTGACCTCCTCGCGGCGCTCGGGATCCCCGTAGCGGATTGGTACAGAGCCGCGAACCAGGGGTAGTGATTACATTCCCTCCATCTGGTAGGGCGTCTGGTTGTCTACAAGATTCGTCGTCCTTCTAGCTTCCTCGTGCAAGACGTCTAGTTGCTCAACGAGGACTTCTACCGCATGCCTGAATTCATGCCATTCTGGGAGTTCTGAACCTTGATACGATCTAATCTCTGTGAGATCAATTGACCACAGGTTTGCTACCTGTTCAATCGTACATAGCAACCAGAGGGCTGAGCGGGCCGTAGCTCGTACTGAGTCGATCTGTCGGAGGTTGCTATTTTGCTGCTCTAGGAGCGTCGACGTCGCTGTCCAGACTCCGTTTCCGTGGACCGGGCGACTCCACTTCGAGTACATCGATTCGTCGAAGTATAGACCGACAAGGCGGCTATATTTAGGCACTTGGTCGGCCCTTCGGGGAGTCAGCTGCTTCTGCCGGCCCCTATAGAAGAGGCCCCATCGATCAATGATCTCGGTGAACTCAGGATTCTCTGACAGGTACTCTTTAGAGCCCTGCAGAAGGATGTTATATGCTCGGCATATCCGCTGTTCGTACGTCAGATCCGGGTCTGCTAGAAACTTTGCCCGGGAACAGTGCTCTGCAGAAGTGCGAGCGATGGACGGTAACGCAACGAGCGGGATTGTTGGCGAATCAATCAGGATTTTGGATGCAGAGTAGAGTGTCTCGCCCGACGATACGAGATAGAATCGTATTAGTCGATGGGTCGTGAGTAGTGGATCCTCAACGTGCGACTCGTCGCCGAGTTGTCCGTCGATGTATTTGATTGTTTTGTCAGTGCTCGGTTCGGAATACGGAAATTCTGAGAAATTCGCAGTCGACGTTGCGAATATCGCAGAAATTAGAGCTGCGGACGACGCATCCAGATCGCTCACCTGGGATACCATGCGCGCTCCGCGCGTTCCCACTCGATGCGGCCGCCGTGTAGTCTTTTGAATTCTGCTAGAACTGGCCTGCTGATTGCGGGATTTCCATTCTCGTTGTCGTATACAAAAGAAGGCCCGAATTGACTCTCAATCTCGAAGACGATGTCAGATTGTGAAACTCCATGCTGGCCGCTCTGAATGATCTCGTTTACCATCCACTGGGCCACTTCCTTCGACGTCGTCATGGACTCCAGGGTAACGACTATTCGTCTCAACTGGAGCGCTTCGAGGTGACCGAGGGGCCGAGAGCTGCACCGAAATGCCCGTCCGGGAACGAATCGAAGCGCCTAGCGATCTCATGCTGGGGCAGGGGCGAGAGCTAGTCGGTGAACGCTTGCTCGTACTTCTTGGCCTGCGACGGCTTCAGGTCACCTGACACCCGGAGTAGGAACGGACCTCGGACGTAGTCGTACTCCTGACCGAGGATCGGCATACCCTCCCGAGCACGTCGGATGTACGCGGATCGACGCTGTGCTGAATCGTTGTCCGGCCACTCCTCGACCATCGCACCGCAGGAGACGCCGATCTTTCGGCCTTCGGAACACTTGATCCGGGAGTCTTCGATCACCGTTGCGCCGACGTACCCGTTCGGACGACCGATCAACTTGTTCGGGTCGTTGTCCTCGGTGATCCCGATCGTCTTGGTTGCTTGCGGCACAGCACCTTGAACGGCTGCCACCACAGACGCAAGCGTGGCTTGATCTCTGGTGGGTTGAAAGAAGGCCTGCGGGGGAGTGCCTGACTCATCGCCGGAGCTGCACCCGACCAGCAGGGCAACAGCCACCAGCAACGGCGCGAATGCGGTGCTCTTCATGTGCCAGACACTAGAACGATCGGCAGCGAGGGTTCGGCGTTGGTAGGCCGAAGAGTCTGAACGGACGACACTGGCGACCAGAACGACCCCGGAGCAGCAAGCTCCGGGGTCGAGTCGGTTGGGATGAATGTCTACTCGTTATCCCTGGTCCTGACTATCGACGGGTGCAGACCGGGGATAAGTGACCCGTCGTCAAGACGCATTAGTAGGCCGTCGTCGACCATTCGCTCGATCAGATTCCCCGTTGAGACCCCGATGATCGAAGCAGCTACGTCGATCGGGACCGATTCGGAGTAGGGGAGAGAGCCGACAGGCCGATCGAAGGTCTCGATGATGATCCTTGCGCCGACCCAGCTTCCATCCGACGGTGCATCGACTTCGTCGGTCGATGCGAGCGTGCACCCTCGGGTGAACTGTTCGGTCCGGCTGTACATATCGTGATGTCGCTTTACGAGCCATGAGCGGGTGACTGTCACCGTGGTATCTGTCCCGGTGACCGAGAGCCAACCTCTGTCGATGTACAGAAGAGCGGTCATCGAGCTTACCTCCGTTCGACGCTGATTGTGTCCGTCGCCAAGCGGTCTCCGGGCACTCTGATCACGCGCTGACCTGCTCTTAGTTTCATCGTCCCAGACATCCGAATCATCTCCTAGTTTGTGATGTACGGTTGAAAGTACACGATGCGGAACACGCAGGTCAGTCTATGCGTCGCCGTCCGACATTCCCGCGGCAGTTCTCGTTCGCGCTCTTCGGCGGGATGAAGAGCGCGAACTGAACGTGCCGCGGGAACGGGGAGTTCGTGATGCTGCTTGACGCGGAGCGAACGAGTGTGCGATGATGATTTGTCCGCAACACGCAGGCGTCGACCCTCTCACGGTCCGCCGACTTCGTTGCGAATCTCCCGAGGATCTCAGGGTCTGGGTTCGCGCGCCGATAAAGGGCGCCGACGAACCGACGAGTCCTCTGTTTCGACTTCGATCGACACGCGGGAAGAGCTGCTCCATGTGCGAGCGAGCGACCCACGACATTTGCGCGCAGCGATTCATCGCTGCCAATCACCAATGCCAGGAGGCATAACCATGCGTACCAACACCATCGACATGACCACCATCAACACCAACCCGAACGACCTGGACCCGGCGCAGACCGTCTGGTTCCAGATCGACGACGCCACCGGCTTCTACGTGACCGTCGAGGAGTTCCTCGCCGTCGCGCGGTCGCAGATGGCAGCCGCCTGACCCGTCGAATCGCCGTCAGTGGAACAATGGATCACTGTGACGGCGATTCGACTGGACGGCAAGCTCACCCGAGACGAGATCTTCACTGACCTGAAGGCGCGAGTGGACACACTCCGTGCTGCGGGCATCACGCCCGGACTGGGCACAGTGCTGGTCGGAGACGATCCCGGTTCGCAGTCGTATGTGAAGGGCAAGCACTCCGACTGCGCGAAAGTCGGCATCTCGTCGATCCGCAAGGACCTGCCCGCGGACATCACGCAGGAGCAGCTCAACGCGGCCATCGACGAGCTGAACGCCGACCCCTCGTGCACCGGCTACATCGTCCAGCTCCCGCTGCCCAAGCATCTCGACGAGAACGCCGCCCTCGAGCGCATCGCGCCCGAAAAGGATGCGGACGGTCTCCACCCGATCAACCTCGGTCGCCTCGTCCTCGGCAAGGAGTCGACTCTCCCGTGCACTCCGCGCGGGGTCATCCATCTTCTGCGTCGCTACGACATTCCGCTTGACGGCGCACACGTGACCGTCGTCGGCCGCGGCGTGACGATCGGTCGGCCGATCGGCCTGCTGCTGACCCGTCGCAGTGAGAATGCGACCGTCACGCTGTGCCACACCGGCACGAAGGACCTCGCCGCCGAGACGCGGCGCGCCGACATCATCGTCGCGGCCGCAGGTGTCGCACACCTCATCACGGCCGACATGGTCAAGCCCGGCGCAGCCGTCGTCGACGTGGGCGTGAGCCGCACCGACGTCGGCCTGCAAGGCGACGTCGCTCCCGACGTCTGGGACGTCGCGGGCGCAGTGTCGCCGAACCCGGGTGGAGTCGGACCGCTGACTCGTGCCTTCCTGCTCGCCAACGTCGTCGAGCGCGCCGAGCAGCAGCTGGCGGCCTCGGAAGCCTGATGTCCGACCGCGATCAACGCGTCGACGCGATCCGCAAGGCACGACGCATCCACCAGGTGATCGCGAACATCCCGTTCTACGTGGTGCTCGCGATCGTCGTGGTGGCCGCGATTCTCGTGCTGATGGACCGTTGGCGCCGCGGCGCGTTCGTCTTCGGATCGGCGCTGCTCGTCGGCGCGACATTCCGCGCGATCCTGCCGACCGTCCGGATCGGACTGCTGCAGGTCCGCAGTCGCCCGTTCGACGTCGCTGCCATGGCAGCCCTCGGCGCCGCCGTACTGTGGCTTGCCACCTCGATCGACTCGCTCGGAACCGCCTGACCCCGTCTGGTCTCTGAACTGGGCTCGGCACGTTTCGACACGGCTCGTTACGAGGGAGGGGAGTCAGCGGCGCTGGGAGCGGGCGACAGAGATGGTGTCGCGCAGCAGGTCACCGATCGGTTCCTTCTCGGTGAGGAAACCGTCGTGGCCTGCGTTGGAATGAACCACGCGGAGCCCGCCGACACAATTGCCGAGCTCGGCCGCCAGTTCTTCCTGCTGGTACAGCGGGTACAGGCGATCGGAGTCGATGCCACCGACGACGGTGGGCACCGTGCAGGCATTGAGTGCAGCCTTGACGCCGCCGCGGCCGCGTCCCACGTCGTGGTTGTTCAGGACCTCGGACAACGCGACGTAACTGCCCGGATCGAAGCGTGACTTCAACTTCTCCGACTGATACTCGAGGTAGCTGGCGATCGCGTAGCGGCCGCCGGTCAGCGGATTCTCATCGCCCTGTGGGAGGTTCTCGAATCGTTCGTCGAGCTCGCGGTCGCTGCGGTAAGACAGGTGCGCGACCCTGCGGGCGACGCCCATGCCGGTCGTCGGAGCGCGGTCGGTGCCGTAATAGTCGCCGCCCTGCCAGTCCGCGTCGCCCTTGATGGCTGCGATCTGAGTTGTCTGGGTTCCGATCTGATCGGCTGACGCGCGGGCCCCGACGGCGAGAATGAGTGCTGCGTCGATCTTGTCGGAGTGCGTGACAGTCCACTCGAGAGCGCGCGCACCGCCCATGGACCCACCTGCTACAACAGCGAAGCGCGTGATCCCGACAGCGCTGAACGCGATGCTCTCGGCGCGGACCAGGTCGCGGACTGTCAGTCGCGGGAAGCGGGAGCCCCACGCCCGACCGTCGGGTGCGATGGAACCCGGACCGGTGGAGCCGTAGCAGCCACCGATCGCGTTCGGTGCGACGACGCACCATTCGTCGGTGTCGACGGCACCGCCGGGCCCGATCAGTCCGTCCCACCAGCCGGTCATCGAGAACCGAGCGTCGGCGGGGCCGGTGACATGCGAGTTGCCAGTGAGGGCGTGCAGAGCCAGGACGATGTTGTCGCCGGCTGCGTTGGGTGTACCCCACTTCTGGAATGTGACAGTGACATCGGCGAGCCCGGCCCCCGAATCGAGGGTCAGGTCGCCGATGCGCACGGCGACATCCGATCCGTCCGGGCGGGAAGCCCAGTCGGAGTCGAAAGCCGTGGCGGCCGGGTCGACGATCACCGACACCGGGCGCCCTCCACATTCACCGAAATCACTTGGCGGCCTTGAACCCTTCAGTCAGGTCGGCGAGGATGTCGTCGATTCCCTCGATTCCGACGGCGAGACGGACCAGGCCCGGCGTGACACCCGCGGCGAGCTGTTCTTCGGGAGACAGCTGGCTGTGCGTGGTCGACGCGGGGTGGATGACGAGCGAGCGGACGTCGCCGATGTTGGCGACATGGCTGTGCAGGGTCAACGCGTTCACGAACGCCTTGCCCGCATCCACGCCACCGGCGATCTCAAAGCCGATCACGGCGCCCGCACCCTTGGGGAGCAGCTTCTGCGCGCGCTCGTAGTACGGCGACGACGGCAGGCCCGCGTACGAGACGGAGGTGACCTGTTCGTGCTCCTCGAGGAACTCGGCGACCTTCTGTGCGTTGGACACGTGGCGCTCGACGCGGAGACTCAGGGTCTCGATGCCCTGCGCCAACAGGAAGGCGTTGAACGGTGCGATGGCCGAACCGGTGTCGCGCAGCAGCTGGATGCGTGCCTTGAGGGCGTAGGCGGGGGCGCCGAGGTCGGCGATGACAACGCCGCCGTAGCTGTGGTCGGGTGTGGTGAAGCCGGGGAACAGGTCCACGCCGTCACGCTGTACGCGCCAGTCGAACTTGCCGCCGTCGATGATGACGCCGCCGATGGCGCTGCCGTGGCCGCCGATGTACTTGGTGGCCGAGTGGACGACGATGTCGGCGCCGTGCTCGATCGGGTTCAGCAGGTACGGGGTCGCGACAGTGTTGTCGACGATCAGCGGCAGACCGTTGTCGTGCGCGACGCCTGCGACACCAGCGATGTCGAGGACCTGGTTGTGCGGATTCGAGATGGTCTCGGCAAACACGGCGCGCGTGTTCGGCTTGATGGCAGCCTTCCAGGACTCCAGGTCGTCGGGGTCCTCGACGAACGAGACCTCGATGCCGAACTTGGGCAGCGTGTAGTGGAACAGGTTGTACGTGCCGCCGTAGATGCGGGGGCTCGAGACGACGTGGCCGCCGTTCTCGACGATGTTCTGGATCGCGTAGGTCGTCGCCGCCTGGCCCGACGAGACGAGGAGCGCGGCGACGCCGCCACCGAGGGCCGCGAGGCGCTGCTCCACGGCGTCCTGCGTCGGGTTCATGATGCGGGTGTAGATGTTGCCGGGCTCGGCCAACGCGAAGAGATTCGCGGCGTGGTCGGTGTTGTTGAAGACGTACGACGTCGTCTGGTAAATCGGCAGCGCACGGGCGTTGGTGGTCGAGTCGACCACCTGACCGGCGTGGATCTGGTTGGTCTCGAAGCTCCAGCTTGTGGCGTCAGACATGGGACGTCATTCACTTTCTCGTGGTCGGCCGGGCCGTGGCCCGCTCTTGTGGGTCCGACCGTCGGACCCGCGCTTGCCGCGGGCGAACACGAAGTCCGCCGCGACCAGGTCATCACCCGGAGCACCCCACCGCGGAGGAGGGTTGCCGATCAGCCAGCCGGGGCTTGTCGCTGATGCTCATGACCTGTTGCACAGGATATATCACCGACCAGCAGGGGCGGGTACGGCCGCAACCCGTCGGAGCAAAAGTCTTCCGCTCGGCGACGGCCCTGTGTTATCGGGCATTTGCGCGCCGTTCGACAGCACTCCGACTCAGGTGCGGCGCGGTGGTCGAGGCCACCGGCGAGTGCATTTCCGTGCCAACCGGACACGTTGGTGATGCACCTCATAGATACGCGCGCGGCCGCATCGCTTCCTTGACGAACTCGGCATTCACCAAGGTAAGGCAACCCTTTCTTTCGTCGCGCTGGAAAACGCGATGCAACAAACTCGTGACGGGCGGATGTCGCCAGGTGTCGGTCTCGGCAACTCTGTGCCAGGAGTGCCTTCTCACTGAGCAGAATCCTCAGAGCTACCTGAGAATCTCCTGGTGACCAAGACGCGCTCCCTCCCTCTCCTCATCTTGTCGTTCACCGCAGCTGTCGCCTTCGCGCCGCTCGGAACCGGAACGGCGTCCGCTGACACCTGTGGCAATGGAGCCGCCATCGTCGTCGCCGGAACGAACGCGCCGCGCAACGGGCACGGCGTCCCGACCGGCGGCGTCACCGGTGTCGGTGCCAGATACCTCAACAGCGGCTACAAGGTGCAGTACGTCGACTACCCGACGTCCCTGTGGCCGCTCGGCCCTATCAGCTACGACGACGACGTCGCACTCGGCAAGGCAGCCACGCAGTCGGCGATCAGCGAGTATCAGCAGCGCTGCCCGGGCAAGCCGGTCGTCGTGTCGGGCTACTCGCAGGGCGCCCGCGTTGCAGGCGACGTCCTGTCCGACGTGGCGAACGGCCGTCAGAAGGGGAATCAGATCTCACGCGCCGGACTGTCCGGCGAGCTGTACTCCGATCCCCGCCGGGTCGGCCGCCCGAACAGCACCGGCGTCGAGAACGCACTCATCGGCTTCATCCCGGGGTTGACGATGTCGGGGCCGCGCGACGGCGGATTCGGCGACATCCCGGTCAAGCAGGTCTGCACCGAGGGCGACGGCATCTGCGACGTCCCCGACCCACTGTTCGATCCGGTGGGCGCCGCCGACTCGTTCCTCGGGTACTTCCTCAAGCACGGCTACTACCCGGGCCGGATGAACCACGACCCGACCGACAAGGCCAAGTGGGGCGGCCTGAAATGTGAACAGCAGGGCGCGACGGACGACTGCGTGACTCCGCTGCCGTCGTCCACGTCGCTGCTCGCGCGAGCAGAGCACGCACTCACCGGCCAGACGAACATCTTCGGCGATGCCGCCGACTACGTCGACAACCGGGCGCCGCTCGACCTCGCGCCCGGTGTCACGATCGCGCAGATGCGCCCGCTCATCGGCGGGGGACCGGATTCGTCGAGCGGCAACCTGTCGGTCGGTGTCGAGGCCGTTGTCGCCGGCGCGGTCGGAGTCCAGGTGGAACGCAACTGGGGAACCAAGAACGACCTCACAGTAGGCGTCGACCTCGGGATCGGAATGACCGACAACCCTTCGGTCGACGACGCGCTGATCCCCAGCACGAAGCTCCTCCACGTGGAGACGACAGTGCCGATGATCGACAGTCGCAAGCTGCTCTACATCGCTCTCGATCCGACGGGCCTGATGGGCTCGAACGCCCCTGGAAACTCAGTTCTGCTCGATCAGGCGCCGACCACGGCGCCGTCGGTGACCGTGGAAGTGGCCCCGGGCACGGCCGACGCCCGCAAAGGCACGGTTAGTCTTCCGATCGGCGGCTGATCACATCATCCAGTCACCCAGCAGATAGCCGAGCGCGAGGGCCGCCCCGCCGATCATCAGCGATCGCAGGGCGGTCCTCGTCGCATTGGCGTAGCCGCGTCGGGCGATGATCACCGAGGTGACCACCAACGATGCGAGCGCAGCGACGATCGTCGACTCGCTGCGCCAGGGGAGGGGAACCAGCACCATCGCCAGAACCGGCAGCGTCGCCCCGACCAGGAACGCCAAGCCGGCAGTGATCGCCTCCCGCCACGCGTCCGACGGTGTGGTCAGTTCGCGGATCCCGTATTCGATCTCGAGCTGAGCGGACAGGGCGTCGGCGTCCCAGAGCTCCTGTGCCACCTGCTTCGAGGTCTCGGGCGTGACACCCTTCCGCTCGAACCACTCGGTGAGCTCGGCCATCTCCTCGTTCGGCGTCAACTCCAGCAGTCGCTGCTCTCGCGCGACGGTCGACTGCTGAGCCTCCCGATGTGACAGTGCTTCGCACAGCTGAACACCGAACACCGCGAACGCGCCCATCAGAGTCGTGATCACCAGCACCGCGAACGATGTGGCCCCGCCGATCTTCGCGCCGGCCAGACCCAACCCGGTGCCGGCCAGGGCGATGATGCCGTCATTGACGTCAGTGAGCCGGTCCCGGAGATCGCCGGCGTCGACGTCGGCCCACCATCGGGCGAATGCGTTGGGCATCTGAGGAGGATAGTCCCAGCGCACAGCGATTCGTGACAAGTGTCACCGCGGCGGGCGGATGAGTGCACGATGTCGGCGCGTTATTGCACTGTGCGCGAATCCGTTGTGAACACCGAGCCGAGAGCCGTCGTCGACGAGCCGTCCACTGCCCGTCCCCACCTGACGTGGATCATCCTGGTCCTCGCTCTCGGCGGATTCGGTATCGGCACCACCGAGTTCGTGGCGATGGGACTGCTTCCCAACATCGCAGGTGATCTGATGATCACCGAGTCGACCGCGAGCTACGTCATCTCCGCGTATGCGCTCGGTGTGGTTGTCGGCGCCCCTGTCATCGCGGTGCTCGCCGCGCGAGTGTCGCGTCGGACCCTGCTGATCGCACTGATGGTCGCTTTCACCGCCGGTAACGCGTTGAGTCTGATCGCCCCGTCGTTCGGCACATTGATGGCGGCACGGTTCATCGCCGGGCTGCCGCACGGCGCGTACTTCGGCGTCGCGGCACTGGTGGCCGCGCACGTCGCGGGCCCGGGTCGGCGCGCACGCGCCGTGGGCCAGGTGATGTTGGGTCTGTCCGTCGCCAATGTCGCGGGTGTCCCGGTCGCCACCTTCATAGGCCAGCACTTCGGCTGGCGGGCGGCACTCGGACTCGTCGTCGTGATCGGCGCCGTCACGGTCGTCTCGCTGTGGCGGGTGCTTCCGAGCCTCACCGACATGACGACAACCGACCCGCGCACCGAGCTCGCCGGCCTGCGAAGCACTCAGATCTGGCTGACCCTGTTCGTCGGCATGATCGGCTTCGGTGGCTTCTTCGCGTTCTACACATTCCTCAACTCGGCGCTCACCTCGATCGGCGGCCTCAGTGAATCGGCCGTGCCCATCGCGCTCATGCTGTTCGGGCTCGGCATGGTGACCGGCAACATCGTCGGCGGCCGCCTCGCCGACCGATACGGGGACATCGCGATCGGGATCGGTCTGGCAGGGGCCGCGGTCACGCTGCTCCTGTTCGCGGCAACGGTCAGCACCGGCTGGCCCGCAGTGGTCGTCGCGTTCGGAGTCGGCATGACCGGGTCGAGTGCGATCCCCGGCTTGCAGACGCGCCTGATGGACGTCTCGCACGACGCTCAGACGATCGCCGCCGCACTCAACCACTCCGCCCTCAACGTGGCGAACGCCCTGGGCGCGTGGATCGGCGGTGTTGTCGTCGCGGCCGGATACGGCTACCGGGCGCCATCGTTGGTCGGCGCGGCATTCGGCGTCGCAGGTCTCGTGGTGCTGGTGATCGCGGTGGTCTCCGCCCGCCGCGGCGCTGTCGGCCCTCGGCGATAGAGTCTCGGGCGTGACCACTCCCTTCGCCATCACCACCGTCAACGTCAACGGGATCCGCGCCAGCGTCAAACAGCGGAACGAGAACAACCCCGGCATGCTTCCATGGCTCGCCGACCACGCACCCGACGTTGTGCTGATGCAGGAGATCCGAGCGTCGGAGGCCATCACGCGAAAGGCGCTCGCACCGGCTCTCGACGACGGGTGGTTCCTCACGATGACCGAATCGGACGTCAAGGGCAGGTCCGGTGTCGGAGTCCTGACACGGGCCGAGCCGTCGGTCGTGCGGATCGGATTCGGCAGCGACGAATTCGACACGTCCGGGCGGTACCTGGAGGCCGATGTGGACCTCGGTGGGTCGACGGTCACTGTCGCCAGCCTGTACCTGCCGTCGGGCGCGGCGCTGACGGACGACCCGAAGGACGTCGAGAAGTACGAAGAGAAGGTGCGCTTCCTCAACGAGTTCGGTCCGTACCTGGACAAGCTCGTGGGTGCAGACGGTCAGGTGATCGTGGCCGGTGACTGGAACATCGCGCACACCGAACGTGACATCAAGAACTGGAAGGGCAACCGGAAGAACTCCGGATTCCTCCCGCATGAGCGCGAATGGGTCGGCGCGCGCATCAGCAGCGGCTGGGCCGACGTCGCGCGCATCCATCACGGCGACGTCGACGGTCCGTACGCCTGGTGGTCGTGGCGGGGCAAGGCGTTCGACAACGACTCCGGATGGCGCATCGACTACCACCTAGCGACGCCTGCACTTGCAGCCCGACTGCAGAGCACACACGTCCACCGCGCGGACGCCTACGACCGCCGCTGGTCCGATCACGCCCCCGTCACCGCGACCTTCGTCTGACAGGGAGGGCCCTAGCTGCCGAGACCTCCGCCGATGCCGCCCATGATGCCCTTGATCACACTTGAGATGGTGCTCTCGATGATCTTCTCAGTGGACCCGCTGCTGGACAGATCGTCGCCGACGCTGCCGATGGCCTCGCCGGGCGAGATCGGGCGAGTCAGAAAGCAGGCGGTGAGGTCGGGCAGTTTGTTGCCGACCCCGACCGTGCCGGTGACCTCGGCGCCACCACTGGTGACGGACAGCCCGGGGACGCTGAACGTGGGCATCGGATAGGTGAACTTGACCGTCGCCGGGTTGCTGGCGTTCACGAACCATCCGGTCGTGGAGACCTGCCAGCCCGAACCTGCCGCGGTGACCGGCACCTTCTCGGTCTTGCGTCCGCCGACGACGTGGTAGACGGTCGCCTCAGCCGTGGGCTTCGCGAAGCCCTTCGGCGGGATGTCGGTGACGCTCTGGACGTAGGGGTTTCCGATGCCGGTGGTGCCCACGTCGATCGTGTAGGTGACCTTGGCGCCTGCCCCCGCTGTCTGGGTGACGGACTTTGCGTACGTGTGCGTCACACCGAGACCCGCGTCCTTCGTGGCACGGCTCGACGCCTCGCAACCCGCTGCGTTCGCGACACCGGCGGTCTGTGCTGCGACACCGGTGAGGCCGCCGACGATCAGGGTTGCCGAGGCGACGAGCGTGGTGGTGCGGGACATGGCTGTGAATCTCCGAGTCATGTCCGGAATCTAACGTCTGCGCGGCTCAAATCCGTTGTCGGCGAGTCGATCGGGCACAGAACACGCGTCGGCCGTCACGCATCGGAAATCGGCTTGAGGCCGTCTGAAACAATCGTGAGCATGACCAATCCCGCACCTGCACCGCGTCGCCGTGTCCTGTCCGGAATCCAGCCGACAAGCGACTCGTTCCACCTCGGCAATTACCTCGGCGCGGTCAAGCAGTGGGTTGATCTCCAGAACGATTTCGACGCGTACTACTTCATCCCGGACATGCACGCGATCACCGTGCAGCACGACCCGAAGGAACTCAGGGAACGGACTCGTCGCAGCGTTGCGCAGCTGCTGGCGGTCGGCGTCGACCCGGAGCGCGCCACGATTTATGTGCAGTCGCACGTCCCAGAGATCACGCAGTTGTCGTGGATCCTGACCTGCATCACCGGTTTCGGCGAGGCCAGTCGCATGACACAGTTCAAGGACAAGTCCGCCAAGGCGGGCCAGGACGCGGCGAGTGTCGGACTGTTCACCTATCCCATCCTGATGGCTGCCGACATCCTCGCGTTCCAGGTCGACGAAGTGCCTGTCGGCGAGGACCAGCGGCAGCATCTCGAGCTGACACGTGATCTCGCGCAGCGCTTCAACAAGCGTTTCGGCAAGGCCCTGACGGTTCCGAAGGCGCACATCGTGCAGGAGTTCGCGAAGATCTACGATCTCCAGAACCCGACGGCCAAGATGAGCAAGTCTGCTGATTCCGATGCCGGGCTGATCAATCTGCTCGACGACCCGAAGCGGTCGGCCAAGAAGATCCGGTCGGCCGTCACCGACAACGACCGCGTCATCGCGTTCGACAGGGAGAACAAGCCGGGCGTCTCGAACCTTCTCACCATTCAGTCGGCGCTCACCGGGCGTGGCATCGACGAGATCGTCTCGTCGTACGACGGCAAGGGTTACGGTGACCTGAAGGTGGAGACGGCCGAGATCCTCACCGACTTCGTCTCGCCGCTGCGAGGCAAGGTCGATGAGATCCTGGCCGACCCGGCACATCTCGACTCGATCCTCGCGGACGGCTCGGCACGAGCCCGTGAGATCGCCGCTGGGACCCTCGCCGACGTGTACGACAAGATCGGCTTCGTTCCGCGGGGCTGACCGAACCGAAGGAACGTGTGGACCGGATCAAAGCGCTCGTCGCCGACCTGCCCGCCCTGCTGGAACGACTGAAGGCGAGGTGGCCGCTGCTCGCCCATGTGATGGGCATGCTCGATCACTATGCGGCACGCCGCGGCAACGCCTACGCCGCCGCGATCAGCTTCATCGGGATCTTGTCTCTGGTGCCGGTGCTGATGGTTTCGTTCGCGATCGCCGCTTTTGTCCTGGCGCGACAGCCGGAGGTGATCAATGACATCACCGACGCGGTACTGCGGAAGGTGCCAGGCGAGCTCGGCAAGCAACTCAACGACGTCATCGACTCCGCGATCGCCTCGCGGCGCACAGTCGGCGTGGTGGGTCTGGTCAGTGCGGCGTTCACCGGCCTCGGCTGGATGGCGCTGGTCCGCAATGCGCTCAGCGAGATGTGGGGTGGCCGTCGCAAGCGCAATGCGGTCCTCGGCAAGGTGTACGACCTAGGGATGTTCGTGGGGATGGGCCTGCTGTTCGTCCTGACCATCGCACTGACAGTCTTCACCACCGGTCCGCTCGGCGACGCGGTCCTCGAGTTCCTCGGCATCGACGACACCCAATGGGGACGTGTGCTACTGCGGCTCGCATCGATCGTCGTGTCTGTGCTCGCGACGTGGTTGCTGTTCATCGTCGTACTGTCGCGGATGCCGCTGCAGACGATCCCGGTCCGGGCCGTTGCGGTGTCGGCGCTCGCGATAGCGATCGCCTTCGAGGCGCTGAAGTCGTTGGGCGCCGTGTACCTCGCGTCCGTGCTGAGCAGCCCCGCAGGCGCTGCGTTCGGTCCGATCCTCGGTGTGATGGTGTTCGCCTACCTCGCGTCCCGGATCGTTCTGTACGGCGCCGCCTGGTCTGCATCGGACCCGAAGCACGCCGACCTCCTCACCGCGGACGAAGTGGAAGGCGACGAGGAACCGGACAAGGGGCCGGTGTATCTCGCCCCGGTCTACGAGGCGCCGAGTGCACCCCGGACGCGAGAGATCTTGACGGCGGCGGGCATCGGCGCTGCGATCGGCGCCATAGCGTCCCGTCGCCGCCGCTGACAAAGACTGCAGCAACAAACGAGCCCGTCCCACCGGAGTGGGACGGGCTCGTCGTGCGGCTGTGCCTACTTCTTCGGCTCCTCCTTGCCGCCGCCACCGATGCCGCCGATGACGCCGGGGATGATGTCGACGAGCGAACCGGTGCTTGACAGCTGTCCCTCAGACGACCCGAGACCCGCCGAGTCGAGGCTGCCGAGGACTGCTTCGCCTGCGTTGGGGGCGCGGACCGTGAAGCACGCGGTCATGTCGCCGAATTCGAGGTAACCGAGCGGGGGCTTCGGCGTCGCTTGGAAAGCGGCGCCTCCGCTGGTGATCTGCTTGCCCGCGGTGTAGCTGGCCGGCGGCTTGTAGGTGAACTCAGCGGTGAACGCACTGCCGGAGAAGATGGCGATTCCGGTGTGAGAGATCTTCCAGCTGCGGCCGTCCTTGATCACGTTCGAAGGTGCAACGGTCTCTTCGTTGACGAGTTTGCCGAAGGCCCCTCCGCCGCCGAGGATGCCGCCGAGAAGAGTGAACTTCTTGAGCTTGACGACGGGCTTCACGTCAACGAGTTCCTTTGGTGGGACGTCCCAGACGCCCTGCACGTAGGGATTGCCGATGCTACTGGTCGACAGTGAAAGCGAGTAGGTGATCGGCTGGCCCTGGCCGATTTCGGTCGGGACCGACTTCATGAAGCCGTAGTCGACGATCAGCGTCCGCTTTTCCGTGGACTCGTTCTTGCACGTCGCGGCACCAGCGGTGCCCTGTGTGGGCGCGGCGACGGCGGCGGTCAGTCCGGCGCCGGCAACAGCGGCGGCGGCGGCGAGCGACACCAGGCGGTGGCGCGTAGGGGCGTGGGTCATCGGGGCTCCGTTCAACGGATGACGTGTAGATAGGGGAGGAGAGTGAGTGGCAACACTGCCGCAACACGTCTGTGAAACGTAACACCGGAATAACGGGCAGATGCCCCGGTATCGGCGGGGAGGGCACGAACCGATCGATCGATCGATAGATCGGGCATCAAACTGGTGCTCAGCGGCACGGAAACGCTGCGTGGTCGGTCAGTCCGTGCCGGGGCGGGTGGCACGTTTCCGCAGTACAGCACCGCCTGAGGCGGCTACCGCCGCCAGTATGGTGACAATCACGATCAGGGCGGTGCGACCAGTATGGGCCGGTTCGTCCGATGCCGCCGACTCGGGTTCCGGAGCGGGTGAGAATGGGGAGTGGGCGTTGTCTCCTCTGTGAGCCAGCGAACCCACACTGGTTCCAGCCGGTGCGGCAAACCCGTAGTCGATCATGCGCTGCGCCTGCTGAACGTACGTGTCGCCTGCAACGGTCAAGCCCGCCATCTGAACGATCACCAGGCGCTTGCCGTTCCGCTCGACGCCTGCGACGAACGTCTTGAGGGCATCATCGGTGAAGCCGGTCTTGCCGCCGAGCATGCCGGGATACCCGTCGCGGAGCAAGGCGTTCGACGTGGCCATCATGTACCCCGGATGAGCCTTGTCGCCCGGAACGTCCTTCAGTGCGGGAAAGCCGGGAAACGTGAACTCGGTGAGCGAGATCATGTGCCGGAAGTCGGCGTTGCGCATCGCCTCGCGAAAGATGAGCGCCAGATCGAAGGGCGACGTCGACATGCCCGGCGCGTCCAGCCCGGACGGGCTCGCCGCCCGCGTGTCGACTGCGCCGATCGCCTTCGCTTCGGCGTTCATCTTGGTGAGGGTCTGGTCGCGGCCGCCGAGTTCGCGAGCGAGTGCGTTGGCGCAGTCATTGCCGGACACCATGAGCAGACCGGTCAGCAGTTCGCGGACGGTGTACGTGCCGCCGGGGCCGATACCGCACGAATCGCCCTCGATCCCGTAGTCGTCGGTGGTGCCGGTGACCACAGTGTCCAGGTTCAGCTCTTTCATCGCTGTCAGAGCGAGCAGGGTCTTGATGGTGGACGCCGGGCGATAGCGCCCGTGCGGATCCTTCGCCGCGATGACCGTCCCGGTGTCGAGATCGGCGATCAGCCATCCTGCACTCGTCAGGTTCGCGGGGACGTCCCCGGCCTTCGGATCGGCCACCACGCCGCACCCCGCCAGTTTCGCGCCGCCCACCGCAGGTGTGGGCACCGGTAGCGCCGTGGGTGTCGTGTGCCCCGGCTGGACGGCCTCCGACTCGTCGATCGCCGGGGGCGTGTGGACCCGGTGCGGGCAGTCGTCGGTGTCGGGCGTCGGCGCCGGCACGTAGCCCTCGACACCGGCGACCGGGTCGGCATAGGAGACGCAGACGGGTGCGGACAGGACTGAGGCGGCGGCGACGGCGACTGCCGCACCCACACGTGAGATGCGCGAGATCATGACTGACTGAGCGTACGGTGCGTCACACCCAAATGCCGCGTGAGGTGTCGGAAAAGCGATGGTTCGGACGACGTTCGCGTGCGTCGGCGGGCCTTTCGACTCGTTGCGCTCGCTCATAGCTCCTATGCAAGCAGCTGACGGAGCAGTGAGCGGAGCTGTCGCCCAAGGATCAGCGGGGTCGCTCGAGCGAAACGGAAAGGGCCCCGACCTGGTGGTCGGGGCCCTCCGGGGCTGCAGAGAAAGGTCTGCGAGAACTAGCGCGAGAACATCAGTGCGCGCTTGACTTCCTGGATCGCCTGCGTCACCTGGATGCCGCGAGGGCATGCGTCGGTGCAGTTGAAGGTGGTGCGGCAGCGCCACACACCGTCGACGTCGTTCAGGATGTCGAGACGCTCGGCGGCCGCCTCGTCGCGGCTGTCGAAGATGAAGCGGTGAGCGTTCACGATCGCGGCCGGACCGAAGTACGAGCCCTCGTTCCAGAACACCGGGCAGCTCGTGGTGCAGCAGGCACACAGGATGCACTTGGTGGTGTCGTCGAAGCGGGCGCGGTCGGCCTGGCTCTGCAGGCGTTCCGCGGTCGGCTCGTTGCCCGAGGTGATCAGGAACGGCTTGATCGCACGGAACGCGTCGAAGAACGGCTCCATGTTGACGACCAGGTCCTTCTCCACCGGAAGACCCTTGATGGGCTCGATGGAGATGGTGATCTCCTTCGACGAGTCCTTCGGCAGCAGATCTTTCATGAGGAGCTTGCAGGCGAGACGGTTCACGCCGTTGATGCGCATCGCGTCACTGCCGCAGACGCCGTGCGCGCACGAGCGACGGAACGTCAGCGAGCCGTCGAGGTAGCCCTTCACGTAGAGGAGCAGGTTGAGCAGACGGTCGGTCGGCAAAGCCGGGACGCGGAAGCTCTCGAAGCCCTGCGCGTCGGGATCCTCCGGGTTGAACCGGAAGATCTTGAGCGTGACCATGGTCGCCTCGGCCGGAACCGGGGGCAGTGCGGGCTCGCTCGTTGCTGGATTCTCCAAAGTGGCAGTCATCAGTACTTACGCTCCATCGGCTCGTAGCGGGTCTGGACGACGGGCTTGTAGTCGAGCTCGATGTCGGCGAGCAGGCCCTTGCCCTTCTTGTACGCCATGGTGTGGACCATGTAGTTCGCGTCGTCACGATCCGGGTAGTCTTCGCGTGCGTGTCCGCCGCGGGACTCCTTGCGGTTCAGTGCACCTGCGACGGTCACCTCGGCCATCTCGAGCAGGAAGCCCAGCTCGACGGCCTCGAGCAGGTCCGTGTTGAACCGACGACCCTTGTCGTGGACGCGAATGTGGTTGTACCGCTCCTTGAGCTCACGGACGCCGTTCAGGGCATTCGTGAGCGTCTCGTCGGTACGGAACACCGAGGCGTTGTTGTCCATGAGCTGCTGCAGCTCGGTGCGGATGTCGGCGACACGCTCGTTTCCGTGCTCGGAGAGCAGGCCCTCGAGCCATTCGTCGACCATCGCGGTCGGAGCTTCTTCGAGCTCAGTGAACTCGGCGGAGTTCGCGTAGTCGGCGGCGGCGATGCCCGCGCGACGGCCGAACACGTTGATGTCGAGCAGCGAGTTGGTGCCGAGGCGGTTCGCGCCGTGCACCGACACGCAGGCGCACTCGCCTGCGGCGAACAGACCGTGGACGACCTGCTCGTTGTTGCTCAGCACCTGGCCGGTGATGGTCGTCGGGATGCCGCCCATCACGTAGTGGCAGGTCGGGTAGACCGGGACCAGTTCGGTCACCGGGTCGACACCGAGGTAGGTGCGCGAGAACTCGGTGATGTCCGGCAGCTTCTCGTTGAGCACGTCTTCGCCGAGGTGGCGGACGTCGATGTACACGTAGTCCTTGTTCGGACCGGCGCCACGGCCTTCGAGCACCTCGAGCACCATCGAGCGGGCGACGATGTCGCGCGGCGCGAGGTCCTTGATGGTGGGGGCGTAGCGCTCCATGAAGCGCTCGCCGTCGGCGTTGCGCAGGATGCCGCCCTCGCCGCGGACCGCCTCCGAGATGAGGATGCCGAGGCCTGCGAGACCTGTCGGGTGGAACTGGTGGAACTCCATGTCCTCCAGCGGCAGTCCCTTGCGGAAGATGATGCCCATGCCGTCACCGGTGAGGGTGTGTGCGTTCGACGTCGTCTTGTACATGCGGCCCGAGCCGCCGGTGGCGAACACGATCGACTTCGCGTGGAAGACGTGGATCTCGCCGGTCGACAACTCGTAGGCGACGACGCCGTTGGCGACGGGCTCGCCGTTCTCGTCGGTCGTCATGTTGATGTCGAGTGCGTAGAACTCGTTGAAGAACTCGACGTCGTGCTTGACGCAGTTCTGGTAGAGCGTCTGAAGGATCATGTGGCCGGTGCGGTCGGCTGCGTAGCAGGCGCGACGGACCGGAGCCTTGCCGTGGTCACGGGTGTGACCGCCGAATCGACGCTGGTCGATGCGGCCCTCCGGGGTGCGGTTGAAGGGCAGACCCATCTTCTCCAGGTCGAGCACCGCGTCGATGGCCTCCTTGGCCATGATCTCGGCAGCGTCCTGGTCGACGATGTAGTCGCCGCCCTTGACCGTGTCGAAGGTGTGCCACTCCCAGTTGTCCTCTTCGACGTTGGCGAGTGCGGCGCACATCCCGCCCTGAGCCGCGCCGGTGTGGCTGCGAGTCGGGTAGAGCTTCGTCAGCACCGCGGTGCGTGCGCGGGGCGCGGCCTCAATGGCCGCGCGCATGCCTGCGCCACCTGCACCGATGATGACGACGTCATAGCGATGTTCCTGCATGGGTAGTCAAATCTCCTTAGCCGGCGTTGCCGAAGGTGAGGATCGCGTAGGTGCCGAGGATCAGCACGAGCAGCATCGACAGGCCGAGCAGGGCGTTCAGCCAGAATCGGGTGCTGTCCTTGCGCGAGTAGTCGGCGATGACGGTGCGGACGCCGTTCGCGCCATGCAGCTGTGCGAGCCACAGCATGCAGAGGTCCCAGATCTGCCAGAAGGGTTCCTTCCAGCGATCGGCGACGAAGCCTGCATCGATGCGGTGCACGCCGTCGTCGACCATCAGCATGATGAACATGTGGCCGAACGTGAGGATGATGAGGGCCAGGCCCGAGAAGCGCATGAACATCCATGCGTACTTCTCGAAGTTGCCGCCCTTGCGGGCCCGCGGGCTGCGCGGGTTGTCCAGGCTGGCGGGGCGGTCGTAGTCGGTGCCGAGTGTCTTGACTTCAGTCATGGTGTCTTCTCCTCGGTCCTACAGTGCGTGGGTGATCAGGATCTGCAGCATGCGCGCGGCCGCTGCAATGAACACGATCGCGAAGATGCTGAGGATCGCCCACAGCATCTGACGCTGGTACTTGGGTCCCTTCGACCAGAAGTCGACGAGGATGATCCGGACACCGTTCAGTGCGTGGTAGAGCACGCAGAACACGAGGCCGATCTCCATGAGGCCGATGAGCGGCGTCTTGTACGTCTCGATGATCTCGGTGTACGCGTTCGCGTCGACGCGGATGACCGCGGTGTCGAGAACGTGAACGAAGAGGAAGAAGAAGATGGAGACGCCGGTGATGCGGTGCAACACCCACGACCACATTCCTGGGTCACCTCTGTAGAGAGATCGTTTGCGCACCGGTGCGGGTGCAACCTCCGTGGGGGTGCTCATCGCGGAACTACGCCTCCAAAGTCGTCGATAATTGTGGAGGACCTCGGGCGACGCGAGACGTCGCGGCGGGACCCATCGCACCTGACTTTAAACCTAAGCTGAGGCCTATCGTGAATTGCCCGAACAATGTGATCAGCCTCCCGCAATTTCATTAGGCATGCCTTACCTTTTGTTACCGCGAGTTCAGGAAGAGGGAATTGTGACCCAGATCGAGTTCGATGTACTCCGCAGAACAGCAACTACAGCGATGACCAGGGCATATGCTCCGTACTCGCAGTTTCCAGTCGGGGCAGCCGGTATCACTGTCACCGGTGAGATCATCAGTTCAGTCAATGTGGAGAATGTCTCATACGGCCTCGGTGTCTGCGCCGAGGTGGCATTGGTCTCAGTCGGCGTTTCGCGGGGTGTTCTCGGGCCCGCCGGAAGCGCTTTGTCGGCCGTCGCCGTCGTCGATGCGCACGGGGTGCCGCTGACGCCGTGCGGTCGATGCAGGCAGGTACTCCTGGAGTTCGGCGGTCCGTCGCTCCTCGTCGACGGCGTCGACGGTCCACGGTCTCTCGGGGAGCTCTTGCCGGACGCGTTCGGCCCGTCGCACCTCGATGCGGTGCGGGGGCGTTGATGGACCCGATCGGCGTCATCGCGACCAAACGCGACGGCCGGGAGCTCTCGACCGTCCAGATCAAGGAGATGATCGACGCCTTCACCGCGGGCGACGTCGCACCCGAGCAGATGTCCTCGTTGCTGATGGCGATCGTACTCAACGGCATGGGCCGACGGGAGGTCGCGGACTGGACGGCCGCGATGATCGAGTCGGGCGTCCGTCTCGACCTGGGCGACCTCCCGACGGTGGACAAGCATTCGACCGGCGGAGTGGGGGACAAGATCACGCTGCCGCTGACGCCCCTGGTCGCGTCGTACGGGCTCGTGGTTCCGCAGTTGTCGGGACGAGGTCTCGGCCACACCGGTGGGACGCTCGACAAACTCGAATCGATCCCGGGTTGGCGGGCGGAGTTGAGCGTGAGCGAGATGACGGCGCAACTTCGCGACGTCGGAGCGGTGGTCTGCGCGGCCACCGCCGACCTCGCTCCTGCGGATCGCAAACTGTACGCGCTGCGCGACGTGACCGGGACTGTCGCGTCGATCCCGCTGATCGCGAGCAGCATCATGAGCAAGAAGATCGCCGAAGGCACCCGCGCCCTGGTGTTGGACGTGAAATCGGGATCGGGTGCGTTTCTGCCCTCCGTCGACGACGCGCGCGAACTGGCGCGGGCCATGGTCGAACTCGGCGCCGACGCCGGTGTCGACACGCGAGCGCTGCTCACCGACATGTCGACACCGCTCGGTCGTGCGGCCGGCAACGCCGTCGAAGTGGCCGAGTCGGTTGAAGTGCTGGCCGGGGGCGGACCGTCAGACGTCGTGGAATTGACGCTCGCCCTTGCGCGGGAGATGCTCGACGCAGGCGGGCTCGGCGACGTGGACCCGGCGGAGAACCTGATCAACGGCCGTGCGATGGACAAGTGGCGGACGATGATCACCGCACAGGGAGGTGATCCCGATGCGCCGCTGCCGGCTCCGCGGCACGTGCACGAAGTCCGCTCGGAGAGAGACGGTGTGCTCGTGTCGTTGGACGCCCTAGCCGTCGGTCACGCCGCATGGCGTCTCGGAGCGGGACGCTCCCGTCCGGGGGAGTCGGTGTCGTATGCGGCGGGTGTCCGGTGGCACGCGGGCCTCGGTGAGCGAGTGAGGGCGGGCCAGACGTTGTTCACGCTGCACGCCGACGATGCATCCAGGTTCGACGCCGCTCTCGACTGCCTCGCCGAGGCCGCGGTGATCGGGGACGCCGGGCCCTCCGGCCGCCCGCTGGTGCTCGACAGGATTGTCGCCGGTCGAGCCTGAGAAGGAGAGTCGCGGTCAGCGCCGCACGGCTGGCTTCGGCAGCCGGTATCCCTCGTCGCCGAGGACTCCGCGCAAGCGCGTCGGATAGTCGGTGATGATGCCGTCGACGCCGTAGGAGAGTTGCTTGCGGATGTCGGAGACCTCGTTGACCGTCCAGGGGATCACGCGGATCCCAGCGGCGTGCGCCCTGGCGATCAGGCCCGGGTCGACCAGCTTGAACGCGGGGGACAGGACGTCGTACCCGGCGGCAGCGACGGCGGCGACGATGTCCGGGCCGTACGGCACAGAGCCGAGCCACTGCGATCCCGGCTTCCATGTCGTCTCGTCATACAGGGCGACCAGCGGGATCGAGGGCTCCTGCGCGCGGACCAGCGGCAGGCTCCGCCAGTCGAAGCTCTGGATCTCGACTCGACGGACCAGGTGCGCGCGACGGACCTCGCGGAGAATCGCGGACACGAAAACGGCGGGCTTCGCGCTGCGTGACCGCTCCTCCGCCTCGATCTTGGTCTCGATGTTGAACCGGACCTTGTTCCCGCGGTAGCGAGAGGCGAGGTCGAACACCTGCGGCAGCGTCGCGATCCGGTTGCCGAGCACTCGCTTCGCGGAGGGGAAGCCCGTGAGCTTCTTGTCGCAGACGAGCGTCTGGATCTGACGGTAGGTCAGGTCGTGGACGTCCTTGCCCACGTAGGGGAACTGCTTGTCGCCCGGCCACGCGGGAACTGTGTCGACGCACTTGTCGGCCTGGATCGACGGGTCGTGCCATACGAGCGGAACGGTGTCCTTCGTCAGCACGACGTCGAGTTCGAGAGTGCTCACGCCCAGTTCCAGTGACTTCGCGAAACCGTACAGCGACTCCTCGGTGTGTTCGCCGCGTCCGCCACGGTGAGACTGCAGATCTATCGAGGGCTTGGAATCGGCGGCGTGGACAGGTCCGGCGGCGACAGCGCCGAGAACCACGAAGGCGGCCGCTGCGGCCGCGGTGAGACGACGTTTCATGGATCGAGAATCTAATGCCCTCAAGCGAATTCGCAGTGACGAGTGGGTGTCGCCGGCCCTAATGGTCGATCCGCTCCGCAAGCGCGGTCGGGGGAACGCGGATACGGTCGAAGCATGATCACCGAGGAACAGTGCCGCGCGGTGCCGAAGGTCCTTCTGCACGATCACCTCGACGGCGGTCTCCGCCCGGTGACGGTCCTGGAACTCGCCCACGAGAGCGGGTACGGAGCTCTTCCCGCGGACGACGCGGACTCACTGGCGACCTGGTTCGCAACAGCTGCGAACAGCGGGTCACTGGAGACCTACCTGGAGACGTTTGCGCACACCGTCGGCGTGATGCAGACGGCCTCGGCGTTGACTCGTGTCGCGCGGGAGTGTGTGGAAGACCTGTCGACGGACGGCGTGGTCTACGCCGAGGTCCGGTTCGCACCCGAACTCCACGTGGAGAAGGGCCTGAGCCTGGACGACGTGATGGAAGCCGTGCTCGCGGGGCTCGCCGAGGGCTCGGACGAGGCCGGCGCTCAGGGACGGCCGATCGTCGTGAGGTGTCTGGTGACCGCGATGCGGCACGCGGCGCGATCACGCGAGATCGCCGAACTGGCTGTGACCTACCGCGACCGAGGCGTCGCCGGGTTCGACATCGCGGGCGCAGAGGCCGGATTCCCGCCGAGTCGCCACCTGGACGCCTTCGAGTACCTGCGCGGCGAATGCGCGCACTTCACGATCCACGCCGGTGAGGCGTTCGGGCTGCCGTCGATCCACGAGGCGATCGCGTTCTGCGGTGCCGAGCGCCTCGGGCACGGGGTGCGCGTGATGGACGACGTCACACTGCCGGGCGGGGGAGTGTCACCCGGTCGGCCGGTTGACGGCGCCGTGCTCGGCAAAGTCGCGCACTACGTCCGCGACAAGCGGATCCCACTCGAACTGTGCCCGAGCAGCAATGTGCAGACCGGCGCCGTCGCGTCCCTCGCCGACCACCCGTTCGACGTGCTGGCCCGACTCCGGTTCCGCGTGACCGTGAACACCGACAACCGGCTGATGAGCGACACGTCGATGAGCCGAGAGTTCATGCTCCTGCACCGCCAGTTCGGCTACGACTGGGCCGACTTCGAACGCTTCACTGTCAACGCCATGAAGTCGGCCTTCCTGCCGTTCGACGAGCGTATCGCTCTCATCGACGGCGTCATCAAGCCGGGCTTCGCGAGAATGAAGTCGCAGTAGTTCGGCGGACAGCGAGCAAGGGGCGATCCGGTGTCACCAGGTGACACCGAATCGCCCCTTAAGCGTCGGAGGTGCTAGCCGCGCTTGGTGAGACGGTCCTCGAAGTCGACGACGAGGGCACGCCACACTTCGGCTTCGTTGTCGAACGGGCCCGACGGCGCGAGCCGCTTGGGGTCGGGGTTGATCGCGTAGTCGACGAACCAGCCGAGTGGCGTCGTCGACGCGAGCTCTTCACCCACGGTGTCGATGCCCGCGTAGTCGGCGGCGTCGGTGAGGAGTTCAACCGCGAGATCGAGCTGCTTGGAGTCCACCCGGCGAGGACCGTCGAGGATGTCCTCGTCGATGCCCTGCAGCGAGTACACGTTCTCCGGGAGCACCTGGTACTCGATCTCCGAGGTCTCGGCAGCGCTCCGGACGTCCGCGAACGTGGAGAGCTTCGCCAGGTCGTGACCCTTGCCGTCGGCGAGGAAGCGGGTCAGGGCACGCTCTGAGCCGAAACCGAAGATCTTGCCCTTCGAACCGAGGAACAGCGGATCGTCGCCGAGGTAGCAGCGCAGAGTCAGGAACTCGCCCTCGTCGGTGTAGATGCGGATCGGGTCGATGCCGACGGCCGCCCAGAAGTCGTCCTCGTCGACGAGATCGTCGTCGTCTTCGTCTTCGGTCTCTTCGTCATCGTCCTCGTCATCGATCGCGTCGATGCCGTCTTCGTCTTCGGGCTCGTCCTCGTCTTCGGCCGATGCGGCTGCGGCGAGCTCTTCTTCGGCTTCTTCAACGGCGCCGGCGTCCACCTTGGGGCGCGAGATGACCTCGTCGAGAGCATCGAGGACGTCGTCCCAATTCTTGGCGATGATGCGGCCGATGCGGACCCACAGATCCACGCCGTCGCGGCCCGCGAAGTTGTCGGTGCCGACGGTGACGGCGCCGAGGATCGGGTTGCCGGTGAAGACCTTCGTGATCGGGGTCAGCTCACACACTTCACCGATGATCCGCACGATCTCGAGCGCATCCTCGAGTTCGGCGACAACCTCTGCGCGCGGGTCCTCCGCTGCGAGTTCCGGCACGCCCACGAGGTCGTAGGAGTGACGGTCGTCTGGTACCAGTTCGTCGGCCTGGAGCTGCTTGATCGTCTCCCACGCGGGATGGTCCGCGAGGTCGTTGTCGTCGTCACCGCGCACGAAGGCGGCGAGCTCGGCAACCGAGTCGAGAGCGTACAGATCCTCGTCGAGACCGAGGAACGCCTCCCACTCGTCGTCGCCCTCGCGCCAGCGCGGGGCCCATAGTGTGAACAGGTTGCCTTCGGTGAGTCCGAGTTCGATGGGGACAATGTCTCCGGCCATGATCACAGAGCGTAGTCATGTTCTGTCGATCCCGCTGCATGCACCCTGGCCAGTGACCCGAAACCGGCTCCCGCGCCGATGACGACGACGTGGACGATCAGCGGTCCATGGTCATGCCCGGCTTCATTGCAGGGCTTGTGACCTGCGGAGACATAGCGGGACTTGTCATCTCGGGCGACATCTTCGGGTCAGACGACATGGGCGGAGTCATCATCTCGGACGACGACGGCGGAGCCATCATGGTCGACGACATCGCCGGAGCCATCTCGCTGCTCGGGGTGTCGTCCGACGACGAGTCGTTCCCGCAGGCGGTGAGCAGGGTGAGCGCTGCGGCTCCGGCGAGAACTGCTCCGGCAGCGGTGCGGCGAGAGATCGAGTTGGTGGTCGACATGTCGGGCCTTTCGATGTGTGGACGCGCCGATCGCGCCCCTCATTCACCGATTCGCGGCCGACGAGGCGAAGGATTGGTTCGGATTCACGACCAATCTCTGGACGGCTACGCAACGAATCGAGAGTGTGAGAACTGTGGAAGTTCAGCCCGAGGAACTGCTCGAGGCGGTGGCGGCAGGCGACCGTGACGCGTACGCGGCTCTGTTCGACGCGCTCGCACCTCGCAACCTCGCTCTGGCCAGGCGTGTGGTCGCCAATGCGTCGTTGGCCGAAGAGGTGGTGCAGGACGCGTGGCTTCAGGTGTGGCGCGACGCGGCGGCGTTCGACCGGAGTCGCGGATCGGCGACCGCGTGGGTGACGACTCTCGTCCACCGACGCGCCGTCGACACGGTGCGTCACGATTCGGCGGCGAGTCGTCGGGACATCGCCTACGAAGCGGCGCGTCCGGCGGGACACGACATCGTCAGTGAAGCCGCGGTCGATCACGACGAGACACGCCGCGTTCGCCGATGTCTCGACGGACTCACCGGACGCCAGCGCGAGGCGATCGATCTCGCCTACTTCGGTGGTCGAACATATGCCGAGGTGGCAACGGTTCTCTCGGTGAATCCGGCGACTGTCAAAACTCGAATCCGTGACGGCCTGCAACGGCTCCGGACTTGCATGGGAGGTCTGTGATGACCACCGACGAACATCCGCTCGACGCGTTGGGCGCGCTGGCCGTCGACGCCGTCGACGACGTGGAACGCCGACGGCTGCTCCGACATGTCGACGACTGCCCGAGCTGCGGCGCGGAGCTCGACAACCTGCGTCAGGCCGCGGCGATGCTGTCCACCGACGTCGAGCCGGTGCCCGATCACCTGCGGTCAGCGGTGCTGGCCGCGACGTACGATCCGAGGTCGTCACGGGACCGCCGAGCCGCACGACTGATCGTCGCGGCTGCGGTGGGACTTGTCGTCGTGGCGGGCGGGGTGGGGGCCGCGGTGTGGTCGTCGCACCGTGCCGCGGACTCGCCCGCGGTTGTGCACGACGACACGATCGCACAGGTGCTCGCCGCCCCCGACATGGAGAAGTCCACCGGAGAGGTCGGCGGTGGAACGATCGCAGCGATGTACGCGCCGTCGATGCGCGCGACAGTCGTCACGGTCGCGGACCTTCCCGCGACAGAGCCAGCGATGGGCTATCAGGTGTGGATCACCGTCGGCGGACGGAAGAAGAGCGCGGGTGTCGTCCACAGCGGTTCCGGAGACACGTCCGTGTTGATGGCCGACATGGACCGGCCCGGGGACATCGGGTTGTCGGTGGAGCCGATGACGGGTTCGCATCAGCCGTCGTCGCCGATGGTGGTGACGATCCCGATGCGATGACGACCGATCCCTGCGGGGCGCGGTGACGAATCACTGATGACGAGCGTCCGACTGAGGCGCGGTCAGTGAGGAGAGTGCCGTGTTGACGGTGATTCTGGTCGGGTTGGCAGGTGGACTGGTGACGGGAGTGTCGCCGTGTGTTCTGCCGATGCTGCCGATCGTTTTTGTGACCGGCGGATCGCGGTCGGCGGCGTCCGACGACGCGACGGAGCCCCCGAATCGATGGAGGACCCCCGCGATCATCGCCGGGATCGTCACCAGTTTCAGCATCATCTCGCTGCTGGGGACCCTGGTGCTCAGCGCGCTCGGGCTGCCGGATTCGGTGCTGAGGTGGACGGGCATCGTCCTGCTGATCCTGATCGGTGTCGGGTTGATCGTGCCACAGGTGTCGCACCTGTTGGAGCGCCCGTTCTCGCGGATGCCCGCCTTCACTTCGGGCGGCCGCGGTGGACGATTCGCGCCGTATCTGCTCGGCATGGGGCTCGGAACGCTGTACGTGCCGTGTGCCGGTCCTGTGTTGGCGGCGATCTCGGTGGCCGGCGCCACCGGCCAGATCGGTTGGCGGACAGTGGTGTTGACGGTGTCGTTTGCGATCGGCGCGGCGCTTCCCCTCGCTGTGTTCGCCGCGGCCGGGGCCTCGCTGTCGAAGCGGCTCGCGGCCTACCGCAGCCGCCAGCGGACCTTCCGGATCGTCGGTGGCGTCATCCTCATCGGGTTGGCCGCGGCGCTGATCATGGACGCGCCTGCCCGTCTGCAAGCGGCCCTCCCGAGCTACACGGCGGCCGCGGATCGTGCGCTCTCCAACTCCGATGCAGTGAACGATGCGCTCGGCCGCTCGAACTCCGGCGACGCGGCGTGCCGCGGGGAGGCCGACGGTCTCGCCGACTGCGGCGCGGCTCCCGGTTTCGACGGCGGCGGGCGCTGGTTCAACACGGCGAACGGGCAGCGGCTCACTGACGCGGACCTGCGCGGAAAGGTAGTCCTCGTCGACTTCTGGACGTACTCGTGCATCAACTGCCTGCGCGACGGTCCGCATGTTCGACAGTGGTACGACGCGTATCGGAGCGCCGGGTTGGTCGTGGTCGGTGTGCACACTCCGGAGTTCGCGTTCGAGAAGGATTCTGGGAACGTGGCGTCGGCCATAAGGTCCGAGCGCATCGACTATCCGGTGGTGCAGGACAACGACTTCGCGATCTGGCAGGCGTACGGCAACCGCTACTGGCCCGCCAAGTACCTGATCGACGCCACAGGTCGGATTCGTGCCGCGAACTTCGGGGAGGGGCGATATCGCGAGGTCGAGAACGGCATCCGAGACCTGCTGCGGGCCGCGTCACCCGGCGTGGTGCTCCCCGAACCCGTGGACACGACCGACACGTCGGCGCCGTCCGGCGCGGTGTCTCCAGAGATGTACTTGTCGTCGACCCGGTCGAGTGGCGCCTATGCGGGATCGCCCGAACTCACCAACGGCTCGCACGACTTCTCGCTCGCGGCGCAGCAGCCCGACGACACCTACGGGCTCTCTGGTCGCTTCGACGTCGCGGACGAGTCGGTAACGGCTCGGGCCGACGCCCGGATCCGATTGGCGAGCACTGCAGACGACGTGAATGCGGTGCTCAGCGGCAGCGGCAGGGTTGTCGTGCACCAGAGTGGACGCCCGGACCGGGTGATCGACGTGGACGGTGTTCCCCGTCTGTATCGACTGACCGACGGTGGGCCCCGCAGCCGAGTGCTCACGTTCGACGTCTCGCCTGGCGTCTCCTGGTTCACGTTCACATTCGGTTGACGCGACACGCCGGACACCGTGGAACCGAACACTGATTCTGTGCGTCCAACTGAGTATGAAGGCAGTGACAGTGGACCAGACAGCACTACGCACGGTGGCCGATGCGCAGCGGGGCGCCGCCGACCGGGTTCGTGCCCAGGCCGCCGCGGAACGGCTCGACACGGGCGGGTTGGCACCGGTCTTCGGGTTGATCGGCGCCGGATTCCTCGCGGCACTCGTCGATGTGACGGCACAGCGGACCAGGCAGCTCGACGCCTTGTCGACGGCCCACACGAACACGTCGATCCGGACCACGGCGGCCTGCTGCGCGTATACGTGTTGTGACGCCGACGGTGCGAAGAAGGTGACAGCATGACCGCCGAGGTGCTCATCGCGCCGCTGAAGGTGCTGATCGCGACTCTGGGCACCGGTGACCTGCCCGCGGGGGCCACAGCAGCATTGGCTGAGTCGACGCGAACCCTCGGTGCAGCCGCCGACGAGTCGGCGCGGACGATGACGGCGACGTCCGCCGGATGGCGGGGGACCGGCGCAGACGCGGCGGCTGCGAGGGCCCGGACCCTGGCACAGGCCGACCGGACCGCCGGTGACGACGGTGCCGATGTCGCCACTGTCATCGCTGCGGCCGCCGCGCACGTCAAAGCGGCGAACACCGAACTGAACGGCCTGGTGGACTCGTTCGTCACCGCAGCGGGCGCGATCGGCTCCATCGCGACGCCGGCCGGGCTCGCCGCCTTGGTGCCTCTCGCGCTCGACCACATCGAACGCGGGGTCGCGGTGGTCAGGCGCGCGCAGAGCGCACTCGACGGCGACACGGCCCAGCTCGAGCGTCATCGGGCGCCTGCACAGGTCGCGCCGCGGGGTAGTGGGCCGACCACGGTAGGCGGTGAGGGGACGCGGGTCGTGCTGCCAGACGGCACGGTAGTGCAGGCGCCGAACGAGCGTGCCGCCCGCGCGGTGAACGCGGCGTTGAGCGTCCAGGGGACCCCGTACGTCTGGGGCGGCACCACAACCGACGGCTTCGACTGCAGCGGATTCACTCAGTGGGCGTATCGGCAGGCCGGTCTCGACCTGCCGCGGCTCGCACAGGATCAGGACCTGGCGGGCGTTCAGGTGTCGCAGTCGGAGCTGATGCCGGGCGATCTCGCGGTCTGGTCCGGCCACGTCGCCATGTACATCGGAAACGATCAGTTCGTCGAGACCGGCGGCGATCCCGTCGGGGTGACTCCGCTGCGTACCACCAACGCCGGTCAGACGTTCGAGGGCTTCTATCGCCCGAGGTGATCGGCCCCGGCATAAGATCTGCACATGACTTCGGCTTCTGACGCCGGCGTGCAAGTGCACGTCGTCGAACACCCGCTGACCCGTGCCTGGCTGTCGATCCTGCGCGACCAGGCGACCGACAACACAGCCTTCCGCAGTGCGCTCGCCCGTCTCTCTCAGATGCTCGTGTACGAGGCTTTCGCCGACGTGCCCGTCGACGAGATCGACGTCCAGACGCCGGTCGCCGTTGCGCCCGGGGCGCGGGTGTCGACGCCGCCGATGTTCGTGCCCGTTCTTCGCGCGGGTCTCGGCATGCTCGAATCGGCCCTGGCCGTTCTGCCCGACGCCCGGATCGGATTCGTCGGTGTCGGACGCGACGAGGAGACGGCGCAACCCGTCGAGTACCTCGCGTCGCTGCCCGCCGACCTGTCCGGTCAGCCCGTCTACGTGCTCGACCCGATGCTCGCCACCGGTGGCTCGCTGATCCACACGCTCGACCTGCTGGCCGAACGCGGCGCCACCGACCTCACCGCGGTGTGTGTCGTTGGAGCTCCGGAAGGTGTCGCCGCACTGCAAGGGTCCAGGCACCGCGGCCTTCGCCTGGTGATCGGCGCGATCGACGAGCACCTCAACGAGGACGCATTCATCGTTCCGGGACTCGGCGACGCGGGCGACCGCCAGTTCGGCCCCCGCTGAGTCGGTGCAGTCTGCACGTGGCCGCGAGGTGGCCTTGGCGCTGGTCCTGGCGGCGGTCGCGGGAAGCCTCGACGCGATCGGCTTCCTTCACCTCGGCGGGTACTTCGTCTCGTTCATGAGCGGCAACACCACGCGGATGTCGGCGGAGGCCGTGGACTTGCGTTGGGCTGACGCCGGGCGTGCCGTGGGCCTGATCGTGTTGTTCTTCGTCGGCGGAGTGATCGGGGCGCTGCTGTCCCGCGTGCGAGACGGCCGCGTGACCGTAATGGCGACGTCGACCCTGTTGGTGGCCGCCTCGGCCGCGCTGAGCGCAACATCCTCGACGGTCCCGCCGATACTCGGGGTCGCGGTCGCGATGGGTGTCATGAACGCGACGTTCCTGCGCGACGGTGAGGTGTCGATCGGGTTGACGTACATGACCGGGACACTGGTCAAGGCGGCGCAACAGGTCGGTGCGGCGCTGCTCGGCGGACCCCGGTGGCGGTGGGTGCGCTATCTCGGCATGTGGTCGGCGTTGGCGGCCGGATCGCTGCTCGGTGCGTTGATCTATGTCGCGTGGGGTGTGTCGGCACTGTGGCCGGTCGCCGCGGTGATGGCTGTGGCCACCGTCGCCGCGTGGCGGGTGCGGCGGGTCAGTTCACCCACGAGCTGATCATCGGTTCGACGGTGGGGCTGTCGCCGGGTACCAGAATCGTCAACGCAGACGGCGACACCCGGTAGACGGTGCTGCCGTTCTGGGCGTCGAAGGTGTCGCCCGACCGGCTCGGATACCCGACCTCGATCGAGTCGCCCTCCGCGTAGCCCTTGTAGTACAGGCGTGAAGTGTCCGCACCCACCTGACAGATCACCACGTGGGATCGTGACGTGTAGCCGACGAACACGGCGTCGTCGTCGGCGTTGCACCGCGCCGCGCTGATCGATGTGAAGCCCTGCCGGTCGGTGCCGGCGACGGTCGGGGGGTCGTGCGCCTGAGTGGTGGTGGTCGGCGGCGGCGTGTAGGCGGTAGGTGCGTCCGGCGACCCGGTGACGGTGACAGTCGACTGCGACACGGGCCCGGACTGCGTGGTCGACGAGGATGTGGGTCCGGCGGTATCGGAGTTGTCGCCCTTTGCGAAGTACACTGAGGCGATCACGCCGCCCGCCAGCACCACGACGCCGGCGATCACCGCGACCACAACGGCGGGGGACGACCACTGCGAGCGCGGCGGCTCGGGCGGATTGGTCGGATACTGATTCGGGAACTGCCCGTTCGGCGGGTACGTCATCGGTTCGGCTCCTCGGTGCGTGATGCGTCCAGCACGCTGTCGACTGCTCGCTGCAATGTGGTCACCGCGCGCTTGCGGACTTCCCTCACGGTATCGATGTCGGCGGGCCGGGTCACCTGGCCGTAGAACTTGATCTTGGGCTCGGTGCCGCTCGGCCGAACCATCACACGCAGCGTGCCGCCCGCGTCGTCGCTCCCGGCCAGTTCAAGACCGTCGGTGCGCAGGCTGTCGGTGCGTTCGGCGTAGTCGGCGACCGCAACGGTGAATCCTTCAACTGTGGTCGGGGGTCGTTCACGCAACTGACGCAGCAGCGCCGCACCGTCGGCGGCGTTGTCGAAGCGAACCGACCGCTGGCCCGTCACGTGGACCCCGTGGCGCGCCATCAGAGTGTCCAGCGCCGCCGACAGCCCGCCCCGATCGTGCCAGGAATGGGCGATCAGCGCGCACGCGACTGCTGCGCTGATGCCGTCCTTGTCTCGAACGGCGTCGGGATCCACGCAGTGCCCGAGTGCTTCCTCATACGCGTAGACGAGTGGCTCGCCCGCGCGGACAAGCCATTTGAACCCGGTGAGGGTGCGGCGGGCGTCGAAGCCTCGTGACAGGGCGATCGTGTGCATCAGCGTTCCCGACACGATCGAGCTGGCGACCACGGAACCTGTGGGCGCCGACTGCAGGATCGCCTCGCCCAGCAGGGCACCGGTCTCGTCGCCGGTCAGCATGCGCCACCCGTCGCCGTCTCGGACCCCGACGGCGCACCGGTCGGCATCGGGATCGAGGGCGATGAGGAGATCGGCGTCCACGCGGCGGCCGGTCGCGAGCAGGAGATCGGTCGCGCCCGGCTCCTCCGGATTCGGGAACGCGACAGTGGGGAAGTCCGGGTCGGGAGTGAATTGCTCGGTCACCGGGTGGACGTCGGTGAATCCGGCGTGGGCGAGGGCTTCGACTGCAAGCGCGCCCCCGACTCCGTGCATGGCAGTGAGCGCGATTCGCACCGACGGGTTGTCGGAGCGAGGAAAACGGGTGGCGAGTCGCGCGAGATAGTCGCCGCGTATCCGGTCGCCTCGGCCGTCGTCGGTAGTCGTCGTGCGTTGTACGGACGCCGGTTCGACTCTGCTGATCGCGGCTTCGATCTCCCGGTCGTCGGGGCTGATGAGCTGGGCGCCTCCACCGAGGTACACCTTGTAGCCGTTGTCGGCCGGCGGATTGTGCGACGCCGTGATCATCACGCCGGCCGCTGCGTCCAACGCGCGGCACCCGAACGCGACGAGCGGGGTCGGGCCGGGCTCGGGCAGGCCGATGACGTCGAACCCGGCGCCCGCGAACACCTCGCGTGCGGCTTCGGCGAACACCTCGGACCCGTGGCGGGCGTCGCGGCCGACCACAACGGTCCGCCCGGCGTAGCCGCTCTCGATGAGCCACGCGGCGAGGCCGGCGGTCGCACGCACGACGTTCTCCACATTCATGCCGTCCGGGCCGTCGCGCACCGGACCGCGCAGTCCGGCGGTCCCGAACGACAGCATCAGGCGATTTCGGAGATCACCGAGCGGAGCAGAGCGCCCATCCGCGCCGCCGACTCCCGGCCCACAGCGAGCACCTCGGCGTGATCGAGCGCCTCGCCGGTGATGCCCGCGGCGAGGTTCGTCACCAGCGACAGGCCGAGGACGTCGACACCAGCGGCACGCGCGGCGATCGTCTCGTGGACCGTCGACATGCCGACGAGATCGGCGCCCATCGCAGCGAGCATGCGGATCTCGGCGGGTGTCTCGTACTGCGGGCCGGGCAGACCCGCGTACACGCCGTCGACGAGGTCGGGATCCACTCGGCGTGCGATGTCGCGCAGTGACGGCCGGTAGGCGTCGACCATGTTCACGAAGTGCGCGCCCCGCAGTGGCGAGCGGCCGGTCAGATTGAGCTGGTCTGAGATCAGCACCGGTTGGCCGACGGACAGTCCGGGCGCGACGCCGCCGGCGGCGTTCGTCAGGACGACGGTATGGGCGCCCGCCGCGGCCGCGGTGCGGACCGGATGGACCACCCGGGCCAGATCGTGCCCTTCGTACGCGTGTGTTCGGCCCAGGAGCACGAGCACCCGGACGCCTTCGAGCTGCACCGACCGGATGACGCCTGCGTGCCCCTGAGCCGACGGTGGCGTGAAGCCGGGTACCCGGACCATAGGGATCTCGGTGACCGGTGTTCCGATGGCATCCGCCGCAGGCGCCCAACCGGACCCGAGCACTACGGCCACGTCGTGTCGGGCGCAGTCGGTCTCGGCGGCGATTGTGGCCGCCGCGGCGATCGCGGCGGCATCGGGGTCGACGGTCGGATCCATGGGACAAGCCTAAGATACGGTTCTCAGCGCTACGATATGGTTCTCAGCTATGCCGTACTTGAACGTGACCGACGACGCAGCCGAGCTCTACTTGGGCACCGAAGGCGTCGAATTGGACGAGACCAATCCGGAGAACCGTTTCGGCGTCGAGTGGATGCCCTCGATCACCGCTCTGATCGACGAGGCGGTCGCCGCTCGGAAGCCGCTGATCATCTCCGCGACCGGCAAGTTCTTCTCCAACGGTCTCGACACCGACTACGTGTTCGCGAACGGTGACAAGCTCCCCGCGTACCTCGACACGGTCCACGCGCTGTACGCCAAGGTCCTGACCGTTCCCGCGCCGGTGATCGTCGCGATCAACGGCCACGCATTCGGTGCGGGCGCGATGCTGGCGTTGTGCGCGGACCATCGCATCATGCGCAACGATCGTGGGTTCTGGTCACTTCCCGAGGCCGCGCTCAACATGCCGTTCACCCGCGGCATGGCCGCGTTGGTCCGGACCCGGATCCCGGATGCGACCGCCACCGAGGCGATGCTGACCAGTCGTCGGTACGGAGGCGACGACGCGGTCGCCGCTGGAATCGTCGACGAGGCCGTCAGCGCCGACGCCCTCCTGGAACGCGCACGCGAGGTGGCTCGCACGCGGACCCCGCTCGTCGGCGACAACCAGGCCGTCATCAAGCGCGGTCTGCGTCTGCCGCTGCTGGACGATCTGAACACGCCCACCCCGGCAACCCTCCTCTGATGATTCCCGTCATCGAGGACTGGCTCGCCGCCAACCTCGACCAGGTGATCGCCCTGCGGCGTGAGATCCACGCGTCGCCTGAGCTGTCGATGGCCGAGACGAAGACGACCGCGACCGTCGTGCGTGTCCTGACCGAGGCCGGTCTTGCACCGACCGTGCTGCCCAAGGGCACCGGTGTGGTGTGCGATCTCGGCCCCGTGGACGCACCGCGCATCGGTCTGCGCGCGGATCTCGACGGTCTGCCCGTGCCTGAGCAGACCGGTCTGCCGTTCGCCTCGCGCAATGAAGGCGTCTCTCACTCGTGCGGACACGACGCCCATGCCGCCATCCTGATGGGCGTCGGGATGCTCCTGAACGAGGTCCACAAGGCAGGCGACCTGAGAGTCGGCGTTCGCCTGCTGTTCCAGGCAGCCGAAGAGGTGATGCCCGGAGGCGCACTCGACGCGATCGACGCCGGGGTGACCGACGGCCTGAGTCGGATCTTCGCGTTGCACTGCGACCCCCATCTCAAGGTGGGCACCGTCGGTCTGCGGCCCGGGCCGCTCACGTCCGCTGCCGACCGCGTGGAGGTGCACCTCCACGGACCCGGTGGCCACAGTTCCCGCCCGCACCTGACCAGCGACCTCGTCTATGCGATGGGCGCGATCATCACTGGGCTGCCCGGCATCCTCTCGCGACGCGTCGACCCGCGGTCGGGCACGGTCATGGCCTGGGGCGCCGTCCACTCCGGCAATGCGCCGAATGCGATTCCGCAGGAGGGACGGATGCGCGGCACCGTCCGCACCGGTGATCACGAGACGTGGCAGTTGCTCGAACCGCTGGTCCGCAGTGTGATCGGCGAGATCGCGGCTCCGCTCGGCGTGGCCTGCGACATCACGTACTTCCGCGGCGTGCCGCCGGTGGTGAACGATGTCGACTCGGTCCAGATGCTGCGTCACGCCGTCGCTGCGATCGGTCCGGATGCAGACGTCGACACACCCCAGTCACCGGGTGGGGAGGACTTCGCCTGGTACTTGGAGAAGGTGCCCGGCGCCATGGCCCGGCTCGGCGTCTGGAGCGGCACAGGCCCGATGTGTGATCTGCACCAACCGAACTTCGACATCGACGAACGCGCGCTAGGCGTCGGCATCGCCACCCTTGCCGGAGTGGTTCTCGGAGCCTGAGTCCCACCTCTCGACTGCGCTCGAGGATCTGGGAGCGCACCCTGTTCGTCGAGCGCAGTCGAGACGTGGTCAGTCGTCGTCGAGAGGCGCGGCGGGGCCGGGGCCCACGTTGCGTGCTTCGTGCAGGCGGAGGCGTTGGACGTAGTCGGCGGGTGCGCCCGCGACTTCGGCGGCGTCGGCCATCACACCGAGGTAGCGTGCCGACGGGAGCCCGCCTTCGTAGCCGTCGATCACGTACAGCCACGCGAGGACCGGTCCGTCGGCGGTGTCGACGCGCGCCCGGATCTTGCGGTGGACACCGAGTTCAGTGCCCTCCCACTGGTCGAGATTCTTCTCGTCCTCATCCGGGACGTCGTACAGCACCACGAACACTCGAGCGTCCGGGTCGTCGCGGTCTTCGGTGACCGTTGCGAGGGACCCCTCCCAGCCGATGTCGTCGCCCGCGAACGTCAGTCGCCAGCCGCACAACCAGCCGGTCGACGACATCGGCGAGTGGGGAGCTCGCTGCAGCATCTGCGCAGGATCCATGTTCGAGGCGTACGCGGCGTAGATGGGCACGCGGCCAGCCTATTCGCTTCCGCGATGCGGCGGAACCGCGACCCGGCTAAGTTTGAGTAGTCATTCCGTCCCACTTCGTACAGGAGCGTGCCACTGTGTCCAGAATCGTCATCATCGGTGGAGGCCCGGCCGGGTACGAGGCGGCATTGGCCGGCGCAGCGTACGGCGCCGACATCACGATGATCGATTCCGACGGCCCCGGCGGTGCGTGTGTTCTGTGGGACTGCGTCCCGTCCAAGACGTTCATCGCGTCGACCGGCATCCGAACCGATGTCCGCCGCGCACAGGACCTCGGTGTCCGCGTGCAGGTGGACTCCTCACAGATCGACCTGCCGCGCATTCACCAGCGAGTGAAGGACCTCGCGTTCGCACAGTCGGCCGACATCCGTGCGCGCCTCACCTCCGAGGGCGTCAAGATCGTGTCGGGGCGTGCACGACTTGCGGACACCAAGCCGGGCATCGGTGCGCACACCGTCGTCGCGACCCTCAAAGACGGCACGGAGCAGGAGTTCGAGGGTGACGTTGTCCTCATCTCAACCGGCGCATCACCGCGTGTGCTCCCGACGGCCGTGCCCGACGGCGAGCGGATCCTCAACTGGCGGCAGCTGTACGACCTGACTGAACTGCCCGAACACCTGATCATCGTGGGATCGGGTGTGACCGGAGCCGAGTTCGCGCACGCCTACACCGAGCTCGGGGTCAAGGTGACCCTCGTGTCGAGCCGCGACCGTGTGCTCCCGCACGAGGACGAGGACGCTGCGCTCGTCCTGGAGGACGCCTTCTCCGAGCGTGGCGTCACGCTCATCAAGCACGCCCGTGCCGACGAGGTGACCCGAGACGAGACCACGGCGACCGTTCACCTGGCAGACGGCAAGACCGTGGTCGGAACACACGTCCTGATGACCGTCGGCTCGGTGCCGAACACCGAGGGCCTCGGGCTCGACGATGCGGGCGTCGCTGTGGACCGTGGTGGCTACATCACCGTCGACCGGGTGTCGCGGACGTCGGTCCCCGGAATCTACGCGGCGGGCGACTGCACGGGTCTGCTGCCGCTCGCATCCGTCGCCGCCATGCAGGGTCGCATCGCGATGTACCACTCGCTCGGCGAGGGCGTGAGCCCATTGCGCCTCAAGACCGTCGCGTCCGCGATCTTCACGCGTCCCGAGATCGCGAATGTCGGTGTCTCGCAGAAGGCGATCGACGCGGGTGAGTACCCGGCCCGCACCGTGATGCTGCCGCTCAAGACCAACCCTCGCGCCAAGATGTCCGGGCTGCGTCGTGGCTTCATCAAGATCTTCTGCCGTCCCGCGACCGGTGTGGTGATCGGCGGCGTCGTCGTCGCGCCGAACGCCTCCGAACTGATCCTGCCGATCGCCCTGGCAGTGGAGAACAAACTGCAGGTGTCCGAGGTCGCGAGCACGTTCTCGGTGTACCCGTCGCTGTCGGGTTCTGTCGCCGAGGCGGCGCGTCAGTTGGTTCGGCACGACGACCTCGACTGACGTCCGGCCGCCGGAAGTTGGACCCAGAGCCCTTATTCTAATAATCTTTGGAATATGGGTTCTTGGGGTGAGTTGATGGGCCGCGAACATCGCGCGCCGGTGATCGTGATGGCCGGTGGCGTGGCGTTGTACGCGATCAACGTGTACTTGACGACGAGTCTGCTGCCGAATGCGATCGCCGACATCGGCGGTGAAGAGCTGTACTCGTGGACGATGACGGTGTTCCTCGTGGCGTCCGTCATCTCGTCAATGCTTGTCAGTCGACTACTTGCGCAGTTCGGAGCGCGATGGTCGTACTCCACCGGATTCGTCGCCTTCGCCGTCGGCACGGCCATCGCGGGCGGCGCTCCCACGATGGTCGTCATGCTCATCGGCCGCGGCCTGCAGGGACTCGCGGCCGGCCTCCTCGCGGGACTCGGATTCGCCGTGGTCCGAACGGTTCTGCCGCCGAATCTCTGGCAACGTGCGATCGCCCTGATGTCGGCGATGTGGGGCGTCGGCAATGTCGTCGGTCCGATCGTCGGCGGGTTCTTCGCTCAGATCGGTCTTTGGCGCGGAGCGTTCGGTCTCCTCGTGGTGATCGCCCTCGGTCTGGTCGCCCTCACGTTCCGTGCGCTGCCGTCGGGCGCGGGGGCGGGCGTGTCGTCCGATCCTGTGCCGTGGATCTCGCTCGCACTGTTGACCTCGACCGCTGCTGCAGTCAGCATCGCGTCGATCGTGGATGGCGCGGTGACCGTCGCACTTCTCGGCGTCGCGGCGATCGCGGCGGCCGCGTTCATCCTGTACGAGCGCGGCGCCACCAGTCGAGTGCTGCCCGAGATGACATACCGGGGACGCTCGCCGCTGCGCTGGATTTATCTCGCCATTGTGGTGCTCGCCGCCGTGTCGACCGTGGAGACATTCATTCCGCTGTTCGGTCAGCGTATCGGCGGCCTGTCTCCTCTCGCGGCGGGGTTCCTCGGCGCGGCCATCTCGTGGGGCTGGACCATCGCATCCATCTGGAGCAGTGGCGCCGAGACCGATCGGATGCGGCGCGCCGTGCGAGTGGCTGGGCCGATCGTCCTCGGTGTCGGCCTGCTGGCGTACGGGTTGCTGCAGGTGGCGGATCCGGCCGGCTGGGTGGTTGTCGGGTGGTACGTCACGCTGTTGTTCGCGGGGTGTGGCATCGGCATGGCCATGGCTCACTGGTTCACCGCCGGTATGCGTGTGAGCACCGACGACGCCGAGGCCGCACAGGCTTCTGCCGGACTCAACACGAGCCAGCTCATCGCCAACGCTTTCGGGTCGGCGCTCGCGGGTGTGCTCGTCTCTCTCGGCGGACCCGACATTGTCGACTCGGCGCGCCTGCTGAGCTTCGGCTTCGCCGTTCTCGCACTGCTCGGCGTCGTAGTCGCGTTCGCCGAGTTCTCCGCCGCGAGAGCGTGGCGACGCGAAACGGCGGAGGTGTCGTCATGAGTGGCGACGACGAGATCTACATTCAGCTGTCCCGTGTTGGCAAGGCGCTGTCGAACCCGTTGCGACTGCGCTTGCTGGATCGGCTCGAGACGGGGGAGCACACTGTCGAAGAACTTGCCGAGGCCGCCGGACTTCCGGTCAAGAACACGTCGGCGCAGCTGCAGCAGCTCCGTGCGGCGCAGCTCGTGCAGTCTCGGCGCGAGGGTGTCCACATTCACTATCGGATCGCTGACAGCGCGACGTCGGCCTTCCTCGGTGCGTTCGCCGACTACGCGGAGAGGTCACTCGCTGAGCTGCGTGACGAACTGGCCGAGCTGAACAGACGTCGCCCGCCGATGGAGAGTGTCGACGTCGCGGAACTCGACCGCCGACTCCGTGAGGACGATGTTGTGCTCGTCGACGTGAGGTCTGCGGACGACTACGCCCGAGGCCACGTCGAGGGCGCCCTGTCGATTCCGGTCGCAGATCTAGATCGCAGGATCGCGGAGCTCCCCGAATCGGCGGACGTCGTCGCCTACTGCTCGGGGCCGTACTGCCTCGCCTCGGCAGACGCCGTCGCCGTGCTCGCCGGTCTGGGTCGGTCCGCGAGACGAGTGGACGGCGGAATCACCGCATGGGTGCGATCCGGCCGTCCACTCGTGGTGTGAGGATCTTCAGGCGGCGAGGAGTGCGTCGATCTGGTTGATCGCCGTCGACGCGCCCTCCACGACACCCATCTCGAGCACCTTCTGGAGGTCTTCAGTGGATGCGTAGGTGGACGTGTACACCGCGCGCGTGCCCGCGTCGACAGGTGAGAACTCGAAGACGTTCGTCGACACCGGCATCCCCTCGACAGGGTTGAGGTCGCCGTCGGCGAATCCGTCGGTGAACGAGAACGAGGTCGTCGCATCGATGGCGGTGAACTTCCACCAGCCGCCGAACTTCTCACCCTCGGGCGAGGTCATGTAGTAGCGGGCCTGGCCGCCGGGTGCGAATTCGAAGTCGACGAATGTGGCGGGGTAGGTGGGCGGTCCCCAGATCTGCTCGAGCTGACGCGGGTCGGCATAAACCTGCCACACGCGGTCGACGGGTGCCGCGAACTCCGCGGTGATCGTGAGAGTGAGGTTGTCGAGGTCGGGGGTTGCTGAGATGACAGGCATGGCTTCGTCTCCTTGTGATGGGTTGCTGAGTCAGTGGGCTTCGGGTGGGTCGGCGGCGAGGAGCTCGTCGATGCGAGCGATCCGTCCGCGCCAGATCTGCTCGATGTCGGCGAGCATCGCCGTCACCGAACGAACGGCGTTCACGTCGCCCGAGGCCAACTGCTGACGGCCGTCACGCCGTTTGGTGAGCAGTCCGGCCTTCTCGAGAACGGCGACGTGTTTCTGCACGGCGGCGAAGCTCATCGTGTACTTCTCCGCCAGTGCGCTGACCGAGTGCTCACCGGCGAGGACGCGTCGGAGAATGTCCCGCCTCGTCCTGTCGGAGAGCGCGTGGAACATGGCGTCCGCCCTGTCCTCGTTGTCCTCGGTCATGTCTCAAACATACAACCATTTAGTTGTATGTCAAGGGCTGAATGCCGTGCGATCGGCTGGTGAGTGAGTCACTGGAGGAATCGATTGACGACCGCCTGTGTCTCGATCTCGTCAGGGGGAGTCCGCCGCAGGACCGCGTCGAGGATCATGCCGTCGAGGGCGGTGGCCAGGCCTGCCGCATCCGGTTTTGTCATCCCCCTGGCCTGTAGGACGGCGACGAGTTGGTCTCGACCTCGCACCAGTTCGTCGGTGAGTTCGCGGTCGTGAAACGCGGCGACGATGAGTTCGTAGCGGGCGCGTGTATACGCGAGTTCACTGCCGGTCCATCTGGAGACTTGCTGTGTCGGCGTCTCATCGGCCCGAGGAAGGTCCACTGCGAGGAGATGTCGGACCATCGCCAGCACCAGGCCGCGTTGGTCCGAGAAGTGGTGACGAGCGCTGCCGTGTGGGACGCCGGTCGTGTCTTCGACGCGCCTCATCGACCATCCCCGGAATCCGACCTCGCCGAGCAGTGTCAGGCCGGCTTCAAGCATCTGAATGCGTGTGGACTTCTCCATGCGGAGAGGTTATCGTTCTAAGGAATTCTCCACGTGGAGAACTATGGGCGAGAGGTGGACTCGATGGTGATCTTCTTTGACGTCCTGTTCGGGATCTGCGTCATCGCGACCCTCTGGTTCGCGTACTACGTCATTCGGCGCCTGATCACCGAGGACGTCGACGCGAGTTAGGACGATTGACCACGGACGGGAGTGTTGCGTCCGTGGCACATCGCCGCGCTCGAGGCTCAGACGGCTCGAACGATGTGGGCGACAACGGGGTGTCGTGTCGGTCGAAATGACCGTCAGGCGAGGTCGAAGCTGTGCTCGACGGCCTTGTTCCAGCCGGCGAAGAGCGCCGAGCGGTCGGCGTCCGACATCGACGGCTCCCAACGGCCGCCCTGTGCCCAGTTGGCGCGGATGTCGTCGGTGCTCTCCCAGTACCCGACGGCGAGGCCTGCGGCGTAGGCGGCGCCGAGTGCGGTCGTCTCGTTCACAACGGGTCGGACGACGGGCACGGACAGGATGTCGGACTGGAACTGCATCAGCAGCTCGTTCAGGACCATTCCGCCGTCCACTTTGAGTGTGTGCAGGGCGACGCCGGAGTCTGCTTCCATCGCCTCGATCACCTCGCGGGTCTGATACGCGGTCGCTTCGAGGACTGCGCGGGCGATGTGATTGCGGTTCGCGAATCGGGTCAGTCCAACGATGACGCCGCGCGCGTCGGCGCGCCAGCGCGGTGCGAACAGTCCGGAGAACGCCGGGACGAAGTAGACGCCGCCGTTGTCGTCGGCCTGCTTGGCGAGCGTCTCGACTTCGCGGGCATCGGAGATGAGGCCGAGGTTGTCGCGCAGCCACTGGACGAGCGATCCGGTCACTGCGATCGAACCTTCGAGCGCGTATCGTGCGTCTTCGCCGTCCAGTCGGTAGCAGACCGTGGTCAGCAGGCCGTGGTCGGAGTAGACGGGCTCGGTTCCGGTGTTGAGCAGCAGGAAGTTGCCGGTGCCGTAGGTGTTCTTCGCTTCGCCGGGCTCGAGGCAGGCCTGACCGAACATGGCTGCCTGCTGGTCGCCGAGGATGCCTGCGAGCGGAACGCCGGGCAATGCGCCCTCCTTGCGCAGCGGGGCGATCACACCCGAACTGCTGCGGATCTCCGGCAGCATCGACATGGGGACGCCTATCTCGGCGCAGATCTCCGGGTCCCACTGCAAGGTGCTGAGATCCATGAGCAATGTGCGCGACGCGTTCGTGACGTCGGTGACGTGCAGCCCGCCGTTCGGGCCGCCGGTCATGTTCCATGCGAGCCACGAGTCGATCGTTCCGAAGGCCAGCTCGCCCCGTTCGGCGCGTTCGCGCGCGCCGTCGACGTTGTCGAGGATCCACCTCGCCTTGGGGCCGGCGAAGTACGCGGCGAGAGGGAGCCCGGTCCGCTTGCGGTAGCGGTCGACCCCGCCGTCTTCGGCGAGTTCCTGGCAGATCGCGTCGGTGCGCGTGTCCTGCCAGACGATGGCGTTGTAGACGGGCTCGCCGGTCGCGCGGTCCCACACGACGGTCGTTTCCCGCTGGTTGGTGATGCCGCAGGCCACGATGTTCCCCGGCAGGATCTCCACGGCGGCGAGAGCGGCGGCGGCGACCCGCCGGGTGTTGCGCCAGATCTCGACCGCGTCGTGCTCCACCCAGCCTGCGCGGGGGAAGATCTGCTCGTGTTCGAGCTGTTCACTCGCGACCACTGTCCCGGCGCGGTCGAAGACCATCGCGCGTGTGGAGGTGGTGCCCTGATCGATCGAGACGACGTACTGTCCGGGAGAACTCACGTTGCACAGTGTGTCACGTCACATCCGGTTACTCTCCGGTAGGCTCGATGCCCATGGACAGCGAGTTCAACCCCGACCGGCCCGCCGACCTGAGCCCCGCCTACCGAGATGAGGCATGGCGACGGCTCGGCACCGAGCAGTTCGACATCGTCGTCATCGGCGGCGGTGTCGTCGGTGTCGGCGCGGCGCTGGACGCTGCGACTCGTGGCTTGCGAGTCGCTCTTGTCGAGGCGCGCGACATCGCGTCCGGCACATCGAGCCGTTCGTCCAAGATGTTCCACGGCGGTCTGCGCTACCTGGAGCAGTTCGAGTTCGGGCTCGTCAAAGAAGCGTTGCGTGAACGTGAACTGTCTCTGCGTCTGCTCGCGCCTCACCTGGTGAAACCACTGCCGTTTCTCGCTCCGCTCACCCGACGTTTCTGGGAGCGTCCCTACATGGCGGCGGGCCTGTTCCTGTACGACCGAATGGGCGGTGCCAAGTCGGTCCCCGGCCAGAAGCACGTCTCGCGGTCCGGTGCGCTACGGGTGGCGCCCGGCCTCAAGCGCAGCTCACTGATCGGTGGGATCCGGTACTACGACACGGTTGTCGACGACGCCCGCCACAGCCTCACCCTCGCCCGCACCGCGTCGAATTACGGCGCCGTGGTCCGCACCTCGACCCAGGCGATCGGCTTCCTCACCGAGGCCGACCGCATCAAGGGCGTCAAGCTCCGAGACAGTGAGACCGGCGAGACGACCGAAGTCCGCGCCCACTGCGTGATCAACGCGGCAGGCGTGTGGACCGATGAGGTCCAGGCGCTGTCGAAGCAGCGCGGGCACTTCACGGTCCGCGCGTCCAAGGGCGTGCACATCGTGGTGCCCCGCGACCGGATCGTCAGTGAGACGGCGATCATCCTGCGGACCGCGAGTTCAGTGCTCTTCGTGATCCCATGGGAGACGCACTGGATCATCGGCACCACCGACACCGATTGGAACCTCGACCTCGCGCACCCCGCGGCGACTCGCAAGGACATCGACTACATCCTCGATCGGGTCAACACGGAGCTTGTCACGAAGCTGACGCACGACGACATCGAAGGCGTGTACGCAGGACTCCGACCGCTTCTCGCCGGTGAGGACGAGGGCACCTCGACGCTCTCGCGCGAACACGCTGTTGCCGTCGTCGCGCCGGGACTGGTGTCGATCGCCGGCGGCAAGTACACGACGTACCGCGTGATGGGCGCCGACGCGGTCGACGCGTGCACCGACTACCTGCCGTCGCGGGTGGCGTCGTCGATCACCGAACGAGTGCCGCTCGTCGGTGCGGACGGCTACTTCGCGCTCATCAACCAGTGTGAGCACCTGGGGCAGCGTTTCGGCCTGCATCCGTACCGCATCCGCCGGCTTCTGAACCGCTACGGTTCACTGCTCGATGACGTGCTGCACGACGCGGAGACCGATCCGTCGCTGCTCAAGCCGCTCGACGCCGCGCCGCAGTACCTGCGCGCCGAGGTCGTGTACGCCGTTGCCACCGAGGGTGCCCTGCACCTCGAGGACGTGCTGGCGCGTCGCACGCGCATCGCGATCGAGTACAGCCATCGAGGCGTGGACTGCGCTCGCGAAGTCGCCGATCTGATGGCCCCGATTCTGGGCTGGGACGAGGCGACCACCACGTGGGAGGTCGAAAACTACACAGCGCGGGTGGAGGCCGAGATCGCGTCACAGCGACAGCCTGACGACTCGTCCGCGGATGCTCTGCGCGCGGCTGCGCCCGAAGCGCGCCGCGAGATCCTCGAGCCGGTTCCCGTTCCGGAATAGAGCGACTCGAGACTAGGAGACGATGCGTTCGGGCTCCGGCCCGATAGTGAAACGTCGCCCGGTGACGCGATCCACGGTGATCTCGACGTACTGCGTCTTCAACGTCGGGATCCACGGGCGCAGTGGCGTCTGATCGGCCCGCAGGATCTCGTCGGTTGCGACGAGCACGCGGGCGCGTCCTCGGGCGACCACACTCCAGCCGACCCGGCTGGTGAAAGCGTCGGTCTCGAAGACGACGTGGCTGTTCACGGCCATCATCGACAGTTTGGTGCCCTCCGCGGTTCGCAGGAGGATCGTCCCCGCTGCGGCGTCGACGTGGACGTTCACCGGGAAGATGTCGGGACGGTCATCCACCGACACCGCCAACCTGCCGAACACCGTGCCCGCCAGCATCTCCCACGCCTGGTCGTCGGCCATGACTGTCACCGGATCTCCGCTCATGCCTCCATTCTTGGACCGGATGGACACCAAGACGAGGGGCGTTGGTCGCGTGTGCGCCGGGCGGAAGACTCATCGTTGACGCCGGGATCTACCGGAACGGTGCGACGTCGGCAGCCAACTCGGCGATGAAGGTCTCGACTGCTTCTGCCGTGTCGTCGGGAAGGGAGAAGACGACCTCGGAGACACCGAGGTCTTGCCATCGCGCGAGGGCTCCCGGATCCGGGGCGTCTCCCAGGACGACCACCCGCGGCGACCCGGCTCGGCCCGCCTGCCTCCACAGCGTCGTCAGGCGTTTGACGCCGTCTTCGACTGCCTGCTCGATGGGCGTCGTGATCCAGCCGTCGCCTGCAGCGACGATCCATTCGAAGTTCTTCTCCGTCCCGCCCGCGCCGAGGAGGATCTCGGGCCGAGGCTGCTGCACCGGCTTGGGCCAGGCCCAACAGGGGCCGAAGGACACGAACGGCCCGTCGTGTTCGGCCTCGTCGGACGTCCACAACGCCTGCATGGCGGCGAGATAGTCCTTGAGCGCAGTCCTCCGCTTCGCGGGCGGAACGCCGTGATCTGCGAGTTCCTCGAGGTTCCATCCGAATCCGACCCCGAACGTGACTCGACCGCCGGACAGATGATCGAGTGTCGCGATGGTCTTCGCGAGCGCGATCGGATCGTGTTCCAGGGGAAGTGCGACGGATGTGCCGAGCCCGATCCGCTCGGTGACCGACGCGGCCGACGCGAGACTGACCCACGGATCGAGAGTTCGGAGATACCTGTCGTCGGGCAGAGTCTCGTCGCCGGTCGCCGGGTGGTTGGAACTGCGGACGACGGGGATGTGGGTGTGCTCGGGGACGTAGATGTGATCGAAGCCGTGGGCTTCCGCGGATCGAGCGGCGGCCGCCGGGGTGACTCCTCGATCGCAGGTGAACAGTGACACTCCGAATCTCATCCGATGCTCCCGAACGTTCCCTCGGACACCGTGGCCGCCGGATCGAGGGGACGGGTCATCGACCAGGTCTCAGTGAACGAGCACTTCGCAGTCTTCCACCGACCGTCTTCGATGACGTACTCGTCTCGGTACTCGCCGGTGGAGACGGTTTCGGTGCTCTCCAGGAGATTGACCTGTCGGAACCGCAACGTCCACCGGCCGGTCGCGGTGTGCTGCCCGGTGAGCGTGATGTCGGGATGCATGCCGTGATGCATGTCGAAGATGACATGCTTGCCGTCCACTGTGTGCAGCGCGACTTGTTCGAAGATCTGCGCCATGGGTTCGATGTCGTCGAACGAGCCGAGTCTGCCGTAGTCGATGCGTGCACCGGACGAGACGAAGGCCTCTCGGAAGCCTTGCGGGTCCTTGGCGTCGCAGGCCCTCCAGTATCGGTACTTGAGAGCCTTGATCTCCTCGATCTGTTCGAGTGCGTCGATGCGTTCGGCGATGTCCACGGGCAAAGTCCTTCTCTCGATTCTCCGATGGTCGGTACGCCGAACGTAGGACGCCGCGGGCTCGCGCGGGGTGGGACGGTCCGCTGGATGGGATGCGATCCGCATCCCTCGGCGTCCGGTACAGGAAGTACCGCAGTTCACATGCCGACGTCGGTGGGTCCCGGCTGGCACCGGCGACATACGTATACGACCCGGCCGTCGAGGTCGGAGCGGACGATCGTCTCACCACACCGTCGGCACGGCCTCCGATCGCGCCCGTACACCCACAGTTCCTTGCCTCGGATCAGGACACCGGTCGTGCATCGAACGCTGCGCACTCGGTTGTCCCACAGCAGCCTCCGGGACGTCTGCACCAACGCGGGAAGGTCCACGTCGCCGGTCCGGGCGTACGGGGACACCCGCTGCAGGAAGCAGATCTCGCTGCGGAACACGTTGCCGACACCCGCCAGTAGGCGTTGGTCCAGTAGTGCCGCGCCGACAGCGGTGTCGGGATGCGCAGCGAGATTCGCCACGGCACGGTCTGGATTCCAGTCGTCGCCGAGAAGATCCGGCCCGAGATGGGCGACCGCCGCGGCCGGGTCGCTGAGCACTTCCAGAACACCGAGGTCGAAGCCGACTGCCTCGGTGTCGCCTGCGCGCAGCACCACCCGGGCCGTATGGCCCGGTCTGCGCCACCGCGTACCCAACCGGTGGACATCCCACATGCCCTCCATCTTCAGGTGGGAGTGGATCGAGACCCTGCTCCCGTCACGTCGCTCGACATCCATGAAGAGGTGTTTTCCGACTGATCGGACCGCGGTGATACGACCTCCGGACAGGTCGGTGAGGGCCCAACGAGGAACGCGGAAGTCGGTGTGCGTGAGAGTCGCGTCCGCCAGCACCTTGTCGAGCCGACGCGCGAGCGCGTAAATCGTGTCACCTTCGGGCATCAGCCCATCCGCGGGTCGTAGTTCATGCGCAGTCCACGCGGTGTCGACGAGAATCCGGCGTTTGCGAGTTCGGCTCCGAACGTTGTGGTCGACACGGGTGTCTGATCGACCTGATCGACGTGTATGCGGGGGACACGGCCCGCGCGGACCGCATCGGCGACCGCCATCGCTGCGGCCGCGAGTGCGTCGACGTCGTCGGTGAATGTCAGGACAGTCTTCCCGCCACGCTCGATGAAAACTGCCAGTGCACCGGAGACCAGGACGACAACGGCGCCCGCCTTCCGTCCGGGGCGGTGGCCCTCGGCCGAGGCCGGCCATTCGAGGGCGGCTCCGTACGGATTGGCGGGATCGGTCGCCGCGAGCAGCACGGCCTCGGTCTCCAGTTCGCGTGGCACCCGCATCTCGTCTCGGAGCCGGTCGACCGTCGCACCCGCCGCGAACTGGGCACCGCCGAGCCCGTCGACGTAGTAGCCGCGCCGAACCTGGCCGCCGTCCTCAAAAACAGTGAGTGCCTTGTACACCCGGGAGAAGCCGCCGTCGACGTCGCTGATCGTGACTGCGCCCTTGGTGACCACACCATAGCGATCGAGGAGGATCTCACAGGTCGCGGCGGCTTCCGCGGTCGAGTCGACGCGGGGTCTTTGCAGCACGGACCATCGGCCTCCGAGGAGCGGCGACGTGCGGCTCGGGCCGTCGACACCCGCCAGGTACCGCGACGACAGTCGTGCCGTCCGCAGTCGAGGAGCGCGGCCGCGTGTGCGGTGCGCCGGCGCGGATGCCGAACGTGCGGGTGTCAACGCCGCACGTACAACACTGAACGAGTCGTTGGTGAGACGTCCCGACCACACGAGGTCCCACACGGCTGCGGTCACAGACGCTTCGTCTGCGCCTGCCGCATCGACCAGTGCCGAGGCGCGGAGGGCTCCGCCACCGTCGAGCGAGGCCAATACCGATTCGTGGACGGTGGTGAGTTCGAGCTCATCGGGCTCTCGCAGGGTCAGCGGAGCGGCGTCCGCGAGATGCAGCGCCACCCATCCGTCCGAACCACTGATCGAACCGTGTCCCGACCAGCACACTTCGCCAGAGGCGAGGAGCTCGTCGAGCATCGACGGCGAGTAGTCGATGACGCGGGCCGGGAGGACCAGCGTCTCCCACGCCGATGCCGGAACCGGGTGGCCTGCGAGCTGTTCGATCACCTCGGCGACGCCGGCGACGCCGCGCAGCCGTGACGAGGGAGCCACGTGCTGCCAGTCGAGCACAAATCGTGCGTACACCTGGGTGGGAACGGGCTCGACGTCGGCGCGACCGGCTGCCAGGGAGCCGCGCCGCAGTTGGCCGAGCACGTCGGAGTGGCACCACTGGGACCGGTGCGGCCCGTCGAGCGGCACGAACTCGCCCTCCACCACGGTGTGCCGTGCGGCGAGCGTTTCGAGTGTTGAGGCGACCACGGCGGGTGCCATGCCGAGGGCCGCGACCGCATCGTCGGCCGTGAAGGGACCGTGCGTGCGGGCGAAACGATGAACGAGGTCGCCGATCGGGTCCGGCACCGGAGCGAGGAAGTCCGCGGGCACACCGAGCGGCAACGGAACGCCGAGGCCGTCGCGGAGGCGCGCGGAGTCTTCGACCGCTGCGTACAGGTCGACGCCGCGGTGCCGGATCATGATCACACGACCGGTCCGGGTGAGCTCATTCAGCGAGGCGGCGGCGTCGACGTCGTCGAGGCAGCGTGCGGCGATCTCCTCGGAGGTGAGGGGACCCAGCCACCGCAACAGATCTCCGATGTCCTCCGCATCGCGGGCCCGACGCTGCGGTGCGGTTCGTTGCAGGCGTGCGACCACCTCGACGATGACCGCCGGATCGAGCAGTTCGCGCAGGTCGACCCGGCCGAGCAGCTGAGCCAAGAGGGCGGTGTCGAGGGAGAGCGCCGTGGCGCGGCGTTCGGCGAGCGGCGCGTCGTCGTCGTACATGAACGCGCCGACGTAGCCGAGCAGCATCGACGCCGCGAACGGAGACGGCGACGCCGTCTCGACCTCGGCGACCCTCACCTTGCGCGACGAGATCCGGGTCAGCAGGTCGATCAGCGCCGGGAGGTCGTACACGTCCGCGAGGCATTCGCGGACGGTCTCCAAGATGATGGGGAAGTCCGGGAACTGCGACGCCACCGACAGCAACTGTGCGCTGCGCTGGCGCTGCTGCCACAGCGGAGCCCGTCGGCCCGGATCACGACGCGGCAGCAGGAGCGCCCGCGCCGCGCACTCGCGGAATCTCGACGCGAACATCGACGAGTCGGCGAGCGCCCTCGTCACCTGGTCCTCGACTGTTGTGGGGTCGACGGTGAACACCTCGGCGCCGGGAGGTGCGTCGTCGGTGTCGGGGAGTCGGACGATGATCCCGTCGTCGGTGGCAGTGGTCGCGCCGTCCAGCCCGAGCCTCGCCGACAACTGAGACGCGATGGCGGAGGCCCACGGTGCGTGGACACGCAGACCGTAGGGGGAGTGCAGGACGAGCCGCCAATCGCCCAGCTCGTCGCGAAAGCGTTCGACGATCAGCGTGCGATCGGTGGGCAACGCCCCGGTGGCCTGCTTCTGCTCGGTGAGCAGTGCCGCGAGGTTGTCACGGGCCCGTGCGGTGAGTCCGAGCCGGTCGGCCTGTGCTGACAGTTTGGCGTCGTCGGACACCTGCCCGACGAACTTGCCGATCGCCTCGCCGAGTTCGGCCGGACGGCCCTGCGCGTCGCCGATCCAGAACGGGAGTCGTCCGGGCTGGCCGAACGCGGGCGAGACGAGAACTCGATCGTGAGTGATCTCCTCGATCCGCCAGCTCGACGCGCCCAGTGCGAACACGTCGCCGACACGCGATTCGTAGACCATCTCCTCGTCGAGCTCGCCGACTCGGCGCAGTTGTCCGCTATCCGACGAACCTGTGAGGAATACCCCGAACAGGCCGCGGTCGGGGATGGTGCCGCCGGAGGTGACGGCGAGTCGGAGGGTGCCGCGGCGGGCAGTGAGGACGCCGGTTGACCGGTCGTAGTCGACTCGTGGGCGGAGTTCGGCGAACTCGTCCGACGGGTAGCGGCCGGAGATGAGGTCGAGCACCGCGTCGTACACGTCGCGAGTGAGGCTCTTGTACGGCATCGCACGGCGGACAGTCGCGAACCAGTCGTCGACGCTCACGTCGCCTGCGGCGGTCGCGGCGATCGTCTGCTGCGCGAGAATGTCGAGCGGGTTCGTCGGCACGGCGAGAGACTCGATCTGTCCGCGGACCATCCTGTCGACGGTGACCGTGCAGTGGATCAGGTCGGTCCGATGCTTTGGGTACAGCACACCCTTGCTGATCTCGCCGACCTGGTGGCCGGCGCGGCCGATGCGCTGCAGGCCGGACGCCACGGACGGAGGCGCCTCCACCTGGACGACAAGATCAACTGCGCCCATGTCGATGCCCAGCTCCAGGGAACTCGTCGCCACGACGCAGCGGAGACGGCCCGACTTGAGGTCGTCCTCGATGGCCGCACGCTGGTCCTTGCTGACTGAGCCATGGTGCGCCCGAGCGAGTACAGGTGACGCTCCGCGGGTGGAGCCGGACGTCGACACCATCGACGGCATCCCGCCCGGGACCTGGGGATTCGTCGCGTCGAGGTCCACGGGGTCGCCCGCTCGTTCCACGGCGATCTCGTTGAGGCGAGCCGTCAGTCGTTCGGCCAGGCGTCGAGAGTTCGCGAACACGATCGTCGACCTGTTGCGTTCGATCTCGTCGACGATCGACTCCTCGATGAACGGCCACAGCGATCCGGCAGTGGGGGAGAACGCGTCGTCCAAGCCGTCGAGATCACCGGCGGAGGGCGGAGCCGGGATATTGGTCATGTCGTCGACGGGAACTTCGACGCGCAGTTCGAACGTCTTCGCGGCGGGCGGCTTGACGATCGTGCACGGAGCGGACCCGGACAGGAACTCGGCGACCCGCTCCTCCGGGCGGACTGTGGCCGACAGCCCGATTCGCTGTGCGCGGGAGGAGAGCAGGTCGTCGAGTCGTTCCAGCGACAGTGCGAGATGTGTCCCGCGTTTGGTGGATGCGACCGCATGCACTTCGTCGATGATCACCGTCTGCACCGACGTGAGTGTCTCGCGAGCCGATGATGTCAGCATCAGGTACAGCGACTCGGGTGTGGTGATCAGGATGTCCGGGGGTGTTCGCTGCAGAGCGCGTCGATCGGCTGTCGGTGTGTCGCCGGACCGAACGCCGACTGTGACGTGCGGTGGTTCGACGCCCATTCGAGCCGCGGTGTGTGCGATGCCCGTCAGCGGGGCCGCGAGGTTGCGTTCGACGTCCACGCCGAGCGCCTTCAGCGGTGAGATGTACAAGACGCTCACTCCCGGTCGGGGAGAGCCGGAAGCCTGCGTGAGCGAGTCGATGGCCCACAGGAACGCGGCGAGGGTCTTGCCGGAGCCGGTGGGTGCGATGACAAGGGTGTCGTCGCCTTTCGAGATGGAGTCCCATGCTCCGAGTTGCACGGGCGTCGGCGCGGCGAAAGCGCCGGTGAACCACTCACGGGTCGCCGGCTGCATGCGCTGAAGAACAGCTGCGCGTGTGGCCACGACTCCATTGAATCCCATGCCTCCGACAGTTCCGCGTCCGAGGCGCGGTACGCTGCCGAAATCCCGGTGCGGGAATTCGGTGAGAATCCGAAGCGGTCGCGCCACTGTGAGCCGAACCCGTCAGGGGACGGCGAGCCAGGTAACGCCCCGGGTGTGCATATCCACTGGGCGGACGCGAGATCCGCAGGACAGGAATAGATTCTCATGACCGTTTCATCGGTACAGACGGCGCCGCGAGCACTCGCGATCCCGGACCTCTCGGCGGCCTCGGCCGCGCTCACCCTCACCGCCACGGTGCTGGTCGCATCGCTTGCGTACTACTTCCTCGGCTACGACCAGGGCGCCGTCTCCGTCTTCGGCAGCGACACCCACGTCCACGAGTTCGTGCACGACGCACGTCATTTCCTCGGCTTCCCCTGCCACTGATCAACTGACAGGGAGAACAAGAGAAAATGGAACGCACTTTCATCGGTGCCGGATTGCTCAGCGGTCTGGTCGCCGGAATCGTCAGCTTCATCTTTGCGCGGATCTTCATCGAACCGCGGGTAACCGAGGCCATCGACTACGAGGACATTCGATCCCACGCGGAATCCGAACTCGCAGGCGGAGCGCACGACCACGGTCACGAACTGTTCAGTCGCTCCGTGCAGGAGAACATCGGAGCGGGAGTCGGCACGGTCGTCTTCGCGGTAGCGATCGGCGCGCTGTTCGCTGTCGCATTCACGGTGGCGTGGGCGATCATCGGCCGACGCAGGCCGGAGGCCGACCCGCGCACCCTCGCAGCGTCACTCGGTGGCGTCGCGTTCGTCGCGGTGATCGGCGTGCCCTTCTTCGTGTATCCCCCCAACCCGCCTGCGGTCGGCGAGGAGGACACCATCGGCGCCAGATCCGGTGCGTACTTGACGTTGACACTGGTCTCGATCGTTCTCGCGGTCGCCGCGGTCGTGCTCGCGATCTGGCTGTCAGATCGGATCGGAGGACTGTGGGCCGGTGCGTCGGCGGCGGTCGCCTATCTGGTCGGCGTCACGATCACCAGCGCTCTGCTCCCGAGCTTCCACGAGGTTCCCGGACCCGTCATGGACGGGGAGCGCATCGTTGCGCCCGGCTTTCCCGGGCAGGTGATCGCGGACTATCGCGTGTACGCCATCGCCCATCAAGTGCTGCTCTGGGTTGTTCTGACCGTCGTGTTCGTGGGTCTCGTCGGACTGATGATGCGACGAACAGCACTGGCGCGGCGTACGGAGTCAGTGCCTGCCTGATGGCGCTCACCGTGGTCGTCGCCGGCCGGACCGCACCCAACCGTGCGGTCCGGTTCGGTGGTGAGCACACCCCGATCGACGCCCGAGGCCTTCGGGACGTCGAACGTCTCGACGTCGCACTAGTCGACAACGTGCGAGTGGGACCGGAGACGTCGGTCCGCGAGACGGCACAAGTGCTGGGCATCGGCGTCGAGCCGGACCTGTCGTTGGCCACCGTAGACCTCGGACGCTGGTTCGGTCTCGAACCGCAAGACGTGCCGGTCGACGAGTTGGAGGCGTGGTTCACCGACCCGGATTCCCGTCCCCACGGCGGCGAGACGATCACCGAGTTCGTGAACCGGATAGTCTCCGCGACAAGGGGATTCGACGGGCTCGTCGTCGTGGCGTCGCCGGTCGCGCAGGCGCTCGCGGCTGATTCGCCCGGCGAGTACTTCCAGGTCTCGATCCGGCCGGGATCGGTGTTCACCACAGCGACGGCTCGCCCCGCAGGACCGTCCGACCGAGACGCCGCTGCCAGTCGCGGTTGAGCCACAGTTCCACGATCTCGGGTTTGGTCCCCGCCTGTCCGGCCCAGCGGTGAATGAGGTTCGAGTATCTCGCGTAGCTGCGCACCGAGAACTGCGAGGCGCCTGCGCCGACCATCCAGCCGTAGCGAACCAGGCTCGCCGCCGAGTAGGTGTCGAGCAGTTGTGGGCGGTCAGGGCCAGGACCGTGGATCGCCCATCCGTACAAGGACATCAGCGAGTGGCCGACACCCGGTGCGACAGGCCAACCGGACCAGTTGCGGAATGCGCCGGTCTCGACGAGTGTCGGCACTCTCTCACAAGCGTCGAGTGCTCGAACGATCATGTCGAACGGACGCGTGGTGTCGTGCGGGTCTCGGACGTCGGGAAATCGCCGGAGGCCCCCGCGGCCGCTGTGCGACTGCAGCCACGCGGCGCACAGGTACAGCCGATTGAGCATCGGCTCCGGGCCGAGGTTCAGGCGGGTGCTCGTCGCCTCGAGGTCGCCGCGTCTGATGTGCCCGATGCCTGATTCGATCTGCTCGCCGTCGGCATCGGTCGCGTACACCCGGGCGGGGATGCGGAGGCTCGCAAGCCGGTTGTTCCACCGGTCGAGATCAACCGTTGTGTAGTCGTCCAGCACCGCTTCGGCATATGGCTGGTGATGAGACCAGAGGACGCAGTCCTTCGGCACCACCAGCATCTCGTCACCTCGATTCATGCCGCGAGCATCGCACACACGTACGACAATCTTTGTCGTCAGTCGGCAGGGAAGGACGCGGCGATCGTGTTGATCAGGGCACGGTAGCGGCCGCCGTCGTCGGAGAGGGTTTTTCCGCTGCCGATCACGGCGACGGCCAGCTCGCGTTGCGGGTCGGCCCACATCGCGACATGAGTGAGTCCGGTGTGCCCGAACGCCTCGGGCGCGCGGCGGCCGAACGGGCCGAAGTAGTGCGAGCCCAACATGAATCCGGTGCCCCACCGCAAAGGTGATCCGGACGTCGCGACGTCGGGTCGCAGCACTCTCCGCTGACGGCGGGCGCGCGCCACGGTCGCCGGCCGCAGCACACCTTCTCCGTCGCGCAGCAGCATCTCCGCGAATCGGGACAGCTCGCGTGCCGTCGACACTCCACTCGACGACGGAACGGCACTGGTCAGGAAGTCAGGGGAGTTGGATGCGGCGATGGTGTCGGCCAAGGTGCGTCCGGTGGACAGCCGAAACGCCGCGTCGATCGGCATGGGGACGCGAGGGCCGGTCACGTGACTGTGTGCGACGTCGACAAGTTCGTGGGGCAGCACGCCGAAGTTCGTCCATCGGAGTCCGAGCGGTCCCGTGATCTCGTCGGCCACGTAGTCGCGGATGTCGCGACCAGAGGCCGCTTCGACCAGCTCGCGGACGAGCGGGCCCCACGTCAGAGCGTGATAGATGTGCAGCATTCCGGGAGGGTGGACCGACCAGAGTCGACTCAGGCCTTGCCGCACGTAGTCGCGGTCGTCGGCGCGCAGCGGGTCGTCCAGTCCGGCGAAGGCGAACGGCACGCCCGCACGGTGTGTCAGCACGTGATCAACCGTCGTCGACGACTTGCCTCGTGTCCCGTATCCGGGGATCAGGTCGGCGATCCGATCGTCGAGTCGCAGCCGGCCCTGGTCGATCAGCCGCCACACCGCCACTGCCGCGATCACCTTGGACGCCGAGTACAAGCAGAAAGGAGTTGATCCCGTGACCTGCTCGACGGGAGTGCGACCGTGACCGATCGCGCGGTCGAGGACAACGCGTCCGCGGTGTCGGACACAGAGTTGGACGGCGGGCTGCGTGCCAACGGAGTACCACCGGCGCGCGGCGTCCCAGATGTGCCTCGCCTGACCCGGGTCGTCGGCCCGAGTCTCGTGGCCGATCCACGTTCGTGCGTCGAGGTCGTCTGCTGTCAGTGAGTCGGGACGGTGAATGCGCCCGTAGGGTGTGGCGTCCACGGTTGGGACGCTAGGGTCATGATCGAAGTAGAACACGTTTCAATTCCTTGGAGGTTCCATGTTCGAGTGGTCCGACGAAGACCGGATGGTGCAAGACGCCGTCCGCGGGTTCATCGACAAAGAAGTGCGTCCGTACGTCGACGATCTCGAGAGCGGGAAACTCCCGCCGTACGACATCATCCGCAAGCTCCTGTCGACTTTCGGCATGGATTCGATGAACGCCGAGAATCTGGAGAAAGAACTCGCGGCGCAGGAGGCGGGTGAGGCCAAGCCTGCGGGCGGCGGCTCCAGCACGCTTGCCAGCTCGATGTTCCTGATCCTCAACATGGAGATGGCCGGGGTCTCGCTCGGCACCATCGCGTCGATGGGTGTCTCGATGGGTCTGACGGTCTCGACCATCCGCAGCCGCGGAACGCTCGCGCAGAAGAAGCGCTGGCTGCCCGAACTGGTCACAATGGAGAAGGTCGGCGCCTGGGCTATCACCGAGCCCGACAGTGGTTCAGACGCGCTGGGAGGCATGAAGACCACGGTCCGCCGCGACGGTGACGACTACATCCTCAAGGGCAACAAGACCTTCATCACCAACGGTCCGTACGCCGACACCATCGTCGTCTTCGCCAAGCTGGACGAGGGCGACGGCACTCCGATGCGTGATCGGAGGGTCCTGACGTTTGTTCTCGACGCGGGAATGGAAGGTCTCACGCTTGGCAAGCCGTTCAAGAAGATGGGCATGATGAGCTCGCCCACCGGCGAGCTGTTCTTCGACGATGTGCGTGTGTCGCGCGACCGTCTGCTGGGTGAAACCGAGGAGACGGGCGACCGCAGCGGCGGCGACAACGCCAAGGCCGGCTTTACCGCCGAGCGCATCGGCATCGCCGCACTGTCTCTCGGCATCATCAACGAGGCTCAGCGTCTGTCGATCGACTACGCCCGGTCACGAACTCTCTGGGGCCAGGAGATCGCGAAGTTCCAGCTGATTCAGCTCAAGTTGGCCGAGATGGAGGTGGCGCGACTGAATGTTCAGAACATGCTTTTCGTCGCCATTGAGGCTGCTCAGGCCGGCAAGCCTCCGACGCTGGCGCAGGCGTCGGCGATGAAGCTGTACTCCTCCCGCGCAGCGACAGAAGTTGCCATGGAAGCTGTTCAGCTGTTCGGAGGAAACGGCTACATGGCGGAGTACCGGGTGGAGCAACTCGCCCGCGACGCAAAGTCCCTGATGATCTATGCCGGATCGAACGAGATCCAGGTGACCCATGTAGCCAAGGGATTGCTCCAACGCTGATCGAAGTCGGGCAAAATCGTGCCAGCTTCCTGATCGGGATGACGGAATTCACGTTCGTGACCGTACGGTGACATGAATCTCTAGTTCGATCGATCAACAGGAGCTCGTGCACGTGAACCTCTCCGTGACCTCTTTCGCGCGCCGGACGGCCGCTGCGGTGTTGTCCACCGCAGCGGCCGCTGCGCTCGTCGTGACGGCTGCCCCCGGCATCAGCACTGCTGACGTCGTCGGACCGATCAACGGCGAATCCGACGCGGCGTCGTTCCAGCGTTCGGTGAGCGGCCCGTCACTCGTCGGAGGCACGGTCGCCCGTGGTGACGTCATCACCATCACGAACAAGTTGAGCCGCAAAATGGCGTGGCTCGTCTACTACGTCAAGGACACGCATCCGACGTGCCTCGAAGCAGTTCCGAACAGCTCCACGTGGACTGTGAACGGCAAGACCTACACCAACAACCCCGAGGGCGAGGGGACAAAGGCGCCCGGTGAGTTCTCATCTGGTGCGGGATGGGCGATGATCGACGCCCCCGGCGCGAACTCCTGGCAGGCCGATCCATTGATTTGGACGCAGGACTACCTGGTCGGCAGCAGCTGCGAGCTGGGCCCGCTCAACTCCGGCGGTCTCGAATGGAGCACCACGTGGGCATTCGAGAGCGGCAACAACCGACCGTTCGTCGGCCCCATGCTGAACGTCGTGGCCGGCCGTCCCTCGATCTCGATCAACCCCACGGACGCACTCGCCGCGAACGACGTGTTCTTGACGGTCAGCCATCCCGAAGGCACTCCCGGTGCACCGGTCGTCCTGACTATCGATGGGAAGACCGTAGACGGCTGCGGCAACCTCAAGCTGGACGGCAACCGCCGCGTCACCTGCACGTGGGTGCCGAAGAAGAAGGGCGACTACACCGTCAAAGCAGTTGTCGGCACGGAGTCGCCCGTCACCATCACCCAGCAGGTCCACATCAACGACAGCCCGGCCGGTAGCGCCGGGGCGCTGCCCGGACTCGACACGGGAAGCCTGTACACCGGCAGCCTCGGAGGTTTGAGCGGATCGTAGGTCTGCCGCTCAACTCGCGTCGCCCCACATTCTCCTGCGCTCCCTCCCAGCGCGCCCCGATTCACAGAAACACAGGTTGACGAATGTCCATGAAGAGAACCGCCGCGGTTGTCGCAGGCGTCAGTGCCATCGCATTCGCGAGCGCCGTCTCGGTGCCCGGCATCGCCGGAGCCGACGCCGATGTCACCACGACCTGGGAAGACGGCAACTCCCGATTCGAACAGACAGTCAGCAATGACAGTCCCAAGGTCGGCGAGACGATCACGGTCACCACGTCGTTCCAACGCAAGTGGGCCGACGAGTACATCTACAACGTGAAAGAGCTGGCCGGTTCGTGCATCGAGTCGGTGCCGGGCACCACAACGTGGGCGGGCAAGTTGGTGACCTCGAAGGTGACCACGTCGGAGCCGGGCGCGGAGGAGTCGTGGATGCGCGTCGAGGCACCCAGCATCACGGCGTGGAAGGTCAAGGGCCTCGGCAGCGGATGGGGTTCCAAAGTGGCGCTCACGACCGACTTCCGCATCACCAACGCATGTAGGGCCGGGGACGTTCTGTCGACCACGATGCACTACGGCGGATCCCTTGGCAGTGGTACGTACAAGGACAAGGGTCCAGTCATCACCATTGCGCAAGGCTCGATCGAAGAGCCCTCGGTGCCCGGAGGCAGCAATGGCAGCCTCGACATCGGCAGCCTGTTCGGCTCGTCCTAGTCATTCATCGACGACTCATTCATCGACGACAAATTCCTCAGGAGAACACATCTCATGAACACGAGCATGTTCGGACGGATCGCAGCGGGACTTGGCGCCTGCGCGATCGCCATGACCGGCGTTGCACTGTCGAGCGGATCGGCGACGGCAGAGGAGGGTATCACCTACTGGGAGGACGGCAACTCCCGCTTCAACCAGTTGGTAAGCGACACCACGCCCAAGATCGGCGACACGATCACCATCACCACGCAGTTCCAGCGTAAGTGGGCCGACGAGTACATCTACAGCGTCAAGGAACTCGTTCCGGCCTGCCTCCGATACATCGAGGGCAGTGCAGGCTGGGGCGGATCACCGTCTCCCTCCGACAAAGTCGAGATCAGCTCGGGGACGCCCGCCGACCCGCAGGCCTACGTCAAGGTGAACGCGCCGAATGTCACGTCGTGGGTCGTCAAGGGTCTCGGCTCAGGCTTCGGAAACAAGAAGTCGATCGCTATGCAGTTCTACGTGCGTGAATCCTGCGGGACCGGCGTGTCGATGCCGACGTCGATGCACTACGGAGGGTCCCTCGGCTCGGGCAGTTACCAGGACAAGGGGCCGGCGATCAGCGTCGCCAAGCCTCCGGTCACGGAGGAGCCGACCGGCACGACCACGCCGACCACTACGAATCCAGACAGCGGAAACGGCAGCCTCGACACGGGCAGCCTCGGCAGCCTGTTCGGCTGAGACACGGAAGAGACAGAAGACATGACAACATCGTTGAGCCGCTTCGCAGCGGCGGCTGGAACCGGGATGGTGGTCGTCGCCGGCCTCATCGCGTCGACTTCCGGTGTCGCTTCGGCAGCTCCCACGACAATCGAATGGGCCGACGGCAACACAGCCTTCTCCCGCACGGTGAGCGACGCGAACCCCTCGATCGGCGACACCGTCACCGTGTCGACGTCCTTCCAGCGGAAGTGGTCGTTCGAGGACGTCTACAACTTCAAGGACCTCGAAGACGGGTGCCTCGAGTATGTGCAGGGCAGCGCGAAGTGGGAAGACTCAGCTGTGGCGAACGTGCAGGTCTCCACGGCGGCGGTCGGTCAGCTCGGCTTCGTCCGTCTCGAATCGCCTAGTCTGACCTCGTGGCGGGTCCCGGGAGTCGGCGCGGGATGGGGGGCGAAGCGGACCATCTCGCTCAAATACAAGGTCGGTGAGAACTGCCCGACCGGAGTGAACCTCGCTGTCGGCACCATGCACTACGGCGGTTCGCTCGGCAGTGGGACCTATCAGGACAAGGGGCCGAACATCAAGGTCCAGACCCCGCCGCAGAAGGACGCCACCACCACAGCTGTCTCGGTGAGTCCTGCGCCCAAGGTCGGCGATCCGTCGACCGTGACCGCGAAGATCACTAGTGCTGCGACGGTCGCGGACGGCGCCGTGGAGTTCTTCAACCACAACGTGTCGCTCGGCACCGCGAACGTCGTCGCAGGCAAGGCGACTGTTTCCTGGACCCCGTCGAACGAGGGCGCGTACTCCCTGAAGGCCGTGTACTCGGGCACCGCGACACTCGCAGGTTCGTCGTCGTCCATCGGTGGAACCGTCTCGCCCAAGGACCCCGATCCAGAGCCCGGTGCCCCGATCGTCACTCTCGGGGCTGCTCCGAAGGTCGGTGACGCCGTCACGGTGACAGTTGAATCGGATGCCGCGGTCGGTGCGAACGTCACCCTGACTGCGAACGGCACGGCGCTCTGCCAGAACCTGACACTCGGCGCCGATCACAAGGCGACCTGCCAGTGGACCCCTTCCGTATCGGGGGCAGTGGCGCTGAAGGCGACCATCGGTGCGCAGTCGACCACCAAGAATGTGACGGTCACTGCCAAGGATGTCCCGGTTGATCCGACCGACACCACTGACCCGACCACGCCCACGACAACCGGGCCGACCAAGACGACCAGCCCCGGCGGCAACGGAAGCTCGGCTGGCAGCCTCTCGGACATCTTCGGCTCCTAGGAAAGACACACAATGAAGCTCACGAGAACCGCGCGATGCCTGATCACGGCAGTGGTGGCCGGTGTGGTGGCGGCAACAGCACCCGTCGCGATCGCGCAAGCCGACCCGTCACCCGGCGAGTCGCATGTCGTCGGCTCGGTTCCGGTCGCCTACCACAACGGTGACCTGAACCAGCCGTCCCGCCTGCTCGTCACCGTCTACTCGGCGTCGATGCAGCGAGAGATCCCACTCGATGTCCTCGTCCCAGCGAACTCCACGCCTGCACCAGTGTTCTACCTGCTCAATGGTGCAGGCGGTGGTGAGGATTCGGCGAGCTGGGCCAACCGCACCGACTACACGGGCTTCTTCGCGAACAAGCATGTGAATGTCGTGACACCGCTCAAGGGCGCCTTCTCGTACTACACCGACTGGCAGAAGGCCGATCCGAAGCTCGGCGTGCAGAAGTGGGAGACGTTCCTGACCAAGGAGCTTCCGCCGGTTCTGGACAAGGAGCTCAAGACCACCGGCAAGAACGCCATAGCGGGTATCTCGATGGCGGGCACGTCGGTGCTCAACCTCGCGATCGCCGCTCCGGGCCTCTATACGACGGCGGCGTCGTACAGCGGTTGCGCACGGACGAGCGACCCGGCGGGACAGCAGTACATCCGAACCGTCGTCGAGAGCCGTGGCGGCGCCGACACCACGAACATGTGGGGCCCGTACAAGGGCGCGGGCTGGAAGGCCAACGACCCGTACATCAACGCGGCGAAGCTGCGCGGCACCAAGGTGTATCTCTCGTCCAACAGCGGCCTCCCGGGCCAGGACGAGTCCGTCGACGCGGGCAGCACCGCGCAAGACAGCGTGTCGCTTGCCGACCGCGTGATTCTGGGCGGCGGCATCGAAGCCGTGACCAACGTCTGCACCCAGCAGATGGCGCAGCGTCTCGCCCAGCTCAAGATCCCCGCGACCATCAAGCTGCGCCCCACCGGCACTCACTCGTGGGGCTACTGGGAGCGCGAGCTGCACTACTCCTGGCCGCAGATCTCCTCGTCGCTGTACTGATCACACAGCAAGAACGACACTGATCACACAGCAACGACGGCGGTGCACCCGTGAAGGCGCACCGCCGTCGTTCTGTTCGTACCCAGCGGATCAGACGCCTGCGGTGACCGGAGCCTTGCGGTAGTCGAGGAACTCGTCGACGATCTCGCCCTTGCGGAGCTGCTTCACGTCGGAGGAGACCGCCATCGTCATCGTCCACGGGCTCTGCGTGCCCTGCTTGGGAAGACGATCGAGCGCACGCTTCACATAACCTGCCCCGAAGTCGAGGAGCGGACGCTTCTCCAGGCCCTCGGGCTCCACGGCGCGGACCGACGTGTATCCGTTGGCGTCCTGGTAGGTCAGGACGCGGCAGAAGTACTCGCACAGCAGCCCGATCTTGAGAGTCCACGACGAGTTGGTGTAGCCGATCGCCATTGCGAAGTTCGGAAGGCCCGACAGCATCATGCCGCGGTACGCGGTGGTCTGCGACAGATCGACGGCCTCTCCGTCCAGGCTCACTTCCATGCCGCCGAACAACTGCAGGTTGAGGCCGGTGGCGGTGACGATGATGTCGGCTTCGAGTTCTCGGCCGTCCTCCAGGCGGATGCCCTTCTCGGTGAAAGTCGCGATCCGACCGGTCTCGATCGACGCACTGCCCTTCTTGATCGCCTTGAACAGGTCACCGTCGGGCACCACGCAGAGCCGCTGGTCCCACGGGTTGTACGGCGGGTTGAAGTGGGTGTCGATGTCGAAATCACGGGGCAGAAGCGCCTTGTTGGTGGCGCGGATGATCGCGCGTGCAGGCCGCGGGTACCGCTGGCAGAGGTTGTAGACCACCTTCTGCTGAACGATGTTCTTCTGCCGGCTCAATGCGTAGCCGCGGTCTGCGCCGAGGACCTTCTTGAGAGCGTTCGAGACCGCGTCCTCGCGGGGCAACGGGATCACGTACGTGGGTGTGCGCTGCAGCATCGTGACGTGCGCGGCGTCGGCCTGCATGGACGGAACCAGAGTCACGGCGGTGGCGCCGGACCCGATCACGATGACCTTCTTGCCCTTGTAATCCAGGTCTTCGGGCCAATGCTGCGGGTGGATGATCTGACCGGCGAACGTCTCGCTGCCCGGGAACTCGGGGGTGAAGCCCTCGTCGTAGTTGTAATAGCCGGTGCCTGCGAACACCCACCGGGCCTGGACGTTGAACGTGTCGTCGTCGGTCGAGTCGTTGCGACGAACGGTCACGTTCCACAGCTGATCGGCCTCGGACCAGTTCATGGCGATTGCACGACGGTTGAACACGATCGCGTCGTCGAGGTGGTCGTCGGCGATCGCCTCGCGCAGGTAGTCGAGGATGCGAGGCGCATCGGCGATCGACTGCGGATCCTGCCACGGCTTGAACTCGTACCCGAAGGTGTTGAGGTCGGAGTCGGAGCGGATGCCGGGGTAGCGGAACAGGTCCCACGTGCCGCCGACCGCGTCGCGCGACTCGAGCATCGCGAACGACTTCGACGGATGCTCGGTGCGCAGGTAGTGGCCGGCGCCGATGCCGGAGATGCCTGCGCCGAGCACGAGCACGTCGAGCGGTGCGTCGGTGAGGATGGAGTCAGTGGGCATGTGCCTGGTCCGTTCGGTTGTGACTACTGGGCGTTGTTAACAATGATCGTTGTAATCCTGAATTGTTGCAAGTGGTGATCTAGACCAGGAATCGACCGAATCTGGTGCATAATCGACCACGTGGGTGTCTCCCCTGAAGTCGCAGCCCTGATCCGCGCCGGTGTGCAGGTGGTGCTGGAGGCGCCACCGGACTGGCTCGCTCAGGTCGATACAGCAGTGGTCGGTGGTGCGGGAATGGACGTGATAGCCGACGATCCCGCGTTGCTCGAAGTGGCCCTGCGCATCAATGAGGGAAACCTCCGCCATTGGGCGACGGCCAACTCCGCTGAGCCCGGAGCGCGGGTGCCGGTGAACGTCACCGATGAGACCGAGACGTACATCCGTGACCTCGCTCGTCGTGGGTTGGACGCGGGCGCACTGGACTCGTTCCGGACGGCGCAGAACGTCGCGTGGCGGCTCTGGATGGAGATCTGTTTTGTCCTCACCGAGGATCCCGCGGAACTCCGAGAACTGTTGCAGGTCACCTCGGAATCCATTGCGGTGTTCGTCGACGACACCGTCCAGCAGTTGGCCGAACTGATCGACGCTGCACGGGCTGAACTCGCCGGTGACACCCACGCCCAGCGGCGGGTGGCCGTTGCACTCGTTCTCGAAGGCGCTCCGATCAGCCGCGAACGCGCCGAAACGCAACTCCGCTATCGCCTCGACGGTCCGCACACGGCACTCGTCCTCACCGGAGATCCAGGCACTGCGCCCGACGAACTGGAGGCTGCGTGCGATTCGATCATGGAGGCGAGCGGCGTGAGCCGACGCCTCACGGTTGTGTCCGGGGCGTCGGAACTATGGGTGTGGCTGCCGACGAGCGACCTGCGGATGGGCGCCGCCGTCACCGGTCATCCGGGCGTGCGAGTGGCGATCGGGTCCACGGGTATCGATCTCGACGGGTTCCGGCGCAGTCATTTCGAGGCGTTGTCGGTGAGGCGGGTGATCGCGCGCGTCGGTTCGTCCCGCCGCGTCGCGCACTACGACGACTTGCGGATCGTGGCTCTCCTCGGAGATGACCAGTCGGCCGCCGACGAGTTCATCACCAACACCCTCGGCGACTTGGCGAATGCAGACGACCACGTCCTGACGTGTGTCAGGACGTGGTTCGCGTCTGGATGCAATGCGGCGGAAGCGGCGGCGCGGCTGTACACGCACCGCAACACGGTGGTGCGACGGCTCGCGCGTGCCGACGCGCTCCTGCCCGCGCCGCTAAGCGCTAACGCCCTTCACGTCGCTGTCGCCCTTGAACTCCTCGAATGGCGCACGTGAGGCGGCAAGCGCCTTCGCGGCGTCGAACTCGGCGTCGATCTCAGGGTTGGGCTTGTACGTGATCAGGCTGACCGCGATGGCGGCGATGAAGCTCGCGATCACGCCGGGAATGATCTCGTAGACGTCCGCGCTGGCGAGCTTGTCCCAGGCATAGGCGACGACCGCGCCGACGACGATGCCGGCGAGGGCTCCCCACGTGGTGAGGCGACGCCAGTACAGGGACAGGACGATGGCCGGTCCGAACGCCGAGCCGAAGCCCGCCCAGGCGAATGCGACCAGATCGAGAATGCTGTTGGACGGCGACAGCGCGAGGAGTGCGGCGATCACCGCGATTCCGAGCACACCGAGTCGGCCGAGGCGCACATACGTCATGTCGCTGAGGCCTGTCCCACGACCGGTCTTCTCGGAGACGAGCTTGTACAGGTCTTCCACCAGTGCCGACGAACAGACGATCAGCTGCGACGAGATCGTCGACATGATCGCAGCCAGGACCGCAGCCAGAACCAGGCCCGCGATGAACGGGTGGAACAGGATCTGGGAGAGTGCGAGGAACACCGTTTCGGCGTCGGCGGGCTTGTCGGCCGGATGCTTCGCAAAGTACGCGATGCCGACGAGCGCCGTCCCGACCGCTCCGAGTGCACACGCGAACATCCAGGCGATACCGATCCGTCGTGCGGTGCCGGCCTCGCAGGGGGTGCGCAGGGCCATGAATCGGACGATGATGTGCGGCTGACCGAAGTAGCCGAGGCCCCAGGCCGCCGCAGAGATGATGGCGATGGCGGAACTGCCCGCGAAGAAGCTGAGGTGATCGGGATCGACCGAGCGGACGCCGTCGACCGTCGCTCCGACGCCGCCGAGGTTGATGATGCCGATGATCGGGACTGCGAGCAGTGCGATGACGACGAGGACGCCCTGCGCCACGTCGGTGAGCGACGCTCCGAGGAATCCGCCGAACAACGTGTACAGCATGGTGATACCCGCGACGATGAGCATGCCGACCGTATAGTTGACGCCGAACGCGCTGTCGAAGAACTTGCCGGAGGCGACCATCCCGCTCGACACGTAGAACGTGAAGAACACCAGAATGATCACGCCGCAGGTGATGCGCAGGATTCGGGAGTTGTCGCGAAGGCGGGTCTCGAAGAAGCTCGGGATGGTGATCGCGTCGCCCGCGACTTCGGTGTACGCGCGCAGACGCGGAGCGGTGAGTCGCCAGTTGGCCCACGCGCCGACCAGCAGGCCGATCATGATCCATGCTTCCGACAGGCCGGAGAGGTACATCGCGCCCGGCAGGCCCATGAGCAGCCACCCCGACATGTCGGAGGCGCCGGCCGAGAGGGCCGCGATCCACGGCTTGAGGCCGCGGTCGGCGAGCATGTAGCCGTCGAGGTCGTTCTTGGTCTTCGTGTACGCGTAGTAGCCGATGCCCAGCATGGCTGCGAAGTACAGGATGACGGCGACGTACTGGAACGTCTTGTCGCCGCTCGCTATGGATGACGCTAGGGACATCAGGCTTGCCTCTCGGGGGTCTGTGGGGTCGACGTTCGAACTGCTGTGCGTTGGCACATCACTCACGCAAAGCGTATGTGATTCACATCATCGACTCAGGAAATTCTGCATCGCCGGAGTGTGGAGACAAATGTGGGGTCGCACAAAAGTGCGACCCCGCATTTGTTCTGATGTACGAAGCTATCGACGAAGTTCGGCGGCGAGCTCGTTGAAGGCCCGATTCGGGTTTCCGAAGCGGTGCAACGTCATCGAGACGGCCTGCTCTACGAGCCAGTAGCGGAGCTCCACTCGACCCGATGCGGTCACGGCGTCGTCGAGCAGCGCCACGTCGGGGCGCGCCGCGACCGCCGCGCGGATCGAGTCGGCGACCGATCCCACAGTGCGCACTCGGGGAGCGTCGAGGCCTGCGACCGTCGCCGCAAAAGCCGCGTCGTCCGCGGTGCCGACTGTGGACGACGCGCGACTGAGGACCTCTGCCGTCGCGGGGGCGATGTCGGGCGAGGCGCTGATCCGGACACGTGCTCCGGCGAGCGTCGCCGCGGACAGCACACGCGCGGTCTCGGCGGGCGACGCGTCCGCGCCCACCCGCAGTACAACGTCGGACGGACGGTAGCGGAACACGTTGGCCTCGCCCGTCAAGCCGGTCTCGTCGCGCCCGGTGCCGAACTCAGACGCCCATGCGACACGGTCGTCGGCAACGGCCTCGTCCAGCCAGGAACTCGCAGTGGAGTCCAGAGCGTCGGCCCACGAACCGAGGAGCATCAGGTAGTTCGGACCGCCTGCCTTGGAGCCGAGTCCGACGGAGGAACGCTTCCACCCGCCGAACGACTGGCGGCGGACGATGGCTCCGGTGATGCCGCGGTTCACGTACACGTTGCCCGCCTGGACCCGGTCGAGCCAGGTGCGGACCTCGCGCGTCTCCAGCGAGTGGAGACCCGCCGTGAGCCCGAAGTCCGTGGCGTTCTGCAGGCTGATCGCATCGTCGAGGGTGTCGGCGCGCATCAGGCCGAGCACCGGCCCGAAGCACTCGGTGAGGTGGAAGAACGAACCGGGGGCGACGCCGTCTTTGATGCCGGGCGACCAGAGGCGGCCGGTGTCGTCGAGCTGCCGCGGCTTGAGCAGCCATGTCTCGCCGGGTTCGAGAGTGGTGAGAGCCCGGGTGAGCTTGTCGCTGGGGAGCTCGGTCAGTGGTCCGACCGTTGCGGACAGGTTGGTCGGCCAGTCGACGACCATCGACTTCGCGGCGTCGACGAGCTGCCGACGGAAGCGCTCGGAGCTGTAGACGCTGCCGACCAGGATGCCGAGCGAGGCGGCCGAGCACTTCTGGCCCGCGTGCCCGAACGCGCTGTGGGCGAGGTCGGCGATCGCGAGGTCGCGGTCGGCCGACGGGGTGATGATCAATGCGTTCTTGCCGGAGGTCTCGGCGTTGATCTTGAGGTCGGGGCTCCACGACTGGAACAGTGCGGCGGTGTCGGACGCGCCGGTGAGGATCACGCGGTCGACGTCGGGGTGACTGATCAGCTTCTTGCCTGCCGGACCCTCGTCGGGGAACACCCCCTGGCACACCTCGCGTGGCACTCCGGCTTCCCAGAGGGCTTCCAGGACGGCCATCGAGCAGTGCGGCGTCGGTGCCGCCGGCTTGTGGATCACGGCGGCGCCGACCGCGAGTGCGGCGAACGTTCCACCTGCGGGGATGGCGATCGGGAAGTTCCACGGGGGAGTGACCACAACAACCCGGTCGGGCGTGAATGTCGCGTTCTTCACGTCGTCCAGTTCCAGCGCCTGATGAGCGTAGTAGCGCGCGAAGTCGATGGCCTCCGAGATCTCCGGATCGGACTGGGCGACGGACTTTCCCGCCTCCGCGGCCGCGATCGACACGAGATGACCACGCTTTCGAGCGAGGATGTCGGCTGTCTTGTAGAGAAGTGCGGCGCGCTGCGCGGCCGGTCGTGCGGCCCAGGCCACTGCGGCTTCACGGGCTGTCGCCACGAGAGCGTCGACGTCGCCTTCGGCGAGAGTCGCGGGGACCGCCTGTGCATCCAGCCAACCCGGTTCAGCGCTTCGGTTGATCGCGTCGCGTGCCCACGCCTGGTTGGCGGGCAGTGACGGGTCGGTGTCCGGCTCGTTCGCGAACGGCGGAAGGGCCCCGTCGTACGACACCGTGGGGGCCGACTCCTCCTGAGTGCGGTCCTGGCGGTGGTTCGGCAGCGGAGCGGTGTGACCCTGCGAGTCGATGCGGCGCGCGAGTGCGTCGACGGCGGTGGTGAACCGGTCGGCCTCGCGGCGATAGATCGCGCTGCCGGGCTTCAGGTCGAAGATGCCGGACATGAAGTTCTCCGACGCCGCGTTCTCCTCGAGCCGACGGACCAGGTAGGAGATCGCGACGTCGAACTCGGACGGCTTCACGGTCGGGACGTAGAGCAGCAGGCGGCCCACATCGGCGCTGACCACCTCGGCCTGCTCAGTGGCCATGCCCTGCAGCATCTCGAACTCGACACGATCGGCGACGCCCCGCGACTCCGACAGCAGATGAGCGAAGGCGATGTCGAAGAGGTTGTGGCCCGCGACGCCGACGCGGAGGCCACGCATGTGGTCGGCGTCGAGCAGCCAGTGCAGCACCAGCTTGTAGTTGGTGTCGGTGGCGGCCTTCGACTCGCAGGTGACCTGCGGCCAACCCGCGGTCTCGGCGTGCACGGTCTCCATAGCGAGGTTGGCGCCCTTGACCAGTCGGACCTTGATCCCTGCGCCGCCCTGCGCGACGCGCTGCGTCGCGAACTCCGACAGTCGCTGCATGGCGCCGAGGGCGTCGGGAAGGTAGGCCTGCAGGACGATGCCGCCCTCGTATCCGTGGAGTTCGGGCATCGACAGCAGGCGGGTGAACACCTCGATCGTCAGGTCGAGATCGCGGTACTCCTCCATGTCGAGGTTGATGAACTTCGTGCCGGCGGGTGCCGACGCGGCCTCCAGGTACATCGGAGTGAGGCGCTTGAGGACGTACTCGACGGTCTCGTCGAACGCCCACATCGAGATCTGCGACGCGATCGACGACACCTTGATGGAGACGTAGTCGACGTCGTCGCGGCGGAGGAGGGTTCGTGCGTCCTCGAGGTGATTGTCGGCCTCGGCGTCACCGAGCACGGCTTCGCCGAGCGGGTTCACGTTCAGTCGGTGGCCGGTGGCACGCAGCGTTTTGACGGCTTTGGCGAACGGCTTCTCGCGGGCGTCGACGATCATGTGGCCCACCATCGTCCGCATGCGTGCGCGCGCGGCCGGGATGACGATGTTCGGGAGGGTGCGGGCCAGGGCTGCGCCGGAACGGATCTGCAGCTTGTCGAGCGCGCCGAGGGAGGCGGGAGCGTCGGCCACGATCTCGGCGAGCGCTTCGCCCGCGGCTTTGGTGTCCTCGGTGCCGATCACCCGGTCGACGAATCCGACGGTGAAGTCGAGTCCCTTCGGATCGGAGAGCACCGCGGCCAGACGTTGTGCCGAGGCGTGGGGCTTGGTCTGCGCCTTCTCGGCGGCGCGCAGCCAGGTGTCGACCTGCTGCAGCGACCGCTCGGCGAGGTCGGACAGAGCCTCGGTCGTGGTGGCAGGTGTTGAATCGTGCGCAGTGGTCATGGGCTTATTACAGGCCGCCGACAGGGCATTGGTCCTCGTGCGGATTCACAAGTTGATGCCCTAATTCTTGTTCGATCGTCCTACGCTGGATGCATGCCTTCACGACGGTCTCTGGATGATGTGATCGATGCACTCGACACCGCGGTCGACTGGTCCGTACTCGTCGAGTCGTCGGCCCCGATCGAGAGTGTGGCGATACTCGACATCGACGATCTGTCGGCCGAACCGACCGCCGACGTGGTGCTGCTCGTCGGCGTGGACCTCGCCGCGACGCGGAGCTGGCTGCGGGAGGCGTCGGACGCTGGAACCGTGCCCGCCGCGATTCTCACGAAGACATTGGACTCCGGCTCCGCTCGTGGGCTCGTCGACGAGTTCGGCGTCGGTGTGGTCGGCATTCACGCGCGGGCGAGGTGGGACCGCGTCCTCGGTCTGGCACACGGCGCATTCGATCGGGCTCGAGACGACGCCGGAGCTGAGCCGGCCGACATCGATCTTGCGGGCCTGGTGGCGCTCGTCGCGCAGGGCACAGGGGGCCTGGTGTCGATCGAGGACGCGACCAGCGCCAGGGTGCTGGCGTATTCGCCGTCGAATGGCGAGGCGGACGATCTTCGGGTGCAGACGATCCTCGGACGCGAAGGGCCGCCCACGTACCTTGCGCTGTTGCGCAAGTGGGGCGTGTTCGATGCGATCCGCCGCGGTGGCGAGGTCGTCGACGTCCCGGATCATCCGGAGGAGGCGATGCGGCGGCGGATGGTGGTCGGAGTGCACACCGGCGCAGGTCGACATCTCGGATCCATCTGGGTCCAGGAGGGGGCTCAACCGCTGTCCGACGATGCGCGTGAGGTGCTGACCGGCGCTGCGGCGGTGGCGTCGCGCATCCTGACTCGGGAGATGGAGTCGCCGACAGCGGAGGCGCAACTCCTGCAACGGCTCTTCGGCGAGCACGGTGGCGTCGATGCCTCGTCGGCCGGGGCCTACCTGCGCTGGTCGATCGACGAGAAGTCCGTCGTCATCGGGCTCGGCGGGGCCAGTGCATCGGCGATGGCCGCGCTCTCGGGCGCGCTCCGGCTGCATGCGAGCGCGTTCGCCGCCTCTGCGTTGACCACGGTGATCGGCGACCGCGCGTACGTCCTGGTCCCGGCGAGTTCGGTCGAGCCGGTCGCCCGATGGGCGAGCACTCTCGTCACCCGGTTCGACGGCGACCCCGCGCTCGACGGGGCCAGGTTGCGAGCCGGAGTGGTGTTTCCGGTGGAGGGACTCGCTGCTGTCGCGTCGGGCCGTGCCGAGGTCGACCGGGTGCTCTCGGCCACGTTGGGATCGCCGGAGTCGGGTCGGGTTACGACACTCGCTCAAGCTCGGACGGCGGTCCTGCTAGGCGAGATCCTCGACGTCCTCGCCGAGCGCGACGACCTCGTCGACCCGCGGATCACCGCACTCGTCGGCTACGACGTCGACCATTCGTCACAGCTTGTCGAGAGCGTCAAGGCGTTCCTCGATGCCCACGGAAACGTACGTGATGCCGCGACCCGCATCGGCATCCACGCCAACACGCTGCGTTATCGAATCGACAGGGCGCAGCAGGTGTCGGGGCTGCGTTTCGACGACCCGGCCGACAGGCTTCTCACGGCTATCCAGCTCGCGTGCGCGTCGTCCGTGACGGCTACAGCGGCGCCGACCGGTAGGGGATCGAATCGCTGATCGTCTCGTCCACCGCGATGGGCTGTCCGAGCATGGGGAATGCCCGCTGCGTGCACGCCGGACGGTTGCACACCTTGCAGCCTCCGCCGATCGGAACCACTGTCCGCGGCTCGGACAGGTCGACGCCGGTGGCGTAGACGAGTTCGTCGGCATGGGCGAGGTCGCATCCGAGGCCGATGGCGAACTCCCCAGGCGTTGCGAGGTGCCCGTCGGCGGCCTGGTCGGTGGTGCGTGCGAGCCAGAAGTACTTGCGCCCGTCGGGCATCTCCGACACCTGGGTGTGAATCCGGCCGGGTGCGGAGAAGGCGTCGTGCACGACCCAGAGCGGGCAGCTGCCGCCTACACGCGAGAAGTGGAAGGCCGTGGCCGACTGCCTCTTCGAGATGTTCCCGGCGCGGTCGACACGGACGAAGATGAACGGCACGCCTCTGTCGGATGGGCGTTGCAGGGTGGACAGCCGGTGACAGACGGTCTCGAAGCCGACCTCGAAACGGCGGGCGAGGAGCGCGACGTCGTACCGCAGTTCGCGTGCTGCGGACGCGAACTCGGTGTAGGGCAGGACGAGTGCTCCGGCGAAGTAGTTCGCCAAGCCCACTCGGAGCACGGCGCGAGACGACTCGGAGATGTTCGGAGCGCCGTCGACCAGCCTGTCGATCTCGGCGCGTTGAGTCTGCACGGCGAGTTGAGTTGCGAGCTGAAATGCTCGCTGCCCGGCAGAGAGGCGGCGGGCGAGAACCAGAGTCGCGGAGTCGGGATCGTACCGCCGCTTGGCGGTGGCCGCATCGGTCGTGGCTCCGATGATCACCCGGATCCCGAATCGTTCGTCGAGTAGACGCGCGAGTTGGAGGTCGAGTCCGCCGACCGTGAGGCCGGCGTCGACGAACAGGTGCTCAGCGGCTAGATCGAGTTCGGCGACATAGTTCCGGCGATCGTAGAAGTAGTCGCGCACCTGCTCGAAAGGCGTCGTCGGGGAGTCCGCGGAAGCGGCCGAATCGTGCGATCTATGGTTCTCGAGCTCTGCGGTGACGGCCGCGAGCCTGCGATGCAACCCGACCATGGTTCGCCCGATGCCGGGCATCCGTGACACGAGCTCGGTGATCTCGGCGCGATCGACGTCCTCGCCCTGAGACATGAGAGCGTCGGTGAGGTCGGCGATGAGTCGGGCATCTCCCGTCTCGGCGAAGTAGTCGGCGGGGAGATCGAACGTCGCGGTCAACGACAGAAGCACAGCCACCGTGATGGGACGGTGGTCGTTCTCCAGTTGATTGACGTATGTGGTGGACAGATCGAGCCTACGAGCCAGCGCGGCTTGGCTGATCCCCAGATCTGCACGCAGACGCCGGAGTCGGGCCCCTGCAAACGTCTTCGCCATGTACAGAACTCTACCGTCACAAGCATCCGCAAGATACGCAGAATGTGTGCGAAAGATACGCACAAATACGCATCTGCCAGGCCTTTCGCCGATCTTGGTTCACTGCGTACGGTGCAAACATGATCAACCACGAAGTTCGCACCCGACGCAGCGCCGAAGACTTTCCGATCGAGGATCACCTCGCGTACAAGATCGCGAAGGTCGCAGCCGATCCGGTCGCCGTGCCAGCTGACACCGCCGAGATGATCGTCAATCGCATCATCGACAACGCAGCGGTGAGTGCCGCGTCGGTCGCTCGCCGACCGGTCACGAGTGCCCGCCGTCAGGCGCTCACCCGCCCTCTCGCCGGGGGATCGACCGTGTTCGGCGTGGACGGCGAGTTCGCGCCCGAGTGGGCGGCTTGGGCGAACGGAGTGGCGGTGCGTGAGCTCGACTTCCACGACACCTTCCTGGCAGCCGAGTACTCGCATCCGGGCGACAACATCCCGCCGCTCGTCGCCGTCGCACAGCGAACTGGCGCTTCGGGAGCCGACCTCATCCGCGGGCTCGCGACCGCGTACGAGATCCAGATCGATCTAGTCCGCGGGCTGTGCCTGCACGAGCACAAGATCGACCACGTGGCCCACCTCGGACCATCGGCCGCCGCGGGTATCGGCACCATGCTCGGACTCGACGTCGACACCATCTACCAAGCCGTCGGGCAGGCTCTGCACCTGACGACCGCCACTCGGCAGTCGCGCAAGGGCGCCATCTCCAGCTGGAAGGCGTACGCACCGGCGCATGCCGGCAAGGTCGCCGTCGAGGCCGTCGACCGCGCGATGCGAGGAGAGGGCGCGCCTTCCCCGATCTGGGAGGGCGAGGACGGCGTGATCGCGTGGCTGCTCGGCGGTTCCGACGCGACGTATACGATTCCGCTGCCCGCCCCGGGCGAGGGCAAGCGCGCGATTCTCGACAGCTACACCAAGGAGCACTCCGCCGAGTACCAGAGCCAGGCGCCGATCGACCTCGCGCGTCGCATGCGCAGCCGCATCGGCGACCTCGATCAGATCGCGTCGATCGTGCTGCACACCAGCCATCACACCCACTACGTGATCGGCACCGGCTCGAACGATCCGCAGAAGTTCGATCCCACCGCCAGCCGTGAGACGCTCGACCACTCCGTGATGTACATCTTCGCTGTCGCACTGCAGGACGGCGACTGGGATCATGAGCGTTCCTATGCGCCCGAGCGTGCTGCTCGCCCTGACACGGTTGAGCTCTGGCGGAAGATCTCCACTGTCGAGGACCCCGAGTGGACACGTCGCTATCACTCGGCCGACCCGAACGAGAAGGCGTTCGGCGCGCGTGCCGTGGTGACGCTCAAGAGCGGAGAGGTGATCGAGGACGAACTAGCCGTGGCCGATGCTCATCCGCTGGGCGCCCGCCCGTTCGGCCGCGAACAGTACCTGGCCAAGTTCGCCCGCATGGCCGACGGCGTGGTCGACCCCGCCGAACAAGCACGTTTCGTCGACGCCGCAACCACGGTCGCAGACAAGGCGGCAGGCGGCCTCGCAGGCCTCAACGTGCGGGTGCTCGACAGCGTGCTCGACTCGGCTGCCGCCACCAGCGAGGGAATCCTCTGATGAGCGACGCGACGGGCCTGTTCACGTCGAGGGGCACCGATGCAGAGAAGCGCGCGACCCTCCGCGCGGCGCTCGACTCCGGAGAGCTGCAGCGCTGGCCGGGGGCGTTCAGCCCGCTGGTTGCGAAGATCGTCGCCGAGACAGGTTTCGAAGGGGTGTACGTCTCGGGCGCCGCGCTCTCCGCCGATCTGGGGCTGCCCGACATCGGACTGACGACACTCACCGAGGTGGCGGCGCGGGGCGGCGCCATCGCGCGTTCCACCGAGTTGCCCACGCTGATAGACGCGGACACCGGCTTCGGTGAGCCGATGAGCGCGGCGCGGACGGTCTCTGTACTCGAGGACGCGGGCCTGGCCGGATGTCACCTCGAAGACCAGGTGAATCCGAAACGCTGCGGTCATCTGGACGGCAAGGAGGTCGTCCCCACCGGCGAGATGATCCGCCGGATCGCTGCGGCCGTCGGGGCTCGCCGCGATCCGAACTTCATCGTCTGTGCGCGGACCGATGCACGCGGTGTGGACGGCCTGGACGCCGCGATCGAGCGGGCTAAGGCCTACGTCGACGCCGGAGCGGACCTCATCTTCACCGAGGCGCTCGCCGATGCGAGCGAGTTCGCGGCCTTCCGGGCCGCGGTGGACGCGCCGCTGCTCGCGAACATGACTGAGTTCGGGAAGTCGACGCTGCTGACGACAGATCGACTGCGCAATCTCGGCTACAACGCGGTGATCTACCCCGTCACCACACTCCGCCTGGCGATGGGAGCGGTCGAAGCGGGTCTCGCCGCGATCGCCGAGGAAGGCACACAGGCCGGGCTGCTCGACAAGATGCAGCACCGATCTCGGTTGTACGAGTTCCTCCGCTACTCCGACTACAACGCGTTCGACACCAACCTCTTCACCTATTCGACCAAAGGGGAGCGATCATGAGCACCGCCGGCAGTGCCGCAGAGAGCACACCGACCGTCTACAAGGGCCTGGCAGGCGTCGTCGTCGACACGACGGCGGTGTCGAAAGTTGTGCCCGAGACCAACTCGCTGACCTACCGGGGCTATGCGGTGCAGGATCTGGCCGCGAACTGTTCGTTCGAGCAGGTCGCGTACCTGCTCTGGTACGGCGAACTTCCCACCGATCTACAGTTGGCGCAGTTCGTGCAGCGCGAGAGAGCGGCCCGTCGACTGGACCGGTCCGCCCAGGCGGTGCTCGCTCGTACACCGGACACCTGCCATCCGATGGACGTAGTCCGGACGATGATCAGTTACCTCGGCACCGAGGATCCGGATGAGGACGCGACCGGCGCGGACGCCCTGATGGAGAAGGCACAGCGCATGTATGCGATTCTCCCGACGATCGTCGCCGCCGACATGCGACGTCGCCGCGGTCTGGATCCGATCGCACCGCATCACGGCCTCGGGTACGCCGAGAACTTCCTCGCCATGTGCTTCGGCGAGGTCCCCGACCCGGTGATCGTGCGTGCATTCGAGAAGTCGATGGTGCTGTACGCCGAGCACAGTTTCAACGCGTCGACGTTCGCCGCGCGCGTCGTCACGTCGACCGGTTCGGACATGTACAGCGCCGTCACCGCCGCCATCGGCGCCCTCAAGGGATCGCTGCACGGCGGCGCCAACGAGGCCGTCATGTACGACATGATCGACATCGACCGTCCCGAACGCGCCGCCGACTGGCTCAACGCCAAGCTCGACGCCAAAGAGAAGGTGATGGGCTTCGGGCACCGCGTCTACAAGAACGGCGACTCGCGCGTCCCGACGATGTACGACGCGCTCGTCGAGGTGGCCGATCATCTCGACGACCACAAGTGGCTTGGCATCTATCGGGAACTCGAACAGGTGATGGTAGGCCGCACCGGCATCCGGCCCAATCTCGACTTCCCGACAGGCCCGGCCTACCACCTGATGGGCTTCGACATCGGTGCGTTCACGCCGATCTTCGTCATGAGCCGCATCACCGGGTGGACCGCTCACATCACGGAGCAGGCCGCGTCCAACGCCCTGATCAGGCCGCTGTCCGCTTACTCCGGACCACAGCAGCGCCCGCTTCCCGCCTGAGAGCGGCGTCCAGCCCACCTGCTCGAGAGAGGCAGCGAAGAGTTTCATGTTCGACAAGATCCTGGTGGCGAACCGCGGTGAGATCGCGGTCCGCGCCTTCCGAGCGGCGTACGAACTCGGTGCGAGCACCGTCGCCGTCTACCCCGCGGAGGACAGGCACTGCATCCACCGCGGCAAGGCCGACGAGGCGTATCAGATTGGCGAGCCCGGCCATCCGGTGCAGGCGTATCTGAACGTCGAGGAGATCGTGCGGGTGGCGCGCGAATGCGGCGCCGACGCGGTGTATCCCGGCTACGGGTTCATCTCCGAGAATCCGGACCTCGCGGGAGCCTGTGCGCGGGAGGGCATCACGTTCGTCGGTCCCAGCGCCGATGTCCTGCGCCTCACCGGCGACAAGCAGCAGGCGGTGACAGCGGCCCGCGCGGCGGGACTGCCGGTCCTGGCCGGATCCGCACCGTCGTCGAATGTCGACGACCTGCTCGCCGCTGCCACCGACATGACCTTCCCGGTGTTCGTGAAAGCGGTCGCCGGCGGCGGTGGCCGGGGCATGCGTCGCGTCGGCGAGATCGCAGAGCTCGCCGAGGCGGTCGGGGCGGCGTCGCGTGAGGCGGCCGCCGCGTTCGGCAATCCGACGGTGTTCCTCGAACAGGCGGTGGTGAATCCCCGCCACATCGAGGTGCAGATCCTCGCCGACTCGCACGGTGACGTCGTCCATCTCTACGAACGGGACTGCAGCCTGCAGCGCCGACATCAGAAGGTCGTCGAGATCGCGCCCGCGCCGAACCTCGACCCGGCGCTGCGTGAGCGGATCTGCGCGGACGCCGTCGCGTTCGCGCGCCAGATCGGCTACTCGTGTGCGGGCACCGTCGAGTTCCTCGTCGACGAACGCGGTCAGCACTTCTTCATCGAGATGAATCCGCGCATTCAAGTGGAGCACACGGTCACCGAGGAGATCACCGACGTCGACCTCGTCGCCGCGCAGTTGCGGGTGGCGGCGGGAGCGTCCCTCGCCGACCTGGGTCTGCGCCAGGACACGATCGCGATCCGCGGTGCCGCACTGCAGTGTCGCATCACCACCGAGGACCCGGCGGCGGGCTTCCGCCCGGCGACCGGGAAGGTCACCGCGTACCGTGCACCGGGCGGCGCGGGCGTCCGGCTCGACGGCGCCGCGGCCCTCGGCAGCGAGGTGACCGGACACTTCGATTCGATGTTGGTGAAGCTGACTTGCCGCGGCGCGGACTTCGACACCGCGGTCCGACGAGAACGTCGTGCGCTCGCCGAGTTCCGGATCCGCGGCGTCACCACGAACATCAGTTTCCTGCAGGCGGTGCTCGACGACCCGGACTTCCGTGCGGGCCGGATCACGACGGCGTTCATCGAGGACCGGCCCGACCTGCTCACCGCGCGCGTCGACGACGACAAGGGCACCAAGCTGCTGTCGTATCTGGCGGATGTGACAGTTCACAAGCCGTACGGCGAACTGCCGACGCCCGTCCACCCGCACACCAAGCTGCCCGCGCTCGACCGGTCGGTCCTCGCATCACCGCCTGCCGGTTCCAAACAGCGGCTCGACGGGCTGGGCCCCGCCGGATTCGCACGCGCGCTCCGCGAGCAGAAGGCCCTGGCCGTCACCGACACCACGTTCCGCGACGCTCACCAGTCTCTGTTGGCGACACGCGTCCGGACCAGCGGACTGTCGGTGGCCGGGCCGTACGTCGCGGCGACGACACCGGAGCTGCTGTCGGTGGAATGCTGGGGAGGCGCCACCTACGACGTGGCCCTGCGATTCCTGAAAGAGGACCCGTGGGATCGGCTGGCGCGCCTGCGGGAGGCGATACCCAACATCTGCCTGCAGATGCTGCTGCGCGGCAAGAACACCGTCGGCTACACCCCGTACCCCACGGATGTGACAACGGCGTTCGTGCGTGAGGCCGCCGATACCGGCATCGACATCTTCCGCATCTTCGACGCCCTGAACAGCGTCGACGCGATGCGTCCGGCGATCGACGCGGTCCTGGAGACCGGCACCACGGTGGCCGAGGTGGCGATGAGTTACACCGGAGACCTCGCGAACCCCGCCGAGGACGTCTACACCCTCGACCACTACCTGCGGTTGGCGGAGCACATCGTCGACGCCGGCGCGCACGTGCTCGCGATCAAGGACATGGCCGGTCTGCTCCGTCCGGCCGCGGCTCGCACCCTGGTGTCGGCGCTGCGATCGAACTTCGATCTGCCGATCCACCTGCACACCCACGACACGCCTGGCGGCCAGTTGGCGACGTATCTCGCGGCGTGGGAAGCCGGTGCGGATGCGGTCGACGGTGCGAGTGCCGCATTGGCGGGGACGACGAGTCAGCCGTCGCTGTCGGCGATCGTGGCGGCGGCCGCGCACACCGAGTACGACACGGGACTAGACCTTGGTGCTGTGTGCTCGATGGAGCCGTATTGGGAGGCGGTCCGTCGCGAGTATGCGCCGTTCGAGTCGGGCATCCCCGCGCCGACGGGCCGGGTGTACACGCACGAGATCCCGGGCGGGCAGCTGTCGAACCTGCGACAGCAGGCGACGTCGATCGGTGTCGGCAACCGCTTCGAAGCTGTCGAGAACGCCTATGCGGCGGCCAACGAACTGCTGTTGCGTCCGGTGAAGGTGACACCGTCGTCGAAGGTGGTCGGCGATCTGGCGATCGCATTCGTCGCACAGGGTGTGACCGCAGAGCAGTTCGCGGCCAACCCGGCGGCGTACGACATCCCCGACTCGGTAATCGGCTTCCTCAACGGGGAACTGGGGGAGCCGGCCGCCGGTTGGCCCGAGCCGCTGCGATCACTGGTCCTCGCAGGCCGCGAACGCCGCAGTGTCGTGACCGAACTGACAGTGGACGATCTCGATGCGCTGAACACGGGCGGAACCGTCCGCAGGCAGGCGCTGAACCGCTTGCTGTTCCCCGGCCCTACGGCCGACTACCTCGACCACCTGGCGAAGTTCGGCGACACGTCCAAGCTTCCGGCGCACCAGTTCTTCTTCGGGCTGCAGCCCGGTCTGGAGCATCGGGTGAAGTTGCGCCCGGGCGTCGACCTGCTGATCTCGCTGGAAGCGATCAGCGAGCCCGATGACACCGGCGTCCGTACCGTGCTGCTTACCGTCAACGGCCACCTGCGGTCGGTGTTCGTCCGGGACCGCGGTGTGGACGCGGTCGTCGCGGCCGCCGAACAGGCGGATAAAAACAATCCGAGCCATGTCGGCGCACCGTTCGCCGGTGTCGTGTCGGTGACGGTGGGCGTGGGGGACACGGTCGCCGCGGGGGCGGTCGTCGCGACGATCGAGGCGATGAAGATGGAGGCGTCGATCACGAGTCCGACGGCGGGAACCGTTCGGCGAGTCGTGTTCACCACCGCAACCGAGGTGTCGCCGGGCGACCTCCTGGTGGAACTCGGCTGAACTCCGTCCGCCGCGGTCCGGCTCACCAACGGACCGCGGCAGACGACGACTGTGGCCCGCGAGAATTCTCGCGGGCCGCAGTCGTCGTGTGGGCCGGTCAGCGCACGGCGGCCGCGGCCTGAACCATGTTGGTCAGCGCTTCGGTCACCTCGGCCGTGGTGCGGGTCTTGAGTCCGCAGTCGGGGTTCACCCAGAGACGGTCGGCCGGGACCGCGGCCAACGCCTCCCGCAGTGAAGCGGCGATCTCGTCGACGCCCGGCACGCGCGGCGAGTGGATGTCATAGACGCCCGGTCCCACCTGCGTCGCGAAGCCGATCGCGTTGAGGTCCGCGAGCACCTCCATGTGCGAGCGGGCCGCCTCGATGGAGGTGACGTCGGCGTCCAATCCCGCGATCGCGCCGATGACCTCGCCGAACTCCGAGTAGCACAGGTGCGTGTGGATCTGCGTCGCGTCGGCCACGCCCGCCGTCGACAGGCGGAACGACGTGACGGCCCAGTCGAGGTACGCCTCCCGGTCGGCGGCCCGCAGCGGCAGCAGTTCACGGAGGGCCGGTTCATCGACCTGGATGATCGTGGCACCCGAGCGTTCGAGGTCGACGGTCTCGTCGCGGATGGCGAGCGCAACCTGGTTCGCCGAGACGGCGAGCGGCTGATCGTCCCGGACGAACGACCACGCCAGGATGGTCACCGGACCGGTCAGCATGCCCTTGACAGGCTTGGACGTGAGCGACTGAGCGTAGGAGATCCAGTCGACGGTCATCGCGGCCGGGCGCACCACGTCGCCGAAGAGGATCGGCGGACGGACACAGCGCGAGCCGTACGACTGCACCCAGCCGTTCGCGGTGGCGAAGAACCCGTCGAGCTGCTCGGCGAAGTACTGCACCATGTCGTTGCGCTCGGGCTCGCCGTGCACGAGCACATCGAGTCCGATCCGCTCCTGCAATGCGATGACATCGGCGATCTCGGCGCGCATGCGCTCGACGTAGCCGGCCTCGTCGATCGCACCGGTGCGCAACGCCTGACGCGCCTTGCGGATGTCAGTGGTCTGCGGATACGAGCCGATCGTGGTGGTCGCGAGAGTCGGCAGGCCGAGCGCGGCGTCCTGGATCACGCGGCGATCGGCGGCGGCCGTACGGGTCGAGTCGGCGCTTGTCAGAGCAGCGAGGCGGCCGCGGACGGAGTCGACGTGCAGACGCGGATCGCCTGAGCGGGATGCCAGCGCGGCACGTGCGGCGTCGAACTCGGCAGCCTGGTAGGCCCGGCCGTGCGCGTAGGCCCGACCCAATGCGGTGACCTCGCCGACCTTCTCCTCGGCGAACGCCAGCCAGCCGTGCAGCGCCGGGTCGAGACCGTCCTCGCCGCGCAGCGTGTAGGGGACGTGCAGCGTGGAACAGGACGTGGACACCGCGAGCGTGCCGACGACTCCGCGGATCGACTCGAGGCGGCCCAGCGCCGCGTCGAGGTCGGTACGCCACACGTTGCGGCCGTCGACCACACCCGCGACGACGTGCTTGTCGTCGAGACCAGCAGCCAGCACGGTCTCGACGGACCCGCTCACCAGATCGACGCCGACACCTTCGACGTCGGTCCGTGCCAATGCGGCCAGGGCGTCGCCCGCATCGCCGAAGTACGTCTGCACGAGGATCGACGGGCGATCCGTCGCCGCGGCCAGTGTGCCGTAGACGCGTTCGGCCAGTTCAGCGAGACCCTCGTGGGAGTCGGTCACCAGGATCGGCTCGTCGATCTGCACCCATGACGCACCCGCGGCAGCCAAACGCTCGAGCAGGTCGACATACAGCGGGATCAGCTCGTCGATGCGCGACAGCGGGTTCGCATCGTCCGCCGTCGCGGGCTTGGACAGCCCGAGGAACGTGATCGGCCCGATCACCACCGGCCGGGCGGGGACGCCTTGCGCCCGGGCTTCGGCGAGCTCGGACAGCACCTTGGTCGGATCGAGTGCGAACGTGATGTCCGCGCCGATCTCCGGCACCAGATAGTGGTAGTTCGTGTCGAACCACTTCGTCATCTCCAGCGGCGCCACGCCGTGTGAACAAGGCCCGCTCGCTTCGCTTCCGGCGCCGTCTGAACCGCGCGCGGCCGCGAAGTACGCGTCTAGCGGGTCGTCGATCGACGCGACGCGTGTCGGAAGCGCTCCGAGGAGTACAGCGGTGTCGAGGATCTGGTCGTAGTACGAGAACGTGTTGACCGGGATCGAGTCGAGTCCGGCGGTCAAGAGTTGGCGCCATCCGTCGCGGCGAAGGACTGCGGCGACCGATTCGAGAGCGGCACGGTCGGACCGACCGGCCCAATAGGCTTCGACTGCGCGCTTGAGCTCTCGATTCGCTCCGATACGCGCCGTGCCCGGCACGGTCGCGTTGAAGGGGGATGTTGTCGGATGTGTCGTGTCGAGGGACATGACTGTTGTATCTCCTGCATGCGGTGCGGACGGCCGTCGCCCTGCGGGAGATGTCACGAATGGACGGTCCGTCGAACGACGACCGTGCACTCGGTGTCATCGCCCAATCCACGAGGCGGACAGCCACCGGGCGCGGCGCGCCCAGTACAACCGGCAGGTCTTCGGGCTCGTCGGCGGGCGCGTGGGCGCACCTACTGGCCGTCGCTTCCCAGACCCGGATGTTCACGGGTCCAGTGCGTGTGACGGCGGTCGTTCCGACATACCGCTGCGGGACAGCTCCGGTTTCTCACCGGATTCCCTCTTCGTGACGACGCCGGGGCGGCACCACGTCGACGCTCGACGGCGACACAGGGGCTCCATGGTGAGCGCTGCCGAGCGAACCGATTGCGGCCACAGTCTATCGACGTGCAATCGCGAATCCATCATCGAAGGATGACGTGGGTTTAACCCTGGCGTCATGGACGAAAGGTCATCCTTGGCGTGCCTTGAACCTGGGATTCAGCTTGTTGATGACGTACACGCGTCCGTGTCGCTTCACCACCTGTGCGCCGGGTTGGTTCTTCAGCGACCGCAGCGATGATCGGACCTTCATGGTTCCTCCTCTATAATGAAAATGACAATCATTACTATCACATGGAGCGTCGCCGCTGTGCTCCTCGTACCCAGGGAGGATGTCGAGATGCGACATCGTCCGTACGGTCGGGACCATGTCTACTCAAGTGATCGCATTCGAATGGACAGAAGCGAACCGCGCGTGGCTGATCGAGACGCCGGTCAGAATCGCCTGCTACGTCGTCGCCGCGTTGGTGATCAGATGGCTGCTCTTCCGGGTGATCGATCGAGCGACGCGGCCCAGATCGCGCACCGCGCCCGACGAACGTCCAGGGATGATCAAAGCCCTCCGGGATCGGACTAACAGGACCGCCCCCAGGGTGGTCGCCCGACGGGCGCAGCGCGCCAAGACCATCGGGTCGGTGCTCAAGTCGACCGTCTCGGTGGTCGTCGTGGTGTGGTTGGCGCTCTCGATCCTGTCCGAGCTCGACGTGAACATCGCCCCGTTCATCGCGTCCGCCGGAATCATCGGACTCGCGATAGGTTTCGGTGCCCAGCACCTCGTCGCCGATTTCGTGTCGGGAGTCTTCATGATGATGGAGGACCAGTACGGGGTGGGCGACATCGCGGACTTCGGCGATGTTGTCGGTGAGATCGAATCGGTCGGACTGCGGATCACCACCGTGCGCGACATGGACGGGACCCTCTGGTACATCCGCAACGGTGAGATCGAACGCGTCGGCAACATGAGTCAGGACTTCGCGGTCGCCCGCGTGGAGGTGCCGGTCGCGACCGACGTCGACCTCGACCGTGCCCAAGACGTCGCTCTTGCGGCGGCCGTCGACGCAGCAACTGAGGGGGCCGTGGTGAAGAACGTTCGCGGGGAGCCGGAGATGCTGGGCGTTCAGGAGGTCACTCCGTCACACGCCGAGCTGCGGCTCACCGTCAGGACCGAGCCCGGAGCGCAGTGGTCTGTGCAGCGTCACCTGCGCAGCAGGATCCTGCGCGCGTTCGACACCGAGGGGATACGACTGCCGCTCCAGCCGTGGGTCGCACCCGGGGCGCCGACACAGGCCTGACAGACGACGAGCGGCCCTCCACCGAAAGAGTGAAGGGCCGCTCCCGTCTGGCAGAGCTCCGAACTACGTCGTGATCGCGCCGATCAACTTCGGACGCAGTTCCGCCGCAGCGATGACCTCGTCGACCGAACCGACGCGGACCGCGCGGTTGATGTCGTGGACGGCGTCGAACTCCGCTGCCATCTCGGAGATCTTCTCGGCCCGCACCGAGGTGCGGAGTTCGTCGAGTTCGGCTGCCAGGGTCGCGCGGTCGGCGCCCGTGGCCTCGGTGACGCGTTCTGCGAGGGCCTCGACGCGGGGATCGTTCGCGGTACGTACGCCGACCTCGCCGGAGAACACGACGGCCGCGGCGGGTGCACCGCCGAGCACCGACGCGAACGAACCGTCGATGGCCAGAACGGTCATGTTCGGGTTCAGCGCCTTGGAGAACACGACGAACGCACCGCCGTGGTAGCGCGAGATTACGCAGAAGACGATCGGGCCGTCGAAGTTGATGATCGCGCGGCCGATCTCGGCGCCGTACTCGAGCTGCAGCTTGCGCAGCGACTCGGGCGAGCCGTCGAAGCCCGACAGGTTCGCCAGGACGACGACCGGACGGTTGCCGCTCGCCGCGTTGATGGCCCGGGCGGCCTTCTTCGAGGACTGCGGGAACAGGGTGCCGGCACTGAACGTGTCCGGACCGTCGGTCGGGAGGAAACCCCGACGGTTGATCGGCGTCGACTCGATGCCGATCAGGGTCACCGCGTGACCGCCCAGGTGGGTGTCCTGCACAACGACCGTCTCGGCGTCGGCCATGCCTGCCCACCGTTCCAGCGCGGGCATGTCCTGGTCGACCACCGCGCGCATGACGGACCGGATGTCGAAGGGCTTCTTGCGGTCCGGGTTGGCGGTCGCCGAGAAGATCTCGCCGACCGTCGCGAAGTCGCTGCCCTCCAGATCGTGCGGGAAGGCCGAGATGTCACGGTCGATCGGGTCGGAGCTCGTCGCACCGCGCGGTCCGGCCTCACCCGGCGCGACATAGGTGTGGTCGTAGTGGCTCATGACGATCTCGATGGCAGCGGCGGTGTTCGGCGCCCAGTACTGGGCCTCGCCATTCGGTCCCATGATGCGGTCGTACCCGCCGAGCCCGAAGTTGTCCTCAGCCGACACGCCACCGGAGAAGTCGAGCGCCTGCTTGCCGGTCAACACCATCGACGAATCGGGTGTCATCACCAGAATGCCCTTGGTGTGCATGAGCATCGTCGCCTCGGCGTTCCAATAGGCCTGACCCCCGACGTTGATGCCGCTGACGACGATGTTGATCTCGCCGCCGTCCTGCGTGAACTCGACGATCCGCTTGAGTGCGGCCGCCACCCAGTCGAGGTTCTCGGTGCCCGAGTCCATCTTGACTGCAGCACCGGACGAGATCGCGTACCACTCGACGGGAAGCTGCTGCTCCTCGGCGAGATCGAGAGCTGCGATGTAGCGGCGGCACTCGGGTTCGGTGAGGGCGCCGAGCGCCTTCGTCGGATCGCCGAGCATGACCACACGACGAACCCCTTCCGGGTACTTCGCCGTAGGCGTGCTCACCGTGCCGACGACGACTGCCGCGGTGTTGCGGCCCTTCGCACGATCGACCGGTTCGAGTGCGCCGTCGTCGTTCAGGTCGTACTCGGTGAAGTCGCCGAGCTGCTCGACGAGTTCGTACGGGTAGGCGGTGCCGCGGCTGGTGGCCTTGAGGACCTTCTGGCGGTACGCGTCGATCGGTTCGACGGGATCGTTGCTCGGATCGCCGACGGTGACCAACGGGCGGCCGTTGTCGTCGAACGTCACATGGATCGCGACCTTCGTCAGTTCACGCGTGTCCCGATCGCGCTGGCGGGCGATCAGCAGCACCTCTTCCAGGCCGGCGCCGTCGACGGACTGGGTGCGGACCGTGTGCGCGACGATCTTTCGGACCTGCTCGCGCGACACGTCCAACGGCGGCCAGATGTACATGACGATGCGGTTGGTGTTGAACCGCTTGCCGCGCGGGCGCTGGGCCTGCGCCGAGCGGATGGTGTCCACACAGGTGGCGAAGGTGGTCTCCGCAGTCGGCAGGGTCAGCAGCCCGTCGTCGTCGGTCACCGCGGTCAGGTCGCGGATCTGGGCGAACGCGATGAGCCGGTCGTCAGCCGGGTTGGCCTTGGCGACGGCGCGGAACAGGTACACCTCTTCGTCGTCCGACGACGACATGCGGGTCAGGTCGAACTTGCGGAGACGTTCCATCTGCATCCGGCGTGCGATGTGCGGATGGAGCCCGCGGATGAGACGGTCCTCGGCGAGACCGGTGGCCGCCGGACGGAACGTGAAGTGGTGGTGCATGGTGGCGCCGCGGGAGCCCGCGACGGTCGCGGTGATGCGGCGAACCCGCTCGGGCAGCAGCTGGGCGCTGATGACCTCGTACAGTGCGGTTGCGAGACCGTCGAAGTCGTCGGGCTGGTTCTCCCAGCGAACGTACACGTCGGCGTCCACGGACGGCGTCTGCGCTGACAGGTCGGCGAGACCGGAGAGCGCGGTCGGCAGGTTCTCGAAGCTCGTCGCGATCGAGGCGAGCGCCGATCCGTCACGTTCGGCGACGACGAAGGTGCAGCCTCCGTCGCGATGCGAACGGACATCGGTGAGGCCCTTGTTCCCGTAGTAGCGCCGCGTGAGGACCTCCAGCATTACCGTGTCGTCGAGGTCGTCGTGCTCAAGACGATCGGACAGGATGCTGACCAGTGGAACGGTGCTGCGGACCATCTCCGAGATGCGCTCGGCCCGGTCGGATGCGGCCGGGTTCGCGTCGAGGTGTGCAAGATCGGCGCGGACCTTCGCGTACACGTTCTCGCGGTCGCGGAGCAGTCGCGGCTGGCCGTACCAGGTGAACAGGACACCTCGCGCCAGGTCGGCGACGGCGGGGAACCGCACCTGCGTGGCGTCGACGAGACGTTCCAGGGCGCGGCCCGCCGATTCGACGTTGCCGTCGGCCGACGCCGGGGCCGGTTCGGTCAGCCACTTGCGCAACACAGTGGTGATCACCTTGACGGTGTCGGTGGGACGCTGCATTGCCAGGAAGATGCGGAAGACCGCCTCTTCGAGATCGGGCGTGCGGTCGAGCTCGTCCACGCCGTAGTGGCCGAGTGCGTACGAGAGTCGAGTCTGGAAGCGCGCGGGGACGCCTGCGACGTCGACGTCGAGACTCTGCAGGTAGGTGTGGAAGTTCTCGCGGGCGCTGTGGACACGATCCTCGCTGCCGACCGCGTCCGACGGTCGGCGCTCGCTCAGCGCGGCGATGTCGGCGAACACCGAGATCAGTTCGGTCTCGCCGTCCTGCGGCACATAGCCCGACGCGACGGCCGTTTCGCGGGCGGCCAGGTAGTCCGACAGCACCCGGCTGTTGTCGTCGGGGTCGACGTCGAAGCCGAGAAGCAGACTGCGCAGGTCCTCCAAGCCGCGGCCGAGGAGGTCGTCGGTCTCCACGAGTTCCGGTTACGCCGGAAGGTCGATGACGGCGGCGCTGCCGGTGTCGGCGGCCGCAGCATCGTCGTCCTGCAGTGGTTCCAGGCGGAGCAGGGGCGCGCCGGTCTCGACCTGTGCGCCGACGGACACGGCGCACTCCTTCAGTCGCGCCTTGAACGGTGCGCGGAGCACGGTCTCCATCTTCATCGACTCGAGGACGAGGATCGGGTCGCCGGCTTGGACTTCGGCGCCGACCTCGAGCGGTGTGGCGATGACGAGTGCGGGCGCGGGGGAGCGGACCACGCCGCCCTCGTCACGGCTCACCCGATGGGTCACACCGTCGACGTCGACGAGGTGGATCGGGCCGTGCGTGTCGGTGAGGATGCGGTAGCGGACGCCGTCGACGGTCACCTGGCCTGCGTGCTCATCGAAGCGTTCGAGTGCGACGTCGGCGGTCCGGACGTCGTCGCCCGCCTCGACGACCACACGGAAGCGGTGCGCGCCGATGCGGGCCACGCGGACGCGGTACGCCGCGCCGCGCAGTTTGAAGTCGAGCGGGCGTCCGCTCTCGTGCAGCACCTGCGGTCGGCCGCCGGCGGCGGTCACCAGGAGTCGGGTCCGTTCGGCGGTCTCCTCCTCTTCGTAGGCGTCGATGGCGGCTGCGGCGAGTGCGATCGTCGAGTGCCGGTGGGACACGAGACGACCCTCTTCACGAACGCGGTCGATCCATCCGGTGTCGGCGGACGCGTCGATCACCTCGGGCTGAATGAGCAGATCGAGCACGAAGCTCTTGTTGGTGGCACCGCCTTCGATGATCACGCCGGTTCGGCTCATGGCACGGCGCAGGCGGCCGAGGGCCTCGTCGCGGTTCCGGCCGTACGCGATCACCTTGGCGATCATCGAGTCGAAGTCGGCGGGGATGGTGTCGCCTTCACTGACGCCGGTGTCGACGCGGATGCCGGGGCCGGTGGGCAGGTCGAGGCGCGCGATGCGGCCGGGGGCGGGTGCGAAGTCGCGGTCGGGATCCTCTGCGTTGAGGCGGGCCTCGATGGCATGGCCGCGTTCGACCGGCTTCTCACCGTCGAGCTTGCCTCCAGAGGCCACGTGCAACTGCGCTCGGACCAGATCGAAGCTGTTGGTGAGCTCGGTGATCGGATGCTCCACCTGGAGACGGGTGTTGACCTCGAGGAACGCGAACAGCTTCTCGCCGGGGTGATACAGGAACTCCACAGTCGCGGCACCGCGGTAGCCGACGGCATTTGCCAGGCGCTCGGCGGATGCCTTGACCTCGTCGGCCTGCTCGGGGGAGAGAACCGGGGACGCCGACTCCTCGATGACCTTCTGGTTGCGACGCTGAACTGAGCAGTCGCGGACCCCGAGCGCCCACGCTGTGCCCTGGCCGTCGGCGATCACCTGGACCTCGACGTGCCGTGCACCGGTGACCAGACGTTCGAGGAAGACGACGCCGCTGCCGAATGCACGCTCTGCCTCGTCACGGGTGCGCTGGTAGGCGTCGACGAGTTCGGAGTCGTCGGTCACCTTGCGGATGCCTCGGCCACCGCCGCCCGCAGTCGCCTTCAACATGAGCGGGTAGCCGATGTGCGCGGCCGCGGTCTTCGCGTCTTCGAGGTTGTCGACAGGGCCGTTGCTCCACGGCGCGACAGGCACACCGACTTCTTCGGCGATGATCTTGGCGCCGATCTTGTCGCCGAGCTTGCGCATGGCCTCGGCCGACGGTCCGATGAACGTGACACCGACCTCGTCGCACAGTTCGGCGAATGCCGGGTCCTCGGCGACGAAGCCCCAGCCCACCCAGGCCGCGTCGACGCCGGTCTCGATGAGAGCGCGGCGGAGAACCGCGAGGTCGATGTACGGACGGTCTGCCGCTGCGCCGAGCTCGTAGGCGATGTCGGCTTCACGGACGTAGGTCGCGGTCCGGTCGACGTCGGTGTGGAGAGCGACCACTTCGATGTTCTGACCGGTCTCCGCGTTCAGGTCTCGTACGGCGTTGATGAGGCGCATGCCGGCCTCGCCTCGGTTCACGATCGCGATGCGGTTGAACACGCAGGGACTCCTTGAAGGTGTGGGGAAGGGCGCGGGTGAGCGCACAGTACTGCGTTAATTATCCCGGTTTCAGTGTGGCGGCAACCACCATTCGGGATGTGACAAGAATCCCGTACTCGCTGGTAGGTTCCGACAAATACGGCGAAATAGACGTACTGAGCGGTAGCTTTTCAGGCTTCGTTCGGACGAAACGCTCAGGGAGTCTGGAGGACCAATTCGCCGACGGTCAGACCGAGCGCGCCCACCGCGAAACGGGTGATCGGACCGACGGCTGCGTCGAGCGCGTCGGCGTGTCCGTCGCGGTGGATCCCGGCTAGGACGTCGCCGTCGACGCCGATCAATGCAACGGCTTCGCCGGTCGTGGGAATGCAGACCGCCCACACGAACCGCGTCTCGTCAGCCCAGCCGGAGTCGGTGCCCGCGATGTACGCCGCCGCGTCCTCGATCGACAACAGTTCGAGAGCCGGAACGTCAGAGAGCCGGTCGTCGTCCCGCAGAGCGCGCAGATACCACGCGCCCGCGTTGACTTCGACCGGCTCCATGAGTTCTAGAACTACTTGGCGTACTACTTGATCTCGAGGAGGGCGGTGCCCTGGGTGACGGCGGCGCCTGCCTCGACCGACAGTCCGGTGACGGTGCCGCTCTTGTGAGCAGTCACCGGGTTCTCCATCTTCATGGCCTCCAGGACGACGACCAGGTCGCCCTCGGCGACGGTGTCGCCTTCGTTGACGGCGACCTTGACGACGGTGCCCTGCATCGGTGCGGTCACGGCGTCGCCGGACGCTGCCTTGCCGCCGCCCTTGGTGCGGGTGCGGGCCTTCGGCTTACGACGCACAGCGCCGTTCGCCGAGCCGCCACCGAGGTTCAGGTCGCCCGGCAGCGACACCTCGACACGACGGCCGCCGACCTCGACGACGACCTTCTGACGCGGAGCGGAGTCGTCTTCCTCGATCGGCTGGCCACCGGTGTACGGCTCGATGGTGTTGTCCCAGTCGGTCTCGATCCACTTGGTGTAGACGTCGAACTTCTCGACCCCATTCTCGTCCGTACCGCCGATGAAGGCGGGGTTGGACACGATGTGGCGGTGGAACGGGATGACCGTGGCTAGGCCGTCGACCTCGAACTCGGCGAGCGCGCGACGCGAACGCTCGAGAGCCTGTTCGCGGTTCTCGCCGGTCACGATGAGCTTGGCGAGCATCGAGTCGAACTGGCCGCCGATGACATCGCCCTCGCGGACGCCGGAGTCGACGCGCACGCCGGGGCCGGTGGGCTCTCGGTAAACGGCGACGGGGCCGGGTGCGGGGAGGAATCCGCGACCGGCGTCCTCACCGTTGATGCGGAATTCGAAGGAGTGACCGCGCGGGGTCGGATCCTCGGTGATCGTCAGTTCCTTGCCTTCGGCGATGCGGAACTGCTGACGAACGAGGTCGATGCCCGCGGTCTCCTCGGTGACCGGGTGCTCCACCTGCAGGCGGGTGTTGACTTCGAGGAACGAGACGGTGTCGCCCTGGACCAGGTACTCGACGGTGCCCGCACCGTAGTAGCCGGCTTCGCGACAGATGGCCTTGGCTGAGCTGTGGATGCGGCCGCGCTGATCGTCGGTCAGGAACGGCGCCGGGGCCTCTTCGACGAGCTTCTGGAAGCGGCGCTGCAGCGAGCAGTCGCGGGTGCCGGCGACGACGACGTTGCCGTGCTGGTCGGCGATCACCTGGGCTTCGACGTGGCGAGCCTTGTCGAGGTACTGCTCGACGAAGCACTCGCCGCGTCCGAATGCCGCGACGGCCTCGCGGGTGGCCGACTCGAACAGTTCGGGGATCTCTTCGATGGTCTGTGCGACCTTCATGCCGCGACCGCCGCCGCCGAATGCGGCCTTGATCGCGACCGGGACGCCGTACTGCTCGGCGAATGCGACCACCTCGGCCGCGTCGGCGACCGGATCCTTGGTGCCTGCGGCCATCGGGGCCTTGGCGCGTTCGGCGATGTGACGCGCGGTCACCTTGTCGCCGAGGTCGCGGATGGACTGCGGCGACGGGCCGATCCAGGTGATGCCCGCATCGATGACGGCCTGAGCGAAGTCGGCGTTCTCCGAGAGGAATCCGTAGCCGGGGTGGATGGCGTCGGCGCCCGACTGGGCTGCGGCGTCGAGAATCTTGTCGAACACCAGGTACGACTCGGCGGACGTCTGACCGCCGAGTGCAAACGCCTCGTCGGCGAGCTGCACGAACAGTGCGTTCGCGTCGGGCTCCGCGTACACCGCGACGCTGGCGATGCCTGCGTCCTTGGCTGCGCGGATCACGCGGACCGCGATCTCGCCGCGGTTGGCGATCAGAACCTTCTTGATGGTCGTCTGTGCGATAGACACTGGCTCTCCTGTGGGCGGGCCCGCCTGCGGGCCGTCGTCGTAAGCGTGCGCGTCGCGCGCGGGATTCCTCCACGTGTGGCGCTCTGCACGGTGTCCGCGGGGTGTCGGACACCATGATTTCCGTCAGTGAGCGTAACCCACCGAGCAATCGCTCGGTCGACCGACACCTAGAAAACTTAGGACTCGTTCTACCTGTCGTCCGCCGTACTCGCGAGTAGATCGGCGAAGTCGTCGAGAAACGGCACGACTCGACCGGGCTGTTCGGCCGGGTACCGGGAGTGCATCCGCAGGCCCGACGGCGTCCGGTTGACCCACACGTACATCTCGTCGCCCGCGTACGAGTGGCTGCGCAACACTTGCGCACCACCCGCATCGGCGACATCGGCCGTCGGTGTGCCCCGCGAGTCCATGAACGACACGACGAACTTGGGCACAGGGGTCTCGCCGAGCAGTTCGGCCACACGAAGGAACGGGAGTGTGGCTCCGTGCCTTCCAGTCCGCAGCGCGTCGGACGCGAGGCGGGTCGCCTCGCTCATGTCAGTCTGATCGTCGATGGGAAACGCGATCGGCGCCAGACCGACGAACCATCCGAGGGAATGCTGCCATCGGAGGTCGCTTCTGGTGTGCCGCGGCATCACACAAGAGAACTCTGAATCGGGTGCCCTGCGGTGGTAAGCGAGGGCCAGCGCCGCGAGAACGCCGGCGACGAGGTTGCCGCCGGCCGCCGCACACGCCGTCTCGAAACGGCGGGTCGACGCGTCGTCGAGCAGACGCGCGGTACGCGACGCCTGCGCAGGGTGCTCCACCATGAACGGGTCGGGTGAGTCGCCCACCGTGGGACGCAGTGGAGCGAAGAACGGCGCACCATGGACCTCGATGAACCTGCGCCAGGTCTGTACGGCCGGATGCGAGGCGCCGGCGTCGTCGGCGGCTCGCCGCTCGGCATCGGAGAAGTCGATGTAGCTGCCTGTGTCCGGGAGCACCGCGGTGCGTCGGTCGCGTTCGGCGCGATACAGCTCGGTCAGTTCGTACTGCGCCGTGACCAGGGAGTAGCCGTCGACCAGGGAATGGTCGGCGGCGAACAGCAGGGTGAACGAATCGCCGCGAGCGACGGTGGCGAAACGGTACGCGGGCCAGTGCAGGGGAGCGGTCGCACGGTCGAACGATCCGGCCACCTGTTCAAGCAGCATCGTCGATTCGGTGTACCAGCCGATGCGAGTCATCTTCAGCCGAACGGTCTCGGGTGGCGTCGAGTACCGTTCAGTGCCGTCACGTTTGAGGACCACGTGCGTGCGCAGCACCTCGTGTCGGGAGATCCACGCGATCAGCGCGGCACGAATCGCCGGAACCGACATCGGTTCGTCGAAGTTGATGGACAGGCCGAGCCACGACTCGCGGCCGCCCTCGCGTTGGGTTCGTGCCCGATGTTCGAACGCGTCGCGCAGGTGCTGCTCGTGGTTGTGCGAGGTCTGCCGGTCGTCGCGCTGCCAGTTGCCGAGCCCGCCCTCGACGGTGGGAATCCACTCGACGAGTCCGCCGGGTTCGACGGGCGCGTCGAGGATCTGGAGAAAATCCATTCGTCTGTGCGGCCCTTCGTCTCGCTCCGCTCGTCAGGTCGGCGCTCAGGCGCCGGTCTGCTCGGCCACCTGACGCTTGATACGCGCCAGCATGCCTGCCATTCCTCGGAGTCGAAGCGGACTGATCACCGATGCCAGACCCAGATCGTGAAAGAAGTCCGACGGGACGTCGGAGATCTCCTGTGCGGACGCGCCGTCCAACCCCTGATGCAGGATCGAGGCGAAACCGCGGGTGGTCGGAGCCTCCGGCGGAGCGCTGAAGTACAGCTTGACCGACGACGAGTCGGCTGCATCGACCGAAAGGAAGATCGGCGACTGACACTCGGGGACCGGTTCCATCGCCTCGGTCTGCATCGACTCGGGGATGTCGGGCAACTCGCTCGAGAACTCCAACAGCAGCGTCACCTTGTCGGAATCGGCGAGCGCTGAGAAGTCGTCGACGATCTCGGCGAGCGGAGCTGGCAGCGTCATCTCGGCGGCTCTCCTGTCAGCGCGCGGGTGCCGCGCCGGGCTCTTCGCCCTGCACGATCGGGACGCGGACACGGTTGCCCCACTCGGTCCAGGAGCCGTCGTAGTTGCGGACGTTGTCGAAGCCGAGCAGGTGCGTGAGGACGAACCAGGTGTGGCTCGAGCGCTCGCCGATGCGGCAGTAGGCGATGGTCGGTGTCGCAGCGTCGAAGCCGGCGTAGATCTCTTCGAGCTCGGGGCGTGTGCGGAAGCGACTGTCCGGCGCAGCGGCCTTGGCCCATGGGATCGACACCGCGGTCGGGATGTGGCCGCCGCGGAGTGCGCCTTCCTCCGGGTAGTCAGGCATGTGCGTGCGCTCGCCCGTGTACTCCTGCGGCGATCGCACGTCGATCAGCGGTGTCCTGCCGAGCTCGGCCAGCACATCGTCGGCGAACGCACGGATCGATGCGTCATCGCGCTCCACCACCGGGTAGTCGGTGGCCGGGTAGGCGGGCACGTCGAACGACGTCTCCCGCTGCTCGTCCATCCACGCATCACGTCCGCCGTCGAGGAGACGGACGTCTTCGTGGCCGAAGAGTGTGAACACCCAGAGGGCGTATGCGGCCCACCAGTTGTTCTTGTCGCCGTAGATCACGACGGTGTCGTCGCGGCTGATGCCCTTGTCGCTCATCAACTTCGCAAACGCTTCACCGTCGATGTAGTCGCGCGTCACCGGATCGTTGAGGTGCAGGTGCCAGTCGACCTTCTGCGCGGTCGGGATGTGGCCGATGTCGTACAACAGGACGTCTTCGTCCGACTCGACGATCTTCAGTCCGGGAGCTCCGAGGTGCGCCGACAGCCATTCAGTGCTGACGAGGCGTTCGGGGTGTGCGAACGAGGCGAAAGCCGGATTGGATTCGTATTCCACAGGCATGCGAGGGTCTCCCGAGTTCTGGTGCGCAGCAGTCGGAGCCGACTGTCGGTTCCCAGCATACGGTCGCACGAATGACGGTGTGGTGACGGTAGGCAACTCCTCGGTGTTAGCGTCTGCGCATGCAGGTGCAAACCACGTCTCGCCGACGATCCTCCCGACTCGCCTCTGCGGTCGCCGTCATCGTGGTCGGAGTCCTCGCTCTCGCCGGCTGCGGAGGCGGCACGGACGGCACGGCGAAACGCGCCGCACCGCAACCGCCCAAGCGCTGCACCGCTGTCGAATGTCCCGAGCTTCCCGTCTATTCGCAGAAGCGGCTCGACCCGAGCGGAGTGACCGCTGCCAACTCGAACGAGACCGTCCCCGCCTACATGACCGAGGTGCTCGACGACCTCGACGCCACCTGGCAGGAATGGTTCGCCGAACTCAACATCGAGGGCATCTCGCCTGGACGAGAACTCATCGCCCCGGGCTCGTCGTTCACCAGCCAATGTGCGGAACCCGGCGAACCCGCTCTGCCCAGCGACTTCCCGAACGCGTTCTTCTGCCCGGTCGAGGAGCTGCCCGACGGTGCCGGTGTGAAGCGGAAGGGGTCGATCATCCTGCCCGTCGAGACGTTCGCCGAGATCTGGCAGGGCAGGCTCCTCGGTTCGAAGGGCGTCATGCTCGGCGACTTCACTGCGGCGACGATCATCGCCCACGAGTACGGCCACAACGTGATGTGGCGTCTGATGGACGCGTACAAGATGAGCGAGTCGCAGCTCCCGACCGGGAACGACCCCGAACTGCTCGCCGACTGCTTCGCAGGCAATTGGGCGGCGACGGTCTTCGCCCGCAAGGACCTCTCGCTCAAGGAGATCGCTCAGGCTGCGGCATTGGTGATCAGTGTCGGCGATCCGGCTCCGAACCAGGGGCACGGCACGTCGTTCGAGCGAATTCGAGCTCTGACTCGCGGATTCATGGAGAACTTCTCCTCCCAGGGACAGCCGGTGACGTGCCTCAAGAACTACTGGCCCGGCGTCCTGGGCGGCTGATAACGCAGCACGTCTCTTCCGCGCAGAACGTTGGCGGCGATTTCCGGTCTCAGACCCGAGATCGCCGCCAAAGTTGCATCGTCAGCGCCAGAGGTCGGCGACGTTCACACCGACGCGGGTGAGCAGGCGGCGGGTGAGCGGGAGGCTGATGCCGATCACGCTCGACGGGTCGCCGTCGATGCCGTCGAGGAGCCAGCCGCCGAGGCCGTCCAATGTGAACGCCCCGGCGACCTTCAACGGCTCGCCGGTCGCGACATAGCGTTCGATCAGCTCATCGGAGATGTCCGAGAAGCGGACAGTCGTCGACTGATGGTCGGCGACGACCGCGTCGACCGCACCGTCGCGCAATCGGGTCACGCAGTGGCCGGTCATCAGATGCCCGACGTTGCCGCGCATGCGACGCCACTGCGCAACGGCGATGTCGGGGGAGTGCGGCTTGCCCGACAGTTCGCCGTCGAGCAACAGCATCGAATCGCAGGTCAGTACAACGCCGTCGACGGCAGCCGAGGCGAACGTGGGATCAGAGCTGCCGAGGATCGCCGCGACGACCGCCTCTGCTTTGGCCTGCGCGAGTGTGGTCACGACCGTCTCAGGGGCCGCGTCGCCGAGTTCGGCGATCATCGCCTCCTCGTCGACGTCCGACACGAGGACGGACGGATCCAGGCCGGCGTCGCGCAGCACACGAAGTCGTGCAGGCGACGCCGAACCGAGAACGGTCGCGATCATCAACCGCGGTTGGTGAACGAGGTCGGCATGCCCCACGCGGGACGGTGCATGTCGATCGGACGACCCCAGTCGTTGCGGACAGTCTGCCCGTTGTCCGAGTCGCCGCCGCCCGCTGCCGACAGGACGCTGACCAGAACGGCCACGTCCTCGTCGGAGGGGTTGCCGGAGACGACCGTCAGAAACGGCTTGGCATCGGCGGTGTCGGCGGGCTGCTGATCGGCGGTCACAGTGGGATGTTCCCATGCTTGCGCGGGGGCAGCTGGACGAGCTTGCGCTCGAGCAGACGGAGTGCGTTCGCGATCTGGCCGCGCGTATGGCTCGGCGGGATCACGGCGTCGACGTAACCGCGCTCGGCGGCGACGTACGGGTTCACGAGAGTGTCCTCGTACTCCTGCTGCAGTTCCAGGCGCAGCGCGTCGACGTCTTCGCCGTTGGCCTCGGCGTCCTTGAGCTTGCCGCGGTACACGAAGCCCACGGCGCCCGAGGCGCCCATGACGGCGATCTGCGCGGTCGGCCACGCGAGGTTGACGTCGGCGCCCATGTGCTTGGAGCCCATGACGTCGTATGCGCCGCCGTACGCCTTGCGGGTGATGACGGTGATCTTGCCGACCGTCGCCTCGCCGTACGCGTACAGGAGCTTGGCGCCGCGGCGGATGATGCCGTTGTACTCCTGATCGGTGCCGGGTAGGAAGCCCGGGACGTCCACCAGGGTGATGATCGGGACGTTGAACGCGTCGCAGGTGCGGACGAAGCGTGCGGCCTTCTCCGATGCGTCGATGTCCAGGCATCCCGCGAACTGGGTGGGCTGGTTGGCGACGATGCCGACGCTGCGTCCGTCGACTCGACCGAAGCCGACGATGACGTTCATCGCGCGCTCGGCCTGCACCTCGAGGAACTCGTCGTCGTCGAGGATCCGGCGGATCACTTCGTGCATGTCGTACGGCTGGTTCGGCGAATCCGGGATCAGCGTGTCGAGTTCGAGGTCTTCCTCGGTGAGGTTGTCCTCGATGCCGCCGGTGGTGGCGGGCGCGGGCAGACGCGGTGCGTCGGCGCGGTTGTTGCTCGGGAGGTACGACAGCAGCTCCTTGACGTACTCGAGCGCGTCTTCCTCGTCCTGCGCGACGTAGTGCGCGACACCCGACTTCGCCATGTGGGTGTGGGCGCCGCCCAGGTCCTCCATGGTGACGTCTTCGCCGGTGACGGTCTTGATGACGTCGGGGCCGGTCACGAACATCTGACTGGTCTGGTCGACCATCACGACGAAGTCGGTGAGCGCGGGGGAGTACACGTGGCCGCCGGCCGCCGCGCCCATGATGAGCGAGATCTGGGGGATCACGCCGGACGCCTTGACGTTGCGATGGAAGATCTCGCCGTAGAGGCCGAGCGAGACGACACCCTCCTGGATGCGTGCACCCGCGCCTTCGTTGATGCCGACCAGCGGACGGCCGGTCTTGAGGGCGAGGTCCATGACCTTGACGATCTTCTCGCCGTAGACCTCGCCGAGGCTGCCGCCGAAGACGGTGACGTCCTGGCTGAACACACAGACCTCACGGCCGTCGACCGTGCCGTAGCCGACAACAACGCCGTCGCCGACGGGACGCTTCTCCGCGAGTCCGAAGTTGGTGCTGCGGTGGCGTGCCAATGCGTCGAGTTCAACAAACGAACCCTCGTCGAGCAGATGGGTGATGCGCTCACGTGCGGTGAGCTTGCCCTTGGCGTGGATCTTCCGGGCGGCGGTCTCGCCGACGGGGAACTCGGCGTCGGCCAGACGATTCCGCAGGTCGGCGAGCTTGCCTGCCGTGGTGTGGATGTCGGGAGCTGCGCTGTCGTCGCGCGAAGCAGTGGTCATGAACATCGATGCTAACGAGAAAGGTGTGAGCCGCGTCAACCGCATCGAATGTGAGAATATCCTCACATTCGGATCTCGGGGTGCGGATAGGGTTGGTGATCGTGACCGACCTGCCTGATGTCAACGCCCTCCGCGAGCAGCTCGTGGGCACCCGCTGGACCTCGATCGAGGTGGTCCCCGAGACGGGGTCCACGAACGCCGACCTCATCGCTCGAGCCGCGGACCTGGGCGCAGATCTGGATGGGACCGTCCGGATCGCGGGGTTCCAGTCTCAGGGCCGAGGGCGTCATGCGCGCGTCTGGAAGACACCCCACGGCCAGCTGGCGGTGTCGGCCGCCATCGCGGTGACCGCGGGCGACACCGACCGGATCGGCTGGCTCTCGCTGCTCACCGGCCTCGCGGTGCGCGATGCCTTGAGTGAGGTGACCGGTGTCGACGTCGAGCTGAAATGGCCGAACGACGTCCTGTCACCGTCCGTCGACGGCCAGGCCGGCGGCAAGCTTTCGGGCATCCTCTGCGAGTTTCGGCCGAACGCCGACGGCGGCGGCGTCGCGGTCATCGGCACCGGGATCAACATCGACGTCGATCGAGAGGTGGCGGCCGGGGCGAACGCGGCGTCGGTCCGTGGCATCTCGACGCGTTCCGCGTCCGAGTTCGAGCCGACCGAAGTCGCCGCAGCGTACCTGCGCGCACTGTCCACACGGGTCTCCGCGTGGCCGTCGCACATCGACGACCTCGTCGTCGACTATCGTGCCGCCAGCGCCACCCTTGGAAAACGCGTGCGTCTCATCCTTCCGGGCGACGTGGAGGTGATCGGCGACGCCGTCGACATCGACGACGAGGGACGCGTGATCGTCCAGACCGAGTCCGAGCGGATCGTCGCGTCAGCGGGCGACGTCACTCACCTGCGCCCGGTGTGAGCCAGGCCCCGGGTCAGCGCTGATCCTTCCGTCGCGATGCGTTCGCCATCGTCGGGATCAGGGTGAGCACGGGGAGACCGATGATGAGGTGCATGACCGCTGTGCCGATTCCGGTTGAGATCTCTGCGGACATCGTCAGCGGGATGACGACGGCACAGGCGATCAGCAGTCCGACGATCCACCGGTAGAACTGGTCGGGCGCGGGGGTTCCGACCTGCAGTAGATACCAGAGGGCTCCGCCCAGCAGTGCGACGATGAAACCGACGAGGGCGAACCACAGCTCGTCCTGCGACAACGGGTTCCACACGCCGAACTGGCCGGAGTCGTTCACCTTCTGAGTGATCGTGCGGATGATCCAACCGACCAGCCACGCGGCGAGGCCCGTGACGACGCCGGTCATGAGGACACCGCCGCAGAACATGACGGGATCGACGTCGGGTCCTCGACGCTGTGCCGGACGTCGTCTTTGCTGCGGCTGCTCGGCGTACTGCGGCTGCGCGTACTGGGGTTCCGCGTATTGGGGTTCCGAGTAGTACTGCTCGGTGTACCTGGGCTGCGTGTAGTCGCCGTAATCGTTCGCCTGGCTGTAGGCGCGGGTCTGCGGATTCTGATCGCCGCGGTTCCGCGGGTCGCGTGGGTCGTAGTTCGTCATGATGCAAGCCTTCGCCGGTCGCGTACAGAGATCCTGGGTCACTCCCAGTCGCCCAAGTGTACTGACGCACCCGGCTGAGCGGCTCGACCCACTAAGCTCGGACAACATGGGATACCCACGCGAGAACCTCGCACCCGGTGAACATGTCGTGATCCACCGCCATCCGCACTGGAAGTGCCTGATCGTGCCGGTGCTGATCTTCTGGGTGGTCACCGCGATCGCCGGTGTCGCTCTCGGCTACACGCGGACGGCGGACTCCATGTCCGACGGTGTGAAGCTGTGGCTCACCGTGATCATCGTCGTCGTGTGGCTCGCGGCCACCGGATACTGGCTGGTCCGACCGCTGCTGTCGTGGCGGACGACGCACTTCGTCGTGACCGATCGTCGAGTGATCTACCGCAACGGAATCGTCACGCGTTCGGGCATCGACATCCCGATCCGTCGGATCAACACGGTCGAATTCCGGCACGGACTGATCGATCGGATGCTCAAGACCGGCACCTTGGTGATCGAATCCGCGTCCGACGACCCGCTGTCGTTCGCCGACATCCCCAACGTCGAGGCCGTTCACGCGCTCCTGTACCAGGAGCTCCTCGACGAGGAGGACGGCGAGATGGATGATTACGACCCCAGGGGTCGTCGCCGGTGACGGGCGCACGAGCGATCCTCCTGGCCGAGGACGACGCCGCGATCGCAGAACCGTTGGCTCGCGCGTTGACCCGCGAAGGTCATGAATGCGTCATCGCGCCCACCGGCACGGAGGCTCTGGAGAAGGCGCTGTCGGAGGAGTACGCCCTGCTCATCCTCGACCTGGGCCTGCCCGGCGTCGACGGTCTCGAAGTGTGCAGGCGGGTGCGTGTTGAACGTCCGCAGCTCGCGGTGCTGATGTTGACCGCGCGCACGGACGAGGTCGACTTCGTCGTCGGCCTCGACGCGGGCGCGGACGACTACGTCGGAAAACCGTTCCGCCTCGCCGAGCTTCTGGCACGCGTCCGAGCGCTCATGCGCCGCAGCGCGACTGAACCGGACGATGTTGTGATCGACTACGGGGACATCCAGTTGGACGCCAGGGCACGGCGCGTCGTCGTCCGTGGGGAGGATCTGACCCTGGCCAACCGCGAGTTCGATCTCCTGCAGTTCCTGATGGCGCGACCCGGTCAGGCGCTGTCTCGCGACGAGATCATGACCGAGGTGTGGGGATCGGTAGATCTGCGGTCGTCGAAGACCCTCGACATGCACATCTCCTGGATCCGTCGGAAGATCGGCGACGACCGACCGGGCCACGGCAAACACATCGTCACCGTCCGCGGCGTCGGCTTCCGATTCGACCCGTAAGCCGTCACCATGCGTCGCCGGATACTCAAGATGATGATCGCCACTCTGGCGGCGATGGGCCTCCTGCTGGGCGTGCCGATGACGGCACTCACCTGGCAGTGGATGTCGCAGGAGGCGCGCGACAACCTTTCGCAGAGCCTCAAACGCATGTCTGAGCACGTCATCGCGGAGGAGGCGGCGGGGCGGGGCGTGTCGCCGGAACAACTCGACCTCGATCAGTTCAGGCTCCTCATCCCGGCCGAGGGGCGTCTGACCCTCACCACATCGCGGATCGATCCGTCCGGTGCGGCCGTGTACAGCGAGCGCCAGCTCGGCGACCCGCAAGCCGGGAGCACCATCGCCGAGTCGGTGAGCCTCGGTCCGCGCGCACAGCTGACTCTCGAGATTCCGGACGAAGACGTGCGGCCGCAGCAGTTCCTTGCCATCGGAATCCTGTTGGTCGTGATCACCGGGGCAGTGTCCGGCGGCGCAATCGTCGCAGTGGTCACCGCACGGCGGATGACCGACCCGCTCACCGACGTCGCCGCGAGGGCCGAAGCGATGGCACGTGGTGACTTCTCGTCGGAATGGCCTCGCTACGGCATCGACGAACTCGATCGTGTCGCGGAGGCGCTCTCCGACGCGAACAAGGAGATCGCGTTGAGGCTCGAGCGGGAAGGCGAGATCGTCGGTGACGTGTCGCATCAGCTTCGGAGCCGGCTGACGGCCGTTCACCTGCGGTTGGACGAGTTGACGCTGCACGCCGACGAGGCCGTTGTCGTCGAGGCCGAAGCGGGACTGGAGCAGGTCGAACGGCTCTCTCGAGAACTGGACGAGCTCGTCGCGGCGTCGCGGGAGGATTCCGTAGGCAAGGGAGCGATCGATGCCGAGGTGGTGGTCGCTACCTTGATCGGCGACTTCCAGCCTGCGTTCCGCGCCCACAATCGTGTGTTGACGTCCGAGGCGGTCGATGCGATTCCGCTCATCGCGGGCAAACCCGGTCGCCTGCGCGAGGCGCTGAGTGTGCTCATCGACAACTCGCTGCAGCACGGGGCGGGGACCACGACGGTTCGGTTGTCGAATCTTCCGGCGGCCGAAATGGTGCGTGTGACGGTGGCCGACGAAGGGGAGGGCATCCCGGATGACATCGCGATCTCGGTGTTCCGGCGCGGTTTCTCCGGGGGCAGCCGCAGCGGTGTCGGATTGTCGCTGTCTAGAGCGCTCATCGAGGCAGACGGTGGTCGCCTCGACCTCACTCTGCGACGACCGGCAGTCTTCTCGATCGTGGTCCCGACTCTCGCCAGGACGTCACCGAACGATCCGGCCCTCAGGCGTGACCGAGTTCCTCATCGGTGAGTTCGTCGGCGTTCGGGTGGATGTCGGTGGACCCGCCGTCGCCGCCCATCGGCTCCTCTTCGGGGAACGCGAACCGACGCAGAGCCCAGAAGCGGAAACCCATGCCGATCAAGTTGCCGATGATGAAGGCGAGCACGAAGTCGAGGACGACCAGTTCAAGGCCGTTGATGTTCTCGCGCATGCCGAACACGTTGTTCGCGAGCCAGAGGGGCGCCGCGGTCAGGAGGACCGCGATGCCGCTGATTCCGAAGAACAGCATCGCCTCGTGGTGTTTCTCACGGCCGCCGCGGTTCTTGAACGCCCACTCGCGGTTCAGAACGTAACTGAGAATGGTCGCGACGACACCGGAGATGATCCTGGCGACAACGGGCTTCGGCTCGAGGACGGTGAAGATCAACGTGTAATAGATGATCGTGTCGACGACGAATGTGGTGCCGCCGACGATCGCGAATTTGATGAGCTCGTTGTGTTTCAGCACGAGCCGATGAAGGGGCCCCGGCAGCTTGGAGACCACTCCGTCGATTGTCAGCACAACGTTTGAGTGTACGGAATCTTCATGCGCACTCCACATTCCTGCGGTCGATGCGGCGTTTCGAGGCGGACATGGGACCATGGACGCCGTGAGTTCTGTACCGCGTCGAGGAGAATCAGGCATGCCGACCGTCACGATGATCGGCGGTGGTCAGCTGGCCCGCATGACCCACCAGGCAGCGATCGAACTGGGGCAGTGCCTGCGCGTTCTGGCCGCGTCTCCCAGTGATCCGGCGGCTCAGGTGAGTGCCGACGTTGTACTGGGGTCGCACGACGAACTCGACGACCTGCGCACCGCCGCAGAAGGCGCGGTCGCCCTGACGTTCGATCACGAGGGCGTCCCGCTCGAACATCTCCGCGCCCTGGAATCCGAAGGTGTCGCGGTCCGACCGCCGTCGAAGGCTCTGCAGTTTGCGCAGGACAAGCTCGACATGCGCAATCGTCTGACGGATCTAGGTCTGCCGGTTCCGGCGTTCGCCGATCTGTCGGGCGACGTCGCCGCAGCCCGCACCGCACTCGTAGAGTTCGGCGTTGCGAATCACTGGGCGATTGTCATCAAGGCGGTGCGCGGTGGCTACGACGGCCGCGGAGTCTGGCTGGTCGACGGTGAGGCGGAAGCCCTCGCGGTGTTCGACGCGCAGGCCGGTGGTGACACGGTCCTGATGGCCGAGCAGAAGGTGACGATGCGTCGCGAACTGTCGGCGATGATCGCGCGGTCGCCGTACGGACAGGGCGCGGCTTGGCCCGTCGTCGAGACCGTCCAGCGCAACGGCCAATGCGCGGTCGTCCTCGCGCCTGCACCCGACCTCGACCCGGAGGTTGCAGAGAAGGCACAGCAGATGGCGTTGCGGCTCGCTGACGAACTCGGTGTGGTCGGCGCGATGGCGATGGAGCTCTTCGAGACGCAGGACGGTGAACTCGTTGTCAACGAGCTTGCGATGCGTCCCCACAACAGCGGCCATTGGACGATGGACGGGGCCGTGACTTCGCAGTTCGAACAGCATCTGCGAGCCGTCCTCGACTACCCGCTCGGCGACACGTCGGCGCGGTCGGACGTGACTGTCATGGCGAACGTGCTCGGAGCGTCGGAGACTCCGGAGATGTGTGTCGACGAGCGTCTTCACCACCTGTTCGCGCGTATGCCCGATGCGAAGGTCCACATGTACGGCAAGGGTGAGCGCCCCGACCGCAAGGTCGGACACATCAACGTCGTCGGACGTGTCGGGGAGGGCGTCGAGACCGTTCGTGAGCGCGCAGAGCGTGCCGCGCACTGGATGAGTCACGCGGTCTGGACCGACGGCTGGAACCCACACGACTGAACTCGTTCGTAGAATCGTCACCTATACGGGCTGAATGCCTCCATATAGGCCGATCAGGCCGTATGGGGAGCATTTTTACGACATACCTGAAGTGAAACGGAGAATCGACATGACCGCAGGACCCCGCGTCGGCCTGATCATGGGCAGCGACTCGGACTGGCCGACGATGGAGGCGGCGGCCGAGGCGCTGGCCGAGTTCGGCGTGCCGTTCGAGGTGGGCGTCGTGTCAGCGCATCGCACGCCGCAGCGCATGCTCGACTACGCGAAGGATGCGGCCGGACGCGGAATCTCCGTGATCATCGCCGGTGCAGGAGGGGCGGCGCACCTGCCGGGAATGGTGGCGTCGGCGACCCCTCTGCCGGTCATCGGTGTCCCAGTGCCGCTGAAGTACCTCGACGGCATGGATTCGCTGCTGTCGATCGTCCAGATGCCCGCGGGCGTGCCGGTCGCCACAGTCTCCATCGGCGGCGCCCGCAACGCGGGTCTGCTCGCGGTCCGCATCCTCGGCGCAGCCGACCCGTCGCTGCAGTCCGCGATGACGTCGTTCCAGGCGGGGCTTGAGCAGATGGTGCTGGAGAAGGACGAGAACCTGCGCCGCACTCTTCTCGAAGACTGACCTCAGGCGGTCCGGCGTCGGCGTCGAACGACAACCCAGGTGACGACGCCGACCAGGAGGAGCCCGAGAGCAGTCGAAGCGCCGGTGACGATCCCGCGTCCGATGCGATTCGCATGGTCGAACACGTACGCGGGCTGCTGCGACTCGTCGGACATCAACGATTCGTCGGCGGACGAGAGATTGTTCGAGACGAGTGACAGGGCGCCCTTGAGCTGCGTGATGCCGGACGACAACGAGTCGGCGGCCTTCTCGGTGTCACCCTTGGCCGATGCGAGTCTGGTCAGACCGTCTTTGAGTTCGGTGGCGGCGGTCCGCGCCTGAGCGAGGGCTCCGTCGATCTCTCGCGCGGCCGGGCCGGCCGCTGCGGTCGTCCGATCGAGCTCGCCGCGGAGTCCACCGAGATCTCCGAGCGAGGACGCTATGTCGCGGCTCGCGACCTGAAGTGACTTCAGCTGGGAGATGGTCTTGTCGGCGCCGGGGACGTCGCTGCGGGAGAGACCGTCGATGATCGGTGTGACGAGGTCGTCGACGTCTTTTGCCGAGGCCGCGAGCTTCTGAGCTTCGCCGAGTCCGCTGGACACGCTCGACCCGAGCTCGGTGATCCGCGCCGCCGCGGCCTGCAGATCGGGAGCTGCGGCCAAGCCCGCGGCCATCTGGTCGGCCGCCGATGCTGCCGTGTTGATCGACGCGAACGTCGGCTCGATGCTCGAGACGACCTTGTCGATGCCCGCGGTTCCGCTGGAGACTGCGGTGGACAGCATGTCGATCATCATCTTCGCCGACGACACCGACTCCTGCGCAGACTCGACATCGTCCGGGCTGAGGTTCACGGCCGGGGGACGCACCGCGGGCGCCGTGTTGAGGAAGACGAATCCGCCTGCGACCACTCCGGTGAGGAGAACAGCCGCGCACGCGACAACGGGTGCGAGTACACGCGTCGCAGTCCGCCGGGAGGGGACGGGCCCGTCGGCGGGCTCGTCGTCCGACTCGAGCGCGGCGGTGTGGATCTCGTCGTGCTCGTCGTCGTCGATGATGGCGTGGCGTGGTGGCTGCGTCAGCGTCATCGGGGGTCCCTTCGGTGTCGGCGAGGTCCGGCTTGTCGACAGACCCCGGCCGAGGCTACTGACCGAACCTGTTCGGAGCCTGAGGGGTCAGCCCGCTGATCACCTCGGCGACGGACACGGCGCGAGCCTCTCGGAATCCGGAACCCGCCCACAGGTTGATCACGTCGGCATCTGACTCCGAGGCTTTGCGAATCCCGCCTGTGAGGGTATTCACCTGCGGATATGCCAGCGGTGCGTGGCCGTCATTGGTTCGGATGAAGTCATTCTCCAGGCCGCGTGCAAGCCGCCCCGAGTAGGCGCGCGTGGTGACGGTCCGAGTGAAACGCGGATCGGCGAGGGCGTCCTTGTGCGCCTGCCGTGTGCCCGCTTCCGGTGTGCGGAGAAGCAAGGTGCCGACCTGTGCGGCGACGGCGCCCGCCTCGAGGATCGCCTCGACGTCGAGCGGTGTGGCGACTCCGCCTGCCCCGACGACGGGGAGACCGAGTGGCACGACGGCCCGGACGAGATCGAGTGTGTCCACCTGCGGGTCGGCGTCGTGGATCCGGAACATCGCGCGGTGTCCGCCTGCGGAGAAGCCCTGTGCGCAGAGCGAGTCGACGCCGCGTTCTGTTGCCGTGTGGGCTTCGTCGATGCTGGTCACTGTCGACGAGGCCGCGATCTCCGCGTCGTGCAGTCGGTCGATCGTGTTCCGGTCGGGCAATCCGAACGTGAACGACACGACGGGTACCCGCTCGGCGATCAGCACGTCGATCTTGGCGTCGAACGCGTCGTCGGTGAACGGCACAGACTCGGGCAGGTCGACGCCCGCGCGCTCGGCGAGCGGCGTGAGGCGCTCTCGGTACGCGGCGAACTCCAGGTCGTCGACGTCGACCTGCTCGGGAACGAAAAGGTTGACGCCGAACGGCTGATCGGTGAGTTCGCGGATCGAACGCACATCCGCGCGAAGAGTCTCCGGTGAGACATACGCGCCTCCGTGGAATCCGAAACCGCCTGCCTCCGACACAGCAGCGGTCAACGCCGGTGTGCTGGTTCCGCCTGCCATCGGCGCACCGACGATCGGCACGCGGAGGTCGTCGGTGAAGCTGTACACGGTCAATCTCCCGTCACTCGAACGATCTCCAGGTCGACTTCGCTGCGCAGGACGAACCCCATCGATTCATACAGTCGCGCCGCGGGATTGTCGGCGGTGGTGTGCAGGAACGGCCGGTCGCCTTCGTCGACGATCACGTCCGCAACGGCCGCCACCAGACGACGTGCAAGGCCTCGTCCCCGAGCCTCGGGGTGGGTGCAGACCGCACTGATCTCGGTCCATCCGGGGAGGTGGCGACGCTGGCCTGCCATAGCCATGAGGCGTCCGTCGGCGTCTCGCCACCCGAGATACGTACCCATCTCGATGGTTCGCGGCAGGAAGGGGCCGGGCTTGGTCAGTTCGACGAGCGCGGTCATCTCGGCGATGTCGGACGGCCCGAGAACAAGCATCTCGGGATCGTGTGCCGGCGTGACGTTCGATCCGTCGTACTGGACGAGGTCGAACTTGTCCACCAACCGAAGACCCCGCGCGGGCAGCGGGGTTCGGCGGTCTCGCAGTGACGCGGTCCTGCCCATCCCGGTCAGGGTCGCCATGTCGGAGTAGTCCTGGTCGGTCATCTCGCGAGGATGCCCGTAGAAGACGGAGACCTCCGGGTCGAAAGTCGAGATCCGCCCGAGTCTGCGGGCGAAGTGGCTCTGGGGCCCCGCGAGCGCCTCGGTGAATGGGTCGTCGAGGACAGAGGCGTCGACCGAGGTCATACGGCTGTCAGCTTCCGCTGGAAGAACGCGATGATCTGATCGAGTGTGTCGCGGGTCGGTTCACCCGGTTTGTCCACCAGGTGCTCGGTCACGACCGAATGGGGCGGGAGCAGAGCGTCGGGGTTGGCCGCGGAGTCGGGAAGCTCAACACCGATGAAGGCGTCGCCGAGTTGTTCTCGAAGGAAGGCGAAACGGTCGCTAGGGACGAGCATGTCACCGGTGAATCGAGCACCCATCACCTCGAGGCCCTCCTTGGCACACCGGTCGCGGACGCATGCCAGGTCGCCGGGGGAGATGTCGATGTTCTTGCGGCGGGTCGGGGAGATGCCGAGGGGAAGCGAGGGCTGCGACAGGACGGGTGCCAGCATCCGCTCGTCGATGGCCATGCTGAGGGCGAAACCGCCGCTGACGCACATCCCGATCGCGCCGACGCCGGGGCCGCCGCATTCGTCGTGCGCGACTCGCGCCAGCGCCCGCAGCCAGGTGACCACCCGTGAACTGCGACCGGTGGCGAAGATCGTGAACTCACGGCTGACGCAGACCTTGGTCAGTGTGCCGACTGAGGTCGCGAGCGACGGTCCGATGCCGCGGATGCCGTCGGGCATGATGCCAACGCCGTCGATTCCAAACAGTGAGGGCATGAACACGGTGAACCCCGCGTCCACGACTCGCTGAGCGAACTCGACGACTTTCGGCGTCACACCGGGCACTTCGGGGATGACGATGACGGCCGGACCCGATCCGCTGCGGTAGTAGTGATGGGTGATGCCGTCGTTGGTGAACTCGTGGCGTTCGAACGAGTCGAGACCACTCATCACGCGATGCGTCCATACAGGACGGAATCGGCGACCATTGCCGGGATGCGGGCGGACTTGACGACGTCGGGGGAGTCGGACGGAAGCACCCGCGCGCCTGCCACGTCGAGTCGGTCGCCACCCCGCACGAGAGTGAAGCGACCGGCGGCGAGCACGTTGCGCACCCAGTCCGCGTCGGCGCCGTAGGGCAGCACGATGCTGATGCGATCATCGTCGACAAACGCGAGCACGGGCGTCGAGTACGACTTGTTCGACTTCCGTCCCACGTGTTCGACGACGGCCCACGGGGCGATACGCCCAGCCCAGAGGCCCTGAATCGGGTTGGTGACGACCTTGTTCGCGTGCGCCACTGCGCGGGGAATCTTCACCCCACCAGCTTGCCTCATCGATGAGGGGTTCCGATACTGGACGCATGAGCGCAGACGCCGCGGACGGCGATCCGGTCGGCTTCCGCATGCAGGTGGTGGCCGAATCCATCCGCCTGTTCGCCGAACACGGGTACGAGGCCACGCCGGTCGACGCGGTCGCCGCTGCCGCGGGCGTGTCGCGGCGGACATTGTTCCGACAGTTCAGGTCGAAAGAGGACTTGATCTTCGCCGACCACGAAGAGCTGCTGGCCAGGGTCGCGTCACGGCTCGAGGTGAACGACGACGATCCCTGGTGGGCGGTGTGCGCGGCGGCGGAGGAGGTCTTCGCCCATTTCGCCGATCACCGTGACCTGGCGGTCGGGCGGTATCGGGTCGTCGCGCAAGTCCCCGCCCTGCGTGACCGCGAACTCGTCACCACGTACCGTTACCAGCGGTTGTTCGAGGAGTCGCTGCGTCGGCGGATGCCCGACGTCCCCCGGGTGCGGGTGGTGGCGTACGCGGCCGCGGTGACCGGCGCGCACAACCATCTTCTCCGGCAGATGGTGCGTGGGGATTCGGCTGCGACGGCGGATGTGCTGCATGACGAACTCCGCCGAATCCACGCGACGACACAACCTCGCGCGCGTGCAGAGGCCACAGCGGTCACAGTCGTCACGCACGGTGCTGACCTCAGCCCGGATGAGATAGCCGACATCGTTCGGAAACGATTGACGTGGCACGCAGTGCCGTGATGAACTCAACCAGAACCAAGACAACGGCACTCGGTGACACTGGGTGTCAGTAAAGGAGTCACCACGATGGGCAAGTTCGGCAATCCCGATTTTGATCTGTTCCAGCTGCCGGAGGAGCACGAGGCACTCCGTGAGGCCATTCGCGCTCTGAGCGAGAAGGAGATCGCCCCCTACGCCAAGGAGGTCGACGAGAAGGCCCGCTTCCCCGAGGAGGCTCGAGCAGCTCTCGTCGCCAACGGTTTCAACGCCGTGCACGTGCCGGAGCAGTTCGAAGGCCAGGGCGCCGACTCGCTCGCCGCCTGCATCGTCATCGAGGAGGTCGCACGCGTCGACGTCTCCGCGTCGCTGATCCCGGCCGTCAACAAGCTCGGCACCATGGGGCTGATCCTGTCGGGCTCCGACGAGCTCAAGGCGAAGGTCCTCCCGTCGATCGCGTCGGGCGAGGCGATGGCCTCGTACGCACTGTCCGAGCGTGAGGCCGGGTCGGATGCGGCGTCGATGAAGACCCGCGCCCGCAAGGACGGCGACAGCTGGGTCCTCAACGGTTCCAAGTGCTGGATCACCAACGGTGGACAGTCTGCGTGGTACACGGTCATGGCCGTCACCGACCCCGACAAGGGCGCCAACGGCATCTCCGCGTTCATGGTCCACAAGGACGACGAGGGCTTCACCGTCGGACCGCTCGAGCACAAGCTCGGCATCAAGGGCAGCCCCACCGCCGAACTGTACTTCGAGAACTGCACCATCCCCGAGGACCGGATCATCGGGGATGAGGGCACCGGCTTCAAGACCGCCCTCGCGACCCTCGACCACACCCGCCCGACCATCGGCGCACAGGCCGTCGGCGTTGCGCAGGGCGCCCTCGACGCCGCGATCGCGTACGTCAAGGAGCGCAAGCAGTTCGGTAAGACGATCAGCCAGTTCCAGGGCGTCGAGTTCATGATCGCCGACATGGCCATGAAGGTCGAAGCCGCTCGCCTGATGGTGTACTCGGCCGCATCGCGCGCCGAGCGCGGCCAGGGTCAGCTCGGATTCATCTCGTCGGCCTCGAAGTGCCTGGCGTCCGATGTCGCGATGGAGGTCACCACCGATGCTGTTCAGCTGTTCGGCGGCGCTGGTTACACCACCGACTTCCCGGTGGAGCGCATGATGCGCGACGCCAAGATCACCCAGATCTACGAGGGCACCAACCAGGTCCAGCGCATGGTCATGGCTCGCGCACTCCTGCGCGGCTGACCCTCCCGCTGCCCCTGGGGAGTTCGCCTCTCTCAGGGGTGGCGACGGCCGCCGGCTCAGGGGCCGGAACTCCGCCTCGCTCCAGGAGCGAGGCGGTCGGTTCGCTCACACGCACCGGCCGGACGTCTCGGACAGACCAGTCAGGTCGAGAACGAGACGATTCCGGCCGGTGCGTTTTGCGTTGTAGAGGGCTGCGTCGGCGCGGGCCATCAGTGCGCTCAGATCGTCGTCCTGGCAGGCCACGGCCAGTCCGGCAGAAACAGTGACCGGCCTATCCGGATCGGCCGATTCGATGCCTTCGGCAGCGACAGCATCCACCATCGCCTGTGCGGTGGCCTCGGCGTCGGTGATGGTTCCGGTGGTGATCAGTGCAGCGAACTCTTCTCCGCCGAATCGGTACAGCGTCGCCGTCTCCGATGGGTTGACAGCGGCCACCGCAGTGGCGATCCGCTGAAGGCAACGGTCGCCCGCCGGATGCCCGTAGGCGTCGTTGTACTGCTTCAGATAGTCGACGTCGAGCATGACTGCGGCGACGGAGGCGTCGGGCAACTCGCGCAGGAGTAGTTCCAGGTTCTCGGTGAACTGCCGGCGGTTGGGCAGACCGGTCAGCGCGTCGACCCGAGCCGCGATCCGGAGCTCGTGCGACCGCTGCCAGTTGCGGTAGGCGACTGCCTGGAGTCGGTAGGCCGCCTGAATCACGACGGCCACCATGCTCGACGCCGCAAGAAGTGTCAGAATCCGTTCGCCGTTGATGCCGAACGCCACCACTTCGGCAATGGTGACCAGGGAGAAGAGCCCGACCATCGTCGGGAGCATCCATCGGAAGCGGATCTGCACAACTCCGAGGCTCAGGATCACCGAGATCGGCATCAGCACGGTGAGAAGGTCGTCCACCGCGGGCATCGGAAACACACGCAACGTGGTCTGCAAAGCCACGATGGCGATGACACAGCACACTTGGACCGCGCCGGACCGAGGGCGGAGCGCGGGCGCCGTCGACCACACGACAGCGATCACGGCGAGTGGAATCAGTCCTGCCGCGATGAACCATCGGCTCACGGTGAGGCTGTAGTCAGGCATCGGGAGTGCCCGTCCGGCAGCGGCGAGCACCACGAGATCGATCACGAACACTCCCGCCATGATCACGCGTCGCGCGCGGTGACCCGACGCGTCGAAATCGGCGAGGAACGATCCGTCGTGTTCACCGAGAGACTCCTCGATCGCCGACGGCCAGAGAGCCCGGGAACGCTTGTGGTCGATCGGATCCTGCCGTCGTGAGACCGAGCCGTTCGTGGGCGCCTCGGAGATCACGAGCCGATCGCGTCCGGCTCGCTTGGCGCCGTAGAGTGCCTGATCCGCCGCCTGGAGCGCAGTGTCGACGTCGCGATCGGGGTCGTCGGGGGAAGACGGTGCCAACCAGACGACACCGGCCGACACCGTGACTCCCACGCCGACCCGACCCGACGGTAAGCCCAACGCGCCGATTCCGCGTCGGAGACGCTCGGCGTCGTCGATGGCGGCCGACCGATCCGAGCCGGACCACACCACGGCGAACTCTTCGCCGGATAGGCGTGCCGCCAGCACCCGCTCATCGGTGATCGAGTCGGTCAAGAACTGTCCGATCGCCCGGAGTGTGTCGTCGCCTGCGGCGTGTCCGAGGGTGTCGTTGAGGACCTTGAACTCGTCGACGTCGAGAACCGCGAGAGCGACCGGCGAGTCCTGGGCCAGCGCGTCTGCGATGCGGGAGTCGAAAGCCCGCCGGTTGGCCAGACCGGTCAGCGCGTCTGTCGTCGAGAGTTCATCGAGTCGACGCTCGCGTTCCCAAGTGAGGCGGGTCTGCCGTTCGTGGAACCTCGCGGAGATCAACGGGACCACAATGATGGCGCCACTGGTCATGAGGTCGAACATGCCCGGCCCGCTGCTCGGAACAGCGGTCAGTTCGACGGCCGCGATCATGACGAATCCTGTCAGCATCGCAGGTACCAGAATCACGTAGCGAATGTGGACGATGAGCAGGCTGGCGAGAAACGCGACCGGCACGATGATCGGCAGAACGTCATGTCCGCCGTTCACCGCTACGGCCCGAATGACCATGAGCCACACGACGTCGATGTACACGGATGTGATGAAGAGCGCCGTGGACCAGGTCGGGACTGCCCACCTGAGGCAGCTGGCCAGTCTGAGCACGTTGGCGAGCCCAAAACCGATCACCACCGACGGCCACGAGTTGACCATCGGCGCCGGGTCGTCGAACAACAGCCGTTCGAACATGTACAGCCCACCGACGGCGCCGAACATGATGATCGCGATCTCCGCCTTGTACCAGCGGCCGGCGTCGACGAATGCGGACACGAACGCGTCCGAACGGGGGTTCACAGCACGGCGCAACATCACGAACGTGGACTTTCTGGAGGGAGGGAGTCGCGGTTCGGACGGACCCGAGCCTCCGACACACTTTACGAGCCGCGCCGTGGCACTGCTCCTGGAAGTCTCAGGTTCGTGCCATCGAGTGAATTCAGCGCAAGGGGACCAGCTCAGGTCACGATCGGAGCAAGAGTCTCGCCGAGCAGACTGACACGGCCCGGAACGTGACCGTTCGCCATCAAGTTGACCGAGAAGCCGTCGACGCCGGACTCCTTCAACGCCTCGAATCGTGCGTGGACCTCGTCGGGGTCGCCGACGATCATTCCCGCGCGGCGCGGAGCGGCCTGCGGAGTGCGTTCGATGAATGCGTCGGCCTCGGCCACGGCCTGGTCGTGCGTCGGCGCGATGCAGGCGTACGTCTGCAGGCTGACAGTGATCTCGGACCGATCTCGTCCGAGGCGATCACAGTGTTCGTCCAGCGCAGTGAGTTTGCGTCCGATGTCCTCCGGTGCGCAGATCAGATTCGACTCGTCGGCGTACTGCGCGACCATTCGCAGCGTCTTACGTTCGCCGCCACCGCCGATCATCACCGGGATGCGGGAGAGGGGAGCAGGTGAGTTGATCGCATCGCGGACGGTGTACCACTTGCCGTCGAGCGACGGGCGCTCACCGCGCAGCATGCCGAGCACGATCTGAAGCGACTCCTCGAGTCGTTCGAATCGATCCGTGAACGTGCCGAAGGTGAACCCGAGTGCGTCGTGCTCGTGCTCGAACCATCCGGCCCCGATACCGAGCTGAGCGCGGCCGCCGGACACGACGTCGAGTCCGGTCACAGTCTTTGCGAGGAGCGCAGGCTCACGGTAGGTGTTACCGGTGACCAGTGCGGACAGTCGAACCTTCGACGTGTGCTGAGCGAGCGCCGACAGCAGCGTGTAGCACTCGATCATCTCCTGGTCGGGTGTCCCGATCATCGGCAACTGATAGAAGTGGTCCATCACGAACACGGTGTCGAAACCCGATTCTTCGGCTTCGACGGCCTGCGCGACGATTGTCGCGAACAGTTCCTCCGCGGGAATGTCGGGGTAGGTGAAGTTCGGGATCTGGTATCCGAGCAGCGTCATGCGACCACGTTACTCACCGAATGCGCTACGTGAGGGTGACGTCGGCCTTCTCGGTGGAGGCGATGTCGGTGAGGCGTGCGTCGTCGGCGCCGCGCACCCAGACCAGAGACGCTCCCGCGAGAAGCGGTGCGGCGAAGTTGTCGACGATCCCGTCGGCGGTGGACCACGATCGTGTCGACACCACGCGTTGTCCTTCGGAGACGGGCGTCGGGGCCGACGCGACGGACTTGGTCGTCCGATCGTCGACGGCGAGGGGACCGGCCCCGGCGGGACGGTACTGGTCGCCGTGAGTCCTGACGGCGTCGCCGAAGTCGCTGACTCCGATGGGCAGATCGCGGACGCCCATCGCGAACGGATCGAGAGGTACGACCACGATCTCGTCTGCGTCGTGGGCGTCCATTCCGTCGCGGGTCACGAACGCCACGAGCGGCTCGCCGTCGGCGTCTCCGATGAGGACGTGCGCGCCGGCCCACCACGCACCGAGGAGGACTGCGGCGGTCTGCCAATGTTCCGGGAGGTCAACGCGCACGGCGTCGCCGGGGGTCACGCCGATCTCGTCCCTCAGATAGTTGGCGATCTTCGCGGCCCAATTGCCGAGCGTGGCGCCGGACAGCTCGGTGCGCTCGCCTGTGCCCTCGTCATAGAAGGTGAACATCGGCCGCGCGTAGTCGGTGATGCGTGCGAGAACGAGTCCGGTGACGGTGTCGGTCATGCCACCATCTTGGTGGACGCCCGTCAGTTGACGCAGACCGGCCCGTCGGTGTCGGCCTTGATCACGGGGCTGGTGTTCGCCGTCGACGACGTGGTCGGTGACGCGGACTGGTCGTCCTGCCCCTGGTCGCCGGTCTGCACGATGGATCCGGCACCGGCGTACGTGTTGGTCAGCACGGCCCGAAGCTGGTCGTCGCCGAGGGACGAGTCCTCACGGATCTCGATGTTTCCGCCGAGGTCTTTGACGAGTTGTTTGGCGGCGTCGCTGTCAGTGGAGTTCGCGAACACGATCGAGTCGAACTCGTTGATCGGCTTGGACGACGTCGCACCCTTGGAGTACCCGAGCCTTCCCAGGACGCCCGCGACGTTCGACGCCAGGCCGTCTACTGTGCCGGCGTTCACCACGTCCACCTTCACGCCGTTGCGCGGGTTCGAGGGCGTCGACGGAGACGTCCGACCGAGAAGCTTGCTGATGTACGTGTGCACCGCATCGGTGTCGACGCCCAGAACACTCTGAGTGCCGTCGTCGCTCCACGCTTGATCGTCGGCGATCGGTATGGTCGTGAACTTCACGTTGCCGCCGGAGAGGTCCTTCAGCTGCTCGGCGAAGCTGATGATGTTCCAGCCGTCGTCGATCATCACCGACCGCGAGACGGCGTCCTGCAGTTCGCCGAGCTTGCCGGGGTCGGTGAGTGTCTGCGACGACAGGATCTTCTGGGCCAGCGACGCCATGTACACCTGCTGGCGAGTGATGCGATCGAGGTCGCCGCGCGGGAGATCGTGGCGCTGCCGGACGAAACTGAGAGCTTCCGGACCGCTCAGCGTCTGGCGTCCCTTGCGGAAGCGCGCACCCGAGAACGGTTCGTTGACCCGGTTCTTGAGGCAGACTTCGACGCCTCCGACCGCGTCGGTGAGCAAGGCGAAGCCGAGAAGGCCGACTTCGGCGTAGTGGTCGACGGTGACCCCGGTCAGGTTCGCGACCGAGTCGATGAGGGCCTGTCGGCCCGCTTTCGCGCCTGCGGCCTCAGCTGCCTCCTCCGAGGAGCCCGACTCGACTTCGCGGATGCGGACCTCCTCGCGGGTGGCGCCGTAGGCCGCGTTGATCTTGCTCTTTCCCAATCCCGGGACCTCCACGTAGGAGTCGCGAGGAATCGACACCGCGGTGGCGGCGGATCCATCGGTCGGGATGCGGATCAGGAGGATGGTGTCGGTGCTCGTTGTGATGTCGCCCGCCACCCGAAGCCACTTGAGCTCCTCGTCGGAGAGCGGGTTGCCTTTGGCGTCGGTGCGCGAGTCGGTGCCGACCAGAAGCACGTCGATCGCGCCGTCGTCACCGCCCTTACCGAGTTCGATGTCGTCCAGAAGTGTCACGGCAGAGTTCAGCGAATTGACGCGGCTCCAGCCGAACCCTGTCACTCCCAGCACGATCACGGTGAGCAGTGCGACGAATGACCGCCCGATGTGCTTCGGTTTCACCCCTGCAACCGGTCGAGTGGCCCACGTCGTGACCGCGTCGCGGAACGATCCGGGAGGAGTCTTCTTCGGCGCGGGATCTCGGGCGTCGGAACTCTTGGGTTTGCGCCCCGCATGTTCTGCGGTGGGACGCCGACGGGGACGAGTGTGGATCTCCTCGGATGTCCGACGACGTTTCGCGCCGGTGTCGACCGGTGCGGGCCGCCGTCGTTCAGGGCGCGACCCGTCGTGGGGTCGAGGGCGCGCGTCGTCTCGGGACGGTGTGTCCCGGGCGTCTTCGCGTCGTTGATCCACGTGCTGAGCTGTCCCTTCGATTCGGTGTGCCGTGTGTTCCCGCGGCTCCACTGCAGAGGATACGTGCGGCCACCGCCGGCGGTGCGGAGGCGGTACCGGCGTGGTCGCCGTCGCCCGGCTGTGGCATGCGGCACGATGGACCGCGTGAACTCGCCAGTCGTCTACGTCACCGGTGCCGCCGGGCAGCTCGGTTCGGCCCTGCTCGCCTCACCCTCGATTCCGCCGGAAGTCGAAGTGGTCGGGTTGACCTCCTCCGACATCGATCTGACGTCCGACACTTCCGTCAACGGGGTGCTTGCGGGCCTGGTGGAGGGGGACATCGTGATCAACACGGCGGCATTCACCGACGTCGACGGGGCCGAGATCGCCAGAGACGATGCTTTCGCGGTGAACTCCGACGGGCCGCGCAGGCTCGCCGAACGGACTGCGGCGGTTGGAGCCCGATTGATCCACGTGTCCACCGACTATGTGTTCGGCCCCGACGTGCCGCATCGTCCGCTGACTGCAGAGGACCGCGGCGATGCGCCTCGCACCGTGTACGGAGCGTCGAAACTCGCAGGTGAGCGCGGGACAACCGCCACCGATCCGTCGGCGATCGTTGTTCGGACGGCATGGGTGTTCACCGGCAGGCCGCCGGTCCGCGACTTCGTGACGACCATGCTGGCTCTCGAGGCGCAGCGCGAGACGTTGACCGTTGTGGACGACCAGACCGGCTCGCCGACATACGCTCCCGACCTCGCGTCCGGCCTGTGGGAGATCGTTGTTCGGTTGAATGACGATCCGGCCTCGATCGGCGGCGGAGTCCTGAATGCGACCAATGCGGGCCAGGGGACGTGGTGTGATCTCGCCCGCGCCGTCTTCACCGCAGTCGGCGCCGATCCGGACCGCATCCAACCCTGCACAACGGACGAATTCCCACGTCCCGCACCGCGTCCGGCCTACTCGGTGCTGTCCGGGAAGGCGTGGTCGGATGCGGGACTGACGCCACTCCGTGACTGGCACGCCGCACTCGTGGACGCGCTCAGCGGGGCGCGATCGGGTTAGTCTGACGCGGTGACTGCTCCTTTCGGGGTGGTGACCGTGACCTATTCGTCCGGTGACTACCTCCACAACTTCCTGCGCACGCTCGCCGAAGCGTCGACGCACACCGTGCCCGTCGTCATCGCCGACAACGGCTCCGACGACGGCGCACCCGAGAAGGCCGCCGCCGAGCACGACAACGTCACGCTCGTCGACAGCGGCGGCAACATCGGTTACGGCGCGGCGATGAATCGTGGTGTCGCCGAACTGGATCCAGATATCGAGTTCATCGTCATCGCGAACCCCGATGTCGAATGGTCGCCCGGATCGCTGGACGAGTTGCTCGCCGCTGCCGCCCGTTGGCCGCGCGCGGGGAGCCTCGGGCCGCTGGTCACCGAGGTCGACGGTTCGGTGTATCCCTCGGCACGCGCGGTGCCCGACCTGGTGTCGGGAACCGGCCACGCGATTCTGGGTACCGTCTGGAAATCGAATCCGTGGACCAGGGCGTACCGGGACGGCGGCGTCGAGCCGGGCTCGACGACTGAACGGCCCGTCGGCTGGCTGTCGGGCTCGTGCCTGCTCGTGCGCCGCAACGCGTTCGAGAGCATCAACGGATTCGACTCCCGGTACTTCATGTTCATGGAGGACGTCGACCTCGGTGACCGGCTCGGCCGTGCCGGATGGCTCAACGTCTACGTTCCGTCGGCTCGTGTGCTGCACGCGAAGAGTCATTCGGTGAGCAAGCATCCGGAGAAGATGATTCCCGCCCACCACGCGAGCGCGTACCGGTTCAACGCCGATCGGAATCCGGGCCCATTGCGGGCACCGCTCCGGTTGGCCCTGCGGGCCGGACTCGCGGTCCGCTCGAAGGTCGCCGTCGCCGCGGCTCTACGCGAACAACGCCGCGCCGCCAAGTCTTGATCGACCCCACCAGACTTCTGATGGAAGGAACACCACTGTGACCCCGTCTGTTCAAGCCCTCGTCCTCGTTGGAGGAAAGGGCACGCGGCTGCGGCCGCTCACTCTGTCGGCGCCCAAGCCGATGCTTCCGACCGCAGGCGCGCCGTTCCTGACCCACCTGCTGTCGCGGATCCGCGAGGCGGGCATCACCGACGTCGTGCTGGGGACGTCGTACCAGGCGCAGGTGTTCGCCGAGCATTACGGCGACGGTTCGTCGCTCGGCCTCAACCTGACGTACATCACCGAGGAGCAGCCGCTGGGCACCGGCGGCGGCATCCGCAACGTGTACGACGCGTTGACCGCCGACACAGTGCTGGTGTTCAACGGGGACGTCCTCGGCGGCACGGACATCCGTGACGTGGTGCAGACTCACCGCGAGTCGGCGGCCGAAGTGACGCTCCACCTGGTGCGAGTCAAGGACCCGCGTGCATTCGGCTGCGTGCCGACGGACGCGTCCGGTCGAGTCACCGCGTTCCTGGAGAAGACGCAGGATCCGCCGACCAACCAGATCAACGCGGGCACCTATGTGTTCAACCGAAGCGTGATCGGCGAGATCCCCGTCGGCCGTCCGGTGTCGGTGGAGCGCGAGGTGTTCCCGTCGTTGCTCGCACAGGGACGCCACATCCACGCGCACGTCGACGACGCCTACTGGCGTGACATGGGCACCCCGGAGGACTTCGTCCGCGGATCGGCGGATCTGGTGCGCGGCATCGCTCCATCGCCTGCACTGGACAAGGCTTGTGGCGAATCGCTGGTCCTCGACGGAGCGAACGTCGGCCGTGGCGCCGTCTTGATCGGTGGAACGGTCGTCGGCCGAGGAGCGACCATCGGTGCTGGCGCCCGCCTCGACGGTGCCGTGGTGTTCGACGGCGCGAGCATCGACGCCGGAGCTGTGGTCGAGCGCAGCATCGTGGGCTTCGACGCTCGTGTCGGTGAAGGTGCTCTCGTTCGCGACACCGTCATCGGCGATCGCGCATCGATCGGCGCACGCTGCGAACTCCTCCGCGGCGCACGCGTGTGGCCCGAGGTCACGATCCCCGAGAACGGAATCCGTTTCTCCACCGACGTCTGATCGTCGGGCTCCGACGCCCCGCGACGACGACTTCTGTCAGCGTGCCTTGGCAGCGGCGAGCAGGCCCGATCCGACTGGGATGACGGCAGGCAGGAAACGGTCGTCTTCCGCGACGATGCTCGCCGCCTCCCTGGCGGCGAGCGTCCGCGGGTCCTTCGCGGACGGATCGTCGATGGTGCCGCCTGCTGAGGCGTTGTTGACCACGAGCAGTCCGCCCGGGCGGAGGATGCGGACCGCCTCGGTGATGAATGCCGGATACGACAGGAGGGGACCGTCGACGAACACCAGGTCGTAGCTGGTGTCGGCGAGCCTGGTCAGAACATCGGAAGGTGCGCCGTTGATCAGGCGCGTTCGGCCGGGCGCGATGTCGGCGTCGGCGAACGATTCGCGTGCCGCGCGGTGATGCTCCGATTCGGGGTCGATGGTCGTCAGGATCCCGGTCGACGGCATGCCTGCGAGCAGCCACAGCCCGCCGACGCCTGTCCCGGTCCCGATCTCGACGACGTGCTGGGCGCCCGCGGTGCGGGCGAGCAGCGACAGCAGTGCGCCGGTCGCCGGGCTGATCGCGGTGGCGCCGAGTTCCTCTGCGCGCAGCCGCGCGCCCACGAGTGCGTCGTCTTCGATGATGGCGGCCTCGGCGTAGGAGTTCAGGCGCGCGACAGGATCGGGCGAGCTCGTGTCAGTCATGTGAATGAGGGTGCCACACCGCTTGTCGGCCGCTGTCACACCACGCCGGACCAGGGAATTCGGGTTCCTCAGGAAACACTCAGCCGCCTCTGGGGTCGCCCACATTCCGATGAGACAGGCTCATAGCCAATGGTCCGGAATATTGATCGCCCCACCGACGTTGCAGAGTCGTACCAGACGACGTCTGCCGGTGTTCCCGCGAAGAAAGGAACTGGCACCAACCCGATGAGCCTTCCTCCGAGCACTTCCACCGATTCGGCGCGTGATTCATTCCGCGGCACGGCGGGATTCGATGCGACCGGCGACAAGAACTTGATGCCGTCGTGGGATGAACTCGTCACCGAGCACGCGGACCGCGTGTACCGCCTCGCGTACCGGCTGTCGGGCAATCAGCACGACGCCGAAGACCTCACGCAAGAGACGTTCATCCGCGTCTTCCGTTCGTTGACCAGCTACAAGGCGGGCACGTTCGAGGGTTGGCTGCACCGCATCACCACGAACCTGTTCCTGGACATGGTCCGTCGCCGCAGCAAGATCCGCATGGAGGCGCTGGAGTCGACGTACGACAAGATCCCAACCGACACGCCCGACCCGCAGCAGGCCTACGCAGACGCGAACCTCGGTCCTGATCTGCAAGCCGCCCTCGACTCGCTCGCTCCGGAGTTCCGCGCGGCGATCGTTCTGTGCGACATCGAAGGATTGTCGTACGAGGAGGTCGGCGCGACGCTGGGCGTAAAGATGGGCACGGTCCGTAGTCGCATCCACCGCGGCCGCCAGGGCATCCGCGAGTTCCTCGCGGCGCGCGGGCAGACCGACAGCCGCTCGGTCGCCGTCGCCAGTGAGGTCTGATCGCGTAAGCTGGGCCCGAACAGATCAGGTTGGGCCGCGCGAGCGGCTCCTGTCGGGAAGGGCGGCGCTCGTGGGCCTTGGTCACGCACGACGTTCCTCCGGTGATAGGTGGGCTCCGATCGGCTCGTCGATCGCTCCGAACCCGAATCACCGGCCGTCGGCGGAGTTCGCTTCGACCGAGCACCTCGCAGTGGAGGCCGTCGTCGCGTATGTGGACAACGAGTTGACTCCGGCTGCGGCGGGTCGCGCCGATGCGCATCTCTCCGTGTGTCCGCGGTGTTCTGACGAGGTGGCGAATCAGGCACGGGCGCGGTCTATGCTGCGCGCCGGGAACGATGTGACCGCACCTGCGTCCCTTCTCGGGCAGCTCTGCCAGATCCCGACGCAGGAGATCGACATGCGTCGTGCAGGCCGCTTCAACCGCCGGGGCCGCTGACTCGTGACCGACCCCACATCGCAGTCGCGTGATGAGGCTGTCTTCGGACGGCCGTCCGGCGTCACCGGCTCATTTGACCAGGCTCCCGCAGGGGAGCGTCCGCAGCCGACGATCGCACCCCCGGATCCGGTCTTAGGGGAGGCGTTCGGCCGCCCGGACGGCGAAACGCAGACTCTCCAGCGCGATCCTCATGCACTGCCGATCGACGAGACGCCCGACGAGCCGGCCGACCCGTGGCGGGACCCGAGTGCCGGTGCGTCGTTGGAAGCTCCAGCTCTGCAGCCGGCGGCGGTTGCCGAACCGTCGACACCCGGGCCGAAGCTCGGGATCCGTGACCTGCTTTCGGGTGGGCATGTCCACGGTTGGGCGCTTGCCACTCTCGCGATGGTTGCGCTGCTGATCGGCCTCGGCGGTGGTCTGATCGGGCGATGGACCGCTGAGGTCGTCACACCGCTGAATTCCGATTCGGTGAAGCTGAACGTCGACGACTCGTCGAACGACAACAGCGATGGCGCGACTCGCGTGTCACGCGTGGCCGAAGCGATGGCGAAGGCCGTCGTGACGATTGAGGTGCGCACCGCGACGAGCGGCGAGACCGGATCCGGCTTCGTCCTCGACAAGTCCGGGTACATCGCAACCAACAATCATGTCGTCACCAGCGCGGCCACCGACCGCAGCGCGAAGTTGGAAGTCGTGTTCGCGGACCGTACGCGCATCCCCGCTCGGCTGGTCGGGCGCGACCCGAAGACCGACCTGGCTGTGATCAAGGTCGACAACGTCCAGAATCTGACGGTGTCGACTCTCGGTGACTCGTCGAAGCTCGAGATCGGGGAGGATGTCGTCGCGTTCGGCGCGCCGCTCGGTCTGGCGAAGACGGTCACGTCCGGAATCGTGAGCGCCGTCGATCGCCCGGTTCCACTGCGTCCTGACGCGACGTCGGACACGGACGCGGTGATCAACGCGATTCAGACCGACGCGTCGATCAACCCCGGCAACTCGGGTGGCCCGCTCGTGGACTCGAAAGCGCGCGTGATCGGTGTGAACACCGCGGCTCTCGCTCCGAGTGGCACGTCGATCGGTCTGGGTTTCGCGATTCCGATCAACGAGGCGAAGCCTGTCATTGAATCGTTGATCAAGAACGGCAAGATGAACCACCCGACGATCGGTGTCTCTGCTGCGACCGTTCGCAACGACCGCGTCTTCGGCGCGGCTGTCCGTGACGTTGCGCAGGGGAGTGCGGCGGCCCGTGCGGGACTGCGCGAGGGGGATGTGATCACGAACTTCAACGGCCGCGCCATTGAAGGGGCGGACGAGTTGACGGTTGCCGTTCGTACCTCGAAGATCGATGATGCGGTGAAGTTCACCTACTGGCGTGACGGTCGGACCTTCAATGGTTCGATCACGCCGGTCAGCGACTAGACGATGATCGGGCGTTAGCGATGTTCAGCAGTATCGGTTGGGGCGAGATCGTTGTGCTCTTGGCCGCCGGCCTGATCATTCTCGGTCCGGAGCGTCTTCCCGGCGCGGTGTCGTGGACGCTGCAGTCGATCCGAAAGGTCCGCGACTACGCCACCGGCGCGTCGGGCCAGCTCCGCGATGAGATGGGCACCGACTTCGATCAGTTCCGCGAACCGATCCAACAGATCAACGAGCTTCGCCAGATGACTCCCAAGGGCATCGTGACCAAGCACCTCTTCGGCGGGGACTCGACTGCGGTAGACGACCTCGGCCGATCGGTCCGCGACACGCTCGACATCCAAGGAATTGGTCCCGCGTCGCAGCCGTCCGCCCCTGCCCCCTCGGACTCGGCGGGCCCCGACCTGACCAAGCTCGGTTCATCGGAGACCCCGTCCGGGACGTCGGGTTCATCAACTGTGAAGCGGACCCACGACTACACCGACTGGGACGCAACCTAAATTACTCCGGCATCCGACCGATCGTCGCCCTCGTGAACGCGATCGCGCGGTCACACAGAGCCGATAGTGGTTGTTCTGCGCGCCCGATGTGCATCACAAGGGTTGTAACCGCTGCTTTGCCGGATTGGACGTAAGTATCACATTGTATGTTCGGGGCAATGGCGTGTAGACCGACCGTGCGGCCATCGGCTGTTTGGTCATCGAGCCAGATGTCCCGAGTGGTCGACTTCATACGTTTATCGTTAGCCAGACCGGTGGAGTTGCCTACGATCTGACTTAGCATCCAGTGCTCAGTGCGGATATCCCCGACGTAGTCCCAGCTGCATCCGCGCAGCGTCTGTCCGTTTGTTCCCGCTGCATCCTTCACTGAATGAGGGTCGATCCCATGCGCTTCGAGTTGGGTGGCGGCGAGTGCCGTGCATGGTTCGTATGTGGTGCCGTCGTTAGCGGCGTTCCAGCGGCGACTGTGGACGGTCGAAAACGGCAGGCGAAGGCCGTTATCGTCGATCTGGCGGATGCCGTGGTCGTGAACAGGACTACCTTCTGTTCGGCATGAAGCGAGAGGAGAACAAATGGCAATCACTAATGCAGTCGCCGCAACCTTTGAGTACTTCACTTCTTCCGCTACTTAGGATCGCTCGTGAATTTCGCAGAATCGGCAAGGGCAAGTTCTGTGGCTCCGACAAGTAGGCTCTCGTGAACTGTGCGGGATTCCGTTGCGCACGCTTGGAGTTCAGCTGCCGCCGAGACGACTAACTTCCGCAAGGCTGTGTACAACTCTCCGCCTTCTTCGCACGACTCTCCAAAGTAGTTTCGCGCGACGAGGCCGCTCAACGACGTACTGAGTCCGTCCAGCTGTGATGCTGCATCGGTGGTTGCATGGGTTCTGGTAAGCCAAGCGGCGTTCTCGTAGGCGAAGGTGCTCATCAGGTGGCTCCCGGGGCGCGTTGAACTTGGTTGTCCTCTATTAGTTAGACGCACAGAACGTTAGTTCGGTTCCATCGACACGCAAGGTCGAGTGGGGGGCTACAAGCCGAGGGCTTGGTGGTTGCGACATGGAAGTACATGGCGAGCGTACAGAGGGTTTCGCGGTTGCCGCTCGGACCTACTGCTCTTGTGCTCACGAGTGCTGCGTTGTGTGTGAACTGTGCTGCGCAGGAAATCTCGGAACCACTGTCAGAGCCGTCGGGCGGCGCGTTGGTCAGCTTAGGGCTCGCACTGTCCTGCCACGACCTGTTGGTTGGTGACCAGGTCGCGGAACTCTGGGATGCTGTACGTCCAATGGCAACCCGCGATCCGCCGGCGACAGTTCGATCATGAGTCCCCGAGATCCTCCGCCGTGAGCCCAGTGCACGGTGCACGGTTCGAATGTCGCACCGTCGGTCTGACGAGCCGCACATACGATTGGACGCGCGAAAGCGACAGTCGGTTCCAGAGCACGCCACTTGATCATGAATTGATCGACACCTATCGAGGGCACTGCAAAAGTCAGCACGCGAAACGACCTTCGAGGGAATATTGCCCTCGAAGGCCGTTCTGAGTACTGAGTTTTGAGTGCCGGGTGCTCAGCGCGGGTTCAGTGGCGCGTGGTGTCGATTCCCAGGCTCATGCCTGCCAGGCCGCGGCGTCGGACTGCGAGTTTGTCCGCGATCGCGCGGAGCGCGGAACCGGAGGCGGAGTCGGGCTTGGCGAGGACAACAGGGTTTCCGGCGTCTCCGCCTTCGCGGAGGTCCTGCTCGAGCGGGACCTGGCCGAGAAGCTCAACCGGGGCGCCGACTGCGCGGGTCAGCCGCTCGGCGACCTGCGCGCCTCCGCCGGAGCCGAACGGCTCCATACGTGACCCGTCGGGCAGTTCCATCCACGACATGTTCTCAACGACACCCAAGACCTTCTGGCGCGTCTGGAGGGCGATTGCACCGGCACGTTCGGCGACTTCGGCGGCAGCCTGCTGAGGAGTAGTGACGACGAGGATCTCGGCACCTGGGATCAGCTGCGCGATGGAGATCGCGACGTCGCCGGTGCCCGGCGGGAGGTCGAGGAGGAGGACGTCGAGGTCGCCCCAGTACACGTCGGCGAGGAACTGCTGGAGTGCGCGGTGCAGCATCGGTCCACGCCACGTGACCGGGGTGTTTCCGTCAGTGAACTGCCCGATCGAGATGAACTTCACGCCATGGCTCTGCGGCGGCATGATCATCGACTCGACCTGCGTCGGCTTGGCGTCGCTGCCGAGCATGCGAGGCACGCTGTGGCCGTAGATGTCGGCGTCGAGAACACCGACCGACAGCCCGCGATCGGCGAGTGCGGTGGCAAGGTTGACCGTCACACTCGACTTGCCGACGCCGCCTTTGCCCGACGCGATCGCGTAGACACGGGTCATGTTGCCGGGCTTGGCAAACGGGATCTCGGGCTCGGCCTTGTCGCCGCGGAGCTTCTTACGGAGTTCGGTGCGCTGCTCGTCGTCCATCACGTCGAGTTCGACGCGCACGGCGCCCACGCCGGGGACGTCCGACACCGCGTTCGACACCCGATCGGAGATCTCGGTGCGCAGCGGGCAGCCTGACGTCGTCAGGTAGATGCCGACGTCGACGCTGCCGTCGTCGGCGATGGCGACGGATTTCACCATGCCGAGATCGGTGATCGGCTTCCCGATCTCCGGGTCGGAGACCTTGCTGAGCGCCGAACGGACGGCTGATTCGGTTGGCGTACCGGCTGTAGTCACAACACCCACTCTAGTTCCCGGCCGTGAGACAGATCAGGGCGGCTCACACGGCGGCGAACTGGGTTCGGTACAGCTCCGCGTAGCGGCCGTCAGCGGCAAGCAGGGTGGCGTGGTCGCCGCGTTCGACGATCCGGCCTCCTTCGACGACGGCGATCTCGTCCGCCTCTCGAATCGTCGACAGCCGGTGGGCGATCACCAGCGACGTGCGACCGTGCAGGGCCTCGCCGAGGGCCTCGGCGACGGCAGCCTCCGACGTCGAGTCGAGGTGGGCGGTGGCCTCGTCGAGAATCACGACCGCAGGTTTGGCCAGCAGGAGCCGAGCGATGGTCAGCCGCTGACGTTCTCCGCCGGAGAGGCGATATCCGCGCTCGCCGACAACGGTGTCGAGCCCATTGGGCAGGGACTCCACCAACTCGTCGAGCCGGGCGCGGCGCAGCGCGGACCACAGCTCGTCCGTGGTGGCTTCGGGCCGGGCGAGCGTGAGGTTCGCGCGCACCGTGTCGTGGAACAGGTGACCGTCTTGGGTGACGAGTCCCACCGCTCGGTGGACAGAAGCCGCGGTGAGGTTACGGACGTCGACGCCGTTGAGAGTGATCGAACCGGAGTCGACGTCATACAGGCGAGTCGCGAGAGATGCGATCGTCGACTTTCCGGCTCCGGAGCTGCCCACGAGGGCGACCATCGACCCGGCACGGACGTCGAGGTCGACGCCGTGCAAGATCTCCGATCCGCCACGGGGATCGAGTTGGGCGACCTCCTCGAGCGAAGCCAGCGACACCTTGTCGGCGGAGGGGTAGGTGAACGACACGTCGGTGAACCGGAGGCTGACACCGTCGTCTCCGGCCGGCACCGGAACGGCGTCGGGAATGTCTGCGATGAGCGGTTTGAGGTCGAGGACCTCGAAGACGCGTTCGAAGCTGACCAGCGCACTCATCACCTCGACGCGCGCATTCGCGAGCGCGGTCAGTGGTGCGTACATGCGGGTCAGCAGCAGCGCGAGCGACACAACGGCCCCTGCCGAGAGGTGCTGGTGCACGGCGGGCCAGCCGCCGAGTCCATAGACCAGAGCCAGCGCGAGGGACGACACCAGCATCAACGCTGTGAAGAAGTAGGTCTGCAGCATCGCCTGTCGCACGCCGATGTCGCGGACGGCATCGGCCCGTTCGGCGAACTCCGCGGACTCGCGGTCCGGGCGTCCGAACAGCTTGACCAGCGTCGCCCCGGGGGCGGAGAACCTCTCGGTCATCTGCGTCGACATCCGCGCGTCGTACTCGGCGCTCTCGCGTGCCAGTCCGGCCATCCGGCGTCCCATGCGGCGTGCGGGTATGACGAACACCGGCAGCAAGACGAGGGACAGCACGGTGATCTGCCAACTGATCGCGAACATCACGCCGAGGGTGAGGATCAACGTGACGATGTTCGACACGACTCCGGACAACGTGTCGCTGAAGGCGCGCTGCGCTCCGATGACGTCGTTGTTGAGGCGGCTGACCAGTGCGCCCGTCCGGGTCCGGGTGAAGAATGCGACGGGCATCTTCTGCACGTGGTCGAAGACGGCTCGCCGCAGATCGAGGATCAGGCCCTCGCCGATGTTGGCCGACAGCCACCGGGTGCCTATGCCGGTTGCGGCTTCGGTGACCGCGATGACCGCGATCATGGCGGCGAAGAAGACGATCGTTCCGGCGGCTGCGGGATCGGCGTCGGTGATGAGGTTGACCACTCGCCCCGCGAGGAGCGGCGTAGCCACGGTGAGGAGAGCAGTGACTACCGAAAGTGCGAGGAAGACGATGATTCGACGGCGGTGGGGGCGTGCGAAGTCGAGTATCCGCCGGAGCGTCGCCCGACGATCGGCTTTCGACCGGGCGTCGGGTGTGTGCATCGACTTGTACATGACGTCCCACGCCACTGATTCCATGCTCATGGAACCGATCTCACTACATCAAGTGCACTTGAGGTCAAGAAATGGTGGGGACGGAGTCAGTTGGCCTTCGCGGACGGTTTGGGCGCGGGCTTCTTCGGCGACGCCTTCGGTGCCGGGGCAGGCATCGGCGGAAGGCAGATGACGCCGAGGCACTGCTGTGTCTGCTTGGGCTTCGTCGTGGACGGGGGAGGGGACGGCTTCTTCGACGACGACGGGCCGGTCGACGGCTTGTCGTCCTTCGCCTTGTCCTTGTCTTTGTCGTCCTTCTTCGGCTTCGGCGGGGTTGCCATGTCCGGAATCGGCGTGGTCGGCATGACCCCTACCGCGTAGGCCGCGGCCCACCCGAGGACGTTGTTCGCGTAGGCGGCGGAATGGTTGTACCGCATCACGTTCGAGACCTTGGTCGCATCTGCCATGAAGTCGGTGACGCCCGAGCACAGGTAGCGGCCTGCGGACAGGGTTGCGTCGAAGATGTTGTCGGGGTCGGCTTTCCCGTCACCGTTCGCGTCGGTGCCCCACGACTTCCAGGTGCTCGGAATGAACTGCATCGGTCCCATGGCGCGGTCGTGGCCGCGATCGCCGTCGAGCGCTCCGCCATCGGAGTCGGTGATCACGGCGTTGCCTGCAAGCGATCCGTCGAGCACCGGGCCGCGGACGGCGGTGAGGGAGTCGCCGTACGCGTTGACGTTGCCGTTGCCCGCGTGCCCGGACTCGATGCGCCCGATCCCCGCGAGCAGGAACCACGGCAGCTTGCACGCCGGAGTTTCGGAGGCGACACGCGTGGCGGCCAGCTTGTACGCCTTCAGGACGATTCCGGGGATCCCCAATGGGCCCGCAGGCAGGTTCGCGGCGATTCGGAACTGGGCGGCGGCGTCGGCTGCCTGATCGGCGGGGTCGGCAGGTGGCGCGAAGCCGATGAGGCGGGTCTCGGCGCCGGGGACCGCACGGGCGACGTCGTCCGTAGCGAGAGTCTGTGATTCGGAGGTGAGCATCGAGGGACCGAAGTTCACCGGAGTGGACGCCGACACGCCTGACGGCGAACCCGCACTGACCCCACCCAACAGCACTGCGCCGACGGCGACCGCACCGACTCCGACCGCCAGACCGCGACGCGGCACGTGCACGCCGTCAGGTCCGCTTCGCAGCAAACTCATCCCCAGGTCCCCACCATCGTGTGTCGTTACCGTGGAAACGGGCGATCATGTGACACGATCCACCCCCACGACTGTGAGTCAGCATACAGGTGCGCGGTAGGCGGGTGCCGACCTAATCGCGCGAACGCTCAGCATCGTTCTGCATCTTCACGACGATGCGGTCCGCGATCTCGTCGACGAGGTCGTCGAGCTCTCGGCGCAGGTAGTCGCGTGTGACGGTGTCGCCGACCGCCAGCCGGACCGCGGCGAGTTCCCTGGCGAGGAACTCGGTGTCGTCCTTCGTCTGGGCGGCTCGTCTGCGGTCTTCGTCGAGCGAGATGCGGTCTCGGTTCTCCTGTCGGTTCTGGGCGAGAAGGATCAGCGGCGCCGCGTAGGCGGCCTGCGTCGAGAAAGCCAGGTTCAGCAGAATGAACGGGTAGGGATCCCATTCGAACGCGAATACGCCGATGTTCAGGAAGATCCAGACGATCACGATCACGGTCTGAATCAGCAGGTACCGACCGGTGCCGAGGAATCGCGCAACACGTTCGGCGTACACCCCGACGACATCGGAATCCAGATTGAAGTGGAACCGGCTGCGGGTCTCGGCCGGTGTGTCGATCTGACGAGGGCTCACTGGGCCTGCCCTTCCGGATCGTTGTCACGCCAGTCTGCGGGGAGCAGCGCGTCGAGGAGGTCGTCGACGGCGACCGCGCCCAACAGATGCGACGCGTCGTCGACCACGGGCGCCGACACCAGATTGTAAGTGGCGAAGAAGCGGGTCATCGTCTCCAAGGAGTCGCCTGGGTGCAGTCGGGGCATCTCGGTGTCGAGGATGCCGCCGATCAAATTCGCGGGTGGTTCGCGCAACAAGCGTTGCGTGTGGACACAGCCGAGGAACTTGCCGGTCGGAGTATTGGTCGGCGGTCGGACGACGAACACCATGCTGGCGGCCGCCGAATTGATGTCAGGGTCGCGGACGCGGGCCAGTGCCTCCGACACCGTCGCATTCGCCGTCAGGATCAGCGGCTCGGGGGTCATCACGCCACCGGCTGTGTCGGGGGAGTGTTGAAGGAGGCGGCGCACCGACTCGGACTCCTCGGGGTCCATCTGGGACAGCAGTGCCTCGGCCTCGGACACGGGTAGATCGGCGACGAGATCGGCCACGTCGTCGGGGTCCATGGCCTCGAGGACGTCGCCGGCGCGTTCGGGTTTGAGGCTGGCGAGGACCTCACTCTGATCGTCGGTCGACATCTCTTGCAGAACGTCGGCGAGGCGCTCGTTGTCCAGGGCCGCCGCGATCTCATTGCGTCGCTTGTCCGGGAGTTCGCGCAAGGCGTTCGCGACGTCGGCCGCGCGCATCTTCTCGAATTGGATGAGGGCGCGTTCCACGCCCTGACCGGGCCTGGCCAGTTCGAGGCGGGTCATGCCGACGATGTGCCGCCAGTCGATGACGGCCGTCTCGCCACGCCGCCGGAAACCTTTACGTGTGGAACGGACCGCCACGCGGGAGACCATCCAGTCGCGGTTGCGGTTCCGTTCGATCCCGATGTCGGTCACCGTGAGGTCCACGTCGTGCAGGTCGGGATGGTCCGGGTCGTCGGTCCGGACGCGGCTGTCGAGGACCTGCCCGACGGCCAGCGCCTCGTTCGGCCGCATGCTGAGTTTGCGGAGGTTCACGTGGCCCGTCGTCAGCGTCACAGCATCGGGCTCGATGCTCGTCACGCGCAGCATCGGAACGAAGATCCGACGGCGCGTCGTCAGTTCGACGGCCAGCCCGAGCGCCCGCGGCTGTTGGCCGGGTAGATGCATGGATATGACGACGTCGCGCACGCGGCCGATCGATTCACCATCCGGACCGAGGACTGCGAGGCCGACTAGTCTGGCAACGAAGACCTTCTGGGGGTGCGTCATGCACCTAAGCCTAGAAGGAACTGCGCACCAGCACAGTCGAGGAGGACTCACATGACCGGCCCGATGCGTCAGACGCCCGGATTGCCGACCCCACCGAAAGGTTGGCCGGTCGGTTCGTACGACACCTACGAACAGGCCCAGCGTGCTGTCGACTATCTCTCGGACAACGAGTTCCAGGTGGAGAACCTGACGATCGTCGGTGTGGATCTGATGCAGGTTGAGCGAGTCCTGGGACGTCTGACCTGGGGAAAGGTCGTCACCGGCGGGCTGGTGTCCGGTGCGTGGCTCGGTTTGTTCTTCGGTGCCTTGGTCGGCTTCTTCTCGCAGGGCGACAACGGTTGGACGCCGATCCTGTTCGGTGTGATCGCGGGCATGGTGTTCGGCCTGATCTCTGCGTCGATCCCGTACGCGGCGAGTCGTGGGCAGCGCGACTTCACCTCGACGATGCAGCTCGTGGCGGGCCGCTACGACGTCCTCTGCGACCCGAAGAAGGCCGAACAGGCGCGCGACATGCTGGCAAGGCTCGCGATCTAGGACACCACCCGGATGCTTACGACACGTCGACCGATGTGCGATGTGTCACTACCGCGTGCGATACCCTAAGGCGCACATCGGCTTTCAAAGCTGATTCTCAGGTGCGCGCACCTCGTGGTGTCACGAGGAGGTAGGAGGGTTTGCGGGACATGCGACCAGAGGAATCCTCCGGGGTCCGATTCGGTGGTCCACCACCGCGTCGTCGACGTCGGATGCGAACCAAGATGGGGGTCGCGTGTGTCGCGGCCGCCGCAGCGGTGACGCCGTTGCTCGCCGCGTGCGGCTCCGACTACGAAGCCGGCGTCATCAACATCTACGCTCCGGCCGACGGCTTCGACTTCATCAGTGAAGTGGCGGCCACGTGCAGCGCCGACTCGGGCGGCGAGTACCGCATCGAGCCGCACATGCTGCCAAAGGAAGCGGACATGCAGCGCCTCCAGCTGGCGCGACGACTCGCGGGCAACGACTCGGGAATCGACCTGATGGCGATGGACGTCGTGTGGACCGCAGAGTTCGCCGACGCGGGGTGGGCGGTTCCCGTGCCCGAGGAGATGACGGCCGACATCCGCGACAGCAACCTCGCCGGACCGCTCGCCACCGCGGAGTGGAAGGGTGAGTCTGATTCCGACAAGCGGCTGTATGCGCTTCCGATCTGGGCCAACACTCAACTTCTGTGGTTCCGGCCCGACGTCATGAAGGACACCTTCGGCGCCAAGCGGAAAGCCCCGACCACGTGGCAGGGCATGCTCGACGACGCGGCCGAGATCGGCGCGAACGGCGGACCGACCCAGATCCTTCTGCAGGCCAAGCAATACGAGGGTCTGATGGTGTGGTTCAACTCGCTGGTCCAGTCGGCCGGCGGACAGATCCTCGACCCGAACGACCCGACGAAGGTCACGCTCACCGACACTCCGGAGCACCGAGCCGCGACGGTCAAAGCGCTCACCACGATGCGTGACGTCGCCACCGCTAAGGGCTCCGACCCGTCGATCTCGAACTCGGACGAGGGCACGGCGCGCACCGGCATGGAGGCCGGCGACGGAGCCTTCGAGATCAACTGGCCGTTCGTCTTCGCAGGCATCCGCGAGAACGGAAGCAAGGGTGAGGCCAAGATCATGGGCGACACGATCACTCAGTTCGCCGACATCATCGCCGCGACCTCGGACGACCCGACCAAGCCGGACATCGAGAAGGTCAACAACGTCGTCCGCAAGCGGTTCGACTTCGCCGCGTTCCCGGGCATCGAGAAGGGGCTGACTGCTAAGGCCACACCCGGCGGTCTGAACATCGCCGTAGCGTCGACGTCGAAGCAGCAGGACCTCGCGTTCAAGGCTGCAGGCTGCCTGACTTCGGAGGACGCGCAGAAGATCTACGCCATCCGAGGCGGGACTCCGCCGACTCTGTCGTCCCTGTACGACGATCCGGACTTCAAGATCGCGTACCCGATGGGCGAACTGATCCGAAAGCAACTCGACGAGGGCGCCGCACCGCGTCCGGCGACGCCGCGCTACCAGGACATGTCGACCGCCATTACCGCGACTCTCAGCCCGGTGGGCCAGTGGGATCCCGAGAGCAAGGCCGATGAGCTGGCGAAGGTCGCTCAGACCGCCATCGACGGAGAGGGGATCGTCCCGTGACCGACGACGACAACACTCACGGCCAGAACGCGGGCGGTCTGACACCGCACGGTGACGGCCCGGACATGACGCCGGGTCGTCATGCCAGGCCCGAGGACCGCGTTCCGGAGCGACCAGTCGAACAGACCGGTCCCATTCCCACAGTTCACTCAGACGAGTGGGTTGCACCCGGGGAACCACCGGTGGAATCGGCCCAGACGCACACCGTCACTCCGACTCCGCGAGAGCCCTCGAGCGATGCTTTGCCCCCGATGGAGGTTCGGCAGTCGCCTGACTCCTTCGGGTACACACCCGCATCGCGGGAACCGCAGTCGACGCCCGAACCCGACTCCGGCACCCTGGCTCCGGAGCCCCGTCCGAGCGAGCCCCTGCTGAAGACAGAGACGCCGGCGCCCGCGCTCGAGAGGCCCGCGGCCTTCGCGCCGGCACCCGAGCGGCACCGCGCTCCGGTGCCTGCAGGGGGATCGATGTCGATGTCGGACATCCTCGACGAGCATCCCGGCCCGTCGGCGCCGGTCGCCACGGCCACGGCGACCAAGGTCAAGACCAAAGCGACTGGTCGTCGTTCGTCAGAGCGTCGCCTCGCGCTGATCCTCGCCGGACCGGCCGCGCTGGTCATGCTGATCGTGACCGGATACCCGATCGTCTACTCGTTCTGGCTGTCGTTGACGTCGGCGAACCTGCGTGAGCCCGGCAACGAGAAGTTCGTCGGTCTCGACAACTACTCGACTGTCCTGAGCAGCAACTACTGGTGGACCGCACTCTGGGTGACGCTCTACATCACGGTCATCTCAGTGATCATCGAGTTTGTCCTCGGCATGGCGATCGCCCTGGTGATGCACCGCGCGATGTTCGGCAGGGGACTGGTCCGTACCGTGGTCCTGGTTCCGTACGGCATCGTCACCGTGGCCGCCGCGATCTCGTGGAAGTACGCGTGGACGCCCGGCACGGGCTACCTCGTGAACTTGCTGCCGGACGGATCGACTCCGCTCACCGAGCAGTGGTCGGCGCTGTCGGTGATCATCCTCGCCGAAGTATGGAAGACGACGCCGTTCATGGCGCTGCTGCTCCTCGCGGGTCTGGCGCTGGTGCCCGACGACCTGCTCAAGGCCGCACAGATGGACGGTGCCGGCCCGTGGACCAGGCTGATCAAGGTGATCCTGCCTCTGATGAAGCCCGCGATCCTGGTGGCGCTGTTGTTCCGCACGCTCGACGCGTTCCGCGTGTTCGACAACATATACGTGCTGACGTCGGGCAATCACGAGACCGGTTCGGTGTCGATGCTCGGCTACAACAACTTGTTCAAAGCGTTCAATCTCGGCATCGGGTCGGCGATCAGCGTGCTGATCTTCCTGTGCGTCGCACTGATCGCTGTTGTGTTCATCAAGGGGTTCGGCGCTTCGGCCCCGGGTTCCGACGACGAGGGGAGGTAGCGCGAGTATGAATGCTCTCAATCGTCGCCGCGCCGGATGGGTGATCGCGAACACGCTGGTCGTGTTGTATGCGGTGATTCCGCTGTGGTGGATCGTCAGTCTGTCGTTCAAGAGCACGGGAACCGTCACCGACGGCAACTTCATCCCGACATCGTGGACGCTCGACAACTACCGCAACATCTTCGACACAAGCTTCTTCACGTCGAGTCTCATCAACTCGATCGGCATCGGCCTCATCGCGACACTGATCGCCGTCATCCTCGGCACGATGGCCGCCTACGCCATCGCACGCCTGGAGTTCCCCGGCAAGAAGGTGCTCGTCGGGGCCGCACTGCTGATCGCGATGTTCCCGCAGATCTCGCTGGTGACGCCGCTGTTCAACATTGAGCGTCGTCTCGGCCTGTTCGACACGTGGCCGGGCCTGATCCTGCCGTACGTCGCGTTTGCACTGCCTCTGGCGATCTACATTCTGTCCGCGTTCTTCCGGGAGATCCCGTGGGAACTGGAGAAGGCCGCTCAGATGGACGGTGCGACGCCGGCCCAAGCGTTCCGTCGGGTGATCCTGCCCCTCGCGACGCCCGGTGTCGTGACCGCCGCAATCCTCGTGTTCGTGTTCGCCTGGAACGACCTTCTCCTGGCACTGTCGTTGACGTCGACCGAACGGGCCCAGACCGCGCCGGTCGCGATCGCCAACTTCACCGGTGTCAGTCAGTTCGAAGAACCGACTGGCGCCATCGCGGCCGCGGCCGTTGTCATCACCATTCCGATCATCATCTTCGTGCTCTTCTTCCAACGCCGTATCGTGGCCGGCCTCACCTCCGGCGCCGTGAAGGGATAACCCATGGCCGACATCGTTCTGGACAACGTTTCCAAGCAGTACCCGGACGGCTCGACTGCCGTGCACGGCATCGACCTGCACATCGCCGACGGGGAGTTCATCATTCTCGTGGGACCGTCGGGCTGCGGAAAGTCGACGACCCTCAACATGATCGCCGGTCTCGAAGACATCACCGGTGGTGAACTCCGCATCGGCGGGCAGCGGATGAACGAGACCGCTCCCAAAGACCGCGACATCGCGATGGTGTTTCAGAGCTACGCGCTGTACCCGCACCTCACGGTGCGCGGCAACATCGCGTTCCCGCTCACCCTGGCGAAGGCGCCGAAGGATGAGATCGAGGCGAAGGTCAACGAGGCGGCACGCATCCTCGATCTCACCGAGTTCCTCGACAAGAAGCCGGGCAACCTGTCCGGCGGTCAGCGGCAGCGCGTCGCGATGGGCCGTGCGATAGTGCGATCGCCGAAGGCGTTCCTCATGGACGAGCCGCTGTCGAACCTGGACGCGAAGCTGCGCGTGCAGATGCGTACGGAGATCGCGACCCTGCAGGCGCGACTAGGCACCACCACCGTTTACGTGACGCACGATCAGACGGAGGCGATGACTCTCGGCGACCGTGTCGTCGTCATGCGGGCCGGCTACGTCCAGCAGGTCGGCTCGCCGCAGGAACTGTACGACAGCCCGGTCAATCTGTTCGTCGCAGGCTTCATCGGCTCGCCCGCGATGAACTTCATTCCCGGGCGGCTCACCGCGACCGGCGTCGACACTCCCATCGGGCACATCGAGTTTCCCGATCACCAGGAGATCACCGGGCGCGCCCGCGGCGTGAACAGCAGCGGTGACGTCCTCCTCGGAATCCGGCCCGAACACCTCGTGGACGCGGCGCTGACGCACCCCGCCGAGCTGCAACAGTTCCTCACGTTCGGCATCGACGTCGATCTGGTCGAGTCGATGGGCTCGGACAAGTACGTCTACTTCGGCCTCACCGCACCCGACGCAGCCAACGCGGTACTGACGAAGCTCGCCGAGGATCTGGGATCGACAACGGCGGGCGGCCAGAAGGTCGCGCGCCTCACGCCCTACACACAAGCTCGTCGCGGGGGCAACCTCACGTTGGCGTTGAACCCGCAGCGTCTACACGTGTTCGACACTGCGAGCGGCGTGGCGTTGCGAGGCGGTCAACCTGAGGGTCGTCCGGTCGTCTACGCCGACCACGCGTAGGGCTCGGCCTTCCGGTTTGCACTCACCCCACCCGTGATTCACTGGTGGGGTGAGTTCTTCTTCGGGGTCGGTCGCCGACCGGGTGGTGGCGCACGTGTCCAGCAGCGTCGGTTCAGAACCGCAACGGGCGTCGGTCACGTTCCTGGGCGTCGAGCCGATCGACGTCCTCCGGTTCGTCGACGGCGACGACCTCGTTTTTGTGACCGTCGGCTGTTCGCGCCACCCGATGCACGATCCGAACGACTTCGCTCCTGATCCGGTCCGCGGACCGAGGGCAGAGGCGATCGTCCGAATGAACGCGGTGTCGCCGCTCCCAGGCTTACACAAGTCTCTCGCCATGCTCGCGGCGGCGCCTGCCGTCGAGGGCCTGATCTTGGCGGAGGATTCGCTCGTCGACTTGCAGGAACCATTGTGGGCGGGAGCGATCTGCTCAGCATTTCTGCTGACTTCTGACGGTGCGGTCGCCGACCTCCCGCTCGACGATCCGGCCGAACCGGTTCACTTCCTGCGCGCGGTCCCGATCACGGCGAACGAGGCTGCATGGGTTCGTCTCAAGGGCGCCGATGCGCTCCGCGACGCGTGGGCCGAAGCCGGGGTCGACATCGCCGACCCCACCCGCTCCGCCGTCGCCCCCTCCTGACACGCGCCGTGGCCGACTCGGGTCGTCATAACCGGAGAGCAGTCGTGTAGGACTGGCGCAGCGTGGGTCAGAGCCAGTGGCTCTTTCGGAGGAGTCGCCAGACGAAGATGCAGACCGTGACGATGAACAGCAGGACGATCGGGTAGCTGTACTCCCAGTGCAATTCAGGCATGAAGTCGAAGTTCATGCCGTAGATGCCTGCGACGGCGGTGGGGACCGCGGCGATCGCAGCCCACGACGAGATCTTGCGCATGTCGCTGTTCTGCTGGATGCCGACCTTCGTGGCGGCAGCGTTGAGCAGCGTGGTGAGACGCTCGTCGTACTCGGCGATCAGGTCGGTCGCGGTGGTGAGGTGATCGGCAACGTCGCGGAAATGACGTCGGATCTCCTTCTCGTCCGATGACAGGTTGTTCTGCTCGAACCGGATCGGGGAGACGTCGAGAGTGTCCTTGTGCCCGGACAGCCTCGCCATCGGAATCCCCAATGGGAACACCGCGCGACGGAGCTCGAGGACCTCGCGCTTGAACAAGTAGACGACGTTGATGTCCAGATTGTTGGCCGACGACGAGAACACCCGCTCCTCGATCTCGTCGACGTCCGACTCCATCTCCGAGGCGACCGCGAGGTAACTGTCGACCACCCGGTCGGCCACAGCGTGGACGACGGCGGCCGGCCCGAGCTTCAGATGGTCCGGCTGGTGCTCGAGGCGCTGACGGACACCGGTGAGATGAGTGTGATCGCCGTGGCGGACAGTGATGACGAAGTCTCGGCTCGCGAGCACCATGATCTCGCCGGACTCGACGATGTCGTTCGCGACCTCGATGGACTCGTGCTCCACGTAGCTGATCGAGCGCAACACCAAGAAGACAGTGTCGTCATACAACTCGAGCTTGGGGCGCTGATGTGCGTGAACGGCGTCCTCAACCATGAGCGGATGCAGTCCGAACGCTTCGGCGACGTCGTTCATCTGGCGCTCGTCCGGCTCGTGTAGACCGAGCCACACGAACCCCTTTCCAGCCTCGCGCACCACAGACAGGGCGCGACGGAAATCTTGCGAACAGTCCTGCCGAACACCGTCGACGTAGACGCCGCAGTCGACGACGGCGCGCGCAGCCGGGACCGGTGGCGTCACCGGCCCAGGTCGTCCCGGACCCCGACTACCGGGCTGCAACATGCGAGGCATCGAAGGCACTCGGGTGATGATACCGACGCGAGGTGCTCTTCGCCCTTACACTCAGTCAGTGTTCGATGTCTCTGTTTACACCGCTACGGCGATCACTCTGATCGTCATCATGGACCCGCCGGGTCAAGTCCCCGTGTTTCTGTCGTTGGTCGGCAGGCGCGACGAGGCGTATCGACGGCGGGCCGCGTGGCAGGCGCCGCTGGTATCGCTGTTTGTGGTTTCGGTGTTCGCCATCGGCGGCAAGGCGATCCTGGGCTATCTCCACATCGGGATCCCCGCGCTGCAGGGAGCTGGCGGCCTGCTTCTGCTGCTCGTCGCGCTTCAGTTGCTCACCGGCACCGGGGAACCACCGACGGGGAAGGCGACCGAGGACGTCAACGTTGCGATCGTTCCCTTGGGGACTCCACTGCTCGCAGGTCCGGGCACCATCGCGGCCGTGATCGTGGCGGTGAGTCAGGCGAACGGTGAGGGCAGTGCGTACCTCGCGATCGCCGCAGCGATCGTCACCGCGCATGCTGTGGTGTGCCTGGCGTTGCTCTACTCGACGACGGTGGTCCGAGTCCTCAAGATCAGCGGCATCACGCTGCTCGCGAAGATCGCAGGTCTCCTGCTTGCGGCCATCGCGGTTCAACTGATCGCGACGTCGGTGATCGGCTTCGCCGCCACCGCGTGAGCGTCGACTAACGTTGGCTGCGATGCGCACTCAACGACGAATCCTGACGGCTCTCCTCTCGAGCGTTCTTGCGGCAGTCCTGCTGACCGCGTGCTCCGATGACGAGACCACGGTTATCGTCGGGCACGACGGAACTCCGGAGATGCAGGTCGCGGCAGCGGTGTATGCGGGCGCACTCGCGCGCACCGGAGTCGCGGTGGACACCCGCGACGGAGGAGAGTCGCAGCCTCGGCTCCTCGACGCAGTCGCCTCGGGCGACCTCGGGCTGTTCCCCGCGTTCACCGGCAGCCTGCTGGAGGAATTGACTCCGAAGCCGTCCGCCGTGACGTCGGAGGACGTGCTCGCCGACGTGAACCGATCACTTCCGCAGCAGGTGTCCATCGGCGACCCTGCGTTGGTCAGCAACCGTTGGCAGGTGCTCGCACGCACCGACGAGATCGAGCGACGGGGAGTGAAAGATCTTGCCGATTGTGGTCGCTTCGGCCGTGACGACGCGGCACTGGTGGTGACGACCAACCCACCGGTCTCGGTTCGGGAGGCGGTCGCGCCTTGCCGCACTAGGGCGGTGACTTCGGTCGGCTCCGCAGACGAACTGGTAGCCGAGGTGCGGACGGGTGGCGCGTTCGGTCTGACGACGGCCATCGACCTCGCCACCGTCGAGGACCTCGCCGACGTCCAGGCGATCCCCTCGAAGGGCACCCCGATCGCACAGGATCTCGTGCCGGTGTTCGCTAGTGGTCTCCTGGGGAAGTCACAGCTCAAAGCACTGAGCAGAGTGGCCGGTGAACTGACGACTGCGGACCTCGCGCAGATGGTGCGCGAGGTCCGCAGTGGATCGTCTCCGCGTGCGGCCGCCGGGCAGTGGTTGGCGACGCACAGCGTGTGATTCCTACTTGCTGAGCTTGGCCAGGCCCCAGCCGGTGATCCGAGCGCTGATGCCCTGGTACTTCGAGGCGACCAGTCGAACACTGAGGTCGAGGATTTTGGCATCGGCGCCGACGAGCACACGGGCCTGATTGCGTTCGACACCCTTGATGATGACCGCCGCGGCCTTCTCCGACGTCATGCGGGCGAGGTACTTGTCGAACAGTTCCGCGGTGGCCTTCTGATCGTGGTCGCCCGACGTGGTCGCGTTCCGGGCGATCGCCGTCTTGATGCCACCCGGATGCACACAGGTCACCTTGACCGGGTGCTTCGCGATGATCATCTCCTGATTGAGCGCCTCGGTGAAACCGCGAACGGCGAACTTCGCCGAGTTGTAGGCCGCCTGACCGGGCTCGGACAGCAGACCGAACAACGACGACGTGTTGACGATGTGACCGTCGCCCGACGCGATGATGTACGGCAGGAACGCCTTGGTGCCGTTGACGACGCCCCAGTAGTCGATGTCCATGACACGCTCGATGTCTTTGAACTCCGTGTGCTCAACCTCGCCGTGGTGCGCGATGCCTGCGTTGTTGAAGATGACGTTCACGGTGCCGAAGTGCGCCGCGACGGTGTCGGCGTAGGTCAGCACAGCTTCGCGCTCGGCGACGTTGAGGAGCTGCGCGTGCACCTCGGCGCCAGCGTCTTTGACGAGGCGTTCGGTCTCGGCGAGACCGGCCGGGTCGACGTCGGAGATGGCGATCTTGGCGCCGCGCTTGGCGAGCTGCACGGCCAGGTCACGGCCCATGCCCGATCCTGCGCCGGTGATGACGATGACCTTGTTGCGGAAGTCTTTCACTGATGTCTCGATTCGAGTCGTAGTAAACAGGTCAGGCGCCGGTCGCGGCGGCCTCAGTGGTCTCGACGCGCGGAGCCGACGTCACGTCGTAGGCGGCGATGTCGAACTCGCGGGTCTTGTTGCGGAAGGTGAACGTGAAGCCCGGCCACAGGGAAGTGACGTTGCCGTTGACGTCCTTGTACCAGGATGCGCAGCCGCCGTTGACCCAGACGCTTGTGCGCATGGTCTTCTGCAGGTCGGCGTTGTACCGGTCCTGAGCTTCCTTCTTCACGTCGGTGCGGATGACACCCGCGGCCGTCGTCTTGCGGACATAGTCGACGAGGTAGTTGAGCTGCGACTCGATCATGTAGACCATCGAGGTGTGACCGAGGCCGGTCGACGGTCCGACCAACAGCATCAGGTTGGGGAAGCCGTGCACGAACGACCCCTTGTATCCCTGCATGCCGTCCTTCTCCCAGACCTCCGCGAGGCTCTTGCCGCCGACACCGCGAATGGTGGCGAAAGCGGGGGAGTCGGTGACGTGGAATCCGGTGGCGACCACGATCACGTCGACGTCGCGAGCGGTTCCGTCCTTCGTGACGATGCCCGTCTTGGTGACCTTGTCGATCCCGTCGGTGACGAGGCTGACGTTCGGACGGTCGAGCGTCGGGTACCAGTCGTTCGACTTGAGGATGCGCTTGCAGCCGACCGCGAACTTCGGCGTGACGGCCTCGCGGAGCTTCGGATCGCGGATGCCGCGGAAGATGTTGCCCTTGCAGATCAGTTCGACGGGCTTGAGGGCCTTCGGCGCCCACGTCATACCGGCGGCGACGGTCTCGCTCGCGGTGTAGATGGTGCCGCGGATCGCCGCCTGCAGGCCGGGAACGTTCTTGAACGCCCAGTTCTCGACGGGCAGGTAGGGGCGTTCGTTGCGGGGGATGATCCACGGCGCGGTGCGCTGGTACACGTCGAGCTGGCCCGCGATCTTGCCGAGCTGGGGGACCACCTGGATGGCCGACGCGCCGGTGCCGATGACGGCGATGCGCTTACCTGCGAAGTCGTAGTCCTCGTCCCACTGCGCGGTGTGGACGATCTTGCCGCCGAAGCCCTTGAGTCCGTCGATGTCGGGGAGGTTGGGCTCGCAGAGCGGGCCGATGCCGCCGACCATGGTGCGTGCCCGGACGGTGATCTTCTTGCCGTCGCGCTTGCCCTGGATGATCCAGCGTGCTTCGTCCTCATTCCAGTCGGCACCGGTCACGTCGGTGCCGAACCAGGTCTTGTCGGCGATCTTGTGCTCGTCGGCGACCGCGTTGATGTAGCGGTGGATCTCGGGCTGGTGCGAGTACGACCGCGACCAGCCGGGGTTCTGGGCGAACGAGTACGAGTACAGGTGCGACGGGACGTCACACGCGGCGCCGGGGTACACGTTGTCGCGCCAGGTGCCGCCGAAGTCGTTGCCGCGGTCGAGGACCACGTAGTCGTCGGAGCCTGCCTGCGCGAGCTTGATCGCCGCACCGAGGCCGGAGAAGCCCGCACCGACGATCGCGATCTCTACATCATGCGTTGTCATGGTCACCACCCTAAAGTGGTGTTGAATCGGAGTCAATAGCTAATTGAATCTTGGTCAACAGTCGCCTAGGGTCGAGGGCATGACCGCATCGAGAACACGCATGAGCCCGGAGGCCCGGCGTCGTCAGTTCATCGATCTCGGTGTTCAGATGGCCCGCGAGCAACCGTTGGACACGGTGACGATCGAGGCCGTGGCCGATGCGGCCGGCGTGTCGAAAGGCCTGCTCTTCCACTACTTCGAATCGAAGGCAGACTTCCATCTCGCTGTCGTCCGCGAGCAGGCGCAGGAGATGATCGACCGAACCGCGCCGCGCGAAGACCTGACCGATCCGATCGAGATGCTCCAAGCGTCGGTCACGGCGTACGTCGACTACGTCACCGACATCGGCCAGGGGTTCATCGGAGTCATCCGCGGGTCAGGCAACTCGATAGCCGGCATCCGCGACGTCGCCGAGAGCACTCGTCAGGTGATGTCCGAGAGGATTCTGACCCACACGCCCGCACTCGGCATCGAGCGGACGCCGGCGATCGAACTCGCCGTCGCAGGGTGGATCGCCTACGTCGAAGAGATGCTCGTCCGCTGGCTGGCAGATCCGGTCGTCGACCGCGAGACACTGGTCGCGATGTTCGTAACCGCACTCCCGGCTCTCGCCGGCATCTCGGACGCCTTGACCGACGCCTGATTCGGGCCGCGGCGGCGCGCTCGACCCGACTTCGATCAAAGAGGCTGGGACAGGGAGACCAACGGGCTTCCGCTGCCCTGAGGGGAGAGCACGCGGACGTGGCGAACGGGACAGCGAAGGCCCATCCGCCCTCCCCGTTTCCGGCGTCTTTGACCTGACCCGGGGCGAACGGACCAACGAAAAGCCCGGACCGTCGAAACGGTCCGGGCCTTTTGGTTCAGCGGATCAGGAGAAGGCGCTGTCGATGATCTCCGCCTGCTCGACGGCGTGTACCTTGCTCGAGCCCGATGACGGGGCCGACATGGGACGACGCGAGATGCGACGCAGACCCGACAGGACCTCGGGAAGCAGCTCAGGCAGCCAGAGGCCGAGGAACGGCCATGGGCCCTGGTTGGCGGGCTCTTCCTGGACCCACACGAAGTCGCCCGCGTTGGGGTACTGCTCCAACGTGCGAGCGATGCGACGATGCGGAACCGGGTACAGCTGCTCGACGCGGACGATCGCGATATCGTCGCGTCCGTCCTTCTCCGCGCGTGCGGCGAGTTCGTAGTACAGCTTGCCGCTCACCAGCAGCACACGCTTGACCTTCGACCGGTCGGCGCCCGCCGAAGCGAAACGCGGATCGTCGATGACCGACTGGAACTTGCCCTCCGTGAAGTCTTCGATCGGCGAGACGGCTGCCTTGTTGCGCAGCATCGACTTCGGCGTGAACACGACCAGTGGACGGCTGATGCCGTCGTGGACGTGGCGACGCAAGAGATGGAAGTAGCTGGCGGGCGTCGACGGCAGCGCGACGGTCATCGAACCCTCTGCACACAGCTGCAGGAAGCGCTCGATACGACCGGACGTGTGGTCCGGGCCCTGGCCCTCGTGGCCGTGCGGCAGCAGCAGCACCACATCCGACCGCTGGCCCCACTTGGCTTCACCGGAGCTGATGAATTCGTCGATGATCGACTGCGCGCCGTTGACGAAATCGCCGAACTGCGCCTCCCACAGGACGAGGGCGTCCGGGTTCGCGACGGCGTAACCGTACTCGAAGCCGAGGACCGCGTATTCCGACAGCGGGGAGTCGTACACGAGGAAACGGCCGGGGCCGTCGACGCCGAGATGGTTCAGCGGCGTGTACTCGGAGCCGTTGTCCCGGTCGATGAGGACGGAGTGACGCTGAGTGAACGTGCCGCGTCGCGAGTCCTGACCCGACAGGCGGACGGTGGTGCCCTCCTGCACGAGGGAGCCGAACGCCATCAACTCGGCGAACGACCAGTCGACATCGCCCTTGGTGGGCATCTCGTGGCGACGCTTGATGACGGGCTTGACGCGCGGGTGCGGCGTGAAGTCCTCGGGCAGATTGACGAACGCGTCGCCGATCTGCTGGAGGCGCTCCTGCGGCACCGACGTCACCAGCTTGGTGCGGAGCTTCTGGTCGCCCTCGACCGACGGCGAGGCCTCCGGGGTGAAGCGTTCGAGCTCCTTGACCTCGACGAACACCCGCTCCAGCTGGCCCTGGTAGTCGCGCAGAGCGTCCTCGGCCTCCTTCGTCGAGATGTCGCCACGGCCGATGAGAGCCTCGGTGTAGCTCTTGCGGACACCGCGGATGTTGTCGATCACGTCGTACATCGCAGGCTGCGTCATCGACGGGTCGTCGCCCTCGTTGTGGCCGCGGCGGCGGTAGCAGACGAGGTCGATGACGACGTCGCGGTTGAACGCCTCGCGGTAGTCCACGGCGAGCTTGGCAGCCCAGACGCAGGCTTCCGGGTCGTCGCCGTTGACGTGGAAGACCGGTGCGCCGATCATCTTCGCGACGTCGGTGCAGTACTGCGTCGAGCGCGAGTACTCCGGCGCCGTGGTGAAGCCGACCTGGTTGTTGACCACGATGTGGACGGTGCCGCCGGTGCGGTAGCCGTTCAGCATCGACATGTTCAACGTCTCGGGCACAACACCCTGGCCGGCGAACGCGGCATCACCGTGCAGCATCAGCGGCAGGATGGCGAAGTTGTGGTCTTCGCCGAGCAGGTCCTGCTTGGCGCGGACGATGCCCTCCAGGACCGGGTCGACGGCCTCGAGGTGGCTGGGATTGGCGGTCAGCGAGACGTTGATCTCGTTGTCGCCGAACATCTGGTAGTACTTGCCCTCGGCTCCGAGGTGGTACTTCACGTCGCCCGAACCGTGCGACTGCGCCTCGCCGAGGTTGCCCTCGAACTCGGTGAAGATCTTCGAGTACGGCTTGCCGACGATGTTCGCCAGGACGTTCAGGCGGCCGCGGTGCGGCATCCCGATGACGACTTCCTGCACGTTGTGGTCGGCGGAGCGGTCGATGACGGCGTCCATCATCGGGATGACGGTCTCGGCGCCTTCGAGCGAGAAGCGCTTCTGCCCGACGTACTTGGTGGCGAGGAACGTCTCGAAGGCCTCGGCGGCGTTGAGCTTGCTCAGGATGTACTTCTGCTCGGCCACCGGCGGCTTGACGTGCTTGATCTCAACACGTTCCTGCAGCCAGCGCTGTTGCTCGGGATCGAGGATGTGGGTGTACTCGACGCCGACGTGGCGGCAGTACGCGTCACGCAGGATCGACAGGACGTCGCGCAGCTTCATCGTGTCCTGGCCGTGGAAGCCGCCGACGGTGAACGACCGGTCGAGATCCCACAGGGTCAGGTTGTACGTGAGGACGTCGAGGTCCGGGTGCGCGGCGCGTGCGTCGCTGTCCATGGCCAGCGGGTCGGTGTCGGCCATGAGGTGACCGCGGCTGCGGTATGCGGCGATGAGCTCGAGGACGCGGGTGTTCTTGTCGACGAGGCCTGCGGGCAGGTCGCGCCGCCAGCGGATCGGCTCGTACGGGATGTGCAGTGCCGTGAAGATCTCGTCGTAGAACGCATCGTCGATCAGCAGATTGTGGATCGTGCGCAGGAAGTCGCCCGACTCGGCGCCCTGGATGATCCGGTGATCGTAGGTCGACGTGAGCGTCATCAGCTTGCCGACGCCCATGGTGGCGAGCTGCTCCTCGCTCGAGCCCTGGAACTCGGCGGGGTACTCCATCGCGCCCGCACCGATGATCGCGCCCTGTCCCGGCATGAGTCGGGGGACGGAGTGCACGGTGCCGATGGTGCCGGGGTTGGTCAGCGAGACGGTGACGCCCGCGAAGTCGGCTGCGCCGAGCTTGCCGTCACGCGCACGTCGGACGATGTCCTCGTATGCGGCGACGAACTGTGCGAAGTCCATCGTGTCGCATTCCTTGATGGCGGCGACGACGAGAGTGCGCTGACCGTTCTTGCCGGGCAGGTCGATGGCCAGGCCGAGATTGGTGTGCGCGGGAGTGACGACGTTCGGCTTGCCGTCGATCTCCTCGAAATGGTTGTTCATGTTCGGGAACGCCTTGATCGCCTGGACGATCGCGTAGCCGAGGATGTGGGTGAAGCTGATCTTGCCGCCGCGCGTGCGAGCGAGGTGGTTGTTGACGACGATGCGGTTGTCGATCATCGCCTTGGCCGGGACGGCGCGGACGCTTGTCGCGGTCGGGATCGTCAACGACGACGTCATGTTGCGGACGATCGCGGCGGCCGGACCACGGAGGATCTTCGACTCGTCGGTCGCATCGTTGCTGGCGGGTTTGGAGGCCGATGCGGCGCGGCTGGTGCCGGACGCCGCTTTGGTGGCTGCGGCTTCACGTGCGGGGGCCGGACGGGCGGGCTGCGCTGTGCGTTCCGGCTCGGCGTCGAGGGTGACCGGCTGCTTCGGCTGAACCGGTGCAGCAGGCGCGGCCGGGGCAGCAGGTGTGGAGGGCGCGGCAGCGGGTGCTGCGGGCGCCTTCGGTGCTGCGGCGGCAGGAGCTGCGCCGTTCGAGGGGCTGTAGTTCTTCAGCAGGTCATGCCAGCTGGGATCCACAGAGTCGGGATTGGTCAGGAATCGCTGGTACATTTCTTCGACCAGCCATTCGTTCTGTCCGAAGTCGGACTCAGAAATCGAACTGCTCACAGCGTTGTCTCGCCTCAATTCACCCAGTGCTTTGTAGTCTCGCCGACGGGTTCGTGCAGTCTTGTGGACCGCTACGCGCCAGCCAATCCTCAACCCTACGCGGACCGCGTCGCCGCCGTAGTGTTCATCGTGACGTTCGCGCTGAATACAACTTTCATGTGGTGGAAATCATACGATCTCCGGCGTCCCAGAGACGGCGGTAAGACCCTTGAGCTTCGTACAGGTCGTCGTGAGCGCCGAACTCGACGATGCGGCCGTCGTCGACCACCGCGATCGCGTCGGCCCGGGCGGCAGTGCCGAGGCGGTGCGCGACGATCACGGTGGTCCGCCGCCGGGCGAGGGCCGCCCCCGCGGCGAGCACGTGCGCCTCCGTCGCCTGGTCGAGCGTCGCGGTCGCTTCGTCGAGGAGAACCAGATCGGGTTCGACGAGTTCGGCGCGCGCGAGCGCGATCAGTTGTCGTTGACCGGACGACAGACTCCGACCGCGCTCGCTCACGGTGAACTCCATGCCTCCGGGCAGGCCCGCGATCATCGTCGCCGCACCGACTCGACGGGCGGCGTCGGCGATCTGTTCGCGGGTCGCGTCGGGTCGCCCGTAGGCGACGTTGTCGGCGACCGTGCCCGCGAACAGGTGCGGTTCCTGCGGGACCACTCCGAGCCGTGAGCGGTACCGGCGCAGCGTCACGTCGCGGAGATCGCGACCGTCGACGGCAACCGTTCCCGCTGTCGGATCGTAGAAGCGTGCGAGCAGTTTGACGACGGTCGACTTGCCCGCGCCCGTCGCCCCGACGAGGGCGAGAGAAGTGCCTGCGGGGATGTGCAGATCGAGGCCGGTGAGTGCATTTCTGGATGCTCCGCTGTATGCGAAGTCGACACCGGTCAGACGCACGTCGCCGTCGAAGGCGATCGGTCCGGTGTCGGCGACGTCGACGATCGACGACTTGGTGGTGACGAGGTCGCGGATCCGGCGCAGACCGACGGCGGCCTGCTGATATCCGTCGAACACCTGGGTCAGCTGTTGAACCGGGCCGAACAGCATCGCCAGGTACAGCACGAACGCGACGAGCGTCGCGGGATGCAGGTCGCCTCGGGCGATCTGGTGCGCGCCGACCCCGACGGCCACCGCTGTCGCGAGATCGGCGCAGAACGTGATGAACGGAAAATAGGTCGCGACCGCGCGCTGGGAGGTCATGCGCGCCGAGTACCACGCGTCCGATCGCGCGCCGAACGCCTCGGTTGCGACCGTGACGTGGCGGTACCCGCGTGTGGTGGACAACCCGGCGATGTTCTCCTGGAAATCGGCGTTGACTGCGGAGATCAGTTCCCGAGCACGGGTGTACGACGCCGACGAGATCCGGCGGAACACGACCGTCGCGACGATCAGGATCGGGAAGATCGGCAGCACCGCCATCGCCACTCGCCAATCCGTCAGCAGGAGGGCGGCGAGGACCCCACCGAGCGTGAGAACCGACACGACCGCCGATGACATGCCGGTCTGCAAGAACCCGGACAGTGCGTCGACGTCGGTCGTCATGCGCGTCATGATGCGCCCCGAGAGTTCCCGCTCGTAATAGTCGAGACCGAGCCGCTGCAGGTGGGCGTAACTGCGCACACGCAGCGAGAACAAGACGCGTTCGCCCGCTCGCGCGGCGAAGATCGTGTTCATTCGCGACGCCAGCCACGAGACGGCGATCAAGCCGAGGCCGATGGCCGTGACGGCGACGATCACTCCGGTGTCGTCAGCAGCGAGCACTCGCTGCGCCAACGTCGGGAACGCCAGACCCACCAGGGTGTCGACACCGATCGTCACCACAACGGCCGCAAGCAGCAGGCGAACCGGCCGGACGATCTGGCGGAGGCCGAAGTCCGGTCGTTCCCGTCGTGCTGCGGTGACGTCCACCTTCGGGTCCTCGGTGGCGGGCGGAAGCGAGGCGAGCGCATCGGCCAGGGCCGGGGACGCGGCGGCGGCGCCGAGGGCTCCGGCCGCGTCGGTGCGATCGACGCCCGGCCACAGCTTCTCGATCGTCTCCGGGGCGGAGTCGTCTTCGTCCGTCGTGGACATCAGACGGGAGAACTCGGGACTGCGCGCGGCCAATTCCGCGGGTGTGCCGATGTCGACGATGCGGCCTTGCGCCAGGACCGCCACACGGTCGGCGACGGACAGTGTCGAAGCCCGATGCGCCAGGACCAACATCGTCGAACCCTGCTCGCGGAGACGGTCGAGGATGCGGGATTCTGTGGAGGCGTCCACCGCAGACGTGGCGTCGTCGAGAACAAGAATCGGAGTGTGTGCGTGCAGGGCCCTTGCCAGTGCGACTCGCTGTCGTTGGCCTCCGGACAGAGTCAGGCCTCGTTCGCCGACGCGGGTGTCGTATCCGTCGGCGAACGTCTCTGCGAAGTCGGCGGCTGCGGCTCGTGCGGCCATCTCGACGGCCGGGCGGTTGAGCTCGGCTCGGTCACCGAGTCCGATGTTCGCCGCGATCGAGTCGGAGTAGAGAAACGGTTCGTCGTCGACTGTCGCGACGGCGCTGTGCAGCACATCGGGAGCGAGGTCTGACACGTCGACGCGGCCGTTCGCACCGACGATCCGCACGGCGCCGGACTGCGGCCGATACACACCGCTGAGCAGATCGGCGAGGGTCGACTTTCCCGAACCCGGTCCGCCGATCACCGCTACACATTCGCCGGGTTCGATCGTCAACGACAGCCCGTCGAGGATGCGACGGCGATCGTGAGCGAACGTCACGTCGTCGAACCGGATGCCCAGCGGCCCGCGTGGGAGGGAGCCGTTCGACGTGTACGCGGCGTCACGCGGATGGTCGATCACGTCGAACACCCGCGTGGCGGAGGACGCCGCGAGCTGCGCGTTCACCACCAGATTGGTGAGGACCCGTGCGAGTCCGGTCATTGTCGCGAGGTACGTGGAGAACGCCAGGAAGGTGCCCGCGGTGATGTCGCCGCGGGCCGCGAGCCACCCTCCGAGGCCGATGACGCCGATCATTCCGATCTGGGGGATCGAGGTCATGGTCGGGGTGAACCAGGCGGCGAGGCGCGCTGCGCGCAGCTTCTTCCGATAGAGGCCGGCGCCTAGGTCGGCGAGCCGATCGGTTGCTCGATCCTCCTGCCCGAATCCCTTCACCACGCGGACGCCCGTGACCGTCTCCTCCACGTGGCTCGCGACATCGGCGGCCGCCTGTTGCGCCGACCAGGTGGCGGCGAACATCCGCTTGCGGCTGATGTACACGAGGAGGACAAGCAATGGGATCGTCCCGACGGCCACAAGAGTGAGGACGGGGGAGAGGAAAGCCATCACGGCGAACGCGAGCACCGCTTGCACGGCACCGCCGATCGCCAACGGAGTCATCGCGAGAAGGCCTTGCACCACCTGCAGGTCGCTGATCGACCGTGACACGATCTGACCCGTTCGGATGGTGTCGCGCGAGGGACCGTCGAGGTGAAGCAGAGTGTCGAGAATGCGTCGTCGGAGGCGGTCCTGGACGCCGACGGCGAGCGCGCCCGCAGTCATCCGACGCCCGAACTGGCACGCGTACCGGATGACGGCTGCCAGCACGAGCGCCACAACGATCGTGCTGAGCGCGATCGCCGGGGCGCCCCGGTCGCCGGTAGCGACGTCGATCGCGGCTTTGACAAGGAGCGGCGCCGTCAGATCGACGGCGACCGCTCCCAGTGTCACTGTCAACGTTGCGGCGGCGAGACCGCGGCGTCGGACACATTCGGCGCCGAGTGACGCGATCCAGCCGCTCAGTTGGACTCCTGCGCGGTGCCTCGCTGGCTCGATGCCAGACCCTTGCGGCGTGCCGACGACGGCGTCGCAAGGCTGCCCTCGATGACGGAGGCGCCGTCGTGCCAGAAGGTCGGTGGAGTGCCGAAGGCCTCACGTGCGTTGCGGACCACCGCGCTGCCGAGTGCGCGGTTGCCGACACCGCCGATCACCGCGCCGATGCCGCCGGGCAGGATCTTGCCGAACATGACCGGGGCCTTGCCGAGGGTGAACTTCTTGACGAAGCGGTTGGTAAGCGTCTTGTTGATCGTGGCCAGATTGACTCCCGGAATCCCGGGCACATTGAGCTGCGTCATCGCCGACTTGCTGCGTGCACCGATCGCCTTGCCGATCACTGCGGTGCCTTCTTCGCCGAGTGCGACGCCGAGGACCAACATCCGTCGACGTTCGGTGTCGGCGGGGCTGATCCCGTGGACCTCCGCTATCGCGAGGGCGAGCAGGGCCGACGCCTCGATGAAGAAGACGGTCTCGGCCGACATCGCGCCGATCGCGGTCACGGTGCCGACACCCGGGACGGCGGCGGCGGCGCCCACGGCTCCGCCCGATGCGGTCACCGTGTTGATGTACTGCTTCTCCAGACGCCTGATGATCTGCTCCGGCGTCTCGTCGGGGTGGCGGCGTCGAATGCTCGCGACGTACTTGGTCACGGCGGGTCGCTGGAGCCGCTGAGCCTTGTCGACGAGAGTGCTCACGACGAAGCCGGACGACTTGCCGCGCGGCACCTCGACGGCCCCGCCGGGCTGAGCCGGAAGTGCGGGGGCGGACTGGGGAGCGGACTGCTTCTTACCGAACACGTCGTTTCTCCGTTCTGTGCGGCGGTTGGGCCGGCGGTTCGGAGCGAACCACCTTCGTTCAACCACGTCCTGACGCCATTATTCCCGCCCTTCGGGTGTCGGTGAACGGTGATAACCTTCACTGCTGTCCAGCCGCACCACAGGGGGAGTCAGATATGTCAGTTCCAGGCGGATCGACGTTCAAGCCGGTCACCGACCGCCCGTGGGCGGCGCTGATGGCGCTGTGCATCGGCTTCTTCATGATCCTCGTGGACATGTCGATCGTGGCCGTCGCGCAGCCGCAGATCAAAGACGCGCTCGACGCGAGCGTCAGCGGAATCGTCTGGGTGACCAGTGCGTATCTCCTCACGTACGCGGTGCCGCTGCTGATCGCCGGGCGGCTCGGCGACAAGATCGGGCCGAAGAAGGTGTACCAGGCGGGCCTGCTGGTGTTCACTCTCGCGAGCCTCTGGTGCGGCCTCGCTGATTCCATCGGGGAACTGATCATCGCCCGCGGCGTGCAGGGACTTGGCGCGGCTCTCATCACGCCTCAGACGATGGCGTTGATCACGCGCATCTTCCCGCCTGAGCGTCGAGGTGCAGCTATGGGAGTCTGGGGAACCGTCGCAGGCGTCGCCACCCTCGTCGGCCCGCTGCTCGGCGGAATCCTCACCGACTCGTTCGGTTGGGAGTGGATCTTCTTCGTGAACTTGCCGGTCGGTCTGATCGGCCTGGTTCTGGCGCAGATGCTGGTGCCCGACGTCGAGACACACGACCACAAGTTCGACTGGATCGGAGTGATCCTGTCCGCCGCAGGACTCACGGCCATCGTGTTCGGCATTCAAGAAGGAGAGAGTTACGACTGGGCCGCATGGATCTGGGGTCTGATCGGCGGCGGCATCGCCTTCATGGTGTTGTTCGTGGTGTGGGAGAGCAAGATGCGCGCCGAACCGCTGGTGCCGCTGAGTCTCTTCCGAAACCGAAACTTCACCCTGTCGAACATCGGCATCATGTCGATGGGCTTCGCAGTCTCGGGTTCGATGATCCCGATCATGTTCTTCCTGCAACTCGTCGGCGGCATGTCGCCGACGAGGTCTGCGCTCATCATGGTCCCGATGGCGGTCTTGACGGGCATTCTCGCGCCGATCGTCGGACGAATCCTCGACCGGGTGCACCCCAGCCTGATCGTCGCGACCGGACTGCTCGGCTATGCGATCGCCACCGCGTGGGCGGGTTTTGTGTTCCACCCGGACACACCGGTCTGGCTCCTTCTGCTGCCGACGATGCTCATGGGTGTGTCGAGCGCCGGAATCTGGGCGCCCCTCGCGGCGACTGCGACCCGCGACCTCCCGTGGCACCAGGCGGGCGCCGGTGCCGGCGTCTACAACACGACACGTGTCGTGGGGTCGGTCATCGGCGCGTCGGCCATCGGCGCACTGATGATGTCTCGTCTCGCAGCCAACGTCCCGGGTGCGGACTTCGATCACAGCGAAGGCGGCGCGACCGGGCAACTCCCCGAGATGATCCGCGGCGGATTCGCCGACGCCATGGGCCAGTCGATCTACCTGGCCGCGGGCATGCTGCTCATCGGTTTCGTCGCGACGCTCTTCCTCAAGCGGCCAGCTCACCAGGGCGCACCCGCCCCGGCTAAGGACTCGCTCTCAGCGTGACGCGCGGACCTCGATCGCGTCGATGAACAGACCGAGCGCGACCTCGAACTGGTCTTGGTCGTCGACGTCCGGGAGATGTTCCGAGACGGATGCCAGGTTGGGGAAACGGTCGGGGTCCACCGACTGGTATTCGCGACTCCACGCGAGACGATCGGCGGCGAGATCGTCGGCGGGAAGGGTGGCGATCGCCGCTTCGAGCGCGGCGTAGGAGAGTGCGACGTCGACCAGTGCGCGATAGTACGACGCCGCTTCGGCGCCCTCGATTCCGGCGGACAGCAATGCCCCGATGACGAGGTCGGCTCCGGCGAACTCGGCTTCGCTGCGGACAGTTCGGCCGGCGACGGCCACCGCCACGTGTGGGTGTGTCCGGCAGGCGTTGCGGACGCTGTGGCCGAGTACGCGGAGTGTCTCGCGCCAATCCTCCGCCGGCTCGATCTCTCCGACAGCGTCCTTGAGCAGACGGTCGGCGAGGGCGAGGAGCAGGTCGTTCTTGTTTCGGAAGTGTCGGAGAACTGCCGTGTGGTCGACGTCGAGCGCCCGACCGAGACTCCGGAATGTCAACGCATCGGCGCCGTCGGCATCCATGATCGCCACAGCTGCGTCGATCACCCGACCGCGTGTCAGTCGGGGGCGCGGGGCGTCTGGAGTGGTCGGCACACCGCTGATCCTACGTGCCGGAGTGGCACCGGTTCTGCAATGTCACCACTGTTGACAACTGTGGTGACCAAGTGGTTGCATTCGAGTCGTTCCACTCGAGCAGATTCCCTCCCAAGGAGTTCAACCATGCTCATTCGTCATCGCGCCGCCGCCGTCCTTGCGGTCGTCGTCTCACTCGGACTCGTCGCGCCGCCGGCGGGCGCGGTGCCGGAGCCGGAGTCTCTGCCGGTTCTGCCTCACGTGATCTTCTACAAGACGACGACCATGGCGCCGTCGTCGAACCCTGTTGCACTCCCGCGAGTCTCCGGCCGACTCGGCGCGACGTACCGCTACCAGGGCAAGACGCGGACCTTCGACGACTACCTTCGTCGCACGTCCGCCCGCGCGCTGGTCGTGCTGCACGACGGCGAGCTGCTTGATGAGCGCTACTTCGCGGGCTACACGATGAACAGTCACTTCAACTCGTGGTCGGTGGGCAAGTCGATCACCTCGACGGCGGTCGGCATCGCGGTCGGCAAGGGCCTCATCAAATCGGTCGACGATCCGATCACGAAGTATCTCCCGGAATTGAAAGGCTCCGGATACGCCGGAGTGCCGATCAAGCACATCCTGCAGATGTCGTCCGGCCAACGCTACGACGAGTCGAGCTACGCCAACGTCACAGACGGGGCCACCGGCACCACTATCCGGATGGTGCTCGGGCAGCCGCTGATCGATCAGGCCCGACAGTCGGTCCGGAAGATGCCGTCGGGGAAGCAGTTCAACTACGCGTCGCTCGACACTTTTGTCCTCGGCCGTCTTGTGACCAAAACCAGTGGTCAACCGCTCGCAACGTTTGTGCAGAACAACATCTGGAAGCCTGCGGGAATGAAGAACCCGACTCCGGTCGGCGAGGACTACTACGGTTCGTCGATCGCGTACGCCTCCTATCACGCGACGACGCGCGACTTCGCACGCTTCGGTCAGCTGTTCATGAACGGCGGTGTGGTGAACGGCCGCCAGGTGGTGCCCGCCGCATGGGTGAAGGAGGCGACGTCGGTGCAGTCGGCCCAGGTCGCGAATGGTGCGCTGCACGACGGTTCCGTGTACGGCTACGGCTACCAGTGGTGGCTCGGCGACGGTGATCGCGGTGACTTCCTGGCCGTCGGCATCCTCGGTCAGTACGTGTACGTGTCGCCTCGGGACAGAGTTGTGATCGCGCAGAACAGTGAGGACCTTCAGGCCGACACGAACATGGAAGAGGCGTTGCCCGCATTCCGCGCGATGGCCGATCGGATCACTTCTCGCGGCTGACCGCGTGCCGGAATCGGGAATTGTCAGACCCCGCTCGTAGTATTTCAGGCGAGTCGATCGCTGAGATCAGGAGAGGGGGAGCGATGAGCCGGCCGATGTACGAGATGGAGCCTCTCTTCGAGCTCGATCTCCCCGAACCCCCGCCTGCTCCGACGAAGAAGGCGACGCCGAAGCGCCGAGTGGAGCCTGCTCCGCCCGCCCCTGCCGTCGATCCGGAAGTCACGTTCCTGCACACCGCCGACTGGCAGCTCGGGATGACCCGCCGTTTTCTACCGGGCGAGTCCCAGCACACCTACGCGGCGGCCCGCGACGCCGCGGTCGTCCGCATCGGCGAGGTGGCCGTGGAGACCGGCGCCGAGTTTGTTGTGGTCTGCGGTGATGTGTTCGACGATCCGCGGGTCTCCACCCGCATCATCCGTAGGACACTCGATTCGCTCGGCGACTATCCGGTCCCCGTCTACCTGCTGCCCGGCAACCACGACCCACTCGACGCGACGAGCGTGTACACGTCGGCGGAGTTCGTGCGTGCCTGCCCGCAGAACGTCCACGTACTCGACAAGCCAGGTGTCGTCCGCATCCGCGATGGTGTGAGCATAGTGGCGGCGCCGTGGCACACAAAGCATCCGTCGTCCGATCTGATCGCCGACCAGTTGGCCGTTCTCGGCCCGTCCGACGACATCAGGATCGTCGTCGGTCACGGCGGCATGGACAGCCTCAGTCCCAACCCCGACCCGTCGATCGTCGCCAGTGCGGGCGTCGACGCCGCAACTGCGGCGGGTCTCGTCGACTACGTTGCGCTCGGCGACCGTCATTCAGTCACGTCCGTCGGCGACACCGGACGGGTCTGGTACTCCGGTGCCCCCGAAGTCACGGCGTTCGACAACGTCGAGACCGAACCCGGCCATGTGCTGCAGGTGACGCTGCGGCGAGGCGGGGACCGGTCGATCGACGTTCAGCGGCACCGTGTCGGCCAGTGGGCGTTCCGCACGCTGACCCAGGACATGAACTCGATCGCCGACGTCGACCGGCTGCGGGAAACGCTGAGCGCGCTCACCGACAAGCCTCAGACCGTGGTCCAGCTCGGTCTCGTCGGCACCCTGACCGTGGCGGAGAACGTCGCTCTCGACGAACTGTTCGACGAGTTCGGCGACCGTTTCGCGGGGCTCACGACATGGGACCGGGAGCACAACCTCGTCGTGGTGTCCGACGACGCCGATCTCGACACCCTTGATCTGCAGGGATACGCCGCGCGTGCAGCCGCGGAGATCGCCCAACGGGCGGCCGACGAACCCGAGGCGCGGTCGGCGCTGTCGTTGCTTCTGCGTCTGGCCGGGAGCCGAGCGTGAGGGTTCATCGGCTGAAGGTTGTGAACTTCCGCGGTGTTGTTGAACGCGAAGTGGTCTTCGCCGACGTCGGCGTGACCGTGATCGAAGGCGAGAACGAGGCGGGGAAGTCGTCGATGGTCGAGGCTCTCGACCTGCTGCTGACGACGCGCGACAAGAGCAGCAAGGCGAGTGTGCGTGCCGTGCAACCGTCTGGTCGAGACGTCGGCAGTGAAGTGACTGCCGAGATCTCCTGTGGGCCATGGCGTTTCGAATATTTCAAACGCTTCAACAAAGCGCCCGAGACATCACTGACCATCCTGGAGCCGAAACCCGAACAGTTGACCGGCCGGGCGGCGCACGAGCGCGTCGAGCAGATCCTCGATGCGTCTCTCGACCGCACGCTGTACCGGGCATTGAGTCTGCTGCAGTCGACTGACCCTGAGCTCGGCGCGCTGACCGACAGCTCGGCGCTGTCCAGGGCGTTGGACCGGGCCGCGGGCGACGTGGACGTGGAGCAGGCGGGGGAGAGCCCGCAGACTCAGGACCTTCTCGCCGCCGTCACCGCTGAGTATCAGCGGTACTACACCGCTGCACAGGGCAGGCCGACCGGGGAACTGTTGGCCGCCGAGCGGGCGGCGGTCGAGGCTTCGAACGCGGTTGCCGAACGAGAACGGATCCTCGCGACCGTTCAAGAGGCGACAGACCGACTCCCGGGTGTCGCCGACGCCATCGCCGAACTCGCTGAGCTGGAGTCCGAACAGCGCGTTGAGGTGGCCAGGCTGGCCGCCGAGGTGGCCCAAGCCGACGCCGTCGTCGAGAAGCTCGACAAGGCGAAGGCGGTCGTCGCTCAGCGGCAGGCCGAGGCCACAACAGCGGTGAAGGCCGTCAACGAACGCAAGGGCCTGCGCGCTCGTCTTGGGCAAGCCGAGTCGGACGTCGCGTCCGGCCGTGCGGCTGTAGAGTCGTCGCGGAATGACGCTCGCACGGCGGCTCAGCGGGCCGATGAACTAGGTATCGAGGCGACCGCGGCGCAGGAGCGGCTGGCTGCCCTGCGCGAGCGGATAGTCGCAGCCGAGGCGGCAGAAGTTGTCGCGCGCGACCGCCGGCGCCGCGCCGAGCTCGACGCGACGATCGGCGCGGCCGCTCGGCTGCGATCTGAGTTGTCCGAGGCGGAGAAGGTTGCGGCCGACCTTGTGGCGACCGACGCCGACGCGGCTCGCGCGGTGAATTTGGACCGCGCGATCGCCGCAGCTCAAGCGCGTGTGGACGCCGGAGTCCCGACAGTGATCGTGACTCCACTGGGCGGCGGCGTGACCGTCGACGGCCAGGCGGTCACCGGCGAGACAACAATGAAGGCCGGACATGCGGTGTCTGTCGACGCGGCTGAGGTCCGGGTGCGGGTAGTGCCGGGAGACGACGCACAGGCGTTGGCAGGCGAACTCGAGGCGTTGCGCGATGAGGCGACCGCCCTCGTCGATCGATGCGGTGTCCAGCGACTGTCGGATGTCGTCCCGGTCGCCGCGCGACGCACCGAGGCGCTCGGACGGATCCGCGAGGTGGAGCGTGCGCTTCGGCGAGAACTCGGTGAGCGCAGCGTCGACGATCTGACCTCCGAGAGAGACGCGGTCGACGCGCGGATCCCGGACGTCGAGCCGGAAGACGTCGACGACCTCGGTGCCCTCCGTGTTCGGGAGCGGGATGCCGCGAACGCGTACGCCGCCGCTGAGCGGGCTCGTGACGTGGAATCTGCGCGTGCTCGTGAACACACGAGCCGTGCTGAGGTCTGGGAGAAGTCCGGCGAGAGGGCAGCCGAGACCGCGGTCGCCCTTCGTGAAGAAGTGATGCGGGCAGTGGCGGAGGCCAGTGATGCAGATTTGGTCTCGGCGGCATCGGCTGCAGCGCGAGACCTGGAGGACGCGCAGGTCGCGGCGTCGAAGGTGGCTTTGGACGCCGCGCGTATGGATGTCGCGGGCGTGCGCGCGCGTTACGACGAAGCCGAAGCGGCGCTCGACCGCACACGCTCGAAGATCGCTGACGAGCGCAAGACTCAGACGGAACTGACGACCCGACTGGAGGTCTGCCGGAGCGACGGCCGCTTTGACGAATTGTCCGACGCTGTTGCAGAGAACGATGCGGCTGTCGCAACGCTGCGCCGAGTGACCGAGCGTGCGGCCGGTGCGCGGGTGCTCTTCGAGACGTTGCAGCGAAAGCGGACCGAGAGTCGAGCCAGGTACGTCGACCCGTTCACGCGCCGCCTCGAGGAGCTGGCCGGCCCCGTGTTCGGAGACGGCGTTCGGTTCGGAGTCGCTGACGACTTCCAGATCCAGACGCGCACCCTCGACGGGGTGACCGTCGATGTCGAGTCGCTGTCGGGCGGGGCCCGCGAGCAGCTTGGCCTGCTCGCGCGGCTCGCATGTGCGTCCCTCGTCGACGAGGCCGACGGCGTGCCGGTGATCCTCGACGACGCTCTCGGGTACTCCGACCCGAAACGACTCACCTCTATGGCGCAGGTCCTCGGACATGCGGCAGGCGACTCCCAGATCATCGTCCTGACCTGCACGCCTGACCGATACCGCGACGTCCGTGACGCGACGTTGATCGCCGTCTGATCTGGCTGTCAGTCGACGACATACCCGTTTCGCCCGCTGCGGTCGCGTTGCCGCCGGATGACGTAGCGACCGGGGGCCATTCCCGTGGCACCGTGCTCCGGATGGATCAGGTATGCGGTCACGGTGGTCTCAAGCAGGCCGAGTGCGAGCCGAAACGAGTCTCGGACCTGCGGATTCCACCGGCAGAGACCGACGTCGGAAACTAGGACGTGTGGGTTGCCGCCTGACTCGCTCCGCAGCAGTTCGATCCCGGCACCGCGCACCTCGAAAGGCCGGTCGGCGAATGTCCTGACTTCTGGCACGAGGTCGGCGGGGATCACGATGAGGTCGCCTTGAGCCTGTATCCCACTGATGACTGGGACATGAACCTGTTTGTCGAGATGGTCGAGGACGTCGATGCCCGCGCGGACTGCGAGGTGGGCGAGTGTGGTTGGGCTGTCTGTGATCATGTTGTTCACCTTGGTAGTCGTTGAGTCGGTCAGGTTCGGCGCTGGAGGCGCGCGTACACATTGCCGGGAAGTCCGTACGTCCATCCCGCGGCATCGAGGGCTGTCGACGCCCATCCGGGGACACTGAGTCCGTATCGGCGGTGGGTTCCGTCTCGCTCCACGGATCCGTTGACAGCGAGGAGGATGCGAGTCGGCATAGACCACCTGGGTGGCGTCTCGTACAGGTCGAGGCGTGCCCCGAGGTTGCCCGGGTCGTCGCTGCTGTCGATCAGGCGGATGCCGGACTGTTCGATGAACTGCTCCCACCCGATGTGTTCGATCGCGATCCGACGAACCTCGACGTTGGGTTCGTTGACGATGCGGTCGACTGTCGGGTCGGTGACGACCCACTCGGGGACGAGAGTGCCGTGGATTGCGAACACGCGGCCTCCGTCACGGAACTCGATGGCGGGGCTGTCGACGTTGTGCAATCGGCGTTCGCTGTTGACTGCGGCAGGCGTCGGTTCAGTGCTGAGGGCGCACGGCCGATCGGAGACGAAGCAGACGTCGTCGGCAGGCCACCACCAGCCGCACGAGGACACCATCGCTGACTGAAGGTCGAGAACGGCGTCGCATGCGGGTGTGAGGTCGGCGAGGCCGAGCTCTCGGATGATGCTGAAGTACGCGACCCGGTAGGCCTCCTGTTGGCCTAGCCAGGTGACCACGCCGGTCTGAGGCTCTACGAGGCGCTTGATCCCGGTGACCACACTGTCGACGAGCGTGGTGCGTAGGCTCTCCCAGATCGATTGTCTGAGCAGCGTGTAGACGTCTGGGTCCGGGATGTACGGCTCGTAGGACGCGTAGCGCCAAGTGGGCGTGTTGCCCGGCGGATAGAACTGGCTGGGAAACGGATCGGTGTCGGCACGACGCCTGATCCGAGCCTTCATCGTTCGATGCGACGCACTGAACAACTCAGTGACGCCCGACGTCATGGACTCCGGACCTTCGTGCAGGGTCCGCATGATGTCGAGAGCCGCGCCGGGCGACGGGGTCCAGATCACCTCCGGCCGGCGAAGACCCGCGAGAGCGTAGATGTCGCCGATCGCCGCCTCGGCTGCCGACACGTCGGCAGGGTCGCAGGAGAGACCCCGCTGGAGCCAAGGTTCGCGCAGTGCCTTCGCGGACTCGACGAGGTCGTCGGTGCGGTCGACACGAGGCGGTCGGGATGCTGCGCGGCGTCGTGCGCCGCGGCCGGAGGTCACGCCTGTGAGGCGGTGGCCGCCTTTCCACTTGAGATCATGGTGAAAGACCATGACACGGATTCGTAAGAAGCGCAACGGCTTGCTCGCGTGACCGCTTCGGAAGCCCCGGTGTTGGGGCGTGCGGGGCAGGTGCGCTAATGTTGCTCTCGCTTGACCCGCCCCCCTAGCTCAGGGGATAGAGCGTCTGCCTCCGGAGCAGAAGGTCGCAGGTTCGAATCCTGCGGGGGGCACTGTGACATCCTCGCCGACTTCCGGTCGGTGTGCGCCCGATTGGTTTGAACCACTTCACGTGGACGCACCAAGTATCTGTCCAGCCCACGCCTCGTGCGTGGGTTTTTCAGTTGGCCTGGGCGCGCTCCCAAACTCAGTACTGAGATGAGTACTCGAGGGCAATATTCCCTCGAGCGCCGATATCAGTACTGAGTTTCGGAGAGTCGGCTCAGAGATACGGCTGCGTCAGCATTTCCAGCAGATGGCCTGACGGATCCTTGAAGTACACGCGCTTGCCTTCGTCCGTGGAGATCTCGCCCGGGCGCGTCATCTGCGGGTCGGCCCAGTGCTCCACAGCGAGCGTCGTGAGGGCGTTGTACCCGCGGTCGAACTCGTCGTCGTTCATGAGGAACGCCATGTGAATCGGATCGTTGACCGGTGCTGGCGCGAACTGCAACAACGTGTCGTCGTCGAGTTGAATGTTGATGAACGGGCCCCAGTTCGGAGCGGGCCGCGCGCCGAGAACGGCGAGATAGAAGTCGGCAGACAACGCGGGGTCGTGCGCGCCGATGATGGTGTGATTGAAACTGACTGGCATGGTGAGACTTTTCGTCTACGGCACCTCCATGTCTGACGCAGTCCGTCACCGACACGCGATGCTGACGCCGACGTTATCAGGCCGTGACTGCTGTGATCCACTGCATAGTGGAGGGGTGTCACAGGCAGGCACCGGGCGGTGTCCCATGTATGTCAACCACCGACGCTTAAGGGAGGCCACACCATGGACATCGTGATCGCAGGGGCCGGATACGCAGGAACTGTCGCGGCGAATCTGTTGGCACGCAAGGGAAACGGATTGACGGTCACAGTTGTCAGTCCGCACTCCGAATTCGTCGAGCGAGTCCGGCTGCACCAGGAGATCGCCGGAAGCGGACCGGCGACGCGGCCGTTGTCAGAGATGCTCGACAGCCGTGTTGTGCACCGGAAGGCCGCGGTGGAGAAGGTCGGCGACGGTGTCGTCGAGCTGTCGGACGGCACGTCGCTCGACTTCGACCGAATGATCTACGCGGTCGGAAGTTCGGCCACTGCACCCGAGGGAACCCTCGCGGTCGGAGACGTTGAACAAGCACGCGAGGCCGCTCGACGCCTACGTGCCCTCGAAGAAGGGGCGACGGTGACGGTCGTCGGGGCCGGACTGACCGGAATCGAAGCGGCGTCCGAGGTCGCCGAGCAGCGACCCGACGTGGCCGTTCGGCTCGTCGGCGACGAGCTCGGCGCGTCGCTCGGAGATGCTGCGCGGCGCAGAGTCTCCGAGGTGTTGTCGTCTCTGGGCGTCGAGGTCGTCCGCGGGACTTGGACGACTGCCGACAACTCGGACCTCACACTCTGGGCGGTGGCCGCGCAGGTCAGCGACCTGGCCGCGCGCAGCGGCCTCGACACCGACGAGATGGGCAGAGTGCGAGTCGATCCACAGCTTCGCAGTACGAGTCACCCGAACGTGTACGCGGTCGGCGACGCCGCCGCGGTAGCGGGAACACGGGCCAGCTGTCAGGCCGCCCTGCCGCAGGGCGCGCACGCTGCGAAGAACGTGCTCCGGGAGCTCCGCGGCGATGAGCCGAAGCGGTTCTCGATGTCGTTCGTCGGGCAGAACGTGTCGCTCGGGCGCCGGAACGCAGTGATTCAGCACGCGCACCGCAACGATGAGCCGACGCGCATCTGGTTCGGAGGTCGGCCGGGCGCGTATTTCAAGGAGCAGGTCTGCAAGTTCGCGGCGACATCGGCCCGCAAGGGTTCCGCGGTGGCGATTCCGGGTCCACGATGACCGACGAGTTCGTAGAGAATCGGCCCCTGCTGTTCTCGATCGCGTACGAGATACTCGGCTCGGTGGCCGATGCGGAGGACGTCGTCTCCGAGAGTTGGCTGCGGTGGCGTGACGTCGATCAGGCGAGCATCGCCAACCCGCGCGCGTACCTGGCGCGGATCGTCACTCGGCAGGCGTTGAACGCGGCGCGGTCGGCTGCCCGTCGGCGTGAGGACTACGTCGGGCCGTGGTTGCCGGAGCCTCTCGAAACGGCATCCGGCGATGCCCTCGACCACGTTTTGACGGGAGAAGCTGTCACCACCGCGATGCTGCTCGTCCTCGAATCGTTGACTCCCGCCGAGCGGGCGGTCTTTGTGCTTCGCGAGGTCTTCGCGTTCGAGTACAGCGAGATCGCGGCGGCTGTCGACAAGTCGGAGCCCGCGGTCAGGCAGATCGCCAGTCGCGCGCGAAATCACGTGCGCGCGAGGCGAAGCGCGGCTGTTGCGGAACCGTCACAGGCGCAAGCCGTCGCCGAACAGTTCCTCGCGAGCGCCATCACCGGCGACGTTCAGGGGCTTATGGACACACTTGCTCCGGGCGCGGTGTTCCTCGGTGACGGCGGCGGGGTCGTCTCGGCTGCGCGACGCCCCGTGCACGGAGCCGACCGAGTCGCACGACTGCTCGTCGGTCTGCTCGCGAAGGGGGCGGAGATGGGCGAGATGGGCTTCCGGGTGACCGTCGTCAATGGAATGCCCGCGGTGATCTCGTCGATAAATGGCGTGATCGACAATGTCACCTGTATCGAGGTCGTCGAGGATCGAGTCACCGCGGTGTACGCCGTCCGAAACCCGGCGAAACTCAGATCTCTGAGCCTCTGACGGCAGAAGGTGTGGCTGCCGTGGCCGCGGTCGCGACGAGTGCGGCGGGCGCGCTCGCCGTCCGCCTACGATCGAAGCCATGAGCGCACCCCACTCCCGAACGCTTGATCGCGACACTGTCCTCTGTGTCTCGCTCGCCGCCCGGCCGTCCAACATCGGGACGCGGTTTCACAACTATCTGTACAACGAGCTCGGTCTCAACTACGTCTACAAGGCGTTTGCGCCCGCCGACATCGAGGCGGCGGTCACCGGGATCCGAGGTCTGCCGATCCGCGGTGCGGCGGTGTCGATGCCGTACAAGGAAGCGGTGATTCCGCTGGTCGACGTCCTCGAGAGGTCGGCTGCGGCGATCGATTCGGTGAACACGATCGTGAACGACGACGGCGTCCTCCGGGCGTACAACACCGACTACCAGGCGGTGGCGGACCTGCTCGCGGCCTCGTCGTTCGATCGGGCGGCCCCGGTCGCAGTGGCGGGCAGCGGCGGTATGGCGAAGGCCGTCGTCGCCGCGTTGCGTGACGAGGGGTTCACCGATGTCACGGTCGTAGCGCGAAACGTCGAGACCGGCGGTGCCCTCGCCGCCAAGTATGGATTCACGCACACCGTGGAGCTGGGCGATGCCCGCCCGACGACGTTGGTGAACGCGACACCGATCGGAATGGCCGGCGGACCGGCAGCGGAGGATCTCCCGTTCCCGCAGGACGCGGTTGATGCCGCGCACGCCGCACTCGACGTCGTCGCGATGCCCCCGACCACGCCGCTGGTCCGCGCCCTCCGTGCCCGTGGTGCGGAGGTCATCAGCGGTGACGCGGTCATCGCCGGTCAGGCGGCGGAACAGTTCACGCTCTACACGGGGATCGCGCCGTCGCCGGATCAGGTTCGTGCGGCGTCGGAGTATTCGCGGGCCTAAGCTGTCAGAGTGCTCATCGCAGGTCTCGTCTTCGCCGCAGTAGCGGCCCTCGTCCACGTCTTCATCTTCTATCTCGAGTCCATCGCGTGGACGACGCCTCGGGCGCGTGCCGTGTTCGGGACCTCCGAGCCTGAAGCGGAAGCCACCAAGGCACTGGCGCTCAACCAGGGCTTCTACAACCTCTTCCTCGCGGTCCTCGTCGGTGCAGGCATCGTCGTGCTCGCCGCGGGGCAACAGGCTGTCGGTGCGACGCTGGTCTTCGCGGGTGCGGGAAGCATGGTGGCGGCAGGCATCGTGTTGATCGTGTCGGACCCGTCGAAGACGTCGGCCGCCCTCAAACAGCTCGTCCCGCCCGCGATCGGCGTGCTGCTCCTCGCGATCGGAGTGATGGCGTGATCAAGGTTCTCGCCTTCGACACCTTCGGGACGGTCGCCGACTGGTACACCGGTGTGTCGACGACCCTCGCGGATACCTTCCCCGATCTCGACGCGTCCAAACTCGCGCTCGACTGGCGACGCACATACGTTCCGGGCCTGCTCGAGGTCGAGTCCGGTGAGCGTCCGTGGACGCTGCTCGACGACCTGCATCGCGAATCGCTGCAGCGTCTGCTCGCCGACTCGTACGGTGTCGCCCCGACCGCCGCGCAGCTCGATGCCGCTGTCCACGCGTGGCACGTCCTGCCGGGATGGCCGGATTCGTCTGACGGGCTCCGTCGACTCAAGACTCGCTTCACGATCGGGGCACTCAGCAACGGCAATGTCGCATTGCTGACTGAGATGGCTAAGAACGCCGACTTCCCGTGGGACTTCGTCGGTGGCGCCGACCTGTGGCGGCACTACAAACCCGCGGCGGAGGTGTACCTCGGCGTAGCGGAGCTCATGCAGGTGCGGCCGGAAGAGGTCCTGATGGTCGCGACTCACGTCTCCGATCTCGCAGCGGCCCGATCGTTCGGACTTCAGACCGCGTACATCGAACGGCCCCGCGAGTGGGGACCGGAGCCGAAGCCCGCCGAACGCAATCCGCTCGACCTGTTCCACGTCGCCGGCATCGATCAACTGGCTGACGCCCTCGGCTGCTGAGGTCAGTGCACTAGTCGATCCGGCGGCCGGAGATCGTCAGCAGCAGGTCGAGGGCTGTTCCCTCCACGTCCCGACCCTCACCCGCCACGTATTCGCAGTCGGTGGCGATCAGACGCAGCCCATCGGCGCGCTCGGCTCCTCCTCCCCAGCTGACAGCGGTCTTCAATTGATAGTCCAGTGCGTCGAGGACGGCGTCCACTGGGTAGTCGCCGACGAGCCCGAGGGGCCGCCGGACGTCTTCGCCGTGGACGATCGCCTCGACCAACCGGGTTGCGGGCGGCGCCGGGGGAGTGCGAGTGAGCTCGGCGGCGGCACGGAGGTCGGCGACAAGGTCTGCCGGTCGGCGACGGAGACGTCGCCGAACCCCGAGGTCGTTGGCCCGGTCGAAGTCGAAACGTGCGAGCACCATGTCGCGGACGAACGTGAGACGACCCATGTGTGCGGTGTCGACGATGTGCGCGACGACGTCGGCGACATCCCAGCCGGGGCACAGAGACGCTGTCTGCCACATCTCGTCGGGGATCTCTGCGAGGTTGTCGGCGAGTCGCCGACGTTCGTCGTGGACCGCCGTCCACACATCCCGGCGGTTGAGTCTCATTGATGGGCCCATGCCGTCCATTGTCGACCGAACAGATCAATCGCGAAGGCATTCGCGGAGTCTTGTCGTGTTGTCGACGTCCGTCGGACGACCGAACTGTGCCTTTGCCGCCGATACGATGCGAATCGTGAGCACACCCGGGAGAGCGGACGAAGCGTCAGGCGAAGCGCGGCTGCACACGTCGGTCGTGGGTGGGGTGATCGCGCTCGCGCTGACCGCCGTCGTGTCGGCATTGGCGGGTTCGGTGACCGCGGCGGATGTTGTCGAGCCGCTCCCGGTGCTGGTGTGGCTTCCGGTCACGTCCTGTGTCATCTCGGTGCTGGCGATTCTAGCGGCGGGATGGGACCTCACGGGTCGGGGAGCGTCGTCCGCACTTCGGGCCACGGCAGTTCTCGCAGCATTCGCACCCTTGGCTGTCGTGGCCGCCGCCTCAGGCGACTGGAGTGGCGCCCGATTCGTCGATGAGGCGGGCTCGGTCGTCTGGACGCTCACTGGGGTTGTCGCGTCGTCGTCGGCGTTGCTCGTGTGGGCGGGGGCACCGCGTCGAGGACCTCGCGGATCCGTGGGCCTCGGAATCGCGAGCGGAGCGGGCTGCGCGATGCTTGTCGTGCTGCTGGCGACTGCAGCCGCTGTGCCGTACCTCCAGACGACGGAGGCGGTGGTTCTCAGCGAGGGCTCGCAGACGTCTGAGCCCGCAGACGTGGGGACACCCGGATACCGGCTGTCCGTCGCCGGACCGATCCATGCGGTCGGCCCGGGGTTCGCTCATGTACGCGGCTCGACCCTCGAGGTGATCGACGGGCCGGCCGGGACACCGGTGTGGTCGTACGACCTCGGCGAGGTCACGGATTCCAGCCCGACAGCGGTCGTCGATGCGTCGACGAATCGGACCCCGACGGTGACTGTCCAGCGAGGACACTTCGTCGCGGTGCTCGACTCGTTCTCCGGCCGGGTCGAAGACACTCGATGGGCGGGCGACTCGGCAGTCGACGACCGCGCCTCGTACAGCGACCTCGTCTACAACGGCTCTCAGCTGGAGGTGTCGACTCTGCCCGGCGAGTCGGTGACCGAAGCCGTCATCCGCGACCCGCACGGGGTGAGGATCGACGCGTTCACGATTCCAGGTCCTGTCGAAGCAACCGCGCAGACGAACGATCGCCGGGTCCTCATCCAGTTCTCGCAGCAGGCTCCTCTGATTCGCATCATCGGATCTCAGACGACGATCCCGGTTGCACTTGCGCAGGGGCCCGACGGGCACCCACAGGACGTCGTCGCGATTGCATCCCTGCGGGATCGATTTCTCATCGCGACGCACCGTGAGATCTTCACTGTCGACTCGGGTTCGGCCGCGATAGTGACGACAACACCTTCCCCGTGCGCAGCGAACGCGGCGATTCGGGCTCTGACGGTGGTGCGCGGAGCCGTGATCGTCACGTGTTCCGATGTCGCCACTGGTCGCAGCGAAGTGGTCGGGATGCGCTGACCCCTGCCGATTGTCCAGAACCGCGTCGGGGCCAATAGGATAGGGACCCGTGACTCCCACCGAACTCGCTGCTCTGCTGCGCGCTGCGACGCGCACCGTGTTCGCCGCCCACGACCTGGACGTCGACCTGATTCCGGAGACCGTCGTGGTGGAGCGTCCGCGCAGTCCCGAACACGGCGACTACGCGACGAACATCGCGCTCCAACTCGGCAAGAAGGCGGGCATCAACCCGCGCGAACTGGCGGGCTGGCTCGCCGACGAGTTCGCAGCCGATCCCGGCATCGACTCCGCGGAGATCGCCGGTCCCGGTTTTGTGAACCTGCGTCTCGCCGCCGCCGCCCAGAACCAGACCGTGGCCACCGTCCTAGCCGACCGTGAGAACTACGGCCGCGGTGACGAGCTGTCGACTCTCGTCGTGAACCTCGAGTTCGTGTCGGCCAACCCGACAGGGCCCATCCACCTGGGTGGGACGCGTTGGGCCGCAGTCGGCGATGCCCTCGGGCGGGTGCTCGCGGCGCGAGGCGCGACGGTCACCCGCGAGTACTACTTCAACGATCACGGCGAGCAGATCAACCGTTTCGCTCGGTCGCTGCTGGCTGCCGCGCTCGACCAGCCTGCCCCTGAGGACGGTTACGCGGGCGAGTACATCAAGGAGATCGCCGCCACCGTCGTCGAGAATCATCCCGGTGTGCTCGAGCAGTCGGAGGACGACCGGCTGGAGACGTTCCGCGCCGACGGCGTCGACCTGATGTTCGCACACATCAAGAGCACCCTCCACGAGTTCGGCACGGACTTCGACGTGTACACCCACGAGAACTCGATGTTCGATCGGGGTCTCGTCGACGCGTCGATCAACGAGCTCAAAGCAAACGGCAACCTGTATGAGGCGGACGGCGCATGGTGGCTGCGGTCGACGAACTACGGTGACGACAAGGACCGCGTCGTCATCAAGAGCGACGGCAACCACGCCTACATCGCCGGCGACATCGCGTACCTCAAGGACAAGCACGACCGCGGCGCCAACCATCTGATCTACATGTTGGGCGCCGATCACCACGGCTACGTGGTGCGCCTGAAGGCCGCCGCCGCAGCGCTCGGATACGACCCGGAGTCGGTTGAGGTGCTCATCGGCCAGATGGTGAACCTCGTCAAGGACGGCACACCGGTCCGCATGAGCAAGCGTGCGGGCACGGTCATCACTCTCGACGATCTCGTCGAAGCCGTCGGAGTCGACGCGGCCCGCTACGCTCTGATCCGGTCGTCGATCGACGTCAACATCGACATCGACCTCGACCTGCTGCGCAAGCAGTCCTCCGACAACCCCGTGTACTACGTGCAGTACGCGCACGCTCGACTGTCGGCGCTGTCGCGTACGGCTGCCGAGTTGGGGCTCTCCCCTTCGACCGAGCACCTCGAACTGCTCGACGACGACGCCGAGGGCGACCTCATCCGCACGATCGGCGATTTCGCCGAGATCGTCGCCACGGCCGCGACACTCCGCGAACCGCATCGGGTGAGCCGCTACCTTGAGACTCTCGCGGGCGCGTACCACCGCTTCTACGCTCGTTGCCGAGTCCTGCCGCAGGGCGACGAGGAGCCGGGCGACGTCCACGCGGCGCGTTTGGCGCTGTGCGAGGCGACCCGCCAAGTATTGGCCAACGGGCTCGACCTCGTCGGCGTGAGCGCACCGGAGCGTATGTGATGGCCCACCCAGCAGGTCCGCGTCACGCGGACATCCTCGCAGCTCCGCACCTCGCGGAACGCCCGAACAGTCCTGCCGAACTGTCGCGGATCCCCGCCAACGTCTACCCGCGTGGCGCGGGCCGCAACGGCGACGAGGTGCTGGAGATCGGCGGCGTCGCCGTCGACGAACTCGCTCAGACCTATGGCACGCCGCTGTTCGTCTACGACGAGGCGGACTTCCGGTCCCGCTGCGCAGACATGCAGGCGGCCTTCGGAGCTCACGGCCGTGTGCACTACGCGTCGAAAGCGTTCCTCTCGTCCGAGGTGGCCCGGTGGGTCGATTCGGAGGGACTCTCGCTCGACGTCTGCACCGGCGGTGAACTCGCGATAGCGCTGCGTGCGGGCTTTCCGGCGGAGCGGATCGCGATGCACGGCAACAACAAGAGCGAAGACGAACTCGACTACGCACTGGAGTCGGGCATCGGCCACGTTGTACTCGACTCGATGTACGAGATCGAGCGTCTGGACCGCCTCGCCGGCGCGCGCGGTGTGGTCGCCGACGTCCTGATCCGCGTCACCCCCGGCGTTGAGGCGCATACCCACGAGTTCATCTCGACCGCGCATGAGGACCAGAAGTTCGGGTTCGCTCTCGCCGGCGGAAAGGCGATGGACGCTGTCCGTGCCGTCTTCGCCGCCGACAGCCTTCGGTTGGTCGGCCTGCACAGTCACATCGGGTCACAGATCTTCGAGATCGACGGCTTCGAGCTGGCGGCGCACCGCGTCCTTGGCCTCCTGGCCGAGGTCGTCGCCGAGTTCGGTGTGGAGAAGACCAAGCAGATCGAGGTCCTCGACCTCGGTGGTGGCCTCGGCATCTCGTACATCCCGTCGGAGGAGCCGCCGCTGGTCGCCGACCTCGCTCGTTCTCTCGTCGACATCGTGCGCCGTGAATCCGAGCGCCTCGGACTGCCGATGCCTGCCATCGCGGTCGAGCCGGGTCGCGCCATCGCCGGACCTGCCGGTGTCACCGTCTATCGTGTCGGCACCATCAAGGACGTCGACCTCGACGGGGCCGCGACCAGGCGATACGTGTCCGTCGACGGCGGTATGAGCGACAACATCCGTACTGTCCTCTACGACGCCGAGTACGACGTCCGTCTCGCGAACCGACTGTCCGACGCACCCGCCGTGGTGTGCCGCGTCGTCGGAAAGCACTGCGAGAGCGGCGACATCGTCGTCCGAGACTGCTGGCTCCCGTCGGACCTGACCCCGGGTGACCTGCTGGTGGTCGGAGCGACGGGCGCATACTGCTATTCGATGTCGAGTCGCTACAACATGGCCCCGCGCGCCGCGGTCGCCGCTGTTCGCGATGGACAAGCACGTCTCATCCTGCGACGGGAGACCGTCGAAGACTTCTTGAGCCTGGAGGTGGATCCCACATGACCGCAGAATCACCCCGTCCGATCGGCGTAGCCGTCCTCGGCATGGGCAACGTCGGAGCCGAAGTCGTCCGGATTCTCGCCGAGAACGCCGACGATCTTCGTTCTCGTGTCGGCGCGCCGGTCGAACTGCGCGGAGTGTCGGTCCGTGATCTGAGTCGGCCGCGTTCGGGTGTGCCGTCAGCGCTGCTGACCGACGATGCGGCGGCCCTTGTGGCGCGCGACGACGTCGACATCGTCGTCGAGTTGATCGGTGGCATCGAACCGCCGCGCACGCTGATCCGCACTGCACTGCAGTCGGGCAAGTCCGTGGTGACCGCCAACAAGGCGCTCATGGCGGTCCACTCCGGCGAACTGTCCGAGGCCGCCGCGACAACCAACTCCGACCTGTACTTCGAGGCCGCAGTCGCCGGCGCGATCCCGGTGATCCGGCCCTTGACGCAGTCGCTCGCGGGCGACCGCGTGACCCGCGTCGCGGGCATCGTCAACGGCACCACCAACTTCATCTTGTCCGCGATGGAGGAGACCGGCGCCGACTATGCCGACGTTCTGGCCGAAGCGGGCCGACTCGGGTACGCGGAGGCCGACCCGACAGCCGACGTCGAAGGTCACGACGCTGCCGCCAAGGCCGCGATCCTCGCGTCCATCGCATTCCACTCGCGTGTCACCGCGAGCGACGTGTACTGCGAGGGCATCTCGTCGATCACGTCCGACGACCTCGCGGCGGCGAAGAAGTTCGACTGCACTGTCAAGCTCCTCGCCATCTGCGAGCGCATCGAGGCGGACGGTGTTGAGAAGATCTCCGCCCGCGTCTACCCGGCGCTGATCCCGTTCGAGCATCCGCTCGCGACGGTGAACGGCGCATTCAACGCCGTCGTCGTCGAAGCCGAGAACGCGGGACGTCTCATGTTCTACGGCCAGGGTGCAGGCGGGGCGCCGACCGCGTCCGCCGTGCTCGGCGACCTCGTGATGGCGGCGCGCAACCGCGTCTACAGCGGCCGCGGACCGCTGGAGTCGACCTACGCGTCGCTGCCGATCGCCCCGATAGACGATGTGCCGACCCGCTACTACGTGTCGATGCAGGTCGCCGACAAGCCTGGGGTGCTTGAGCAGGTCGCCGCGGAGTTCGCCAAGCGCGACGTCAGCATCGCAGCCGTTCGACAGGAGGGCGCGGGCGAGAACGCGCGCCTGATCGTCGTCACACACCGCGCCTCCGACCGCGATCAGTCGGAGACAGTCGCCGCAATCGAGAAGATGGACTCCGTCATCAAGGTGTCCAGCGTGCTCCGCCTGGAGGGAACCAATGACTAACGCCGCACATCAGCCCGTTCACCAGGGCTGGCCCGGACTGATCGAGGCCTACCGCGATCGCATGCCCGTGCAGGACGACTGGAAGATCGTCACCCTGCACGAAGGTGCGACGCCGCTCATCGCCGCGCCCGTTCTCTCCGAGATCACCGGCTGCGAGGTGTACCTCAAGGTCGAGGGCCTGAACCCGACCGGTTCGTTCAAGGACCGTGGCATGACGATGGCCGTCACCAACGCCGTCAACAACGGCAAGAAGGCCGTCCTGTGCGCGTCGACCGGCAACACGTCGGCTTCGGCCGCCGCGTACGCGACTCGCGCCGGAATGACCTGTGCCGTTCTCATCCCCGAGGGCAAGATCGCGATGGGCAAGCTCGCTCAGGCGGTCATGCACGGCGCCCAGGTGATCCAGGTGCAGGGCAACTTCGACGACTGTTTGGAGCTCGCCCGTAAGGTGACCGCTGAGTTCACCGAGATCGAACTCGTGAACTCGGTGAACCCGGCACGTATCGAGGGCCAGAAGACGGCGTCGTTCGAGATCGTCGACGTGCTCGGCAAGGCTCCCGACATCCACGCACTGCCGGTCGGCAACGCCGGCAACATCACCGCGTACTGGAAGGGTTACCGCGAGTACTACGCGGACGGCATCATCGACACGCTCCCGCGCATGCTCGGAGTGCAGGCCGCGGGTGCCGCGCCGCTGGTCAACGGTGCGCCGGTCAGTGACCCGGAGACCATCGCCACCGCGATCCGCATCGGTTCGCCCGCCAGCTGGAATCAGGCCGTCGCAGCCAAGGACGAGTCGAACGGACAGTTCCGCGCCGCCACCGACGAGAAGATCCTCGAGGCTTACCGCCTGGTGGCGGGCCGGGAGGGCGTTTTCGTCGAGCCGGCGTCGGCAGCCAGCGTTGCCGGGCTGCTCGCCGCGCACGAAGAGGGCTGGGTCACTCCCGGTTCGACTGTCGTGTGCACCGTGACCGGCAACGGTCTCAAGGACCCCGACACCGCGCTGCTCGGCATGCCGAAGGTCGACGCCATCCCGGTCGATCCGGTGGCCGTCGCTCGTGCCCTCGGCGTCAGCTGACATTCATGGAGAACGCTGTGACCGCTGTGACGATCGGTGCGCCTGACGCCGAGTTGGTGCTGACCCCCGGAGTGACCGCACGCGTGCGGGTTCCCGCGTCGAGCGCCAATCTCGGCCCCGGCTTCGACTGCCTGGGTCTGGCACTCGGGCTGTACGACGAGGTCAGCGTGACGGTCACGGAGCCGGGCACCGGTGTTGTGGTGACCGCGGAAGGGGAGTCGGCGGGTGACGTCCCCCTCGACGAACGCCATCTCGTGGCACGCGCAGTGATCCGCGGCCTCGAAGCGGCGGGCGTCGCGGCGCCGGGTATCGCGCTGCACTGCGTCAACGCGATCCCGCACTCCCGTGGTCTCGGCTCGTCCGCGGCAGCTGTCGTCGGCGGACTCGCCGCTGCGTCGGGCCTGCTCGTCGCCGATGCGCGCCGCCCTGCGCTGACACAGACTCAGCTGGTCCAGTTGTCCAGCGAGTTCGAGGGTCACCCCGATAACGCTGCGGCATCGGTGCTCGGATCGGGTGTTGTCACCTGGACCCATGGCGACACCGAGTTCTTCGCGCGCAAGCTGCCGCTGCACCCGTCGATCAAGGCGACATCCTTCGTACCGCAGACGCAGTCGTCGACCGCCGAGACGCGTGGACTTCTGCCCGACGCCGTTCCGCGGGCGGATGCCGTGTTCAACGTGAGCCGCGTGGCGCTCGCAGTTGTTGCGCTCACCACCGACCCGACGTGCCTGATGGATGCGACGAGCGATCGTCTGCATCAGACCTATCGCGCATCTGCGATGCCTGCGTCGAGCGGTCTGATGAGCGCACTGCGCGACCGCGGGCACGCTGCAACCGTGTCGGGTGCGGGGCCGTCGGTGCTGGTCTTGGGCACAATCGACCTCGGAGATGCCGAGGCCCAACTTGCCGCCGAGTACGGTTTCGAGATGCTTCCGCTGGACATCGCCGGTGGTGTCGAGATCCTCCCTTAGGGTCGGGTTCCGCTCTACTTGCCTTACCCGGTGGTACGCTGTAGGCGCTGCGCTACGAAAGTCCACGATCTAGTGGCTTTCCCTTCTTCGGCGCATTGACATACTCCCGCTCTGAATCCGAGTGGACGCCCCGGCCTCTGGTGTCGGGGAACGAAAGGATATCCGTGACCGAAACGGACCTGCAGGCTCCTAAGCGCGCACGTACCGGGCTGTCCGCGATGCTGCTCCCCGAACTGAAGTCGTTGGCAGGTGAGCTTGGCATCAAAGGGACCTCCGGCATGCGCAAGGGCGACCTGATCGACGTCATCCGTGCACATCAGCAGGGTGGCCGTCCCGAGGCTGCGAAGAATGCGGCCCCGAAGGTCGAAGCTCCCAAGGCCGAGGCGCCGAGGACTGACTCGACTAAGAACGAAGCTCCCAAGGCGGCGCGAACGGCCGAGGCGCCTAAGCGGGACGCTCCGAACGCCGAGGCCCCCAAGAACGACTCGCCCAAGAACGACGCTCCGGCGGCGCATAAGCCAGCTGTCGAGAAGTCCGCAGGTGAGAAGCCTGCGGGTGAGAAGTCGGGTGACCAGCAGTCGGGTGAGAACGTCTCGGGCGACCGTCCCGCACGCAATCGCGATCGGGACCGGAACCGGAATCGAAACCGCGATCGCGACCGCAATCAGGGCGATCAGGCCCAGTCCGGCGAGAAGCCCGCAGGCGACAAGCAGTCCGGTGACAGCGCGCAGGGCGACAGGTCGCAGGGTGAGAAGTCCGAGAACCAGGGCGACAAGAACCAGGGCGACAAGAACCAGGGCGAGAAGAATCGCGGCGGCCAGAACCAGGGTGGCGGCCAGAACCAGGGCAATCGCCAGAACAACAACAACGATGACGACGACGACGGAAACGGACGTCGGCGCGGGCGTCGGTTCCGTGAGCGTCGTCGTGGACGTGACCGCGGGGGCGACGGCAACGGCGCGGAGCCGCAGGTCAACGAGGGTGACACCGTTGTTCCCGTCGCAGGCATCCTCGATGTTCTCGACAACTACGCATTCGTCCGCACCTCGGGATATCTCGCCGGGTCGAACGACGTCTACGTGTCGATGAACCTGGTCCGTCGGAACGGTCTGCGTCGTGGTGACGCGATCACCGGCGCGGTCAAGGTGGCCAAGGACGGCGAAGGCCAGCAAGCGGGTCAGGGCAACAATCGCCAGAAGTTCAATCCGCTCGTCCGTTTGGACACGGTCAACGGCGCGCCCGTCGAGGCTGCACGGAATCGTCCCGATTTCTCCAAGCTCACGCCGCTGTACCCGAACCAGCGTCTGCGCCTGGAGACGACTCCGGAACGCCTGTCGACACGCGTGATCGATCTGATCATGCCGATCGGCAAGGGCCAGCGTGCGCTGATCGTGTCGCCGCCGAAAGCCGGTAAGACGACGATCCTGCAGGACATCGCCAACGCGATCTCGACCAACAACCCGGAATGCCACCTCATGGTGGTGCTCGTCGACGAGCGTCCGGAAGAGGTCACCGACATGACTCGATCGGTGAAGGGCGAGGTGATCGCCTCGACCTTCGACCGCCCGCCGTCAGATCACACGAGCGTCGCCGAACTCGCGATCGAGCGTGCCAAGCGTCTCGTCGAGGGCGGTATGGACGTCGTGGTGCTCCTCGACTCGATCACTCGCCTCGGTCGCGCGTACAACAACGCGTCGCCCGCTTCGGGCCGCATCCTGTCCGGCGGTGTCGATTCCCAGGCTCTGTACCCGCCGAAGCGTTTCCTCGGCGCGGCCCGCAACATCGAGAACGGCGGATCGTTGACGATCATCGCGTCTGCACTGGTCGAGACCGGTTCAACGGGTGACACGGTGATCTTTGAGGAGTTCAAGGGCACCGGCAACGCCGAGCTCAAGCTCGATCGCAAGATCTCCGAGCGTCGAGTGTTCCCCGCGGTCGACGTCAACCTGTCGAGCACACGCAAGGACGAGCTCCTGCTCTCGCCCGATGAGTTCGCGATCGTCCACAAGCTCCGACGACTCCTGTCGGGCCTCGATTCGCAGGCCGCGATCGACCTCCTCGTGAGTCAGTTGAAGAAGACGCGCAGCAACGTCGAGTTCCTGATGCAGGTCAGCAAGAACGCTCCCGTCGCCGGCGACGACTAGTCACTCAGCGCAGAATCACGTAATGCCGCAAAAGTCACGCGGTGGTTTTGGTACTAACGAGACCACCGCGTGACTTTTCTGCCATGTCGTGAATCCCGTGTCAGAGGACGCCGCCTGCGGTGAGCGTGGCCACCAGGCGCGGGATCATGCGTCGGCTTTCGAGGTCTGCCCAATCCCAACGAACCACGATGATGCCGGCGTCGACCAAACGTGCGTGGCGACGCTTCTCTCGGCGTACCGCGTCGAGCGCGGTCTCTGCGCCGTCGAGGTAGTCCACGTACTTGCCGTATCCGTCGAACTCGCCGATCACGACGCCACGCCAATCGAAGTCTGAGCGGCCGATGAATCGGCCGTCCTCGTCGTAGAAGCGATACTGAAGGCGAGGAGCAGGGAGACCCGCCTCGATCATCTGAGCACGACTCCACGACTCGCCGGGATTGGTGGATTCCGGGTCGGCGAGTTCCAGCGCCCGCCGCGCGATTCCCACGCCGGGGCGTGAGCGTTCAAGCAGGCCGCGCATCACCGTCGGCGATGCGCCGATCCGCAGTGCTGAATCGAAAGCGGTGAGCGCTCCGGCGAAGCCCTCCGATGTGGTGCATGCCGCGTCGACCGCGGTGAGCTCGAGGGACGTGACTGGGAGACCGTCGAGCACCACACGATGCTCGGCGGGAATCTCCGGGCGATGGGAGCTCAGGTGCCGACCGCGAACTCGGTTCTCGACGACCACGGCCACGCGGCGTCGATCCGGTTTGAGCAGAGGCAATCCGTGGACGACCGCTGCAGTCTCGTGGCTGAGTATCGCAGTCGGATGAGCTCGTACGGCGGCACGTGCCCGAAGCAGATGTGTAGCCAGCGGTGTCCGCCTCGCCGCGGGGACCAGAACACCGGGATCCAGACGTTCGAGGATACCCGCCTCCACAGCTCGCGAAAGCTGCATCGCAGAGCATCCGACATCCAGGGCACGGTCACGGTAGACGATGCCGTACTCGTCCATGGGAAAACTATTCAGGTTCATACCCATTGGACGCACAGAACAATCAAGCGGTTCCGCACGAATTCCACAACCGTCACCCGATGCCGCAGAAGTCACGCGGAGGGCGGGTACATACCGCACCCCGGCGCTACTTCTGCGGCACCACGTGACAAAAGATCAGTACACGTCGCGGAGGTAGCGGCCTTCGGAGCGGAGGCGGTCGATTTCGGCTCGGGCGTCGTCGGGGTCCACTTCGCCGTGCTCGGCGATGATCGCGGCGAGCGCGTTCTCCACGTCGGCGGCCATTCGGTCGGCGTCGCCGCACACATAGAGGACCGCGCCGTCGCGGAGCCAGGTGTAGATGTCCTCGCCGTGGGAGTCCATGAGGTGCTGCACGTACACCTTGTCCTCCTGCTCGCGGGAGAAGGCGACGTCGAGGCGATCGAGGCTTCCGTCGTGGTGCATCTGTACGATCTCGTCGCGGTAGAGGAAGTCGTGATCACGCTTACGGGCGCCGTGGAACAGCCAGTTGCGGCCTGAGCCCTCGTCGTTGGCGCGTTCGTGGACGAACGCACGGAACGGTGCGATGCCGGTGCCGGGTCCGATCATGATGATGTCGGTGTCGGGCTCCGGAAGTCGGAACGCTTTGTTCGGGGTCAGGTAGATGCCGACGGTGTCTCCGGGTTCCACTCGATCGGCCAGGTACGTCGATGCGGCGCCGCCCCGGTCGCGGCCGTCACCCCACTCGTCTGTCGCGAAATGGCGGATCGTCGCAGGGGTCAGGTGGATGGAGCCCTCATGAACGGTCGGCGATGACGAGATCGAGTAGGTCCGCGCGGTGAGTGGCTTCAATTCGGCCAGGAACGCCTCGGGAGTGGGGAACCAGTCGGGGTCGAGGTTCAGCAGGTCGAGTACATCACGCCCGCGTGCCCAGGCTTCGAGTTCCGCGCGGTCGCCTGCAAGGAGTGCGGCGACGTCCTCGCGTCCGCGGGCGTTCGCCAAGTGATCGAGCAGGTACGGCGAGACGGACGTGATCTCAAAGCCGTGAGTGAGCGCCTGCGCGAGCGTGCGGTCGCCCTTGCGGTCGGTGATCAGCGTGTCGGCCGGCACCCCGAGCCGATCGATGAGCGCGGCTACGAGGGCGGGCTCGTTCGCCGGAGTGACGTTCACTGCGTCGCCGGGCTGGTAGTCGAGGCCCGAACCGGCGATGTCCAGCACCAGGTGCCTCACCTCCTTACTGCTCTCCGGTGCTGTGAGCAGAGTGTTCTCCACGACTGTGGCCGGGAACGGATTACGCCGTGACCAGCGCTGACGCTTCGCTTCGCGGGTGGGGCGTCCCTCGGTGCTGCCTTCGCTCATATGATCAGGTTAGGCCACCCCAACGAACCCGGTTCGGGGAGGATTGGCAGCGGCCGACGATCTTGTGGAATAATCGATCGGTCAGTCCGGTTCCGGTTCACACCGCGGCAGCAGCCCGGTGACCCGGCGACCACCTTCGAAAGGGACGTAATGAAGCAGGGAATCCACCCCGACTACGAGGTGACCACCGTCAACTGCGGTTGCGGCAACGAGTTCACCACGCGCAGCACCGCCAAGGGCGGCCACATCACCGTGGAAGTCTGCTCGCAGTGCCACCCGTTCTACACGGGCAAGCAGAAGATCCTCGACACCGGCGGCCGCGTCGCTCGCTTCGAGAAGCGTTACGGCAAGCGCACCAAGTAGCTCGCCTCCGACGCCCGACTCCGAGATCCTCACCGGTCTTGGTCTCGGGCGTCGTTTCGTTTTCCACCACGCCGCTCGACACCGAGCGGGCCACTCTTTGACGGGGAAGTGAACTCAGGTGAGCATGCAGGGACCGTCCGCGATCGACGACATCCTGGCCGAGCACGCGGGCCTCGAGCAGCAGCTGTCCGATCCGGCACTCCACGACAACGCCGCCAACGCCCGCCGCGTCGGCAAGCGGTTCGCCGAACTCGCGCCGGTGATGGCGACCTACACGAAGCTCGCGTCCGTCCGTGACGATCTCGCCGCGGCCCGCGAACTCGCAGCGGACGACCCGGCGTTCGCCGAGGAGATCCCCGCTCTCGAAGAGAGCGAAGCCGAGCTCGACGCCCAGCTCACCGACCTGCTCGCGCCGCGCGACCCGCACGACTCCGACGACGTCGTCCTCGAAGTGAAGTCGGGTGCGGGAGGCGAGGAGTCCGCGCTGTTCGCCTCCGATCTCGTCCGCATGTACCTCAAGTACTGCGAGCGCCAGGGCTGGAAGGCGCTTGTACTCGGCGTCACCGAGTCGGACCTCGGCGGATACAAGGATGCGACCCTGTCGATCAAGGCACGCGAATCTGTGCGTGACGGCGTCTGGTCCAAGCTCAAATTCGAAGGCGGTGTGCACCGCGTGCAGCGTGTGCCGGTCACCGAGTCGCAGGGCCGCATCCACACGTCGGCCGCGGGGGTGCTGATCTACCCCGAGCCCGACGAGGTCGCCGAAGTGCAGATCGACGAGTCGGACCTGCGTGTCGACGTCTACCGAAGCTCCGGAAAGGGCGGCCAGGGCGTCAACACCACCGACTCCGCGGTCCGCCTCACCCACCTGCCGACCGGGGTTGTGGTCACCTGCCAGAACGAGCGCTCCCAGCTTCAGAACAAGGCGCGTGCAATGCAGGTGCTCGCGGCACGCCTTCAGGCGTTGGCCGAGGAAGAGGCCGCTGCCGAAGCGTCGGCGGGCCGCGCAGCACAGATCCGCACAGTCGACAGGTCCGAGCGGATCCGCACCTACAACTGGCCGGAGAACCGGATCACCGATCACCGGATCGGTTACAAGGCGAACAACCTGGACGCAGTCTTGAACGGTGAGATGGACAGCCTGATCGGCGCCCTCGTCGACGCCGACAAGCAGGCACGACTGCAGCAGTGACGTCGGCCGACGCACTGAGACGTCGCGCCGCCGCCGAGTTGACGGCGGTAGGCGTGGAGTCGGCGGCGCACGACGCTGCCGAGCTTCTCGCCCATGTGCTCGCCGTCGAGCCGGGGCGATTACTGCTGATCGACGACGTGGACGCAGAGGAGCAGGACCGCTTCGCCGAGGCGGTTCGACGCCGTGTGGGACGCGAACCGCTGCAGCACATCACCGGCACGGCGCACTTCGCGGGCCTCGAACTGTCAGTGGGGCCGGGAGTGTTCGTCCCGCGCCCAGAGACCGAACTGATAGTCGAATGGGCCGCACGCGTGGTCGCAGGCCGCACGGCGGTGGTGGCGGACCTCTGCTCGGGCAGCGGTGCGCTTGCGCTCGGTATCGCAGTGCACTCGCCGAACGCGCAGGTTGTCGCCGTTGAACGGTCGCCGGAAGCGCTCGGCTACCTGCGTCGCAACATCGCGGGCGCCGGGCTGGAGCGTCGAGTCACCGCAGTGCAGGCGGACGTCACCGACGCTGCGGCGATGAAGAATGCGCTCGGGGTGTGCGACGTCGTCGTCTCGAATCCGCCGTACGTCCCGTCGGCGTCGCCGGTGTCTCCAGAGGTCGCACACGACCCGTACGACGCGGTGTTCTCCGGGGACACGGGGATGGACGTCATTTCGGCGATGATCCCGATCGTCGCCGACACACTCGTCGGCGGGGGAGCGTTCGCCGTCGAACACGACGACGAGACGTCTGACGCCGTTGTCGCCGCGCTGCATGCCGACGGCCGATTCTCGTCAATCGAGGCCCACGCGGACCTCGCCGGGCGACAGCGTTTTGCGACGGCTTTCCGCACGTGAACCTGAGTCGAAGGCTTGCCGCAGAACCTCCTCCAACTGCTCTTCAGTTCTAGCCTCTCGACCTCGCAACGACAAGCGATGAAGTTTCATGTTACGGTCGGAATGAGTCATCGACCGATGACTCGAAAATGGATCGAAAGGGTAGCATGTACCAGTCGCCAACGCTCGTTGAAATCGGTAACTTCGAAGAGTTGACTCATGGCCTCCCGTGGGGCAGCTGGCATGATTCGTGGGGCAACAATTGGTACCCGCACATCTAAGTAGGTAACGCTGGATCTGGTCTGGCTAGTAGCGGTGGGTGACTAGCCAGGCCAGGCCCTTTCTTGCAAGCTGGGGCCGCCCGCGATGCGAAACTGAAACACCATCCGCGAACGATCCTGGCCGGGTTTGTTGGGCATCTTAAAGACGGCGGGGGATGAATGAAAGCTGAGACTATATGGGTCGGGATCGATCCATCTGACGATCTGGGTGAGGGGAGCGGCTGCCATCCAGCGATTCAGGAACTGGCTTCGTTGGAGATCGTGGGTGCTCCAGTAGGTCGAGGTGCACCTGGAGGGCCGTCTTCACTCATGGTTGATGCGAACTGCAGTCAAAAACTCTACTGGGCGAAGAGCGGCAGTGGATACGCCTATTCGCTGACTCAGGCCAGCCTTGCTCGTCTGACTAATCGAACGGTCGACAGGTCAAGTCTCCTGGCTTCCCTGTGTGGCGGCTTGCCATACTCGATGAGAAACAAGTCCGTGTGGGCGGGCGTAGGCACAATCTTTCCGGGGCAACTCTTTGATCCGTCGATGCCCGACGTCGGTGTGGAATTCATTGAGCCGGAGACTGTGTCTAACGACTATGACCGCAAAGCCGTCACGAGCCGTCTGCGCGCCGCACTTGAATCTGCTACTGCGCGTCCATCGTTGCAAGGGCGGGCCGCGGGGTGTGACCTCTCCGGTGGGCTTGATTCGACCTCAATAGCGTATCTCCTCGACAGGCAAGGAATCGAACTTTCGCTCGCACACGATGTGTGCCCAGATCCGCGAAACGATGACTATGAGTATGCGCGTATTGCGGCCAATGATCTTGGCAGACCGATCGACCAGTTGGGTGATACAAGGACGGACCGAGATGCGTTCGACGCAGTCTTTGGGGGCAACCCGGCAGGTCTGGACGAGGCTATTCCGACCTGGATCGGGTTCGGAGGGCGGGCGACGAGATATTCTATGTATGCGCGTGCCTCAGGATACTCAGACCATTTTATCGGTCTTGGAAGTGATGACCTGTTCTCCGGACATTTCTCCGCTGTTGCGGAGATTGCTAGATCGTCTCGAGTTCCTGAAGCCAAACGTGCGTTGGAGCGGTATCGAATAGCTGCGCGTGCGTCGAAGAGGGAACTCCGGAAGTTCCTGTCTTCCGAAGTCTCGTACAGTGATTCATTGCGAGCGGCCGTTTCCGACTTGCGCAACGGGGTCGATGCGGACATTCGGATTTCTAGCATCCTCGGTTGGTGTCCGGGATTGCGGGTCAATAGCGTGTTATCGGCAGAAGCGACAACCAAGGTCTTCGAAGAGATTGATCTTGCGGCGAGAACAACTGCACCTCTCGATGTGCGTGCAAATGTCCACGTGATGAAAGCATGTCTCTTGACGCAGGCTGATCTCGTTCGGTCTTTGAATGCCACATTCGGGTCCGAGGGCTTTAGATTCAACGCGCCGTTTCTCGACTCCGGGTTGGTGGAACTGGTTGCCGGCCTTCCGTCCATCGCCTTTCTTGGATCTGACACTTCGAAGCCCTTACTGGTTGATGCAATGGAGGGAATTCTTCCTGAGTCAATCCGACTTCGGCGGTCTAAGCCCGATTTCAATCAGGATGTGTTCACGGATTTTCAGAGGAATCGCGAACGACTTCGAACGGAGTTCCGGGCGAGCATCCTAGGGCAGATGGGAATTATCGACGTTGATAAGGTTTGTGAGATCATAGATAATGATTTCGTCACAATCCGTCAAATAGACGATATACTCGCCGCCTACAATACCGAGAAGTGGCTGAGAAATATTGATGACGGTTGGGTTTTCGACGGAGATGGACTTGCATAATGGTTACGAAGTATCGACTTAGGAACGATGTTCAAGAGTGGAATGGGGAGGGCGATTCAGTCATTTTATTTTCGCCTTCGAGCTCGAAGTACTTTGGCACAAATAAGGCTGGAATCTGTCTAGCACGGAGGATGTCAGATTGGTGCCGAGTCGAAGATCTTGCTGACGTGCTCGAAGCGGAGTATGGCGTAGAGTACTCTACCGCGATAAGCGATTCAAGTAGCTTTCTGAAGTTGATTTTGGCCGCGGGAATTGCGCAGAAGCGGAATTGGATTTGGCGTTGAGTTCGCCTGGCGAGGGCATAGCGGCCGATTTCGAGAGGTGAAATGTATACTAGATTCATTGTAGCGGTTGCGGATTTGGTTTCTAGGCGATCGTTTCGCGTGCAGAAGGCGTTTCTGTCTGTACTGCGGACCGTTCACCGGGTCAATCCAATGGGCTTATCGAGCGCGGAGGAATTTCGCTGGCTCGCTGACTGCCGTGAGAACTTGTGTGTTCTTGACCCACGTTGCGCCGCAGTTCAAGGTTGTCTGACTCGTTCGCTATCTATTGCCATCGCGGCCACGTTCCGTGGAGTAAATTTTGCATGGGTCACGGGATTTAGTCCGTCACCATTCTATGGCCATGCTTGGATTGAGCATGATGGATCTCCAGTCGGAGAGTCGCTGGATGTAGGAGAATTCAACCGAGTAGCCGTGGTGAAATTCGCTTGACGTAGGACCAGGTCGGCCCGGCATGGCGTTGCCAAACGAGTGATGACGATGTGGTGGCGCGTCGGGTCGGTGACACGTGCAAGGATGGAACAGTGAGTGTCGTCTTCGATTGCAGTGACCCGTCCGAGCGTTCCGCAGGCTTGAGCGCCGCGGTCGGAGCAGCCCGCGGCGGCCGCCTCGTGGTGCTGCCGACCGACACCCTGTACGGCATCGGCTGCGACGCATTCGACAGTGAAGCGGTCTCGTCTCTGCTCGCCGCCAAGAACCGCGGCCGGGACATGCCGGTGCCGGTTCTCGTCGGCTCCTGGCAGACCGTCGACGGACTGGTCCGTTCGGTGTCGCCGCAGGCCAGGGAGCTCGTCCAGTCGTTCTGGCCGGGTGGTCTCAGCCTTGTCGTGGAACAGGCACCGTCGCTCGCATGGGATCTCGGAGACACCGATGCGACTGTGATGATCCGCATGCCGTTGCATCCAGTGGCGATCGAACTGCTCCGAGAAGTCGGCCCGATGGCGGTCTCGAGCGCCAACGTCTCCGGTCAGCCGCCCGCCACCACCGTCGGCGCCGCGCAGGAAATGCTCGGCGACCTGGTGTCGGTGTATCTCGACGGTGGGCCCGCGGCGAAGGCCGTCGCGTCGACGATCGTCGACCTGAGCGGAGTCACCCCGCGCATTCTCCGGGAAGGCGCGATCAGCGCCGAGGAGATCGGCGAGGTCCTCGACATGGATCCCGACGAGCTGAGGACGCGTCCGTGACCGGGCCGCTCGACGCCGTCGACCCACAGATCAGTGAGCTGATCAGCCGCGAGGCCGCACGCCGTGCGGGCAGCCTGCAGATGCTCGCCGCCGAGACGATCGCGACACCCGCGGTCCGCGCCGCAATGGGTTCGGTGCTCGCTGACAAGTACGCCGAGGGGTACCCCGGCCGCCGCTATCACGGCGGCTCCGACGTCGTCGACGACGTGGAACGACTCGCCGTCGACCGCGCGCACACGCTGTTCGGCGCGGACTACGTGAACGTTCAGCCGCTGTCGTGGGCGCTGGCCAACTTCGCCGTCTACGCGGCGTTCGCACAGCCGGGCGATCAGGTCATGTCCCTGAGCCTCCGCCACGGCGGACACCAGTCGCACGGATCGCGGGCGAATCTGTCCGGCCGTTGGTTCAGCGTGGTGAACTACGAGGTCCGGCACGACACGGAACAGGTCGACTACGACCGCATCCGCGACATGGCGCTCATCCACCGGCCACGCATCCTGCTCGCCGGCGGTACCGCCTACTCGCGGACCTGGGACTACGCAGCGATGCGGACCATCGCCGACGAGGCCGGTTGTGTGCTCTGGGTGGACGGCGCGCACGTCATGGGCTTGGCGGCAGGCGGAGTGATCGAGTCTCCCGTCCCGTACGCCGACGTCGTCTCCGTCGCGACCAACAAGGTGATGCGCGGACCGCGCGGTGGACTGCTCCTCGCCCGCGGAGAGCACGCCGAGGCGCTGTCTCGGGCGGTATACCCGTTCTTGCAGGGCGCGCCCGCGATGCATTCGATCGCGGCCAAAGCGGTTGCGTTCGGAGAATCCTCCACCGAGACGTACAGGCAGTACGCGCGAGACGTCGCCGCTCTGGCATCCGCCCTCGCGGATGACTTCACCGCTCGCGGACTGCAGGTGGTCAGCGGCGGAACAGACACGCACATCGGAATCGTCGACGTGACTCCGCTCGGTGTCACCGGACGTGAAGCGACGCGACGCCTGGCTGCCTCGGGCATCGTCGTCGACAAGGCGATCACGCCCTTCGACCGTGCAGCGGTCTCCGAGGGCTCGGCGATCCGTTATGGAACAGCCGCCGTCACCGCCGGTGGGATCACGCCGGCCGATGCTCCCGCGATCGCAGATCTCATGATGATCGCGATGACGTCCGACGACGCCGCCGTGCACGCCGACGTGGCCGCCTCGGTCGCCCGCCTCGGAGCGTCCGAATGAACCTGCTGGCCCTCGACGCCGGGACCGGGGGAGCGGGTGTTCCGTTACGCGAGCTCGCGCTCGTCGGTCTCACGGCGGCAGGCGTCACCTACCTTCTGACCTCTCTCGTCCGTGTGTTCGCGGTCAAAGCCGGCGCTGTCGCCGTCCCTCGTGAACGCGACGTGCACGTGATCCCGACTCCTCGCCTAGGCGGAGTCGGCATGTACTTCGGCGTTGTCTGCGCCATCGGTCTCGCCGCCCAGTTGCCGGCCCTGAACAGGGGATTCGCGTACACCCACGACATGCTGGCCGTCATCACGGCAGGACTGGTGATCGTGCTGGTCGGCGTCATCGACGACAGGTGGGGGCTCGACGCCCTCACCAAGTTCGTCGGTCAGCTGACCGCTGCCGGTGTCCTGGTCATCATGGGTGTCAGCTGGTATCTCCTGTACGTGCCGTTCGGCGACATCGGCACGGTGGTCCTCGACCCCCTGCAGGCCGGGCTGTTGACGGTCGCGATTACTGTCACGACGATCAACGCGATGAACTTCATCGACGGGCTCGACGGTCTGGCAGCCGGACTCGGCCTGATCGCGGCCGCCGCGATCTGCCTCTTCTCGCTCGGACTGCTGCACGACCAGGGCGGAGATGTGAGCTACTACCCGCCGGCCCTCATCACGACCGCGCTCGCCGGAGCGTGCCTCGGCTTCCTGCCGCACAACTTCTCGCCCGCACGTATCTTCATGGGCGACTCGGGCGCCATGCTGATCGGCCTGATGCTCGGGGCTGCGTCGACCAGCGCCTCGGGTCGCGTCGCCCGCAGCGCGTACGGACCCGCCGACATGTTCACGCTGCTCTCCCCGCTGATCTTGATCGCGGCAGTGATGTTCATCCCGCTGCTCGACATGGTCATGGCAGTCATCCGGCGCACGCGTTCGGGTGTCGGTTTCTACACGCCGGACAAGATGCATTTGCATCACCGTCTTCTGGAGATCGGCCACACTCAGCGCCGAGTCGCACTGGTCATCTACCTGTGGGTCGGTCTGCTGGCGTTCGCCGTCGCGGCGTCCACACTCGTCTCGCCCGCCGTGGTCGGCCCCGTGTTCGTCGTCGGAGTGGTGCTTGCGCTGATTGCGACCTTCGCACCGCGTCTACACCGCCGGTTCGCTAGATAGCTGTATGCCTCGATAGCCTGGTGGGCGTGTCTGTGAATGATGAGAACCCGCCTACCGACGACTCCGCACCGGACGAACAAGCTGTGAAGCACGAATGGGACGATCCGGCCGCACCGCTGTGGAACGGTTTGAAGTACGGCGTCACCGGACTCGGCGTGCTGCTGGTAGCCGGCCTTCTGCTCTTCTGGCCATGGAAGGGCACACCTGGACTGTGGGGCGTGCTGATCGGCGCGGGGATCGGCGGAACGTTCATTCTGATCACCGTCATCACGATCCTACTGACCCGCACGGCACCGCCGACTGTTGTGATGGGCGCGCTGATGGGGTCGTATCTGGTCAAGGTGGTGGCGGCGATCGTGGTGACCGCTCTCATCAAGGACATGGACTTCTACCACAAGGGCGCGCTCGCGACGACGCTGATCGGCGCGATCATCGCCGTTCTCGGCGCTGAGCTGTGGGGTGTGATGTCGACCCGACAGACATATACAGACTCCAACGGCACTACTGCCCAGTAGGTGTGACCACCCTCACTGTGGCTACCCTGAGCAGCTACTACACTCGATAGTAGGACGACGAACCGCTACACGGCTCGTCCCTGATTCGCCGCCGAAGGTCAAGACTTGCTAATCTGCTGCACGCAGGCAGATTCAGGTGACGTGCGCCGTGTAGCGATGTCCGAATCGCCAAATGACAGTAGGACCCCCGCAGACCGTGAGGTCGGTGGGCCCGAGAACGGGAGAGAACGCTGAGCGCCACCCTCATTGCCGGAGAGTTCCACACACCGAGTCTTAACGACTTCTTCCCGGAGATGCTCTTCGGCGGCAACACCGCGCAGGACGCGGAGTGGTGGGGCATGGATCGCCTCATGCTCATCCGCGTAGTGGTGTCCGTTGCTGTGGCACTCGGGTTCCTCATCGCGATGCGCAGCCCGAAAATCATTCCGACTGGCGCCCAGAACGTCGCGGAGAGCTTCCTCGACTGGGTCCGGACGAACATCGCCGAAGAGATTCTGGGCAAGGAGAACGGGCGCAAGTTCCTCCCGATCATCGCCTCGATCTTCTTCGCGACGATCTTTCTCAACCTGACGTCGATCATCCCATTCATGAACATCTCGTCGAACGCGCGTGTCGGTATGCCGCTGGTGATGGCTCTCGTCGCCTACATCACCTATTGCTGGGTCGGTATCGCCAAGTTCGGGTTCTTCGGATTCATCAAGTCGTCGATCGTGCTTCCGGGTGTCCCGCTGCCGATCCACTTCCTCCTGGTGCCGATCGAATTCCTGTCGACCTTCATCCTGCGTCCGTTTACGTTGACGATTCGACTCATGGCCAACATGCTCGCCGGCCACATCATGCTCGCGCTGTTCTTCGCCGCGACCCAGTACTTCATCATCGACCAGAGCGGCATCTGGACGCTCGCCGGTATCGGCGGTCTGATCGCCGCGATCGGCTTCACCTTCTTTGAGCTTCTGGTCATCGCCCTGCAGGCGTACATCTTCGCCCTGCTCACAGCCGTGTACATCGATCAGTCAATCCACGCGGACTCGCACTGACGTTCGACTGTAAGACCAACTGAATCATCGGGTCCGAGACCGCCTCGAATCCGTCACGAACTGACTCACTCGCCCGACCGGGCGGGGAGCCATTAAGAAAGGGAATCGCAAGATGAGCATCGCCCAGACTCTGGCTGCAGACTCGACCATCACCGGTGCGGGCTTCGGCGCGATCGGTTACGGCCTCGCAGCCATCGGCCCCGGCATCGGTGTTGGCATCGTCGCCGGTAAGGCAATCGAGGGCATCGCACGCCAGCCCGAGCTCGCCGGCCAGATCCGCACCACAATGTTCCTCGGTATCGCACTCTCTGAAGCACTGGCGCTGATCGGTATCGTCGCTGGCTTCATCTTCGGATAGAGGTCTGACACATGATCACCACCAGCATGATCCTCGCGAACGAGGGTGAGACGGCGGATGCGCCTAATCCGCTGCTCCCGCTGTGGTTCGACATCACCTGGTCGCTGGTCGCCTTCGCTGTCGTCCTCTTCGTCTTCTGGAAGTTCGTCATTCCGAAGTACCGCCAGGTGCTGGACGAGCGTCGCGACACGATCGAAGGCGGCATCGAGCGCGCTGAGGCTGCACAGGCCGAAGCCGCCGCGTCGCTGAAGGCGTACCGCGAGCAGCTCGCAGGCGCTCGTGAAGAGGCAGCCGGAATCCGCGAAGAAGCCCGCAACCAGGGCACCCAGATCATCGCGGATCTGAAGGCTCAGGCGACTGCCGAGAGTGACCGGATCATCGCCAACGGACACACCCAGCTCGACGCGCAGCGTCAGCAGGTCGTCTCCGAACTGCGCGGTGACCTCGGAAAGATGTCGGTCGACCTGGCCGAGAAGCTCGTCGGAGCTTCGCTGCAGGACGACGTCAAGCAGGCCGGAACTGTTGACCGGTTCCTCGCCGAGCTCGACGACGCGGCAAGCGCCAAGTAATCCAGGCAGCGACGGTGAGGAACGTGGGACGGCGAGCGGGCATGGACATGCCCCTCGCGCCCACTGACCCGCCCAGCGGAGAAGAAGGAATGCAGATAGATGTACGCAGCGTCTAGCCGTGAAGCCCTCGAAGGGGCTCGCGTCGAGCTGGAGACCGCATTGCGCGGTTCGTCCGCACCGGCCACCGACTCGGTGACCGTCGGCGACGAACTGCTGTCGGTCGCCGAGACCGTCAACGACAATCGCTCGCTGCGCACCGCGCTGGCCGACTCGGCCACCGCTGCGGATGAGCGTGCGAAGATCGCCGACACCGTGCTGACCGGCAAGGTGTCCGATACCACGCGCGCTGTCGTCTCGTCGGCGGCCGCCCGAAATTGGTCGAGCGACGCCGACCTGCACCGCGCACTCCAGTCCCTCGGTATCGAGGCTCTGCTGTTCGCTGCCAAGGAGACCGGTCGCATCGACACCGTCGAGGAGGAACTCTTCCGCCTCGCACGGATCGTGAAGGGCGACAACGCCCTCGAACAGGCTCTGTCCGATCGCACTCGCAGCACCGCCGATCGCTTCGGACTGCTTCGCAAGCTGATCAACGGCAAGGTCGACACGGTCACCGAGAAGCTGGCCGTCTACGGCGTCAGTCGTACCGATGTCCAGCCGGGCGACGCGATCGACGAGCTCTCGCAGCTCGCCGCCGCAAGCAACGGCCGCAAGGTCGCTTATGTGACCAGTGCAGGGGAGCTCTCCGCAGATCAGCGCACCACGCTGTCGGCGAAGCTCGCCGCCATCTACGACGCGCCGGTCACCCTGCACGTCGACATCGATCCGGAACTCCTCGGTGGGGTCGTCGTCCGTGTGGGCGACGAGCGCATCGATGGCAGCCTGTCCGGCAAGATCGCAACGCTGCGCAGCGGCTTGCGCTAACCCATACGATTCCCAGATCACTTAGACAGCCAGGAGAAGCAGGAAAATGGCGGAGTTGACCATCTCCTCCGATGAAATTCGGAGCGCGATCGCAAGTTACACCCAGGAAGTGGGCAGCCAGGCCACTCGCGAAGAGGTGGGCACTGTCACCGACACCGGTGACGGCATCGCTCACGTCGCAGGCCTGCCCGGTGCCATGGCCAACGAGCTCCTCGAGTTCGAGGGCGGCATCCGCGGTGTGGCTCTGAACCTCGATCTCGACGAGGTCGGCGCCGTCATCCTCGGCGACTCGCAGAACATCGAAGAAGGCCAGGAAGTCAAGCGCACCGGCAACGTGCTGTCGGTTCCCGTCGGCGACAAGTTCCTCGGCCGCGTCATCGACCCGCTGGGCAGCCCGATCGACGGCCTCGGCGCCATCGAGTCCGAGGGCGACCGCGTCCTCGAGCTCCAGGCAGCCTCCGTCCTCGAGCGTCAGCCGGTCGAGGAGTCCCTGGCCACCGGTATCAAGGCCATCGACGCGATGACCGCGATCGGCCGCGGTCAGCGTCAGCTGATCATCGGCGACCGTAAGACCGGCAAGACCGCGGTCTGCATCGACGCGATCCTGAACCAGAAGGACAACTGGGCGACCGGCGACCCGGAGAAGCAGGTTCGCTGCATCTACGTCGCGATCGGCCAGAAGGGCTCGACCATCGCGGGCGTCAAGACCGCCCTCGAAGAGGCCGGCGCGATGGAGTACACCACCATCGTCGCAGCTCCCGCCTCCGACTCCGCCGGCTTCAAGTGGCTCGCACCGTACACCGGTTCGGCACTCGGCCAGCACTGGATGTACCAGGGCAAGCATGTCCTCATCGTGTTCGACGACCTGTCGAAGCAGGCTGAGGCCTACCGCGCCATCTCGCTGCTGCTGCGTCGCCCGCCGGGCCGCGAGGCGTACCCGGGTGACGTCTTCTACTTGCACTCGCGTCTGCTGGAGCGCTCGGCCAAGCTGTCCGACGCACTCGGCGGCGGTTCGATGACCGCGCTGCCGATCATCGAGACCAAGGCCAACGACGTCTCGGCGTTCATCCCGACCAACGTCATCTCGATCACCGACGGACAGGTCTTCCTGGAGTCGGACCTGTTCAACAAGGGTGTTCGACCCGCCATCAACGTCGGCATCTCGGTGTCTCGTGTCGGTGGCGCCGCCCAGACCAAGGGTCTCAAGGACGTCTCGGGTTCGCTGCGTCTGGAGCTCGCACAGTTCCGTGAGCTGGAAGCCTTCTCGGCCTTCGCCTCGGACCTGGACGCCGCTTCGAAGGCACAGCTCGAGCGTGGCGCCCGCTGGGTGGAGCTGCTGAAGCAGGACCAGTACAGCCCGGTGTCCGTGGAAGACCAGATCGTGTCGCTCTACCTCTGTGGTGAGGGCTTCATGGACTCGGTGCCCGTCGCCGACATCCGCCGCTTCGAGTCGGAGCTCCTGGCCGACTTGCACCACACGGCCGCAGGGGTCTACTCGAACATCGAGGGCGGCAAGAAGCTCTCGGGCGACGACAAGGCTGCTCTCGCGACCGCGACGGACAACTTCAAGGCAGGCTTCATCGCCACCGACGGCAGCCGTGTCGTCGAGGTCGAGGCCGATGCTCTGGCTGCCGAGGACGTCGAGTCCGAGACGATCCGAGTGACGAAGAAGCAGAAGTAAGATGGCCACTATTCGGGAGCTGCGCTCGCGGATCAGGTCGATTCAGTCGACCAAGAAGATCACGAAGGCGCAGGAGCTGATCGCGACCTCGCGTATCACCAAGGCACAGGCTCGCGTGGCTGCCGCGCGTCCCTACTCCGAGGAGATCACGCGGGTCGTCACGACGCTGGCCAGCGCGAGTTCGTCGCTGGACAGCCCGCTGTTGACTGCTCGCGAGACGCCCAAGCGGGCAGCTGTGCTGGTCGTGACCAGTGACAGCGGCCAGTGCGGCGGCTACAACTCGAACGTGCTCAAGGAGACCGAAGAGCTTCTGTCGCTGCTCCGCAGTGAGGGCAAGACGCCGGTCGTGTATGTGATGGGCCGCAAGGGCATCGGGTACTACACGTTCCGCGATCGTCCGATCGCAGCGAGCTGGTCGGGCTTCTCACAGCAGCCCGCATTCGCCGACAGCGCGGCAGCGGTTCACCACCTGGTGGACGCGTTCCTCGCCGGGTCGGACGAGTCGGTCGCGCTGCCACAGGGCGGCGAGATCGAGGGCTTCGACGAGCTGCACGTGGTCTACACGCGCTTCGTGTCGATGCTGACGCAGAAGCCGATCGTCCGCCGCATGGCGCCGATCGACATCGAGTTCGAGACCGAGCAGCTGCAGATGGGCGACGACCTGCTCGTCGACAACGGCAACGCACACGTCTCGGCCGAGGTCGAGTTCGAGCCGGAGGCCAAGGAACTGCTCGACGCGCTGCTTCCCAAGTACGTCGCGTCGCGCATCTTCGCGGCCCTGCTCGATGCCGCTGCATCGGAGAACGCCGCACGTCGTACTGCTATGAAGGCGGCCACCGACAACGCGAACGAGCTCGAGAAGAGCCTGTCCAGGCAGGCCAACGCGGCACGTCAGGCACAGATCACCCAGGAAATCAGCGAAATCGTCGGCGGCGTCGAGGCGCTGGCGAACTGATCGCGACAAGACAACCGAGGAAAGTGAAACAACAATGACTGCAGCAGTCACCGACTCGAACGCGGGTGCCGCTACGGCCACCGCGGGTCGTGTCGCCCGGGTGATCGGCCCCGTCGTCGACGTCGAGTTCCCGCGCGGCGCCATCCCCAAACTGTTCAACGCCCTGCACGCCGAGGTCACCCTCGCCGCTGTCGCCAAGACGCTGACCCTCGAGGTCGCACAGCATCTCGGTGACAACATGGTGCGCACCGTCTCGATGCAGCCGACCGACGGCCTGGTTCGCGGCGCTTCCGTCGTCGACACCGGCAAGCCGATCTCGGTTCCCGTCGGCGACGTCGTCAAGGGTCACGTCTTCAACGCACTGGGCGACTGCCTGGACGCGCCGGGCACCGGTCGCGACGGCGAGCAGTGGGGCATCCACCGCAAGCCCCCGGCCTTCGACCAGCTCGAGGGAAAGACGGAGATCCTCGAGACCGGCATCAAGGTCATCGACCTCCTGACCCCGTACGTCAAGGGCGGCAAGATCGGCCTGTTCGGTGGCGCCGGTGTCGGCAAGACCGTTCTGATCCAGGAGATGATCACCCGTATCGCTCGCGAGTTCTCCGGCACCTCGGTGTTCGCGGGCGTCGGCGAGCGTACCCGTGAGGGCACCGACCTCCACCTGGAAATGGAAGAGATGGGCGTCCTTCAGGACACCGCCCTCGTCTTCGGCCAGATGGATGAGCCCCCAGGGACGCGTATGCGCGTCGCTCTCTCGGCTCTGACCATGGCCGAGTACTTCCGCGACGTGCAGCAGCAGGACGTTCTGCTGTTCATCGACAACATCTTCCGTTTCACCCAGGCCGGTTCCGAGGTCTCGACCCTTCTCGGTCGTATGCCTTCGGCCGTCGGTTACCAGCCGACGCTGGCCGACGAGATGGGTGAGCTGCAGGAGCGCATCACGTCGACCAAGGGTCGCTCGATCACCTCGCTGCAGGCGATCTACGTTCCCGCCGACGATTACACCGACCCGGCTCCGGCGACCACGTTCGCGCACCTCGATGCGACGACCGAGCTCTCGCGCCCGATCTCACAGCTGGGCATCTACCCGGCCGTGGATCCGCTGACCTCGACCTCGCGCATCCTCGAGGCTTCGATCGTCGGTGACGAGCACTTCCGCGTCGCCAACGAGGTCAAGCGCATCCTGCAGAAGTACAAGGAACTGCAGGACATCATCGCGATCCTCGGTATGGACGAGCTCTCGGAAGAGGACAAGGTCACGGTCGCCCGCGCGCGTCGTATCCAGAAGTTCCTCGGCCAGAACTTCCTGGTCGCCGAGAAGTTCACCGGCCAGGTCGGCTCGGTCGTCCCGCTCGCCGAGACCATCGATGCGTTCGACCGCCTGTGCAAGGGCGAGTTCGATCACCTGCCGGAGCAGGCGTTCAACAGCTGTGGCGGACTCGACGACGTCCTCGCTGCCGCTGAGAAGATCGCCGGAAAGTAGTCGACCGCGATGTCTGACAAGACTTTCCGTCTCGACGTGGTCGCACCGGACGCCGCTCTCTACTCCGGAGAGGCGACGTTCGTCAGCGCACAGACCACCGTCGGTCAGATCGGCATCCTGGCCAACCACGAGCCGATGCTCGGCGAGCTCGCCGCAGGCGGCGCCGTGGTCCTCACGGAGGCGGACGGTGCTCGCAAGGCACTGGCCGTTCAGGGTGGGTTCCTGTCGGTCTCGGCCACCACGGTGACCGTGCTCGCAGAGTCCGCGCAGTTCTCCACTGACATCGATGTGGCCGCAGAGCGTGCCGTATTGGAGTCGGCGACCGAGGGCAGCGAAGCCTTCCTCACCGCGAAGTCTCGTATTCGCGCCGTGGAAGCCGTGAGCTGACACCGGTCAGAAAAGATGATGTGATCCACTGACGAAGAGCCGTCCTGCACTGCAGGGCGGCTCTTCGCGTACCTTCGATGACGACGAGGCGAGAGAAGGAGGCGTACATGCCACCGTGGTTGTGGATTCTCTGTCTGGTCGTGCTCGGCGGAGTCGCCGGCATGAGTCTGGTCGTGTACCGGCTCCGCCTGATGCGGTCGGCGGGAACGCCGATGCTGCTGCGCGAACTGCCGGCAGCCGCCGATTCAGGATGGCGTCACGGCGCCATCCACTACACAGACGATGCGCTCGTGTACTACCGGCTGTCTTCGTTGAGGCCCGGACCGACGCTGAGTCTGTCTCGTCGACGCATCGACGTCGTTGGGCGTCGCAGCCCGTCCGGCACCGAACTCGAGATCATGGACGACGACGTGGTGGTCGTCGAACTCGCAGTGGGACGCCGCGGCCAGGGCGGTCGCTACGAGATCGCGATGGCGCCAGAATTGGTGATGGCGTTCCAATCCTGGATCGAAGCGCGATCTCCCAAGCGAGCTCGCCGTCGCCCCGCCGCCTGATCGACTACCGCAGGCGATCTCCTCCGGGAACCCACTTGACGTCGCCGACTCCGGCGCGGACGTTGGCGACCCGTCCGAGAATGAACAGAAGGTCCGACAGCCGGTTGAGGTACTTGGCGGGGAGAACCGACGTGTCGTCCGGGTGGCCGTCAATGGCGGACCACGCCGAGCGCTCCGCTCGCCGCACAGTCACCCGAGCCTGATGAAGGTGCGCCGACAGGGGCGTGCCGCCGGGAAGGATGAACGAGTCGAGCGGCTCGAGCTCCTCGCCGAAGGCATCGCACCACGTCTCCAGCGCGTCGACATACGACGCCTCAATGCGCAGGGGCGGATACTTCGGCTCTGCGACGACCGGAGTCGAGAGATCGGCACCGGCGTCGAAGAGATCGTTCTGGACCGTTCTGAGGACGGATTTGATGTCATCGGGTACGTCGCCTGCGACGGTGAGCGCCAGGCCGATGGCTGCGTTGGCCTCGTCGCAGTCGGCGTAGGCGATCACTCGCAGGTCGGTCTTGGCGACCCGGGAGAAGTCCGACAGGCCGGTGGTTCCGTCGTCGCCGGTGCGTGTGTAGATGCGTGTGAGATGAACTGCCATGACAGGGAACTTACGCGGCTGCCGATAGACTGTGCCGGTGAGTGATCGCTATCTAGTGACCGGTGGGGCACGTCTCGTAGGTGAAGTAGTCGTCGGCGGCGCTAAGAACAGCGTGTTGAAGCTGATGGCGGCTGCCCTTCTGGCGGAGGGGCGCACGGTGCTGACAAACGCTCCCGAGATCGCCGACGTGCCGTTGATGGCCGACGTGCTCCGCGGGCTCGGCGCCACCGTGGAGATCACCGGCGACACCGTAGTCATCGATTCACCGGCGGAGCCCGAGTACCACGCCGACTTCGACGCGGTGAAGCAGTTCCGTGCGTCGGTGTGTGTCCTCGGTCCGCTGATGGCGCGTTGCAAGAGGGCTGTCGTCGCTCTGCCCGGTGGTGATGCCATCGGCTCGCGGCCACTCGACATGCATCAGGCAGGCCTTCGAGCGCTCGGCGCACGGAGCTCCATCGAGCACGGTTGTGTTGTCGCCGAAGCCGACAGTCTCCACGGAGCCGAGGTCGCGCTCGGCTTCCCGTCGGTCGGTGCGACGGAGAACATCCTCATGGCGGCGGTCCTCGCCGACGGCGTGACGACCATCGAGAACGCGGCCCGCGAGCCGGAGATCGTCGACCTGTGCGAGATGCTCCAGCAGATGGGCGCCGTGATCGATGGTGCGGGCACCCCGACTCTCACGGTCACCGGAGTGCAGGCTCTGCACCCGACGACGCACCATGTGGTGGGCGACCGCATCGTCGCGGGCACGTGGGGGACGGCGGCGGCCATGACGCGCGGCGACATCACCGTTCGTGGGATCGATCCCGAACACCTTCGACTCGTACTCAAGAAGTTCGAGGACGCGGGCGCGCGGGTGGATCGTTTCGACGACGGCTTCCGTGTCGTCCAGGAGAAGCGCCCGGTTGCAGTGAACACCGCGACACTGCCGTTCCCCGGTTATCCGACCGACCTCCAGCCGATGGCGATCGGACTCGCGACGATCTCCGACGGACTGTCCGTGGTGACTGAGAACGTCTTCGAAGCGCGCTTCCGCTTCGTCGAGGAACTCGTCCGTCTCGGCGCCGACGCCCGTACCGACGGCCACCACGCGGTGATTCGCGGTGTGGACGCACTGTCCAGCGCGCCGGTGTGGTCATCCGACATCCGTGCAGGAGTCGGCCTGGTGCTCGCTGGTCTCGTCGCCGACGGCGTCACCGAGGTGCACGACATCGAGCACATCGATCGCGGCTACCCCGACTTCGAGAATCAGCTGAGGACACTCGGAGGGACCATCGAGCGCGTCAGAGGCTGACTCAGCGCATCCGGTACGAAGGGGTCTCGGGCACCTGTCCGATCGGACAGGACCGGTCCTGATCGCTTGGACCGAGTCGCCGCGCTGCAGGTCAGGAGCGCTGGACGGCCCAGTGACCTGGGGCACACGCTGTGAGGGACAAACAGTCCACAGTCACAGGAGTTGAGCCGCATGGCAATCGAACTGAATCAGATCTGGGATTTCCCGATCAAGGAGTTCCACCCCTTCCCCAAGGCGAAGTTGGGGGTCGGCGCCCACGACATGCTCGGCGTCGAGGCGAAGGAACTCGGTATGACCCGTGTACTCCTGATGACCACGGGACTGCGCGGCTCGGGAATCATCGAAGAGCTGACCGGCAAGATCGAGTACCAGGGCGTCGACGTCGTCCTGTTCGACGAAGTGCAGTCGAACCCCAAGGACACCAACGCGATGGACGCGGCAGCGCGGTACCAGTCGGAGAAGTGCGACGGCATCATCTCCGTCGGAGGTGGATCCAGCCACGATGCGGCGAAAGGCGCGCGCATGGTGATCGCTCACGACGGGCGAAACATCAACGAGTTCGAGGGCTTCTCCAAGGCCACGAACAAGGAGAATCCGAAGCACATCGCCGTCTCGACGACGGCCGGCACCGGTTCGGAGACGTCCTGGGCGTACGTCATCACGGACACGTCGGATATGGAGAAGCCGCACAAGTGGGTGGCCTTCGACGACACCTGCCTCGTCGACCTGGCGATGGACGACCCGCTGCTCTACTACTCGTGCCCGCAGGAGTTCACCGCCTACTGCGGCTTCGACGTGCTTGCACATGCGAGCGAGCCGTGGGTGTCGCGCCTGGACTTCGCTCCCTCTCTCGGCAACGCCAAGTACTCGATCGAACTGATCGCGAAGCACCTCCCGACCGCTGTCTACGATCCGCACAATCTCGAGGCGCGAACCGGGATGATGCACGCCCAGTACATTGCCGCGCAGGCGTTCAACTCCGGTGGTCTCGGTCAGATCCACTCGATGTCCCACGCCGTCAGTGCATACTTCGACCTGCATCACGGCCTGAACAACGCGATCGCGCTGCCTCGCGTGTGGGAGTACAACCTGCCGGCTCGATACGAGCGCTTCGCCGAGATGGCACCCCTCCTGGGTGTCGACACCAGGAACATGACCACGGTCCAGGCGGCCGACTCGGCTGTCGACGCCGCGATCCGGCTGTCGAAAGACCTCGGCATCCCCGACAACTTCGGGTCGGTCCGACCGGAGAGCTACCAGAAGAACCGTATGAACACCGGTCTGTACGAAGGCCGCGGAACCGAGATCGACACGTCGGACGAGATGGTCCGCACGATCTCGGAGCACATGATGGGCGACTGGTGCACGCCGGCAAACCCGCGCGAGTGCACGGTCGAGTCGCAGCTGCCGATGATCCGTCACGCCATGACCGGAAGCTACTGACCCGATGATCAACGTGGACGCCGGTCCCGTCGACGGTTTCGAGACCGCCGACGACCTTACCGATGCGCTTGCCGGGCAGGGATACCTGATCCAACCCGACCTCGCGGTGGTGTTGCACTTGGCGACCCTCCTCGGTCGGCCCCTCCTCCTGGAGGGGCCCGCCGGGGTGGGCAAGACCGAACTCGCCAAGGCCCTCGCCGCAGCATCCGGTCGGGAGCTGATTCGGCTGCAGTGTTACGAGGGGCTCGACGACTCTCGATCCCTGTACGAGTGGGACTACGCCCGCCAACTCCTGCACGTGCAGATGCTCCGCGACCGCATCAGCGCCGAACTGTCGACGCACAAGACGCTGGCGGCTGCGTCCGCCGCGCTGGCCCGGACCGACGTCGGTGTCTACACCGAGGAGTTCCTGGTGCCGCGGCCGCTGTTGGCTGCGATCCTGTCACCGTCGCCGACTGTCCTGCTCGTCGACGAGATCGACAGGACGGACGAGGCGGTCGAAGCGGTGATGCTGGAGGTGCTCGCCGAACGTCAGGTGACGGTGCCCGAACTCGGAACGTTCACCTCGCGATCGGAACCGTGGGTGATCCTGACGTCCAACGACACCCGCGAGTTGTCGCCTGCCCTCAAACGGCGGTGTCTGCACTTCCAAGTGGAGTACCCGACGGCGGAACGCGAACAGCAGATCGTCGCGGTGCGAGCGCCGGAGGTACCTGCTGAGATCGTCAGCGACGTCGTCGACCTCGCGCGACGTCTCCGTGAACTGCCGCTGCGCAAGAGCCCCTCGATCGCGGAAGTGATCGACGCGGCACGGGCGTCGGCCCTGTTGGCCGGTGCCGACGGTGAGGCCGACACGAGCGCTGACGGCGCGCTGATGTCCTTGCTTGTCAAGTTCGGCACCGACCTGGACCAGGTCCGACGCAGCCTGTCGGCGACCGCGCGCACGTCGAGCCGGGCGGTGGGCACGTCGACAGAGGCGGCTTTCGGCGCGAGTCGGTCCCGCGTGGGGGTCGGAGCCCGGGGATGACCGCAGCGCTGACACCGGGTGTCCTCGACGAGTTGGCGGTCGCCTTCGGAAGGGTGCTGCGCCATGTCGGGATCCCCGCGTCGCCCGCGGAGGTGATCGAGGTCCGGCGAGTGATGGCATTCGTCGGCGCCTCGGATCTCGAGCGCCTCCGCTGTGCGTTGCGCTCGGTGAGCGTGAAGTATGCGCACGAGCGGCCGTTGTTCGAGATCGCCTTCGACGTCTACTTCGATCTCGGCGAGCCCCTGGGGTCGGACACGAACCGGGCGGTGATGAGGAGCGTCGCGAACGATCTCCCCGATGACGTTGACTGGGACGAGGACTTCGTCGGCGCCGGGCGCATGATCGGCGCCGACGAGCACACCGAGGAGATCGGTGCGCTGATGATCGACGATCCGGACGCCCGGGAGCGGACCGGCGAGAGCTCACATCGCGAGGACGACGACTTCTCCGTGTCGTCCGGCACCGAGGAGCTTCAAGTAGCCACCGAGTCGTCGACGGTGGGCAGCGGCGCGACGTACACGATCGACGTGGATCACGCCTCCGCCGCCGACGCCGGTGAGCTCGTCGGGACCGGCGCCAGAGTGGAGAGCGGATCACTGTCGCTGGCAGATGCGGCCGGTCTGCTCCGTGCGCTCGGTGCAAGCGACGGCAGAGCGGCGTACCAGGCCGAGGGCGTCGACGACGCGGTGCTCAATCAGCGACAACGCGAGTCGCTGCAGGAGGCCTTGTCGAGATTCGTCGCCGCTTTGTCCGACCGCCTGGAAGCGACGAGTGATGCACGCGTCGGAGCGGCGGCAGATCAGACGGCGCGGGTCCATCGGGACCAGGCCGACATCGACCGCGCCTGTCATCGGCTGGTACAGCGCATGCGTGGTGCGCCGCGACGTGTTCCACGCCTCACGGACCGCGGTCGGCTCGACATGCGTGCAACCATGCGGTCCGCGGTCACCACCGACGGAGTGCCAGTGGAACTCTGGCGTCGACGTGTGGTGGCGGGCCCGGTCCGCCTGTTGGTGATGGTCGACGTGTCGCTGTCTGTGCGTCCCGTCGCGGGCTTCATTCTGCGGTTGGCGCAGACCTTGCACAGATTCGGTGACAGGTGCGAGGTGATCGCCTTCGTCGATCGACCGGTCCTGGTGACGTCGGCCCTCCGGTCGGCGTCGGCCGACGACGCACTCGCCGAGGTGCTCGCCGCCGACGGACTCGACCTGGCAGCGACCAGCGACTACGGGAGAGTCTGGACGGAGACGCTCGACGTGTTCGGCGACCTGGTGTCGCGGCGCACCAGCGTCCTGGTGGTGGGAGACGCCCGAAGCAATGCCTTCGATCCCCGCGTCGACCTGTTCGCCGAACTGGCGAGACGATCACACCGGGTGGCGTGGCTGACTCCCGAGCCGTCCCGCTACTGGGGCCAGACCGGTTGTGCCCTGAACGACTACGAGGAGTGCTGCGCGGGCGTTGTCAGCGCTCGTGACGGCGCCGAGATCCTGACTCGGTGTAACGAACTCGGCGCCGCCCTCGGATGAGGACGGTAGCGTCGTGAGTCAGCAGAAGGAGGTGGGCGGCCGGTGACCAGCGTCGGCGAATTCGGGCGTCGGCGTGCCGCCACGGTGGCCAAGTTCCACACGCCCGAGATCGTGCTCGGTCGGGGAGCGTTTCCCGAGGCGGCCATAGCGGCCGCTGGGCTCGGGATCCGGCGGCCGCTGATCGTGTCCGACCGGAAGATCGAGCAGACCCCATGGTACGAGCGGCTCCTCGTTGATCTTCGCCGACAGGGACTCGAACCAGGGTCGTACCTCGGGGTGTCGCCGAACCCCAGGGCCCAGGAGATCGCCGAGGGGTTCACCGCGTACCAGGGACACGCCGCGGACGGCATAGTCGCGCTCGGCGGCGGATCGGTGATCGACGCCGCGAAAGGAGTCGCCGTCCTCGCGTCGAACGGTGGACTGATCCTCGAGTACGAGGGCATCGACAAGGCGCGACGACCGCTGCCGCCTCTCGTGGTGGCGCCGACGACCGCAGGGAGCGGTGCCGACGTCTCGCAGTTCTGCATCGTCAACAACCCCGAGCGGCGCACCAAGGTGACCATCATCGGGCGGACTCTGGTGCCGAACGTGACGGTGATCGATCCCACGATGCTCACCACTGCGCCGCCCGAGGTGACCGCGCAGGCCGGAATGGACACTCTCACTCACTGCATCGAGGCGTACGTGTCACTCGCACACGGCAGTCTCACCGACGCCTTGGCCCTCGAATCGCTGACCGGAGTGTGGGCCAATCTCGAACGGCTCGTCGACGACCGAAGCGATCCGGTGGCGGGCGAGGAGATGGCGCTGGCGTCGCTGCGTGCGGGGATGGCGTTCACCAACGCGATTCTCGGTGCCACTCACGCCATGAGTCACCCGGTCGGTGGACACTGCGACGCACCGCACGGAACGATCAACGCCGTCCTGCTCCCTCACGTCATCCGTTACAACGCGCTCGTCTGCGCCGACGACTTCGTCCGCCTCTCCGATGCCGTCGGCCTCTCCACCAGTGGCGATCCTCGAGTGGTCGCCGACCGTCTCGCCGACGCCGTGGCTCGACTCGGTGCGCGCGTCGGGATGCCCGACACCCTCGCGCCGCTTGGAGTGGAGGCCGTCGACGTTAGCCTCCTCACGAGGAACGCGCTCGCCGATTCGTGCATGATCACCAACCCCCGCCGCCCGGAAGAGGCGGAGATCGCCGACCTGTACCGGCAGGCGCTGTGAGCTCGCCCATCGACCCCGATCTGGCCTCGCTCGTCGGGCTGCGCACCGTCAAGGGCGGTCACTACGCGCAGTATCGTGGCAGCGAGGCGAGTCTCAACCGCGTCATGATGGCGCTCGAAGGCATCTCGAAGGCACTCGTTCAGACCGCGGCAGGACCGGAGACACTGCTGGTCGCCGTTGTGGAGACCGTGCGAACTCATCTCGACGCGGCGTGGGTGCTGTTCGCGCTCGCCGACGGACAGTTGTCGGGGACGGCGCCGCGGCACCTGATCGCAAACGGAGACGGCGAGATCCTCGCCTTCGAGGGAGTCACGATAGCCACCCCGCCGACCGGACTTCCCGACCCCGTGCTGAATCGGCTCAACGATGTGCTCCGAGGAGAGGTCACCGTGCTGCACGGCCCGATCGTCGACGATCACCACGTGCACGTGCCGATCGAACTCGACGGCGCTGTGGTCGGCGGGCTGTCAGCCTGGACGAGCGACGCCCGCCGCAGCGACCCCTCGGACCTCACCGTTCTGCGGATCCTCGCCGGTCAGGCGACCGTCGCGCTCGTCAATTCGTCCTTGTTCCTGCAGGCACAGCAACGTGCCGAAGAACTCGCCGAGCGAAATGACGAACTGGTGCAGACGCAACGCGAACTGTCAGCGGTGCAGCGGTACGCGCTGCTCAGCGCAGAACGCGCCCGGATCGCCCGCGAGCTTCACGACTCTGTCGGGCAGACAGTTCTCTCGGCGGGACTTCAGATGGAGTTGTGCCGCGACGAGGTGAGCCCCGCCGGCGCCGATCATCTGGAGAAGGCCGTCCGTCTGAGCCGGGATGCGATGGAGCACCTCCGTGGCGCGATATTCACCCTCACCCAACCGAGCGAACCGTCGTCGAGCATCGCGGACACCCTCGATGAACTGTGCAGTCTGCACATGCCGCCCGGGGTCGAGACGAGTGTGACGGTGCGCGGCCGAGTACGGGAGCTGCCCGGCGACGTTCAGCATTCGGTCCTGCGGATCGTGGGGGAGTCGCTGGTCAACGCGGCGCTGCACGCCGATCCGTCCCGCGTGGCCGTGACTCTCGACTACAACTCCGCCGGGGTCCGCGTGCGAGTCGACGACGACGGGGCCGGGGACCCTGCGGATCTACGCGCCGTCCTCCGGTCAGCCGAGCGCGGCGATATCGCGCAGGGGCGCAGTCGGGGGCTGGTCAACATGGCTTCCCGCGCCGCCGAACACCACGGGTCGTTCTCAATCAGGCGATCCAGACTCGGGGGCGTTCGCATCGCCGCGATGGTGCCCACACCTGCAGAGGAGCGTCAGTGACCACGCATCAAGAAGTGATCCGCACGGTTCTCGTCGACGACCACGCGCTCCTGCGGGAGGGACTCCGAGCGCTGCTCGACCGGTCTGACGACGTCACCGTCGTCGGGGAGGCCGACTCATACGATTCGGCGCTCGCCGAGGTCGCGATAAGCCGACCGGACGTGGTGGTGGTCGACCTGAAACTCACGGCGGGCGCAGACTACGACGGTCTTCGGCTGGTCGGTGAGGTCACGCGACGACATCCGAACGTCGCGACGCTGGTGCTCACCACGTTCCTCGACGACGACCTTGTGGTCCGGGCCGTCCGCGCCGGTGCGCGCGGTTACGTGGTGAAGGACGTCGACACGACTGAACTCGTCCGGGCAGTGCGTGCGGTCGCCTCCGGCGGCAGCGCGTTCGACCCCCGCAGCGCGACAAGTGTGCTTCGCACGATGGCAGGTGGGCACGACCCGTCGGCGGAACTCACCGACCGCGAACGCGAGGTGCTCCGTCACCTGGCGCAGGGAGAGTCGAACGGACAGATCGGTGCGGCGCTCTACATCTCTGAATCGACCGTCAAGTTCCACATCCGCAATGTCATCCGGAAGCTCGGAGTGAGCCGGCGGACCGATGCTGTTTATGTCGCCAGTAAACGGGGCCTGATCTGATCAGGCATCGCAACCGGGCGCGACGTCGAGAACAAGCCAGCCGCCGCAGTCGGTGAACGCCGAGGCACGCCCACCGGATCGGACCCACGGGACCGCCCACGTCAGAAGGTCTTCCTCGGTGAGGCGCGCCAGATGACCGAAGTGCGCGGACGGTTCGTCCTCGAAGGGGACCGCGATAACCACTCGTCTGCGGGCGACGCGAACAGCTTCAGCAATCGCTGACGCGACATCGCCGGGCGCGAGATGCTCCAGGAGATGAATCAGCGTCACAGTGTCGACGGACCTGTCGGGGTAGGGGAGGGCGCGTGCGTCGCCGATGCGCGGAGTCAGCGGAAGGCTGAGACGGGCAGACGCGTGTGCGAGGCGTTCAACGGCACCCGGACAGATATCGCACGCGTCGACGGCGTATCCGTCCTGGGCGCACTGCAGGGCGAACAGTCCGAAGCACGATCCGACTTCGAGCACGCTGGAACCCGAGAGCAACGACAGCGCCCGTCGATGGATCCGGGCGAAGTCGACTGCGCCGGCGCGCAACTCCGCCAGCGAGTTGACGTAGAAGGCGTGCCATCCGTCCGCGGCACTGTCCCCACAGGTTTCGATGACGCGGACCATCGCCTCCTCGAACCCGCTCTGTCCGTCGAGATCTCCGGCTGCAGCCATAGCGCTGAGCACGGGTACGAGTGCACCGTCGCTGACCGAATCGAGGGTGAACGTGTGGTGCAGATCGGCGATCGTCATGCACTCGACGCTAGGACCGCGCCAGACGCTCGAGAACTGCCTGAACGGGTCGTTCAATCACCCGAAAGGTCAGGTCCCGTCCTGGATGCCAAACGCGAGCGCCTGACCAGGCGATTTGTCATCCGGCGCGGTTGTGCGTAACTTATGTCGAGTCCGAGCGGCCAGGCCGCGGAAGACAAATTCCCTTCAACTTCTTCGCCGGGTCGTGAGATTCCGGTGGTGTTGGTGGTGGGGCCGGTCACGGCCGGCACGCTGATTTGCACTGCGGAGCGGCGTGTGGCTAGACTGGAAGAGTTGGCCCGAAACGGTCGGCGGATAATTGAGTTCACTGGAGTTCGGCCTGTGTTTGTGCGGGTTGGTGCTGGTGGGTGTGTGTTCTTTGAGAACTCGATAGTGTGTAGATAGATGTTCTTGTGCCACATTATTTTTGTTTTGTGGCATTGAGGATGTTGTGACGGACAAGAATTTGTTTTTGTTTTGTTTATGATTGAATCTTTGTCAGTTTTTTGGATTTGGTCAGGTTTTGCTTTCTGGCTTGTGCTGAAATCTCGCACTCTTTTTTGGGGGTGTGTTTGTTTCACATTTTTTGTTGGAGAGTTTGATCCTGGCTCAGGACGAACGCTGGCGGCGTGCTTAACACATGCAAGTCGAACGGAAAGGCCCCTTCGGGGGTACTCGAGTGGCGAACGGGTGAGTAACACGTGGGTGATCTGCCCCAAACTCTGGGATAAGCCTGGGAAACTGGGTCTAATACTGGATATGACCTTCCTCTTCATGGTGGTTGGTGGAAAGCTTTTGCGGTTTGGGATGGGCCCGCGGCCTATCAGCTTGTTGGTGGGGTAATGGCCTACCAAGGCGACGACGGGTAGCCGACCTGAGAGGGTGATCGGCCACACTGGGACTGAGACACGGCCCAGACTCCTACGGGAGGCAGCAGTGGGGAATATTGCACAATGGGCGCAAGCCTGATGCAGCGACGCCGCGTGAGGGATGACGGCCTTCGGGTTGTAAACCTCTTTCGCTAGGGACGAAGCGCAAGTGACGGTACCTAGAGAAGAAGCACCGGCCAACTACGTGCCAGCAGCCGCGGTAATACGTAGGGTGCGAGCGTTGTCCGGAATTACTGGGCGTAAAGAGCTCGTAGGCGGTTTGTCGCGTCGTCTGTGAAATTCTGCAACTCAATTGCAGGCGTGCAGGCGATACGGGCAGACTTGAGTACTACAGGGGAGACTGGAATTCCTGGTGTAGCGGTGAAATGCGCAGATATCAGGAGGAACACCGGTGGCGAAGGCGGGTCTCTGGGTAGTAACTGACGCTGAGGAGCGAAAGCGTGGGGAGCGAACAGGATTAGATACCCTGGTAGTCCACGCCGTAAACGGTGGGTACTAGGTGTGGGGCTCATTTCACGAGTTCCGTGCCGTAGCTAACGCATTAAGTACCCCGCCTGGGGAGTACGGCCGCAAGGCTAAAACTCAAAGGAATTGACGGGGGCCCGCACAAGCGGCGGAGCATGTGGATTAATTCGATGCAACGCGAAGAACCTTACCTGGGTTTGACATACACTAGAAAGCTATAGAGATATAGCCCCCCTTGTGGTTGGTGTACAGGTGGTGCATGGCTGTCGTCAGCTCGTGTCGTGAGATGTTGGGTTAAGTCCCGCAACGAGCGCAACCCTTGTCCTGTATTGCCAGCACGTAATGGTGGGGACTTGCAGGAGACTGCCGGGGTCAACTCGGAGGAAGGTGGGGATGACGTCAAGTCATCATGCCCCTTATGTCCAGGGCTTCACACATGCTACAATGGCGCGTACAGAGGGCTGCGAGACCGTGAGGTGGAGCGAATCCCTTAAAGCGCGTCTCAGTTCGGATTGGGGTCTGCAACTCGACCCCATGAAGTCGGAGTCGCTAGTAATCGCAGATCAGCAACGCTGCGGTGAATACGTTCCCGGGCCTTGTACACACCGCCCGTCACGTCATGAAAGTCGGTAACACCCGAAGCCGGTGGCCTAACCCCTCGGGGAGGGAGCCGTCGAAGGTGGGATCGGCGATTGGGACGAAGTCGTAACAAGGTAGCCGTACCGGAAGGTGCGGCTGGATCACCTCCTTTCTAAGGAGCAGACAACACCCAACGCATCATCCGAATGCGATGATGGTTGGTGTTTGTTCATGGGTGAAACACAAGACGCCACCGTATATATGGCTGGGTCGATCCGTAGAGTGGTCGGCGTGGTTGGTGGTTATCAGATGGGTGACTGTCTGGTTGCTAGATGCACACTATCGGGGTTCTGAGAGAACACACCGGCCGGCGGATTTTTTCTGTCGGTTGTTGTTGTTTTTTCTGCTGCTCGCTGACTTTCCGCCTCTGTGTTGGGGTGTGGGGGTGGGTGGGTGTGTGTTGTTTGAGAAGTGGATAGTGGATGCGAGCATCTTGACACGTTCAAGGTGTATTGTATTGCAATTTCAAAAAGTATGTTGAATCTATTGTGATGTCCACATTCGTGTCACAGTGGTGGCTGTCCTGTTTTGTGGGGTGGTTGTTGTTGTGGTGTGTTTGTGGGTGTTGTTGTAAGTGTTTTAGGGCGTTCGGTGGATGCCTTGGTACCAGGAGCCGATGAAGGACGTGGTAGGCCGCGATAGTCCTCGGGGAGTTGTCAAACGAGCTGTGATCCGAGGGTGTCCGAATGGGGAAACCCAGCACGAGTTATGTCGTGTTACCCACTTCTGAATGTATAGGGAGTGTGGAGGGAACGTGGGGAAGTGAAACATCTCAGTACCCACAGGAAGAGAAAACAATAGTGATTCCGTGAGTAGTGGCGAGCGAAAGCGGATGGGGCTAAACCGCGCGTATGTGATACCCGGCAGGGGTTGTGCGTGTGGGGTTGTGGGAGCATCATGTCATCGTCTGCCGGCGGTGAGGTCAGTAAGAAAATCATGGGTTAGGTGAAGTGGCCTGGAATGGTCTGCCGTAGGGGGTGAGAGTCCCGTAACCGAAAACTTGTGGTCTGGCTTTGGTGTTTCCCAAGTAGCAGCGGGCTCGTGGAATCTGCTGTGAATCTGCCGGGACCACCCGGTAAGCCTAAATACTCTCTGGTGACCGATAGCGGACTAGTACCGTGAGGGAAAGGTGAAAAGTACCCCGGGAGGGGAGTGAAATAGTACCTGAAACCGAGCGCTTACAATCCGTCAGAGCCTTCCACTTTGTGGTGGGGTGATGGCGTGCCTTTTGAAGAATGAGCCTGCGAGTTAGTGCTCAGTGGCAAGGTTAACCCGTGTGGGGTAGCCGTAGCGAAAGCGAGTCTGAATAGGGCGAATGAGTCGCTGGGTCTAGACCCGAAGCGGAGTGATCTACCCATGGCCAGGGTGAAGCAGAGGTAAGACTTTGTGGAGGCCCGAACCCACTTCAGTTGAAAATGGAGGGGATGAGTTGTGGGTAGGGGTGAAAGGCCAATCAAACTCCGTGATAGCTGGTTCTCCCCGAAATGCATTTAGGTGCAGCGTCACGTGTTTCTTATTGGAGGTAGAGCTACTGGATGGCCGATGGGCCCTACAAGGTTACTGACGTCAGCCAAACTCCGAATGCCGGTAAGTGAGAGCGTGGCAGTGAGACTGCGGGGGATAAGCTTCGTAGTCGAGAGGGAAACAGCCCAGATCGCCGGCTAAGGCCCCTAAGCGTGTACTAAGTGGAAAAGGATGTGGGGTCGCGAAGACAACCAGGAGGTTGGCTTAGAAGCAGCCACCCTTGAAAGAGTGCGTAATAGCTCACTGGTCAAGTGATCCTGCGCCGACAATGTAGCGGGGCTCAAGTACACCGCCGAAGCCGCGGCACTCACACATGTACATCGGCAACCTTGTGTTGTCTAGTGGTGTGGGTGGGTAGGGGAGCGTCCTGCATCCGTGGAAGCCACAGAGTGATCTAGTGGTGGAGGGTGTGGGAGTGAGAATGCAGGCATGAGTAGCGAAAGACAAGTGAGAAACTTGTCCGCCGAATGACCAAGGGTTCCTGGGCCAGGTTAATCCGCCCAGGGTGAGTCGGGACCTAAGGCGAGGCCGACAGGCGTAGTCGATGGACAACGGGTTGATATTCCCGTACCCGTGTATCCGCGCCCAGTGGCGAATCATCTGTACTAACCATCCAAAAGCATTGCTTCAGCCTTTCGGGGTTGTCTTAGTGTGGCTGCGTGGGACCTTGGGTGTAGTAGTCAAGCGATGGGGTGACGCAGGAAGGTAGCTGGGCCAGTCAGTGGTTGTACTGGTGTAAGCCTGTAGGGAGTGACATAGGCAAATCCGTGTCACATTGATCCTGAGAGGTGATGCGTAGCCGTTATGGTGAATTCAGTGATCCTATGCTGCCGAGAAAAGCCTCTAGTGAGTTGGTGCACGGCCCGTACCCCAAACCGACACAGGTGGTCAGGTAGAGAATACTAAGGCGATCGAGATAACTGTGGTTAAGGAACTCGGCAAATTACCCCCGTAACTTCGGGAGAAGGGGGGCCATGGCTGGTGATCATCTTTGCGGTGTGAGCTGGTTGTGGTCGCAGAGACCAGAGAGAAGCGACTGTTTACTAAAAACACAGGTCCGTGCGAAGTCGTAAGACGATGTATACGGACTGACGCCTGCCCGGTGCTGGAAGGTTAAGAGGACCGGTTAGTGGAGTAATCCGCGAAGCTGAGAATTTAAGCCCCAGTAAACGGCGGTGGTAACTATAACCATCCTAAGGTAGCGAAATTCCTTGTCGGGTAAGTTCCGACCTGCACGAATGGCGTAACGACTTCTCTGCTGTCTCAACCACAGACTCGGCGAAATTGCAGTACGAGTAAAGATGCTCGTTTCGCGCGGCAGGACGAAAAGACCCCGGGACCTTCACTATAGCTTGGTATTGGTGTTCGGTACGGTTTGTGTAGGATAGGTGGGAGACTGTGAAGCTGGCACGCTAGTGTTGGTGGAGTCGTTGTTGAAATACCACTCTGATCGTATTGGGCTTCTAACCTCGGACCCTGATCGGGTTCAGGGACAGTGCCTGGTGGGTAGTTTAACTGGGGCGGTTGCCTCCTAAAATGTAACGGAGGCGCCCAAAGGTTCCCTCAGCCTGGATGGCAATCAGGTGTTGAGTGTAAGTGCACAAGGGAGCTTGACTGTGAGACGTACATGTCGAGCAGGGACGAAAGTCGGGACTAGTGATCCGGCACCGGCAAGTGGAAGCGGTGTCGCTCAACGGATAAAAGGTACCCCGGGGATAACAGGCTGATCTTCCCCAAGAGTCCATATCGACGGGATGGTTTGGCACCTCGATGTCGGCTCGTCGCATCCTGGGGCTGGAGTAGGTCCCAAGGGTTGGGCTGTTCGCCCATTAAAGCGGCACGCGAGCTGGGTTTAGAACGTCGTGAGACAGTTCGGTCTCTATCCGCCGCGCGCGATTAGAAACTTGAGGAAACCTGTCCCTAGTACGAGAGGACCGGGACGGACGAACCTCTGGTGTGCCAGTTGTTCCGCCAGGAGCACTGCTGGTTAGCTACGTTCGGAAGGGATAACCGCTGAAAGCATCTAAGCGGGAAGCCTGTTCCAAGATGAGGTTTCTCACCACCTTTCGGGGTGGGTAAGGCCCCCTACAGACTATGGGGTTGATAGGCCAGAACTGTAAGCATAGTAATGTGTTCAGGTGACTGGTACTAATAGGCCGAGGACTTACTAACAACACTCACACACATTTTGTTTGATGTCTGTGATGGTCGCATCCACTATCTACTTCTGAAACAACACACGATCACGACCGTTTAGGTTTGTGGTTGGTGATAGTTTCATATTGTTTCGGTGGCTATAGCGGAGGGGAAACGCCCGGCCCCATTCCGAACCCGGAAGCTAAGCCCTCCAGCGCCGATGGTACTGCACTTTAGTCAGTGTGGGAGAGTAGGACACCGCCGAACTCAACTCTATTCGAGCCCCTCAACCCTTGTGGTTGAGGGGCTCGAATACTTTGTGCACCCGTATGAGCGGGTGCATCCACTATCGTTCTCAAGATGAGCGATCAGGCGACGACTACGCAGACTGACGACGGACAGCGGGGCGCGTCGACGCTTGAGCTGTTCTTCGATCTGGTCTTCGTTTTCACTATCACCCAGTTCACGCATGCGTTCGGCCATGATCCGACGTGGAAGTCGGCCGGGACGATCGCCCTGCTGTTCGCGATCATCTGGTGGATGTACTCGGGTTACGTGTGGCTGACCAACGAAGTCGCTCCATCGACGCCGGCGCGACGCACAGTGCTCGTCGCCGGCATGTTCGGCTTCTTCACGCTTGCCCTCGCGGTGCCCGATGCCGTGCATGGCCACGGTGTTGTGTTCGGGTGGGCATTTCTCGGGGTCACCCTCATCCACGCTCTCCTGTTCCGAGTGAGCGGAGGCGAGGACGCGTCGGCGGCGATCATGCGGATACTGCCGACCAATCTCACGGCAGCGATCTGCGTCGTCGTGGGCGGGTATGTCCACGGAAACGCAACGTACTTCTGGTGGGCGGGAGCCCTCCTGGTGATCGGGGCCTCGCCCTTGCTCAGCGGGGCGGGTGGATTCGTCTTGCGGACGAAGCACTTCTGCGAGCGCCACGGTCTTGTCTTGATCATCGCCATCGGTGAATCCGTCATCGGTGTCGGCTCAGGTCTCGCAGAAGAGACGATGAACCTGCAGTTCTTCGTTCAGGTACTGCTCGGCCTGACGGTGATCTACGTGATGTGGTGGTCGTTCTTCGGAACCGACAACGAACACGGTGAAGCAGCACTTGACGCACTACCGATGACCGATCGGACGCGCGCAGCGCTAGTCGCATACGGATACTGCTTCGTACCGATGCTGCTGGGCATCGTCTTCGCCGCGGCAGGTCTCGGCATGGCGATCGGGCAGGGCGAGCGACAAGCCACCTGGTCGGCGGCCGCGGCGCTGTCAGGAGGCGTCGCCCTCTACCTCGTAGGCCAGGCGGCATTCCGGGTCACGCTCGGCCTGCCCCGACCGTGGATGCGGCTGCTGGCGGCGGTCCTTGCGCTCCTCACAACTGCACTCGGCGTGTACGTCACCGAATGGGCGCAGCTGGCTGCGATCGCAGTCGTCGTGTACGCGGCGATCATCGCCGACGATGTGATCGGACTACGAGGGGGCGAGAGCAGCAGTTACCTCGCAGGCTGATTCTGCGTGATGCAGTGGATGCCGCCGCCACGCGCAAAGATGGGACGGGCGTCGATGGGGACCACGGCGCGGCCGGGATACACCGAACTCAACAGCTCAACCGCTTCGTCGTCGGACGGGTCGTCGAATGAGCACGCCACCACGAGCCCATTCGCCACGTAGTGGTTGATGTAGCTGTAGTCGACGAAACCCTCATCGTCGGTCAGCACGCGCGGGGCCGGCACATCCACGATCGTCAACGGGGACCCGTCCGACGTGACGGCGCCGCTCAACACGTCGCGGACCCGACGGGACACCTGGTGGTCCGGATGTCCCGAATCCCGTTGGTCGTGGACGATGACGGTGCCCGGCGTCGGCATTGCGGCGACGATGTCGACGTGCCCGCGAGTGCCGTACTGCTCGGAGTCTCGAGTGAGTCCACAGGGAAGCCAGATGACAGTGTCGACGCCGAGCGTCCGAGCGAGTTCGTGTTCGACGTCGGCTTTGGCCAACTGAGCGTTGCGCCCAGGGTCGAGCTGGACGGTCTCTGTGACGAGAACTGCGCCTGCACCGTCTACTTGGACGCCTCCGCCCTCGTTGACGAGCGTTGACCCGATACGCTCGACGCCGGCGTTCTCGATCACCGTCCGGGCGATGTGCTGGTCGTGGCCCCACGTGGCCCAATCCTGTGCACCCCACCCGTTGAACACCCAGTCGACGCCGCCGACGGCTCCGTCTTCAGAGACGACGAACGTCGGCCCGATGTCGCGCATCCACGCGTCGTCGAGAGGCGCCTCGACGATGTCGACGGCCGCGGACAAGTACTGCTTCGCGAACGCCGTCTGAGTCGGGTCGACGACGACGGTGACCGGTTCGTGGTCGACGATCGTGTTGGCAACCGCTGACCAGGCGGTCCTCGCCTCATGGTGTTCGACCTCGGTGTCGCCGAGCGAGTACCCGGGTGCAGGGAACGCCATCCACGTGCGTTCGTGCCGTTCGTGTTCGGCGGGCATCCGCCAGGGTCCGGGGTTCAGAGTCACTGTGCTGATCCCGTCGCCGCGGAACCGATGGGTGCCGAACGATCGACCGGAGCTGTCAAACGACCGTAGGTGTCGGGACGACGTGTGGCCAGGAACGGAAACAGAGTCAGCCAGTCGCGTCGCTGATCGAGATCGAGATCGGCGACGAGTACGGCGGACGCATCGCGCGGCGCCTGAACCAGAATGCGGCCGTACGGATCGGAGATGAACGACGAGCCGTAGAACGTGATGGCGCCCTCGTCGCCATAGCGGTTCGGAGCGATCATGAACGTGCCGTTCGAAATTCCGTTGCCGACGATGACCTGCTGCCAGAGTGGTTGGGTGTCGAAGTCGGGGTGCCCGGGCTCCGACCCGATGGCGGTCGGGTAGACGATCATCTCGGCGCCGCCCAGCGAGTACATGCGTGCGACTTCCGGGAACCACTCATCCCAGCAGGTCGGCATCGCGATGCGGGCGTCGCTGAGACCGTCGGGCGTGTGAACGGTGTAGGCCTCATCGTCTGCGGGGCCGCCGCGGAAGTACGTGTCCTCGTAGTAGCCCTCGGTCACGGGGATGTGCAGCTTGCGGGTGCGAGCCACGAGGCCGTTCGCGTCAGCGAGGATTGCGGTGTTGAACCCGAGACCGTCGTGGTAGGTGATGTCGCCCGAGGAGGAGTTCTTCTCGTACAGCGACGCGTGGACGTAGATCCCGTTGCGTTCTGCCGCCGCCGTGGCGAACGCCAGAGTCGGGCCGGTGGTGAGGTCCTCGGCGGTCTCGCCGGGGTTGTCTCCACCGCGGACGAACGCAGGGTAGCGACTCAGTGTCAACTCGGGCAGGAAGACGACACGTGCGCCCTGTGCGGCGGCGGCGTCGATTCCTTCGTTGAGTTCGGCGCGCATCTCCTCGTCCGACTCGTGCCAACGGTGCTGGACCACACCGACCCGCAGAGGAGCGCGTGTCGGCTCGTCGACGCGGGCGAGTGAGGTCGGGGGAGTGAGGGATGTGATGACCTGCATCAGAGGAGTTCCTTCGAAGGTTCGGGTGTGCCGCGTTTGAGTGTCTCGCCGACGAAGAACGCAGGCGAGGTGATGCGCATGACGACCATGAGGATCGCGCCGAGGACGAGTAGGCCGAAGCCGATGTAGAAGACGAGGCCGATACCGAATATCTGGGCGCCGCTGCCGTTCTCGGGGTCGAGGCTCTCGCGGACCGATACGACGAACACCAGAAGCAGCGAGACGCCGCCGAGCAGTGGGAAGAGGAACCGGAAGATCAGGTTGTGGACATTGTCGAACAACGAGCTGCGGAAGTACCAGACGCATGCGAACGCGGTGATGCCGTAGTACCAGCAGATCATGATGCCGAGTGCGGCGATCGTGTCGCCGAGAGTCTTCTCCGACAGCAGAGTGACGGCCGTGTAGAAGACCGCGGTCACGACTCCGGCGACGATCGCGGCGAACGCCGGGGAGAGGAATCGGGGGCTGATCTCGGCGAATTTCGCGGGAAACGCTCGGTAGCTGCCCATCGCGAGCATCGTGCGGGCGACGGGGAGGAACGTCGTCTGCAGACTCGCGACAGCGGACGCGAGGATCGCGAGGAACAGGAACATGCCGCCCCAGCGGCCCATAACCGGTTCGGCGAGTGCACCGAACACGTTGTCGCTGATGTCCTCGTTGCCCAGTCCCAGTCCAGTGTCGCCGACGCCTGCGTACATCATGGTCGCGAGCGCGACCATGAGGTAGGTGCCGAGAATCGTCAACACGCAGAGCAGTCCGGCGCGACCGGGAGTTCGTTTGGAGTCCTTCGACTCCTCGCCGAGGGTCAGACAGGTGTCCCAGCCCCAGAATGCGAAGATCGAGCCCGTGAGTCCGAGTGCAAACGACGCGATCGACAGACTTCCCAGCCCACCGAACGGGTTGAACCATGACCAGCTGAAGTCCAGGTGTCCCACATGGCCGCCCGCCTTCGCGAACGCGATCACCGAGAACACGACGAGCACGATCATCTGGAAGCCGACCAGCCAATACTGAAGGCGCTCACTCGTGGTGATGCCGCGCATCGACACGTAGGTGGCCGCCGCCAAGAGAACAAGCGTGGTCAGGATGTTGACCGGCTTGTTCGACGTCCCCAGCTGCTCCCAGCTCGGGTGATCGAAGAGCCTCGCGAGCATCAGGTAGAAGAACTGGACACCGACGGCCGCGAGGTTCGACAGGACGATGATCGTCGCGAGCACCATTCCCCAACCGCACATCCACCCCACGTACGGGCCGAATGCCTTCGTCGACCACGTGAACGACGCGCCGGCGTCAGTCGTGTCCGAGTTGAGCTCGCGATACGCGTACGCGGTGAGGAACATCGGGATGAAACCGGCGATGAAGATCGCGGGCATCTTGAGGCCGACCGCCGCGACGATCAGTCCGATGCTCGCGGTGAGCGTGTATCCGGGCGCCACGGTGGACACGCCGAGCACAGCTCCGGAGAGGACGCCGACCTTGTTCGCGGCGAGGCCCTTGTTCGATATCTGCGGTGCGGCCGACTCTGCTGGTGTAGCCATCGGTGACTCCTCGGGACTGGGATGGGAGGTGTTACGGGGTGAGCGCGATGTACTTGGTGTTCAGGTACTCGTTGATGCCTTCGCTGCCGCCCTCGCTGCCGAGGCCCGACTGTTTGACACCGCCGAACGGAGCGGCGGGATCGGAGATGACGCCGCGGTTGACACCGACCATTCCCGCTTCGAGTGCTGACGACACCCGCAGCATCCGGTCGAGGCTCTGTGTGTAGAAGTAGGCGGCGAGGCCGTACTCGGTGTTGTTGGCCGACGCGATCGCCTCGTCCTCGCTGTCGAAGCCGGTGATGACCGCGACGGGGCCGAAGATCTCCTCGCTGAGGATCCGTTGACCGGCGGGGACCTCATCGATGACTGTCGGTTCGAAGAAATACCCGGGTCCTTCGACCGCCGCACCGCCGGTGCGGACTCGGGCGCCGGACTCGACGGCCTCCCCGACGAGGTCCGCCACGGAATCGCGCTGGCGGGCGTTGATGAGAGGACCGAGAGCTGTTCCCTCGACGTAGCCTGCTCCCACAGTGGTGGCCGCTATCCGCTCGGTGAGCGCCGCAGTGAACTGCTCGCGGACGCTGTTGTGCACCAGTAGTCGGTTGGCAGCTGTGCACGCCTCGCCGCCGTTGCGCATCTTCGCCGCCATCGCGCCGTCGACGGCCGCACTGATGTCGGCGTCGTCGAACACGATGAACGGTGCGTTGCCGCCGAGTTCCATGGATGTGCGCAGGACCTGGTCGGCCGACTGTGCGATCAGCTTCTTGCCGACTCCGGTGGAACCGGTGAACGACACCTTCCGCAGGCGCGGATCACTCATCAGCGCCGCGACGACGTTGGGGGCGTCCATGGTGGGCAGTACCGACAGCACACCCGAGGGAAGGCCTGCGTCGGCGAATACCTGTGCCAGCAGCATCGTGGTGAGCGGTGTGTCCTCGGCCGGCTTCACGATGACCGTGCATCCTGCGGCCAGTGCGGGACCGATCTTTCGGGTGCCCATAGCGAGTGGGAAGTTCCACGGGGTGATCGCCAGACACGGCCCGACGGGCTCCTTGGTGATCAGGATCCGTCCGTTACCGGATGGGGCGGTAGCGGTGCGCCCGCCGACGCGAACTGCCTCTTCGGAGAACCAGCGCAGGAACTCGGCGCCGTATGCGACCTCGCCACGGCTCTCGGCCAGAGTCTTGCCCATCTCGATGGTCATCAGGAGCGCAAAATCCTCGGTGCGCTCGATGACCAGTTCCCACGCGCGCCGCAGGATCATCGACCGTTCGCGCGGAGCTGTCGCGGCCCACGCCTTCGCGGCGGCGGTGGCCGAGGTGAGTGCGGCGTCGGCGTCCGCGACGGTTGCGTCCGCGATCGTCGTGAGCACGTCGCCGGTCGCGGGATTCCGGACCTCGAACTCCGCCGATCCCGATGCGGGCCGGGCCGCTCCGTCGATCCAGATTCCGGTGGGAACCGAATCGATCAGAGCCGACGCGTTCGCGGGGAGATCGGTGCGGATCACGACGCGGCTCCTGCGGCCGCGGTGCGGACGGCGTGCTCGAGGACGGTCAGGCCGTCGTCGAGCAGTTCGTCGGAGATCGAGAGCGGCGGCAGCAGCCGGAACACATTGCCGTACGTGCCGCAGGTCAGAGTGACGACTCCCTCTGCGAGTGCGGCGGCGGCCACCGTCTTCGTGAGGTCGGGATCGGGGGTGTCAGTGCCCTTCTTGACCAGTTCGACGGCCAGCATCGCCCCACGTCCGCGGACGTCGCCGATGACGCCGGTCTCCTCGGCCAGTGCCTTCAATCGGGGGATCACCTGGTCGGCGATAGCGCGGGCGCGGGCCGAGAGGTCCTCCTTCTCCATGACGTCGATCGCCGCGAGTGCCGCCGCACACGCGACGGGGTTGCCGCCGTATGTGCCGCCCAGTCCACCCGGGTGGACCTTGTCGAGAAGGTCCGCGCGACCGGTGACGGCGGAGAGCGGCATGCCGCCGGCGATGCCCTTGGCCATAGTGATCATGTCGGGGACAACACCCTCGTCATCGCACGCGAACCACGAACCGGTGCGAGCGAATCCGGTCTGGACTTCGTCGGCGATGAACACGATGCCCTTCTCACGCGCCCACTGGGCGAGCGCAGGGAGGAAGCCGGGCGCCGGGACGATGAAACCGCCCTCGCCCTGAATCGGCTCGATGATGATCGCGGCGACCGAGTCCGCCCCGATCTGCTTGTCGATCTGGGTTATCGCCCGCTCGGCGGCCTCCGCGCCGGTCATGCCCTGCGGGTCCCGGTACGGGTACGACATCGGCATCCGGTACACCTCGGGAGCGAACGGACCGAAGTTCGTCTTGTACGGCATCGACTTCGCGGTCAGGGCCATCGTCAGATTGGTACGCCCGTGGTAGGCGTGGTCGAACGCGACGACGGCCTGCCTGCCGGTGGCCAGACGAGCAGCCTTGACCGCGTTCTCCACGGCCTCTGCGCCCGAATTGAACAACACCGACTTCTTCTCGTGGTCGCCAGGGGTGAGCTCGGCGAGCCTTTCGGCGACGGCGACGTATCCCTCGTACGGGGTGACCATGAAGCACGTGTGGGTGAAGTGCTCGGCCTGTGCGGCCACGGCGGCCGCGACGGCGGGCTCCGAGGCGCCGACGCTGGTCACGGCGATGCCCGACCCGAAATCGATCAACGAGTTGCCGTCGACGTCGACGATCACGCCGCCGTCGGCGTCAGCCGCGTAGACGGGGACCGACGAGCCGACGCCTGCGGCCACGGCACGGGCGCGTCGAGCGGCGAGCTCGGCCGAGCGGGGGCCGGGCATCGCCGTGACGAGCGAGCGGACCTGGGGAAGGCGGTAGTGCGACATGGTGTTCTTCTGACTCCAGAGATTGTGGGGGAGGTGAAACGGCCGAGATCAGTCGGCGGGGGTGACGACCATCGGAACCTGCAGGACGCGCAGCATCTTGGCCGCCGTCGATCCGAGGAACAACCGACGCGGTGCGGCGAGACGGCTGGAACCGACCATGATGAGGTCACCGTCGTTCCACTCGAGTTTGTTGACTGCCTCTTCGACGGTCGGCCCGTCGACGACGTCCCAGGTGACGGTCGCATCGGCAGGCAGGTGACTGCGAGCTTCATCAAGCCGTTCGTGGGCGTGACGGGTGGCGTCGGCCAGCGCTCCCTCGGGCGAACCGCGATAACTCGCGGCCCGATCGAGGGCGACGAGCGAGACCACTCGAAGGGGAACCTGCGCCCGCTGACTCGCGGCGACCGCGGTGTCGAACAGTGCGTCGGCTCCGACCCTGGTACCCAGAGCGCAGGTGATCTCTCGAACGCGGGTGACCTTCGATCGGCGCAACCCACGCGGCGCGAGGACAACGGGTAGCGGGGCGGAGTGGACCAACTCGGTGACGACCGAACCGAGAGTGTGGCCGCCGACGATGCCGCCGCCGCTGCCGCCGACGACGATCGCCTCCGCATCGAGCCGCTGCGCTTCGGCGATGATGCCCTCGGCGGCCGAATCGTGGAACGCGATGTGTGTGCTGATCTCGACGTCGTCTGGGAGCTCCGCCGTTGCTTCGGTGAGCCAATCGGTGGCCTGCGAGGTCAGGACGTCCTCGAAGTCACCGGAGTGGAGTGCCGCGGATCGGTCGGGCGGCAGGACCATCCCGATGTCGAGCCGGGCGGACAACGTGCGAGCGAGCCGGACGCCGAGGGCGACGGCGTCGGCGCCGCCGTCCGTGGCGAGGTACGCGACGTACAGTCTCATGGCGCCTGCCTCACTCATGCCCGCACTGGCAGCCGTCGCCGCACCCGCAGCCGCCCGAACTGCAGCACGACGACTTCGACGGTGACGGTTCGACGTCCAGCGAGGGGTTCCGATCGAAGAATCCGAACGGCTTGAGCCAAAAGCTGACCGTGTCGGCGGGCATGATCGGCCAGTCCTCCGGCCGGGTGATGTGATGGATGCCGAACGTGTACCACATGACGACGTCGGTGTTCTCGATCGGACGGTCGGCCTTGGTCCACTCGGGCAGCCCCATCCCGCCGCCACCCTGGTTGACGAACTCGCCTGCAGGCCAGCGCTCGTCCGCGTTGTTCGGTGTCACCCACAGGGTGTTGCGGATCGCTTCGCAGCGAGCCGCGATCGGGGAGTCGTCCGGGAACATCGCCGGGAACGCGCCGCTCGGCGACAGCTTGTACGCGGGATTGCGACCGATGCCGGTGGTCTTGTTGTCGTTGGAGATCTTCCACGAACGCTGCGTAGCGTAGTTCGGATTCTGCTTTCCCTCGGACTCGGTGCGCAGCGGGGTGTTCACCTGACGGAGAGACAGTCCGTACGGGTTGTCCGGGCCGACGGGCTCCATGACGGTGTCGCTGGCGTAGACGGTGTTGTCTGTGCCGTCGATGTCCATGTCGAGGCGCGCGGTGAGGAAGTGCTGGTGGTACGGCGCGAACGTCTGATTGTCGACGAGCGTTCCGTGATCACTGACTTCGCCGGGGTTCAGGTGGCTGACGACCATGATGCCGGTGGCGCGGACCTCGCACTCGATGTTGCCGTCCTGGTAGAAGCGCCAATACGTCAGGTACTCGTAGTTCGCGACCGTGACGTGGAATGACACGGTCAGGCGACGCATGCGTCGCACCTGGGTGTCGCCGTTGTGGTCGGCATGCTTCCACAGGACGGCGTTGTCCTCTTCGTGGATGCAGATCGCGTTCTTGATGTCGTACGGCTCGCCCTTGCTGTTGTGCAGCGTCGCGTCCAGGTAGCGAATCTCGCCGAGGCAGTCACAACCGAGCTCGAGCGACGTGGTCATGAAGCCGAGGCCCCATTCGCCGATGTCGAATGCGGTGCGACGGTAGTGGTCGTCGCAATGGTCGCGGTAGGGGACCATCATCTCGGCGAACGACATGCGGTGAGCGATCTTCCGCTCCGAGCCGTTGTCGTTGTAGGAGATGTTGTGGAGGGTCATGCCCTCGCGGTAGTTGAAGCCGACCCGCAGCGACCAGTTCTGCCAGGTCAGCTTGTTGCCTTCGAGAGTGAACGACGGCCCTTCGGACTGGGTGATGTCGAGCGGCTTCAGGGGTTCGCGGGTGCTGGCATTGCGAATGCGTTCCGGGACGTGCGACGGAACGTACTCGCCCATGATCTCCGGGCGTTCGACGCTGAACGTGTCCTCGATGCGGAGCAGTTCCATCGTGTTGAGGTCGATCACGCAGTGGAAGCCGTTGACCGGGCCCGCATACGGATTGGCGCCTTCGCTGGCGCGCACCCAGGTGTCCGACCATCCGATGCGGCGTCCGGCGAACTCCTCGGGGATGAGGACGCCGCCGTAGGTCCACGTGTCCATGAACACCAGGTCGAGATCGGTGATGCCGCGGGCGGCGAGGGCTGCGATCACCTCGGGGTGTGCACGGAGAGCCTCGTCGGCCTCCTCCCACTCGTCTACCGTGACGTTCGGCTGGACACCGGGGATGTGCTCCCACGACAGGACCTCCCCGTCGGTGAGCGAGATGAGCGTCGCATACGTGCTGTTGGTGGCGCGTTCGAGTACAACGGCGCGTGCTCGACGGTCACACGCGGCGCCGTCGGCGTCGAAGGCTGCGATCTCGGCTTTGGACGGCTCGATCATCTCGATCGAGGTGTAGCGCCATCCGTCGCCGACCGAATGGGTCTCGGCGAGTATGCGGGTGACGGCGGTGAACTCGTCTGCCGACAACGGATCGAGAGGATGGGGGTCGAGTGGGTGGAAGTTCGAGGTTGCGTTCAGCTGAATGTCAGTCATCGCGAAAAGGTCCTTCGGTTGGTCCGAGAGTGCGGGAGTCGGGGCTGACCTCAGTCGTGCGCGCTCATCACGTGCTTCACGCGGGTGTAGTCCTCGAGTCCGTAGATCGAGAGATCCTTGCCGTAGCCGGAGTGCTTGAAACCGCCGTGCGGCATCTCGGCGACCAGCGGGATGTGACAGTTCACCCACACACATCCGGAGTCGATGCGTGCCGTCGCACGTGTCGCGGTGCCGTGGCCGGTGGTCCAGACACTGGCGGCGAGGGCGTAGTCGACGTCGTTGGCGAGGTCGATCGCCTCGTCTTCGGTGCTGAAGGTCTGGACGGTGATGATCGGACCGAACGTCTCCTCCTGCACGATCGGGTCGTCTTGGCGTACCCCGGTGATGACGGTCGGCTCCACGTAGAAGCCCTTGTCGCCGATGCGCTTGCCGCCGGTCGCGATGGTGGTGTGCGCGCCGAGGGCCTCGATCTTGCCGAGCACCGCGGTGAAGTGGTTGACGTTGTTGAGGGCGCCGTAGAACGCGTCCTCGTCGTCGGGCGCTCCGGGGCGGAGCTGTTCGGCCTGGCCGACGATGGCATCGACGAACGCGTCGTACACCGACTCGTGCACGATCGCGCGTGTCGCGGCGGTGCAGTCCTGGCCTGCGTTGAAGAACGCGGCCTGAGCGATGCCCTCCGCGGCTTTGGCGACGTCCGCGTCTCCGAACACGACGGCAGGCGCCTTGCCGCCGAGCTCAAGGTGGGCGCGCCGGACGTCTTTGGCTGCTGCGGTCGCGACCGCGATGCCGGCTCGCACCGAACCGGTGATCGCGACGAGGCCGAGTGCCGGGTTCGAGACGAGTTCGGCTCCGGTACCGCCGTTGCCGAGGACCACGTTGAACACGCCGTCGGGAAGAATGTCCTTGGTGAGCCGAGCGAGGACCAGAGTGCTCTCGGGTGTGGTGTCGCTCGGTTTGAGGACGATGGTGTTGCCTGCGGCGAGCGCGGGCGCGATCTTCCAGACGGCCATCATGAACGGGTAGTTCCACGGGGTGACCTGGCCGACGACGCCGATGGGTTCGCGGCGCACGTACGAAGTGAAGCCCTCCATGTACTCACCCGCGGCACGGCCTTCCAGCAGACGAGCCGCACCGGCGAAGAAGCGGATCTGATCGGCGCCGACCAATACTTCTTCGGACTTCACGAGAGCTGCGATCTGTCCCGTGTTGCGGACCTGCGCCGCGACGATCTCGTCGGCGTGCTCCTCGACCGCGTCGGCGAGTTTGAGGAGAGCGGCCTGCCGAACACTCGGTGTGGTGCGTCCCCAGGTGACGGCGGCGCGCTCGGCGACTCGAACGGCGGCGGCTACCTCGTCTGCGGTCGACACCGGCGACTGCGCCACAACGGTCTCGTCGGCCGGGTTGACGACGTTCAGAGTCTCGGTTGATGTCGAGTCGACGAACGAGCCGTCAACGTAGTTCTGGAGCCGGATCGTCATGTCTGGCAGCCTCTCTGTCCGCTTTTGGTGGTCAGAATCACAGTGCACCCTCGAACTGCGGACGGCTACCTGACGAAACGGCTAGTCTGGGCGATGTTGACTGGACAACTTGGAGTGTCGAATGGGTGTGATCGCTGATGCCGGTGACTGTCCGGTGGCTCCTGCGGCACCCTGAGCTGCACCTGGCCGCCGCGGGCGGCTCTGACGATCTGTCCCGCGAGATCGACTTCGTCGTCACAACTGAGCTCGCCGATCCGGCGCAATGGCTGTCCGGCGGAGAACTCGTGCTCACCACCGGGATCGGTCTGCTCGACCGCACCGGAGCGGTCGCTGACCGGGCCGGATGCGACCGCTACGTTCAACGTCTGGTGGAGCGGGGCATAGTCGCGCTCGGCTTCGGGGTGGGGCTCACCTTCGACGACATTCCCCAGGACTTGGTCGATGCCGCGGCGGCCGCGCGGCTTCCGCTCATCGTGGTCCCGCGACCGACTCCGTTCGTGGCGATAGCGCGGGCCGTCGCCGACCGTTCTGCCGAACTGCAATACCGGGCGCAAGAACTCGCGGCCCGGGCGCAGCCGAGGATGACGCGCGCCGCGGTGTCCGGTGGCGCTGTGGCGTTGCTCAAGGAACTCGCGACTGCCTGCGACGGCGCGGCTCTACTCCTCGACGATGACGGGCGCGTGACGCAAAGCGCCCCCGCAGGCGTTTCGCCCGCCGTGATGCGCGCAGTCGGCGAACAGGTCCGCGGCCATCGGACGTCGTCCGCCGTCACCATCGGCGCCGAGACGGCCATCGTCACCCAGCCGATCCGGGTCGCCGGCCGCACCTACGGGCATCTCGCCGTCGCGTCGCGTCATGAACCGCGACCCACAGACCACGTCTTGATAGGTCACGCCAACTCACTCCTCGCGCTCGACTTCGACAAGCCGCACCGTCTCGATGCACTCGCCGTTCGAGTCAACATCGCGGTTTTCACACTCCTCCTCGGTGACGAACCGGACGGCGCTCACATCCAGACTCTGGCCGTAGACGCCGCGGACGGTCACGGGCGAGTGCGTGTACTGGTGTGCCGGGATCTGGGCGCGAACGCAGGACGAGTCGCCGGGCTGCTGGGCGCTCGCCTCACCGAGCTTCGACGTCCGGCGTTCGCCGTCGCCCGGCCCGACGGTGAAGTCGCCGTCCTGCTCCGCGGCACAGACGGCGAGGAGGCGATCGCCGGGCTGCTGGGCGCGTTGCCGCGATCTGCGCGGCGGCACGTGCGGGCGGGCGTCAGCTCGAGCGTTCCGCTCACCGCAGTCGCCGACGGGTACCGCGACGCGATCACCATCGCAGGCACCGCACTCCGGGGTGGGCCGGTCGCGGACCGGACCTCGGCGGCCGGTGTGTCTCTGGTGGCGACGACGGACGGACGAGCCGCGCTCGACGTCCTGTCACGCCTGCTGATCGATCCGCTCGTCGCCTATGACGACGCACACGGCACAGCGTTGACGGAGTCGCTGCGGTCCTACCTCGAAAATCACGGGCAGTGGGAGACCGCGGCGACCGACCTCGGTGTGCATCGCCACACGCTGCGCGCGCGGATCGCGAAGGTCGAGACCGAACTCGGCGTCGACCTGGGATCCGCGCGCGTCCGTGCCGAACTGCTGCTCGCGTTGCTGATCCGGACGTGACGCCCCGCGAACACGATCAACCCTGGATCGGGCGCTCGCGGTCCATCCGACGCAATGTCGGCTTGTCGATCTTGCCCACCGGGTTCTTCGGGAGGTCGTCCAACTCGATGATCTCGACGGGATTCTTGATCAGCGCGATGCGGCTTCGGAGCTCGTCCGCGATGGTTTGGACAGTTGACGTCGCCTCGGCCCGGAACGACACGTAGGCCACGGGCACCTCGCCCAGGATCTCGTGCGGCCGTCCGATAACCGCGACCTCGAACACCCCGGGATCGTGATAGATCTGCGCCTCGATCTCCTTCGGATAGATGTTCTCGCCGCCGCGGATGATCATGTCCTTCACCCGGTCCACGAGTTGCAGGTAGCCGTCCTCGTCGATCCGGCCGACGTCTCCGGTCCGCAACCATCCGTCGACGATCGTCTCCGCCGTGGCCTCCGGTCGATTCAGGTAACCGGCCATCACCACGTCTCCCGCGATCACGACCTCACCCGACTCACCCGGTGGCACGTCGCGGAGCTCAGCGTCCACGATCCGGATCCGTTGGCCGGGGAGCGGTGGACCGACAGTTCCGGGCTTGCGGACGCCGTCGAGCGGGTTGATCGCCGACGCCGTCGTCGTCTCCGACAACCCGTATCCCTCGACGATCGGAATCCCGAAGCGCCGCTCGAATCGTCCGATCAGGTCGGCGGGCATCGGCGCGGCGCCGCAGATCCCGAAACGCACCGAGTCCGTCGCCGGTCGCACGTCGTCGGGGAGTGCCGTCAGCATCGCGTAGATGGCCGGTACGGCCGAGAAGTATGTCGGACGATGACGTTCCACAGCGGGGAAGAACTCGTCGGGCCGGAATCTGCCCACGATCGTCGCTCGTCCGCCGGCACGCAGGGGAGTGAGGGTACCGAGCACAACGCCGTTCGCGTGGAACAGCGGCAGAACCAGCAGGCTGTGATCGTCGGCGGTGAATCGGAAATGCTCGATGAACGACGCGGTCATCGCATCGATGTTGTGGTGCGTGATCATCACGCCCTTGGGCTTTCCCGTGGTGCCTGCCGTGTAGATGAGCAGTGCGACGTCGGCCCCGTCTACGTCCTCCTCCAGTGTGGCGGGTCCGGATGCGCGCTCCAGCAGCGCCGTGCATTCGACGGCTGTCATCGAGGAGGGCGCCTGTGCGCCAGGTTCGACGACGAGGACCCGTACGCCCGCGTCGGCGGTCTGGAACTCGACCTCGGGGACGGCGAGCGCGGGGTTCACCGGTGTCACCGCAGCGCCCAGTCGCCAGGCCGCGAACAATGCGACGACAAGCTCGACCCGATTGGTCAGGAGGAGTCCGACTACGTCACCCCGTCGGACTCCGGCTGCGGCGAGGTGAGTGGCGGCAGTGGCCACTGCGTCCGAGAAACCCTCGTTCGTCAGCACGATCCGGTCGTCGGCGAGAGCGGGCGCCGCGGGCGCCTGCGCCGCCCGCGTCTGGGGAAGACGCGGGACGGCGAGACCTCCGGTGGCGGCCTTGGTCACTGCTGCACCGTGACGACCGGCGGCGAGATGAAACCGAAGGAGCGCAGCACTCCCTCGAGTTCACGGTGGCCGAAGGCTTGGCATCCCGACGCCAGTCCCACTCGGCGCGGCGGCTGCTGCAGCAGACTGTATGCGGCGTACGCCTGGAGGAGGCCCGTCTGCTGGTAGTTGCTGTTGCCGTGGATCACCACGTGCGCGCGGCCGAGTGGACCGGACGCGTGAACGGAGTCGAGGGACTTGTTGAGCCGTGGGTTCTCGCGCGGCGGCATCGAGTTCATCACCTGGGCGGCGACGGCGTCGAGGGCGGCGTCACGTTCGTCCGGTGTCATGTCCTTGGTGGCTTCGAGCGCATCCGCGACGATCACGGGCACGCCGTGCATGAGTGCGGCGTTGAACACTCCGCCCTGAGCCTTGCACGTCGAGACGCGGGGATCGCGCTTGAACCAGACGGGATGCGAGGTTCCACCCCATGGAAGTGACTGGGCGAGTTCGTGCTGACCCGGAACCACCAGCGGGACCAGGCCCTGGGCGGGATCGAAGGGGACGTACTGGTTCTCTTCGAGGTGATACGCCGCGCCGCCTGCAGCATTGACCAGGATGGTGCGCGTGGAGGCGATTGTCGGGCTGCCTCCCCAGAACACGGCGATGTCGAGGGTGTCGAGGCCGGGCGTCTCGAGTGCGATCTGCGCCGCGATCTCGCCGGTCGTGTACATCTGCGCGATGCCCGGGGCCAGTAGCAGTCCGGCTGCCGCGTAGCGCTCCCCGAACGCCTCGTCGAGGTGGATGATCCAGTCCTGCTCGCCGGTGGTGTCGGTGTAGTGCGCGCCGACGGCCAACGCCGCTTCGACCACCGGGTCGCCGAGCTTCATGAAGGGACCGACGGTGTTGAGGACGACCGAGCTCCCGCGGAACAGGTCGGTGAGGGCGTCGACGGTGTGCTCGACTGCGACCACCTCGTAGTCGGCGGTCTCGATGCCCGGCACATGTGAGTTCATCGATTCGGTGAGGGTGTCGGCGTTGCGTCCCGCAGCGGTGAACGGGACGTTGTACTGCCGAAGGAACTCGCACACGAGTCTGCCCGTGTAACCGGACGCTCCGTAGACGACTACTGGCTTGCTGGTCATGACTTCTCCTGAGTGAATGGGGTCGAACGAGTGGTCGGTGGTCGGGTCACATGCCCATACCGCCGTCGACGGGGAGCCCGATCCCGTTGACGAAGCGAGAAGCATCGGACGCGAGGAAGACGACGGCGTCGGCCATGTCGCGGACTTCGCCGAGTCGGCCGCTCGGGGTGAGGCCGACGACTGCCTCGACGGCCTCGTCGGCAGAGCCGAACAGGCCGAGCTCGGCCATGTCGTTGGCCAGTCCTGCGCCCATCGCGGTGGGGACCAGCCCCGGGTAGATGCAGTTGACGCGGACGCCGTAGCCGAGCTTTCCCGATTCCATCGCGGCCACCCTGGTCAGCCGGTCGATGGCCGACTTGGTCGCGGAGTAGATGGAGATGCCGGGGAAGGCGATGGTGGCGGCGACCGATGCGACGTTGATGATCGTGCCGCCCTGTCCTGCCTGACCGCCGGGCCGCATCGCCCGCAGTCCGTGCTTCACGCCGAGTGCGGTCCCGAGGACGTTGACGTCGAGTTGGCGGCGGATCTCGTCCGGGGTGATCTCGGTGATCAGATTGCTGATCTCGATTCCGGCGTTGTTGACGAGAACGTCAAGACCGCCGAGAGTCTCCGTCGCGGACGTCACCGCGGAGATCCAGCTGTCCTCGTCGGTCACGTCGAGGTGGACCGATCCGTGGCTTTCGCCGAGTGCGGTTGCGACGCCTGCGGCGGCGTCGTCCTGCAGGTCGGCGATGACGACGTGAGCACCGGCTGCGGCGAGCGCCTGGGCCATTCCTTCGCCGAGTCCTTGGGCGCCGCCGGTGACGAGTACGCGGCGGCCGGTGAGGTCGAGTGCGGTCATTGAGGTCTCCTTGGTCGATGTCGAGCCGAGATCAATTCGTGGTGTGAGTCACACTAGCGAAATCTGGACGTTCGTCAAGGAAAAGTTGTGACAATCGTCAAGTCTCTTGCACCGGGTGCATCGAATGAGCTTGCTCGTGCAGGTATCCTTGGTGAACTGTTCGATCCGAGCGCCCGGAGAGGAGTGCTGATGACCGCAGAGACGATCGATCGTTCCGAGTCGTCCGCGCCGGCGGAGCGCGGTGTGGCACGGAGGTCGTCCAAGGTTGCGGCCAAGCGAGACGAGTTGGCGAGAGCGGCTTTCCGGACGCTCTCCGAACTCGGGTACGCGGGCACGAGCCTGCGGGAGATCGCTGCCAACTCCGAATACAGCCATGGCGTGCTGCATTACTACTTCGCGGACAAGCTTGAACTGATCGCGCACTGTGTCGCCCTCTACAAACGCGAGTGCGTCGCCGCCTACGACGACATCCTCGACGACGTCGCGGACGCCGAGATGCTCCGTCGTCGGTTCTCGGATCGACTGGTCGCAACGATGACCGAGGATCTGCCAACCCATAAACTCTGGTACGACCTGCGAATTCAAGCGATGTTCGAACCGTCGTTGCGGGACGGAGTGCGCGAGATCGACGCAGAACTCGAATCCATGATCTGGCGGGTCGTGGACAGGTGCGCAGCGCTCGAGGGCACGACTCCGATTCTCGACTCCGCGGGTGTCTACGCGGCGCTCGACGGGCCCTTCGAGCGGGCGGTCCGAAGGCTCGCGACGGGGGAGTCCGCGGCGGCCGCAGACCTGTCCGCACAGCTCGACACGCTGCTCGCCGCGGTAGTTCCGGCGCCGTCGTAAGAGGTCACTACACTGGCCGATGTGCGCCTAGTGATTGCCGAATGCAAGGTCGAATACGTCGGACGCCTCACCGCGTTCCTGCCGATGGCGAAGCGGTTGATCCTCTTCAAATCGGACGGTTCGGTCAGCATCCACGCCGACGATCGCGCCTACAAGCCGCTGAACTGGATGACTCCGCCGTGCTGGACCACCGAAGAGCCTGCACCGGAGGAGTCCGACGCTCAGGCGGTGTGGGTGGTCACGAACAAGGCGGGCGAGCAGCTTCGGATCACGGTCGCGTCGATCGATCACGACTCGTTGCACGAGCTGGGACTGGACCCGGGTCTGGTGAAGGACGGCGTCGAGGCACACCTCCAGGAACTCCTCGCCGAACATGTGACGACTCTCGGCGACGGCTACACCCTGATCCGACGCGAATACATGACGCCGATCGGTCCTGTTGATCTGCTCTGCCGCGACGCAGACGGACAGACGGTGGCGGTTGAGATCAAACGGCGCGGCGAGATCGACGGGGTGGAGCAGCTGACTCGTTACCTCGAGTTGCTCAACCGTGACACCACGATCGCACCGGTCGCCGGAGTCTTTGCGGCGCAGGTGATCAAACCGCAGGCGAAGACTCTCGCCAACGACCGCGGGATCCGTTGTGTGACACTCGATTACGACCGTCTCCGCGGCACGGAGAGCACAGAGTTCCGTCTGTTCTGACGAACTCCGTCAGGCGGTCTCGGAGTCGACGTCTGCGTCGTCCTTCGCGGACGGGCCGTATCGCTTGGCGTCGTAGTCGTCGTCGTTGTACTCGTCGTCGATCGCATCCAGGACGTCGGTCGCCTCAGCCGCGCGTGTATCGGTGCGCGACGGATCTGCTGACACGAAGCGGTCACGGCCGTTGAGCGTTCGATTGAGCAACGTCAGATCATCCGAAGCGTCGGCGTTGACGAGGTCGAGCTCGTCTCCGGAGAGAGCGAGCGCGTCCGGCAGGTCGCCGAGATGCTGACGGAGAGCGTCCAGGTGATCGAGGATCTGTCGGTGCGCGTCGTGCGCGGCGCCGGCGATCTCACGTGAACGACCCAGGCGGTTCATCGCGATGTTGTGAGCAGCCCCGCGGAGTCGCGCGGCCTCGTCCTCTGCGTCAGCGATGATCTGGGCGGCGCGATCCCGCGCCTGCGCCTCCGCCTTCTCTGCGGCGATCCGGACGGCCTCGGCCTCGGCGTCGATGGCCGCGGCGCGCTCCTCGGCGTCGGTGATCAACGCGTCGGCGTGGTCCTGCGCCAGCTCGCGGGTGCGGGCCGCGTCGGTCGCCGCGCCGTCGCGCTCGGACTTCGCCTCCTGCCGGGCGACGCTGACGGTCTCCGCGGCCTCTTCGCGCGCGTTGGCGCGCAGTTCAGCGGCCTCGTCGGTGGCGAGCTGGAGCATCCGTGACACACGCTCACTCATGCCGGCGACGGTGGTCGGCGGCACCGACAGCGTGTCGACATCGCGTTGCAGACTGTGCACCTGGGCGCGGGCCTGTTCGAGGCGCTCGTGCAGTTGATCGGCGCTGGCGTGCGCCGAATCGCGGTCGGCGGCCATCATCTGCAGTTCGGCGTCGAGTCGACGGATGTGGTCGGTGACCTGGTCGCGGTCATAGCCGCGCATGACGATGGGGAACGGGCTCTGGCGCTGACCGGGTGCTGACATGCCAACAGTGTAGGTCCGCCGAACGCCGAAACGCCGGACCCCACGCGCTGTGTCGGATCCGGCGTCTGCTACAGAGAGGTGCTCAGTGGGCGGTGGCGGCGGGTTCGACCAGCTCGAGCAGCACGCCGCCCGCGTCCTTCGGGTGCACGAAGTTGATGCGCGAATCGGCTGTTCCGCGCTTGGGCTGCGGGTAGAGGAGGCGAACGCCCGCGGCGGTCAGACGCTCGGAGACGGCGTCGAGGTCGGTGACGCGGACAGCCATCTGCTGAAGGCCGGGTCCGTTGCGGTCGATGAACTTCGCGATCGTCGACTGCTCGTTCAGGGGTGCGAGCAGTTGGATGAGCGCCCCGGTTCCGCCGCGCGGGCCGACCATCGCCTCGCGGACGCCCTGCTCCTCGTTGATCTCCTCGTGGAGATTCTCGAAGCCGAAGTTGTCGAGGTACCACTTCGCCGATGCGTCGAGATCCGCGACGGCGATGCCGACGTGATCGATGCCGACGACGAGGTCGGAGACGGATGCCAGGGTGCTGCCCGAGGTGGCGTTGTTCACAGGATCGGATGCGGAGTTGCTCATGTCCTAACGGTAGCGTGGAGGCCGACTACCGCTGCTGCGCGCTGGGCACAAACGCGCCCGCGCGACCTTCAACAAGGAGTTGGCTCCAATGTCCGACAACACCACCGTCATCGTCTCCGGCGCTCGCACGCCGCTCGGTCGCCTGCAGGGATCCCTCAAGGACTTCTCCGGCGTCGACCTCGGCGCAGTCGCAGTGAAGGCTGCACTCGAGCGCGGAAACGTCGACCCCGCAGTCGTCGACTACGTGATCATGGGCCAGGTTCTCACCGCGGGCGCCGGCCAGATGCCTGCACGTCAGACGTCGGTCAAGGCGGGCATCGGATGGGACGTCCCGGCTCTGTCGATCAACAAGATGTGCCTGTCGGGCATCGACTCGATCGCTCTCGCTGATCAGTTGATCCGCGCAGGCGAGTTCGACGTCGTCGTCGCAGGCGGCCAGGAGTCGATGACTCAGGCCCCGCACGTTCTGCCGGGCAGCCGCGGCGGCTTCAAGTACGGCAACACCGAACTCGTCGACCACATGGCGTTCGACGGCCTGCACGACGCCTTCACCGATCAGCCGATGGGTCTCTTGACCGAGCAGGGCAATGACACCGACGGCTACACCCGTGAGCAGCAGGACGAGTTCGCTGCACGCAGCCACCGCCTCGCCGCGCAGGCCATCGCGAACGGCGTCTTCGACAACGAGATCGTTCCCGTCGAGATTCCGCAGCGCAAGGGCGACCCGGTGCAGTTCAGCACCGACGAGGGGGTCCGCGCCGACACCACCGTCGAGTCACTCGGCCGCCTGCGCCCGGCCTTCCGCAAGGACGGCACCATCACCGCCGGTTCGGCATCGCAGATCTCCGACGGTGCGTGCGCAGTGGTCGTGATGAGCAAGAGCAAGGCGGAGGAGCTCGGTCTCACCTGGCTCGCCGAGATCGGCGCCCACGGTGTTGTCGCAGGCCCGGATTCGTCGCTGCAGCTGCAGCCGGCCAACGCAATCAAGAAGGCGTGCGAGAGGGAGGGCATCAGCCCGGCCGATTTGGATCTCATCGAGATCAACGAGGCGTTCGCCGCGGTCGGTCTCGCCTCCACCGACGCACTCGGTGTCGACCCGGAGATCGTCAACGTGAACGGCGGCGCGATCGCGCTCGGTCACCCGATCGGAACCTCCGGCGCCCGCATCACGCTTCACCTCGTGCTCGAACTGGCCCGCCGCGGTGGCGGTGTCGGCGCAGCGGCACTCTGTGGTGCAGGCGGCCAGGGCGACGCCCTGATCGTGCGCGTCCCGAAGGCGTGATCCGGTGATGAAAGACTTCTTCACACTCACCACTCCCGCTAGGGTGTTCCGGTTCGTCGCCGTCATCGAGGCGATCACCTGGGCCGCGCTACTCATCGGGATGGGCTTCAAGTACATCGGCGGGATCGACTCGGCGGTTCGGATCCCGGGAATGGCGCACGGCGGTGTGTTCGTCGTCTACTTGATCGTCACGGTGGTCGCGGCGTCGTCCCTGAAGTGGTGGACCGAGCGTCCGACTCTGAGCCTGCGGATCAAGGGCATCGGCGCGGATGTCAGAGTGCCGGTGATCCTGCTGGCCCTCATCGCTTCGATCCCGCCGTTCTTCACGGTGTGGTTCGAGGTGTGGGCGCGCCGAAACGGTCACCTCGGTGAGCTGTCCGCGTCTGCGGACACACCGGATGACGAGCGCGACAGGGTCTCGGCATGACCGGTCCGATGGGCGCACGTCGTGGCATCGGGGGAGCCGTCGACCTGTCGGCGCTCGCCGCACCCAAGCCTGATCCGACACCGCCGCCCGCCGACGGTGGACCGTCGATCATCGAGGTCACTGAGCCGACATTCGAAGCGGACGTGATCGTCCGGTCCGAACGGGAACTGGTGCTGCTCCTGCTGTGGGCGCGATGGAGTGAGCCGAGCGTCCACCTGGGGCAGACGATGGAACAACTCGCCGTCGCCGCCGGCGGTGCGTGGACGTTGGCACTCGTCGACGTCGACGCCGCACCGCGCATTCCGCAGGCGTTCGGTGCGCAGAATGTGCCGATGGTGATCGCGATGTCGAATCAGCAGCCGGTGTCGGCGTTCGACGGCGCGAAGGAGCCCGCGGAGATCGCGGCGTGGATCCAGGACGTCGCGGCACAGGCGGGTGTCCCGATCGCGGGTGCCGCCGCCGAGCCGGAACCCGAGGACGACCCGCGCATGGTCGCGGCGGAGGAACTCCTCAACGCAGGAGACACCGATGCCGCGCTCGCCGCCTACGAGGCGATCGCCGCGACCGACGGACCGACGTCGGAAGCCGCATCGGCGGTCCGCAACATCACGTTCATGCTGCGGGCTCAGCAGCACGATCCGTCGATCATCTCGACCGCGGCGCCAGACGATGTGGACGGCCAACTCGCGGCCGCCGACGTCCTTCTCCTCGGGCAACGGCCCGAACAGGCCTTCGACGCGCTGATCAACCTGGTACGTCTGACAGACGGCGACGACCGCACGCGCGCTCGCACCCGGCTTCTCGAGCTGTTCGAGCTGTTCGACTCCGCGGAGCCGTTTGTCGTCGCGGCTCGCCGCAAGCTGGCCACCGCCCTGTACTGACGCGGCCCCTCCCGCTGTCCAGGCGGTGAGGGGACCGCGAGTCGAAGCGCGGTGACGTGCACGCTTCGCTTGCCCAACGAGCAGGAGGTCAGGCGGGGACGAGCCAGATCGAGGAGCGGGCAGGGAGAGTGACCGAGGCGCTGAAGGGACGGCCGTGGCTCGGTCGGGGCTCGGCGTCGACGGCCCCGAAGTTGCCGAGCCCGCGGCCCTGATAGTCGAGCGCCGCGGTGTTGAGGACCTCCACCCAGCGTCCTCCTGACGGCAGACCGAGTCGGTAGTCGAGCAGGTCGGCGTCGGAGAAGTTGAACAAGCAGGCGATGAGACCGTCGCCTGCTGGGTCTCGTCGCAAGAAGCCGATGACCTTGTTGCCCGTGTCGTTGGCGGTCAACATGTCGAGCCCGGTGGCGTCGCAGTCGCCCGCATAGAGCGCGGGAGTCGCGTGCAGCAACCTGCCGAGGTCGCGGACGAGCGCGGCGACCCCTCGGTGCACCGGGCCGTCGTCTCCGTGCAGCAGGTCCCAGTCGAGCCCGCGATGGTCGGACCACTCGTCCACCTGCGCGAACTCCTGGCCCATGAACAGGAGCTTCTTACCCGGGTGCGCCCACTGGTACGCGAGCAGCGTGCGGACATTGTCGGCACGCGTCCTGCGATCATCCCCGGGCATACGGCTGATGAGCGTGCCTTTGCCGTGCACCATCTCGTCGTGGCTGAGCGGAAGGACGTAGCGTTCCCTGCTCGCTCCGGACAACGACGCCGCGAGTGAGAGGACACCGTCGCCGCTCGGCGCGGAGAAGTGGCCGAGGGTCGTGTGCATCCAGCCGAGGTCCCACTTGAAATCGAACCCGAGCCCCCCGTCTTCGGTGCGCGTGGTGACGCCGGGCCACGCCGTGGACTCCTCGGCGATCATCACCACGCCCGGGTGCCGATCGTGGACGAGGTCGGTGAGGTCGGACAGGAAGTCGACGGCCTCCTCGTTCCGATGACTGCCGTCGGCCGCGGGCCGCCAGTGACCTTCGCCGCGCGAATAGTCGCGGTAGAGCATCGCGGCGACGGCGTCCACCCGCAGACCGTCGACGTGGAACTCGCGACACCAGTAGTCCGCGCTCGCGAGCAGGAATGCGCGGACTTCGTCGCGCCCGAGGTTGAACGCGTACGTGCCCCAGTCGGGCTGGTCGCGGCGAAGGGGATCGGCGTGCTCGTACAGCGGGGTGCCGTCGAACTCGCCGAGGGCAAAGGTGTCCTTCGGAAAATGGGCGGGCACCCAGTCGAGGATCACGCCGATCCCGCGGGAGTGCAGATGGTCAACGAGGAACCGCAGGTCGTCCGGTTCGCCGAATCGAGCGGTCGGAGCGAAGAACGAGCCGACCTGGTAGCCCCAGGACGGACCGTAGGGATGCTCGGTTACCGGCAGGAGCTGGACGTGGGTGACGTTCAGATCCGTGAGGTGATCGGCGAGCAGCCGGGCCGCGAGCCGGTAGTCGAGACCGGGACGCCACGATCCGAGGTGCACCTCGTACACACTGAGCGGAATCCGGCCGTGATCGTCCACCACCCGGTCGAGGAGCCACGCCGCATCACTCCACTCGAACTCGCTAGCCGCGGCGACGATCGATGCGGTCTCCGGCGGACGCTGGGCGCGGTGAGCGAGTGGATCGGCCTTGTCTCGGGTGAGACCATCGGCTCCGACGATTCGGTACTTGTACCGGTGGCCGATGCGGGCGCCCGGCACGAAGACCTCCCAGACGCCGTCGCACAACACCATCGGGAAGCTGCTCGCACCCCACGAGTCGAAGTCGCCGAACACCGTCACACCGCGCGCGTTCGGCGCCCACACCGCAAAATGCACACCGTCCTCGACGGGGAACGATCCGAGCAGGTCGACGAGGTTCCCCGCCCCCAGCCGGATGTCGCGGCGGTCGTCGTCGGTCAGACGTGGTGGGACGCGGTACGGGTCGTGAACGGTCTGCACGTGGTCGCCGTAGCGCACCTGCATCAACGAGTCGTCTGTGCAGGTCCCCTCCAGCAGCGGGCCGCGAATCCGACTCATCTCCTCACCGTCGATCCACGCCTGGTCCGCGCCGGGCAAGAGTGCGCGCAGCACTCCGCCGTGCCGTCCGAGGAGGGTGTCGGGGCGCGGATGAGTTCCCGCGAGCAGTCGGTCGATCGGGTCACGCATCGGTCAGCTCGACGCTAGGCGTCGTAGAGCCGCGAGAACGGGCTTGGAATCGCGGGTGCGCCAGAACGGCGGCAAGCCGGCCATCAGGTAGCCGCCGTATCGGGCGGTCGCCAGCCGTGAGTCGAGGACGGCGACGACGCCTTTGTCCGACGTCGACCGCAGCAGTCGGCCCGCGCCCTGGGCGAGCAGGAGCGCAGCGTGATTGGCGGAGACTGTCAGGAATCCGTTGCCTCCGCGTGCGTCGACGTCGCGCTGACGTGCCGACAGCAGCGGATCGTCGGGGCGGGGGAACGGAATCCGATCGATCATCACCAGTCGCAGCGACGAACCCGGTACGTCGACTCCCTGCCAGAGCGAGAGCGTTCCGAACAGACAGGTCTGTTCGTCGTCGGCGAACTTCTTGATGAGCGTCGACGTCGCATCGTCCCCCTGACACAGGATCGGGAAGTCCACCCGATCGCGGAGCTTCTCGGCGGCCTCCTTGGCCGCTCGCATCGAGGAGAACAGACCGAGTGTTCGTCCACCTGCGGCTTCCATCAGGCCGACCATCTCGTCGAGCGTCTTCGGGGACAGACCGTCGCGTCCGGGCGGGGGGAGATGCCCGGCGACGTACAGGATGGCCGCCTTGGGATAGTCGAACGGCGATCCCGCGTCCATTCCACGCCAACCCGCGCCCTCCGCAGTGGTGCTGTCCGGGGAGCTCCCCTGCGGGGGCAGCCCCCACGTGCGGGCGAGCGCGTCGAAGTTGCCGCCGATCGTCAGCGTGGCTGACGTCAGGATCACCGTCGAATCGGTGAACAGCGACGTCCGCAGAAGCCCGGCGACTGACAGCGGCGCGATCCTCAACACGTGACGGGTGTTGTTCCGGAAGTCGTCGACCGACTTCCACACCACGTCGTACCGCTTCGTGATGTCCTTCTCGCCGAACATCGCGAGGACGCGGACCACGGCGTCGTGCATGGCGTCGGCGGACGACATCGCCATCTGGCGAGCGGCGGCGGCCTCCGGGTCGGCCGCACCGGCCGATCCCTGCCTGGCGGGACCGATGCTGCTGCGGGCGTTCCAAAGGCGGTCGCGCAGAGACGCGAGGACCTCGCCCGCACCGTTCGGAAGCCGCACCCATTCGCCTGACGGGGAGTCCTCGAGCAGTATGCCGAGTTGTTCACCCGCACCGACGAGCGCGTCGGCGGTCTCGTCGTCGATGAGCTTTCCGCAGCGACGAGCCACCAGCGCGACTCCTGTCGCCGAGATCTCCTCGGTGGTGACGGACGTGATGCGGTCGACGAGCTCGTGCGCCTCGTCGATCACCACAACCTTGTGCTCGGGGAGGATCGTCGCCGGGCTCATGGCGTCGATCGCGAGCATCGCGTGGTTGGTCACGATGACGTCCGAGGCACCCGCTTTGCGGCGGGCGATCTCGGCGAAGCAGTCCTCGCTGTAGGGACAATTGTTGGCACCGAGGCACTCGCGCGATGAGACGCTGACCTGCCGCCACGACTGATCCCTCACACCCTGCGGGAGATCGTCGCGGTCACCTGTCTCGGTGTCGGAGACCCATTCGCGCAGGCGGGTCACCTCGCGCCCGGTCCGCGACAGCTCGAACGCGTCGAACAGCTCCGTGTCGGGTTCGTCGGCGACACCCGAGTGGATCTTGTTCAGACACAGGTAATTGGCTCGGCCCTTGAGGATCGCAAACGTCGGCTCGCGGCCGATCGGCTTCGCCAACGCCTTCGACAACCGGGGGAGGTCCCGTTCGGTGAGCTGACGTTGCAGGGCGATCGTCGCGGTCGACACCACAACGGTGTCATTGCTCTCCACCGCGTGCCGGATCGACGGCACAAGGTAGGCGAGCGACTTTCCGGTACCGGTGCCCGCCTGGACGGCGAGGTGCACGTCGTCGTCGATGGCGGCGGCGACGGCGGTGGCCATCGCCAGCTGCCCCTCGCGCCGACTGCCGCCGAGTTCAGTGACTGCGTGGTCGAGGAGTTTGGGAACGGCTGGGATGTCGGTCACTGGGCGTCGGACGTCGAACTGTCGGCCGACGCTCCGGTGTACAGGAGGTCGCCGGACAGATCGATTCCCAGCTCACGCATCTGTGCGAATGCAGACGCAGTCGTGGCTTCGGCGACGGCGGCCGTGTACGGGAGCAGCACCCGCGTGCGCAGGCCTGCTTCCACCGCGTCGACGGCGGTCGCCCGGACGCAGTGATCAGTCGCGATGCCGACGACGTCGACCTCGGTGATGCCGTGGTCGGCGAGCCATTCCGCGAGCGGTGTGCCGTCGGCGTCGAAGCCTTCGAATCCGGAATAGGCCGCGCTGTACGCACCCTTGTCGAAGACGGCCGCAAACGGCTCGGTGTCGAGCGTCGGGTGGAATCCGACACCGTCGGTGTGAGCTCGGCAGTGTGGAGGCCAGGAGTCGACGTAGTCGGGGTCGTCGGAGAAGTGGTCACCCGGATCGATGTGGTAGTCGCGGGTGGCCACGACCGTCTTGTAGTCCTCGGTGATCGTGTTGATCGACCCTGCGACTGCGGCTCCTCCGCGAACCGCGAGTGCGCCGCCCTCGCAGAAGTCGTTCTGCACGTCGACGACGATCAATGCGCGGTTGTCGGTCATCACTTCTCCGGTCGGGTCACGTAACGGGTGGGGACCGCGGGGTCGCCGTGACTCAGGCCGAGGCCCTCCCACGGAAGCGACACGAGGCAACGAGCGAGGTGATCCCGCGCGTCGACCAACGTAGGCAGACCCTTGACGACACGGCCTTCGCGCACCAACGGGATCTGCAGGTCCCGAACGTCCAGATTACCCGCCTCGACGAGGTCGGCGGCGGCCACGTCCGCGCCGCCGGTCACGATGATCTCCTCGACGATGGTCCCGGTGTCGCGGGCTGCCCGGACTGCGCGCTTCGCGCCGCCGTGACTCTCCTTGTGACTCGCTCGCTTGGCGACCGGGACGCCGTCGACCTCGACGAGTTTGTAGACCATTCCCGCTGTCGGCGCGCCGCTGCCGGTGACCAGCGAGGTACCGACGCCGTACGTGTCGACGGGTTCCGCGCGCAAGGACGCGATCGCGTACTCGTCAAGATCACCTGACACGACGATCTTGGTGTTGGGCGCGCCGAGCCCGTCCAACTGAGCCCGGACCTGGCGTGCCAGGACTCCGAGATCACCGGAGTCGATGCGAACGCCTCCGAGTTCAGGGCCCGCGACGGCGACGGCGTTCGCGACACCGGTCGTGATGTCGTAGGTGTCGACGAGCAGGGTGGTCCCGACGCCGAGTGCGTCGATCTGCGCGGCGAAGGCGGCCTTCTCGTCGGTTCCGGCATGGGTGGAGAACAACAGGGTGAAAGCGTGCGCGGCCGTCCCTGCACTCGGGACGCCGTAGGTGCGCGCGGCCTCGAGGTTCGACGTCGCGGTGACGCCCGCGATGTACGCGGCACGCGCCGACGAGACCGCGGAGCGTTCGTGGGTGCGTCGGCCGCCCATCTCGATGATCGGTCTGCCCGCAGCGGCACTCACCATGCGGGCGGCGGCCGAGGCGATGGCGCTGTCGTGGTTGAGGATCGACAGGATCATCGTCTCCAGGATCACGGCGTCTGCGAAGCCGCCGCGCACCGTCATGATCGGCGATCCGGGGAAGTAGAGCTCACCTTCCCGGTAACCGTCGATCTCGCCGGTGAACCGGTAGTCGGCGAGCCACGCGAGAGTCTGGTCGTCGACGATGCCGTCGAGCGCGGCGATCTCGTCATCACCGAACCGGAAGTCGGCGAGCGCGTCGAGCACCCGGCCGGTGCCCGCGACGACACCGTATCGGCGTCCGTCGGGCAGTCGGCGCGCGAATACCTCGAACACGCAGGGACGATCCGCTGTCCCGGCGCGCAGAGCGGCCGAGATCATGGTCAGTTCGTACTGGTCGGTGAGAAGCGCTGTAGCGGTCACGTTCGCTACCCTATTACTCATGGTGCGCGATGAGGTGACGCCGGGCACGAGCACCGGTACGGCGGTAGCCGAACCCGAGGTCGTGACCGACAGGCCGTGGGTCACGGTGGTCTGGGACGATCCAGTCAACCTGATGAACTATGTCGCTTACGTCTTCCAGAAGCTGTTCGGATACTCCGAGGTCAAGGCGCGTGAGCTGATGATGCAGGTGCACAACGAGGGCAAAGCCGTCGTGTCGTCGGGGGACCGTGCCAAGGTCGAGGCCGATGTACAGAAACTCCAGGCCGCAGGCCTGTGGGCGACCATGCAGCATGACAAATGACGATTTGCGGCATGAGGAACTGGGTATGAGGACTGTGGCATGAGGACTTGGCGACGCACCGGATCCGGTGCCGACGTACGGATCTGCTCGAACCTCGAGAGCTACGAGTGCCAACTCCTCGCATCAATGGTCGAGTCGATCGCGGAGATCCTCACCGAACGAGGCGACTCGGCGCCACAGGACGAACTGTCGGCCCTCACCGGCATCACAACCGGACACATCACCGCTCCGCAGGACGTGACTCTCGGGCGCCTCCTTCCCGATTTTCACCGGCCCGACCAGGAGCCGGAGCTGACGGCCGCGTCGCTGGCATCCGACCTCAACGGTGGTCTCCGCAGCGTCAACGAACCGAAGATCATCGACGCGAAGCTCGAGGCGGCGGCCACCGTCCTCGACACACTTCCGTCCGGCGGCGGCGATATCCGGCTCACCGAGAGCGAAGCCGATCGGTGGCTGGCCGCACTCACCGACGTGCGGCTGGCACTCGGTGCGATGCTGGGGATCGACGAGCAGCCGATGCGCCTGGCGCCCGACCATCCGCAGGCAGCGCACCGAGACGTGTACGACTGGCTGTCCGTCGTCCAAGGTCTGCTCGTCGAGGCGCTGATGGCCGACGAGTGGACGGAATCGGACTGGGAGTCTGGGGAATGATCGCTGCGACCGGAGACACGATCTCAGATGTGGCGGGCGTGACGGTGGGTCATGCTCACCGGATCGACGAGGACGTGGTCGTCGCCACCCTGACCGAACCCGGAGTCGGGTGGGCGACGGGGACAACCGTCGTCCGTGTCCCCGACGGTTCGACTACTGCTGTCGACGTGCGCGGCGGTGGCCCGGGGACCAGGGAGACGGACTTGCTCGAACCGGGGAACAGCGTGCGCGGCGCACACGCCATCGTTCTCACCGGCGGCAGCGCCTACGGGCTCGCGGCGGCCGACGGCGTGATGCTCGGACTGGAAGCGGACGGCGTCGGCCTTCCGATGGACTTGCAGGGGCACGTGGTGCCGATCGTTCCGGGCGCGGTGATCTTCGATCTGCCGGTCGGACAGTGGGAGAACAGACCCGACGCCGACTTCGGCCGCAGAGCCCTTGAGTCCGCGACAGTCGACGTGGAGGTCGGTTCGGTCGGCGCGGGTGCGGGAGCACGTGCAGGCGCGCTCAAAGGCGGAGTGGGGACCGCGTCGTTGACGCTTGTTGACGGACCCGCCCGCGGGCTGACCGTCGGCGCTCTTGTGGTCGCCAACCCCGTCGGCCAGGTGATCGATCCGGCGACCGGACTTCCGTGGGGCGCCGACGACATCGCCTGGCACGGGCTTGCGACACCCGCAGCCGGGGAGATCACCGGACTTCGAGAGTTGTCCGCGAAAGGAACGGTTCTGAACACCACGATCGGTGTGGTCGCCACCGACGCCGCGCTGCCGGTCTCGGCGCTGCGACGTCTCGCGATGTCCGGACACGACGGTCTGGCTCGGGCCGTCCGGCCTGCCCACTCTCCGCTTGACGGGGACACCCTCTTCGCGGTCGCCACCGGCGGTACCCAGGTGGACGCCGGCGCCGCGGTGCCGATTCCGCCCGGCTTGGAACCGGACACCGCCGTTGTCGCCGCACTGTGCGAGGCGTCGGCGATCGTCGTTCAACGGGCCATCGTCTCGGCGGTCGTCAACGCGACGTCGGTCGCGGGCATCCCCGCATATCGTGACGCCGTGCCATCCGCTTTCGTGGCACCGGGCGGTCCCTCCGACTCGTCCGGCGGAGGCGAAACGGAATGATCCCGGACACGACGAGTCCAGCGAAGCCCGACGCCCCGTGGGGCAGGTGGCTGTCGGCGGTGATCGCCGTCGCCGTGATGGCCGCGGTCCTGTTCGCCGTTGAACTGATCGACACGGTGATGAACGGCCGGCTCGATGCCCACGGCATCGTCCCACGGAGTTGGTCGGGTCTGTTGGGCATTCTCTGGGCGCCGTTCCTGCATGCCGACTTCGCTCATCTCGTCGGAAATCTACTACCCGGCGTGGTGCTCGGATTCTTCGTCGTGCTGTCCGGACACGCGATCGCCGTCACCGCCGTCATCTGGGTGACGTCGGGGCTGGGCGTGTGGCTCATCTCGCCGTCCGACTCGGTCACCATCGGCGCGTCGGGAATCGTCTTCGGCTGGTTGACGTTCTTGATCGTGCGCGGTGCGTTCAACCGCGACGTGTGGCAGGTGCTCGGCGGCGTAATCGTGGTCTTCATCTACGGCGGAATCCTGTGGGGAGCATTGCCCGGAACGGCGGGCGTCTCCTGGCAGGGCCATCTGTTCGGGGCCGTCGGTGGCGTACTCGCCGCGGCGGTCACCGCACGTGACAAGCCGGCGAAGCCGGCACTCGACCAGGGAGGCTTCCGCTGAATCACGGACCGATCGGCATCTTCGACTCCGGCGTCGGCGGTCTGACGGTGGCGCGCGCCGTCATCGACCTGCTGCCCGATGAGGACATCGTCTACATCGGCGACACCGGCAACGGTCCCTACGGCCCGCTGACGATTCCCGAGATCCGCGGACATGCTCTCGCGATCGGCGACGAGTTGGTCCGCCGGGGAGTGAAGGCGATCGTCATCGCATGCAACACGGCGTCGGCTGCGATGCTGCGTGACGCGCGTGAGCGGTATTCGCCCATCCCCGTCATCGAAGTGATTCTGCCTGCCGTCCGGCGCGCCGTGGCGACCACTCGCAACGGCAGAATCGGCGTGCTGGGGACGGAGGCGACGATCGCCTCCCGCGCGTATCAGGACTCGTTCGCAGCGGCACGCGACATGGAGATCACCGCAGTCGCCTGCCCTCGCTTCGTCGACTTCGTTGAGCGCGGGGTGACCAGCGGCCGACAGATCCTGCAGTTGGCGCAGGGATACCTCGAACCGCTGCAAGAGGCGGGTGTAGACACGGTGGTCTTGGGGTGCACGCACTACCCGCTGTTGTCGGGAGTCATCCAGTTGGTGATGGGCGACGAGGTGACCCTCGTGTCGAGTGCGGAGGAGACGGCCAAAGACACGTTCCGGGTACTGACCGAATCCGACCAGCTGCACCCCCACGATGGCCGCGAAGCTCACCGATTGTTTTCTGCCACAGGCGATCCCGAGAGTTTTGCGAAACTCTCCAAGAGGTTCCTCGGACCGCAGATCGGGCACGTCGCCCACTTCTAGGGCGATTTGTGTGACCCGTCCCATAAATGGACGGAGGTCAATTCGTCAGTCACGCGGCGGCCGTTCGACTCTTGATTCGCGACGGTGCATGGCAGAGTGGTGCCCATGCGATTGACGGTGCTCGGGTGCTCGGGGAGTGTGAACGGCCCAGGTGCTGCCTGTTCGGGGTACCTCGTACAGGCCGACGGTCACCCGCCCGTGTTGATCGATTGTGGGCACGGAGTTTTCGGCGAACTCCTCCAGCACGCGAACCCCAACCATGTCGCGGTTCTGCTGAGTCATCTGCACGCCGACCATTGCATGGATCTCCCGGCGATGCTCGTGTGGCGGCGGTGGGCGCCCGAGAGTGCGACCGAGCGCTCCTTCCTGTTCGGCCCGGAGGGCACTGCACTGCGGATCGGCGCCGGGTCAAGTGAGTACCCCGGCGAGATCGACGACATCTCCGACACGTATGACGTCCGGGAATGGAAGGACCGCGTGGCGGTCGACGTCCACGGTCTCCACATCGAGCCCTTCAAGGTCAATCACCCGCCGGCCACGTTCGGTCTGCGCATCACCGGACCCGACGGCGAGGTACTCGCGTACAGCGGCGACACCGGCGTCTGCGACGAGGTGGTCGACCTGGCTCGTGACGCCGATCTCTTCCTCTGCGAAGCGTCGTGGACGCATGACCCCGGCATCCGACCGGAGGGTCTGCACCTGTCGGGAGTGGAAGCCGGGCAGGTCGCGGCCGACGCTGCCGTCCGTTCCCTCGCGCTCACCCACGTGGTCCCGTGGACCGACTCGGACGCCATCCTCGACGAGGCATCCGGCGCGTACGCCGGCCCTCTCCAACTCGTTCACCAAGGCCAGATCATCGAGGTCCGCAAGCCCGTCTGAAGCGTCTAGAACGGCGGCTCGCCGTAGGCGGCCTCTTCAGCGAGGCGGGCGCGGCGGTTGGCCGCGCGTTGGGCGGCGCGGGCGCGGTGCTTGGACTGCGCCCGGGTAAGGGTGCGGCGCGGTTCGTCGGCCGGATCGACCAGGCCGGGTGAGTTCTGCGGACCATGGCGGCAGGGCAGGAGTCCCAACTCGGGGATGAGCCAGTTGTTCAACGCCTGCTGTCGGACGGTGAAACCGTCCGGGGTGGTCACTTCAGTCCAGATGACGCCGTCGGCATCGACGAACTGTGCGTCGACCCACCCGTCGCCGAAGGTCTTGAGCAAGTGGTGGAACCGGCACTTCGGATTGAGGTTGCACGGGCACGTGGCGCCGCCCTCGGTAGGAGAGTCGTGGTTGAACTCGCAGACGTGATCCACATCCGACTTCCACGCCGCGCGATCGCAGCCTGGCCACGAGCAGGTCCCGAACACGCCACGAACCACGGCTTCGCACGCAGCTGTGGGTCGGTATTCGTCGCCCGACTGATGTGGCGCGGCGACAGCCGCTTCGACGTCCACATCGCGGCGGACGGCGTCGTCGCGTGCCGCGATCTCGCGGGCGTGCTCGGCCGAGATCGGGCCGAACCCGTCGAGGTATGCCGGAGTGTCGTCCGAACCGTCGAGCGTCTCCTTCCGTGCGACGACGTGCACAACGATCGTCGCGCATCGCCCTGCGACCGCGGTGTCCGAGAGTTCGGCATCGCAGTCGTCCCGACCGCACTGGCACGTGAACGCGGTGCCGTTGACGCGGGCGAGCGCGGCGTCGGACCGCTGCTCGTCCTTGGTTCGCGGATCGCTCGCGCACACGCCGGCGATCACCGCGTTGATGGTCTCCATCGACAGGGTCGCGTCTTCCGCCGATGCAGTGATGACGAGACGAGACAGCTCGACGTCAAGCGGGACGAGCGCAGCGTTCTTGCCCGCCTTCGCGGCCTCGCGCGCCTGGTGGGCGGCATCGGGATCATGAGACAGGACAACCGCCCGCACGGTCTTCGCCACTCGCGGGACGGACAGTCCGCCGAGTCGGCGAAGACGGGTCGCGGCCTCGGCGTCGATGGCGGCGAGGACCTCCGTGTCGACGACGTCGGCGGTCTCGAGTGCTGCCTGTCCGAAGGCATACGCAGACATCAGGCCGTCACGAAGCAGCCTGCCGATGGCCGGAATGCGGTCGAAGCATGCCAGAGCGTGGTCGAGGAAACGCTCGGAAGCGTTCCGGCCGAGGTTCGCGACCACCCCGTACGCTGCTGCGACCTGAGTGAACGGGTCGCACACGCGCCCGAACTCCGCGCCGTCCGCCGTCGTGGCCTCACGTTCGTGGAATGTCGCATGCAGTTCACGAAAGCCGTGCCAGGTGGTCGAACTGGCGGCGGCTGCTGCACGCCCGGCGAAAGCGATCCGGTCGGAAGACGTGACCGGGAGGGGCAGCACAACGGTCACTGCCGTGCCGTCGACTTGGTAGTCCGCGGTGAGTGCGGTGCTCATGATTACCTCCATCACTACTAGTTCGTCTATGTGTTCTATTGTAAGGATGGGGTACGACAATTCGGGTGCTTGAAGTTGATGAGGCGATCGAGGCACGACCCACCTCGCCGCCATCTCGCTCTTCGCTGGTCGAGCTCAGACGGCTGAGACGGTGAACATTTTGGACTCGGGACCGGACACGTACTTTCTTCGTCGGGCAGCGTGTCGCACGCGGCCTTGGACTAATCCCGCTGCAGAAGTCGGTTCCCGCTCACAGTCAGACCCTGAGCCGGAGGCGACGGACCATGCGGGTGATCATTCGTCGGCGGTCCGGCACTCGTCCGCGACTCTCCACGTGGGATCACGAGATTCACGACCTGGCAGGGGAAGGTCATTCGATCGGAGGTGCGCTGCGAACGATCGCAGGCCGTAGGCGAGGAACACGGCAGGCAGGTCGCCGATCCACGGCGGTGTTTCGAGGTGAAACGTCGCGTCGAAGGCGGTGCCTGCGAATGCCGTCGGTAGCGCGCTCGGTTCCGCAGTCAACGTGAGACGAGAGCCGTGACGGGCGATGTCCAGAATCGTGATGCTCCCGGCGGCCAGTGATCCCATGCGGTCCACGTACCCGCGACGAGCGATAACCTGCACTTCATGGACCAGCTACTACTGCCCGGAGTCGGTGTCGCCGTGCGCGATCCGCGCACGGGGGAGTTCGTGACGCCGGATCTGTGGATTCCGATCGCGCGGCGCGACGTCAGTCTTGTCCTCGACGGCGCGACGGAACGCATCGGTCACCTCCGGGCTCTCGACGAATCTGCGCTCGTGCCGGCGATGCCTGCGGTGGTCGAGTTCTACGCCGACACCCGGAAAGATTGGTGACGACGTGATCTATAGGTCCGGTCCGGTCGACCGGTGAGAGCGAGGGATCGATGAGCACCGTAGGCCCCTTCGGCATGACCCGAAACGAGCTGATCGAGTTGGTCCGTGAGGCGATGGATCCTGAAGCAGGCGCGGATGACCACGCCGCGGACGCGATCATGCAACGTATCTGTGACGCGGTGTCCGACCCGCAGATCAGCGACTACATGTGGTGGAGTCCAACATCGTTGACCCCCGAGCAGATCGTCGACAAAGCACTGTCGTACCAGCCGCTCGCCTTCTGAGGCGGCGTCGGACGATAGACTCGCCTCCGTGAGCACACGAGCAGACGGCAGGGCCGACAACGAGCTTCGACCCATCAAGTTCACCCGCGGATTCACCTCGCACCCGGCGGGTTCGGTCCTGGTGGAATTCGGAAACACACGAGTGATGTGCACGGCGTCCGTGAACGAGGGGGTGCCGTCGTGGCGCCGCGGTTCGGGGCTGGGCTGGTTGACGGCGGAGTACTCGATGCTCCCGGCGGCCACGCACGAGCGCAACAAGCGTGAATCGGTTCGCGGAAAGATCGGCGGCCGGACCCATGAGATCAGCCGTCTCGTCGGACGGTCTCTGCGGGCGTGCATCGACCTCGCGGCCCTCGGCGAGAACACCATCGCCATCGACTGCGACGTCCTGCAGGCAGACGGTGGTACCCGCACCGCAGCCATCACCGGCGCATACGTCGCACTCGCTGACGCCGTCACCTGGCTCGGTGCGGCCGGCAAGCTGAACGACCCGCAGCCGCTGTCGTGCGTCATCGCGGCGATCAGTGTCGGTGTGGTCGACGGCCGAGTGCGTCTGGACCTGCCGTACGAAGAGGACTCACGCGCGGAGATCGACATGAACGTGGTCGCCACCGACGCCGGAACGCTCGTGGAGGTCCAGGGCACCGGTGAAGGCGCGACGTTCCCGCGACGCACCCTCGATGCGATGCTCGACGTCGCCGAGGCGGGCATCGCGCAGATCGTCGACGCGCAGCGCGCCGTCCTCGCCGAGCCGTACCCCGGTGACCTGCCGGCCGCCAAGTGACCGGTCGAATCCTTCTCGCCTCCGGCAATGCGAAGAAGCTCAAGGAGCTTCGCCGTGTTGTCGAGGCGGCAGGCATCAGCGGGCTCACGGTGCTGGGGCTCGGCGACGTCGAGACGTACCCGGAACCCGTTGAGAACGGTGCATCGTTCGAGGAGAACGCGCTGATCAAGGCACGTGAGGCCGTCGCACGAACGGGACTGCCGTCGCTCGCCGACGACTCGGGAATCTGCGTTGACGCGTTGAACGGAATGCCCGGGATTCTGTCGGCACGATGGTCCGGCGGTCTGGTGCCGGGAAGCTCGGTCGACGAGGGCAACAACGATCTGCTGCTCGCCCAGCTGGGTGACGTACCCGAGGATCGACGAGGGGCTGCGTTCGTGTCCGTCTGCGCGCTCGTCACGCCAGACGGCGCCGAGACCGTGGTGCGAGGGGAGTGGCGCGGGACGATCATCGCGCAGCGCCGTGGCGTCGAAGGATTCGGCTACGACCCGCTGTTCGTGCCGGACGACGCCGCTGCGGGCGGCCGCACGTCAGCGGAGCTGGCACCGGACGAGAAGAACGCTCTCAGCCACCGCGGCAAGGCGCTCGGCCAGCTCGTTCCGGCGCTGCGCGACCTCGTCTGATCAGGACAGGGTGAGCTGCAACTACGAGAGGTTGAACTCGGCCTTCACCTCGCGGGTGCGAATGTGCTCGAAGTAGAACGACAGGAACGGGATGGTTCCGGCGATAGCGGTCAGGACCAACTTGGGCAGCGGCCACCGAGCCTTGATGCTCAGGTCGACGGTGAAGATCAGGTACGCGAAGTAGATCCAGCCGTGAGCGATGCCGACCCAGCCGTAGCCGTCGACGTCGAAGCCGTACTTGGCGACCATCTCGGCGACCAGGGCCAGCAGCCAGATGCCGGTGATCCATGCGAGGACTCGGTAGCGGACTAGCGCACCGTGGACCCGCTTCTGGGTGGCGGCGGACTCGGCGTTAGACATGTCGGTCACAGATGTTCCTTCGGTGCAGATCAGATCAGCGGGCGTCGTCGCCGCGGTCGTTGAGCTCGGAGAGATACCGGTTGTAGTCGGCGAGACCGTCATCGGGCTCGTCGAAGACGGCGATGTGCGGGTCGCGCGCCGTCGGGCGCTCGGGGAGGACTCCATCGGGGATCTCGGTGGGTCCGCGGCGTTCGGCGGCGGTGTGCACGGCGTCCGGATCGGACTCCATCACGACGAACCGCCGATACGCGTACACGACGGCGATGGCGAACGCAGGCCACTGCAGTGCGTAGCCGAGGTTCTGAAAGCTGCCCGATGACGATTCGAACCGGCCCCATTGCCACCACGCAAGCGCCAGGCATGCTCCCGCGGCGACCACCACGAGCGCGATCAACGCAGGTCGGTGTCGCTTCGGGGTTGATGCTGCAGTGTCGGCCACGAGCTCTACGGTACCTGGCCGCTCATAGCGACCGGGGTCACAGCGCACTCGCATCGGGCAGCAGGTCCGGGCAGTCGCCACCGGGCACGAGCTCGTAGTGCCACAGCTCATTGGCGAAGATCTGGCACAACCCGTAGTCGGATCCGTTACGGGACATCCAGTCCATCGCATCGGTGGGGCCGACGTCGACCGCTTCGCCGGTCACATGCTTCGACTTGTCGGGGGACGCGACGAACCGGGACGCTGCGTCCTCGGAGCCGTAGGTCCCGACTGCATCCGCGAACAACGATTGCTGGAAGTCCCTCGATCGCCAACCCGACGTGATGCGGATGTCGACGTTCTGTGCTCGCGCATCTGCGACGGCACGACGCAATGCGTCCAGGAGATCCGGGTCGAGTCGGGTGATCGCGGCAGAAGTCGAGTCGACGGTGACGCCCTCGTCGGGCAGCGACCCGTTGTCGGAGGTGTCGACGAAGGAACGGGTGATGTCGTCCATGCGGCAGGCAGTCGAGGCGAGCACGAGCGACACGGAGACGGCGGCGACGGAGAGGAGGCGAACGATTCTGGTGGTCATGTCTCCAGAATCGGCGGGGGATGTCCCGGTCAGGTCCCGCCGGTGGAGCGACTGTGCTGCGGTCGTGTCGCCGGGGGGCGGCCCTGGGGGTCGGCGAACTCTGCGACGAACACCGTCGCCGGTGCACCTTCGACGTCCGTGCGCAGGTATCGGACGTCGCCGCCGAGCAGTTGCGCGTTCTCCCTAGCGATCGCAAGGCCGAGGCCCGCGCCTCCCGTACGCGTTCGGGCGTCCGACGCCTTGTAGAGGCGCTCGAAGATCCTCGACACGTGTTCGCCGGCGACACCTGGCCCGCGGTCGATGACGGCGACGGTCAGCACACCCGAGCGGTACGAGATGTGGACCGAAACAGGGGAGGCTCCGTGCCGAACGGCGTTGCCGACGAGATTCGTGACGACAGCGACCAGACGCCTCGGGTCGGTCGAGACCGAAATCGCCGAGCCTCGGATCTCGACGTCCGACCAACCGCGGCGATGCAGCGCGTCGGTCAGGACGGACACGACGTCGACCGTCTCGACCGATACGTCTGCCAAACCCGCATCGCGGCGCGTCATCTCGAGAAGGTCTTCGACGAGGGCCGCCATCGCCGTGACCTCACGGGAGACGAGACTCGCCGCTCGACCGGCGAAGCCGGGGTCGTCCGCCAATTCCTCCTGCAGCACTTCCGCCGCAGGCACCATCGCGGCGAGTGGCGATCGCAGTTCGTGCGACACGTCTGCGACAAAACGCTGTGCGCGCTGTTCCTCTTCTTTCAACACGGTGAGCGCGGCGTCCTGTTCGTCGAGCATGTCGTTCAACGACGCCGTGACGCCCTGCAGTTCGCGCGCGTCTGTCGGCGGCATGCGCACGCCCTCGTCACCTGCGGCGATCCTCTTCGCCGCTCGTTCGACCTTCTTGAGCGGACGCACGACGGACCGGACGACGAACGCGCCGAGCGCAACGCCGAGGATCACGCTGCCCGCGACGGACGCTGCGAGAATCGTCATGAGGTGGTTGAGACGTTCAGACACGTCGAGCAGCGGCCTGACGACGAAATAGCTCCGCGCGGGGAAGTCGCCGCCGGGCTGATACCCGATCGCGATCCGCTCGGACGACAGGCGTTCGAACCGAAACAGGGTGGGATTGCGATCGACGTTGGTGCGGAGGTCGGCGGGCACGAGGTCGGCCGTGGCCCGTGGATCGGAGATCACCTCGCCGCCGACGGTGACGACGACGTCTGACGGGACGTCCATCGGGTCGTCCCGGAGCGTTGTCATCTCGTCGGTGAACGTCGCAAGGGCGGTCTCTTGCGCGTCCTGGTACGCCCACGATCGGGCGGACAGCGCGGTGGCGCCGCCTGCGCCGAGCGCCGTCACGAGCACAACCAGCACGGTCCCCAGGAGGACTCGGGCCCTCAGGCTGGGGAGTAGTCGCGTGATCACGGCGTCGCGCTCATGGAGCGAACCGATAGCCGAAACCGCGGACCGTCTCGATGTGGTGGTCGCCGATCTTGGTCCGGAGACGTTGGATGGCGTTGTCGACAAGGCGTGAATCGCCGAGATACGACTGGTCCCATACGAGTTCGAGGAGCTGATCCCGGCTCAGGACCTGACCGACGTGGTCGGCGAACGTCAGCATCAGACGGGTCTCGGTGGGGCTCAGCGGCAACGGTTCCCCGTCCCGTCGCACCTGGGCGGCTCCGCGGTCGACGATCAGGTCGCCGAGGGACACGGTGTCGGCGGTCGCCGTCGACGGAGCTGGACTGGTGGGGGCGCTCGCGACACGTCGGACGTTCGCCTTGATCCTGGCGTCGAGAACTCGGGGGCTCACGGGTTTGACGACGTAGTCGTCCGCGCCGGCTTCCAGTCCCGCGACCATGTCGATGTCGTCCGACCTGGCAGTCAGCATGACGATGGGGATGTCGCTGATCGCCCGAATCGAGCGGCAGACGCTGAAGCCGTCAGCACCGGGCAGTCCGATGTCGAGAATCACGACGTCCGCTGCGTCGAGGAGCTCAGGCAGTCGATGGCCTGGGGCGGCGGATTCGGCCTGCACAGTGTGATCGAGGCGTTCCAGACTCATCTGGAGCGCCTCGACGATGTGCGGATCGTCCTCGATCAATAGAAGTCGCATGCTTGGACTAGCTTCGCACAGTGTGCAGTCTGGTCCCGGGGTTCGTCTGATGCACGGCGACGCGGCGACCGCGAACGGGAACCAGGCACTCGGCGGCCGCCGCTGCGGCGATCGCGATGAGCCAGCCGCCGATGACATCCGACGGGCGGTGCCACTGCAGCGCGACGACGGCGGCCGACACGGCCACTGACCCGACGGTGGCACCGACTGCGGCGACGGTCCGAAATCGATTCGGAAGGACAACAACGAGAGCGATCCCCGCGGCGACGAACGCTGCGACGGTGTTCGACGGGAACGAGTTGTTGGCTGTCCCGACACCGAACGACGGCCGGTCGAGGCCGTGCTTCACGAACACTGCGGTCAGGACGGCGCCGAGAATGACTGCTGCAGCGTGCGCTGCGAGTCGTGTCGAACGGCGCCAGGCGCAGGCCGCACCGATCACGACACCGATGACGACGAGAAGAATCAATTGATGGGTACCGAGCCAACCGGTGGTCGGCACCTCGTTGCCCCACCGCGCCGCCCATGCCTTCATGGCGGCGTCGTCGGCAGCCTGTCCGGGGTAGGAGGTGACGAACATCGCGAACGAGGCGACTGCGAGGCCGAGGGCTGTGACGGCGCAGGCGAACGCGCCTATCCGGTGAGCAGAACTGGTCATCATGGCATCCACCTTGCAGATCGGATGTCGCGGATCGGGGGCTCGGTCGACGCAGAAATGTCGCAACTGTGTCGCAGCTATTCTCGAGGGGTGACCGATGTCGACACGATCCTCGCCGAACTCGCCGAACTTGCTGATGAGAGGACGTCGGCGATCAACCGTCGACACGGCGACGACCACGCGGTGAAGCTGTCGTCCTTGCGTGCGATCGCAAAACGATGCAAGACGCAACAACCCCTGGCCGTCGACCTGTGGAACACGGGCGACAGCGCCGCGCGCCTCGTCTCGCTCCTGATCTGTCGGCCGAAAGACTTCGCCGCGGCCGAGCTGGACATGATGCTGCGCGAGGCAGGCACTCCAAAAGTGACCGACTGGCTCATCGGCAACGTCGTCGCGAAGAGCCCGCATCGGGAGGTGTTGAGAGTCGCCTGGCTCGACGACGCCGATCCTGTTGTCGCCGCCGCTGGCTGGTCGTTGACCGCAGACCGGGTGGCGAAGGATTCCGAGGGACTCGATCTCACCGGGCTCCTGGATGCGATCGAATCAGAGATGAAGGGCGCGCCGGACCGACTCCAATGGTCCATGAACACCTGTCTGGCTCAGATCGGCATCGGCCACGCGGAGCTACGGGGCCGGGCGGTATCGATCGGCGAGAGCCTGGGGGTGCTCGCGGACTACCCGACGTCGCCGGGGTGCACGTCGCCCTACGCACCGACGTGGATCGCGGAAATGGTGCGCCGTGCCGATGCGTGACTGTCTCATCTAAGATTAGGCAAACCTAATCTTCAGGAGGGTTCATGGGAACCGGCTTCCAGGGCGCGATGCTGCGCGCACTCGGCGCGAAGAACCATCCGGCGACGGTCACCGGCGTCCGGTGGATCACCGAACACGTCGTCCGCATCGACTTCCGCTGCACCGAGATCATGTACCCGGCGGGGGAGAAGCCCGCTGCCTGGGTTCGCGCCTGGTTTCCCGACGCAGACAACCCGTCGAAGTTCCACCAGCGTGGATACACCTTCGTCGACCCGGAGCCGACTGCCGGCACATTTGCTCTCTGCTTCCTCGTCCACGAACCGGCGGGTCCGGCCTCGACGTGGGCCCGCGCCGCATCGGTCGGCGACGAACTGCTGATGACCAGGCTCAGCGGCGACGGCTACGACGTGCCGGAGGACCCGCTCGGCTACCTATTGCTGGGCGATGTCGCATCATGGCCCGCGTTTGCCTCCCTGGTCCAAAAGATTCCCGCCGACGTGCCGATCCGCGTTGTTCTGGAGTACCAGAACGACGACGATCTCGATCTCCCCATGCCCGCTCACGACGGCCTGACGGTCGACTGGGTTCCGACCGGCCCAGACCGCCGTGCGTTGGTCGATGCCATCGGGGACGGCGACTACCGCGGGTGGGCCACCTGGGTGACGGCCGAGAGCACCGCGGTGCGGCTGGCGAAATCTGCGCTGGCCCGCGACCACGGCCACAACAAGGCTACGATGCACGCGCAGGCATATTGGGCGGCCGGTCGTGCGATGGGCAGACAAGCGGACGTGGAAGTCGATGCGCCGGAAACCCCGGAGCAGCCCACTGCGAAGACGGCGTCGGTGCTTGCCCCCGCAGTGCCCGCAATGGTGATCGCCGGACTCTTCGCGCTGGTGCTCGCCGTGCTCGAAGTGGTCCCGCTCGTTCTCTTCGCCGAACTGGCTCGACGGCTGGTATCCGGGGCCGACCGAGCCGAACTGGTCAGCGTCGGCGTCACCGCATTGATCGTGCTGGTCGCGGGCGGTGTGGGGAGCGCCGTCTTGATCGCTGTCATGCACTTCTATGACCAGGTGTACGCGGCCGCGCTGAGACGACGGGTGCTCGCCAAACTGTCGCGACTGCCGCTCGGATGGTTCGCCGAGCGGCGCCATTCCGACATCCGCAAGACGGTGCAGGACGACGTCTCCGGGCTGCACTACCTGATCACCCATGCCGTGCCCGACCTCATCTTCGCCGTGGTGACACCCCTGGTGATTCTCGGCTACCTGTTCGCCGTGGACTGGCGCCTTGCGCTGGTCCTGCTGACCCCGGTGATCGTGTACGTCGTGTTGATGGGGCGCCTGGCCACGGCCGACAAACCGCGCCTCACTAAGCGCATGCAGTGGTACGCGACGCTGCCCGGCGACGCCGAGCGGTTCATCGGTGGGCAGCAGACCTCACGTGTGTTCGGCGATCGGGCGACCGTCGACCTGCCCGGAGAGGTGCGCCGCCTCACGGACTTCGTCAAGGACTGGCAGAACGCCACCGTAGCCACCAAGTCGGTTCTGTTGCAGCTCAATCGCCCTATGACGTCGATGGTTCTCGTCTGCTTCGTCGGTACGGCGTTGATCACGGCGGGTTGGATGGAGGCCGTTGCAGTCCTTCCGTTCCTGATCCTCGGGACATCGCTCGGCGACCGACTGCTCGGCGCGTCGTTCGCCGCCAACGGACTGCGGGAGGGCATGGAGGCCAAGGCCGGCCTCGACCTCCTCCTGACCACCGGGGACCTTCCTCTCGCCGACAATGAGGTGGCGTTGACTTCCGGACCTGCGACCGTCGCGCTGCGCGGGGTCACGTTCGGGTACACGCCCGGACGGCCGGTGCTCGACGGCGTCGATCTACGCCTGGCACCCGGGACGACGACCGCACTCATCGGCCCGTCCGGAGCCGGAAAGTCGACGATCGCTGCGCTGGTGGCCCGACTCTGGGACCCGACATCGGGGAGTGTCCTGATCGATGGCGTCGACTATCGCGACGTGCCCGAAGAACAGTTCCGAAGCCGGGTCGCCGTGGTGTTGCAGGACGTGCAGCTGGTCCGCGGAACCATCGCGGACAACATCGCGCTCGGGCTGCCGGACGTTGAGCGTTCGGCGATCGTCGAGGCCGCGCGCGCCGCATACATCGACGAAGTGATCTCGGCGCTGCCAGACGGGTACGACACCGTCGTGGATCGCGAGAGTCTGTCCGGCGGGCAGCGACAACGCATCGCGATCGCCCGCGCAATCCTCGGGGATCCACGGTTGGTGGTGCTCGACGAGGCCACCGCCGCCGCCGATCCGGATTCGGAATGGGAGGTGCGGCAGGGCCTGTCACAGCTCCTCGCCGGTCGGACGGTACTCGTCGTCGCACATCGCCTGCACACGGTCGCCGATTCGGATCGCATCGTGGTGCTCGACGGTGGGCGAATCGTCGAACAAGGACCACCGGCCGAGCTCCTCGAGGCGGGCGGGCGATATGCGGCGATGACCGCGCAAGCACGGGAGGCGCTCCGATGATCTTGAATGATGTCGCCGCGGTGACCGGTGGGGCACGTCGTGCCGACCGCGCTGCGTTCTACGGACTGACGATCGTCTCGACAATTCTGCAAGCGGTCGCCACCATCGGCCTGGTACCGGTGCTCTCGGCGCTCTTCAGCGACCAACCGGCCGACGCGTGGCCGTGGGTGGCGATGATGGTCATGGCGTTGATCGTCGGATGGGCGACCGACATGGCCGCCACCAAGGCCGGGGTCCGGGTCGGGTTCGGCGTCATCGACGCAGCGGAACGGGCGGGTGTGCAGGCGATCCGGACGCTCGATCCAGCCGCCTTGCACGGTGAGCGTGCGTCGATGCTTCGTGATCTCGTCGCGAAGTCGGGACCAGACGCCGTGTCGGCCATCGTGCTGTTGTTCTCCCCGTTGATCCGCGCGGCCCTTCTCGTTCCGTTCCTGTCAGCCGGCCTGTTCCTGGTGTCGTGGCAGCTCGGTCTCGTCGGACTCGTCGCGGGCGCCGCACTGTTCAGCGCGTTCTTCCTCAGCCGCCGCGTGGTGGCGAAGGCCGAGGACGGTTTCGCGGCGGCCGGTCGCGAGCTCGACGACCGGATGCTGGAGTTCGCGTGGGCGCAGCCGACCCTGCGGGCAGCCGGGGTCGGTCCGCGCCTGGTCGACGGCGTGATCTCCCGGTCCCGAAGTCGCGGCTTCCGGCTGCTCGCCTGGCAGATACCCGGAGACGTCCTGTTCAGTGTGGTCGGACAGATCGTGCTCATCGCGCTCGGCGTGACGGCGGGCGCCCTGTACCTGTCCGACGACCTCTCCGGATCGACGGCAGCCGCGCTGATCGTCGTCGCCCTGCGGATGGTCGAGAGCACAGGGTCGTTGTCGTTGTTGGCGACGCCGTACGCGGGAATCCAACGGACACTCGCCGACCTGCGCCGACTCGTCGAGTCGGAGGATCAGGTCCAGACACCGGCTGACGGAGCGGACGGCCCGGTCGACGTCGTCCTGGACGCGGTCGACTACAGCTATCCGGACGGAACTCGTGCGCTGGACGGTGTTGATCTGACGATCGGTCGGGGCGAGATCACGGTGATCGTCGGACACTCGGGGTCGGGCAAGTCGACACTGCTCGACGTGGTGGCCGGCTTGCGGGAACCGTCAGGCGGGCAGGTGTCGGTCGGTGGTTCGGTGTCGGATGCTGACACGCGACTCGCGGGCTCGGCCGTCGTCTTCCAGACCACCCTCCTTCGGCCCGGAACCGTCCGCGAGAACGTCGTGACCGGAGACGCCGCCGCCGACTTGGTGGAGATCGCGGATCTTGCTCAGCTCGACCCCGTGCTGGCGGGCCTGCCCGACGGTTGGGAGTCGAAGATCGGTGAGGGCGGGAACACTCTCTCCGGAGGCGAACGCCAGCGGGTCGGTCTTGCGCGGGCACTCGCCAAACCGGCCGGTGTGCTGTTGGTGGATGAAGCGACGTCGTCGTTGGACGTGGTGACGGAACGGGCGGTCGTGGAGTCATTGGAGCGCATTCGGGGAACGCGCACGATCGTGGTCGTCACGCACCGTCCTGCGTTGGTGGCGATCGCGGATTCGGTCGTAGTGCTCGATGGCGGGCGGGTGGCCGAGTCCGGCCCCGTCGAAGTTCTCCTCGCAGGGGGCGGTGTGTTCGCCGATCTCTGGGAGCGTTGGCGTTCGTCTGAGGGATGGCAGGTGTGACACGCGTCTAAGGGCGTGTCACCCACGTTGTTCCGCCGCACATGATGAACAGGCCGTTCTCGTCCTTCGCAACCGAGTCGACGGCGCTGTCGCATGGTTCGCCGACGCTGTGGATCTCGCCGGATTCGTCCGCGTGCTGGAGCCAGTGCGGCTCGTCCGTCCCGGAGTAACCACACACCAGGCTGCGTCCCGACGCATCGGTCCCGAAGCTCCGGACTTCGGAGGGATAGCACTCACCACCTTCAGTGACGAGTGAACCGCTCGGCGTCTCGGCAGTCGGCTCCACGTACGTCGGCGTCTCGGCGACCGGGGCCGTCGTCGTCGCGGTGCTCGAAGTCGTGGTGATCGTGGTTGTTGTGGTCGCAGGAGGTGCGGACGGCGACTCCGAGCCGTCGAGAACAACGATGGTGACGGCGACTCCCACGACCACTGCCAGAACGGCAGCGGCACCAGCCAGGACCGCGGTGAGCGACTTCGGCGACATCCGACGAAGGTACCCGTGACGGGCGTGTTACCGCGACATGGCCGACTGCTCGCATCGTCACCCCAGTTCACTGTGCGTTTCCGACACTTCTCACCATGGTGCGAGGCGACGATGAGGAGGCCGAAGGATGACGAGGAACGATCGTGAGATGACGCTGCGCTTCATGGCGGCGCCGACAGACGTGGCGACGATCGGCGGCGGTGTTCGGGGCGGGCGGATCCTGGAGTGGGTCGACAAGGCGGCGTACGCGTGTGCGGCGGCGTGGTCGGGCGGGTACAGCGTGACCGCGTACGTCGGGAACATCAGCTTCGGCCGGGACATCGAGTCCGGCGACATCGTCGAAGTGACGGCGACACTCGTCCACACCGGACGGACGAGTATGCACATCGAGTGTTCGGTGGCCTCCGCAGATCCCCGTGTCGGCACTTTCACCGAGGCGAGTCGATGCCTCTTGGTGTTCGTGTCCGTCGACGAGGACGGAGCCCCCACACCCGTTCGGCAGTGGGAACCCGTCTGGGCCGTCGATGTCGCACGGTCCGATGCGGCGTGTGCCCGTACCGAGGTCCGGAACAGGATCACGGCGGCTATGAGCGACGCGGACTACTCCGGCACATCCGCGGCGCTCAACGTCTCGACGCGCTTCTTGGCGGCTCCAACGGATGTCAACTGGGGCGGCAAGGCCCACGGTGGGCGAGTGATGGGGTGGATCGACGACGCGGCCTACCTGTGCGCGGTGCGCTGGTGGTCAGGGGAGGCGGTGACCGTTTACATGGGCGGCGTGCGCTTCTACCGGCCCATTCACATCGGCCAAGTAGTCGAGGTTCAGGCGCGTCTGATCCACACCGGTCGTCAAACGATGCACGTCGCCGTCCACGTCTACGCGCATTGGCCAAGGGAAGGACGCGAGACGAGGCGACTCGCCGCGCACAGCCTCACTGTCCTCGCCGCATTGGACGTGAACGGCGATGCGACCGAGGTGAAGCCGTGGATCCCGCAACTTCCGAAAGACATCGCACTCGACCTCCACGCGCGTGACCTGATCAGGATTCGCGGCAGACGCCGACCCGCTCGCGAACACCGGATGGTCGAGATCTGACCTACTCGGTCGCGAGCCGTACGCCGAAGCCGATGAGGGCGACACCGGCGACGGCGTCGATGCGTCGGCGATTACGCGGCGTCTGCATCCAGTTCCCGATGCGGCCCGCGGCGAGGACAATCACCGCGAAATACACACAGGTCAATGCGACGTAGAGCATGCCGAGGCCGAACGTGGTCCAGGCCGCCGAGTAGCCGTCCGGCACAAAACCGGGCAGGAGCGTGATGAACAGAATGCCGATCTTGGGGTTCAGAATGTCCGTGAGGAATCCGGCGAGGAACCCTCCTGCGCTGCCGCCGGTCGGCGCGGGTACCGGTTCGGCGGGCCGCGCACGCATCGACCGCAGGGTCTGGACGCCCATCCAGACCAGGTAGACGCCTCCGACGATCTTCAGGATTTCGAAACCGATCTCACTCGCCTGGAGCAGTGCTGACAGCCCGAGGACCGCCGCGATCACCCAGACGAGCAGACCGCAGACGACGCCGAGTGACGTCCGTACACCACCCGCCCGTCCGTCGCGCGTCAGACCGCGAATCACAACAAGGGAGTCGGGTCCGGGGAGGATCACGAGAAGGACCGCCGCCACGGTGAAGGATGCAAGAGAGGCGAGCATGGTGTCATCGTAGATGGTCGACGACTCGCGACGCCGCGTGCGAGTCGACCATCCGGCTTCATCGACGAAGCGTGTTGTTGATCGCCATGGCGTCGTCCCGCGCGACGTTCAATGCTTCGATGACCTGGTCGAGCAACGCGATCGGCACGCTGAACTCGCGCGGATGTCGGCCGTCGGTGAGCGAAATCGTCGCGTCCTGAGCAGTCACGTGTCCGTCATCGCCTTGCATCGTCTTCACGCGAGTCTCAATCCGGACTCCTCGATGGAACGTGACGCGATTGCGCCACCACGTCTCGCGGCCGGTCTCGTGGCGGTAGGAACGTTCGGGGTCATCGGAGCGTTTGTGGTCCACGGACACGGTTGGCGATGCGGCCGCGTCGGTCGACACGTCTGAGAGCGTTCCTCGCCGCTGAGCTTGCCGTATCGCCAACGTCCAGCGGTCAGCACTCGTGTCGAACGACACGTCCTCTGCGAGGAGCAGCAACAACGATCGCATGAGGGTGTGGGCGTCGATCTGCGTCTCGACCCGGTAGGCGACCACATCGCCGACGCTGGGGTCGTCGTCGCGTTCATGGAAGACGACGTTCCATTCGTCCGCTTCGCCGGTACTGACACCGTGCAGCACGAAGCGAGGTATCACGGCGTGACCGGGTCGGTTCTGGTGGTACTGCACGGCCGTCGCGAAGGTTGGAAAAAGGTGACGGCCGATACCGACTGATGAAGTAGAACTCATACGTCTCGCCGCCTTGCCCGAGGTACTCGCCCCGGCTGATCCGTCACGACGACAGCGGACCGCTGTTTATTGGTGACGATGCAGTGTCCAGCCTACGCGCGTTCGGCGGACGCTGTTCTGGTCGCGATCAGCGTACGGTTGGAGTAGGCCGCACGAACAGTTCGCGGGATTCCGCCGGCGTCGTCGCGACTGCGGAACCGGCTGCCTGTCGTGGCCGAGTTTGGTCGAAGCTGTGGACGATACCGACTTCCTCGAGACGGTCGAGGCACAAGGCCGGCTGTATCCGGACGTACGCGACTACATGCGTGCACGGCCAGGACATGGCGGGCGACGCAGATCGGTGGTCGCCGGTATTCAGGAGCAGGACTCGGTCGAGACATCTGGTGACCTCCTAGCTCAATGGGACGTCGTCTTCTATCCGAGCGTGATCGTGCACGGACAGGGGGATGTCGTCGCTCATCGGGTCCTGCGCCGCTCACGGTATTCGCGGACGGTGATCGTTCAACGTGATGAGCACCCGGTGATTGTCGTCGCCCAGGACGTGACTCGTGCTGAGGCGGATGCGGCCTGGCGATCGGTCACCGAGGGAGCACGTGCTGCGACTCTCGAATCGCTGCTCGTCGAGTGCGGAGGCAGGTGACTCGTCATGACCCGACGGAATGACCTGCCGCCGATCACTCGACGGCTGAATGCGGATCTCGACGCCGCGTTTCGTTCAGAATCGATCAACCCGGAACTGAAGGCGGCTTTGACGGAACTTCGCCTCGGAGTGATATCGGCCGTCGGAGCACTCGAAGTGGATCTGATCACGAGCCGCCCTCGTCACGTCGGTCGCGGTTGATCTCCTCGGGCGGAGCTCGCGTCCAGGCCGTGGACATTTCCCGAGCCCGGGTGGCAGATGACTGACAAGATCGATTTCAAGAAGGTGCTCGACAGTTACCGGGCCGCGCGCGGCCGCTTCGATATCGTCGACGTCCCCGACATGCAGTACTTGATGGTCGACGGACACGGCGATCCGAACACGGCTGTCGAGTACACAGACGCGCTCGCGGCTCTTTATCCCGTCGCGTTCAAGCTCAAGTTCGCAAGTAGACGAGAACTCGGCCGCGACTACGTCGTCCCACCGCTCGAAGGGCTGTGGTGGGCGGCGGACATGGATGCGTTCACCACGTCGCGTGACAAAGCGAAGTGGGACTGGACGATGATGATCATGGTTCCAGACTGGATCGATCACAGCATCTTCGTCGACGCTGTTGCGCAGGTCGGGGCGAAGGATCCGCCCGTCCGACTGCCAGACGTCCGACTCCGGCCATTGACCGAGGGGCGATGCCTGCAGACACTGCACATCGGACCATACGACGATGAAGCTCAGGTTCTCGACCGACTCCACAACGAGTTCATCCCGCAGAACGGTCTTCACCTGAACGGCCTGCATCACGAGATCTATCTCAGCGATGCCCGGAGAGTGGCACCGGAGAAGCTGCGGACGATCCTCCGCCAACCGATCGCCCCGGCCTGACCCGATCCTGGTGCGCGAGGGGGGACTTGAACCCCCACACCCGAAGGCACTGGAACCTAAATCCAGCGCGTCTGCCAATTCCGCCACTCGCGCGCGACGCCGAATCAGGTCGGCGTGCGAAGAACACTGTACCGGTACGCTCGGGCGGTGACGGCATACCCACTCTCTGATCCTGACCTCGTCGACGCTCTCGGCGCCGCATTGCGCGCCGCGGACTTCTCCTCGGAGGGCATCGACGGTCTTCTCGGCGAGCAGGCGAGCGCGGCGCTCGTCAACGGATCATGGTGGCCTGCGCTGCGAGCCACGCGCCGGGATGACGCCGATCCGGCGCTCGCAACACTTGTCAGGCTCTTCCTGCTCGGTTCCACGGAGCCCGAGTTCCAGGTCGCCGAAGCGCTCGCGCCCGTGACGGTCCAGGATCTCGTCGACAGCGGTGTGGTAGCACTGCTCGACGGCGGAGTCCGCGCGCTCCTCGACATCCGCCCCCACGGCAGTGACGCGTCCGATTACTTGGTAGTCGCCGATCAGGACGCGTCGATGCGTCCGGGCGCTGTTTCCCACGACCATGTGCTCGGCATCGGTGGCGCGTCGATGTCGTTGGCGCAGGCCGTGATTCGCACACCTGTCAGGCGTGCACTGGATCTCGGAACGGGATGCGGTGTGCAGGCGCTCCACATGGACGGACACTGCGACGAGATCGTCGCCACCGACACCAACCCGCGGGCGCTCGCACTCGCGGCTGCGACCGCGCGACTCAACGGCATGCAGTGGGAACTGCGAGACGGCAGCCTGTACGAACCCGTCGAGGGGGAGACGTTCGACCTCATCGTCTCCAACCCGCCGTTTGTCGTAGGGACTGGAGCGCAGGACTACATCTACCGTGACTCCGGCATCGTCGGAGACGGCGTCAGCAGGCAGCTGATCGAGAACGCAGCCGCATACCTCAATCCCGGCGGCGTCGCGCAGATGCTCGCCAACTGGGTGGTCTACGACGAGGAGCGCTGGGACGAACGCGTCCGAGGCTGGGTTGAGGCGAGCGGTCTCGACGCATGGGTGGTGCAGCGCGAACTCGCCGATCCGATCAGCTACGTGTCCCTGTGGGTGTCCGATGCGGGGGAGTCGTCCGAGGACGCGGCCCGGCGTGGGGCAGACTGGCTCGACTGGTTCGAACGCGAAGGGATCGTCGGAATCGGCATGGGATCGGTCACCCTTCGCCGGCCGCTGGAGGACCGCGCGGCGGACGTGACGATCGAGGAGATCACCGCTGCAGGCCAAGAGGTCACAGGTTTCGAGGCCCAGGCTTGGTGGCGCCGACGCGACTTCCTGCGCGCCGCATCCGACGAGGAACTTCTCGCCGCGCGCCTCACCACACCTCCGGTCTTCCTCGAGACCCAGTCGCTTCCCGGCGACGACGGCTGGCAGCAGGTCGGTGCGTCTGTCACTCGCCCGGGCGGACCGGGTGCTGTGCTCGGCGTGGACGTAGTGCTGACCGCGCTGCTCGCCGGTTGCCGCGGCCAGGTACCACTGGCTGCCCTGATCACGCTGCTCGCCGACTTCCACGGTGTCGACTCCGACGCGTTGGCTCAGGCGGCGATGCCGTCTGTGCGCGACGCGATCGGCCGAGGGATTCTGCACGTCGCCGACTAGGCTCCTACAGTCGTTCCGTCACTCGAACAGCACGCCAAGCGTTCGGTCACCGGATCCGCAACGCTGGTGTCGGAAAGCCGGCGCCGCGACGGACGGTGGCGACGGAAGGTCCGCTGTCCCGCACTCATTTCCGGGCGTACTCGTCCACGTACGCCAGATCGCCGAGGCGGCGGATCGCGGCCATCAGTTCGTCAGTTGCTGCACGAGCGTTCTGCTCGGGACCGAGAAGAGCGTCGGCAGACAACGGCTCGCCGATATGGACCGTGACGACGCCGGGGCGAACTCGGCGCGATCCGGCAGGCGTCACGTCTGGCGTCCCGGAGATGACCACGGGGACGACGCTGGTACCGGGCACGCGCGAGGCCACACGCATCGCACCTGTGTGGCCACGGTGCAACCTTCCGTCAGGAGACCGAGTTCCCTCGGGATAGATGGCCCACACCCGCCCGCTGCGAAGAACTCGTTCCGCGGCGTCGAGGGCCGCGTGGTCTCCGCCTGAGCGGTCCACCGGGATCTGACCGGTGCCGGCGAAGAATGCTCGTGCAGCGCGTCCGCGGATTCCGGCGCCGGTGAAGTACTCGGACTTCGCGAGGAACGACAGTCGGCGTCGAATCGCCAGCGGAAGCATCAGCGAGTCGATCTCGGCGAGGTGATTCGACGCGATGATCACCGGTCCGTCGTCGGGAACGTTGTCCCGGCCGATCACGGTGACGTCGATTCGCCTCCGGAGTGGAGGGCCGATGAGGACGTGTTTGCAGAGCGGATACAGGACAGAAGCGGTAGTCGGCACGAGGTGTCCTCCAATCGGTAGACAGTGTCTACTGGACAGTGTGTGCTGCATCAGTAGACACTGTCAACGTGGAGACCACGCGTGACCGTCTCGTGGCGGCAGGAGTCGAGATCGTCGACGAGTCGGGACTCGGTGAGGTCGGCGTCCGAGCGGTGGCGGCCAGGGCAGGCGTCTCACACGGAGCGCCGCGACGATACTTCCCGACGCTGGAGAGCCTGCTCGCCGCGATCGCGGCGAGTGGCGTCGCTGACGTGGACCGAGTGCTGTCGCCTGCGATCGAGCGCGGCATAGCCGAGGCGGCCGTCGAGTATTGGAGGTTCGCGCAACGGCGGCCGGGGATGTTCGAGCTGATCTTCCGTCACGATCTGCTCGACGGTGCAGGAGAGGATCTGCGGTCGACGACCGGTCCGTGGTTTCGAGGGATCGTCGCCGCCGTCGGCGACCCCGATCGGGCGTTGACCTGTTGGGCTGCGGTACACGGTTTGTGCGTATTGGCGGCCACACGAGTCCCCGACGCCGTCGGAGTGACCGTCGACGAGCTTGCGATTCGTCGTATCGCGACCGAACTCGGCGCTTGAGCCTGACGCAGGAGCAGCGTTCCGTCACCCCTTACCGACGCGCGTCGGCTATTCCATCACGATTGCCTCGTAGGCGTGACGCAATCCTGTCGCCGTGCTGGAAATGGGTGACGGAACGCCGTCACGGCACGGAGGCGGAGGTTGTCGCTCGGATGGTCAGGAACAGGCGACGTCGAGAGCCGCTGCGAGGTCGGCCTTCAGGTCGTCGACGTCTTCGAGACCGACGGAGAACCGCAGATGTCCGTACTCGCGGAATCCGTCTGGGTAGGCCGCGACCCGTGGACCGGTGGTGCCGACGTGCACAATCAGTGATTCGTCATGTCCGACCGATACCGCAGAGGTGATCACACGCAGGGCCGCGACGAAACGGTTCTGCAGGTCGGGATCACCTTTCACAGCGAACGACATGATGCCGCCGAATCCCGCATCGGGTGTCGCGGCGCGGCCGAACTGTCGGACGGCGAGGTCGTGCTGCGGATGCGATTCGAGTCCGGGGTAGGCGACGTATGCGATCCGCTCGTCGGCCTCGAGGAAACGTGCCAGTTCCAGCGCCGACGCCTGATGCTGTCGAAGGCGTAGGGGGAGTGTCACGGAGCCGCGCATGATGAGCCACGCGTTGAACGGTGAGATCACGCCACCGACGTCGACCATCGCCTCCGACCGGATCGGTTCGACCGCCGCCGCCGTGCCGATCACCGCACCGCCCATCGCGTCGCCGTGCCCGTTGATGTACTTGGTCAGAGAATGCACAACCAGGTCGGCGCCGTGATCAAGCGGACGGAACAGAGGGGGCGGAGTGAACGTCGAATCCACCATGAGCAATGCGTCGGTCGCATGAGCGATATCGGCGAGTGCCGCGATGTCCGCGACCTTGGTCGTCGGATTGGCGATCACCTCGGTCACGATCAGTTTTGTGTTGGGTCGGATCGCCGCGCGAACGGCGCCGAGGTCGGCGATGTCGACGAACGTCGCGTCGATCCCGTACTTCCGCGGTAGCAACGACGTCCACAGCTTGTAGGTCGCCTCATACGTCGCGTCGGCGACAACGACGTGGTCGCCGACTGAGACATGGGAGAAGAACACGGCATGCAGTGCGGCGACGCCGGAGGCGAGTGCAACGGCGTCCTGCCCGTGCTCCAACGCGACGAGCTTGTCCTGCAATGCGATCTGGTTGACGCCGGTGTTCCGGGTGTAAGTGAGATGCTCCGGATTCGACCAGTCCATCGTCGACGGATCCGCCGGTAGGTGATACGAGTTGGCCATCGTGACCGGGACCCGGATCGCGCCGCCCTCGCCCTCTGCGTGATTTCCGCCGTGCACACTCCACGTCTGCTCGCCGACCGTCGACGCGTCGTGCTTGTCCGGGCGCTGTCTCATCGCTGTGTCCTCCCCGCTCGCTGGATCCCCGCCGCGCCGGCCTGGACCACTCGTGCAGGCAGTCGGTGGAGTTTGTCGATCCGGAACCGGCTGCGGGTTTCGGCCCACAACCAGCACGTCGCGAAGACCACCGCGGCCGTCGTCATCGCCGTCGAAGCCGACCAGGGGCGTGGGACGAGGACCGCGGGGACCGCGAGCAGCGCCAACGCCTGGATCACGTACGAGTCGAGACTGCGGGCGCCTGTCGAGACAAGCGGACGCAGCACATCGCGACGAGTCCAGCCTAGGACTGTGCGGAACACGCCGTACAACGTGGTCACCACCAGGAACGCCACGATCACGCGGACGACGCCCAGATCGACCTTGTCGATCAGCCAACCGGAGTGGCGGACGACGGACCGGGACCGGATCACATCGCGGACCGTGAAGCCGACAGCCAGTGCGACGGTCACCAGCACGGGGAGGGCGGTGTCCACCCGCTCGGGCACCCGCAAGCGGTCCCAGTGCCAGCCGATCACCAGCGCGATCATGAACAGGATCTGCCAGGCGGCCCAGTTCTGGACTTCAAGACCGCCCGGGAACGACGTGACGACCATCCACCCGGCGGTTGAGGTCTGACTGACGACGTACAGCCCGATCGATCCGGCGATGACGAGCGGCCACCACCCGCGCATCAGGATCGGGATCACCGCAAGCGCGAGGACCATGAGGATCAGATAGAGCAGCAGGATGTTCCCGCCGCTCGGCAGGTAACGCAGACCGAGGGCCCACCGGACCTTCTCCCCGACGTCGTCCGGGTACGGCAGCAGCGAGACGCGGCGGAACTCGCGGCGGGTGAACGCTGCAGCGGCCAGCACGGCGGCCAGTCCGATTGCGGCCTGACACACGTACAGGACGGCGATACGACGAATCAGCCGGTCCACGCTGTAACGCAGCGAGAACCGGCTGATCCACCGTTGGTGGACGATGCCGAGGACAAGACCGGACAGGAGGACGAACGCGCTCATCCCGTCCATGTACGGAAACAGATGAGTCGGTTCGGCCGCCCAGGTGCCGTCCGCGAAGTGCAGACTGACCATGCTCCAGATGGCCAGTCCGCGCAGCGCGTCGATCGCGAGATCGCGGCCGTGAGCGGACCGCGTCACGAGGTGAACGCGGGCGCAGCCCTGTCGATCACGAGTACAGGTCGGCGATCGCCTGCTGGTACGTCTCGTGAATCACGTTGCGCTTCAGCTTCATCGTCGGGGTCAGCTCGCCGGTGTCGATCGTGAAGTCGGTGTCGAGGACGTCGTACTTCTTGATCGCCTCGGCATTTGACACCTTCTTGTTGGCGTCGGCGACCGCTGCGTCGAGCTCGGCGCGGATCGCCGGGTTCGTCGTCAGCTCGGTCAACGTCGTGTCAGCGGGGAGACCGTTGCGCTCGAGCCACCCTGGCACGGCCTCGGGGTCGAGGGTGATGAGCGCTGCGATGAAGGGCTTCTTGTCGCCGACGACGAGGCACTGGCTCACCAGCGGATGCGCGCGGATCGAGTCCTCGAGTTGAGCGGGGGACACGTTCTTTCCGCCCGCGGTGACGATCAGTTCCTTCTTGCGACCCGTGATGAACAGGAAGCCGTCCTCGAGGCGGCCGATGTCGCCGGTGTGGAACCATCCGTCCCGGATGGAGTCGGCGGTGGCCGTCTCGTTCTGCCAGTAACCACTGAAGACCATGCCGCCCTTGAGCAGGACCTCGCCATCCTCGGCGATCTTGACGGTCACGCCGGGGACGGGGCGGCCGACCGAACCGATGCGGCTGTGCTCCTGGCTGTTAGCGGTGACGGCGGCAGTCGTCTCCGACAGGCCGTAGCCTTCGTAGATCGGAACACCCGCGCCGCGGAAGAAGTGGCCGAGACGTTCGCCGAGCGGTGCGCCGCCGGAGATCGCGCCTTCGCAGTTGCCGCCGAGTGCGTCGCGCAGCTTGCCGTAAACGAGCTTGTCGAAGATGGTGTGCTTGATCTTGAGGACCAGACCCGCCCCGTCGGCTTCTTCGGCGCGGCTGAACTCGATCGCGGTGTCGACGGCCTTGCCGAAGATGGAGCCCTTGCCGCCGTCGATCGCCTTCTGCTCGGCCGTGTTGTAGACCTTCTCGAACACACGCGGCACCGACAGCACGTAGTTCGGCTTGAACACGGCGAGGTCGGCGATCAGGTTCGGGATGTCTGCGGTGTGGCCGAGCACAACGCCGTTTTCGAGTGCGGCGACGGCGACGACACGCGCGAACACGTGGGCCAGCGGCAGGAACAGCAGAGTCGACTTGCCCTCCTCCATGCCGGTGCCGACCGCGGCGGCAGTCGCCGCGGTCTCGGCGAGGAAGTTCTCGTGCGTCAGGACGACGCCCTTCGGGCGACCGGTGGTGCCCGAGGTATAGATCAAGGTGGCGGCGTCGCCGCTCGTGGCGGCCGCCTCGCGAGCATCGAGTTCGGAGTCGGGGACATCGGCGCCGCGCTTGCGGAGGGCGTTCACGGCACCGTCGTCGATCACCAGGGTCTCGCGGAGTGCCGACGCACCTGCGATCACCTCCTGGTGCTTGCTGCGCTGGCCGGCGTCTTCGACGATCAGGACCGATGCCGCGGAGTCGGTGAGGATCCAATCGACCTGGTCGGGCGAGGAGGTCTCGTAGATGGCGACGGTGGTGGCTCCTGCCCGCCAGATCGCATAGTCGAACAGGCTCCATTCGAAGCGTGTGGACGAGAGCAGAGCGACGCGGTCGCCTGCCGTCACACCGGCAGCGATCAGGCCCTTGGCGACGGCGTCGACCTCGTCGGCGAACTGCGCTGCCGTGACCGTCACCCACTGGCCGCCGTCTCCGCGACGCTTGAACAGCGGCAGTGTCGGGCGCTCCTTGCGGTAACGCTGCAGAGTGGTGATCGTCGTTGCACTCGGATCGACGACCAAACTGGTGGGAGTGGTGTACTCCTGCATGTTCATTCCCCTCAACTGGAAATCGCTCGAACCGCCCGGCCGGCGAATTCTTCGCTCGCACAGTACCAGTAGCCCGGTGAGGCATGTCACAGGCCCTTTTCGGGGTAGCATCTACAGACGATGACTAAAGATTCCGCCGACGATTCGGCACCGGTGTCCAGCTTCGACGACTTCGACATCGACGGTCGCGTGCGCGCAGCAGTTGACGAAGTCGGGTACGAGACGCCGTCACCCATTCAGGCGGCGACCATTCCTCCTCTTCTCGAGGGACGCGACGTGGTCGGCCTCGCGCAGACCGGTACGGGTAAGACGGCGGCTTTCGCCATCCCCGTGCTCTCGCGCATCGACACCTCCGCCCGCAAGCCGCAGGCGCTCGTTCTGGCGCCCACGCGTGAACTCGCGTTGCAGGTGTCCGAGGCGTTCGGTCGGTATGCCAGCAAGATGCCCGAAGTGAAGGTCCTGCCGATCTACGGTGGCCAGAGTTACGGCGTCCAGCTGTCCGGTCTCCGTCGCGGCGCACAGGTGATCGTCGGCACCCCGGGCCGAGTGATCGATCACCTCGACAAGGGCACTCTGGATCTGTCCGAGCTCGAGTTCCTCGTCCTCGACGAGGCCGACGAGATGCTGACGATGGGCTTCGCCGAAGACGTCGAGCGGATCCTCGCCGACACTCCGGACAAGAAGCAGGTCGCGCTGTTCTCGGCGACGATGCCCGCCTCGATCGGTCGGCTGGCCCGCAAGTACCTGAACAACCCGCAGGAGGTGACGGTCAAGGCCAAGACCGCCACCGCGTCGAACATCACGCAGAAGTACCTGCAGGTGTCGCACCAGCGGAAGCTCGACGCGCTGACTCGTGTCCTCGAAGTCGAGACCTTCGACGGGATGATCATCTTCGTCCGCACCAAATCGGCCACCGAAGAGCTCGCCGAGAAGCTGCGCTCGCGCGGCCTGTCGGCGATGGCGATCAACGGCGACATGGTGCAGGCGCAGCGTGAGCGCACCATCAACCAGCTGAAGGACGGCTCGCTCGACATCCTCGTCGCCACGGACGTGGCCGCACGAGGGCTGGACGTGGACCGCATTTCGCACGTCGTCAACTACGACATCCCACACGATGTGGAGTCGTACGTCCACCGCATCGGCCGTACCGGTCGCGCTGGACGATCGGGCGCCGCACTGCTCTTCGTCTCGCCGCGTGAGCGTCATCTGCTCCGTTCCATCGAGCGCCACACGCGTCAGAGCATCGAAGAGATCGACCTGCCGAGCGTCGACGACGTGAACGCACAGCGTGTCGCCAAGTTCGCCGACTCGATCACATCGAATCTCGGATCGAGCAATCTCGACATGTTCCGTGGGCTCGTGGAGAACTACGCCCGCGAGAACGATGTCGCGATGGCGGACATCGCTGCGGCACTCGCGCTCGAATCGCGGGACGGCGGCTTCCTCATGGCACCGGATCCGCCCGCGGGCCAGCGACGTGAGCGCAGCGAGCGACCGGAGCGCGCACCCCGCGGCAGCAACGGTGGGCACTTCGCGACCTACCGGATCGCCGTCGGGCGCAAGCACAAGGTGTCGCCGGGGGCCATCGTCGGTGCGATCGCCAACGAAGGAGGTCTCACGCGAGGCGATTTCGGCAACATCAGCATCCGCGACGACTTCTCGCTGGTCGAACTGCCGAACGATCTCGACTCCGAGACTCTGAACTTGCTCAAGCACACGCGCATCGGCAAGCATCCGATCGATCTGCGTCAGGACATGGGCGCGCCCCGTGGCCGTGGCGGCTACAACAAGCGCGACGGCTACAACAAGCGGTCACCGCGCGTCGCCGGGCGCGGCCGCGGCTGACGACACGCCTCTTCGCATAACATTCACCGATTCGACGGGAAACGGGCCGACGCCGGCAGGTGGCCGTCGGATCGGTGAATTTTTTACGGAATGTGGGTTCCGTCGGCGTCAACGATCAGTTGGAGTCGGGGGCCGTACATGGCGATCACTTCATCGCGGGTCAACTCGGCGAACGTCGGAACGCCGACGAGATATCGGACCATCGCCATGCCGAACAGGCAACTGATGAGCACACGCGCGGTGTCCAGGTCCACCCCGGCCTTCTCGGAGAGCAGCGGAACCATCCGATGCGACGCGAACTCGCCGAACGCATTCGAGCGACCGGGGTCGTTGACGATGGATCGCAGTAGTCCCTGCAGCGCGGTGCCAGTGGTTTCGCCCTCCCAGGCGCCGGTGAACACTGTGATGATCCTCGTGCCCAGTTCGGAGCGGGGGCCGTCCGCGGCGCGCGTCAGTTGCTCGGCGGGATCGACTGGCACCTCGAGCGCTTCGACGAACAAACCGTGCTTACTGCCGAAGTAGTACGAGACGAGCGCGACGTCGACGCCCGCCGCGGCGGCGACCGCGCGCAGCGACGTGCCCTTGAATCCGTTGCTCGCGAACATCTCTCGCGCTGCAGTGAGAATGTCCGCGCGCGCCGTGGACTCTCCGCTGCGTCGTCCTGCTCGGGTGGATGAAGCCTCTGCCATGCGTCCAGCCTACCCGAAATTCAACACTCGTTGACTTATAAGGCAATCCGTCGTACCTTGGGTGTCAACAGTTGTTGAATTAATCGGAGGTGGGCCATGTCCACGACAGTCCGCAAGCTGGGAGCCGTCGTCATCGGACTCTCGATCGTGATTCCACTCGTCTTGTTGATGTTCATCGGGCCCGCGTCGCGCGGTGCGCCGCATGACGTGCCGATCGGTGTGGTCGGACCTCCCGCTGCGGTGGGACAGATGAGCTCTTCGCTCGAGCAGCACCAGCCGGGGGCCTTCGACGTTCGCAGCTTCGAGACATCGGACGATCTGCGGGACGCCGCACGCAACCGTGAGGTGTACGGCGGATTTGTGCTCGGCGCGCAGCCTGAGACGATCGTGGCGACCGGCGGCAGCCCGGCTGTCGCGACGACGCTCACTCAGATCGGCGCCGGACTCGCGGCCCAGTCGGGTGCGCCTGCCGCACCCGTCGTCGACGTCGCGCCTGCTGCCGACGACGACTCGCGTGGTGCGGGGTTCGGTTCGATGGTGATGCCGGTGTTCATGGCGGGAGTCGCCCTTGGCGCCACTGCTGCGCTCGTCGGACGCCGCCGCAGGGTGATCCTGTGGGCACTTCCGGTAGGCGCGGCAGCCGTCGCTGCCGCGTCGATCGGCGTCGCCATGGCAGTCGGCGTCCTGGGCGGAGGGTTCGGGCTTCAGTGGCTGGCGCTCGCCGCGGGCATCCTTGCGATAGCGGCGCCGGTTGCGGGTCTTGTCCGTGCTGTCGGCACGCCGGGGATCGGCGGTGCAGCGCTGGTGTTCATGCTTGTCGGCATGCCTCTCGCAGGAATCTCCGCACCGCCGGAGTTCCTGCCGTCGATCTGGGGGACCGTCGGACAACTGTTGCCGCTCGGCGCCACCGGCACCGCGCTGCGCAGTGCGGCGTTCTTCGACGGGGCGGGCTCGCCTGCGGCGTTCGCGGTGCTTGTCGCCTGGATCGTCATCGGCTACCTGCTCCTGTCGGTTCCGATGAGGACTCCCGATGGTGAGGTCGCCTCCACCGGGGTCGATGAGATCGGTGAGCCTGTCGCCGTGTGACGACCGCGGTCCCTCTCAGACGCGGGTCAGTCGTTGGCGGACGCTGAGCCACCTGGCTTCCGCGATCTGTTGATGGTCGGTGAGTCCACGCCAGAAGCCGGCGAGATCCGCGGTCGCGGACTCTTCGCAAGCGAGCGACATTCGAGCGAGGAGGCTCAGGTAGCCACGTCGGTACCAGTGGTCGGTGAGGGCGACCGCGAGAAGTGCGACGTCGGCGCCACCCGGGAGGGGTCCCGCTCCCGACGGCGCGGCGATGTCGAGGAGGACACTCCGCAGGCCGGCCCGCTCCTTCGGATCGGCGATGCCCTCGGTGAGCAGGGTCGGCGTCACCGGCAGCCCGGCATCTGTGCGGGCCACCACAGCGGCGAAGACCGCGGTGTGAACCGGTCTCAGAAAGAGCACGGTGTCGACCGGGAGCAGATCTCGCGACGGGGGGTCGCGCTCCTCAGGTCGGCCGATCATCGCATGCACCGCGGCGACGGCCACCGTGGCCGGCGCCCAGACCAGTGATGTCAAGAACTCGAGTTCCAGACGGATGGTGTCGTCGAGGTCCGCCGATGTGTCCGTCATCCGACAACCCGAGGCAGCGTCTCGGCCGCCGATCCGGCGAGGTGGATGGTCGCCAGTCGTGTCAGCTCCGACGGCTCCGGGTTCACCTCGATGATGGGGACTCCGTCGAGGTGCGCTCGTTCGGGAAGTCCGGCGGCGGGTTGGACGACCCCGCTCGTCCCGATCACGATCATCAGATCGCAGGCGGCGACCGCTGCGGACGCAGTGGACCAGGCGTCTCGCGGAAGGAGTTCGCCGAACCACACGACGCCCGGCCGCAGCGATTCGCCGCACAGCGGGCACATCGGTCGGGGTGTGACGAGGGCTGTCTCTGCGCTCTCGGGGTGACGACAAGATTCGCACCGGGGCGCGAACAGGCTGCCGTGCAGGTGGCTGGCAACCGCGCTGCCTGCACGTTCGTGGAGATCGTCGACATTCTGCGTGATCACACTGACCGCTCGACCGTCGATGCGGGCGGTGACGGCCAACTGCGCGAGTGCGATGTGCCCGTCGTTCGGCTCGACATCGCGGACGTCGTTCGCGCGCTGCGCATACCAGCCCCAGACGAGGTCGCGGTCGGCCTTCCATCCCTCCGATGACGCCAGCGTCATCGGGTCGTGGTTCTCCCACATGCCGACGAGGGCATCGCGGAATGTCGGGATGCCGCTCTCGGCGGACATTCCGGCACCGGTGAACACGACGGTCTTCTCGGCGTGCGCGATGAGCTCCGCGGCTCGCTCGAGGTCCGTCACGCGTGTGGTCCGATCAGTCCGCGGAGCTGTGCCGCAGTCGTCGCGAGATCACCCGCGCGGCGAGTGACGAGACCCTTGGCGAACGAGAGCTTGTCTCCGCTCCGCCGCGGGACGACGTGCAGGTGAGTGTGGAACACCGTCTGCATCGCGGCTCGGCCGTCGTTGACTGCGAGGTTGACGCCGTGCGCACCGAACTCGGGTGTCTTCATGGCGTCGGCGATCCGCTGGGCGGCTGCGAACAGGGGTGCGCCGAGTGTCGGATCAAGGTCGGACAGGCCGGATGAGTGCTTCCGTGGAATCACCAGCGTGTGCCCGCGGGTGACCGGAGCGCGGTCGAGGAACGCAACGACGTGCTCGTCGGAGTAGACGAGATGTGCGGGACCGCGTTCGGCGACGATGTCGCAGAACACGCAGGGATCGGTCGACATGGAACAAAACTAACGGCCCGGGCGCGCGTGTGCGCTCCCGGGCCGTCAGTCGGTGCGGATCAGCTGTGGCCGGAGGTGCAGACCCAGTCGTAGATGTAGCCGCCCTCGGAGTAGTAGCGGGCGTACGACTCGGCGTCGTACAGGTTGCTCGCCCAACCGTAACCCCAATAACTGGTGCCCTTTGCGATGGCGCCGCAGCCGTTGACGAACTCGGTCACCACTTTGCAGTCCGAGTATGAGCAGTAGCTCATGGCGACATTGGCGGCATCACGAGAGTTGTCGTAGTCCCAGGCGCGGCCGGTCTGGCCGGTGCTCGGCGATAGCGCGATCGCGCCGTAGTAGCTGTAGGCGTGGGCGGGCGCCGGGTCGACGATGGACGGGACGGTGAGGGCGGAGCCGACTCCGACGGCGATCAGTCCCGCGGTGGCGAGACGCTTGCGGATGTTCATGGTGTTCTCCTGAGGAAGAGAGGTAAGGAAGGGGACGGGAGGGTCAGCTGCCGGTCTTCTCACGTGGGGTCTCGCCCGACGTGGTCGACTTCGGCTTCGCGGTCGGAGCTTCGACGTTCTTCGGCTTGCTCACATCGACCTTCTGGCCCCACTCGCTGATGTCGACGGTCATTGTGGCGTCCTTGGCGGGGGAGACGACGACTCGTGCGACGTTGTTCTTGCCGTCATCGGTGACGAAGACGGTGGCGTCGTACGTCGCCTCGGCGAGCTCACCGGTGGACGGCGTCGATGCGAGGCCCGCGAGGTCCTTGCCGCTGACGGTGCCGGTGATCTTGGTGGTCTCGACGCCGTTGACGGTCTCGGTGCCCGCCTTGGTGGCGCCCTGAAGTGCACGAAGGATGGCAGGGACGCCGCTCTTCGAGTCGAGGATCTTCGAGACGTCGTAGATCGAACGACCGTCGCCGTAATCCTGGTATCCCTTATCGGCCACGTCGGCGTAGAGCTTGCCGTCGATGTAGACGAATGGAGCGTCGACTGTGCGACCGCCCATGTTCAGGGTGGTGGTTCCCTTGCCCTTCAGCTCGGGCTTGGTCTCGACGTCGGCCTCGACCTTGCTGGCGTTCAGGCTCTGCAGCTTGCCGTCGATCGCCATCACGATGTGCGCGCCTGTGAGGGCCTCGGTCGCGGTCGCGGCGGCGTCGAGTGTCGACTTCGCGGCGGAGTCGGAGGCTGCAGTCGTCGAGCTGTTGCCGCTGTCGTCGTTGCTGGAGCATCCGGTCAGGATGACCGACGCTGCAACGACTCCTGCGAACGCGCCGGCGACCAGTCGGTGTGAACGGTTCATGGATGGTGCTCCTCCCCGCGGGATCGCACCCGGTGTGCGACTCACTGCGAATTACTGGATCGAAATCTAGTACGTCGCGACGTGACGTGGGGGATTCACGTCGTTTCAGCGGATGACACGTCGACGGGCCCGGGCGGTTGTGATGACAGTCACTGAATTTTCGGGCGACGCAGGTCCAGTTGGTTACTGACGGGTCTACCAGCGAGTATACCTCGCGGTCGCCTCCAAACATGAGGGATCCCTCATGTTTCTGTGGCACTATGGCCGAGTTCCCCCACACAGGCCGACAGGAGTATCCGTGACCCTCGACCAGTTCCGCACCGGTGATCGAGCAACCTCAACCGACGACGGTTCGACGAGTCTGATCGACCGCTTCGCGGCCGGCGAGTGCTATGCGATCAGCTTCGGCGGGCAGGGCGGGCCGTGGCTGCCGACACTTGCCGAGCTCGTCGCCGACGCCGATCTGGGCCGACGGATCACCGCGATCGTCGACTCCGCTGCGCGCTCCCTGGGGCCTGTCGCCGACCGTCTCGCCGCTGCCGGCGGCGACCGTTTCGCCCCCGCGGAGTGGATCGCCGCTGTCGACGAGGACCGGGCGGTCCCGACCGACGCCGAACTCGCCGCCGCCGAATTGTCGGTCCCGGGCATCCTCCTCGCTCAGATCGCGGCCATCGCCAACCTGTCGAAGCAGGGTCTCGACCCGAGCAGGCTCCCGGCGAGCGCCGTCATCGGTCACTCGCAGGGGCTCCTCGCCGCAGAGGCCATCACCACCGCCGAACATCCCCGCGAAGCCGACGACGCGGCTCTCCTCGCGATCGCCCAGCTCATGGGGGCAGCGGCCACTGTCACCGCCCGCCGCCTCGGGCTGCTCGGCTCGGCGGATCAGACCACCGAGGGCACCTCGCCGATGGTCGCGGTCAACGGCGTCCCGCCGCGTGAGATCGACGCCATGCTCGAGGAGTACCGCGCGTCGCTGCCCACCGGGACATCAGGACTGCCGACCGTTGCGATCGTCAACAACCGACGGTCGATCGTTCTCGCGGGGTCGCCGCGTCACCTGACCGGATTCCAAGCGCTCTGTGCACGTCGTGCAACGGCCGAAGCCGCCGACCGCAAGGCCAAACTGACCGGCGGGAAGCCGTTCGCGCCGACCTTCGAGGAACTGGCCGTCACCGTGCCGTTCCACCATCCCGATCTTGCACCCGCGGTTGACCTCGTCGTCGAATGGGCCGGCCTCTCCGGACTCGACCCGGAGTTCGCCGGCCGTCTCGCCACCCGCATCCTCGTCGACCCCGTCGACTGGGTGGACCAGATCGGCGACGCAGTGGCCTCCGGCGCATCGTGGATCATCGACTTCGGTCCAGCCGATCTCGGCGCTCGGCTCGCCGCACCCCTGGTCCGTGGACAGGGCGTCGGTGTCATCGCCGCGGCCACCCGTCGTGGCCAGCGCAGTCTGTTCGTTCCGGGTAGCGCCCCGGCCGTCGCGCGGCCATGGTCGGCCTTCTCGCCGCGTCTGGTGTCGTTGCCGACCGGACGCACCGTCGTAGACACCGCTTTCACTCGACTCACGGGCCGATCGCCCATGCTGTTGGCGGGTATGACCCCGACAACCGTCGATCCCGCGATCGTCGCCGCGGCGGCAAACGCGGGCCACTGGGCCGAGCTCGCCGGTGGCGGACAGGTGACCGAGGAGATCTTCGCGTCCAACGTCGCCAAACTCACCGACCTGCTCGACGAGAACCGCCAGGTCCAGTTCAACTCGTTGTTCCTCGACCCCTACTTGTGGAAGCTCCAGCTCGGCGGCAAGCGCCTCGTGCAGAAGGCACGCGCACAGGGTGCACCGTTCGACGGTGTCATCATCACCGCGGGCATCCCCGAGCTCGACGAGGCGGTGGATCTCGTCGGTGAACTGAACGACGCGGGCCTGCACTACGTCGCCTTCAAGCCGGGCACCGTCGACCAGATCCGCGCGGTCATCCGCATCGCGATCGCAGTGCCCCAGTTCCCGGTCATCGTCCAGATCGAAGGCGGGCGCGCAGGTGGCCACCACTCGTGGGAAGACCTCGACGACCTGCTCCTCGCGACCTACGGCGAACTCCGCGACCGGCCGAACGTCGTCGTCTGCGTCGGCGGCGGCATCGGGACTCCCGAACGCGCGTCGGAGTACCTGACCGGCGAATGGTCCGCCCGGTACGACTACCCGTCGATGCCGCTGGACGGCATCCTGATCGGCACCGCCGCCATGGCGACGCTCGAGGCCACCACCTCACCCGAGGTGAAGCAGATGCTCGTCGACACCGAAGGTTGCGACACCTGGATCGGCGCAGGCCACAGCGAGGCAGGCATGGCTTCGGGGCGCAGCCAGCTCGGCGCCGACATCCACGAGATCGACAACTCGGCGTCGCGCTGCGGTCGCCTCCTCGACGAGGTCGCAGGCGACGCGGACGCGGTGGCCGAGCGGCGTGACGAGATCATCGCCGCGATGGAACGCACAGCCAAGCCGTACTTCGGCGACGTCAGCACCATGACCTACCTCGAGTGGCTCACCCGTTTCGCCGAGCTCGCAGTGGGCGCCGACGGCGAGTACGCATGGGCCGACATCACGTGGGAGAAGCGTTTCGTCGACATGCTGCGTCGCACTGAGGCCCGCATGCACCATCTCGACACCGGCGAGTTCGAGTCGTTGTTCGGTGTCCGGGTAGACGACGCACACGGTGCGATCGCTCGCCTGACCGAGACCTTCCCCGCCGTTGAGGCCGACATCCTGCATCCCGCCGATGTGGCGTTCTTCCTCGAGCAGTGCCGTACGCCGGGCAAGCCCGTCAACTTCGTCCCCGTCATCGACAAGGACGTCCGGCGTTGGTGGCGTTCGGACTCCCTCTGGCAGGCGCACGACGCGCGCTACTCCGCAGACGAGGTCTGCATCATCCCCGGAACCGTCGCAGTGTCCGGCATCACCCGAGTCGACGAACCGGTCGGCGATCTGTTGAACCGGTTCGAGGACCAGGTGGTCACGGATCTGCGCACCTCCGGCGAGCAGGCCCAGGTCGTCGCCGCACGTCGTCGGCGCGGCATCGTCAGCGAGTCCGGGCCGCTCAGCATTCTGATCGAAGCTGAAGACGTGCTCTGGGCGGGCCGCCAGGTCCGCAATCCCATCGCTCTCCTCGGTGACCGCGAGGCGTGGACCGTGTACGACGGTGAGTACGCCGAGCACTCCACGGGCGCGATGATCGCCTACGTCCCGGACGCCGAGACCGCGGACGACGAGATCCGTCTCGACCTGGTGATCCCGGTGTCCGGCTCGATCCTGCGCATCCCGTTCACCGGCGACCTCAAGGTGGTCGACGGCGGCAGCCCCCGCGTCACCACCGCGGGCGCCGCCGATGCCATGCGCGACCTGCTCGCCGTCGCCGCGGGCGGCGATCTGCTCGCTCTCACCGACGGCGCGACCACCGGTACCGTCGCGTGGCGCGCCGATTCGGTCGCCGATCACAGCGGCGCGACGTCGTCGGGTCTTCCGACTCGACTCGGCGCGACCACGCCGTCGTCGCCCAACGGATTTGCGGTGCCCGACGCGCTCGTCGTGGCCTGCTGGCCGACGGTGTTCAGCGTCATCGGCGGAGTCTCGACCGATGACGGCCTACCGGTTGTCGAAGGGCTGCTCGACCTGGTCCACCTGGATCACGCCATCACCCTGGAGGCGGCGCTCCCGACAGTCGACACGGACCTGACCGTTGCCGCGCGCTGCGTCGGCGTCAGTGACGCCGACGTGGGACGCGTCGTCGAAGTCGAGGTGACCGTCACCGACGGCGACACCCCGATCGCCCAGCTCGTCGAGCGCTTCGCCATCCGCGGTCGCACCGGCGCCGCGAGCCTGGCCGACCCGGTCCGGGCCGGCGGTGCGCTCCGCGAGGAGCGGACCGGCACCCGTAAGCACCTGCGATCGGTGACGGTGAACGCACCGTCCCGGATGCACGGCTTCGCCGTCGTCTCGGGCGACCGCAACCCCATCCACACCGATCCACTCGCGGCACGCCTGGCCGGACTCGGCGACCCGATCGTCCACGGCATGTGGCTGTCGGCGCTCGCACAGCAGGTCGTGACCGCCTCCGACTCCGGTCAGCCGACCCCCGCACCACGTGCTCTGCTCGGCTGGACCGCGCGCTACCTCGGCATGGTCCGTCTCGGCGACGCCGTCGACGTCCGTGTCGACCGTGTGGGAATCGACTCCGGTCGAGAGGTCATCGAGGTGACCGCCAAGGTCGACGATGAGCTCGTGATGGCGGCCACCGGACTGCTCGCCGCGCCGCGGACCGTTTACGCGTTCCCCGGCCAGGGCATTCAGAGCAAGGGCATGGGCCTGGAGGCCCGATCGCGCAGTGCCGCGGCCCGTGACATCTGGGACCGTGCCGACAAGCACACCCGCGAGACGCTCGGCTTCTCCATCCTCGCGGTGGTCCGCGACAACCCGACAACACTCGTCGCCAACGGTGAACGCTACTTCCATCCGGACGGCGTGCTGTTCCTGACGCAGTTCACCCAGGTCGCGATGGCCACGCTCGGCGTCGCGCAGATCGCTGAACTGCGTGAGGCGGGCGCGTACGTCGAAGACTCGATCACCTGCGGTCACTCGGTCGGCGAGTACAACGCGCTCGCCGCCTGCGCCGGTGTGCTGCCTCTCGAAGCAGTCCTCGAAGTCGTGTTCCAGCGCGGCAGCGCCATGCATCACCTGGTTCCCCGTGACGCGAAGGGCCGAAGCGACTACCGTCTCGCGGCGATCCGGCCGAGCCAGTTCGGTCTGGCCGACGCCGACGTCGAGGCGTTCGTCTCCGGAATCGGCACCGATGCAGACGAGTTCCTGCAGGTGGTCAACCTCAACCTGCTCGGGTCGCAGTACGCGATTGCCGGCACCGTCCGCGGGCTCGAACTGCTTGAGGCCGAGATCGATCGGCGTCGCGCCGAGTTCGGCGGCAAGCGGGCGTTCATCCTCGTCCCCGGAATCGACGTGCCGTTCCACTCGACCGTTCTGCGCGCCGGGGTGCCGGAGTTCCGCGGCAAGCTCGACGAACTCCTGCCGGAGGTCATCGACCCCGACATCCTCGTCGGCAACTACATCCCGAATCTCGTTCCTCGCCTGTTCAACCTGGGTCGCGACTTCGTCCAGGAGATCGCCGACCTGGTTCCGTCCGAGCCCCTCGACGCCGTTCTGGCCGACTGGGAGTCGTGGGAGGCACGTCCGGCCGAACTCGCCCGTGTCATCCTCATCGAGCTCCTGGCGTGGCAGTTCGCCAGCCCAGTCCGATGGATCGAGACGCAGGACCTGCTGTTCTCGACAGTCGAACAGGGCGGACTCGGGATCGACCGCTTCGTCGAGGTCGGCGTCAAGTCGGCCCCGACGCTGACCGGCCTCGCTCGCAACACGCTCAAGCTGCCTCCGTACGGCGCAGCCGTCACCGAGGTACTGAACGCGCAGACCGACGAGCAGCTCCTGCGCGCCGAGGACAGTGCCCCCGAACCGGTCGAGGACCCCGATGAAGGTGATACGGCCCCGGTCGAGGCGGCCGTCGAAGCCGCACCTGTGGAGGCCGCACCCGTCGCCGCCGCGCCTGTCGCAGCAGCCGCCGGGCCGCGCCCGGACGACATCACGTTCGGCCCCGCCGACGCGGTCCGCGCAGTCATCTCCCTCTGGACCAAGATGACGCCGTCCCAGATCGGCTCAGCCGACACGATCGAGTCGCTGTGCGACGGGGTGTCGTCGCGTCGCAACCAGCTGCTGCTCGACATCGGCGGTGAGCTCGGTCTCGGCGCCATCGACGGCGCCGCGGAGGCGGAGATGCACGCTCTCGCGGCGACCGTCGAGACGATGGCACGCGGGTACAAGCCGCTCGGCGATGTCTTGACCGATGCCGTCGGCGATCAGATCCGCAAGGTTGCCGGACCCGTCAACAAGCGTCAGAACTACATCGTCGACAGGGTCACCGACACGTGGCAGCTCGGCGGTGGATGGGCGCAGCACACACTCGTCGCGGTCGCGCTCGGTTCGCGTGACGGCGCCAGCGTGCGCGGCGGCGACCTCGGCGACCTGCTCGAGAGCGCCGTCACCACGGTGAACGATCTCGACAATCTCATCGACCGTGCGGTCCGCTCGGTCGGTGCGGCTCGCGGTATCAGCGTGGAACTGCCCGCAGCAGGCGGTGCGGCGGGAGGCGCGGTCGACTCGGCTGCCCTCGACGCCCTCGCCGAGCACATGGGCGGCAAGGACGGTGTCCTCGCGGCCACGGCCAACACGATCCTCGCCAAGCTCGGTCTCACCTCGACTGCGTCGACCGAGGAGATCCTCGACGACCCGAACGCGGTCGCCGCGCAGCGCATCAGCGATGAGCTCGGCGCCGACTGGGTCCGCACGGTCACTCCCTCGTTCGACGAGCAGCGGGCAGTCCTGCTGGACGACCGCTGGGCGAGCGCCCGCGAAGACCTCGCACGTCTGTGGCTGCTCGACGAGAGCGCCGTCGACGCCGACCACGACCGCATCGTCGGTCGGATGGCCGGAGCGGGAACGACCGTCGCCGAGCACGCCACCTGGTGGCAGGGCAAGGCGCTTCATCGTGGCTTCCGCGTGCACGCCCGCCTGTTCGCGGCGATCGCCGAAGCCGCAGAGTCCACGCAGTCCGGCGTGTTCGCCGACGACGTCGCCGTCGTCACCGGTGCGTCGCCCGACTCCATCGCCGCGTCCGTCGTCGGCGAACTGCTGGGCGGGGGAGCGACAGTCATCGCGACCACCTCGCGCCTGAGCAGCGAGCGTCTCGGGTTCTACAAGGAGCTCTACCGCGACCACGCGAGCCACGGTGCAGCGCTCTGGGTGGTGCCTGCCAATCTCGCGTCGTACGTCGACGTGGACGCCGTCGTCGAGTGGATCGGCACCGAGCAGACCGAGAACCTCGGTGCCACCACGGGTGTCATCAAGGAGGCCATGACGCCGACTCTGCTGTTCCCGTTCGCCGCCCCGCGCGTCGCGGGCGACCTCACCGACGCCGGTGGTCGCGCGGAGATGGAGATGAAGGTCCTCCTGTGGTCCGTGGAACGGATGATCGCAGGTCTCGGCGCCATCGGCGCAGATCACGATCTCGATTCGCGACTCCATGTGGTCCTGCCGGGCTCGCCCAACCGCGGCATGTTCGGCGGTGACGGCGCGTACGGCGAATCGAAGGCCGCGCTCGACGCTCTCGTCACCCGCTGGGGTGCCGAGGAGTCGTGGGGATCGCGCACCACGATCGCGCACGCCCTCATCGGTTGGGTTCGCGGGACCGGCCTCATGGGTGGCAACGACGGCATGGTCGCCGCAGTGGAGGCAGCAGGCGTCCGCACGTGGAGCACCGAGGAGATGGCGGGTGAACTCGTGTCGCTGTGCACCGCGGACAAGCGAGCGCAGGCTCGGGTGGAGCCGATCGTGGCCGACCTGACCGCGGGACTCGACCCGAACATCGATCTCAAGGCGTTGGCGAAGGTCGCAGCCGCCGAGTCTGCCGACGAGCCGGAGTCGGACGTCGACGAGCCGGTCAACCCGCTGGTCGCGGCGCTCCCGTTCCCGGCACGCGCCGATCTGCCGACCGCCCACGAGTGGCCGGAGATCACTGCGCGTCCCGAGGACATGGTGGTCATCGTCGGTGCGGGCGAGGTGGGCCCGTACGGCTCGTCGCGCACCCGTTTCGAGATGGAGGTCGACGAGAAGCTGTCGGCGGCGGGTGTCCTCGAACTCGCGTGGAACACCGGCCTGGTCACCTGGGAGGAGACTCCGAAGCCGGGCTGGTACGACGTGGAGTCGGGCGACCCGGTCGCCGAGGCGGACATCGCCGACCGCTACCACGACGAGGTCGTCGCTCGGTGCGGCATCCGTCGATACGTCGATGAGGGCGCGATGGTCGACAACTCGTCGCCGCTGCTGGAGTCGGTCTTCCTCGACGAGGACCTGACGTTCACCGTTCCGAACGAGGCCGCTGCTCGGGCGTTCGCATCGGCCGATCCGGAGCGGACGCGCATCGTGGCGACTGATTCGGGCGACTGGAGTGTGACCCGCCTGGCGGGCACCGAGATCCGCGTCCCGCGTCGGTTCGAACTCTCGCGCACCGTCGGCGGACAGATCCCGACGGGCTTCGACCCGGTCCGCTGGGGCGTCTCGCCCGACATGGCGGAATCGGTCGACCGCGTCGCACTGTGGAATCTCGTCGCGACGGTCGACGCGTTCATCACCGCGGGCCTCACCCCGTCGGAACTGATGCGGTGGGTCCACCCGGGTCTGGTCGCCAATACTCAGGGCACCGGCATGGGTGGCATGACGTCGATGCGTTCGCTGTACGTCGACACGCTGCTCGGCGAGTCGAAGGCGAACGACATCCTGCAGGAAGCGCTGCCCAATGTGGTCGCCGCGCACGTCGTGCAGTCGTACATCGGCAGCTACGGCGCGATGATCCACCCGGTCGCCGCGTGCGCCACCGCGGCCGTGTCGGTCGAGGAGGGCGCCGACAAGATCCGCCTCGGCAAGGCGCTGTTCGCCGTGGCCGGCGGCTTCGACGACGTGGGCATCGAAGGCATCGTCGGCTTCGGCGACATGTCGGCCACCGCCGACTCGGCGGCGATGAAGGCCAAGGGAATCGACGAACGTCGCTACTCGCGAGCCAATGACCGTCGACGCAGCGGATTCGTCGAATCGGCAGGCGGTGGAACAGTGCTCCTGGCACGCGGTGACGTCGCCGCCCAGCTCGGGCTCCCGGTCCTCGGTGTGGTCGCGTGGGCGCAGAGCTTCGGCGACGGCGTGCACACGTCGATCCCGGCTCCGGGCCTCGGTGCTCTCGGTGCGGCACGCGGACAGAAGATGTCCCCGTTGGCGACATCCCTCGCCTCGCTCGGCGTGAGTCCCGACGACGTCGCGGTCGTGTCCAAGCACGACACGTCGACTCGCGCCAACGACCCGAACGAGTCGGAGCTGCACGAGCGTCTCGCCGGCGCGATCGGCCGTGGCGACGGTGCTCCGCTGTTCGTCGTCTCGCAGAAGTCGCTGACAGGCCACGCCAAGGGTGGGGCCGCAGCGTTCCAACTGATCGGCCTGTGCCAGGTGCTCCGCGACGGTGTGGTCCCTCCGAACCGCAGTCTCGACTGCGTCGACGACAAGATGGCCGAGTACCCGCACCTGGTGTGGCCGCGGGAGACACTGCGGATGGGCGAGCGCTTCCCGCTCAAGGCCGGTCTGCTGACCAGCCTCGGCTTCGGACACGTCTCCGGTCTCATCGCGGTGGTTCACCCCGAGGCGTTCGTCTCGTCGCTCGACGAGACCTCACGTGCGGACTACCGGCGCGCCGCCGCAGCTCGCCTGCGTGACGGACAGCAGCGTCTCCTCTCGGCGATGTGCGGCGGCGACCCCGCGTACCAGCGTCCGGCGGACCGTCGTCTCGGGGACGGCGACGAGCACACGGCAGAGGCCTCGCTCCTGCTGAACCCAGAGGTCCGTCTCGACGCCCAGGGCTCGTACGCATGACCACCTCGGACGCACGATGAGCATCGTCGGAGTCGGCATCGACATGGTGTCGGTGACCGAGTTCGCCGAGCAGCTCAAGCAGCCCGGTTCGACGTTCGCCGGCCGTTTCTCGGTCGGCGAGCGTCGGGATTCGGCCGACCGAACCGGTGCCGACGATCGTCACCTCGCGGCGCGCTGGGCGGCGCGTGAAGCCGTGATCAAGGCGTGGTCGTCGAGCCGGTTCGGTCTGGCGCCGGTGCTGCCGGAGACGGCCGTCAATGAGGTGGAGGTGCAGTCGGACGCCTATGGCCGCCCGCGCATCCGCCTGCACGGCGACCTCGCCGAGCAGATCGGACATCTGCGCATCCATGTTTCGCTGACGCACGACGGCGACATGGCCGCCGCGGTCGCGATCCTCGAGGAGACCTGACGGCTCAGCGGCTGACGGCGTCCTCGAGGAGCAGATAGCCTGCGAGCATCCGCTTGAGTTCGCCGACCACCTTCTGGTGATCGTGCGGCTCCTGCACGGAGAAACTCAGCAGCGAGTACGACGCGTGGACCAGGACCTCGGCCATCATCTGGCGCCGCTGCCGTTCTGAGGTCGGTGTGAGCGGCGCCAGGATCCGCGCGACCTGTTCGGCGAGGATCTTCTCGGTGATCGACGCGGTCGCGCGCGTCGCAGGCGTCGACTGCACGGCCAGCCACACTGCTCGCCGCGACGGGTCCGTGCGCCACAGTTCTGCGAGGTGATCGAGGAACTTCTCCAGCAGTTCAGGCCACTTGAGCGACGGGATCTCGGCGGCGAATGCCGACAGCTCGTTGCTGACGGCGGTCGTGTCCTGCCGGTCGAGTTCACACACCACGACGTACTTGTTGGCGAAGTACTGGTAGATGGTGCCGATCGGAAGGTCGGCGCGCTGGGCGATCTGTTCGCATGTCAACGATTCGAATCCGACGTCGATGAGCACCTCGCGCGCGGACGACAGGATGGAGTCGAACGTGCGCCGACTCCGCTCCTGGGTCGGACGCTTGCGTGGGACGAGTTCCACTGGGAGCGACGCCGCTAGACCGAGAGGTCGCGGCGCAACTTGGCGACGTGGCCGGTGGCGCGCACGTTGTACTGAGCGGCTTCGATGACGCCGTTCTCATCGACGAGGAATGTCGATCGGATGACGCCCTGGACGATCTTTCCGTACAGCTTCTTCTCGCCGAATGCGCCCCACGCTGTCAGCACTTCCTTGTCGGGATCGCTGAGCAGCGGGAACGTCAGCTCGTCGCGTTCGACGAACTTGGCGAGCTTGGCGGGTTTGTCGGGGGAGATGCCGACGACGTCGATGCCCTGACCGTTGAGTTCGGCGAGACTGTCGCGGAAGTCGCACGCCTGCTTGGTGCAGCCCGGTGTCATGGCGGCGGGGTAGAAGTAGACGATCACCTTGCGACCTGCGTAGTCCGAGAGCGACACGGGCTTCTCGGTGGAGTCGAGCAGGGTGAATTCCGGGGCCTTGTCACCAACGGTGAGGCGTGCGTTCTCCGACATACCGCCAGGCTATCCGATCGCGCGACCTGATCGGCCGTGGTGCGCCGCAGCCCTTATAGGCTGGTCTGCACAAGTAGGCTTGCCTGCACAGACACAACGAGTAGAAGTGGAGACGCCGTGGCCGGGGAAACCGAACGGATCGAGAAAGAAATCGCACAGGCGCGCGAGGAGCTGGCCAAGACGCTCGATCAGCTCGCCGTGCGCGCCAACCCCGAACGTCTCGCGAACGACGCCAAGAGCAAGGCGCTCGCGTTGCTGGCGAGCCCTCCGGTGAAGTTCGGTCTGATCGGAGTCGGCGCGCTCACTGTTGTGGTCGTGATTCGTAAGATCGTCCGCTGATGAGCCGCGAGAAGAGCTGAAAACAGCGTCTGACCAGCCGATTTTTGTTCTGGTTCCATCTACTGTTAGTGTTTCTTCTCGCAAGGCCAAGCGCCATTAGCTCAATTGGCAGAGCAGCTGACTCTTAATCAGCGGGTTCGGGGTTCGAGTCCCTGATGGCGCACTGTGAAAGACCCTCTCCATTCGGAGGGGGTCTTTTTCGTGGTGGATGAGATCCGATTCTCGCTCGCGTCGTGTGGCGTCTGCCTCAGCACGCCCCATATTGAAAAAGGTAACGCTAACCTAATTATCCATGATGATCAGGAGAGTCGCCGCCCTCGGCGCCGCCGCCGTCCTCGCCGCGTCGATGATCGGAACCGGCTCGGTGTCCGCGGAGAAGCCGACGGGCGCCGCGGGAATCACCGATGTGGTGATCGTCCCGGGCCAGACCTTCGGCGGCACGCCGTACCAGCCGCTCGCCGCGACTCTCCGCGACAAGGGGTACCGGACGCATGTCCTCGAGCTCGCGGGCACCGAACTGCGCGAGGACCCGGCGAAGATCGGGGCTGCCGTGGACCGGATCCGTGCTGAACGACCGTCCGCGAAGATCGCGCTTGTCGGGCACAGCATCGGCGGACTGACGGCCCGCTGGTATTTGAAGGAACTCGGGGGAGCGTCGAAGGTTGCGACATATATCGCTGTCGGGGCGCCGCAGTACGGCTCCATGGGCGGCTGCTCACAGAAGGGGCAGGCACGATTGGTCTGCCCCGGCACCGACTACATCAACCAGGTCAACGCGGGCGACGACACCCCCGGCGACACCGCATACTTCGGCATCCGCAGTGAGCGGGAGTGGGCGAGCGGACACCTCGATGGTGGACAGTGCCGTGTGACTCCGGTGCGGGGCTATTCGCCGCTGCCGGACGTCGGCGTCGAACACATGGTGGAGACGATCGATCCGGCCGGACAGGCGGCCATCGCGACTGCACTCGCCGGGCGCTGCGACGGTGAGTTCGTCGATGAGAAGGACGGGGTGATCACCTACAAGTCGTCGGAGTTCCCTGGCGGATACCCGGACGTCGCCGCACCGCGGGCCAGGTAGGGGACCAAGCCTCGACTACGACTCCAGGTCGACGCGTCGTTCAACTGAATGCTCCGAGTGTGATCCTGTGCGTCGTCGGTGGTGCTTGTCGGAGGGTCTCGGTATTCTCGGGATCGAATCCTCGCAGGCTGAACGGTCATTGACCTGCTGCTACACCCTTCGGCGGTGTGGCGGTAGGCGCTGACCGGTCATGCGGTGAGGGATGACGGTCGATGTCGGATACGTGAAACGTGTTCGGCGTCTCGTACAATCGAGAAAACGGAATACCGGTCCGTTTACGGGTCACACAGTTTTGGGAGCAAGATGGGCATCACTCGGAGCGGGCTCCGTCGACCTCGCGTCAAAGCGACATCAGCAGTCGCCTTGATGGTCGCCGCCACCGCATTCCTCTCGGCGTGCAGTGGCGTCAGCGGCTACGACAGCGAAGTGCACGCGAACGGCGAGTTCGGCGACATGATCAAGCCTGCCGTCTCGATCACCGACGAGGCCGGCAAGCCGCTGACGAAGAACGAACTCGGCGTCCAGCCGGGTCGTCCGGTTGTCGTCAAGGCCACCGAGGGCGCCATCTCCGATGTGCGGATCAAGAAGGCCGACGGTGGCCTCATCAAGGGTGAGTTGAGCGACGACGGCACCACCTGGACCAGCGCTGAGCCCTTCGGGTACGACCGGACCTACACCGTCAACGCGACCGCGACCGGAGTCGGTGGCAAGACGGTGCAGACCACCAAGTTCCGGACCCGTTCGCCCGAGAACCAGACCGCTGCGTACATCGGACCGCCGGACGGCGAGACCGTCGGCGTCGCACAGACCGTGTCGGTGCGCTTCGACGAGGCGATCGGCAACCGCCAGGCCGCACAGGACGCCATCAAGATCACGTCGACCCCGTCCGTCGAGGGCGCGTTCTACTGGATCAGCGATCAGGAAGTCCGCTGGCGTCCGGAGAACTACTGGGCCTCGGGCACCAAGGTGAACGTCAAGGTCAACATCTTCGGCATCGACCTCGGTAACGGCACGTTCGGCCAGGAGAACGCCTCGTCGAGCTTCAAAGTCGGCCGCGACCTCGAGATGTTCGTCGACGACAACACCAAGATGGTCGTCGTCAAGAAGAACGGCAAGGTCATCCGCACCATGCCGACGTCGATGGGCAAGGAATCCGCGCCCACCAACAACGGCATCTACATGATCGGCGACCGCGTCGACAACATCATCATGGATTCGTCCACGTACGGCGTCCCCACCAGCTCGGCAGACGGTTACCGCACGCCGGTCGACTACGCCACGCAGATGTCGTACAGCGGCATCTACTTGCACTCGGCGCCGTGGTCGGTGTGGGCGCAGGGCAACACGAACACCAGCCACGGCTGCCTCAACCTCAGCCCGGACGACGCACTATGGACTGTGCGCAACACGCTGCGTGGAGATCCGGTGACAGTCAAGAACACGATCGGCGACCCGCTGCCGGGCACGGACGGCCTCGGCGACTGGAACATCCCGTGGTCGACGTGGAAGAAGGGCAACGCCAAGGGCTGACCGCGATGTAGCGAGTCGCTCGAAGCGAAGAGTTTCCGAACTGGTCAAGGTCCGGTGGGGTCATCCCCACCGGACCTTGTCATTGGTCGGTGTTAAGATCGCGGCGATCGAAAAAAGTCACCGAAGATTGGTATGAACACCATGGCTCGTCCCAGCTGGGAAACCGAGGATCTGTCCGCACTGCGTGAGATGGCGCGCGCTTTCTGCGAGAAGGAGATCGCGCCCAACACCGAGCGCTATATCGAGCAGCATCACGTCGATCGTGACCTGTGGACCAAGGCAGGCGAGGTCGGCCTTCTCGGTATGTCGATCCCGGAGGAGTACGGCGGCGGTGGCGGCACCTTCGCCCACGAGGCGGTCTTGATCGAGGAACAGGCACGTGTCGTCGACTCCGCATGGGGTCAGAGCCTGCACAACGGCATCGTCGCTCATTACATCCTCGCGTACGGCTCCGAAGAGCAGAAGAAGACGTGGCTGCCGAAGATGGCGTCGGGAGAGGTCGTCGGCGCGATCGCCATGACCGAGCCCGGTACCGGTTCGGACCTGCAGAACATCAAGACCAAGGCCGTCAAAGACGGTGACGACTACGTCATCGACGGCTCCAAGACGTTCATCACCAACGGCGGCCAGGCCGACTTGGTGATCGTGGTGGTGAAGACCGATTCCAACGAGGGCGCCAAGGGCATCTCGCTTGTCCTGGTCGAGACCGACCGCGAAGGCTTCAGCCGCGGGCGCATCCTCGACAAGGTCGGCATGCGCGGTCAGGACACCGCGGAGTTGAGCTTCTCCGGCGTCCGCGTCCCGCAGTCGAACCTGCTCGGCGACCAGGAGGGCCTCGGCTTCATCCAGCTCATGACGCAGCTTCCGCAGGAACGCCTCATCATCGCAGTCGCGTCGGTGGCCGGCATGGAGGTCGCGCTCGAGAAGACCGTCGCGTACACCAAGGAGCGCACCGCGTTCGGCCGCCCGGTGTTCGGCTTCCAGAACACCAAGTTCAAGCTGGCCGAAGTCGCCACCGAAGCCCACGTTGCACGCGTCTTCCTCGACGACTGCATGGAGAAGCACCTCCGCGGCGAGCTCGACATCCCGACCGTCGCCATGGCGAAGTGGTGGACCACCGATCGCGCCATGCAGGTCGCCGACACCTGCCTGCAGCTCTTCGGAGGCTACGGCTACATGAACGAGTACCCGATCGCCCGCATGTGGGCCGACAACCGTGTCCAGATGATCTACGGCGGCACCAACGAGATCATGAAGGAGATCATTTCTCGTTCACTCTGAGATCGTTCGAAAGATCGATCGAATCGTCAAGGTCCGCCGGCGTCATGCCGGCGGACCTTGTTCGTTGGACCGATCGTGGGAGGGGACGGGGTTGGTGAAGGCGGCGAGGAACTCGGTCAGCATCTTCGCGGTGACCGGCCTCGGCAACAGATCGATCGCAGCGATCACCGCGCTCAGGTCCAACGCGTCGGACGCGGAGGTGGGATCGGTGTGCGGATCGATGCCCGCGCCGACGAGGACCGCCTCGGTTGTCGCGGAGTCCAGCCCCAGTGCGTCGTCGATGCTGACGGCACCAGATGTGAACGCCGCTCCCAGTTCAGCCAATGCGGCAGGTGCTTGAGCAGGCGCGACACCACGGGCAGCGGCCGCACCCAGCACCAAGGCCTCCGACAACTCGCCGACGATCCGCTCGGTCACCGGCGTGATCGTCAGATGTGTGCTCGGCGCGAGGACCGTGCCGTCGCTTTGTGTGAAGCCGGGCTGGGCCTGAAGGGTGAATCCACGTGCGGCCACTTCATCGGCCCAACGGTGCGGGTCGACGGGATCAGGGGAGTCGCGATCTGCGGCGACGGCAAAAACGGGTCCTTGCGGATCACCGACCACTCGGAGTCCCTCGATGCCCCGGACGGTGTCGATCAGAGCAGACCGGGCCGATGAGACGTCCCCGACCAGCCTGCTGAATCCATCGGAGCCCAGATGGCGGGTGATAGCCCAGGCGGATGCGAGTCCGGCTGCCGATCGAGAACCGAGCAGCGTGGCGTTGACGATCGGGTACCCGGGCCAGTCGGTGGTCGCGAAGTAGGCGGCACGATGACGGTCACGGTCGGTGTGCAACAGAATCGACGCACCTTTCGGCGCGTATCCGTACTTGTGGAAGTCAGCGGACAGGCTCGTCACGCCGGGCACCCGTAGGTCCCAGGCGGGCAACTCGTCCGGCCACCACGCCAGGGCGAACCCGCCGAGGCACGCGTCGACGTGCAACGGCAGACCGAGGTCGAGCGCGACTTCTCCGACCTCCTCGATCGGGTCGAGCGCTCCGGTCGGGTAATTCGGTGCCGACGCCACCAGCAGAAAGGTGTCGTCAGTGACGGCGTCGGCCATCACCTTCGGGTCGACGCGGGTGGTGACCGGATCGACCGGCACCCTGCGGGCACTCACTCCGAGGAGCTTTGCGGCCTTGTCGAACGCTGCGTGGGCAGTCGACGGCATCACGATGCTGCCGGATCCGGCGCGGGTACCGGAGTGCTCGCGCGCTGCGAGGACCGCGAGCACGCAGCTCTCGGTTCCGCCGGAGGTCACTGATCCCACCGCGTCGTCCGACCCGAATGCGGTGCGCGCGAACGTGATCAGATCTCGCTCACAAGACGCGACAGAGCCGAAGACTGTCGGATCCAGACCGTTGACAGGCTGGACGAGAGCGGCCGCCTCGGCGGCGAGTCGGTCGACCTCGTCGAGGCCGGGATCGTAGACGTACGACAGGATCCGTCCGCCGTGAGTCGGAGCGTCGGCGGCCCGCCGGGCGGCGAGTTCGGCGAGGACGTCGTCGATGGGGCTGCCGGGTGAGGTCACGGGGTCGCCTTTCGTTCGTAGCGAAGGAGGACTGCGATGCTGACCGAGACGAGCAGAGCCGGCAGCAGCGAGAACCCGAGAGAGATGCCCGTACGAGCGAGGTCGGTCTGCTGGGCGGTGTCGTCTCCGCTGGATGATACGAAACCGGTCGCCGCCAATACGAGCAGGTAAACACCGGGACCGAGTGCCAGGCCGAGCGTTTCGCCGGCCGTCCACAATCCGGAGAGTGCGCCGCCTTGATCGCGTCCGCGATCCTGCGACACCTCATCGATCACATCGGGCAGCATCGCGAGGGGGAAGGTCTGCATGCCGGCGTAGCCGACACCGGCGATCGCGACCAGTGCGAAGATCCACGGCCCCGGTGCTGTGGCGGCTCCGGACAGGCCGAGCGCTGCGGCGCCGAACAGGACTGACGCCGCGAGCAGGCCGGCACGTTTGCCGTGGCGCACCCCGACTCGCACCCACAGGGGCATCACGAGAAGCGCCGGCGCGACGAGTGCGACGAAGACGATCGTCAACGCACTCTTGTCCTCGAGCACGTACGTCGCGAGATACTGCGCACCCGCGAGCATGACCGCGGAGGCGAGTGCCTGCAGCACGTAGACGATCAGCAGGATCCGGTAGTGCGTGTTGCCCGTGAACGCCGTGAACGCGTCGCGGTGATGCAGATCCGCAGAGTCTGCGCCGATGACGGGGCGGGCCCTGGTCGCGGCGGACGACGTCGCGACGGTCATACCAGTCGCGATGAGCGCGACTGCCGCCACCGCCATCACCACGTAGCCGACGGCACCGCCGCCGAGAGCGTCCCGCACGGCGGGGGCGCCCGCCCCGATCACCAGAATCGTCAACGCAAGGACGGCGATCCGCACGGAGACGAGTCGGGTCCGCTCGTTGTAGTCGGGCGTCAGTTCGGTCGGCAGCGCGACGTATGGAACCTGGAAGCAGGCGTACGCGACCGCGCTGAGCGTGAAGAACACCAGGACCCACGTGGCGGCGGCGGTCGGCCCGAACGACTGCGGTGTGCTGAAGGTGAGGACGAACGCTGGGACCAGCGCGAATGCGCCGAGTCGCATGAGTCGTGTACGACTGCCGGTCGCGGCGGCCGCGCGGTCGCTGATCGCGCCGATGACCGGGTTGATCAACACATCGATCGCCTTGGGGATCACCACGACGGCCGACGCGATGAGCGCGGCCACCCCGAGGGTGTCGGTCAAGTAGTACGCCAGGACGAGTCCGGGCAGGACGCCGAAGCCTCCGGTGCCCACACTTCCGGCGGCGTACCCTCCGACAACTCTGCGGGGGAGGGTCGTCATGGTCGGTAGGCCTCCACGCGCTCCCACATCGCGGCGTACGACTCCGCTGCCCGGTAGAGGTCGGCGACAAGGGCGTTGCCGTCCGCGCCCGCCTGGAGTCTCATTCCCTGAATCCAGTCGGGAAGCAGGCCGTAGTGCGCGGTGCCGTCCTTCGTCACGTCGAACACCCGGACACCGGTCCGCTGGCGACTGACGACGGTGCCGTTGGGCATGGTGAAGGGGTAGGTGACGGGTGTTCCGGTCTTCCGCGGTGGTGCCTGCGAGCCCAGACCGTTCATATCCGGACCGAACCCGAGGCCAAAAGGACGGCCCTTCGGCGCCGCTTTGCGTGCCTCTCGCCATTCGTCGATGAACGACTCGGTCTCGCCGCCGTACAGGCCGACGACGCCGCCCGTGGCCATGATGCGACGGTAGTTCAGCTCGTCGGTCCACGAATGGGAGGAGACGACACCCGGGTACCGGAGAGCGCTGACGATGTCGAGCGCGCGGTCGGACGACTTCGCCGACAGATGATCGACGTCGACCACCATGTTCCGCTTGATCGTGGCCTTCACGGCGTATTCGCCGAGCCGGGTGAGTCCACGAACGTTGCACCGCTCCGAGCCGCGGCCGATCGCATCGTTGTCGTGGGTGTGACCGGGGCACTCGCCGACCTGCCAGAGTCCGCCGCCGGCGTAGACCTGACCGATCTCGACGCCGACGCCGGTGAGTCCGCCGTCCATCCTGGCACCACCGAGCGCGTTGTCGAACTTGTGAGTGAGGATCACCTGCCGGACTCCGAGACGGTGAAGCTCGTCGAGCCCACGGTCGATGTCGGCGGCGGAACACAGCGGGCGTCCGCCGACCGCGCCGCAGCCGAACGGCTCGGAGATCTCGATGCCCAGGGTCACGGCGAGCTTGCCGGATTCGACGATCCGGCGCAGTTCTTGCGAATTGGTAGCGATCTGGAAGAAGCCCTTACCCGGTCCGCCGGCCTGAGCGTCGATGTAGTCCCGAAGTTGCAGCATTCGGCGGTGCTGGATGCGCACGGACTCCATCTCGTTGCACGGTTCGTCGGACAGCGGGTAGATCTCGCACAGCACGCGGTTCTGGACGTAGTAGTTGTTGAGGACTCGCAGTCCGGATCGCCACGTCCTCTCGATCCACCTGTAGTAGGTCTGCTCATGAGTGAGCGAGTACCAGGCGGGATACCCCTTGAATGTCGGCCAGCCCTCCGTGTCATGGGGGCCGGGCTTGCTGAGGATGTGTTCGCTGACCGCCGGAATGCCGTCGGGCCGGTGGTCGGGGCAGTCCTGCAGGGCGACGGTGATGCCTAGCGGGCTGTACGGGCGGCCGCAGTGCATTCGGCCGCCGAGGAACTGTTCGGCCATGAGATGTGCGTGGGAGTCCACGAAGCCCTGGAGTCGCCCGCTGGGGTCGGTGCCGGTCTGAGTCGGCCCGCTGACGTCGATCTGCGCCTCGGGGAAAGCCCGACATCCGGTGGCCGGGGTGAGACGGACCGAGCGTGTGAGGCCGGCGGTCGAGGTGAACCGGTAGCTCGAACCGGTCCGGTCGACCTTCCAGATCGCCTCGTCTGTCGGCGTCGCCTTCCGGACGGCCTGGTTGCCCTTCGCGGTCAGCAGCGTGCCTGCGGTGTCGTAGAACAGGAACTTGCCGAGTGCGGCCGCCTTGGCTGTCGACGGGCCTTTGCCCGGAATCGTGGCGCCGCGGACCGCCGACATCGTGAAGCAACCGTTCGCGAGGTCGTACGCGGGGGTGGCGGGTGTTGCGGTGGCGGGCTGCGGGGTCAGTAGCGGCACGACGGCGATGACGGGCACCAGAAGCGCGGCGGCGAAGCTGCGCCATTTCATCCGTGAGACGTCCATGGTCGACAAACGTAGTCGATCGATCGATCAAATTGTGAGCTTTCGCTCATCGTGGGCATTACCGTGAGCTGATGGACACCACTCCGGCACAGATCGCCGCATTGACGGCGATCTCCGACATAACGACGCTCAAGCACAACTACTGGCGGGCATGCGACGCGAAGGACGTGGACGGCTTCCGGGCCTCGTTCATCGCAGACGGCGCGGTGATCGACTACGGACCCCTCGGCACGTTCGACGACGCGGGGCCGATGGTCGCGGTCTTCGAGCGGGTGGCCCTCGCGAAGGTCGACGGTCGGTACGCCGTTCTCGACATGCACACGGGCGGACACCCGGACATCGACGTGACCGGACCCGACACCGCACGCGGCCGTTGGTCGTTGCGATTCCGCCAGGTCAACACCGTCCAGCGGACCGAGACTGTGTCGGTCGGCGAGTACCACGACGAATACCGACTTGAGGGCGGGAAGTGGCGGATGTCCGTCTGCCGATTCACCCAGCACTGGTCGATGACACGTCCGATCGGCGACGACGTCGTCCTGTCCGAGGGTGTGTTCGCCGCCGGCTGAACGGACAGTGGCGCCGATTCGGGTCCGCCGGCCGCGTGAATCGACCACAATCGGTCTTCTCGGTTGATGTAGAGGGGTGGACTGTTCAGTGGGTGTGATCGTTCTGGCCGATGTGCGTACGACGACCGAGCAGGAGATCGTCGCGGAGTGGGCGGCATCCAATTACCCGGGAGTCGACGTACGTCGCCTCGGTGAGGTGGATTTCGGGGCGCTCGACCCGCAGACGATGCTGGTCCCGGCGCGTGTGGTGTGGCTGCCGCCGGTTCGCAAGGGCGAACGGCGGGTCGCGCTCGCCGACGCCATCGTGCTCTCGAACCCGCGGCGTCCTCCGGCGTTTCGGCAGCAGGCCATCAGGAGACTCGGGCAAGACCGGGTGCGTGTGGTCGAAGGTGTTCCCGCGACCGTCGCCGACCTCGGGGCGCGCTACGGGACCCAGCAGGCAGAGGGGGAGTCGTTCGCGTCGTTCGTCGCGATGCAGGCGTCGCTGGCGGCTGAACGGGCCGAACTGGAGATCGTGGGCACACGCTACAAGGTGCCGCGACTGGTGGCCGAGCAGATCAGTTCCTCGGCGCGCTTCCAGGCGGCGGCTGCGCAACTCGCGGCCGATCTGGGTCGCAGTGCGTCGACGGTGGCCCAGGAGGCGACCGAGAAGATGGGAACGTTCGTCGCCACCCAGAGCCGCCTGGTGCAGGATGTCTTCACGTCCACATTCAGCGGGTTGTATGAGCGGGCCTGGACCGTCACGGCCGACCTGGACACCCTCGGCCGACTGCGGACGCTGAACAAGTCGAACTCGTTGGTGTTCCTGCCGTCGCACCGGTCGTATGTCGACACCCTCATCCTGGCGAGCGTGTTGCACGACCACGACTTTCCGCAGAACCTCGTCCTCGGCGGCGACAACTTGGCGTTCTGGCCGATGGGTTCGATCGCCCGCCGTGCGGGCACGATCTTCATCCGTCGCAAGTTCGGCTCGGACCCGGTGTACAAGTTCGCGATGCGCTCGTACCTGTCGTTCATCGTCGAGAAGCACTTCAACCTCGAGTGGTACATCGAGGGCGGCCGGTCGCGCACCGGCAAGCTGAGGCCGCCGATGCTCGGACTCCTGGCGTATGTCGCCGACGCCGTCGAAGCGCTCGACGACGGTGACGTGATGCTGGTCCCGACGTCGATCGTCTACGACCAACTGCCTGAGATCGCGGCGATGGCGCGGGAGTCGGCCGGTGGTGCGAAGACGCCCGAAGACCTGAAGTGGCTGTTCAAGTACGCGCGGGCCCAGCGGGAGTACCGCGGTGAGGCCCGCGTGCGATTCGGCGAGCCGATCTCGCTGCGTACGGCGCTGGACGAAGCAGGCACCGGCCGTGCACGGCTGGAGAAGGTCGCTTTCCGTGTGATGGACGAGATCAACGCCGCCACCCCGATCTCGGCGACGTCGCTCGCCGGTTTCGCGCTGCTTGGCGCGGAGGACCGGGCCTACACGGCCCGGGAGATCGAGGAGATCCTCGCGCCGCTGCTGACCTACATCGACGCGCGGAAACTGCCCGGTCCCGACCCGTCCCTGTGCCGGGGGCTCGGTCTGCTGACGACACTCAGCGAACTGACCGACGCCGGGGTTCTCGACACGTTCGACGGAGGCCCGGAACAGGTCTGGTCGATCGCGCCGGACAATCATGCGGTCGCCGCGTATTACCGGAACGGCGCGCTGCATCACTTCGTCGACAGGGCGATCGTCGAACTCGGCATGCTCGCGCTCGCGGACGGAAAGCCGACGCCGTCGGATGGGCTGCTCGCGGCCGGACAAGCGGAGGCTCTCCGCACTCGTGATCTGCTGAAGTTCGAGTTCTTCTTCCCTCCGAAGGAGGAGTTCCTCCATCGACTCGGCCAGGAGATGGACCTGATCTCCGCGGATTGGCGCACCCGTCGTCCCACCATCGAGTGGGTGTACGACACTCTGTTCGCCAGCGCCGGAATGCTGCTGGCGCGTAGGTCGTTGCAGACCTTCTTCGACGCGCAGTATGTCGTCGCGACTCACCTGGCGAAGCTCGGGTCGGTCGATGTCGACAAGGACACGGTGCTGGCCGACTGCCTGGGGCTTGGTCGGCAGCTCGCGATGCAGGGGATCGTCAAGATGGACTCGGTGTCTCGCGAGCTCTACGACGGCGCGTACCGCCTCGCAGACAATCAGGGAGCCATTGCGGGAGAATCAGACGACGCCGTCTCAGCCGCGCGTCGGGCATGGCTCGACGACGTGCAAGAACTGCGGTCGCGTTTGACCCGGCTGGCTGCGATCGAAGCGGAACAGGCCGCTGTGAACCGACGAGAGGACCACCGGTGAGCGCGCTTGCCGACCGGCTGCAGGAGATCAAGGCCGCTCCGTCTGGGAAGCAGGTGTGCGCCTTCTTCGATTACGACGGGACGCTGCTTGACGGCTTCTCGGCGGTCGCCATTCTGCGCGCCCGGTTGAAGAGTCTGGAGTTCACCGGCGCCGAACTGCTCGACGGCCTGATGATCGCCCTGCGCGGCTGCTCGTCGGAGCAGGACTACGCCGAGGTGCTCGAGGCGACGCGCCCCGCGTTCGCGGGCAAGACCTACGCCGAGCTGCTCTCGATGGGTGAGAAGCTGTTCAAGGAGGACACGGCGTCCAAACTGCGTCCGCAGATGTGGCAGGTGATTCGCGCACACCGCGCCAAGGGACACCGAATCGTCATAGCGTCGTCGGCCACACGCTTCCAGATCGAGCCGATCGCGAAGCAGATCGATGCCGACCATGCCCTCGCGACCGACGTCGAAGTGATCGACGGGGTCGTCACCGGACGGATCCTGGGGCGTCCCCTCTGGGGCCCGGGCAAGGCTGCGGCGGTGCGTCGCCTCGCCGCCGAGCACGATCTCGATCTGGCGTCGTCGTTCGCGTACAGCGACGGAAACGAAGACGTGCCGTACCTCGAGTCGGTGGGGCATCCCGCCGCGATCTCCCCGCAGAGCGGGCTGCGGGCCGTCGCCGAGTCGCGGGGATGGCCGATCCTGGAGCTTCGCAATCCGTCACACAGCACCCTGGGCATGATGGCCAGGACGAGCGCGTTCTACGGGTCGTTCCTCGGCGGCGCGGCTGTCGGAATCGCGAGGGGTCTGATGGGCGGCGAGGACAGCACCGCCGCCATGCAAGACGCGGTCGCTTCGGGCATCGACACCGGATTCGCGTTGGCCGGAGTGAGCGTCGACGTCCTCGACGGGCGGGAGTACCTGGAGAAGGCCCGACCGTGTGTGTTCGTGTTCAATCACCAGTCGAAGCTCGACCTCCCGGTGATGATCCACCTGGTCCGCGATCACGCGACCGGTGTTGCAAAGAAGGAGATCCGCAGCGTTCCGCTGTTCGGACAGATCCTCCAGGTGGGTGGGGTCGCATTCATCGATCGAGCCGATGCGGGCAAGGCCATCGAGCAACTCGAACCGGTGGTCCAGAAGATCCAGGAAGAGGGGCTGTCGCTGGTGGTCGCCCCGGAGGGCACACGGTCGGCGACGCCGCGGATCGGGTCGTTCAAAAAAGGGCCGTTCCACATCGCGATGCAGGCCGGCGTGCCGATCGTTCCAGTTGTGATGCGCAACGCGGGTGAACTGATGTGGCGCGGCGCGCAGCTCATCAAACCTGGAACCGTCGAGGTGCGGGTCCTACCCCCCGTCGACACCTCCAGCTGGGTGCCGGAGAAGGCAGGCGAATACGCCGACCAGGTGCGTGAGGCGTTCTTGGACGCGCTGGCGGACTGGCCCGTGACGGCGTTCGACGACGGACGGATGACCAAGACCATGGGAGTCTTCGAATGGAAGGAGTCGGCGGGTGACTGACGACAAGCCGCTCGACTGGGGCAACGACGGCGAGATGAGCGCGGTCGACACCGTCATGTGGCGAGGCGACGCCGACCGTCGGCTCCGGTCGACCATCTCGGTCGTCGAAGTGCTCGACTGTGAACCCGATTGGGACCGGCTGGTCGCTGCTCACGACTGGGGGACCCGGATGGCGCCCCGATTCCGACAGCGTGTGGTGGAGTCACCGCTGCGCACGGGGACGCCGAGCTGGCAGGTGGATCCCGACTTCGACCTGCACTATCACCTGCGGCGCGTCCGCGTGGCAGGCGACGGTTCGATGAGCGAACTGTTCAGCCTGTGCGAGCAGATCGCGATGACACCGCTCGACCCGGCCCGGCCGCCGTGGGAGGGCTACCTGATCGACGGCCTGGCGGAGGGGAAGACCGCCTACTTCATGAAGGCCCACCATGCGTTGACCGACGGGATGGGCGCGATGCTCGTCGTCGCTCAACTTCACTCGACGACGCGCGAGCCGAAACCGGGAAAGCCTCAGCCGCCCGCGCCGAAGCCTGCCGAGCTGTCCGGGCTCGACGTGTTGTCGCGCCAGGTGAGCGAGGAGCTCAACAGGCTGCCTAAGCTCGCCGGCCTCGCCGTCGACGGGGTCCGGGCGCTCACCGATCCGAAGAAGACGTTGAGCCGTGTCCTGCGCTACGGCCGTTCCGTTCCGCGGGTCGCCGGGATGATCAGCCCTGAGGGATCGCCTCTGCTCGCGGGTCGCAGCGTGTCGTGGCGGTTCAGTGCGTTCGAAGCCGACTTCGGAGCGATTCGGGCAGCGAGTGCCGCGACGGGCGCGTCGGTCAACGACGTGTACCTCGCCGGGCTCATCGGCGGCTTCCGCAAGTACCACGATGCGAACGGGGTGTTCGCCGAGTCGATCCCGGTGGCCATTCCCATCTCGGTTCGCCAGGAAGGCGATTCGGCGAGTGGCAACCGAATCGCCGTCGGGCGCCTCGCGGGGCCCATCGGCATCGACGATCCGTTCGAGCGCGTGCTGACCATCCGTGAGCAGGTGCGGGCCGCACGCGGCGAACCCGCGGTCGACATCTTCAACACGATCGGCCCCGTCCTGGCGTGGCTGCCCGGGCAGGTTCTGACGCAGTTCAGCGGTACCACGGCGATGAACGACCTGCAGGCGAGCAATGTTCCCGGCATCCCGTGGGACACGTACTTCGCGGGCGCAAAGGTGGAGCGGATGTATCCGTTCGGCCCGCTGCCCGGCTGTGCCGTGATGGCGACGATGATCACGCACAACGGGGTCGCCTGTCTCGGACTGAACATCGACGCCGCGGCCGTCACCGACATCGACCTGTTCGCGGAATGTCTCGTCGAAGGATTCGAGGAGGTGTTCGACCTCGCCGAATCCTCGTCGGACGGCCACGGGGGATCACGAATGGTGAGGGTGATCTGACGGCCACTACCATGGCCCCATGGTTGACTTCGCATATGTGATCGCAGGCTCGGAGGCCACCGGCGGTGCCGGTATTCAGACAGACCTGAAGACGTTTCAGCAGCTCGGCGCGTTCGGGCTCGGCACGATCACATGCATAGTGTCGTTCGACCCCAAGAACAACTGGGGCCACCGCTTCGTGCCGGTCGATCCGGCTGTCATCGCGGACCAGATCGAAGCCGCGACCAGCGCGTACGATCTCGATGTCGTCAAGATCGGCATGATGGGCACGCCCGCGACCATCGACGTCGTCGCCGATGCGCTCTCCGGCCAGTCGTGGCGGCACGTGGTGCTCGATCCGGTCCTGATCTGCAAGGGGCAGGAGCCGGGGGCCGCGCTCGACACCGACCAGGCGCTGCGTGCGAAGGTGCTGCCGCAGGCCACAGTGGTGACGCCCAATCTGTTCGAAGCGCAGATCCTGTCAGGGATGGACTCGATTCAGACTGTCGACGACCTCGCTGAGGCCGCACGCCGAATCGGCGCGCAGGGGCCGCAGTATGTTCTCGCCAAGGGCGGGGTGGAGTTGCCGGGCGATGACGCCGTGGATGTACTCTTCGACGGCGACGACGTCACGGTGTTGCGTGCCCCGAAGATCGGAAGCGAGCGGGTCTCGGGTGCCGGCTGCACACTCGCCGCCGCGGTCACCGCGGAACTCGCGAAGGGCGCCACCGTTCTGGAAGCGGCACGTCGCGCGAAGGATTTCACAAGTGACGCCATTGCGGCTCGCGTCAGCGGTAACCTCCCGTTCGACGCAGTCCGACAGGGCTGACACACCAGGCGAGGAGATCAGCCGCATGGGACTGTTGACCTACAGCATCAACGTCACACTCGATGGTTGTGTCGACCATCGAGAGGGCATCGCCGACGACGAGACCCACGCGTACTTCACCCGCCTCATGAACGACAGCGGCGCGATGCTGTGGGGCCGAGTCACGTACGAGATGATGGAGGACTACTGGCCCGCCGTGGCTCGCGGCGAGGTCGACGCGCCGCCCGCGCTCCAAGACTGGGCTCGTGCGCTGGAGTCGAAGGCGAAGTACGTCGTGTCGACCACGCGGACCGACTTTCCCTGGACGAACAGTCATCACCTCAGTGGTGATCTGCGGATCACTATCGGCGACCTCAAAGAGCGCACCCCTGACGGCGTGCTCGTCGGCAGTGTCTCCCTCGCTGCGGAACTCGACCGACTCGATCTGATCGACGAGTACAAGTTTCTCATTCACCCGATGATCGTCGGGCACGGCCCGACGCTCCACCAGTCAGGTCTGCCCACCACCCGCCGTCTTGAGCTGATCTCGGCGGAGCCGCTGACGAACGGCGCCATCGCAGTCCACTACCGCCGCTCGCGGTGATCCATAGCTCCTTGAGCGATCTTGCGAGTCAAAAAGCGGCGAGATGCGACTGGCAGGTAATGGGCATGGCGGTGTCCCCGCTTGACCAGCTCGGGCGGGGTACCGCACCACGTCGGCCCCTGGTGGGGTGGGCGGTCCAGGTGGTGGGGCCGGGATCCGGCAGGAGATCCATTTCTCGACAGCTGATCCGGACTTGGTGGCCCGGATGGCCGGGAGGAGTTTCTCGGGTTGGAGGGAGTGGTTGACTGTCCACGGCTGGTTGGAGCCGGTGGGTCGCCATCCGACGCGGCCTTTGAAGGGGCCGGTGGTGAGGATGGTGGTTTCCCACCCGCCGGATGTCTTCGCAACGCTCCGGTTGTGAGGACCGCAGGCCCCTCCAAGGTGGTCGATGTCGGTGGGGCCGCCGTCGTGCCAGTCGGGCATGTGGTGGGCTTGGGTGCGTGACCACGGGGTGGTGCAGCCGGGTGCGGTGCACCCGCGGTCCCGGCCGAACAACGCGAGGCGTTGGGCGAGGGATGCGAGGCGGCGGCCACGCCCGAAATACAAAATCTGCGAGGACTGGCCCTCGAAGACCTCGAGCCACGGTGTGGCGTCGGCTGCGATGTCGACCAGATCAGTGACGGGCAGACGCGTGCCGGTGGCGGTGACGGCAACCCCTGCCCGGTTCTCGAGGTCTTCGAGTGAGGCGGTGACTACGAGATGCGAGGGCAGGGCGACGGAGTCGCCGAGGGCGCCGTTGGCGAGAACGTGGTCGAGCATCGCCTCCAACGCGTCGTGGTTGCGCTGCAACTGGGAGCGGGTGTCCCGCTCACGCGCGGCGGAGAGTGCTTCGGCGTCGGCGCCGTAGGCGGCGCCGCGGGGTGACTCGGGGTCGTCGGGGTTGTTCATCCCGGGTTCTGCCCACAGGGTGAGGATTGCTTCGAGCTTGGCTCGAAGCGACGGCGACAGTTGTGCCCGGATCTTGGACATCAGGCGCTTGTCCTGCGGCTGGATCGCGAATCCTCGGGTCCGGGCGCGGTCGGCGTCGTCAGTCAACGATCCATCGGGGTCGAGGTGGGCCAGGATGCGGCGTCCGACTTCGCGGGTGCCCTCCGGGGTCAGTTCGCGGGACAGTTCGGCGAGCTCGGCCTCGGCACGAGCCTTGTCCCCTGCCGGGATGGCGGCGGGGATCTCCTCGATCACGGCGACGATCTCGTTGACGTGGTCGACTGAGAGGTCGCCGTCGGCGACCGCGGCTGCGGTGGCCGGAAGTGTCGGGTCGAGTTGGTCGCCGGAGTAGTTGTACATCGGGCTGATCGCCAACGCCGCGGCCAGGCGACGCTTACTTGCGCCGGCACCGAGGCGAAGCGCGGAGGTGAGGTACTTGCCCGGCGTCTGGGCGCCGGCCTTGCGGTACGCACCGCGGGTAGAGACCTCCGCGAAGAGGCGGGCGTCGACGCCGTCCGACCGGCGATGCGAACGTTCAAGAACATCCGCAGCGAGCAGGACATCGTCGTCGGTCATCGCCGTAAGCGACACCGACGAGAGCTTCGCGGCCACCGCATCCTGCAGGTGCGCCAGTTCGAGAGGCGAATCGGGTAGATCAAACGTGATGGTCATGGTGCTCGCCCCTTCAATGAGCCTTGGACCTTGTCCGGTTTTGCTGTTATTTCCATAATACTTCAATAGTGTTGAAAATCATAGTAGTATCGTCAGTTAGTTCGACATGAGCGAAGGCAAAGCGGACGGAAACTGGCCGGAATGGCTCCTATGGTCAGGGCATCAGCCCGATACGACGCCGACTGATCCGACTCCAGGGAGACACCGTGACCTTCGCAGCAACTCGCATCATCACCGACGACGTCGACGGACTCGTCGCCTTCTACGAGACCGTGACCGGCGGAGCCGTTGAGCGTCTGCATCCACTGTTCGCACAGCTGAACACGTCAATCGGAAACCTCGCGATCGCCAGTTCGGCCACCGCGAGTCTGCTGGGGGAGCGGGCCGTGGAACCGGCGGCCAACAGGTCCGTAGTGCTCGACTTCCTCGTGGCCGACGTCGACGCCGAGTATCGGCGCCTGCGGGGTGTCGTCACATCATTCGTCAACGAACCGACCGACATGCCGTGGGGCAACCGTTCGCTCCTCTTCCGCGACCCCGACGGCAATCTGGTCAACTTCTTCACACCGCTGAACGAGTGAAGCGAGGTCGGAACGTCGGTACGGCGCTCGGTAGGGTGGCAGGATGACTGTGACCCTCCGCGCGCAAGAGACCACCGATCTGGAGTTCCTGCACTCGCTGTTCAGCGATCCGGAGGTGGTCCGGTACTGGTTCGTCGAGCCGTACGTGACGCGCGCCGATTTCGAGGCCAAGTTCGAGGCGCGTCGCGGCGATCCGACGTCTCGCCGCTTCATCATCGATGACGACGGAGAAGCAGTCGGCATCGTCGAACTCGTCGACATCCGTCGTATCCATCGAAACTGCGAGTTCCAGATCATCGTCGCGCCCGGTCGCCAGGGGCATGGGTACGCGCAGACGGCCACCACACTCGTGCTCGACTACGCGTTCAACACCCTCAACCTCCACAAGGTGTATCTGCAGGTGGACGACGAGAACAAAGGCGCGATCCACGTGTACAGCAAGTGCGGCTTCCACGTGGAGGGGCACCAGCGAGACGAGTTCTGGGTCGACGGCGCTTACCACGACGTGACGCGGATGGCCGTGTTCGCCGACGACGCGCGGCCGCAAGCCTGACATGAGCGATGTCCGTGTGGAGCGCGACGGTGACGTCCTCGTCGTCGTGATGGATCGCGGTGACCGGCACAACGCGGTCGACGGTCCGATGGCCGCTCAGCTGGCGGCGGCGTTCCGTGACTTCGAGGAGTCGGACGCCAAGGTCGCGGTACTCGCAGGTGAGGGACCGTCGTTCTGCGCAGGCGCCGACCTCAAAGCAGTCGGAACGGAGCGAGGAAACTCGGTTACTCCGGACGGAGACGGACCCATGGGGCCGACGCGGTTCGATCTCGACAAGCCGGTGATCGCGGCGATCCACGGTCACGCCGTCGCCGGGGGACTCGAACTCGCCCTCTGGTGCGATCTGCGGGTGGCCGACGAGAGTGCAACACTCGGAGTCTTCTGCCGGCGATGGGGAGTGCCACTGATCGACGGCGGAACCGTTCGGCTTCCACGGCTCATCGGCCACAGTCGAGCGATGGACCTCATCCTCACCGGCCGTCCGGTCGACGCCACGGAAGCGTTGTCGTTCGGGCTGGTCAACAGGGTGGTGCCGGACGGCTCCGCGCGTGCCGCCGCCGTCGAACTCGCTCACGACATCGCGCGGATGCCGAACACGTGCATGCGCGGCGACCGTCGGTCGGCCCGTGACCAGTGGAGCCTCGACGAGGCATCAGCGCTCTCCTCGGAGTTCGAGGTCGGCATGACGTCACTCATGTCCGACGGCATCGGCGGCGCGGGCCGTTTTGCATCCGGCAAGGGCCGCGGCGGATCGTTCGACGACATCTGACGCCTTCGGTCCGGGCCTGTCAGGGACTTCGGATGACGCGAAGTGTCGAGTCGTGGATCTCAACGGCTTGGTCGTCGTCGACGGGCAGCAGCGGGAACCGCGGCCCGTAGATGCGCAGGGTCTCCGCGATCAACGATGACGGATACGCGGGAAGCATGCCACCCGCGTGAGGGACGACGACCTGATCGATCAGGCCGAATCCTGCGGTGCAGGCCAGGTCCGGAGCTTCGGTGGGATCGTCGAGGAGCCCGGCGGGCTCGATGTCCGGTCCGACGATCACCGAGCCGGCACTGAGCCCGATGTAGGGGAGACCTGCGCGCACTCTCTCCGAGAGCTCCAGGTCCATGCCTGAGCGTTGTAGATCGGCGAGAATTCGGAACGTGTTGCCGCCGCCCACGTAGACGGCGTCGACATCGCCGAAGCCGAAGTCGTCGACGGTCGTGTATCCGCGGTCCTCCAACAGTTCACGGCCTGCACCGGCGACGACGCCGATCCGTACGTCCGAAGCGGGTTTGGAAACACACTCGGCGACGAAACGCGTGAGCGCTCCGTCGCCGAGAGACAGCAGTAGCAGATGCAATTACACGTCGCCGCGACGCAGCATGCGACCCTGTGCGGTCTTGAAGTCGATCTTCTTTCCGCGCAGCCACGTGCTCTTGACGACGCCTGCCAGGGCGCGTCCGTCGTAGGGGCTGATCGGGTTCTTGTGGTGCAGTTTGTTGACGTCGACCACCTGGGCCGATTCCGGCTCGAAGATCGCGAAGTCGGCGTCGTAGCCGAGTGCGATGCGACCCTTGTTGTTCAGCCCTGCGAGAGCGGCCGGCTTGGCCGACATCCACTCCATGACCTGAGTGAGGGGGATTCCGCGCTTGCGAGCCTCGGTCCAGATCAGCGACAGGCCGAGCTGCAACGACGCGACGCCGCCCCAGGCGACACCGAAGTCGCCGTTCTCGACGTCCTTGAGGTCGATCGTCGACGGAGAGTGGTCGGAGACGATGCAGTCGATGGTGCCGTCTTCGAGGCCCTGCCAGAGGAGCTCGCGGTTCGACGCCTCGCGGATCGGCGGGCAGCACTTGAACGCGGTCGCACCGTTCGGGATCTCCTCTGCGAGCAGCGTGAGGTAGTGCGGGCAGGTCTCGACGGTGATCTTGACACCGTCGCGGCGGGCGGAGGCGATCATCGGCAAAGCGTCGGACGACGAGAGATGGAGCACGTGTGCCCGGGCGCCGGTCCAGCGAGCCCGCTCGATGACCTCGGCGATCGCCACGTTCTCCGCGCCGCGCGGGCGCGAGGCGAGGAACTGCGAGTACTGATTCCCCTCTGCGGTGGGGGCATGGTCGATTGCGCGGGAGTCCTCGGCGTGGACGATCATGAGTGAGTCGAACCCGGCCAGCTCGGCCATGTCCTCTTCCATCTCGTCGGCGGTGAGGTGCGGGAACTCGTCGACGCCGGAGTGGAGAAGGAAGCACTTGAAGCCGAAGACGCCTTCGTCGTGCAGGCCGCGCAGGTCGGCCTTGTTGCCGGGGACTGCACCGCCCCAGAATCCGACGTCGATGTGCGTCTTTCCTGCGGCGGCTGCGCGCTTGGCGTTGAGCGCCTCGACGTTGACCGTAGGCGGGATCGAGTTCAGCGGCATGTCGATGAGGGTGGTGACACCGCCCGCGGCTGCGGCGCGGGTCGCGGAGTCGAAGCCTTCCCACTCGGTGCGGCCGGGCTCGTTGACGTGCACATGGGTATCGACGAGCCCGGGGATCATCACCTGGTCGGACGTCAGCTCGATGACCTCGGCGCCGTCCAGTCCGCTGCCGAGCGGTTCGATCGCGACAACACGACCGCCGGTGATGCCGATCTCGCGTGCGACGATGCCAGCCGTGGTGAGGGTCTTCTCGCCTCGGACGACAAGATCGAATCGGGCCTGCGGTGCCTGTGTCGAATCGGCAGCGTCGTCGGTCATGGACGGGTCTCCTTAGCGAGATGAAAGTTCCTCATCGTGGAACTAGAAGTCTACTCAACGGAAATGGTAGATGTGACGGGAGACACCGGTCAAGGCGGCCCGGGGCTTGACAGTTTGGCCTAAGGTACGCGTTACTTATCGAACCTGTGGAATACTCTTTCCGCAGAGTGGAATACAGCGGTCGGCTCCCCGGCCACCGCCCCGAACGTGAAAGTTCTTCCCATGAGCACAGAGATGACCGAGCCGGTGGACGTCGTGTCGACCGTCAAGGACTCCGGATTCGTACCGAGCCCGGAGCTGTACAACGCCGACCTTGCCCCGACCAAACGCGAAGGGCGACGCTGGAACGCGTACAGCATCTTCACCCTGTGGGCCAATGACGTTCACAGCCTCGGCAATTACGGATTCGCACTGGGTCTGTTCGCGGCCGGCGGCCTCGGCGGCTGGCAGATCCTGCTGGCCCTCGGCCTCGGCGGAGCATTTCTCTTCCTGCTGCTCAACCTCTCCGGCTTCATGGGCGAGAAGACCGGCGTCCCGTTCCCGGTGATGAGCCGCATCTCGTTCGGCATCCGCGGAGCCCAGGTTCCCGCCCTGATCCGCGGCATCGTCGCCATCGCATGGTTCGGCGTCCAGACGTATCTGGCGTCGGTTGTGCTGCGAGTCATGATCGTGGCGCTGGCGCCGTCGGCCGGCACACTCGACACCAACGACTTCCTCGGCCTCTCCACTCTTGGCTGGATCTCGTTCGTCGGCCTGTGGATCATCCAGGTCTTCATCGTCAGTTACGGCATGGAGATGATCCGCAAGTACGAGGCCTTCGCCGGTCCGGTCATCCTGATCACCATGGTCGCGCTCGCGGCATGGATGTTGAACAAAGCAGACTGGTCGATCGCGTGGACCGCTCCCGACGCCAAGACCGGTGGCGCGATGTGGGCCAAGATCATCGGCGCTGCGAGCCTCTGGGTCGCGATCTACGGCACGTTCGTCCTCAACTTCTGCGACTTCACTCGTAGCGCGAAGTCGAAGGGCTCCATCGTTCGTGGCAACTTCGTCGGCATCCCGCTGAACATGCTGCTGTTCGGCGGCATTGTGGTGGTCCTCGCCGGCGGACAGTTCAAGATCGACGGCAAGGTCATCACGTCGGTCTCCGACATCGTCGAGACCGTCCCGAACACGTTCCTGCTGGTCCTGGCCTGCCTCGCCCTGCTGATTCTGACCGTCGCCGTAAATCTGATGGCCAACTTCGTCGCGCCGATCTACGCGCTGTCGAACCTGTTCCCGAAGGTTCTGAACTTCCGTCGTGCGGGCGTCGTCTCGGCCGTCATCGGCCTGGTGATCCTCCCTTGGAACCTGTACGACTCGCCGGCGGTGATCGACTACTTCCTCGGCGGCCTCGGTGCACTGCTCGGCCCGTTGTTCGGCATCGTGATGGCCGACTACTGGCTCGTCCGCAGGGGCAAGATCAACGTCCTGGATCTCTTCTCGATGGACGAGAACGGCGACTACCACTACACGAAGGGCGTCAATCCTCGTGCCGTGCTCGCGTTTGTGGTCACCGCGATCGTCGCGTTGCTGTTGGCATTCGTGCCGGCGTTCAAGGTGGTCGCGGACTTCTCCTGGTTCATCGGAGCCGGGCTCGGTGCGGTGGTCTACTTGGCCGTCGCCGATCGCCAGGGACCGTTCCGCGACGTCTCCGGTGAAGAGATCGCCGTCCAGAGCGCCCACTAGATCACCGTCACCGAAGGAGACTTGATGAGGATTCTTGTAGCCAACGTCAACACGACTCAGTCGATGACCGATGCCATCGCCGAGTCGGCGCGCGCCGTCGCCTCGCCGGGAACCGAGATCGTCGGCATCACGCCGCGTTTCGGCGCCGACTCGTGCGAAGGCAACTTCGAGAGCTACCTCGCGGCCATCGCAGTGATGGATGCGATCACCTCGTACTCGGAGCCGTTCGACGCCGTCATCCAGGCGGGATACGGCGAGCACGGTCGAGAGGGCCTGCAGGAGCTTCTCGACGTTCCTGTCGTCGACATCACCGAGGCCGCCGCGTCGACCGCGATGTACCTCGGCCACAAGTACTCGGTCGTCACGACGCTCGATCGCACCGTTCCGCTCATCGAGGATCGGCTCAAGCTCGCGGGACTCGACGCTCGCTGCGCATCGGTCCGTGCGTCCGGGCTCGGTGTCCTCGAACTCGAGTCCGATCCGGACCGGGCCGTCGAGGCGATCGTCGCTCAGTCCCGAGAAGCCGTCGAATCCGATCACGCCGAGGTGATCTGCCTCGGGTGCGGCGGAATGGCAGAACTCGAAGAACGCGTGCGCGAGGCGACGGGTGTCCCGATCGTCGACGGAGTTCGCTCGGCCGTCACGATCGCGGAAGGCCTTGTCCGCATGGGACTCTCGACGTCTAAGGTACGGACATACGCGCAACCGCGTGAGAAGAAGGTCATCGGCTGGCCGTTCACGATCTGACGACCACAGCGACCACAACGAAGCCGGGCATCCCCTCCCAGGTGCCCGGCTTCGTTGTGCTCTGACCACGGCTGCTGCCGAGATGGAAACTGCCCGGCACGCTGTCGCGTGCCGGGCAGTGTCTGTGGGGCGTCAGAGCGTGATCTGGCGGTTGACGTCCTTGTAGAGGAGATAGCGGAAGTTCGACGGCCCGCCGGCGTAGCAGGCCTGCGGGCAGAAGGCTCGCAGGGACAGGTAGTCGCCTTCCTGGACCTCCACCCAGTCCCCGTTGAGGTGGTAGACGGCTTTGCCCTCGAGCATCAGCAGGCCGTGTTCCATCACGTGGGTCTCGGCGAACGGAATCGTCGCGCCGGGTTCGAACGTGACGACGTTGACGTGCATGTCGTAAGCGAGGTCCTGCGGGTCGAGCATGCGGGTGGTGCGCCACTTGCCGTCGGTGCCGGGCATCGCGGAGGGCTCGATGTCCTGCTCGTTGCCGAACTTGACGGACGGCGTGTGGCCCTCGGCGGGCTCGTAGCGCTTGCGGATCCAGACGAACGTCGCGGGAGCGTCGCCGTCGTTGCGAGACGACCAGACAGTGCCTGCCGGAAGGTAGGCGAAGCCGCCCTCGGTGAGGGTCTCGGTCTGGCCTGCGGCGACGACGGTGAGGGTGCCGGACGTGACGAACACGAAGCCCTCGACCTCTGCCTGCGGCTCCGGACGCTCGGCGCCGCCACCGGGCGCCACCTCGACGATGGCCTGGAAGAAGGTGGTCGCGCCACCCGCGACAGGACGGTTGATGATCCACGCGCGGGTGTCGGTCCACTCGGGGAACACCGAGGTCACGATGTCGGAGAGGACTCCGCGGGGGATCACCGTGTACGCCTCGGTGACGATCGCGCGGTCGGTGAGCAGATCAGTCTGCGGGGGCAGTCCGCCGCGAGGGGTGTAGTACGACGCTGAGGTCACTGTTCTCTCCTGGTGGTGGTGGTCGCGCGGCCCAGGGCTGTGTCGCGGACGGTGGACATCGGAAGGTCTGTCGCCGACTCGGCCTCATCGGCGGTCACCGCGCCGCAGGTGACGCCGCGGTTGATGACGGCGGCGAGGGCACGCGCGGTGGCCGGCTCGTCGAGGATCGTCGAGTCGAGCTTGTGCACGTAGTTGCGGAGACGTGTCGCCGCCGGGCCGAAGCCGTCGCGGTAGAACGCGTATGTGGCGAGGAACCGGGTCACGAGCTGCGCGGGGTGCAGGTCCCAGCCCTGGTAGATGCCGCGTTCGAGGTGTCGGCGCACCAGTCGGGCGTGCAGCTTCCAGGCGTGGGCCACGGTGTCGGTGTCGCCGATCGGCAGGATGTTGGTCGAGCCGTCGGACATGTGGACGCCGGTGCCCGCGACGGCGAGCTGCATGACGTTCTTCGCATGGTCGGCCGCGGGGTGTTCCATCGACTGGTATGCGGCCGCGATGCCGAGCGATGCGGAATAGTCGTAGGTGCCGTAGTGAAGGGAGCTGACGCGTCCGTCGCCTACATGAATCATGCGGGCCACGGGTGCGCTGCCGTCGGCGCCGAGGATGGACTGCGGCGTCTCGACCTGCACCTCGAAGCGGATGCGGTGGTCGGGCAGATTGTGCTCGGACTCCAGGGTCTCGGCGACGAGCACCATCGCCTCCACCTGGTCGACAGAGGTGACCTTGGGGAGGGTGAGGGTGAGGCCGTCGGGCAGTCCGCCGGTCTCCATCAGCCCGCCGATGAACAGATCGAGGGTACGCAGACCGCGTCGACGCGTCGGGGTCTCGAAGCACTTGAACCTGGTGCCGACGAACGGCGTCGACGTTCCGGTGTCCAGTGCGATCCGGAGGCGACTGACGGCTTCGGCGACGTCGGCGTCCTCGGTGGTGTCGCCGCGGTTGCCGTAGCCGTCCTCGAAGTCGATGCGGAGGTCTTCGATGGGCTCGGTCGTCAGTTTGCGGGCGACGAGTTCGGCGAGGGTGTCGGCGGTGTCCGTGCTGCCGATCATCGCGGCGACGGCGTCGAGGCCGCCCGCGTTCTGGGCGGCGTCCAGTGCTGCCGCGCCCCACTCCTGCGGCATGGTCGCCGTGTAGCGGTCGCCGGGCAGGTAGACGGTGTGGATCGGCTGGCGTCGTCCGTCGTCGCCGGGGTATTGCGCCTTCAGTGCGGCGTCTGCCGATGTGAGACGGCGATCGACGTCGTCGAGCAGTGCGTCGTCGAGATGTCGGGTCACAGTGGTGGCCTCCCGGTTGGCATTGTCGTGCGGAATCGGAATCAGAATTCCACGATGTGGAGTTTACTGTGAATGGGGTCGAATACACAAGGATTCGCCGGTCTTCTTGTTGATCGCCGATTCCGCATTGCGGAACGAATCATGAGCGTGTTGAATGAACCGCATGGCGGATGGCAGGTCGGGCGGCGTTCAATCGGTGGAACGCGCCTTCGAGCTCATGGAACTGATCGGTCGTGCTGGCGGGGAGTGTTCGCTGACGGAACTGTCGTCCGAGTCGCCGCTTCCACCTCCCACGATCCACCGACTTCTCCGAACGCTGGTCGGCATCGGCTATGTGAGGCAGCTTCCCAATCGTCGCTACTCGCTCGGTCCGCGGCTCATTCGCCTGGGTGAGGTCGCGAATCGGCAGTTGGGCGCCGTGGCGGGCCCTGTTCTCCAAGCGCTCGTCGACGAACTGTCCGAGACGGCCAGCCTCGCCGTCCTCGACGGCGACATGGTGATCTACACCGGCCAGGTCGCGTCGTTGCACAGCATGCGCACGAACAACGAGATCGGGCGTCGAGTGAACTTGCACAACTCCGGCGTCGGCAAAGCCGTTCTCGCCGAGCTCGACGACGCGCGGATTCTGAAGCTCGTGACGCAGGCCGGCCTTCCGGCGGCCACCGAGAACAGTGTGACCACGTTGTCGTCCGTCTTCGCCAACGTGGAGAAGGTGCGAGCCGACGGCTTCGCCGTCGATGAACAGGAGCAGGAGATCGGTGTTCGGTGCATCGCGATGGCCGTGCCCGGCGCGCCGACGCCGATGGCCATCGGCATCTCCGGTCCCGAAGCGCGCATGGACGCGGATCTGCTGAAACGGGCGGTCCCGGCTCTCCGACGCGCGACCGACGTGATCTCCGAAGCCCTCATCGGCGCTCGGGAGGAGTAGGCGCGGCATCGAGTAGTCGGCAGATCTGTCGTGGGTGGGAAAGCGTAGGTGGAGCGGCCGCGGTGTCAGGGCTATGGACACGGCCGCCGATCGTTCCATGGGGCTCGCGCGGGCGGTCGGCTCGTAGGTCACGAGAGTTTTGACGACTCCGACGTGAGACGCCTGATCGCGGGCAGAACGACGTCCCACGTGTGCGGCGGCGGAATCTCGTGCCCAACTCCGGCCAACTGTAGAAACCGGGATCCGGGGATCATCGCGGCAAGCGCGTGGCCGTGCTCAACCGGGAACATCGGGTCGTCCACGCTGTGAACGACGAGCGTCGGCGCGGAGATCTCGGCAGGGTCGACGCCGTCGGCCGGACGCGCGACGAAGTGGTTGGACATCGACGACTCCATGTTCGCGGTGCGGCGCACCTCGAGGGATGCGATGTGCCGGACGCGTGCTTCGTCGAATCGTCCTGGGCAGGCGTAGGGCCGTTCGGCGTCGACGCGATAGTCGATCACCGAGTCCACATCGGCCCAGTCGATCGCGGGCGTGGGTTCGGTCCAGGTGGCGGCGACTGCGGCGGTCGGGCCGGGCAGTGATCCGTGGTCGCCTCCGGACGGGCTCGACTCGATGAGAGTCACCGACGCGACACGATCCGGGCGGCTCACGGCGAGTGCCTGCGCGATTCCGCCGCCCATCGACATGCCGACGAGGTGAGCGCGCTTGATGTCGAAGGCGTCGAGGACTGCCAGGGCGTCGCCCACCAGGTCGTCGCCCGTGTACTCGGGGCGGCCAGGTGGGGACTGCGATGACCGGCCGGTGTCGCGGTGGTCGTAGCGGATCACCTGGAGAACTCCGGCGCTGAGGGCATTGCAGAACTCGGGTGTCCACCAGTCCATCGACTGTGCGCCGCCGGCGATCAGCAGGACGGCCGGCGCATCAGTGGAGCCACGTCGGTCAGCGGCGAGATCGATTCCATCTACGTGCAGCATCGTCATGGGAGGCCTTTCGAGACTCTCTCCATCGTGTCATCGTGGAGTGATGGGTGGCGAAGATTTGACGACAGCAGGGTGGACGGCGACGCCCGACGGGCTCGTCGCCCGGTTCCGCACCGGAACAATGGTCCGCGGTCTCGAATTCGTGACGCGCGTCGTCGCGGCTGCGGAGGCGGCGAATCATCACCCCGACATCGACTTCCGGTACGGGGCGGTGGCACTGACGCTCATGACGCACGATGCCGGCGACGAGATCACCGAGCTCGACCATCTGCTTGCGCGCGAGATCACAAACATCGCATCCAGTTTGGACATATCGTCCTGATGTCCTGCTGAACCACGGCCCCGCACGATCTGTACGAACGTGCGGGGCCTCTTGCCATCTCACTAATCAGCGTTACTATGTACTGGTAGTCAACATCACTTAGTAGTGGGAGGGGTTGTGGGAAAACAGATCACCGAGATGCTCAAAGGCACGCTCGAAGGAATCGTTCTCGCGGTGCTGGCGGTTGCGCCGGCATACGGGTACGAGATCACCGCGCGACTGCGCGACGAGGGTTTCGCCGACATCGCGGAAGGCACTGTCTACGCATTGCTGGTCCGCATCGAGAAGCGCGGCATCGTCGACGTGGAAAAGGTCCCGTCGGAGAAGGGGCCGCCGCGAAAGGTCTACTCGCTCAACGACGCCGGGCGAGCGGAGCTCGACGAGTTCTGGCGCACATGGACATTCCTGTCCGACCGAATCGAACATCTGCACCGAGGAGCCAACTGACATGTCCATCATCAGCAAGATCGTCGGCGACAAGAAGCGCTACCGCGCCTACCAGGCGCGAGTCGCGGCTCTGCCGACACCACACCGCGAGGCCGTTGAAGCACTCGCTCGGTATCTCATGTACTTCGGGCCCGGCGACAGCGACAACCTGACGTCGATGCTCGAAGACCTCACCGATCTGTTCGAGCAGAGCGTGGCCGACGGCGTCGACGTCCGCAGCATCGTCGGGGACGACCCGGTCGAGTTCGCCGAAGACTTCCAGCGCAACTACCCCGAAGGTCAGTGGATCGGCCGCGAGCGCGACCGCCTCAACGACACGATCACCAAGGCCGTCGGCGATGAGGGGACACCGCGATGACCACCACCGACAATGCGATCAGCGTGCGTGGGCTGACCAAGAAATACGGTGACCACGCAGTGCTCAACGGTGTCGACCTGGACGTCGCCAAAGGCTCGGTTCTTGCGCTGCTCGGATCCAACGGCGCCGGGAAGACCACCCTCGTCAAGGTCCTCGCCACCGTCCTGTCGGCCGACACCGGTACCGCGACCGTCAACGGTCACGACGTAGCGCAGCAGGCGCGCAGTGTTCGCCAAGCGATCAGCCTCACCGGGCAGTTCGCCGCCGTCGACGAGATACTGACGGGCCGCGAGAACCTCGTGCTCATCGCGCGCCTGCGTCACCAACCAGATCCGGGAGCGGTCGCAGACAGACTGCTCACCCGATTCGGCCTGACCGACGCGGCATCTCGTCGAGTCGGCACCTACTCGGGCGGCATGCGGAGACGCCTCGACATAGCGATGAGCATGATCGGTGACCCGCCGATCGTGTTCCTCGACGAGCCGACGACCGGACTGGATCCACAGGCCCGCATCGACGTGTGGAACTCCGTCCGGGAACTCGCCGACGGGGGGACGACGGTCCTCTTGACCACGCAGTACCTCGACGAAGCCGAGCAACTCGCGGACCGGATCGCGATCCTCCACGAGGGGCGGATCATCGTCGACGGCACACTCGCCGACCTCAAACGGCTCCTGCCGCCCGCAGAAGTCGAGTACATCGAGAAGCAGCCGACGCTGGAGGACGTGTTCCTCGCGGTGATCGGCGACGACGACCTGAGGAGGTCGGCATGACCACTCAAACTCTCGGCTCGACAGTCGTCTCAGACACGTTGACCCTTCTCGGTCGGTCGCTGCGCCACATCACGCGAAGCGTCGACACCGTGATCACGACGACGGTCATGCCGATCGCGTTCATGCTGCTGTTCGTCTACGTCTTCGGCGGGGCGATCGACACCGGTGCCCAGCGCTATGTCGACTATCTGCTGCCCGGGATCCTGTTGATAACCATCGCGTCGGGCGTCGCCTACACCGCGTTCCGGCTGTACCAGGACATGCAGGGCGGAATCGTCGAACGGCTGGTGTCCATGCCGATCAGTCGGACCAGCGTCCTGTGGGCCCACGTCTTCACGTCGATGGTGGCGAACGCGGTGTCAGTCCTGATCGTGCTGATCGTGGCCGCCGCCATGGGCTTCCGCACGAGCGCCGGGCCGGCAGCGTGGTTGGCCGTCGTGGGCATTCTCGCCCTGTTCACCCTCGCGATGACGTGGCTCGCCGTGATCCCTGGGCTCACCGCGAGTTCACCCGACGGGGCGACGGCGTTCTCCTACCCGCTGATCCTGTTGCCGTTCGTCAGTTCGGCGTTCGTCCCGACGGCGGGAATGCCCGGTCCGGTGCGGGCCTTCGCGGAGAACCAACCGGTCACCGCGATCGTCGACGCGATCCGCAATCTCTTTGCACAGCAACCCGTCGGCAGCAGCATCTGGATCGCTCTCGGCTGGTGCATCGCGCTGCTGGCCACCGCATATGGCGTCGCCATGCTCGTCTACCGTCGCAAGATGCGGTGACGACCAAGACGTTCGTAAGCGAATTGTCGTCCAACCCATACCGCTCAGGTGAAGCAGTGCTTCGACAAAGCCTGTCTGCCCTGAGCGGTAATGGTTGAACGACCCGGCGGATCAGAGCCGTGGAGGTCAACCGAGGAAAGTCGCCACATCGTGGGAGATGTCGAGCAACCAGGCGGGAACGACGCCGAGAGCGATCGTGAGACCCACGCTGATCGCGATCGGGATCGTGGTCAGCAGGCTCGGTTGAGCGACGGTGGGAGCACCCTCCGGGGGATCCGAGAAGAACATCGCGACGATCACCCGCACGTAGAAGTAGGCGGCGATCGCGCTGCACACCACTCCGACGATCACCAGCGGCCATGCGCCGTCCTGTCCTGCGGCGGAGAACACCGCGAACTTGCCGATGAACCCGCCGGTGAGCGGGATGCCCGCGAACGACAGCAGGAGGATCGACATCATGGTGCCCACCAGGGGATGCTCACGACCGAGTCCGGCCCACGCGCGAAGGTCGGACTCCTCCCTGCCGGTCAGATCGCGCACCACGCTGATGAGCGCGAAGGCGCCGAATGCGGAAACCGCGTACACGGCGATGTAGAAGAGAGTGCCCGCGAGGGCGTCCCGCGAGAGAGTGATCGCTCCGACGAGGGCGAAACCGACGTGACTCACCGACGAATACGCCAGCATGCGTTTGCAGTCCCGTTGGGTGACTGCCATGAACGTCGCGACAACCATCGTGGCGATCGTGATCGTCCACAGCGCGGGGCGCGCGATATCGGCGAGATCGGGGAACCCGACATGCAGCACCCGGAGCAGTGCGCCGAAAGCGGCCGCCTTCGTCGCGGATGCCATCAACGCGGTGACCGGAGACGGCGCGCCCTGGTAGACGTCCGGAACCCAGGACCCGAAGGGGACGGCCCCGACCTTGAACAGCAGGCCGGCGGCGATCAATACCAGCGCGATCACACCGAACGTGCGATCATCAGCGGTCTGCAACGACTGGCCGACGTCCCGCAGCGACAGCGACGCGCTCGCGCCGTAGGCGAAAGCGGTCCCGAACAGGAAGATCGCCGACGCGAACGCGCCGAGCAGGAAGTACTTGAGCGACGCCTCCTGAGACAGCAATCGGCGACGTCGAGCCAGGCCGCACAGCACATACAGTGGCAACGACAGCACTTCGAGCGCGATGAACATCGTCAGCAGATCTCCGCACGAACCGAACAGCATCATGCCGCCCACCGCGAACAGCGTGAGCGGATACACCTCGGTCGTCAGGAACCCGGCGCGACCAGCGGCGAGTTCGTCCGTTGAACCCGGCACGGTGGCACCGGACGGAGTGAATGCGTCAGCCGTCAGGTCGGCGTCGGATCCCGCACCTGCGTCGTCGAGCGGAGTCGAGACGTATCCCGCCGCCACCGGCGTGCCCGTCGCGGTCCGGACCTCTGCGGGCGCCCACACCCTGTCGAGGCGTCGTTCGCCCATGAACGCGACGGCTCCTAGCGCGACGACGAGCACAACTGCCTGTACGAACAGGCCAGGCCCGTCTATCAGGACCGCGCCGGACATGAGGGTCCGTTGCTGCGGGGAATCCGTTGTGGCGGTGTGCGCGACGAATCCCAGCGCGACCATCGCGGCGACGATGCCGGCACACGACAGTCCGAGCTGAATGCGGTACCGCGCCTCACTTCGAGCGAAGGCCTCCACGAGCACGCTGACAACGGCGACTCCGAACACGATCAGCATCGGCGAGAGCCGGTAGTAGTCGATCGAGGGAAGCAGGAGTCCGTCGGTCATCGATCTGCTCCGTCGTTCGCAGTGGTCGAGGTGGTTGCGGGTGCTGCTGGATCAACGAAGTCCAGGATGATCCGCGGGAAGAAGCCGAGAACGAACAACAGAACAATCAACGGTGCGACCACGAGCTTCTCCCGCACACCGAGGTCAGTGATCTGTTCGTCGGCGCTGTCCGGGGCAGGTCCTCCCATCATTCGCTGGTACGTCCAGAGGATGTAGACCGCCGACAGGACCAACGCGACCGAAGCGATCACGGCCGCCGCGGGATACCGCACGAATGTGCCGATGAGGACCAAGAACTCGCTGATGAACGGCCCCAAACCGGGAAGTGACAGGGTGGCCAGACCAGCGATCAGGAACGTCCCCGACAGCACCGGTGCGAGGCGCTGCACGCCGCCGTAGTCGCTGATCAACGAACTGCCGCGACGCGAGACGAGGAATCCTGCGATGAGGAACAGGGCAGCTGTCGAGATGCCGTGGTTGACCATGTAGAGAGTGGAACCCGCGTGGCCCTGGTCGGTGAGTGCGAAGACGCCGAGCACGATGAATCCGAAGTGGGAGATGGACGTGTAGGCGATGAGTCGCATCACGTCGGTCTGTCCGATCGCCATCACAGCGCCGTAGACGATGCTGACGACCGCAAGAGTGCACAGCACCGGGGCGAAGGTCTCCGAGGCGTCGGGGAACAGTCCGACGCAGTATCTCAGCATCGCGAACGTGCCGACCTTGTCCATCACCGCCATCATCATCACGGCCGCAGCCGGCGTGGTGGAGACGGCGGCATCGGGCAGCCACGTGTGCAGCGGCCACAGCGGTGCCTTCACGGCGAACGCGAACACGAAGCCCGCGAACAGCAGGTTCTGTGTGGTCGGCGACATCTCGAGGGTGCCGTCGGCGACTGCCGTGGAGATCGACTCGAAGCTGAACTTGCCTGCGACGACGTACAGGCCGATCACCGCGGCGAGCATGATGAGTCCGCCGAACAGGTTGTACAGCAGGAACTGCACGGCTGCCCGTGATCGTTCGGCACGTACTCCGGGCCCCTTCGTCCCGAAGCCGCCGATCAGGAAGTACATCGGGATCAACATCGCCTCGAAGAAGACGTAGAACAACAGCACATCGGTCGCGACGAAGCTCATCAGCACCATCGCCTCGACCGAGAGCAGCAGGGCGACGTAGATGTGGACGGTCTTGCCGACCGGTCCGTCTGCGTCCCGCCACCCGGCAAGCAACAGGAGGGGAGTGAGGACCGTGGTGAGAAGGATCAGCGCGAGTCCGACGCCGTCCAACCCGAGGGAGTAGCGAGCTCCGAACTGTGGGATCCAGCTCAGATCTTCGGTCATCTGGAATCGCCGGCCGCCGGGTTCGAATCGAGCCGCCACGATCAGCGACCACACCAGCACCAGCAGCGCTGCGCCGACGCCGATCACCTTCGCGTTGTGGGCGCGGTCCGCTGGCAGGAACATCACCACGGCGGATGCGACCGCGGGGAGCAGCCACAACACGGTGAGCCACGGCATCGTCATAGGACGTTCACCACCATCGTCAACGCGGCGATCACCACGGTTCCGGCGAGGATCGACAGAGCGTACGAGCGGACGAACCCGTTCTGGGCCCGCCGGGCGACGGTGGACGTGCCGGTGACGGCCGTGCCGATGCCTGTCGGAACAGCGCTGAGGCCACGTTCGTCCACCATCACCAGGCCGGCCGTCGCGAGTGCTCCCGGGCCTGCGAACACCTTCTCGTTGAAGGCGTCGCCGAACAGGTCCGCGCGTGCTGCGACAGTCAGCATCGAGACGTCGTCCGGCGGTGTCTCGGGGACCGATTGTCGCCCGTACTTGGCCCATGCGACGGCGGCGCCCGCGACGACACACACGAGGACGATGGTCGTGACGGCCCACGCCGGGACGGAACCGTGGTGCTCGGGCGCCTCGCCGACAACAGGGGCGAGCCAGTCCTTCAACGAACCGCCGATCGCGAGGAGCGCGCCTGCACCGACCGAACCGATCGCGAGCACGATCATCGGGGCGGTCATCGATGCGGACGACTCGTGCGGGTGCGCGTCGTCACGCCACCTGGCTGGACCGAAGAACGTCAACACCATCACGCGGGTCATGTAGAACGCGGTGATCGCGGCACCGAGAACCGTCGCACCGCCGAGCAGCCATCCGCGGACACCTCCCTCGGCGAGCGCGGCTTCGATGATGCCGTCCTTCGAGAAGAACCCGGAGAACGGCGGCACTCCGATGATCGCGAGGTATCCGAGGCCGAACGTGGCGAACGTGATCGGCATCGCCGTCCGAAGCCCGCCGAAGCGGCGCATGTCCGTCTCGTCGTTCATCGCGTGCATCACCGAACCCGCGCCGAGGAACAGTCCGGCTTTGAAGAAGCCGTGTGTGAGCAGGTGCAGAATTGCAACTGCGTAGCCGGCTGGCCCGAGACCCGCCGCAAGGATCATGTAGCCGATCTGGCTCATCGTCGACGCCGCCAGCGCCTTCTTGATGTCGTCCTTCGCGCAGCCGATGATCGCACCGAACAGCAGCGTGACAGCGCCGACCACGGTGACCGCGGTCTGCGCGTTGGGCGCGAGGTCGAAGACCGGGCCCGACCGACTGATCAGGTAGACGCCCGCGGTGACCATCGTCGCGGCGTGAATCAGCGCCGACACCGGAGTCGGGCCCTCCATCGCGTCGCCGAGCCACGCCTGCAGCGGCACCTGCGCCGACTTGCCGCAGGCTGCGAGCAACAACATGAATCCGATGCCGGTGACCGCGGCGTCGCTCGCGTCGGTGGCGCCGGTGAACACGGTGTCGAAGTCGACGGACCCGAAGGTCGAGAACATGATCATCATCGCGATCGCCAACCCCATGTCGCCGACACGGTTCATCACGAACGCCTTCTTCGCGGCGGTCGCCGCAGACGGCTTGTGCTGCCAGAAGCCGATGAGCAGGTACGACGCGACTCCCACGCCTTCCCAGCCGAGGTAGAGACCGAGGTAGTTGTTCGCGAGGACGAGCAGGAGCATCGCCGCGACGAAGAGGTTCAGGTACGCGAAGAACCGTCGACGGTCCGGATCGTCGGCCATGTATCCGAGCGAGTACACATGGATCAACGTGCCGACCACGGTGATCAACAGGACGAAGCACATCGACAGCTGATCGAGTTGCAGGCCAAAATCGACTCGGAGGCTGCCGACCGGAACCCACGAGTACAAGTCGTTCGAAACGGTGCGTTCGCCGACGTCACGGCCGATCATCGAGATCCACGCGACGACCGCAGCAATCGCAGAGCCCGCGGCGAGTGCCGTCGCGACCAGCGGACCCCAGGTGTCGGCCGCCGGTCGTCGCTCTGTGGTCGGGGGACGACTGTGCTCAAGGAGCGGCGGAACCAGGAGGAGTAGCACCGCGCCGAGGGCGGGCAATGCGGGGATGATCCAGAGTTGTGTCACGCGGTCACCGCCTCAACAAGTTGGCGTCGTCGACGTTCGCGGACCGTCGAGTGCGGAAGATCGTCATGATGATCGCCAGACCGATCACGACTTCGGCGGCGGCGACCACCATCGTGAAGAACGCGATCACCTGCCCGTCGAAGCTGCCGTGCATGCGGGCGAACGTCACGAAAGCCAAGTTCGCGGCGTTCAGCATCAACTCGACACACATGAACACCACGATCGCGTTGCGGCGCAGTAGTACACCGGACGCGCCGATCGCGAAGATGATCGCGGACAGGTAGAGGTAGTTGGCGGGGTTCACTTCTCGACTCCGCTCGACGATCGGGTGCCGCTGGAAGATCGGGAACTGCTCGCGGGCGAAGGCTCACTCGTCAGCTGCGGGGCGGCGCGCCCCGATTCCGGAAGTCGAGGAGTGAGGTTCCGATTGACCGAGAGCCGCGACGGAGTGCCGTCCGCCTGCCGGCCGGGCATGTCGACGGCGTTGTGACGCGCGTAGACGCCGGGTGCGGGCAGCGGCGTCGCGTGCCCGGTCTTGAAGCGCTCGATGGACTGCTCGCGCTGACCGCGGACAGGTGCTGTAGGACGCCGGTGAGCGAGGACCATCGCGCCGAGTGTCGCCGTGATCAGCAGGGCGCCGGTCAACTCGAACGCCCACAGATACCGCACGAAGATCAGTTCGGCGAGCGCCCGCACGTTCTCGTTGCCGCCTGTGCTGAGCCCCGTCGAAGTGCCGGTGCCGGGCGCAGTTCCTCGGCTCGCGTCGGGCGCACCGATGAAGGGCGCGATCGAGGCGCTGCCGATGGCCGCCACAAGCAGCACCCCGAACCCGGCCGACAGGCCGATCGCCACCAGTCGTTGGCCGCGGACTGCCTCCACCAGCGAATCGGCTGAGTCGACGCCTATGAGCATCAGCACGAACAGGAACAGCATCATCACCGCGCCGGTGTAAACCACCACCTGCACAACACCGAGGAACAGTGCGCCCTGCATCACGTAGAACACGGCGAGGATGATCATCGTCATCGCCAGGAACACCGCCGAGTAGACGGCTTTCGGCGACAGGACCACGCCGAGTGCGCCGATGACGACGATCACGGCGAGCACCCAGAACGTCACGGCCTCCGCCCCGGACGTCTCCATCAGCGGCGCGGCCGCACTCACCAGACTCATCGCATGCCGTCCGGTCCCACGTCGCCCCGGTAATAGTTCTCGGGTCGCGCGCCGTCGGCCATCGGGTGGGGCGTCGCCGTCATGTCGTCGCCGAGCGGTGCGAGAAGTCGGTCCTTCTCGTAGATCATCGACTCGCGACTGGTGCCCACCATCTCGTAGTCGCCTGTCATCGTCAGCGCGCGCGTCGGGCAGGCCTCGACGCACAGTCCGCAGCCGATGCACCGCAGGTAGTTGATCTGATAGACCCGGCCGTATCGCTCACCAGGGGAGAAGCGTTCCTCATCGGTGTTGTCCGCGCCCTCGACGAAGATCGCGTCCGCCGGGCACGCCCACGCGCACAACTCGCAGCCGATGCACTTCTCCAGTCCGTCGTCGTACCTGTTGAGCTGGTGACGTCCGTGGGTTCGAGGCAGGGACGGGCGTCGTTCCTCCGGATACTGCTCGGTGACCGGTTTGCGAAACATCGACGAGAACGTGCCGCCGAACCCGGCGATCGGCTTGAGACCGTCCGACATCACTCACTCTCCTTCGACTCGACGGGTCGACTGGCCGCCGCGAGCGCAGGCGAGAAGACGACCTGCCCTGGTAGCGGGGGAACGGGGAAACCGCCTGCCATCGGGTCGAATGGTGCGGGGGGCGTCTCGGCTCCGCTCGACGATCGGGGCCGGGCGCTCGACGATCGGGCGCGGGACAGCTGAGCGATTGCGTAGACGAGCAGCCCGGTCACGAGCAGACCGGCGGCCGCGAGCAGCAGTGACGACGTCACCTCGGAGGCGTCGCGGGTGGCCTGGGTGATGACGCCGACAACCAGTACCCAGCCGAGGGCGATCGGGATCAGCACCTTCCATCCGAGGTTCATGAACTGGTCGTACCGGAGGCGGGGAAGTGCGGTCCGCAGCCAGATGAAGCCGAACAGGAAGATCCACATCTTGACTGTGAACCAGACCAGAGGCAGCCATCCGGAGTTCGCGCCGTCCCACATGGACAGTGGCCACGGCGCCTGCCATCCGCCGAGGAACAGCGTGGTGGCCAGCGCGGACACGGTCGCCATGTTGACGTACTCGGCGAGCATGAACATCGCGAACTTGAGGGAGCTGTACTCGGTGTGGAATCCGCCGACGAGCTCGCCTTCGGCCTCGGGGAGGTCGAACGGTGCCCGGTTCGTCTCGCCGACCATCGAGATCAAGTAGATGACGAACGACGGGAGCACGAGCAGGACGTACCAGTGGTGCTGTTGGCCGCCGACGATCTCCGACGTCGACATCGTCGACGACAGCAGGAACACCGCGGCGAACGACAGGCCCATCGCGATCTCGTAGGAGATCACCTGCGCCGTCGACCGGAGGCCGCCCAGCAGCGGATACGTAGACCCCGACGCCCACCCGGCGAGGATGATCCCGTAGACGCCGATCGAGGTGACAGCCAGCACGAACAACACCCCGACAGGCAGATCAGTCAGTTGAAGTGGTGTGTGGTGCCCGAAGACCGACACCTCGGGGCCCATCGGGATGACGGCGAACGCGGTGATCGCCGGGACCACCGAGATGATCGGCGCCAGCAGATAGATCACCTTGTCGACGCCGGCCGGCGTGAGTCCCTCTTTGAGAGCGAGCTTCACTCCGTCGGCGAGGCTCTGCAGCAGGCCGCCGGGTCCGACTCGATTCGGCCCGAGTCTGCGCTGCATGCGGGCCATGATCTTGCGTTCGGCGAGGATGCCGACGAGCACCGTGAGCACCAGGAACACGAAGATGCCGATCGATTTCGCGAGGATCAGCCACCACGTGTCGTTCCCGAAGCTGTGCAGTGTCGGATACACGGCGCTCGCAGCAGTCATCGTGCTGCTCCGATCTCGACGACATCACCCGGGGTCGCGCCGAGTGTCGCATGGACTCGGGAGTCGACAGAGTTCATCGGCACCCACACGACGCCGTCCGGCATGTCCGTGATCACGAGCGGCAAGGTGATCGAACCTCGTGCTGTGGACACTCGCACGTCGTCGCCGTCGCCGGCGTCCACGCTTGCGGCGGTGGTCGACGACAGGCGGAGCACGGTGGGGTGCGCGGTGCCTGCGAGATGGGGTTCCCCGTCCTGCATTCGGCCGAGGTCGAGCAGCATCCGCCACGACGCGAGGACTGCCTGCCCGGGACCCGCGGCCGGACGGTCGACCGGCGTGGGCGGTGCGGAGGCGTGTCGTTCACCTCGCCATGCGCCGATGCGGGCGAACTCGGCGTGAATGTCCTCGGCGGTGTCACAACCGAGGTCGACGCCGATCTGATCTGCGAGTGCGTGGAGCACGCGGTGATCAGAGAGGGGGACACTGCCGGCCTCGACGGACAGAGCCGTGGCGAACGGCCGTGGTCGTCCCTCCCAGTCGAGATAGGTTCCCGACTTCTCCGGTGCCGCGGCGACCGGAAACACCACGTCGGCGTGACGAGTCGCGTCGCTGGAGCGCTGTTCGAGGCAGACGACGAACTTCGCCGATCCGAGAGCATGTGCTGCGCGTTCCGGATCCGGCAGATCGTCGAGTTCAACACCTCCGACCACCACTCCGTCGAGGTCTCCACCGATCAGGGCGTCGAGGATCTGCGATGTGGAACGACCGGTCTCGGCGGGTACGTCGACGCCCCAGATCTCGGCGATGTCGGCGCGAGCGCGTTCGGATCGCACCGGTCGTCCCGCGGGCAGCAGTCCGGGCGCGGCGCCGACGTCGAGCGCACCGCGCTCACCGGCCCGGCGGGGGATCCACGCGATCGGCGCTCCGGTCGCAGCAGCTGCGGTGAGAGCTCCCGGGCTCGTGGCGAGCCGCTCGCCGACCGCCAGCACGGCGCCCGGAGTCGCAAGGAGGTCACGTATCTCATCCGAGCCGAGAACATCCGCTTCGTGCCCGGGCACACAGGAATGCAGGGTGGCCGACAACTTTTGTGCGCCGGGACTGCGCCACGGCGCGATCGTGTGCACCCGCTGCCCCCGCGCGCGGACGGATTTGCGCAGCCGAAGGAAGACGATCGGGGACTCCTCTTCGGGCTCGAGTCCAGCGAGGACCACAATCGGCGCGGTCTCGAGATCGGCGTAGGTGACGCCGAGCCCGGTGCCCGCGACGTGCTCGGCGAGGAACTGCGCCTCCTCTCCGGAATGGGCCCTCGCCCGGAAGTCGACGTCCGACGTCCCGAGCACCACCCGTGCGAACTTCCCGTACGCGTATGCGTCCTCGACAGTGCACCGGCCGCCGAGCAGAACACCTGAGCGGGCACCAGACGCCGCGAGCCCGGCGGCCGCGGTGTACAGCGCGTGCGGCCACGACGCCGGGTGCAGCACTCCGTCGTCACCTCGGACGAGTGGTGAGACGATGCGGTCCGGCTCTCGGGTGTATGCGAACGCCCACCGGCCCTTGTCGCAGTTCCACTCCTCGTTGACCTCCGGATCGTCGCCCGCAAGACGTCGCAGCACCTTTCCGCGCCGGTGGTCGGTTCGCTGCTCGCAGCCCGACGCGCAGTGCTCACACACGCTGGGCGAGGACACCAGGTCGAACGGGCGTGCACGGAAGCGGTACGCCGCCCCGGTGAGGGCGCCGACCGGGCAGATCTGCACGGTGTTCCCCGAGAAGTACGAATCGAATGGAGCGTCGGCCGTCGCATCGGAGCCCGCTCCGGGCTCGCGGTACGCGCTGACCTGTTGCAACGCCCCACGATCGGACAGTGCGATCAGCGGGTCGCCTGCGATCTCGTCGGCGAATCGGGTGCATCGCGCGCAGAGCACACAACGTTCTCGGTCGAGCAGAACCTCCGACGACAGCGGGACCGGTTTCGTGTACGTCCGCTTGACGCCGGCGAACCGCGACTCGGAGCGGCCGGCCGACATCGCCTGGTTCTGCAGCGGACACTCGCCACCCTTGTCGCACGTCGGACAGTCGAGCGGATGGTTGATGAGAAGCAGCTCCATGACGCCGCTCTGCGCCTTCGCCGCGGTCACCGACGAATGCTGCGTGCGGACGACCATCCCGTCGCTGACAACGGTGGTGCACGACGCCATCGGCTTGCGGAGACCCTCGATGTCGACGAGGCACTGACGACACGCGCCGACCGGGGCGAGCAGCGGATGATCGCAGAACCGGGGGATGTCGACACCGATCATCTCGGCGGCTCGGATCACCAGGGTGCCGGTTGGCACGGAGACCGGCGTGCCGTCGATGACAACGGTGACCTGATCGTCGGCTTGGCCCTCGGACATCAGCGCACCCCTTTGCCGAAGACTGTCGACAATGCGGGATCGAACGGACATCCGCGGCCGTCGAGATGAGCGATGTACTCGTCGCGAAAGTACTGGAGCGACGACGTGATCGGACTCCCGCTGCCGTCGCCGAGCGCGCAGAAGCTCTTGCCGACGACGGTGTCGGTGGTATCGGTCAGCAGATCGAGGTCGGCTTCGGTTGCGTCACCGTCCTCGATGCGCTGCAGGATCTGGACCAGCCAATACGTCCCCTCGCGGCAGGGCGTGCATTTGCCACACGACTCGTGTTTGTAGAACTCGGTCCACCGAAGCACCGCGCGGACGACACAGGTCGTCTCGTCGAAGAGCTGGACGGCCTTGGTCCCGAGCATCGAACCCGCCGCGCCGACACCCTCGTAGTCGAGGGCCACGTCGAGGTGCTCGGCGGTGAACATCGGCGTCGACGACCCGCCCGGTGTCCAGAACTTGAGCTCGTGGCCTGCGCGGATCCCGCCGGCGCGGTCGAGGAGTTCACGTAGCGTGACGCCGAGGGGCGCCTCGTACTGGCCGGGCCGGGTGACGTGGCCGGACAGCGAGTACAGGGTGAAACCGGGTGACTTCTCGGTCCCCATCGATCGGAACCAGTCGACACCGTTGCGCAGAATCGACGGGACGCTGGCGATCGATTCGACATTGTTGACCACGGTCGGGCTCGCATACAGTCCCGCGGTGGCGGGGAACGGTGGGCGCAGCCGTGGTTGGCCGCGGCGTCCTTCGAGTGAGTCCAGGAGCGCCGTCTCCTCGCCGCAGATGTAGGCGCCGGCGCCCGCGTGCACCACGAGGTCGAGACTGAACCCGGACCCGAAGATGTTCCTGCCGAGCAGGCCGGCCTCATAGGCCTCAGTCACCGCGCTGCGCAGTCGTCGGATGACCGACGCGACCTCACCACGCACGTAGACGAACGCATGACTCGCCCGGATGGCGTACGCCGCGATGATGACACCCTCCACCAGCATGTGCGGTGACGCCAGCATCAGCGGCATGTCCTTGCAGGTACCGGGCTCGGACTCGTCGGCGTTCACCACGAGGTAGTGCGGCTTGGCCGACGCCTCGCCCTGGGGGATGAACGACCACTTCAGCCCGACCAGGAACCCTGCACCTCCGCGTCCCCGTAGGCCGGACGCTTTGACCAGCTCGATCACCTCGTCCGGGGTCATCGCCAGCGCCGCCTTGAGACCCTGGTAGCCGTGTTGACGGACGTAGTTCTGCAACAGCCACGACTCGTCGTCGGCCCAGTGCTTGGACAGGACCGGCGCCTCGGCCGGTTCGGCACCTGGGGTGGGCTGGTCGATGACGATCACGACGCACCTCCCGGCTGCTCGGGGACTCCGGCGAGGAGTCGTGCGGTCTGCCGGAACGTGCACAACGACGGTGCGCCGCGGCTGGGGGCGGGTGCCTGTCCGGCCTGCAGTTCAGCGACGAGGCGGGCGGCGGACTCCGGTGTCTGGGCGTCGAAGAACTCCCAGTTCACCATCACTACCGGCGCATGATCGCAGGCCGCGTTGCACTCGACGTGCTCGAGCGTGACGGAACCGTCCGGCGTCGTCTCACCCGGACCGATGCCAAGCCGTTCAACCAGACCGGCGAGAATCGCATCCCCGCCCATCACCGCGCACAGCGTGTTCGTGCACACCCCGACGAGGTACTCGCCTGTGGGTTTCTGTCGATACATCGAATAGAACGTCGCGACCGAAGCGACCTGCGCGGTGGTCAGCTGTAGCCGCTCGGCGCAGAATGCGACACCGGCCCGCGTGAGGTAGCCGTCGTTGCTCTGCACGAGATGCAGGAGCGGCAGGAGCGCGGACCTCGACTCCGGGTAGCGCGCGACGATCTCATCCGACTCCGCAGTCAGCGATGTCAGCACATCGGCCGGGTAGTCCACGGGCCCGTCGAACGAGATCGGGGGAGTGGGCTCCGAGGTCGTGAACATGATCGGAACGGTCATCGGTCGACGCCTCCCATCACGGGATCGATGCTGGCCACCGCGGTGATCACGTCGGCGATCAGGCCGCCTTCGCACATCGCGGCGACCGCCTGGAGGTTGGTGAACGACGGGTCGCGGAAGTGGACGCGGTACGGGCGGGTGCCGCCGTCGGACACCACGTGCACGCCGAGTTCACCTCTCGGCGACTCGATCGACACGTAGCACTGGCCCGCAGGCACCCGCATGCCCTCGGTGACGAGCTTGAAATGGTGGATCAACGCCTCCATCGACAAGCCCATGATCTCGGCGATGTGCTCGGGGGAGTTGCCGAGACCGTCGGGCCCGACGGCGAGATCGGCGGGCCACGCGAGTTTGCGGTCCGCGACCATCACCGGGCCGGGCTCGAGCTTGTCGATGGCCTGCCGAACGATCTTGATGGACTGCCGCATCTCCTCGATGCGGATCAGGTACCTGCCGTACGAGTCACAGGCGTCATCGGTGACGACGTCGAAGTCGTAGTCCTCGTAGCCGCAGTACGGCGCGGCCTTCCGCAGATCGTGCGGCAGACCGGTCGACCGGAGGACGGGGCCGGTCACGCCGAGTGCCATGCATCCGGTGAGGTCGAGGAACCCGACTCCCTTGGTACGCGCCTTCCATATGTAGTTCTCGGTGAGGAGTGCCTCGACCTGCGCGATCTCGTCGGGGAGAGCGTCGAGGACGGCGAGGATATTCGGGATCACACCGTCGGGCAGATCGGCGGCCACACCGCCGGGGCGGATGTAGGCGTGGTTCATGCGCAGTCCGGTGATCTCCTCGAAGAGGTCGAGGATCTTTTCGCGTGAGCCGAATCCGAGGAACATCGGCGTCACCGCGCCGAGTTCCATCCCACCGGTCGCCAAGGCCACGAGGTGCGACGTGATGCGGTTGAGTTCCATCAGGATCACGCGGATGACGGTGGCTCGTGCGGGGATGTCGTCGGTGATGCCGAGCAGTCTCTCCACGGCCAGGCAGTAGGCGACCTCGTTGAAGAACGGCGACAGGTAGTCCATTCGGGTCACGAAGGAGACGCCCTGCGTCCACGTGCGGAACTCGAGATTCTTTTCGATCCCGGTGTGCAGGAAGCCGATTCCGCAGCGCGCCTCGGTGACGGTCTCGCCTTCGATCTCCAGGATCAGGCGCAGCACACCGTGGGTCGACGGGTGCTGCGGACCCATGTTGACGACTATCCGCTCATCGACCTGGGTGGCGGCCGCACGTTCGGCGACGGCGTTCACGACGTCTTCCCAGTCGTTGCCGGTGACGGTGAACGGGGTGGATTCGGAGTGGGTGGCGCCGGCCATCAGTTGTACGACCTCCGCTGGTCGGGCGGCGCGACGGTGGCGCCTTTGTACTCGACGGGAATCCCGCCGAGCGGGTAGTCCTTGCGCTGGGGATGGCCCTCCCAGTCGTCGGGCATCTCGATGCGCGTCAACGACGGATGGCCGTCGAAGATCAGTCCGAAGAAGTCGTAGGTCTCGCGTTCGTGCCAGTCGTTCGTCGGGTACACGCGGAAGAGGCTCGGCAGATGCGGGTCGGCGTCAGGCGCGGTCGTCTCCAGGCGGGCCGACCGGTTGTGAGTGATCGACCGGAGCGGATAGACGGCGTGCAGTTCACGACCCGACTCGTCGGGGTAGTGAACGCCGCTCACGCCGAGGCAGAGCTCGAACCGCAGTGATGGTTCATCCCGCATCGTCGACGCGACCGCGAGCAGGTGCTCGCGGGTCACGTGGATCGTCATCTCGTCGCGGTAGACGACGACCTTCTCGACGGCTTCGTCGAATGCGACACCGCGCCGACTGAGGCCGGCGGCGAGTTCGTCCGCGACCTCGTCGAAGTAGCCGCCGAACGGGCGCTCGGAACTGCCCGGCAGGTTGACCTGCGCGATCATCCGACCGTATCCAGATGTGTCGCCGGTGCCGGAGGCCCCGAAGAGGCCGTGGCGCGCGCCGATGAGTTCGCCGCTCATCGCAGCAGTCCCGTGAACTCGATCGTCGGTTTCGCCGACAGTGCCGCCTGCTCGGCTGCGCGGATCGCCTCCTCGCGGTGCACCCCGAGCGGCATCTGCCCGATCTGTTCGTGGAGCGCAAGGATCGCGTTGAGCAGCATCTCGGGTCGAGGCGGGCATCCGGGCAGGTAGATGTCGACTGGCACAACGTGGTCGACGCCCTGAACGATCGCGTAGTTGTTGAACATCCCGCCGGACGATGCGCACACGCCCATCGCGAGCACCCATTTCGGTTCGGCCATCTGGTCGTAGATCTGGCGGAGGACGGGCGCCATCTTCTGACTGACACGACCGGCGACGATCATCAGATCCGCCTGTCGGGGCGACGCCCGGAACGCCTCCATGCCGAACCGCGCGAGGTCGTAGCGTCCGGAGGTGGTCGCCATCATCTCGATCGCGCAGCACGCGAGCCCGAAGGTCGCGGGCCAGAGGGAGCCTTTGCGCATGTAACCGGCGAGCTTCTCGACGGTCGTCAGCATGAGCCCGCCGGGAAGCTTCTCTTCGATTCCCACAGTTTCTAATCCCACCTGAGTCCGCCGCGACGCCACTCGTAGGCGTACGCGACGGACACGTTGACGATGAAGAGTGCAACGGCCAGGAGGCCGAACCATCCGAGGGTGTCTGAGGCGACAGCCCACGGGTAGAGGAAGACGATCTCGATGTCGAAGATGATGAACAGCATGGCCGTGAGGTAGTACTTCACCGGGAAGCGCTGGACTATGTCGGCGGCAGGCGGGAGCGGTTCGATTCCGCATTCGTACGCGGCGAGTTTCGCGGCGTTCCGACGCTTCGGGCCGACGATCGACGCGATCACCACGGACACGATCGCGAAGGCGGCAGCGATCGCGCCGAGAACCAGGATCGGTGCGTAGACGTTCATCCGCGTAAGCCTCCCCACTGTGTGACTTGAACCACACCATACGCACGGAATGGTGTGTGCCGTGGGCGCTTTCGGCTTAAACCGAGGTGGGAGACCGCTTCGAGTGCGGACGCCGGGTCGAGAGTTGTGGACACCGTGAGGGCGGCGCGATTCAGGGCGGCGACGACCGCCGACACGAGTGGCGATCCACCGTGAGCCGGTCGCGTTGGACCGGTGCGAAGGCGAAGATCATCGGCCCTTCATCGCAGCAGGTCGACCAGCGTGCGCGACAACCGCATCGGATCCACCGGCACTTGTGCGACGGCGTCGGCCCGCGACCAGTCGGCCAGCCACCGATCGGCCTCCCGCGCCACCAGCACGACCAACGGAGGGCATGGGCTGTACTCGTCGCGGATCTGTTTCGCCATGCCCATGCCTCCGGCGGGGGACGCCTCGCCGTCGAGGATCGCCACGTCCACCGTCCCGCTGTCGAAGTGCGACAACAGCATCGGCGCGGTGGCGACTTCGACGTACTCGAGGTCGGGCAAGTCCGGGTGCAGGCGCTCGCCGAGCGCCCCGATCACCTGCCCGCGGGTGCCTGAATCGTCGGAGTACACGACGACGCGCAGTGTCACCCGTTCCTGTGTCGTGCTCACGAGTCCGACACTAACCCAGCCGACCGTGCTTCTTCTGCCGTTCGAGCTGGGTGCTAGCCCTTGTCGAGCACCTGGACGCCGGCGCGGGCGAGGCCGCGGTGGTCGTAGTACCAGTTGACGCCGACTCCGAGGGCCACGCCGATCGCGAGGCCTGCGACGGTCATCAGCAGCCCGTGCGTGAGGCCCGCGCTGCCGCGGGCGTCGAAGTAGAGGATCGCGCGGATGCCCATGTACACCTGGTGCAGCGGTTCGAACGACGAGAGCCACGCGAAGAATCCGGGGACCGCTTCGATCGGGGTCGTCGCGCCCGCTGACGGCAGGCCGAGGAAGATGAACACGAACATGTTGATCAGGAGGCCGATGGTGCCGAACGCCGACACGACGGCCAACGCGGTGACGCCCACGGCCGCCGCAGCGAGCGAACTGAAGAGCCACAACGTCCATGGATGGTCGATCGGCATGTCGAGCGCGCTTGCGATGCCGATGTACACCGCCGATATGGCGAGGCTGGTCACGATCATGATCGCCCACTTGATCAGCAACACCCTCAGTCGGGTGAGTCCGATGGCTTTGCGGACGACCACACGGGGGCCGATCTCCGACGGGATGTAGCCGAGAGTGGAGTCGACGAGCGAGTTGATGAGCATCGCGCCGGTGAAGCCCGCGAGGAGCACCAAGAGGGCGAAGTAGAAGGCCGACAGTCCCATGCCGGTGCCGGTCGGCAGCGGCTCGAAGGCGGTCGTGACGACGTCGATGGGTGCGGACAGCACGATCGACGCGGTGCCGGTGATGGTCAACGGCGGGACGGCGGCCGCAGCCTGTTTGCTGACCGCGGCGGTCAGCTGTTGGCCGAGCTGTTTGTTCATCTCGGCGAGAGCTTCCTTGCTCAACGCCGTGACCAGGGAGCTTCCCAGCGTGCCGGCCTGGGGATTCGTGTAGACGATGATCTGGGGTCGTTCGACCGCATTGGGCGTCACCGACCCTTCGGCGAGTGCGAGTGTCTTCGCAGTGAAGTCGGCCGGAACGCGAATCGCGCCGTAGACCTTGCCGTCGCGCAGCTTCTCCTGCGCGTCATCCCAGCTCAGGTCCTCAAGGGAGACCTTGTCGGGGTCGACCTTCTCCTTGACCGTCGACTCCATCTGGACGCCGAAGTTCTGCTGTGCGCCGGTCGGGTCGACCGCGCCCTTGTCATCGTTGACGACGGCGATCGGGAACGACGTCAAGCTGCCCACCGGGTCGAGAATGCTGCCCAGGTACAGGCCGGCCATCGCCGACATCGCCACGAGCACTGCGATCACCGGCGCGATCCACAGGCGCCACGAGCGGAGCACGCCGTCGCTGTTGTCGGTCTCCACGACGGGCTCGTCGGTCGGCGGCTGGGGCTGATCTGTTTCGGCGTCGGTCACGCATCGATCGTAATTGCAACGCTCTGCAACCGTGGAGTCGCTTGGACCGTCGGCCCTACCGTGTCGACATGAGAGCAGCGCGTTACTACGACAGAAGCGACATCAGGATCGAAGACGTTCCCGAGCCTCCGGTGCGGCCGGGCACGGTGGCCATCGACGTCGGGTGGTGCGGCATATGCGGGACCGACTTGCACGAGTTCCTTGAGGGGCCGATCTTCATTCCGCCGTCCGGCTGCCCGCACCCGATCTCGGGGGAGTCGGCGCCGGTTGTCATCGGGCATGAGTTCTCCGGGACGATCACGGCACTCGGCGAGGGCGTCACGGACCTCACGGTCGGGGAGAATGTGGTCGTCGAGCCGTACATCGTCGGCGAGGACGTCGACACCGGTCCCGGTGAGGCGTATCAGTTGTCGAAGGACATGAACTTCATCGGCCTCGGCGGGCGTGGAGGCGGGCTCGCGGAGAAGATCGTCGTCGAACGCCGTTGGGTGCATCCGGTCGGCGACATCCCGCTCGACCAAGCCGCGCTCATCGAGCCGTTGTCGGTGGGGCATCACGCCTACGTCCGCTCGGGGGCGCGGGCGGGTGACGTCGCAGTCATCGGAGGCGCCGGCCCGATCGGATTGCTCACCGCGGCCGTGCTCAAGGCCGAGGGGCTCACGGTGTACATCTCGGAGCTGTCGGAGGCGCGCAAGCAGATGGCGCGGTCGACGGGGGTCGCCGACGACGTCCTCGATCCGCGTGACGGCGACGTCGCCGCGCGGATCCGGGAACTCACCGGCGGCCGCGGCGCCGACGTCGGATTCGAATGCTCGTCGGTGCCGGTGGTCCTCGACATGCTGCTCGACGCGGTGCGACCGGGAGCCGTGATCGTCAATGTGTCGATCTGGGGGCACAAGCCCGAGGTCGATATGCCGAAACTTGTGCTCAAGGAGATCGACCTACGCGGAACGATCGGCTACTCCAACGATCATCCGGCGACGATCGCGCTGGTTCAGTCGGGGAAGATCGATCTCGCGTCGTTCATCACCGGCCGTATCGGACTCGACGGCCTCGTCTCCGAGGGCTACGACCAGTTGATCAACAACAACGAACGCCATGTGAAGATCATCGTCGACCCGCGTGCCTGACGCCCGGTCTACAGTTGGCGGGTGACCGAGACCGAACCCGACAGCCCGGACGATCTGAACGCCGCGACTGTTCGTTCCACAGCCCGCGCGGTGCGGTCGATCGGAGCGCTCAGCTGGTCGATCATCGGTGTGGTCGTCCTACTGATCCTGGCGGCCGCCGCGATCAGCGCGATCAGCGGAATCGTGGTTCCGCTCATCATCGCGACGATCCTCGGGATCGTGCTGGAACCGGGTGCGGCGTTGCTGCGCCGACATCGGGTCCCGCCGGTCGTCGCGACACTCCTGGTGATGCTCGCCGCCGTGGTGGTGGGCGGAGCTCTGGCCACCCTCGTAGTTTTCGGCATCGTCGATCAGTGGTCGCAGATCTACGACCAGCTGATGGTCGGGTGGAACACGCTGCTGGAATGGTTGCGCGATCACGACCTCGACACCGCGGCCGCAGAGCACCTCCGAACAGCGGTCGCCGACTACGCGCCTCAACTCGGCCAAGGTGTCCTCGGCGTCGTGACCAGCACGTTCTACGGTCTGCTATCGGTGATTCTCGGGACGTTCTTCTCGTTGTTCTTCTTGTTCTTCGTGCTGCGCGACGGCTACCGGTTTCCGGCGTGGGTCTCGCGGGCCGGACTCGATCCTGTCGAGGTGTCGGCCGTCGCGGACCTCTCGCGTCAATCGGTGCGAGGCTACTTCTCGGGAACTGCCAAGACCGCTGTGATCACGGCGCCGATCTTCATGATCCCGATGCTGATCCTCGGCGTCCCGCTGCCGATCCCGATCTTCATCCTGTACTTCTTCCTGTCGTTCCTGCCGTACGTGGGCGCTTGGCTCACAGGCGCGGTCGTCGTACTGATCGCGCTCGGGTCCGGTGGAACAACGGCGGCTCTGATCATGTTGGTGACGTTCATCGTGTCGAACGGATCCGTGCAAAGCGCGGTCAGTTCGTGGGCACTCGGTTCGTCGCTCAAGATCCACCCGGTGCTGGTCTTGCTGTCGACGATCATCGGGGGAGCGATCGCGGGAATGATCGGCATGGTCCTCGGTCCGCCCGTCGTGGCGGCGACGGTCAAATCCGTCTCCGAGGTTCGTCGACTTCGCGCCGCGTCCACATCGACGTGACGAGCGCTTTCACGAAGTCCCTCGTCAATCGTCGTCACATGTCTGCTCCAGTGTGTCTTCACGACGAACGTCGAGGCTGTTGAGACTGTCGGCCCGTGCACGTTGCAATATGCAGGTATTTACCTGCATGATTGAGGAGTGGATGCGGACCTCGTTTTCAAAGCGCTTGCGGACTCCGGCCGTCGTCGGCTGCTCGACATGCTTCATGAGCGGTCCGGATTGACGCTGGGGGAGTTGTGCGACGGTCTCGACATGCGTCGGCAGTCGGTGAGTCAACACCTTGCGCTCCTTGAAGAGGCGGCCCTGGTGTCATCGATCCGCGACGGGCGGCGGAAGCTGCACTACCTGAACGCCGTGCCCATCCACGAGATCCAGCAGCGCTGGATCTGGAAGTTCGAAGAACCGACGCTGGCGGTCCTCGCCTCCGTCAAGCGACACGCAGAGGAGAGTTTCATGACCACGGAGCAAACAGGTTCAGTGCCGGACTACGTCTACACCACGTACATTCGGGCGACCCCGGAACAGGTCTGGGACGCGCTCACTGACCCGGAGATCACGGCTCGATACTGGGGCCACGCGCAGACGTCGGACTGGAAGGTGGGCAGCCGCGTCGACCATGTTCGGATCGACGGTTCCGGCACCGTCGACGTGTCGGGTCGCGTGATCGAGACCGCTCGGCCGACGCGGCTGGTGTTCGGTTTCGGCGATCCCGCTATCGCGGACGATCCCGACGCCGAGATCAGCGTCGTCGCGTTCGACATCGAGCAGGGACGCGACATCGTCAAACTCACGGTCACACACACCAACCTGCAGAGTGCGAACGACCTTCGAGACATCAGCCAGGGATGGCCCGCAGTACTCGCGAACCTCAAAACGCTGCTGGAGACCGGCGACGTCCTCCCGCAGGAGCCGTGGACGCTTGAGTGAGCGGCGCTGAGCGCACACCGTCAACGAAAGAACGCCCGACCGGATATTCCGGTCGGGCGTTCTCGTCGGGGTGGCTGACGGGACTCGAACCCGCGACAGCCAGGATCACAACCTGGTGCTCTACCAACTGAACTACAGCCACCATCGGCACGGATTCCCAGCGTTCACACACTGTTGGCCGAGCCAGGGTCATACTCTAGCTGGTTTCCACCGATCATGGCCAATCGGTTTCTGACCAGCGTGTTTTCGTGCGTCAGGCGGGGCCGAGGTCGCTGACGATCTTCTCGAGCGTCTTCGAGTCGGGACCGGGAGCGGGCACGAACGCCGCCGCACGGTAGTACCGCAGCTCCAGAATCGACTCGCGGATGTCTGCGAGCGCACGGTGCGCCAGGCCCTTCGGGGGCTGGCCGAAGTAGATCGCTGGGAACCAGCGGCGAGTCAGTTCCTTGATCGAGCTCACGTCCACCATCCGGTAGTGGAGGAACGAGTCGAGGCGCGGCATGTCCCGCGTGATGAAACCGCGGTCGGTCGCGATCGAATTGCCGGCGAGCGGAACGGTGCCGGTCGCGCTCACATGCTGACGGAGGTACGCGAGCACCATCTCCTCGGCCTCGGCGAGGGTGACAGTGGATGCGCGGACCTCTTCGGTGAGGCCCGACTTCGCGTGCATCTCGGTGACGACGTCGGGCATGTTCGCGAGCGCCTCGTCGTCGGCGTGGATCACCACGTCGACACCTTCCCCGAGGATATTCAAGTCGCTATCGGTGACGAGGGCGGCGATCTCGATGAGCTTGTCCGAGCCCAGATCGAGGCCGGTCATTTCACAGTCGATCCATACGAGTTTGTCTTGCACGGTGTCGACTGTAGTCGTCGAAGGCTAGTCGCCCTCGCCGAGCTTGCCGTAGAAGCCGCCGACGATCGGCGCGACGATCGCCCGCGGGGAGTACCCGCCCGCCACCGACATCGCCTTCGACAGCGTGCCGGGAACGACGCGCATCTTGTTCCGTGCGAGGGCGTCCAAGCTCATCTCGGCGACCTTCTCCGAGGAATGCCAGAGGAAGTCGGGGACCATCTTGTCGACGATCGACTGGTCCTCCGGAGCGGGCGTCTGGGTGCGGACCGGGCCGGGCGCCAGGAGTGTCACGTGCACACCCGTGCCCCTGAGCTCACCGCGCAGCGATTCGCTGAACGTGTTGACGAACGCCTTGGTCGCCGCGTAGGTGGCGTTGTTCGGGATCGGCATGTTGCCCGCGGCGGAACCGACCATGAGGATGCCGCCGGTGTTCCGTTCGATCATCTGCGGCAGGACGGCCAGCGTCAGGTCGTGGACGGCGACGGCGTTCAGCCGGACCTGGGCGCGTTCGTATGCGGCGTCGAGTTCGGCGATCGGACCGAACGTCGCGATTCCCGCGTTGTTGCACAGCACCGAGATCTGGCGACCCGCGAGTTCGTCGCATAGCACGCCGACGGCCTCCAGATCTGAGAGATCCACGGCGCGCACCTCGGCCTCCACTGCGAAACGCGAACGCAGTTCGGTGGCCAGCTCTTCGAGTATCTCGCCGCGGCGGGCCACCAGGATCACCGAGTGACCGCGGGCGGCGAGGGCCCTGGCGAGCGCCATGCCGATTCCGGACGAAGCGCCGGTGACGACAGCGCGGGCGGAGGCAGAAGGAGGTACTGGCATGGGTTGATCGTATCTGTCGTCCAACCATTACCGCTCAGGTGCAGTAGGCCTCTGACGGGGCCTGCTGCGCCTGAGCGGTGATCGTTCGACAGCGTTGTCAGATCACGGCATGCCCGCGGCGACTTCCGTTCCCTGACGGATTGCTCGCTTGGCGTCGAGCTCGGACGCGAGATCGGCTCCACCGATGACGTGGGTGATCACGCCCGCCTCGGTCAGCGGATCGACGAGGTCGCGGACCGATTCCTGGCCCGCGCAGACGACGACGTTGTCGACCTCGAGGACACGCTGACCCGTCACGTTGCCCTCCTTGTCCCGCACCGTGATGTGGAGTCCCGCGTCGTCGATCTTGTCGTAGCTCGCGCCCGAGATCTGCTCCACGCCCTTCATCTTGACCGTTGCGCGGTGCACCCAGCCGGACGTCTTGCCCAGCGTCTTGCCCTGGCCGCCGGGCTTGCGCTGCACCAGGTACACCTGGCGAGTCGCGGGGAGCGGGCGCGGCTTGGTGACGAAGCCGGGAGTGTCCAGGTCTTCGGTGACGCCCCACTCCTGCTCCCATTCCTTCAGATTGAGGGTGGGGGACTCATCGACAGTCAGGAACTCGGTCACGTCGAAACCGATGCCGCCCGCGCCGATCACCGCGACGCGCTTGCCGATCTCGCGGTGACCGAGGACCGCGTCGGCGTAAGACACGACCATCGGGTGATCGATGCCGTCGATGTCCGGGATGCGAGGAACCACGCCGGTCGCGACGACCACTTGGTCGAAACCTCCGTCGATGATGTCCTGAGCGGTCACACGTGTACCGAGGTGCACGGTGACGTTGTTGATCTCGAGCTGGCGGGTGAAGTAGCGGATCGTCTCGCTGAACTCCTCTTTGCCCGGGATGCGGGCCGCGATGGAGAACTGGCCGCCGATGGTGTCGCCGCCCTCGAAGAGGTCAACGCGATGGCCGCGCTGTGCCGCCGAGACCGCCGCGGACAGGCCGGCGGGGCCTGCGCCGACGACGGCGACCCTCTTGGCCGTTCGTGTGGCGCCGAGCGTCAGGACGGTCTCGCGTCCGGCGCGCGGATTCAGCAGGCACGAGACCTTCTTGCCGACGAACGCATGGTCCAGGCACGCCTGATTGCAGCCGATGCACGTGTTGATCTCGTCGGAGCGGCCCTGCTCGGCCTTGTTCGCGAACTCCGGGTCGGCGAGCAGCGGACGCGCCATCGAGACGGCGTCGACCTTGCCGCCTCCGAGGATCTCCTCGGCGAACTCGGGGGTGTTGATGCGGTTGGACGCGATAAGCGGGATCGACACCACGTCGCGAAGACGCTCGGTGAACTTGACGAACGCGCCCCGAGGAACCGACGTGACGATGGTCGGGACCTGCGCCTCATGCCAGCCGATGTCGGTGTTGATCGCGTCGACGCCGAGCTCCTCGGCTTTGCGCGCGAGCTGCGCGATCTCGTCGAACGTCTGACCGTTCTTCACGAAGTCGGCGACGCTCTGACGCAGGATGATCGGGTAGTCGCGCGGCACCTGCTTGCGGATCTCCTTGATGATCTCCAGCAGGAAGCGCTGACGATTCTCCGTCGAACCGCCCCACTTGTCCGTGCGGTCATTGGTGTGGGGGCACAGGAACTGGTTGATCAGGTAGCCCTCGCCGCCCATGATCTCGATCGCGTCGTATCCCGCACGGCGGGCGAGCTTGGCTCCCTGGCCGAACGAACGGATCACGTGCCAGATGACCTGCTCGGTCATCTGGAAGTGCTTGAACGGGTGGATCGGTGACGGCTCACTGCCCGCGGCCACCTTGAACGGCGTGTAGCCGTACCGCCCGGCGTGGATCAGCTGGAGCGCGATCTTGCCGTTCTCGGCATGCACGGCCTTGGTGAACTCGCGGTGACGCAGGACGTCGGCCTGGTTGGTCATCTTGCCCGCGAACGGCAGCAGCAGACCGGTCCGCGACGGAGAGAATCCACCCGTGATGATCAGGCCGACACCGCCGCGGGCGCGCTCGGCGTAGTACGCCGCGAGCTTCGGCGTGTCCCACAGGCGGTCTTCGAGGCCGGTGTGCATGGAACCCATGACGATACGGTTCCGCAGCGTGGTGCCACCGATCTGCAGGGGCTCGAACAGGAGCGGATAGTGGGTGTTTGGCTCGGCCGTCTGGGCTGACATGGCGCGACCTTTCTTTTCGGGCTGGGCTGACTTCAGGCTGTGGCTGTGGCTGTGGTTCGGCGGAGTTCCCGATGCAGGCCTTCGAGTGCTTCATCGCACCAGTCAAGGGTGCTTCGGCACATGCGGATTCCGCCGCGGAGCACGAGGTACTGATTGAGACGACGCCCGTGCAGTGCATCGGGGTCGGGGTAGTAGTCGCGTTCGAAGCCGGAGTACACCTCGAGCATGGCGGCTGCCTCGTCACGATGAGCGGCGAGCTGGGCGATCGACTCATTGAGATCGCCCATGTCGGCGGCGCGCAGTTTCACGCCGAGATCACTGCGGAGCGGAGCGAACGGGGTCGGGGTGACGACCCATTCGGCGAGCATGGCGCGACCGGCGTCGGAGATCGTGTAGACCTTCTTGTCCGGGCGGCCGTCCTGCTCGATCTCCTCGAAACTCACCAGTCCGTCGGTGTGCAGTTTCTTGAGAGTGCGATAGATCTGCTGATGTGTGGCCGACCAGAAGTACCCGATCGACCGCACGAACTGCTGCCCGATCTCGTAGCCGGTCCCCGGTCGTTCGGTCAGTGAGACGAGGATGGCGTGCTCCAATGCCATGCGACGACGCTAGCAGTGCAACTGCGCGGTATGCAACAGAATGTTATGCAACAATGTTCATAATGGAGAGCGGTTGACCACAATCCCTGCTAAGAAAGGTGCCGTGAGCACTTTCCGACGCATCGACCTCCCCGGATCCGCGCCCGAAGACGTCGCAGTGCTGCCGGACGGCCGCATCGGCACGGGACTCTCCGACGGGAGACTGCTCGCCGTCGACCCGGAGTCCGGAACTGTGGAGGTGATCGCCGACACCGCGGGACGTCTACTCGGGCTCGACGTCCGGCCTGACGGTTCGATCGTCCTCTGTGACCACGACCGCGGGCTGCTCCTCATCGATGCAGGCAAACAGCGTGCGGAGGTCCTCGTGGACACCGTTGACGGCCGCCCGCTGCACTTCGCGAGCAACGCTGTCACCGCGTCGGACGGTTCGGTGTACTTCTCATCGTCCAGTCAACGCTTCACGATCGATCGATGGCGGGCGGACCTCATCGAACACTCGGGCACCGGACGGCTGATGCGTCGTGATCCCGACGGAACAGTCGACGTCTTGCGCGGCGGCCTGCAGTTCGCCAACGGTGTTGTGCTGTCGCCTGACGAGACGTTTGTGCTGGTGGCCGAAACCGGTGCGGCTCGGATCTCTCGTCTGTGGCTCACCGGCGCGCGCGCAGGGGACTGGGATGTGTTCGCCGACGATCTGCCCGGCTATCCGGACAACATGTCGGTCGGCAGTGACGGACGAGTGTGGGTGGCCCTGGCATCACCGCGCAACAGCGTCCTCGAAGCGCTCTTCAAGCTGCCGCTGAGGGCCAGGAAGGTACTCGCGCGAGCCCCCGAACGTGTGGGGCCTGCGCCTGACGAGACCCTGTGGGCCCTCGGCCTCACCTTCGACGGCGCGGTGGCGCGCGAGGTCAGGCTCGACGACGTCGATTTCTCGTTCGCCACAAGTGTCGTCGAACGCGACGGCGTGCTCTACTTCGGCACGATCGCGCACGACGCGCTGGCTGTGGTCGCCCTCGACTGACCAGCACGTCTCCGGTTCGAGGACTCGACCGTCTCGGAGCGTCGCCACTCGGTCTGCGAGACGCAGAACCCGGGAGTCGTGCGTGATGAGCAGCGTGGTGCGGTTCTCGGTCAGCGCCCGGAGCGGGTCGATCAGGTCGGCGACCGATTCGTCGTCCAACGCAGATGTCGGTTCGTCCAGCACAAGGATTCGGGTGTCGCGCAGCAGTGCTCGAGCGATGCACAGACGTTGACGCTGTCCGCCGGACAGCTCGAGTCCACCGTCTGCCAGCACCGTGTCGTAGCCGCCGGGCAGGGCGCGGATGAAGTCGTCGGCGCCCACCGCGACGGCTGCGCTGATCACGTCGTCCCGCGACGCGTCGGGTCGCCCGTAGGCGATGTTCTCTGCGATGCTTCCGGGTTTTATCATCGGTGCCTGCGGCAGCACGGTGACGTGGTCGCGCACGGACCCCGCGGTCGTCGAAGCGAGGTCGATGTCGTCGATGTGCACCGATCCGCCGTCGGGTTCCTCAAGGCGCCCGATGAGCGCAGCCATCGTCGACTTGCCCGCGCCGCTGGGGCCGACAAGCGCAGTCACCCGACCGGCGGGAAGGGTGAGTTCGGCGTTCCTCAACACCGTTCTGGCGCCGCGCCGCATGACGATTCGTCGGAACTCAACCCGACCTTCGTGAATGGTGAGTGTCCGTGCTCCGGGGAGATCCGGTGAGTGGGGTTCCTCGTCGAGCAGCTCTGCGATCCGGGCCGCGCTGACCCCGGTCGACGCCAGCGACAAGCGGACCTCGGCCAACTCCTGGAACTTGGGATACAGCATCGCGACATAGCCGGTCAGGGCCATCAACTGGCCGACGCTCATCGCACCGTGACGAACCTGCCACACGCCGACGATCGCGACGCCCAAGGACACGAGCACCTGGGCGAATCCGAGCATTGCGCCGAAGCCCGCCTCCACCCGAGTCAGCGCCACCCGTGCCGCCATCCAGTCCCGTCCGCGACGATGCAGTGCGGTCTGCTCGGTGTGCTCCTGGTTGTACGCAACGGTCACCTCGTGACCGGTCAGCGCCGAGTGCAGAGTGTCGGTGAGGGCGGAGTCGGCGTCACGTTCGCGCCACGTCTCCTGGGTCTGTCGGCGCCCGTACCAGGCCGACAGCAGCGCGATCGGCGGCACCGCGCACACCGCGACGACGGTGACGACAGTGTTCATCCAGAACGCGGCGATGAGGAGTGCGACCATGTTGACGACCGCGATCACACCCGTGAGCAAGCCCGACGCGACGAGGTGCTCAACGGCTTCGAGATCGCTCGAGTGTCGGACCACCAGATCACCGATCCCTCGCCTCCGGTGAGCGGCCGGTGAGAGCCGTTGGACGTGAGCGAACACGGTGTCCCGCAACGTCAGGACGATCTTCTCCGACTCCTTCGCGGCGATCACCTGGCCGAAGTAGTCGCCTAGAGATGACGCTGCCGTGATGGCGATCCAGATGCACGCGAGGGGGATCAGCGCGGTTGTCGTATCGGAGTCGAGTGCGCTGTCGACGACGTCGGAGAGCACAAACACGCCGACAGCGTCGCAACCCGCCGCGACGATGAACAGCAGGGCCGCCGTCGTGAGCAGGCGGCGGTGACCGCGAAGCAGCGGGACGAAGCGGGCAAGGGCACGGCGGGCGGTCATTCGGTGGGCTCTCTCTATCGGACTGGGTGCAGAAGCGCCGCGTGCGCCGGACCCGAGGGGGTCCGGCGCACGCAGGGTTCAGACGGTGGTTGTCAGCGCCAGATCCAGGTCCAGCGGTGATTGCGGCGGTCCCACTGACGCGTCCGACGGCGGCGCGTCGGCTGCTGCTGGTTCTGGCGGTGCGGCTGCTGGGCGCCGGGGCGGGGTGCGGTGGTGTTCGACATGTGGTGTTCTCCTTGATCGCAGATCGATTCTTGTTCTCTTCGGGCGCCTCTGGTGTGCGCCACGTGATTCAAGGTAGGAATCGTTCCTGGCAGCATTCGGGTGCACGGCCTGCCAGTTTCCTGGCCGCGATCTCACACATGCGGCGCTTCGGCTGCGAGGTGTTCATTACGTACCGGTGATCGGCACCGCCGTCGAATGCAACATGGCGTCCCTAGTTTCAAAGGCGACAGTCGACGACCAAGCCGTCGGCTCGGAACGAGGAGGCAGACGTGAGACGCAGTCGCACGATTGAGAACTGGGATGCGGAGGACGTCGTCGCATGGGAGTCCGGCGGGAAGGACATCGCGCGCCGAAACCTCATCTGGTCGGTGGTCGCAGAACATGTCGGCTTCTCCGTGTGGTCCCTGTGGTCGGTGATGGTGCTGTTCATGCCCTCCGACGTCTACGGGATCTCGGCCGGTGACAAGTTTCTGATCGGCGCAGTCGCCACCTTCACCGGTGCGGTGCTGCGGTTCCCGTACACGATGGCCACCACCCGTTTCGGCGGCCGCAACTGGACGATCTTCTCTGCGGTGGTGCTCCTGGTCCCGGTCACGGCGACGATCGTCCTGCTCGCGAACCCCGGCCAACCGCTCTGGATGTACCTCGTGTGTGCTGCGTTGACCGGTCTCGGCGGCGGAAACTTCGCATCGTCGATGACCAACATCAACGCCTTCTATCCCCAGCGACTCAAAGGCTGGGCGCTCGGTCTCAATGCAGGCGGGGGCAATCTGGGTGTGCCCGCCGTCCAGCTGCTCGGACTTCTCGTCCTGGCGCTGGTCGGCGACACCGAGCCCTACTGGGTGTGTGCCTTCTACCTCGTCGCGCTGGTGGTCGCAGGTATCGGCGCTGCGCTCTTCATGGACAATCTGGTCGGTCCCGGCGTCGACATGACGGCGATGAGAGCCGCGGTCGCCAACAAGAACACCTGGGTGATCGCACTGTTGTACATCGGGACGTTCGGCTCGTTCATCGGCTTCTCGTTCGCGTTCGCGCAGCTGCTGGTCATCAACTTCAAAGCAGACGGTCAGTCTGCAAGTGACGCCGCGCTGCATGCCGCCTCGATCGCGTTCATCGGGCCGTTGCTCGGTTCGATCAGCCGCGTGTACGGCGGGAAGCTCGCCGACCGCATCGGCGGAAGCGTGGTCACGCTCGGGGTGTTCGTCGGCATGATCGGGGCCGCGGCACTTCTGATCGTCGGGAACGGTTCACTCACCGTCTCCGTGATCGCCTTCATCGCCCTCTTCGTGTTGTCTGGCATGGGCAACGGATCGGTGTACAAGATCATCCCGTCGGTGTTCGATGCGGCATCACGGTCTTTGCCTCTCGACGAGGCTGGGCGCTCGGACTATTCGCGGTCCATGTCGGGTGCGGTCATCGGAATCGCCGGCGCCGTCGGCGGCCTGGGAGGCGTCGGCATCAACCTGGTGCTTCGGCAGTCGTACCAGTCCGGTGACGCCGGATCCGGAGTGTGGGCGTTCACCGTCTTCGCGGTGTTCTATCTGATCGCCGCCCTGGTCACCTGGCGTGCCTATGTCGCCACGCCCGCCGCGGTCAGCGGCGGCGACGCGCAGGCACCCGCGTCGGAACCGGCAACATCTGGAACGATTGCTTCATGAGTCCCAGTACCGACCGGAGAACCCCGCCCACGTTGGCGGGGTTCTCCGTTGCCATCACTGCGGCTCGGCGCGCGGAAGAGTTCGAGGCCCTCCTGACGCGCCGCGGCGCTCGAGTCGTTTCGGCAGCAGCCATTTCGATGGTTCCGCTCGCCGACGACCGAGGTCTGTCGGAAGCCACAGCGAACCTCATCGAGAACCCGCCGGACGTCCTGATCGCCACGACCGGCATCGGCTTCCGGGGGTGGATCGAGGCCGCAGACGAGTGGGGCGTGGCCGATGAGCTCCTTGCAGCGCTCTCCGGCGCCCGTGTCATCTCCCGCGGACCGAAGGCCACCGGTGCCCTGCGCGCGGCCGGCCTGCGGGAGGAATGGTCGCCGGAGTCAGAATCGTCCGCCGAGGTGCTCGCACACTTGACCGGTGACGACCTCGGCGGAAAACGAGTGGCCGTCCAACTCCACGGGGCGATCGATGCGTGGGATCCCAATCCCGGATTCCTCTCAGGACTCGTCGGGCGGGGTGCGAGCGTCGTCGGAGTGCCCGTCTACCGATGGGAGGGACCGAGCGACGTCGCCGCATTCGATGCTCTTGTCGACGACGTCGCCCGAGCACGCGTGGACGCTGTCGCCTTCACATCGGCGCCCGCCGCGGCGTCGATGCTGCTGAGAGCAGACGAGCTCGGCGCTCGTGATGCCTTGCTCGCAGCCTTATCGGGTCCGGTCGTCGCGTACAGCGTCGGGCCTGTGACGTCGGCGCCACTGGCTGCGGCTGGTATACCGTCGGTGGAGCCCGACCGGATGCGGCTCGGTGCACTCGCTCGTCTCATCACCGAGGATCTCCCCGCGGGATGCCCGGATATCGCGGTGGCTGGGCACCGCCTCGGTGTCCATGCCGCTGCCGCAGTGGTCGACGGTGAGGTGCGTGACGTTTCCGCAAGCGGGCTGACCGTGTTGAAAGCTCTCGCCGCACAACCCGGTGACGTCGTCTCACGTCAGGATCTGCTGGCCTTGCTGCCGGCGGCCGGGGACGACCTGCACGCCGTGGAAGTTGCCATCGGCCGTCTCCGCGACGCCATCGGCGTCCGCGAGATCATCGGGACCGTCGTCAAACGCGGCTATCGCCTCGCCGTCGACTGACCGGATCGAGAACTGGTGAATTGTCGCAGTGGTACGACGACAATTCACCGAAAGAGGCGAGGGTGCAGGCCCGGTCGACGATCAACGGGTGCAACCCGAGCGGAGCGGCGACCACCTCGGCGCCGGAGCGCTCGAGTCGTGTCTGGAACAGTCCGGGCGCCAACAGATGCGATGCGACCGCAACGCGCCGATGGTCGCGACGAAGTCCCGACACGGCGTCGACGACGCCGGGGAACTGCGGCGCGTTCGGAGCCGGAGCGGCGAATGCGATCGTCACCGGTACACCGACCAGCGGCGCCAGGCGCTCGGCGACTCCTTCGATGTCGGCGATCGCCAACGGGTCCGACGATCCGGCGGCCGCCAGGACCACGGCGTCGCCTGGACGGCGACCGGCCTCGTCGAGCCGCCCGACGAGTGCGGCGAGCACTTCGTCGGACGGGCCGAGCGAATCGGTGACCGTGGTGGGCGGCAGCCCGGCCTGTGCCAGATGCGCTGGTATGTCCCGGCGAACGTGGTATCCGCGCCCGAGGAACGCCGGGACCACGGTGGCGTCCGTCGAGAGCACGCGGAGCGCTTCGCTGGGACTGGGACCGAGGACGTCGACGAACGAGACCGCCACCCGGGTGGCGAGCCTGGCCCGCATGGCCGCCGCCAGATCGCCGATGAGGGCTACACCGTGCGGATTGCGGGTGCCGTGCGCGACGAGCAGGACGGTCATCGAATCGGCGCCGGTCGCTGTCCGAATCGGACCTGCGGAGAGTTCGCGACGAACACCGTGCCGTCGATCCCGATGCGGGTGGCGAACACGGGAACCCGGACACCGTCGACGTCGAGGCACCGGCCGTCGATGAGGCTGAACGCCTGCTTCTTCAGCGGCGACGCGACGACCGGGAAACCGTTCCGATCTCCGACGATGCCGCGGGACAGCACCGCTGCCCGCCCGATGGGGTCGATGTTCCCGACCGCACGTAGAGAATCGTCGGCCAGCCGGAACAACGCGACCTGCATCTGGTCGGGGAGCAGGACGGCGACACCGCGCAACGGTTGGAGCCGATCGAACGCGCAGGCGGGAGTCCAGTCGCGGGTCCAGCGGTGCAGATCGAAAGTGAGGCTCATCGGGAACTCCTGACGGTGGGCTGCCCGAGGAGAACCGGAACCTTGCGGCCGTGGCTCTCGCCGAACGAGATGGTGGGATCGGGAACACCGGGCGCGTTGACGAACGATGTGAAGCGGGCGAGCTTGTCAGGGTCGTCGAGGACGCCCTTCCACTCGCACTGGTAACCGGACACGTGGCGAGCCATGTCGGCCTCGAAGTCGGCCGCGAGGCCGAGACTGTCGTCGACGACGACGGCTTTGACGTGGTCGAGGCCGCCGTCGACCGTCTCCATCCAGGCCGCGGTGCGCTGCAGTCGGTCCGCTGTGCGGATGTAGTACATGAGGTATCGATCGATGTAGCGGACCAGGGTCGCGGTGTCGAGGTCGCCTGCCAGGAGCTGTGCATGTCGCGGTGTCATGCCGCCGTTGCCGCCGACATACAGATTCCAACCGCTCTCGGTGGCGATGACACCGATGTCCTTGCCCCGGGCCTCCGCGCATTCACGTGCACACCCGGAGACGCCCATCTTGATCTTGTGCGGCGACCGGAGTCCTCGGTACCGGAGCTCGAGATCGATGGCGAGCTGCACCGAATCCTGCTGTCCGTACCGGCACCAGTCCGATCCTGCGCAGCTCTTCACTGTGCGCAACGACTTGCCGTAGGCCTGCCCCGACTCCATGCCGCCGTCGACGAGACGCTTCCAGATCTGGGGAAGCTGATCGACGGTGGCGCCGAACATGTCGATGCGCTGACCTCCGGTGATCTTCGTGTACAGCCCGAAATCGCGCGCGATCTCGCCGATCAGGATGAGCTGTTCGGCGCTGATGTCGCCACCCGGAACTCGGGGCACCACCGAGTACGTGCCGTTGCGCTGGATGTTGGCGAGGAAGTGGTCGTTCGAGTCCTGCAGGGACGCCTGTTCGCCGTCGAGGATGTGATCGCTGCTCGTGGACGCGAGGATCGACGCGACTGTCGGTTTGCAGATGTCGCAGCCGGTCCCGGTTCCGAAGCGCTCGACGAGTCCGGTGAACGTGCGGATCCCACTCGCGCGGACGAGCTCGAAGAGCTCCGCGCGGGAAGCGCTGAAGTGCTCGCACAATGCGGTCGACTGTTCCACGCCGGAGTCGGCCAGAATCTGCGACAGCAGGGGAACACACGAGCCGCACGACGTGCCGGCACCTGTGCACGTCTTGAGTTCCGCGACGTCGCAGGCGCCGTTCTCGATCGCCGCGCACAGGGTTCCCTTCGAGACGTCGTTGCAGGAGCAGATCTGGGCGTCGTCGCCGAGCGCGCCGACACCCAGTGCGGGAGCGTCGCCGGAGGCCGGGCTGATGAGTGCCACGGGGTCGCCCGGCAGACTCGACCCGACGAGCGGGCGGAGCAGACCGTACGACCCGGCGTCGCCGACCAACACGCCGCCGAGGAGGGTCGACGCGTCGTCGGAGAGGACGAGTTTGGCGTATGTCCCGTTGATCGGATCGCTCACCACGACGTTCAATGCGCCCGGCGTCTCGCCGTGCGCGTCGCCGAAACTGGCGACGTCCACGCCGAGGAGCTTCAACTTCGTCGACGTGTCTGCTCCGGGGAACTCGGCGATGCCGTCGAGGAGGCGGTCGGCGACGACCTCGGCCGTCGCATAGCCGGGGCCGACGAGCCCGTAACAACGGCCCTCGACTGCCGCGACCTCGCCGATCGCGTAGATCGCCGGGTCACTCGTCACGCCGGACAGATCGGTGAGCACACCGCCGCGTTCGGCCATCGCCAGTCCGGCGTCTCGTCCGAGCTCGTCGCGCGGGCGGACGCCGGCTGCGAAGACGACCAGGGCCGCGTCGACGACGGTGTCGTCCGCCAGCGTCACCGCGACGCCTCCTGATCGGCCGCGGGTGATCGCCTTCGTCCCGGATGACAGGGAGATGTCGATGCCGAGCTCGCCGATCATCCGTGCGAGGTGCTCGCCGCCTGCCGGGTCGATCTGTTGTGGCATCAGCCGGGGATTCACCTCGACCACGTGCGGCCGAAGGCCCATCTGGCGGAGTGCGTTCGCGGCCTCCAGACCGAGGAGACCACCGCCGACGACGAGTCCGACCGGGGGCGTCCCGGGATTCGCCGCGAGGGCGGCGTCGGCGTCGACGCGGATGGCGTCCAGATCGTCGAGAGTGCGGTAGACGTGACAACCGACGGTGTCGTGGCCCGGCACCGGCGGTACGAACGCGTACGACCCGGTCGCCAAGACCAGAGCGTCGTACGAGACAGTGTGGCCGTCGTCGAGGCGGACGACGCGGGCCTCGCGGTCGATGCCGGTGACACGTCGACCGAGCACCACCCGAACATTGTCGTCTCCGGCGTAGTCGTTGCCAGGCAGCGCCAGTGTGCTCCGATCCCAGCCTCCGACATACGACGACAGGCCGACCCGGTCGTAGGCGGCGTCGGTCTCCTCACCGATCACGACCACCTGCCACTGGGCGTCGGTGTCGCGCGTGCGGAGTGCTTCGACAAAACGGTGGCCGACCATTCCGTGCCCGATGACTGCGACTGTTCTGTTCATGCTCACGACGCTATGGATCGGGTGTTGCAGCTGATCGGGTCCGGCGTTGCCCGATTGTCACCGCTTCCGCACAGTGTTACGGATCCGTGTGTGAGGAGGACGGGGGTCAGTACACGTCGCGGACGTAGCGGTTGTCGGCGGCGAGAGCAGTGACGTATTGATCGGCGCTATGGGGTGCGAGACGACCCTGTTGGGCGACGATCTCCCGCAGCGCGACGTCCACATCGCGTGCCATGCGAGACGCGTCGCCGCACACGTACACGTGCGCGCCCCGTCGGATCCACGACCACAGCTCGGCGGCGTTCTCTCGCATCAGATCCTGGACGTACACCTTCTCGGCCTGGTCCCGGGAGAAGGCGACGTCGAGTCGGTCGAGGACACCGGCTTCGCTGAGCTCGCCGAGTTCGTCGCGATACAGGAAGTCGGACGCGCGGCGCTGTTCACCGAAGAACAACCAGTTGTCACCGGAGGCCCCCGACGCGGCCCGATCGTGCAGGAACCCACGGAACGGTGCCACCCCGGTGCCGGGCCCGATCATGATCGCCGGCGCGTCGGAGTCGGCGGGTGGTCCGAACTTCGAGTTGGGCTGAACGAACACCCGGACGGGCGTGTCGGTGTCGGAGTCGGCGAGGAACGTCGAGCACACCCCGCCGCGCGGCGATCCGGAATCGGCTGACGTGAACCTGACAGTCGACACGGTGATCTCCACCCGGTCGGGTCGATTCCGGGGACTCGATGAGATCGAGTACAGGCGGGGCTGGAGGGGACGGAGCACTGCCAGCCACTCGTCGACATCGGCGGCTACCGGATACGACGTCAACAGGTCGACTGACTGCCGTCCCCACGACCAGTCGGTGAACGCCGGTCGGTCGTCTACGAGAGTTCTCAGAAACGGGTCGTCGTTTCGGTCACTCACAAAGACCAAGAGGTCGCGCGTGAGGCGCGCGATCTCAAGATGATCGGTCAGGGCAGTCCTCAGCGACGTCTCACCCGAGCCCACGTTGACGAGGAACTCGCCGTCCAGTCCCGTCGCCGCCAGCCACTCATCGACCAGCGTCGACGCGTTCGACGGCAACACCCCGAGGGCGTCGCCCGCCGCGTACGTCAGAGTGCCTGTGGGCAGGTCGAACGCCAGACGGCGCACCTCCTTCGCCGAACCCTCCCCGGTCAGGAGGTCGTTGGCAACCAGCGACGTCGTCAGCGGATTCCTGCGGGAGTACGCCTCTACTTCGCTCGACGAGCAGGGAGGAACTTCGCTCGACGAACTGGCGGGAGACACGGCCCTTGACGACTCGGGAGAGGTGAACTTCGGGAGGAGTGCAGCGATCCACGTGTCGGCGGTGGCCTCGTCGCCCGGCTCACAAGAAACGCGGTCGGTGATGCGTGTGGCTCCGAGGTGTGCGAGACGTCCGTCGAGCTTGCGGGCGAAACCGCAGAAATCGGCGTACGACGAGTCGCCGAATCCGAGGACGGCGTAGTCGAGGTCGTCGACGTCGGACTCGGTGGCGGCCGACAGCCGGGTCCACAGCGCCGCTCCGTTGTCCGGCGGGTCGCCGTCGCCGGTCGTCGACACGACGAACAGCACCGTTCCGTGAAGTTCGTCGAGATCGACTGCATTGGCGCAGCGCACCGTGACGGCGATCCCCGCTGAGTCCAACGTCGATTCGAGTCCAGTCGTGTACTCCTCCGCGGTCCCGGTCTGCGAAGCCCAGACGACGGTCACCGACGGCGGCGTCGGAACCCTGTGGACCGGTGTCGCGACGGGAGTGCGCGAATAGAAGCCTGCGAGCACACCGTCCGCCCATGCCCGTACATCGTCGGACAACGGCGACTGATCGGGAATCGTCGGGATCTCGTCGACGGGCGGATTCGCGGTGAGGCCGTGCACGAGGCCGGAGAGATACGCCTGCTCGGTGGGCCGAGGCTCCGGACGGCGCCCTAGGGTTCCGAACACCGCGGCGAGAGGATGGGCGTCGCGCGGTTCAGCGGTCACAGGTGGCGTCTCCAACGGTTGGTCGATGCGGGTCAACACGACGGCGCACGCCTTGAACTCGGGTTGCAGGGAGTCGGGGTCGACGGCGTCGCTGGTCACGGCGTTGACGGCGAGGTCGGGGCCGACGGCGTCGTTGAAGTGCATCGGCACGAAGCAGCAGCCGGGGGAGATGTCGGCCGAGGTCTGTGCCGGGACACGAACGGCGCCGCGACGAGAACGGACCTCGACGAGGTCGCCGTCTGTGATGCCGAAACCGGACGCCGTGTCCGGATGCAGTTGGACGAAGCTCGCCGGATTCAGCCGGTTGAGTTTGGGGACCCGGCCGGTCTTGCTCATCGTGTGCCACTGGTGTGCGAGCCGCCCGGTGGTCAGGAGAAGGGGGAAGTCGTCGTCGGGGAGTTCGGCGGGAGGCAGGTACGGGCGGGCGAGGAACTGCGCGCGTCCGTTGGTCGTCGCGAACCGAAGCCCCTCGCCGTCGAGGTACCGGATCGGGTTTCGGTCGGGCCCCTCCGGGGCCGCGGGCCACTGGACTGGACCGCGGCGGAGCCGGGCGTAGTCGACTCCTCGGACGTCCCACCCGGTGCGTGGATTGTGAAAGGACTTCAGTTCGTCGAAGACGGCTCCCGCGTCGGGGAAGTCGAAGTGGTGCCCGAAACCCATGGCGGTTGCGACGTCGCAGATCAGACGCCAGTCGGGGCGCGCGTCGCCAGGCGGAGGGACCGCAGGGGCGCACAAGGAGAGGCTGCGTTCAGAGTTCACCATGACGCCCTCCGCCTCGGTCCACAGCGCTGCCGGGAGGATCACGTCGGCGTACTCGGCGGTCTCGGTGCCGGTGAACACCTCTTGGACGATCACGAGGTCCGCGCGTTCGAGGGCGTCGATCACAGTCTGTCGGTTGGCGACAGACGCGACCGGATTGGTGCAGATGATCCATGCGGCGCGAATCTCGCCGGCGGCCATGCGTTCGAACATGTCGATGGTTCCGCCGCCTGGATCCGACCGCAGGGTTCCCGGTTCGAGACCCCAGACGGACTCGACTTCGGCGCGGTCCCGCTCGAGCAGTGCAGTCCGCTGACCGGGGAGTCCCGGGCCCATGTAGCCCATCTCGCGGCCGCCCATCGCATTCGGCTGTCCGGTCAGCGAGAACGGCCCCGAACCGGTACGGCAGATCGCGCCGGTCGCCAGATGAAGGTTGCAGATCGCGTTAGTGTGCCAGGTGCCGTGCGTGGACTGGTTGAGACCCATCGTCCACAGGCTCATCCACTCGTCGGCGTCGACGATCATCTGCGCCACCTCGCGGAGGTCGTCCACGTTGAGCCCGGTGACCTCGGCGACCCGTTCCTGCGGGTACTCGTCCAATAGTGGGCCCATCGTGTCCCAGCCGTCGGTGTGGGCGTTGATGAAATCCTGATCCACACCACCGGCGTCGACGACGAGACGAAGCAGCCCATTGAGCAGGGCTAGGTCTGTTCCGGGCCGCACCGGCAGGTGTATGTCGGCCTTGGCTGCGGTTGCGGTGCGTCGAGGGTCGACGACGACGAGCTTCGCGCCCGCCTTCACCCGGTCCATCATGCGCAGATACAGGATGGGGTGGCAGTCGGCCATGTTTGCGCCGATCACGAAGAACAAGTCGGCGTGGTCGAGGTCGTCGTAGCTGCCCGGCGGCCCGTCGGCGCCGAGAGACTGCTTGTATCCGGTGCCTGCGGACGCCATGCACAGTCGAGAATTCGACTCGATCTGGTTGGTTCCGAGGAAACCCTTGGTCAACTTGTTCGAGAGGTACTGGGCCTCCAGTGACATCTGGCCGGAGACGTAGACGGCGATCGAGTCGGGTCCGTGCTCGTCGCGGATCGACGACAGTCTGCGCGCCGCGTCGGCGACGGCGGCGTCGGTGGAGACTTCGACTCGTTCGGACAGCCGATCCGCACGCATGAACGACGAGGTCAGGCGTCCGGGAGCGGAAAGCAGATCGACTGTGGTCGAGCCTTTGGTGCAGAGTCGTCCACGATTGGCCGGATGCCCCGGTGTGCCCTTCGAAGCGGTCACCGCACCGTCGACCACGGTGAGCGTCAGGCCGCAGCCGACGCCGCAGTAACCGCACACGGTGTCGACGGTGCGAGTGGCATCGTTCATGAATCGATCGTCGTCACCGTGTGTTTCCGGATGTGCCCCTTCGTGTTACGCCTCGATCAACCGTGAGTGATGATGGTCATATGCGCGATGCAGTGATCGTCGATGCGGTTCGCACACCCATCGGCAAGAGAAACGGTTCCCTGTCCACGATTCACCCCGGTGACCTGACCGGACACGTCCTCGGGGCGCTCGCCGATCGAGTCGGGTTCGATCCGGCCGCTGTCGACGATGTCGTCTGGGGCTGTGTCAGCCAGGTGGGTGATCAGGCGGGAAGTATCGGACGAGTCGGTGTTCTCGCCGCCGGATGGCCGGAGTCGGTACCGGCGACCGTTGTCGACCGGCGATGCGGATCCGGTCAGCAGGCGGTGGTGTTCGCGGCAGCCGGTGTGATCGCCGGTCATTATGACGTCGCGATCGCTGGCGGCGTCGAGTCGATGTCCCGGGTTCCGATGGGCTCGGCCCGCGGTGACGGTGCACCGTACCCGGCCTCGGTGCTCGACCGTTACGGTGTGGACGGGTTCAACCAGGGCCTGGGCGCGGAGATGATGGCGAGGCGGTGGAACCTGTCACGCCAGGCGCTCGACGAGTACTCGGCCCGCTCCCACGAACGGACCGCGGCGGCCATCGACGCGGGAGCGTTCGACGCCCAGCTCGCGCCGATCGGCGGCCTGACGCACGACGAGGGGCTGCGTCGCGGCACGACGGCGGAGAAGCTGGGCGGCCTGAAGACGCCGTTCGACCCCGAGGGTGTGATCACCGCGGGAAACGCTTCGCAGATCTCCGACGGGGCAGGCGCGCTGCTCGTCACGTCGTCGGAGACCGCAGCAGAACAGGGCTGGAAGCCGTTGGCCCGCATCCACACCACGGTCCTTGCCGGGGACGACCCGGTGATCATGCTCAGCGCGCCGATCGCCGCGACCGAGAAGGCCCTGAAGCGTTCAGGCCTGTCGATCGGTGACATCGGCGCGTTCGAAGTGAACGAGGCGTTCGCGCCGGTCCCGCTCGCGTGGCAGAAGGAGACCGGCGCATCCGACGCCGTCCTCAACCCGGTCGGCGGCGCCATCTCGGTGGGGCATCCACTCGGCGGGTCCGGGGCGATCCTCATGACCCGCCTCGTGCACCACATGCGCGACAACGGGATCCGTTACGGCCTGCAGACGATGTGCGAAGCCGGTGGCATGGCCAACGCGACGATTCTGGAGCTGCTGTGAGCGACGACCTGCTGATCGAGCGTGACGGCGACGTCGTCACCTGGACTCTCAACCTTCCAGACTTGCGCAATGCGATCTCCGACGTGGCGATCATCGACGCGATCGTCGACGCGGTCGCCGCGACCAACAGTGATCAGTCGATCCGTGCGGTGATTCTGACCGGCGCGGGCTCGGCGTTCTCGGCGGGCGGCAATGTGAAGGCAATGGCTGCCGGTAAGGGACTCTTCGGCGGTGCAGGCCACACCCAGCGGATCGGCTACCGCGAAGGCATCCAGCGGATCCCGCGCGCCATGTACTCATTGGAGGTGCCCGTGATCGCCGCGGTGAACGGTCCAGCCGTGGGTGCCGGATGCGACCTGGCGATGATGTGCGACCTCCGCGTCGCGTCGTCGACGGCGTTCTTCGCGGAGAGTTTCGTCAAGCTCGGCATCATCCCCGGCGACGGCGGCGCATGGTTCCTGCCCCGGATAATCGGTCCGGCGCGAGCCGCGGAGATGGCTCTGACCGGTGATCGGGTGGACGCCGCTACCGCCCTCGACTGGGGAATGGTGTCGCAGGTGGTCGCCTCCGACGAACTGCTGCCGACTGCGAGGGCTCTCGCAGCGCGGGTGGCGGTGAACCCGCCCGTCGCGGTTCGCATGACGAAGAAATTGTTGCGCGAATCGTCTCAACAGACCCTCGATCAGCTTCTTGAACTGTCTGCCGCGATGCAGGGGCTGGCTCACCAGACCGACGACCACCGCGAGGCGGTCACCGCGATGCTCGAGAAGCGGACCGGCATCTACACCGGGCGCTGACCGTGCGTGTGATCGTCGTCGGTGCGGGGATAGCGGGGCTCACCGCTGCGGTCGCCCTTCATCGCGACGGTCACGACGTGACGGTTCTCGAACGAGTGCCCGACCCTCGCGTCGAGTCTTCTGATCCTCGAGCGGAGTCGAGAGGCGGCATCTCCATCTGGCCGAACGCCTTGGCGGCGCTCGACCGGATCGACGTGGGCGAGGCGGTTCGCGCGGCCGGCGGAGCGGTGGCTGCAGGCGCCGTTCGTTGGCGTGATGGAAGTTGGATCCGACGCCCGGCAGCGGATCGCCTGATCGACGCTCTCGGAGAGCCCCTGATCGTCATCGAACGGTCGGTGCTCCGCGCCGTCCTCGCGGAACGGCTGCCTGTCGGGACTGTGCGATACGGCGTCGACGTCACGTCGTCGTCCGAGCTCGATGCCGACCTGGTGATCGGTGCGGATGGGATCGCGTCGCGGGTGGCAGTCGAGTTGAACGGTCCGCTGCCGCGCACGTACTGCGGCTACACCGCGTGGCGTGGCGTCGCCGACGCGAGCTTCGATCCCGTTCTGGCGGGGGAGGTGCTGGGGCCCCGATCGCAGTTCGGGTTGGTGCCGCTCGGTGAGGATCGCACGTACTGGTTCGCAACCCAGCAGTTGCGGGAGAAGTCGTTCTTCGACGACGAGCTCGCGCATGTGAAAGACCTGGTCACCGGGTGGGCGGCTCCGCTGCCGGAACTGGTCTCGGCGACCGCGCCTCGGAATCTTCTGCGTAACGACCTTCACGACCGCCCGATCGCGAGGCGGTGGTCAGATGGGCGATCAGTGCTGATCGGCGACGCCGCGCATCCGATGCGCCCGCACCTCGGACAGGGTGGCTGTCAGGCGATCGAGGACGCGGTGATCCTGGCGGCCTGCATCGCTGCGGGTCCCCACGTCGCCTCTGCCTGCCGGACTTTCGAGAGCGTTCGGCGTGGGCGAGTCACCGCCATCGTGCGTGAGTCGAAGCTCATCGGTCGAATCGTGAACGGTAGGCCCGCGGTGCTGACCGGCGCGGTGATTCGGGCGAGCGTCCTCGGTCCGGATCTGTTGGTCCGCACGCATCTCGCGCAGATCGCCGGGAAGTCGGCCTTCGAGCGGAACCTCGACCGCATCTGACTCTCGTCGTGCTGTCCGTTCGACGGGCTGCGGTTCTCTGCTCGTCTAGCGGTGGTTCTCCGTTCGTCGAGCGAACTCGGGACGTACCGTGGCGAGCATGACTGTCACACTCTCCGCCCGTGCCCTCCTGCTCGACATGGACGGGACGCTTGTCGACTCGACGCCCGTGGTGAACCGGATCTGGAGCGAATGGGCCGTTGACCACGGGGTGGACGCCGACACCGTTCTGCACCGGGCGCACGGACGCCAGGGCCATGATGTGATGGCGGAGTTCCTGCCGGACCGACCGCAGGAGGAGAACGTGCGTGAGAACGACCTCATGCTCGCGCGGGAGGTCGCCGAGACGGAGGGGATCGTCGAGATCCCCGGCGCCGCAGTGTTTCTCGCGTCGCTGAACGGTGTGCCACACGCGCTTGTCACCTCGGCGAACGAACCGTTGGCCGCGGGTCGAATGGCCGCAGCAGGGCTCGCGGTGCCGTCGATCGCGGTCATGGCCGACGATGTCGCGGCGAGCAAGCCCGATCCCGAGGGTTTCCTCAAGGCCGCTGGAATCCTCGGTGTCGACCCGGCGGACTGCATCGTGTTCGAAGACTCGCGTGCCGGTGTCACAGCTGCGCGGGCCGCCGGGATGCGTGTTATCGGGGTGGGTGACGCGGCGGAGTTCGCACCCGACTACGTTGTGCCGGATCTGGCGGCGGTAACGGTCACGCCAACGTCGGACGGCGTCGAGGTCACGGTGCGCCCGTAACGGTTCCGAACTCTCGTATCAGCCGATAGCGTTGGGACTCAACCACTATCGGAGGTCATTGACATGGACGTTCTTGCAGCATCAGAGATCCTGGCCCGTTCGACGACGCTGACCAATGTGGGTTGGATCGGCTACATCGTGATCGGTGCGATCGCCGGATTCATAGCCGGGAAGATCGTTCACGGCAGCGGTTCGGGCTTCTTCGCGAACATCGTGATCGGCATCATCGGCGCCCTGATCGGCGGCTTCCTGCTCAGTTTTTGGTTCGACACCGAATCCGGCGGTTGGTGGTTCACGCTCTTCACCGCGGTCCTCGGCTCGGTGATCCTTCTCTGGGTGATGGAGAAACTCCAGAAGTCGCGCCGCTGATCCCAGCACCGACCCGGGCGATCAGTCCAGAGTCACACCGAGGTGCGCGGCGAAGTGATTGACGAGGCCGACGGCCTGGTCGGTGTCCATCGTGGAACCGCGTAGGCCGTCGAGATGATGCACGTTGCCGATGGTCAAGCCGCGCAGGTCGACGTCGGACAGTTCAGCTCGATGCACGTCGAGCGTCTCGACGCGGCAGTCGGTGAACGACACGCGAGTCACCGTCGCGCCGCCGAAGTCGAGTTCGCCGATGATGCAGCCGCGGAACTCGACGTCGCGCACGTCGCAGCCACGCAGGTTGACCAGCTCGATCTTGCAGTTCTCGACGACCATCGAGCGGACCTTGCCGTCGAAGAGATCAAGCGCGCCGATCCGGCTGTCGGTGAGGTGAACGTTGCGGAGAAACGCTCGGGCGAGGGTGAATCGGGGAGCGGTGATCCGAGTCAGTCGTGAGTCTGCGAACCGGGCTCCGGTGAAGTCGGTGTCGTCCAGATTCGACGCCGTGATCTCGCATTCGACGAGGGATACGCCCACGGCGGATTCGGCTGCGAGGTCGACGTTGTCGAAGACAGCCAGCTCGACGTCGGAGTGCGGCGCGATGTCGGTCGCATCTCCCGTTTCGAGTTCTGGGAGGACCAGACGTTCCAAGCGAGGTGCACGCGGCACGGTCCGACCTTTCGTAGTTCTCGTACTGGTGATCGATCCTACCGACGGCGGCGGGCGTCCGATCGCGCTGAAGCCTGCGGGCTGAGTGTGGGGATCGGTGTGTTCGATCAGGTCCACCGGGCTGTCGTGCAAGAGTGATCAGCGGGGGCCTGCCATGTAGGCAGGTGAGAACTACATGGGGGAACAATGACAAGATCGGACGGCTTGACGGCATTCTCGTGGACGCTCATCGCGATCGCAGGCCTGGTGGCGGTCGTGACGGGGAGCGGAGAAGGCACCGGCGACCGGATTCTCGTTGTGCTGTTGGTGGCAGCAGTAGTGGCGGCGATTCAGTCCATCGGCCGAGAGCCAGAAGTCTCGGATTCAGAGTGACCGGTGCTCGCGCCGTCACCGGGGCACGGCGTGCCGACGCCGCGCACCCGACGTGGAGCCGCGCGTAAGGTTCCCCGATTCTGGGAGAAATCAGGCTCGCAGGAGCTTCCGCGGCTGCTTCGGGGAACTTTAGACGCCGTGCACTGTGGCAGGTCGCGCAAAAGTGGTACGACTCTGCACTGCGAGCCGCGTATAGCGGTTCGAAGGCCGTCAGTGGTACCACTCGCGAGACGCGACGAGCGTGTGGAGTGCCCCCAGCAGGACTCGAACCTGCGACCTAGGGATTAGAAGGCCCTTGCTCTATCCACCTGAGCTATGGAGGCGTCGACCGTCACACTAGGTGGCGGCGAGGGTTGAGTATATCGGGTCCTACGATGGACTCATGACAACGACGTCGCCTGCGAGCGGTACAGACAAGAGCGACGGCGCGACGATCGACCACGATCGGCTGAAGGATCCCTCTGGAATCCGGCGAATCCTGATCGCGGTGATGATGGTGCTCGGCTCGGTGGCGGGTGTCCTCGTGACTGCTGCTTCGGCGGCGACGGCTCTGAAGTTGACCGGCCTTCCCGACGCCGGGAACCTCACGACCTATGGCATCCCGGTCGTGACCGTGGTGGGCCAGATCAGTGCGGCGATCGGTTTCGGGTGCGCGATGTTCGCAGCGTTCTTCGTTCCGCCCCAGCGCTCAGGGATCTTGGACGCGGGCGGGTTCCGTGCGATCCGCTGGGCGTACACCGCGATGCTGACGTGGGCCGTCTGCGGTCTGCTGCTGGTTCCGCTGACGATCTCGAATCAGAGCGGTCACTCATTGGGGGAGACTCTCAAACCCGACAACCTCATGAACGCCTACGGCCAGGTGGCCGAGGCTCGGTACTGGCTGTGGACGGCGATCTTCGCGATCGCCGCCGCGATCGTCGCGCGTCTCGCGCTTGCCTGGGGCTGGACATTCGTCGTCCTGGCGTTGGCGTTCCTGTCTCTGATGCCGTCGGCATTGGCAGGGCACTCGTCGTCGGGCGGCTCCCACGACATCGCGACCAACAGCCTGATCATCCACATCGTTGCGGCGGCCGCATGGCTCGGCGGTCTGCTCGCGGTTCTCGCGTACGCGTTCGGCGATGGCCGGTGGCGGACACTGGCACTGCGCAGGTACTCGCGGGTGGCCTTCTGGTGCCTCTTCGCGGTCGGCATCAGCGGCGTCATCAACGCCCTGGTCCGCATGCCGATCGGTGAACTGTTCACCACCACGTACGGACTCATCGTCCTCGGCAAGCTCGCCGCGTTTGTGTTGGCGGGCGTCATCGGTGGACTGCACCGGGCCGTCACATTGCGGGAGTTGGAAGAGACCGACGAACCTCGGAAGTCGCTGTTCGTGCGGTTCGCCGCGGTGGAAGCGCTTGTCTTCGCAGTGGCCTTCGGGTTCGGCGCGGGACTGTCGCGGACGCCGCCTCCTGTCCTGTCGACCGCTGACGTGACACCGATGGAACTCAAGATCGGCTACAACGTCGACGGAGCTCCGACACTCGCTCGACTCGCGTTCGACTGGCGCTTCGACCTGATCTTCGGCACCGCGGCGATCATCGCGGCGGTCGTCTACCTGCGCGGTGTCTACCGCCTGCGCAAGCGCGGCGACGCCTGGCCGATCGGCAGGACCGTCGCGTGGATCGCCGGCTGTCTCGGGCTGCTGATCGCGACGTCGTCGGGGATGGGACGCTACTCACCAGCACTGTTCAGCAGTCACATGATGAGCCACATGATGCTCTCGATGCTGGTCCCGGTGCTGATGGTCCTGGGTGGGCCGGTGACGCTAGCGCTGCGTGCGATCCCGCCCGCGGGACGCGGCAATCCGGATGGTCCCCGCGAGTGGATCCTCAAGGGACTGCACAGCAAGTACTCCCGAATCATCACGCACCCACTCATCGCGGTCACGGTGTTCGTCGGCAGCTTCTATGTCCTCTACCTCGGTGGGCTGTTCGACGCCGTCGTCGAGAACCACTCCGCGCACCTGTTGATGAATCTTCACTTCCTGCTGAGCGGGTACCTGTTCTACTGGATCGTCATCGGCATCGACCCCGCGCCCCGACAGCTCAGCCACGTCGGGAAGCTCGGCATCGTGCTCGGGGCGCTTCCGTTCCACGCCTTCTTCGGCGTCGCATTGATGATGACCACCGGGATCATCGCCGAGCAGTACTACAAGGGGTTGCAACTGCCGTTCGCGTTGGATCTCGCCGCAGACCAGAAGGTTGGCGGCGGTATCGCGTGGGCGACCGGTGAGTTCCCGCTCGTATTGGTGATGTTGGCGCTGCTGATCCAGTGGAGGCGTCAGGACGACAAGGTGGCACGACGGTTCGATCGTCGTGAAGAGCGTGACGAAGACGCCGAACTGGAGGCGTACAACAAGATGCTGCGCGAGATGAAAGACGCGAAAGACTAGTCAGGAGCAGGGACTACGCGAACGCGTAGGGGACCTGCAGCGCCCGCTGGTGCTCGAGCCACGTCTGAACGAGGCGGGCGCCGGTGATGCGCTCGACGCGGCGATGGACGGCCGCGTCGATCCGCTGCCACGCGTGGGTGGCGATCGCCCCCGCCCGGCGGAGGTACTTGACGATGAACGACGTGACACGGTGCGCCCACTCGAATTCGGTCGACAGCACGCCGAGGCCGAGGAAGAACGATCCCCAGCCGGGGCCCGGGATGGGAAGCGGGATCATGACGAGTCCAGCCAAGAGGAGCAGCGTTCCGACGACGGCGACGCCAACGCGGTACATGCGATCAAGTGAACGGTGACGCCGGATCGCGTATCGCTGCTTCCGGTGCCAGATCTTGATTCGCAGGCGCCTACTCAAATCGCCGTCCCTCTCCTCGTCCGCCGTGTCGTCGGTGTGTCCGTCGGGCTTGCAGGGTGAACGACCCGGCTTTGCGCGACGGTTCCCAGTGTGACACACGTCATGGGAATAAATCAGGGTTGGCACGCAAACATCGGTCAGGATTTCCCTCTAGTCGCGGCCGAGTTGTACCTGTGCAGCAGGGCGGCAAACATTGCGACGTCGTCGGCGGGCCAATCGACCAGCAGGGCGCTGATTGCGGCTTCGCTGGCGGACGCGATGTCTCTCAGCGTGGTTCGCGCGAGGTCGGTCAGTTCTAGTCGCTGACCTCGGGCGCTGCGGCCATCGGCGACGCGCGCCAGAAGGCCACGATCGCGGAGTCCGCCGAGTTGTCTGCTCGCGGTCGACTTGTCGATCATGGCGGCGTTCGCGAGTTCGGCGGCGTTCGTTCCGGGGTGGTCGTCGACCATGCGCAGGAGCGAGTACTCGGTGAACGTCAGGCCGTTAGCGGCGTAGATGCCGCGTGCGCCGTTCCGCAGTCGGCGGGAGAGCGCGGTCAGCTCGCGCTCCACGGTGACGACGCTCTCTTGCTCAGGCTCATTCATGGTTGTATATTACAACCATACCGAAGTTGCATATTACAACTTTGCTAGAAATGAAAGGTCGCACGCTTCATGTCAGCCAGCCCGACACCGGCACTGCCCGTCAAGACGATCGCCACCCACGTTCTTGTCCCCGTACTCATCGGCATCGTCATGGCGGTCTGCTACATCGGCGGCTTCCACAAACCGGACCCACACGGACTGCGCGTCGACGTCGTCGGTCAACCCGCGGTCACCGCGCCGGTCGGTGAGGCGTTGTCGGCAAAACTCGGTGACGCCGTGGACTTGGACTACGTGACGACCGTCGACGAGGCGCGCAATGCCATCGAGAACAGGGAGATCTCTGCGGCGTTCGTGCCCGGCGTCGACAGCAACGAGGTCCTCGTCTCCACGGCTGCGAGCGACCCGACGGCGATGGTCGCCGAGCGCATCTTCTCCTCGGTCAGCGAACACACGCAGACGCGGCTCGTCATCACCGACGTCGTCCCGGCGGACCCGGGCACGGACCCGTCCGGTCAGAGCCTGTTCTTCCTTCTCGTTGCACTCACTGTCGGCTCGTACGGAACCGGCATCGCGATCGCCGTCGCGGGAGGTGGCCGCTCTATCGGAGTGCGCCTGGCCTTCGCCGCAGGAGCGGCCATCGCAGTCCCGGCCGCTGTCATCGCCGTCGCCTCGGTGTTCGACGCGTTGCCGGGATCCGGCTGGGGCGTGTTCGGGCTCGCGGTTCCGTACGCCCTCGCGACGATGCTGTTCGCGATCGGCCTGCATCCGCTGATCGGCCGGTTCACGACCTTCGCCATGGTCACGATCTTCGTGGGCCTCAACTTCACAACCAGCGGCGGCGTGTTCGCGCCCACCCTGCAACCGGCCTTCTTCGGTGTCCTGCACAACTTCTGGATCGGCGCAGGATTCAACGAGGCTGCTCGCAACCTCGCCTACTTCCCGAATCTGAGCATCGCCGGCGAGCTCGGCAAGCTGGCAGGATGGCTCATCGCCGCGTTGGCTCTGGTCGCGGCGGCGACCGTCGTGGAGCGACGTCGCCACGCTGCCACGGTGAAGGCTCAGCAGCCGTCACCGGCCCAGCTCTCCGAACTCGAGGAGGAGATCGTCGCCTGACCTGCCGCCCTCCCGCCCACGCTGATCACAACACCGCATCGACCGATAGGATGGCCGATGAACCATGCCCACTCTCGGTGTTCCGTTGTGACAGCCGAGGTGTCGAGAGCATGTCCGCAATCGCAGTAACCCTGATGCTAGGAGTCGAAACCGGTGGCCGGTGAATTCATTTACACGATGAAGCAGGTGCGCAAGGCGCACGGCGACAAGGTGATCCTCGACAACGTCACCATGAGCTTCTACCCGGGCGCCAAGATCGGCGTCGTGGGGCCGAACGGCGCAGGCAAGTCGTCGATCCTGAAGATCATGGCCGGACTCGACCAGCCGTCGAACGGCGAAGCATTCCTCGACCCCGAGGCCACTGTCGGCATCCTGATGCAGGAGCCTGCCCTCAACGAGGAGAAGACCGTCCGCGGCAACGTGGAGGAGGGTCTCGGCGAGATCAAGGTGAAGCTCGACCGCTTCAACGAGATCGCCGAGCTCATGGCGACCGACTACTCCGACGAACTCATGGAGGAGATGGGTCAGCTCCAGGAGGAGCTCGATCACGCCGACGCATGGGACGTCGACTCGCAGCTCGAGCAGGCGATGGACGCCCTCCGCTGCCCGCCGGCAGACGAGCCCGTCACGCACCTGTCCGGTGGTGAGCGACGCCGCGTCGCACTGTGCAAGCTCCTGCTGAGCAAGCCCGACCTGCTGCTCCTCGATGAGCCAACCAACCACTTGGACGCGGAGTCGGTCCTGTGGTTGGAGCAGTTCCTCGCCAACTACGCCGGCGCCGTGCTCGCCGTGACGCACGATCGCTACTTCCTCGATCACGTCGCTCAGTGGATCTGTGAGGTCGACCGCGGCAAGCTGCACCCGTACGAGGGCAACTACTCGACGTACCTCGAGAAGAAGGCCGAGCGCCTCGAAGTCCAGGGCAAGAAGGACCAGAAGCTGCAGAAGCGCCTCAAGGAGGAGCTCGAGTGGGTTCGGTCCGGCTCCAAGGCTCGCCAGACCAAGAACAAGGCGCGTCTGGGCCGCTACGAGGAGATGGTCGCGGAAGCCGAGAAGCACCGGAAGCTCGACTTCGAAGAGATCCAGATCCCGACTCCGCCTCGTCTGGGCAACGTCGTGGTCGAGGTCAAGAACCTCGACAAGGGCTTCGACGGCCGCGTCCTCATCAAGGACCTGTCGTTCACCCTGCCGCGCAACGGCATCGTGGGCGTGATCGGTCCCAACGGTGTCGGCAAGACGACCCTGTTCAAGACCATCGTCGGGCTCGAGTCGCCCGACTCCGGCGACGTGAAGGTCGGCGAGACCGTCAAGCTCAGCTACGTCGACCAGAACCGCGCGAACATCGACCCGAAGAAGTCGGTGTGGGAGGTGGTCTCCGACGGGCTCGACTTCATCGAGGTCGGCCAGAACGAGATGCCGTCGCGTGCGTACGTCAGCGCCTTCGGATTCAAGGGCCCGGACCAGCAGAAGCCGTCGGAGGTGCTGTCCGGTGGTGAGCGAAACCGCCTCAACCTCGCGCTGACGCTCAAAGAGGGCGGAAACCTGATCCTGCTCGACGAGCCGACCAACGACCTCGATGTCGAGACGCTGAGCTCGCTCGAGAACGCTCTCCAGCAGTTCCCCGGCTGTGCCGTCGTGATCTCGCACGATCGTTGGTTCCTCGACCGGACCTGTACCCACATCTTGGCGTGGGAGGGCAACGTCAACGAAGGCCAGTGGTTCTGGTTCGAGGGCAACTTCGAGGCCTACGAGGCGAACAAGCTCGAGCGCCTCGGCGCCGACGCGGCGCGCCCGCATCGGGTGACTCACCGCAAGCTGACGCGCGACTGATCCACCTGTTCGACACCGGAGCCGGCCCGGGGCGGAAGCCCCCGGTCGGCTCCTGTCGTCTGCGCCCCACGACCCTTTCCGCGATACCTGCGGGTAACACGACGACCACCGTAGGCTCGTCGGAGCACAAATAGGAAAGGTGTGGAGAACGTGGCCGACTTGGCGGAGCGCTACGGCGCAGACGTCCATGACCTGGCGAAGGCTCAGGTCGACATGCAATTCGATCGACATCGGGCAGTGGGGGCGATCAGAACGCCCGGCGAGGCTCGTGTCGCAGCGACTCGACTCCACGACGGGACGATCGAACTGCAAGTGGTCGTCGACGACGTCCCATTGCTCGTCGAGTCCATTCTGACTGTCGTCGACGAAGCCGGCTACACCGTGGTCCGCACCGATCATCCGCGACTCGCCGTTGCCCGAGACGCTGACGGACGCCTCGACACAGTCGGCGCACGGCGGGACGAATCGTGGATCACCGTGACCACCGCTCCGTCACCAGACGCCGATCTCGATGCGCTCGCGACGGCGGTGACCGCGACACTCCATCGAGTGGCGTCGGTCCACGCAGACACCGATGCGATGCGCGAACGAATCGCCGAAGTGATAGCCGGGCTCGCCGACGCCGGGGCCGACCTCGAAGACGTCCGCCTGCTCGAATGGCTCGCCGCGCGCGCGAACTTCGTCGGCCTCGGATATCGCGCAGCGACTTTCGAGTCCACTGCGGGGGAGGCCCTCGGCGTCTGGCGGGACCCAGACACGCCGCGCCCGGCACCGGCGGTGTCCGGCGTTGCCGTGGACCGTGCGTGGTTGCCGACCGGTGTGCTCCGCGGGCAGTTTCCCGTCCTCGTACGCGCGGCCGTCGGCAGCGTGGAGCACCAGTTCGTCGGCCTCATTCCAGCTACTGGCCTGTACCAGTCGGTGCTCGACATTCCGCGAGTCCGCACGAACGTACGTGCCGTCCTGACCGGCCTCGACCTTGAAGAGGACAGCTACGGCGGTCACGCGGCGGTTGAGCTTCTGCAGACGTTCCCGCTGGTCGAATTGATGGCCTGCACGTCCGACGACCTGACTCGCCGAATCAGTGATCTGCTCGATGCCCAGGCGGGCCGGTCACCCCGATTCCAGGTGCGCGCGGGCCTCGACGGACACACGATCAGTGCACTCGTGTTCATGCCCCGTGAGGCGTACTCGACCGCTGTCCGCACCCGCGTGATCAACATCATCAAGGACGCCCACGGCGGTCACGAGACCGACTTCACCACCCGCATCTCGCAATCCTCGTTGGCCCAGCTTCAAGTCCTCATGCACGTGGGGACGGCGACTGTCCTCGACGATCAGGCAGGCGAGTCGTGCCGCGCTCAGCTCGCGGCGGCGGTCCGGACGTGGGACGACCACATTCGCGACAGGGTGTCCGACGATGCCTCATTGCGGCTTCTCGGGACTGTAGCCGAGCGGTATCGGGATGAGCGTGATCCCGCCGATGCGACAGCCGACTTACCGATCGCGGCAGGCCTGGATTCGGGCGATCTCCATGTCGCCGTCGACACCCCGGACTCCGGTGCCTGGACGTTCACGCTGTATCTCTGCGACCGTCAGGCCGCCCTCACCGATGTGCTGCCGATGCTGCAGAGCCTCGGACTCACGGTCGAGGACGAGCATCCCCACGTCATCGACCGACCCGACGGATCCCGCGTCTGGATCTACGAGTTCACCGTGCAGCCCGCCCCAGGTGTCGACGTGGAACGAACCCCGGACCTGCCCGAACGTGTCGCGGATGCCTTCCGTCGGATGTGGCGCGGCGAGGCCGACATCGACGGCCTCGGCGAACTCGTCCTTCGGGCCGGCTTGTCCGCACGGTGGGTCGCGATGCTCCGCACGTACGCGCGCTACCTGGGCCAGTGCGGATTCGGGTACACCCTCGCGCACATCGCGACCGTCCTGGGGGAGCAGCGTGACGCTACGGCGGCGCTCGTGGACTTGTTCGAGGCGTCGTTCGATCCGGACAGTGCTGACGATCGGCGGCGCGTCGAGGCGTCGGACCGCTTGGACCGGCACATTGCGGGCATCCTCAGCCTCGATGCCGACAGAGTGGTGTCGGCGCTGGCCGCGACCGTCCGGGCCACCCTGCGCACCACCTTCTACATCGACGCGGACGGCTGGACCCGGCCGACGATCGCCGTGAAGCTCAGCACCGGCGATCTCGCGCACGCGCCAGCGCCACGCCCCAAGTACGAGATCTTCGTGCACTCGCCGCTCGTCGAAGGTGTTCATCTCCGGTTCGGCGACGTCTCGCGAGGCGGACTGCGCTGGTCCGACCGGTTGGAGGACTTCCGCACCGAGATCCTCGGTCTGGTGAAGGCACAAGCGGTGAAGAACGCGGTGATCGTGCCCGTCGGCGCCAAGGGCGGGTTCGTCGTGAGACGCGGACCGGCGACCCGCGACGAGGGCATCGAATGCTATCGGGCCTTCATCGCGTCACTCCTGCAGCTCACCGACGATCTCGACACCGCGACCGGCGCTGTTCTGCACCCGCCCCGCGTCGTGCGACGCGACGGCGACGATCCCTATCTGGTGGTGGCGGCCGACAAGGGCACCGCGTCGTTCTCCGACATCGCGAACAGCGTGTCCGCGCACTATGACTTCTGGCTCGGTGACGCATTCGCGTCCGGCGGATCCGTCGGATACGACCACAAGGCGATGGGCATCACCGCGCGCGGCGCGTGGGAGAGCGTGAAGCGACACTTCTGGGAGATGGGCGTCGACGTCCAGACCCAGGACTTCACCGCGGTCGGCGTGGGCGACATGAGCGGCGACGTGTTCGGCAACGGCATGCTCGCCTCCCGGCACACGCGGCTGGTCGCCGCGTTCGATCACCGCCACGTCTTCGTCGACCCGAACCCCGACGCCGCGTCGTCGTACGTCGAGCGTGAACGACTGTTCCGACTGCCGCGATCGTCGTGGGCCGACTACAACACCTCGCTGATCTCCGCGGGCGGCGGCGTGTGGCCGCGCGATGTGAAGTCGATACCGATCAGTCCGCAGATGCGGTCGGCGCTCGGGCTGGCCGACGACGTGACCGAACTGTCTCCGCCGGAACTGTTGCGCAGTGTGCTGCTCGCCCCCGTCGATCTGCTGTTCAACGGTGGTATCGGCACCTACATCAAGGCGTCCGACGAAGCCGACGCCGAGGTCGGCGACAAGGCGAACGATCCGATCCGCGTCACCGGATCGCAGCTGCGTGTGAAGGTGGTCGGCGAAGGCGGCAACCTCGGTGTGACCGAGCACGGACGCATCGAGGCAGATCTGTCGGGAGTGCGGATCAACAGCGACGCACTGGACAACTCCGCCGGCGTCGACTGCTCCGATCACGAAGTGAACATCAAGGTCCTGCTCGACTCGCAGATCGCCTCCGGAGCTCTCGACGCGGACGATCGTGTGAGCTTCCTCGAGTCGATGACCGACGACGTCGCCGCGCTCGTGCTGGCCGACAACGTCGCGCAGAACGCCGAACTCGGCGTCGCGCGCGGGGCGGCTGTCGACGACGTCGAACTGCACGCCCGAATCCTGACTGAACTCGCCGAATCCGGAGTCGACCTGGCGTTGGAGGCGTTGCCGACACCAGCCAAACTCCGCGCTCGGCGGGCCGGTGAACTCGGCAGAGGTCTCACCAGCCCCGAGCTCGCAACCGTGATGGCCCACGTCAAGCTGCTGACCAAGGGCAGGCTGCTCGCGTCGAACCTGCCGGACAACGACTTGTTCATCCCGCTGGCGGCCGCGTACTTCCCGGAGGCGGTCCGGGAACGGTTCGCCGACGGGATCGCGGGTCACCGGCTGCGCCGCGAGATCGTCACCACCTGTTTGGTGAACCAGATCGTCGACGATGGCGGCATCGCGCATCTGTTGACGATCGCCGAGTCGACCGGAGCCGACACGGGTGAGGGTGCACGCGGATTCGTCGTGTCCAACGACGTGTTCGGGCTCAGTGCGCTGATCGGCTCGATCCGCGGCCAGCGGATTCCCGCCGTGACCGGCGACGCGATGACGTCGCGTGTGAGGAGGCTGCTGGCGACGTCGTCCCGCTGGTTGCTGGCACACCGCCCGCAGCCGCTCGCCATCGCGGCCGAGGCCACTCGGTACAACGACGTTTCGGTGCTCGCCCCGAGACTTGGCGAGTGGCTGCGGCGCGCGAGTGCCGACACCGTCGAGGCGACGGTGTCCGAGTACACGGCCGCTGGCGTGGACACCGAGCTGGCTCGGGTCGTCGCCGAGGTCCCGTACCGGGTTCACCTGCTCGACGTGCACGACCTCGCCGAGATCGAGGACCGTGATCCCGACGAGGTCGGCGACCTGCTGTTCGCGGTGCTCGACCACTTCGGGATCGACCGTCTGATCACGGCGGTCGACGGGCTGCCGCACGGCGACCGTTGGGACCTGCTCGCCAGGGTGGCGCTGCACGATGACTTGCTCGCCGTGCTGCGGGGCCTCACCGGGTCGATTCTGGCGATGAGCGAACCCGACGAGACGTCGGAGCAGAAGATCTCCGAATGGTCGTCTGCACGCACCGCGCTGCTGCAGCGTGCAGGAGGGACGCTCGACGAGTTGACGGTGGCGGACAGCTGGGACATCGCCACGTTGTCGGTGGCGGTTCGGGCGTTGCGTAGTGTGATCGGGTAGGAGCGGCTGGTCCGACGGCCGCCGACCTTGAAGGGGGCCGCGGGAATGACCGACCCGATTGCAGTGACCGACGCCGAACGTCGACTGTTCGACGACGGTGGCCGACGCACCGACTCCGGGTACGTCGTGTCGGTTCCGGTCCGATGGTCGGACATGGACGTCTACCAGCACATCAACCACGCCCGCATGGTGACGCTGTTGGAAGAGGCCCGCATTCCCTGGCTGTTCTACGACGACAAGCCGACAGTGCTGCTGCGCAAAGGCTGCCTCGTCGCCGACCTTCACGTGAAGTACCAGGGACAGATCCGGCATGACGAATCGCCGATCTCGGTGACGATGTACGTCGAGCGGCTCCGGGCCGTCGACTTCACCGTCGGCTACGAGGTACGGCCCCGCGGGGCGGCTCTCGACTCGAAGCCCGCGGTCGTAGCGTCGACCCAGCTCGTGTCGTTCGACATCGACACGCAGCGTCCTCGCCGGATGACCCCCGAGGAGAAGGCGTACCTGTCGTCCTTCCAGCGGTCGTGACGATGTCCGCGCGCGGCGTCACGCCGCACCGGGAGTCCGATCGGGCCGATCTCGCAGCCTTCGTGGCCCGTGCTCGACGCGTGGACGACTCGGGTGTGCTGCGCATTCACGCGCGTCCCGACTCCCGAGTCGGCCTGTGGGTCCGCACGGGCTTCGACGTGCTCGCGACCCGATCGATCTTCGGCTCCGTCGAGCCCGGCGACGTGATCGCCGATACCGCAGTCATGTCGTCGGCCCTCGCTGCGGGCGACGCCGTGATCGATGTGGGTGCGCCGCCGACGATCGCCTGGCAAGGCGCTCTCCCCGGCGCCGGCGGTTTCGTCCATGTGGACGACGTCCCTGCGCGCGATGTCATTGATCTCGCGCGCCGGGGCGCCGGTGTGGCGCGCGACGACTCGGGCGCACTCGGGCCCGCCTCGTCACTGCTGGATCAGAAGGTCCTGTCGGTCGTCGACGACGATGTGAGCGTCGACGTCACGATGCGCGCAGTCTTCGCACTCACGGCGATGGGTTTCGTCCGTGACGCTGCGGGCCGAGAGATCACGTCGGAGTCGCCGCTCGACGCGATCGCTCCAGACGAGCCGGTCCGCGTCCGCGCATCCGGCGCGTGGGCCCGCATCGACGCCCGCTTCGGTTCCGTCTACCAACGACGCTCGTCGCTGAACCTCAACGTCTCCTAGCTGCGACGCGTCGACCAACAGCCCGTCAGACGAGCCAGGCTGCGGTGTTCGGGGGAAGGAGGCCCGCGTCCAGAGGCGTGCTGACGAGAAGGACCTGCCCCGGAGGCAGGGGGACGGGGACGTCTGAGGCGTTGAGCGCGCAGATCAGTCCACCGGGACGACGGAAGGCGATGCACCCGTCCGGGGCGCCGTACCACTCGACGGTGTCGCCGGAGAACTCCGGCCGGTTGTACCGCAGCTCGAGAGCTTGCCGGTACAGGGACAGCGTTGAGAAGATGTCTTCGAGCTGGGCTTCAACGGTCAGCGACGCCCACTCCGCCGGAATGGGCAGCCACGTGTCGGCGGTGGAACTGAAGCCGAACGGCGGTTCCGTTCCCTCCCATGGCAGCGGTACGCGGCACTCGTCTCGTCCGCGGTCGGTGTGGCCGGAGTTCTCCCACACCGGGTCGACGAGCGCTTCGTCGGGCAGATCGGCGTTCGGCAGGCCGAGCTCGGCGCCGTTGTAGATGAACACGGTGCCGGGCAGAGCGAGCTCCACAAGCGCCATCGCCCGGGCGCGCAGCTCCCCGATTCTGGTGTCGCCCGCGGGCGCGTACCTCGACACCTCACGCGGCACGTCGTGATTCGACAGCGTCCAGGTAGGTGTCGCGCCGACGATTTCGGTCGCCGTCAACGACGACGCGATGGCGTCACGGATCTGGTCGCCGTCGAAGTCGACGGTCGCGAGACGGAAGTTGAATCCGAGGTGCAGTTCGTCCGGGCGGACGTACTTGGCGAACGCCTCATTCGACTCGACCCACACCTCGCCGACGTTGAACGTGCCCGGGTACTCGTCCATCACGGCGCGGATCGCACGGTGGATCGCATGCACGCCCTCGCGGTTGAAGCGTGGGTCGTCGTCGGTGTGCTTGAGGATCTCCGACGGATGCTCCATGTCGGGAAGGCCTTCGGGTTTGGCCATTCCGTGGGAGACGTCGATCCGGAAGCCGTCGACGCCGCGGTCGAGCCAGAAGCGCATCGTGGTGCGCAGATCCTCGAGGACCTCGAGGTTGTCCCAGTTCAGGTCGGGCTGCTGCGGTGCGAACAGGTGCATGTACCACTGGCCCGGTGTGCCGTCGGGTTCAGTGATCCGGCTCCAGGCCGGGCCACCGAACACGCTCGTCCAGTTGTTCGGCGGGAGGGAACCGTCGTCGCCGAGACCGTCCCGGAAGATGTATCGCGCACGTTCACGGCTGCCGGGTCCGGCGGCCAGGGCGGCGACGAACCACGTGTGCTGGTCGCTGGTGTGGTTGGGGACGAGATCCATGGTCACCCGGATGTCGCGGTCGTGAGCGTCACGTACCAGCCGGTCGAAGACGGCGAGGTCGCCGAAAAGAGGATCCACATCGCGCGGGTCCGACACGTCGTAGCCGTGATCGGCCATGGGCGACCGCATGATCGGCGACAGCCAGATCGCGTCGACGCCCAACAGCTCGAGATAGCCGAGCTTGTCGATGACGCCGGCGAGATCGCCGACTCCGTCACCATTGAGGTCCGAGAACGATCGCGGATACACCTGATAGACCACGGCGGACCGCCACCAGTCATCGGCCGGTCCGGAATTGCTCACGTACTGTTCGCTCACGTACGCGATTGTTTCACAGTCAGATGGGGCTGTTGATCAACGAATCGGCCGCCATCTCCATGTATTCGAGGAGTCGGGCTCGATGATCGTCGTCGAGGACGTCCGATTCGACGGTTCCTATCGCGATCCGCATGCATCGGAGCCAGGCGTCGCGCTCGAGGGGGCCGACCTTGTACGGGACGTGGCGCATGCGCAGTCGGGGGTGACCGCGTTCGTCCGAGTAGGTGTGCGGTCCACCCCAGTACTGTTCGAGGAACATGCGGAGGCGCCGTTCGGCCGGGCCCAGGTCCTCTTCGGGGTACATCGGTCGCAGGATCTCGTCGGACGCGACCTCCGCGTAGAACGCAGCGGTGATCCGCTCGAACGTCGCGTGGCCGCCGACCTCGTCGTAAAAGGTGCTCACAGCGCCCATTGTCCACGACATGAGTCGTCTGCGACGCCGACGGCCGTCGTCTACGACGCTGCGTAGGCCCTATTGCGACAACCGTCGGAGCCGTGAGCTAAATTGGTCAACGATGACCTGCACCTGGCGGGTCGTGTGCGCTCAACTCCAGGCGCGAGTCGAAAGGGTGGGGTGTGGACCAGCTCATAGTTCCCGTCGGTGTGACGGTCACCGCGCTGTGCGTGCTCTCAGTGATTCTGTGTGTCGTCGCGATGGCTTTCTCCTGGGGCGTCAAGCGTCCCGAGGTCAAGGAATACACGCTCGACCAGCGGTGGGACCGCGGCCCCGCGCTGTTCACCGCGACCGACATCGATCCGATGACTCTCGCCCGGCACACCGAGCCCGGCGACACCGAGGGAGGTTCCGCAAGTGGCAAGTGGTGACATCGCGCACGTCGATCCGGCGTCGCTCCCCATCGGTTCGGCCGTCACGTCCAGCGGTCGCGTGTCCGCGGCCCTCTACCCGGGCCAGGGATTCGGCACCCCGCCGCTGAGTCAGGACGACCTCATCCTGCTCGACGACACGCTCAAAGAGACCAGTGAAGTGGCCCGCGTGCGCTTCTCGGTCTTCATCGGCGACCTCGGCTCCGACGTCGTCGCAGGCGCGCGTGCTGCCCTCGCAAAGGCGCCCGAGCCCTACAACGGCGCTCTGCTGGCGGTCTCACCGAACTCGCGCGACGTTGTCGTGGTGTCGGGTTCGGACGTCGCGGGTCGTGTCAACGATCGTGTCGCCGAACTCGGTGTCGCGGCTGCTCTCTCGGCGTTCAAGCAGGGTGAGCTCGTCGACGGCCTCGTCTCCGCGCTGCGCGTGATGGCCACTGCCGTCGCCCGCCCCTGATCTGACAAGTTCTCCACGAAGGACCCCGACCTGATGGTCGGGGTCCTTCGTTTCTTCGCTGCTCGTCGAGCCGCGTCCGAGGCGCTAACCCGAGGCCGCGTGTCGAAGCGTGCCGCCCCAGCAGAATCAGGGCATCAACCGCGAGTAGGTCCGCGAGCGAAAGGCGCGAGTCCAGAGGACGTCGTCGCCGACGTCCCTGCCCTCGGCGACTAGTGACCGCTTCAGGATCTTGTTGGTCGCAGTCGAGGGAAGGTCTGCGGCGACTCGAACGTACCGCGGCCACGCTTTCGGCGACAGGTCGTCTTGGTCGGCCAAGAAGCGGCCGAATTGTTCGGGCGACAGGTCCGCATCGTCACGCAGGACGACCGCCGCCATCACTTCGTCGCCGACCGAGTCGGGGTCGGACGCCGGGTACACGGCGACCCGGCTGATCGCGTCCAACCGCATCAGGATCCGTTCGATGGGCCCGGCGGTGAGGTTCTCGCCGTCCACCCGCAGCCAATCCGATGTCCGGCCTGCGAGGTAGAGATATCCGTCGGCGTCCTCGTAGGCGAGATCACCGGACCAGTACATGCCGCCGCGCATCCGTTCGGCGTTCGCTTCGGCGTTGTTGTAGTAGCCGGAGAAGAATCCGGCGCCCGTGGTGTTCACGAGTTCGCCGATCGCGTCGTCCGGGTTGATCAGTACGTGATGCTCGTTGAACTCGGCCGTCGCGCATCGCCGTGCGGTGTCGGAGTTGTACACCGCGACGCCGTCGAGACCACGTCCGATCGATCCGGGAGGGGTCGTCTCGTCCCGGGTGATGATGACGGCGTTCTCAGTCGAACCGAATGCGTCCATGACATGGGTGCCGAAGCGGCGGGCGAATTCGGTGATGTCGCGTTCGGAGCCCTCGTTTCCGAAGGCGACGCGCAGCGGGTTGTCGGCGTCGTCCGGGCGAGGAGGCGTGGCCAGCACATACGACAGCGGCTTGCCGACGTAGTTCATGTACGTGACGCCGTAGCGGCGGAGGTCGTCGACGAAGCGAGTCGCCGAGAACCGAGCCGGCACAAGAGTCCCGCCAGCGTTGAGGGCGGGGGAGAAGCCGCCTGCGATGGCGTTCGAATGGAAGAGTGGCATCGACAGGTAGAACACGTCGTCGCCGGTCAGCTCAAATCGCTGTGCGAGATTGCTGCCCGCGAACAGCACCATGAGATGCGACACGAGAACGGCTTTCGGTTCACCGCTGGTGCCGGAGGTGAAGATCATCATGAACGGGTCCGTCATCTCGACGGTTCGGACCGGTGTCAGTTCCGGTGCGGAGTCGACTTCGGCGGACCACGACCGCGAATCGACGTCGATCACGATGACTCCGGGCAGATCGAGACCGTCGAGGAGAACCCGATGTTCAGTGTCGACGAGCAGCAGTTGCGCGTCTGATCGTGCGACATCGCCCGCGAGCGCAGCACCCCGTCTGGTGTTGTTGACGCCGCACAGCACGTATCCGCCTGCCGCCGCACCTGCCAACGCCACGAGCATGTCGGGGGTGTTCCCGAGGAGTGCGGCGACGTGCGGGGGTCGCGTGGGGTCGAGTCGTCCGATCACGGCGGACGCGTGCCGCCGTGATCGGCCGATGTACTCGGGCCACGACCACTCGACAAGAACGCCGGTGTCGGCGTGCGTGAAACGCACTGCGACACCGGCGGTCTCGGCTCGCTGCCCGATCAATTCCTGGACAGTTTGGGGCGAGCGGAGCGACGGGGGATGTGACTGCGCCATACGGCGCATTGTGGCACAGGTCTCAGTCGGCGGACTCCGCATCGAATGAACGGGCCCGCATCGCGCGTGCGGCGGAGTCGCGACCCTCGAGGATCAGTCGCCGCAGTGCCGCGGGCAGGTCGGTCGCGAGCAACGCGTCCGCTGCGGCGAGCGCCGAGTCGGAGAGATCCCAGCTCGGGTAGAGGCCGATGACAACGGTCTGCGCGACTTCACTGGTGCGTCGTGCCCACAGACCTTCCACCTCGCTGAAGTAGCGGTTCGTGTACGGCGCGAGGAGGTCGGCCTGGCCGGGACGGGCCAGACCTTCGACGATCGATCGGACGGTGACGTTGGCGATCGCGTCGTCGTCGAACGCGGTGGTCCACGCGGTCTCCTTGGCCTCCGCAGTCGGCAGCGCGGCGCGCGCGGCCGCGGCGTGACGTGCGCCGGCCGCGGTGTTGTCACGGTCTGCTTCGGCGCTGATCTCGTCGAGGCCGATCGTGCCGTGCGTCGCCAGGGCCTTGACGAGTCGCCAGCGGAACTCGTCGTCGACGACGAGTCCGGTCAGACCGTGTGTTGCCGGGTCGTCTCCGGCGAGCAGCCCCCGGAGTTCGGGCTGCTGGGCGTCGGTCGTCACACCGGCGAGGAGCGTGTTCACAAACGCCAGCTGATGGTCCGAGCCGGCTTCCGCTCCCCGGGCGAGTTCCAGGAGGCGGTCGGCGAACTGCGGCCAGCCGGTGGACGCGGCCCAGCCGGGCTCGGCGTACGACTCCAGGGCCGTGGTGGCCTGCAGCAGCACACGCTGCACCACGCCGACCTCCGATTCGGCGGCGATCCCGCGGCTCACCAATTCGACGAAGTCGCGGGCGGACATCTCGGCCTGGCGGGTCATCTCCCACGCGGCGGACCAGACCAGGGTCCGGGGCATCGGGTCGTCGATGTCGCCGATGCGGGCGGTCGCCGTTGCCAACGACTCCGGGTCCAGACGCACGGACGCGTACGTCAGATCGTCGTCGTTGAGGAGGATCAGCTCTCCGCGTCGCTTGCCGACGAGTTCGGGAACCTCCGTGCGCGGACCTTCGACGTCGAGTTCAACGGACTCGGTGCGGACGAGCTTTCCGCCCGCCGAGGCGTAGACGCCGATCCGCATGCGGTGGACGCGGGTCTCGCCCGCGCCGGGAGCCGCGCCGTCCTGCAGCACGGCGAACGAGGTGATGACTCCGTCTGCATCGACCTCGACGTCGGGGCGCATCACGTTGATGCCGGTGGTCTTGAGCCACTGGTCTCCCCAGTCCGACAGGTCGCGGCCCGACGCCTTCTCGAGCGCGCCGAGAAGGTCGGCGAACGTTGCGTTGCCGAACCGGTGAGCAGCGAAGTAGTCGCGCAGGCCCGCCAGGAACGGTTCGAGGCCCACATACGCGACGAGCTGCTTGAGAACCGATGCGCCCTTCGCATAGGTGATGCCGTCGAAGTTCACCTCGACGGCGGCGATGTCGGGGATGTCGGCGGCGATCGGGTGGGTCGAGGGCAGCTGGTCCTGGCGGTACGCCCACGACTTCTCGACGTTGGCGAACGTGGTCCAAGCGTTGGTGTACTCGGTGGCTTCCACCTGCGACAGGACGGAGGCGAACGTTGCGAACGACTCGTTGAGCCACAGGTCGTCCCACCACGTCATGGTGACGAGGTCGCCGAACCACATGTGCGCCATCTCGTGGAGCACGGTCTCGGCGCGGCGTTCGTACAGGTAGCGCGTGACACGTGAGCGGAAGACGTAGTCCTCCAGGAAGGTGACGGCACCGGCGTTCTCCATCGCGCCCGCGTTGAACTCGGGGACGAAGAGCTGGTCGTACTTGCCGAACGCGTACGGCACGCCGAACACCCGGTGATAGAAGCCGAAGCCCTGTTTGGTCTCGGTGAACAGCCGCTCGGCGTCCATGTGCTCGGCGAGTGAGGCGCGGCAGAACAGGCCGAGCGGGATCGTGCCGTGTTCGTCGGTGTACTCGTCGGTCCAGGTGGCGTACGGCCCGGCGATCAGTGCGACGAGGTACGTGCTCATCACCTCGGTGGTGACGAACCGATGGACGAGAGCGCCCGACTCGTCCGACGCCGGTTCGCCCTCCGGAGCTCCGTTGGAGATGACCTTCCAGTCGGCCGGTGCCGTGACCGTCGTCGTGTAGCGAGCCTTGAGATCAGGCTGGTCGAAACAGGCGAACATACGCTTCGCGTCGGCCGTCTCGAACTGCGAATACAGGTACACCGCGCCGTCGGCCGGGTCCACGAAGCGGTGAAGCCCCTCACCGGTGTTGGAGTACGCGCACTCGGCGACCACCGTCAGTGTGTTCTGCTCGGCGAGGTCGGTGAGCACGAGGCCTACGGACTCGTCGAAGTCGGTGATGTCGAGCGCAACACCGTTCAACGTGGCCGAGACCAGGGTCGGAGCGACGAGATCGATGAACGTCGACGCACCCGCCGTCGCGCGGAAGGTGACAGTCGAGGTGGAGGAGAAGTGCTCCTCGCCGGGGGCCCCGGACCCGTCGGTCAGATCGAGGTCGACGACGTACTCGTCGACGGCGAGAACGGATGCGCGCTGCTGCGCCTGGTCACGTGTCAGATTCGGTGCGCTCACGCGACCATCGTACTGACGAGGACGGGAATGTGACCGGGGCAGCGGTGGTTGAATGCAGACATGGCTGATAACGATCGTGTTGACTTCTGGTTCGACCCCTTCTGCCCGTGGTGCTGGATCACCTCGCGCTGGATCCTCGAGGCCGCGCAGGTCCGGGACCTCGACGTGAACTTCCACATCATGAGCTTGGCCGTCTTGAACGAGGGCAAGGACATCCCCGACGGCTACCGCGAGATGTTGAAGGACGCATGGCAGCCCGTCCGTGTGCTCGCCGCGGCTCAGGCGCGTCACGGCGACGACGTGCTCGCACCGCTCTACACCGCGATGGGAACCCAACTTCACAACAACGGGAACCGCGACATCCCCGCGATGATTGCCACATCGCTGGCTGAGGCGGGACTGGAGGCCGATCTGGCCGATGCCGCGCAGAGCGACGAGTTCGACGCCGCCATCCGCACCAGCCACCACGCGGGCATGGACAAGGTCGGCGACGACGTCGGCACCCCCACGATCCACGTCAACGGAGTCGCGTTCTTCGGACCGGTCCTGTCGCGAATCCCGCGCGGAGAGGATGCCGGTCGCGTGTGGGACGGCGTCGTCGCTCTCGCGTCGTACCCGCACTTCTTCGAACTCAAGCGGTCCCGCCACGAAGACCCGCAGTTCGACTGACCTCCCCGCTCCTTGAGCGAGCTTGCGAGTCGAAAGGCCCTCAGTACGTCCCGGTGTCCGACAGCTTGTTTGGCATCGATCCGGGTGCAACCTGAGACGGGGGCAGGGGAGCGGGAACGGGGACGACGTTCCCACTCCCTGTTCCCCGGACGAACACGCGGGGGCGCAGCAGGATGGCGCCGCTTCGCGTTCGGTCGCGCAACGCGGCGGCCCGCCAGGTGAGCACGGGGTGCGAACTCAGCGCGTTCACCAGGACGACGAAGAATCCCTTCTCGTGGGTCGCGCGATCGGCGAACTGGTCGAAGTCGATCGCGCTGAGAAGGTATTTGCCCGATGAGAGGACGCCGATCGCGGGTGCAGCGCCGTCGGGTCGCGTGTAGTACCCGTAGTTGTCCGCGGTGTACTCCTGCGCGCGTGACAGCAGCGAACCGAGGATCGGGATGTTCATGATCACGCTGCTGAACAACTGTCGCCAGTACGAGACGTGACCTGCCGCGATGTGCCCGACTTCATGTCCGATCACGAACTCGAGTGCCTCTGGGCTGCGGGCGCGCCCGCCGACCTCGAACAGGTCCGAATACACGACGACGAAACGACGAAAACCGTGGCCGGACGCGAACGCGTTGATCTGTCCGTTCCCGGACATCACGTATGCGTCGGGGACGTACTCCATGCCGTAGCGCGCCGCGGCTTCGACGACCATCGTGAACGCCTCGGGAAACTGAGTCGGCGTGATCTGGACTGCGTTCGCTCGGATGCTCGCGTAGCCGATTCCGCGTCCGAGGAAGATGAGGAACGGCAGGGCGAGCGGAATCAGCAGGTACTCGGTCACGAGGCCGATGGAGATCAAGGCGAGGATGACCACGTAGACGCCGACTGCCAGGAGCACGGCGAGCACGAGCACCGGAATCTCCCAGGGATGACGACGCGGCGCGCCCGCATACAGCGCGGGCTGCTGCCAGACACTCGTCGGGCCGGGCGGCGGCGTGACCGCGGCAGGCGCTGTGTCATCGACACCGGGCACCGACGGAATCGGCGAGGCGGCGAGTCTGGAGCGGGGGATGTGCGCATCGGAGTCCACGCCCTCAAACTATAGTGGCGGCATGCGCATCTACCTCGGAGCCGACCATGCAGGGTTTGAACTCAAGAACCAGATCTCTGACCATCTGAAGGCCGCAGGCCACGACGTGGTCGACTGCGGAGCGCACGAGTACGACGCCGTCGACGACTACCCGGCGTTCTGCATCGCGGCCGCCGAGCGTGTGGTCGCCGATCCGGGCAGCCTCGGCTTCGTCCTCGGCGGAAGCGGCAACGGCGAGCAGATCGCCGCGAACAAGGTCAAGGGTGCCCGCTGTGCCCTCGCGTGGAGCGTGGAGACCGCCCAGCTCGCGCGTCAGCACAACAACGCCCAGCTCATCGGCATCGGCGGCCGCATGCACAGCACCGAGGATGCGCTCGCCATCGTCGACGCGTTCATCGGCGCCGAGTGGTCGGACGAGGCTCGTCACCAGCGTCGTATCGACATCCTCGCCGAATACGAGACGACCGGCGTCGCGCCGGAGCTGCCCGAGCCGCCTCGCTGATCGGCGTCGGGCACCATGCCCGAAGGCCACGCTCTTCACCGGCTCGCTCGCCGGCAGCAACGACATTTCGGCGGACAGCGTGTTCGCGTCACCAGCCCGCAGGGTCGGTTCGCCCATGAGGCGGCCCAGCTCGACGGGCTGGTGTTCCGTCGTGCCGAGGCATGGGGCAAGCACTTGGTCCACCGCTACTCGGCCGACGCAGTCGGCAGGTTGGACGCCGGGCTGATCGTGCACGTCCACCTCGGCATCTACGGCACGTTCAGCGAGGAGCCGTCACCGATGGGTGTGCCCACCGGGCAGGTGCGGATGCGCATCGAAGGCTCCGACATCGGTACCGACCTGCGGGGACCGAACGCGTGTGAGCTGTATACGCCGGCTGACCTCGACGCCCTCGTGGCGCGGTTGGGGCCGGACCCGTTGCGGTCCGACGCCGACCCCGAACGGGCGTGGCGGGCGATCAGCAGATCCCGACGTGCGATCGGATCACTGCTGATGGACCAGAAGGTGATCGCGGGTGTCGGGAACATCTACCGCGCGGAAGTGCTCTTCCGGGCGGGTGTCGACCCGCACCGGCCGGGAACATCGATCAGTCGTGACGAGTTCGACGAGATGTGGGCCGATCTGCTTCACCTGATGCCGATCGGCGCCCGGCACGGCAAGATCCACGTGGTGCGACCAGACGACGATCACGGCGCCCCCGCGTACGCCGTCGACCGGCCGCGAACCTATGTCTACCGACGGACCGGCGAAGAGTGCCGACTCTGCCGAACTCCCATCGTCTGGCAGGAGATGGAGGGCCGCAACCTGTTCTGGTGCCCGTCCTGCCAGAGGTAGCCGCTGCTCTCAGAGAGTCCACAGTCTCAGCAACCGTCATTTGTCAGAGTCGACGTGCAGAGTAGTGGTCATGAACAGAGCCACCGAACCGATCACGGTCCTCGCCGTCGGCGGCACCGGTGAATCGTTTCCCGCAGACGCTCGAACGCAAGTATCCGGAATGCTCGCCGCGGTGACCGACCAGCTCGACTCGCGCTTCGTCAGTCGGTGGGTGCCGTATCCGGCCAGTTACGGTCCGACGGCAGGACGCCACGGCATCGCGTATGTCGACAGCGTCGCGTGCGGTGTCGCATCGCTCGCCGCCTCGATCCGCGACACCGACGGGCCGATCATGCTGATCGGCTACTCGCAGGGGGCGGCCGTCATCCGAACCTTCCTCGCTCATCCCGCGTCGGCGAATCTCGTCGCGAAGGTGACCGCGGTCGGGTTCGTCGCCGATCCGCATCAGCCGCGAGGCGCTGTCGACGGTTGTACCGGGTGGGGTGTCGCCGGGCCGGGAGCGCCGCTGCCGGGCGACGTGCCCGCGTGTTGGGTCGGCGTGGCCGACGACGTCATCTGCAACGCGACGGACGACTCCCTGATCCGCGACATCGCCGACCTCACGGACTCGTTGTCGATGCTGCATGTGCGGCGCTGGATGGCGGCGATGGGTTCCGCGGTGATCGGCAGGCGGATGCAGAACGCCGCGCGGACGTCGGTGTCACCGCGCCAGTGGCGACGCGACGTGCATCGAATCGCGTCCGCCGCGCGCGAGGTCCGGGGATACCTGCCGTCAGTGCTGCCGGTGGGCCGCTGGTCGATCACGAATCGGCCCGGCGGTCGGCACGTGTCGTACTCCGCCGAACCATACCGGCACGCGCCGCTCACCGATCCCGACGTGACCGGCTGTCAGATGTTGGCCGGCTGGATGCAGGTGGAGGCGACGATGTCGTACCGCCACCAGACGCCAGCGTTGACGGCTGTCGCCGCATAGAGAACGTCACCAACGAGACAGGGCCCCTACCGACTGCGAGTCGGAAGAGGCCCTGTCGACGTTTACGGGACTAGTCGCCCGTGTACTGACCACCGATGGTGCCGCGAACCACGATCGGAGTGCCGCGTCCGACGTTGTCGAACACCCACTTGCCGTTCTCAGTGCTCACGTTGATGCAGCCGTGACTGGCGTTCGAGACGCCCTGCTGTGCGACCGACCACGGTGCGGCATGAATGAAGATGCCGTCCCAGGACATGCGCGTCGCGTACTCGACGTACGTGCGGTAGCCCTCGGGCGAGTCGATCGGGACACCGTACGTGGACGAGTCCATGTACATGTCGCGGTACTTCTCCTTGGTGTGGTACACGCCGTTAGGAGTCGGGTGCTTGTCGGTGCCCATCGAGATCGGCATCTTCTTGATGAACTCGCCGTTCTTCCACCAGTAGATCTGGTGGTCGCCGTCGACCGCGAGGGCGACGTAGCCGGTCTCGCTCTTCACGTTCGGCATCGCGGGAACACCCGGAGTGGTCGGCGTGGTGGGCTTGGGCTTCGGCTTCGACTTGGAAGTCGGGGGCACGCCCGGGAAGGTCGGAACCTTCGGGAGGTCGGGCAGCTGCACCGGCGGAAGGCCGGGGATCACGGTGACCGGAGCTGCGTCGGCGACGGCGGGGAGGCCGGCGGTCAGAGCCGCCACGCTGACAGCGATGGCGGTCAGGCGAGCCGCGCGGCTCGCACTCTTCTTCTTGAACACGTCGTTTCTACCTTCGTTTTGTCGTCACAAAAACGCCACCCCCGTGGACGCTCACGAGTCATCGTTACACAACCGTTGCAGCCTCGCCAAGCGATAACACGCCGCAGGAGACGCTGCGAGTCCGTTTAGCGGGTTATTCGCCAGTGAAGCCGATCACAGTAACATCACCGTCGATCATACGGAATGCCGCCGGGGCTGGTGATCACCACGACGGCTTCGGCGGGTCCGTCCACCGCGGCGAACACGTGTTCACGATCGCTCGTCCACGCGTGGCATCGCCCCGCGGGGACCTCGGTGGCCTCGTTCACGGTGCCCGCGCGTACGACGCCGGAGACAACACAGAACTGCTCGCGGACCCCGAGCCCGTGGGCGGGGGAGGCGTGACGTGCGCCGGCGGGGAACTCGAGGCGGAACACCTCCACTGTTGCGCCCTCGGGGTGTTCTGCTGACGCAGGTAGACGCCTCGTGGACAGCAGCACGGTCACCATTCCGCCTTCTGCGGCGCCGTGGGCGCCCGGTGACTCGCCGAGCAGGGCCGTCAGCGGGACGTCGAGTGGTGCGCAGAGCGCGTACAGCGTCTCGATCGTCGGATTGCGACGGCCGCTCTCGATCTCCGACAGTGTCGCCTTGCCGACCTCGGCGCGGCGGGCGAGCTCGGAGAGGCTGAAGCCGCGTGCGGCGCGCAGTTCACGGAGTCGCCTGCCGACTTCGGATTCCTTCATGTCGTAGAGCCTAGCCAATGTTCCGTTTACAGAACGTTCCGTTTGTGGAACGATCTGTCTATGGCTCATTCCGATGTCGAGACTTCAGTGCCCATCGCCGTCCCGATCGGTGCGGGCGTGGTCTGTGCACTCGTGGGCTTCACATCGTCGTTCGCGGTCGTCCTGGCCGGTCTGCGCGCGGCGGGTGCGGACGCGTCGGAGGCTGCGTCTGGACTCCTGGCGGTGAGCGTGGCGATGGGTGTGGCGACAATCGTGCTGTCCTGGCGCTTCCGCATGCCGATCACGTCGGCATGGTCGACCCCGGGCGCGGCGCTGCTCGTGAGCACCGGAGCGGTGGCCGGAGGATGGTCTGCGGCGGTGGGCGCCTTCCTGTGCTGTGGCGTCCTTCTTGTCGTCACAGGGCTGTGGCCGCGGCTCGCCGACCTGGTCACCAAGATTCCGACACCCATCGCCCAGGCGATGCTCGCGGGTGTGCTGCTCCCGCTGTGCGTGAAGCCGCTTCACGGTGTGGTCGACGATCCGGCAGCGGTGGTGCCGGTGCTGATCGTCTGGCTCGTGGTTCTGACACTGCGGCCGCGCTGGGCCGTGCCCGCGGCGTTCGCGGCCGCACTGGTGGTCATCGCCGTGTCGGTGACGCGGGACGGCACCGCGCCCGGTGTCGCCGACCTGGTCCCGTCGTTGACCCTGACCGCGCCGTCGTTCACTCTCGGTGCGCTCACCGGGGTCGCGTTGCCCCTGTATCTGGTGACGATGGCGGCCCAGAATCTTCCGGGTGTCGCAGTGATGGCCGGATACGACTACGCGGTTCCATGGAGGCCTGCCATGGCGGTGACCGGAATCGGTTCGATTCTCGCCGCGCCGTTCGGGGGCCACGCGGTCAACCTGTCGGCGATCAGCGCCGCACTCGCCGCGGCGCCGGAAGCCGATCCGGATCATGAACGACGCTGGGTCGCAGGCCTCACGACCGGAATCACGTACCTCGGCCTCGGCCTCGGCTCCGCGGGCCTGGTCGCGATCGTGCTCGCCGCCCCCGATGGAGTGGTCCAGGCAGTTGCGGGAGTCGCGCTCCTCGGAGCGTTCGCGGGTGCCTGCTCCGCCGCGCTCTCCGATGTCGACGGCCGCTTCCCGGCGACCCTGACGTTTGTGATCGCGGCGTCGGGCATCAGCATCGCCGGGGTCGGGTCCGCGTTCTGGGCCCTCGTCGTCGGTGTGATCGTGTGGGTTGTGGGAATCGGGCGAGAAAGTCGGTAACGCCCCCTGGTCGCGGTCGGGGTGAGAACCTTCATCTCAGGCGTCTCTCAGGTGACTGGGAGGCGCCTTCACCCCCGATGAAAGGAAGCTCATGAAGCGCACTATCGGATTCGCTGTGTCGGCACTGGCAGTAGGCGCCCTCGTCGCCGGCTGTGGGAGCGATTCGGGCAGCGACGACGTCAGCACGAACAATGCTGCGGCTGTCGTCAAAGTGGAAGGCGCCGATCTTCCCGGGCTGGACGCCGGCAGCGTCACGTGTGTGAAGCAGAACGGAAAGATCAACGTGGCCAGCGGGGCGATAGGCAGTCAACAAGCGGTCACGGTAGTCATGTCTGAGGGCAATCCGCCCAAGGTCGATGCGCTCACCGTTGTCGTCGAGGATAGTGCACTGGCGGTCGCGCCCGGAGCGGGATCAGCGGAAGTCGCCGTCGACGGCGATAAGTACACGATCACCGGCACCGCGGTCGGCGCCGACATGAAGAACCCGACGGCCGGGATGCTCGAGAAGAAGTTCGAGATCGTCGTCGAGTGCAAATAGCTCCACAAACGACTTCGGCGACGTTATCCGGTGTCGAACCGGATAACGTCGCCGACGTTCTGAGCGGGTGACGGGAATCGAACCCGCGTAGCTAGTTTGGAAGACTAGGGCTCTACCATTGAGCTACACCCGCGTGCCGCACGCTCGTTGCGACCGGTGAAACAGTACCCCAGGGCATCGGTGATGGACAAAACCGGTCCCTGGTTCGCGGTGGGACACCCTCGGCCCGTACTATGTGCGTTTGGCCGTGTCCGCACTGCGGGACGTCCACGGGATGTGGCGCAGCTTGGTAGCGCATCCGCTTTGGGAGCGGAGGGTCGCAGGTTCAAATCCTGTCATCCCGACGAATACGTGACGTACGGATCTATAAGGAGCATCGAAGTCGTGAAGAGCACCGTCGAGCAGCTGAGCCCGACCCGAGTCAAGCTGAGTGTCGAAGTTCCGTTCGAGGAGCTCTCCGCTGACTTCGACCGGGCCTACAAGTCGCTCGCGCAGCAGATCCGCATCCCCGGCTTTCGTCCGGGCAAGGCCCCCGCGAAGCTGATCGAAGCCCGCGTCGGTCGCCAGTCGATCCTCGAGCAGGTCGTCAACGACGCGTTGCCGAACAAGTACTCGCAGGCGATCGCCGAAGCTGACGTCAAGGCGATCAGCCAGCCGGAGCTCGACGTCGCAGAACTCGAAGACGGCCAGCCGGTCCGCTTCACCGCAGAGGTCGACATCCGTCCGGAGATCACGCTGCCGGAGTACTCGACCATCGCCGTGCAGGTCGACGCGATCGAGGTCGCAGACGCTGACGTCGAGACCGAGCTGGACAACCTCCGCGCACGCTTCGGCACCCTCGTCGGTGTGGAGCGCGGCGCGACCAAGGGTGACTTCGTGTCGATCGATCTGATCGCCACCGTCAACGGTGAGACCGTCGACGAGGCCACCACCGAGGGCCTCTCGCACGAGGTCGGCAGCGGCGATCTGGTCGACGGCCTGGAAGAAGCCCTCGAAGGCCTGAAGGCCGGCGAGACGAACACGTTCACCACCAAGCTCGTTGCAGGCGACCACGCAGGCGAAGAGGCTGAGGTCACCGTGACCGTCAACTCGGTCAAGGAGCGCGAGCTCCCCGCCGTCGACGACGACTTCGCACAGCTCGCCAGCGAGTTCGACACCGTCGACGAGCTGCGCGAGAGTCTGCGTGAGCGCGCAGGCGAGTCGAAGAAGTACGAGCAGGCCGGTGCGATCCGGGACGCCGTCCTCGAGCAGCTGCTCGAGACCGTCGAGTTCCCGTTGCCCGAGAAGGTCGTCGCCGACGAGGTCGAGGGCGTCCAGCACCAGCTGGTCCACGCACTCGGGCACGATGACGCTCAGGTCGACCGTTTCCTCGAGGCGCAGGGCAAGACCCGCGAGGAGTGGGACGCCGAGAGCCGTACGGACGCCGAGAAGTCGGTCCGCACTCAGCTGCTGCTCGACGCGATCGCGGACGCGACCGAGGTCGAGGTCGGCCAGGACGAGCTGACCCAGCAGATCCTCATGCAGAGCCAGCGCTACGGCGTCGCACCGCAGGAGTTCATCCAGCAGCTGCAGAACGCGAACCAGATCGGCGCCCTGTATGCCGATGTGCGTCGCAACAAGGCGCTCGCCGAGGTCATCGGCGACGTGACGGTGACCGACACCAACGGTGAGGCCATCGACACCAAGGCGTTCTTCGGCGGAGCCGATGAGGACGCCCAGGACGACGAAGAGGCCTGATTCTCTTCACCTCGCTCACGAGGTTTCACGACAGCCGGGACGGTATCCGTCCCGGCTGTCGTGTTCTCCCAGAGATGAACCCGCAGGACGAGGCGTCACAGTGTTCTGCTGTGAGCGAATCCGGGGTGTCACCGGAACATTCGGCACCCCGTAAGTGATTAACCTCGGTGACAACGCCGCACTTTCTCGACAGATAGGTACAACCAGTGAGCACTCTCCACACGCCTTCGATGAGCTCGGGCGTCGCCGGCCTGAACCTGACTGATTCGGTTTTCGAGCGACTCCTCCGCGAGCGCATCATCTTCCTCGGCACCCAGGTGGACGACGACATCGCCAACCGCCTCTGCGCGCAGATCCTGCTGCTCGCCGCGGAGGACCCGGAGAAGGACATCAACCTGTACATCAACTCGCCCGGCGGCAGCGTCACGGCGGGCATGGCGATCTTCGACACGATGCAGCTCGCACCGTGCGATGTCGCGACCTACGGGATGGGCATGGCCGCGTCGATGGGCCAGTTCCTGCTCGCCGCTGGCACCAAGGGCAAGCGTCACGCACTTCCGCACGCGCGCATCATGATGCACCAGCCGTCGGCGGGCATCGGCGGCACCGCGGCCGACATCGCGATCCAGGCCGAGCAGTTCGCCGCCACCAAGCGGGAGATGAACCGACTCAACGCCGAGTTCACCGGTCAGCCGCTCGAGAAGATCGAGGCCGACGCCGACCGCGACAACTGGTTCACCGCGACCGAGGCCAAGGAGTACGGCTTCGTCGACCACGTGGTGACCACCATCTCGCGTCCGGGTGCCTGAGCGCCTCCTCCATCCCTCACATCCCTTCACCGGCTACGGAGAAACCATGTACAACGATCTTCCCGCTGATGTCCGCGCAGGCATCTCGGACTCGGCGATCGCTCTGAAGAGCATCGAAGCCCGCTACATCCTGCCGTCGTTCATCGAGAACACCCCGAACGGTCAGCGCCAGTACGACCCGTACGCGAAGCTGTTCGAAGAGCGCATCGTCTTCGTCGGCACGCCGATCGACCAGACCGTCGCCAACGACGTGATGGCTCAGTTGCTGGTCCTGGAGAGCCAGGATCCCGATCGCGACATCACGATGTACATCAACTCGCCCGGCGGCAGCGTTCCGGACATGCTCGCGATCTACGACACGATGCAGTACGTGCACTGCGACGTCGTCACCGTCTGCCTCGGCGAGGCCGCTTCGGCCGCCGCGATCCTGCTCGCGGGTGGCACCCCCGGCAAGCGTGCGGCTCTGCCGAACGCCACCGTCCTGATCCACCAGCCCCGTACCGGTGGCGCCTACCAGGGTCAGGTCTCCGACCTGGAGATCCAGGCGGCCGAGATCGAGCGCATCCGTAAGCGCCTCGACGAGATCCTCAGCCACCACACCGGCCAGGACACCGACAAGATCCGCAAGGACACCGATCGTGACAACATCTTGACCGCTGACCAGGCCAAGGAGTACGGGATCATCGACGAGGTCTTCGACTACCGCAAGAAGTCGGCCCGCTAGCAATCCGTGTTCCCTCGTCCGAACACACGCAAGCGCGAGTACCGTTCACGGTGACGCGCGTCACGAGAAAGAAGGTGCGGCCACATGGCGCGAATGGGAGACGGCGGGGACCTTCTCAAGTGCTCGTTCTGCGGTAAGAGCCAGAAGCAGGTCAAGAAGCTGATCGCAGGACCCGGGGTCTACATCTGCGATGAGTGCATCGACCTGTGCAACGAGATCATCGAGGAGGAGCTGGCCGAGACCAGCGACGTGAAGCTCGACGAGCTTCCGAAGCCCGCGGAGATCCGTGACTTCTTGGACAACTATGTGGTGGGTCAGGACACGGCCAAGCGGACCCTCGCCGTCGCCGTCTACAACCACTACAAGCGCATCCAGGCAGGCGAGAAGAAGGTGAGCGACAAGCGTGGCTCGGTCGAGACGGTTGAGCTGGCGAAGTCGAACATCCTGATGCTCGGTCCCACGGGCTGCGGTAAGACCTACCTCGCTCAGACGCTCGCGAAGATGCTGAACGTGCCGTTCGCCATCGCCGACGCGACTGCACTCACCGAGGCCGGCTATGTGGGCGAGGACGTCGAGAACATCCTGCTCAAGCTGATCCAGGCCGCAGACTACGACGTGAAGCGTGCAGAGACCGGGATCATCTACATCGACGAGGTCGACAAGATCGCGCGTAAGAGCGAGAACCCGTCGATCACGCGCGACGTGTCGGGGGAGGGTGTGCAGCAGGCGCTGTTGAAGATCCTCGAAGGCACGCAGGCGTCGGTGCCGCCGCAGGGCGGACGCAAGCACCCGCACCAGGAGTTCATCCAGCTCGACACGACGAACGTCTTGTTCATCGTGGCCGGCGCCTTCGCCGGTCTGGAGAAGGTCGTGGCCGAGCGAGTCGGCAAGCGCGGCATCGGCTTCGGCAACGAGGTCGCCAGCAAGCGTGATGTCGACACGACTGATCATTTCGCCGAGGTGATGCCCGAGGATCTGATCAAGTTCGGTCTGATTCCCGAGTTCATCGGACGTCTCCCGATGATCGCGTCTGTTCGGAATCTCGACAAGGAGGCGCTTGTCTCCATCTTGTCTGAGCCGAAGAATGCGCTGGTCAAGCAGTACGCGAGGTTGTTCGACATGGACAACGTGGAGCTCGAGTTCAGCCAGGACGCTCTGGAGGCGATCGCCGATCAGGCGATCCACCGTGGCACCGGCGCTCGTGGTCTCCGCGCGATCATGGAGGAAGTCCTGCTCCCCGTCATGTACGACATCCCGAGCCGCGACGACGTCGCCAAGGTTGTCGTCACTGGCGAGACCGTCCGCGACAACGTCCTCCCGACCGTCGTCCCACGCAAGGACGAAGGCCCGAAGGAGAAGTCGGCCTAAGGCCGACGGACCGACAGGCCCTAACCTTCACGCAGCAGGCGTTGGTTCCCGCTAATTGTCAGACAATTAGCGGGAACCAACGCTTGCTGCGTATTGGCTAAAGGAGTCCGTGGCGCCGGAGTTTCTGCGTCACCCGGGGGACCATCCGACGGTTCTCGAGATCGGCCCAAACGAATCGGACCACATCGCATCCCAGGTCGCGGAGGCGATCCTCCCGGACCTTCTCGCGCACGACGGCGTCCTCGATGCTCTCGCCCGGGCGTAAGTCTCGACCGTACTTCCGGAGACCGTCGAACTCCGCGATCAGACGTCGAGCCCAGTCGTAGTCGGTGAACGCGGACGACCCGTCGCCGAGTTCGAACTCAGACTGCAGGTCGGGGACGGGAAGGCCGGCTTCGATCATCTGAGCGCGGCCCCAGGATTCGCCCGGGTTTGCTGATCGTCCGTCGGCATGCCGCAACGCCGCATCGACGACGGCCGCTCCGCGAATGCGGTGGCGAGACGCCTCAGCACGCAGCTCCTCAAGAGTCACCCCGAGGCGAAGAGCGCTGTCCATCACGGCAAGGGCGCGAGCGAGGTCGGTGCACGCGGCAATGTCCACAGCAGTTCGGGCGATCGACGTGACCGCGATACCGCCGACAACGACGAGGGCGTCGTGGGGGACTCCGGTGTGGATGTGGCGGCTGGGCATTCGACGTCCGCCGCTTGACCGGTCTGTTCCGAAGTGGACGACGGAGCGGTCCGGTTTGAGGGTCGCGAGTGCGTGGATGGCGGCCGCCGATTCGTGCGTGAGCGCCATTGATTGGTGGGACGCCGCTGCCATGACCTTGTATCGGTAGACGGCGTCGTCCACGTCGTAGGTCGGCAGCCGCGCAACAGGCAGGTAGAAGCCCCTGTCCAGAGCTACGATCTCGCCTGATCGCAAAGCACGTTTGACCTCGGCGTCAGTGACCCCGATGTCGAGCAGTGCTGAACGGTGGATGATCCCGTGTTTGTCAGTCGGCCACATGCCCGAATTGAAACCTGGATCGTCGAATCCGTCACCTCCGTTGTCCACAGGTCCGCCGGCGCGGCAGGCGCCCGCTCCCGCCAATCGCCGCCGCTCGGCGGGAGGAGACGCGGCATCCGAAACGTCAAGCGGCGGCGAGACGGTTGCGTCGCCGCTACGGTGGTCGGTATGACGCACAACACAGTTGCCGGAATCGTTCTCGCTGGGGGACGGTCGCGGCGCATGGGGCAGGACAAAGCAGCACTCGAGTTCGAGGGAGCCACGATGCTCACTCGGATCGCGGAGGCGATCGGGGAGCGGTGCACGCCCGTCCTGGTCGCGGCTCCGGAGACGTCGCAGGCGTATCGCGAACTGTCGGCCGAATCGGACCTGCAGTGGGTCACCGACGAGCAGGAGGGCAGCGGACCGCTCGGCGGGCTCGTCGCGGCACTGCGAGCGGCGGCGGCGGCAGGCGCCGACGTCGCGTTCGTGTGCGCAACGGACATGCCGCTGGTGAAGGCCGAGCTCGTCGACGAACTGCTCGCCGGACTCACGCCGTCGACCGATGCGGTGATCGCCCACGACGCCCAGCGCGACCACCCGATGGCGGGCGTTTACCGGACGGGCGCCGCCGACGCGTTGGCCGCCCTCGTCGACGCAGGCGAACTGCGGATGCTCGCGGCGCTGGACGCGATCAGCACGCGCCGCGTCGGTGTCAGCGACCCGAACTGGCTCACCAACGTCGACGCCCCCGAAGACCTGCACCGACTCCGAGTGGGAGCCTGACTGGGCCGGTTCGTCCCACAAGCAGTGCCGCTTCTAGAATCGAGACGTGACGAACTCCGATCAGAGCGCCGGCCTCCCCAAGTCGTGGGACCCCTCCGAGCATGAAGCGGGCCTGTACGAGCGGTGGGTAGACGCCGGATACTTCGAAGCTGACGCGTCAAGCGACAAGCCCGGCTACTCGATCGTCCTGCCTCCGCCGAACGTGACCGGCTCGCTGCACATGGGGCACGCGCTCGACCACACCCTCATGGACACCCTGACACGCCGTAAGCGCATGCAGGGGTTCGAGGTGCTGTGGCTGCCCGGCATGGATCATGCGGGCATCGCGACGCAGACCATCGTCGAGAAGCAGCTCGCCGCTGAGGGCACCTCCCGCCAGGAGCTCGGACGCGAGGCCTTCGTCGAGCGTGTCTGGAAGTGGAAGGCCGAATCGGGCGGCACGATTCAGAGCCAGATGCGTCGTCTCGGTGAGGGCGTCGACTGGAACCGCGACCGGTTCACCATGGACGAGGGCCTGTCCCGTGCCGTCCAGACGATCTTCAAGAAGCTCTACGACGACGGTCTGATCTACCGGGCCGAGCGTCTGGTCAACTGGTCGCCCGCCCAGCAGACCGCCATCTCCGACATCGAGGTCAAGTACAAGGATGTCGACGGTGAGCTCGTCTCGTTCCGCTACGGATCGCTCGACGACGCGCAGCCTCACATCGTCGTTGCCACGACCCGTATGGAGACCATGCTCGGCGACACCGCGATCGCCGTTCACCCCGACGACGAGCGCTACAAGGCACTGATCGGTGTCGAACTCGATCACCCGTTCCTCGACCGCAAGATCCCGGTGATCGCTGACGACTACGTCGATCCCGAATTCGGCTCGGGCGCAGTCAAGATCACGCCTGCCCACGACCCGAACGACTTCGCGATCGGCCAGCGGCACAACTTGCCGATGATCACGATCATGGACTCCACCGCGGTCATCGAGGGCACCGGAACCCAGTTCGACGGACTCGACCGCTTCGCGGCGCGCGTGGCAGTGCGTGAGGCGCTCGCCGAGCAGGGACGCATCGTCAAGGAGGTGCGCCCGTACTCGCACAGCGTCGGCCACTCCGAGCGGGCGGGCGAGCCGATCGAGCCGCGACTGTCGATGCAGTGGTGGGTCGACGTGTCGTCGCTCGCCAAGGCAGCAGGCGACGCCGTCCGCGACGGCGACACCGTGATCCACCCGAAGAGCCAGGAACCGCGCTGGTTCGACTGGGTCGACGACATGCACGACTGGACCATCTCGCGTCAGCTCTGGTGGGGCCACCGAATCCCGATCTGGTACGGCCCGGACGGCGAAGTCGAGTGCTTCGGCCCCGACGAGACCGCGCCCGAGGGCTGGGAGCAGGACCCCGACGTCCTCGACACCTGGTTCAGCTCCGGACTGTGGCCGTTCTCGACGATGGGCTGGCCGGAGCAGACCGCCGATCTCGACAAGTTCTACCCGACATCGGTGCTGGTCACAGGCTACGACATCCTGTTCTTCTGGGTCGCCCGCATGATGATGTTCGGAACCTACGTCTCGAACCTCGACCTCGGCGGCCTACCGGGGCGGCCTGCGACGGTTCCGTTCCGCGACGTCTTCCTCCACGGTCTCGTCCGTGACGAACGCGGTCAGAAGATGAGCAAGTCGAAGGGCAACGGCATCGACCCACTCGACTGGGTCGACCGCTTCGGAGCCGACGCGCTGCGCTTCACCCTCGCTCGCGGAGCCAACCCCGGAAGCGACATCTCGGTCGGCGAATCGCACGCGCAGAGCTCTCGCAATTTCGCGACCAAGCTGTTCAACGCCACCAAGTTCGCCATGATGAACGGTGCCGTGGTACCTGATCCCGCTCGCTCCGCTCCCGGCGATCGCCTCGGGGATCTCCCCGCCGCCGACGAACTGACCGTCGCCGACCGCTGGATCCTCGGCCGACTCGACCAGGTGCTGACCGACGTCGACACCGGCTTCGAGACGTATGAGTTCTCGAAGGCCTGCGAGGCGCTGTACCACTTCGCGTGGGACGAGGTCTGCGACTGGTACCTCGAGCTGTCGAAGGTCCAGGTCGCCGAGGGCGGCGCCCGCGCCGACGCCACCGCGCTTGTCCTCGGAACCATTCTCGACAAGCTGCTTCGCGCGCTGCACCCGGTGATGCCCTTCGTCACCGAAGTCCTCTGGACCACCCTGACCGGCGGCGAGTCCGTCGTGATCGCCGAGTGGCCCACACCCTCGGGCGCACCCGCGGACCCGACCGCGGCCCAGCAGATCGACGACCTCCAGAAGCTCATCACCGAGGTCCGACGTTTCCGCAGCGACCAGGGTCTGGGTCCCGGACAGCGAGTCGCCGCCACCGTCGAGGGCCTCGAAGCACTCGGATTGGCGACTCTGCGCGGCCAGCTCGACTCGCTCGCGCGCCTCGAGGCCGCGGGTGACGACTTCGCGGCGACCGCGACCATTGAAGTCCGCCTCTCGGGCGGCACCGCGACCGTCGCGATCGACACCTCCGGGACCGTCGACGTCGAAGCCGAGCGCAAGCGTGCGGCAAAGGACCTCGCCGCCGCCGAGAAGGAACTCGCGGGCACCACCGGGAAGCTCGGCAACGAGCAGTTCCTGTCCAAGGCCCCCGACGCCGTCGTCGACAAGATCAAGGCTCGCCAGGCCCTCGCACAGGAGGACATCGCCCGTCTGAAGGCCAAGCTCGAGGCGCTGGGCGCCTGATGGCTCCCAGCCCGGAGGACCTCGCCGAACTCGCGGCGGTAGAGGCCGAACTCGACACCCGCTGGCCCGAGACCAAGATCGAGCCGTCGCTGACACGGATCAACCTGCTGCTCGAACTGCTGGGGAACCCTCAGCACGCCTACCCGGCGATTCACATCGCGGGAACCAACGGGAAGACGTCGGTCACGCGGATGATCGACTCTCTGTTGCAGGCGTTTCACCGCCGTACCGGTCGGATCACCAGCCCTCACCTGCAACTGGTGACCGAGCGGATCGCGATCGACGGCACCCCGATCTCGCCACGGCTCTACGTGGACACGTACCGGGAGCTGGAGCCGTTCATCACGATGGTCGACGACTCGTCGACCGCGCAGGGCGGCCCGCGCATGAGCAAGTTCGAAGTCCTCACCGCGATGGCGTACGCCGCGTTCGCGGAGGCTCCGATCGAGGTGGCCGTCGTCGAGACGGGCATGGGTGGACGCTGGGACGCGACCAACGTGATCGACTCCAAGGTCGCGGTGATCACTCCGATCGCGATGGACCACGCCGACTACCTCGGTGACACGCTCACGGCGATCGCAGGGGAGAAGGCGGGCATCATCAAACCCGGCCCCACCGACGCCGTGGTCCCGAGCGATCCGGTGACCGTCATCGGCCCGCAGGAGCCTGAGGTGGCCGACGTGCTGCTGCGGGCGAGTGTGGAGGCCGGGACCATCGTCGCGCGTCAGAACTCCGAGTTCGCAGTCCTCGACTCGGCGACCGCCGTCGGTGGGCAACTGCTGCGGATCCAAGGACTCGGCGGCGTGTACGACGACGTGTTCCTTCCGCTGCACGGCGCTCACCAGGCGCAGAACGCGGCCCTCGCGCTCGCCGCAGTCGAGGCGTTCTTCGGTGCCGGAGCCGACCGTCAGCTCGACGTCGACACCGTCCGCGAAGCATTCGCCGAGGTTCGGACTCCCGGACGCCTGGAACGGCTGAGGAATGCGCCGAGCGTCTTCGTCGACGCCGCGCACAACCCACACGGTGCACGCGCGCTGGCCCAGGCGTTGGTGTCGGAGTTCGACTTCCGTCGCCTGATCGGGGTGATCGGCGTGCTCGGCGACAAGGATGCGCGAGGGCTGCTGACGGAGCTCGAGCCCGTGCTCGACGCCGTCGTCCTCACGAACAACGGCTCGCCCCGGGCGCTCGACACGGACTCGCTCTACGACCTCGCGCTGCCGATCTTCGGTGACGAGCGCGTGAGTGTGGAGCCTTTCCTGCCCGACGCCGTCGAGGCGGCCATCGCCCTCGCCGAAGACGGCGAGACCGGGACTGTGTCCGGTGCGGGCGTCATCATCACCGGATCGGTCGTCACCGCAGGCGCCGGTCGCACACTGTTTGCGAAGGACCCGTCATGACCGACGAGAACACTCCGGCGGTCAACCCGCCCGCCACCGATCCGTGGAAGGGATTCCGCGGTGTGATGGCCGGAACGCTGATCCTCGAAGTGATCGTGGTCCTGTTGGCCTTCCCGATCATCGCCAAGATCGGCGGTGGTCTCGGCTGGGGATCAGGCCTGTATCTCGGTGCGATGACGCTCGCTCACGTCCTGATGTCCGGCATGTGCGCGCGGTCATGGGCGCTGCCCGCGATCCTCGTGCTCCAACTGCTCCTCATCGCAGGCGGGTTGTTTCACTGGTCGATCGCTGTGATCGGAGTGATCTTCCTCTGCGTCTGGGTGTACATCGCGTACATCCGTCGCGACGTCGCACTGCGCATCGAACGGGGACTCCTGCCCAGCCAACGCGCGTAGTCCGATCGAGCGAATCCGTCCGTTACACTTCACAGCAGTAGCGTCGATCACTCCGAGATCGACCGGAAGGATTGCATGCGCTCGTCTCATCTCGTGTCCGCGCTGATCGCTGCGGTTGCGGTTCCGCTGTTCATCGCACCGCTCGCGCACGCGGCGCCGTCGTCGACTCTTCCGTCGACGACCACGCCGTCGTCGGAGGGCTTCGACCCGTCGATGGTGAAGCCAGGCCTGCCGATGCCGGTGCCCGAGGGCTCCTTCGGGTACATCGCGACGCGCGGTGCGACCAAGTGGATGGACGATCGCCAGCCGGGTGCGCTCATCCGGAATCTTCCGGTGCCGCCTGCGTTCCGGCAGGCGAACAGTGCGATGGGCAAGATCATCGACGCCGAGCTCGATGCCGCGATGGCGAAGCCGGGCGCCTGCGTTCAGATCATCGTCACGCCGCACTCCAAGTCGGGCCTGTTCAGCTATGGATTCTTCGCCATCGAGCCCGAGTACTGCCCCAGCTGACGCGGCGTATGAGGCCACCGGTCGTTACAGTGTCCTGGTGACTGAACAGACTCTCGTCCTCATCAAGCCCGACGGCGTGCAGCGCGGTGTCATCGGTGAAGTGATCTCCCGCATCGAACGCAAAGGCCTGACGCTGGCCGCGCTCGAACTGCGCACCGTCACCACCGAGATCGCCAGTGAGCACTACGCCGAGCACGCCGAACGCCCGTTCTTCGGTTCGCTGCTCGAATTCATCACCTCCGGCCCCGTGGTCGCACTCGTCGTGGAAGGCCCGCGCGCCATCGCCGCGTTCCGTCAGCTCGCGGGCGGCACCGATCCCGTCGAGAAGGCCACACCCGGCACGATCCGCGGTGACTTCGGCCTCGAGACCCAGTTCAACCTGGTTCACGGCTCCGACTCGCCCGAGTCCGCCGCTCGTGAGATCGCCCTCTGGTTCCCGTCGCTCAACTCCTGATCCGACACCCTCGCGCCGCGGCGCGCGGGGCACTTTTCCAGGCTGTGCGGGTTCTTCCCGGCACGTGTGGGATACTTGTTGTAGTTCACGGCGTCACACTTTGACGCCGAGGGCTCGGCGGACGAACCGCCACAGCAAGGCGTCGAGAACGACGCGAAGACCACACAACACCCGGTCGCTTCGACCGGCACACATTGGGAAGGCCCTCGCGTGGCCGCGTCGTGAGAAGTTCACACGCCCGACGCGCCCGGGGGTCTCGAGGAGACCACGTGACCGACAACGGGTCGCCGGTGAACGCCGACAAGGCGGATTTCACGGCGGAACATTTTCCCCTTCGACTCCGCGTGCACGCACTCGCCCGGATGCTGGAATCCACCAGCCGGGACGTGCTTGCGCACCTTGGTGAGTTGGGGGTGACGGCGCGCACCGCGCAGTCGTCCATTTCACGCGACGACGCATACGCCGTCGCACAGCGTCTTGGCGCCACCGCGCCCGACGCTTCCACCGACGACGCCGCAGCCGCGGCAGCGGAACCCTCGACGTCGCTGTTCTCGGCGGTTGAGGTCGTGGAGCCGCAGGCGCCTGCCGCTGCGGGCGACGCGGGAGCGCCTCTCTTCTTGTCGGCGGACACTCCGGCAGGCGGCAAGCCCGCCAAGAAGGCCGCGGCGCGTAAGGCCGCCGCCCGGAAGACCACGAAGCCCGACGCCGAGCCTGTGACCGACGAGCGTCCCGCCGCCGAGTCGACCTCGGATGAGACATCTGAGGACAAGAAGACCGAGGACAAGAAGCCCGAGGACAAGAACGCCGACGACAAGAACGCCGACGACAAGAAGGCCGACGGCAAGAAATCCGCCCGCAAGTCCGCGAAGAAGGCGGACGACGGCGAGGCCGCGCCTGCCAAGAAGAAGAGCGCCAAGAAGTCAGGCAAGAAGGCCAAGACGGCAGACTCCGACGACACCGCCGATGCGCCTGCCGTCGAGATCTCCGAGCAGGCGCCGATCGACGGACCGGAGGGTGCCGACGCGTCGGCAGTCGCCGACGCCTCGACCGGCGATGCGCAGGTGGCCGACGAGTCCGCCGACGACACCACCAACGCCGAAGCGGACTCGGACGCCGATGCGGAAGACTCTGCAGAGAACGAGTCGCGGTCGCGCCGCCGTCGTCGTGGACGCCGCGGTCGCGGCCGTGGACGCGGCGACCAGCCCGCCGACGAGCAGAACGACATCACCGAGGCCGCCGACACCGGCAGTGCAGGCGACGAGGAGCAGGCCGCACCTGACGCCGCTCCCGGAGACACGGCGCCGGAGTCCGAGGACTCGTCCGACGACACGGAGACCTCCGACACCGACTCCGGCGACGACGCCTCCGATGACGCGACGCCCACCAGCAAGCGTCGGCGTCGCCGTCGTCGCCGTCGTGGAGCCGGTGAAGGCGAGGAGGCGACGTCGTCCGACGATCCGCCGAACACCGTCGTCCACGAACGCGAGCCCCGCACCAAGAGAGTGCGCGACGAAGTCCAGGGCATCTCCGGATCCACTCGGCTGGAGGCCAAGCGCCAGCGTCGACGTGACGGACGGGACGCGGGACGTCGTCGTCCGCCGATTCTGACCGAGTCGGAATTCCTGGCCCGCCGTGAGTCGGTGGAGCGAGTCATGGTGATCCGCGAGCGCGGCGCCAACGCGACCACCGAGGACTACACGCAGGTCGCCGTTCTCGAAGACGGAGTCCTGGTTGAGCACTTCGTGACCACCGAGACGTCACAGTCGATGGTCGGCAACATCTACCTTGGCCGCGTCCAGAACGTGCTGCCCGGCATGGAGGCTGCGTTCGTCGACATCGGCCGAGGCCGCAACGGCGTCCTGTACGCGGGCGAGGTCAACTGGGAGGCTGCGGGCCTCGACGGTCGATCACGCAAGATCGAGCAGGCCCTCAAGCCCGGCGACTACGTACTGGTCCAGGTCAGCAAGGACCCGATCGGACACAAGGGCGCTCGCCTGACGACACAGATCTCGCTGGCCGGCCGTTACCTGGTGTACGTGCCCGGCGGGACGTCGACCGGCATCAGCCGGAAGCTGCCCGACACCGAGCGCAAGCGTCTCAAGCAGATCCTCTCCAAGCTCGTGCCGGACGAGGCGGGCGTCATCATCCGCACCGCGTCGGAGGGTGTCAGCGCAGAGGAGCTCGCGGCCGACGTCGCACGACTGGAATCGCAGTGGAAGGGCATCGAAGCCGCCGCCGCTGAGCATTCGGAGAAAGCGTCCGGAACTCCGCGTGCGCTGTACGAAGAGCCCGACCTGCTGGTCCGCGTGGTCCGCGACCTGTTCAACGAGGATTTCAGCAAGCTCGTCGTCGAAGGCGACAAGGCGTGGAAACTGGTCTCCGGGTATGTCAACGACGTCGCCTCCGACCTGTCCGAGCGGGTCGAGGAGTTCGCCAAGGCGCACGCGGACGCTCCCGACTCGTTCGCCGTGCACCGCATCGACGAGCAGCTCGCGAAGGCACTCGACCGGAAGGTGTGGCTGCCTTCTGGCGGCACGCTGATCATCGAGCACACCGAGGCGATGACCGTCGTCGACGTCAACACCGGCAAGTTCACCGGTTCGGGCGGCAATCTCGAGGAGACGGTCACCAGGAACAACCTGGAAGCCGCGGAGGAGATCGTCCGGCAGATGCGTCTGCGTGACATCGGCGGCATGATCATCGTCGACTTCATCGACATGGTCCTCGAGTCGAACCGCGATCTTGTGCTGCGTCGCCTCACCGAGGCGCTGGCCCGTGACCGCACACGTCACCAGGTGTCCGAAGTGACGTCGCTAGGACTTGTGCAGATGACACGCAAGCGTCTCGGCACCGGCTTGCTCGAAGCCTTCTCGACCACGTGCACCGCGTGTGCAGGTCGGGGAGTGATCGTCCACGCCAATCCTGTCGAGGTCCGTCCGGCGTCGTCCGACGACGCTTCGCGCGGGGATTCGAGCAGCCGACGGACGCGTCGTAAGAAGGGACGCGCCGAGGCCGCTCCGGAGACGAAGCCCGAGGCGGCCCCATCGGTCCAGCAGCCCAAGGCGCCGCACAAGCCCGCCGCGGAGCACCCGCTGTTCCGGACCATGGCTCACCACGACGACGAACACGGTCACGATCACAGCGACGATCACGCAGTCGCCGACCATCCGGTGGAGGTCGCGCCCGTAGCGGTCGTAGAGACGGCCGACGCCGCGGTTGAGGTTGCTGCTGTCGCGCCGGTCGCCGTGGACGTACCCGATGCAGTGGCCCCGGTCGCCGAGCCGGCGCCTGTCGCCGACGCGGCCCCGGCCGCCGGAGTGGTCCGACGACGTCGTCGGGCGGTCCGCCGTCCGTCGGCGCCCACCGCGGTCGCCCCGGAAGCGATCACCGTTGGAAGTGCGGAACCGCCGGTCACCACCGTCGCCCCCCAGGCTTCCGAGCCGGTCGTGTCGGTCACCCGGACCCCGCGCAGGCGTACCGGTCGACGTGCGGCGGGGCCTCCGCCGGGCGGCGACTGACACGCCGGCGAGATGAGTTTGACCTGATAGGGAGCGCTACCGTAACCTTGACAGGTCGCATCCCCCAGACGCGCGCTGACGCCTGCGCTGGAGAGGAAATGCTCCGAGGACGGATCCCCGGAGTGTGCAGCACCACAGATTCGCTGGAGCGCAGGAATGGCCTGCGACTTCGGCCCGATGAGACAAGTTAGAGGACAGCGGGAATGGCTACGTACGCGATCGTCAAGACCGGCGGTAAGCAGTACAAGGTCGCCGAAGGCGACATTGTGAAGGTTGAGAAGATCGACGCCGCTCAGGGCAGCAGCGTTGATCTGCCGGTGGCGCTGGTCGTCGATGGTGCGAACCTCACCACCGATGCGGACAAGCTCGCCAAGGTGTCGGTCGCAGCCGAGATCCTCGAGCACGTCAAGGGTCCGAAGATCCGCATCCACAAGTTCAAGAACAAGACCGGCTACCACAAGCGCCAGGGTCACCGTCAGAACCTGACGGTCCTCAAGGTCACCGGTATCAAGTAAGCAACGCACTTTTCTTTCAGGAGGAATGAACCATGGCACATAAGAAGGGTGCATCCAGCTCGCGCAACGGTCGCGATTCGAATGCCCAGCGACTCGGTGTGAAGCGCTTCGGCGGCCAGCAGGTCAGCGCGGGCGAGATCCTGATCCGTCAGCGCGGCACCAAGTTCCACCCGGGCGTCAACGTCGGTCGCGGTGGCGACGACACGCTGTTCGCTCTCGAGGCAGGCGCCGTGCAGTTCGGCACCAAGCGCGGCCGCAAGACCGTGAACATCGTCCCGGAGTCGGCCTCGGTCTGACACCAGGTGTTCTGGTAACAAGCTCTACACAGGGCGGGTCGGGGTCACTACAGAACCCTGACCCGCCTTGTGTCATTCGGTGAGGAAGGAGACGAACGTGTCGCGTTTCGTCGACCGCGTCAAAATCGACGTGGTAGCAGGCAACGGCGGACACGGATGTTCGTCTGTGCACCGTGAGAAGTTCAAGCCGCTCGGTGGTCCCGACGGCGGCAACGGTGGCAACGGCGGTGACGTCCGCCTCGTCGTCGATCCTCAGGTCCACACGCTCCTCGACTTCCACTTCCGACCGCACGCGCGCGGCACCAACGGACGACCCGGTCACGGAGACAACCGCAGCGGCGCCAACGGCGACGAACTCGTGCTTCCGGTCCCTGACGGCACCGTTGTGCTCGACGACAAGGGAAACATCCTCGCCGACATGGTCGGGGAGGGCACCGAGTTCGTCGCCGCGCAAGGCGGTCGCGGCGGCCTGGGCAACGCGGCGCTGGCCTCGAAGGCGCGCAAGGCGCCAGGTTTCGCCCTCTTGGGCGAGCCCGGCGAGGAACGCGAACTCATCCTCGAACTGAAGTCGGTGGCCGACGTCGGTCTCGTCGGCTTCCCGTCGGCCGGAAAGTCGTCGCTGGTCTCAGTGCTGTCCGCAGCGAAGCCGAAGATCGCCGACTACCCGTTCACCACGCTCACGCCGAACCTCGGAGTCGTCACCGCGGGCGCCGACGTGTTCACCGTCGCCGACGTCCCCGGTCTCATTCCCGGAGCGTCGGAGGGCCGCGGACTGGGCCTGGAGTTCCTCCGGCACCTCGAGCGCTGTGCCGTCCTGGCGCACGTCGTCGACTGTGCGACCCTCGACCCGGGGCGCGACCCGCTCTCGGACATCGACGCGCTCGAAGCCGAGCTCGCAGCATACCGCCCCGCCTTGGACGCCGACCACTCGCTCGGCGACCTGGCGAGCCGGCCCCGCATCGTCGTCCTGAACAAGGTCGACATCCCCGAGGCGGCCGAACTCGCCGACCTCGTCGAAGCCGACATCGCCGAGCGCGGCTGGCCCGTCTACCGCATCTCGGCAGTTGCACACCAGGGGCTGTCTGAGCTGACATTTGCACTGGCCGAGATGGTGTCGGAGTACCGGGCCAAGAACGCCAAGCCCGTCGCCCGTCGCGCGATCATCAGGCCCAAGGCCGTCGATCAGGGCGAGTTCACCATCGAAGCCGATCCGTCGATCGAGGGCGGCTTCATCGTCCGCGGCGCGCGTCCGGAACGGTGGATCATCCAGACACAGTTCGAGAACGACGAGGCCGTCGGCTACCTCGCGGACCGGCTCAACCGCCTCGGAGTGGAAGCTGCGCTCGTCAAGCGTGGTGCCAAGCCGGGGGCGGCGGTCACGATCGCCGGTATGACGTTCGACTGGGAGCCGACCACGCCGACCGGCGACGCAGTGCCGATCACCGGCCGCGGCACCGACATCCGGCTCGAGCGGAACGATCGCGTCGGCGCCGCCGAACGCAAGGTCGCCAGGAAGGCTCGCCGTGAGCACTCGGACGCCGACAGCGAGCAGGCTCTCGGCTGGGAGTCCGACGACCTCGACGATGAGTGACGTTCGGGCCGGGATCGCCGCGGCCCGGAGCATCGTCGTCAAGATCGGGTCGTCGGCGCTGACCGACCTCGAGAGCGGCCTCGACCGCGGTCGTCTCGACGTCCTCGTCGACGCCCTCGAAGCACGAATGCGCGCGGGATCCGACGTGATCGTGGTGTCGTCCGGCGCAATCGGGGCCGGAATCGCGCCGCTCGGCCTGCGCAAACGGCCCACCGATCTCGCGACCAAACAAGCAGCTGCCAGCGTTGGACAGCTCGCACTGGCGCACGCTTGGGGGACTTCGTTCGCACGATACGAACGCGTGGTGGGGCAGGTTCTACTCACTGCGGACGACATATCGAACCGCGCGCACCATGCAAACGCTCAGCGCACGCTCGATCGTCTGCGGTCGCTGCATGCCGTGGCGGTGGTGAACGAGAACGACACCGTCGCCACCAACGAGATCCGCTTCGGTGACAACGATCGCCTCGCGGCTCTCGTCGCACATCTGGTGTCCGCGGACGCGCTTGTGCTGCTGTCCGACGTCGACGGTCTGTACACGGGGGACCCCCGGAAGCCGGGGCCTGACGGCCTCCCCGCGCGTCTCATAGAGCAGGTGGACGGTCCCGACGACCTCGACGGAGTGATCGCCGGGTCGGGTGGCGCCCTCGGCACCGGCGGCATGGCCTCGAAGCTGGCGGCCGCACGTCTGGCGTCCGACTCGGGTGTTCCCGTGCTGCTCGCGTCGGCTGCCGACGCGGCGGGAGCGCTTCGCGACGCATCCGTCGGAACAGTGTTCGCCGCACGGCCCGAACGCCTTTCCGCACGACGCTTCTGGGTGCGTCACGCGGCGGAGTCGCATGGCCGGCTGGTGCTCGACGACGGCGCCGTTCAAGCTGTCTGCCTGCGACGACGTTCTCTTCTGGCCGCCGGTGTCACCGAGGCGCACGGCAACTTCTCCAGCGGGGACGTCGTTGATCTGGTCGACCTCGCCGGTGCTGTCCGAGGTCGGGGAGTCGTGGCGTACGACGCAGACGACGTCGCGCGGATGATCGGACGGTCGACGGGCGCGTTGCCCGGTGACCTTCAACGTCCGATCATCCACGCGGACGATCTTGTTCCCGCTTGACCCTGTCGAGTCGAAGCGTCGTCAGGCGCGGTGGCGCCCGGCGAGCTCACCCTCGGGTGCAGGGGCGGGCACCTCGACGAGCGGGTAGACCCCGTTCTCGTCGTGCACCTCGGTGCCCACGACGGGCGGGTTGAACACGCACAGCATCCTCATCTGCTCGTCAACCGACACGGTGTGCCGTTCGTTGCCGTTCAAGAGATACATGCTGCCGGGGCCGAGCGGGTACGTCTCGCCGGTCTCCCGGTCGAGCAGGGTGCCCGACCCCTCGATGAGCCAGACGGCCTCGACGTGGTTCGCGTAATGGAACTCGTTGATCGACCCGGCTTTGATGGTCGTCTCGTGGAATGAGAACCCGACCATGTCGCCGCCGAGGACGATGCGCTTGGAGACCCAGTTGCCCTTCGGGTCGGCGACTTCGCGGTCGGTGCCGGTGATCTCAGCGGTGGTGCGGACGATCATCCGAGCACCTCCTCGACTGCGGCGGACAGGATGGTGAGGCCTTCGCTGAGCTCGGCGTCGGTGATCGTCAAAGCGGGAAGCAGCTTGACGACCTCACTGGACGGGCCGGACGTCTCGGCGAGCAGTCCGCGTTCGAATGCCTTGGCGCACACTTCATCCGCCTTCGGTGCGTCTGCGAAGACAAGCCCCTGAACCATGCCGCGTCCGCGATGGCTGATGCCGTCGAAGCGCTCGCACAGGTCGTCGAAGTGCTCGGAGATCGCGATGCCCTTCGCCTTGGTGGCGATGGTCAGCTTGTCGTCCGACCAGTAGTGATCGATCGCGGCCTTCGCCGTGACGAACGCCGGGTTGTTTCCGCGGAACGTTCCGTTGTGCTCACCGGGCTCCCACACGTCGAGCTCGGGGCGGATCAGGGTGAGCGCCATCGGCAGTCCGTATCCGCCGATCGACTTCGACAGCGTGACGATGTCCGGGACGATGCCTGATTCCTCGAACGAGAAGAACTCGCCGGTACGACCACAACCCATCTGGACGTCGTCGACGATGAGGAGCATGTCCTGGCGCTTGCAGAGGTCGGCGAGGCCGCGCAGCCACTCGGCGCGCGCGACGTTCACGCCGCCCTCTCCTTGAACGGTCTCGACGATGACGGCGGCAGGCTTGTTCAGCCCGCTGCCCTCGTCGTTGAGGACTCGCTCGAACCATGCGAAGTCTTCGGTGGCGCCGCCCATGTAGTTGTCGAACGGCATCGGGGTGGAATGGACGAGCGGAATGCCCGCGCCTGCGCGCTTCATCGCGTTGCCCGTGACCGACAGCGAACCGAGCGTCATGCCGTGGAAGGCGTTGGTGAAGTTGACGATCGCTTCACGCCCGGTCACCTTGCGAGCGAGCTTGAGCGCCGATTCGACGGCATTGGTGCCGGTCGGGCCCGGGAACTGGACCACGTAGTCGAGTCCGCGGGGCTTGAGGATCTTCTCCGCGAACGTCGACAGAAAGGCGCCCTTGGCGCGCGTGTTCATGTCGAGTGCATGCGTGATGCCGTCGCGCTCGATGTAGTCGAGCAGCGCGGACTTGAGGAGCGGATTGTTGTGCCCGTAGTTGAGGGCGCCTGCGCCTGCGAAGAAGTCGAGGTAGCTGCGTCCGTCGACGTCTACGAGTCGAGAGCCGACGGCGGTGTCGAAGAGGGCGGGCCAATCGCGGCAGTAAGAGCGGACTTGAGATTCGTGCTTGGTGAAAGTGTCGTCGCCGCGTGCTGTGTGCATCGTCGTCATTTGTTCAGATTCCTTACGGATTTGTCGGCGTCATGCCGGCGAGAGCCGGTACAGGTCTTCCGGCTCGTGCGAGTCGCCGAAGAGTTCGGCCTCTAGGAAGGGCTCGCGTGTGAACTGCAAGCCCAGCGATCGGGCGACCCCGGCGAACAGGCGCTGCGAAGCGTTGTTGTCGGGGCTGATCGTGGTGTGGATCGCGGAGACCCCCGAACGGCTGAACAGTTCGCGGAGCATCGTGCCCGCGATCTGCTTGCCGCGTTGATCGGCGTCTACCGCCACCTGCCACACCATGAGGACATCGGAGGCGTCCGGCCTGCGATATCCGGTGATGAAGCCGACGGGCCTTCCGTCGACTTCGGCGATGATCGACGTGTCGGCGAAGTCGACGGCCCACAGGACATAGGCGTAGCTCGAGTTCACGTCGAGGACCTGCGAGTCGCGGGCGATCTGCCACATCCGCAGGCCGTCGGTGGCCCGGGGCCGCCGGTAGGCGACACCGCTGCGCTCATTGATTTGGATCGCGCTGAGTTCCGGGTTCATGACGTGACCGAGGCTAACGAGGGGCTCTAGCGATGTCACCCGTTCAGTCCACTCGACGCCGAGATGTCCGGCCTTTATGCAGTTCACAGCTTTGCTGTGGGATAGATCACAGTAACGCCTAGGCGGCCGCCAGCGACGGCAGGATCACCTCGCATCGGTGGTCGATCTTGAGCGTCGCAAAACGGTCTCCACGGGTGCCCCCGCGGTTCACGATCACCACAGGGATCCCGGCCTGAGCCGCGTGCCGCACAAAACGGAGTCCGGACATCACCGTGAGCGACGACCCGGCCACCAGCATCGCGTCGGCGGCGTCGACCATCGCGAAAGCGCGATCGGTGACCGGCCGGGGAACCGTCTCCCCGAAATAGACGATGTCGGGTTTGAGGACGCCGCCGCAGTTTTCGCAGTCGATCATCACGAAGTCGGCGGTGTCGTGCAGGACGGCGTCGGCATCGGGTGCCACTTCGATAGCGCCACGACTGCGGATCGTGTCGGCGAAATCGGGGTTCGCGGTGTCGAGCCTGTCTGCCAGCGTGTGTCGCGACAGCAGGTTCCCGCAGTCCAGACAGATCACTCGTCCGTACGAGCCGTGCAGGTCGAGAGTTGGAAGGCTTCGTGCTTTGAGGTGCAGCATGTCGACGTTCTGAGTGATCACGCCCGACACGGACCCGTCTCGCTGCATCTGTGCGATCGCGTGATGGGCGGTGTTCGGCCGCGCGGCGTCCATGTGGCGCCAGCCGAGGTGATTGCGCGCCCAGTAGTGCCTGCGGAAGTCGGGGGAGGAGAGGAACTGGCCGATCGTCATCGGATTCCGGACCGGCGACCCAGGGCTTCGGTAGTCCGGGATTCCGGACGGGGTGGAGATCCCGGCTCCCGTGAGGACAACTGTGCGTCGTCCGTCGAGGATGCGAGCGGCACGTTCTGCCGCCGCAAGAGGATCTGGGTCTGCAGGGGTCGGCGGGGCCGGCGACCAGGCGTTGACGCGCGTGCGCATGCCACGACGATACGATGGTTAACCGATATGACCAGGATCATCGCCGGAGAGTTCCGGGGCCGCCGACTCAGTGTGCCCGCCGACACCACCAGGCCCACGTCCGACAGGGTGCGCGAGGCCGTGTTCTCCATGCTCGGTGCACGTCTCGACCTCGATGGGCTGCGGGTAGCGGATCTCTACGCGGGAACCGGTGCACTCGGGCTCGAAGCGGTGTCGCGGGGAGCAGCATCTGCGGTGCTCGTGGAGGCGGACCGTCGTGCGGCGAAGATCGTCCGCGACAACATCGCCACCTGTCGCGCCGGTGGACGGGCGCGGGTCGTCGACCGAACTGTCGAATCGTTCCTGTCGGCCGCTGCCGGGCCGTTCGACCTGGTCTTTCTCGATCCGCCGTACGACGTGACGACGTCCGACGTCGATGCCGTCCTGACCTCGCTGCTCCCGGCGTTGGCCGAGGACGCGTGGGTTCTGGTGGAACGCGGAGCCCGCACGGCTCCGATCACGTGGCCGGAGGGGCTCGGCGAGGTGGCTGCGAAGAAGTACGGGGACTCGGTGGTCCATCTCGCGGCACGATAGCGCTGCCACAGATGTCTCGCGCGGTAGATTCGGCGGCATGAGCGCCGCTGTCTGCCCCGGTTCGTACGATCCCTTCACTCTCGGCCATCGATTTGTCGTCGAGCGCACCGCCGCCCGTTTCGATCGAGTGGTCGTCGCTGTGGTGGTCAATCCCAACAAGCAGGGGATGTTCTCGATCGACGAGCGGATCGAGCTGATCCGCGAGGACTGCGCGGACCTGCCGAACGTGGAAGTCCGCAGCTGGTCGGGGCTGTTGGTGGATCTCGTGCGTGACGACGACCTTCCGACCATCGTCAAGGGGCTGCGGTCGGAGACCGACTTCGCATACGAGACACCGATGGCGCAGATGAATCGTGAACTCGCAGACGCCGAGACGCTCTTCATGCTCACCGACCCCCGGTTTGCGCATGTCTCCAGCTCGCTGGTGAAGGAAGTCGCCAAGCTCGGCGGCGACGTGACCCCTTACCTTGCGCCGCACATTCACCGTGCGCTCTCCGACAAGCTCGCAGGAGCCCGCTCGATCTGACGAGGCACGACACGCCGACCTCGCCTCCTGAGTCACAGTCGCAACATTCGGCACAATGGCCACAAGAACATCAAGGCCTTGTGCCGGATCGGAGTAACCGTGTACCGCGTATTCGAAGCGCTGGACGAACTCGTCGCACTCGTCGAAGAGGCGCGCACCGTCCCGATGACCGCCGGCTGCCTCGTGCCCCGCGGTGACGTCCTGGAACTGCTCGACGACCTGCGCGACGCTCTCCCCGGGGAGCTCGACGACGCCCAGGACGTGCTCGACGAGCGTGACACCATAGTCGGCAACGCACGCGACACGTCAGACAAGCTGATCACCGGCGCCGAGAACGATTCGGAGTCGATGCTCGCTCACGCGAAGGCTGAAGCCGAGCGGATCGTCGCCGAGGCGCAGGCCAGGGCCGATCGTCTCGTCAGCGAGGCGGGCGTGCACGCACAGCAGACCATCGACTCGGCAGACGAGGAGGCGCAGCGCCTCGAAGCCAGTGCCAACCGCGAGTTCGAGGCCGTCACCGGTCGCGCACGCGCCGAAGCCGCACGGGTCGTCGAGGCGGGCGATGCCAGCTACCACAAGTCGGTGTCGGACGGCATCGCCGAGCAGCAGCGGTTGGTGTCCGAGTCGGAAGTCGTCGCGGCGGCCAAGAGTGAGGCCGAGCGGATCGTCGACGCGGCGCACGCCGAGTCCGATCGTCTGCGGGGCGACTGCGACATCTACGTCGACGACAAGCTCGCAGGTTTCGAGGACCTGCTGACCAACACGCTGCGGTCGGTGAACCGCGGGCGTCAGCAACTCCGCACCGGAGCAGGCATGCACGACTACGTCGAGTACCCGCACGGTATCGACGACGCGCGTCGCGAAGACCTCGATCAGCACGAGATGGCGGGCTGACGAACCGATTCGACACAAGCGCTAAAATCAGTGCGTGAGTGTGAATCCCTTCGTTATCGACGTTCGGAGCGTCCCCCGCCGCGCAGGTTCGATGGTGGAGGTCGACCGCACGGTCGTCACCGCCGACCGGATCGGCGCCCAGATGGTCGGGATACCCGCCGGTGCCGACGTTCACCTCGATCTGCGGCTGGAATCGGTCACCGAGGGTGTCCTGGTCAGTGGCACTGTGGACGGCCCTCTTGACGGGCAGTGCGGTCGATGCCTCGATCCGATCGAGGATTCGGTGTCGGTGTACTTGACCGAGCTGTTCGCCTACCCGAACAGCGAGACCGACAAGACGTCCGACGACGAGGACGTCGAAAGGATCGTCGACGAGGAGATCAACCTCGAGCAGACGATCATCGACGCCGTCGGCACCGAACTCCCGTTGACTCCGGTCTGCGCGCCCGACTGCCCCGGCCTCTGCCAGATCTGCGGTGTGAAGCTCGCCGACGCCGAGCCTGATCACGGACACGACATCATCGATCCTCGCTGGGCGAAGTTGGCTGCGTTCAAGGACGATGCCGAGTGAGTCGGCGGACCGACCAGACTGAGCTTCTCGAGGCCCTCGGCGTCACCATCAGTGACGAGATCCTCACGTTGGCGTTGACGCACCGCTCGTACGCGTACGAGAACGGTGGGTTGCCGACCAACGAGCGACTCGAGTTCCTCGGTGACGCAGTGCTCGGCGTTGTCGTCACCGAACGGCTGTACGTCGGTTTTCCCGACCGTCCGGAAGGTGAGCTGGCGAAGATCCGTGCGAGTGTGGTGAACATGAATGCTCTCGCGGACATCGCGCGTGGTCTCGGCGATGGCGGGCTCGGAGCGCACATCCATCTCGGTCGGGGTGAGGAGTTGACCGGTGGTCGGGACAAGGCGAGCATTCTCGCGGACGGTCTCGAGTCGTTGTTCGGTGCGATATTCCTCGATCACGGCATCGAGGTGGCCAAGCGCGTGATCATGGGGCTCTTCGAGCCGATCATCGCTCGCGCCGGAGAGCTGGGTGCGGGTCTCGACTGGAAGACGTCGTTGCAGGAGTTGTCTGCCGAACGTGGGACCGGGCAGCCGCACTATCAGGTGACGTCGACCGGGCCCGATCACGATAAAGAGTTCACCGCCACGGCCGTTGTCGCCGGTCGTTCACTCGGCGCAGGAGTTGGACGGACGAAGAAGGAAGCCGAGCAGAACGCCGCCGCCATCGCGTGGCGCGAACTCGACGGTGACCCGACTGTCGGACAGTCGACGTCCAGGAACTGACGGGTGCCTGAACTTCCCGAAGTCGAGACGATTCGATCCGGTCTCGCTCCTTACCTCGCAGGTCGGACCGCGACGTCGATCGAGGTGGCGCATCCGCGTGCTGCGCGACGCCACGTGGGCGGCCCGTCCGATCTGGAGAACCGATTGCGCGGCAAGCGGTTCGAGTCGGTCGATCGGCGCGGCAAATACCTGTGGATCACTGGAGCCGACGCCACCGACGAAGTGGCTGTCGTCGTTCATCTCGGCATGAGCGGGCAACTGCTGATCAGCGAGGCCGATGCTCCCGATCCCGTGCACTTGCGCATTCGCGTCCAGCTCGACGACGGCCGGCAACTGAGGTTCGTGGACCAGCGGACCTTCGGCGGCTGGCACGTCGACGAGCTGGTGACGGTAGGAGAGCGGGCGCTGCCGGAGTCGGTGGCGCACATCGCGCCGGACCCGTTCGAGCCCGCCTACGATCCCGACCGCGTGGTGTCCGTGCTCCGCAAACGTGACACGGAGATCAAACGCGCGATCCTGGACCAGACGGTCGTCTCCGGGATCGGCAACATCTACGCGGACGAATCGCTGTGGCGCGCACAGCTTCACGGACGTCGCCGTACACGTGGCATCACCAGGGCCGCGCTCGGCGAACTGCTCGGCGCGGCGTCGGACGTGATGGGCGAGGCGATCAAGGTCGGCGGAACGTCGTTCGACGATCTCTACGTCAATGTCAACGGGCAGTCGGGATACTTCGAGCGATCGTTGAACGCGTACGGCCGAGAGGGACTTCCGTGCAGGCGCTGCGAGACGCTGTTGCACCGCGAACAGTTCATGAACCGCAGTTCGTTCTTCTGTCCGCTGTGCCAGCGGCCGCCACGGGCGAGATAGCGTCACGCACGGTCGTCGCCTCGACGATCAACTGACGGAGCCGGCGAGGGTCATTCGGCCCGTTCCTTCCCCGGAAGGAGCAAGGCGATGACGAACGCCGCGCCTACCAGGCCTGCGCTCACGAGCAGTGCACTTCGGTACCCCGGGAGGACTTCGGCGCCGGTGTTCACGGCGGCGGATACGGTCACCAGAATCGCGAGGCCGAGCGCTCCGCCGACCTGGCGGTAGGTGTTGAGCAGCCCGGAGACCATGCCTGCGGCCGAGGGGGCCACGGCAGCAGTGGCGACGTTCGGGAGCGGGAGGAAGACCATTCCGATTCCGACCGAGGTCACCAGTGACGGGATGAGGATCGCGGTGATGAACGGGCCGTCTGTGGGGAGAGGTGCGAACAAGAGGAACCCGACAGTCGCGAGCGCCGCACCGCCGGCGACGACTCGACGGGCGCCGAACCTGGGCACGAGTCGTGATGCGATCTGAACCGCGGCGATGGTGCCGAAGCAGAAGGGAAGGAACACCAGCCCGGTCTTCGTAGCGGAGTACCCGAGCCCCATCTGCAGGTAGAGCGACACGAAGTAGAAGGCGCCGAACTGTCCCGCGACGATGAACGCGAACACCAAGCACGGGACGAGGACGTCGCGGCGACCGAGGACGCGGAAGTCGACAAGCGGCACAGCAGTTCGCCGCTCGGCCGCGACGAATGCGCCCAGCAGGACGGCGGCCACAGCGAACCAGGCGAGCGTCCGGACGCTGCCCCAGCCGTTGTCGGTCGCGGCGACGATCCCATAGGTCAGGACTGTCAGTCCGGCGGTGGCGAGCACGCCGCCCGCCCAATCGGTTCGACGGTCGGCACCGGCGATGGGGCCGGGCGCTGCGAATGACAGTGCGAGCCCCGCTGCAGACACCAGTGCTCCGCAGGCGATCACAGTGCGCCACCCGAACGCGTCGGTGAGGACACCGGAGAGGACCACGCCCACAGCACCTCCGAGGGAGGCTCCGATCGCGATGGCCGCAAATCCTTTGGCGCGTTGAGCCGGTTCACGGAAAGTCAGTGCGACCGACGTGATCGCTGCGGGTGCGACGGCTGCTGCACCAACGCCCTGCAGAATTCGCACGGAGATGACCTGCCACGGCTCACTGCACAGGTATGCGGCGAGCGACGCGATGGTGAACAGGGCGAATCCGAACCTGAGCAGCGATCTGGCTCCGAACCTGTCGGAGAGGCGTCCGGACAGGAGGAGCAGCCCTCCGAAGACGATCGCGTATGCATTCACGACCCACGACAGGCCCTGCGGGCTGAAGTGCACGTCGTCCCGGATCGCTCGAAGCGCGACATTGGTGACTGAGGCGTCGAAGGTGACGAGGAACTGGGAGAGGCCGGCGAGCACAAGCGAGGTCCGGACCGCAGTGTTTTGTGTAGCACGTAACATAATTGATTAGGCTAGACTTACTTACGAGCCGAGTGCAAGGGGCTCTGGCAGAATGCGTGCATGCGTCAGAGCACGCCGCGTCGGGGTCGTCCGCCGAGCATCACGCGGGACCAGATCGTTGAGCGAGCGCTACTTCGGCTTGACGAAGCCGGTGTCGACGCGCTCACCATGAAGGCTCTCGCCAGTGACTTGGGCGTGACCACGATGGCGCTGTACCGCCACGTGGGCGATAAGGAGACGCTGGTTGCGCTGGCCCTCGACGCGATCGCGGACCCGTTCGCGACCATCACGTACCCGGACGAGCCGCGCGCGTGCATTCGACGTGCGATGACCACCCTGTACACCACGCTGACCGCACATCCGTGGGTTCCGGAAGCGCTCATCCGACCACAGCGGATCGGACGTGGAGCGCTGCTGCTCGCCGACGCGGTGATCGGGGCGGCGTTCGACATCACCGGAGATCGTGCCGCCGCGCTCGCGGCGTACCGGGCCCTGTGGAGCCTCACGCTCGGCAGCGTGCTCTCACATCTGCGGCAGCGTGCGGAGGGGACGCCGCTGTCTCACGACCGGATGGACCAACTCATGGGCTCTGCGTCCGCTGACGCGCTTCCGAACCTGCGCGCGAGCGTGATGTTGGACCTGCAGCCGTCCACGGACGACGACTTCGTTGACAGTCTCGAAGCACTGATGGCTGGACTTTTCGGCCCGATCGGTGGTGCTGACTGCGGCCGTCGGTCGCAGTGAGGTGCGTCGCGCCGAACAGACAGCGCTGAATTGCGGTAGGGACGACGGTCTAGGCTCGCGCCGTTTAATGTGCACCGATGTGGGTCTGGAAGGCCGTCTGGAGCGAAATTGTCGTGGAATCGGTGAACATTGAACGGCGGCTCGAGTCACCGACGTCGGTCGGCACCGCGGACGCGGCGATGACTACGCTGTTCGCGAGGGTAGGAGCACACGGGAAGCATTCGCGAGCCGCTCGTGTTGCCATCCACACAACGACGAAGGAGTCTTCACGACATGACTGATCTGTGGGTGCAGCGCACCGGAACACGCCGGTACACCGGCCAGAGTTCGCGGGGCGCGGAGGTGTTGATCGGTTCGGCCGACGTCGAGGGTGTGTTCACGCCCGGCGAACTGTTGAAGATCGCTCTCGCCGCATGCACCGGAATGTCCTCGGACAAGCCGCTGTCGCGTCGCCTCGGTGACGACTACGACGCCACCATCCGCGTGTCAGGTGACGCTGATCGTGAGAACGAGGTGTACCCGGTGCTCTCGGAGACGCTTGAAGTGGACCTGTCCGATCTCGACCCGGAGGCTGCTCAGCGGCTGCTCGTGGTCGTCGAACGCGCGGTCGACAAGGTGTGCACCGTGGGACGCACGATCAAGGCCGGCGCGCAGGTCGAGCTGGCAATCGAAACGGACTGACGCATGGAACGACTGTCGGCGTGGGTGCACGGAAACGTCCAAGGTGTCGGTTTCCGCTGGTGGACTCGATCACGAGCGTTGGAGCTCGGTCTGGTCGGATATGCCTCGAATCACGCCGACGGTCGGGTCCACGTGGTGGCCGAAGGGCCGCGTCCGCAGTTGGACGCCCTACTGAACGCGCTTCGGTCCGGTGAGACGCCCGGACACGTTGATCTGGTGGTCGAGGACTTCCTCGCGGCGCGCTCGGACTTGCACTCGTTCGTCGAACGCTGAGGTCGCGCGAGTAAACTGGACAGTCGTGCACCTCAAGAGCCTCACCCTCAAGGGCTTCAAATCGTTCGCGTCGTCGACGACGCTGCGATTCGAGCCCGGCATCACGTGTGTGGTGGGGCCGAACGGGTCGGGCAAGTCGAACGTCGTGGACGCGCTCACCTGGGTGATGGGCGAGCAGGGTGCGAAGGCGTTGCGCGGTGGAAAGATGGCCGACGTCATCTTCGCCGGCACGTCCGGTCGCGCACCGCTCGGCCGTGCGGAAGTGACGCTGACCATCGACAACTCCGACGGCGCGCTGCCGATCGAGTACTCCGAAGTGTCGGTCACGCGACGCATGTTCCGCGACGGCGCGGGGGAGTACGAGATCAACGGGAACGCATGTCGTCTCATGGACGTGCAGGAACTCCTCTCCGACTCCGGCATCGGCCGCGAGATGCACGTCATCGTCGGGCAGGGCCGGCTCTCGGCGATTCTCGAATCGAAGCCGGAAGACCGTCGCGCGTTCATCGAAGAGGCGGCGGGCGTCCTCAAGCATCGTCGCCGCAGAGAGAAGGCGGTCCGCAAACTCGATGCGATGGCCGCGAATCTCGCTCGCCTGACGGACCTGACGGCTGAGCTGCGTCGACAGCTCAAACCGCTCGGACGACAAGCTGAGGTGGCGCGTCGCGCCGCGACGGTGCAGGCCGACCTGCGCGACGCTCGACTGCGGTTGGCCGCTGACGACCTCGTGACTCGACGTGAGGAGATGGCGCAGCACACGAGCCTCGAACACGAGATCCGCGAACGGCAGAACGAAGTCGCCGCCCAACTCGACGAGGCGACGGCCGCGCTGACCTCAGCGCAGGAACACCTCGCGCAGATCACTCCCGCGGCTGCCGAGGCCGGGCGCGTCTATCACCAGCTGTCGACGCTCGCCGAACGTGTCGACGGCACCCGCCGTGTGGCCTCCGAACGCGCGGCGCACCTCTCGCAGCCCGCGTCGGCGCCCACCGGCCCCGACCCTGAGACGTTGGAGCGTCAGGCCGAAGAAGCCGCGATGACCGAGGCCGAACACGCTCTGGCAGTCGAAGAGGGCGCAGAGCGGCTCGAGTACGCGACCGCCGCACTCCAGGCCGCAGAACAGGCCGCATCGGCGGCGGAGAAGGCACACATGGCGGCCGTACAGGCCGTCGCCGATCGCCGCGAAGGCCTCGCCCGCCTCGAAGGTCAGGCCGCGAACCTGCGAACCAAAGTGGAGTCGGTCGACGCCGAGACCTCACGCCTCGCCGAAGGCATCGAGGCCGCCCACCAGCGGGCAGACGCCGCGCAGGCCCTCATCGACGAGCAGGCCGCCGCGACCGCGGCGCTGGAGTCCCGCGAGGCCAGCCTCGACGAGCATCACGAACGATGTATGGCCGCGCTCGAGACCGCGTCGGCGACCGTCGTCGCACTGCAGAAGACCGAGCGCGAGGCCGAGCACGCGATCGCCTCGCTCACCGCGCGTATCGAAGCGCTCGCCGTGGGCCTCGAACGCGATGACGGCGGCGCATGGCTGCAAGAACACGCAGGTGACGGTCTCCTCGGTCCGCTGTCGGACCTGCTGACAGTGGAACCGGGATACGAGACGGCGGTGTCGCTCGCCCTCGGGCCGGCCGCGGATGCCATCGCCACAGTCGATGGACTCACCGCGGTGCGGGCGCTCGACGCTCTCCGCGGTGGCGACGGCGGGCGTGCGGCACTGATCGTCGGAGGTCTTCCACAGGCGCCGAAGGCCGGCCGACCCCAACTGCCTGCGGGCGTCGTGTGGGCACGTGACGTGGTCACCGCACCGGACACGATCAGCGGTGCGGTCGACGTGCTTCTGGCCGACACCGTGATCGTCGACGACGCGGCACTCGGACTGCGGCTGGCCGCCGAGCACGGATTGGTGGCCGTCACCGGAGACGGTGACCGGGTGTCGGCCGCATCAGTGGAGGGCGGCTCGTCCAAGCGTCCGTCGACGCTCGAAGTCCAGTCCGCCGTCGACACCGCTACCGACGACCTCGCCAAAGCCCGCGCGACAGTCGGCCGTGTGCTCGGCGAACTGAGCGAGGCTCAGGCCGCCGAAGCCCAGGCGCGGGAGGCCGCCGAAGGAGCGCTCGCCGCCCTGAACGAGTCGGACGCCAACGTCGGCGCCGCATACGAACAGCTGGGTCGCCTCGGTTCCGACGTCCGCTCTGCGCGTGATGAAGCGGACCGGCTCACCAGGCAGCGGCGGTTCGTCGAAGAGGGGAGAGCCGACAACCTCGCGGCCCTCACCGAGGTCGAGGAGAGGCTCGCTCGCGCCCTCGACGAGCACGACGACCCGACGGTCGGCGACCTCGACAGCGGAATGCGGGAGGCTGCTGCGGCCGAGGTCGCCTCCGCACGCTCGATGGAGGTCGAGACTCGGCTGACGCTCCGGACGGCGGAGGAGCGTCTCGGATCGGTACGCGGCAAGGCCGAGAGTCTGCGACGGGCAGCGGTCAACGAACGAGCCAACCGTGAGCGACTCAAAAGGCAGGACGCCAGCCGTCGGTACGCGGCGGGCGTCGCGAACGTCGTCGTCGAAGCGGGGCGGAAGCTCGCGGACGCCGTCGCCGCAGCAGCATCCGACGCCGCCCGCGGACGTGACGAACTCGAAGCGGTCCGTGCGGCACGGACCACGGAGACCGACGAGCTTCGTCGACTCGTCGACGAGCTCACCGCAACCATGAACCAACTCCGCGACGCCGTGCACCGCGACGAGATCGCCAAGGCGCAGGCCGAACTGCGCATCGAGCAGCTTGAAGAACAAGTGCTCGAACAGTTCGCGATGGCGCCGGACGACCTCGTCGCCGAATACGGCCCCGACGTCCCGATGCCGCCTTCCGATCTCGAGATGCGGGAGTACGAAGACGCCAAGGCGCGCGGCGAGCAGGTGGTCGCGCCGGCTCCGATGCCATACGACCGCAAGACGCAGGAGATCCGCGCGAAGCGGGCGCAGAAAGACCTCACCACGCTCGGCAAGGTGAACCCGCTCGCTCTTGAGGAGTTCGCCGCGCTCGAAGAGCGGTACTCGTTCCTGTCGACACAGCTCGAAGACGTCAAGAAGGCGCGCGACGACCTGCTCGACGTGGTGGCCGATGTCGACGCCAGAATCCTGCAGGTCTTCACCGAGGCCTACGCCGACGTCGAAGCCGAGTTCACCCAGGTGTTCGCGACTCTCTTCCCCGGCGGCGAAGGCCGACTAGTCTTGACCGATCCGTCCGACATGCTGACCACCGGTGTCGAAGTGGAAGCGCGTCCGCCCGGCAAGAAGGTCAAACGGCTGTCGCTGCTCTCCGGCGGAGAGAAGTCGTTGACCGCGGTCGCCATGCTCGTCGCGATCTTCCGCGCCCGACCGTCGCCGTTCTATGTGATGGACGAGGTGGAGGCCGCGCTCGACGACGCGAACCTCCGGCGACTCATCAGCCTGTTCGAGCAGCTTCGCGAGAAGTCGCAACTCATCGTCATCACGCACCAGAAGCCGACGATGGAGATCGCCGACGCCCTGTACGGCGTCAGCATGCGCGGCGACGGCATCACTCAAGTCATCTCCCAACGACTCCGCGGCGTCGACCTCGCCACGGCAGGCTCATCGCCACAAGGAAAGGCACAGTCTTCGTGACCACAGAAGTCCTCATCGGAATCATCGTCGGAGTGATCCTGCTGATCGCCCTGGTCGGCCTGACCGGCTACCTGATCAGTCGCAAGCGGCAGATCTCGATCTCCGACAAGCCCGAACAGGTGGACGTCACCGACGGAACCACACGCCAAGTGGACCGATCGGGCGGCTACCAGGCTGGTTCGGGCTTCAACTTCAGCCAGGGCGGGACCGCGACCGTTGACGCGCCCGCACCCACGCCCGAGCCTGAGCCGGCTGTCGACGTTCCGGCTGTCGAGGCGCAGCCGGAGGTCTCGGAGTCGACCACCGCTGAGCCTGCTTCCGCCGAACCCGAGGCCACCGAGCCCGATGCCGCCCAGCACGCGGGCGAAGAGGTGGATGCTACTGAGGCGCCGACCTCGGTGGAACCGGAAGTGGTCGCCGAGCCCGAATCGGAGCCGATCGTCGAAGGGGCTCCGGCGCCGGCCCTCGACGACATCGAACCCACCGCCGGACGCCTGTCCCGCCTGCGTGGACGCCTGTCTCGATCGCAGGGCGCCATCGGCGCCAGTGTTCTGGGCCTGCTCGGTGCGGGTGACCTCGACGAAGACTCGTGGGAGGAGATCGAGGACACGCTGGTCATGGCCGACCTCGGCACCGCGGCCACGGCCACCGTCGTCGAACGGCTCCGCGAGGAACTGGCGACGGGCAAGGTCCGCACGGCCGACGACGCGCGTTCGGCGTTGCGCCGGATCCTGATCGAACAGCTCCACCCGAACCTTGATCGCTCGGTGAAGGCACTTCCGCACGCCGACGGACCCGCAGTCGTGCTGGTGGTAGGCGTGAACGGTGTCGGCAAGACCACCACCACCGGGAAGCTCGCACGTGTGCTCGTCGCTGACGGACGACGCGTGACCCTCGGGGCAGCAGACACCTTCCGTGCTGCGGCCGCCGACCAGTTGCAGACTTGGGGCGAACGCGTCGGCGCGGGCATCGTCCGTGGCAAGGAGGGCGCCGACCCGGCGTCGGTCGCGTTCGACGCCGTCACCAAGGGCATCGACGACGGCGTGGACGTCGTCCTCATCGACACCGCAGGCCGCCTGCACACCAAGACCGGGCTCATGGACGAACTCGGCAAGGTGAAGCGCGTCGTGGAGAAAAAGGTCCCTGTCGACGAGGTGCTACTCGTCCTCGATGCGACTGTCGGGCAGAACGGACTCATGCAGGCGAAGGTGTTCGCCGAAGTCGTCGACCTCACCGGTGTGGTGCTGACCAAACTCGACGGAACTGCCAAGGGCGGCATCGTCTTCCGTATCCAGGAGGAACTCGGTGTCCCGGTGAAACTCGTCGGTCTCGGTGAAGGCGCCGACGATCTCGCTCCCTTCGAGCCCGGTGCGTTTGTCGACGCGCTGCTGTAGATCGCACCTCGACGACGATCCCCACCCGGCCATGCCGGGTGGGGATCTTTGCGTTCTGGGTCGTTCGAAGGCACGCAGACCTTGAACGCAATCTCTGAATCGTGATTCAATACTTACAGGCGAAGAATTGAATTGAAATTCAGAAGGAGGCGCAGTGGCATATCGACCGACCGAGGCGACGCGCCTCGCGGCGCAGGCGAAACGTGCAGCGATGCTCGTCGCCGCTCGTGGTCTCGTCGCAGACGCCGGATTCTCCGCGGCGACGGTGGCTGCGATCGCCGAGGCCGCAGATGTGAGCGTCGGATCGGTCTACTCGTATTTCGACAACCGCGAGACGCTACTGGCCGAGGTGTTCCGCGCCGCGGCGGAGTACGAGTTCGCGCAGGTCGCCGCGGCAGTCGAGGCGGCAGGCGACGACCCTCTCGTACAACTCGACGCGCTGATCGTGACCTTCGCCGACCGCGCTCTGCGCGGCCGACGGATGGCGTGGTCGCTGCTGTTCGAACCCGTCATCCCCGCCGTCGACGCCGAACGTCTCCGCCTGCGCCAGTGGTACCGCGAACTGGGGGAGGCCGTGATCGCCGCGGGCGTGGCGTCGTCGATCTTCGTCGACCAGGACGTCCGCGTCACCGCGTCCGCGGTCATGGGCGCGATCTCCGAGGCGCTCGTCGGAGCCCTCAACCCCGATACGTCGCCACTCACCACCGACCCCGATCAACTGCTCGGCACCATCCGAGCGTTCTGCCGACGTGCACTCGGCGCACAACCGAAGGAGACCCCATGACCGCCACCCACCAGGTGTTCAACCAGGCCGCGCCCCGCGTCGACGTGAACGAGTACCTGACCGACCTTCCGCTGGTGGAAGCCGTGGAGGCCTACGGCGCCTCCTGGGCCACCGATCAGCTCACCGAGGCGGGTGCGCTCGTCGGACGTGCCGACTTCCAGCGTGACGCCGAACTCGCCAACACGATCACCCCGAAGCTCCATACCCACGACCGGTGGGGGCATCGCGTCGACGAGATCGAATTCCATCCCGCCTACCATCGGATCATCGGCGACGCGATCGCACACGGCGCGCACACGAGCTGTTGGGACGACCCTCGTGACGGGGCCCACGTCGCCCGCGCCGCGATGTTCATGCAGTTCGGGCAGGTGGAGCCCGGCCATGCATGCCCCGTGAGCATGACGCACGCGGTGGTCCCGTCGTTGCGCGTGGATCAGACGCTCGCGGATCAGTGGATCCCGCGGACCCTGTCGCGGGATTACGATCCGTCGCTGGCCGACCCCGGGAAGAGCTCCGCGATATTCGGCATGGCGATGACCGAGAAGCAGGGTGGATCCGACATCCGCGCGAACACCACACGCGCCGTCGACAATGGCGACGGGACCTACCGGATCACGGGTCACAAGTGGTTCTGCTCTGCGCCGCAGTCCGACGCGTTCCTCGTCCTCGCGAAGACCGAGCCCGGGGTGACCTGCTTCGTCGTCCCGCGCACGCTTCCGGACGGCACGCGCAACACGTTCAACATCCAGCGACTCAAAGACAAGCTCGGCAACAAGTCGAACGCGTCGAGCGAGATCGAGTTCTCCGACACCATCGGCTGGCGCCTCGGTGACGAGGGCTCGGGCGTTCGCACGATCATCGAGATGGTCAACCAGACGCGACTCGACTGCGCGCTCGGCAGTGCCGCGGGCATGCGACAGTCCGTCGCCGAAGCCGCATGGCACGTGCGCCACCGCTCCGCGTTCGGGGCGACGCTGATCGACCAGCCCGCGATGACCGCCGTGATCGCCGATCTCCAGGTGGAGGCCGAGGCCGCCATGTGGACCGCGATGCGACTTGCGGCCGCGTACGACGACGACTCGGATCAGTCACAGGCATTCCGCAGACTCGCCACCGCCGTCGGCAAGTATTGGGTCTGCAAACGAGGCCCGAACCACGCATATGAGGCACTCGAATGTCTCGGCGGCAACGGGTACACCGAGGCGTTTCCACTGGCCCGTCGCTTCCGCGAGCAGCCGGTGATGGCCGTGTGGGAGGGATCCGGAAACGTCATCGCTCTCGACGTCCTGCGCGCGATGGTGCGCGATCCGCTGTCGGTCGAGGCGCTCGACGCCGAATTCGAACTCGCGCTCGGGCAGCATCGCGCGTACGACCTGCACGTCGAGAACACCCGCAAACTCGTGGCGCAGGCCGCGGCTGATCCGCTCAACGCGCCCGCCATCGCGCGTCGTCTGACGGAGTCGCTGGCCATCGCGCTGCAGGGATCAATCGTCATCAGACAGTCGCCGTCGTTCGTTGCGGACGCGTTCGTCGCAGGTCGAATCGCCGATCCGGGCCAGATGTACGGCGTGCTCGATTCCACGCTCGACCTCGCGTCGATCGCAGGACGGGCCTGACCCAATGCATCTGACAGCAGTCCTCGAACGCGCGGCGCGAATCGCCGCCGACAAACCGGCGCTGATCGCGGACCAGGACGAGATCACCTACGGACAGCTTCTCGACCAGTCGAGGCGCGCTGCGGCCGTCTTCGTCGACGCCGGTGTCCGCCCAGGGCACCGAATCGCCGTCATGGCCTTCAACACGCCGGGGTTCGTAGTCGCCGCGTTCGGCGCCTGGTTCGCCGGAGCGACATTGGTGCCGGTGAACCACAAGTTCGCCGCCCCCGAGGTCGAGTACACGATCAATCACAGCGGAGCGATCCTCGGAGTGGTCGACGGGACCCTGGTGGCGACCACTCTCGGAACCGGCATCACTTGGCTGACCACCGACTCTCCGGTCGCCGACTTCGGAGACTTCGATGCGCTCGTGGCTGCTGCGACACCGATCCTCGGGCCCGTCGACGACGATGTAGACACCCCGGCGGAGATTCTCTACACGTCTGGGACGACCAGTTCGCCGAAGGGATGTGTGCACACCCACCGGGGGCTGTCGGCGGTGGCACCACTCATCGCGACCACTCTCGGCTTCACGCCGGACGAGCGGTTCTTGCTCGCGATGCCCATCTGGCACGCTGCGCCGCTCAACGATTGGTTGCTCACGATGATCTCGTTGACGGCTACCACCGTCCTGATGCGCGAGTACGACCCCGCAGTGTTCCTCCCGGCTGTGCAGAGGCAACGGATCACCGCGTTCTTCGGTTCGCCGATCGCATATCTGTTGCCCGTTCAACTGGCCGATGCCGGACGACTCGACCTCGCGGCGTACGACCTGTCCAGTGTCCGCGCATGGCTGTACGGCGGCGCATCGCTCGGCGAACACACCGCGCGCAGGCTCATCGACGCCTACCGGAGCGACCGGTTCTTCCAGGTCTACGGCATGAGTGAGACCGGACCGGTCGGCACCGCCCTGTACCCGCACGAACAGACCACAAAAGCCGGATCGATCGGCCGTGGTGGGATGCACGGCGTGGACCTGCGGGTGGTAGGCGCGGACGGCGTCGACCAGACTGCAGGCGGAACAGGCGAGATCTGGCTGCGCGCCGACACGCGCATGGTCGGTTACCTCGACAACCCGGACGCGACCGCCGCCGCATTCGCGGGACCGTGGTTCCGGACCGGGGACGTCGCGCGTATCGACGACGACGGTTACCTGTACATCGTGGACCGACTCAAGGACGTCATCATCGTCGGCGGCGAGAACGTCCACTCTCAGGAGGTGGAGGAAGTCCTGCGCGGCCATCCGCGGGTGGCAGACGTGGCCGTCATCGGTCGACCTCACCCCGAATGGGGCGAGACCGTGGTCGCGGTGTGCGTGTCCACGGACACCGAGGCCATCAGCGTCGACGAGGTCCGCAGATACCTCGCCGACCGCCTCGCGCGTTACAAGATCCCTCGCGAAGTCGTGGTGGTGGATGCACTTCCGCGCAATCCGAGCGGCAAGATCGTCAAGCACGTCCTGCGCGATCGCGTGACAGTGTGATGTAACGCGCTCGAAACGTGGACCGTCCGCACGTGACCCATACGAAACACGCGCGCGGCTGAGCGGCAACCTGCGGGCGACACAGTTACCTCACACGTCGACAGACGACGGGTGAGGAGGCCTGCAACAGTGAATGTGGCACTGCCGGACACAGTGTTCGGAACCATCGACAGCGGAAACACCGCCTGGGTGATCGCGAGTGCGGGACTCGTACTCCTGATGACCCCGGCCCTGGCGTTCTTCTACGGAGGACTCACGCGCGCCAAATCGGTCCTCAACATGATGATGATGTCGTTCGGCGCCCTCGGCGTCGTCACGATCATCTACGTCCTGTGGGGATTCTCGATGTCGTTCGGCAACTCGTTGACGGGTTCGAAAGACATCCTCGGCATCTTCTCGAATCCGTTCGAACTCTTCGGATCCGACCAATTGATGCAGTCCAAGGAAGTCGGCGGCACCACCCAGGTGGTCGTCTGGGGTGACTACGGCATCCCGGCCATCGTCTTCCTGGCGTTCCAGCTGACGTTCGCGGTGATCACCGTCGCTCTGATCAGCGGTGCGATCGCCGAACGCGTCAAGTTCACCACCTGGCTGGTGTTCAGCGGGCTGTTCGCGACGATCGTCTACTTCCCACTCGCTCACATGGTCTGGGGCGGCGGCATACTCTCGGGTGCCGAGGACGGCATCGCGGCGAAGATGTTCGGCGTCACCGACGGTGCGGCGACCGTCGCGCCCATCGACTTCGCGGGCGGCACAGTCGTCCACATCAACGCCGGCATGGCGGGCCTGGTGCTCGCGCTGATCGTCGGCAAGCGCAAGGGCTTCGGCAAGACGTCGTACCGTCCGCACAACATCCCGTTCGTGATGCTGGGCGCAGCGCTCCTGTGGTTCGGCTGGTTCGGGTTCAACGCCGGCTCCGAACTCGGCGCCGACGCGACTGCCGGACTGGTGTGGGTCAACACGACCGTCGCGACAGCGGCAGCGATGATCGGGTGGCTTCTCGTCGAGTGGTTCCGTGACGGACACGCGACAAGTGTCGGCGCGGCATCGGGCATCGTCGCAGGTCTGGTCGCCATCACGCCGGCATGCGCCGCTCTCACACCGATCGGCTCCATCGCTCTCGGCCTGGTCGCAGGTGCGCTCGCCGCAGTCGCCATCGGTCTGAAGTACAAGTTCGGCTTCGACGATTCGCTCGACGTCGTCGGCGTCCACCTCGTGGCAGGCCTGTGGGGCACGATCGGCATCGGACTGCTGGCCAAGGACACCGGCCTGTTCTACGGCAACGGCTTCAAGCAGATCGCCGTGCAGACGGTGGTTGCGCTTGTGGCGCTACTGTTCACTGCAGTGCTCACCGCCGTGATCGGCTACGCCCTCAAGCCACTCGGCTGGCGCGTGGACGACGAGGCGGAGTTCGTCGGAATCGACTCTGCGGAGCACGCGGAGAGTGCATATGAGACGACGTAGTCGACCGAACAGGCCGTCACGGCCCGAACGTCGCGCCGTAGGCTCGAAATCTCAGGGAAAGGTCTATTCATGAAGCTGGTCACCGCAATCGTCAAGCCGTTCACCTTGGAAGACGTGAAGGCCGCACTGGAACAGATCGGCATCGTCGGCATGACGGTCAGTGAAGTCCAGGGCTATGGACGTCAGAAGGGGCACACCGAGGTCTACCGTGGCGCCGAGTACGCCGTGGACTTCGTGCCGAAGGTCCGCGTCGAGGTCATCGTGGACGACGACGTGCTCGATCAGGTCACCGAGACCATCGTCGAAGCGGCCCGGACGGGCAAGATCGGCGACGGCAAGGTGTGGGTGACTCCCGTCGAGTCGATCATCCGGGTGCGCACCGGTGAACGCGGACCCGACGCGATCTAGCGCGGAGTCGTTCGTCGCGGCACGCCGAGTGCTGCTGCGCGCCGGCGATCTTCACGGACAGGCTCTGCGGGACGCTCTCGCAGACCGGGCCGAAGAATGGATCGCCGCGCGTGCAGCGGAACTCGGCGTTGTCGAGGGGAGCGGCTTCGCCGTTGTCGCAGTCGGCAGCCTCGGACGTCGGGAGATGGTCGGATACTCCGACCTGGACCTGATCCTGGTTCACGACGACCGGCACCGCGATCGGCTCGCCGATGTCGCGGATGGGCTCTGGTATCCGATCTGGGACGCCGGGATCAAGCTCGATCACAGTGTCCGGTCGGTACCCGAGGCCATGAAGGTGGCGCGCGAGGATGTCACGGCCGCCCTCGGACTGCTCGACGCCCGGTTCATCGCAGGTGACGCCGACCTCGCGGCACTCCTGATCTCCTCGGTCCGGAACTTGTGGCGTGCCGAGGCGAGAATGCGCCTGCCCGAAGTGATCGACGCCGCTAAGGCGCGGTGGGAGCGGACCGGCGAGATCGCACACCGGGCCGAGCCGGATCTGAAGAACGGCAGGGGAGGACTGCGCGACGTCCAACTGCTCGACGCGCTCGCGTTCGCTCATCTCACCGACGGCCTCGGTCGTCTCGACCCGGGTCGAGCGGAATCGCCACTGCGGACCGCATACGGTGACCTGTTGGCGGTCCGAACCGAACTGCACGTGGTGGCGGGCCGTGCTCGTGACCAGGTGAGAGCCCAGGACGCAGACGAAATCGCCGCTGGACTCGGCGTCGGTGACAGGTTCGATCTCGCCCGCATCATCAGCGGGGCGGCGAGGACCACGTCGTACGCCGTGGACACGGGCTTCCGTACCGCGACCAACGCGGTGGGCCGACGAGGGCTGTCGCGTTTTCGCCGAAATCCGATCCGCAAACCTCTCGACGAGGGAGTAGTGGAACACGACAGCGAAGTGGTGCTGGCGAAGACCGCCACGCCCAGTTCCGATCCCGGCCTGGTGTTGCGCGTCGCCAGCGCCTCCGCTCGGAATCGGCTTCCGATGAACGGCGCGGTCCTCGAACGGCTCGCCAACTTCGGTTCTCCGATTCCGGAGCCGTGGTCGGGTGAGAACTTGTCGGATCTGCTCGTTCTGCTCGCGTCGGGGCACGAACTGATCGCACCGGTCGAGGCGCTCGATGCGACAGGGTTGTGGGAGAAGATCGTGCCCGAGTGGCCGGTCGTCCGTGACCTGCCGCCGCGCGATGCGATCCACACGTGGACCGTCGATCGGCATCTGCTGGAGACCGCCGCATACGCTGGAGCGCTCACCACGAGCGTCTCGCGTCCGGACCTCCTGCTCCTCGGTGCGCTCTTCCACGACATCGGCAAAGGGCGCGGCGGTGACCACAGTGTGGTCGGAGCCGAGCTCATCGGCCCGATCGCAGACCGTATGGGCCTGTGGCCGGACGACCGGAACCTGCTCGTCGAGATGGTGCGCCTGCACCTTCTCCTTCCCTCGGTCGTGACTCGCCGCGATGTCAGCGAGCCCGCGACGATCGAGTGGGTGGCCGACCAGGTCGGAGGCGATCGGGTGCTCGTCGAACTGCTCGGCGCGCTTGCCGAGGCCGATTCGCGGGCCACCGGACCAGGCGTCTGGAACGAATGGAAGGCGTCACTCATCGGGGGACTGGTGGAGCGGGTTGTCGATCATCTCGGTGGTCGACCGGTTCCGACTCCGGAACCGATCGCCGACGACGTCCGAGCTCTCGCCGAGGAGGGTGGCGTCCGGGTCCACACGGCACCCGGCGATGGGCCGAACATGACTGTCGTGACCATGGTCGCGCCCGACAGCCCCGGAATGCTGGCGACGATGGCCGGTGTGCTCGCACTAGCGGGGCTGCAGGCGCATTCGGCCTCGGTCCGAACACACGCCGGGTCGGCGGTCGACTCGTTTGTAGTGATGCCGACGTTCGGCAGTGCTCCGGACGCACAGTTGCTTCGGCAGAGGCTCGTCGCCGCAGTGTCCGGAAATCTAGACGTGCACGAGACGCTGGCCAAGCGGATCGCTGACCGGAAGCCTCCGGTCGGTGTCGGCTCTGCGGCCGTGCCGACAGCTCGGACGACTCCGCCCCCGCGTGCCGCCTGGCTCCGAAGCCCGGAGAAGGAGCGGCAGCTCCTCGAACTCCGAGCGCACGACGACGAGGGGCTCCTCGCACGGGTGAGCGCGGAACTCGATCGTTGTGATGTCGACGTCGTCTGGGCGACTGTCGCGACCATGGGTGCGACTGCGGTCGACACCTTCTGCGTCGTTCTCCCGGACGACAGTCCCGCGACCCGTGAACGTGTCGCGGCGGCTGTTCTCGCGGTGTGCAGGAGCCGACCCTAGGTCAGGTCCGGCAAACGAGGCGCCAAACGACAAACGAGGCATGCATGCATGCCTCGTTTGTCGTTGAGAACCTCGTTTGCGGCTCGGCGCCTGACCCGTTGCTCGTCTTCGAGGCAACGGCTGATCTGATCCGGGAGGCAGACACTCGACTCGGCATGGAAGGATAGAGGAATGTTCGAATCCCTCTCCGACCGGTTGACAGGCGCCCTGAAGGACCTGCGCGGCAAGGGTCGTCTCACCGACTCCGACATCGACGCGACCGCGCGCGAGATCAGACTCGCCCTTCTCGAGGCCGACGTCTCGCTGCCCGTGGTCCGCACGTTCATCGCGAACGTCAAGGAACGCGCCAAGGGTGCTGAGGTCTCCGCGGCGCTGAACCCCGCGCAGCAGATCGTCAAGATCGTCAACGAGGAGCTCGTTGCCATTCTGGGCGGGGAGACCCGGCGGGTGCAGCTGGCGAAGACTCCGCCGACCGTCATCATGCTGGCGGGTCTGCAGGGCGCCGGAAAGACGACGCTCGCGGGCAAGCTGGCCAAGTGGCTGTCGGGCCAGGGTCACACCCCGATGCTCGTCGCCTGCGACCTTCAGCGTCCGGGCGCCGTCCAGCAGCTCCAGATCGTGGGCGAGCGCGCCGGTGTGCCGGTGTTCGCCCCGCATCCCGGAACCTCGGTCGGCGGTGAAGGCGCACTCGGCGTCAGCTCCGGTGATCCGGTGCAGGTGGCGCAGGCCGGTGTAGCAGAGGCCAAGGCAAGACAGCACGACGTGGTCATCATCGACACGGCCGGTCGCCTCGGCATCGACGCCGAGCTGATGCGCCAGGCGTCCGACATCCGCGACGCCACGAATCCGGACGAAGTCCTGTTCGTGCTCGACTCGATGATCGGCCAGGACGCAGTCAGCACGGCGCAGGCGTTCGCCGAGGGCGTCGACTTCACCGGCGTCGTCCTCACCAAGCTCGACGGCGACGCCCGAGGCGGTGCGGCCCTCTCGGTGCGTGAGATCACCGGACGCCCGATCATGTTCGCGTCGACCGGTGAGAAGCTCGAAGACTTCGACGTCTTCCACCCGGATCGCATGGCCAGCCGAATCCTCGGCATGGGCGACGTCCTCTCGCTCATCGAGCAGGCCGAACAGCACTTCGACGAGGCCGAGGCACAGCGCACGGCGGAGAAGATCAGCCAGGGCGAACTCACGCTCGACGACTTCCTCCAGCAGATGCTGATGATCCGGAAGATGGGTCCGATCGGCAACCTCCTGGGCATGCTGCCCGGTGCCGGCGACATGAAGGACGCGCTGTCACAGGTCGACGACAAGCAGCTCGACAAGATCCAGGCGATCATTCGCGGTATGACGCCGGCCGAGCGCGACAACCCGAAGATCATCAACGCCTCACGCCGCATCCGAATCGCCAAGGGATCGGGCGTCACCGTGACCGACGTGAACCAGCTCGTGGACCGCTTCTTCGCGGCCCGCAAGATGATGTCGCAGATGTCCGGCCGCATGATGGGTGGCGGCGGAATGCGTAAGAATCAGCGCAAGGGCAAGAAGGGCGCCAAGGGTCGCAAGGGCAAGGGCGGACGCGGACCGACGCCGCCGAAGGCGATGCGCGGGGGAGGTTTCCCCGGCATGCCTCCGGGCATGGGGATGCCGCCCGGCCTCGACCTGTCGAACATGCCGCCCGGGCTCGACGAACTGCCCCCGGGGCTGGAGGGCCTCGACCTCAACAACCTGAAGTTCCCGAAGAAGTAGGTTCACGCAGCCCATGAATGCGCCCCTCGAGTTCAACGGCACAGACCCGTTCACCGGTGAACCGATTCGGTTCTGGATGCACGACGGCGTCGTGTCGGCCGAACCGATCAAGGGCGCCAACGTGGCGGTCGCGCGTGGCTGGATCGTTCCCGGTCTGGTCGACGCCCACAACCACGTGGGGATCGCACCCGGACTCGGCGTGACCATCGAACGGGCGCGAGAACTCGCCGCGCAAGACCTGCGCGCCGGCACCATGCTGATTCGCGAGGTCGGCTCGCCCGTCGACACCCACCCGCTCGACGCCGACGCACACGGCCCGCGATTCCTGCGCTCGGGCAAGCACATCGCCCGACCCAAGCGGTACCTGCGCGACTACGGCGTGGAACTGGACGATCCCGACCAGCTCGCCGCCGAAGTGGCTGTACAAGCGGGGGCGGGAGACGGCTGGGTGAAGCTCGTCGGTGATTGGATCGACCGCGAGGTCGGCGATCTCGCACCGCTGTGGTCGCGGGAACAGCTCGACGCCGCGGTCGAGGCCGCGCATGCCAACGGCGCACGCATCACCGCCCACGTCTTCGGTGCCGAAGCGCTCCCGGACATCATCTCCGCAGGCTTCGACTCCATTGAGCACGGCACCGGTCTGGATGAGGGCTTGATCGATCAACTCGTGGAACGGGACATCGCTCTGGTCCCGACGCTGATTCAGCTGGAGACCTTCCCGGAGATCGCCGCGGGCGCCGATCGTTTCCCGAAGTACAAGCAGAACATGCTGTCCCTGCATGCCGGTCGTCACGAGGTCTTCGCTCGGGCCCGCGAGGCCGGGGTCCGGATCTACGCAGGCACCGACGCGGGTGGCACCATCAAACACGGTCGGATCGTCGACGAGGTGGAAGCGCTGACGAGCATCGGATTCAGCCCTCTCCAGGCTCTCGCCGCCGCATCAACAGCCCCACGCGACTGGCTCGGGGCCCCCGGGATCGTCGACGGCGCTCGTGCCGACTTCTTGGTGCTCGACTCCGATCCCGCAGAGGATCTCGCAACCCTCCGCCGCCCGCTCCACATCGTGTGCGGTGGCGAGAAGATACCCGCCTAGGTCCTACGCTTGCTGAACGATCTGCGCGATGCCGATCACAATCAGCAACACAGTCACAAACCAGCCGGCAGCGCGGGCCACAGACTCCTGGTTCCGGCGACCGTAGGCGAAGACCCGGCCGATCCACCAATGTGGGCGGGCGCGGACGGCGACGAGAGCCAGGCCGGTGAGAAACGGCAGACTCAACGCCACCGTCGCGTACAAGAACACGCCGATGTAGCGCTCGACAGTCGGGAAATCGGCGGCGGACAGCACCGCCAGACCCGCGTAGAACGGCGCGGATGTCGCCGACTGCACCACGCCGAGGACAAAGCCGACCACCAGAGTCAGCGGCGACGGCGATCGCAGGGGAGTGAGGATCTTCTCCATCAGGCCGGACGAATCGCCGCCACGCCACGTCAAGTACGCGGTCAGCACACCGGTCAGGATCAGCAGAATGCCGAAGGTCGGTGAGTTCAACACGGCGTCGACCAGTGGTTTCAGGCCGTCGAACACCAGCATCACCAATACCGACAGTACAAACACGCCGAGCCAGTCGCCGATCAGCAACAGGGGAACGATGCGTCGGTAACTGCCGGGCGCGAGCATCATCGCGAGCGTCACGAGCACGCCGATCAGAAGGACGTTGACCGAGTCGACGAACGCGAGCGACAGTGCGTGCAGCATGGTTGAGGCGGGTCTCCGGCGGTTGTTCGGCAGCCCGGTCGGCCGTCGATGTGTCTGGTGAAACGGTACCTGGAGACAGTTCTCGACCACCGGTTTGGGTGCGTGACGCCGGATCTGGCAGAATGGACAGCTGGTTCGCCGGAGCCGGCCACGGCCGACCGGCGGTCACCCCAGAAGAGATCGCAAAACCGGGCCCGCCGACGTGGTGGGTCGCTGAATTGCGCTGTGACGAATGGAGAGCCAATCATGGCTGTCAAGATCAAGCTCACGCGGCTCGGCAAGATCCGCAACCCCCAGTACCGCATCGTCGTCGCCGACGCTCGCACCCGCCGCAACGGTCGCGTCATCGAGACCATCGGCAAGTACCACCCGAAGGAAGAGCCGTCGCTGATCGAGATCGATTCCGATCGCGCACAGCACTGGCTGAGCGTCGGCGCACAGCCGACCGAGCCGGTCGCAGCACTCCTGAAGGTCACCGGTGACTGGCAGAAGTTCAAGGGCCTGCCGGGCGCAGAGGGCACCCTGAAGGTCGCCGAGCCGAAGCCGAGCAAGCAGGACCTGTTCAACGCTGCGCTCGCCGCTGCAGAGAACGAGCCGGTCGCTGCCGCCACCACCGCCAAGAAGAAGGCCAAGAAGGCCGACGAGGCGCCGGCCGAGGCCGCAGCTGCTGACGCAGGCGAGGACAAGGCCGACGCGTGAGCACTGTCGTCGCTGACGCAGTCGAGCACCTGGTCCGCGGGATCGTCTCCAACCCGGACGACGTTCGCGTCGACCTGATCACCGGCCGTCGCGGCCGCATGGTCGAGGTCCACGTGAGCCCCGAAGACCTCGGCAAGGTGATCGGCCGCAACGGTCGCACCGCCACCGCTCTGCGCACCCTGGTCGCCGGAATCGGCGGCCGCGGCATGCGTGTCGACATCGTCGACACCGACCGCTGACGAGTCCGCATACATGGATCTCGTCGTCGGCCGCGTCGTCAAGACGCATGGCGTTCGCGGTGAACTCGTCGTTGATGTCCGCACCGACGACCCGCAGACGCGTTTCGCCGTAGGCGCACGCCTGGTCGGGCGTGCACCGAAGGGCGCAGGCGACACCGAATACGTGGTGACAGCCGCCCGGAATCACTCCGGGCGGCTGTTGCTGTCCCTGAAAGGTGTCGCCGATCGAACCGCAGCCGACGCGCTGCGGGGAACTCTGTTCGTGATCGATGCTGCTGACGTCGACTCAGGAGACGATCCGGACGAGTTCTACGACCATGAACTCGAGGGCGTCGCGGTCTCGACCGTCGCGGGCGATCCGGTCGGCACGTTGACCTCGATCCTGCATCTCCCGGGTGGAGACGTCCTCGCGATCCGGACAGACGACGGCCGCGAGGTGCTCGTCCCGTTCGTCCGCCAGATGGTCCCGACAGTCACGCGTGAGCGCATCGAGATCGATCCGCCTGAAGGTCTGATCGACCTCGACACAGCCGTGTCAGAGAGGGACTGACGGCGAGTCGACCATGAGAATCGATGTCGTCACCATCTTCCCCGAGTACCTCGAACCGTTGAAAGCCGCTCTGCTCGGTAAGGCGGTCGATGCCGGGCTACTCGAGTTCGGCATCCATGACCTGCGGCAATGGACGTACGACGTTCACCACAGCGTGGACGACGCGCCGTACGGTGGGGGACCGGGAATGGTCATGAAACCGCAGGTCTGGGGCGAAGCCCTCGACGAGGTGTGCCCCGACGACGCGCTCCTCGTCGTGCCGACACCCGCGGGTGTGCCGTTCACGCAGGCGACTGCACAGCGTTGGAGCGCAGAGAAGCATCTGGTGTTCGCTTGCGGCCGGTACGAGGGCATCGACCAGCGGGTCTTCGACGACGCCGCGCGCCGCGTCCGTGTGGAGGAGGTGTCGCTCGGCGACTTCGTCCTCATCGGCGGTGAGGTCGCGGTCCTCGCGATGGTCGAGGCGACCACCCGTCTGATGCCCGGTGTGCTCGGCAATCCGCAGTCGCATCAGGAGGACTCGTTCTCCGACGGGCTGCTCGAAGGCCCCAGTTACACCCGTCCCAAAATGTGGCGTGACCTCGAAGTCCCGCCGGTCCTGCTGTCTGGCGATCACGGGAAGGTCGCCGCGTGGCGGCGCGAGCAGTCGTTGGACCGCACACGACGTCGACGGCCGGATCTTCTTCCCGACGAAGGCTGAATCGTCGCGTCGGTCGGTGTGTCGCGGAACCGAACATCGGCGTGGTGCGTCTGACCTTGTGTGGGAACTGTGTGGACCGACATCGCGACGACTCTCGCGCGCATCGACACGATGAGCTCTGCTTCGGCTGCTTCAGACGCCGCCGAACTCGCCAGGATCGTCTCGGCAGTCGAAAGCGTCGCGGCGGGTCTACGCGCGGCCTTCGCGCCGGCGGAAGGGCTCCTGGGCGTGACCACGGAGAGTGCGTCCGACGCAGGGCAATCGCTGGCCGAACGGATCAGCGCCTCGGTCACGGACCTCGAGCCCGCGGCCTCAGTTCTCTCCGATGTCTCAGGTGTGTTGGCGGCGAGTGAGGGGGTCCGGGGGCGGGTCGCGGCGTTGGCCCCGATCATGAACATCCCGGGTCTGCGGGGATCTGTCGTCGGCGCCGTCCACTCACTGATGGTCGGGACCTACAACGAACCCATGACGGTGTCGCGGGCAATGGAAATCCGGCCGGCAGGTGCGCCGGAGGTGTCGTCGAGCGCCACCGCGACGTTGGGAATGCCGATTGTCGCGGCAGGTGTCGACCCTGTTGTCCTCCGACCTGCCGGCCCCGACCAGTCGTACCCACCCGGACCTGCGGGCGTCATCGTCAACGGAGGTGGTCCGCGCGGTGGACCGTCACCAGCGATGTCGCCGCAGGGTGCACCCTCGAACACGACTCCCGCGCCGACTCGGACTCCGGCCGTGCCGCCGGGAGCTGCGCCGTCTGATCCCGCCGTCACGCGTGCGGGTCCTCCAGGCGGTCCAGGCCCTGCGGCCCCGGCGGCTCGTGTTGCCCCAGGCGTCACATCAACGCTGCGCCCCTCCGCCGCCGTTCCCGGCACCGCTGTGCCGTTGAGAGTTCTGCTCGCCCCGACGCCCGCTCCACCGGTGGGAACTGCGTCTTCGCCTGGTTCGCCGGTGGCGCGGGTCGTTCCGCCCCCAGGGGCCACACCGCAGGCCCAGCCCGGACCTGTGAACAGCAGTCAGTCGCGCACTGGACCAGGTGGAGCGCAGCCCGTGGCGCCGGCGGCAACCAGATCGCGTGACGGTCAGACCCGCCGACCCGCGGAGTACCTGCGGTCGACATCGGAAGGTGAGCTTCTCCTGGGGGAACAGCAGTTGGTCACACCCGCCGTCCTCGCGCCGCCTGAGCCTCCGACAGCCGACGACGAGCCCGATTCTTCGGACGACCCGACATCGGCACCGTGACGCGGATCGATTTCGCTCCGCGGCCGACTTCTGGCAGAATGTGTCAGGTTGCCTGTCGACGCCGAGGTTCTCGGCTGCGCAGCGCACGAAGACCAATGATTCGGGCACGAACCGGTCGATCCTTCCGCACTCGCTGCGGAGCGGGCCACCAGGTTCCTCTGTCCTGCTGAACGAATGGACTCCACAATGAACACCCTCGACTTCCTCGACAAGCAGTCGCTCCGCGACGACGTCCCCGAATTCGGCCCCGGCGACACCCTCGACGTTCACGTCAAGGTCATCGAGGGCTCGAAGGAGCGCATCCAGGTGTTCAAGGGCGCCGTGATCCGTCGCCAGGGCGGCGGCATCGGTGAGACCTTCACCGTCCGCAAGGTGTCGTTCGGTGTCGGTGTGGAGCGTACCTTCCCGGTTCACAGCCCGAACATCGCGAAGATCGACGTCCTCAGCCGTGGTGACGTCCGTCGCGCCAAGCTGTACTACCTGCGCGACCTGCGTGGCAAGAAGGCCAAGATCAAGGAGAAGCGCTGAAGTATCGCCTTCGGGCGACTTCTCGCATCCGGCCCCGGCCGGTTCACCGCACACGCGGTGGATCGGACCGGGGCCGTTCTGCATTAGGCTGTCGGGGTGGACGACGACAAGACGAACGGCGACGAGACCGCTCCCGGCGCTGACGCGGCAGGCGAACCGAAGTTCGTCATCAAAGACGAGACAGAGGACGACGCGCCGAAGAAGTCGGGGAGATTCCTCCGCGAGATCGCGATCATCGTCGCGATCGTTCTCGGTCTGATGTTCCTGTTCACCCAGTTCTTCTTCCGGCAGTACGTGGTGCCGTCGGAATCGATGGAACCGACCCTGATGGGTTGCACGGGGTGCAGCAACGACCGGATCGTCGTCGACAAGTTGGTGTACCACTTCAGCGACCCCGAGCCGGGCGACGTCGTCGTGTTCAAGGCGCCGACCAGCTCATGGGACGGAACGTGGGTGTCCCCGCGGTCGTCCAACGCGGTTGTTCACAAGATCCAGGACGTCCTCTCGTGGTTCTCCCTGGCTCCACCGGATGAGAACAACCTGGTCAAGCGTGTGATCGCGGTCGGCGGCCAGACGGTGCAGTGCACCAACGCCGACGGCAAGGGCGTCACCGTGAACGGCAAGCCGCTCGACGAGCCGTACATCGACAAGAGCATGCAGGTGAACACCAGTACCGAGACCGACGGAGCGCTCGGCGGCGGAAGCTGCTACGGCTCGGACTTCGGGCCGATCAAGGTGCCCGACGGCAACGTGTGGGTGATGGGTGACAACCGCTCGAACTCGGCCGATTCGCGTGCGCACGTCGATGACGAGCTTCAGGGCACTGTCCCCGTCTCGGACATCCGCGGCAAGGTGCGGTTCATCTTGTACCCGTTCTCGCGCTTCGGCGGCGTCGGCTCGGTGAACCCGCAGGGCTGATGTCTCGAACGGATCGTTGGCCGCCGCGTTCGCCGGTCCGCAAGGCCGCGTCGCTGCGCACTCTCGAATTCACCCTGGCACGCCATCGGTTGGGGCCGGTCGCCGGTGTCGACGAGGCGGGTCGTGGGGCGTGCGCCGGCCCCCTCGTCGTTGCGGCGTGCGTCCTCGGCACGTCTCAGCTCAAGTCCCTCGCCGATCTCGACGACTCCAAACGACTGAGCGAGTCCACTCGCGAGCGACTGTTCGACGCCGTTCAACGCCACGCGGTGGCGAGCTGCGTGGTGATCGTCGACGCTCCTGAAGTGGACCGCATCGGCGTGCACGTGGCGAACATCGAAGGGATGCGACGGGCAGTCGCAGGACTCGACGTACGGCCGGGATACGTCCTGTCGGACGGGTTCGGGGTGCCGGGGCTGCCGATGCCGTCCCTTCCAGTGATCGGCGGGGACGCGAACGCCGCGTGCATCGCGGCGGCATCGATCCTCGCCAAGGTGACCCGCGACCGGATCATGGCCGACCTCGATGCGAGCGTGCCCGGCTACGATTTCGCGGTTCACAAGGGGTACAGCACCGCCCACCACATGTCGCGACTCGACGCTCTCGGCCCCTCGGCGGAGCACCGACTCTCGTACCGGAACGTCCGCGATAGGCTTGCATGATGAGCACGGAGGACCTCGAGAAGTACGAAGCCGAGATGGAGCTGTCTCTGTACAAGGAGTACAAGGACATCGTCGGCCAGTTCACCTACGTGGTGGAGACCGAGCGTCGTTTCTACCTTGCAAACGGCGTTGATCTCATTCCGCGGAGCAACGACGGCGAAGTGTATTTCGAGATCCACATGACCGACGCCTGGGTGTGGGACATGTACCGCCCGGCGCGCTTCGTCAAGCAGGTCCGTGTCGTCACGTTCAAGGACGTGAACATCGAAGAACTCGAGCGGTCGGAGCTTCGTCTTCCCGACGAACCGTGATCTGAGCGTGCATCTGCGCAGGTGAATCTGTGGACACCGACGGGGAAGTCCACAGTTCTCCCGGTTTGATCGAAACCCTCTGGCTGTTGTCGGTGGGCGGGGCCATTCTCTGCGCATGGGGGAGAACGCAGGACGCCGGGACCGGCGTGGACAAATAGGTCGACTCGGCGAAGATGTTGCCGCCGAATACATCAGCGGGCTCGGGTGGCAGGTGCTGGCCCGCAACTGGCGGACACGGTACGGAGAGCTCGATCTCATCGCGGCGGACGGTCGCACGTTGATCGTCGTCGAGGTGAAGACACGAGCCAGTCGGACATTCGTCGACCCAGTGGCGGCGGTGACACCGCAGAAGCTGCGGACGATGCGGCTCGTCACCAGGCAGTGGTTGGCGGAGCAGTCCGACTTCTGGCCGGTGATCCGGTTCGACATCGTCTCGATCCGCTTGGACATCGGCGATCCCGAGGACCTGGAACGGGCGACGATCGCTCATCACCGGGGAATCGTCGAATGACCGGCGCAGTGACCGACCTGGGCCGGGTCCACTCGGTCGGACTGAACGCGTTCGCGGCCGACGTGGTCGAGGTCCAGGCCAACATCAGCAGCGGACTCCCGGGCTTCTACATCAGCGGCAGCACCGACACGTCGCTGCGGGAGGCCAAGGAGCGCGTTCGGGCCGCCGTCAACAACAGCGCTCTGAAGTTTCCGGAGAAGAGGCTGACGGTGGCGCTCGCGCCGGCGAACCTCCCCAAGTCGGGGGCCGGGTTCGATCTGGCCATGGCCGTCGCGGTGTTGGTCGCAACCGGGCAGGCTCCGACGACGCTGCTGCCGGGCACGGTGATGATCGGGGAACTCGCATTGGACGGGCGTCTGCGCTCGACGCGCGGTGTGCTGCCGCTGCTGCTCGGTGCGCGGGACGCCGGATTCACCAGGGCCGTCGTGCCGATCGACAATGTCGCCGAGGCGGCTCTCGTCGAAGGCATCGAGGTCGGAGGGGCGTGCTCGCTTTCGGACGTGATCGCATGGATGGCCGGAAACCTCGTGCTCGACACCGTCACGGACGGGCCCGGCCCCTCGACGGCTCCCGCCGTTCCGGACATGACCGACGTCGTCGGCCAGCCCGCCGCTCGGCATGCGCTCGAGGTGGCGGCCGCGGGCGCCCACCACATCCTGATGACCGGCCCGCCGGGCATCGGGAAGACGATGCTCGCATGCAGGCTGCCGGGGATCCTCCCCGAGCTCGATCACGCGGAATCGTTGGAGGTCACCGCGATTCACTCGGTGGCCGGGATCCTGCCTCCGCAAAGGCCGCTTGTTGTGGTGCCACCGTTCGTGGCACCGCATCACAGTGCGAGCATCACGTCGCTGCTCGGGGGCGGCACCGGGATGGCCCGGCCAGGGGCGGTGTCTCGAGCGCACAGGGGAGTGCTGTTCCTCGACGAGTGTGCGGAGATGGGCGCCAAGGTGCTCGATTCGCTGCGGCAACCGGTGGAAGAGGGCATCGTGCGGGTCGCGCGGCGCGACGGGACGGCCGTCTACCCAGCGCGGTTTCAACTGATCCTCGCGGCCAATCCGTGTCCGTGTGCTCCCGTGAACGACGTCGACTGCGTGTGCACGTCCGTCGTGCGCCGACGTTACCTCGGGAAACTGTCCGGTCCGCTGATGGATCGGATCGACATCCGGGTTCAGATGGAACCGCCGGGCAACACCGCGCTGATGACCGAGCAGGGGGAGTCGAGTGCGCTCGTGGGTTCGCGAGTGGCGACAGCGCGTGCTGCCGCCCGGGACCGGTGGCGCGACCACGGTTGGCTGACCAATGCCGAAGTGCCGGGTAGCGCGCTTCGACGGGAGTACCGGTTGCCGCCGGAGACGATGCGCCCGATCGAGGCGTTCCTGCGTGAGGGGCGGATCACCGCACGCGGTGCGGATCGCGCTCTGCGGTTGGCGTGGACATTGACCGATCTTCGAGGAGGGACGTCCCCGGAAGCGGACGACGTCGCTCAAGCCCTCATGTACCGCGACCGGGGAAACGGCAGATGACCACACACGATGAAACCGAACGGCGCGCTTGGGCGTATCTGGCGAGTGTGGCCGAACCACCGGCGGCATCAGTCATCCGGCTCGTCGCCGCAATCGGACCGGTCGATGCGGCCGCCGCAATCCGGGCGCGGTCGGTTCCGCCCGGGCATGCCGGCGTGATCGAGGTGACGGAAGCGAGGCACATGATCACGACCGTCGACGAGGACCTGGCGGCCTGCGACACGATCGGGGCACGGCTGCTCACACCGGACGACGCCGAGTGGCCGGCATGGTCGTTGTCTGCGCTCGATCGGGCGTCGACCGCTGCGCGCGGCGGTGCGCCGCTCGCCCTGTGGGTTCGTGGCCGGGCGCCACTGGACATGTTGGGCGACACGGCGGTGGCTCTGGTCGGATCCCGCGCAGCGACGTCGTACGGGGAGTACGTCGCCGGGCAGTTCGCGTCCGGGCTGGCCGCCCAGGGGAGAGCGGTCGTGTCGGGCGGCGCGTACGGCATCGACGGAGCGGCCCACCGAGGCTCGCTCGCCGCGGGTGGTGCCACGGTGGCGGTCCTCGCCTGCGGGATCGACAGGACGTATCCGAGCGGACACGCCCGACTACTGGATGAGATCGCGTCGCGGGGCCTCATCATCTCCGAGTACCCGCCCGGGACCACCGCGGCCAAACATCGGTTCCTGACACGGAATCGGTTGGTCGCGGCGCTGTCTGGGGCCACAGTCGTCGTGGAGGCCGGGCGCCGTTCGGGAGCGACGAACACCGCGGCATGGGCGACCCGGCTGGGCCGACCGCTCGGCGCGGTGCCGGGGTCGATCACCAGCGCGACGTCTGTCGGGACGCACGCGATGATCGCCGACGGCCAGGCGACGCTCGTGGCCGACGTCGACGCGGTGGCGACACTCGTCGCGCCCGACGGCGAGGACCCTCGAGGGCCCGCACCGACGCGGTCCACTGACGGACTGCCTCGAGATCAGTTCCGAGTGATCGACGCGATCCCCGCGCACGACGGCGTCTCTATCGACGAGATCGCGTTCAGTTCGGGGCTGCAGGTCGACGCGGTGCGTCGTGCGCTCGCCGGCTTGGACGTCGCGGGTCTGGTCGACGAGGACCGCGGCCTCTGGCGATTGCGGAGGTGACCGGATCGCAACTGTTCATTTCACGGTGAATTCGACCGACGCCGAGTCGGCCGGTGCGCACAGCGGTGCTCGGTCGGGCCGTGCTGCGCGCGGTGGAATCTCCAGGGCGGCGGTGACGCGGTAGCGACCACGCTCGGTGACCGGCCAGATCGTCGCCGTCATACCGCCGGGCGCCGCGACAGTATGGCTGCGGATCGACGCCGGGGAACCGGTTCCGCCGTCCACCTCGATGTCGAGTGCCTGAGACTGCTCGGGGACGAGGTCGACCAGCGCCGCGCGGACGGCGTCCACGGCTGGGGCGAACGTCGGGATCGCTCGTGACGTACTCGGCACGTCGACCCCGTCACGATGGACGGACACCACTCTTAGACTGCCGATTCCGTGTTTGGGGACGGCGCATGCCGCCTCGGAGTTGTTGTGGACGGCCAACGTCAACGTCGGAGCGGTTCCCGCGTGGTAGCTGTCGCGGGCCGACCGCAGCTCGACGGTCACGGTGCCGGGCGGGTCGTCGGCGGAGCATGCGCCGGCACCCACAGCCGCCAGTAGGACTGTCACCGCGTGCAGAGCTCGGGGCATGCCTGCTCAGCTCGCAGTCGGCATCATGGCGATGTAGTCGACGTTATCGAGCCGGATCCGCACCGCAAGGTCGCCGGACCACTCCACCGCGATGTCGTGGCGCTCGAGCACCGTGCGGACCTCGGCCATGAGGTCCCGAACGATCCGTTCGTACTCGGTGTCCTTCTGGGCGTCGGAGAACGCGACCCACTGCTCCTCGGTGAAGTAGGCGGGTAGGAACGCGCCGTAGCCGAGGTACGTCTGCCTGCTGTCGAAGATGCCGTCGGTGTCCTGCGAGTGATAGAAGACGTAGCCACGCCAGTCGCGGGAGTCGTCGCGTTCATCGAAGATCTCAGAACTGCCACAGGTCCCGCAGCATGTGAAGTCCTCGCGAGCTACGACGCCGATCGTCGCGAGTTCGTCGAATGCCTCGGTCAGGCGTGACGTGGGGACGTCGCCCCACGACGACTGCTGGTTGCGACGCTGATCGATGACCGATTCGAAGAAGGCGGTCGCCGTCTCCTCGGAGACGCCCGCGGTGTCCAACTCCTCCTCGAAGAGTTCGAGGTACTCCTCGACGTCGACGGTTGCGCGGAGGACGAGCTGCCACGTCTGATCGGTCAGATACTCGCGGTCGTCGTCGGACAGCTTCCAGTCTGCTGGCACGGAGTACGTTGGCGGGGCACTGTAGAAGTCGACGCTCATAGTCCTCGTTCTACACCAGGCCGACGACGATCGTCGGTCGGTGGACCGATCTGTTTGTTAGGCTGTCCTAAATTAGTTCTCATTGATCTTTGGAGGTGCTTCATGGCGAAGCGACAGAACACGATGACGGTCCTGCGGTCGGAGGATCTGACCCCGCACATGCGCCGCGTGTGGCTCGGCGGCGACGGATATGACGATTTCCTGGCCACCGGCGACACCGACATGTACGTCAAGATCATGTTCGCCGTCGACGGCCAGGACGACCCGGTGCTCCGTACATACACCGTCCGCCACAACAACGAGCAGGCGCGAGAGATCGCCATCGACTTCGTGGTTCACGGAGACGAGGGCATAGCAGGTCCGTGGGCCGCGTCTGTGCAGCCGGGGGAGACGGTGACCTTCCTCGGTCCCGGCAGCGGCTATGCGCCGGACGCCGACGCGCCGTGGCATCTGTTGGTGTCCGATGAGGCCGGCCTGCCCGCCCTCGCCGCGGCCCTCGAAGCGCTTCCTTCGGACGCGGTCGCGAGGGTGTTCATCGAGGTCGCAGGGCCGGGAGACGAGATGGATCTCGCTGCGCCCGCAGGCGCCGAGATCAATTGGGTGCACCGCGGTTCGGGATCGAACGAGGCGCCGGAAGAGCTCGCCGGTGACAACGCCCCGATCATCGCCGCGGTCACGGCCGCCGAGTGGCTCGATGGCGAGCCGCAGGTGTTCATCCATGGCGAAGCGCAGGCCGTGATGAAGAACCTGCGTCCGTACGTCCGGAAAGAGCGGGGCGTGAGTGCAAAACGCGCGGCGTCGATCTCCGGCTACTGGCGCCGCGGACGCACGGAAGAGGGTTTCCGCCAGTGGAAGGCCGAGCAGCGCGCCGCCGAGGCACCCTCCGCGACCTGACCTATTCTTGCGCTATGGCCGACGTCCTCGAGAGGTTCGCAGATCACCTGCGGTACGAGATGGCACGAAGCGAGCACACGATTCGCGCGTACGTCGGTGACGTCCGTGGCCTGATCGCCTTCGCGGGCGCCCGCGGAGTGGAAGCGACCGACGTCGACCTGCCGTTGCTGCGCGCCTGGCTCGCCGAACACACCCGGCGAGGCGCCGCGCGGTCGAGCATCGCCCGGCAGGTGTCGTCGGCCAAGACCTTCTGCGCCTGGGCCGTCCGCGAAGGTGTCCTCGCATCGAATCCGGCCCAACGACTCCAGGCGCCCAAGGCGCATCGGACCCTCCCGCACGTCCTCGCCCCAGAAGAGGCGGCCGCGGCCGTCGGCGGGGATCCTGATCAGACAGATCCCGTCGCACTGCGCGATCGGCTGATCGTGGAACTCCTCTACTCGAGCGGTATCCGCGTCGGAGAGCTCTGCGGACTCGATCTCGCCGACGTCGACGCCGACCGCAGGGTGCTCCGCGTGATCGGTAAGGGCGACAAACAGCGCACCGTGCCCTACGGTGCGCCCGCGGAGGCGGCGCTCCGTGCGTGGCTGCGGACCGGACGTCCGGCGCTGGCGACAACGGCGTCGAAGGACGCCCTGTTGCTCGGCGTGAAAGGTGGACGGTTGGACCAGCGGATGGCGCGCAGTGTTGTGCACAAAGCGACGGACGACGGTGACGGCGGCTCGATCGGTCCGCACGGACTGCGCCACAGTGCCGCGACCCATCTGTTGGAAGGGGGCGCGGATCTGCGGGTGGTCCAGGAACTGCTGGGACACTCGTCGCTCGCGACCACGCAGTTGTACACCCACGTCAGCGTCGAGCGGCTCCGGGCGGTGCACGATCAAGCCCATCCTCGGGCGTGAGCGGCTTCAGTCGTACACGCAGGACGCCCAACAGTCCGAGGGGATTCAGATAGTCGGCATCATGGCCGTCGCCTCGTCGAGCACCCCAGTGCAGGCACGCGGCGGCAGAACAGTCGGGATGGCCCGCGAGAAGAACTCCGATCACTTCGCCGCGACCCACCGGATCACCCCGCCTCACCCTGGGCGTGACGGGCTCATAGGTGGTGGTGACGCCGTCGGCGTGCAGGATCGAGATCACCGGCCTGCCGCCGACTGGGCCGGCGAACTGCACCGTTCCGGCCCGCGCCGCCAGTACCGCCGCATCCGCAGGTGAGGCGAGGTCCACACCTCGATGACCGGACTCCCAGTGCCGTTCGGGCGGGTCGAACCCCCGAGTCACCGACGGGCGAGGCGCCAACGGCCAGTTGTACTGCGACTGCACGCGGGATCCGGCCGACCCGGCGGCTGTCGCGCCGACCACGACAGCGGCGATCAGACAAGCAATTACACGGCGTCCTCGCATACAACGTCCTCGCATACAAGGTCAGACGCGCCGCGCCGGAGAGCGGTTCCACAACGCGCCGCCGTGAGACCAGACAGATCGGGATTTGCCTGGTCGAAGCGGATCGGAGTAGTCTGGCCGACGCACTCGGGTATGCCCGGGTGACTTCGCGCGCCCGCGTGACGTCCCCGCAAGGGGAGTGAAGAAGTGCCGCAGAGCGCGGTCCTGGACTACAGAGAAGTCCGGGTGCTCTGACGGCGGCGGGCGCCAGGGTCGGACCCAAAACGTGGGCCCGACGTCAAACTGCGAGAGAGGACCCATTCATGGCTGTCGTGACCATGAAGCAGCTGCTTGACAGCGGCGCACACTTCGGACATCAGACCCGTCGCTGGAACCCGAAGATGAAGCGTTTCATCTTCACCGACCGCAACGGCATCTACATCATCGACCTGCAGCAGACGCTGTCGTTCATCGACCGCGCCTACGAGTTCGTCAAGGAGACCGTCGCCCACGGCGGCACCATCCTCTTCGTCGGCACCAAGAAGCAGGCGCAGGAGTCGATCGCCGCAGAGGCGACGCGCGTCGGCATGCCGTACGTGAACCAGCGCTGGCTCGGTGGCATGCTCACCAACTTCCAGACCGTGCACAAGCGCCTTCAGCGTATGAAGGAGCTCGAGGCCATGGAGCAGACCGGTGGCTTCGAGGGTCGCACCAAGAAGGAAATCCTCATGCTCACGCGTGAGAAGAACAAGCTCGCTCGTACCCTCGGCGGCATTCGCGACATGGCCAAGGTCCCCTCGGCCATGTGGGTCGTCGACACCAACAAGGAGCACATCGCCGTCGGCGAGGCTCGCAAGCTGAACATCCCGGTCATCGCGATCCTGGACACCAACTGCGATCCCGACGTCGTCGATTACCCGATCCCGGCCAACGACGATGCGATCCGCAGCGCTGCTCTCCTGACGCGCGTCATCGCTTCGGCAGTGGCCGAGGGTGTGCAGGCACGTGCAGGCCAGGGTGCGGCAGACGCCAAGCCCGAGGCAGGCGCAGAGCCGCTCGCCGAGTGGGAGCAGGATCTGCTCGCCGAGGCGACCGCACCGGCTGAGGCCGCCGCACCGGCTGAGGCCGCCGCGCCCGCGGAGGCTTCGGCCGACTCTGCCGCCGCTCCGGCTGCAGAATAAGTCTGTGGCGTAGTGACCCCGCCCCGGACATGAGTCCGCGGCGGGGCCGCTCGCCTCACACCGACACAAAACTTTACGAAAGGGGCTCGCCTCAATGGCGAACTACACCGCTGCGGACGTGAAGCGTCTGCGCGAACTGACCGGTTCGGGCATGCTCGACTGCAAGAACGCTCTTGCCAACAACGACGGTGACTTCGACAAGGCTGTCGAAGAGCTCCGCATCAAGGGCGCCAAGGACGTCGGCAAGCGCGCAGAGCGTTCGACGGCCGAGGGCCTGGTCGCCGCTCGTGACGGCGTGATGATCGAGATCAACAGCGAGACCGACTTCGTCGCCAAGAACGACGAGTTCCAGAAGCTGGCCGACGACGTCCTCGGCGCCGCTGCTGAGCTGCGCACCAACGACGTCGACGCGCTGCTCGCCGCACCGCTCGGTTCGGGCACGGTCGCCGAGGCAGTCGAGGCTCTCTCGGCCAAGATCGGCGAGAAGCTGGTCCTCCGCCGCGTCGCCGCATACGACGGCCAGGTGGCCGTCTACCTGCACAAGCGTGCGTCGGACCTGCCGCCGAGCGTCGGCGTTCTCGTCCAGTTCACCGGTGAGGGCGACGCCGCAGCCGAGGCTGCCCGTGGCGCCGCCATGCAGGTCGCTGCGCTGAAGGCCAAGTACGCCAGCCGTGACGAGGTTCCCGCGGAGATCGTCGCGCAGGAGCGCCACGTCGCCGAGGAGACCGCCAAGGCCGAAGGCAAGCCGGAGCAGGCCCTGCCGAAGATCGTCGAAGGTCGCGTCAACGGTTACTACAAGGACGTCGTCCTCGTGGACCAGGCATCGGTCACCGACTCGAAGAAGACGGTCAAGGCCGTCCTCGACGAGGCCGGTGCGGCTGTCGTCGCGTTCTCGCGCTTCGAGGTCGGCCAGTCCTAGTCGACTGACCCACGTTTGACGATCCGGCCCCGGATCCGCTGAATCTCAGCGGGCCCGGGGCCGGGTTCGTGCGTGCCCTAAGATAGAGAAGATTGTGTCCACTTCTTCAGCGAAGGAAAAGATGAGCGACGCCGGTGTCAACGAAGACGGACGCGAGGGTTTCAGTCGGGTGCTGCTGAAGCTGGGTGGCGAGATGTTCGGCGGCGGCGGTGGAGTGGGTCTCGATCCCGACGTGGTCGCCATGATCGCCGATCAGATCGCCGAGGTCGTCGAATCGGGTGTCCAGGTGGGCATCGTGATCGGCGGTGGCAACTTCTTCCGCGGTGCGGAGCTGCAGCAGCGTGGGCTGGACCGGTCCCGTTCGGACTACATGGGCATGCTCGGCACCGTGATGAACTGCCTGGCGCTGCAGGACTTCCTCGAGAAGCGCGGCATCACCACTCGTGTCCAGACGGCCATCACGATGGGGCAGGTCGCCGAGCCGTATCTGCCGCTGCGCGCGGTGCGTCACCTCGAGAAGGGCCGCGTGGTGATCTTCGGTGCGGGTATGGGCATGCCGTACTTCTCCACCGACACGACGGCCGCGCAGCGTGCACTCGAGATCAAGGCCGAAGCCGTCCTGATGGCGAAGGCCGTCGACGGCGTCTACTCGGACGATCCCCGCACCAACCCCGACGCGACCATGTACGACCACATCACACATCGTGAGGCCATCGAGAAAGAGCTCAAGGTGGCCGACGCGACCGCTTTCAGCCTCTGCATGGACAACAACATGCCGATTCTCGTGTTCAACCTGCTCGAACGAGGCAACATCGCACGTGCGGTCGCGGGCGAGAAGATCGGCACGCTGGTCAGCAGCTAGCCGACCACAGACCACCACTTTCGCAAGACTCGACGAAGGAACATTCGACAATGATCGACGAAGCTCTGCTCGACGCCGAAGAGAAGATGGAGAAGGCCGTCACCCACGTGCGTGACGACATGGCCTCCATCCGCACCGGCCGCGCCAACCCCGCGATGTTCAACAAAGTCGCCATCGAGTACTACGGCGCCCGCACTCCGATCACGCAGGTGGCGAGCATCAACACGCCGGAGCCACGACTCGTCGTCATCAAGCCGTACGAGGCATCGACGATGAACGACATCGAGACCGCGATCCGTAATTCGGACCTCGGTGTGAACCCGACCAACGACGGCAACGTCATCCGCGTCGCGATCCCGCAGCTCACCGAGGAGCGCCGCAAGGAGCTCGTGAAGCAGGCTCGCAACAAGGGCGAGGACGCCAAGGTCGCCATCCGCAACGTGCGCCGCAAGGCCGCGGACGAGCTCAAGCGCATCCAGAAGGACGGCGAAGCCGGCGAGGACGAGGTGGTCCGCGCCGAGAAGGAGCTCGACAAGACGACGCACACGTACACCGATTCGGTCGACGTCCTCGTCAAGAACAAGGAAGCCGAGCTGCTCGAGGTATGACGACACCGACGACGTCCAAGGCCGGACGCAACCTGCCAGCCGCGATCGGAGTCGGCGTCGGCCTCGGCGCGATGCTGATCGCAGTTCTGGCGCTCGTCCCGATGGCCTGGATCGGCGTCGTCGCGGTCGCGCTGGGCATCGCCAGCTGGGAGGTGAGCAAGCGGCTGCGGGACGGCGGGTTCGACATCGCGTTCTGGCCGTTGCTCGTCGGCGGCCAAGCCGTCATCTGGTCGTCGTGGCCGTGGGGGACCAAGGGGTCGTTCGTCGCATTCGCGGTCACCGTTCTGGTGATGATGGTCTGGAAGCTGTTCGCGCAGGGCCTGCACGACGCCCCGCAGAACTATGTCCGCGATCTGTCCTTGTCGGTGCTGGTCCTGGCGTGGCTTCCGATGCTCGCGTCGTTCGCGACCGTGATGGTGACCGAAGACCTCGGGAGGTATCGAGTCTTCACGATGATCATCGTCGTGGTGTGCTCGGACGTCGGCGGCTATGCGGCGGGTGTGCTGTTCGGCAAGCACCCGATGGCGCCCGCGATCAGCCCGAAGAAGTCGTGGGAGGGTTTCGGCGGCTCGATCCTGTTCGGCGCCGTGGGGGCCGTCTGCTGTTCAGTGTGGCTGCTCGACACTCACTGGTGGGTCGGTCTGGCGCTCGGGCCGCTGATGGTGATCGTCGCAACCACCGGCGACCTCGTCGAATCCCAGTTCAAGCGCGACCTCGGCATCAAGGACATGGGCACCCTGCTACCCGGTCACGGCGGAATCATGGACCGGCTCGACTCACTTCTGCCGTCGGCGTTGGTGACCTGGGTGGTCCTGACTCTCCTGCTGTAGCGGATAGCTCCTGGTCAGCGCGTCGTTCGCTTGAGCGCCCGCTTGAGTTGAAACAGTCGAGCGCCGCTCAGGAGCGCTGTGATGAGTGCACCGCAGATCGCAGCGATCAGGAGCCCGACGCCGATGGGGACGTCTGCGGTCAACGTGAAGAAGTGGATGGCCTGGGAGCCGGTGTTCTGCAGGATGAACACCAGAAGCAGAATTGTGATCAGCACGCCGATGATCCAGCCCGCGTACGTCGCTCGGGTTCGAGTGTGCGCGACTTCGTCCGCCGGCGCCTGCACCTGGTCCGGGACGGGCGGCATCGCCTCGGGAGCCTGGTCGACTTCGGGCTCGTACTGCGATGAGCCCCCGTTCATTTCTGGTGTGCTCATACCACAAGCATGCCATGAGATGATGACTGTATGACTTCTCTGCCGCTCGTGTTCGACGCGCCCAAGCGTGGGCTTCCGCCGAAGCACTTCGCCGATCTCGACGACGCCGGACGAATCGAGGCCGTCACCGGGCTCGGTCTGCCGAAATTCCGGGCGAACCAGCTGGCCAAGCAGTACTACGGTCGCCTGACGGGCGACGTCACGGAGATGACGGACCTGCCCGCAGACAAGCGTGACGCGGTCGGCGAGGCGCTCTTCCCGACGTTGATGACACCTGTCAGGCACGTGGCGTGCGACGACGAGTCGACCCGCAAGACCCTGTGGCGACTGCACGACGGCACGCTCTTGGAATCAGTCCTGATGCGTTACAGCGACCGCACCACGCTGTGCATCTCCTCACAGGCCGGCTGCGGTATGGCGTGCCCGTTCTGTGCCACGGGACAGGGCGGTCTTGACCGGAACCTGTCGACCGCGGAGATCGTCGATCAGGTGCGGGCCGCGGCGCGGGCCACCCGCGACGGTGACCTCGGAGAGCCGGGGCGCCTGTCGAACATCGTGTTCATGGGCATGGGCGAGCCGCTCGCCAACTACAGGCGTGTTGTCGACGCGGTCCGGAAGATCACGTCGCCCGCGCCGGAGGGTTTCGGCATCTCCCAGCGACACGTCACCGTCTCGACTGTCGGCCTTGCACCCGCGATCCGGCGTCTCGCAGACGAAGGGCTGTCGGTCACGCTCGCCGTCTCGCTGCACACCCCGGACGACGAGCTCCGCGACACCCTCGTCCCGGTGAACAACCGCTGGTCGGTGGCCGAGGTGCTGTCGGCGGCACGCTACTACGCGGACCAGACGGGCCGTCGCGTATCGATCGAGTACGCCTTGATCCGCGACGTGAACGATCAGCCGTGGCGCGCGGACATGCTGGGGGAGAAGCTGCGTCGCACGCTCGGCTCGCTTGCGCACGTCAACCTGATCCCGCTCAACCCGACCCCGGGTTCGGAATGGGACGCGAGCCCGCGGCACGTCCAGGACGAGTTCGTCCGCCGCGTCCGCGAACAGGGGATCTCCTGCACCGTGCGCGACACCCGCGGGCAAGAGATCGCCGCTGCATGCGGCCAGCTCGCCGCCGACGAACGCTGAGCTGCGGACACCAGAAAAACGATCGCCCACCTCGATGAGGTGGGCGATCGTTGTTGTATGCGGGGTGCGCTAGCGTCGCCAGGCGCCCTTCTTCGGGATCATCTTGAAGCCCGCGTAACCGATGAGGACGACGGCGAATCCGATGAGGAAGATGTCCTCGACGTGGCCGATGTGGTTGCCCTTCAGCATCGCGAGGCAGATGAGTCCGGAGACGAACGCGGCGATCGCGTACGTGCGCGGTGCGGTGCCGTGCCAGCCGAAGCGGGCCGACGGTGCATCGGCGGGCTCACGGACCCAGCCGGTATCGATCGCCTGGACCTCAGTACTTGCCACGTCCACTCCTTATGACAGCCGGTAGTAGTTCGGGGTAAGCATAACCCGTGCCGGTGACGGAACAGGCACCCGGTGCGCGACAATGTCAGGCGTGACGACACGTGTGCTGATCCTCGGATCGACAGGCTCCATCGGTACCCAGGCGTTGGAGGTGATCGACGAGCATCCGGAACTGTTCGAGGTGGTCGGACTCGGCGCGGGCGGCGGCAACCTGGACCTGCTGGAACGCCAGGTGGCTGCGACCGGGCTCGCCGCTTCCCGGATCGCGGTCGCCGACCCGGCCGCGGCCGGTGCCCTGGCTGATCGGATCGGTGGAGGCGTCCTCGCAGGCGACGACGCGATGGTCCGTCTCATCGAGTCGGTGGAGGCAGACGTCGTGCTGAACGGCGTGGTCGGAGCGATCGGGCTGCGCCCGAGCCTCGCCGCGCTCGAATCGGGCGCTCGGCTGGCGTTGGCGAACAAGGAGTCGTTGGTCGCGGGCGGGGCATTGGTCCTCGACGCCGCGGCCCCGGGCCAGATCGTCCCCGTCGACTCCGAGCATTCGGCGATCGCGCAGTGCCTGCGCGGCGGATCGGCGACGGAGGTCGACCGACTGGTGCTCACCGCGTCGGGCGGCCCGTTCCGCGGTTGGACCGCGGAGCAGGTGGCGAATGTGACTCCCGAACAGGCGGGCAAGCATCCCACGTGGTCCATGGGGCCGATGATCACATTGAACTCGGCGACCCTGGTCAACAAGGCGCTCGAGGTGATCGAGGCGCATCTGCTGTTCGATGTGCCGTACGACCGGATCGACGTAACTGTGCATCCGCAGTCGATCGTGCACTCGATGGTGACGTTCGTCGACGGCGCGACCATCGCGAAGGCGTCGCCGCCTAGCATGAAGCTGCCGATCGCTCTCGCGCTCGGCTGGCCGAATCGGGTGCCGGGCAGCTCGGCGGCCTGCGACTGGTCGCAGGCGTCGGCGTGGACGTTCGAGCCGGTCGACGACGTCGTCTTCCCGGCGATCACGCTGGCCCGACAGGCCGGAACCGCCGGCGGCAGTCTGACCGCGATCTTCAACGCCGCCAACGAGGTCGCGGCCGACGGCTTCTTCGCGGGCCGCATCTCGTTCCCGAGGATCGTCGGCGTCGTCGCGGACGTGCTGGCCGACGCGGACGAGTGGACCTCGCGGCCGGGTACTCTGGACGAGGTCCTGGCAGCGGACCGGTGGGCACGCGAACGCGCTGCCGTGCTGGTCGCCGCTGCCTCCTAGCCTGACGACGACTGGAGTGAACACGAGTGAGTTATGTGCTCGGCGTGGTGGCGTTCGCCCTCGCGCTGCTGACCTCCATCGCCTGGCACGAGTTGGGGCATCATCTCGCGGCGAAGGCCACCGGGATGAAAGTCCGGCGATTCTTCGTCGGCTTCGGCCCCACCGTCTGGTCCACCCGCTTCGGTGAGACCGAGTACGGCCTGAAAGCGATCCCGCTCGGCGGGTTCTGCGACATCGCAGGGATGACGCCGCACGACGAGATGTCGGTGATCGATCAGCCCCGTGCCATGTACAAGCAGGCCACGTGGAAACGACTCGTCGTGCTCATCGCCGGGCCGCTGCAGAACTTCATCCTGGGCTTCGTCCTGATCGTGATCGTCGCTCTGGCGTGGGGACTGCCGGTCCTCGGTGACAAGCCGGTGCACGTCGCCGAGATCTCGTGCGTCGCGCCGACCACGGATGCGAACGGCAAGCCCGTCCCGTGCACCGGATCAGCTCCCGCGGTCGATGCGGGACTGCGGACCGGTGATCAGATCATCGCCGTCGACGGCTCATCGATCTCCGACTCGACCGACATGATCGAGAAGGTCCGCGACGTGCAGGGGTCCACCGTGCTGACTGTCGAGCGCGACGGGGAACGCACCGACGTGACGATCCCGGTGTCCCAAGTGCAGCGGATGGCGAAGAACCCGGACGGCACGCTGATGCCCGTCACGGTCGGCGCCATCGGGGTGACACTCGACAACACACTCGACAACCACTACGACATCGGATCGGTCTGGGGAGGCGCGGTCTCGTTCACCGGCGACATGATCGTAGAGACGGTTAAGTCGCTCGCCTCGCTGCCGACCAAGATCGGGTCGCTGTGGACTGCAGTCACCGGTGGGGAGCGCGCCGTGGACAGTCCGATGAGCGTGGTCGGCGCGTCGCGCATCGGTGGTGAGGTTGTCGAGATGGGTCTATGGAACGTCTTCTTCCTGCTGCTGCTGAGCATCAACTTCTTCCTCGGGGCGTTCAACCTGGTGCCGCTGCTGCCGTTGGACGGCGGGCACATGCTGATCGCCCTGTACGAGAAGTTCCGCAATCTGATTCGGCGGGCCCTCGGCAGGGCCGACGGTCCGCCGGTCGACTACGTGAAGCTGCTCCCGCTCACCTATGCCGTGGTGGCAGTGATGGGCGCCTTCATGGTGCTCACTGTGACGGCCGACATCATCAATCCGATCCGGCTCGGCTGACGTTCGCGGCCAGGCGGGAGTCGGTAGACTCGGAGGCATGACTGATCTGATCGGGCTGGGAATGCCTGCTGGACCTCCGCCTGTTCTTGCGCCCCGCCGAAAGACCCGCCAGATCCAGGTCGGGTCGGTTGGCGTCGGAAGTGACCACCAGATCTCTGTGCAGTCGATGTGCACCACGAAGACGCACGATGTGAACGCGACGCTTCAGCAGATCGCCGAGCTCACGGCTTCGGGCTGCGACATCGTGCGGGTGGCCTGCCCCCGCCAGGAGGACGCCGACGCGCTCGCCACGATCGCCAAGAAGTCGAAGATCCCGGTGATCGCCGACATCCATTTCCAGCCGAAGTACATCTTCGCCGCCATCGACGCCGGCTGTGCCGCAGTGCGAGTGAATCCCGGCAACATCAAGGAGTTCGACGGCCGCGTCAAGGAGGTCGCGAAGGCGGCGGGCGATGCGGGTATTCCGATCCGGATCGGCGTCAACGCGGGATCACTCGACCCCCGTCTACTGAAGAAGTACGGCAAGGCCACCCCGGAAGCGCTCGTGGAGTCAGCGCTGTGGGAGGCGGGGCTGTTCGAAGAACACGGCTTCGGCGACATCAAGATCTCCGTGAAGCACAACGACCCGGTGATCATGGTCGAGGCGTACCGCCAGCTCGCGGCACAGTCCGACTATCCGTTGCACCTGGGCGTCACCGAGGCTGGACCGGCGTTCCAAGGGACGATCAAGTCGGCCGTCGCCTTCGGTTCCCTGCTGTCGGAGGGCATCGGCGACACGATTCGGGTGTCGCTCTCCGCGCCGCCCGCCGAGGAGATCAAGGTTGGCGACGCGATCCTGCAGTCGCTCAACCTGCGTCCCCGCAAGTTGGAGATCGTGTCGTGCCCGTCGTGCGGACGTGCGCAGGTCGACGTCTACAAGCTCGCCAACGAAGTGTCTGCGGGTCTCGAAGGTCTCGAGGTCCCGTTGCGCGTCGCCGTCATGGGATGTGTCGTCAACGGACCGGGCGAAGCGCGTGAGGCCGACCTCGGTGTCGCGTCCGGCAACGGCAAGGGGCAGATCTTCATCAAGGGCGAAGTAGTCAAGACCGTCCCCGAGGCGCAGATCGTCGAGACCTTGATCGCCGAAGCGCTGCGTATCGCCGAAGAGTCGGGGGACACTGAGAGCGGATCACCGGTCGTCTCGGTCAGCTGAGCGCCGCTCAGCCGGGCCGCATGGCGCATGGATGACTAGGGACTTCGAACACGGAGGTGGGACGTGCTGCGACTGCTCGGCGGACGCCCGTTGGGAGCCCGTGACACCGAAGCGGTGAACCGCGCCCTCGATCAGGATCCCGTGGGGTCGTGCATGGTCGCCGCCCGCGTCGAGGCATACGGCATGTCGCCGCGCTTCCTCGGCGGCGAGATGTGGAGCGCGTCGACGCCCGCGCAGTCGCTGTGCTTCTCGGGCGCCAATCTGATGCCGCTCCTCGGTGGCGCGGCCGATCTCGACGATTTCGCCGGACGCGCTCTCGCGTCGCCGCGCGGTTGCACATCGGTCGTCGGATACGCACCGCTGGCGCTGGGGCTGTGGGAGCGACTGGCGCCCATGTGGGGCGAGCCGCGTGAGATCCGTCCGGATCAGCCGTTGCTGGCGTTGAGCGGTATGCCTGCGCTGATACCCGACCCGCTGGTCCGGCTCGTGACGCCCGCAGACCTCGACAACTATTTCCCGGCGGCTGTCGACATGTTCCGCACCGAAGTCGGAGTCGACCCGTGCGAGGTCGACGGCGGGGCGTCGTACCGGCGTCGGCTCGCCGCGCTGATCTCGGCCCGCAGGGTGTTCGCCCGGTTCGACGGTGATCGTGTCGTCTACAAGGCTGAGATCGGGTCGATGTCGCGTCGGGTCGGACAGATCCAGGGTGTGTGGGTGGACCGCGAGTCTCGCGGACACGGACTCGGCGCGTCCGGGACGGCAGCGGTCGCAGCAGCCATCGCACGGCAGGGACGTATCGCGAGTCTGTACGTCAACAGCTTCAACGCGCCGGCCCGCGCCACGTACCAGCGGGTCGGTTTCACTCAGGTCGGCACGTTCGCGACGGTTCTCGTCGACTGACAAAGAAAGTCCTCCGCACACGATGATCCTGCGTCGCGCTCTTGCACTCCTCTGTGTCCTCGTCATGGTGGTGACGGCGGCGGCGTGCTCGTCGGACGACGACGAACCCCGCGACGCGGCAGACCGGTTCATATCCGCGTTCGCCGCCCGCGACGTCCAGTCCGCGGCGTCGGTCACGACGAACGCAGACGCCGCGGCCCGCGCGATGTCCGAGACGTGGGAAGGGCTCGGCGCGGAGTCGATGTCCGCGCGCACCGGGCGAGTGCGTGTGGATCATGACGTCGCCGACGTCGACGTGACTTACACGTGGTCTCTGGCCCGTGGGCGCACCTGGGAGTACCAGTCCACGCTGTCGATGGGCCGCAGTGACACCGGGTGGGCGGTGCGGTGGACGTCCACCGCGATCCACCCGAAGCTGGGTACCGACCAGCACCTCGCCGTCGGCGACCTCAGCCCGCCGAGAGCGAGCGTCAACGAGTCCGACGGCACCGAAGTGATGGTGAACGGTGTGGTCACCGGGGTGCTGTTCGACGGCCGCGCTGCGGCAGAGGCGGGGGACGTGATCGGTCCAGCGACTCGGCTCGTACAGGTCATGGGGCCCTTCGTGCCCGGCCTGTCGGCGCAGCGGATCGCCGAACAGGCCACCGCGTCCAGCGATCCGATGCCGATCGGGACCCTGTCGGAAGCGGACGCCTCCAGACTGCGTGATCAGCTGGCGCTGCCGGGCATCGTGTTGCGAGACGAGTCGGTACTCCAACCGAGGAATCCCGGTTTCGCGTCCGCCGTCGTCACGCGTGTCAAGAACGCCGTCGGCGGTGACATCATCGGCACTCCCGGATGGCGGGTGTCGGTGGTGAACGCCAACGGACTGGTAGCCGACGTCGTCTTCGACCACGCCAGCGTTCCGGCGCCTGCCGTGTCCCTGACAATGTCTCGGACCGTGCAGGACTCAGCGCAGCGTGCCGTGAACGCGATCGTCGGCAAGCAGGCGATGACCGTCGCCATTCAGGCGTCCACCGGCAAGATCCTCGCGATCGCGCAGAACGGCGACGCCGATCGCGCCGGCTTCCCGGCTGCCGCAGGGCAGTTCCCGCCCGGTTCGACCTTCAAGATGGTCACCTCGGCCGCTGCGATCTTCGGGCACTTGAGCGAGCCGGACGCGCAGGTCCAGTGCCCCGGCGAGATCACCATCGGCGAACGCACAATCCCCAACTACGACGGCTTCTCGCTGGGTCAAGTCACGTTGCGACAGGCGTTCGCCGCCTCGTGCAACACGACGTTCGCGAAGCTCGCCAGCGAAATGGGTCCGTCCGACCTCGCCCACGCCAGCGCCGCGATGGGCCTCGGGTCCGACTACACGATCGCGGGCATCGAGTCCGAAGCCGGATCGGTGCGTATCGAGCCCGAACTCGTTCGACGCAGCGAAGACGGCTTCGGACAGGGCACAGTCCTCGCCAGCCCGCTCGGAATGGCGTTGGTGTCGGCGACAGCGGCCACTGGTCGTCGGCCCGTCCCGCAACTCATCAACGACCGCGCGACGAAGGTCGTCGGCCCGACGGTCGACTTCGACGGTGACGTCTACGCGCGCCTGCGGACGATGATGCGCGCCGTCGTGACCTCGGGTACGGCGTCTGCGATCGCCGATCAGGGCGAGGTGTACGGGAAGACCGGTGAGGCCGAAGTCGCGGGCGGATCACACGCGTGGTTCGCGGGCTTCCGTGGCGACATCGCGTTCGCCACCCTCATCGTGCTGGGTGGAGGATCGGAAGCAGCAGTGGCGGTCACCCGAGACTTTCTCGCGGGCCTGCCCGCCGACTACCGGCCCTGACCGGGCCCCTCTCGCTCCGTTACCGGGTGGGTTGAGGAATCGCCGGACTTCGACGTCGGATCTGGGTGTTTCGTCAATTTCGTGTCAGGGGTGTGCGCCATTCGGGTGAACCCCCGTCGTGCATTCGGTCTAATGAGGGCATAGGTTATGGAAGTCTCACGGGAGACCCTGTAGTGAAAGTCGAGGCGAACCATGACCGGTCCCACACCCGGATACCCCGGGCAGAATCCTGAGCACGGTGGCGCTCCCCAGTACGGCACGCCCCAATACGGTGCTCCCCAGTACGGTGCACCTCAGCAGGGCCAGCAGCCGCAGTACGGTGCTCCCCAACAGCCGCAGTACGGCGCTCCCCAGCAGCCGCAGTACGGCCAGCCGCAATACGGTGATCCTCAATATGGTCAGGCTCAGTATGGCCAGGGGCAAGCCCCGCAGTACGGGCAGCCTCAGCAGCCGCAGTATGACCAACAGCAGGCGCAGACTGCAGCTCAGTACGGCCAGCAGCCGTACGGAGCGGCCCAGTACGGACAGCAGTACCCGCCGCTGGCCGCAGGCATGGGTGCCGGGCTCAGCCAGAAGGTGGTCACCGCGTTGTGGGGTGTCGTCGGCGCGGCAGTTGTCGTGATCATCGCGGCATTTCTGCCGTGGGTGTCTATCAGTGGCTTCGTCAACGACTCGGCGTCGGGTGTCGGCGACGGCAAGGACGGTGTGATCACCCTGATCCTCGGCCTGATCGCGGGAGCTGTAGCCGGAGCCGCGGTGTTCTTGACGGCGAAGCAAGCGGCACTGCCGCTCGCCGCGGGCGCCACCGCCGTGGTGACAGGCATCATCTCGGTGCTCGTCGCGATCGTCGACATCGCCGACGTCAGCGACGCCGCCAATGATTTCAACTCGGGTTCCACGAGTCCGTTCGGAACATCGTTCGATGTCGAGGCTCACGTCGGCTTCGGGCTGTGGCTGACGCTGGTGGCCGGCCTCGCGCTCGTCGCGGCCGGTGTCGCCGTGATCATCCTGCGGAAGAAGAACGCCTGATCTGAGCTTCATATACAAACGCGCCGTCCCGTCGAGGGGCGGCGCGTTTGTCATCAGCGGCGCGGGACGATGAGTAACTCTCCGGTGTCGGGATGATCGACGACAAGCACCGGATGATCGTAGGTCGCTGAGAGCAGATCCGCGGTCATCACGTCGCGGACGGGGCCACACGCTTGAATGCGGCCGTCCTTCATGACCGCGACCCGATCGGCGTACGCGGCGGCGAGCGACAGGTCGTGGACCACCAGGAGAACTGTGGCGCCGGCTTTTGCACGCTCGGCGAGTATCTGCAGGACCTGTTCGCTGTGGCCGATGTCGAGGGCTGCGGTCGGTTCGTCGAGCAGCAGCACCGGCGTGTCCTGTGCGAGGGCGCGGGCCAGGCTCACGCGAGCCTGCTGCCCGCCGGACAACTGGGAGAAGTGGCGTTCCAGCAGGTCGCCGAGTTCACACGCCTCGACCGCCGCATTGATCAAGGCTTCCGACCGCGCGGCCTCCGGGGTGCGGGTCCACGGGTAGCGGCCCATCTCGACCACCTCGCGAACGGTGAACGGAGTGTCGGTCCGGTTGGTCTGTGTGACGAAAGCGCGTCGACGAGCGAGTGCCCGCGACTCGAGTGTCGCGATGTCGGCGTCGCCGATCAGGACTCGTCCGGAGTCGGGGGACCGCAGCCCGGACACAGCGGACAGCAACGTCGACTTCCCGCAGCCGTTCGGACCGACGAGGGCGACGAGTTCCCCGGGCCTCACATCGAGGTCGACGCCGGACACCACGGTCCGTCCGCCGAGAGTCACAGTGACGTCGCGCGCTTCGATGCCGGTCACAGCGCGGCTCCGGCACTCTTGCGACGCAGCAACAGGAAGAACACCGGGCCGCCGATCAACGAGGTCAGCATGCCGAGCGGGAGTTCGCCGGCGGTGAGAGTGCGTGCCGCAAGGTCGGCGGCGGCAACCACGAGCGCCCCGCCCAACGCGCTGGCAGGCAGCAGCACGGCGTGGCGTGGCCCCACGATCAAGCGCATCACGTGCGGGACGATCAGTCCGACGAACATCAGGATGCCGGTGAAGGCGACGGCCGCGGCTGTCAGGATCGCGACGAGCACGATCACTTGGCGACGGACGACCTCGACGTTGACGCCGAGGGATGCGGCCTGGACCTCGCCGAGTGCGAGCAGATCAAGCTTGCGGACGAGCACCATGCCGCCGGCGACACCCGCGATCACCAGGGGAGCGACCACGCGGATCTGCGCCCAGGATGCATTGCCGGCGAGAGAGCCGAGCTGCCAGAACACGATCTGCTCGCGGGCCGCGGTGCTTGCGACGTAGGTCAGGTATGCGATGACGCCGAGCGCGAACGCGTTCACTGCGATGCCCGTGAGGACCAGCATGATCGTCGACGACGCTCCGTCGCGCATCGAGAGGGTGTACACGGCGAAGGTGGTCGCCAGACCGAACACGGCTGCAGCGCCGGCGACGGCCCAACCGTTGGTTCCCGTGCCGCCGATCACGATCATCAGGCACGCGCCGATGGCCGCGCCGGAGGAGATGCCGACGATTCCCGGTTCGGCCAACGGGTTGGCGAGCATGCCCTGAAGGAGACAGCCGGCAGCGCCGAGCGCGATGCCGACAAGCAGCCCGAGGACGATGCGGGGAAATCGTGTCACCCACAACGCGGTCTCACCGTTGGGGTGACTCGGGAGCGGCCCGATGTCGAGGTGCCAGTGGTGCGCGATCGAGCCGAGGACTTCGGCGGGGGAGACGTGCACTGCGCCGGTTCCCGCGGAGAAGACCACGATCACCGCGAGCACGATCAGCAGGGCGACGAACACCGCGAGGGTGCGGCCGCGGACCAGGTCACGCATAGATGGCCTTTGCCAGGGCACCCATCACCAGGCCGGTGTCGGGCCCGAACATGAGAATCTGCGTCTCATCCATCTCGACGATCCGCTTCGACCGCCCGGCCTTCGTCTGTGCGATGGCGGGTAGGCCGAGCAGGCGGTCCATGCCGCCGACCGAATCCGCGCCCTGCGTCATCACCAGAATCACGTCGGGGTCGGCCGCCATCAGGTTCTCGGCGCTGACCGTCGTGAACGGGGCCGTCAGTCCGGACGCCGTGCCCGCGTCGACCCCGCCGAGGTGCTCGATCAGGTCGTCGGCACCGGACTTAGGTCCGGCAAGGAGAAGCAGGTACTCGCCGCGGACGTAGAGGAACGCGATCGAGGGCTTGGTCGGCAGGTCGGGAATCGATCGCCCGGCGTCGTTGACCTGGGACTGGGTCCGCGCGACGAGCTTCTCGCCCTCCGTCGGTACTCCGAGAGCCGCCGCAACGGACCGGATCAGTTCCGGGGTGGACGCGACTGATCGCTCGGCCGGGAACTGGACCACGTGCAGACCGGCGCGACGGAGTGCGTCGACGGCGCCTGCGGGATTGCTGTCGGTGCCCGTCAGCACGATCGTCGGTGACACGTCGAGGACACGCTCGGTATTGATGGCGTGCCCGGTGTCGGTGATGACCGGCACCGCACGAGCCGACGGGAACGTCGTGGACTTGTCGCGGCCCACGACGTGCGAACCGAGTCCGAGGGAGTAGACGATCGCGCCGAGGGTCCCGTTGCGGTCGATCGCCACGATGCGCTCGGCCTGCGCAGGCGCGGACACGGTGGACGACACCGGGACGATGTCCGCCGTGGGCAGCACCGCAGTGGTCGGACCGGTTCGTAGAGCGGCTGTGAGCTTGGCCGACCGGGCTGCATCGGTCTCGATCGGTTCGGTGGTGCACGCCGACGTCAGTGCGACGAGGACCGCCACAGCGACGACGAGCACGCGTGGTCGACCGATCACCGGAACCTGCCTGTCTCGAAATGAGTGAAAACAAACTATTTAGGAATACCTTACCTCTGCTCTGGCGGGCGTCGGCCTCGGGAGTTCGGTCGGCATGAAACAATCGACGGCATGACTGTTCGTGCCCCGCTCACTCCCGGTGTCGTCGCGCCGGTGCTTTCCGTGCCAGACGCCATCGAGCGCCCCGAGTACGTGTGGAAGGACACCGTTGCGGAGGGGAGTGAGCCGTGGGTGCAGACCCCGGAGACCATCGCGAAGATGCGCGTCGCGTCGAAGATCGCCGCTAACGCGCTCGCCGAGGCCGGACGTGCCGTCGCGCCGGGTGTCACCACCGACGAACTCGACCGGATCGCCCACGAGTACATGCTCGATCACGGTGCGTACCCGTCCACCCTGGGTTACAAGGGCTTCCCGAAGTCGTGCTGCACCTCGCTCAACGAAGTGATCTGCCATGGCATCCCGGACTCGACGGTGATCCAGGACGGCGACATCGTCAACATCGACGTGACCGCGTTCTTCGACGGCGTCCACGGCGACACGAATGCCACGTTCTTCGCGGGCGACGTCTCTGACGAGGTTCGTGACCTGGTGGAACGTACTCGGAACGCGACCGACAGGGCGATCAAGGCGGTGAAGCCCGGACGCGCCTTGAACGTCGTGGGACGTGTCATCGAGGCGTACGCGAATCGGTTCGGCTACTCGGTGGTCCGTGACTTCACCGGACACGGCATCGGCGAGACGTTCCACAACGGGCTCGTCGTCCTTCACTACGACGAGCCGAGTGTGAGCACCGTACTGGAACCGGGCATGGTCTTCACGATCGAGCCGATGATCAACCTCGGCGGCAAGGACTGGGAGATGTGGGACGACGACTGGACCGTCGTCACCGCGGACCGGAAGTGGACGGCCCAGTTCGAGCACACCCTCGTCGTCACCGATACCGGCGCCGAGGTCCTCACGCTTCCCGACGCGTAGTGTGACGCGTCAACGTTGGCGACGTCGTCCGGCGTGGGAACCGAAATCGCTGCCAACGTTGGAGCTCGTGTGAAATCGCGGGGCGCTCTCCTCATCGGCGGTACGAGCAGTGACGCCGGTAAGAGCCTCATCGTCGCGGGCCTGTGCCGTGCACTAGCGCGGGACGGCGTGCGAGTGGCGCCGTTCAAGGCGCAGAACATGTCGAACAACTCCGCAGTGACGCTGGACGGCGGAGAGATCGGTCGCGCGCAGGCGTTTCAGGCTGCGGCGTGTGGGCTCCAACCGGACACCCGCTTCAATCCCGTCCTGCTCAAACCCGGAAGTGATCGGCGCTCGCACGTCATCGTGCGCGGTCGGCCGTACGGCGACGTCGGCGCTGCCGACTATCACGTTCGCCGCAGCGAGTTGGCGCACGTGGTCGCCGACGAACTCGCGTCTTTGCGTCGCGACTTCGACGCCGTGATCTGCGAGGGCGCCGGGTCGATCGCGGAGGTGAATCTCCGTGCGACGGACATCGCGAACATGGGTTTGGCGAGGGCCGCCGACCTGCCCGTACTGCTCGTCACCGACATCGACCGCGGTGGTTCGCTCGCGCACCTGTTCGGGACGCTCGCGCTCCTCGAACCCGACGACCAAGCACTCGTTGCAGGTTTTGTCATCAACAAGTTCCGCGGCGACCCGTCACTGCTCGACCCGGGCCTCGTCACCCTTCTCGAACGGACGGGCCGACCGACACTCGGCGTTCTGCCGTTCGCCGACGGCCTGTGGATCGACGCCGAGGACTCACTCTCCTCACCCGTGGGTCGGCGGGTCGGTGGGCCGGTCGCGCACAGCGGGGGTCAACGTCTCACGGTCGCCGCGATCCGACTGCCGCGGACCTCCAACACCACCGACGTGGAGGCACTTGCGTGCGAACCGGACGTCGACGTGACCTGGGTGGACGATCCAGCCGCAGTCCGTGCAGCCGATCTCGTCGTCCTTCCGGGCAGCCGGGCCACGGTGTCCGATCTCGGCTGGTTGCGGTCGACAGGCCTCGCCGACGCGGTGGTGGAGCGAGCGCGCGCCGGCCGTCCGGTGCTCGGTGTGTGCGGTGGATTCCAGATGCTCGCGCGGCGGATCACCGATCGGGTGGAGTCGACTGCGGGAACGGTGGACGGCCTCGGTCTGTTCGACGTCGACATCGAGTTCCGATCGGACAAGACCCTCCGAACGTTCTCCGGCCACGACGGTGTGGGGGCTCGTGTCGACGGGTACGAGATCCATCACGGAGTCGTGGCCCGAAGTGCGGAGGAGACGTGGCTGGTGGACTTCGAGACCGGCCCTGAAGGCGCTCGCCGCGGGCCAGTCGTCGGCACCCACTGTCACGGCCTGCTCGACGGCGACGACATGCGTCGATCGTTTCTGCGTGCAGTCGCCGTCCAGGCCGGACGTCCTGCGTTCACGCCTGCAGCGGGACTGTCCGTAAGGAAGGTCCGCGAGGACCAGTTGGACACCATTGCCGATCTGGTCACAGAACACCTCGACATGAGAGCTGTGCACAGATTGCTCGAGGCGGGCACCGGGCCGCTGCCGTCCGTCCTATCCTGGCTGAGTGGAAACCGAGCACCTGAAAGTCGAGCATGACGGTCTGACCTTCGATGTGAAGCTCAGCGGACCGGCCCGCGGGCCATGGGTTGTGCTGCTGCACGGCTTTCCCGTCGACTCACGCTGCTGGGACGACGTGATCCCTCGACTGCACGAAGCGGGCCTGCGCACCGTCACGTTCGACCAGCGCGGATACAGCCCCGGTGCGAGGCCGGAGAACGTCGAGGACTACCGACTGGAGAAACTGGTCGGCGACGTCCTCGGAGTTCTCGGTCACCTGAACATCGCCTACTCGATGATCGTCGGACACGATTGGGGCGGCATCGTGGCCTGGCATCTCGCCGCGAAACACCCGGAACGCTTCACCGGTCTCGTCGCAGTCAGCACCGGCCATCCGTCTGCCATGAAAGAGGCCCTGGAGGCGGGGGCCGACCAGCGGGAACGTTCGTCCTACATCTCGACGTTCGTCAAGCCCAAGGCGGAGCAACTGCTCACCGAAGACAACGGTGAGCGTCTGACCCGTCACGGTGTGACACCCGACGAAGTCGCGCCGCTGCTGGAACCGGGCGCTCTCACCGGCCCGCTGAACTGGTATCGCGCCAACTTCACTGGTGACATCGCCGCCACCCTCGCATGCCCGCCGGTCGAGATCCCGACAACCATGGTGTGGAGCGACGGTGACACCGCACTGGGCCGCGAACAGGCCGAGTTCAGCGGTCGCCACGTGTACGGCGACTACCGGTTCTCCGTCATCGAAGGCATCGACCATTGGGTGCCGCAGAAGGCGGCGAAGGCCGTCGCGAGCGAGATCTCGCTGCGGTCAGCGCTGTATTGACTCGAGGCGCGCGACGAGCTCGGTGACCTGGGCTCGGCCCTGCTCGTCGACGGTCAGCGCCATGAACGACGACATCGCGAGCAGCACGTCGAACTGGCGCGGGTTCTTGGGCTTGCCGAACAGTGAGGTTTTCTCCTTGATCGACACCTCGCGGAACGTGGAGACCGGGTTGCGAGCCGTCTCCTCCTTGCCGTGATGCTTGAATTTCGCCACGGTGACGCCGTCGAACACCAACGACTCTCCGTTCGCGCCGAGAACTTCGAATCCGGCTTGGGAGGGGTTCGTCATCGAAGCAGCATAACCAGCAGAAGGGCCGAGGTTCAGCGCAAGCAGGTGAATCCGGTCGGCATCTCGCCGCGTCCGAGGACGCCGCGGAGGAGCGTGTAGACGTCGTAGTCGCGCGTCAGCGACGCGGCGAGCGCCGCCGCCCGGCGGGCGCACCCGGGCAACTGGACCGGCGGTTCGATCCCGGCTGCGTCGACGATGTCGAGCGTGTGAACACTCAATTCGAAGGCTCGGGTGGCGAGGTAGTCGGACACGGAGATCGCGCCGACCGGGGTGAGCAGCACATCGTCATCGGCGAGGGTGTCGACCAGCGCCACCCCGCGCGCGGCGAGATCGTGGGCGTGATCGAACGGTTCGTCGCCGAGTCCGACACCGGCCCGCACGCCCGCCTCGGTGACCAGGGCCTGGTCGGTCACCCGGTCGAGGGCGGTGTGAAAGTACGCCGCGGCGCCGTCGAGAAGGTCACCGAGGCCCTCGCCGGCATCAACTCGATCGCGTGCCGCCGCGAAGTAGACCTCGATTGTGGTGAAACCGGATCGACAGGTGTGGCCCACCAGCGAACGCATGGTCCACTCGCCGAGCGCGGGACGATCCAGCGTCGATGCGGGCACTCGATCGATGACGTCGACGAACGCGGCGGACGAATCGGCATACCACTCCCGCACCGACACCGGATCGTGGAGGCTCACAACTCCAACCCCAGCAGCGCGTTCTCGAGAACTTCTGGAAGCGCGGGGTGGATCCAGTATTGGCCGCGTGCCATCTCGTGTGCAGTCAGGCCGAAGCTCATCGCCTGAATGACGGGCTGGATGATCGACGACGCCTGAGCGCCGAGCAGATGGGCGCCGAGCAGCCTGCCGGTACCGCGTTCTGCGATCACCTTGCAGATCCCGACGGTGTCCTCCATCGCCCAGCCGTACGCGACGTCGCCGTAGTTCTGGACCTTCACTGTGATGTCGAGGCCACGTTCACGCGCCTGCTCCTCAGTGAGCCCGACACTCGCGATCTGCGGGTGCGTGAACACTGCGGCGGGGACGAACCGGTGGTCGAAGGAGGCGAGCTCTGCAGACTCCCAGCCGAGCAGGATGTTGGCCTGCACCACTCGCTGCTCGTGGTTCGCGACGTGCTTGAGCTGGTACGGCGAGCTCACGTCGCCGAGCGCCCACACACCGCGGGCCGGTGTGCGGCCGCGGGAGTCGACCGGGACCCTGCCGTCGTCGGTGAGGTCCACGCCGATCGTGTCCAGCGACAGCAGATCGCCGTTCGGAATGCGGCCGGTGGCGACGAGCAGCGCGTCGGCGTCGAGCGTGTCGCCCGAGCCGAACGTCAGTCGAATCCCGCCACCGTCGAGCGTCGTCGCGCCGCTGACCTGGGTGTTCAAGTGGACGTCCCACTGCTCGGCGGTGACCTCGGTGAATCGTGCGCTGATGTCGTCGTCCATGGGACGCAGCAGTCGGGGACCCCGGGCGATCACCGACACGTCGACACCGAGGCCGGAGAACACGTGGGCGAACTCGGAGGCGATGTAGCCGCTGCCCACGATGGCCAACCGCTGGGGCAGTTCCGGCAGCCTCATCACGTCGTTGTTCGTGTAGTAGCGAACGCCGGAGTCGACGATCGCGTCCGGGACCGCCGACCGGGCACCAGCTGCGATGACCACCTGGGAAGCGAGCACCACGTCACCGGCGGTTGTCACGAGGCGGTATCGGTCGTCGTCGACGCCGTCGAAGCGGACGTGGCTCTCATAGACGGTGATGTTGGGGCAGCGGTCCACGCGGTACTCGCGACCGCCCGCGGTGATCGGGTCGATGCGGCCGAAGACACGATCGACGATCGACGGCCAGTCCACGCTGTCGACAGTCGCGTGAACGCCGTACCGGCCCGCGGTTCGAGCCGCCTCCGCCACGTCCGCGGCGTACACGAACATCTTCGTCGGGATGCACCCCACGTTGAGGCACGTTCCGCCGAACAGGTTCTCTTCGAAGATCGCGATCGACATGTCGTCGAACCGCTCGTCGGGGATCGAGTTGCCGCTGCCGGTGCCGATGACCGCGAGGTCGACGATCTGGGGGGTGCTCATTTGTCGAACTCGCTCTCCATCCAGGCGTCGACCTCGGCGTACGCCCTTCTGCGCACACTCTCGATCGACAAGAACACGTCATGCCGTGCGTCGGTGACGGCGACGGCGAGAACTCGGCCGCCGATGCATCCGGACCACTGCGCGATCTGCTTCACGTCCAGTACACAGTCCGCTGTGTCGACCGACGCGTCGTACTTCCCGCGGAACGACGACTTGTCGGACCTCAGGACCAGCGCTGGGACTCCGACGTCGAGGCCCGCATGCACCTGTCGATGCCCGGCGCGCACTGCAGACAACCAACCGAACGTCACCGGGAATCCGGCGAGTGGCTTGCGGACGAGATCGTACGTCCATTCGCCGTGGACATCGGTGTGCAGGCTGTCGCCGTACGCCGACGACAGTTCGCGTGGGAGCGACTGCATGCCCCGGACCGACCCGACCGCAGAGATCAGTCTGGACGCAGGCGCCGACCGCAAGACGGCCTCGCCTTGCAGATCGAGCCAGGGGCTGTTGAGGAGCAGGCCCACCACGTGCCCGTGCCGTTCCGGATTTGCGGTCCTGAGTCTGTCCAGCCACAGCGGCGTCACCAGGCCACCAGTCGAGTGACCCGAGACGATCACCTGCGGTGTCCCACCCGCCGCACTCACCTCGTCGGTGATGATGTCCAGTGCGGCGTTCAACTCTTCGTCGTAGAAGGCGAGATCGCTCGTGTAGTGCGGTTGATGGTGAGCCTTCAGCGACCGACCGCATTTGCGGAGGTCTAGTGCGTAGAAGGCGTATCCCCTCTGGTGAAAGAAGTCGGCGAGCTCCGTCTGGAAGAAGTAGTCGGTGAAGCCGTGCACATACAGCACCGCACCGCGCGGCGTGATGCCGTCGGTCGGGCGGCGAACGAGGCTCGCGAAGATCGGATCCTCGCCGTCGGGATCCGTTGCGAGCGGGATGGTTCGGACTTCATAGCCGTCGAGAAACTCGTCAGGGCGCCAGTCTGTGGTCACGCCGACCACTCTAGTGCCGCTTCATCCGCGTGTCGGACGCGACACATTTGGAAGCACCGGTGCTACCTGTCAACGTTCGATGGTGAACAATGAATCTCCTAGAGCGGCCCCTGGAGTGGGGTCGGCAAGGATTCACCCCGACCTCGGAGGAGAGCAGCATCGTGTCGCAGAAGGTCATCAAGACGGACGTGGCGTTGATCGGCGCAGGCATCATGAGTGCGACACTCGGCGCGCTCATTCGTCAGCTGGAGCCGAGCTGGTCGATCAGTCTGTTCGAACGTCTCGACGCGGCAGCGGCCGAGAGCTCGGATCCGTGGAACAACGCAGGCACCGGACACTCTGCGCTGTGCGAGCTGAACTACACGCCTGCGGGAGCCGACGGCGAGATCGACATCACCAAGGCGCTGACGATCAATGAGCAGTTCCAGGTGTCGCGTCAGTTCTGGGCTCACGGCGTCGACAACGGCGTGCTCGGAGCCCCGGACGAGTTCATCAACCCGATCCCGCACGTCGCGTACTGCCACGGCGCCGACGGTGTCGAGTTCCTCCGCAAGCGCCACGCGGCGCTGTCGAGCCAGACCCTGTTCGAGGGCATGGAGTTCATCGACGACGCCGACACCTTCGCCGAGCGTCTCCCGCTGATGGGTGCGGGTCGTGACTACTCCGACCCCGTCGGTCTGAACTGGTACACCGAGGGCACAGACGTCGACTTCGGTGCGCTCACGCAGCAGCTGCTGAACTACGTCGGCCGCGACGCCGACCTCTACTTCGGCCACGAGGTCCGCAACCTGAGCAAGCAGTCGGACGGCAGCTGGGTGATCAAGCTGCGCAACACCCGCAGCGGCGAGAAGCTCCGCGTCGAGGCGCGTTTTGTGTTCGTCGGAGCAGGCGGCGGCGCCCTCGGCCTGCTGCAGAAGTCGGGGATCAAAGAAGCAAAGGGCTTCGGCGGCTTCCCGGTCAGCGGTGAGTTCTTCCGCTGCACCAACCCCGACGTCATCGCCGAACACTCGGCCAAGGTCTACGGCCAGGCCGCTGTCGGCGCGCCTCCGATGTCGGTGCCGCACCTCGACACCCGCGTCATCAATCACGAGAAGGGCCTGCTGTTCGGTCCGTACGCGGGCTGGTCGCCCAAGTTCCTGAAGACCGGTGGTGTCCTCGACCTGCCGAAGTCGGTGAAGCCGGGCAACCTGGTGCCGATGATGTCGATCGCTCCCAAGGAGTTCGGTCTCCTCAAGTACCTGATCTCCGAGCTCGCGGCGAGCCGCAACGATCGTGTCACCACCCTCCAGGACTTCGCCCCGCTCGCTGTCGGAGAGGACTGGGAGCTGATCACCGCGGGGCAGCGCGTTCAGGTGATCCGCAAGAACGGCATCGGCGGAAGCCTGGAGTTCGGCACCGCCGTCGTCACCTCGGAGGACGGCTCGATGGCCGGTTTGCTGGGTGCGTCGCCGGGTGCGTCGACCGCTGTCCCCGCCATGATCTCCGTCCTGGAGAAGTGCTTCACCGCCCACTTCGACGGATGGCGCGACAAGCTGACCGATATGATCCCGTCGTTCGGACAGAAGCTCAACGACAATCCCGCCCTGTACAACCAGGTCTGGGACTGGACCAACCGCAGCCTGCAGCTCACCGGCGACAACGACTGATCGATGTCCGACCCGGTTCGGTACCCGTTCAGCGCGGTCGTAGGTCAGGAGCGGCTCAAACTCGCGCTGATCCTGTCGGCGGTGTCGCCGGGGATCGGCGGTGTGCTGATCAGAGGAGAGAAGGGCACCGCCAAGTCGACCGTTGTGCGTGGCCTCGGCCCTCTGCTCGGGTCTGCATCGCGGGTTGTCGAACTGCCCATCGGCGCCACCGAGGACAGGGTTGTCGGGTCGCTCGACCTGACTCGCGTGCTCCGTGACGGACAGGCTCACTTCACTCCCGGCCTGCTCGCCAAGGCGGACGACGGCGTCCTGTACATCGATGAAGTGAACCTGCTGTCCGACCATCTCGTCGACGTCCTGTTGGACGCTGCGGCGAGCGGTCGGGTGACTGTCGAACGCGACGGAGTGTCCCACACCCAGTCGGCTCGGTTTGTTCTCGTCGGCACGATGAACCCGGAGGAAGGGGAGTTGCGGCCGCAGCTCCTCGACCGCTTCGGGCTCGTTGTCGACGTGGCGGGTCCGCGTGACGTGGACGAGCGAGTGTCCATCGTGACCGCCCGCATGGCGTTCGACGCCGATCCCGCCGGCTTCTCCGACCGGCACGACGCGGCCGAAACCGAGCTCGCGTCACGGATCTCGCATGCGCGCTCGGCATTGCCCGACGTGATGCTGCCCGCCTCGGAACTGCGTCGGATCGCGGGCATCTGTGCGCACCTCGACGTGGACGGCCTCCGCGGGGACATCGTGATGGCCCGCACCGCGGCCGCCCACGCCGCGTGGCGCGGTGCATCGGAGGTGACCGAGGACGATGTTCGCGTGGCCGCCGAACTCGCGCTCCCGCATCGCCGCCGACGGAATCCGTTCGACGAGTCGTCGATGTCGGAAGAACAGCTCGATGACGCACTCCGTGCAGGCGACGACGCCGCGTCCAGCGCTCCTGCCGACTCCTCGGACCTGGATCCGTCCAGCGACTCCGATGACACGGCACCCGGCCCGGCGGGCGACGATTCCGCCGACTCGCGCGACGACAGCCCCTCGGACTCATCGAGCGAAACCGAGACGGACGACCCCGACGACGACCCGCCGCCGAGTGGCGGCGGTGCTGCCGGACCGCAGTTCGGCACGAGACCGACGGGTGGCTCTCCACGGGTGCGGACTTTCCGCGCCGACGGCGTCGGTGACGGCGACCCCGGTCGGCGGTCGCGTGCCCGCAGCACCCGCGGGTCTACGGTCCGTGACGTCGACTTCGGCACCGGGACCGGTGTCCACTTGTTCGGCACGGTCCTCGCGGCCGCCCGACGGGCCGCCGGTGACGGGATGCCGAGTCTGGAACCCGGGGATCTGCGGGGGACTGAGCGGATCGGCACCGAGTCGAATCTCGTGGTGTTCCTCGTCGACTTGTCCGGGTCGATGACCGCCCGGTCACGCCTGACCGCGGTCCGTGACGCGTGCGTCGAGATGCTGCGTGACTCGTACACCCGACGTGATCGGGTCGCGGTGGTCGTCGCCGCAGGCGCGGACGCCTATGTCGCCGTCCCGCCGACTCGCTCGGTCGACATCGCCGTCGGTCGTCTGGCTCAGGTCCGCACCGGGGGTCGGACGCCGCTCGCCGAGGGACTGCAGCGCAGTGTGGAGGTGATCGACCGGTCCGCCCGCGTGGATCCTCACCGACGGCCGCTGCTCGTGCTCCTCACCGACGGCCGAGCGACCGGCGGACGTGATGCCGCGCGCCGCGCCGAGTCAGCCGCCGACGAGGTCGCACGCCGCGGCGTCAGCACGGTTGTCGTCGACTGCGAGCAGGGCTTCGTCCGTCTCGGTTCGGCGGCGGCCCTCGCCAAGCGGCTCCGAGCCGAGTACGTGCCTCTCGACGATCTCGCCGACACCGGTCTCGCCGCGGGCATTCGCGGCGTAGCGTAGGTCCCTCCACCCCTGCCCAGCGCCGCCCCTTCCTGCCCAGCGACGCCCTTCCCGCTCGTTGAGCGAGGTTCGTCCCCGGTCAGTGACGCCCTTCCTGCTCGTTGAGCCAGGGGATGGTGAGCACGCGGAGGGCGGTGGATAGGGTGATCACATGCCTCAGGGAGTCCCCGAATCTGTTCCGAACGACGGTTTGACCACACGTCAGCGACGCAACCAGCCGGTGCTGGCAGTGCACACCGGACCAGGCAAGGGCAAGTCGACCGCAGCTTTCGGAATGGCGATGCGCGCATGGAACGCCGGGATGGACGTCGCGGTCTTCCAGTTCGTCAAGAGCGCCAAGTGGAAGGTCGGCGAGGAGTCGACGATGACCGCACTCGGACGACTGCACGAGCACACCGGAGAAGGCGGACCGGTCCAGTGGCACAAGATGGGCCAGGGCTGGTCGTGGATCCGCCGGAGCGACGACGCCGAACAGGACCACGCTGACGCGGCGCGTGCCGGCTGGACCGAGATCGCGCGGCGCATCGCATCGGAAGAACACGACTTCTACGTACTCGACGAGTTCACCTATCCGCTGCACTGGGGATGGATCGACGTCGACGAAGTGGTGACCGCGCTCCGTGAGCGGCCCGGCCGCCAGCACGTCGTGATCACCGGTCGATACGCGCCCGACGCACTCGTCGAAGCCGCCGACCTGGTCACCGAGATGACCAAGATCAAGCACCCGATGGATGCCGGCCGCAAAGGCCAGAAGGGCATCGAGTGGTGATCAACACCCGCAGGGCGGGTGGGCGACGGGTTCCCACTGTCGTCATCGCGGCGCCGTCCTCGGGAAGCGGAAAGACGACGATCACCACCGGGCTCATCGGCGCACTCGTCGCCGCTGGTCACCGGGTTGCGCCGTTCAAGGTGGGGCCGGACTACATCGATCCCGGATATCACGCCGTGGCCGCGGGCCGACCCGGACGCAACCTCGACCCCAACCTGGTGGGGGAGCACCGCATCGGGCCGCTCTTCGCCGCAGGCTCGGTGGACGCGGACATCGCGGTTGTCGAAGGTGTGATGGGCCTGTTCGACGGCCGGATCACCGACGACGACGGCACCCTCGGAGTCGGGTCCACCGCGCACGTCGCATCGCTGATCGGCGCCCCGGTGGTCCTGGTGGTCGACGCCGGCGGACACAGTCAGTCGCTTGCAGCACTGCTGCACGGTTTCGTCTCGTACGACCCGACGGTTCACGTGGCGGGCGTGATCCTCAACCGGGTCGGCTCCGATCGCCACGAAGCCGTACTGCGGCAGGCCGCGGACCGGGCCGGACTGCCGGTGTTCGGTGTGGTCCGCCGGGACTCCGCGCTGTCGGTGCCGTCACGGCACCTGGGACTGGTCCCCGCGGCGGAACGCAGTGCCGAGGCCGTGGCGTCCGTTGATGCGATCACCCGGCTGGTCGGCGCCGGTATCGATGTCGAGTCGATCGTCCGTCTCGCTGCGACGGCCAGGGGCACGGAGGTCGCACCGTGGTCGGCCGCCGACGAGATGGCCGAACACCGTGTCGACACGAGACCCGTCGTCGCCGTCGCGCAGGGAGCGGCGTTCACGTTCGGCTACGCCGAGCACCCCGAACTCCTGGCCGCTGCCGGAGCCGACGTGGTGTCGTTCGATCCACTGCATGACAGACTGCCCGAGCACACGTCGGCGGTGGTGATCGGTGGTGGGTTCCCGGAGGAGCACGCAGTCGATCTCGCCGCCAACGAGGGCCTGCGCTCCGATCTGGCTCGCCATGCCGCGGCCGGACGTCCGGTCCATGCGGAATGCGCCGGGCTGCTGTATCTGTCGTCAATGCTCGACGGCCATGCGATGGTCGGAGCGATCGAGGCCGACGGGGCTTTCGGCCCGCGCCTGACCCTCGGCTATCGGGACGCGGTCGCGGTCGCCGACAGCGTGCTCTATCGCACCGGTGAGCGGGTCACCGGACACGAGTTCCACCGAAGCACCGTCGCCTTCCGGGCTGACAGAACACCCGCGTGGGCATGGCGTGCGGGGGACGCGAACTCCGCTGACGGCGTCGTCTCACATGGCATTCACGCCTCTTACCTGCATGTTCACCCGGCGGGAGTGCCCGAGTCCGTCGGCCGGTTCGTCGCTGCGGCAGGACGGGCCCGATGACGTTCCACGAGGTCCGCACGGCGGTCGATGCGCTCGCAGCCAAAGACGGGAACGACCCCACGGCTCTGCGTGACGTGCTCGAAGCCGTCTTGCTGGTCGGCCAGGGTCTTGAACTCGACCTCGCGCTGCAGCGCATCGTCGACGTCGCGGCCGGTGTGCTCGACGCCCGCTACGGCGCCCTCGGCGTTCGCGGACCGGAACTGAGCTTGCAGGCGTTCGTCTACACGGGAATAGCCCCCGATGTGCGTGCGACGATGGGCCGACTGCCCGTCGGTCACGGTGTGCTCGGTGAACTGCTCCACCATCCAGAGGTGCTGCGCATCGAACGGTTGTCGGACCACCCGGCGTCGATCGGGTTCCCACCTCAACACCCGCCGATGAACACCTTTCTCGGGGCACCGATCATCGTCCGCGGGGAGTTGTTCGGCAGCATCTACCTCACGGAGAAGCAGGGTGCGCCTGCGTTCACCGAGCTCGACGAGAAGATCGTCGCCGTGCTGGCTGTAGCCGCGGGCATCGCGGTCGACAACGCGCGCTCCTTCGAGAGTTCACAGACGCGGCTGCGGTGGATGCAGCTGCTCGCCGACCGCGGCAGCGAACCGGTTCGTGGGATCTCGCTCGAAGACACGCTGACCGGCGTGTGCGCGGACGTCGCGTCGTTGAGCCACGCCACCGACGTGTATGTCGTCACCGGGGCGGAGCTTGTCGCCCACACGGGAGACCCGGTGAACGTCGACGACGTCGCCGGCACGTTCGGCGCGCGTGACGCAGGCCTCGCAGTGTCCGTTGTCGACGACGAGCGCGCGTGGCTGCGCGACGGTGCGCAGTGGGTCACCGTGCAACCGATTCAAGGGCCGCCCGGGCAGTTCCGCGCGATCGTCCTGACACACGTCGATCGTCGAGTGTGGACAGCCGAAGAGGAGGCGGGGCTCGCCGGGGTCGCACGTGTTGCGTCGTTGTCGATCGCGTACGCACAGCAGCAGGACCTGGAACGGGAGATGGAGGTCCTCTCCGACCGGCATCGGATCGCTCGTGACCTGCATGATCTGGTGATCCAGAGGCTCTTCGCGATCGGCATGTCGATGCAGACGATGAAAGCGCGGCCGTCCGAACTCGACGGACGCATGGATCAGGCGATCACCGACCTCGACTCGACGATCGCCCAGATCAGAACATCGATCTTCGACCTGCACAGCAGCTCCGGTCAGAGCACCAAGACGCTCCGGCGTCGAGTGCTCGACGTGGTCGCCGAGCTCGCCGCACACGCGCCGATCACCCCGAGCGTCGCATTCTCGGGTCCTGTCGACACGATCGTCCCGGACACCTTGTCGCCGCACATCGAAGCGGTCCTGCGGGAAGGACTGTCGAACGCTCTCCGTCATTCCGACGCCGAGCGGATCGGTGTCCGGATCGTGGCGTCCGACGACCTCGTCGTGGAGGTGTCCGACGACGGTATCGGCATACCGCAGGACGCCCGTCGCTCGGGTCTGCGGAACTTGGAACGCCGTGCGACAGAATGCGGCGGCGTCTTCAGCGAACGGTCCGCCGCAGGGGAGGGCACGACGCTGACCTGGACGGTTCCGCTCGCCTGAGTGGTACCTCTGCGCGGGGGCGTGCCGCGATCGGGCGACGCATCGCCTCTGCGGTACCACTCGCGCGACAAGCTCGATGCTGTCGTCTGCCTTCTACGTTCGAGGAACTGAGTTCAGTCGACCAGTTCGCGTGTGTGGACGCTGGAGTCGGGGAGGATGACCACCTCGCGGTCGTCCGTCAGGACGTGCAGGAACCCAGGCTCGGCTTCGAGGACATATCCCTCGACGACGCCCTCGTCCGTCTCGATCCGTTCCGCGCCCATCCACGGAACGTCGTTCACCGCGGCGAGGATGAGCACGCCTGCGGCGGCGAGCATCGACACACGTCGACTGATCCGCAGCAGCACGTCGTGCACGGCACCGGTGCGCCACCACAGCCTCATGACCGAGACGACGATTCCGACGGCCGCGGCGCCGAGAGGCGTCCACAGGTTGCCGAAGGTGACGGTCATCGACAGCGCCATCGTCAGCAGTGTCACCGCGCCAAGCACGATCGACACCGTGATCGTTCCGCGGTGCCGATCCATCGGCCACAGCACACGCATCAGCACGATCGGCAGCAGCAACGCGATGAAGACGCCGGTCAGCACGGGCTGGCCGACGACCGTTCCGAACGCGATCGGAAAGGCGTCCGAGAAGTCGAACGTGTCGGCGATCGCCGCGACCGTGTGCCAGTCCCAGTGCGCCACGGCGAGCATCCGCAGCACCAGGAACAGCACGGCCACTGCTGCGGTGGTCCCGAGTTGGACGCTCAGCTCACGGCCGCCGGACGGGTCACGATCCGGCGAGTCGGCGTCAGCGGTCACGACCGCGCAGTTCCGTCGCCAGGACGGCGACCTGGGTGCGACGCTGCATGTCGAGCTTCGACAGGATCCGCGAGACGTAGTTCTTGATCGTCTTCTCGGCGAGGAACATGCGGTCGGCGATCTGCCGGTTGGTGAGTCCTTCGCCGATCAGCGTGAACACCTCACGCTCCTGCGACGTCAGCTGGGCGAGGGGATCGGTGGGCTCGCCCTTGCGCAGCTTCGCGAGAAGCGCACCGGTGCTCTTCGGATCGAGCAGCGAACCGCCGTTGCCGACGGTCCGCACCGCTTCGATCAAGTTGTGGCCCAGGATCTGCTTGAGCACAAAACCCGACGCGCCTGCGAGGACTGCCGCGAGCAGGGCGTCGTCGTCGGCGTAACTGGTCAGCATCAGACAGCGGATGTTCGGATTCTCTGCTCGGACGTCCCGACACAGTTCCACACCGTTGCCGTCGGGGAGTCGGACGTCGAGCACCGCCACGTCGGGTTCTGCTGACGCGATGCCGACCCGGGCCTCACCGACGGTTGCGGCTTCACCGACCACCACGAGATCGTCGGCGGTACCGAGCAGGTCTCGGAGTCCGCGTCGGACGAGTTCGTGGTCGTCGACGAGGAACACGCGTACTCGGCGTCGGTTGGGATCGTGAGGTCCAGCGGTCATGTCAGCAACGTTACCGCAGGTGAGGAGTGGACTCGGGGCCCAATCGACTCGGGACTTTCGGCTCAGGACATGACCGGGTCCGCGTCGTCATGGTGGATGCCATGACTGCATTGATCGGTTCGTCGATGACCGGCTCGGACCTGCTTCGTGAACTCCTTCCCGATTGTGAGCGGGAAGTGGAACGACATATGAAGCTCACGCGCGACTGGCACCCGCACGACTACGTCCCGTGGGACGACGGCCGCAACTTCGCAGCGCTCGGCGGCGTCGACTGGGACCCGGAGCAGTCGCAGCTGTCGGAGACGGCGAAAGCCGCGATGATCACGAATCTGCTGACGGAGGACAACCTGCCGTCGTACCACCGGGTGATCGCCGACAATTTCACTCTCGACGACGCCTGGGGCTTCTGGGTGGGGCGGTGGACGGCCGAGGAGATGCGGCATTCGATCGTCATGCGGGACTACCTCGTCGTCACCCGTGGGGTCGACCCGGTGGAGCTGGAGAACCTTCGGATGGAACACATGACCGGCGGGTACAACCCGCTGCCGGACGACGACGGCCAGCGTGACCACAGTTTCGACATGCTGTATGCGGTGGCGTACGTGTCGTTCCAGGAGCTGGCCACCCGGGTCAGTCACAAGAACACCGGCAAGGCGTGCGGCGACCCGATCGCCGACCGCATGCTGCAGCGCGTGGCAGCTGACGAGAACCTGCACATGATCTTCTACCGGAACATCGTCTCCGCGGCTCTCGACGTGGTGCCGGACGAGGCGATGGAGGCGATTTTCACCATCGTGTCGAACTTCGCCATGCCGGGAGCGACGATGCCCAACTTCCGCCGCAACGCCGTGTTGATCGCCAAGGGCGGGATCTACGACCTTCCGCAGCACATGAACGAGGTGGTGATGCCGGTCCTGCGCAAGTGGCGGATCTTCGATCGCGACGACTTCGGTCCGACGGGCCAGATGTACCGGGAGAAGCTCGCCGCGTTCCTCTCCCAGATGGACGTCAAGGTCACGAAGTTCGAGGAGTCACGCGCACGGGCCCTGGCCCGGGCCGAAGCACGGATGTAACACGTCGCCGACTACTGTCAACGGTCATGGGGCACCCTCATTACCTGGCCGGACTGGACCTGCGGGACCGACGTGTTGTTGTCGTCGGAGGCGGAAGCGTCGCGCAGCGTCGACTGCCGAACCTGCTGGCAGCAGGCGCGGACGTGCATGTGATCGCAGTCGATCCGACACCGACGATCGAGTCTGAACCCACGGTGACGGTCCACCGTCGGCCATACGCCGCCGGTGATCTCGACGGTGCCTGGTACGCCATCGCATGCACCGACGATCCGGCGGTGAACGCTGCGATCGTGGCCGAAGCGACCGAGGACCGGATCTTCTGCGTCCGGGCCGACGACGGTTCGTCCGGCACTGCGGTGACACCGGCGTCCGGCCATCACGGCGATCTTCAGTTCGGAGTGCTCGCCGGTGGCGATCACCGGCGTTCCGCGGCCGCCCGCGCCGCGATCACCGCGGCATTCGCGGACGGCACGTCATTGACCGTCGAGGACGACAACCGTCATGCGCCGGGAGTCGCCCTCGTCGGCGGTGGGCCCGGCGCCGCCGACATGATCACCGTGCGTGGCCGCAGACTGCTCGCCGAAGCCGACGTGGTCGTCGCAGATCGCCTGGCACCCGTTGCACTGCTCGACGAGCTCGGCCCGCAGGTCGAGATCATCGACGCGGCGAAGGTGCCGTACGGCCGTGCGATGCGTCAGGAGCAGATCAACGAGATCCTCGTCGAGCGGGCGAAGGCCGGGAAGTTCGTCGTCCGTCTGAAAGGCGGCGATCCCTACGTGTACGGGCGCGGTTTCGAAGAACTGCAGGCGTGTGTCGAGGCCGGGGTCCCGGTGACGGTGGTCCCGGGTGTCACGAGCCCGATCTCGGCTCCCGGTCTCGCGGGAATCCCGGTGACTCACCGTGGAGTGACCCACGAGTTCGTCGTCGTGTCCGGTCATGTGGCACCGGATCATCCGGACTCGCTGACCGACTGGAACGCGCTCGCCCAGTTGCGAGGCACGATCGTGTTGATGATGGCGGTCAAACGGATCGACGTGTTCGCGCAGGCCCTGCTGGCCGGAGGGCGCCCGGCGGACACGCCCGTCGCCTTCATCGAGAACGCCTCTCGTCCCGATCAGCGGCTCATTCGCACAGACCTCTCGCACGCCGCGCAAGCGGCGAGCGACGAGGGACTGATCGCGCCTGCGATCGCGGTGATCGGGCCGGTCGCCGGATTCACCGACATCGATCGTGCGGTGCTCCTGTGAACGCCCGCATGGCCGCGGGAGTCTCCGGCGCGCTTCTCCTCGTGGCCGCGGTCGCAGCGTGGTTCGTCAGTCCGGTGATCACCGCGGTTCTCGTCGGGCTCGCGGTGGTGGTGATGTCGGGGTGGCAGATGTACCGCCGCCGCGCCGGCATCGAACCGCTTCCCGAATCCGGGTTCACCACGATCGTCGTCCCGCTTGTGTTCGGCGCGCTCGCGGTCACAGCTCTCAACGGCTGGATCTACCGGATCTCCGCAGACGCGGGTTCCGGATCCGGCGACCTGCGCATGCTGATCGGCCTGATCACCGGTGTCATCGGGATGGCTGCAGCGTACGGCTACGGCCGTATCCGGGCCCAGAAGGCTCAGATCGCCGCCATCGACGACGAGGACTGACGAACGCCGGGTCAGCCCTCCGTGACGACGGTGATCTCGACGGGCGAGGTCACCTCCACTCGCTGACCTGCGTCGGACAGCACGGCGGCCAGTCCGTTGACGTCACGGACGTTCCGGCGTGTGCGGACGAGTTCGTGCGCGACGAGACCCTTGTAGTGCTTGTTGAAGTGGCTGACCACCTTGCGCGTCCCGTTCGGGTACTCGGTGACGACGGTTGCGGTCACCGAGCCCGAGACGGGCCCGAGCTTCTGGTAAACGCCCGACCGCAGGTCGATCACGAAGTCGTCGATCGCGTCGAGCGCGGGAGAGAGGACCGGCTTCCACACGGAGCCTAGAGTCCCGAAACCCGGAAGCTTCGATCCGCCCGAGAGGCGGTACGCCGGAATCTCGTCGGTCGCTGAGACGACGCCGAACAGCGCCGATCCCACCATGAGGCGATCCGCCGCCTTCGTCTTCGACGCACGAGTCATGCCCGGGTAGTCGAGGGCGTCGTAGAGAACACCCGTGTACCGAGTGATCGCCGGACGGGTCGGGCTGGTGAACAGCTCTGCGTTGCGAGCGACCTCGGCGATCGCCGCATCACTCGCGCCAAGGCCGAGTGCGTCGCGGGAGGCGTTGAGGTCGGACGACAACCCGACGACGGCGTCGGCCACACGTCGGCGTACGTCGGTGAGCGCGGGGAGCGACAGCGATTCGAGGTCGAGCGGGGCCGACGTCCCGCCGTCGGACTTGGTCTCCGAAGGAGGCAGGATCACGAGCACGCGACCACCCTAACGAACGCCGCGTCACCCGCACTAAGCTGGACTACCGTGATCACACGCATGTCCGCACTGTTCCTCCGCACGCTCCGCGACGACCCCGCCGACGCCGAGGTTCCGAGCCACAAGCTCCTCGTCCGCGCCGGCTACATCCGACGCACCGCACCAGGCGTCTACTCGTGGCTGCCGCTCGGCCTGCGAGTGTTCCGGAACGTCGAGCAAGTGGTGCGCGACGAGATGGACGCGATGGGCGCTCAGGAGATCCTGCTGCCGGCGCTGCTCCCTCGTGATCCGTACGAGTCGACCGGCCGATGGACCGAGTACGGCCCCAACCTCTTCCGCCTCAAAGACCGCAAGGGCGCAGAGATGTTGCTCGGTCCCACCCATGAAGAGATCTTCACTCAGCTGGTGAAGGGCGAATACAGCTCGTACAAAGACCTCCCGGTGATCCTGTACCAGGTTCAGACCAAATACCGCGACGAAGAGCGGCCCCGCGCGGGTATCCTCCGCGGGCGTGAGTTCGTCATGAAGGACTCGTACTCGTTCGACCTCGACGACGCGGGACTGCAGGTCTCGTACGACAAGCACCGTGCCGCATACCAGAGCATCTTCGACCGTCTCGGCGTCAAGTATGTGATCGTCAAGGCGACGGCCGGAGCGATGGGCGGCAGCCAGTCCGAAGAGTTCCTCGCCGAGTGCGAGGTGGGTGAGGACACCTTCGTCCGCAGCACCGAGTCCGACTACGCAGCCAACGTCGAGGCAGTCGTCACCACCGTGCCGTCCGCGCGGCCGATCGACGGCCTGCCTGCGGCGGTGGCACACGAGACCGGCGACACCCCGACGATCGAGACGCTCGTCGACTGGGCGAACGCGACCCTCGACGGGGAGTACACCGCTGCCGACACTCTCAAGAACGTGATGGTCAAGATCCGCAAGCCGGGCGGCGAGTGGGAGATCACCGCGATCGGCGTTCCCGGCGACCGCGAAGTCGACTTCAAGCGGCTCGAGGCGTCCGTTGAGCCGGCCGAGGTCGAGCTTCTCGAGGAGTCCGACTTCGTCGCGAATCCCGCACTGGTCAAGGGCTACATCGGCCCCAAGGGTGTGCAGGGCGCGGGATTCACATATCTCGTCGATCCTCGAGTGGTCGAGGGCACGTCGTGGATCACGGGCGCCGACGTGAAGGGGCAGCACTTCGTTGACCTCGTCGTGGGCCGCGACTTCACTCCGGACGGAGTCATCGAGGCCGCATCGGTGCGCGACGGCGACCCGTCGCCCGACGGCAAGGGAGTTCTGACCTCGGCCAAGGGCATCGAGATCGGCCACATCTTCCAGCTCGGCCGCAAGTACGCCGACGCCTTCGAGCTCGACGTCCTCGGCGAGAACGGAAAGCCGGTCCGCGTCACGATGGGCTCGTACGGTCTTGGAGTGTCGCGGATGGTCGCCGTCCTCGCCGAGCAGATGCACGACGACAAGGGACTGCGCTGGCCGCGCGAGGTCGCGCCCTTCGACGTCCACCTGGTGATCGCCAACAAGGACGAGGCCGCAGTCGCAGGCGCCGAGGACCTTGCCGCCAAGCTCGACGCTGCAGGCGTCTCGGTGCTCCTCGACGATCGCAAGGCGTCACCCGGGGTGAAGTTCAAGGACTCCGAGCTCCTCGGCATGCCGATCGTCGTTGTCGTCGGACGTGGTTGGGCCAACGGCACCGTCGAGATCCGCGACCGCTTCACCGGTGAAGCCGTGGAAGCTCCGGTCGACGGCGCGACTGACGCCGTCCTTGCCGCAGTACGCGGCTAGTCACGCTTAAGGTTCGCCGATTCCACCGATTCTTTCGGCGCACAGCCGGAGATCGCTCGAATCGGGGAACGTTACGCGCCGGGGAAGGGAACCGTCGTCGGAGAGACGCCCTGCGATGCACGCCAGTGCGCGATGCGCAGGGCGGAGTCTGCGAGACCGTCGACGCCGAGCCTGCGGACAGTCGTGTCGGCTGCCTGTTCCACGAGAGCACGGTAGGCCTGGGCACACGCGTTCTCCGCCTGCAGGATGGCCTTTCCAGCGGTGGCGCCGTCGGTGACGTCGAACGGCAGGGTGTAGCCGGCTGCGGGCACCCGTTCGTTCGACCCTGCCGCGACCAGGGCGTTGTTCAGCGCGTCACGGCGCACCCGATGCTCGGCGATGTACGTGCCGACGAGAGTGCGTTCGTCACCCGTGGCGAATGCCGTCGCGAGACCGTAAACGAAGATCGCGGTGTTCTCTGCGTCGGCCGCGGTGGACAGTGCGTCGACTTGGCTCATGCGAGCTGGACCTCCGTGAGGGTGCGGCACGCGGCCGACGTGGATGCGAGTAGACCTGCGACGAAGCCCTCGGCGGCGACGGCCGACGTCGCCGCAGATTTCGTGGACGCGGTGAGCGCAGCGCGCAGTGCGTCGATCGTGGTGATCGCGGGCGCCGCATCATCGATGCGAGCCGCGGACGAGGAGTGCAGTCTGTTCACTTCGTCACGCAGTGCCTGCGCGTGTTCACCGCGCTGTGCCGCGACGACTCCGAGTGCGGCGGTGTACTCGGTGACCCGCGGGCCGAGCGACTGAGCGGCCTTCTGCTCGCGAACTGCCGCTTGCGCGTGCTGGACCAGCATCTCGGCGGTGTCGCGCTGCTCGTCGAGTGTCGGCCCGCATGCTGTGACCGAGACTCCGGCGGCGACGACGAGGGGAACCGCAGCCGCTCCGCGTAGGACTGCGCGGCGAGATGGTCCGGGGTACGGGTAAAGGGCAGTCACGTTGTCGAATTCTGCCAGTCCCTCGAATCGACTACACTCAGCAGGCCCCGAACGGAGCGTTCTCCCACACGTACAGTGGACCGTCAGAACGGGGCGCAGATCAGGAAAGTCACGAGGTGAGGGCACGATGAGCGGCGACAAGACCGAGATGATCGGAGCCGTCGTCGAACCGGTTCTCACCGGCGCAGGCTACGACCTCGAAGAGATCGCACTGCTGACCCCGCCCGGGCGACGCGACGTCCGAATCGTGGTCGACCGCGACGGCGGGGCGAGCCTCGACGCGATCGCCGAGCTGAGTCGTGCCGTCGACGAGGCGCTCGAGGCATCCGGCGTGATGGGCGAACAGCCGTACGACCTCGAACTCACCACGCGGGGCGTCGGGCGGCCGCTCACCGCAGAACGCCATTGGCGGCGCTCGACCGGCCGGACCGTGAAAGTCGCATACACGGCGGACGGAGTCGACAGAGACGTCGTCGGGCGGATCGGGCCGATCACCGATGGCGCCGTGACGCTCGTGAAAGCAGACAAGGGCCGCCTGTCGACAGTCGACGTGGTTCTCGACACGATCACACGCGCCGTCGTCGACGTCGACTTCCATCGGCCGGGTGAAGCGGAGTTGCGGGCCTGCGGCCTCGACGACGCCGAGATCGCGCGGCGACGCGAACGCACAGACAACTGAACAAAGAACTGAACAGACAACTCAACCCGACAAGCGAATAGGAGTCGCCATGCACATCGACATCAGTGCTCTCCGCCTGATCGAAGCCGACAAGGGCGTGTCCATCGACACCGTCATCACGGCCATCGAATCGGCCCTGCTCACCGCGTACCGTCACACCGACGGTTTCGCGCCCAACGCCAGGATCGACGTCGACCGCAAGAGCGGTGCGGTTCGAGTGATGGCGCAGGAGCTCGACGATGCAGGCGTTGTCGTCCACGAATGGGACGACACCCCCGAAGGATTCGGCCGCATCGCCGCCACAACAGCACGCCAGGTGATCCTGCAGCGTCTGCGCGACGCCGAGAACGAGAAGAACTACGGCGAGCTCGCCGCCCACGAGGGTGAAGTCGTCGGCGGCGTGGTCCAGGCGGACGCCCGTCTCAACGCCAAGGGCATCATCGTCGTCCAGATCGGTTCGGACGCGAACGCCACCGAGGGCATCATCCCTCCCGTCGAGCAGGTTCCGGGGGAGCAGTACAAGCACGGCGACCGCATCAAGTGCTACGTCGTCGGAGTGACGCGCGGGATGCGCGGCCCGCAGATCACCCTGTCGCGCACGCACCCGAACCTCGTCCGCAAGCTGTTCGCTCTCGAGGTGCCGGAGATCGCGGACGGCTCGGTCGAGATCGTCGCCGTCGCGCGCGAAGCCGGACACCGTTCGAAGATCGCGGTCCACACCGGCGTCAACGGACTCAACGCGAAGGGCGCGTGTATCGGCCCGATGGGACAGCGCGTGCGGAACGTGATGAGCGAGCTGTCCGGGGAGAAGATCGACATCATCGACTTCGCGTCCGATCCCGCGGTGTTCGTCGGCAACGCGTTGTCGCCTGCGAAGGTCCTGTCGGTCACCGTCATCGATGTCGAGACCAGCGCCGCACGAGTCATCGTGCCCGACTACCAGCTGTCGCTCGCGATCGGGAAGGAAGGTCAGAACGCACGCTTGGCTGCGCGTCTGACCGGGTGGCGCATCGACATCCGGTCCGACACCGGCGACGGCGGTCCCCGCGAGACGCCGGAGAGCAATGAGGGGGACGTCACACCTGACGCGGCGCACGACAATGCGGTGACGTCGGGCCCGTCCGATGAGCTAGACTGACCTGTGGCTCCTCGAACGTCGACCGCGCCGGTCCGTACGTGCATCGGATGCCGCCGTCGCGACAACGCTCCCGAACTGGTGCGTGTTGTCGCTCGGCGAGCGCCCGGTGAATCGAGCGCCGTGGTGGTCGACACCACGAGGAGTCTGCCGGGACGTGGCGCCTGGCTGCATCGCACAGCCGACTGCTTGTCGGCCGCGATGCGGCGACGAGCCTTCGGTCCGGCGCTACGGGATCGCGGTCTCACCGTGAACCCGCAGGACCTCGCCGATCTGATCGACGAGATCACGCCAACAGATCCCACGCGGGATCAGGACAGGTAGCAGAGAACCATGAGCACACCGTGAAGTCTCCACGATGAGCACGTTGACCGAATAAATCGAGGTCGCAGCGGGAAGCCCGCTCGACCTCCAAGTGAGGAGAGCAGTGGCAGGCAAGGCCCGCGTTCACGAACTGGCCAAGGAACTCGGCGTTCCCAGCAAGACAGTGCTGGAGCGTCTGAAGGAGCAAGGCGAGTTCGTCAAATCCGCATCGTCGACAGTGGAAGCCCCCGTGGCTCGTCGACTGCGTGAATCCTTCTCCGGCGGTTCCGCCGGAGGCGACGCCCCCAAGGCGTCCCCCAAGCCCTCGGCTGCGAAGCCGAGTCCCGCGAAGCCGGGTGTCCCCGGTCCCAAGCCCGGTGCACCGAAGCCGGTGCCCGCGGCACCCGCAGCAGCAGCACCCGCACCGTCGGCTCCTTCGCCGCGTCCGGCGGCTCCCGGACCCCGTCCGGGCCCCGCGCCGACTCCGGCGGCACCGGCTCCGAAGCCCGAAACTCCGCAGGCACCCGCCGCGGCTGCGCCGGCTCCGGCGGCCTCCGCTGCTCCGGGCCCGAAGCCGTCCGGACCTCGTCCGGGTCCGCGTCCCGGCCCGCGTGCACCGCGTGTCGGCAACAACCCGTTCTCGTCGGCGCCCGCTCCTGCGCCTCGTCCCCAGGGCGGACCTCGCCCGGGGCCGGGTCAGGCGGGTCCGCGTCCCGGCGGCGGCCGTCCCGGCGCCGCAGGCGGACGTCCCGCACCCGGTCAGGGCGGTCCCCGTCCCCCGGCCGGTGCAGGCGGTCCCCGTCCCAACCCCGGCAACATGCCTCCTCGCCCGTCTCCCGGTGCGATGCCGCAGCGTGCGGCCCGTCCTGACGCTCGGCCCGGTGGCCGTGGCGGTCCGGGCGGCCGTCCCGGCGGCGGTGGCGGCGGATACCGCGGCGGCCCAGGCGGCGGCGGTGCTCCCGGTGCCGGTGGCGCACCCGCGGGCGGTTTCCGCGGTCGTCCCGGCGGCGGTGGCGGTGGCAACCGTGGACGCGGCGGCGCAGCAGGCGCCTTCGGCCGTCCCGGTGGCGCTCCGCGTCGTGGACGCAAGTCGAAGCGTCAGAAGCGGCAAGAATACGATTCGATGCGCGCTCCCGAGGTCGGCGGCGTCCGTCTGCCTCACGGCAACGGCGAGGTCATCCGCCTCGCTCGCGGCGCATCGCTGTCCGATTTCGCCGAGAAGATCAACGCCAACCCGGCGTCGCTGGTCCAGGCCCTGTTCAACCTCGGCGAGATGGTCACGGCGACCGAGTCGGTCAACGACGAGACGCTGGAGCTGCTCGGCGGCGAGATGAACTACACGGTTCAGGTCGTCAGCCCCGAGGACGAGGACCGCGAGCTTCTGCAGAAGTTCGACCTCACCTACGGCGAAGACGAAGGCGACGAGGACGATCTCCAGCAGCGTCCCCCGGTGGTCACCGTCATGGGTCACGTCGACCACGGCAAGACCCGCCTGCTCGACACGATCCGCAAGGAGAATGTCGGCGGCGGCGAGGCCGGCGGCATCACCCAGCACATCGGCGCGTACCAGGTGAACACTCACCTGAACGACGAAGATCGCCTGATCACGTTCATCGACACCCCGGGTCACGAGGCGTTCACCGCCATGCGTGCCCGTGGTGCGAAGGCCACCGACATCGCGATCCTCGTGGTCGCGGCCGACGACGGCGTCATGCCGCAGACGGTGGAGGCGGTCAACCACGCGCAGGCGGCCGACGTGCCGATCGTCGTGGCGGTCAACAAGATCGACAAGGAAGGCGCCGACCCGGCCAAGATCCGCGGTCAGCTGACCGAATACGGTCTGGTGCCCGAGGAGTACGGCGGCGAGACCATGTTCGTCGACATCTCGGCCAAGCAGGGCGAGAACATCGACGCGCTGCTCGAAGCCGTGCTGCTCACCGCGGACGCATCGCTCGACCTGCGTGCCAATCCGGACATGGACGCACAGGGTGTGGCCATCGAAGCCCATCTGGACCGCGGTCGCGGCCCGGTGGCGACGGTGCTCATCCAGCGCGGAACGCTCCGCGTCGGCGACTCGATCGTCGCGGGCGACGCCTACGGTCGTGTCCGTCGCATGGTCGACGAGCACGGCGACGACGTCGACGAGGCGTACCCGTCGCGTCCTGTCCAGGTCATCGGCTTCACGTCGGTGCCGGGTGCAGGCGACAACCTCCTGGTGGTCGACGAGGACCGCACGGCACGCCAGATCGCGGACCGTCGTAATGCACGCAAGCGCAACGCGCTCGCTGCACGCAGTCGCAAGCGCATCAGCCTCGAGGACCTGGATTCGGCCCTCAAGGAGACCAGCCAGCTGAACTTGATCCTGAAGGGCGACAACTCGGGCACCGTGGAGGCGCTCGAGGAGGCCCTGCTGGGCATCGAGATCGACGACGAGGTGTCGTTGCGTGTCATCGACCGCGGCGTCGGCGGCGTCACCGAGACCAACGTCAACCTGGCGGCGGCTTCGGATGCGATCATCATCGGCTTCAACGTCCGTGCCGAAGGCAAGGCGACGGAGCTGGCGAACCGCGAAGGCGTGGAGATCCGCTACTACTCGGTCATCTACCGGGCGATCGAGGAGATCGAAGCAGCGCTCAAGGGCATGCTCAAGCCGATCTACGAAGAGGTCGAGCTGGGACGCACGGAGATCCGCGCGATCTTCAAGTCGTCCAAGGTCGGCAACATCGCAGGCTGCATGGTCCAGTCGGGTGTGGTCCGTCGCAACGCCAAGGCACGTCTGCTGCGCGACAACGCCGTCATCGCCGAGACCGCGACGATCTCGTCGCTGCGACGTGAGAAGGACGACGTCACCGAGGTCCGCGAAGGCTTCGAGTGCGGTCTGACGATCACCTACAGCGACATCAAGGTCGGCGACATCATCGAGACCTACGAGATGGTGGAGAAGGCGCGAGACTGATGGTCGATCATGCACGAGCCGCACGGCTCGCCAAGCGGATCACCACCATCGTGGCCTCCGCCATCGGCTCGGAGATCAAGGATCCCCGGCTGGCGAACGTGACGATCACGGATTGCCGCGTGACCGGAGATCTTCACGACGCCACGGTGTTCTACACGGTGATGGGCGCGTCGGTCGACGCCGAGCCCGACATCGCCGAGGCACAGGCCGGTCTGGCCGCCGCCACCGGTTCCCTGCGCTCCAAAGTGGGTGCGGGGACCGGTGTGCGGTTCACGCCGACACTCCGGTTCGAGCTCGACACGGTGCCGGATGCGACGCGAGCGATGGACGAACTGCTCGCTCGCGCCCGTGCTCAGGACGAGCTGGTCGCTCGGGCCGCACAGGACGCGAAGCCTGCGGGGGAGACCGATCCCTATAAGCACGACGACGAGTCGTCGCCTGGGGAGTCGTGAACCGGGCGTCTGCCTCAGCGGTCGCGTCCGCTTTGCGGGACGCGGGTTCGGTCGTGATCATCAGTCACGTCCGACCCGATCCCGACACCATCGGTAGTGCACTCGGACTCGGACTGGGACTCGCATCGCTCGGCATCACCGTGCGGTGCGGGTTCTCCGGTCCCGAGCCGCTGCCGAGCACACTTGTGGAGCTGCCAGGCGGCGAACTGCTTCAGCCATTGACAACCCCGTCTGCCGGGGAGGTGGCCGTGGCCGTTGATGCCGCGACGCCGAGTCGGCTCGGGGAGTACGAGGCCGTGTTCTCCGCGGCCGACACCACCGTCTGCATCGATCACCACGTGTCCAACCCCGGGTTCGGCGATCTGGACTTCATCGACGCCGAATCGGACTGCACCGCGGTGCTGGTCCTTCAGGTGCTCGACGAACTCGGCGTCGAGCTGAGCGCCGACATAGCGACGTGCTTGTACGCAGGCCTGGTCACAGACACCGGGTCGTTCAAGTGGGCGCGTCCCGCGTCGTTCGAAGTGGCTGCGCGACTGCTGAACGCGGGCGTCGACGGCGGCAAGTGGAGCCGAGTCCTACTCGACTCGCATCCGTACGCCTGGCTGCAGATGGTCTCCCAGGTGCTCGGGACGTCTGTGCTCGACGAGACGGCCTGTGACGGACGTGGGCTCGTCTACGGCTGCGTGAACGCCGATGCGATGGCGGACATGAGCTGGGACGAGTCGGAGAGTGTCATCGACATCGTCCGCACCGCCCGCGAAGCCGAGGTCGCAGCCGTGTTCAAAGAGGCGACGGAGGGATCGTGGACGGTGTCGCTGCGGAGCAAGGGCGCCGTCGACCTGGTCCCGATCGCGCGGGCGCTCGGCGGCGGTGGACACACTCGTGCTTCCGGCTACTCCGACTCCGGGACGGCCGACGAGGTCGTCGCCCGGCTGCGCGCACTTTTGTAGTCGTTCATGCTCAAACTCGCCGCGTCGGCACTGGTCGTCCTCGTGGCGCCGCCGCTCTACCTCATGCTCGACCTCGCCGTCGTCGGGCGGCTCGGCGCTCACGAGTTGGCGTCGCTCGCGGTGTCGACGCTGGTCCTCGGGGTGATCTCCACCCAGTTGACGTTCCTGTCGTACGGGACCACCGCTCGGTCGGCACGCGCGTTCGGCGCGGGTGACCGAGACCGGGCCGTCGACGAGGGGGTGCAGGCCACCTGGATAGCGCTCGGCGTCGGCGCTCTGATCGTCGGCACCGCCTGGGTCGCCGCACCATGGGTCACGGGTGTCCTGGTGCCCGACGACGTCGTGGCGTCCGATGCCGCTCGGTGGCTTCGCATCGCAGTGTTCGGAGTCCCGTTGATCCTGGTGTCGATGGCCGGCAACGGGTGGATGCGCGGCGTGCAAGACACCCGGCGACCAGTGGTCTATGTGGTGGCCGGGCTGTCTGTCGGCGCCGTGCTCTGCGTGGGACTCGTCCACGGACTGTTCGGCCTTCCACGGCTCGGATTGGAGGGCAGCGCTGTCGCCAACCTCGTCGGTGAGTCGATCACCGGCGCGCTCTTCGCGTGGCGACTGATCCGTGAGGCGTCGGGTCGGTTGGCGCCGGTAGCCGACGTGATCCGCGCCCAACTCACGATGGGCCGCGATCTGATCCTTCGCAGCCTCTCGTTCCAGGTCTGTTTCGTGTCGGCGGCCGCGGTCGCCGCACGGTTCGGTGTTGCGCAAGTGGCCGCCCACCAGGTGGTGTTGCAGATGTGGGAGTTCACAGCGCTGCTGTTGGACTCGCTCGCCATCGCCGCCCAGCAACTGGTCGGCGCAGCGCTCGGAGCGAAGCTGTTCGACGACGCGCGTAAGACGTCGACCCACGTCACGAAGGTGTCTGCCGCCGTGTCGGTTGCAGTGGCCGCTGGTCTGGCTCTCGGGGCCGGACTTCTCCCGCGGATCTTCACGTCGGATCAGGGGGTTCTCGACGCAATCGCCACACCGTGGTGGTTCTTCGTGGTGATGCTGCCCATCGCGGGTGTGGTCTTCGCGCTCGACGGTGTGCTTCTCGGCAGCGGCGACGCCGCGTTCCTCCGCACGGCGACCCTCGCCGGTGCGCTCGGCGCATTCCTGCCGATGATCTGGCTGTCCCTTGTATTCGACTGGGGTCTGGCCGGCATCTGGTCCGGTCTGCTGCTGTTCATGATCACCCGGCTCGCCGCCGTCGTCTGGCGGGTCCGCTCAGGCGCCTGGGTGCGATGATCTCGCGATGCGGGGACTTGGTTCAAGCAGATGCGCGTTCAACCATTACCGCTCAGCCTGAGTAGGCGCCGTGTGCGCCGTGTTGCTTCTGAGCGGTAATGGTTAGACGACATAGGCAGTCGGCCAGCCAGATCAGAAATGGGTCCGTCGGGTCGTCGTCGTCCGCTTCAGCGGCGTAGACCTCTTCCGGCGGTAGCGCGTGTCTCCGGCCAACACGGTTCGTCGTACCCGATCGCAAGGAATCGGAGGAAGTCGACGGCGACTTCGCTCTGTGACTCGATGCCGACCGTTGTCGGCGCGCCAGTCGAACATTGTGAGGATCGGTTGTGGCGTGACGGTTCCGGCGGGGAGCTGTGCGACGAGACGGTCGGTGAACGGAGTCATGGACAGGACGTATCGCTGGATCGCGCGCGTAACGCGGTGTACCGTGGTGAACATGTTCAGTGAACATGTTCAATCCACAAGGGCGGATCAGAAGTCCGCAACCCGAGCGCGGGTCGTCGCCTCCGCCCAGAAGCTGTTCGTCGAGCAGGGATTCGGTGGCACGACAATTCGCCGGATCGCCTCAGACGCGGGGGTCAGCGTGGGAACCGTGATGGGCGTCGGCGACAAGGACTCCCTGCTGCTCTCCGCGTTCGACGGATGGATCGGGGCCGTGCACGAAGCCAGAGGAGCGGTGTCGCCTGGCGGCGATCCGGTCACTCGGATCGGCGACGTCGTGCAACCGTTCCTCGACATCTTCGACGCCGACCTCCACCTGGCACGAGAATACGGAGCTGTTCTCGCGCGGGGGTCGCAGTCGACCGAGGTGTTCGGCGCTCTCGCCGTCGCGCTGCAGAACGACTTCGAGGCGGTGTTCGCCGATGCAGGTCTCGGACCGGATGCGGCACCGGCCGCGCGGGCGGTCTACCTTGCCTACCTGGGCCTGGTGATGACGTCCGCCGTCGTCGACAGTGATGCAGTCGCCATCCGTGCCGACCTCGAAGCCGTTGCCGCCGTGCTCATCCGCTCGACCGTCGCAGATACGCAACCCGAGGAGTCATGATGTTCTCAACACCCGATCCGGTCTGGCCCGTCCTGTTGCTCGCCGTTGTCATCGGCGGGGACGCGCTCATGTCGATCCGGCCGCCGGCTTTCATCCGTGACTGCTACGCGGGTGTCGGCTTCCCGCTCGAATGGGGATGGGCTCTTGTGTACATCAAGGTGCTCGCCACCGCGGGCCTGATCGTCGGAGTCTGGCACGACGGAGTCGGAGTGGCGGCGACCGCGGGCGTTGTCGCGTACTTCGTCGCCGCGTCCATCGCACACATCCGAGCGGGCTTCGTCGGTGTCACCTTCTGGGTCAACTGCTTGGGAATGCTGGCGCTGTCTCTCGCGGTCCTGGGCTGGTCGTTCGTCTGGTGATCCGTTCCCGGACCGCTTCCTCGAGCCACAATGCGCCATTGGCGGCGGCAGCCGTCAGCCAAGCGATTAGCACCGCGCCAGACACGCTTTCGGTGAGCTGACCTGACGATGGGGCGGATGTCATGAAATGAACTACCAGCAGCGCGTATCCGAGAATCACCACGATCGCCGCCGTCACGAGCCCGAATACTCCGATCCCGACCCGTCGTGCGGCAGACCATGCAACGACGTACGCGAACGGCCAGCCGATCAGAAACAGCGTCCCGTCGTTGACGACCTGGAGGAGTACGACTGGAACCGCGGTGGCTGCGATCGCAGTAGTTGCTGCGAGAGTGGCTCGGCGGGGCCGAGCGATCGTGTAGAGCACTGCGCCGTAAAGCATCGCATTGACCAGTAGGCCCGCGACGGTGACAGCGCTGGGAATCTCGCCGAAGGACGTGAGCAGCACGACAGAGGCGGCGGTCGACACTAAAAGGGCGGCACCGGCGATCGCAGTGCGCAGCCGAGAGTTCGTCGGCCGCGTCACGCCAGGATCATGTGCTGATACTGCGGGAATCTATCCACGAACTTCTGCACGTACGTGCACACCGGAACCACCTGGCGGCCTTCGGCCTCGAGAGCGTCGAGCAGTTGGACGGTGAGTAGGCGAGCGAAGCCTGCGCGTCCGAACTTCTCGGTCACCACGGTGTGGAGGATGACGATGTCACCACCTGCGGTCGGTTCGTAGCCCACCAATCCGATCAACTCGTCGCCCGACCACATCTCGTAGCGGTCCCGGTCCGGGTTGTGGCGAAGAACAGGGGACGGATCGAGTTCCACTGTCGGCGGTGGAACCGGGGTGGGATGCGTCATGGCTCCACGGTAGCCCTCTCTTCGCGGCGCGCGTCTGATCCCGAAATGAACGAGGCCCTCGCCGACATCCGCGGCACGCATGCATGCCTCGTCTGTCGTCGAATGCCTCGGATGGTGGCGCGCGGCGGTGATCAGCAGTGAACCGACGCGTGCGACGATGAACGCATGGCGACTCTCTGGGCGATCAGCGATCTGCACGTCTCGCACCGCGGCAACGAGCAGATCCTGGAGCAGATCCGGCCCACGGACCCGGGGGACTGGCTGATCGTCGCGGGCGATGTCGCCGAGCGCACCGACGACATCGTCGACACGCTGCGGCGCCTCGCGGCGCGTTTCGCCAAAGTCGTGTGGGTCCCCGGAAACCACGAGCTCTACACGACGGCGAAGGATCCGCTGCAGATCTTCGGCGTCGCCCGGTACGACTACCTGGTGCAGGCGTGCCGCGACCTCGGGGTGGTCACGCCGGAAGACATCTACCCACTGTTCGACGCGGGGGACGGCTCGGATCCAGTGCGGGTCGTCCCGATGTTCCTGCTGTACGACTACACGTTCCGCCCGGAGGGCACCTCGACCACCCTGCAGGCGCTGGCCGTCGCCCGGGAGCGGAATGTCGTCGCGACGGACGAGTTCCTCTTGTCGCCGGAACCGTTCGGAACGCGCGACGCGTGGGGACGAGCCCGGATCGACGCCACCCGGACACGGTTGGAGGCGATCGATCCGAGCGAGAAGACCGTGCTGATCAACCATTGGCCGCTCCGACGAGAACCGTGCGACGCATTGATGTACCCGGAGTTCGCGTTGTGGTGCGGCAGTGAGCTGACCGCCGACTGGCACACCAGGTTCAACGCCGTGTGCAGCGTCTACGGTCACCTGCACATCCCACGGACAACCTGGTACGACAGTGTCCGGTTCGAGGAGGTGTCGGTAGGCTACCCGCGCGAATGGAAGCGGCGCGGTCTTCCGCGCCCGTTGCTGCGCCCCATCGTGCCGGACGGCGGCATCACACCTGACACGCTGCCCGAGCACGGTGCGCGGTTCGACCTGCCGCCGGACTACGAGGAGAAGGCGGCCGAGTTCCGCAAGCGCATCGAGGAGCGGCGCGCCAAGCGCGACAAATGAGCATGGCAAAATCGAACACATGATCTCGCGACTCGTGCCGTCCGGCGTGGGCGCCGCCGAAACATTCGGCGACCCACCCGGACTGACCGCCATGCCCGCCGAAGAGAGCCTCATCTCGCAGGCGGTGGAGAAGCGTCGTCGTGAGTTCATCACGGCCCGACACCTCGCCCGGCAGGCTCTCGGGCAGCTCGGATACGACCCGGTGCCGATCCTGCGGGGCGAACGCGGCATGCCGTTGTGGCCGAACCAAGTGGTCGGCAGCATGACACACTGCGACGGCTACCGCGCCGCCGTCGCCGCGTACACGATGCAGGTCCGCTCGCTCGGCATCGACGCTGAACCGCATCTGGCGTTGCCGGACGGCGTCCTCGGCCACACCTCGGTTCAGGCCGAGCGCGACGTTCTCGCCACCCGTGACGACGACCTGCACTGGGATCGCCTTCTGTTCTGCGCCAAAGAGGCGACCTACAAGGCGTGGTTTCCGATCACGCACCGTTGGCTCGGCTTCGAGGACGCCCACATCACATTCACTCGGGACACCGACGGCTTGAGCGGCACGTTCACGTCCACCATCCTGATCGACGGCTCCACCATCGACGGGGGCGACCCGCTCCTGACGTTGCCGGGGCGGTGGGCCGTGACGGACGGCCTGATCCTCACGACGATTGCGCTCACCTGATGGCCGATTCCAGTATCGACAACGCGGGACTGCTCATCGTCGACAAGGCTGCCGGAATGACCAGCCACGACGTCGTCGCCAAAACTCGCAAGGCGTTTCAGACCCGTAAAGTGGGTCACGCGGGCACCCTCGACCCGATGGCGACCGGTGTCCTGGTGATCGGTGTCGAGAGGGCCACCAAGCTTCTCGGTCTGCTGTCGCTGACGACGAAGTCGTACGCTGCGACCATCCGGCTCGGCCAGAGCACGAACACCGACGACGCCGAGGGCGACGTCCTCGAATCGGCGGACGCGAGCAGCGTTACCGACGACCAGGTCGTGGCCGGCGTCGCTGCGTTGACCGGCGACATCCTGCAGATCCCCGCCAAGGTCAGCGCCATCAAGGTCGACGGTCGACGCGCTCACGTCCTCATGCGCACGGGGGAGGAGTTCGAGCTCGACGCCAGGCCTGTCACCGTGTCGAGGTTCGACATTCTCGACATCCGCCGTGACGGTGCGTTCGTGGATGTCGACGTCGACGTCGACTGCTCGTCAGGAACCTACATCCGTTCCCTCGCGCGGGATCTCGGCGCCGGTCTGGGCGTGGGCGGTCACCTGACCGCGCTACGCCGCACGGCCGTCGGGCCGTTCACCCTCGACCACGCGCGGACGATGGATGCCGTGTCCGAGGCACCGGGGCTGTCCCTCGGCATCGACGATGCGGCGAAACTGTGTTTCCCGCTGCGCGAGATCACCGACGACGACGCGGAGTCGATCAGCCAGGGCCGCTGGTTGGAGCCGGTCGGGATGAAGGGGGTCTACACCGTCGTCGACCCGTCCGGGCAGGCGATCGCGCTGGTCCAGGAGAAGGGTCGCCGCGCGAGCTCGGTCATGGTCGTGCGCCCGGCCACCCTCCGCTGACCACTCACACGAACAGGTGCGGCTGCGCTCCTGTGACGTGAGGTTCCCAACCCGGGTCACCGGCCATGACGAATGCCGTCCAGACGGCGTGCATCCGGGTCGCTAGGGCCTGGTCGGGGGAGTCGCCGACCAGGCGGTGCGCGTCGTCGAGATGATCGAAGACGTAGGGGATCTCGACGGCGTGGCCGGCTCGGATGCCTGCAACCGGGCTGTGCCGGCCGAACTCGTACAGGAAGGTGTGAGCGTCCGGCCGGGCGTCGGCGATGTTGATCGTCGGGTCGGAGAACCCGGTGCGTGTCAGTTCGGCGCACAGCGCGTCGCCCGGAGTGACGCCGCTTGCGACGAGTTCGGTGAACCGATGGGTCTGGAGACCGGACCGAGTCAGGAATGCGGCGGCTCCCGCTTCGTCGACCGCGGCGACGATTCCGGTCGGCGCCAGGAAGAAGTGGAACTCGTCGGCATTCCAGCCCGCGAGCAACGGCACTCCCGCGCCGGCACCCTGCGCGATCGAGGCGACAGGGTGCGCAGGGAGGACGTCACCGTCGATCACTGGAAACAGGCTCATGATCCCTTGGCCCGCGGCGATGACCGACTCGCCCCACATAGATGCATCGGGGTTCATCGACAGTTCGAGCGCCATCTGCGTCTGGGCTGCGAGCAGATCCTCGGACGACACGGACGCCCAGCCGTCGGCGGTCGCCTCGACGCCGAGGATCTCGCTGATCCTGGCACTCAGCTTGCGGGCATCGGCGATCGCCGCGGCCGCAACGCCGTTGCCGCTCTCCATGACGGCCCGCTGGAAGAGTCCGACGGCACGCGGTGACGAGAGGAGCGACGCGACGCTCATGGCACCCGCGGATTCACCGACGATGGTGACCTGCGACGGGTCGCCGCCGAACGCAGCGACGTTGTCGCGCACCCATTCGAGGGCGGCGATCTGATCGAGCAGTCCGCGGTTCTCCGGCGCGCCGTCGATCGACGCGAATCCGGGCGCTCCGAGGCGGTAGTTGATACCGACGAACACGATGCCGTCGCGGGCGAAGGTGTCGCCCGCGTAGATGCCGACCCGGTTGGCACCACGTGTGAAGGCGCCACCGTGGATCCACACGAGAACCGGAAGGTCGTCGGCGTCGGTGTCTGGGGTCCAGACGTTGACGTTCAGGTAGTCGTCGCCGGGAGCGTTGACGTTCTCCAGAATGGAGCCGATCGGCTCCGGGTACCCGACCTGCGGTGCCGCGGGCCCGTATTCACCGGCGTCGCGCGGCTCGGTCCAGGCAGCGTGAGGCCGCGGTGCGGCGACTGCGAGATCGCCGACAGGTGCTGCGGCGTACGGGATTCCGAGGAACGCGGCGACGGTCGAACCGTTGCTCGTGGGGACAAAACGGCCACGGACTGGGCCGGACGCGGTCTCGACGACTGGATGCTCGATTGAGGCGGAGGTCACATCCTGCACCCTATCCGCTTCGGGCTCGGCGAGACGGGTTCCCCAAACTCAGCACTCAGAACACCGGTCGAGGGTTATCTTCCCTCGGCATTCGCTGAGAGTACTGAGTTTGGGTGTGTCAGGCGCGTTCGAGGAAGATCGCGCGGGCGGCGATGTCGCCGAGGTGGATCGGCGTGCCGTCGTCCACGCAGACGGTCACCGTGCCGGCGAAGGGGCGCTTCTCGGTGATCCGTACTCGGCAGTCGAGGCTGATGCCGATCTCTTCGAAGTACCGGAGCATCTCGGGGTCGGAGTCGGAGATCCGGGTGATCGTGCCGACATCATCGACGTTGAGATCGGCGAGCTGGAGCGACGGCGACGAGGGCACCGTTCCGTTGGCGTCCGGAATCGGATCGCCGTGCGGGTCGCGTTTGGGATGGCCGAGCTTCGCGTCGATGCGCTGCAGGAGAAGCTCGGAGACGGCGTGTTCGAGGACTTCGGCATCAGTGTGGACCTCGTCCCAGCCGTACCCGAGTTCGCGGACGAGGAAAGTCTCGAGGAGTCGATGACGGCGGACCATGCCGACGGCGGCTTCACGGCCGGTGTCGGTCAGAGTCACAGCGCCGTAGGGAGCATGGTCCACAAGGCCCTGATCGGCGAGCTTGCGGATACCTTCCGACGCGGTGGACGGGGACACGCTCAGCTTCTCGGCCAGCAGTTTTGTCGTCACCTTGGTGTCGGACCACTCCTGCGACGTCCAGATCACTTTCAGGTAGTCCTGGGTCACTGACGAGAGTTCGTCGACCGGGCGAGAGTCGGGCATGAACCAAACCTTACCCACCGGGCACTGCCGAGAGTGCGCACGAGTCGTACTCTTAGACCCGTGTTGCGTTGGCGAGGTTTGGACGAGGTACCTGCCGGATGGGGTCGCTGTGTGGTGACCATCGGCGTGTTCGACGGCATTCACCGTGGGCACGCCCAATTGGTGAACGCGGCGACGCGTGCGGCGGCGGAGCGCGGAGTGCCCGCCGTCCTCATGACGTTCGACCCGCATCCGTCCGAAGTGGTCCGACCGGGGAGTCACCCGCCGCAGCTGTCGACGCTGCGACGCCGCGCCGACCTCGCGGAGGAGATGGGAGTCGACGTGTTCTGCGTCATCCCGTTCACCCCGACGTTGGCGGCGCAGTCGCCCGAGGAGTTCGTTCACGAAGTCCTCGTCGAGCAACTGCATGCCGCAGAGGTGATCGTCGGCGACAACTTCACGTTCGGTCACAAGGCGCTCGGCGACGTCCCGAAGCTCCGGGAACTCGGCCATCGATTCGGTTTCGAGGTGACCGCGGTGTCGTTGTTCGGTGAGCACGCTGTGACCTACTCGTCCACCTACATCCGTTCGTGCGTCGCGTCGGGCGACGTCGAGTTGGCCGCAGAAGCGCTCGGGCGACCGCACCGGGTCGAGGGTGTTGTCGTCCACGGTGAACGACGCGGCCGAGACCTCGGATACCCGACGGCCAACGTCGCTCCGCCGGAGCATGCGGCCATCCCCGGCGACGGGGTCTACGCCGCCTGGTTCACCGTCCTCGGCGACAAGGAAGCGGACGACATCCGCGTCGGCGAGCGCTACGCGGCGTCGGTGTCGGTCGGAACCAACCCGACGTTCTCAGGACGCAACCGCACCGTCGAGGCGTACGTCCTCGACGTCGACGCCGACCTGTACGGACAGCACGTCGCCGTCGACTTCGTCAGTCGTCTGCGCGGCATGGAGTCGTACGACGGCATCGACGCCCTCATCGCCGCCATCGCCGACGACGTCGACCGCACCCGGACGATCCTCTCGGCGGAGTGAGCGCGCGTCTGTTCTGAGAGGGTGGGCTGCCGACGATTCTGACCTGGGTGGACGACCTGGTAACGTACACCGCTGGTGTCGGCTGCGGTCCGTGGCGGCGCACCCTTTCCCTGGTGGGGAAGTCTGGAGCACGGACTGGAAATCAAGGAGACTCTCATGGCATTGACCACTGAAGAGAAGAAGGCCATCCTCGCCGAGTACGGCGTGCACCCGACCGACACCGGTTCGCCGGAGGCTCAGGTCGCGATGCTGACCAAGCGAATCAAGGATCTCACCGAGCACCTCAAGCAGCACAAGCACGATCACCACAGCCGTCGTGGTCTGCTCCTGCTCGTCGGTCGTCGTCGTCGCCTGCTGAAGTACTTGGCCGGCGTGGACATCAACCGCTACCGCTCGCTGATCGAGCGTCTGGGCATGCGTCGCTGACGTAGCCTCTCGACTCCGCTCGAGAGCGGAGAAGATTTCACCTTCGAGGCCGCGACCCACACGGGTTGCGGCCTCGAAGTGTTTTTGCAGGGTGAATGCTAGAATGTCCGTGCGATGAAGGTGCGGTACGCACGAATGGTCGTGACACGTCAGATCGGTCCTCGGTAGTGGCTGTCGGAAGTGCAAGGGCACATCCGGCCGCTTCGATCGAAGGCCGTCTACTCACAGCGCGAGGTGCGCTGTTCACGACCATAGGGCCGTTCCCACACTCTCATCTCGGTAGACCCCCGCGGCGCCTCGCTGCTGAAGGGTCTGCAACTGCATATCGCCTCGCGTGGATCGCGACGGCACAAACAAAGGAAATTCCACTTCATGACTGATGTCATCAACGACGACTTCGACGATTCGATCACCGAAGTCTCCGCTGTCATCGACAACGGGTCGTTCGGCACCCGCACGATCCGCTTCGAGACCGGCCGCCTCGCGCTGCAGGCCGCAGGCTCGGTCGTCGCGTACCTCGACGAGGGCACCATGATCCTCTCGACGACCACCGCATCGAAGTCGCCGAAGGACCACTTCGACTTCTTCCCGCTGACCGTCGACGTCGAAGAGCGCATGTACGCCGCGGGACGCATCCCCGGATCGTTCTTCCGCCGCGAAGGCCGCCCGTCGACCGACGCCATCCTCACCTGCCGTCTCATCGACCGCCCGCTGCGCCCGTCGTTCGTCGACGGTCTCCGCAACGAGATCCAGGTCGTCGAGACCATCCTCTCGCTCGACCCGAACGACCTGTACGACGTCGTGGCGATCAACGCCGCCTCCGCGTCGACTCAGATCGCCGGCCTCCCGTTCTCCGGTCCGGTCGGCGGCGTCCGCGTCGCCCTCATCCCGACCGACGAGAACAAGGCAGGCCAGTGGGTCGCGTTCCCGACCGTCGAGCAGCTCGAAGGCGCCGTGTTCGACATGGTCGTCGCAGGCCGCATCGTCGCCGGTGAAGGCGCATCAGCCGACGTCGCGATCATGATGGTCGAAGCCGAGGCCACCGAGAACGTCCTCGAACTCATCGCAGGCGGCGCTCAGGCACCGAGCGAGACCGTCGTCGCCGAAGGCCTCGAGGCTGCGAAGCCCTTCATCGCCGCACTCTGCGAGGCTCAGAAGCAGCTGGCCGCGGCCGCCGCCAAGGAGACCCGCGACTTCCCGCTGTTCCCGGCCTACGCCGACGATGTCTTCGACGCAGTCTCCGAGTTCGCATCGGCACGCCTCGGCGACGCCCTCGCGATCTCCGGCAAGCAGGAACGCGACAACGCCACCGACGCGCTCAAGGCAGACGTCCTCGCCGAGCTCGGCGAGCGCTTCGAGGGTCGCGAAGGCCAGATCGGCGCAGCGTACCGCTCGCTGACCAAGAAGCTCGTCCGCCAGCGCATCCTGACCGACCACTTCCGCATCGACGGCCGTGGCATCACCGACATCCGTGAGCTGTCGGCCGAGATCGGGATCATCCCGCGTGCGCACGGCAGCGCACTGTTCGAGCGTGGCGAGACCCAGATCATGGGCGTCACCACCCTCGACATGGTCAAGATGGCTCAGCAGGTCGACTCGCTCGGCCCCGAGACCAGCAAGCGCTACATGCATCACTACAACTTCCCGCCGTACTCGACCGGTGAGACCGGCCGTGTCGGTTCGCCGAAGCGCCGCGAGATCGGCCACGGCGCACTCGCCGAGCGCGCCATCGTGCCGGTGCTCCCGAGCGTCGAGGAGTTCCCGTACGCGATCCGCCAGGTGTCCGAGGCTCTCGGCTCCAACGGTTCGACGTCGATGGGCTCGGTCTGTGCCGCGACCATCTCGCTGCTCAACGCCGGTGTGCCGCTGAAGGCTCCGGTCGCAGGCATCGCGATGGGCCTGGTCTCCGACGAGGTCACCATCGACGGCAAGACCGAGACCCGCTACGTCGCCCTCACCGACATCCTCGGTGCCGAGGACGCGTTCGGCGACATGGACTTCAAGGTCGCGGGCACCAAGGACTTCGTGACGGCTCTCCAGCTCGACACGAAGCTCGACGGCATCCCCTCGAAGGTTCTCGCCGGTGCGCTGAGCCAGGCCAAGCAGGCCCGCCTCACCATCCTCGACGTCCTCGCCGAGGCCATCGACGAGCCCGACGAGATGAGCCCGTACGCTCCGCGGATCACCACCATCAAGATCCCGATGGACAAGATCGGCGAGCTGATCGGCCCCAAGGGCAAGACGATCAACGGCATCACCGAAGAGACCGGTGCCAACATCTCGATCGAGGACGACGGCACCGTGTTCATCGGCGCCGCCGACGGCCTGTCCGCTCAGGCGGCGATCGACAAGGTCAACGCCATCGCCAACCCGCAGCTGCCGAAGGTCGGCGAGCGTTTCCTCGGCACCGTCGTGAAGACGGCCGCCTTCGGCGCGTTCGTCTCGCTCCTGCCGGGCCGCGACGGTCTCGTCCACATCAGCAAGCTGGGCAACGGCAAGCGCATCGGCAAGGTCGAAGACGTCGTCAAGGTCGGTGACAAGCTCCAGGTGGAGATCGCCGACATCGACGAGCGCGGCAAGATCAGCCTCATCCCGGTCAACAACGACGCGGACAAGGCAGACGAGAAGAAGACGGAGGAGAAGGCTGACGCCTGATCCCACAGATTGACCGCTCCGGCCCGCGACACGCACTTCTGTCGCGGGCCGGAGTCGTCTGCACAGGGTGGTGCTGGCTCTACCATGAACTGTCCACCCCGGGCCCGTGACTCCATTCGCGCAGGTCAATAGCGTTCAAGGCATGGCAACGACTGATATGAATCCAACCGTCCGCTCGGCAGACGAGCCGTCGCCCGGTGCACCGTGGCAGCGAATGCGCCAGTCGCCGCTGACATACCTCTTCTCGTCCGCGCCGTTGCGTGCCGCGACGTACACGGGTGTCACGCTGGTTCTCGGTTGGCTGACGATCCTCGTGTACATAGCGATCGTGCTGCTGCCATTTGTACCCGCGTGGGCGAATCTGCTCGGCAAAATCGAACGCCAGCGCGTGAGACTGCTCGGACTGCCCGAGATCGGCGACCCGCACCGACCCGTTGACGGTGGCCTCGGGATGCGGATCGGAGTCCGACTCGGTGAGGCGTCGACGTGGCGCGAGGTGGTCTACACACTCGTGGTGGCGGTCCTGACCCCGGTGTTGACGCTGGTGCTGGTTCTCGAAGGGGTGGTGTTCGGCCTCTTCGCCCTGGCACCGATGTTCGTCGAGCGGGACATGCCGATCGAGCTCGGCTTCTGGACGGTGAGCAGCACTGCGGAGGCCTGGGTGCTCGTCCCGATCGCGATCCCGCTCCTCATCATCACGCTGTACCTGTGGGCGGGCGTAGCGGCTGCGACGGCGTCGATCGCGATCGCTCTTCTCGGACCCCGCCAGGAAGAGCTCACCGCCCGCGTCGAGGCGCTGGAATCGTCCCGCGGTGTGCTCGTCGACTCGTTCGAGGTGGAGCGACGCCGTATCGAGCGGGATCTCCACGATGGACCACAGCAGGAGCTGGTGGGTGCAGCGATGCAGTTGGGCGAGATCGCGCAGATGAACGACGACCCGACCGTCCGCACCGACGTCGAAGCTGTGCAGGCGCGGGTCGAGCGCGCTCTCTCGTCTCTGCGGGACACGGTGCGCGACATCCACCCGCAGGTTCTCGAAGACCACGGTGTTGAGGCCGCCTGCGCCGAGCTCGGCGGCCCGGTGGTCGTTCATGTGAGCGTGGGCGACGGGTGGACGCCAGGTCGACGGCTGTCGGGCCCCGTCGAGAGAGCGCTCTACTACACGGCGAGCGAAGCGGTGACGAATGCCGTCAAGCATGGGGCGGCATCGACGGTGACGATTCACCTCGCCGGCGCGGACACGGTCACGATGACCGTCACGGACGACGGTGCGGGCGGTGCGGACGTCTCGGCAGGCAGCGGGCTCGCCGGACTCATCGAACGGGCCGAGGCCGTCGGAGCCGCTCTCACCGTCGACAGCCCCGTGGGCGGGCCGACTGTCCTTCGGTGGTGCGGCCCGTCGTCCTGACGGCGTCGGGGACAATCGGACGGTGACCCTACGCATCGTCCTGGCCGAGGACTCGATCCTGCTGGCCGAAGGAATCCAACGCATTCTGGAACGGGCAGGCCACGAGGTGGTCGCCGTCGTCGACAACGCCGACGCACTGCGGCTCGTCGATGTGACCGCCGTCGACCTGGTGATCACCGACGTGCGTATGCCCCCGGGGGCGGGGGATGACGGCCTGCGCGCAGCGCTTGAACTCCGCAAAGGCCGGCCCGGACTGCCGGTCCTGGTGGTGTCGCAGTACGTCGCCGCCGCGTATGCCAGGACGATGCTCGCCGAACCCGGGGGAGCGGTCGGCTACCTGCTCAAAGAACGGGTCGGGCGTGTCGCGGACTTCCTGCGGGCCGTCGACACGGTGATCGCCGGTGGCGTGGTCGTCGACCCGGAAGTGGTCGCCTCCATGTTCGCGACGGCGGCACTCGATCGACTCACGCCCCGTGAATCCGAAGTGCTCGAACTCATGGCTCGTGGTGCGAGCAACTCGGAGATCGCGGAGTCGCTCGTCGTGTCCGACGCCGCCGTCTCCAAGCACGTGGCGAACATCTTCGCCAAACTCGACCTGCGTCCTGAGACGGAGAACCGCCGCGTGCGAGCGATCCTTCTCTACCTGGGACGGGTCAGCTGACCTTGATGCGACCCGTGGTGCCGGTGATCTCGCGCAGCGCGCCCGACGCCGACTTCACGTCACCGTAGTACCGGATGCGGTAGTCGCCCGCGGGCGTGTTGCGCGGCACGTGCCAGGACACAGTCACCTTGGACGCCGACGCGCTGCCGCCGGGGCGGACCCACGTCATCTCCGTCGACTCGTGATCGTCGTTGAATGCAACCGTCCACCCGGTGCCGGTGAAGCGCTCCACGGCGAAGTAGCCCTTGGTGCCTTTGCCACGGCGGATCTTGTTGGACGGGAAGGCCCCGCAGAAGCTCGCCGAGACCGTTGTCCCGACCTTCGCCGAGGCCGGGACCTTCGACACGACCTGACCGAACTTGCGGCCGGGCATCGGGGTGTCCGCCGGCTGACCGCCGAGGAGGTCGGGCTGCAGATCGTCGCGGTTCGCCGGGCGCGCGCCGGCAGGCTTGCGGCTGCCGCGCGCCATCGAGCGCGCCATCGAATGGAACTCCTGCATGTATGCGCACAGCGTCCACCGGCCGAACAGGCTCTCGCCGCCCTCGTACTGCTGGGCGATGTACTCCTCCGGAGTCACCGTGTACTGGCTGTAGCCGTTCGAGTAGCCCTGGAGCAGGACGTTCTCCAGCGGCATGCCGAGCGCGTCGGCGACGAGGCGGCGAATACGCAGACCAGCGACGATCGTCGTCTCCGACGGCATCGCCGCAAGAGCGAGATCGCCGATGCGAATCAGCTGGATCGGCAGACGCTGCTCGATCCACGAGCGCGGGGGCAGCAGCCCGAGGGGAAAGAGGTCGGCCTTCGGTGCCTGGACATCGAGCATCCACTGCGCCGGGGTGGGCGTCTTGCCTGCGCCGAGCGCCATCGCGAGCTCGTTGCGCATGCCCTCGTGCAGGATCGCGAGCTGGCTGCGGTTGTTGTCCTCCATGCTCGTCGCGGCCGCGGCCATGCCCATGATGGCGGGCGACGTGCGGGTCGACTTGCCGTTGGGGGTGTAGTGACCCGAGATGTGCAGGTCGTCGAGGTTGAGGTAGCGGGTCGCCGTGTCGACGCCGCCCTTCGACATCGCGCGGGCACCGGACAGTGCACGCTGGCCTGCATCGTCCTGGCGGCGGCCGATGAGCACACGGTTGGTGCGATGATCCTCGGTGGGCCCGCCCGGGTTCATCTTCCGCAACCACAGATTCGGCGTCATGTCGCCCGCGTTCGTCTGCGCGTGTGCCGCGACGACACCTGCGTTGCGCTGTTCGGCGAGGTACGACGCGTAGCCCTTGTTGTCGGGGCCGATCTGGAAGTTGTTGTCGGTCAGTGACGTGCCGTGGGTGGCGAACCAGGTGATCTCACCGATGGTCTGGCCGCCGCGGCGGAGACGGAGCGCGGTCACCTGAGGGTCGATGTTCTCCGGAAAGTGGCGACGGTCTTCGGCGGCGTTGAGTTTGAACGCGGGCATCGACCGGTTCGCGCTGGCGTTGTGCAATTCGTCGTGGCCGAGTTCGACGGTTCCGGGTCCGAGGGTGCGGTGAGCTTCGTCGACGGCGTCGAGCAGGCCGGCGAGTTCGGCCTTCAGGGAGTTGCTGCGGTGACCCATCGCGGCCAGCACGTACGCGTAGTCCCACGACGTGCCGCCGCACGAGTTGTGGTTGTGCGTCGCGTTGATGTTCACGTTGTGCACGTTGTACGTGTCGCCGTAACGCTTGGCGAGTTCCGCCAACAGGAGATTGTGGTGCGAGGTGAAGATGCACGCGATGTCGGCGGTGATGAACAGGACGCGCTTGCCGGTGGCCGCGTCGGCGATGACGTAGGCGCGTGCCCAGGTGCGACCGAGAAGGCCCTTGGCGACCTGCTCGGCGTCGGAGTAGCCCATCATGCCCTGACCTGCGATGGCGCCGGTCATATCGCCTTTGCCTGCGCCGACGAGGTAGCCGGTGGCGGCAGCTGCCGGGCCGGTCTGGCTGACGGCGACTCCGCCGATCGTGGCTGCTGCGGCGGTCGCTGTCGCACCGACTGCGGCTGCCTGCAGGAGTGAGCGGCGAGAGATGTCAGACATGAGTCTCCTCGAAAGTGAAACGCGTACTAGTCAAGCGATTCTGTGACCCTAGCCTCATTCGATCGATCGATCAAGAATCCTCGTCGGATGTGGTCGGGAACGTGCTTCTAGACTGGACGGGAGATCCGCGACAAGAGAGGCTCCGCTCATGGGCAACGGCATCCGCACGGGTGTACTCGGCAGCAACGGCAAGGTCGGCAAGGCCATCATCGAAGGTGTCGAAGGCTCCTCCGACGCCGTGTTCACCGTCGGCGTCGACAAAGGCGACTCTCTGCAGGCCTTCGTCGATTCGGAGACGTCGGTCGTCGTCGACTTCACCCACCCCGACGCCGTGATGGACAACCTGAAGTTCTTGATCGACAACGGGATCCACGCCGTCGTCGGCACCACCGGATTCACTCCGGAGCGCCTCGCGGCGGTCACCGAGTGGCTGGGCACGAATCCGCGAAGTGGTGTCCTGATCGCACCGAACTTCGCGATCGGCGCGGTCCTGTCGATGCACTTCGCGCAGCAGGCCGCACGCTTCTTCGACTCGGTCGAGGTTGTTGAACTCCACCACCCGCACAAGGCGGATGCGCCGTCCGGCACCGCCGGGCGCACCGCGCAGCTCATCGCCGCGGCCCGCGCCGAAGCCGGGCTCGGACCGTCGCCGGACGCCACATCGACGGGTATCGAGGAGGCGCGCGGCGCCGACGTCGACGGTGTCCGCGTTCACTCGATCCGCCTGGCCGGCCTCGTCGCCCACCAGGAAGTGCTGTTCGGCACGCAGGGGGAGACGCTGACCATCCGTCACGACTCCATCGATCGCAACTCGTTCGTCCCCGGCGTGCTCCTGGGCGTTCGTGAGATCGGTTCGCGCCCCGGCCTCACCGTCGGCCTCGAGCACCTGATGGATCTGTGACACGTGTCTGCACGTAGACCCGATTCCCGCCCGATCGTGGCGATGATCGCTTTCCTCGTCATCGCGATGTGCGTCTACTTCGTGATCCTCGGACGCATGGCGGTGAATCTGATCGGGGAGGGGACCGCAGTCTCGATCGGTTTAGGTGTCGGCGTGTTCATCCTCCCGCTGCTCGGCGTCTGGATGATCGTCGCGACGCTCAAGTCGGGGATCGAACACCAGCGCATGTCTGCGGCAGTCGCCGACCTCGGGCGAGAGCTCGACGTCGACGAACTGCCGCGGCGCGCGTCGGGCCGCATCGAACGCGACGCCGCCGACGAACTGTTCGCCCAGGTCAAGGACGAGTGGGAAGCGGACCCGTCCGACTGGGTCCGCACGTACCGCATCGCCCGCGCCTACGACTACGCGGGCGACCGCTCCCGCGCCCGCGAGATGATGAAGCGCGCCGCGGGTCAGTACCGCGCCCGCGCGTAGAATCAGCACCGATATGTCGGGCATCGCCCGAGGTCGGCTCGATATCGCCGAATCGGTGCTCGGAACACGGGGCGTGGCACAGTGAAGACATGGCCCGCCTGCTGATCGTCCACCACACGCCGTCGCCGCACTGCCAGGAGATGTTCGAGGCCGTGCTCGCGGGCGCAACCGACTCCGAGATCGTCGGCATCGACGTGGTGCGGCGTGCGGCGCTCTCCGTGTCGCCCGCCGAGATGCTCGACGCCGACGGCTTCCTCCTCGGCACGCCCGCCAACCTCGGCTACATGAGCGGTGCCCTCAAGCACGCGTTCGACACCTGCTACTACACGATCCTCGATTCCACGAAGGGTCGGCCGTACGGCCTGTTCATGCACGGCAACGTCGGTACCGAAGGCGCAGAACGCAGTGTTCACTCCATCGCGGGCGGGCTCGGCTGGGTCCAGTCGGGGGCCGACGTCATCGTGTCCGGCAAGCCGACAAAAGCCGATCTCGACGCGTGCTGGGAGCTCGGCGCGACGATTGCGGCCGGGCTGATGGGCTGACCTCAGCGTGCGAGGCGGTGATGTCCCGCTCTGCTTCTGTAGCTCGGTGATCGGACGTGCAGGTGCAAGAGCGTGATGATCAGCGCCAGGACCGATGCGATGAGGCATGGACCGATCAACTGCCCCCACCAGTCGGCCCAATTCACCACGCCGACCACTATGAGCGCCATGTACGCAGCGGTCGCCGCGACCGACACTCGGGCACGCATGACACACGCTGCGACGATCGCTGGTGCCAAAAGCACAAGACCGAGCTGGACAAGCGGCCAAATGCCGAACACGTTCACGTAGGTGTCCGTGCATTCGGCATCGGATCGCACGCCTTCGATGTATATCTCACCTGTCTTGCCGCACGAGACTGCACCGTTTCTCGCCTCTGAGAATGCGCGTGACACGATGTCGGCAACGCCGAGGACGGCGAGCAGCATCCACGCGGCACGGATTCGTCTCATGACGCCGAACCTAGTCGTCTGAGTGGCTCCATCGGCCGGTTCCGGCGTCTCGCATATGCGTCGGTCGCGACGGCTTGTCTAACCCATTACCGGTCAGCGGGGGGAGACCTCTGACGGGGCCTGCTCGCCGTGCGCGGCGATGGTTGAACGCAGTCGGCGTCGGAACGTCACCGGCGGATCGTCGGCACCGCCCATGTGGGGCGGCGCGCGTGACACTCGTGGCGTGCCGACGGCCGCGGCGTGGGCGAGGTCAGTAGACTCGGGAGCGTGAGCACGCCGATCCCCACACCGTACGAGGACCTGCTGAAACTGGTCCTGGAGACAGGCACGCCGAAGGCGGACCGTACCGGTACCGGGACCAGGAGCGTGTTCGGGCATCAGATGAGGTTCGACCTGTCGGAGGGCTTTCCGCTCATCACGACGAAGAAGGTCCATCTCAAATCGATCGTTTACGAACTGCTGTGGTTCCTGCGCGGCGACTCGAATGTCGGCTGGCTTCAGGAGCACGGAGTCACTATCTGGGACGAGTGGGCCGACGCGGACGGTGAACTCGGGCCGGTGTACGGCGTGCAGTGGCGCAACTGGCCCACTCCGTCGGGCGATCACATCGACCAGATTCAGAACGCCCTCGACACGTTGACGGCCAACCCGGACTCGCGACGCAACATCGTGTCCGCGTGGAACGTCGGCGAGATCCCGCAGATGGCGCTTCCGCCGTGCCACGCGTTCTTCCAGTTCTACGTCGCCGACGGAAAACTGTCGTGTCAGCTGTATCAGCGCAGCGCGGACTTGTTCCTCGGAGTTCCGTTCAACATCGCGTCGTACGCGCTGCTCACGCACATGATGGCGCAGCAGGCGGGACTGGACGTCGGTGACTTCATCTGGACCGGAGGCGACTGCCACATCTACGACAACCACGTCGAGCAAGTCACCGAGCAGTTGTCGCGCGAGCCGTTCGCCTACCCCCGTCTCGAGTTGCGGAAGGCCGCGTCGATCTTCGACTACGAGTTCGACGACGTCTCCGTGGTCGACTACACGTCGCATCCGGCGATCAAAGCCCCGGTGGCGGTCTGACGTGGTCGGCATACGTAAACAGGATCGGCCCGCCCCTGACTATCGGACCGGTCCGATCACCGGTGCATTCCGTTGGGTGGGCCCTGCTGTGACCGCCATCGTGACCGTCACGCTTCTGGTGACTTATCCGTCACTGCCCGGCGAGGTTCCGACGCATTTCAACGGTTTGGGAGAAGCGGATTCGTTCGGTCCGCGGTGGTCGGTGCTCATCCTGGCGGCGATCTTCACGGTGATCGGTGCAGTGCTTCCGTTCCTCGCGCGCAAGCCGCAACTGTTCAACCTCCCAGTGAGAGTCACCGAAGCCAACGCGCAGGCGCTGTACCGCGAAGGCGAGACGATGCTGGTGTTCGTCGGAGTCGGACTCTCTCTGCTGTACGCCGGCATCGGACTCGCAGTCCACGAGATCGGCAGCGGAATCGCTCTGGCGACAGGCTTCACCGTCATGATGGGCGCCGTACTGATCGGACTGATCCGCACCTTCCGAGTCTCCGCGCGAGCGGAGCAACGATGACGGTCGCACTCGTCTGGGCGCAGGACCGTGTCGGAGCAATAGGGAAGGCCAACACCATCCCGTGGCGCGTTCCCGAGGACATGGCCCGCTTCAAGGCGCTCACCGGCGCCGGAGCGGTGATCATGGGACGCAAGACGTGGGAGTCGCTCCCGGCGTCGTTCCGCCCACTCCCGGGCCGACGAAATGTGGTCGTCACCCGGAACAGTGCGTTCGACGCGCCGGGCGCCGAGGTGGTCGCCGGTCTACAGGATGCTCTCGACCTCGTCGACGGTGTCGCATCCGTGATCGGCGGAGGCGAGATCTACGCGGCGGCGATGACCCTCGCGACGGACCTCCGGGTCACCGAAATCGATCTGCACGTCGAGGGTGCCGATGCGTTCGCACCCGAGATCGACCTCGACATCTGGCAGGCCGAGTCCACAGGGGACTGGATGTACTCGAAGACCGGAACGCTGTACCGATTCGTCGACTATCGACGACGCCCACTGCCGTGACAAGCGAGTTCCTCGTCGGTGCCGCCCGGTCGGGCAAGAGCAGGCACGCGTCGGAGCTGGCAGCGGAGACGGGCGACCGGGTGATCGTGGTCGCCACGGCCATCGCGGGCGACGCGGAGACCCGGGCGCGGATCGCACGCCACCGCGTCGACCGACCGACCGAATGGACAACCGTCGAGGAGCCGTACGATCTCGCGAATGCGGTCAGACGCCACGCCGCCGACGGAACCGTCGTGATCGTCGACTGTCTCACCATGTGGCTGGCCAACCTGCACTACGGCGTCGACCCTCCGACGGACCGCGAGCGTGAACTCGACGACCTGGTGGCTGTCCTCGACGGCCCGCCCGGACGAGTCGTCGTGATCTCCAACGAGATCGGGGCGGGTGTGGTGCCGGCAGACCCGGAGTCCAGGGCGTTCGTCGACAATCTCGGACGACTCAATCAACGGGTTGCCGCCGCCTGCGACCGGGTCACGCTCCTCGCGGTGGGACTCCCGCTTGTACTGAAGGACACACGGTGACCGCTGACATCTCGTTGCCTCAGGCCAGGCGCATCGCGCTCGCCGCGCAGGGTTTCACTGACCCGATGCCGTCGGGAGCGCCGACCCGAAGCCATCTGAAGCGGGTCGTCGGCCGCACCAGGTTTCTGCAGATCGACTCGGTGAACATTCTGGCGCGCGCGCATTACATGCCGACGTTCAGCCGGATCGGGCCGTACGACGAGGGACTTCTCGATCGCGCGGCCTGGTCGGACACCAAACGGTCGCCGCGCCTGTACGCCGAGTACTGGGCGCACGAGGCCGCATTGATCCCGCTCGACGACTGGCCGTTGATGCGCTGGCGGATGGACGACTACCGGGACGGCCGCTACCGCTACACGCGCGATGTGATGCGACGCAACGGCGAGCTCGCGGCGGACATCCGCGCGGTGATCGTCGCGCGGGGAGCGTCGACGCCACGGCAGATCGAAGGCGCGCTCGGCATCGAACGACCCTCGGCGGCGGCCGGAAGCTGGTGGGACCGCGGCGATGTGAAACACGTCTGCGAAGCGATGTTCGCCTCCGGTGACTTGTCCGCGACACGCAACGCGAACTTCGTCCGGCACTACGACCTCGCCGAACGCATCGTCGGTGACGAGCGTGCGAGATTGAAGATTCCGCGGCACGATGCACATCGCGTGTTGGTTGGACAGGCTGCCGCCGCGCACGGTGTCGCAACAGTCGCCGATCTCGCCGACTACTACCGGATGACCACCGCGCAGGTACGTGCCGTTCTGCCGGACCTCGTCGACGACGGAGTCGTGACCGAGATCTCGGTCGACGGCTGGCGCGACGCCGCCTATCTCCATCGGGACGCGCGGACTCCTCGGTCCGTGCGTCGCAGCACCTTGCTGTCGCCGTTCGACCCGCTCGTGTTCTTCCGGCCGCGCACCGAGAGACTCTTCGACTTCCACTACCGCATCGAGATCTACGTGCCCGAAGCCAAACGGGTGCACGGCTACTACGTCCTGCCGTACCTGATGGACGATAGGGTCGTTGCGCGCGTCGACCTCAAGGCCGATCGTGCGGCCGGGGTGCTGCAGGTTCTGGCGTCGCACGTCGAACCGGACGTCGACAGGGCAGAGGTGGCGCAGCGGCTCGCTGTCGACCTGCAGGCGATGGCCCGCTGGCGCGGGCTGGACGAGGTGAACGTCCACGCCCGCGGAGAATTGGCGACGCACCTAAGCTGTTCGGTGTGAACACTTTCCAGCGTGTTGCCAAGGCTGTCAATGCAGTGATGCTGCCGATCATGAAGGCCCCGATCATCGGACCGAAACTGCGGTCGTCGATGACCGAGATCACCTACACCGGGCGTCGGAGCGGTCGGACGATCAGTCTGCCGGTCGCCTTCCAGCGTAAGGGCGACGACACCGTGGTCATCGGGGTGGCCGCTCCGTCGCAGAAGACGTGGTGGCGCAACTTCCAGCCGGGACCCGAGCCGATCAGCATCGTGCTCGACGGTGTCGCCCGCACCGGTACGGGTGTGGCGAAGAGCGGCGACAAGGGCACCGCAGTCATCGTCACCCTCGACGCACTGCCTGCTTGATGGCTCGCCGACTGCCGTTGGACGGTGTGCGGGTTCTTGAACTCGGCAACTACATCGCCGCGCCGACCGCTGGGCGCATGCTCGCCGACTTCGGTGCCGAGGTCATCAAAGTGGAACGCGAGACCGGCGACGAACTGCGCAACTGGCGCCTGTACGACGGCGAAACATCGATGCTGTTCCGCACGATCAACCGGAACAAGAAGTCCATCGTCCTCGACTTGCGGACCGATGAGGGTCGCGACGACGTGCGGGCGCTCGCCGCGCACTGCGACGTTGTCCTCGAGAACTTCCGTCCAGGGACGATCGAGAAGTGGGGACTCGGCCCCGCGGAGCTCAGCGAGGCCAATCCGGACCTGATCTTCGTGCGCATCTCAGCGTTCGGGCAGACCGGGCCCTACGCCGAACGGCCGGGCTTCGCGGCCGTCGCCGAGGCCTACGGCGGCTTCCGGGAACTCGTCGGAGATCCCGATCGGCCACCGGTGCGCGTTGGCGTGTCCATCGGCGACTCGATCGCGGGGTTGTACGGCGCGTTCGGCGCGGTCATGGCCTTGTACGGGCAGCTGCGCCGCCGCGACGAGTCGCCCGAACCGCTGCCGCTCGAGGACAGGATCGTCGACGTCGCACTCAACGAGGCGATCTTCTCGATGATGGAGTCGTTGGTGCCCGACCTCGGCGCGTACGGCGTCACCCGCGAGCGGACCGGCGGTCGGATGGAAGGCATCGCACCGTCCAACGGCTACACCTGCGGCGACGGACTGTCGGTGGTGATCTCCGGCAACGCCGACGCGATCTTCGGACGCTACATGCGGGCCATCGGTCGCCCCGATCTCGCCGACGACCCCGACCTGTCGACGAACGACGGGCGCTGGCGGCGTCGCGACGAAGTCGACGACGCGATCGGCGCCTGGACCGCGACCCTGCCTCGCGCAGAGGTGCTCGCAGTACTCGACGACGCGGGCGTTCCGGCCGGCCCGATCTACACCGCCGCCGACATCGTCGCCGACCAGCAGTACCAAGCGCGGAACATGGTGCAGCACTTCGATGTCGACACCGGGGCAGGCACCCTGCGCAGCGTCGGATTTCCCGGCATCGTGCCTGTCCTCGGCGAGAGGTCGCTGCCGATCCGCTCCGTCGGACCGGACCTCGGTGAGCACACCGACGAGATCCGGGCGCGATTCCTCCACGATGGATGACTCGCTCGAAGCGTCGATACACTCGCGACATGACAGCCCTCCGCGACGCGATCCTGCGCGATGTGACTCTCCGTGACGGTTTGCAGTTGACGGGCAAGGCACTCGATGTGCAGACCCGTGTCGGCCTGGCGCGGACGTTGCTGGCCGCGGGAGTGCCTGAGCTCGAGATCGGGTCGATGGCCCGGCCCGATCTGGTGCCGCCGATGGCGGGGTCGCTCGACGTGGTCGCCGCCCTCACGCCGGAGGAGCTCGAACGCTGCTGGATCTGGGTCGCGACGCCTCGACACGTGGAGAGGGCGATCGCGGCGGGAGCGCGCAACGTGCAGTACTGCTTCTCGGCGTCCGACGCCCACAACAAGGCGAACATCGGTCGCCTGACGGAGGACAGCGTTGCCGCGATGCCGCAAGCGATCGACATGATCCGCGAAGCGCGCGGGCGTATCCAGTTGTGCATCGCGACGGCGTTCACGTGCCCGTTCGACGGGCCTGTCGATCCCGCCCGAGTCCGGGGCATCGTCGCCGATCCGCGCACGGTGGAGGCCGACGACATCGTCCTCGCCGACACGCTCGGCCAAGCGCACCCGGCACAGGTGTCCGACCTCTTTCGAACAGTCGACGCCGCAGCGCGACGCCTCGTCTTCCACGGCCACGACACGTGGGGGATGGGCGTCGCGAACTCGCTCGCCGCGATCGAAGCGGGCGCCCACATGGTGGACGGTGCACTCGGCGGTCTGGGCGGCTGCCCGTTCGCCCCGGGAGCGAGTGGCAACACGTCGTCGGAAGACCTGTTGTTCGCGACCCGGCCCGACTACCTCACACCGAAGCTGCTCGGGACGCTCGTCGAAGCGGGCGAGGAGTTGCTCGCCGAACTCGGGGAGACCTCGCGATCGAAGACGGCGCAGGGGGCGCGGTCGAGGGCATCGGCGTTCGAATGGGTGATCGGCGGTACCGGCCAGTAAAGTCCCAGCCATGGTTGATGGAGTCACTCGCGACGGAAAGTCGTACAAGCTCGTCATGTTCGATCTCGACGACACCCTCGCGCCGTCGAAGACGGCGATGAGCGATGAGATGGTCGAACTGTTCCGCGAACTGCTGGCGACGAGCCTCGGATGCATCATCTCCGGCGGACAGTACGGGCAGTTCCAGTCACAGGTCCTCGACCGACTCGGCGACTTCCCCGACAAGGCGAACCTCCACCTGATGCCCACCAACGGCACCCGCTACGTCCGCTGGTCCGGCGACGAGTGGGAGACCGTTTACGCCGAAGACCTCTCCGCGGAGCAGAAGTCACTCGCGATGGCCGTCGTCGAAGAGGGCGCTCGCGAACTCGGCCTCTGGGAGTCCAAGACGTGGGGCCCGATCCTCGAAGACCGCGGCAGTCAGGTCACCTTCTCCGCGCTCGGCCAGTCGGCGCCCGTCGACGCGAAGGCGGCGTGGGATCCGGACGGCCGTAAGAAGGAGGCGCTGCGCTCGTACGCCGCGGCCCGCCTGCCCGAGCTCGAGGTCCGCAGCGGGGGTTCGACGTCCGTCGACATCACTGCGAAGGGCATCGACAAGGCGTTCGGCGCGCGTCGTCTCATGGAGATCCTGGACCTCGACATCGACGACATCCTGTTCTTCGGTGACCGCCTCGACGACGGCGGCAACGACCGCCCCGTCGCCGACCTCGGCATCGACTCCGTCCACGTCCACGGCTGGGAAGACACCTACACCAAGCTCGGGGCCGTCGTCCGCGACTGAGTTTGGTGTGGGGTGCGGGCCTTTCGACTCGCAGGCTCGCCCAAGGAGCAGTGGGAGCAAGCTCGCTTAAGGAGCAGTGGGAACCAAGCTCGCTCAAGGAGCAGTGGAGGAAGAGCGCTTCCCACTGCTCCTTGAGCGAGCGGAGCGAGTCGAAAGGACCGCCCGGTCAGCGCAGGAGGCTCGCGCGGAGAGAGTTGATGTCGGCGTCGGTCAGGCGCAGACCCTTGCGGATGTAGCCGTCCATCGAGCCGTACTTGCGGTTCGCCGCCGCGAACGACGTGTTCAGCAGACCGATATTGACTCCGTTGAGAACGTCGTTCGGCGATGCGTGACGGAATCGGTTCGAGGCGAGGAAGTCGGCCTTGATGGTTCCGCGGTCGACGCCGAGGATCGTCAGCAGCGTCGCGGACACCCAACCGGTCCGGTCCTTGCCCGCCGAGCAGTGGTACAGCGTCGTCTGGCCGTGGGCGGCGGTCGACTTGATGGTGAGGAGCGCACGGCGGATCTCCGTGCGGGCCTGCTTGTCGGTGACAAAAGCGGAATAGGCCTGCTTCAGGTCGACGAGCGCGATCGGCGGCAATCCGCCGAGGACGTCGGCGTTCACCGTGCGGGCGCCGGGGACGGGTCGGTTGGCCTGGAAGCGCTTCTCCAGGCCGGTGCGCAGGTCGACGATGGTCGTGACGTGACGCTTGGTGAGCTTGCGGGTGTCGGCGGCGGTGATCTTCGAGAGATTGTCGCTGCGCAGGACGAGGTTGTTGACGTGCTTGCCGCCGAGTCCTCGATAGCCGTCGAGAGTACGAGTGTTCTGAGTACCGACGAGGCCGATCTCGCGGCCGGGTGTGAAGACCGCCGACGACAGCGCCGGGCTCGCGCCCGGAGCGGCAGACGCGGGTGAGGCGAGCGTGGTCGAGGCCACAGGTGCTGCGAGAAGCGTGGTGGATAGGGCGATCGCCGCAGTACGGCGACGGAGGGAGAAAGTGTTCACGACGATCATGATGCACCCGATCGTCCACCTGCGCAGGGCAACTGCACCGGCAGACAATATGAGTGAACGTATGTACACTCAATTCTCATGACCGCAGTTCACGACACGCTCACCGACGTCCGCACCGACGAAGTCCGTGCGCTCACCGACCTCGCTTTCACCGAGATCGGGGTCGCGGTCGGAGGGGTGCATCGCACTCACCGCGGCATCTCCGACCGCGTGTTCCGTTGTGTCGGCCTCGTCGCGGGCCGAGCGTCCGATCCGGTCAAGACGGTGCACGACGCGATCACCGACGGGGTCTACTCGGCGATACGAGCAAGCACCGACACCGCGGCAACTGTCGGCGGTGCGTTCGCCGACCTGCCGCTCGCCGTCCCTCCATCGCACACCAAGACCGGAGCGACGGTCATCGCCGCGGTCGCCGGGCTCATCGGCGACGACCTCGCGGACCGCCGGTCCGTTCTCGCCGACGGCGGGGTGACGCTCCGAGTGGACGGTGCGCCGGTGGAGTTCGGAACCGACGCCGTCGCGGCTGCGTATCCGGACGCGACGGGCAAGATCATCGTCTTCGTGCACGGACTGATGGAGACCGAGCACGCGTTCGAGATCGGGGAGGGGCCGCACTACGGGCCGCTGTTCGCCGAGCTCGGACACACTCCGGTGCACGTCCGATACAACTCCGGACGCCACATCTCGGTGAACGGTCGCGGACTCGCGCAGCGGCTGGACCAACTCGTCCAGGATTGGCCGGTCGACGTCGAACAGATCATTCTGGTCGGACATTCGATGGGCGGACTGGTGCTGCGTAGCGCCGTTCATCACGCCGATCAGGTCGGACAGGGCTGGGTCCGCCACGTCACCGCCACCGCGAGCCTCGGAACGCCTCACCTGGGCGCTCCGCTGGAGAGCCTCGCCCACTACGGCAGCGCCGCACTGCTGGCCTTCCGCGAGACGGCGTCGTTCGGCACCCTCCTGCGACGGCGGAGCGCCGGCATCCGGGACCTGCGCGGTGGCAGTCTCGTCGACGCCGACTGGGAGCATCGCGATCCCGACGAACTCGGCGCGGCGATCGCCCAAGAGCTCCCGCTGCTGCCCGGCGTCGACCACTACTTCGCGTCGGCGACGATCACTCGCTCGCCGCGCAACCCGATAGGGCGCCTGATCGGCGACGGCCTCGTGCTGCGGACCAGTGCGAGCGGCGAGAACCGCGCGCGCCGCATCGGATTCGACCCCGCGAACGGAGTCCACCTGGACCGAGCTCATCACTTCTCGCTGCTGGCGAACGAAGACGTCGCCATCGCACTGATCGACTGGGTCGGCTGACTCCGACAGTCGACCCTGCGAGACAATGAGCTCAACAGGGTCCGACACTCGCCGGGCCGCAGACCGGCTTGTCAGGAGTCCAACGGTGTCCGAACTCGTGCCGCTCAAGGTGCAACTGGTGGCCTCGACGCAGTTCACGCCGCCCGCCGACATCGACTGGAGCACCGACACCGACGGTGGCGAAGCGCTCATCGAATTCGCCGGTCGCGCGTGTTATGAGAGCTGGGACAAGCCGAACCCGCGCACGGCGACCAACGCCGGCTATCTGCGGCACGTCCTCGAAGTGGGACACACCTCCTTGTTCGAGCACTCGAACGTCACCTTCTACATCACTGGAATCTCCCGGTCGTGCACACACGAACTGATTCGTCACCGGCACTTCTCGTACTCGCAGCTCTCTCAGCGTTTTGTGCCCGAACACGACTCCAACGTGGTCGCGCCGCCCGCGATCCGGGGCGACGAGCGTCTTGAAGAGTTGTTCGTCAGAGCCACCGATGCGTCGCGTGCCGCGTACACCGAGCTGCTGACCGAGCTCGAAGCCAAGTTCGACGACGTCCCGAACGCGATTCTGCGACGCAAACAGGCCCGCCAAGCGGCCCGCGCCGTGCTCCCGAACGCGACGGAGACTCGGATCGTCGTGACCGGCAACTATCGGGCGTGGCGTCATTTCATCGGCATGCGCGCCACCGAGCACGCAGACGTCGAGATCCGCCAACTCGCTGTCGAATGTCTGCGGCAGCTCGCAGACATTGCGCCGACCGCGTTCGGAGACTTCGAAATCGGTGAACTCGCGGACGGAACCCACGTTGCGACATCACCGTTCGTTTTCGAGGGCTAACGGTCGATCACACCTGCCCAGGCGGTAGCCTGAGCGGCATGGAAACCGCAGACGCAGGGCGCGTGAAACACCCGTTTGGAACGGTCTCGGTGGCGATGGTGACCCCCTTCACGTCGAAGGGTGAGGTCGACCTCGACAAGGCGGCTGAGCTGGCCGACCAACTCGTCTCGCGAGGCTGTGACGGCCTCGTCGTCTCCGGCACCACAGGAGAGTCTCCGACGACCACCGTTCCCGAGAAGGCCGAACTCCTCAAGGTCGTCCTCGACACCGTAGGCGACCGCGCCCGCGTCATCCAGGGCGCAGGCAGCTACGACACCGCGGAGACGATCCGACGCTGTCGCGACGCTGCTGACGCGGGTGCGCACGGACTGCTCATCGTGACCCCCTACTACAGCAAGCCGCCGCAGGCCGGCGTGTATGCCCACTTCACCGCCGTCGCCGACGCCACGGACCTGCCGGTGATGCTCTACGACATCCCGCCGCGATCGGTTGTCCCGATTGAGACCGAGACGATTCTGCGCCTGGCCGAGCATCCCAACATCAAGGCCGTGAAGGACGCCAAGGGCGACCTGCACGCCGGCGCCACGATCATGGCGCAGACCGACCTGGAGTTCCTGTCCGGCGACGACGGCATCAACCTGCCGTGGCTGTCCGTCGGCGCCTCCGGATTCGTCAGCGTGATCGGCCACCTGGTCCCGGACCGGCTCGCCGCCCTGCGCGACGCCGCGGCCGCAGGCGACCTCGACCGCGCTCGCTCGCTCACCCGCTCGATGGCACCGCTGGTCGATGCGATGGGTCGGCTCGGGGGAGTGACGATGGTCAAGGCCGCACTCCGGATCACCGGCCTCGACGTCGGCGACCCGCGACTGCCTCAGGTCGCCGCAGACGGCCCGCAGATCGAGGCACTCATCAACGATCTGCGCACCGCGGAGGTGATCTGACATGGCAGGCTCACAGCGTCGTCGTCGCGCCGGGCGTCCGGCAGGACCTCCGAGCGAGAACCAGAAGCCCCCGAAGAAGGCGGGCCCCGCCGTTCCCGAGGCGACGGGCATCGGCGTCACCGGTGACATCATCGATCGCCTGACCGCGCCGAAGCCGCTGGTCAAGGGTGGCCTCCGCGTCGTCGCGCTCGGCGGTATCGGTGAGATCGGCCGCAACATGACGGTCTTCGAGTACGACGGCAAGCTCCTCATCGTCGACTGCGGTGTACTCTTCCCCGAAGACCAGCAGCCGGGCGTCGACCTGATCTTGCCCGACTTCAGTTACCTCGAGGGACGCACCGACGACATCGAGGCCGTCGTCCTGACACACGGCCACGAGGATCACATCGGCGCCGTTCCGTTCCTGTTGAAGCTCCGGGCCGACATCCCCGTCGTGGGTTCGCGATTCACCCTGGCGCTTGTCGCCGCCAAGTGCCGAGAGCACCGCCTGCGGCCGAAGCTCATCCAAGTCGCCGAGGGCGACCGTCAGGACTTCGGCGCGTTCGACTGCGAATTCTTCGCGGTCAACCACTCCATTCCCGACGCGGTGGCCGTCGCGATCCGCACTCCAGCGGGTCTCGTCCTGCACACCGGCGACATCAAGCTGGACCAGCTGCCCCTCGACGGCCGCCTCACGGACCTCGCGGGCTTCTCACGACTCGGTGACGAGGGCGTCGACCTCTTCCTCGTCGACTCCACGAACGCTGAGGTCCCCGGCTTCGTGACGCCAGAGCGCGACATCGGCGGCGTTCTCGACAACGTGATCGGCAAGGCTAAGCAGCGGGTCATCGTCGCGTCGTTCGCGAGCCACGTCCACCGCATCCAGCAGATCGTCGACGTCGCGTACCGCCACGGCCGCCGCGTGACATTCGTCGGTCGCTCGATGGTCCGCAACATGCAGATCGCGCAGGATCTCGGGTACCTCTCGGTGCCCGAAGGTGTTGTCGTCGACATGGACACGGCCGCCACGCTGCCCGACCACCGCCTCGTCCTCATCTCGACCGGCTCGCAGGGCGAGCCCCTGTCTGCGCTGTCCCGGATGGCACGCGGCGAGCATCGCCAGATCAACGTGCGCGCCGACGACCTCGTCGTCCTCGCGTCGTCGTTGATCCCCGGCAACGAGAACTCGGTGTTCGCCGTGGTCAACGGTCTCGCCAAGCGGGGCGCGACGGTCATCACGCAGGCCAGCGCCAAGGTTCACGTGTCGGGTCACGCGTCCGCGGGCGAACTGCTGTACCTGTACAACGCGGTCCGGCCGTCCAACGCCATGCCGGTTCACGGCGAATGGCGCCACCTGCGCGCCAACGCGGCGCTCGCCGAGGCGACCGGAGTGCCCTCCGACCGCATCGTGCTGGCCGAGGACGGCGTGGTTGTCGACCTCGTCGACGGACGCGCGCAGATCACCGGCCGGGTACCGGTGGGTCACGTCTACGTCGACGGGCTGTCCGTCGGCGACGTCGGCGACTCCACACTGTCCGATCGCCTCGTTCTCGGCGAGGGTGGATTCATCTCGATCTCCGTCGCCGTCGACACCACGACCGGCGTTGCGGTCAGCGCACCCAAAGTGGACGGCCGCGGCTTCTCCGACGACCCGACCGCGCTCACCGAGGCCGTTGTGCTGGTGGAGAAGACGCTCACCGAACTCGCCAACGAAGGCGTCACCGACACTCATCGCATCGCACAGGCCGTGCGCCGGGTGGTCGGCCGCTGGGTGGCGGGCAAGTACCGCCGCCGACCGATGATCGTGCCGACCGTGATCGCCGTCGGAGACGACTAGCGGTGTCCCTCGCCCGAGACGAACGTGCGGCTCTCGTCGCGACGCTCCGGAACGTCGGCCCCGACGCTCCGACGATGTGTGAGGGTTGGACGGCCCGTGACCTGGCCGTCCACCTCGCCATCCGGGAGCGACGCCTCGACGCCGCGGCCGCGATGATTCTGCCTCCGCTGTCCGGGCACGCTCGGTCGGTGGAAGCGTCGTATGCCGCCAAGCCGTGGCCGGTGCTGATGCGGACCGTGCTCGACGGTCCGCCGTGGTACTCGCCGTTCCGGCCTCTCGACTCGGTGCTCAATCTCGCCGAGATGTTTGTCCATCACGAGGATCTGCTGCGTGGGGGAGCGGACCCGACCGGCCCGTTCCTGCCGCGGAAACTGTCGTCGGCGATGAACCGGGCGCTGGAGACTCCACTGTCCCTGGTGGGACGCCTCACACTCGCGAAGGCTCCCGCTCGAGTCACCCTCGGGTCGCCTGACGGGCGTGAACTGTTGACCGTCGGTCGTGGGGAATCGGTCGCCGTGACCGGCTCGGTAGGTGAACTGCTGCTCTTCGCATTCGGACGCGCACCAGTCGACGTGACCGTGACCGGCCCCCAAGCGGCGGTCGACGCGGTCCGCAAAAGCGAACGCTCCGTCTGACGCCGACCGCGGCCCAACGTCACGAAAAGAACACGACCCGTGCCGTTCCGGTGTTGCGGGTGTGACTGTTGTGACGGAGGGGCACTAGTCTGGACCCATGGCTTCTCAAGCAACCACGCGTCGACGTGCGGCTGCCGGCACCTCCGCGCCTCGGGCGGCTGCGAGCCGGAAGCCCGCAAGCAATCGGCAGCCCCAGAAGGATCGTGCACAGAAGGATCGTGCACAGAAGGATCGTGCACAGAAGGGTCGCGGCGGAAAACCGCAGGCGGGTGCGCGCAAGGCGCCCGCCGGTCGGGCGGCGCCGCGCGCCGCCACCAAGTCTCAGGACCTGCACCGTCCATCGGTCGTCGTGACCGTCGGGCACGGTGCCGCATCCGCGTGGACCATGCTCGCCAAGGGAGTCGGCAACGTCGCCCGAATCGGTGCACAGCGTGATGACGAGCCGTCCGCGCGCCGGGACGGGCTGGCCTTGGCCATTCTCCTACTCGGTGGGATCGCCGCCGTGGGTGTCTGGTTCCATGCACTCGGGCCCGTCGGTGCATTCATCGACACCCTGATCAGGGCCTGCGTGGGATCGCTGGCTTACGCGGTGCCGGTGGCGCACCTCGCGTTGGCCGCCTGCTTGATGCGCTTCGCGCCGAACCCTGACCGTCGTGTCCGCAACGTCGGCGGTACTGTGCTGCTCTCGATCGCATTGCTGGGGATGACACACCTGATCCAGGGTGCGCCCCGCGACTACGACGGCCGAGCCGATGCGGCCGGATTCGCCGGCTACGCAGTGGGCGGTCCGCTCACCGATGCGGTCACCGTGTGGCTGTCGGTTCCGGTGTACCTGTTGTGCGCTGCGTTCGGCATCCTCGCACTCAGCGGTCGGACCCTGCGCGACGTGATCCACGGCGCGTCGGAGTACCTCGGCCTCGGCCGCGACTACCGGTACGGCGAGGACGACTACTACTCGGACGACGACTACGACTACGACTACGACGAGTACGACGACGACATCGCAGAGGATGATGTCGACGCGACACCGGACCCAGCTCCGTTCGACACCGGCGACTCGTCCGACGATGCCGACGACGGTTACGGCGATCCGTACGACAACTACCCGCCCGACGAGCGTCGCCGGCCGCAGGAGCGTCGCGCACGCAGCGACAGGCCGACGAGGGAGCGGCCCGCGCGGTCGAGCAGTCGTGCCGAGCACGACCGCGCTTCCCGGACGTCGCCCTCGGTGTCGGGGCGACGCACCGCGGGAGAGGACCGCGATGCGCACATGCCGGATCTGGTGACAGAGCCGATCCTGCCCGATACGCAGATCACTGAGCCGATCGGTCCGCTGGCCGACCTGGATCCGGCGCCTGCGTCGGCCGTCGAACCTGCGCCGCGTCGACGCCCCGCGCGCCGTGAGCCCGCGCCGACTCCGTCGCCCGCGCCTCGCGCTCCCGCGGTGCCGCGTGCGAACGACAGCGGCTACGAACTGCCACCCGCCGACCTGCTGATCGCAGGCGACCCGCCGAAAACGGGGAGCTCGGCCAACGAGGACATGATCGACCGGATCAACTCCGTCCTCGAACAGTTCAAGGTCGACGCAGCCGTCACCGGCTACACCAGGGGCCCGACAGTCACGCGCTACGAGGTTGAACTCGGACCGGCGGTCAAGGTCGAGAAGATCACCCAGTTGCAGCGAAACATCGCATATGCGGTCGCGACCGACAACGTGCGCCTGCTGGCGCCGATCCCCGGCAAGTCCGCCGTCGGCATCGAGGTGCCCAATTCCGACCGCGAGATGGTGCGCCTGGCCGACGTCCTCGACGCGCCCAGCACCAGGCGTGACGATCACCCGTTGATCATCGGCCTCGGTAAGGACATCGAAGGCGACTTCGTCAGCGCGAACCTCGCGAAGATGCCGCACCTGTTGGTCGCCGGTTCCACGGGCTCGGGTAAGTCGAGCTTCGTCAACTCGATGCTCGTGTCCTTGCTGACCCGGGCTACGCCCGAAGACGTTCGGATGATCCTGATCGATCCGAAGATGGTCGAGCTGACGCCGTACGAGGGTGTTCCGCACCTCATCACGCCGATCATCACCGAGCCGAAGAAGGCCGCCGCGGCCCTCGCATGGCTCGTCGAAGAGATGGAACAGCGCTACATGGACATGAAGATGTCCCGTGTGCGCCACATCAACGACTTCAACGAGAAGGTGCGTTCGGGTGAGATCAGCACACCGCTGGGCTCCGAGCGCGTGTACAAGCCGTACCCCTACATAGTGGCGATCGTCGACGAGCTGGCCGATCTGATGATGACCGCGCCGCGTGACGTGGAGGACGCCATCGTCCGCATCACGCAGAAGGCGCGTGCGGCGGGAATACACCTGGTGTTGGCCACTCAGCGTCCGTCGGTCGACGTCGTGACCGGCCTGATCAAGACCAACGTGCCGTCACGACTCGCGTTCGCAACGAGCTCGCTCACGGACTCTCGAGTGATCCTCGATCAGCCGGGTGCCGAGAAGCTGATCGGCATGGGCGACGGTCTGTTCCTGCCGATGGGAGCCAACAAGCCCATCCGCATGCAGGGTGCGTTCATCACCGACGAGGAGATCTCTGCGGTCGTCGAGTTCACCAAGGAGCAGTCGGAGCCCGAGTACACCGAGGGCGTGACCTCTGCCAAGGCGTCGGACAAGAAGGAGATCGACTCCGACATCGGCAACGATCTCGACGACCTCCTGCAGGCGATCGAACTGGTCGTGTCCAGCCAGTTCGGGTCGACGTCGATGCTGCAACGCAAACTGCGTGTGGGCTTCGCGAAGGCGGGACGGCTCATGGACTTGATGGAGACGCGCGGCGTCGTCGGGCCCAGCGAGGGATCCAAGGCGCGCGACGTTCTGGTGAAGCCGGAGGACCTCGCCGGGGTGATCGCATCGATCACCGGTGGCGGGTCCGACGACGGTTCGCTAGACTGACGGTGATCAGGAGGGGAGTATCCCCTTACCTATGGCGTCTCCGTCAATACGGACTTGCCGCGGGCATCCGCCGATCGGATGTCGGGCTCGCTCCCGGAGCGCCGCCGTCACTCGGGTGACGGTGGGAGAGACCTCCAGCATCGCTCAATCGAGCTGAACGCTGGAGGTTTTTTTCATGCACGTTTCTCTGACCACCTGGATCATCACCGGGTTGGTGATCCTGGGGCTGTTCGTCTTCGACTTCTTCGCCCACGTCCGCACTCCGCACGAACCGACACTCCGCGAGTCGGGATTCTGGTCGGCGGTCTACATCGCCATCGCCATCGCCTTCGGCGGATTCGTGTGGTGGCAGTGGGGCGGCGTGTACGGCGGGGAGTACTTCGCCGGTTACGTCACGGAGAAGGCGCTGTCCGTCGACAACCTGTTCGTGTTCGTCGTCATCATGGCCAAGTTTGCGGTACCGAAGATCTACCAGCAGAAGGTCCTTCTGCTCGGCATCGTGATGGCGCTCGTGATGCGCGGCGCATTCATCGCCGTCGGCGCGGCCGCGATCAACACCTACAGCTGGGTGTTCTACCTGTTCGGCCTGTTCCTGCTGCTCACCGCCGTCAAGCTGCTCACCGAGAGCGATGCGCCCGTCGAGCACGAGAAGGAGCGCGAAGGCCGCCTCGAACGAGTGGTCAAGAAGTTCTTCCGGACCTCTGACACCTACGACGGCGATCGTCTGATCACCAAGGTGGACGGCAAGCGAATGATCACTCCGCTGCTGCTGGTCCTGGTTGTCATCGGATTCACGGACGTGCTCTTCGCCCTCGACTCGATCCCGGCGATCTACGGGCTCACCCAGGAGCCGTACCTGGTGTTCACCGCCAACGCATTCGCCCTGATGGGACTGCGCCAGCTGTACTTCCTGCTCGGCGGACTGCTCGACAAGCTGATCTACCTGTCGTACGGACTCTCGCTGATCCTCGCGTTCATCGGCGTGAAGCTGGTCCTGCACGCACTGCACGAGAACACCCTCGGCTTCATCAACGGCGGCCAGTCGGTGCACGTCCCGGAGATCTCGACTCCGCTCTCGCTGGCGGTGATCGGCGGAACCCTGCTGGTGACCACCGTCGCGAGCCTGGTGGTGTCCAAGCGGCGCGACGCTTCGGTCTGATCAGACGAATCTGCTCCGACCCCGCGACGGGTGGATTGGTGAGGGCGTAGCTTCCTGGTGGACGACCCCACCAGGAGGCTCCTCATGAAGTTCACACGTCTGCGCTCCATCGCGGTCGCCGTGCTCACACTCGCGGCGACCGCGACCGCGACAGCGTCACCCGCCTCGGTCGGTGCGGAGCCTGCTGCCGGTTCGGGTATCCGGGTGTCCGCCACAGCCGACGACTGGCGATGCACGGTCACGCTCACGATGGAGAACTACACCAACGCCCACAACTGGTACACGCTCGACTACTGGTTCGCGCAAGAGGATCAGCCGTGGGCGCCCGCGGACGCCGAACTGGTCACCGGGTACAACCGGAATCCCGGCTATCCGAATCCCTTGCCTGCGCCCTGGCGGTTGATCGCGGGTGCGAAGGAAGCAGTGGGGCGGTACTCGCCGCCGAACGACGAGGCCGCCGCGGCGAACCTGGGATCACTGCGCAGCGCAGTGCCCACCGACTTCCCGGCGGAGCAGCGCTACGGGTACGGCGGCGTGTACACGAACTTCAACGGCTCGGCTCTGACAACGCCGTACACCACCGAGGTCACGTTCGACCTGCGGACCGTGACGCCTGCTCCACCCGCGAGCAGCGACGGGACGTACACCATTCGTTATCGCGTGTACCTCGGTCCGCAGACACAGGCGCTTGCGTTCTGGAAGCCCCGTTCGATCACGGTCCGAGGCTGCACGACTCCGACAGGCAGCTCCATGGGCAGCTCCGACGGTTCGTGGGGATCGTCGCTGGGCTGATGAGTCAGAACGGCCCGAAGACCTGCTTCCATTCGGTGACGCGGACGGCGGAGACGGCGTCGACGATCGCGAACGGGTCGCGGTCGAGCAGTGCACGCGCGGCCTGCTCGTCGTCCGCGGTCACCATGAGTGCTGCGCCGGTGCCGTCGACGAACGGGCCGACGAATTGGAGTTCACCGGTCTCGTGGAGGGCTCCGAGGAACTCGCGGTGCGCGGGGCGATGTTCGTCCCGGACGTCTGCCTTGTCGGCGGCGTAGGTGTACTCGACGTGGAACAGTGGCACTTCGGGGCTCCTGAGGGCTAGAGGTGGGCGAGCATGCGGGTGTTGCCGAGCGTGTTCGGCTTCACGAAGCTGAGGTCGAGGAACTCCGCGACGCCGGTGTCGTACGAGCGGGTCATCTCCTCGTAGACCTCCTTCGTGACCGGGGTTCCGTCGATCTCGACGAAGCCGTGTCTGCCGAAGAACGTCGTCTCGAAGGTCAGGACGAACACCCGCTGGAGACCGAGGTTGCGCGCCTCGTCCATCAGTCTCGCGACCACGCGGTGACCTACGCCGCGACCCGCACACTCTCGTGCGACCGCGACCGTGCGCACCTCGCCGAGATCGGACCACAGAACGTGCAGGGCGCCGCAGCCGACGACCGTGTCGTCGATCTGCGCCACCCAGAACTCCTGGACCGCCTCGTACAGGGTGACGAGATTCTTCTCCAGCAGGATCTTGCCCGCGTAGACGTCGATCAGCTGCTTGATGCGCGGTACGTCTGAGGTCCGGGCTCGGCGCACGACGATCTCCGACGACCCGTCGGGACGTGGCGGCGACTGCTGGTGCGACATGGAAGACAAGAATAGTCGCAGGTATGCGTCTGCCCGGCAGCGGTCGTCGGACGGCGTGCCGATAGGCTTACGTCCGTGACTGAACCAGTGCGCCGTGTCGACGGTGATCATGTGTCGGCCGTGCCGCCGGTGATCAACGTCGCGAACGCGTTGACGATGTTCCGCATCGTCCTGGTGCCGGTGTTCGTGGTGGCGTTGTTCATCGATTCGGGGGAGTCGACGACGTGGCGCATCGCCGCGTTCGTCATCTTCGCGGTCGCCGCGATCACCGACCAGGTCGACGGCCGGATCGCCCGCGGGTGGAATCTGGTGACGGACTTCGGCAAGATGGCCGACCCGATCGCCGACAAAGCGCTGATCGGAGCAGCGCTCCTTGGACTATCGATACTCGGTGTCCTTCCGTGGTGGGTGACGATCGTGATCCTCGCCCGCGAGATCGGCGTGACAGTGCTGCGGTTCTGGGTCATCAGGCACGGCGTCATCGCGGCGAGCCGCGGCGGCAAGCTGAAGACACTGCTGCAGGCGGTGGCGATCGGCTTGTTCACGCTCCCCGACGTCGGACCGCTGCACACCATCGGTTGGATCGTGATGATCGCCGCGGTGGTGGCCACAGTCGTCACCGGCCTGGACTACGTGTGGCAGGCGATCCGCCTGCGCAAGTCGGGATCGGCGTCGGCGTGAGGTCGGTCCGATGGCTGATGAGGAACACGACGTCGGCGACGAGCGTTGGTAAATTCGGATAGTGTCGTCGACACGGCTTGTGAGAATGATTTCGCGACCTGAGAGTGCGGGAGGAGAACACGTGACAGTGCTGCTGCGTGAGGCGATCGGCGATCAGCTGCGCCGTGTGCGGACCGGCCAGGGCCGGACACTGCGGGACGTGTCGACTGATGCGCGCGTGAGCCTCGGCTACTTGTCTGAGGTGGAGCGCGGGCAGAAGGAGGCGTCGAGCGAACTGCTCGCATCGATCTGTGTCGCACTCGAGGTCGAGATCAGCGACGTGCTGCGCGATGTGGCCGGTGCGATGGCGCCGGTCGCGACCCTCCAGACCGACGCACTCGTCGAGGTCATCGCACCACAGGGTGACGCTGCTGCGCTCGCCGCGGCCTGAAACACTCATTCGTCCGAGCAACTTCTCAGCATCGATTCTCTTAAGGAACTAGGCATGGCGAACCCCTTCGTGAAGTTCTGGAACTACATGATGGCTCTGGGCAACTCCAAGATCGACGAGCACGCCGACCCGAAGGTCCAGATCCAGCAGGCCATCGAGGACGCCCAGCGTCAGCACCAGGCGCTGTCGCAGCAGGCGGCCGCCGTGATCGGCAATCAGCGTCAGTTGGAGATGCGACTGAACCGCCAGCTCGAGGAGATCGAGAAGCTTCAGGGCAACGCCCGCCAAGCGCTCACTCTCGCCGATCAGGCCGCCACCGCGGGCGACGCCGCGAAGGCTGCGGAGTACACGAATGCCGCAGAGGCGTTCGCCGCGCAGCTGGTGACCGCTGAGCAGAACGTCGAAGATCTCAAGGTGCTGCACGACCAGTCGCTGACAGCGGCTGCGCAGGCCAAGCAGGCAGTCGAGCGCAACGCGATGGCCCTGCAGCAGAAGCTCGCCGAGCGGTCCAAGCTGCTCAGTCAGCTCGAGCAGGCCAAGATGCAGGAGCAGGTCAGCGCTTCGCTCAACAGCATGAGTGAGCTCGCGGCTCCGGGGAACACACCGAGCCTCGACCAGGTGCGCGACAAGATCGAACGTCGCTACGCGAACGCGCTCGGATCCGCGGAATTGGCCAAGGGATCGATCGGAGGCCGCATGGCGGAAGTCGAGGCCGCCGGCGTGCAGCTCGCCGGCCACGCCCGTCTCGAGCAGATCCGCGCCAGCATGAATGGGGGATCGCTCACCGCGGGCACTCAACCCGCCGCGGGCCAGGTTGCTCCAGCACCTTCCACACCCGCGGTGGACACGGAGAAGCACTGACTCGGATCGCGGTGGTGGCGGGCTCCGACGCCGGCCACGCCTTTCCAGCGCTCGGACTCGCGTCGAAGCTTGTCGCCGCAGGCGATGAGGTGATCGTCTACACCGGTGGCCGCTGGTCGACCGAGGAGTCGCGTTCCGGGGCGAGCGTCCGGGAACTGCCCGGTCTCGCCGCACTGCCGGGGGAAGACGACGACGATGCGGGCGCCAAGCTCAGTGCACGAGCAGCTCGCATGGCGTTGGCTCTTGCTCCCGAACTGGCAGAGGCAGACGTGGACCTCGTGGTCAGCGACGTGATCACCCGCGCCGGGGGATGGGCCGCCGAACTGCTCGGTGTTCCGTGGATCGAGCTGTCACCGCACCCGCTGTACGAGCAGTCGCGTGGACTCCCGCCGATCGGAGCCGGCATGGCGGCTGGCCACACCACGGCTACACGACTGCGCGACACGGTGCTGCGGTCGATGAGCGCGCGCGCGGTCGCGTCCGGGGAGCGCGCCACAGCGGTCGCTCGACGCGGGATCATGCTGCCGCCGAAGCCGCAGCCCGCCGCTCGCCTCGTCGCGACCCTGCCGGGCCTGGAGGTGCACCGACCTGACTGGCCCGAGCGGACTCACCTGATCGGACCGCTTCTGCACGAGCCGACCGACGCAGTGTTCGATCGTCCGGGCGTCGATGGGCCGCTCGTCGTCATCGCTCCGTCGACGGCACGCTCCGGTGAGGCCGACCTCGGTGGCGCGGCTCTGGAGGGGCTCGCCGATGTGTCGTCCGTGCGTCCGGTGCGTGTGGTGTACTCCGCCCTCACTCCGCCCCCGGCGGGCGTCCGGGCCCCGTCGGCACTCGTGGCCGGAACCGCTCGTCAGGACGACGTCCTGGTCGATGCGGCGGTCGCCGTCTGCGGGGCCGGACACGGGATGCTCGCCAAGGCCCTGCTCGCAGGCGTGCCCGTCGTGACCGTGCCCGGTGGCGGTGATCAGTGGGAACTGGCGAATCGAGTGTCGCGCGCCGGAGCGGGCGTCATCGTCCGCCCGGCGACTCCGGCTGCGATCGCCGCCGCCGTGGAGAAGGTACTCGACGATCCGTCGTACACCGTCAACGCTCGGCGGATCGGGGCAGGAGCGGCCGCGACCGTCGATCCTGTCCCGATCGTTCGTCGAATCCTCACGAGAGCGCCCCTGACATGCGTCTGACAGAGTTCAACGAGATGGTCGGCATCGAATTCGGACGCCTGCGGTCGGATGCGATGCTCGTCGACCACGTGCTCATCGAACTGGGTGGCAGGACAGGCGCTCAGGCTATCGCCGACGGTGTGGATCCGCGCGAAGTGTGGCGTGCACTCTGCCGCGATTTTGAGGTCCCGCCGGAACGTTGGTGAGGTTCCGTCACACGATGTTCGGGCGTGTCGCTTGCAGTCGAACATCTGTTCGCTAGACTGCAGTGGAACCGAATCGCCGTTCCGTGCGTCCAACCTTGTATGAAGACGATCAGCAAGGTCTCGGACACCAGCACCACAACGCAGACTCGGAACGGCACGACGAAATTGTCGGAGGTCGGCTCTACGGTGGTCTCAGAACCGCCGGATGAGCCGGAGAAAGACCAGAACGAGGAGACCAGCATGGCACCCGTCACCGATCGACAGAAGGCGCTCGACCTCGCACTCGCGCAGATCGATAAGAACTTCGGCAAGGGCTCGGTCATGCGACTGGGCGAAGACACTCGCCCGCCGATGGAGGTGATCCCGACCGGTTCGGTCGCGCTCGACATCGCGCTCGGCATCGGAGGCCTGCCTCGCGGCCGCGTCGTTGAGGTCTACGGCCCGGAATCGTCGGGTAAGACCACCGTCGCGCTGCACGCGGTCGCGAACGCACAGGCTGCGGGCGGCATCGCGGCGTTCATCGACGCCGAGCACGCGCTCGATCCCGACTACGCCGCCAAGCTGGGCGTCGACGTCGACGCCCTCCTCGTGTCGCAGCCCGACACCGGAGAGCAGGCGCTGGAGATCGCCGACATGCTGATCCGCTCGGGTGCCCTCGACATCCTGGTCATCGACTCCGTCGCGGCTCTGGTGCCGAAGGCCGAGATCGAAGGAGAGATGGGCGACAGTCACGTCGGCCTGCAGGCTCGCCTCATGAGCCAGGCCCTCCGCAAGATGACCTCCGGTTTGAACAACTCGAACACCACCGCGATCTTCATCAACCAGCTTCGCGAGAAGATCGGTGTCATGTTCGGCTCGCCGGAGACCACAACCGGCGGCAAGGCGCTCAAGTTCTACGCTTCGGTCCGCCTCGACGTGCGTCGTATCGAGACCTTGAAGGACGGCACCGACGCTGTCGGCAACCGCACTCGTGTCAAGGTCGTCAAGAACAAGGTCGCACCGCCGTTCAAGCAGGCCGAGTTCGACATCCTGTACGGCCACGGCATCAGCCGCGAAGGCTCGCTGATCGACCTGGGTGTCGCTGAAGGCTTCATTCGAAAGTCCGGCTCGTGGTTCACCTACGAGGGCGACCAGCTCGGTCAGGGCAAGGAGAAGGCCCGTACCTTCTTGATCGAGAATCCCGACATCGCCAATGAGATCGAGACCAAGATCAAGGACAAGCTCGGTATCGGTCGTCGTGACGCCGTGGACGCCGACGCGGTGGCGCCCGAACCCGTCGACTTCTGATCGGAGTCCACGGTGGAGCGTAAATCCACCGGCTCGGGCCCGTCCGCCTGGGACGCCGCACTGCGGCTCCTCGGCGCACGGGCCCGCAGTCGTCAGGAGATGCATGATCGGCTCGTCGCGCGGGAGTTCCCGCCGGACGAGATCGAACGAACCATGACACGACTCGACGAGTGGAATCTGCTCGACGACGCGGAGTTCGCGCACCAATGGGTGCGGTCGCGCAGTGCCACGTCGCAGCGGGGCAGGCTCGCCCTCAAACGTGAACTTCGGACCAAGGGGATCGACGACGACGTCGCCGCAGAGGCTCTCGAGACGATCGACGCCGACGCCGAACGAGAGATCGCGTACACCCTCGCAGAGAAGAAACTCACATTCGACGCCGCTGACCTCGCGGACCCCGCCGTGCGGGCGAAGGCCTACCGTCGACTGACCGGGGCGCTCGGACGACGCGGGTACCCGCCGGACGTGATCACCTCCGTGGTGAAGGACGTGATCGCCGCCCGGCGGGAGGCCGCTGACTGATCGATCAGCCGCCCGCGTCGGCCTTCGGAGCGTCGGCGTCGAGCGCGGGCAGCTTGCCCGACTTCCGCTTGCCCTCGCGAAGACGCCGCTCCATGCGGCGCGCGAGGGTGGTGAGCGCGAAGTTCAACACGATCATGATCACCGCTACCACGATCAGCGACGGCAGATAGTTGCCGAAGTACGATGCGGCCTTCTGCCCTGATCGGACCACCTCGATGTATCCGATCGCGTAGCCCAGGGCACTGTCCTTCAAGGCGATGACCATCTGCGACACCAGGGCGGGCAGCATCGCCGTCACTGCCTGGGGGAGCAGGATGAGTCGCATCATCTGCGATTTGCGCATGCCGATCGACTGCGCGGCCTCGGCCTGCCCCTTCGGAAGTGATTCGATGCCCGCCCGGAGGATTTCGGCGATCACCGAACCGTTGTAGAAGGTCAGACCGAAGACGACGGCCGCGAACGCCAACTGCGACGACGGGACCACCGCGTATGCGGCGAAGAAGTAGTAGGCGAAGTAGATCAGGATCAGCACGGGGATCGCGCGGAACACCTCGACGAGCACGCCGGACAGCTTTCGCACCCAGGCATGATCGGACAGGCGTCCCACGCCGAGGACCGCGCCGAGGACCAATGCGAAGACGACGGAGAGCACCGCAGCCTTCAAAGTGCCGAGGATGCCGGGGAGGATCCATGTCGTCCACGTGCCGGCCTGCGTGAACGGCTCCCACTTCTCCGAGGTGAGCTGGCCGTTGTCGTTCAACGCCATGACGATGTACACGATCACGGCCACCAGTACCGCCAGGAAGACGACGGTGCTGATCATGTTGCGGGTTCGGGCGCGTGGGCCCGGTGCGTCGTAGAGGACGGTCGCCTGCTGACTCATCGCTTCACCGCCCATCGCTTGGCGGCCCAGCCGAAGACGGCGCCCTCCGACAGCGTGATGATCATGAAGCCGACCGCGATGATGGCGAAGATCGCCATGATCTGATCTCCATTGGTCTCCAATTCGGTCTTCATCAGCAGCGATGCCTCAGCAACGCCGATGACCGATGCGATCGTCGTGTTCTTGGTGAGGGCGATCAGCACCGATCCCATCGGGGCGATGACCGTCCGCATTGCCTGCGGAAGAACAACGAGGCCGAGCACCTGCGGGAACGACATGCCAAGTGACCGTGCGGCTTCGGCCTGCCCGAGCGGAACGGTGTTGATGCCGGAACGGAGAGTCTCGCAAACGAACGTCGCCGTGTAGAGGACAAACGCGAGGATCGCGAGTCGGAAGTTGTTGTTGACGATGAAATCGCTGTCCTCGGGCGCCATCGCCAGACCGAGGTTCTGGTAGAGGCCGACGGAGCAGAACAGAACGATCAGGGTCAGCGGGGTGTTGCGGACGATGTTCACGTACGTGCTCGCGAACCCGCGCATGATCGGAACGGGCGACACAGCCATCGCTGCGAGGAGCGTTCCCCAGATGAGAGCTCCGACTGCGGAGATCAGCGTCAGCTTGATCGTCACCCAGAATGCGGGCCACAGTGCCGGGCCCATGGTGTCCCAGAGTGTGGACATCAGGCGGCTCCTTCACAGGGTGTGGACTTGCTTGTCAGGAATTCGAGGTCGCCGACTGTGGGCAGCAGATCGTAGTCGACCTTCGGGTCGTCGGCGCGAGCGGCGAACGCGTCCACGTCCTTGTCTCCGAGGTTCTCGCGCAGCGCGATCTCCCACGGGGACTGGCCGCCGGGCGGGGCGACGAGCATCGCCGTGAGTGCCTTGTTCACAGCGTCCACGGCCTCCGGATACTCCTGCGCCATGCCGATGCCGTAACGCTCCTTCGAGAAAGGCGCTCCGGCCTTCTTCAGGGCGTCCTTCACACACGCGTCTTTCGGATATGTCATGGAGACGAGCTTGAACTCGCCGGGGTACCGATTGGAGTATCCGGCGAGGATCGTCTCGTCCGTGGTCAGCGCGTCGACCTTGCCGCGGCGCAGTGCCTCGACGCACGACGAGTACGAGTCGTACTCCTGCAGCTGCACGCCGCTGAGCTGTGCCTTCACGTTCTGCGCGGGTGTCGACCCGGACACCGAGCAGAGCTTCTTACCGTTGTTGAGATCCGTCAGCGAGGTCAGAGTGTCGTCGTCCTGCCGAACGAGAAGTCCCTGGTAGGTGATGAGGTAAGGGCCTGCGAACGCCACCTTCTTGGAGCGTGCCGCGTTGATCGAGTAGGTGGCGGCGATCATGTCGACCTCGCCGTTGTTGATCAGCGTCTCGCGCTGCGCGGACGGCGTCTCACGCCACGAGATCTCCGGGTGGGCGACGCCGAGTTGGTCGGCGATGTGGTTGACGACGAACTCAGACACCTCGGGATCGAATCCGACGACTGACGCGTCGGGCTTCTGCATGCCCATGCCCGGCTGGTCGAACTTGGTTCCGAGGATCACTTTGCCGTTGCGGATCGAGTCGAGGAGATTGCGGGGCTCGGAACTGCCGCATGCGGCCAACACGGTCGCCAGTACGGCGATCACCGCCGCGACGACGGCGAGCCGTCGTAGGGGAGAGGGTCTGGTCATGTCAGTGCCCCAAGATCTTGGACAGGAAGTCCCTGGCCCGTTCGGACTTGGGTGCGGTGAAGAAGCTCTCCGGATCGGTGTCCTCGACGATCGCGCCGTCGGCCATGAAGATGATGCGGTCGGCGGCTTTGCGGGCGAAGCCCATCTCGTGGGTGACGACGACCATCGTCATGCCTTCACGGGCCAGGGACACCATCACGTCGAGCACTTCGGAGACCATCTCGGGGTCGAGCGCCGACGTCGGCTCGTCGAACAGGATCACCTTCGGATCCATCGCGAGCGAGCGGGCGATCGCGACGCGCTGTTGCTGACCACCGGACAGCTGAGCCGGGTACTTGTCCTTCTGTTTGGTGACACCGACACGGTCGAGGAGTTCCAGCGCCTTCTTCTCGGCGTCGGCGGAGCTCACCTTGCGGACCTTCGTCGGACCCATCGTGACGTTCTGCAGGATCGTCTTGTGGGCGAAGAGGTTGAAGGACTGGAAGACCATGCCGACATCGGATCTCAGGCGCGCGAGGTCCTTGCCTTCGGCCGGAAGCAGTTCACCTTCGATCCGGATCTCGCCGCTGTCGATGGGTTCGAGTCGGTTGATGGTGCGGCAGAGAGTCGACTTGCCCGAGCCTGACGGCCCGAGCACGACGACCACTTGGCCGCGTGGGATCTCGATAGTGATGTCTTGCAGCACATGGAGGTCGCCATAGTGCTTCTGAACATGCGTCATCGAGATCATCGGTGTGACGTTCGAGTCGTTCATGTGTACCAACGTAGTTGTGGCAACGGCCACAGGTCTGCAGGACTGGCGAAGAACTGTGTTTCAGACGTGTAAAGATCGGCGGTCCGGTCGATTTGCCCCGCCACGTAATCTGGAGGGGTGAGTGGTGCAGCGATGAAGTCGTATTCGGTACGGACCTACGGGTGTCAGATGAACGTCCACGATTCCGAGCGCATCGCCGGATTGCTCGAGGACGCCGGGTACATCGCCGCACCCGATGGTGACGACGCCGACCTGGTCGTCTTCAACACCTGCGCAATTCGCGAGAACGCCGACAACAAGCTGTACGGCAACCTGTCGCACCTCGCGCCCGTGAAGTCCGCCCGGCCGGGAATGCAGATCGCCGTCGGCGGCTGCCTCGCACAGAAGGACAAGGACGTCGTCCTGAAGAAGGCGCCCTGGGTGGACGTCGTCTTCGGCACCCACAACATCGGATCGCTGCCCGCGTTGCTCGAGCGCGCCAGGCACAACGAAGAGGCGCAGGTCGAGATCCTCGACTCGCTCGAGACCTTCCCGTCGACGCTGCCGGCACGCCGGGACTCGGCATACTCGGGTTGGGTGTCGGTGTCGGTCGGCTGTAACAACACCTGCACGTTCTGCATCGTCCCGTCGCTGCGCGGCAAGGAGGTCGATCGCCGACCGGGTGACGTGCTCGCGGAAGTGCAGGCACTCGTTGATCAAGGGGTCCTCGAGGTGACGCTGCTCGGCCAGAACGTCAACGCCTACGGCATGTCGTTCGCCGACCCGGACACACCTCGCAACCGAGGGGCGTTCGCCGAGCTGCTTCGTGCCTGCGGAGACATCGAGGGCCTGGAACGGGTCCGATTCACGTCGCCTCACCCTGCCGAGTTCACCGACGACGTCATCGAGGCGATGGCACAGACTCCCAATGTGTGCCCGCAACTGCACATGCCATTGCAGTCGGGTTCCGATCGGGTGCTCAAGGCGATGCGTCGCAGTTACCGCAAGGCCAAGTACCTCGGCATCCTCGAGCGTGTCCGCGAGGCGATGCCGCACGCCGCGATCACGACCGACATCATCGTCGGGTTCCCCGGCGAGACTGAAGAGGACTTCGTCGAGACTCTCGACGTCGTCGAGAAGGCCCGCTTCTCCAGCGCGTTCACCTTCCAATACTCGGCGCGTCCCGGCACGCCCGCTGCGACCATGCCCGACCAGGTTCCGCAGGACGTGGTGACCGAGCGGTATCAGCGGCTCATCAAACTGCAGGAACGCATCTGCCTGGAAGCGAACGAGGAACTCGTCGGCACCGACGTGGAGTTGCTCGTCGTCGCCGACGAGGGACGCAAGAGTTCGGCGACCGGCCGGATGACGGGCCGCGCCCGTGACGGTCGGCTTGTGCATTTCGCCGTCGACGACCGCACCTCGGTCCGCCCGGGTGACATCGTGACGAGCACGATCACCGAGGCCGCACCACACCACTTGATCGCCGACGCCGGCGTCGCCTCGGTCCGACGGACTCGAGCCGGCGACGCTCATCAAGCGGGGACCACACCCACGACGGCTCCTGTCGGCGTGGGACTCGGAATGCCGATGATAGGCGCGTCGCCGATCGTCGAAACGGCTTCGGCCTGCGGAACTGGAGGATGCGCATGAGTGCGGACGAGACGTCGACGTTCGGCGAATACGAAGACGACCTGAAGAAGGCCGAGCAGAAGGTCGCAGGCGAGATCGATCCCGGCGCGCGCGCCGTGGTCGTGGCCGTCTGCGTGCTGGTCGCGCTGCTGTCGGTGATCCTGCCGCATGCGGGCGCCGCCAACGGTCTCGACGTCATGACCATGTCGGACACGGCGCACGCCGAAGCGATCGCGCTTCCCTCGCGGGTGTTCGTCTACCTGCTGGTGATCTTCGGAATCGGCTTCTCGATCGTCGCTCTGCTCACCCGGCGGTGGGTGTTGGCCTGGCTCGCCCTCTGCGGCTCTGCCGTCGCATCGGTCGCGGGCATGCTGGCGATCTGGACGCGGAACACCGTCGGTGTCGCCGACTGGACCGTGCCGTCGGGTGCTGGCATCGGACTGCTCCTCGGCTGGTTCGCCGTGATCGTGCTGACCTTCCACTGGTCGCGCACGGTCTGGGCGCGCAGCAACTACCACCTCGCGTTGGAGGCCGAACGCCGCGAGAAGGCAGCAGAGCAGGAAGCGGCCGGCCTCGCTCTCCAGCGGAAGTCGGGCACCGGAGGCAACTGACTCGGCGCCCGACCGTGGCCGGCTACCGGTCGGAGAGCGCGGACTGCGCGGCGCCTGCCCACTCGCGCCACTGCGTGGCCTGCTCGCGGAACTTCGCGGCGTCCCGGTCCTTGCCCGCCTCGGCGGCCTTCGCGGCCTGCTCCTCGAGCTTCTCGGCGCGCTCGGTGAACTGGGCCGCACGTGCCTGTGCTTCGGGGTCGGTACGACTCCAGTCGGCGTCCTCAGCGTCGCGAAGCGCCTTCTCGAGGGCGCGGACCCGTCCTTCGAGGGCGTGCATCTGCTCGCGGGGGACCTTGCCGATCTCTTCCCACTTGTCGCGGAACGCGCGGAACTGAGTACGGGCCGCTTCGAGGTCCCTCTCCGGGTCGATGGACGACTCGGCCTCAGCGAGGAGATCGAGCTTTGCCTTAGCGTTCTCTGCGAACTCGGCGTCGCGTTCGGAGTTGACGGCGTTGCGCGCGGCGAAGAACACGTCCTGGGCTGCCTTGAAACGCACCCACAGTGCTTCGTCGGCGTCGCGCGGCGCACGGCCCGCGGCTTTCCACTCCTGAAGCAGATCACGGAAGCGGCCGGCGGTCGGCCCCCAATCGGTGGACGACGAGAGCGCCTCGGCCTGAGCGATCAGCTCCTCCTTGCGCGACTTGGCGCCGGCACGTTCGCGATCGAGGTCGGCGAAGTACGCGCCGCGTCGGCGGTTGAACGCGTCCCGCGCCTTGGAGAACCGTTTCCACAACGCGTCGTCGGTCTTGCGGTCGACGCCCTTGATCGTCTTCCACTCGTCCAGAATCGCGCGAAGGCGGTCGCCGCCGGTCTTCCACGACGTGCCCTCGGAACCGATCTTCTCGGCTTCGGCGGCGAGTTCCTCCTTGCGGGCGATCGCCGATGCACGCTGTTCACCGCGTTCGGCCTTCACCTCTTCCGCGACGCCGTCGGCGTTCGAGACGATTCCGGCCAGACGCGTGGTGAGTTCGTCTACGTCGCCGATCACCTGGGCGTTCGGCAGCTCCTCGAGGAGATGCGCCGCTGCGGTCTGGGTCTTGCGGGGATCGCCGGACCTGGCCGCGAGGCGCTCTTCGAGTATCTCGACCTCGGTCGCGAGGTCGGCGAATTTTCGGGCGAAGTGAGCCAACCCCTCGTCGACCGTTCCCGCCTGCCACGACCCGATACTGCGTTCGCCCGATGACGTGATCAGCCAGACGGTTCCGTCCGCGTCGATGCGACCGTGCTTGGACGGATCGCCGACGGCCACGTGGTGTACCGGGACCGCAGGGGTCGGTGCACCATGTGGGCGAGGGCCGGGCTTGGGCCCGGACGTCGTCGGACCTGGCTTGGGGGCGGGGGTCGGGCTGGTCATCTCGGGTGTCCCTACTGTTATCGCCGCGCGTCACGGCTGCCGTTCACTACGGACTTCATTCAAGCAGGTCAGATCGGGGCGCGGGGCCGCCCACCGCAGATTTGGGTAAAGCTGCAGCGATCCCGGTACGGTCGGTCCCGTGCTAGCCCAGGTTGCGATCGTCCCGAGTGCTCCGATTCTGGTCCCCGAATTGTCCGGGCCCGACGCGGCCGAGGTGATCGGCGTCCGCGCTGCAGCCCTGGCCGCAGGCGAGAGTCTCGGTGCCGTGGCGGACAGGTGGGTCGCGATCGGCGCCGACGGTCCGAACAGGCGTTTCTCGTCATACGGCGTTGATGTGCCGGTCACACTTCGGGCGGGAGGCGATGACGAGCCGTCTCCGCTCACGATGCTGATCGCCGCATGGCTGCGCGGTGAGACGGCGCCGGCCGCGTCCATTCGGCCGCTCGTGGTGGATCCGTCGTGGACGCCGCTGGAAGCAGCGTCGGCGGGGCTCGACCTCGCGGCGAGCATCAACGACTACCCGATCCCGGTCGGCGTGTTGGTCGTCGCCGATGGCGCCACTGCGTTGACGCCGTCGGCACCGGGTGGCGGTGACCGCGCATCTGCACACGAGCTGCAGCGAAGGATCGACGACGCGATCGCGTCGGCCGACCTGGAGGCGTTGGCCGCACTTGATCCCGCGGCGTGTGAAGTCGACGGAGTCGGTGGGCGGGTCGCTCTGCAAGTTCTCGCCGCACTGGCTCGCGGACACGAGATGACGTCGGAGCTCCGGTATGCGGATGCACCGCTCGGTGTCGGGTACACGGTCGCCACGTGGACTCTCCGGTGACCGCCCCGATCGCGGTTGTCGGGCCCACCGCCAGCGGAAAGTCGGCACTCGCCCTCGACCTCGCCGAACGTCTCGACGGGCAGATCGTCAACGTCGACGCGATGGCTCAGTACCGGGGGATGGACATCGGGACCGCAAAACCGCCGATTGACGAGCGGCGCGGAATACCCCATCACCTGTTCGACGTCCTCGACGTCACCGAGACCGCGACCGTCGCCGGCTACAAGGCCGCGGCGACCGCGGTGATCGAGACGTTGCTGGCGGACGACGTCACACCGGTCATCGTCGGCGGATCGATGATGTACGTGCAGGGCCTGCTCGACGATTGGGAGTTTCCAGCCACCGATGCACACGTGAGGGCTCGATACGAGGCGGAGCTCGACCGGATCGGATCACTCGCGCTGCACGCACGTCTCCGAGAGGTGGACCCAGCTGCAGCATCGACGATCCTGGACACGGACGGCAGACGGATCGTGCGGGCGCTGGAAGTGGTCGAGATCACCGGCCGACCGTTCGCAGCGTCCGCTCCGACCATCGGGGAGCCGCGTTGGGCCACCCGGATCCTGGCTGTCGACCGCGAGCGCGAACTGCTCGACGCTCGTATCGAGGAACGGACGGCGCAGATGTTCGCATCGGGCTTCCGGGACGAGGTCGTCGCACTGTGCGAGCAGGGACTGCGCGACGGGAAGACCGCGTCGCAGGCGATCGGTTACGCGCAGATGCTCGCTCACCTCGACGGCGAGTACAACCTGGACACGGCGCAGGAGCTGACGTTCATCGGGACTCGACGCTACGTCCGCAGACAGAGGTCGTGGTTTCGGCGGGACCACCGGGCCATCTGGCTCGACGGGGCGTCACGCGCGCTCATGGACGACGCCCTCCGCGCGCTCGACGCGTAAAATCGCCTTCATGACAGCAGCGCCCGCACTCTCGTTCGTCAAAGGCCACGGTACGCAGAACGATTTCGTGCTCATCCCGGATCCGACGGTGTCCGTCGATCTGACGACTGACCTGGTGAGCGCATTGTGCGACCGGCAGCGAGGTGTCGGCGCCGACGGGGTGCTGCGCGTAGCCACAGCGGGCTCACTCGTCGGCGCGGGTGTGATCGACGCTCTGCCGGACGGCGTCGCCGCCGACGACTGGTTCATGGACTACCGAAACGCGGACGGGTCGATCGCCGAGATGTGCGGTAACGGTGTCCGGGTGTTCGCCCACTACTGCCGGGCCGCAGGACTCGTCGACTCGGACTCGTTCGCCGTCGGCTCGCGGGCCGGGTCCCGACCGGTGGTGGTGCACCACTTCGACGCGGTCACCGCCGACGTCAGCGTCGCGATGGGTCGGGTCCGACTCGACGGTTCGAGCGCGGTCGGCATCGCTCGCGGTCGTTACATCGGCGAGCGCGTCGACGTCGGCAACCCGCACCTGGCCTGCGTCGTCGACGGACTCACGGTGGACGCGCTCGCTGCACTCGATCTGACAACCGGCCCGCAGCTCGACGCCGCAGTGTTCCCGAACGGTGCGAATGTGGAGGTCCTCACGCCGTTGGCCCCGGCCGACACCGACGTCGACTTCACCGCGCACATGCGTGTGTTCGAACGGGGAGTGGGGGAGACACGATCGTGCGGAACCGGTCTCGTCGCTGCGGCGAGTGCCGCGCTCCACGGGATCGGACGCGACGCCGGAGTCGTCGGCATCACCATCCCCGGCGGGGACGTTGTGGTGACCGTCGCCGACGGCGCAGCTGTCCTGCGCGGACCGTCGCGGCTCGTCGCCCGCGGTGAGCTCAATCCCGGCTGGGCCGTTCTCTAGACGGCCTCGCCGGAAAGTCACGTGCATCCTGCACACCTCACCGGGCACAATGGTGCACAGAATGACTGAAACTCACATCGACACCCCCGAACATCCCACCACCGGTGAACTCGCCCTCGACGATCGTGCGTCACTGCAACGTGTCGTCGGACTGTCCACCGAGCTCGACGACGTCACCGAAGTCGAGTACCGCCAGCTCCGACTCGAGCGCGTTGTGCTCGTCGGCGTCTGGACGTCCGGCACTCTCGCGCAGGCCGAAGCGAGCCTCGCCGAACTCGCCGCCCTCGCCGAGACCGCGGGCTCCGAGGTTCTCGAAGCACTCTTCCAGCGCCGCTCCAAACCAGATCCGGCCACGTACCTGGGGTCCGGAAAGGCGCAGGAGGTACGCGAGGTCGTCCTGGCCACCGGTGCCGACACCGTCGTCTGCGACGGTGAGCTGACACCCGCCCAGCTGACCGCGCTCGAAAAGGTCGTCAAGGTCAAGGTGATCGACCGGACCGCGCTGATCCTCGACATCTTCGCTCAGCACGCCACGTCGCGAGAGGGCAAGGCGCAGGTGTCCCTCGCCCAGATGGAGTACATGCTCCCGCGTCTGCGCGGCTGGGGCGAGTCGATGTCCCGCCAGGCCGGCGGCCGTGCCGGTAGCAACGGCGGCGTCGGCCTCCGTGGACCCGGTGAGACCAAGATCGAGACCGACCGCCGCCGTATTCGTGAGCGGATGGCGAAACTCCGTAAGGAGATTCGGGGAATGAAGACGGCGCGCACCGTGAAACGCGCGGCCCGCCGCCGCGGTACCGTTCCTGCGCTCACCGTGGTCGGCTACACGAACGCGGGCAAGTCGAGCCTCGTGAACGCCATGACCGGGGCCGGTGTGCTGGTGCAGGACGCGCTGTTCGCCACCCTTGACCCGACTACCCGTCGCGCGGAACTCGCCGACGGACACGAAGTGGTCTTCACCGACACGGTCGGCTTCGTCCGGCATCTGCCCACACAACTCGTGGAAGCGTTCCGATCGACGCTCGAAGAGGCGGTCGACGCGGATCTGCTGATCCACGTCGTCGACGGCGCCGATCCCTTCCCGGACCTGCAGATCTCCACGGTCCGTCAGGTGCTGCGCGAGGTTCTCGACGAGGAGAAGCTCCCACCACCGCCTGAGATGCTGGTGATCAACAAGATCGACGCGATCGACGATGTGCGCATGACAACCTTGCGTGCGGAGTTCCCCGACGCGGTCTTCGTGTCCGCCCGCACCGGCGAAGGGCTGCCCGGGCTGTTCGACCGCATCACCGCGTTTGTCCAGCGTGACGATGTCGAAGCAGAACTCCAGGTGCCGTTCGCCCGGGGCGAGGTGATCTCACGGCTGCACCAGTACGCTCATGTGCTGTCGACCGAGCACACTGCCGACGGCACTCGTCTGCATGTGCGGATGCCGTCCGCGCTGGCGGGAGAACTCGCAGACCTCATCGTCTAGGGCGTGTTGCGCCTGACCGCTGGAACATCGAAGGCGCCCGCACGGATGCGGGCGCCTTCGGCGTTCGTGTCGAAAGAGGAGCTCTATTCGGCGTCGAGGTCCTTCGCGACCAGAGCCGCGATGGTGTCGACTGCGGACTGGTCGTCGCTCTCGACGGTGATGGTCGCGCCCTTCTCTGCGCCGAGCGTCATGATCATCAGTGCACTTCCAGCGTCGACCGGGTCGCCGCCGTCTGCGGCGAGGGTGACCGATGAGCCGAGGGCGGCCGCGGCTTCTGCGATCAGGGTCGCCGGGCGAGCGTGGAGACCGACTGCGGAGCCGACGGTCACGGTGGTGCTGGGCATGTGGTGCGCCTTTCGGATTGTTGTACTTCAGGGTCAAGCGGAGTCGGAGTCAGGCGGTGGCGGCGGCGGGAGCGGTGTCCGCTGCGTCGTCGGTGGCGCGTGGCTTGATCTGCTTGGCGGCGATCACCGCGAACGCGGAGACAACCATGCCAACGAGGATAGCGATCAGGAACTTCCACCACGTTCCGTTCATCGCGAATAGTACGAAGACGCCGCCGTGCGGGGCGCGCAATTCTGCGCCGAGGGCCATCGACAGTCCGCCGGTGACGGCGCCGCCGAGCATCATCGACGGGATGACGCGCAACGGGTCCGCCGCGGCGAACGGGATGGCGCCTTCAGAGATGAACGACGCGCCGAGCAGCCATGCCGCCTTGCCGTTCTCCCGCTCGGGCTCGGTGAACAGACTCGGACGGAGAGTGGTCGCGAGCGCCAGAGCCAGCGGCGGCACCATGCCGGCGGCCATCACGGCCGCCATGAACTGCCACTGGCCCGCGCCGGCGTCGGCCGCGGCGAGTCCGGCCACGCCCACCGCGTATGCGGCCTTGTTGACCGGTCCACCGAGGTCGAAGCACATCATCAAGCCGATGACGATGCCGAGGATCACCTTGGAGCTGCCCGACATCGAGTTGAGGGCGTCCTCGAGTGACGTGTTCACCCACGACAGGGGGCCTGCGAGCAGCATGTACATGACGGCGCCGGTGACCAGGGTGCCTAGCAGCGGGATGATCACCACCGGCTGCAGGCCGCGCGCCCACTGGGGAAGCGGCAGCTTGGAGAGCCACAGCGCGACGACACCCGCGATCAGACCACCGACGACTCCGCCGATGAATCCGGAGCCGACCGTGACGGCGATGACACCGGCGGTGAAACCGGGTGCGAGGCCGGGCCGATCGGCGATCGCATAGGAGATGTAGCCGGCGAGAACCGCGACCATCAGACCCATCGCTGCGCCGCCCACAGCGAAGCTGACGCCGCCGATGTACTCGGCGAGCCCACCCGGTGGGAGATCCCAGAGGGTGTTGTTGAGCGCGACGTACGCTCCGTTCGACAAACCGGAGTCGCCGTGGGAGTTGCCGATCTCGTATCCGGCGATCAGGAACCCAAGGGCGATGAGCAGACCGCCCGCCGCGACGAACGGGATCATGTAGCTGACGCCGGTCAGGAGAGCCTGCTTGAGTCGACCTCCGACACCGATGCCGCCGTCGTTCGTCTCACCCGTGTCGTCGGCACCGTCTCCGGCAGCGACTCGACGTGCGTGCGGGTCGGTGGATGCCGCGACCGCTTCGCCGATCATGGTGTCGGGTTCGTTGATCGCGCGTTTGACTCCCGACTCGATCACCGGTTTGCCGGCGAACCGCTCGCGGCCCTTGACTCCGACGTCGGTCGCGAAGATCACTGCGTCCGCAGCGGACAATTGCGCCGCGGTGAACGGTGTTGTCCCGCTGGACCCCTGCGTCTCGACGGCGAAGTCGACGTCGGCCCGTTCGGCGGCGAGCTTGAGGGCGTCGGCGGCCATGTAGGTGTGGGCGATGCCGGTGGGACAGGCTGTGATCGCGAGGATCGACGTCTTGCCGGTCGGCGCGGGCGCAGGTTCCGGAGTCGGTGTCGGTGCCACGGGTTTGGGGGTGACGGCGTCGGTGACGAGCGAGACGATCGTGGCGTCGTCGGGCGCGTCCCGCAGACTCTGGACGAACTCCGGGCGGACCAGAGCCCGTGCGAGGGCGCTGAGCACCTTCATGTGCTCGCTGCCGGCCCCGGCGGGTGCGGCGATCAGGAAGACGATGTCCGCCGGTCCGTCCTTGGCGCCGAAGTCGACGGGGCGGGACAGTCGGGCCATCGCAAGAGTCGCCGAGGTGACCGATTCCGCGCGAGCGTGGGGGATCGCGATGCCGCCGGGCAAGCCGGTCGGCGAGCTCGCCTCTCGGGCGAGTGCACCTGCGATCAGATCGGACGGGTCGGCGGAGCGGCCCGATTCACCGACGAGCGCCGCGAGAGTGCGGACGACGGCCTCGGTGTCGGCGCCTGCGTCGGCGTCGAGCAGCACCAGTGATGGAGCGATGATGGGATCAGACATTGTCTTCTACCTTGCTGTGGGACGGGGGAGGGGATCTTAGAGACGGGTGACGGTGATGCCTGCGTGGTCGAGCTGGCCGGGTGTCGGCGGTGTGGTTCCCGGCAGTGACGCGGCTGCAGAGCCGTATGCGACTGCCCGGGCCAGCCGGTCGGCAGGGCCGGCACCGGCGTGTTCGGCGATCAGATAGCCGGCGAGGGAGGCGTCGCCTGCTCCGACGGTGCTCCGAACCCGCACCTGGGGCGCCGACGCGAACCAGGCTTCGCCTCCGACCGCGAGGACGGCCCCGGCCCCGCCGAGAGTGGTGAGGACCGCTCCGCCGGTGGACCCGGCGAGGGAGATCGATGCGAGTGCCGCGGCCGAGGGGTCGCCATCGGCTGCGGCGGACTCGAGTGCGCCGGGATCGGCGCCGGTCAGTTCCGCAAGCTCCTCGGAGTTCGGCTTCATCAGATCCGGGCCCGCGGCCGCCACATGATGCAGAGGTGCGCCCGAGGTGTCGACCGCGATGTGCACCCCGACGCCGCGAAGTGCGCCGATGACGTCGGCGTACCAGGTTGCGGGCAGACCAGGGGGAAGAGAGCCGCACAGTGCCAGCCAGTCCGCGTGGGAGGCGCGCTCGACGATCGCCGTCATCAGGGACCGCGCCTCTGCATTGTCGAGATCCGCACCGGGTGCGTTGATCTTAGTGGTGACACCGTAGGGGTCGGCGATCGTCAGGTTCACCCGTACGTCCCCGGCCACGTCGATAGCGCTGTGCGGCAGGCCTGCTCGTTCGAGGTGATGGACGAACGCGTCGCCCGCATGCGCGGGCACCACCGCCATCGTCGGCAGGCCTGCGGCATCGACGACTCGGGCCACGTTCACGCCCTTCCCTCCGGGCTGGTCCACGACGCCGACCGGTCGGTGGACGCCGCCGGGTATCAGAGGCCCGTCCAGCTGGACCGTGCGATCGATGCTCGGATTGGCTGTGACTGTCAGAATCATGCGACGACCACCTCGATGTCGTGTTCGGTCAGTTCGGTGACGAGCGCCGGGTCGATCCCGGCGTCGGTTATGAGGACGTCGATGTTCTCCAGGCCGGAGAAGCCGACGAGTTCCTGGCGGTTCATCTTCGTCGAGTCGGCCAACACGACGACGCGGTCGCAGCAGGCGATCATCGCTCGTTTGGTCGCGGCTTCGTCGGAGTCCGGAGTGGACAGGCCGTGATCCGCGGTGAGCCCGTTCGTGCCGATGAACCCGACACTCACATGCAGTCGTGCGAACGCCTCGACGGCGTCGGCTCCGACGGCGGCCTGTGTCTTCGGTCGGAGCCTGCCCCCGATCAGCAGGACCGTCGACCGTGACAGACCGGTGAGCGACGATGCGATCGGAACGCTGTTGGTGACCAGTTGCAGGCGCGCGTCGCCGCTCACCGCGGTCGCGGCCTGGTACGTGGTGCTACCGGCGTCGAAGAGGACCGAGCCTCCGGTGGCAGGCAGGAAGCGTTGCGCCGCGACGCCGATCGCCGCCTTCTCGGACTGCCGCGCGGCCTCTCGCGACGGGAGGTCCGGTTCGTCGACGACGGCGGCGACGTCGAGCCGCACCGCTCCGCCGTGCACTCGCATCAGGCTGCCGGAACGCTGCAGTACTGCGAGGTCGCGACGGACGGTTTCGCCGGTGACCGCGAATCGTTCCGCCAACTCGGCGACGGACACGCGGCCGCGTTGGCGGACCTCGTTCGCGATCGCTTGTTGGCGTTCTTCGGCGTACATGTGACTACTCCTGGTCAGCTACGTGCTGGCGTGTTGATTCATCTGTATTTACTTGGATTACATCTTTGTTTACTCCCGTACTGTCGGGGGCGTCAAGGACTTCTTGTAATCTCTCTCACATGACCAAGATCGATGCCGCGCCCGTGCAGTCCGCAGACAATCCGTTCGCCGCCAGCTCAGTCGTGACCGGAACTCCGGTGGTCGGAGGGCTCGCGTACGGCCCGATCATCCGCGTCGGCGAGCGGCCCACGTACGACGCAGCAGCCGCGCCCGTCGCCGAGGGGGAGCGTGAGTCCGAGACCACCCGTTTCGTCGACGCCGCGACTGTCGTGGCTGCACGGCTCTCCGACCGGGCATCACACAGCACCGGCGTCTCTGCTGAAGTCCTCACTGCGACAGCGGGTCTCGCGCGCGATCGAGGATGGATCGGTGCGGCGTCCAAGCTGATCGCCGCAGGCAGACCGGCGCCGGCCGCCGCAGCGGCGGCCACCGAACAGTTCGTCGAGATGTTCACCAAACTCGGTGGTCTGATGGCCGAGCGGGTGACCGACCTGCGCGATGTCCGTGACCGCGTGATCGCCGAACTCCTCGGCCTTCCGGAGCCGGGCATCCCGACACCCGAGGTGCCGTCCATCTTGTGCGCCGACGATCTCGCGCCGGCGGACACCGCAGGGCTCGATCCTGCGTTGGTCGTGGGGTTGGCGATGCGGCTCGGCGGACCGAGCAGTCACACGGCCATCATCGCGCGTCAGCTCGGCATCCCGTGCATCGTCGCGGCGGCCGATCTCGACGACATCCCCACCGGAGCACACGGGTACGTCGACGGCGCAACGGGCACGATCGGCATCAATCCCGACGACGCGTTGATCTCAGCCGCGATCGCGGCGGCGCGGGAGCAGTCGGAGAAGGTCGCCGCCTGGCGGGGTCCCGGTGCCACGGCCGACGGTGAGCCGGTGCTCATTCTCGCGAATGTGGCCGACGGAGTGTCGGCGCGAGCCGCGGCCGAGGCGCCAGTCCAGGGAGTCGGCCTGTTTCGCACGGAGCTCGCATTTCTGGACCGCGCGACCGAGCCGACGCTCGAAGAGCAGACCGCGCTGTATCGCGAGGTCATCGACGCATTCGATGGACAGAAAGTGGTCATTCGAACTCTCGACGCCGGCTCGGACAAGCCGCTGAAGTTCGTCGCCAGCGCCGACGAGCCGAATCCGGCGATGGGCGTCCGAGGCAATCGGATCGTCTCCACGTACCCGGAGATCCGGAACGGCCAGCTCGATGCGCTCGCAGCCGCGGCGCAAGGGGCGGGAGCTGTTCCGTGGGTGATGGCGCCGATGATCGCAACCGTCGACGAGGCTCGCGAATTCGCCGGTCAGGTCCGTGATCGGGGCATGGTCCCCGGCGTCATGATCGAAGTGCCCTCCGCGGCGATACTGGCCGACAAGATCTTGGCCGAAGTCGACTTCGTGTCGGTCGGGACCAATGACCTGACCCAGTACACGATGGCGGCCGATCGCATGTCGCCGGAGCTCGCATCGCTCACCGATCCGTGGCAGCCCGCTGTCCTCGCGCTCATCGCGATGATCGGTGAGGCGGGAGAGAAGCAGGCCAAGTCCGTCGGTGTCTGCGGTGAGGCCGCGGCAGATCCGTTGTTGGCCTGCGTCCTGGTCGGGCTCGGTGTGCGATCCCTGTCATCGGCCCCCGCGGCGTCGGCCGCCGTTGGACTCAAGCTGGGCGGCGTGACCCTGCAGCAGTGCCGTGAGGCCGCGGCCGCAGCGCTCGCGGCGACCAGCGCGTCGGGCGCGCGTGACGCTGCACGCGCGGTGGTCGGCGCCTGACGAGGGGCGCCGACCACAAGCGGTGATGCGTCAGATGCGACGCATCACCGTGACGACCTTGCCGAGGATCGCGGCGTCGTCGCCGGGGATCGGCTCGAAGTGCTCGTTGTGAGGGAGCAGCCACACGTGGCCGTCCTTGCGCTTGAAGGTCTTCACCGTGGCCTCGCCGTCGATCATGGCGGCGACGATGTCGCCGTTCTCTGCGACGTTCTGCTGACGGACGACGACCCAGTCGCCGTCGCAGATGGCGGCGTCGATCATCGACTCGCCGACCACCCGGAGCATGAACAGTGAGCCGTCGCCGACGAGTTCCTTCGGCATCGGGAACACTTCTTCGACTGCTTGCTCGGCGAGGATCGGACCGCCCGCGGCGATGCGGCCGAGCACTGGCACGAACGTCGGTGTCGGCAGCGACTCCGAGGACTCGTCGGCAGGGGGAGTGCGGTTGTCGTCGCGGACGTTCACCGCACGCGGACGATGAGGATCGCGCTTGAGCAGGCCGCGGCGTTCCAGTGTGCGCAACTGGTGTGCCACCGACGATGTCGACGTGAGGCCGACGGCTTCGCCGATCTCGCGGATGCTCGGCGGGTAGCCGCGTTCCCGGACCGACTTCCGGATCACCTCGAGCACTTCACGCTGACGCTGAGTCAGCGACGCCTCCAGGGTGGAGGTCGAGAGCAGGGGATCTGGATTGTCCGCCATCATCGGTCCTTTCCATTCGAACATCGCGTGTGAACTGACCTCGACGTTAGTCGACTGGATCACAGATTTCAAACAATTGTTCGACGTGTTGCTGACTTTGTCAGACCCATGGTGTTAACTATCGAACAAAGGTTCTTCGAACAGTTGATCGAACAGGAGGCTCCGATGAGTCAGGCACTGATCACCCGCCCCGCAGCCGGTATCGCTCGCGGACCCCAGAATGCGCGTGTTGCAGCGATGACCTGCGATATCCCGCTCGTCGAGGCGCGTCGGATCGATCACACGACTCCGCGTGTGGATGGAGACGTGTGCCGTCCGACGGGACGAGGGCGACGGCGATCGGCGGGTGTCGATTCGCTCAAGCACGAGCCGGAGGCTCAGTGGGAGGCGCGTGATCGTGGCGTCGTCCGGTCCGGTCGAGCCTCCCGTTCGGCCGGGGCCGCAGCGATGACGAACCGTTCGAACATCGAGGCCGTGTTCCGTCGTCGTCGGGTGGTCGGTGCGGTGCTTCTCGGTGCGGTCTTGGCCGGCGCGGTGTGGATCCTTGCGATCATCGGTGGTTCGTATCAGGATGCCGCGACGTCGGATGTTCCGGCGGCGACTCAAGTGATTCACGTCAGGTCGGGTGAGTCGTTGACTGACGTCGCACGCCGGATAGCGCCGGAGCTGCCCGCTGCGGGCGTCGTTGCACAGTTGCGTGCGATGAACGGGCTGGAGACTTCAGGTCTCCGCGTGAGTCAGTCGCTGGTGGCTCCCGCGTACTGACCTGAGTGCGACGGACGTTATCATCGGGGGATGCGCTGCCCGTTCTGCAAGAACGACGACACACGAGTGGTGGACTCCCGCGTTGCCGATGACGGCTTGGCGATCCGCCGCCGTCGGTCATGCGCGGAATGCGGTCGACGCTTCAGCACAGTCGAGGCGGCAGTGCTGTCCGTTGTGAAGCGGAACGGTATCACCGAGCCTTTCAGTCGCGAGAAGGTCATGAAGGGCGTCCGCCGGGCGTGTCAGGGCCGCAGTGTCGACGAAGACGCACTCGCCAAACTCGCCTCGCAGGTGGAGGACACTGTGCGCGGCCTCGGTTCGGCCGAGATCCCCAGTAATGAGGTCGGACTCGCGATCCTGCGTCCGCTCCGTGACCTCGACGAGGTCGCCTACCTGCGGTTCGCCTCGGTCTACAAGTCGTTCGAATCGGCCGACGACTTCCAGAAGGAGATCAACGAGCTCCGCGAGCGCGTCTGACTCCCTCAGAACTGAGTGATTGCCTTGAGCACCCGTTTCTCGGATATCGGGCCCGCAGTGCCGAGCTGCTGTGCGAACAGGCTCACTCGCAGTTCCTCCAACTGCCACTGGACGAGATCGTTCAGGGCATCTTGTCGAGCCTCCGGTACCTGCGCCAGCCGCTGATTCCATGCAGCGATCACGCGGTCGACGACGACCATGCCCTGATTGTCGCGCGCGGCCGAGCCGGGGAGTGATTCCAGGCGGAGCCGTGCAGCCGTCAGGTAACGCGGCAGTGATCGAAGCGCCGACCCTGGAGTGACGGCGATGAATCCGTCGAACACGAGATTGGCTGCCTGATCGGCGACGTCGTCCGCTGCGAGCGAGCCCGTGCGCGAATCGATGGTGCGCCGGAGCTCGGAGTACTCCGCGAGCGTCGCGACTGCGAGGTCGAAGTACTCGGGTGCCAACGAGCGCACCGTCGGTGCGATCCGACCGGACATGGCCGCGAAGTCGGAGGGGCTGCGGAGGTCGCCGAGTGTGGTCTCGCGTGCGAGGACATCTGCCACTGCCCGCCGTGTGCAGTCCGCGAGCAGTGCGTCGACGTCTTGGTACGGGCTCTGACTGAGCGCGAGTCTGCGTGCAGGAGGCAACGACGAAGCGAGTTTCCGGCTCGGCGGGGCGATCGCCAGCGTCAGCAGTTCACGGACGCCTGCGGTGATACCAGCGTCACGTGCCACCGGGCTCGGGACGGTGGTGACCCGGACGCCGCGGCCGGGGATCACATGGAGTGTCGGGTACCGCGTCACCTGCTGACCTGCGAGCGTCTGCACTCGACTGTCGTCGAGAGTTCCGATGCCGTCGGATGCCCAGGTGGTGTAGACGGCGTCGTCCGCGGCGGGACTCGCGGTGGCCGGGGCGAATTGCGAGCGGAGGTCGCCGAGACGACCGCTTCGAGCGATGACGGCGCCGTTCGCATCATCGACGACGGCGAAGTGCATCCGCAAGTGGTCGGGCAGGGTGTCTGGGCGGAAATCGCGAGGACCGAGCGACATGCGGGTGATCGACGATAGCTCTCGCGCGAGCGCCGGAACCAACGCCTCCGAGCGAGGCGTGAGCTGGTCGAGGGCGAGATCGGCGTACCGCTGCGCGGGTGACATCGACTTGCGCAAGCCCTTGGGGAGAGACTTGATCAGCGCTGTCGCGAGCTCACTGCGCATGCCCGGCACCAACCAGTCGAAACCGCCGTCGTGGACGTGGGAGAGCAGTGCGCGCGGAATGACGACCGTGACACCGTCGTCCGGTGCTCCGGGGGAGAAGTTGTATCGCAACTCGAGGCGTGTCTCGCCCTGCTGCCAGGCCTCGGGGAAATCTGCCGCGGACGGACCATCGTCAGACCGGAGCATGTCGACCGACAAGTTCAGCAGCGTCGGATCAGCTCGGCCCGCCTTCTTCCACCACGAGTCGAAGTGCCGTGCGGACACGACGTTCGCCGGGACGCGCGCGTCGTAGAAGTCGAAGAGCTCTGTGTCCGAGAGGCCGAGGTCTCGGCGTCGTGTTCGGTGCTCGAGGTCCTCCGCGCTGGAGATGATGTCGGCGTTGTGGCGGACGAAGGCGTGCCGACTGCGCCACTTTCCGCCGACGAGGGCCTCGGTGATGAAGATCTCGCGGGATGTCTTCGGGTCGATGGGCCCGTAGTGCACACGGCGCTGCACGACGAGCGGCACCCCGTACAGGCTCACACGCTCGTAGGCCATCACCGCGGCTCGGCGGGTGGACCAGTGCGGCTCGCTGTACGTGCGGGTCACGAGGTCGCCGGCGGCCGCCTCGACCCATTCCGGGTTGATCGTCGCGACTGTGTGCGCGAACAGTCGGGAGGTCTCCATGAGTTCGGCGGCCATCACGAATGCGGGCGGCTTCGACGACAGGAACGATCCGGGGAAGATTGCGAACTTCGTACCGCGGGTGCCCAGGAATTCGCGTGTGTCGCCCTGGCGCGCGCCGATGTTCGTGAGCAGTCCGGTGAGCAGGGACGTGTGGATCGCTGTCGCATCGACCTCGGTAGTCGGAACCTGCCAGTCGAGGTCGCGGACCGTGCGGGTCAGCTGGCGATGCAGATCGATCCATTCGCGGACGCGCAAGAAGTGGATGAATTCGCGTTCGCACTGTCGTCGGAACTGATTGCTCGACAGTGCGGAGCGCTGTTCTTGCAGGTACGACCACAGTTGAACCTGACCGAGGAACTCCGAGCCGGGGACCGCGTGCTTCTTGTGCGCGGCGGTGGCGGCGTCGCGCTTGTCGGACGGGAACTCTCGTACGTCGGGCAGCGCGAGAGCCGCGGCGATCACCAAGACGTGATCGAGGCAGCCGTTCTCGTGACCGGCCACGAGCATACGGCCGAGTCGCGGGTCGACGGGAAGCCGTGCGAGCGTCCGACCCACCTTGGTCAGTCGAGCCGAGGCGGAGTCGGTGTCGGTGACGGCGCCGAGCTCGGACAGCAAGGCCATGCCGTCTCGGATCGCCCGCGACTCGGGCGGCTGAACGAACGGGAAATCGGCGATGTCGCCGAGTTTCAGCGACAGCATGGACAGGATGACGGCGGCGAGGTTGCTGCGGAGGATCTCGGGATCGGTGTACTCGGGGCGTGCGTCGAAGTCGTCCTCGGCGTATAGGCGAATGCACACGCCCGGGGCGACACGACCGCAGCGTCCGGCGCGTTGACGAGCGCTCGCTTGCGACACCTTCTCGATGGGGAGCCGCGTGACCTTCGTCCGCGTCGAGTACCTGGAGATGCGTGCGGTTCCCGAATCGATGACGTAGCGGATTCCCGGCACGGTCAACGATGTCTCGGCGACGTTGGTCGCCAACACGATGCGACGGCCGTCAGACGGGCTGAACACCTTGTGCTGCTCCGCGACCGAGAGCCGGGCGTACAGGGGGACGACCTCCACGTCGGGTCGTCGGCCGAGCGTGTCCGCGGTCTCCCGGATGTCGCGCTCGGTCGGGAGGAACACCAGGATGTCGCCGTTTCCGCCGGACCACAGTTCTCGGACGGCGGCCTCGATAGCGGCGATCTGGTCGAGGTCGGCGTGGTCCTCGTCGTCGGTCGCGAGGGGGCGATAGCGCACCTCGACGGGATACGTCCGGCCGGAGACCTCGATGATGGGGACCGCGTCGTCCGGCCCCGCGAAGTGTTTGGCGAATCGATCGGGTTCGATAGTCGCCGACGTGATGACCAGCTTCAGGTCGGGCCTGCGAGGTAGGAGCTGCTTCAGATATCCGAGCAGGAAGTCGATGTTGAGGCTGCGTTCGTGAGCCTCATCGATGATCAGCGTGTCGTATCGACGAAGTAGCGGGTCGGTCGTGATCTCACGCAGGAGGATGCCGTCGGTCATCACCTTGATCTGTGTGTTCTTCGAACTCTTGTCGGAGAACCGCACCTGGTAGCCGACTGCGTCGCCGATCTCTGTCTGCAGTTCGTCGGCGATGCGCCGCGCCACCGACGTCGCTGCGATGCGCCGCGGCTGCGTGTGGCCGATGGACGTTCGCCCCATCTCCAGGCAGATCTTCGGGAGTTGAGTGGTCTTGCCCGATCCCGTCTCGCCGGCGATCACCACCACTTGGTGATCACGGATCGCTTCGGCGATGTCCTCGCGGCAGGCGCTGACGGGCAGCTCGGGCGGATAAGTGATGGTCAGCGTCGACGACATGATCCGTCAATCCTACGTGCGTGCTGGGTCGAACCGTTGCCATGCCGTCGCGTGACTGGTGAGGTGTCGGTCATGACGAATGACTCACGACGCGTGATCTCCGCCCAGCGAACGGTTGCCGCTCCAACCGAGGTCATCTTCGACCTCATCGCCGATCCGACACGCCAACCGGAATGGGACGGCAACGACAATCTGCGGAGTGCGGCCCCCGGCCAGCGAATCCATGCCGTCGGCGACACCTTCGACACCGTTCTGACGACCGGCGACGTGCGCCGCAATCACGTCGTCGAGTTCACCGAGGGGCGGCTCGTCGCATGGCAGCCGTCTCCGGTGGACGCACCGCGTCCCGGGCACCTCTGGCGGTGGGAGGTGACGCCGACCGACGGTGGCGCCGTCGTGACGCACACGTACGACTGGACGGAACTGCACGACACCACCCGGCAGGCGCGCGCGAAGGCGACGACGGTAGACAAGCTCGCCGCGTCTGTCGATCGGCTCGCCGAACTGGCCGAGGGACAGGCGCCGAGCGCCTGACGTGGCAGGTCAGAAGCGAATGTGCCGTACGGCGACCTCAGCTCGACGGACCGCCGCGGCCGGTCGTGACAGCCGGTTCCGCGTCAGTGGCAGGCCGACGTCCGCTGCGATGGCTTCGACGACCTCGTCGAGTGTGAGATCGTCGGTCTCGACGTGCACACCGAATGAATCGTCGGCGAGCGCAGTCCGACATCGGTCGATCTGAGCGTGAGCCCACGACTCGTCTCGGCCGAGAAGCCGAGCGCCGAGCGTCGACACCCGTGAGGCCAGGCGGCGTTCGAGCGTCTCTCGACTCGCGATGAGCGCGTAGTGGTGGACGTCGATCCCGCGGCGACGGAGTTCGGCCACCGTCTGATCGAAGTACCGAGGGTCGACGACTGTCATCGGCACGAAGACCGGCTCGTCACCTGCGGCAGCCGACTGCTGGAGAGTGTCGGCGACGCCCGCTCGCCACTGAGGCAGGTCTTGGAAGTCGGTGCGTGCGAACGCAGGCAGCATCTTGTGCATCGCGTAACCGAGTATCTCGGGATCTGCGATGTGACCCCGTCCGTGCCTGCGATGCAGTTCGTGGACAGTGTGCGTCTTCCCGGACCCGAATGCGCCGTTGACCCAGATGATCATGGGATTCACGGTACCGACGGGCGGCGATCGGTCGCCTCGTGCGATATTTGACGCATGGGTTCACTCTGGCACGGTTTTGCAGACATGGGCGCGGTCACGGCGAGCGGTCCGTTCGTCGTCACCCGAGGTGACGGCACGCGCATCTACGACGACAAGGGCAACGAATACCTCGACGCCACGGCGGGCCTCTGGTTCACCAACATCGGCCACGGTCGTACCGAGGTGGCCGAGGCGGTTGCGAAGCAGCTCTCGACGATCGCGCACTACTCGAACTTCGGCGACCTCGCGTCCGATGTGACGATCGAATTGGCCGATCGCGTAGCCGCCATCGCCCCGGTCGAGGGGTCGAAGGTCATGTTCACCCTCGGTGGCTCCGATTCCGTCGACAGCGCCTACAAGCTCGCTCGTCGCTATTGGGTGGAGCAGGGGAAGCCCGGCAAGACCATCGCGGTCGGACGCACCAAGGCGTACCACGGCATGCATGCGGCGGGCACCTCGCTTGCCGGCATCCCGCTCAACGCCGAGGGCTACGGCGAGATCATCCCCGACACCGAGACCGTCGACTGGGACGATGCGAAGAGCCTCCTCGGCCTCATCGAGCGCATCGGCGCGGACAAGATCGCGGCGTTCTTCGTCGAACCGATCATCGGTGCCGGCGGCGTGTACCTGCCGCCGGACGGCTACCTGGCCGAGGTGCGCGACATCTGCCGTGAGCACGACATCCTGTTCATCGTCGACGAAGTCGTCACCGGTTTCGGCCGTATCGGCGGCGGTGCGTGGTTCGCGTCGGCCCGCTTCGATCTGCAGCCCGACATGATCACCACCGCGAAGGGTCTGACCAGCGGTTACGTCCCGATGGGCGCCCTCATCGTGTCGCCCCGCGTGGCTGAGCCCTTCTTCGCCGGTGGAACCTGGTTCCGCCACGGTTACACCTACGGTGGCCACAACGCGTCGGCCGCCGCTGCACTGGCGAACCTGGACATCATCGAGCGCGAGAACCTGCTCGACGGCGCGAACCGCCTCGAATCCGATCTCGCGCAGGCGTTCACGCCGCTCGCCGAGCTCGATTCGGTCGCCGAGGTCCGAACGGGTCTCGGTGCGGTGACCGCGGTCCAGCTGGCTGACCCGGCGAAGGCGATGGCCGCCATCGGCAAGCTCCGTGAGCACGGTGTGAGCGGCCGTGCGGCCGGCCAGGGCGCGCTGCAGATCTCGCCTGCGTTCGTCATGACGACCGACGAGGTCGGCGAGCTCGCCGACCGTTTCGCCGCGGCACTGAAAGAACTGTAGAAAACCCGTTGCGGCCCCTCCGGGCCCGGGCGTAGCGTCGTCTTCGTCAAGGGAAAGGAGGTGGTCCAGACAATGGTTTCATTCAGGACCGAGGAGGTGGCCGCCGCCTGACGGCGGTCGCCCACCTGAACGAAGACGAACCCCTCCGCACGCGAGAATCGCGAGCGGAGGGGTTCGCTCATTCGATGACCGGGCCCGCTGTGGCGGCCTACCGTGGATTCTGCTGACCATCGCGACACTTGGAGGACTCATGTCCGGAGAATCCGATTCCGCCGGTTGTGGATCGACAGGCGTGGCAGGTCGACGTCGAGCGCCTACGCGAGCGAGAGAAGGCCGCCACCCGTGAACTCGACGCCATCGCGGCGCAACGCAGGCGCATGCCGGTTGTTGAGCTCCCCGAATACGTGCTCACCGCCGAGGACGGTTCGAAGGTCTCTCTCGCCGGTGTCTTCGGCGGCCGCTCCCAGTTGGTCGTGTACAACCACATGTGGGCCGACGGCGCACAGTGGCAGTGTTCCGGGTGCACCGGGTTCACCTCGCAATTCGTCCGCCTCGAAGGGCTGGACGCGTACGACGCGCGGTTCGTCATCGTGAGCAACGGACCGATCGACGAGCTCGTCGCCTACAAACAGGCGACGGGCAACCGGATGTCCTGGTATTCGTGTGCGGGGACGGACTTCGGCGCAGACGTCGGGGCTCCGGCGGGCGGAGGCTTCGCCCTCAATACATTTGTCCGCGCCGGCGATCGGGTGTTCCATCAATGGCAGACGTTCAGCCGTGGCGTCGAACAGATCTCCTCGGTGTTCGGGCTGCTCGACCTGCTGCCGTACGGGAGGCAGGAGCAATGGCAGGACGTCCCGGACGGCTGGCCGCAGTCGCCGACTTTCACCCGCTGGGCGAGCTCGGAGGACATCGCGGACTGGCACGGCGCGGGAGGCGACATCGGCGCAGACCGCGACTGAGAAGACACACGACTGACAAAACACCGGTGCCCCGTCGACTGATCGACGGGGCACCGGTGTGTGCAGCTGAATGCGGCGTTACGCGAGGGTCTCGGCGATGCCGATCGCCTGGCCGACGCCTGCGACGATCGACGCGACCTTGAGAGCTTCGAGGACGGCTTCACGGTCGACGCCCGCTTCACGGACGACGTTCTCGTGTGCGCCGACGCAGTGCTCGCAGCCGTTGATGGCCGAGACGGCGAGCGACCACAGCTCGAACGTCGACTTGTCGACGCCGGGGTTGCCGATGATGTTCATCCGCAGTCCGGGACGCAGGTCGTCGTACTTGCCGCCGAGGAATCCACGACCGCGGTAGAACACGTTGTTCATGCCCATGATCGACGCCGCGCCGAGGGCGGCGTTGTACGCCTCCGCGGACAGGGTGTCGGCGGCCTCGTCGGAGATCTCCTTGAGGACGGTCGCATTGCGGGTGGCTGCGGCGGTGGCCAGCAGTGTGCCCCACAACTGCTCCTCGGTCAGCACGGTGGTGCGGCTGATCGAGCCGAGGTTGAGCTTCAGATCCTTGGCGAACTCGGGGAGAGCGCTCTTCAGGTTGTCGATGCTCATCAGGCGGTCATCAGTTCGCCGGCGTTGATGGTGGGGTCACCCTTCTTCCAGTTGCAGGCGCACAGCTCGTCCGACTGCAGGGCGTCGAGGACACGGAGGACCTCGTCGACGTTGCGACCGACGGATCCGGCGGTCACGGAGACGAACTGGACCTCGTTGTTCGGGTCGACGATGAAGGTCGCGCGATCGGCGACACCGTCGGCGTTCAGGACGCCTGCGGCCTCGGCGAGCTCACGCTTGAGGTCCGAGAGCATCGGGAAGGGAAGGGTCTTGAGGTCCTCGTGCTGTGCACGCCACTGGAAATGGACGAACTCGTTGTCGACCGAGGCGCCGAGGACCTGGGTGTCGCGGTCCGCGAACTCGTCGTTGAGCTTGCCGAAGGCGGCGATCTCGGTGGGGCAGACGAAGGTGAAGTCCTTCGGCCAGAAGAAGACGACGCGCCACTTGCCCGCGTAGTCGTCCGAGGTGACGGTGGTGAAGTAGTCGTCGGGCTGCTGCGCGTCGACCTTCGAGAGGTCGCCGCCGATGACTGCGGTCAAGTTGTAGGCCGGGAACTGGTCGCCGATGGTCAGCAATGCCATGACACGTACTCCTGTTTTCGTTGAAAGGGGTGCGATGAGAATCGATCCGCCGCGAGCGTGCCGGGGTGACCGTCGCTCGGGCTCGCCTCCAGTGTGCCCCTAAACGGTTAGAAAGTAAACGTGATGACACGCACTATACTGATAGGCATGGTCAATCAAAGCTATCAGCCGTCGATCGGCGGACTCCGCGCCTTCGTCGCCGTCGCGAAGAAGCTCCACTTCGGAACGGCAGCAACGGATCTCGGTGTGAGTCAACCCTCACTGTCCCAGGCCCTCGCGGGTCTCGAAGCGGGCCTCGGACTCCAGCTGGTGGAACGCACAACACGACGAGTGATGCTCACTCCCGAGGGTGCGCGGCTGCTCCCCGCGGCCATCGCCGCCTGTGACGCGGTCGACGACTTTCTGCTCGACGCGGCAGGGGATCTGGATCCGCTCGTGGGTCGGCTGCGCCTCGGATTCATTCCGACCATCGCGCCGTACATCCTGCCGCGAGTGCTGAGGGGACTGGCGTCGAGGCGTCCGTCTCTCGACCTGATGGTGATAGAGGACCAGACGGATCGGCTGCTCGGACAACTGCGTGACGGGACTCTCGACGCCGCGGTGCTCGCGTTGCCGACCGGTGTCGCGACGTTGGGCGAGGTCACGATGTACGACGAGGACTTCCTGTTGGCGCTGCCTGCTGATCATCCGCTCGCGGGGCGTAAACGGCTGTCACCGCAGCTGCTCGCCGACCTGCCGTTGCTGCTGCTCGACGAAGGCCACTGCATGCGGGACCAGGCCCTCGACGTGTGTCAGAGCGCAGGCGTACAGCCCGATCTTCAGCAGACGCGTGCCGCGTCGCTGACCACGGCCGTGCAGTGTGTCGAAGGCGGACTCGGCGTCACGCTGATACCGAAGACGTCGGTAGCGGTGGAGACCGCCGCCGGTGCACTCGCCGTCGCGGAGTTCGCGCGGCCGCGACCCGGCCGCCGGATCGGCCTGGTCTACCGACAGTCGTCGGGACGTGCCGACGCGTACCGCGCCTTGGCGGCCGACATCACCGAGCTCGTTGCCCAGAGCGGTGACGTCACCGTTCCCGTCAGACCTGCGCACCCGTGAGCTCGGCCCACTCGTCGAGCAGGCTGGAGTCCACCCCGCGGATGAGCGCACCGAGTTCGTCGGTGAGGTCTTCGATCTCGTCGGTGACGGCCGACATCGGCAGACCGTTCGACAACGCTCGGTAGCAATCCGTCAAGTACCGCAGTACAACACCTTCGCTGCGGGCCAGGCCGAACTGGGAGATCAACTCGGCGAATGTCATCGACCGTTCGCGCATGTGTCGAAGGACGGATTTGCACGACGGTGTCGAGCCTGCGAGCCACGGGTGGCCCCGCTTGTAGACCTCGTACGCGAAACCGATCTCCTCGGCGAGCGGCTGCGGCCAGGTGATCTCCTCGAGGCGCTCCATCCGCTCCTCGTACTCGATGCCGTCGGCCTTCATCTCGGCGATCGCCGCATCACGGGCCGCCTTGCGCTGGGCGATGAGCACGGGACGGGGATCCTCGAGGATGCTCTCGACAACGGACACTACGTCGAGTGTGTAGGTCGAGGATTCCTTGTCGAGAAGCTCGAACGCCGCGACGGCGAAGGCCGACAGCGGGTTGGTGAGTGCGAAGTTCTCCGGCAGATCGACCGACAGCTCCACGTTCTTGCCGTCGGGCGCGGGACTGTCGAGTCTGGTGACGATGCCCGTCTCGCACAGGTCACGGTAGAGCGCGATCGTGTGCTTGATGTGGCGCAACTGACGGTTGCGCGGTTCGTGGTTCTCCTCGAGCAGATGACGGAGTGCGGCGAAGCAGTCGCCTGGCCGCTCCATGACCTCCATGAGCATGGCGGTCGTCATCCGGAAATGGGAGCGCATCTCTTCGTCCGGAGCGTCGATCAGGGTGGTGAACGTCTGCTCACCCCAGCTCACGAAGCCCTCCGGTGCTTTGCGTCGCACCATCTTCTTCAGCTTCTTCGGATCGTCGCCGGCTTTGGCGAGCGCACGGGCGTTCTCGACGTCGTGATCGGGCGCCTGGGCCACGACGTATCCGACGGTGTCGTACCCGGCGCGTCCTGCGCGTCCGGCGATCTGATGGAACTCGCGGGCTCGCAGGCGTCGGACCCGGTTGCCGTCGTATTTGGTGAGGCCGGCGAACAACACGGTGCGGATCGGAACGTTGATCCCGACCCCGAGGGTGTCTGTGCCGGCGACGACCTTGAGGAGTCCGGCCTGTGCGAGGCGTTCGACGAGGCGGCGGTACCGGGGGAGCATGCCCGCGTGGTGCACACCGATGCCCGAGCGCAGAAGCTTGCTGAGGGTGCCGCCGAATCCGGTGCTGAACGCGAAGTCACCGATCGCCTCGACGATCGCGGCCTTCTCCTCCTTGGTGCACAGTTTGGCCGACAGCAGCGCCTGCCCGCGTTCCACCGCCTGCTGCTGGGTGAAGTGAACGACGTACACCGGTGCACGGCCTACGGAGACGAGTTCTTCGATGGTCTCGTGGATCGGAGTCATAGCGTACCGGTGTTCCAACGGCACCGGCCGCTCCACACCCGTGACGGGCACTGTTGCCCGACCGGTGCGCTTGGTCAAGTCGTCGACGAAGAACGACGTGTCGCCCAGAGTCGCGGACATGAGGAGGAACTGTGTGTTCGGGAGTTCGATCAACGGCACCTGCCACGCCCACCCGCGGTCGGACTCGCCGTAGTAATGGAATTCGTCGGCCACGAGCACACCGATGTCGCTCTCGGGACCCTCACGAAGGGCGATGTTGGCCACGATCTCAGCGGTCGCGCAGACGATCGGCGCATCGGAGTTGACCGAGGCGTCGCCGGTCGCCAGCCCGACGTTCTCCGCGCCGAACTGCTCGCACAGATCAAAGAACTTCTCGCTGACCAGGGCTTTGATGGGTGCCGTGTAGTACGCGCGCTGCCCGCGGCACCGTGCGAAGTAGATCGCTCCGGACGCCACGAGCGACTTTCCCGAGCCCGTCGGCGTCGCCAGAATGACGTTGCTGCCCGACACGAGCTCCAGGAGCGACTCCTCCTGATGCGGGTACATGTCGATACCGCGAGCAGCCCACCAGTCGGAGAACCTCTCGAACGCGAGGTCCTCGTTCTCGGTGGGCTGCAGCGGTTCAGGTGTGGTGGGGGTCTGGTCGATCAGACCTGATCACGTCCTTCATCCGGGTCGCCGAACTCGGCGGCGTGTTCGGCGAGGAACTTCTCGAACTCGGCGCCGAGTTCGTCGCCGGTGGGCATGGATTCGTCCGGCGCGAGGAGAGAGGCCTGCTCCTCCTGCGATCTCATGTAGGCGTCGTACTGGTTCTCGAGTGCGGCGACGACCGACGAGATCTCCTCGTTGCCCTCGACTTCGCCGTCGATCTGCTTACGCACTTCGGCGGCCGCGTTGGTCAGCGCGGCGATCGGCAGGTCCAGACCGGTGACGACGCCGATGTTCTCGACCAGCGACGCGGCGGCGGCCGGATAGTTCGTCTGTGCCAGGTAGTGCGGCACATGCGCGGACAGTCCCGCGGTGCGGTAGCCCGCCTCGCCGAGCCGGAGTTCGAGCAGCATCGACGCGCTCGCGGGCAGCTTCAACGGGTTGCCCCACTTGTTGAGGTCGGCGAGCGCGTCCTTGTCGGTGCCATGCGCGGTGACCGACGCGGGCCGGGTGTGGGGGACGGCCATCGGGATCGAGTTGAGACCGACGACCTGGGAGACTCCGAAGTGCTCTGCCAGGGCGGCGAGCGCTTCGGTGAACCGGTCCCACCGCAGGTCGGGCTCGGGGCCCTCCAGCAGCAGGAATGGAACGCCCGCATTGTCCTTGACGGCGTGCATGGTCAGCTTCGGCATGGTGATGCCGTCGAACTGAGTGCCGGAGAACGAGATCATCGGTCGACGTGACCGGTAGTCGATCAGCTCGTCCGTGTTGAACGTCGCGACGAGTTCGGTGTCGAGGGCGTCGCGCAGGTGCGATGCGGCGAGCGCAACGGCGTGCCCGGCGTCGGCGTAGCCCTCGAGCGCGTGGATCAGCACCGGGCCGTCGCCCTCGGCGCCGGAGACGGCGGGTGCAGGGAATTCGAGCTCGTACAGCGAACGCGGCTCCATCGAGTTGTCGTCCACGGTTGCCCCTTCCTTGACGATGGTGCGTCGAGTGCACCACAAGAGTTTCCATTGTCCCGTACGGGAGTCATGCGCTTCAACACGGTTTCCGATGCGACCATTCCCCGCAGGTGGCAGACGTGGCACAGTGAGGGGCGTGCAGGTTGTGACTGGAGTGAAGTGTGGTGTTGTTGCGATGGCCGTGCTGGCCGGCGTGACCGCGTGTGGTGTGGACGGCGGCGCCGTCCGCGAACCCGATCTCTCGACGAAGGTGGTTGAGGTGTCCGCGTTCCCGTACGGCCCTGCGACCGCGGTTCCCGAGTCCGGAGTGCCCGGAGCGATCGCCGACATCACGTTCCGCCCGCTGCGCGTGGCGAACGATCCCCAGGAGTGCACCCCGGCGCCGGTTGACGTCGGCAGCGCACACGTCGTGGTGGGCCCCGGCGGCCCAGCAGGCGGCACGCTGACCGTTATGGTCGCACGCGCGTCCGACAGCCGGGCCGACTTCGTCGACGGCATTTGTGAGACGTTCCGACTCGGCGGCACCGTCGGCACAACCGTGACGACCACTGTCGACACGTCGACGGAGACGATCGTCAACCGCCGCGACCTGATCACCAACGGAACCGCGTACGCCCACGTGTACGAGCTGGTCCGACAGGAGGGCTCGACCCGGCTGTACGTCCAGAACCGGTATCCGTCGGCGTCGCTGTCCGCCGACGAGGAGGCTGCGACGCGCACGCTCTTCGAGGCCGCGTCCGCAGCCGCGTTCGGCGACTGACCAAGCGCACGTCCCCCGAGGCGGGGCATCACCGCAGGTGAATCTGTGGACAATCGAATCAGTCGTCCACAGATGGCCCTCGCCGCCGTCGACGAGGTGATTCCGGGCGCACAGTGAGCGCATGAAGATCACCATCACCACTCGTATCCAGGGCTCAACCACCGTCGCCGACCCCGATCCGCTTCTCGCTGCCATTCCGGCGCTGTTCGGGTTCGTGCCGGAACGGTCCATCGTCCTGATGTGCTTCGACGCTCAATCACAGGTCACCGCTACGATGCGGCACGATCTGTTGTGGACTCGCGGCGGACGACCGCCCGCGGCCCTCAAGAAGGTGTTCGCCCAGCTCGCCGATCTCGGTGCTGACTACGGCACGGCGAATGTCATCGCGGTCGCAGTCGACGACCGCTTCCCGCCAGACCATCCGGCGTTCACACACCTGTTCCGCGAACTGCACCGCGCGCTCCGGCCCGCCGGGGGAGTGACGGCTGCTTTCGCCGTCGGGGACATGTCAGAAGGGGCGGCGTGGCGAACAGTGTGGCGGTCGGCGGCACCGTTCGCGATGTTTCCGATCGACATCGCCGAGTAGGGTGTGCTCAGTGACCCTCAGTGCTCACCGGTGGCGTTGGCGAAGGCAGTAGAGCACGGACGCGGCATCCTTCGTCGTCGCTCGGAGATGACCGACCTTCTCGCGTCGGCGCCGCATTGTGACGACTCGGACACTTGTCGTGCGGGCGCTCCGATCCCGGCTCACGGTCCGTCGACCAGCACCGACGCAGATCGGCTCGCGCTCGTGTACGCGACCGTCCTGGCTCGCTCGGCGGGTCGCTGCGAAACCATGCCGTGCGCCCGGGTGGACGCGTTGGCCGATGCGTTGAGCTCGGTCCACGTTCGAGACGCACTCCTCGGCCTGTGCCTCACGGTCCACCGCGAAGCGGCTGAAGAAATGTGGCTCGACCTCACGAGACGACTCTCCGGGACGCCGCGCGCGGCCGCCGCCACCCTCCTCGGATACCTGCACTACATGGAGGGATCGGGGGCCATGGCGTCCGTCGCGTTCGAGGCGGCGCATGCGGCGGATCCGTCGTACGCACTCGCCAACCTGCTCGACACGGCACTTCTCAACGGGATGCGTCCACGGGACCTCGACGGGCTCGCCGACCTGTCGTTCGATCTCGCACGCCGCCTCGGGGTTCAGATCCCGCCCGCGACCTACAGTGCCGCAGGATGACGGTCAGGCGGGGACGACGGTCAGGCGGGGACGACGAAAATCGCGTGCGCCATCTCCGACGACAGCGTGAGGCCCTCGTGGCCGGGCGTGCTGATGATGACGGCTCGCGGTCCGACAGTTGCACTCACGCGAGCATTCGGGACCACACCGGCCTCGCGAAGGTCGGCGATCAACTCGGGATCGGCCTGCGCGTGCTCGGACATCCGTCGCACGATCACCGCGGACTCGCCCTCAGGCAGGTCGACGAGGCGGACCACTGTGTCGCCCGAATCCGGTGTCGGCTGCACGCCGAGCTCTTCGAGGCCGGGAATCGGGTTGCCGTAGGGCGATGTGGTCGGGTTGTCCAGGACGGCCAGGAGGCGTCGCTCGACGTTCTCGCTCATCACATGCTCCCAGCGGCATGCCTCGTCGTGGACCTCTTCCCACGGCATGCCGATGACGTCGACGAGCAGACGCTCGGCGAGGCGATGCTTGCGCATCACTGAGACGGCGAGGGAACGGCCTGCCGGAGTCAGTTCGAGGTGGCGATCGCCGGCGACTCGCACCAGCCCGTCGCGTTCCATGCGCGCAACAGTCTGCGACACGGTCGGGCCGCTCTGCTCCAAACGTTCTGCGATGCGTGCGCGGAGGGGGACGATTCCCTCCTCTTCGAGGTCGTAGATCGTCCGCAGGTACATCTCGGTGGTGTCGACAAGATCGTTCACGGCAGCCATGGTCCTTTCGCTGAACTCTCAGGTTACCCAAAGTGATCGGGCTGCGTTGACTACCGGTCGGGTCACTCGATTCGGCGAGTGTCGGCCACATGCGTGCGGGGACAACCTATAGCGTGGTCGGGGTGAATGCCGCGATCATCTGGAGTGATCATTTCCTCGACTACAAGTGGGCGTACACCCACCCGATGAGCCCGATCCGGCTCGCGTTGACGATGTCGCTGTCGCGGAGCCTCGGCCTGCTCGACGACGTCGATCCCGCCGAACCGCTCCCGGTCGACGACACGATCCTCTCGACCGTCCACACGCAGTCGTACATCGACGCGGTGCGTGCCGTCGGGTCGGGGGCCACCGCGTCCAACAATGCGCTGTTGCAGCGACTCTTCGGGCTGGGCAACGACGACAACCCGGTGTTCGAATCGATGCACGAGGCAGGATCGATGCTGGTCGGTGGCACTCTCGCCGCAGCGCAAGCGATCACCTCGGGGGCGGTGACTCGTGCGGTGAACATCGGAGGCGGCATGCATCACGCCATGCCGGGTCACGCGGCGGGCTTCTGCATCTACAACGACTGCTCGATCGCCATCGAGTGGCTGCTGGCGCAGGGATACGACCGGATCGCGTACGTCGACATCGACGCCCATCACGGCGACGGCGTCCAGCACCAGTTCTACAGCGACCCGCGCGTCATGACCGTTTCCGTCCACCAGCACCCGGCGACGCTCTGGCCGGGCACCGGATGGACCACCGAGATCGGCGACGGACACGCGGAGGGCGCATCGGTGAACCTCGGCCTCATGCCCGGCGTCACCGACCGGTTGTGGCTTCGGGCGTTCCACGCCGTCGTCCCGGCGATGATCGCGTCGTTCAAGCCGCAGATCATCGTCACACAGGCGGGTGTGGACTCTCACGTCGCTGACCCGCTCACCGATCTGGCTCTCACCGTCGACGGCCAGGCATCTGCCATGCGTGCCCTGCGAGACCTCGCGGACAAGTACTGCGACGGGCGATGGCTCGCCGTCGGCGGCGGCGGATACGGCGTGATCAACGTGGTGCCGCGCGCCTGGACACATCTGATCGGCATGGCGCTCGGCCGTGACGTCGACCCGACGACGCCGATCGGCGCCGAGTGGCTCGCCGAGGCCGCCGCGGCCGAGCAGGCCGTCCACCCCGACTATTCGCGTCCGCCCGAGTCGACGATGGGCGACGGCGGCGACCTCGCCTACGTGCCGTGGGACGGCGACACCGGCGCGCCACCTCCGGACGGCATCTCCGAGAACGCCCAACGACAGACCGACAAGGCGATCCTCGCCACCCGCCGCGCCGTGTTTCCGCTGCACGGCCTCGACCCGGAGGACCCCCGTGACTGACACCGAATACCCCCGCCACTGGGTCGCCGACGTACTGGCCTCGGACGGCGGCGTCGTTCACCTCCGACCGATCGTCCCCGCCGACGCCGACGCCCTCGTCGAGTTTCACAACGGGTTGAGTGAGCGCACGCGGTACCTCCGCTACTTCGGACCCACCCCGACGTTGCCGCCACGCGAGGTGGTCCGCATGACCACCGTCGACTACAAGAACCGCGCCGCCTTCCTGGCCCTCCTCGGTGACGAGATCATCGCGATGGGTGTCTACGAAGGACTGGCGGCCGACGGCAAACCGGAATCCGCCGAAGTCGCGTTCGTCGTGGCGGACCATCATCAGGGGCGTGGCCTCGGGCCGATCCTGCTCGAGCATCTCGCCGGCGCAGCAGCCGAACACGGATTCACTCGCTTCGAGGCTGAAGTGCTCTCGGAGAACCCGAACATGGTCGCGGTGTTCCGCGACGCCGGATACCAGGTGAGCCGTGCATTCGACGGAAGCACGGTGCACGTTGAGTTCCTGATCGACCCGAGCGAAGCTCTCACATCGGTGCGCAACGCTCGGGAACGCGCGTCGGAGGCGCGGAGCATCGCCAATCTCCTTCATCCGCAGTCCATCGCGGTGATCGGCGCGTCGACGGACACCAAGAAGGTCGGCAACGTCCTGCTCGCGAACATCATCGCGGGCGGTTTCACCGGGCCCGTGTTCCCGGTGAACGGCCCCGGCGCAACGGTCGACAAGGAACCCGTGCCGGAGCAGCACGTCTCCAGGTTCGCGGCGCCGACTCATCGCAGGCCGGTCCGCGAACCGCGACCCGCCCCGCCGTCGGTGCGTGGCATCAGGTCGTACCCTAGTGTCCGCGCCATTCCCGATCCGGTCGACCTCGCCGTGGTCGCCGTCCCCGCCGCGGGCATGGACGACGTGCTCAGCGACTGTCTCGCCAAGGGCGTCCGGACGCTGGTCGTGGTGTCGGCGGGATTCGGTGAGAGCGGCGAGGCCGGGCTGGAGTCCGAACGCCGCCTCGCCGAGCGGGTCCGCGCCCACGGGATGCGGTTGGTGGGGCCGAACGCGCTCGGAGTCATCAACGCGGACCTCGACATCGCGCTCAACGCGACCCTCGCACCCCGCGTCCCCGGCCCGGGTCGGGTCGGCTTCTTCTGCCAGTCGGGCGCATTGGGCATCGCGATCCTCGACACCGCCGCCCATCGTGGGCTCGGCCTGTCGACGTTCGTGTCGGCGGGAAACCGTGCCGACGTGTCGGGCAACGACGTGCTGCAATTCTGGGACACCGATGAGCGCACCGACGTTGTGCTGCTCTACCTGGAGAGTTTCGGAAACCCGCGCAAGTTCAGCCGAATCGCCCGACGTGTGGCGGCGTCGAAGCCGATCGTCGCGATCAAGTCCGGACGCGGCGCGATGACGCAGAGCCGGGCGGCACGGACCCGTGAAGCCGGTCGCGACGACGCCATCGCACACATGGTGCTCGGCCAGGCCGGGGTGATCCAGGTTGAGACGCTGACCGAGCTGTTCGACTGTGGGGCGATCCTCGCCTACCAGCCGCTGCCGGCCGGCCCTCGAACGGCGATCATCGGCAACTCGTCGGTCATCGCGTCCTTGGCCGCGAACACGGCGCGCGCCTCCGGACTCGACGTCGTGGCCATGGTCGATCTCGGTCCCGCGGTGACGCAGCCGGATCTGTCAGCGGCCGTCGCCGTCGCGATGAACGACACGTCCGTTGATGCGGTGATCGTGGTGTTCGTGCCGCCGGTCGCGGTCGACGCAGCCGACTACGCACACGGTCTGATGGAGGCGGTGCGGCCCGCGGACGGGGGAGACGTGCCCGCGAAGCCGGTGGTCACGACCTTCCTCGCGGTGGAGGGTGTGCCGCCGGGGTTATCCCGCTCAGGTCCTGACGGGATGCCCGTGCGCGGTTCGATCCCGTCGTACTCGACACCGGAACGCGCTGCGAATGCGCTCGCGCACGCGTGGAAGTACTCCGCCTGGAGGTCGCGTCCGCCGTCGCAGGTTCGAACGTTCGAGGGTGCTGCGGCCGAGGACGCCCGGTCGTTCGTCCGCGAGGCGATGGCCGACGGCCCGCGCGAGCTCACCCGTGTCGAGTCGGCGCGAGTGCTCGCCTACTTCGGCATCAACGTGGTGCCGTTCCGCGAGGTCCGCACGATGCAGGAGGCGTCGGCCGCCGCACGTGAGTTCGGCTTCCCGGTCGCAGTGAAGGCGACGTCGAAGTCCTGGGTCGGCCGAGTGGACCGAGAAGGCGCACGGCTCGACCTGCCCGATGCCACAAGCGTCCTGACCGCGTTCGCCGAGCTGCAGGCGCTGACCGGTGACACGGTGCTACATGTGCAGAAGATGGCGCCCAAGGGCTTGGGCACGTCGATCTCGGTGACCGACAACGCCTCCTTCGGCCCGCTCCTCAGTTTCGGGTTGTCGGGTCGCCTGTTCGACGTCCTCGGCGATCGTGGCTACCGGGCCGTGCCGTTGACCGAGGCGGACGCGCGAGAGCTGGTCGTGGAGCCGCAGGCCGCGATGCTGTTGGAAGGTGGGCCGGTGGACGACGCCGTCGACACCGAGCACCTCGTGGACCTGCTGCTGCGAGTTTCGGCGCTGGTCGACGCGGTGCCGGAGATCCGCAGTGTGCGATGCGACCCGGTCCTCGCGTCGGCGGACGGCATCGCGGTGTTGGGGGCCTGGATACGCGTCGGCCCGGTGCCCACTCTCGCGGACACCGGGCCGAGGCGGCTCGGGTAGGAGTACGTACCCGGGCGGATCAGCTCGCGTATGCGCGCAGCTTGTCCGCCCGGTCGCCCTGGCGCAGCTTGCCCATCACGTCGCGCTCGATCTGCCGGACGCGCTCGCGTGACAGCCCGAACGCACGGCCGATCTGGTCGAGTGTGCGCGGCTGGCCGTCGTCGAGTCCGAAGCGCATCGTGATGACCGCCTGCTCACGTTCGTCGAGGGTGCCGAGCACCAACCGGATGTCCGAGTGGAGCAGATTGGCGATCACGACGGTCTCTGCCGACGTCGCCTCGGAGTCTTCGATGAAGTCGCCGAGCGGCGCCTCCTCATCGGATCCCACGGGCATGTCCAGGCTCACCGGGTCCCGGCTGTGATCCATCAGGTCGGCGATCTTCTCAGCGGGGATGCCCGACTCCGCGGCCAATTCGTCGTCGGTCGCTTCGCGTCCGAGCTGCTGGTGCAGTTCACGACGGATGCGGGCGAGCTTGTTGACCTGCTCCACGAGGTGGACGGGCAGGCGGATCGTGCGGCTCTGGTCCGCCATGCCGCGACTGATCGCCTGACGAATCCACCAGGTGGCGTACGTCGAGAACTTGAAGCCCTTCGCGTAGTCGAACTTCTCGGCCGCGCGGATCAGACCGAGGTTGCCTTCCTGGATGAGGTCCAGGAGCGGCATGCCGCGGCCCGTGTAGCGCTTGGCGAGCGAGACGACGAGGCGGAGATTGGCCTCGAGCAGATGGGCACGCGCGGCGTCGCCCTCGCGAGCGATGATGTTCAGATCGCGCTTCTTGGCGGCCGTCAGGCGCTTCTTGGTTGCAAGGAGGTGTTTCGCGTACAGACCTGCTTCGATCTGCTTGGCGAGCTCAACCTCCTGCTCGGCGTTCAGCAGGGCCGTGCGGCCGATGCCGTTCAGGTAGACGCGGACCAGGTCGGCGGATGGTGACTGAGCGTCGAGATCCTGCTCTGTCAGTGCCGGGCGGGTCCGGGCGGCGGGAACTGCAGTGGGGCGTGCAATCGTCGTGCGAGACATACGACCTCCAAGTGTGCGCTGTTCGTGTGCGTTCACGAGGTTCAACGTGTTCGGTCGACGAAAGGTTCCCGAGGTCCCTGAGAAGTCTCTGAGACCTTCTACAGGCCGAAACGTCGACGAACCGCTGCGGTCAATTCGGCCGGTGTCGGCGTCGCGCCGAACAGATGCGACGCCGCGATTCCCTCACAGAAGACCAGCAGGTCGGCGGCGTCGGCCGCCGGTGTGGGGGAGCCGAGAGAAGCGAACAGCGCGGTTGCGCCGTCACGGGAGAAGAGACAGTGCGCGAGGTCGTTCCGAAGCTCGTGGTCGTGTGAGGTGTCGGAGGCCAATGCGAATCTCGCGCGCACGTCGCGACTCCGATCGGTCACGAGGGTGTGCAGGTAGGCGCCGACGGCCTCGGCGGGATAGGCCGGGGCGAGGGCGGCGAACGCGGCGCGGGACTGATCGGTGAGACGCCGAACGGCGCCGTCGAGGAGTGCTCGACGGGTGCGGAAGTAGTACGAGGTCGACCCGGTGGGCAGTTCGAGGAGCCGATCGACGCCGCTGTGGGTCACCGCGCGGTTGCCGCCGTCAGCGGCCAGTTCGAGGGCGGCGTCGCATATTGCGTCGCGCCGAGTGAGGTCGGGCACGTCTGCCATCCAACCAGACTCTATGAACGTAGAGTCTCGGCCATGAACGGATTCACCATCGCGAGATCGCGACTGCGGCGGCGGGCGCGCACGACGGTGATGTCCGCAGACACGATCGTCGACGGGATCACACGGGAGGCGTCGCGTGCCGGAATGAGACTGACCGACGCTCAGTCCGCCGCGGCGGAGGCGCTGGCCGGCGACGCGCATCTGTATCTGTGCGGACCGCCCGGTCGGGGGAAGACGCAGGTCGTCGACTGGTTCATCTGCGTCGTCTCCGCCACCGGGACGACCGTGCGTCGCCGTCACGTCCACGAGTTCTTCGCCGATATCCATGCGGCGATCGACAGGAACGGCGGATGGCGTGGCGGACTGGACGACGTGCTACGCGGGGTGGACGTGCTGTGCCTCGACGAGTTCGCCGTGCACGATCCGGCAGACGGCGTGTTCCTGGATCGGATTCTGCGGGCTCTGACGTCACGCGAGATCAGAGTGATCGTCACGTCCAACCGAACTCCGGCAGAGCAGATGCCGAACCCGCTCTTTCACGTCGGCTTCGAGCCGACGGTCGCGTTCATCGACGAGGTGTTCACGATGGTCGACGTCGGTGGAACACGTGACCTGCGGGCAGGTGGCGGCACGTCGGGATTCCGCGGCGGCCAGTGGATCGTCGGGGCGGCGCCTGGGCCGCCACCGGTCGGCACGTGGAGTGCGCCCGCGAGAGCTGTTCGCCTGTCGGGCACTGACGGCCGGACTGCCTGGATGGATTTCGCAGCTCTGTGCGAGGCGCCGACCGCTGCTGCGGACTACCTGCAGCTCGCCGAACGGTTCGATCACTGGGTGATCGTCGGAGTCGACATCCCGGACGGCGTCGACCCCCTTGCACGATGGGCGACGGTCCTCGACGTCGCACACGACTCGGACGTCCGGGTCGACGTGTGGGCGTCCTGCGAGCGCGACGACCTGGCATCGGCGTTGACTCGCACGCTTCCCGACGCCGCACGGACCGTCAGCCGGATGACCGCCTGGCGGGTCAGTCGAGGGTCGTGAGGATCCGTGGGCCGTCGTCGGTGACCGCGACCGTGTGCTCGGAGTGCGCCGTCATCGACCCGTCGGCCGACCGCAGGGTCCAGCCGTCCGGATCGGCGACGAGCCGTTCGGTTCCGATCGCCCACCACGGCTCGAGCGCAAGCGTCGCTCCGGGACGGAGGAGCGGGCCTTTGCCGCGACGGCCGAGGTTGGGGACGTGCGGATCCTCGTGCATCGTCCGACCGAGACCGTGTCCGCCGAACTGGGTGTTCACTCGGTATCCCTCGGCGTCGGCGACCTCGCCGATCGCGCAGGACACGTCACCGAGTCGGTGGCCCGGAACCATCTCGGCGATCGCTGCCGCGAGCGCTCGTTCGGTCGATGCGATGAGCCGGGCGTCGGGGTGTGTCGGATCGTCCTCTACGCCCACGCGTACCGTGCGGGCGGCGTCGGCCACCCACCCGTCGATCGAGACCGCGAAGTCGAGAGTCAACACGTCGCCGGGGGCGAGCACGTGGTCGCGGGGCAGGCCGTGCAGGACTGCGTCGTTGACCGACAGGCAGATCACGTTGCCGAACGGGCCGCTCCCGAACGACGGCGCGTAGTCCCAGTAGCAGCTGACGGCTCCGCGGTCGGCGACCATCTTTCGTGCGCGCTGCTCAAGGTCGAGCAAGTTGACGCCCGGTTCGGCTCGGCGTGCTAGATCGTCGAGGACCTGGGCCACGAAGCGGCCGGTCGTGGCCATCTTCTCGACTTCGGCTGGAGTCTTGAGTTCGATCATCGTGCTGAGTCCTGTCCGTCTGCTGTGTTCCCGCCTGCTGTGTCCCCGGACTGATCCGGAGCCTCGATCTCGGCGTCGATCACCGGGTGATCGTCGTCGGTGAAACGGTCGCGGGACGGTTCGGCGGCCAACTCGGCCTGCCCGACGGTGTACCCGCCGCCGTAGTGGTATGTCGGAACCTCGCCGCGTTTGCGGGGTTCGCGGTCGTTGGCCCGCAGAACGGCGATCCAGGGGATCGGAATCGACACGACGATGATGGCCAACGCGATCCACCCGTTCTGCGTCATCGAGTACACGATCGCAGCGATGATCAGCGCGGGAACACGGATCGACATCATGATGAGGTAACGCCGTTTGCGGGCCCGGTACACCGCCTCGAGGTCATCGTCGGCGCCGGTGATCAAGAATGTCGTGGGGTCGGATTCGTCGCGCGCCATACCCCGATCCTTCCACAGTGCGTAACAATGGCTGTATGGCAACGCAGACGATTGAACGGCCCGATATCGATGAACGGACCGAGCAGGACGACGACACTCCCAAGGTCTTCCACTACGTGAAGAAGGACAAGATGGCCGAGAGCGCCGTCATGGGCACTCACGTCGTTGCCCTGTGCGGTGAGACCTTTCCGGTGACGAAGGCGGCCAAGCCCGGCTCGCCGGTGTGTGAGAAGTGCAAGAAGGTCTACGAGAAGATGAAGAAGTAACAAAGACGCTGCGAATCAGCCGGTCAATCCGGGGAACCGCGCCGCCCGACGGCGCGGTTCCGCAGAGTGTCGGTCAGCTCGGTGGTCTGCGACGTGACCCAATGCCGGACGACGGCCCCGTCCTCCCTCGCAGGCCAGAACTCCTGAATCACTGAGTTGAGCTCGGCGCCCGCCACGATCGCGAAGCCGAGGAAGTACGTGAACAGCAGGAACGCGATCGGCGTCGCCAGCGCGCCGTACGTGTACCCGGCGTCGGTGACCGCGGTGAGGTAGAAGCGGAGCACGTACGAAGTCAGCCAGAACCCTACGCCCGCGAGGATCGCGCCGGGCACCAGTCGCCTGCGCGGCAGCGGATTGGGCAGAGCGAAGCGGTACAGCGCCGACAGGGCTCCGATCAGCAGGAGGCCGACAAAAGGGAAGTACAGCCAGTCGATCAGGTCGCTGATCGCCGGTCCCCATGACGCGGGGACGATGTTCCGCAGATATGTCGGCCCCAGGGCCACCAGTGGCAGCACGAGGATCGCCATCACCAGGAAGAACAGATAGATGATGAGCGCGAAGATGCGCTGCCACACCGGATTCCGGACGTCGTGCTGACCGTGCGCGTGGACGATCGACGAGACGAAGCACGACATCGCGGACGAACCCGCCCACAGTGACAGGATGAAGCCGACGGACATGATCGTGACCCGTCCTCGACCCAGGACGTTCTCGACTGTCGGCTGGATCAGGTCGTTCACGACTTGCGGGGTGAATGTGCGGTCGGCGAACGAGAGAATCCGTTCAGTGACGACCTGGACGGTGTCCGGGCCGAACCACCCGGCTACGTAGCCGATACTGCCGAGCACTCCGAGCAGGAGCGGCGGCAGTGACAGCGCCTGCCAGAAGGCCGCCTGGGCGGCCCATCCGATGATGGAGTCGTCCCACGACTTGACGATGGTGCGCCACAGCAGCCGTGGAATGCTCCGGAATACCGGCCGTCGCGCCTGCTCGGGCTCCGGCGGTGGAAGCTCGGCGGCGTCGTCGCTGGGGTACGTGCCGTGGGTGTTGATGTGTCAAGCATGGCCGATGCGGGTCGCCTGGTCGATCACCGACCCGGTTTCCTGGCGTGGCGAACCGAGTCCGCGAGGCGGGTAGAATCGTCGGGTCGGGTGCGGGGGAGACTGCACGACGAGCCACAGTCGAGCCACAGGAGCAAGGTGACCAGTACCGATGTCGACACTGACCGCAGAATCGTCTCGGGGGCACCGCTTCGCGCATGGCAGCGACGGGCCCTCACTCGCTACCTGACGTCGAACCCGACGGACTACCTCGCCGTCGCCACGCCCGGTGCGGGCAAGACCACATTCGGCCTGCGCGTCGCGTCGGAACTGCTGGCGGACCGCACGGTGGAGCGCATCACCGTCGTGGCGCCGACCGAACACCTCAAGCATCAGTGGGCGGCGTCCGCGGCCCGCAACGGGATCGCGCTCGATCCGAACTTCTCCAACTCGACCGGCTCGACGAGTTCAGACTTCGACGGCGTCGTTCTCACGTACGCGCAGGTGGCCGCGCACCCGTATCGGCATCGGGTGCGCACCGAGCAGTACAAGACGCTGGTGATTCTCGACGAGATCCACCACGGCGGTGACGCGAAGTCGTGGGGTGACGGGATCCGGGAGGCCTTCGGCGACGCCACGCGGCGTCTGGCCCTGACGGGTACCCCGTTCCGGTCGGACGATTCGCCGATTCCGTTCGTGACCTACGAGCCCGAGCCCGGGGGCGGCCAGCGGTCGAAGGCCGACAGCACGTACGGATACTCCGAGGCGTTGCGTGACGGCGTGGTCCGTCCCGTCGTGTTCCTCGCCTATTCGGGTGAGGCGAGCTGGCGGACCAGCGCGGGTGAGGAGTTCACCGCGCGACTCGGCGAACCGCTGTCTCAAGAACAGACCGCACGCGCGTGGCGGACGGCACTCGATCCACACGGCGATTGGATCTACGCGGTGTTCACCGCGGCGCACCGACGACTCGTGCGCCTGCGGGAGTCGGGTGTGCCCGACGCCGGCGGCCTGGTGATCGCCACCGACCAGCAGAATGCCCGCGACTACGCCGACCTGCTCCTCTCCATCACGGGGAAGAAGCCGACAGTGGTGCTCTCGGACGACCCGAAGTCGTCGTCGCGCATCGAGGAGTTCTCGAACTCGACCGACGAGTGGATGGTCGCGGTCCGCATGGTGTCCGAAGGCGTCGACGTGCCGCGCCTGTCGGTCGGCGTCTACGCGACCAACGCGTCCACCCCGCTCTACTTCGCGCAGGCGATCGGTCGTTTTGTGCGTTCGCGCAGGCCCGGTGAGACGGCGAGCGTCTTCTTGCCGTCCGTCCCGGTTCTGCTGCAACTGGCGAGCGAGTTGGAAGCAGAACGTGATCACGTCCTCGGCAAGCCGCACCGTGAGTCGGACGGGCTCGAGGACGCGATGCTCACCGACGCCAACAAGCGCAAGGATGAGCCGGGTGAGGAGGAGAAGGCGTTTCAGTCGTTGCACGCCGACGCCGAGCTCGATCAGGTGATCTACGACGGCTCGTCCTTCGGGACGTCGACGTTCGTCGGCTCCGAGGAGGAGTCGGACTACCTCGGCCTGCCCGGACTCCTCGACGCGGACCAGGTTCGCACACTCCTGCAACAGCGGCAGGCTCAGCAGGTGACGAATCGGTCGTCCCGTCCGCGCGACGAGGAGGCGGCGAAGGCCGCGCCGAACGCGAACGAGCGGACCAGTGAGAATCTTCTCGCGTTGCGCAAGGAACTCAACACCCTCGTTGCACTGCACAACCAGCGCACCGGCAAACCGCACGGCCAGATCCACAACGATCTTCGTGAACGCCTCGGCGGCCCGCCGACCGCGATGGCCACCGGCGACCAGCTCCGCGAACGCATCGCCGCTCTGCGAAGCTGGTAGCGCACACCGCGACAGCACAGACCAGAGGCGAGCCGATCGGCTCGCCTCTGGTCTGTTGTGGGTGCTCGCCCCGGATCAGGCTTCGATGGTCACCACGGCGCCGAGCTCAACGAGGCGGGCTTCGTGGTCGTTGTAGTGGTGGCGGCAGAACAGGAGCTCGCCTCCGGTGGGGAGCTCAGCGCGCACCTTGGCCGCCGCGCTGCACCGATCGCAGCGATCAGCGAGTGTCAGCGGGGTGGAGACGACAGTGTCGGGCGTTGCGATGTCTGGCATGGCTTCCTCCGTCTCATCATTGACGTACCTGGTCGGTGCATCATTGCTACACCTTGTCAGACGTACGGGGCCACCTATTTGTTCCCGGTGGTCCCGGGTGTGTCGCAGATCATCGGGTCAGCCGAGATCATCCGCCCGCACCGACGACGCGCAGACTGGTCCTCGCGTAGAAGTCGCCGAGTTCGGTGGGAGAGAGGTGGCCGTCCTCGCGATACCAGCGCGCGATGTCGATGCCCATGGACAGGAGGGTGTTCGTGGTGCTCTGCGGATCGTCGACGTCGAACTGCCCCGATTCGGCACCCGCGTCGACGATGGATCGGACGCGGCGGGTGATCTCGCGGCGGAGTGTCAGGATCTCTCGCAGATGATCGGGTTCGAGCGCCGTGAGCTCGTAGTTCACGATTCGAGCGCTGGTGTGGCCCTTGGCATGGTGTTCGCTGAACGCGCGCATCACCGAGGCGAGCCGGGTCGCCGGGTCGGCGTCCGGGTCGTCGGCGTCGTTGATCATCGCGATGGTGGCGACGTGCCCGCTGTGGGACAACTCGTAGAGCAGCTCTTCCTTCGACCGGTAGTGGACGTAGACGGCTGCTGAGCTCATCCCGGCGGTCGACGCGATGTCGCGGGTCGTCGTCGCGTGGAACCCGCGTTCGGAGAAGGCTTCCAGGGCTGCGGCGAGGAGTCGGCCGCGAGTGGTCTCGGCTCGGGATGCGGACGGTTCGTCGGGCACGGGAATCCTCTCGATGGTCTCGCCTGCGGTGTGAGACGGGTCTAGTTCTGAAGAACAGTTGACGAACATCTCAGTGTCAGGCATTGTGAATCGTAACACTAAGCAAGCGCTTAGTAATCCACCGTGTTCACTTCAGGAGGCTATCCGTGGTTCAGATCGATCCCCAGCGTTTCAAGGGACAGTCCGCCATCGTCACCGGCGCCAGTCGCGGCATCGGACTGGCGATCGCCGAACGGCTCGTCGCCGAGGGCGCCAAGGTCACGATCACCGCACGCAAGCAGGACGCACTGGACGAGGCCGTTGCGCGCCTGGGAGGCTCCGATGTTGCACTCGCCGTCGCAGGCCGCGCCGACGATCCCGATCATCAGGCCGACACCGTCGCGAAGACGATCGAGGCATTCGGCAGCGCCGACCTCCTGGTCAACAACACCGGGATCAATCCGGTGTACGGCCCGATCATGCAGATCGACCCCGAGGCCGCCCGCAAGATCATGGACGTCAACGTCATCTCCGCGCTTCGCTGGACCCAAGCGGTCAACGCCGCGTGGCAGGCCGAGCACGGCGGCGCGATCGTCAACGTCGCATCGGTCGCCGGCCTCCGTCCCGCGCCCGGCATCGCGTTCTACGGAGTGTCTAAGGCCGCGGTCATCCACTTGACCGAAGAGCTCGCCTGGGAACTCGGCCCGCACATCCGGGTCAACGCAGTGGCTCCGGCGGTTGTCAAGACCAAGTTCGCGACCGCGCTCTACGAGGGGCGAGAGGACGAGGTCTCGCAGGCCTACCCGCTCAAGAGGCTCGGCGAGCCCGACGACATCGGTTCGGTCGTCGCCTTCCTGCTCTCGAACGACGCGGGCTGGATGACCGGCCAGACACTCGTCATCGACGGAGGCGTCACCCTGGGCGGTGGCGCCTGATGCCCGGCTTCGAACCCGCAGGCTCCACCGTTGTCGTGACGGGTGCGGGCAACGGAATCGGCGCCGGACTCGCAAGGTCGATGGCACGCAGGGGCGCACGTGTTGTGGTCGCCGATCTGGACGCCGACGGCGCGCAACGGACGGTCGACGAGATCGTCGCGGCAGGCGGCACCGCACTCGCGGCACCCGGCGACGCCGCGTCGCAGGAGGGGGTGGACGCACTCATCGCCGCCGCGCGAACTTCGTACGGCCCGATCGACGCATGGTTCGCCAACGCCGGCGTCGACCGAGGTCGGGGACTCGACGCGACCGACGCGGATTGGGACCTGTCGTGGAACGTCAACGTGCTCGCTCACGTGCACGCCGCGCGTCGCCTGGTTCCGGAGTGGATCGAACGTGGGGGAGGGCGCTTTGTCGTCACGGCCTCCGCGGCGGGCCTGCTCACCATGCTCGGCGCGCCCGCCTACTCGGTCACCAAGCATGGCGCAGTCGCATTCGCCGAATGGCTGTCCACCACGTACCGCCACCGTGGAGTCGTGGTGCAGGCGATCTGCCCGCAGGGTGTGCAGACTCGCATGCTCGCACAGTCGGGCGAGCTCGAGGAACTGCTCAGTCACGACGTCGCGCTGACCGTCGACGACGTCGCGGCAACCGTCGAGAAGGCTCTCCAGGGTGACGATTTCCTCATCCTGCCGCACGCCGAAGTGGCCGGCTACTACCAGGTGCGAGCCGCCAAGACCGACAAGTGGCTCGCCGGAATGAACAAGCTCCAGCAGCGGCTGGACGATGCGACCTCACAAGGAGACAAGCAGTGAAGGCATGGCACGCGACAAGCCTCGGCGAACCGTCCGCGGTCCTCGAAGCGGTCGAGATCGACACCCCCGCTCCGGGACGCGGCCAGGTGACAGTCCGCGTCCTCGCGTCGGCGGCGAACTTCCCCGACGTCCTGATGTGCCGGGGGCTGTACCAGGTGCGTCCGGAGCTCCCGTTCACGCCCGGCGTGGAACTGTGCGGTGAGATCACCGCACTCGGCGACGGCGTCGACGGCTTCGCAGTCGGCGACCGGGTGCTCGGTGGTGCGGTGCTGCCGTACGGCGGCTTCGGCGAATACGCGCTGATGTCGGCGGCCGAGACGTTCCCCGCCCCCGCCTCATTGGACGATGCGCAGGCTTCGTCGCTGTTCATCGGCTACCAGACCGGATGGTTCGGCCTGCATCGCCGCGCGAACATTCAGCCGGGGGAGACCCTGCTCGTCCATGCTGCGGCCGGTGGTGTCGGCAGCGCCGCCATTCAACTGGGCAAAGCCGCAGGGGCGCGTGTCATCGGAGTCGTCGGGGGAGAGGCGAAGGCCGACGTCGCCAGGAGACTCGGCGCGGACGTCGTCGTCGACCGACACACTCAGGACTTCGTCGAGGTCGTCAAGGCCGAGACGGGTGGCCGTGGTGCCGATGTGATCTACGATCCCGTGGGCGGCGACACCTACCTGCGGTCGACCAAGTGCATCGCCTTCGAGGGCCGAATCCTGGTGATCGGCTTCGCAGGCGGAGCGATCACCGAGACCGCTCTCAACCACGCACTCATCAAGAACTACTCGATCGTCGGCCTCCACTGGGGTCTCTACAACAAGATGGCCCCCGGGCTGGTGGGTGAATGCCACACAGAGCTCACCCGCCTCGCCGACGCTGGAGCCATCGCGCCCCTGGTCAGCGAGCGGCTTGCGCTCGCCGACGTCCCGGACGGCCTCCAGCGGCTGGCCGACGGAGTGACCGTCGGACGGGTCGTCTACGAGGGAGGTGTGTGATGACCGATGACGTCAGCACTCTGGTCCGAAAGTTTCTCGCCGACCACGATCCCGCCGCGACGGAGCCGCTCGAGTGGCTCCGAGCCCGGTACGACGCGGGTCTGGCGTGGGTGAACTACCCGGTGGGACGCGGTGGGCTCGATCTGTCGAGGTCCCTGCAGCCCGAGGTGGAGCGACTGTTCGCGGAGGCGGGGTCACCCGGCAACCGCAGCGAAGTGAACGGGATCGGTCTCGGCATGGCAGCGCCGACCATCCTGCGGTACGGGACGCCGGAACAGGTTGATCGATTCCTCAGGCCGTTGTGGACGGGTGAGGAGATCTGGTGCCAGCTCTTCAGTGAGCCCGGTGCCGGATCCGATCTCGCGGCCGTCGCGACGCGGGCCGTCCGTGACGGCGACGACTGGGTCGTCAACGGGCAGAAGGTGTGGACCTCTGGCGCACACAACGCCGCAATGGCGATCCTCGTCGCCCGTACCGACGGCGACCTGCCCAAGCATCGGGGACTCACGTACTTCCTGTGCGACATGACCGACCCCGGCGTCGACGTCCGCCCACTCCGCCAGATCACCGGCGAAGCCGAGTTCAACGAGGTGTTCCTCTCCGACGTCCGGATTCCCGACAGCCGTCGGCTCGGAGCCGTCGGCCAGGGATGGGAGGTCGCCAACGCCACGCTGAACAATGAGCGAGTCGCGATCGGCGGCCGCGCCGCACGTCGTGAGGACGGGATGATCGGCGTCGTCGCGCGGACGTGGCGAGACCGCCCCGACCTACGCACCCCGGACCTTCACGACGACCTCTTGAAGCTGTGGGTCGATTCCGAGGTCGCCAGGGTGACGGGCGTCCGGCTGGGCCAGAAGCTCGCGTCCGGCCAGCCCGGACCGGAAGGCGCGGCGATGAAGCTGTCGTTCGCCCGCATCAACCAGCAACTGTCCGGGCTGGAACTGGAGATCCTCGGCGCCGACGGACTGCGCTACTCGGACTGGACGATGGTGCGACCCGACCGCGTCGACTTCTTCGGGCGCGACGCCGGGTACCGCTACCTGCGTGCCAAAGGCAATTCGATCGAAGGCGGGACATCGGAGATCCTGCGGAACATCGTCGCCGAACGAGTGCTCGGCTTGCCGCCGGAACACCGCGTCGACAAGGACATCCCCTGGAAGGACGTCGCGAAATGACCGACCCCATCGACCCCATCGACCGCACTGACTACGTGCCGACGCTGCTGCTCGACGAGGTGGAGGAGGATCTGCGTGCAGCGGTCCGCGATCTGCTGTCCCGCCGTGTCGGCGTCGATCAGTTGATCGCCGCGTACGACGGCGTGAAACTGCCCGACTTCTGGTCGGAGATGACGGGCCTCGGACTCGCCGGACTCCTGATCGGTGAGGAGTTCGGCGGGGCAGGCGCGACCCCGGCGGTGGCGTCGGTCGTCCTCGAGGAGTTGGGCGCACTGCCCGTCCGCACCCCCATGCTGACCAGCGCCGTCGTCGCGACCACGGTCCTTCAGGAGTCAGGTGACACTGTCTTGCTGCCTGGTCTGGCGGACGGGTCGGTCGTCGCAGCTCTTGCAGTCCCGTTGTCGGCTGATCCGTACTCGACCGTCCCGGCGGTGGAGGTCGGGGAGGGCGGTCTCACCGGGACTGTGCGGTCGGTCGCAGGCGCGGAAGCCGCGACGGTGCTCATCGTCCCCGGCTCGGACGGTGCCCTCTACGCCGTCGACCGGACCGACGCCGTGGTCGCGTCGGTCGTGTCGCTCGACATGACCCGGCCGGTCTCCGACGTGACGTTCGACGCTGCGCCAGGTCGCCGGATCACCGACGACGCGGACTCGGCGGCCCGCGCCGGCCTGCGGCTCGGTGCGGCACTCCTCGCGTCCGAGCAGGCGGGGGTAGCCCGCTGGTGCGTGACCGAAACAGTTGGTTACCTGCAGCAGCGTCGCCAGTTCGGACGCGTTGTTGGAGGGTTCCAGGCGATAAAGCATCGGCTCGCCGATCTGTACGCCGATACCGAACAGGCATCGGCGATCGCCCGAGCGGCCGCCGTGACTGCAACCGACCTCGGCGTTGATCATGAGGAGGCGGCGCTGATGAGCGCGGTCGCGGCCGCATACAACGGCGATCACGCGGTACGAGCCGCGGAGGAGGCGGTGCAGCTGCACGGAGGTATCGGCATGACGTGGGAGCACCCCGCTCACCTGTATCTGAAGCGGGCGAAGGCAGATCAGATCGCCTTCGGAACCCCTGGACGGCACCGCGCCGCACTCGCCGACCTGGCCGACGTCCCGGCCTGACGTTCACCGACGAAAGGAGAAGACATGTCATTCAACCTGGCGATCATGCTGCAGGAGTCGGTGACGGCGGCGCCGTCCGCGCCGATGCTGTACCAAGGCGAGACGACGATCACCTACGGCGAGGTCGACGACCGGTCGCGTCGTGTCGCGACCGCGTTGCGTGAGCGCGGCCTGCGGCCCGGCGACAAGGTCGCCGTCCAGGTGCCCAACGTCCCCGAGTTCGTGTACGCATACTTCGGCATTCTGCGGGCCGGTCTCACCATGGTCCCGCTGAACCCGTTGTTCACTGCGCGCGAGATGGCCTATCACCTGGACGACAGCGACACTCGGCTGCTGATCACCTCGGTGTTCTCCCTGGCGGGGGCCGTCGAGGGGGCGGCGGAAGCGGGCGTCTCCGACGTCGTTGTGGTCCCGCTCGGTCCGGAGCTCCCGGACGGCTCGGTGGCGTTCGACAGTCTTCTCGACGCCGATCCGTTCGACGACCTGCATCCGACATCGGCGGACGACACCGCGGTGCTGCTCTACACTTCCGGCACCACGGGTCGGCCCAAGGGCGCAGAGCTGACCCACTACCAGCTCTACATGAACTGCACGGTGGCCCCGGAACTGTTCGGCATGACGGCGTCGGACGTGTCGATCGGAGTGCTTCCGCTGTTCCACGTCTTCGGCCTGTCGAGTGTGCTGAACGCGACCACACGCTGGGGTGCGTCGGTCGCGCTGCTGCCGCGGTTCGACGCGACGGCTGTCCTCGACGAGATCGAGCGGCGACGGGCGACGGTTTTCGCCGGGGTGCCGACGATGTACGTGGCACTCGCCGAAGCGGATGCGACCGGACGCGACCTGTCGACACTGCGGGCGGCGGTGTCCGGTGGCGCGTCCATCCCCGGAGAGGTGATCAAAGCGGTCGAGGCGAAATTCACCGGGCTTGTCGTCCTCGAGGGCTACGGTCTGTCGGAGACGGCGAGCACCACGACGTTCAATGTCAGCGCCACCGAACGGAAGGTGCTCTCGATCGGCAAGCCCGTGTGGGGAGTCGAGATGAAGGTGATCGACGACGAGGGGAACTCGCTCCCCGCGGGTTCCGACAACGTCGGGCAGCTCCTGGTCCGCGGCCACAACATCATGAAGGGGTATTACAAGAGGCCGGATGCGACCGCCGACGCTCTGCGCAACGGATGGCTGCACACCGGTGATCTCGGATATCGCGACAACGAGGGCTACTACTTCGTCGTCGACAGGCTCAAGGACATGATCGTCCGCGGCGGGTACAACGTGTATCCCCGCGAGATCGAAGAGGTCCTGTACTCCCACCCCGACGTCGTCGAGGCCGCCGTGATCGGCGCACCCGACGACCGGCTAGGGGAGGAGGTGGTCGCCTACGTCGCCGTGCGCGACGGAGCAGACCTCTCCGAGGCCGACCTGATCGCCTTCTCGAAGGGCCAGCTGGCGGCCTACAAGTACCCGCGTTCGGTGGTGTTCGTGACCGAACTGCCCAAGGGGGCAACCGGCAAGATCTTGAAACGAGAACTGCGCACGTCGTGAGCTGACGACGGCGCGCCCGCCTCGTCCCGAGAGTTCCTCGGCGACGGGGCAGTTTTTCAGCCAAATCCATTGACGTTGACGTCAATGTAAAGCAAAATCGTGACAGAGGTCACGCATTCACAGTTGGAGGAGATCAATGACAGAGTCCGTCTCGACGACGACGGGAGTGGGGGCGACCGACCGCTCCGCTCACCGGAAACTGCTCGCTGCAGGACTGTTCGGCAGTTCCATCGAGTGGTACGACTTCTTCGTCTACGGCACCGCCGCAGCGCTGGTGTTCCCGAAGGTCTTCTTCCCGGACGCATCCGCACTCGTCGGCACCCTGCTCGCGTTCAGCACGTTCGCGATCGGCTTCATCGCCAGGCCGCTCGGCGGCATCCTCGCCGGACACTACGGCGACAAGATCGGCCGCAAACCGATGGTCCTCATCTGCCTCATCTCGATGGGTCTGGCGACCTTCCTCATCGGGTGCCTGCCGTCGGCGGCGGCGATCGGTTCGGCCGCGCCGATCCTGCTGGTGACTCTCCGGTTCATCCAGGGCCTCGCGTGCGGTGGCCAGTGGGGCGGGATCGTTCTGCTGCTCACCGAGTCCGCAGGTCCCAAGCGCCGCGGCTTCGCGGGGACGTTCGGCCAGATGGGGGTGCCGCTCGGACTGGTCCTCGGCAACCTCTCGATGATCGTCGTCAACAGCCTCGTCTCCGACGCCGCGTTCCTCAGTTGGGGCTGGCGCATCCCGTTCTGGGCGAGTGCAGCACTGATCCCCGTCGTGCTCTACATCCATTTCAAGGTTGAGGACTCACCCGAGTTCCGGGCTCTGCAGGCCGAGGCCGAAGCCAAGCGCGGTGACGGCGAGCAGGTCGCACAGGCGCCGCTGTCGGAGGCCGTTCGCTTCCACTGGCGCAAGATCGTGCTCGGCGCCGGACTCCTCGCGGCCACCAACTCGGCGTTCTACGTCGCCATCGCGGGCTTCCTCGCCTACGCCACCAAGTCGCCCGACGAGAACGGCCTCGGCATGGACCGCAACACCGTTCTGACGGCTGTGATGGCCGTATCGCTGATCATGCCGTTCGCCGTCATGTGGGCGGGCAAAGTGTCGGACCGCGTCGGTCGACGTCCGCTGATCATCCTCGGCGGAGGAGTGCTGCTGCTGTGGGCGTTCCCGTTCTTCTGGCTCGCCAACACCGCCTCGGGCGTGCTGCTGTTCTTCGCGATGCTGATCAGCAGCTGCGGACAGTCGCTCACCTACGGTCCGCTCGCGGCATTCATGGCCGAACTGTTCGAACCTCGACTGCGGTACTCGGGTGCATCGCTCGGTTACCAGCTCGCCGCCGTGGCCGTGTCCGGCGTGGCGCCGCTTCTGATGACCTGGATCATCGCCGAGACCGCGTCGACCGCGGGTGTGTCGCTGTACCTCGCCGCGATGGCGGTCGTCACGATGTACTGCGCGTGGCGCCTCCCGGAGACCAACACCGAAGCCGTCCGCAACGATCCGGTGGCAGTTCCGGGCCTACCCGCCTCGGCCTGACGCCGTATCGTGCCCGGCGTCCTTGAAAGGCCGACGATGGCACAGCAGACTGTCACCGTGAGTAACGCTCAAGAGCGTGCGCGGGCCAGTCGCAAGGACGCCGGGGCCGCACGCCGTACCCAACTGCTCGACGCCGCAGCCGACTGCTTCGACGAATTCGGCTACGCCGCGGTGACCGTGGAGATGATCGCGAGCCGCGCGCACACGTCGCGTCCGACGTTTTATGCGTACTTCCGCTCGAAGGACGAGATCTTCATGGCTCTCGTTGCGCAAGTGTCGGACCAGTTGTCGGAGACCCAGAGTCTCGCCGGGCTCGAGAACGCGACCACACGTGAGATTCTCGCTGCGACAACCCGCGCATACGTCGATGCGATCGCGTCCATGGGAGGTCTCGTCGCACTGATCGACATGAGCGCGACCATCGATCCCGCGGTCGCCGAGATATGGAACGCAGGCAGCGAGGAGCGGACGAGCAGGTACGCGACCTACCTGCGAAATCTTCCGCCGGGAGTCATCGCCCCGACTCTCGAACCCGAACGTCTCGTGCAGATCATCGGACACGCGATCCATCACGGTGCAAAACGGGCCGTCGGCGCCGACGACGCGCACAAAGAGCAGTTCATCCTCGACATCATCGCCGTCACCGAACGACTCATCGGAGTTCAGGACGGCTGACACCCACTCGACACCACCCGACAGGGAGCCCACATGTCCGATGCCCTTGACGCCGCACTCGCGGAGATCACCGCGTTGCAGATCACGAACTGGCCGGAGGAGGTGGGGAGGGAGATCGTCTACCCGGCAGGTCGGGCGACGATGGTCGACCACTTGCGCCATTGGGCGGCGACGCGTCCCGACTCGGTCGCGATCTCGTTCTATGGTCACGACATCACGTACGCGGAGTACAACGAGGCGTCCGACCGTTTCGCGGGCTGGCTCTCATCCGTCGGCGTCATGCCGGGAGATCGTGTGGGCGTGCACCTGACCAACTGCCCGCAGTTCCTCATCGCGATGCTCGGAACACTCAAACTCGGTGCGGTGCACGTGCCGATCAATCCGATGTTCAAGGCATTCGAACTGCGTCATGAGCTCGTAGACGCAGATGTGGCGGTGCTGCTGACCTCTCCTGATCAGCGTGACCTCGTCGACGGAGTCCGCGCCGACACCTCGGTTCGGGTCGTGGCGACAACCGCGGTCGACGAACTCCTGAGTCCTGATCTCGGCCGGGACTGGGCCGACATGATGGCGGCCCAGCGCGCGCCGATCCGTCCGGCCGATCCCGACGCGCTCGCCGCCCTCAACTACACCGGCGGCACCACCGGGATGCCCAAGGGATGTGAGCACACACAACGGCACATGGCCTACACCGCGGCTACCGCGACCCTCGCCTCCGGTCAGCAGATCGGGGAGCCCGACAGCGTCCCGCTGAACTTCCTGCCTGTCTTCTGGATCGCGGGCGAGGACTTCGGCATCCTGAAGTCGCTGATCAACGGGCAGCGAGTGGTTCTCCTGAGCCGCTGGGACGCAGCCGTCGTCGTCGACGCGATCCGGGACAACCGCGTCACCGACCTTGTCGCGACTGTCGACAACTACCTCGAGATTCTTGAGCTTCCCGACCTCGATCCGGCGGCGCTCGCGTCGCTGACCTCAACACTCGCGGTCTCGTTCGTCACCCGACTGAGCCCAGACATCAGGGCTCGGTGGCGGAACGAAGTCGGCACCGTCCTTCGGGAGGCGTCGTACGGGATGACCGAGACCCACACCGCGGACACCTTCACACTCGGCTTCCAGAACGACGACCGCGACCTCCGGGCCGACCCGGTGTTCTGCGGCCTCCCGGTTCCGGGCACGGACATACTCGTCGTCGACGACCGCGGAATCCCTGTGGAAGTCGGCGACACGGGCCAGATCATCGTCCGCAGTCCGTCGATCATGACCAGATACCTCGACAATCCTGAGGCGACCGCGTCGACCCTCGTCGACGGCTGGCTGCAGACCGGCGATCTCGGACGCTTCGACGAATGGGGTGCACTGCACTACCTCGCGCGCACCAAGGAGATGATCAAGATCAACGGCATGAGCGTGTTCCCATCCGAAGTGGAGACGCTGATGCGACTGCACGACGGGATAGAAGCGGTGTCGGTGGTCCCGCGTCCGGACGCTGCCAAGGGGCAGGTGCCGGTGGCGTTTGTGGTGATCGCCGACGGCGGCCCCGACAGAACCGCGCTGGACGCGTGGGCCCGCGAGAACCTGGCCACCTACAAGGTGCCGGAGATCGTCATCGTTGATGCCCTCCCGATGACCGCCACCGGCAAGATTCGGAAAGGCGACCTCCTCGAACGCGCGGCGGCGACTCTGTCGGGCGGTGCGGAATGAAGCTGCTCATCGCGAACCGCGGGGAGATTGCCCTGCGCATCATCCGCACAGCGCAGGAGAGGGGAGTGCACACGGTCGCTGTTCATGCTGCCGACGACGCGGCGACTCCGCATGTCGCCGCGGCAGACGAGGCGTTTGCACTGCCGGGCGAAGGGCCGGCCGCGTACCTCGACATCGAGGCGCTCCTGCGGATCGCCGACTCGACGGCGACCGATGCGATCCACCCCGGGTACGGCTTCCTCGCCGAGAACGCGGACTTCGCCGAGGCGTGCGGCGCGGCCGGGATCCGATTCGTGGGTCCGAGCCCTGCTGTACTCCGCAGGTTCGGCGACAAGCTTCAGGCACGGGCGGCCGCGGTCGACTGCGGACTCGACGTCCTGGCCGGAACGAATGGCGCGGTCGAGTTGTCCGAAATTCAGGCATTCGCGGAGGCAGTGCCGGGCGGAGTCATGCTCAAGGCCCTCGCGGGCGGCGGTGGACGCGGCATGCGGGAGGTCGCTCGAGGCGCTGACTTGGTGCGCGCCTATCGCGGCGCCGTCGCTGAAGCAGAGCTCGGGTTCGGCGACCCCAGGGTGTTCGCCGAAGAGCTCCTGACCGGAGCACGGCACATCGAAGTCCAGGTGATCGGCGACGGCGCCGAGGTGATGGCGCTCGGCGACCGCGATTGCAGCGTGCAACGTCGCAGACAGAAACTCATCGAGATCGCGCCGGCACCCGCACTGTCGGACGAATTCCGCCTCCGCCTGCACTCCGACGCGGCCCTCCTGTGCGCCGCGGCAGGCCTCACCGGACTCGCCACCGTCGAGTTCCTCGTCGCCGCCGACCGAGCAGTCTTCCTCGAGGTGAACCCGCGCATCCAGGTGGAGCACACGGTCACCGAGGAGGTCACCGGAGTGGACCTGGTCGCGGCCGCCCTGGTCATCTCCGAGGGAGGAACCCTCGCCGATTGCGGGCTCTCCGACGGTGTCACCGCACGCGACGGCCAGGTGACGGGAACACCCGCACACGCAACCGGCGCCGCGGTACAGGCACGCGTGAACCTGGAGACCCTGACAGCCGACGGCGCTGCGGTGCCGACGGGTGGACTGCTCGCCTCGTTCAGCCCACCTGCCGGTCCGGGCGTCCGGGTCGACACGTTCGGGCTCCCGGGGCTGGAGACGTCGACCCGATACGACTCCCTGCTGGCCAAGGTGATCGTGCGCGCGCCGAGCCTGGCGGCGGCGGTGGCAAAGGCCGACCGTGCACTCGCCGAGTTCGTCATCGACGGACCCGGCACGACGATCGGAGTGTTGCGCGCAATCCTCCACGACGACGAGTTCCTCAGCGGCCCCGTCGACACGGGCTACCTCGACCGGCGGATCAGTTCGCTCGCTCCGGAGACCGACGAACCCGCCGCCGAGGTCGACCTCGAGCTCGCGGTCGACGAGCGGGCGGCGGTCGCACCCCTGACCGGAACTGTCGTCGACGTCGCCGAGGTCGGCACAGTGGTGCCCGCGGGATCACCGCTGGCGGTGCTCGAAGCGATGAAGATGCAGCACGAGGTGCTCGTCGAGACCGATGTCGAGGTCGTGAGCGTGGGGTCGGCGGTCGGCGGGACGGTGTCGACCGGTGCACCACTCGTCGTCTACCGCGCGGCAGGCGACGGACTCGACCGGGCAGCCGACGCGGACCTCGACATGGACCGGCGCAGGGCAGATCTCGACGAAGTCGACGAACGTCATCGCATGACACTCGACGAGGCGCGCCCGGACGCCGTCGCCAAGCGCAGGCGTATCGGGCGTCGGACCGCACGCGAGAACATCTCCGACCTTGTCGACGACGAGAGCTTCGTCGAGTACGGCGCGCTCGCGATCGCCGCACAGAAGGCCAGACGATCCGAGGAGGACCTGATCGCGCAGACTCCGGCCGACGGTCTCGTGGGGGGTGTCGCGACCATCGGCGCCGATCTGTTCGGACGCGATCGGTCGACTGCCGTGGTGATGTCGTACGACTACACCGTTCTCGCCGGAACACAGGGCTGGCGCAACCACGCGAAGACCGATCGGCTTCTCGAGGTCGCATTGTCGCGCAGTGTGCCCGTGGTCTTCTTCACCGAGGGCGGCGGCGGGCGTCCGGGCGACACCGACTACGACATCGTCGCGGGACTTGACGTCCCGACCTTCCGGTCCATGGCGAAGATCCGTGACCTCGCGCCGTCCATCGCCGTCGTGTCCGGACGGTGCTTCGCCGGAAACGCGGCCCTCGCCGGGGCATGTGATCTCATCATCGCGACTCCAGACGCCACGATCGGAATGGGTGGGCCCGCGATGATCTCCGGTGGTGGGCTCGGCGAGTACCCACCCGAGGCCGTCGGACCGATCGACGTGCAACGTCGCAACGGGGTCGTCGACATCGTCGCCGACGACGAGGCGCACGCGGTCCGCCTCACCCGGCAGGTGCTCGCGTACTTCCAGGGTCCGATCGACGAGTGGACCGCTCCCGACGCCAGAGCCGCGCGCCATGCGATCGGGGAGAACCGGCTGCGTGCCTACGACGTGCACACCGTCATCGCCTCGGTCGCCGACATCGGCTCAGTGCTGGAACTGCGATCCGACTATGCGAAGGGCATCGTCACCGGCTTCCTCCGCGTGGAGGGCCGACCGTTCGGGTTCGTCGCCAACAGCACACTCCATCTGGGCGGAGCGATCGACGCCGACGGCGCCGACAAACTCGCCGAGTTCCTGGAACTCTGTCAGCTCCGCGGGCTGCCGGTGGTCTCGTTCTGCGACACCCCGGGTTTCATGGTGGGTCCGGAGTCGGAGGAGAAAGCCACCGTGCGGCGCTTCTCCCGTCTCTTCTCGGTCGGCGCGAGAATGACCGTTCCGATGGGCGCGTTCATCCTGCGAAAGGGATACGGGCTCGGCGCGATGGCGATGACGGCGGGCAGCTTCCGGGCCACCCAGTTCACCGTCGCCTGGCCGACGGGCGAGATCGGCGGCATGGGCCTCGAAGGGGCGGTCCGTCTCGGATTCGCCAAAGAACTGGCGGCCGTCACAGACGAGGACGCTCGAGCGGACCTGTACAACACGCTTGTCGCCGAGATGTACCGCCGGGGCAGGGCCCTCAGTGCCGCCGCGACGTTCGAGCTCGACGACGTCATAGACCCGGCGGACACCCGCCGCTGGATCGCGACGCTGTAGCGCGCAACAGGAAGTGCCCCGACTCCGCGGAGTCGGGGCACTTTGTTGTCGTGCGATTAGTCGAGGTAGTCGCGGAGCACTTGCGAGCGGCTCGGGTGCCGCAGCTTGCTCATCGTCTTCGACTCGATCTGGCGAATGCGCTCACGCGTCACGCCGTACACCTGGCCGATCTCGTCGAGTGTGCGTGGCTGGCCGTCAGTCAGGCCGAATCGGAGGCGGACCACACCGGCCTCGCGTTCGGAGAGCGTGTCGAGCACATCCTGAAGCTGATCCTGCAGGAGCGTGAAGCTGACGGCGTCGACGGCCACGACGGCCTCGGAGTCTTCGATGAAGTCACCGAGCTGGCTGTCGCCCTCGTCGCCGATCGTCTGGTCGAGAGAGATCGGCTCACGTGCGTACTGCTGGATCTCCAGCACCTTCTCCGGCGTGATGTCCATCTCCTTGGCGAGCTCCTCCGGCGTGGGCTCGCGGCCCAGGTCCTGGAGCAGCTCGCGCTGGATGCGGCCGAGCTTGTTGATGACCTCGACCATGTGCACCGGGATGCGGATGGTGCGGGCCTGGTCGGCCATGGCGCGGGTGATGGCCTGACGGATCCACCAGGTGGCGTACGTGGAGAACTTGTAGCCCTTGGTGTAGTCGAACTTCTCAACTGCGCGGATCAGGCCGAGATTGCCCTCCTGGATGAGGTCCAGGAACGCCATGCCGCGGCCCGTGTAGCGCTTCGCGAGGGACACGACCAGGCGGAGGTTGGCCTCCAGCAGATGATTCTTGGCGCGGTTGCCGTCGCGGGAGATCCATGACAGGTCACGACGCTGAGCGACGGTGAGCTTCTCTCCCGACTCCATGATCCGGCGCATGCGCTCAGTGGAGAAGAGTCCGGCCTCGATGCGCTTGGCGAGTTCCACCTCCTCCTCGGCATTCAGCAGGGCGACCTTGCCGATCTGCTTGAGATACGCGCGGACCGAGTCGGCCGATGCGGTGAGCTCGGCGTCCTTGCGGGCCTGGCGGAGTGCTTCGGACTCCTCTTCGTCCCAGACGAAGTCGCCCGACTTGGCCTCGGCCTCGTCGTCTTTGGCCTTAGCGGCTGCTGTTTTGCGGCCCTTCGCGGCGGGCTTGGCCTCCGCGGGCTCGTCGACGACAAGCTCCTCGTCGGCGAGGTCGATGTCGGCGTCGTCGATGTCCTCGAGGTTCTCGGGACCGTCGACATCGGGATTCTCGTCGGCGGGACCGGCCTTCTTGGCTGCGGTCTTCTTCGCGGCCGTCTTCTTGGCCGCGGTGGTGGTCTTCTTCGCCGCAGTCTTCTTGGCGGCGGCCTTCTTGGCCGGGGCTTTCTTAGCGGCGGCCTTCTTGGCCGGAGCCTTTTTAGCCGGCGCCTTCTTGGCTGGGGCCTTCTTGGCGGCGGGTGCCGCGTCGGCGGCGGCCTCGACGGTTGTGTCGGTGGACTCTGTGGTTGCCACGTACGACCTTTCGACTGAACTCACGGCACGGCTGTGTCCTGAAGAATTGGGACGTGTGGCCGTGGGCGAAGGGGCTAGAGGGCTCGGTTCGGGACCGATGTGTTCCATTGTAACCTCGCGGCCGCCAAGGTCACATGCGCAGACCCTCGTCAACGGCCATCGCTGCGCCTACTATGCCCGCTGTGTTGCGTAGTTCTGCCGCCACGACCGGCGTCTCGGTCGTCAACATCGGCAGCCAGATGTCGGCCTTCGTGCTTATTCCGCCGCCGATGACGAAGAGGTCGGGCGAGAAGATCCGTTCATAGTGCGTGAGCACACGTGAGAACTTCCGCGACCATTTCGCCAACGACCAGCCCTTCTCCTCGCGGACCTTGGCTGATGCGCGGTGCTCGGCGATCTTGCCGCCGATCTCGAGATGCCCGAACTCGGTGTTCGGGACGAGGACGCCGTTGTGGAACAGCGCCGAGCCGATCCCGGTCCCGATCGTCAGGAGTATCACAGTTCCCGATTCGTCGGCCGGTCCGAGCGTGTCTCGCCCGATTCCGAAGCGCAGCTCGGCGAGACCTGCGGCGTCGGCGTCGTTGAGGCCGACCACGGTCCGCCCACCCAGGTGAGAACCGAACAACGGTTGGAGCTCAGCGCCCTCCCACGTGTGATCGATGTTGGCGGCCGACCGCACGACGCCGCTGCGCACGATCCCAGGCACGGTGATCCCGACGGGGCCCGTCCACCCGAAGTGATCGGTGATCTCGGCGCAGGTCCGAGCGACCGCATCCGGGGTGGCGGGCTGAGGGGTGGCGATGCGGTGACGATCGCCGACGAACGAGCCGGTGCGGAGGTCGACGATGGCGCCCTTGATACCGGACCCGCCGACGTCGATGCCGAAGCCGAGGTGAGGGGACGGGGAGTGGCTGCCGTCTGCTCCGAGGTACGTGACGCGTGCTCCACCGGACGCTGCATCGTTCATATCGATGAGACTAGTAGGTGGCGGTGGGTGTCGCCGAGCGCCGTAGACTCGGCTGCGTGACCCGGTCAGCATCCTCGGCGGCAGTCGATGCCGCCGACCTCGCAGTCGTCGCCCGTTCTGTAGCCGAGACCGCCGCCGCGCATGTTCGTTCGCGGCGCACCGAGTTGTTCGCTCCGACCGGGACTGCGCCGGGAAACAACGCGGTGACGTCGAAGTCGACTCCGACGGACCCGGTCACCGTCGCCGACACCGAGACCGAGTCCCTGGTTCGCGAACTCCTGCGTGTTCGACGTCCTGGTGACGCCGTACTCGGCGAGGAGGCCGGAGGCGCACTGAGCGTCCCGGACGGCGTCCGATGGGTCGTCGACCCGATCGACGGCACGGTCAACTTCCTGTACGGGATCCCCGCATACGCGGTCTCCGTGGCAGCCCAAATCGACGGGGAGTCGGTCGCCGGGGCCGTCGTCGACGTTGCGCGCGGCATCACGTACTGGGCGTGGCGCGACGGCGGAGCGTACTCGTGCCTGGGGACTGCCGAGAGCCCCGAAGGCGAGCCGATCCGGCTGTGCGCCAACCCGATCGACGACATCGGCTTCGCTCTCGTCGCCACCGGCTTCGCCTACGCGGCGGGGCGTAGGCGAGCCCAGGGGGCAATCGTCGCGCGCATGCTCCCGCGTGTCCGGGATCTGCGTCGCATGGGCGCCGCAGCTCTTGATCTCTGCATGGTCGCGTCCGGCGCCGTCGACGCACATATCGAGCACGGTCTGAGTCCGTGGGACTGGGCGGCCGGTGGGCTGATCGCCGCCGAGGCCGGAGCGCACGTGGTGCTGCCCGCGCCCGACTCACGGTCGTGCGACGGCGACCCGACGATCGCCATCGCGCCTGGTATCGCCGACGACTTCATGGCGATGCTCGCCGAGATCGGCGCCACCGAGGCGATCCCGGAAGCGTGATCCGCGAGGCTCAGCAGGATTGGCCGTGTACGGCCTCGAGCAACGATTCGTCGACCGGCGACTGCTTCTGCTTCGGCGATGCGACCCGCAGCGCCTCGATGGCCGACTGCGCGTCCTGCGTCGGTTGTGTGGAGGTGTAGTACTCGCCGAGGGCCAGGTCGACGTCGGTGCCTTTACGTCCGTCGTTCACGAGCTGAGCACACGGCGAGACCAGCCAGACGGCGGCTGCGGCGGCCTGACCGGCCGAGCCGAATCGAATCTGGGCGACACAGTTGAGGTCGCGGTCCGGGTACACGGTGTCGTCGGCATACGCCGGATCGGCGCCGCGGTAACCGAGCGAGGCGAGGTCGTCGCTCACTGAGCGGGCCGAACCGCGTGCGGCAGCGGAGTTCAAGACCCGAACTCCGAACGTGCTCAACGCGGCAGGCGCTACGCTCCGCATCTCGGAACTGTCGACGACGGTCAGCTTGGCTCTGTCGGCGAGCGTGCAATCGGTCTGCACTGTGTCGTCGCCGCGGCCGCTGAACGCAAACGCCCACGCGGACACCGCGACGACTGCCAGGACGGCGATCACGATGAGGCCCGGCAGCAGATTCCGGCGCATGAAGGGGCGGCCCTTCGAGTCGGTCGTGTAACCGGTAGCGATTTTCGAGACCACGTCGCCGTGCACCTTCTTCCGTGAGGTCAGTCGGCACCACTCTAGTTGTGCGGCCGTGCCGTTGACTCACCGGCGCGCCGGTGGCCGATCACTGAAATTGTCCCCTGAACGGGTGAATGGCGTGGCTCTCTTGACACGGGTTCAAGTCTCACCTAGAGTACGGGCGCCCAAGGTCATATGCATGGTGACTTATGGCGGGATGTCAGACCACAAGTCTTCCATCCCGTGATGATCTGCTGGCGACGGGAATAATCTCGGCCGATCCAGCGATAAATGACCGGACACGACAAAATACTCCAGACAATCCAGGCAGGCAGGCAATGGCAACTGACTACGACGCGCCCCGGCGGACCAACGACGACGATCTCGCCGAGGATTCGCTTGAGGAACTGAAGGCGCGCCGAAACGAAGCACAGTCCGGCGACGTCGACGTCGACGAAGGCGACACCGCGGAGTCGTTCGAGCTGCCTGGCGCGGACCTCTCCGGCGAGGAACTGTCGGTGCGCGTGGTCCCGAAGCAGGACGACGAGTTCACCTGCACGAGCTGCTTCCTCGTGTACCACCGCAACCGGCTCGCCGAGCAGAACGGCACCGAGCTGATCTGTGTCGACTGCGCCTGAACGTCGGCACCAACGTCCAACAGACGCCGCACGGGACCTAGTCCCGTGCGGCGTCTGTCATCTCCAGGGCCTCGAGGATCTTCTCCGGGTGGCGCGTCGAGACGAGCCAGTAGGGCGTCGGGTCGTCCGGGTCGTCGAGCACGAGCAACACCATCGACTTGATCCAGGAACGGTGGATCAGGAATGCGGCCGGGTCGAGCTGACGGCCCATCGCCGCGCTGCGCTGCGACGGCCCGATCGCGGCGCCGCGCGAGATCACCTCGGCGGGCAGGACTGCCTTGTGCGCATGGACCGCGCCGTCGGCGTCGATCCGGATGTGGGTGCGTCCCATCGACCAGATGCCCCACGCGATCAGGGCTCCCAGCAGGGGATAGGCGACCACACTCCACGACTGCCGGTAGGCGGCGAGTTGGATCTCGTAGCCGAGGACAAGGGTCAACGCCGCGCCGGCGAGCCACCACCACCAGGGTGCGGTGAGTCGTTCGGAGTACCGGTCGGCACGCGAAGGGGCGGTCTTGGAGGATTCCGTCACGCCTCCCAGATTAGTCGGGCTGTCGGCTAGTACTCTGCGGGGGTGACCACGCAGAGCCGAACAACGCAGGGCCGAACGCAGGCGTACCCGCCGCTGCGCATCCGCCGCCTGGACAGTGGACTCCCGCTGCCCACACGGGCCCATCCAGACGACGCGGGTGTCGACCTGTACGCCGCGTCGGATCTTGAACTCGAACCCGGCCGCCGAGCCCTGGTCGGCACCGGTATAGCCATCGCACTGCCTGTCGGCACCGTCGGCCTGATCCACCCGCGGTCCGGTTTGGCTGCTCGCGCGGGTCTGTCGATCGTCAACACGCCGGGGACCATCGACGCGGGTTATCGCGGTGAGATCAAGGTGTGCCTGATCAATCACGACCCGGACGACACCATCTCCATCCGTCGCGGTGACCGGATCGCCCAGTTGCTCGTCCAGCGTGTGGAACTGCCTGACCTCATCGAGGTCGACGAACTCGACGACACCGTGCGCGGCGACGGCGGATACGGCTCCAGCGGCGGGCACGCCGCTCTCACTCCCAGCACGACGAGCGACGAGGAGACGCAGTCATGAGTGGCACCAAGCGGATCGGCGAAGCAGGCGGCCCGTACGACATCAACGACCTCGCGGGCTCGCCCGACGAGCTCACCAACTCGCATCTCGACCTGGGGTCGGTGCTCATGCCGGTGGTCGAAGGCGGTCAGGTGACCGTCGAGATGTCCGGCGACAATCAGCCCGAAGCCGTGTACCTGGTCACTCCCGTGGGGCGCATCGGCATTCACGCGTTCGCTGCTCCGCGCAGCGGCGGACTCTGGCGCGAGGTGGTCCGCGAACTGGCCGAATCGCTGCGTGCGGAGGGAGCTTCAACGTCGATCGAGGACGGACACTGGGGCCGCGAGGTGGTCGCGCGGGTGCCCGGCGGTCACCACCGCTTCATCGGCGTCGACGGTTCGCGCTGGATGGTCCGGCTCGTCGCCAGTGGCCCCGATGAGGGCGACGAACAGCTCGCGCAGCTCGCTCGCGCTGTGCTCGCGGAGACCGTCGTCCGACGCGGCACACAGCCCTTCCCGCCGCGCGACGTGCTGCCGATCGTCCTGCCACCCGTCCTCGCCGAGCAGGTGGCCGCGGCGCAACAGCAGATGGCCGACGAGCAGGGGGAAGGTCTGCGGTCCGAACCGTTGTCCGCAGCACCAGGGCCCACGAGCCCGCAGGCCGAGGGTGACGTCGTGCCCGGCGGCGCCGTCGCGCAGAGTGCGAAGGCGACAGTGTTCACCGAAGACGCTCCGGGCGGTGCTCCGCAACCAGAGACGGTCGACGACGAGGAGTCGCAGGCGCCCGAACCAGTCGATCCACCGAGTGCGTCACGCGGTTCGGCTCTGTCTCGCCTCCGCGGACGTCGCCGGCGTTAGGTAGCGTCCGTCGCCGCTGCGGCCCGCCACGCACGGACGCACGCGGCGCCGAGCAGAGTCTCGTTCGGCCCGAACTCGGTGAGCGGAGTCTCGACGACGGCGCCGCGAGGTGCAGCCGACGCCCAGGCTCGTCCGACATCCGCGGGATGGAGCGGATCGTCGGGGGCGACGGCGACGCCGAGCGGGACGCGCAGACCTGCGATGTGGTCCAGTGTCGGACAGACGAACTCGGAGGCCGCCCGAAGCTGGGCGACGAGGCCTCGCGGATACAGCGACCGCCAGGAGCGGGCGAGTTCGGCACCGAGCCAGCCCGGACTGCCGTCGATCATCGCGGCCACACTGTGTTCCAGTCCGTTGTCCTCGATGGCGTCGGCGGTGATGCGCGCCGAGAGGGACGCGAGCGAGTCGCCGGGCGCGCCCGACCACGGCGGAAGCGCGGCGAGCACACCGTCGCAGCGTTCAACGTGTGCCGAATCTCTCGCCCACGCCACCGCGATGGCTGCACCGATCGAGACGCCGCCGACGATCACCCTGCCCGAACGGCCCGCGATCGCATCCAGCCTGGTCAGGTAGCTGTCGACAAGGTCTTCTTCGGGCTCTAGGCAGTGCAGTTCGGCTCCGATCGAGGCGGCGTGCGGAGCGAACACCCGGTGGACGAAGTCGGCGTCCGACCCTGTGCCCGGCATCACGATGACAGTGCGCATACAACGATCTTGCACGGGGAGTAGGGTGAGGGCGCAAACGACTTCGACGGGGTACGCCCGGAGGATGGGAATGACGAACACCGGTCTGCTCAAGCGGCTGAGCAAAATGCTCACCGAGGACCTCGAGGACATCGAGGACGAGCGAGTACAACGTGAGTGTCAGGAGGCCAGTGCACAGCACGCCACCGGCGCTCAGCCAGCCCGCGAATGCACTCGCGGCGCCCAAGCGGTCATGATCGGCGAGCTACGCTCGGTCGAGACGTGTTCGCGCAACTCTCACAATGGAGTGCGCGCCGAGTTCTTCGACGGCACCGACACAGTGATCCTCAAGTGGATGGGCCGCAACCGCATCCCGGGTATCGAGCCGGGCCGTCGCATCACTGTCCGCGGTCGTGTCGCGAACGCCGACGGCATGAAGGTCGTTTACAACCCGGAGTACGAACTCCACGCGGCAGACGAGTAGGGGCCTCCCGACGGCGGTTCACGCGGACAGCAGACTCGCACCGGCGACGACGAGCGCGACCACCTTGATCACCTCGAGGCCCACGTACCAGAGATGCGCGTGGCTCCGGGTCTCCGACACGTCGCCCGGTTCCGCCAGTACGGCATCCGACCTGCGGTTGAGCGGGGGACGTACCGCGAGCATCTGAATCATGAGTGTGGCGACGGCCACTGCTACGGCGACCACAGCGGAGCGCGTCCACCCGTCACCGACGAGCATCACGACCACCAGAACGATCGACCACACCGCCTCGACGGCGTTGAGAGCGCGGAACACGAGACGACCGATTCCGAGTCCGAGCGGGATCGTGATCCCGGGCGCGCGAAACTTCAACGGCGCCTCGATGAACGAGATCACGAGGACCATGCCCAGCCACAGGAACGTGGCCGCAGTCGCGAGTGCGTGACCGAATGTCACCGGACGCCGCCGAAGGTCTCGAAGTGGATCCGATCGGCTGGCACGTCGCGCCCGACCAGCGCGTCGCGGACGGCACTCATGAAGCCCGTCGGACCGCATACGAGTGCGGTCGCCGATGAGTCGACCGGGACGTCCGCCAGATCGATGAGCCCGATGCGGGTCCGCGGTTCTGCGCTGACCCCGTGCTCGTACCACTGGTACAACGTGCCGCCGGGAAGCTGTGCCACCAGTTCGCCGAGTTCCCCACGATGGGGCTGACGTGCGCGTGACCGGTCGGCGTGCATCACCTGCACCGGCCGAGTGTCCCCGGTCCGGACCAGATGATGCAGGATGCCGATCATCGGCGTGCAGCCGATGCCCGCCGACGCGAGGAGGAGGGGCCGGTCGTCGTCGGGGAGGGTCAGGTCTCCGAACGGAGTGCTCACAGTCAGATCGTCACCTGCGAAAGTGTGCTCATGCAGCCAAGATGACACCTCGCCGTCGAGTTTGACGCTGAATCGCCAGGTCGGCGCGTCTGAGGCGCCGGTCAGGCTGTATTGGCGAATCTGGTGTGCGCCGTCTGCGAGCGGAACTTGAACGGACACGTACTGGCCGGGAGTGAAGCTGGGCAGCGCATCGTCGTCGCGTGAGACCACCGTGAACGACACGGCGTCCGGGGAGATCTGGTCGCGCTCTACGACGCGCACCGTGCGCCACACCTCGCCGGGGGCGACGCCGACAGTGGAGTACAGCTCGTTCTCACGCCTGATCAGGACGTGGGCCATCTCCCAATAGAGTTCGTCCCATGCCGCGGCGACTTCGGGTGTGACGGCGTCGCCGAGGATGTCGACGATCGCGGCGAACAGGTGCTCGTGCACGATCGGGTACTGACCGGCGACGACGCCGAGCGACGCGTGCTTGTGCGCGATCCGCTCGATGATCGTCCGCTGGAGCTCCCGGTCCGGCTCGCATTGCAGGCGGGCGAACGCCGCGATCGACCCGGCCAAGACCATCGGCTGCGAACCGTTCTTCTGATTGGTGCGGTTGAAGAGGTCCGACAGGAGTTCGGGGTGGGCGGCGAACATGCGTCGATAGAAGTTCTCGGTGATTGCGCCGAGGGCGCCCTCGACTGCAGGCAGTGTCGCTTCGAGCGTGGTGCGGGTGTCGTTCGAGATCATGTCCTTCAGGACTCCTTGCTAGTCGATCCGCGGGAGCGGAGGCGACGCGCGGGCCGCCCGAATCGATCTGAGCACGAAGGCGAGCAAGGGCACTACGGAACGTGTTGCAGGTCGCATGACCTGCGACGATGTCGGGACAATCGGTCCAATGCCCTAGGGGCGAAAGTCCCTACTACGACAAGTAGTAGTTCGCGGTCACACCGGGAGCTGCATCACGCGGTGCAGCTCTGCCTCGGATTCCTCCGGAGCGACGAAGACGAGCTCGTCGCCGCCTTCGAGTGAGTCGTCGGGCTGCGGGACGATCACTCGCTTGCCTCGAATGATCGCGACGAGTGCGACGTCGTGCGGGAGATGCAGCCGCCGGACGGCCTTGCCCGCGAGGGGAGTGTCGTCCGGCAGGGTCAGCTCGACGAGGTTCGCCTGTCCTTGACGGAATGTCATCAGTCGGACGAGGTCGCCGACCGAGACCGCCTCTTCGACGAGCGACGCGAGCATTCGCGGTGTCGACACGGCGACGTCGACACCCCAGTCTTCGTTGAAGAGCCATTCGTTCCGCGGATCGTTGACTCGAGCGACCACGCGGTTCACCGCGAACTCGGTGGTGGCGAGGAGGCTCACGACAAGATTCGCCTTGTCGTCGCCTGTCGCAGCGACCATGACGTCGAACGTCTGCAACCGGGTGCGTTCGAGGTCGTCGAGCTCACACGCGTCGGCGTGGACCCAGACGGCACCTGCAACGGCCTCTCTGTCGATGTGCGACGGGTCCTTCTCGAACAGAGTCACATCGTGCTCGTTGAGCAGCAGTTCCCGGGCGATGGCTCGACCGACTGCGCCGGCTCCGGCGATGGCGACCTTCACAGTTCTCTACTCCCCGAACTCGGCGGCCGCGACGGCTCGCGCGTTGTCGACGTTTGCGGCGGGTGTCGCCACGTACAACTCGTCGTCCTGCTGAATGACGGTCCGCGGCTCCGGCAGCACCGGGCGTCCCAAGCGATGCAGGAAGGCGATCCGGGCACCTGTCTGCTCCTGGAACTTCTGGCAGTCCACACCCACCCACGACTCGTGGAACGGCAGGACGATCATCGCGAGGGAACCCGACGGGTCGTTCCAGACCGACGTCTCAGCCGTCTCACCGAGCGCGGAGACGAAGCGTTCCGTCGTCCACGGCACCGTGGCCACGGTCGGGATCCCGAGACGTTCGTAAACGGCGGCGCGCTTCGCGTCGTAGATGCGGGCGACGACGCGATTCACGCCGAACGTCTCGCGTGCGACGCGCGCCGAGATGATGTTGGAATTGTCACCGGACGAGACTGCGGCGAACGCGTCTGCCTCCGCGATGCCCGCCTCGGCGAGCACATCACGGTCGAAACCGACACCGAGCACGGTGCGCCCCCGGAAGTCGTCGCCGAGTCGGCGGAACGCCGATGAGTTCCGGTCGATGACGACGACCTCGTGTCCACGCCCGGACATGGCGACTGCCAGGGCAGATCCGACTCGGCCGCAGCCCATGATGATCACACGCACGATGGGAGACGTTACTTCTCGCAGCGCGAATTCGCACCCCGGTGGTACGCGAAGAGGGGACGGCTTAGTGTTGCGGAGTGTCAACGATGTCGAAGGTGTCTGTCGGTGCCAAGCGCTTGCTCCTGGGTCGCCCGTTTCGCAGCGACCGCCTGGGGCACACTCTGCTGCCCAAGCGAATCGCCCTTCCGGTGTTCGCCTCCGACGCCATGTCGTCGGTGGCGTACGCACCGCAGGAGATCTTCCTCGTCCTCTCCGTTGCAGGTCTGAGTGCCATCGCGCTCGCCCCGTGGGTCGGTGTAGCCGTTGCCGTCGTGATGGTGGTCGTGGTGGCCAGCTACCGCCAGAACGTGCACGCGTACCCGTCCGGAGGCGGCGATTACGAAGTCGCGACAGTCAACCTCGGCCCCAACGCGGGGCTGACGGTCGCTGCGGCGTTGCTGGTCGACTACGTGTTGACCGTCGCCGTGTCGATCACGTCGGCAGCGGAGAACATCGGCTCGGCGATCCCGTTCGTCCACGAACACAAGGTGCTGTTCTGCGTCATGGCGATCGCTCTGATCGCCGCAGTGAACCTCCGTGGCATCAAGGAGTCGGGTGCGGTCCTGGCCATCCCGACATACGCGTTCATCTTCGGTGTCGCCGCCATGCTGATCTGGGGATTCGTGAAGATCTTTGTGCTGGGCGACACCGTGACGGCGGAGACCAGCAAGTACGACATCGTCCCGGAACAGGACCATCTGATGGGCTTGGCGATGGTGTTCCTCGTCGCCAGGGCCTTCTCCTCCGGTTGTGCTGCGCTGACCGGCGTGGAGGCCATCAGCAACGGTGTTCCCGCGTTCCAGAAGCCGAAGTCGCGCAATGCCGCCACCACGCTCCTCATGCTCGGAGCGTTCTCGATCCTCCTGCTGCTCGGCATCGTGATGCTCGCCCAGGAGATCGGGGCGAAGTACGTCCTGGACCCGGTGAAGGACCTGGCCGGCGTCCCGGAGGGATATCAGCAGAAGTCGATCATCGCGCAGATCGCCGAAGCCGTGTTCTCGGGCTTCCCGCCGGGCTTCTACGCGATCGCCGTCGTCACCGCACTCATCCTGATGTTGGCGGCTAACACCGCCTTCAACGGTTTCCCGGTCCTCGGTTCGGTGCTGGCGCAGGACCGGTTCCTGCCCCGTCAGCTGCACACTCGCGGCGATCGCCTCGCATTCTCGAACGGCATCGTGTTCCTCGCCATCGCCGCGGTCGGTTTTGTCGTCGCGTTCGGCGCCGAAGTGACCTCCCTGATCCAGCTGTACATCGTCGGCGTGTTCGTTTCGTTCACGCTCAGCCAGACCGGCATGGTCCGCCACTGGACGCGCCATCTGAAGACCGAGACCGACCCCGACGCCCGGCGCCGCATGATCCGGTCCCGGATCATCAACGCCATCGGCATGGTCATGACGGGCACCGTTCTGGTGGTTGTGCTGATCACGAAGTTCACGGCCGGTGCATGGATGGCGATTCTCGCGATGGTGATCCTGTTCGTCGTGATGAAGCTCATCCACCGTCACTACTCGTCGGTGCAGCGTGAGCTGGACGAGGCTGTTGAAGCCGACGACGAGGTGCTGCCCAGCCGGACACACTCGATCGTGCTGGTCTCCACGCTGCACCTGCCCACCCGACGGGCGCTTCGTTACGCCCGCGCGACTCGCCCCGACGTCCTCGAGGCGTTGACGGTGAACGTCGACGACCGTGAGACCCGCAAACTCGTGTCGGAATGGGAGGACAGCGACGTCACGGTTCCGCTCAAGGTGGTCGCGTCGCCGTATCGCGAAGTGACCCGACCGATCATCAGCTACGTCCGCCGCATCCGACGGGAGTCTCCGCGGGACGTCATCACCGTGTTCATCCCCGAGTACGTCGTCGGCCACTGGTGGGAGCAGATCCTGCACAACCAGTCGGCACTGCGCATCAAGACTCGTCTGCTGTTCGAGCCGGGGGTCATGGTGACGTCGGTTCCGTGGCAACTGTCCTCCTCGGAGGAACGCGGCAAGCGCATGCAGACCCGCTACATCGCGCCGGGCGACGTGCGCCGCGGTTTCACCTCGGAGGAGAAGACTCGGTGACCGAACTCGAACTGGACGTGACCGGCTACGCGAACGGCGGATCCGGAATCGCGCGCCACAACGGCCGCGTCGTGTTCGTCGCAGGTGCACTGCCGGGCGAGCGGGTCCGAGTGAACGTCACCGACGATTCACGTGCCTCGTACGCCAAGGCTTCGGTCATCGACGTCCTCGACGCGAGTGCGCACCGCGTGGATCCGCTCTGCCCGGCGGCCGCGGCCGGAGCGGGCTGTTGTGACCTGTCATTCGTCGACCCGGCATACGCGCGGGAACTCGGCGCGGACGCGCTGGGCGACGTGCTCCGCCGGATCGGCGGATTCGGAGAGGCGACACCGCCGCCGACGGTCGACCCGCTCGGCGACGATCCGACCGGCTGGCGGGTCCGCACGCGTCTGGCGGTGGGCCCGGACGGGGTCGTCGGCCTTCGTGGACGACGGTCGTCCGACCTGGTGACGACGCCGTGCGCGGGTCCGGTCGCCGGACTTCTCGACGGTCTCGACGGATTGGGCGGCGAGGTCGGCACCGAACTCGTCCTCGCGTCCGACAGCCACGGCACCCGACACATCGCGGAACTGTCTGCGCCCGTCGACCGGCGGGGGAAGGGCGGACGCGGCAAGGATCGTCGAGGGCGTGCTCAGCGGAGCCGTTCGGCGCACAGTGCCCCACGGTCGGTGCGCACCGTCCAGGGCGACGCGCACGCGGTGCAGACCATCGGCGAGCGCACGTGGACCGTTCCCGTCGCCGGCTTCTGGCAGGCGCACCGCAACGCGCCCGCTGCCTACACGCGGGCCGCGTTGGAGCTCATCACAGGTGTCGGGTTGTCCGGCGACGTTCACGTGTGGGACCTCTACGGCGGCGTCGGAGTGTTCAGTGCGTCACTGCTCGACGGCGCTGTCGGCCTCACCGTGCGCGGCGTTGATCTGGTCGACACCGATCCGGGTGCGCTCGCGGCAGCCGAGCGTGCGCTCGCTGCCGACCCCGTTGAGATCCATCGGGGTGCAGTGGCGGATGTGGTCTCGAGCCTTCACGCGCCGGACCTGGTGATCTCCGATCCGCCCCGGTCAGGTGCCGGTGCGGACGTCGTCGACGCGATCGTCGCCGCCGAACCCGGAGTCGTGGTCCACGTCGGATGCGACGCGGCGGCGTTCGCCCGCGATCTCGGACGGTTTGCGACGCTCGGTTACACCGTGCGCGAATGGCGTGCGTTCGATGCGTTCCCGATGACACATCATGTGGAGGGCATCGCGGTTCTCACGCGATGACGGTAGTTCCGTAGACTGGTTCGAGCGCACCGGCCGTGACCGCGGACCGTGCAGGACGAGGGTGAGGAGACACTCGATGGGTGTGTTGGATCGAGTCGATTCGCCTGCGGACGTGCGGGCGCTGTCGCCTGCCGACCTCGAGAAGCTGGCGACCGAGATCCGCGCGTTCCTCATCGAGAAGGTCGCCGCGACCGGCGGTCACCTCGGTCCCAACCTCGGTGTCGTAGAATTGACGCTCTCGATTCACCGTGTGTTCGAGTCGCCGACCGATCCGATCCTGTTCGACACCGGACACCAGTGTTATGTCCACAAGATCGTGACCGGTCGCAAGGGCAAGTTCGACACCCTCCGCCAGCGCGACGGCCTGACCGGTTACCAGGACCGTGCCGAGAGCCCGCACGACTGGATCGAGTCGTCGCACGCGTCGGCCGCACTGTCGAACGCGGACGGGCTGTCGAAGGCCTTCGAGCTCACCGACCAGGAGCGCACTGTCGTCGCAGTCGTCGGAGACGGCGCGCTCACTGGCGGCATGTGCTGGGAGGCGCTCAACAACATCGCCGACGGCCATCGCCCCGTGGTGATCGTCGTCAACGACAACGGACGCTCCTACGCTCCGACGATCGGCGGCCTCGCCAAGAACTTGTCCGCGCTGCGCCTGCAGCCGGGCTACGAACGGTTCCTCACCGGCGGGCGACGTGCCCTCCGCGGCCTCCCAGTGGTCGGGGACGCCACCTATGCCGTCCTGCACGGGATGAAGAGCGGTGTCAAAGACCTCGTGTCCCCGCAGGCCATGTTCGCCGATCTCGGTCTCAAGTATGTCGGTCCCGTCGACGGTCACGACCTCCAGGAGATGGAGGGCGCTCTGCGACGCGCGAAGGCGTTCGGTGGACCGGTCATCGTGCATGCCGTGACCCGCAAGGGCAACGGCTATGCGCCGGCCGAGAACGACGAGGCCGAGCAGATGCATGCGACCGCCAAGATGGACCCGGCGACGGGCAAGGCCACGTCGGTGCCGCCGCAGGACTGGACATCGGTGTTCTCGTCGGCCCTCGTGCAGGAGGGTGCACGACGTCCCGAGATCGTTGCGATCACCGCCGCGATGCCCGGGCCCACTGGTCTCGCGGCATTCGGTGAGAAGTTCCCCGAGCGCATGTTCGACGTCGGCATCGCCGAACAGCACGGGATGGCGTCGGCCGCCGGTCTGGCTCTCGGCGGCATGCACCCGGTCCTGGCGATCTACGCCACGTTCCTCAACCGCGCGTTCGATCAACTGTTGATGGACGTCGCGCTGCTCAAGCTGCCCATGACGCTGGTCCTCGACCGCGCGGGCATCACCGGCCCGGACGGACCGAGTCACCACGGCATGTGGGACCTGTCCCTGATGTCGTTGATCCCCGGCCTCAAGGTGGCTGCGCCCCGCGACGCGATCAGGGTCCGCGAAGAGCTTTCGGAGGCTCTCGACACAGCTGACGGCCCGACTGCGGTCCGCTACTCGAAGGGCGCCGTTCCCGCTGACATCCCTGCGGTCGCCCGTCTCGACGACGGTGTCGACGTTCTCGCGGGCGACCGTGACGGCAGTGCAGATGTGCTGATCGTCGGCGTCGGTGCGTTCGCTCAGTTGGCGCTCGACACGGCCGTCGGACTTTCTGAGCACGGCGTGACCGCGACCGTCGTCGACCCGCGGTGGGTGCTTCCGGTTCCCGCATCGATCACCGATCTGGCGCGGAGCCACCGACTCGTTGTGACGTTGGAGGACAGCGGCGTTCAGGGCGGTGTCGGTTCAGCCGTCACCCGTGCGGTGTCGGAAGCAGGTGTCGGGACACCGGTGATCCAGCGTGGAGTCCCGCAGAAGTTCATTCTGCACTCCACCCGAGAGCAGATCCTCGCCGATATCGGTCTCACCTCCGGCGACCTCGTCGAGTCGATCGCCAAAGCTCTCACGGGAGCTCCTTTGTCCTGACGGCGTAGCCTTTGGCAACGTTGGCGGCGTTTTCGCTGCCCACAACCGGAATCGCCGCGAACGTTCGACGGCTCAGGGCAGCGCGGCTGCGATCGCCTCGGCGGTGAGTTCGATCTGCCACGGACGTGCGCCGAGTTCGGCGAGCCGTTGCGCGACACTGCTGTCCGGACGAACCCCGTCCCAACACAGGTCTCGGATCACGTTCGGCGACAGCAGATTCTCGGTCGGAATCCCGATCGTCTCCGACAGTTCTTTCACGGCGGGGCGAACGGCCTTCGCGCGCGCTGCGGGCACCGGATGCTTGGGTTCCCACCGGTTGATCGGGGGGACTCCGGTCTGTGGGGCCCGCTTGGTCGGGAGTTCCTTGTCGGACAGATCCTGGGCGCGGCGGACCGCTCGCATCCAGATGTCGGCCTGGCGTCGCTGGCGGGGCCCGGAGAACACCGGCAGTGACGTGAGTTCGGCAGTGTTGCGGGGCGCCGACTTCGCGGCGTTGACGATCGCGGCGTCGGGCAGGACTCGGCTGGGCGCGACATCGCGGCGTCGCGCGACCTCTTCGCGTTCGGTCCACAACTCACGGACGACGGCGTACTCCCGAGTACTTTTGAGCGTGTTCAGATTCGACGTGCGACGCCACCGCTCGGGCTTCGGTTCGGGTGCCGGGCGAGCGAGTACGGCGGCGAACTCCTGCGCGGCCCACGTCTCGCGCCCGGCCTCACGCAGTGCCGCCGACACGGCATCGCGGAGTTCAACGAGGACCTCGACGTCGAGCGCGGCGTAATTGAGCCAGTCGTCGGGAAGCGGCCGCCGCGACCAGTCGGCCGCACCGTGGCCTTTGGCCAGTCCCAGATGCAGGAAGCCCGCCACCATCGCGGCGAGATTCACTTTGGGGACGTTCAGAAGGCGGCCGGCGAGTTCGGTGTCGAAGACGCTCTCGCACACGAAACCGAGCTCACGCAGGCAGGGGAGGTCCTGATCCGCGGCGTGCAGGATCCACTGCGGGCCCGTCAGCACATCGATCACCGGTGCGAGGGCGTCGGGGTGATCGATCGGGTCTAGAAGGAAACTTCCCGACCCTGTTCGACGCAGCTGGATCAAATACGCGCGCTGGGAGTAACGGAAACCACTGGCGCGCTCGGTGTCGACGGCGATCGGACCGGTGCCTGCGGCCAGTCGGGCGGCGGCGGCGGCGAACTCCTCGGGAGTGGTGAGGACGTCGGGCACCCCGTCGCGCGGCCGAGTCAGCGGCGTGACCGACTCGTCCGGCTCGGTGATGTCGGCGCCCACTAGAGCGAGCCGAGCGCGGAGACCCCGGACGGCGGCAGGCCGGCGACGGACGCCAGCACTTCACAGAACGCTTCGAGGTGGACGGACAGGTCCACGCCGGTGGCGGTCCACGATGCGCGGAGTTCGAGCTGGTGTGACTGCGGAGGCCCGGCGATGTCGCCGTAGCGGACCGACGTGGTGGCGGTGACGGTGCCGCCGAGCGCACGGACCGGCGGGACGTCGCTTCCGAATGCCGGAGTCGACTCGGTCTCGCCGTCGCTGACGCCGAGCGCCTCCGACAGCCAGCTCCAAGTCACCTGGGGGAGCAGGGGATCGGCCGCGAGCGCGGCCTCGACCTCGGCCTGGATGAACGCGACGAGGCGGAACGTGCCGTTCCACGCCTCCTGGCCGTCCGGGTCGTACAGGAGTACGAGGCGTCCGAACGAACTGCCGGCCGAGTCGACCGGGATCATCGAATCGGTGACGTCGGGTTGGCGCACCTCCACGCCGAGTGCGTAGCTGTACGGGGCGAGACGCTGCGGGGGACGGATGGACCCGACTTCGATCTCCGGGCGCACGTTCGCGGCATGCAGCGACTGCACGGCGTCGCGGAACTCGGCAGGCTCCGTCGGAGCTCCAGAAGTGGTCACGGGCGTCACAGTAGGCCGCGTCTCGCCTGTGATCACGGAGGCGCGCCGGAAAGGCGGGGTGTGACCTGCTCTGTCGGGCCGGTGATGGCACAGTGAAGGCATGACTTCCCAGCGTGCCCGCCGATCCCCGACTCAGATGCCGCTGATCGCGGCTGCGACCGGCGGTTCTCCGTCGCGGCGGCCCGTGTGGTTCATGCGTCAGGCCGGGCGTTCGTTGCCGGAGTACCGGGCGATCCGGGTTGACCGGGGAATGCTCGAGTCGTGCTTCGACCCGGAGCTGGTCTGCGAGATCACCATGCAGCCGGTCCGCCGTCACGACACGGACGCCGCGATCCTGTTCTCGGACATCGTCGTCCCGCTGAAGGCGGCGGGCGTCGACCTGGACATCGTGCCGGGGACGGGGCCGGTGATCGCGTCGCCGATCCGCACCGCCGCCGACGTCGCGGGTCTACCCCGACTGGAGCCGGAAGCGGTCGGTGCGGTCACCGCTGCGATCGGCCTGCTGATCGATGAGCTCCCGCCCACGGTCTCGCTCATCGGTTTCGCCGGCGCTCCCTTCACCCTGGCGTCGTATTTGATCGAGGGCGGACCGAGCCGTACGTACGAGCACACCAAGGCGATGATGCTCGGCGACCCCGAGCTGTGGCATGCGCTGATGGGTCGACTCACGGATCTGACGATCGCGTTCCTGCGCGCCCAGATCAACGCGGGGGTCGACGCGGTGCAACTGTTCGACTCGTGGGCAGGCACGCTTTCCGAGGCGGCGTACGAAGCATTCGTCGCACCGCATTCGATGCGAGTGATGGCCGAGATCGAACAGTATGGGATTCCCCGCATCCACTTCGGCGTCGGCACCGGTGAGCTGCTCGGTGCGATGACCCGCGTCGGCACCGATGTGATCGGTGTCGACTGGCGGACCCCGCTGGACGTCGCCGCGGAACGTGTCGGACGATCGGTCGCGATCCAGGGCAACCTCGATCCGACGGCGCTGCTCGCCGGCCGCGACGTGGTGCGCGGCGAACTGGTTCGAATCATCGCCGAGGGCGAGCGTGCGATCGCCGCCGGAACACCGGGCCACATCGTGAACCTCGGTCACGGTGTTCTACCCAATACCGATGCCGACGCGGTGACACACGCCGTCGAGCTGATCCACACCCTGTAGGTCCGATGACGACGGACGTGCGAGTCGCTGTTGTCGGCGCCGGTGTGTCCGGGCTGACGGCGGCCTACGATCTGCGACGTCTTCTCGGCTCCGATGCGCGGATCGACGTGTTTTGCGCGGAGTCCATGCCTGGCGGACTTCTCGCGACCCGACCGCTCGGTCCGGTCACGCTTGATGTCGGAGCCGAGGCATTCATCGTCCGTCGACCTGAGGCCGTCGAATTGGTCACCGAACTCGGTCTTGCCGATCACGTGGTCTCGCCCGGCCCGATGCGCCCGGCGATCTGGTCCGGCGGCGTGCTCCACGCGCTGCCGTCGCCAGCACTCATGGGTATTCCGGCGTCGGCCGACGTCGTCCGCGGCCTGCTCGACCCCCACGACGTCGGGTTCGTCGAATCGGAGCCGAGCAGGCCGTTCGCGTGGTCTCCCGGTGCAGACGTGAGTGTCGGCGACCTGGTGGCCGAGCGATTCGGCGAACACGTCGTCGCACGGAGTGTCGACCCGATGCTCGGCGGGGTCTACTCGGCCCGATCGCGGGATCTCGGGCTCAGGGAGACGATCCCCGCGCTCGCAACGGCGCTCGACAACGGCGCCCCGTCGTTGACGGCGGCAGTCGCCGCGGTCATCGCGCGCGGCACCGGTGCCGGTCCCGTGTTCGGTGCACTGCGCGGCGGCTACCGGACACTGGTCGACGCGTTGATCGTCGCCGCTCGTGTCGACGTCCACACGGGTGTCGCTGTCCCACGGGTGAGTCGTGTAGGAGAGCGTTACCGGCTCGACGGGATCGGCGAGTACAACGCGGTTGTCGTCGCCACCCCCGTCTGGACGGCGGGAGAACTCCTCGCGGACGTTGCGCCGGCCTCCGCCTCGGCGTTCGCAGGAGTCAGAGCCGCCGGTTCGGCGGTTGTCGGCTTCGCCGTCGACGGCGCTTCGCCGTTGCCTGACAACTCAGGTGTGCTGGTCGCGTCCGACGCGGATCTGTCGATCAAGGCCATCACGTTGAGCAGCCGCAAATGGCCCCACTTGGCCTCGCAGCCGGGAGGCGTCTCCGTGCTGCGGGCGTCGTTCGGGCGGCTGGGCGAGCCGGTGACGGGCACAGACTCTGAGCTCGTCGAACGGGCCGCAGCAGACCTCCAGACGGTGTTCGGTGCGGCCGGACTGCCTGCGCCCAGGGTGGTCGACGCAGCCGTGCAGCGGTGGCCCGGGGGACTGCCCCACTACGGTCCGGGCCATCTCTCGTTGATGGCGGACGCAGTCGCGTCACTGCCCGACGGTGTGGCGGTTGCGGGGTCCGGATATCGAGGAGTCGGGGTGCCCGCCTGCATCGGCACTGGTCGTGCCGCAGCGGTCCGTGTAGTCGATCACCTGCGCGGCGGCGGCTGACGTCGCGGTGGCACGATGGACGCATGAGTCGCTTGGATTATGCAGAGATCAACTCCACCATTCGTTATCTGATGTTCTCGGTGTTCACCGTCCGAGCCGGGGAGCTCCCCGAGGATCGCACCGAAGCGGCCGCTGACTTCGAACGATTCCTCTCCGAGATCGCCGAGACCGGTGTTGTGGTCCGCGGCGTGTACGACGTCGCGGGAATGCGCGGCGACTCCGACTTCATGTTCTGGTGGCACGCCGAGACCATCGAGCAGTTGCAGGCCGCCTACTCGACGTTCCGTCGCACGACGATCCTCGGTCGCGCCAGTGACCCGTTCTGGAGCGGTGCGGCGTTGCATCGCCCGGCCGAGTTCAACAAGAGCCACATCCCCGCTTTCATGGCGGGGGAGGACCCGGGCGCGTATGTCTGCGTGTACCCGTTCGTCCGGTCGTTCGAGTGGTACCTGCTTCCCGATCAGGAACGCCGCACGATGCTGGCGGATCACGGAAAGGCCGCCCGCGACTACAAGGACGTCCGCGCCAACACCGTCCCGGCGTTCGCGCTGGGCGACTACGAGTGGATCCTCGCGTTCGAGGCGCCCGAACTCGACCGCATCGTCGACCTGATGCGTGATCTGCGTGCCACCGAGGCCCGCATGCACGTCCGCGTCGAGATCCCGTTCTTCACCGGCCCGCGTGTGGAGCCCACGGCGCTCGTCAACGCCCTCCCGTAGCAGAGCAGCACGTCACGGCGCTTCGACTCGCTTCGCTCGCTCAACGGGCAGACCCCACTGCTCCTTGAGCGCGGGCGTCCCACTGTTCTTTGAGCGCGGGCGTCCCACTTCTCCTTGAGCGCGGGCGTCCCACTGCTCCTTGAGCGAGCGGAGCGAGTCGAAGGGGCTCACGCCTTGTCGAGCCGAAGGCTGATCGAGTTGATGCAGTACCGCAGGTCAGTCGGGGTGTCGTAGCCCTCGCCTGCGAAGACGTGACCGAGGTGGCTGTGGCAGTTGGCGCACAGCACCTCGGTTCGTCGCATTCCGAGGGAGTCGTCGTGGCGTTCGATGATCGCCTCGCCTGCGAGCGGACTGAAGAACGACGGCCAGCCGCAGTGGGAATCGAACTTCGTCTCGCTGCGGAACAACTCGGCCCCGCACGCACGGCACGAGTACACGCCGACGTCTTTGGTGTCGGTGTACTCGCCGACGAACGGCGCCTCGGTGCCTGCTTGGCGGAGCACCCGGAACTCGGCGGCGTTGAGCCGCTCCCGCCAGTCGGCGTCGGTGAGCTTGGTGAAGTCGGTCTGGGCGTCGTCGGTCATGGACCCCAGGGTAGCGGCGTCGGGCTCTGTGCGTCGTCAGGCTGTGACGGGCGGTTTCGACGGCGAGACGCTGTCGATGCCCAAGACGTCGGCGCGGCGCATGTCCAGGTACCGGAACAGCAGTGAGCAGAACACGGCGATCATCAGGAGCGACCAGCCCCACGTGACCTTGCCGTACTCGAGGTATCGCCCGAACGGCTCCCATTCCTTCGACACCCAGACGTCGAAGGTCATGCAGCCGTACACGCCGAGCCACGCGGGCCAGTTCCGAACTGCCGAGCCTGGGCGGAGCACGGTCATGAGCATCGGGAACAGCAGCATCGAGTAGTAGCCCTGGCCGAGCGAGCTGACGAGGAAGAACGTGCCGAGCAGGATTCCCGACGAGGTCGTCAGCCACAGGAGCTCGTCACTGCGTCGGTAGTACCGGTACAGGAACCAGAGGCCGAAGACGGCCATCGCGACGAAGGCGATGCGCAGCAGAAGAGTCAGCCAGTCGCCCATTCCGAAGTACTGGCCCATGCCAGTGATCGAACTGTTGTAGTAGTCGCGGGACTCCCCGAGATACGGGACCGTCCGCTTGACGAAGTCCATCGGATCGTTTGAGAGCGGCCATGCGGCTGCGTTCAAGAGCAGTGGGATGCCGACGGCCGTGATGAGGATCTTCCACTGCCGATTCATCAGGACGAGCAGCAGGAGAACGCCGAGGATCGGCTTCACCGACAGGGTGAGGCCGATGAACACGCCGGCCCAGAGGTCCTGCCGTTTGAGCATGAGGATCAGGAACGCCACCATGCCGAGCAGGACGAAGCCGTTGAAGTTGGTGAAGATCAGCGTGTGGGCGACGGTTTCGGTGCTGTAGAAGAAGAACACAACAGCGGGGAACACCCATGAACGGTGGTCGAGGCCGAACAGCCTGCACAGCAGATACGCGCACCCGATGAGGACAACCGCGCTGACGCCGATGAACGTCCACCGTGCGGTGTCCGGGTCGAGGATCGCCAGCGGCGACATCAACAGGGTTCCCGACGGCGGGTACAGGTAGTGCGGGTCGACTGTCGCGTAGTTCTCGTTGTAGACCGGCCGCTGGTTCAGGAACGCGAGCGCCGCGTTGTACACCGGCGTGAAGTCGTCGGTGCGGTGCCCGTTGACGCCGAGGATCAGCGAACGGTGGATCACCATGAGCAGACTGATCGGCCACAGGATCAGGTTCCCGATACGCGACGGGTCGACGCGCGGATACAGGTAACGGTCTACAACAGTCACCCGCGAAGCGTACTAGATGGGCGATCTCAGGCCGGGCAGGAGCGTTCCGTCGGCCCGGTGAGCGGGGCATCGCCCATGTAGTCGCGTACGACGTCGGCGGCGCACGTGCTGTGCGCCAGCACGGAGAAGCCGAGGCCGTCCCATCCCACGGCCGTCGGATTGGTCTTCGTCGGTGCGAGTGTCTGAGCCAGTGTGTCGACGACGGTCGAGCCGTTGAACGGGTCGTTGGCGCTGACGAGGATCAGGGGATCGACCGGCAGTCGATCCGGTGCTGCCGGAGCGTCGGTGCTGCCCCAGCCGTCGCAGGAAGCGAGGCTCAGGGCTGCGGTCGGCGCTGTCATCGGTGCATCCGCGGCCCAGTCTCTGACAAGGCCGGGCAGTTCCTGCAGTCCGGGCCTGCCGCGCAGGTCGTTGCACACCCCGACGAGTCGTCCGTCGGTGCCGCGTAGCGCGGCGGCGGCCTTCACGTAGGACTTCAGAGCTGCGACGTCGCCGCGGTCGGCGGCGGCGATCGCCGAACCGAGCTTGCGGACTCCCGCCTGCGACATGTCGCCGATCGCGATCGCCGTGCTGACTGCGTCGAGCACTTCGGAGTCGGAGATCCCGTCGAGATCACCCGACGCTGCCGCGGCTACGACCCGGGCCAGCATCGCAGCACCGTCCGTACCGAGAGCACACCCGGCACCGGAGCAGCGCTGCGCGAATGTGGTCAGTGACTTCTGCACGCCTCGCGCACGGGCCGCGGTCGCGTCTCCTGCCGGGGTGGCGTAGCCGGTCGGCGAGTCGAGGATCAGTCGGCCGACTTGGTCGTGGTGGGCTGCGGCGTAGCTCAAAGCCACCGACGATCCGGTGCCGACGCCGACGAGTGCGATCCGGTCGACGTCCCATCGACTGCGAAGTGCTTCGATGTCGGATGCTGCGGCGGTGATCGAGTAGTTCAGCTGGTCGGGGCTCAACGTGTCCGAACACAGGTCGGCTGCCGCCCGCGCCGCGGTGCCGACTGCCGTCGCGCGGGCCGCGACGTCCCGCCCGCGGCCTGCCGCCGACGTCGACAGGACCTCGCGCTGGGCCGACGTCAGACAATCGACGGTGGCGCCGAGTCCCGTGCCGCGGAAATCGACGGCGACCACCGGCTGACGGTCGAGCATCGCTTTTCCTTCGCCGTCGGCCAGTGCCAACAGAGTCCGCGAGCTGGGCAGGTCGGTGCCACTGGTCAGGACGAGTGGCGGTGCGTCGTGCGGCGTCGCCTTGGTCGTCGCTTTCATGGCGCCGATGGAGACCGTGTCGCTCGACGAGTCGTCCGGATTCACCGGCACCTCATACTTGGCGCACTGAATGATCACGCCGTCCGGGACCGTGAGGTCGTACGTCTTCGAGATCGCCGAGTCGCACGACCGCCAGTTCAGGTCGCTCTTGGGCGCCGACAGCTCGGGCTGCACGGGTTTTGTGTTCTGGTCGTCGTCGGGCTGGTCACCGCGCACGATGTTCGGGCCGGTGTCCGGCCCCACCGAGCAGCCTGCCGCGAGGGCGCCGACCGTCGTGAGAGCGGTGGCCGCGACAAGAGCGGCGGTCAGTCGTGCGCGGAGGGTCGACGGCATAGTCGCGAGCCTAGTCGGCGCGTGCTCGGCGCGACCACAAGGAGTAGAGGTACCCGTCGTCGTCTCCGAACTGGCGGACGAGGGTCATCGGGTAGGGGAGCCGGTCCGGCAGCGGGAGGTCTTGGTCGGGGAGCGGGAGGCTTGCGCCGTGGGCGATGCGCGGTGCGTCGCCGAGCCCGAGGGTGGGGCTCGTGGTGAGGATCAGTTCGTCGACGGCGCCCGCCGCGGCGAACGATGCGAGGAGTCGAGGGCCGCCCTCGAGGTCGATCCGTCGGAGCCCGCGTGTGCCGAGTTCGTCGATGAGGCGTCGGGGATCGAGGTCGATGTCACCGCAGTCGACGAGGGTCGCGCCGGCATCGGTCAGCCTGCGGCGGAGGTCGCTGGGAGCTGACGTGCACGTGGCGATCAGGACTCGGGGATGGGTGACCGGCAGGTAGTCGACGGGTATGTCCAGTGAGCGCGACGCCAGGACCAGGACGGTCGCGTCGTCGTCTGCGGGGGCCTTGTAGTTCTCGATCAGTGCCGTCCGTGCGCCGACCACCACGGCGTCCGACATCTTCCGCATGAGCAGGAAGAGGTGGCGGTCGCCGTCGCCGCCCAGGACTCCGGAGCGGCCGTCGACGGTCGCGGCTCCGTCGATCGTCGAGACGAAGGTCGCGCGGACAACGGGGCGTGCGGAGTCGGGGAAGGCCAGCTGTTCCGCGAACTCCGACGTTGTGAGATCAGTCGCTTTCTGCATGAGGAACATGAGTCCATCATGGCCTGCCTGGATACCCTTACCGAATGTTGGCACGACTGAGTGACCGGAACCCGGTCTTGGCTCCCGATCAACTCGTCGGCGAGATGGTTCCGCCGAGGATGTTCGACGACGTCAGTTTCGACTCGTACATCCCCGATCCGAACGAGCCGAGCCAGGCGGCCGCGGTCGCGGCCGCTCGCGACTTCGTGGCGCGTGCATCGAAAGTCCGGGCAGGCGCGAAGAAGAAGGGCTTGTTCCGTAAGGCGTCGACGCCGCAGGGCATCGGCCTCTACCTGGACGGCGGATTCGGCGTCGGCAAGACACACCTCCTCGCGTCGGTGTACCACTCGATGCCGGGGCCGAAGGCATTTGCGACGTTCGGTGAGGTCACCAACGTCGTCGGCGCGCTCGGCTACATCGACGCTCTGGAGCGGCTCGCCGATCACAGCGTGCTGTGCATCGACGAGTTCGAGCTCGACGATCCGGGCGACACGATGGTCGTCTCCCGCCTGCTGACCGAGCTCGTGGCGCGCGGCGTCTCGATCGTCGCGACGTCGAACACGCTGCCGGGCCAGCTCGGTGAAGGCCGGTTCGCCGCCCAGGACTTCCTGCGTGAGATCCAGAAGCTCTCGGCGATCTTCGAGACCATTCGCGTGGACGGCCCCGACTATCGTCACCGTGACCTTCCGCCCGCACCTGAGCCGGCCACGGATGCCGAGCTCGAGGAGCACGCCGCGTCCGTCGAGGGCGCCACTCTCGACACGTTCGACGACCTCGTCGCTCATCTGGCGAAGCTGCATCCGTCGAAGTACAAGTCGCTGGTCGACGGTGTGAATCTCGTCTGCATCGAGGGGCTGCGCCCGGCGGCCGATCAGGCGGTAGCGTTGCGTCTCGTCGCCTTCGCCGACCGACTGTACGACGCCGAGATCCCGGTCAGCGTCTCCGGCGTCAAGCTCGACGAGGTCTTCACCCCGGAGATGGTCGCGGGTGGTTACCGCAAGAAGTACCTCCGCGCGACGTCCCGCCTCCTCGCCCTCTCTCGCTTCGCGGAAGCCGACGCCTGACGGCGGTCGCTCACCTCGACGACAGGCGCTCACCTCCGGAGGTGAGCGCCTGTCGTGGACGTGAGCAGTTACGGCCGGATGAGGCGACCCATGACGTGGTCGTGCTCGACGACGCCGTTCATGTTGAAAGTCTTCGTGCCGATCTGGGCGAAGCCCATCTTGCGGTAGTACTTCTGCGCTCGTTCGTTCTCACTGTTGACGCCGAGCCAGATGAAGTGGCTGCCGCGTTCTCGCGCAGCGTCCAACGACGCCTCCATGAGAGCGTGAGATGGGCGCGCCTGCCCGCGTGACGCGTGGTGGTCGGGGAGCACGTACATCTTCGACACCTCGGTGATGCTCTCCGACTCGAGCGCTGCCTCGCCGCCCTCGGCGTCGCTGATCGCAGCGATCACATCGGCGTCTGTCGGATTCGCATGAATCAGCAAGGCGTAACCGACGACCCGGTGCTCCTCGTCGCGCGCGACGAGCACATCCCGGGCCTCATCGACGATGTACTCCGCGAATCTCGTTTCGCTGAGTTGGGCCGCGATGTGGGCGGCGATGTTCTCCGGAGTCGAGTGGGGAGGGCACGCCAGCGGGAAGGTGACGGCGGCGACGGCGGCCACCTCCGCGGCCTCTGAAGGATCGGTGACGGTCGTGATGTTCACCGCCCCATTCTGCCCGGCCTGTCGAACGGAAGTCCTCGGCAGCTGCGCAATGTCGGAAGTATTGGGGATGTGCCAGTCGGTGGGGCGCGAGAACTCTGGCAGCGAACCTACTTCCGACGGAACCAGCCGCGCTTCTTAGGTTCCGGTTCCGCGACGACGGGTGCTGCCGGTTCTGCGCCGCCGAAAGTGAGCTGCATGACATCTTTCCCCTCGATCACGACCGACGGCACGTGATGGGCGACGACCTCGGCGTCAGCGGTGCTGCCGAGGGTGTCGCCGTCGCCGATGACGGGCCCGTTCTGCAGGAGGTAGATCGCGATGTTCGCCAGTCGTGCGAACGTCTCCTCGGCGGTCTCCGGCGACTCCGGGATCTCGATGTCCTTGAGCCCGAGCATGTCCAGACCCATCGTGTGGCCGGTCATCACGCCGTCTGTACGCGGGGCGACGTTCAGTGCCACCCATGCGGGCAGGATCGGCTCCGGCAGGGTCTCGATGGCTAGTTCGCGGAAGAGGGAAGGCAGGATCACGTGGTCGGCGCTGCCGAAGTACACGGCGATCACGGTGTCGGTGAGGGCGACCGTCGAGGCGATCACCTTCGACAGCAGAACCGCGTCAGCGATCGCATGCCGATGATTCGTGTCCTGGCCGGGTCGGAGCACGGTGACGATCGTGTGCGCGTCGTGCGTACCCGGAACGGGAGCCGTGTCCGGCCAGAGGCGACTGTACTGAGCGATCTCCGGAAGGTTGTCGCTTGCGGCCGCCGGAATACCCATCAGCGCGATCATCGTGTCCCCGTACGAGAGGGTGAGGGGTGCGTCATCGCCGCCGGGCGGGTCGACGGCCAACATCGATCCGTCCAGATCAGGGAAGTCGTCGAGCAATTGGGTCCGGAGCCGAGGTCCGTCCACGGCGGGATCGAGGCGGTCCTGGAACAACATGGCGAGGCTGGGCACGACTGCTCGGGTCCTTACGTTCGGATAGACGAGGGGGAGTGGCTGTCACGGTACCTGTCGGCTGAGAACACACTGAAGGCCCGTCGAGATTCGACGGGCCTTCAGTGACTGTGCGCGATACAAGGATTGAACTTGTGACCTCTTCCGTGTCAGGGAAGCGCTCTCCCACTGAGCTAATCGCGCGGGACTGTGAAGTTGTACATCGGTGGGGCAGGTGGAGGTGGCGACGGGAATCGAACCCGTGTGCACGGCTTTGCAGGCCGTTGCCTCACCACTCGGCCACGCCACCAACGCAAGAGACAAGCTCTTGTTCCGAGCGGATGACGAGATTCGAACTCGCGACCCTCACCTTGGCAAGGTGATGCGCTACCAGCTGCGCCACATCCGCGTGCCGGTGAACTGTTGTCCACCAGCGAGATGAAACTCTAGCGGGTCAACCCCTCGGATTCCAAACCGGGGTCGGGGGATCGGCTGTTCTTGAACGGGCCCGCACTCAGGCGAGTGCGATGCCGGCGCGTGACGCGGCGAGCCATTCGTCGAGGTCCTCGGACTCTTCCCAGAGTTCGTACAGCTCAGAGGTGTCTCCGTCCGCGAGCACTCGTCCTATCCACTCGCGCAGTCGCGTGAGCTGCTCGTCAGTGAGGCTTGCCGCGAACGCGACGGCGTCGACGTCGGCTGGGCCGCCGGATCCGTCGCCGCGACCGATCGTGACCAGGGCGCCCATCGCGATGGCGATCTGCCCGCCGTCGACCTCGATGTACTCGTCGTCGAACGCCCATGCCTGCGACTCGAAATCGAACGACGCGTCGCTGATCTCAACCAGTAGATCGGCGGCGGCGTCGTTCTCGAACGGTCCTGCTCCCCATGTGCCCATGGATCAAAAGCTACCGCAGGTGTGAAAACGACAAAGCCCCGGTCGCGTGAGCGACCGGGGCTTCGTATCTGAGCGGATGACGAGATTCGAACTCGCGACCCTCACCTTGGCAAGGTGATGCGCTACCAGCTGCGCCACATCCGCGTGTGCCAGAAATCCTGGCCAATGAAATAACCCCTGTCGACAGGGGCTATTCATCTGGTGCGCGATACAAGGATTGAACTTGTGACCTCTTCCGTGTCAGGGAAGCGCTCTCCCACTGAGCTAATCGCGCGGGACTGTGTGAAGTTGTCGGGCATGGAGGTGGCGACGGGAATCGAACCCGTGTGCACGGCTTTGCAGGCCGTTGCCTCACCACTCGGCCACGCCACCAACGCAAGAGACAAGCTCTTGTTCCGAGCGGATGACGAGATTCGAACTCGCGACCCTCACCTTGGCAAGGTGATGCGCTACCAGCTGCGCCACATCCGCATGTACCGGCGAGCCTGCCTTTTGGGCGCCGCTCACCAGCGACATGAACACTATAGGTCTCGTGCCTTGATGACAAATCGCGAGGTCAGCGTCTTACATGGATGTGTTTTCGCAGGTGACGCATCATTGTTGTGTGCATGACGCGTGAACGAGGGGCCACCCACAGGGGGATGGGGCCTGGCTCGGGGGTGAGTTGGCGTCGCTCGGCGTGAGTGTGTAATCTCATTCCTCGTGCGAACCGCTGCAACGCGGAACACATGACAACGCAATATCTGGTCCCGTGGCTCAGTGGAAGAGCGTCCCGTTCACACCGGGAAGGTCGCTGGTTCGATCCCAGCCGGGACCACAACAGTAAGACCCGCAGGCGACTGCGGGTCTTTCTGCATCCAGGGGAGGGGGTGGGGTTGCGTACGGCATTTTTTGTGGCGCGCTGGGTCGCTCTGCTGGTTGTCATCGCAGGCTTCGCGTCTGCTGCGGCGGCATGTCAGCCGAAGGCGGTAGATCACGATCAGTTCGCTCGCGACGTGCACCGAGGGGCCGTCGACACTGTGCTCATCGATAGGCAAGAGTCATCGGCCGTGCTGATCTCGACCGTCACGTGGTCAACAGGCCCGTTCCAGTGGAAGAAGGGCGCCGTGAGCGCCGCCCCGGTAGAGGTCGCCGAGTTCAAACAGCGCATGTCCAACGAGGGGATCGACGTCGAGGTGGCGCTCGGCGCCCCGAAGCTCATCAGTTGGCCGTCCCGCGCACCAGGCTGGGTGGTCAGCCTGCTCGGCCTGATCTGCATCGTGACGTTTCTGGTGATGATCTCGTCGACTCCTCGATGGGCGAATCGATGGGCCTGGTTCTGGATGCTCCTCGCGGGCCAGATCGGAGTACTCATCTATCTCCTCGTTGAGCCTGAGCCGCCGTGGCGTCGCGCGGCGGGTTCCAAACACGTCGGCAGGTCGTCTTCTGAGGTCGATGCGCCGACGTCGGCGTCCGACACTCGAATCACGGGTGGAATGGGCTTTCTCCTTGCCGCCGCCATGAACATTGCAGCGGGGCTCGTTGCGGGCGCTGTCGGTTGGGTGCTGAACCACGCGCTGTCCTGACCATTCCGATGAGTCGCGTATGCGAACAGAGCAGCGGACTCCGCAGGTATGACGCCCATTCACTCCGATGGTCTCGTAAGTGCGCTATCGAGCGAAATGAGCGAGCTGGCGTCTGATGCTCAGAATCACAGCTCACGCGCTCGCTGAAGTATCGGGAGGCAACGACGAAACCCCGCCCGAATCCGTGGATTCGGGCGGGGCCTCTATGTCAGCGGGAGGTCGGGCTACTCGCTGCTGCCGGGAAGCGAGCTGCCCTCGGACGAGCCTCCGCCGAGCATGCCGAGGAGCTGGCCGATGATCTGGGTGGGCAGTTCTGCCATGGTGTTTCCTAACGCTAAGTGGGAGGGACGCTGTCGTGTGGAGCGCTGTGTAGTGCTCAACTCGACGTCTCCAAGAGTGCCGGACTGGAGGCGGGAATGTGACCGATGGCACAGTTCGGATGACGCGACGGTTGTCGGCAGGCTGTTGCGAATCCGACCTTCACGAAAACAGCCCCGCGGCCTTCGGTGTGACGTGTGCCACAACCTGCGACTTTGGGGCTGGTGTCGTCCGCTCGGTTGAATCGGCGGGCACAGTCGAATCTGTGCCGTCAGGCGGGTGCCAGGTACTGGTAGACCGTGCATTCGCCCACCGGGTAACTCGACTGGAACACCGCGCCGTGGGTCCGCTCGTGTGCGTTTCCCAGGGCTAGATCGCTGGTTGTCATCAGCAGGTCCATTCCGGCAGCCTGTGCGGCGGCGCGGGGTGCCTGACCCAGTGCGGCCGGAATGCCGGTCCGGCGCGCAGTCGGGGCGACGACGCCGAGCACGATCAACACGTGGTCACCCGGGATCTGGTGTTGGGCAGTCGCTTCGGCGAGCATCTTGAGTCTCTCCACGATGTCCTGGCGACGCGGCAGGAGGGCGGTCGATGACGCGACCACTGACGCGGGGAGCTCTGGCGGAGGCCCGTCGGGCGCCGACCAGGCGACGATCCCGAGGAGCGCGCCGTCGGAGTCGAAAGCGCCCTCCACGCGGCCGCGTGCGACATGCGGTCCGATGAACACCGATGCCAGCCAGTCGACCATGGCAGGCTCACCGAGATACTCCCCGAGAATCCAGCTGTACAGCGGGATCTCGGGGAGCATCGCTCCGACCAGGTCGACGGCGGCGGAAAGCTCGTCGTCGACCAATGGGCGGATCGTCACATCGGCGTCAACGCTCACGCGCCGATCTTCCGGGCCATCTGCGGCCACGACTTGTGCAACTGGTCCTGCCAGTACTTCCACGAGTGCGTGCCGGTCGCCGGGCGGTCGACGGTCGCCGGAATCCGCAGCGACGCGAGCTTGGCCGCGAGGTCCTCGGTGCAGATCCGCGTTGCGGCCTCGATACCGCCGCCGAGCGCGATCTGGTCGGCGAGGACGGCAGGCGTAGGCACGTAACGAGTGGTGTCGTACTTGCCGGGCAGGCCGGTCGCGGCGCTCAGGTAGATCGACAGACCGCGCAAGCCGGCCGCATGCACGATCGGGTCGTTCTTGAGCCAACCTGGTCCACGCAGCGGGCCCCACATGTTCTTCACGTCTCCGCCGCCGCGGGACTCGACGACCAGCCGGATGTACAGCTTGCCCATCTCCGACGACGTGCTCGCACACCCGCTGTACGCGGATACCGCCTTGTAGAGACCCTTGTGGGCGATCGCGAGATTCAGAACGGACGTCGCGGACGACGAGATGCCCGCTATCGCGTTCTTACCGTTGGTCGAGTACGCCGAATTGATGACGCCTGGCAGCTCCTTGCCGAGGAACGTGGACCACTTGTTGACGCCGAGCACGGGATCAGGCTTGATCCAGTCGGTGTAGTACGAGAACGCGCCCTTGTTCGGGATCACCACGTAAACGTTCTTGCGGGCGAAGAACTTCACGACGTCCGACTTGTTGAGCCAATTGGCCGCATCCTCGCCGCCGCCTGCTCCGTTGAGAAGGTAGAGGACGCCGGCGGGCTTGGACTTGTTCTTCGGGGACAGCACCGTCATCGGAATGTCGCGGTTCATCGACGGCGAGTGCACGACGATGTCGGACACCTGCGACGTGTATTTGTATGTCGAGACGATGCCGGCTTTCGGGGCAGCTGTGGCCGGAGTGGTGACGGCTCCGGTTGCGAGAAGGGCTGCGGCAATGATCGCTGTGAAGGCTGTGCGGAGGGAGATCTTCACGGTTGTGCGGCTCCTGTTGTGAAACCGGCCCCGTCGGCGATGACGCCGGCGGGGCCGAAACTGATTGTCGAGGCTGGACGAAGGGTAACCCGATTCGTCAGGAGCCGAAGGTGGGTCCGTTGTTATTGGCGCCGTCGCCGCCGTTTTGGCCGTTGCCGGTTGAACCGATGCCAGTCGACGAGCCGGTGAAAGAGCCGATCTCGATGAGGTGAGTGAGGCCGCTGAGGTCGATGTTTGCCATGAGAATCCCTGCTTTCGTTCGGGCGGAGTGGCCGGGCGCGGTCTGGGCGAACGCTGCCGGTGTGCCCATGGTCACACAAAAGTGGGACAGATCACGTTTGTATTGCGACTGTGTTGTGCGCCTCGATCGGCCCTAGGTTGGGGAGCTGTGGAAAAGTCCTCTGACCTGCAAGGATTGGCCAACGAGTGGTTGTAGTCCAAACGGATGAAATTCGCGATGAACCCGCTCGAGCCCTGGCTGGAACGAGTGACGACCGGCCGATTCGTGCCGTTCGTCCGGCACGAACTCATTCGGCGTAGATGCGCGCGAACTCGCCACCGGCAGCCAGAAGATCGTTTGCCGTTCCCCGTTCGACGATGCGGCCCTCCGCGAGGACGGCCACCTCGTCCGCGACTGCGAGCGTCGACATCCGATGCGTGACGATGAGCGTGGTCGTACGGTGCCGAAGCGATTCGAGGCCACGTTGGATCAGAAGTTCCGATCGGGGATCGGCGGCGCTGGTCGCCTCGTCAAGGATGAGGATGTCCGGCTGTGCGGCCAGTGCTCGCGCCACGGTGACGAGCTGCTTCTCGCCCGCGCTGAGCGTCTCGACGTCACCCGACACCTCGGTCGAGGCGCCGCTCGGCAACGCGGCCAACAGGGTGTGGACGGTGGGGTCGGCCATGTCGACACCGTGCGCTGCACCGAGATCGATGTTCTCGCCGGCGGTGCCGGTGAAAAGCCAGGGATCCTGCGTCACCACGGCCATTAACGACCGGACCTCCGATCGAGTCAGGTCGACGATGTCCGTCCCGTCGACGGTGATCCGCCCTCGAGTGGGGTCGGCGAATCGCTGCAAGAGCGCGGTGAGTGTCGTCTTGCCTGATCCTGTCGCGCCGACCAGCGCCGTCGTCGTCCCTGGTTCGACGACCAGATCAACACCGTTCAGGACTGGTGGGCCGTCGGTGTAGGCGAACGAGACGTCTTCGAACATGATCCGCGGAGGTGTCCGGTGTCGGCCGTGGCGTGCGGCCACCGGATCGTCGTCGACCGCGGGTGCCGTCTCTTCTCTCCGCGCGAGGAACTCGCGGACGCGACCGACCGACACCAGCCCGGACTGCAGAGTCGGCAGCGTTCCGGTCAGCTCGGACAACGCACTGGACAGTTGCTGCGTGTACAGGACGACGGCCTGGAGGACACCGAGCGTCACTGCGCCGTCGAGCATCTTGAACGCGCCGAGCACAGCGACGGTGACAAACGCCAGCGCGTTGCACAACGTCAGGACCGGCCCGAGTGCGCCACTCCACGTCTGACCTGTCCGTGTCGCGTGGGCCAGTTCAGTGTTGACCGCGGTGAATTGACGTTCCGTCGCGCGGTGAGCGTCGTACGCGGAGAGCATGTCACGGGCTGCGTACACGTCCTCCGCGTGCGCGGTCAACGACGACTGCGCCGCCCACTGCCGCTTCACGTGGGGACGTGCGAACCGCAGGATCAACGCGACCGCGACCGCCGAGATCGGGACCGTCAGGAAAGCGATCATCGCGAAGAACCCAGATACCCAGATCAGTGCCGCGGACACGCCGACGATCGTCAACAACACGACGGGGAGTTGGACGAACACCGGACCGATGAGGGTCGCGACATTGTCGACGTCGACCGTGACGGCGTTGAGAACTTCGCCGCGCCGTCCTCCTTCGAGGGCGGTGACCGGCAGACGGTGGAGTTTGCTCTCGACTCGTTGCCGCAGGTTCCGGATCGCCCGCTGGACTGCGGCGTTGAGGATCAGGCCGCCGCCGATGCGAGCGCCCGCAGCCAGGGCGAAGGCGCCAAGCGTTACGACCGTGTACGTCCACAGCAGCGACCAGTCGATCCCGACTCCGGGCGTGGCGCCGATCGCCGAGACGATGTTGGCCTGACGGTCGTCGCCCGCCTTCCGGAGAGCGGCAACCACCTGGTCATGGGTCGCGCCCGCGTCCAGGTTGGCGCCGAGAGCACCGGCGAAGATGATGTTGGTGACCTGAGCCAGGAGCCAGGGGACCGCCACCGTCAACAGAGCGGACACGACCGCGAGGACAAGCGCCCAGGTGAGGCTGCGGCCCGCGCCGAGGAATCGACGGACCTCGCCGAGTGCCCGGAGTATCTTCATCGCGCACGCGCCGATGTCTGTGCGTCAGCGATCTCGCGATACACGCCGCACCGTTCCAACAGTTCGGGGTGCAAACCCTGGTCGACGAGCCGTCCGAGTTCGAGGACCGCGATCAGGTCGGCGTTCCGCACCGAGTGGATCTGTTGAGCCGCGATGAGGAATGTGGTGCGCGGCAGATGAGCCCGGACCGACGCGAACACCTCCGCCGCAGTGGAGCGATCCATCGCGGAGAACGCGTCGTCGAGCACAAGTACTCGGGGCCTGTGGAGAAGTGCCCGGGCAATCGCGAGTCGTTGCCGCTGGCCCCCGGAGAAGTTCGATCCGCCCTGGGAGACCGCAGTGTCGAGGCCGCCGCGGTCGGTGACGGTGTCGGCCATCTTGGTCACCCGCAGTGCTTTCCACACGAGGTCGTCCGGCGCGTCGTCGTAGGCCAGCCGCAGATTGGAGGCGACGGTCCCCGCGATCAGCGCGTGACGCTGGCCGACGTAGGCGACTTCTGATCGCACCGCGGCCACCGGCCAGGCTCCGACGGGGCGGTCGCCGAGGATCACCTCGCCGCCGGAGGCGTCGAGAAGCCGTGGCACGAGGGACAGAAGTGTCGACTTGCCACTCGACGTTCCGCCGATCACCGCCGTGACTCCGCCGGGGACACATCGCAGGGTCACGGCGTCGAGAGTGAGCTGGTCGGCGCCGTCGTACCGCACATCGACCGAGCGGAAGTCGAGCGCCAGGACACCGAGCGGTCGATCAGCGATGCCTGTCGGGCCTGGATCGGGGACATCCTCGTCGAGCACCTCGCGGAGGCGTATCGCGCTCGCCTCGGCCCGGGGGAGCACTGCTGCCAGCGCGACGAACAGCGAGACGCCGCTCACGATCTGCATCAGGTATCCGGTGAACGCGGTGAGCCCACCGATGGTGAGATCGTCGGATTCGATGAGATCGGCTCCGATGACGTTGGTGGCCACCACCGCGATGTTGGCGATCAGCAGCACCGACGGCAGCAGCAGGACCTGCAGCGCTCCGACGCGCCGCGCGAGAGAGGTCAGCTCGGTGTTCGCGATTCCGAACCGGTCGGAGGCGGTCCGTTCCCGGCGGAATGTCCGCAGGATGCGAGTCCCGGTCAGCTGCTCGCGGAGCACGCGGTTCACTGCGTCCACCGCGCGCTGTAATCGACCGGCCAATGGCGTCACGCGGGCCACGTACAGTCCGACGACCACTCCGAGCAGAATCGCCGTCACGACGATGACCGGCGCGAGTTGCACCGATTGACGCAGTGACAGGATCACGGCGCCGACGGTCACGATCGGTGCGGACATCGCGACGCTGGTGAACGCGAAGACCGTCCGGCCGACGACCCCTGTGTCGGCGGAGGTCCGCGTGAGCATCGATGCGGTTCCGAGCTCGTGGTAGGCGGCGGTCGACAGTTCGCCCGCCCGGCGGTACACAGCCAGCCGCAGGTCTGCAGAGACTCCCGCGGCGATCGCCGACCCGCACGCGACTGCGGCCATCGAGGCGACCAGTCCGATCAGCACGACGCCGATCATCATCGCGCCCATACGCTGCACATAGTCGACGTCGCCTGCGATCACACCGGCATCGACGATCCGCGCATTGAACGCAGGCTGTGCGAGTCCCGCAGCCATCGCGACCAACTGCGCGATCAGAACTCCCACGGTCAGAGCTTTGCGACTCGCGATGGCTTGGACGGCGAGCGAGACGATCGCCCACGTCCGCCGCTGCTCGGCCTGCTCGCCTGTCACACGCCCATATTGCACGGCCGCCGATCAGGGCGTGGGTGGACCGGTGGGTTTGGCGCACGGCACGCGTCGTGCACCGGCATCCGCGGAGGTCGGACGTATCATCTCCGAGTGACCAGACCCGCGCCGACACGTTCGGTGACCACCATCATGCTTGCGATCGCCGCTGCCGGTGCTGCCCTGGTCGTGTGTTGGCACATATGGGTGGTGCCGTTCACGGATCCGGTCTACGGGTTGTTCAACATGGGCATCGACACCCGGGTGTACCGCGGTGGAGCGATCGCCGTGTGGGACGGGCTGCCCCTGTACGCAAAGCCGGTCTACGAAGTCTGGGAGTTCACGTACCCGCCGTTTGCGGCTCTGGTCATGGTTCCGCTCGCGGGTCTGCCGATCCACACGGCGAAGTTCGTGTGGAACGTCGGCAGCGTCATCAGCCTGCTGCTTCTCATCGGCCTGTCGCTACGTGCGCTCCGGTTCCGGTTCGATGCGAAGCTCGTCGTCTTCACCGTGCTGATCGCTGTCTTCGCGACGTGCCTCGAACCGGTCCACACAACACTCTGGAACGGCCAGATCAACCTGGTTCTCGCCCTTTTTGTGGTCGCCGACCTCGCGTTGCGCAATCATCGGCTGCAGGGTCTCGGAGTGGGATTGGCCGCAGGTATCAAGCTGACGCCGTTGTTCTTCGTCGCCCACCTGGTCAGCGTGCGCCAGTTCCGCGCCGCAATCGTCGCGGTGACGGTGTTTCTGGCCACCGTGGTCATCGGCATCGCGGTCCTCGGTCGGGAGGCGATCGACTTCTGGACCGGAGACATCTCCGACACCAAACGCATCGGGTCCATGGCGGCTCCCGCGAACCAGTCGTTCAACGGCTTCTTCGCCCGCCTCGGCACGATGGACCTCGCGCATCCGCCGACGTGGTTGTGGATTCCGGTGGGTCTCGTCGTCGGACTGCTGTCCCTGTGGGCCGCATACTGTGCGTATCAGGCCGGCGGCCGACTACTTGCAGTGGCGATCACGGGCATGGCGTCCTGCGCCGTGTCACCGTTCTCGTGGGGGCACCACTGGGTGTGGATCCTGCCGCTGCTCCTCATAGCTTTCGTCCATGCGTACGAACAGACCCGCAGAGCCGATCCCCGCACATGGTTGTGGTGGCTCGCTCCCGCGTCGATCGTGACCTTGACCTTCACCTACTGGCAGGCGATGCCGCTTCCGGTACCCGGCCGCCCGGGCAAGGTGTTCCACGGGATGGCATTCGGTTCGTTCCGCGGATTCGGCTCGGTGGACGGCCCCGCGTGGCAGGTGCCGTTCCAGCTGATCGGAAGCGGGGCCTACTTGATCGTGTTGTTGGGCACGATAGCGGTCACGCTGTGGTGGACGCGCCGCGTGGAACCGATACGATCAGCGCAGCGCCTCGTCGAATCGGACGACGCGCTGCCCAGCTGAGAATCGAGGAGTCACCCCGTGTCCGACAATGTCGCGTCCGCCGCAAGACCTGTTTCGAGTGCAGTCGAAGAGATTCGCCTGCCTGAAACCGTTCGGGTCCCGGCAGGCACTACTGCGGGCGCGGCGATGCGAGACGCCGATCTCCCCGAGGGGTCCGAACTCCCGAACAAGGGCCCGAAGGCCGTCGTCGTCGTCCGCGAGGCCGACGGCACGCTTCGTGACCTGTCGTGGGCGCCCGACGTCGACACCCTCGTCGAGCCGGTCACGGCCGACTCCGAGGACGGTCGCGCGGTGATCCGCCATTCGTGCGCACATGTTCTGGCGCAGGCGGTGCAGGAGCTCAACCCGAAGGCGAACCTCGGGATCGGCCCGCCGGTCACCGACGGCTTCTACTACGACTTCCAAGTGGACGACCCGTTCACTCCCGAGGATCTCAAGGCCCTCGAGAAGCAGATGAAGAAGATCATCAAGTCGGGTCAGAAGTTCTCCCGTCGTGTGTACGAGTCCAAGGACGCCGCGCGTGCCGAACTGGCGAACGAGCCGTTCAAGCTCGAGCTGATCGACGACAAGGGCGCCGCGGACGATGCCGAGGTCATGGAGGTCGGCGGCGGCGAACTGACCGCATACGACAACCTCAACCCGCGCACCGGAGAAAAGGTGTGGGGTGATCTGTGCCGTGGCCCACACGTGCCGACCACGAAGTACATCGCGGCGTTCACCCTGACCCGCAGCTCCGCCGCGTACTGGCGCGGCGACCAGAGCCTGGCCGACCTGCAGCGCGTGTACGGCACCGCGTGGGAGTCGACCGAGGCGATGGACCTGTACCTGGATCGTCTCGCCGAAGCCGAGAAGCGTGATCACCGTCGTCTCGGCAGCGAGCTCGACCTGTTCAGCTTCCCCGACGAACTCGGATCGGGTCTTCCGGTGTTCCATCCCAAGGGCGGCATCATCCGCAGGGAGATGGAGGACTACTCCCGCGAGCAGCACGCGGCCGCCGGGTACGAGTTCGTCAACACCCCGCACGTCACGAAGAGCAACCTGTTCGAGGTGTCCGGTCACCTCGACTGGTATGCCGAGGGCATGTTCCCGCCCATGCAGCTCGACGCGGAGTACAACGAGGACGGAACGGTCCGCAAGCCCGGCCAGGACTACTACGTCAAGCCGATGAACTGCCCGATGCACAACCTGATCTACGCGTCGCGTGGCCGTTCGTACCGCGAACTGCCGCTGCGCCTGTTCGAGTTCGGTTCGGTGTATCGCTACGAGAAGTCCGGCGTGGTGCACGGCCTGACCCGTGCCCGCGGCTTCACGCAGGACGACGCTCACATCTTCTGCACGCAGGAGCAGATCGTCGAGGAACTCACCACGACCCTCAACTTCGTGCTGCAACTCCTCAAGGACTACGGGCTCGACGACTTCTACCTCGAACTGTCCACCAAGGATCCGGTGAAGTTCGTCGGTTCCGACGAGGTGTGGGAGGAGGCCACCGAGACGCTCCGCCAGGTCGGTGAGGCGTCGGGTCTCGAGCTCGTTCCGGACCCGGAGGGTGCGGCGTTCTACGGTCCGAAGATCTCGGTGCAGGCGAAGGACGCGCTCGGTCGAACGTGGCAGATGTCGACGATTCAGCTCGATTTCAATCTGCCCGACCGTTTCGACCTCGAGTACACGGCGTCCGACGGCACCAAGAAGCGCCCGGTGATGATCCACCGTGCCCTGTTCGGCTCCATCGAACGATTCTTCGGTGTGCTCACCGAGCATTACGCGGGAGCGTTCCCGGTGTGGTTGTCGCCGGTCCAGGTGATGGGCATTCCGGTCGCTGAGGCGTTCGCGCCGCACCTGCAGGGTGTGGTCAATCGCCTCAAGTCGCGTCGCGTGCGCGCCGAGGTCGACCTGTCCGACGACCGGATGCAGAAGAAGATCCGCAACCACACCACCGCCAAGGTGCCGTTCATGCTGCTCGCAGGCGAGCGGGACGTCGAAGCGGGAGCTGTCAGCTTCCGCTTCCGGGACGGCACCCAGGTCAACGGTGTCGCGGTCGACGATGCCGTGGTCGCCATCGACGAGTGGGAGGAGTCGCGTCGCAACGACTCGCCGACCGCGGAGTCGATGACCGCACTTCTCGAACTGGTCCGGAAGCGTCGATGACTTCGGCGGATCGCGATCCAGGCACCGGCGGGATGCGCGGGGGACTGGAACGTCTGTGGACCCCGCATCGGATGAGCTACATCACCGCGGCGGCGCCCAAGGTCGCCTCCGACGGTGGTGAGCTGTCCGGCCACCCGTTCCTGGACATCCCGCGGATGACCGACGAGGACGGCTTGATCATCGCACGCGGGGAGACCGTGTACGCGGTGCTCAACCTGTACCCGTACAACCCCGGACACACGATGGTCGTCCCGTACCGCCAGGTGGCCGACCTCGAAGAGCTGACCGTGGACGAGTCACGGGAGCTTATGGCGTTCACACAGCACGTGATCCGCACGATCAAGGCCGTGTCGAGCCCCGACGCCTTCAACGTGGGCCTGAACCTCGGTTCCGCTGCGGGCGGATCGCTGTCGGAGCACTTGCATCAGCACGTCGTCCCGCGTTGGTCGGGTGACGCCAATTTCATCACCGTCGTCGGCGACACCAAGGTGATGCCGCAACTGCTGGCAGACACCCGCGACCTGTTGGCGACCAAGTGGATCGAACTCGGGGGACCTGCCAGTGCTTAGCATTCTGGGCCGCGCGTCGGTGTCGAAGGTGACGCTGCCGATCGGCCGGGCGCTCATCAAGACCGGATTGACGCCGGACATCATGACGATCGCCGGGACCGTGGTGACCGTCGGGGCGTCCATCGCGCTCTTCTCGCAGGGCCACCTATTCGCGGGTGCACTCGTCACCTGGGCGTTTGTCATGTTCGACATGCTCGACGGTGCGATGGCGCGTGCGCGCGGCGGAGGCACCAGATTCGGGTCTGTGCTCGACGCCACGTGCGACAGGATCGCCGACGGTGCGATCTTCGGCGGACTCGCGTGGTGGGCGGCATTCGACGAACCGCACCGGCTGCTGCTGATCGCGACACTGATCTGCCTGGTCACCTCGCAGGTGATCTCGTACGCGAAGGCACGTGCGGAAGCTGCGGGTCTCAACGGAGACGGCGGCCTCATCGAACGCCCTGACCGTCTGATCATCGTCCTCGTCGGCGCCGGTCTGACCCAGTTCCCGGGCCTGCAGTGGTCGTGGTCGATTCACATCGCGATGTGGGTGCTCGCAGTCCTGAGCGTGATCACCGTAGGACAGCGTATGTGGTCCATCTACTGTTCGCCCGGCGCCCGCGACCTCATTCCGTCCGCCGCACCGGCTGCCGACGCCACGGACGAGGTGTGAGCGCGTGCTGGGCGGATTGAGCTCGAGAGTCGCCGATCTGGGTTACCGGGCAGGCTGGGCCGCGGTGAAGTACGCGCCCGAGACTGTGGCGCGCACCGCGTTCGACGCCGTCGGCACCCTCGCGGGCAAGCGGAACGGCGGGCCGGAGCAGCTGCGGAAGAACCTCGCCAGGGTCATCGGGACAACACCCGACAAGGTGCCCGACTCTCTCGTCGAGGAGTCGATGCGGTCGTACGCCAGGTACTGGCGGGAAGCGTTCCGGCTGCCGACGACGGACCCCGCCGACATCGTGGCGAGCGTGGAGATGTCCGACCACGATCGGACCGTGCTCGACGAGGTCCTCGGCACCGGGCGCGGTGTCGTGATGGCGCTGCCGCATTCGGGGAACTGGGACGTCGCCGGTGTGTGGCTCGTCGACCACTTCGGTCAGTTCTCCACTGTCGCCGAGCGGCTTGAGCCGGAGTCGTTGTTCGACCAGTTCGTCGAGTACCGCGAATCGCTCGGATTCGAGGTGTTCCCGCTGACCGGCGGCGAGCAGCCGCCGTTCCCGATCCTGGCCGATCGTCTGCGTGCCGGGGGAGTGGTGTGCCTGATGGCCGACCGCGATCTCACCTCGCACGGTGTGCCGGTCACTCTGTTCGGTGAACGCACCCGCATCCCGGCCGGGTCGGCGAAGCTCGCCATCGAGACCGGCGCGACGCTGCTCGCCGTGCACCACAGTTACACCGGGCCGACAACGTCGCGTCTGCGGTGCGGCACCGTCATCAGTACGGAAGGCGGGATCGCGCCGACCGCACAGCGACTGGCCGACGCATTCACCCGGGACATCGCGACGGCGCCCGCCGACTGGCACATGCTGCAGCCGCTGTGGGAGGCCGACTGGTCTGAGGCACGACGCGAACGGCTCGGTCTGGATCCGAACCGGTGAAGATCGGCATGATCTGCCCGTACTCGTTCGACGTGCCGGGCGGCGTCCAGGCGCATGTCGTCGAGCTCGCAGAGGTGTTCATCGGACGGGGGCACGAGGTGCGTGTCCTGGCTCCGGCGGGTCCCGATGTGGAGTTGCCGCCGTACGTCGACTCCGCCGGTCCCGCGCTCGGAATCCCGTACAACGGCTCGGTGTCCCGGGTGTCGTTCTCACCCAAGATGTTCCACGTCCTGCGGCGGTGGATCGACACCAACGAGTTCGACGTTCTGCATCTGCACGAGCCGAACGCGCCGAGTCTGTCGATGCTGTCGTTGATGGTCGCGACCGGCCCAATCGTCACGACGTTCCACACGGCCACCACCAAGTCGATGTGGCTGTCGGTGTTCGACTCGGTCCTCCGACAGTTCCGCGAACGGATTCGCGGCAAGATCGCAGTCTCGGAACTGGCGCGGCGTTGGCAGATGGAATCGCTCGGCAACGATGCGGTGGAGATCCCCAACGGGGTCGACGTCGGCTCTTTCCGCCGAGTCGAACCTCTTGAAGGCTATCCGCGCCCCGGTCGGACCGTCATGTTCCTCGGACGGTACGACGAACCGCGCAAGGGCATCGACATTCTGATGCGCGCACTGCCGACCATCGTCGACGAGTTCCCCGACGTCACCGTGCTTGTGGTCGGCGGCGGAAACGAGCGTGCGCTCGTCAAACGGGCGGGAGACCTCGCGAAGCACCTGACCTTCCTCGGAATGGTCGACGACGAGACGAAGGCGCGCGCGTTGCGCAGCGCGGACGTGTACGTGGCGCCCAACCTCGGCGGCGAGAGTTTCGGCATCGTGCTCGTCGAGGCGATGGCGGCGGGCGCGGCGGTCGTCGCGAGTGATCTGGTCGCATTCGCCAGGGTCCTCGACCACGGGGATGCGGGCTGTCTCGTGACGACCGGCTCCCCGACGGCGCTCGCCACGCAGATCAATGATCTTCTCGGCGACGACGATCTCCGCGCAGGCTACGTGGCGCGCGGTCATCTGCGTGCCGAGCAGTACGACTGGTCGAAGGTGGCAGACCAGATCCAACGTGTGTACGACACGGTGACCCACGGTGCGGGTCCCGTCGTCGTCTCTGATTGAGCGGGGAGTAATGGTCGCTTCGATCATCGTGTGGGCTGGTTCGACTGTCGGAGTCGTCGTGGCGCTCTGTGTCATCTGGTTCGCCGTGCTGAGTTCGACGCGGGCGACGCGGCTCAGGCTGCTCTCCGAACGCGTCACACTGGCTCGTGGCGCGCTGATCGCCGCGCTCGATCGGCGGGTCGGCGTGGCCCGCCGTATCGCCTCGTCCGGCGGCGCAGATACCTCCACACTTGGAGCCGCGGTCGACATCGCGGACGGATCCGACCCCGTCGAACGCGAGTCCGCGGAGAATCGATTGTCGGCCGCACTTGCGCTCACCAGTCTGTCCGGCGAGGCGTCGTCGCTGGTAGGTGAGCTGTCGGACGCTCAGACTCGAGTCACGATGGCACGCCGCTTCTACAACGACGCGGTGCGCGACACGAGGGCTCTTCGTGGCCGTCGGATGGTCCGTTGGCTCGGGCTCGGCGGTCGCGGCCCGATGCCCGCCTACTTCGAGATCGCCGAGGGCGTCGCCAGGGTCACCGACCCGGCGTAGAGCACATCACCCCTGATCGGGTTTACTGTTGTGGTCCTTTCACATCTGACATTCAGGAGCACCGAAGTGACCACCGATCCTCAGAACGCCCCGGCAACCGGTACCGCACGCGTCAAGCGCGGCATGGCCGAGATGCTGAAGGGCGGCGTGATCATGGACGTGGTGACGCCGGAGCAGGCGAAGATCGCCGAAGACGCAGGCGCCGTCGCCGTCATGGCACTCGAGCGGGTCCCCGCCGACATCCGCGCACAGGGCGGCGTGTCGCGCATGAGCGACCCGGACATGATCGACGGCATCATCGAGGCCGTCTCGATTCCTGTCATGGCGAAGGCGCGCATCGGTCACTTCGTCGAGGCGCAGATCCTGCAGAGCCTCGGCGTCGACTACATCGACGAGTCGGAGGTCCTGACGCCCGCGGACTACACGAATCACATCGACAAGTTCGCGTTCACCGTCCCGTTCGTGTGTGGTGCCACCAACCTCGGTGAGGCGCTCCGCCGCATCAACGAGGGCGCTGCGATGATTCGTTCGAAGGGTGAGGCCGGCACCGGTGACGTCTCGAACGCCACCACTCACATGCGCCAGATCCGCCAGGAGATCCGTCGCCTGACGTCGCTGCCCGAAGACGAGCTGTACGTCGCCGCGAAGGAGCTGCAGGCGCCGTACGACCTGGTCGTCGAGGTCGCCAAGGCCGGCAAGCTTCCGGTCACCCTGTTCACGGCGGGCGGCATCGCCACTCCCGCCGACGCCGCGATGATGATGCAGCTCGGCGCCGAAGGCGTGTTCGTCGGTTCGGGCATCTTCAAGTCGGGCAACCCGGCCGAGCGCGCCGCCGCGATCGTGAAGGCGACCACCTTCCACGACGACCCCGATGTGCTCGCCAACGTCTCGCGTGGTCTCGGTGAGGCCATGGTCGGCATCAACGTTGACGAGATCCCGGAGCCGCACCGCCTCGCCGAGCGCGGCTGGTGATCGCGAGTCCGGCCTCCGCCGCGGGGCCGGACCACCGAACGAGGTATTCGGCGACAAACGAGGCGTGCATGCATGCCTCGTTTGTCGTTTGATGCCTCGTTTCGGCTTTGCCGCGAAGGCTAGTGCCCGATCGAAACAGCCTTTGGGGGAGCTCGGGCATGCCATACCACGGCCGTAGACACCGAACGATCATGGCGTCTGCCCGGCGCAGGACTCGTCGGGCTCGTTAGTGAGCGCGTCTGTGTTCGATCCGGGTTGGCTCCACGGCGCGGAGCGCCGTGTTCGTACGCTTGCGGCGGACCGCCCACGAGTGGACTTCCTGGGCCTGCCACAAGCGCAGTCGACCGATCTGTCCGACTGCTTTCGGTGCTGGTCCCCGGGTGACGTGGGTTTCCCACTGGCGGACCGTGACCCCGAGGTGGTCGGCGCACGCTCCAGCGGTCCACAGCTCGTCCCCCGTGTCGGCGTCGACGATTATGGGGTTCACCGGCCGCAGCCGGTTCTGGCGGGAAAGGCGGGCTCGGGTGGCGCCACGACGACGGGTCTCCTCGACGATCGACTGGACTGTTGTCATCTGTTCAATCGACATCAATCGCCTAGATGTTTCAATTAGAAATATAGGACGTCGATCACATCTCGAGGCGGGACTGTTCCGCAGGCCTGGCGCGGCGTGTCTGAATTCTTTCATCGTGGGGTTTCGACCAGTAACGTCTACCTTGAATCAGTCGATTGAACAGATGACACTCGACCAACTGACAACCTTTCCCACAGAGACTCCGTCATCATGCGCATATGCAGACGTCCATCCGGTACCGGCTTTGTTGCCGATCGGCTCGCTGAAAGCAGGTGGCGGTGAATCCGATCATCGTCGACACCGACTCGGGTGACGAACTGTGGGTCGCAGGCGCGTGCGCCGATCACGCCGGCGTCAACGTGCGCGAGTGGAATGCTCATGTTTCCCGTGGGCGGGCGCCCGCGCCGGTAGCCCGCATCGGTCACTTGCAGCTGTGGGTGGCTCACGAGGTCCACTCGTGGACGCTTGAGCGACGCTTGACCGGCACCAATCCGCTCCGCGTGATCACCGTGGCCGACAACAGGGTTGGCCAGATCTGACGTCGACGGGTGCGTGACGGCGAAGGCGCGACCCGTCGTTGCTGTTATCGTGCCGTGCCTAGCGCGACGTGATCTGATGTCGATATGAACGGATTGAGAATCACCTCCGCATTCGGCGTCCTGACGGTGGCGACGCTCGCACTCGTCGGGTGCGCGTCGACCGATTCGCCGTCGGACCCGGACGGCAGACTCCCCGCCGGGGCCGGATCACTCCGGGACCTCTCCGCCGGCGGGGTGTGCGAGGCACGGGAGTCCGTGACGATCGGTACCTCGGGTGCGTCTCCGATCATCACCGGCGACTGCGGCTCGATCACCGTCACCGGCGACAAGGTGTCGGGCAATATCGAGACCGCGGGGTCGGTCGTCGTCAAAGGCTCAGACGTCACCCTCCTCGGCGTCGAGTGGGGGAGTGCGACTGTCTCGGGCACCGCGGCCGGCCTCAATGTCGATCACATCGGAACACTGCGCGCGAGCGGTGAACACCTCCACGTGACCAATCGAACGCTCGGCACCGTCACGCTCGACGGAGACGCCGCAATCCTCAACACGGACAAGATCGACGATCTGACCATCGCCGGTGACGGTTCGACCGTCGTGGTGGCCGGTCCGATCGCGAGACTCGCAGTCCGGGGCGAGGGCAACGCGCTCAGTTGGGAGGGCGGAGCGGATGCGCCGGCTCCTGGATCGGGCAACACGTACAACAGGTGACGGCTTCGGTCCGGCGAGTGCCTGCCGGTGCCGTTTCCCGCGGTGTCATCGAATGACACCGGCACTGTCTCGACTATCCTGTTAAGGACGTGCACAGGTAGGTCGGTGCAGTTGTCGGCCCGTGCGGCCGACGTTCCGCAGATCTCGGTAGTGCGAGGTCCTGGAGAGAGGTGAGCATGGACGACTCCGTCATCTTGCGTGACGAGGCGCAGACCGGGCAGGACACGGTCGGCGATCTGACGATCGACTGGGCCGTAGTGTGCCACGTCGGCCGAGTGCGCGAGGCGAACGAGGACGCCGCTCTCGCTCAGCCCGGACGCTATCTGGTGGCCGACGGCATGGGCGGCCACGACAGTGGTGAGCTCGCCAGCGAAGCTGCGCTCCTCACCCTCAACGAGGCACCGGTCGGCGAGACTTTCGATGTCACCCGCACTGCCGTCGCGGAGCTTCTCGTCCAGGCACAGGAGAAGATCGGAGAGTTCGGATCGGACACCGGCCGCCGCGCCGGGACCACCGCCACGGGCGTGGTCCTCGCCCTCGGTGAGGACGGTCCGGCCTGGGTCGCCTTCAACATCGGCGATTCGCGTACCTACTTGTACTCCCAGTCGGCGCTCACCCAGGTCAGCGTTGATCACTCACAGGTCCAGGAACTTGTCACCGCCGGCTACCTCACGCCGGAGCAGGCACGTGTCGACTCCCGCCGCAACGTCATCACCCGTGCGCTCGGGGCGGGGATGGCCGAACCGCTCGCCGACTACTTCGCGTTCTCCGCAGTGCCCGGCGACATCGTCCTCATGTGCTCGGACGGTCTTGACGGGGAACTCGACGACTCCGAGATCTCGTCGATCATCACCGCAGCGGACGGCGATGTGGAGTCGGCTGCCGCATCGCTCGTCGAAGCCGCCCTCGAGCGCGGTGCGCACGACAACGTCACGGTCGTCGCGGTGACCGTCACGCAGTGACGAACTGGAGTCGATGACGGTGGGGTCAGGGGGCGACAACGCGACGTTCGTCGAGTTCTGCGGCGAACGTTTCCCTGTTGTGCCGAGCCAACCGTTCTACATCGGCCGGGAGGCGACGCTCACCGTCGACGACAACCCGTACCTGCATCGTCGGTTCCTGCTGCTGCACGACGAGAACGGCATGTGGTGGCTCACCAATCTCGGCACTCACCTGACGGCGACTGTCACCGCGGCCGACCTCGGCTTCACGGCGACCCTCGGCCCGGGCGCGCGGATGCCGCTCGTCTTCGGACGCACGAGCATCGTGTTCAGTGCGGGCCCGACGACCTATGAGGTGCAGGTCCAGGCGGGTGCACCCGCCGTGGTGCCGCCGCCCGCGACCGCTCCCGGCAGCGGGGACACCACCCGCGGAGTCCCGAACTTCACCGAGAGCCAGAAGTTGGCGGTCTTGGTGCTGGCCGAAGCGATCCTGCGCCGCGACGGGACGGGCGCAAGCGCACTGCCCAGTTCCGCACAGGCCGCCGCGCGGTTGGGGTGGTCGTTGACCAAGTTCAATCGCAAGCTCGACAACGTGTGCGACAAGCTCGACCTCATCGGAGTCGCCGGGATGCGCGCCGGAGGAGGTCGGCTGGCGTCCAACCGTCGTCTGCGCCTCGTCGAGTACGCCCTGTCCACCGGGCTGGTCGCCCGTGAGGATCTCCCGATGCTCGACGCCGAGCACGCGCGCAACCTCGCCGGGCGGTAGATCCTCCCCGCGCCGTGGGCGCCGAGGTGGGGAGCCGTCGGAAAATGATGTTTGACCTGCGGTTACACCATGGGTAGTTCTCCCCATCGCGTTCGGATGGATCCCGCTTTAACGTTCTTCTCAACAGCCGGTCGGACTGCTCGTCACCGGCACCGAGGAAAGGGACCACACCATGACCGTCGCCGCGATCCGCACCGCACCCGCACGTCAGACCGCCCGCACCGCGACCTCATTCAGCTCCGTCTCCGCACCCGCCCGCTCGGCGTCTGCCGAGCAGCGTCGCCGCGAAGCCCTCGCCCGCCTCAGCGCACGGGTGATGCCGCTGCCGGGCCGTCCGGTGTACGTGGAGACGGCGGCTGTCCGCCGCATGCAGGCTCTCGCTCCGATCGTCGAGCCCGCCGCGCCGGAACTGCCCCGCCCGACCCTGACCGACCGCGAGGTCGAGGTGCTCCGCACGTGGCTGATGGTCGACTCGAAGCCGGCATGCGGTCAGGAACTGCACATCTCTCTCGGCACTGTGAACACGCACCTCACGCGCATCCGCGCGAAGTACGCCGAGATCGGACGCCCCGCATCGACCAAGGCCGCACTCGTCGCCCGTGCCATTCAGGACGACATCATCGACATCGAAGAACTCTGACCCCGACTCAGCTCGGGGAGCAGAGAACTAGCGGTGCTCGATCATCGGGACGTCGAGAGCGACGGCGGGGACACCGAAGGCGTCGACGAGTTCGGCGGCGTGGGGACGCAGGGTGCCGCACAGCTCGTTGACACCGCGTCGGATGGCCTTGGCTCGCTCGACGCTCACGTGCCGGTGCATCAGGAACCAGCCGAGATCATCTTCCAGAAGTGAATAGACGAACAGGTCGCGGACTCTCTTCAAGAGGGTCCGCGTCTGCGTGTCCGTGATCTTCCCGATGACGTCGACGACGATCTCCAGGACGATCCGCTCGATGTGGGCGTCGCCGACCTTGATCAGGTGATCCTGGGTGGAGGTGAACACCTCCTGGGCGTCCGCGTCCTCGTCCTTGGCGCGGCGCATCCGATTGGCGGCGGTCCGCAACAGGTGATCCTCGCGGTTGCGCAGCAGCCGAAGCTGCGTGCCGGGGTGCGAGAGCTCGGAGTTCTCCGGGTCCTCGTCGGAGTCGTCGAGCAGGGTCTGCACCACCTGGCGAGCCGCAGTCTTCTCCAATGCGATGTCCTTGACGGTCGACGCGACGAAACGGATCCAGCCGACGGCGTCGAGATCGCTCACGTCGTCGGCGTACGCCGTGAGCAGTTGCTTCGCGACGAGCTGACGGAGGATGAGGTTGTCGCCCTCGAACGTGGTGAACACGTCGATGTCGCCGCGCAGGCGCGACAGCCGGTTCTCGTCTAGGTAGCCCGCGCCGCCGCACGCCTCGCGTGCCTCCGAGATCGCGCGGGACGCCAGTTCCGTGTGCCCTGCCTTGATCGCGGCGGCCTTCACCTCCAGCTTGCGGATAGCGTCGGGATCCACGTCGGACGGGTCGGCGGTCTGCAGTTCGTGGAGCTCGGCGACCACCTCGTTCTGCGCCAGTCCGAAGGCGTACGCCCTCGCGACGAGGGGGAGCAGCCGACGCTGGTGCGCACGGTAGTCCATGAGCACCAGCTCGGAGTCCTGGCCGGGTGCGGAGAACTGACGCCGAACCAGCGCGTACTTGACCGCGAGGGCGAGCCCGAGTCGGCCCGCGGCGCCAGCCGCGGCGCCGACCGTCACTCGACCTCGGATCAGAGTGCCGAGCATGGTGAAGAACCGGCGGTTGTCCGATTCGATGGGACTCGAGTAGGTACCGTCCGCGGCGACGTCGGCGTAGCGGTTCAACAGGTCCTCGCGCGGGATGCGCACACCGTCGAACATGATGCGGCCGTTGTCGACACCGGGCAGACCGCCCTTGTATCCGCAGTCGGAAGTGGTGACCCCGGGCAGATCGGCGCCGTCGGCGTCACGGATCGGAACGACGAAGCAGTGCACTCCGCGTCCCGTCGGCTCCTCGCCGGGACCCGCGGTGATCAGCTGCGCGAACACCGCGGCGTATCCGGCGTGCTCGGCGGCACCACCGATGTAGTCCTTGCGTGCGCTGGCCGAGGGGGAGTTGATCACGAACTCGCCGGTCGCTGCGTCGTAGGTGGCGGTGGTCTCAAGTGCCTGGACGTTGGAGCCGTGGCCGGTCTCGGTCATGGCGAAACACCCGACGACGTCGAGGTCGATGAGGCCGCGGACATACTTCTCGTGATGGCGGTCGGTTCCGAGGTTCTCGACTGCACCGCCGAACAGGCCCCACTGGACACCCGCTTTCACCATGAGCGACAGGTCGCCGTAGCCGAGCGTCTCGATCGCGGTGACCGCGGCGCCGACGTCGCCGGACCCGCCGTGTTCGGGTCGGAAGCCGTCGGCGGGGAAGCCGAGCGGAACCATCGCCGCCATCTGGTCGAGCATCAACGTCCGGTATTCGGCGAGGGAGACTCCGGACAGGGGGACCAGCGACTTCTCATCGATGAGGTCGCGGACCACGTTCCTGGTGGCGGCCCATCGGCCGTCGAGAACATCGCGAAGGGCGGCAGTCAGATCGTTCGAGGTGGGAGCGCTGGCGTCGATGTCGGTCATGACGCCGACCCTACCGACCCTCGGCTCGAAGCGTCCGGCGGCCGTGGGGGATAATTCCTCCGTGGCTGACATCGAAGAGATTCTGTCCGTCGAACGCATCGACGCCGACATCTACCGCGGCGGCGCGTTCGCGAGCGCGCTGCGCCGAACCTTCGGCGGCCAGGTGGCCGGACAAGCACTGGTCGCGGCGACGCAGACCGTCGCACCGGAGTACGCGGTGCACTCGCTGCACGGCTACTTCTTGCGCCCAGGCAAGCCCGATCAGCCCGCTGTTTTCCTCGTCGACCGCATCCGAGACGGTCGCTCGTTCGTCACCCGGCGGGTCACTGGAGTGCAGAACGGCGAAGCGATCTTCTCGATGTCCGCGTCGTTCCACATCACCGACGATCACGGCATCGAGCATCAGGATTCGATGCCACCCGCACCCGACCCGGAGTCGTTGCCCGATCAGAAGGAGAAGGCGGAGCAGCTCAAGGGCAATGCTCGCGTGTTCTATGCCGAATGGGAGAACTTCGACATCCGGATCGTGCCGCGTGATCAGCTCGTCACACACGAGTCGTTCGCCGCGCAGCAGCGGGTGTGGTTCCGCTACCGCAAACCGCTGCCCGACGATCAGCTCCTGCACGTCTGCACCCTCGCGTACATGAGCGACATGACTCTCCTCGGGTCGTCCAAGACGGCACACCCGGACGTCGACTCACAGAACGCGTCTCTCGACCACGCGATGTGGTTCCTGCGCCCGTTCCGGGCCGACGACTGGCTCCTGTACGACCAGACGTCGCCGTCCGCAGGTGGCGCGCGGGCCCTCACCCAGGGGCGGATCTTCGACCGCGCGGGGAGGCTGGTGGCCGCCGTCACGCAAGAAGGCCTCACGCGTACGGGCGTACCGACCTCCATCGCGAGCGTCACGAGGCCTGCCACGTGAGCCCGCTGATCGGTGTTCTTGCACTTCAGGGTGACGTGCGAGAACACACCGAGGCTCTCCTCGCGTCGGGGGCCGAGGTGCTGCCGGTCCGCAGGAAGGCCGAACTCGATCGTGTGGACGGCCTGGTGATTCCGGGTGGGGAGTCGACCACGATGAGCAGGCTGCTCGGTGTGTTCGACCTCTACGATCCGCTGGTCGAACGCCTGCGTGACGGGCTTCCGGCGTACGGGTCGTGCGCTGGCATGATCATGCTCGCCTCAACGATCCTCGACACCCGGCCCGACGCACGACACCTGGACGCCCTCCACGTGACCGTCCGCCGCAACGCGTTCGGGCGCCAGGTCGAATCGTTCGAGACGGATCTGGACTTCGTCGGGATCACCGATGCGCCGGGCGCGGACCCGATGCGGGCCGTCTTCATCCGCGCACCGTGGGTCGAGTCGGTAGGGGAGGGCGTCGACGTGCTGGCGACCGTTCCCGACGGTCCGGCCGCCGGGCGTGTCGTCGCCGTGCGCCAGCAGAACGTACTGGCCACGTCGTTCCACCCGGAAGTCACCGGGGATCACCGTGTGCACCGCTTCTTCGTCGACATGGTCGCGGAAGCGTAGGATTTCACAGTCGTAAACGGAAGGAAGCACCACTATGAGCGGCCACTCCAAATGGGCCACCACCAAGCACAAGAAGGCGGTCATCGACGCCAAGCGCGGCAAGATGTTCGCCAAGCTGATCAAGAACATCGAGGTGGCGGCTCGGACCGGCGGTGGTGACCCGGCGGGCAACCCGACTCTCTTCGACGCGATTCAGAAGGCCAAGAAGTCGTCGGTCCCCAACGACAACATCGAACGCGCACGCAAGCGCGGCGGTGGTGAAGAAGGCGGCGGCGCCGACTGGCAGACCATCATGTACGAGGGCTACGGACCCAACGGTGTCGCGATCCTCATCGAGTGCCTTACCGACAATCGCAACCGCGCGGCAGGTGAGGTCCGCACGGCGATGACCCGCAACGGTGGCAACATGGCCGATCCGGGGTCGGTCTCGTACCTCTTCACTCGCAAGGGTGTCGTGACACTGGACAAGGGTGACCAGTCCGAGGACGACGTGCTGATGGCAGTGCTCGACGCAGGTGCTGAAGAGGTCACCGACCTCGGTGAGCAGTTCGAGATCGTCAGCGAGCCGACCGACCTCGTCGCGGTCCGCACCGCGCTGCAGGAGGCGGGCATCGACTACGAGTCGGCCGAGCCGGACTTCCGCGCATCGGTCGAGGTCCCCGTCGACGCCGACGGCGCACGGAAGATGTTCAAGCTCATCGACGCGCTCGAGGACTCGGACGACGTGCAGAACGTCTACAGCAACGTCGACATCAGCGACGAGGTCCTCGCCGAGCTCGACAACGACTGATAGTCTCGAACAAACGTTCGTCACCGGCCGGGGTGGCACGGTTGTCTGGAGGGCGGGTCGCTCGTGCGTGTGATGGGGGTCGATCCGGGGCTCACCAGGTGCGGTGTCGCACTGGTCGAGTCGACGGGCGGACGTGGGGTCACCGCGCTCGACGTCGACGTCGTTCGAACCCCTGCCGACATGGAACTCGCCGAGCGTCTGCTCGCCGTGCACAAGGGTGTCGAGCATTGGCTCGACACCCACTCGCCTGACGTGGTCGCGATCGAGCGAGTGTTCGCGCAACGTCAGGTCAGCACTGCCATGGGCACTGCCCAAGCTGCGGGTGTGGTCGCGTTGGCGGCGGCGCAGCGGGGGATCCCGGTGCGCTTTCACACGCCGTCCGAGGTCAAAGCGGCCGTCACGGGGTCGGGACGTGCCGACAAGGCCCAAGTCACGGCGATGATCACGCGAATCCTCGGATTGCAGACACCGCCGAAGCCGGCCGACGCGGCCGACGCACTCGCGTTGGCGGTGTGTCACTGCTGGCGTGGGCCGGTGAATGAACGCATGGAGGCCGCCGCCAAACAGGCGAAGGCCGCTCAGGAACGTCATCGTGCCCGCCTGCGTGCGGCACGAGAGGAGGCAGCCCGATGATCGCGTCCGTGTCCGGTGAGGTCATCGACATCGCCCTCGACCACGCCGTCGTGGAGTGCGCCGGTGTCGGCTACCGGGTGCTGGCGACGCCGCCGACCCTCGGCAGACTCACCCGCGGGTCTCACGCCCGGCTGCTCACGTCGATGATCGTCCGCGAGGACTCGATGACGCTGTACGGCTTCACCGACCCGGAAGCCCGTGATCTCTTCGGATTGCTTCAGACCGTGACGGGCGTCGGCCCGCGACTGGCGATGGCGACCCTCGCGGTCCTCGAACCGGACAGCCTACGTCGTGCGCTCGCGGATTCCGACGCCAAGGCGCTGACAGCTGTTCCGGGCATCGGGAAGCGGGTCGCGGAACGGCTTGTCGTGGAACTCCGCGACAAGGTCGACGCGGGCCCCGTCGCGAGCGGAGTTCCCGGAGCGCCTGCGTCGGGTGCCGGCGGGCAGGTCACCGAGGCGCTCATCGGACTCGGCTTCACCGAGGGCGCCGCGCAGCAGGCCGTTGCCGCGGTGCTCGCGGCACAGCCGGACGCCGACTCGTCGACGCTCCTCCGCACGGCTCTCGCAGGCCTCGGTCCTCGCCGATGATGGACGGATTCGACGACGCCGACGACTACCTGACCGGTGCAGACGCCGTACCCGCGGACCGCGACCTCGACAACAGTCTCCGGCCGTCGAGCCTGCAGGACTTTATCGGTCAGCCGAAGGTCCGTGAACAGCTCGAACTCGTCCTGCACGCCGCCAGGGCACGCGGGCGCACCCCGGACCACATCCTGCTGTCCGGGCCGCCGGGACTCGGCAAGACGTCGCTGGCGATGATCATCGCGAGCGAGATGGGCGCGGCCATTCGGATCACCTCCGGCCCTGCGCTGGAGCGGGCGGGCGACCTCGCGGCGATGCTGTCGAATCTGGTCGAAGGCGACGTGCTCTTCATCGACGAGATCCACCGCATCGCGCGGCCCGCCGAAGAGATGCTGTACCTCGCGATGGAAGACTTCCGGGTCGACGTCGTCGTCGGAAAGGGGCCGGGCGCCACGTCGATCCCGCTCGACATCGCGCCGTTCACCCTTGTCGGCGCCACCACTCGGTCCGGTGCGCTCACCGGTCCGCTGCGCGACCGTTTCGGTTTCACCGCGCACATGGAGTTCTACGAACCCTCAGAACTCGTTCGAGTGCTCACCCGATCGGCTGTGATCCTCGGAATCGACATCGACGACGATGCGGCCGCCGAAGTCGCAGGCCGATCACGTGGAACGCCTCGTATCGCGAACCGCCTCCTGCGCCGAGTTCGCGACTACGCCGAAGTGCGGGGCGACGGCCGTGTTGATGTGACGGGCGCCCGCGCCGCACTCGCCGTGTACGACGTCGACGAACTCGGTCTCGACCGCCTGGACCGTGCGGTTCTGGGTGCCTTGGTCCGCGGCTTCGGCGGCGGACCGGTCGGAGTGTCGACCCTGGCCGTGGCCGTCGGCGAAGAGCCCGCCACCGTCGAAGAGGTCTGCGAGCCGTTCCTCGTGCGAGCCGGAATGATCGCGCGCACGCCCCGCGGCCGGGTGGCGACCGCCGCTGCCTGGCATCACCTCGGCCTCACCCCGCCGCCGGACGCCATCGACCGGGTTCACGGTGTCCGGGCCCGCGAAGAGACGTTGTTCGACTAGTCCACGGCACCTGGAGTCCAGCGGCGGGCCGGGGGCCTGGCACACTAGAGGTTATGCCTTCAAACTTGATCATCCCGTTGATGCTGGCGGCGATGGCCGTGTTCATGTTCATGAGCATCAGGAACCAGAAGAAGCGGGCCGCCGCGGCCAGCGAGATGCAGTCGTCCGTGGTCCCCGGTTCGCGTGTCCAGCTCCACTCCGGTCTGTTCGGCACCGTCGTCGATCCGTCGGGCGAGGAGTTCGTGACGATCGAGATCGCTCCGGGTGTGGTCACCGAGTGGAACCGCCTCGCGATTCGTGAGGTCATCACGGCCGACGAGGACGGTGCGGATGCCGCTGACTCCGACGACGAAGATCCCATCGAGGTTCCCGACAGCCCGGCCGCGCTCGACAAGCTGACTAAGAAGACCGACGACGAGTCCGGCGACAAGCCCGAAGAGAAGTAGGCTTTTCAGACGTGACCAGCAACAATCCACTCACTGCGCGGCGTAACGCGCAGCGAGAGACACCTCCGTGGGTGCCTCTCCTGGCGTTTCTCGCCGTTCTCGGCGCGATTTTCGCCCTGATCTTCGCCACCGGCAGCCACAAGGCCGAACCCAAGCTGGGCATCGACCTGCAGGGCGGGACGCGCGTGGTGCTGACCGCGCGCACCGACCAGGGTGCCGACCCGACCCGGGCACAGCTCGACGATGCACGCCAGATCATCCAGCAGCGCGTCGACGGCCTCGGCGTCGGCGGCTCCGAGGTGGTCGTGAACGGCAACACGCTCGTCATCACCGTTCCAGGTGAGGACGGCAAGCAGGCGCGCACCCTTGCCCAGACTGCTCAGTTGTTCATCCGCCCGGTCATCACAAGCCAGGCCGCAATTCCGCAGAAGGCGGACCCGAACGCGAAGAAGCCCGCCGACATGACGGCGGACGAGCAGAAGAAGGCGATCGCGGATGCTCGCGCCGCCCGGCAGGCTCCGGCGAACGCCGACCAGAAGGAGCTCGCCCGCCTGCAGGCGGAGATGTCCAAGGTCAACTGCGCGCCGAATGTGAGTGATCCGCTGGTCGGCTACGACAAGCCCGACCAGTACCTCGTCGCCTGCGGTCAGGACGACGGACAGGTGTACCTGCTGGCGCCGATGATCATCCGCGGCACCGACGTCGCCGACGCGAAGTCTCAGCAGAATCAGGCGGGACAGTGGGTCGTCTCCGTGGACTACCGCGGCGAGGGCAAGCAGACCTGGGTCGACTACACGTCGAAGAACGTCGGCAAGACCACCGCCACCGTCCTCGACACCCGCGTTGTGAGCGCTGCGACGATCAACGGCGCCATCATCGGCACCACCGAGATCAGCGGCAGCTTCACACAATCCGAGACCATCGATCTCGCCAACGCCCTCAAATACGGTTCGCTCCCGCTGTCGTTCTCCATGTCGGACGCGCAGACCGTGTCGGCGACGCTCGGCCTCACATCGTTGCGTGCCGGTCTGATCGCGGGCGGCGTCGGTCTGCTCGCCGTACTGATCTACGCACTCGCGTACTACCGGATGCTCGGTTTCCTCACGTTCCTGTCGCTGCTCCTCGCCGCAGGCATGGTGTACGGCCTGATCGTGCTCCTCGGTCGCTGGATCGGCTTCACCCTCGATCTCTCCGGCATCGCCGGTCTGGTCATCGGCATCGGCATGACCGCCGACTCGTTCGTCGTCTACTTCGAACGAATAAAGGACGAGATGAGAGAGGGCAGATCGTTCCGATCCGCCGTCACACGCGGTTGGCAGAGTGCACGTCGTACGGTCTGGACCGGTAACGCCGTCAGCTTCCTCGCCGCCGTGATCATCTATGTGCTCGCCGTCGGCCAGGTCAAGGGCTTCGCGTTCACGCTCGGCCTGACGACCATCATCGACGTCGTCATCGTCTTCCTCGTCACGCACCCGCTGGTCGTGATGGCGAGCCGGACCGAGTTCCTGTCGCGGCCCAGCATCAACGGCCTCGGCGCCGTGTCCGATGTCGCGCGCAAGCGCCGCGCCGCAGCCGCGCGCGCCAAGAAAGCAGCGACCACCGCAGGGGAGGAGTCGTAGTGAGTTCCAACGAGACCACTGCCGAGAAGCCGACGACGGACTGGGCGGACGACGACTACGTCGCCGCTGAGAACACGTCGTTCTTCTCCCGCCTCTACTCGGGCACCGGAGCATTCGACGTCGTCGGTCCCCGTTCGCGTCGTCGCCTGTACGTGATCTCCGGCGTGATCATGGTGATCTGTGTCCTGTCGATGATCTTCCGCGGGTTCACGCCCGGCATCGACTTCGAAGGCGGCACCCAGGTGTCGATCCCGGCATCGGACACCGTCACCACTTCGTCGGTCAGCGACGCGTTCAGCGCTGCGCTGGGGCAGGCTCCGGAGTCGGTTCAGAAGGCGGGCACCGGTGCCGCCGCGACCATCCAGGTGCGGACCGAGACGCTGTCACATGAGGACGCGGCGAAGTTGACCGAGAGTCTCGCATCGACGTTCAAGATCAACCAGTCCGATGTGAGCAGTTCCGACGTCAGTTCCACGTGGGGCGCCGAGATCACGCGCAAGATGGTGATCGCGCTGATCGTGTTCCTTGTTGTCGTGTTCATCTACATCGCGATTCGATTCGACCGCGAGATGTCGGCGGCAGCGCTCGTGTCTCTCCTGTTCGACGTCGTCGCCACCGCGGGCGTCTACTCGCTCGTCGGCTGGGAAGTGACACCGGCGACCGTCATCGGTCTGTTGACGATCCTCGGCTTCTCGGTCTACGACACGGTTGTCGTGTTCGACAAGGTGGAGGAGAACACCAGATCAGTGTTCGCGTCGTCGCGCCGAACGTACTCCGAGCAGACCAACCTGGCCGTCAACCAGACATTCATGCGGTCGATCAACACCACGGTGATCTCGGTGCTGCCGATCATCGCGCTGATCGTCATCGCGGTCTGGATGCTGGGCGTGGGCACGCTCAAGGACCTGGCGCTCATCCAGCTCGTCGGTGTTGTCGTCGGCACCTACTCGTCGATCTTCCTCGCATCGCCGCTGCTGGTGACGCTGAAGGAGCGGCGCGAAGACGTGAAGCGCCACACCGCGAAGGTCTTCGCCCGACGGGAACGGGCCGCAGCATGATCGGCCCGCGGCTGCGCCGGGTCGCAGCGCTCACTGCGACCCTCGCGGCCGCGGGATCCCTTCTCGTGGCATGCGGCGACGACGAGCAGTCGAGCGTCGACTACCTCGTCGACGCACGTGTCCGCAGCCTCAACGTGAACACCGAGGACGGCTACGCGGACGGTGCGCTGATGGCGCTCACCCGCGTGCTGCCCGGATTCTCCTACGTCGGACCTCAAGGGCAGACGGTTGCCGACCGGGACATCGGTACCGCCACGGTGCAGGAGTCGTCGCCGCTCACGGTCCGATACGAATTCACCGACGGCGCCGTGTACTCCGACGGCCACAAGATGTCGTGCGACGATCTTCTGCTCGCTGCGACAGCGATGGGCGGCAAGACCAAGGGCTTCGACGCGTCCACCAACGCCGGCTACCGGAACATCGACAAGGTCGACTGCACTCCCGGCGCTCGCACCGCGACCGTCACTTTCGCCTCGGGCTCCGCCTTCGGCGACTGGGCGAGTCTGTTCGGCGCCGGATCCCTGCTTCCGGCGCACGTCGTCGGGCGTCTTGCCGGAGTGCCCGATGTCGTCGGGGCCATCATGCGCAAGGACTCCAAGGCGCTCGCGAAGATCGCGAGAGCGTGGAACACCGGTTTCGCAATGAAGCCAGGCGGTGAGATCGACCCGAAGACGATCCTTTCCGCGGGCCCGTACCGCGTGGACTCGTACACGACTGAACGGGGCCTTCGCCTGGTCGCCAACGACAAGTGGTGGGGCAGGACGCCCGCACTGGGTGACGTGACCGTCTGGACACGCGGCACAGATGGCGCCGCAGCACTGTCCGACGGCCGAGTCGACGTCGTCGACTCGGGTGACCTCTCGGCGGCCGACACCCTCGCCGGCCGCGAGACGCCGATCACCGACCGTGGATCCGCACGTGACGTAGCGCCCGTGTCGGTGACGAATCTCGTCTTCGCCCGCACCGGCGTCGCCTCCGACGTCCTGGTGCGTCGTGCTCTCGCGTCGTGCATGCCGCGCAATCAGCTGGCCCGTGCCCACGGGTCGAACGGGCTGGTGTGGAACCTGCGCAGTGCAGCACCGGCGGACACTCTCGGCCCGTCGCTCAACGCGCAGTTCGGCAGGCGGTATCCGCGATCCGACGTCGCACGTGCGCGCGGGCTTCTGGAGCAGCGACCCGTGGACGCCAACGGGCGTCGCCCCAAGCCCGTCATACGGATCGGTTATCCGGCCGGTTCGACGGTGGACAAGGCTATCGTCGACACAATCGCCCAGTCGTGTGTGAAAGCGGGCGTCACGGTCCGTGACGTCTCGTCTCCCGACTTCTCCGTCACCTCACTCGGTTCGGCCGCCGACGCGGTGATCCTGTCGGGTGACACCTTCGCCGCGTCCGGCACCACGAGCGGTGTGCCCGCCGTGTTCGCCCTGTACCCGGGCGACCCGCTGAACCTGTCCGGATTCCGGGACGGCGCCGTCCGCACGTCGATCAACGAACTCGTCGCGACGAGCAGCGACAGTGGGCGACTCCCGCTGCTGCGGTCGATCGAGACGGCCGCCTGGGACCAGCTCCCGTCGATCCCGCTGTTCGGAACGGTGCGGGGTCGAGAATCGTCCGGCGTCAGCAATGTCGTCGTCGGACTCGGCCGGTCGGGCACCGGCTGGAACATGGACCGTTGGGGAGGAGCCTGATGACCACCGCCGTCCACTTGGACCGCGCCCGCATCGCGATCGAGACGCACGCACGGCTGGTGCCGGACTTTCCCGAGCCGGGGGTGGCTTTCAAGGACCTCACTCCCGTGCTGGCGGCCGCCGACGGTCTCGACGCGCTGACCGCTGCGCTCGCCGATGCGTGTGCAGGCGCGGACCTGATCGCGGGCATCGATGCGCGCGGCTTCCTGCTCGGAGGCGCGATCGCGCATCGCCTCGGCATCGGCGTGGTCGCCGTCCGCAAGGGCGGCAAGCTCCCGCCGCCGGTGATCGGCGTGGATTACGCCCTCGAATACGGGTCGGCCCGCTTGGAGGTCCCGGCGTCCGGAATCGACTTCCGCGGCCGCCGCGTGGCCGTCGTCGACGATGTCCTGGCCACCGGCGGCACGATTGCCGCGACCCTTGCTCTGCTCGCCGAAGTCGGTGCCGAGGTGACCGATGTCGCGGTGGTGATGGAGCTCGACGGGTTCCCCGGCAGGGACATCGTCACCGCCGCGGCCCCCGTCCGTGTTCATTCGCTCTGCGCTGGCTGAAGCGGCGAAAAGCACCCCCGCAACACCCGAGAGAACCCCAGTCCGACCGCGTCGACGGCGCGATGCCATAAACTCGGGCCATGAGCGAACCGGATGCCGCGCGACGCAGTGATGACACCGCTGCACCGTTGAGTTCTCGCAGGGTACGGGCCCGATTGGCGCGACGCATGACGGCGCCGCCGCGAGGTGGTGTCGCGGCCGTACTCGAACCGCTTGTCACACTGCATCGTGGTGTCTACCCGAAGGCCGACGTCGCAGTCCTCCAGCAGGCGTACGACGTCGCCGAACAGCGACACACGGGACAGTTCCGCAAGTCCGGCGACCCGTACATCACGCATCCGCTCGCCGTCGCGACAATCCTCGCGGACCTCGGAATGGACACGACGACGCTGGTTGCTGCGCTGTTGCACGACACCGTCGAAGACACCGGCTACTCGCTCGAGGAGCTGGAGAAGGACTTCGGCGCCGAGGTGGCCCACCTCGTCGACGGAGTGACCAAGCTCGACAAGGTGGCGCTCGGCAGCGCCGCCGAGGGCGAGACCATCCGCAAGATGATCATCGCGATGGCGCGCGATCCGCGTGTCCTGGTGATCAAGGTGGCCGACCGTCTTCACAACATGCGGACCATGCGTTTCCTGCCGCCCGAGAAGCAGGCGCGCAAGGCTCGGGAGACGCTGGAGGTGATCGCGCCCCTTGCTCATCGCCTCGGCATGGCGACCGTGAAGTGGGAGCTCGAAGACCTCTCGTTCGCGATCCTGCACCCCAAGAAGTACGAGGAGATCGTCCGTCTCGTCGCCGATCGTGCTCCGAGTCGGGACACGTATCTGGCCCGAGTGCGGAGCGATCTGAACAATGCACTCGGCGGGGCGCACATCGAGGCGACCGTCGAAGGGCGGCCGAAGCATTACTGGTCGATCTACCAGAAGATGATCGTGCGGGGCAAGGACTTCGACGACATCCACGATCTGGTCGGCATGCGAGTGCTGTGCGACGAGGTGCGTGACTGCTATGCGGCGATCGGTGTGGTGCACTCCCTGTGGCAGCCGATGGCGGGCCGGTTCAAGGACTACATCGCGCAGCCGAGCTTCGGTGTCTATCAGTCGCTGCACACGACGGTGATCGGGCCCGAGGGCAAACCACTCGAGATCCAGATCCGAACGGTGGAGATGCACCGGACCGCCGAGTTCGGCATCGCCGCGCACTGGCGGTACAAGGAGGGGCGAAAAGGAAAGGGCCGCAAGGCCACCGACGTCGCCGAGGTCGACGACATGGCGTGGATGCGCCAGCTCCTGGACTGGCAGCGGGAAGCGGCAGATCCGGGGGAGTTCCTCGAATCGCTCCGTTACGATCTCGCCGTCAAGGAGATATTCGTCTTCACGCCGAAGGGCGACGTCATCACCCTGCCGGCCGGGTCGACTCCGGTCGACTTCGCGTACGCCGTGCACACCGAAGTCGGACATCGGTGCATCGGGGCGCGTGTGAACGGCCGCCTTGTTGCGTTGGAGCGTCCGTTGGAGAACGGTGAGGTGATCGAGGTCTTCACGTCGAAGGCCGAGAACGCCGGACCGAGCAAGGACTGGCAGAACTTCGTCGTCTCGCCTCGGGCGAAGGCGAAGATCCGGCAGTGGTTCGCCAAGGAGCGTCGCGAGGAAGCGCTGGAGGCGGGCAAGGAAGCCATCGTCAAGGAGGTTCGGCGCGGCGGACTTCCGCTGCACCGTCTCCTGTCCGCCGAATCGGTGACCGCGGTCGCGAAAGAGTTCGGGTTCGCCGACGTCGACGCGCTGTACTCGGCGGTCGGGGAGGGCCACGTCCCCGCCGGACGCATGGTCCACCGGCTCGTTGCGCTCCTCGGTGGTGTGGAGGCGGCCGAAGAGGAGATCGCGAACCGGGCCACCCCGTCCACGCAGAGCGGGAGGTCGCGTCAGGGCGGGGACAGCGGAGTGGTCGTCGAGGGCATCGACAACGTGATGGTGAAGCTGGCCAAGTGCTGCACCCCGGTGCCGGGCGACGAGATCATCGGGTTCATCACACGAGGAGGCGGCGTCAGTGTGCACCGGTCCGACTGCACCAACGCCGACGAGCTGCGGTCGCAACCGGAACGCCTCCACGAGGTCGCCTGGGCGCCGAACAGCACCGCGGTGTTCCTCGTCGCGATCCAGGTGGAGGCGCTCGACCGTCATCGTCTGCTGTCAGACGTGACCCGGGTACTCGCAGATGAGCGCGTCAATCTGCTGTCGGCGTCGCTGACGACCAGCCGAGATCGCGTGGCGGTCAGCCGCTTCACCTTCGAGATGGGCGACCCGAAGCACCTGGGCCACGTGTTGAACGTGGTCCGCAACGTCGAAGGCGTGTACGACGTCTACCGGGTGACGTCCGCGGCCTGACCCGGCTCCGTGGTCATACGACGAACGGCCCGACTCCGAGACTCGGAGTCGGGCCGTTTCACGTGTCGGGTCAGGCGACCGATGCGTTCTTGATCTGGAGCGGAAGCTTGGGAGAACCGTCCTCGGCGCTGCCCGTCGCCGTCGGCACGATGCCGCCCTTGGCGACCTTGTCGATGATCTTCATGCCGGCGTCGTCAACATGACCGACGACAGCAAGGGTCGGCGTGAGAGTGGAGTCCTTGGTCACGATGAAGAACTGGGCGCTGCCGGTGTTGGCGCGGCCCTGCTCTGCATTGTTGCTGTTGGCGATCGCGATGGTGCCACGGGGATAGATCACGGTCTGCTGGCTCATGCCCATCGCCGCCATCTGCGGATCGATCGGCACTTCCTTCAATCCGGTGGGGTCTTCGTCCGGGGTGTTCCAGCCCGGTCCGCCCATGCCGGTGAGCGTCGGATCGCCGCACTGCAACACAGAGAGGTTCGCCGAGTTGGTCAGCCGGTGGCACTGCGTGCCGTCGTAGAAGCCGTTGGTCGCCAGCGACTGGACTGCGTTCACGTTGCACGCTGCGAGTGAGCGATCCAACGTGATCGGCACGTCACCGAGATTGGTGGCCAACGTCAGGTCGAGGGTTCCGGTGTTGAGTGTCCGGCCGTCCGGCGTAGGAGACGTCCGCTGCTTGGCTTCGCCGTCTCGAAGTTCTTTGAGGAACGCTTCGCCCTGTGCCTTCTGCTCGGCGGGTGCCGTAGCGAGCTGGGTCTCGACAGCCTTGATCGTCTTCGCGAAGTCGACCGGTGCAGCGGTGTAGTCACAGGTCGTGTGACGCTTGTCGTCCCAGTTCCGGTACCAGAAGTAGCCTCCGACGGCGGCGATCGCGACGACGGCGACGCCTGCGGCCGCCAGCATCGACAGCTTGCGCTTCTTGGCGGCCTGCCGCTCGCGGGCGAGCCGTTCCTCCAGTTTCTGGCGGGCGGCTTCGCGACGCTCTTCGTTGGTCGACACGCTCGTGGAACCTCCTGTGGGCGGGTGGCTGCGCGGGGCGGTCCGGGCAGCGGGCCCTATGCTATCGCAGTGCTCTGAAAGGTCGATGAGACAATGGTTTCCGACACGCTCCGAACGTCACATACTCGAGGAGAGGCTTACCAAGTGCTCATCGCCGGATTCGCCGCCGGAATGTTCCAGACGAACTGCTACCTGGTGGCCGAGGGTCCCGGGTCGGACGCGATCATCATCGATCCCGGCCAGGATGCAGCTCCGAGCGTCCGCGAGGCGCTGGCCGAGTACTCGCTGAATCCGGTCGCGATCTTCCTGACACACGGTCACCTCGATCACACCTGGAACGCGCAGGAGTTGGCTGACGAGTTCTCCATTCCCGCCTACATCCATGCGGCGGACCGTCCGATGCTGACCGATCCGGGTGTCGGCGTGGGACGCGCGCTGTCGGAGATGATCGGCGACACCGTGTTCCGCGAGCCGGAGAAGGTGATCGAGTTCGTCGACGGCGAGGACGTTGAGATCGCCGGCCTGCGGTGGGGCGTCGCTCACGCACCGGGGCATTCGCCCGGCAGTGTGCTCCTGACTCCCGATCTGCCGGCCGATCCGGAGACGGGGGAGACCGTATCGGTCTGTTTCTCCGGCGATGTGCTGTTCAACGGCTCGATCGGGCGCACAGATCTGCCCGGCGGCAACCACCAGCAGCTCCTCGACTCGATCGCCGCAACGCTGATGGGCCGCGACGACAACCAGGTGATTCTTCCGGGGCACGGACCCCAGACCACCATCGGCGCGGAGCGCACGGGTAATCCGTTCCTCGTCGACCTGCCCGATGCACAGAAGAAGGGACGGTTCGGACTGTGAGCGAATTCTCCGCGCCGAAAGGTATTCCGGACTACTACCCGCCTGCGTCGGCGGACTTCCTCGCCGTCCGCAACGCGCTGACCGACGCCGCGTACCGCGCGGGCTACGGACACATCGAGCTGCCGATCTTCGAAGAGACGGCGCTCTTCGCGCGCGGCGTCGGCGAGTCGACGGACGTGGTCTCCAAGGAGATGTACACCTTCGCCGACCGTGGCGGCCGCACCGTGACGCTTCGCCCGGAAGGCACCGCGGGTGTCATGCGCGCCGTCATCCAGCATGGACTGGACCGTGGACAGCTTCCGGTGAAGCTCTGTTACTCGGGTCCGTTCTTCCGGTACGAGCGCCCGCAGGCCGGCCGATACCGCCAGTTGCAGCAGGTGGGTGTAGAGGCGATCGGCGTCGACGACCCGGCGTTGGACGCCGAGGTCATCGCCATCGCAGACGAGGGCTACAAGCGCCTGGGCCTCAGCGGCTATCGCCTGGATCTGACGTCGCTCGGCGACGACACCTGCCGACCTCAGTACCGCGAGCGCTTGCAGGAGTTCCTGCTCGGACTCGACTTGGACGAGGCCACCCGGGAACGCGCCCGCATCAATCCGTTGCGGGTGCTCGACGACAAGCGTCCCGAGGTCAGAACGGCCACCGCCGACGCGCCGCTGATGCTCGATCATCTCAGCGACTCGGCGCGGGACCACTTCGAGCAGGTCAAGAGCCATCTCGATCGCCTCGGCGTTCAGTACGTCGTCAACCCGCGTCTCGTCCGTGGACTCGACTACTACACGAAGACGACGTTCGAGTTCGTCCACGACGGTCTCGGCGCGCAGTCGGGCATCGGTGGTGGCGGACGGTACGACGGCTTGATGAAGCAGATCGGCGGCAAGCAGGAGCTGTCCGGCATCGGCTTCGGTATCGGCGTCGACCGCACGATCCTCGCGCTCGAGGCCGAGGGGGTCTCCGTCGCGGGTGTCGGACGTGTCGACGTGTTCGGCGTGCCGATGGGTGCAGCGGCCAAGGCCGAGCTCGTCGCTCTGGCCGGTGAGCTCCGCGCCGCGGGTGTGAAAGTCGACCTCGCATACGGCGACCGCGCCCTCAAGGGTGCGATGAAGGCCGCCGACCGTTCCGGCGCCCGCCTCGCCCTTGTTCTCGGCGACCGCGAACTCGACGAACGCACGATCGAGATCAAGGACCTCACCAACGGCGATCAGCGCAAGGTGTCCCTCGACGCCGCCCTAGCAGAGATCCGCTCCCGCCTCGGCATCTGACAAACGAGGTACTCAGCGACAAACGAGGCACGCATGCGTGCCTCGTTTGTGCTTGAATGCCTCGTTTGCAAGCCTGTGGACAACGTATGTGACGAATCCGTGAATTCGGGCTTCAATCTGGACATGTGGCTTACGGACGAGCACGGGATCATCAATCGCGGCGAAGCACTCGACTCGGGAGTCTCCGAGCGGCAGCTCACGGACGCGATCCGTCGCGGCGAACTACTGATCGTCGGGCGTGGACACTATTCACTGCCGATCACGGATCGCTCGTCCGCAGAAGCTGCAGAAGAGGAGTACCGACGCCGAAGTCTGGTCGCGGGGAGGCGCGGGTCGCTTGTCCTCAGCCATGAGTCGGCTGCATCGCTGCACAGGCCGAAACTCTTGTACCCGGATCACGACCACATTCACATGACAAATGGCCGAGGGGACGGCGGCTACCGGCAGTCGAGACGGATTGTGCACCCTCGCACGTTGACCGACAACGAGATCGTGATGGTCGATGGCGTGTTGGCGACAAGCCTCGAGCGAACAGTCGTCGACGTCGCCCTCGGAGCGAGGAACTTTGCGCAGGCGCTGACTGCGTTCGACTGCGCGCTCGCACGAGACGCCGACGTCGAGGCGATCGGACAGCTGCTCGCCGAACGGCGCCGAGGAGTGAGCCTCGCTCGTCGCGCTTTCGGATTCGCGGACGGGCGTTCGGAATCTCCTGGCGAGTCGTGGAGCCGGGCCCAGATGATCGACGACGGGCTTCCCGTGCCCGACTTGCAGGTCGAATATTCCCTTCGGTCAGGCCGGACGGCGCGTTGCGACTTCGGCATCATCTGCGGCGAGGAATACTGATGCGCATCCTGCGCTCGCACTACGTCCGACTCGGGATTCGTGTCTGAACGAGGTTGTCGTCCAAGCCCTCGTTTACAGGTCGTTCGTCGCGAAGGTGTCGCAGCGGGACGGCTTGCCACCGTCATAGCCGATCTTGAACCAGCGGACGCGCTGGGTGGACGATCCGTGAGTCCAGCCCTCGGGGTTGGAGTTGGAGCCCTGGATGGTGTCGTCGCCGATCGCCTGAGCGGACTTGATGACCGTCGAGATCTGCTCCTCGGTGAGCGGCTTGAGCATCGCGTCCGGTCCCTTGTCGGCGTGATAGGCCCACACGCCGGCGAGGCAGTCGGCCTGCAGTTCGATGCGGCGTGAACCGTCGTTGCCCATCCGTTGGCCCTTCGCGAGCACACCGGTCAGATTCTCGACGTGATGACCGAACTCGTGGGCGACGACATACTCCTGAGCGAGGGGGCCGTCGGACCCGCCCATGCGCTTGAGGTCGGCGAAGAACGCCGGATCGAAGTACGCGGTACGGTCGGCGGGGCAGTAGAAGGGACCCATCGCGGACGACGCCGCACCGCAGCCGGTCGAGATGTTCCCGGCGAAGATACGAGTGGCGGGCTTGGTGTAACCACGCATCTGCGTCGCCCAGACCTTGTTCAGGCTGTCCTTCGTCGCGACGATTCGACACACATCATCGGAGTTCGCCATCTCCACGGTGCAGGAATCGATGTGCTCTTGCAGCTGACGATTCTCGGCGCTGTCGGTGCCCTGGCTGCCGGGAGCCGCCTGCTGATTGGACGAATCGCCACCGAGAATGTCGCCGGGATTGATGCCGAACAGCAGCGCGACGATTGTCACGATCACGCCGACACCGCCACCGAGGGCGATCTTTCCGCCGCCGAAACCGCCGCCGCCAGAACCTCCGGCCGACACGTCACTTGTGTCGAGAGGTCCGCTCCCCTGAAAAGTCATGGGCTAACAGTAGCCAAGACGTCCGGCCCGAAGTCGCTTTGTCGGTGGCGATCCGTAGAATTGACCGGAACCGTCACCAATCCTGCCAGCGACCCCGCTGCGCACAAGGAAGGAATCCAGTGCTCCGCACGCATTTCGCCGGATCGTTGCGCCGCGAGGACGCCTCGCAGACCGTCACCGTCACCGGTTGGGTCGCACGTCGTCGTGACCACGGAGGCGTCGTCTTCATCGACCTCCGCGACTCGTCCGGCCTCGTGCAGGTCGTCTTCCGCGACGACGAGGTCGCCGAAGCAGCTCACCGTCTGCGCGCCGAGTACTGCGTCAAGGTGACCGGTGTTGTCGAAGAGCGACCTGAAGGCAGCGAGAACGCGGCCCTCGCATCAGGCGCCGTCGAACTGAACGCGACCGAGCTCGTCGTCCTCAACGAGTCCGCACCCCTGCCGTTCCAGCTCGACGAGCAGCCCGGCGAGGAAGCGCGCCTGCGCCACCGCTACCTCGACCTGCGCCGTGAAGGCCCGGCCCGCGCGATCCGTCTGCGCTCACAGGTCAGCGCCGCGGCACGTGCCGTTCTCGGCTCGCACGACTTCGTCGAGATCGAGACGCCCACGCTCACGCGGTCGACGCCCGAAGGCGCCCGCGACTTCCTGGTGCCCGCACGACTCCAGCCCGGCACGTTCTACGCGCTGCCGCAGAGTCCGCAGCTGTTCAAGCAGCTGCTCATGGTCGCGGGCATGGAGCGGTATTACCAGATCGCCCGCTGTTACCGTGATGAAGACTTCCGTGCCGACCGGCAGCCGGAGTTCACACAGCTCGACATCGAGATGAGCTTCGTCGACGAAGACGACGTGATCGCCCTCGCCGAAGAGATCCTGGCGTCGCTGTGGAAGCTCATCGGCCACGAGATCACCGCGCCGATCCCACGCATCACCTACGCCGACGCGATGCGTCGGTTCGGCAGCGACAAGCCCGACCTGCGTTTCGACATCGAGCTCGTCGAGTGCACCGAGTTCTTCAAGGACTCGCCGTTCCGCGTGTTCAAGGCTCCCTACGTCGGCGCCGTCGTGATGACCGGTGGTGCGTCGCAGCCGCGTCGTCAGCTCGACGCGTGGCAGGAATGGGCCAAGCAGCGCGGTGCCAAGGGGCTCGCGTATGTCCTGGTCCAGGAAGACGGCACACTGACCGGTCCGGTCGCGAAGAACATCTCCGACGCCGAGCGTGAAGGCATCGCAGCCCACGTCGGGGCGAAGCCGGGCGACTGCATCTTCTTCGCAGCGGGTGCCGTGAAGCCGATGCGTGCACTACTCGGTGCGGCGCGCGGCGAGATCGCACGCAAGCTTGATCTGATCAAGGACGGCGACTGGGCGTTCACCTGGGTCGTCGACGCCCCGATGTTCGAGCCCGCGGGCGACGCGGTCGAGGCCGGCGACGTGGCTGTCGGCTCCGGCGCCTGGACCGCCGTACATCACGCGTTCACCTCTCCGAAGCCGGAGTGCCTCGAGAACCTCGAAGCCGATCCGGGCGCGGCTGTGGCCTACGCCTACGACATCGTCTGCAACGGCAACGAGATCGGCGGCGGATCGATCCGTATTCACCGTCGTGACGTGCAGGAACGCGTGTTCAAGATCATGGGCATCGGTGAAGAGGAAGCGCAGGAGAAGTTCGGCTTCCTCCTCGACGCGTTCTCGTACGGTGCACCGCCGCACGGCGGCATCGCCTTCGGGTGGGACCGCATCACCTCGCTCCTCGCCGGCGAATCGTCCATCCGCGAAGTGATCGCGTTCCCGAAGTCCGGCGGCGGCGTCGACCCGCTCACCGATGCTCCGGCCGCGATCACGCCGGAACAGCGCAAGGAGTCGGGAATCGACTTCAAGCCCGCACCCAAGGCCGCCGCTGAAGCGGCTGGAGAGGGACAGGCGAACGCCTGAGTCTCATCATGACCGTAGTGGCACATGATCGAATCGATTCGGTGCTCGACACCGCGCAGGACGTCCTGACGCGGCGAGCGGGCAGCCGAGTCCGCATCGACGACCCCGAGGACCTCGGAGGCTCGGGCCGCAGTACCGTGTTGCGGGTCCGAGTCGCCGACAACCCGGTGTCACTCGACCGCACCGTCGTCGTCAAAGCGTTCGACGAGAACTCGTCGGCCGACCAGGTGTTGCGGGAGATCGCGTCGTACCGGTACGCCACCGCGTTGCCGACGGCGTCGCGGCCGGGCCCGCAGCTGCTCGCCTCCGATCTCGACAGCCGGATCCTCGTCCTCACCGATCTCGGTGACGGACGGCGGATGATCGACCTTCTCGCGTCGACTGACGTCGACGAGGTCGGTCGCGGCGTCAGTGCGTGGGGGCAGGCGCTCGGGCGGATGCACGCGGCGACCTTCGGTGGTGAAGACGACTTCGACACTCTGCTCCGTGTCAGCGGTCGCCGCGGCGACGGTCGCCGAAGCGCACCGGTCTGCTCGTCGGGCATCGATGCTCAGGCCGCCGAGGCGGTCCGGCGCACAGTCGACGTCGCCGACGAGATCGGGGTGAGCGTTCCAGACGAGTTCCGCGCCGTGCTCGACACCGGCCTGGCGCTCTTCGCCGACGGCCGGTTCCGGGCGTTCAGCACGTCGGATGTCGGTCCGGAGAACATCCTGATCAACGACGACGGCGTCCAGTTCATGGACTACGAGTGGGGTGCGTTCCGCGACGCCACGCTCGACGTCGCGTACGCGCTCGCGACGTTCCCATCGGCCCTGTCCGAACCCGCGTCGCACCGCGCTGCCGACCTGGAGACGGCGCTCGCCGACGCATGGCGTGCGGAAGTGTCTCCGTTGTGGCCTGCGCTCGCCGACGACCGGACGCTCCGAGACCTGCTGACCACGGCGCGCACCCTGTGGGTGTGGCTCGGCACGTACTGGATGCTGGAGTCGGACACCTCGGGGGACGACTGGGCTCTGCACACCGCCGATCCTCGCGTGGTGACCGCCCGGTGGGCCGACCTCGCCCGGTCGTCGGCCGACCCGGTGGTCTCGGACGTCGCACACGACGTCGGACGCGCGCTGCAACGTCTCTGGTTCGAATGACCGGCCAGTCGGGGGACGGCGCGGGGGACCTCTTCGACGACATCGGCACGGCGCAGCGCTCGAACCCGCCGATGCCGTCACCGTCCGCACCACTCGCAGTCCGGATGCGGCCGACTTCTCTCGAGGAAGTCGTCGGACAGGATCATCTCCTCGGCGAACGGTCACCGTTGCGTCGTCTGATCGCCGGTTCCGGCGGCTCGTCGGTGCTGCTGTACGGCCCTCCCGGCACAGGCAAGACCACGATGGCGTCGTTGATCAGCCAGGCCACCGGTGGCAGTTTCGAGGCACTCTCCGCGCTGTCCGCCGGCGTCAAAGAGGTCCGGGCGGTCATCGACGTCGCTCGCCGACGACTGATTCAAGGCCATCAGACGGTCCTTTTCATCGACGAAGTCCACCGGTTCTCCAAAACTCAGCAGGACGCGTTGCTCGACGCCGTCGAGAACCGCATCGTGCTGCTCGTCGCCGCGACCACTGAGAACCCGTCGTTCTCCGTGGTGGCGCCGCTGCTGTCGCGCTCGCTGGTTCTGCAGCTGAGGTCGCTCACCGACGACGACATCAAGGATGTCGTGGCGCGCGCCGTCGCCGACCCGCGTGGGTTGGACGGGTCGGTGGAACTGTCGGACGAAGCGCTCGAGCATCTGGTCGCCGTCGCAGGGGGAGATGCGCGCCGGGCGTTGACGGCGCTCGAGGCCAGCGCCGACGGCAGCGACGGCGAGACGGTCACCGTCGCCGACGTCGAAGCGGCGATCGACCGCGCAGCCGTTCGGTACGACCGTTCCGGCGACCAGCACTACGACGTGACCAGTGCGTTCATCAAGTCGATGCGCGGGTCTGACGTCGACGCCGCCCTGCACTATCTGGCGCGCATGCTGAGCGCGGGGGAGGATCCCCGATTCATCGCTCGACGGTTGATGATCCACGCCAGCGAGGACGTCGGCATGGCGGATCCGACCGCGCTGCAGACTGCCGTCGCCGCTGCTCAGGTGGTGCAACTCGTCGGCATGCCGGAGGCGAAGCTCGCGTTGGCGCAGGCCACTATCCATATCGCGACGGCGCCGAAGTCGGGTTCGGTCACCTCGGCACTCGGTGCCGCCATGACCGACATCTCGTCGGGGAAGGCGGGTGCGGTTCCGTCACACCTGCGCGACGGTCATTACGCAGGAGCGAAGAAGCTCGGCAACGCCGTCGGCTACCGCTTTCCACACGACGATCCGGACGGGGTCCTCGCTCAGCAGTACGCGCCGGACACGCTGGTCGGAGTCGATTACTACCTGCCGACCGATCACGGGTTCGAACGTGAACTCGGCCCGCGCGTGGGCAAACTCCGCTCCATCGTTCGCGGCCTGGCGGGACGTGCACGCCGTCGTTGACGCGTGCGACGTCAACTCCCTTGTCACAGACCGGTAAACTCGAGTACCGGTATCACCACTTCAACGAAGGACACCGCCGCAGTGCAGACGCATGACATCCGGAAGCGTTTCCTGGATCACTTCATCCGGGCCGGTCACACCGAGGTTCCCAGCGCCTCGCTGATTCTCGACGACCCGAATCTGCTGTTCGTCAACGCGGGCATGGTGCCCTTCAAGCCGTACTTCCTCGGTGATCAGACTCCGGTGTACGACCGTGCCACCAGTGTGCAGAAGTGCGTACGCACCCTGGACATCGAAGAAGTCGGCATCACGACCCGCCACAACACGTTCTTCCAGATGGCGGGCAACTTCTCCTTCGGTGACTACTTCAAGCGCGAGGCGATCCAGTTCGCCTGGACCCTGCTGACCAACCCGATCGACGAGGGCGGCTACGGCATCGACCCGACGCGCCTGTGGCCGACGGTCTACCTCGACGACGACGAGGCCGAGACCATCTGGCGTGACGAGATCGGCGTGCCGGCCGAGCGTATCCAGCGACGCGGCCTCAAGGACAACTACTGGTCGATGGGCGTGCCCGGCCCGTGCGGACCGTGTTCGGAGATCTTCTACGACCGCGGCCCGGAGTACGGCGTCGAGGGCGGCCCGGAGGTCGACGAGGACCGGTACATCGAGATCTGGAATCTCGTGTTCATGCAGAACATCCGCGGCGAAGGCGGCGGCAAGGACAATTACGAGATCCTCGGACCGCTGCCGAAGAAGAACATCGACACGGGAATGGGCGTCGAGCGAGTCGCCTGCATTCTTCAGGGCGTCGACAACGTCTACGAGACGGACCTGTGCCGGCCGATCATCGACCTCGCCGCCGAGCTCACCGGCCGCGGCTACGGTGCAGGCAACCACGACGACGACGTCCGATTCCGCGTGATCGCCGATCACGCCCGCACCTCGGTCATGTTGATCGGCGACGGCGTCGTCCCGTCCAACGACGGTCGCGGTTACGTTCTCCGTCGTCTGCTCCGCCGTGTCGTGCGTTCGGTCCGGTTGCTGGGCGCCGGGAACGCAGTGAGCGGGCCCGATCAGCGCAGCGCGTCCGACCCGACGATGGGGCGGATCGTGGAGGCGGTCATCGACCTGATGAGCCCGTCGTACCCGAACCTCGCCGAACAGCGCGCACACATCGTGTCGGTCGCGGTCGGCGAGGAGACGAGCTTCGCGAAGACGCTCGCTGCCGGTTCCAAACTGTTCTCCGAGGCGGCCGACGCCACCAAGGCGTCGGGCAAGTCGCGGATCAGCGGAGACGACGCCTTCGCCCTGCACGACACGTACGGGTTCCCGATCGACCTGACCCTGGAGATGGCGTCTGAGGCGGGCCTCGACGTGGACCGCGACGGCTTCACCGAATTGATGGCCGAGCAGCGCAGGCGGGCGAAGGCCGACGCGAGCTCGCGTAAGGCGTCGCACGCCGATCAGACGGTGTACCGCGAATTCCTGGACCGCGGCCCGACTGTTTTCACCGGTTTTGACGAACTGGTCTCCGAGGCACGCGTCCTCGGGCTCGTGTCCGACGGCGAACGTGTTCGTTCGGCGGTGCCGGGCACCGAACTCGACGTGATCCTCGACCGCAGCCCGCTCTACGCGGAGTCGGGCGGCCAGATGGCCGATCAGGGTGTCATCACCACCTCCGACGGTGTCCGCCTGTCCGTGAAGGATGTCCAGAAGGTCGGCAAGCAGGTGTGGCTGCACCGCGTGACCGTCGACGAGGGCGAGATCACGGAGGGCGCCGACGTGCTCGCCAGCGTGGACGCCGCGTGGCGTCACGGAGCGACGCAGGGACACTCGGGCACGCACCTGGTGGGTGCTGCTCTTCGGCAGATCCTCGGACCTACAGCGACGCAGGCCGGTTCGCTGAATCGTCCCGGCTACCTGCGCTTCGACTTCCACGCGGGCAGTGGTCTCACCGACGACCAGCGCGCACAGATCGAACAGATCAGCAATGAGGCAGTCGAGGCGAACTTCGGGGTGAACACCTTCGAGACCGACCTGGACAAGGCCAAGGCGATGGGTGCGATGGCGCTCTTCGGTGAGAACTACGGCGACCGCGTGCGCGTGGTCGAGATCGGCGGACCCTTCTCGATGGAACTGTGCGGCGGAACGCACGTCGGCAGCTCGGCTCAGGTCGGCCCGATCACGCTGATCGGCGAGTCGTCGGTCGGTTCCGGAGTCCGACGGGTCGAGGCGTACGTCGGAATGGACTCGTTCCGGTACCTGTCGCGTGAGCGCGCGCTGATGGCCGGGCTCGCGTCGAGTCTCAAGGTTCCGTCGGAGCAGGTTCCCGATCGTGTCGACCAACTCGTCACCAAGCTTCGCGACGCGGAGAAGGCGCTCGAGGCACTCAAGGCGGAACAGGCCCGCGCAGCGGTGTCGGGACTCATCGACCAGGCTCAGACTGTCGGCGAGACGCTGGTGGTAGCCGGACGTGTGGCCGACGGTGTGGACGCGAACGGCTTGCGGACTCTCGTCACCGACCTTCGTGGTCGGGTCGCCGACCGCAACGCCGTTGTCGCGCTGTTCTCGGCTGACGGGGACAAGGTGCCGTTCGCGGTCGGAACCACCGATGCGGCACGTGCGGCCGGCATCAAGGCGGGCGACGTCGTCAAGGAGATCGCACCCCTCGTCGCCGGTCGTGGCGGCGGGAAACCCGATCTCGCACAGGGGTCCGGTACAGACGCCGCTGGAGTCGACGCTGCACTGGTCCGGCTCCGCGACGTCGTCGGCGGGCGATGATCACGCCGCGCGGACGGCGTGTCGCGATCGATGTCGGCAGCGTCCGCGTCGGGGTCGCGGTGTGTGATCCGGACGGAATCCTGGCGACGCCTGTCGAGACGGTCCAGCGGACCAAACACGACGGCGACGTCGAACGTGTTGTCGCAATCGTCGACGAATACGAGGCGATCGGCGTGATCGTCGGGCTCCCGCGGACGCTGCGTAACACCGACGGCCCGGCCGTCGAGGCGGCCCGCGCGTTCGGCGATCGTGTCGAGGCGAAGCTGACGGGGCGCGACACTCTGCCCGATGTGACCGTTGAATACCACGATGAACGACTGACCACCGTTACCGCGACGACCGCACTCCGCGCAAGCGGAGTCAAGGCGAAGAATGCGCGCGCCGTCGTCGATCAGGCCGCCGCGGTGGCTATTCTGCAGGGATGGCTGGACGCGCGTCGCTGACGCGGGCACGCCGATGAGGAGGACCGACCGACGTGACTGACCAGGACCGTACGCCCCGTCACGGGAACGACGCACGGCCCCGCCATTCGGGTTCCACACCGGACGGCAACGCCGGTGATCCGCGCCGATTCTTCTCCGATCCGTCGGCGGTTCAGGAGGGCAACCGACGTCGGAGGCGTCGTGGACCCGGCGATCCGACGACGACGGGGAGCATCCCGATCGTTCGAGTCGAGAGCGCATTGCCCGATCCGACCATCGAGTACCGGACGCCCGAGCCGCCTCAAGGCGCTCCGTCCCCGTACTTCGAAGTGCGCTATCGGGATGCCTCTCCCGAGCCGATGATGCGGCTGAGCGAACCGCACGCGCAGACACCGGTCTCGGAAGCGCCTGTCACCGGCAACGATGACCAGCTGTTCGCATCGCCGGTCCCGCGCGAGCCGGAACCGTTCTATGCAGAGCCGGAAACGCCCGCCGTCGCACCGACGTCGAACGTGGCGCCGACCCGGCCGGTGTACGCGCAATCCGCGCCCACGGAACCGGTGGACGTTTCGCGGGCCGCCGAGCCTGCGGCCCGGACCGAGTCGCCGGTGTTCGTTCCAGACATCCTCGAGTCGCGTGATGACGACGACGCGGACACGGGCGAGATTCCCGTGCACGGTGGCGCGATGCCGTCGCGGAAGAAGAATCGGGGCATTCTCCTCGGAATCGGCGCGCTCGTCCTCGTCGCCGTCCTCGTCGTCGGCGGGCTCGGCCTCAAATGGCTCGGAGTGTTCGATTCGCGCACGGACTTCAGCAGTGACACCGGCTCGGGTTCGACGCTCGTCGAGGTGCCGGCCGACGCGGCGATCCGTGACGTCGGGCAGACACTCGCCGATGCGGGCGTCGTCGGCAGCCAGCGTGCGTTCGTCGACGCCGCGGAAGGCGGCGCCGGAGTGTCCGCAGGTTTCTACGCGTTGCCGAAGGGCATCTCCGGCAAAGCGGCACTGGACATGATGTCCGGTGACGACAAGCGTGTCGGACGGTTCATCGTCCCCGAGGGACTGCAGTTGGACTCCAAGAAGAGCTCGGACGGCACGACTAGACCCGGTGTGTTCCAGATGATCGCGAAGGCGACGACGTTCACCACGGACGAGCGCACGTACGGTGTGACCGCCGAGCAGTTGCAGCAGGCCGCGGCCACGTCGACTCCCGAGGAACTCGGTGTCCCCGATTGGGCGACGGCGAAGGTGAAGGAACTGACCGGAGATCATCGCCGACTCGAGGGCCTGATCGCGTCAGGCGCGTGGGAGGACATCGATCCCCGCCTCGACGCACGCGCCATCCTCAAGGACCTGATCACCCGCAGCGTGGCCCGATTCACCGCGTGGGGCCTGCTCAGCGGCAACAACTCTGGCAAGTCGCCGTACGAGACGCTGACCATCGCGTCGATCGTCGAGGCCGAAGCGCAGCACGAGGACGATTTCCCGAAGGTCGCGCGCGTGATCGTGAACCGGCTCGATCAGGACATCCGCTTGCAGATGGACTCGACCGTCAACTACACCGCAGCGGTCGCCGACATCGACGTGCACGGCGAGTCGTTCATGGACGGGAACAAGTGGAACACCTATCAGCACGACGGGCTTCCCTTGACTCCCATCGGTGCGGTCGGCGAACGTGCGCTGTCGGCGACGGAAGACCCGGCTGCAGGCGACTGGCTGTACTTCGTGACCGTGGACAAGGAGGGCACAACGCTCTTCGCGAAGACGTTCACACAGCATAAGAAGAACCGTCAGGTGGCGTGTAAGAACAATCTGCTGACGGTCAACTGTGAGTAGGGCGGCGGTCCTCGGATCGCCGGTCGGCCACTCCCGATCACCCGATCTGCATCGTGCCGCGTACACGGCGCTCGGCCTCGACGGGTGGACCTACGACGCCGTCGAGACGACTGCCGACGAGTTGCCGGCACGCGTCGGCGGCGCGGGAGCCGACTGGGTCGGATTCTCCGTCACCATGCCGTGCAAACTCGCGGCACTGGCGTTCGCCGATGTCCGGACGGTTCGGGCTGAGCTGGTCGGATCTGCGAACACGCTGCTCCGGACGCCCGACGGTTGGCGCGCGGACTGCACCGACGTCGATGGAGTGACGGGAGCCCTCGCCGAAGCAGGGCTCCCGACCGGGGCGTCCCGGGCTGTGATCGTCGGGGCCGGTGGCACGGCGCTGCCGGCGCTCGCCGCGCTGGCCGACGCGGGAGTGAACGATGTCGCCGTCGTAGCCCGTGACGAGGGTCGAGCGCGCGGTGTCCTCGAACTCGCCGAACGGCTCGACGTCCGGGCGCGAGTCGTCGACTTCGGCGACGACGATGCGGTGCGCGCGGCCTGCACCGACGGCGACGTGACGATCTCGACGGTTCCGGCACCCGGGGCGGCGACGATCGCCGATGCACTCGCCGCGTCGAAACGCGTCGTCGACGTCATCTACGATCCGTGGCCGACCCCGCTCGCTCAGGCCGTCGGGTCTGCGGGCGGCGTTGTGGTCGGCGGCATCGTGATGCTGCTCAATCAGGCGTACAGCCAGGTGGAGCAATTCACCGGCCTCTCGGCGCCGCGGTCGGCGATGGCTGCAGCGGTCGGCGTCACACTCTGATTGAACTCACGACACGGCAGAAAAGAAGCACCGGGGTGTGTTTCGTACGCCACCCCTCTGTGACTTTCAGGGCACAACGCCACCTGCGTCGGCAGGGTGAAGCACGCCTGTGGAAATCGTGCTGGTCAGATCGCGGATTCCTGGTGATGCTGGCAGCGTGATCACCATCGTGCTGTCCGCGGCCGTCATCGTGTGTGCCGTCGTCGACGCGCGTACCGGACGAATACCGAACGTGATCACCGGACCGGCCGTCGTCGTGGTGGTGGCACTCAGCGCCGCCGATCCGGCCACCGCAGTCGCGGCGGCGGTCTGCGCGGCGCCCTACGCGATCGCGTTCGCACGAGGGCTGTGCGGCGGAGGAGACGTGAAACTCGCCGTCGTCTGTGGCGGGATGCTCGGTGATCCGGGGCTCGCGGCAATGACCGTTGTCGGTGCCGCGATCGTCACCGGGATCGTTCTCGTCGCCCGTCGCACGCGGGTCGTTGCGCACGGCCCGGCACTCGTTGCGGTCACATTGGCATGGCTGGTCATCGCCGTCGTCGGGCCTTCTGGAACAATTGACACGTGTTGCGTTGGATGACTGCCGGAGAATCGCATGGACCGGCCCTGGTGGCCCTGGTCGAAGGCATGGTGGCGGGAGTGGAGATCACCACTGCCGACATCGCCGAACAATTGGCTCGACGCCGCCTGGGCTACGGCCGTGGCGCGCGCATGAAGTTCGAGGCCGACGAAGTGACTGTGATCGGCGGTGTCCGTCACGGCAAGACTCTCGGCGGTCCGATCGCGGTCGAGATCGGCAATACCGAGTGGCCCAAGTGGGAGAAGGTCATGTCGGCCGATCCGGTCGACGAGGACGAACTCGCTGGCAGTGCACGTAATGCAGCTCTGACGCGTCCGCGTCCGGGACACGCGGACTACTCGGGAATGCTCAAGTACGGGTTCGACGACGCTCGCCCGATCCTGGAGCGCGCGAGCGCCCGCGAGACCGCTGCGCGCGTGACTGCGGGCACCGTCGCCCGGAACTTCCTCAAGCAGGTTCTCGGCATCGAGATCGTGTCGCACATCGTCTCGATCGGCGACAGCGACCCGTACACCGGACCCGCACCCCGCCCTTCCGACCTCGACGCGATCGACGCGAGCCCAGTCCGGGCCTTCGGCAAGGACGCCGAGACGTCGATGATCGAGGAGATCGAAGCCGCCAAGCGTGACGGCGACACCCTCGGCGGCGTCGTCGAAGTGATCGCGACAGGCGTTCCCGTCGGTCTCGGCTCTCACGTCAGCGGCGAGGCTCGTCTCGACTCGCGGCTCGCCGCCGCACTCATGGGCATCCAGGCGATCAAGGGCGTCGAAGTCGGCGACGGTTTCGAGACGGCGCGTCGTCGTGGCAGCCAGGCGCACGACGAGATGGTTCCCGGCGCCGACGGAGTGCTGCGGTCGACGAACCGTGCAGGCGGCCTCGAGGGCGGCATGACAAACGGTGAAGACGTCCGTGTCCGCATTGCGATGAAGCCGATCTCGACGGTCCCGCGCGCACTCGCAACCGTCGACATGACGACCGGCGAACCCGCGAGCGCCATCCACCAGCGCAGTGACGTGTGCGCGGTGCCCGCTGCGGGAGTCGTCGCCGAGGCGATGGTCGCGCTGGTCCTCGCTCAGGTGGCGCTCGAGAAGTTCGGTGGCGACTCCGTCGGCGAGACGGGCTCCAACCTGCGCGGATACCTGGACGCAGTCGAAGCCCGTCCGCCGCGCCCGTGACGGTTGTGGTGCTCGCCGGGTTCATGGGATCCGGCAAATCGACGGTCGGCCGCGCTGTGGCCGATCGACTCGGACTGCGGTTCGTCGACACCGACATCGAGATCGAACGACGCTCGGGCCGCACCATTCCCGAGATCTTCGACGCTGACGGTGAGACGGGATTCCGCTCAATCGAAGCCGACGTCGTACGAGCCGTGCTCTCCGAGAGCACGGGTGTCGTCGCGCTCGGCGGTGGATCGCCGACGGTGCAGGCGATTAGCGACGTACTCGCCGGCCATCATGTCGTGTATCTCGCGATCGGCGCGGACGACGGCTTCGAACGGGTGAAGGGCTCGAACCGACCGCTGCTGTCGAGTCCCGAACCGTCGGCACGGTACGCGGAACTGCTCAACTCTCGTGTCGACGCTTATGAGAGCGTTGCGCGATTCACCGTCGATGCGACCCGCCCGGTGGACGAGATCGTCACCGACATCATCAGAAGCCTGCACGAGGCAGGCCTGCCCCAGGAGGACTCATGACCGAACCGGTCACCGTCGCAGTCCGTGCGGCCTCGCCGTACAACGTCACCATCGGCCGTGGACTGCTCGACGACGTCGCGGTCGCCGCGAAGGGCGCAGACCGGGTGTGTGTGGTCTACCAGCCCACTCTCGCACAGACCGCCGAGCAGATCCGGGAGTACCTCTCAGGCAAGGGATTCGACGCGCATCGTGTGGAGATCCCGGACGCGGAGGCAGGCAAGGACCTGTCGGTGGCGGCGTTCTGCTGGGAGGTGTTCGGCCGCATCGGGATGATGCGCAACGACAAGGTGATCAGCCTCGGCGGCGGTGCCGCGACCGACCTCGCGGGTTTCGCGGCCGCCACGTGGATGCGTGGCATCGGGGTCATCCACGTCCCGACCACACTTCTGGCGATGGTCGACGCCGCAGTCGGCGGGAAAACCGGCATCAACACCGACGCCGGAAAGAACCTCGTCGGGTCGTTCCACGAGCCGGACGCGGTCCTCATCGATCTGGCGACCCTCGAAACTGTGCCGCCGAATGAGGTGGTCGCCGGGCTCGCCGAGGTCATCAAGACCGGCTTCATCGCCGACCCGGTGATCCTCGATCTCATCGAAGGGGACCCGAAGGCGGCGCTCGACCCGGCTGGAGAACTCCTTCCGGAACTGATTCGTCGTTCGGTTCAGGTGAAGGCAGACGTCGTGTCGGCCGACCTGAAGGAGTCGTCGCTCCGCGAGATCCTCAACTACGGTCACACCCTGGGCCATGCCATCGAACGCCGCGAGCAGTACAAATGGCGTCACGGCGCCGCCATCTCCGTCGGCATGGTGTTCGTCGCCGAATTGGCACGGCTCGCCGGTCGCCTCGACGATGACACCGCGGATCGGCACCGGTCGATCCTCGAACTCGTCGGACTTCCCACGGAGTACGACGAGGACGCACTGCCGGCACTCCTCAAGACCATGGCGGGCGATAAGAAGAACCGCTCAGGAATGATTCGCTTCGTGGTCCTCGACGGTCTCGCCAAGCCGGGACGACTCGAAGCTCCCGATCCCTCGCTGATCGCGGCCGCCTACTCCGCGGTGGCCAAGGGCAAGCCCGCGGGCGGCGCGATCCTGCTCTGACGACATTCAACCGTCGGAGACACAAGAACGGCGCCGGACCTCGAGGAGGTCCGGCGCCGTTCCGCGTTCGCGGGGTCGGTCAGGCTGTGGGGACTGCGTGCTGCGTGTTGGCTTCGGCGGCCTCTTCGGAGGCGAGCTCTGCCTTGCGCTGCTCGCGGCGGATGAGGAAACGACCGACCGACGCGCCGAAGAAGGCGGGCACGAAGACGATCAGGGCGATGAACGAGGTGCCTGCGATCAGCTCGATCGGCAGGCTCGCCTGGCCGATTCCGTTCAGCCAGACAGTGCCGAGAATCCAGCTCACCAGGCAGGACACGAAGCCTGCGAGCAGGCCTGCCTTGAGCCAGCGGACGGTGAGGTCCTCGTAGTCGTCGGGATCGGAGTGCGCACGTGCGTCCTTCAGACCGTCCAGTCCGCCCCACACGATGGCGACGACGATGCATGCCGCAATCGTCAGCCACCGGGCGAGGGGAGACGACAGGGGTGCGGAAATCACAACGGCACCGAGGATGATGCGGGCGGCGATATGCACAATGGACATCACGACACCACGAAGTAGCCACGAACTCATGGGGACACAGTAGCCGGGTAGAACATGTTCAACAATGCAGACATGCACTTTTCAACAAATCACGGTGCCCGACGGGCCCGACTGGCGGCCGAGATCGAAGCGTCGGCCGTCGACGCGATCATCGTCTCCGATCTGGCGAACCTGCGTTATCTCACCGGGTTCACCGGAAGCAACGGTGCCGCACTCGTGTGGGTCGGGTCTGATCGCGACGGTGATCGGATAGCCACCGACGGTCGCTACGTCACGCAGGTGGGGGAGCAGGCTGCCGATCTCCGCGCGGAGATCGCCCGCGACTGCCCGTCGGCGCTGCTGCGAGTGGCCGCCGCGGAGCGGCCCGGCGCGCGCGTCGCGATCGAAGGCCACGTCGTCACCGTCTCCGACTACGCGCGGCTCACCTCACTCGCCGCCGAGGTCGGTGCGGCGTTGACCCCGGTCACCGATGCAGTCGAACGGTTGCGCATCGCCAAGGACGCCGAAGAAGTGGATTTGATCACGTCCGCGTGCCAGATCGGGGACGCAGCGCTCGCCGCGCTGATCGACCGCGGAGCGATCACCCCGGGCCGCACGGAACGCCAGGTCGCACGCGAACTCGAATGGGAGATGTTCGCTCTCGGCGCCGACGCGATCGCTTTCGAGACGATCGTCGCGGCGGGCGCGATGTCGGCGATCCCGCATCACCGTCCGACGGAGGTTGTCCTGACGGCAGGCGACCTGGTCAAGATCGATTTCGGGTGCGTCTGGCGCGGGTACCACTCCGATATGACGCGGACGTTCGTGCTCGGCGAGCCACAGGCGTGGCAGACCGAGATCTACGACATCGTGCTGACCGCACAACAGGCGGGCCGTGACGCTTTGGCCGTCGGCGCGGAACTCGTCGACATCGACGCCGCCGCGCGTCGGATCATCACCGACGCAGGCTTCGGCGAGTACTACGTGCACGGGCTCGGGCACGGCGTGGGCCTGCAGATACACGAAGCGCCGGGAATCGGGGCCGCTGCGAGCGGTACACTGCCTGACGGCGCAACGGTCACCGTCGAACCAGGTATTTACCTACCGGGACGCGGAGGCGTGCGGATCGAGGACACCCTGGTTGTCACCGACGCCCGACCGACGTCGCTGACGACCACATCCAGGGCGCTCCGCGTCCTATAAGAAGAGCATCAGGCCCCACCGGGGCAGCGAACCGCGAGGAGAACATTCATGGCGACGACCGCCGATTTCAAGAACGGACTCGTCCTCAAGATGGACGACCAGCTCTGGCAGATCCTGGAGTTCCAGCACGTCAAGCCAGGTAAGGGTCCGGCCTTCGTCCGCACCAAGATCAAGAACATCTTGTCGGGCAAGAACGTCGACAAGACGTTCAACGCAGGTGTCAAGGTCGAGACCGCCACGGTCGACCGTCGAGACATGACCTTCCTGTACAACGACGGCGCCGACTTCGTCTTCATGGACGGCGAGACGTTCGAGCAGATCAACATCACCCCGGAGACCGTCGGCGACGGCGCACGTTTCCTCCTCGAGAACATGACCGTTCAGGTCGCGACCCACGAAGGTGAGCCGCTGTACGTCGAACTCCCCGTCACCGTTGAACTCGTCGTGACCCAGACCGACCCCGGCCTGCAGGGTGATCGTTCGACGGGCGGCACCAAGCCGGCCACGCTCGAGACCGGTGCCGAGATCGCCGTGCCGCTGTTCATCAACACCGGCGACAAGCTGAAGGTCGATTCGCGCGACGGCAACTACCTCGGCCGCGTCAACAGCTGATCGACGAGTACTGAACAGCTGGTTGTCGAGCGAGCAAAGCGAGTCGAAGCGTGACTGAAGCAAAGGGCCGCCACCGCATGCGTGCGCGTGCGGTGGACATCCTGTTCGAAGCGGAGGCCAAAGAGGTCTCCGCGACCCAGGTGGTCGCCGACCGCCGCGCCTGGTTCGCCGAGCACGACGCCGTCGGGGAGATGACCGGGTACACCGTGACTCTCGTCGAGGGCGTCGCAGCCGACGCGAGCCAGATCGACGCGGTCATCTCCTCGCACCTGGACAACTGGAAGCTGCACCGCCTTCCGGCCGTCGATCGTGCGATTCTGCGTCTCGCAGTCTGGGAGCTGCTGTACTCCAGCGAGGTCGACATCCACGTGGTCCTCGACGAGGCGGTCACACTCGCCAAGGAACTCTCCACCGACGAGTCACCCGCATTCGTCAATGGCGTGCTCGGCCGTATCGCCGAACTCGCACCTCAAGTCCGCGCCGCCGCCGCCGCGGAGTAGACTGCCTTTCAAGCGAAAATCCTTTAACGACCCGTCCAGTGAGGCGGAGAAGGAGGTCGGCTTGGTTCCGCCGGTCGATGATGCCCACACCCCGGAGAAGGGGTCGCCCCGTGTTCTGCTCGACGCGTCAGACGTCGGACGAACGGTGGCGCGAATGGCTCATCAAGTCATAGAGAAGACCGCCCTCGACGCAGTCGGCTCACGCCGGGTGCTGCTGATCGGCATCCCCACCCGCGGCACCAGCCTCGCGCAGCGCCTCGCAGGCAAGATCGCCGAGTTCTCCGGCGTGACCGTGGAGACCGGCTACCTGGACATCACGCTGTACCGCGATGATCTCCGGGACAAACCGCACCGCCCGCTCGAGCGCACGCTGGTGCCCGAGGGCGGTGTCGACGGGGCCCTCGTGATTCTCGTCGACGACGTGCTGTTCTCGGGGCGTACTGTCCGCGCGGCCCTCGACGCGCTCCGCGACCTCGGCCGGCCCGCCGCGGTCCAGCTCGCGGTGCTGGTAGACCGCGGGCATCGTGAGTTGCCGCTGCGCGCCGACTACGTGGGGAAGAACATCCCCACCTCGCGCGACGAGGATGTCCAGGTGCATCTCGCCGAGCACGACGGGCTCGATGAGGTGGTGCTGCGATGAAACACCTCCTCTCCGCCGCCGATCTCTCGCGTGACGATGCGATCGAGATCCTGGACGAGGCGCAGCGCTTCGAGCAGGCGCTCGCCGGACGTGAGGTTCGCAAGCTTCCCACCCTGCGCGGCCGAACCGTCATGACCGTGTTCTACGAGAACTCCACTCGCACCCGCGTCTCCTTCGAGGTGGCGGGCAAATGGATGAGCGCCGACGTGATCAACGTCAGCGCATCGAGTTCGTCGGTCAACAAGGGTGAGTCGCTCCGCGACACCGCCAAGACCCTGCGTGCGCTCGGCGCCGACGCGCTGATCGTACGACACCCCGCATCTGGTTCGGCGGCGCAGATCGCCCGCTGGACCAACGACGGCAGCGACATCCTCGGGGTCCCCAGTACTGGTCCGAGCGTGATCAACGCAGGCGACGGAATGCACGAGCATCCGACACAGGCACTGCTCGACGCCTACACGATCCGTCAACGTCTCGGTGGTCTCGACGGACGCCGGATTCTGATCGTCGGCGACATCCTGCATTCACGTGTGGCGCGGTCGAACGCGCTGCTTCTGTCGACTCTCGGTGCCGAAGTGGTGCTCGTCGCGCCGCCCACGCTGCTGCCTACGGGCGTACAGACCTGGCCGGTCCGCGTCGCCACCGACCTCGATGCCGAACTGCCCGCCGCCGACGCGGTGATGATGCTGCGCGTCCAGGCCGAACGCATGAACGGTGGGTTCTTCCCGAGCGCGCGTGAGTACTCGGTCCGGTACGGGCTCTCGGAGGTCCGTCGCTCGATGCTTCGCGACGATGCGGTGCTTCTGCACCCCGGCCCGATGCTCCGCGGTATGGAGATCGGCTTCGACGTCGCCGACACCCCGCAGGCCACCGTCCTCGAACAGGTCCGAAACGGCGTGCACGTCCGCATGGCGGTCCTGTTCCGCCTCCTCGCGAGCGCCGATGAGCGTCCCTCGCACCACACATCGATCACCACGTCAGGAGAGCAGTCGTGACCGCCACCGGATCGGTCCTGATCACCAACGTTCGACCCTACGGTGACGGCGACCCCGTCGATGTGGCCGTGGTCGACGGCGAGATCACCGAGATCGGGTCCGGTCTCACCGCTCCCGACGGAGCACAGACCGTCGACGGACGCGGTGGCGTTCTGCTGCCCGGTTTTGTCGACCTGCACACTCACCTGCGTGAGCCGGGCCGGGAAGACACCGAGACCGTCGAGTCCGGGTCGCGGGCCGCCGCCCGTGGCGGCTACACCGCAGTGTTCGCGATGGCCAACACCGCTCCGGTCGCCGACAACGCCGCGATCACGGACCTGGTGTGGCGCCTCGGCCAGGAGATCGGGCTCGTCGACGTCCATCCGGTCGGCGCGGTCACCGTCGGCCTCGCAGGCGAACAGCTCGCGGAGATGGGCATGATGGCCTCCGGAGCGGCCAAGGTCCGCTTGTTCAGCGACGACGGCAAGTGCGTCCACGATCCGGTGATCATGAAACGGGCCCTCGAGTACTCGACGGGGCTCGGCGTCCTGATCTCCCAGCATTCCGAGGACCCGCGCCTCACCGAGGGCGCTGTCGCGCACGACGGTCCGACGGCGGCACGTCTCGGCCTGGCAGGCTGGCCGCGCGCCGCGGAGGAGTCGATCGTGGTCCGTGACGCGCTCCTGGCCCGCGATGCCGGGGCGCGTGTCCACATCGCCCACGCGTCCACCGAGGGCACCGTCGAACTGCTGCGATGGGCTCGCAGTCAGGGGATCGACGTCACTGCCGAGGTGACCCCGCATCACCTGCTGCTCGACGATTCGCGGCTGGAGACCTATGACGGCGTCAATCGCGTGAACCCGCCGCTTCGTGAAGAGCGCGACAAGGTCGCCCTGCGTCAGGCGTTGGCCGACGGCATCGTCGACTGCGTCGCCACGGACCACGCACCGCATGCCTCGCAGGAGAAGTGCTGCGAGTTCTCGCAGGCCCGGCCCGGAATGCTCGGGCTCGAGACGGCGGTCTCGATCGTCGTCGAGACGATGGTGCGCACCGGTCTGCTCGACTGGCGCGGAGTGGCCCGCGTGATGAGCGAACGCCCCGCGGAGATCGTCGGACTGGACGATCAGGGACGCCCGATCGCTGTCGGCGAGCCCGCCAACCTCACGATCATCGACCCGGACTCGTCGTGGACGGTGGTCGGCGACGATCTCGCCAGCAGGTCGGCGAACACGCCGTACGAGACGATGACACTGCCGGGCACAGTGGAGGCGACGTTCCTCCGCGGACGTGTCACCGCCCAGCGTGCCGAGGGGGCGTGGCTGTGACGAACTGGCTGTACTACCTGTTGATCGCACTCGGCGCGCTCGCGATCTGGCTCACATTGGTGACGTTGGCGTTGCGCGGATGGCGCAAGCGCGGCAACCGTCAGATCGACGAATTGGGCGCGTTCCCGGAGACGCCGACCGATCTCGGTGATCCGATCCGCGGCCCGCACACCGGTCTGTACGTCGGGAGCACGGTGTCGCCGAGTTGGCAGAACCGCGTCGCCGTGGGAGACAAGGGCGACCGCGCGTCGGCCGAGCTGACCGAGTACAACGACGGCCTGCTGCTGACCCGCCAGGGAGCATCGGAGATCTGGATTCCGCGCGAGTCGCTCGTCGCAGTCCGCACCGAGAACGGCCTCGCAGGCAAAGTCATGAGCCGCGACGGTGTGCTCGTGATCCGCTGGGCGCTGCCGTCGGGAGTCGAGATCGACTCAGGGTTGCGCGGCGACGACAAGACCGTCTACCCGGACTGGACGTCCGCGTACACCGAACTGAATGAGAAGGCGTTCGCGGCCTTCGAGAACACCGAGACCACGCCGGCACCTGAGAAGAAGGATTCGTAAGAGATGAGCAAAGCAGTACTGGTGCTGGAGAACGGCCAGGTCTACACCGGGCGCGCGTACGGTGCGACCGGCGAGACCTTGGGCGAAGCGGTGTTCTGCACTGCGATGACGGGATACCAGGAGACGCTCACCGACCCCAGCTACCACCGTCAGATCGTGGTGGCCACAGCTCCGCAGATCGGCAACACCGGCTGGAACACGCAGGACAACGAGAGCGACCGCATCTGGGTTGCGGGCTACGCCGTGCGCAATCCCACTCGCCGCGTCTCCAACTGGCGTTCGGAGACGACGCTCGACGGTCAGCTCGCAGAGCAGGGCGTCGTCGGCATCGCGGGCATCGACACCCGCGCCCTGGTCCGCGTGCTCCGCGACGTCGGCTCGATGCGTGCAGGCATCTTCTCCGGCGACGCGCTCCGCTCGGTCGACGAGATGCTCGACGCGGTGCGGGCACAGCCCTCGATGGCCGGGGCCGACCTGGCAGCCGAGGTCAGCACCCTCGAGCCGTACGTCGTCGAAGCCGCAGGCGGGCAGGCCAAGCTGCGTGTCGCCGCACTCGACATGGGCATCAAGGCCAACACGCCGCGCATGCTCGCAGCGAGAGGCGTGGAAGTGCATGTCCTGCCGTCGAACGCGACGCTCGCCGACATCCGGTCGGTGAACCCGGACGGCTTCTTCCTGTCGAACGGCCCCGGAGACCCCGCAACGGCCGACGCCGCGGTCGCGCTGACCAGCGAAGTCATCGACTCCGGCCTGCCGACTTTCGGCATCTGCTTCGGCAACCAGATCATGGGCCGCGCATTCGGCCGTGAGACCTACAAGCTCAAATTCGGGCACCGGGGCATCAACATCCCCGTGCTCGACACCGTCACCGGACGAATCGCCATCACCTCGCAGAACCACGGTTTCGCGATCGCGGGCGAAGCGGGCGAGGAGTTCGACACCGCGTTCGGACGCGCCCGCGTGTCGCACGTGTGCGCCAACGACGGCGTCGTCGAGGGCGTCGAGCTGATCTCCGGCCGGGCGTTCTCCGTCCAGTACCACCCAGAAGCAGCGTCCGGCCCGCACGACGCAGCAAACCTCTTCGACAAGTTCGTCCACATCATGGAAAACACCGGCATGGAAGGGACCCACGCGTAATGCCCCGCCGTTCAGACATCTCCCACGTCCTGGTGATCGGGTCCGGCCCGATCGTCATCGGCCAGGCCTGCGAGTTCGACTACTCGGGCACTCAGGCATGCCGCGTCCTCAAGGCCGAGGGCCTGCGGGTGTCGCTGGTCAACTCGAACCCCGCGACGATCATGACCGATCCAGAGTTCGCCGACGCGACCTATGTGGAGCCGATCAGCCCCGAGTACATCGAGAAGGTCATCCAGACCGAGGCGGCCGCCGGCCATCCGATCGACGCGGTGCTGGCGACCCTGGGAGGCCAGACGGCTCTCAACGCCGCCGTCGGCCTCCACGAGAAGGGCATCCTCACCAAGTACAACATCGAGTTGATCGGTGCCGACTTCGACGCCATTCAGCGCGGTGAGGACCGCCAGATGTTCAAGGACATCGTGACCAAGGTCGGCGGCGAGAGCGCCCGCTCGGCTGTGTGCTTCACGATGGACGAGGTCCGCAAGACCGTCGACGACCTCGGATTCCCGGTTGTGGTGCGGCCGTCGTTCACCATGGGCGGTCTCGGGTCGGGCATGGCGTACAACGACGCCGACCTCGAGCGCATCGCAGGCGGCGGCCTCGCCGCGTCCCCGACGGCCAACGTGCTCATCGAGGAGTCGATCCTCGGGTGGAAGGAGTACGAGCTCGAGCTGATGCGCGACAATAAGGACAACGTCGTCGTGATCTGCTCCATCGAGAACGTCGACCCGGTCGGCGTCCACACCGGCGACTCGGTGACCGTCGCACCGGCGATGACCCTGACCGACGTCGAGTACCAGATCATGCGCGACCTCTCGATCGACATTCTCCGCGAGGTCGGCGTCGACACCGGCGGCTGCAACATTCAGTTCGCGCAGAACCCCGTCGACGGTCGTCTGGTCGTCATCGAGATGAACCCCCGTGTGTCGCGGTCGTCGGCTCTCGCGTCGAAGGCGACCGGTTACCCGATCGCGAAGATGGCTGCGAAGCTGGCCATCGGCTACTCGCTCGACGAGATCACCAACGACATCACCAAGGTGACACCCGCCGCGTTCGAGCCGACGCTCGACTACGTTGTCGTCAAGGCGCCGCGCTTCGCGTTCGAGAAGTTCCCGGGCGCCGACGACACTCTCACCACCACGATGAAGTCCGTCGGCGAGGCGATGAGCCTGGGCCGCAGCTTCTCCGAGGCGTTCGGCAAGGTGATGCGCTCTCTGGAGACCAAGGCCGCAGGCTTCTGGACCGAACCGGAGCGCCCGGACCCGGCGACGCTCGACGTCGACGCGCTGCTCGCCGACATCGCCGTCGCGCGCGACGGCCGCATGCTTAAGCTGATGCTGGCTCTCGAAGCAGGTGTGAGCATCGAGAAGCTGTATGAGGTCACCGCCATCGACCCGTGGTTCCTCGCCGAGATCGACGGGATCCGCGACGTCGGCCACGAGGTGCGCGACGCAGCCTCTCTCGATGAGGACCTTCTGCGTCTGGCGAAGACGACGGGACTGTCGGACCGGCAGATCGCAGCGCTCCGCGTCGCGGGCGGCGACACGGTGCTCGTCGACGAGGACGCGGTGCGAGCGCACCGCGTCGATCTCGGCGTCCGCCCGGTCTACAAGACAGTCGACACCTGTGCCGCCGAGTTCGAGGCGAAGACGCCGTACCACTACAGCAGCTACGAGCTCGATCCGGCCGCGACGAGCGAAGTCGCACCGCAGACCGAGCGTCCCAAGGTGCTGATCCTCGGTTCGGGCCCGAACCGAATCGGTCAGGGCATCGAGTTCGACTACTCCTGCGTCCACGCCGCACTCACCCTCAGTGAGGCCGGCTATGAGACGGTGATGGTCAACTGCAACCCGGAGACGGTCTCCACCGACTACGACACCGCAGACCGTCTCTACTTCGAGCCGTTGACCTTCGAGGACGTCCTCGAGGTGTTCCACGCGGAGTCGGAGTCGGGGACCGTCGCGGGCGTCATCGTCCAGCTCGGCGGCCAGACACCGCTCGGTCTCGCGGCGCGGCTGCAGGCTGCGGGGGTCCCGATCGTCGGAACGAGCCCCGAGGCGATCGATCTCGCCGAAGATCGTGGAGAGTTCGGCAAGGTGCTCGTCGATGCGGGTCTGCCCGCCCCGAAGTTCGGCACCGCCACCACATTCGACGGCGCCCGTGACATCGCGGCAGGGATCGGGTACCCGGTGCTCGTCCGCCCGTCGTACGTGCTCGGCGGTCGCGGCATGGAGATCGTGTATGACGAGCAGGCGCTCGCCGACTACATCTCGCGTGCAACCGAGATCTCCGACGACCGCCCGGTCCTCGTCGACCGCTTCCTCGAAGGCGCCGTCGAGATCGACGTCGACGCGCTGTTCGACGGAACGGAGATGTACATCGGCGGCGTGATGGAGCACATCGAGGAGGCGGGCATCCACTCGGGTGACTCGGCATGCGCTCTGCCGCCCATCACGCTCGGCGCCGCACAGATCGAGGAGGTCCGACGCTCGACGCTCGCGCTGGCGCGGGGAATCGGCGTCCGCGGCCTGCTGAACGTCCAGTACGCGCTGGCCGACGGCAAGCTGTACGTCCTCGAGGCCAACCCGCGCGCAAGCCGCACGGTGCCGTTCGTCTCCAAGGCGACGGCGGTCCCGCTCGCCAAGGCGTGCGCCCGGGTAATGCTCGGACGTTCGATCGCCGAACTCCGCGCCGAGGGCATCCTGCCCGCCGAGGGCGACGGGTCGGCGTTGCCGTCGAATGCCCCGGTCGCCGTCAAGGAGGCAGTGCTGCCGTTCAACCGGTTCCGTCGTGCCGACGGAACCGGAGTCGACTCGCTGCTCAGCCCCGAGATGAAGTCGACCGGTGAGGTCATGGGCTTCGACAGCGACTTCGGCCGTGCGTTCGCCAAGTCGCAGGAAGGTGCCGGCGGTGCGCTGCCGACGAGTGGAACCGTCTTCGTGTCGGTCGCCGATCGGGACAAGGCGTCGATCCTCTTCCCGATCAAGCGTCTGGCCGATCTCGGCTTCACGATCATGGCGACCACCGGAACCGCAGACGTGTTGCGGCGCAACGGTATCGCGGTTGTCACCGTCGCCAAGGGTGCTGAAGCCGCCGACGGCAAGCGGACCGTGGTCGACGAGATCAAGGACCACAATGTCGACATGATCATCAACACGCCGTACGGCACGTCCGGACCTCGTGTCGACGGCTACGAGATCCGCGCCGCCGCCATCGGGGCCTCAGTCCCGTGCATCACGACGGTGTCGGGTGCGGGCGCTGCCGTCCAAGGCATCGAAGCCGCACTGGGCGAGACGATGGGCGTGCAGTCGCTACAGCGCCGCCACGCCGAGATGAGGGCCGGAGCGTGAGTTTCGGCCCGCGGTACACCGACGCGGTCGCCGCTCGGGGCAGACTGTGCGCGGGCATCGACCCGCATGCGGCGCTGCTCACCGAGTGGGGACTGCCGGTGTCCGTCGACGGGCTCCGCTCGTTCGCTCAGGCGTGTGTCGAGGGCATCGCGCCGGTCGCCGCGGTCGTGAAGCCACAGGTGGCGTTCTTCGAGCAGTTCGGCTCGGCCGGATTCGCCGTGCTCGAGGAGACGATCGTCGGGTGCCGAGAGGCCGGTGCGATCGTGCTGTCGGACGCCAAACGCGGCGACATCGGCTCAACGATGGCCGCGTACACGACGGCCTGGCTCGACGATGCGTCACCGCTGTGCAGCGACGCCGTCACCGTGTCGCCGTACCTCGGTTTCGGTTCGCTCGACCCGGCCGTGACGGCCGCGCGCGACGCGGATCGGGGGCTGTTCGTGCTGGCCAGGACGTCGAACCCGGAAGGCGGGGGACTCCAGCAGTCGACCGTCGAGACCGGCGGAACGGTGGCTCAGTCGATCGTCGACGCCGCCGCCGAGGTGAACGCCGCGTCGCCGGGGACGGTCGGTGTGGTCGTGGGCGCCACGCGTCAGCACGGACTGGACCTCGCGTCACTCGGGGGAGCGATTCTGTCGCCGGGCCTCGGCGCACAGGGGGCGACCGCGGCCGACCTCGCCCGAATCTTCGAGGGCGCCGACCTGTCCTGGCTCCTGCCCGCGGCCAGCCGCAGCATCCTTCGTTCAGGCCCCGACGCGGATGCGCTGCGCGCCGCAGTCGAAGCGACCCGCGACGAGATCGAGAACGCGTTGTCCTGACCTTTCGACTCGCTTCGCTCGCTCAAGGAGCAGTAGGAAGCCCGCTAGCCCTACTGCTCCTTGAGCGCCTTTCGACTCGCAAGCTCGCTCAAGACCCGCGAAGCGAGTCGAAAGGTCCGCACCCGCAATCAAATCCGCGTCACAGGGCCGCGCGGAAGGCGGCGAGGGCCGGCCAGGTGTGCGCTGCGGCGTCGGGGCCGGTGAGCAGGCCGAGATGGCTCGACTCCACGGTGTGGAACTCGACGTGCGCCGAGCCGGTCAGAAGTTCCCGACCGTACGCTGCAGCTCCGTGGCTCACGATGGCGTCCCGGTGCGAGCCGACCGTGAACACGGGAGCGGCGAGCGTACGGACGTCTACCGTGTGTCCTCCCAGGTGCAGCACGCCTTCGCCGATCTCGTTCCGAATGACCAGGTTCACCAGCATCTGTTCGGTGAGGCGCCCGGGGTAGCCGGGCATCGAGTCCTGGAAACGGTCGATCACCTGCATCCGGATGAGAGCGTCGTGGTCGTCGATGTTGTCCAGAATGTACTTCGGTTTGCGGAGTTCGCGCTGCCAGCTCGTCGCTCGGTACGACAGCTGAACCAGAGGTGCCGGAATGCCTCCGATGGCACGAGCGATGGCGCCGAACGGTTGTCCGCCGACAGGGCGGAGCAGTGTTCGCACGGCGGAGTACATCGGCATCTTCATATAGTTCAGGGGAGTGCCGACGGTGATGACCGACCGGATCGGCAGCTCCTTGCGGTACGCGGCCGTCAGGATCGACACGGTTCCGCCGAGACTCCACCCCATGAGATCCACGGCGTCCGGCCCGGCCCGGAAGTCGTCGACGGTGTCGGCGATCGCCCGCGGAACGAATGTGTCGAAGTAGTCGTCGAAGCCGAGATGGCGATCTGAGTAACCGACGTCGCCGAAGTCGACGACGTACGGAATGGTTCCGGTCGACAGTAGGAACTCGACGACGGAGTTCGCCGGATCGGCACCGGGCGCGAGGTCGTAGCAGCTCGCCGGAACCGCCAGCGGGGGCACCAGGAGCACCGGAACAACACCCGCCTCACGCGCGGCGTCGAGCTGCTGCGCCGTCCCGTACCTGCGAAGACGTCCGTGTGGGCGGTCGGCGACGACCACCGACTCTGATGCGGTGCGTGGGGCGAAGTCGTCGCGGAGTACACGCGCGATGGTGCGCAGGTCGCTGAACATGGCAGGCACGCTACTAAAGTCCCCTATTCGACGGCGCGCCCGGGGTGGTTGATGCGGACTCGCCAGTCGGCGGGGTACCGTTTGGGCTGGTCTCAGCGGCGAGCGTTACGCTCGTTGTGATCGCCGGGGGTCTTCACAGCCCTACGACGAACCACCACGAGACGCTGATAGCGTCACGTGGACAACCCGAACTGTCGAAAACGAAAGACGGAGGAACCGTGGCTCTTCCCCAGTTGACTGATGAGCAGCGCGCTGCCGCGCTTGAGAAGGCGGCCCAGGCTCGCCGTGTGCGTGCCGAGCTCAAGGAGCGTCTCAAGCGAGGCGGCACCGACCTCAAGCAGGTTCTCGCGGACGCTGAGAACGACGAGATCCTGGGCAAGATGAAGGTCTCGGCTCTCCTCGAGGCCCTGCCGAAGGTTGGCAAGGTCAAGGCGCAGGAGATCATGACCGAGCTGGAGATCGCTCCGACCCGCCGTCTGCGCGGACTCGGCGATCGTCAGCGCAAGGCTCTGCTCGAGAAGTTCAGCTCCTGAGCGTGCCTGAATCTAGAACCCGTCCGAGGGGCCGACTAGTTGTACTGGTCGGCCCCTCGGCCGTTGGTAAGTCGACCGTCGTCCGTCGGCTCCGCGAACTGTTGCCCGACCTCTACTTCAGCGTCTCGGCGACGACACGCGATCCTCGTCCCGGGGAAGTGGACGGACGCGACTACTACTTCGTGACCCGCGAGGCGTTCGACAAGATGATCGACGCCGACGAGATGTTGGAGTGGGCGGACATCCACGGCGGCATCCAGCGGTCGGGCACCCCCGGCCGCACCGGTCGAGGAAGCGTTGAACGCGGGCCTCCCGGTCCTGGTCGAGGTGGATCTGGTCGGTGCACGGAACGTTCGGGAGCATCTACCCGAAGCGATCACGGTGTTCCTGGCGCCGCCGAGTTGGGACGAGCTCGTCGCGCGTCTCACCGCTCGGGGGACCGAGAACGATGACGTCATCGCCCGCAGGCTGGAGACCGCGCGAGTCGAGATGGCGGCCCGTGACGAGTTCCGACACGTCGTCGTGAACGACGATGTCGACACTTCGGCCGAAGAATTGCTAAACTTGCTGGTCGGGCCACGCAGCGAATCGCGGCCGGCACACAATACTGCGCAGGAGAAGTTTTGAGCACTCAGACAGACATCGATCTGACCGTCGTCGACGAGCCCGTCTACGACACGCCGCTGGGCATCACCAACCCGCCGATCGACGAACTGCTCGAGCGCACCTCGTCGAAGTACGCGCTGGTCATCTACGCGGCCAAGCGTGCGCGCCAGATCAACGACTACTACAACCAGCTCGCAGAGGGCATCCTCGAGTACGTCGGCCCGTTGGTGGAGCCGGGCGTTCAGGAGAAGCCGCTCTCGATCGCGATGCGTGAGATCCACTCCGACCTGCTCGAGCACACCGAAGGCGAGTAGCCGACACGTGTCGCACATCCTGATCGGGGTGGGCGGGGGGATCGCCGCCTACAAGGTGTGTTCGGTCATCCGGCACTTCACCGAGGCCGGGCACGACGTCCGGGTGATTCCCACACGTGCAGCGCTGAACTTCGTCGGCAAGGCGACGTTCGAGGCGCTGTCCGGCAACCCGGTGAGCACCGAGGTGTTCGACGACGTCGACGAAGTCGCACATGTGGCTCTCGGCCGCAACGCCGACCTCGTGATCGTGGCTCCGGCCACCGCCGACTTGATGTCGCGAGCCGTCGCAGGCCGCGCCGACGATCTGCTGACAGCTTCGCTGCTGACAGCCACCTGCCCGGTGATGTTCGTTCCGGCGATGCACACCGAGATGTGGGAGCACCCGGCGACCGTCGCGAATGTGGCGACACTGCGACAGCGTGGAGTCACCGTCATGACGCCGGCGAGCGGTCGCCTCACCGGCGCCGACACCGGCGCGGGTCGTCTGCCCGAGCCCACCGAGATCGGTCTGCTCGGTGACCTTCTGCTCGACCGCGCCGATGCGCTCCCGTACGACCTCGCGGGCTGCCGTGTGCTCGTCAGCGCAGGCGGCACTCGAGAGCCGCTCGATCCCGTTCGGTATCTCGGTAACCACAGTTCCGGCAAGCAGGGCTACGCGCTCGCCCGGGCTGCGGCGCAGCGGGGTGCGCACGTCACGCTCGTCGCAGGCGCCACCAGCAATCCGGGTGATCCGGCCGCCGTCGACGTCGTCCATATCGACTCCGCGATTGAACTCGAACGTGAGATGCAAGCCAGGGCCGTCGACGCCGACGTGGTGATCATGGCGGCCGCTGTCGCCGATTTCCGGCCGATCAGCGTCGCCGGATCGAAGATCAAGAAGGGCGCGGAAGGACCGGCGCCCATCACCCTCGCCGAGAATCCCGACATCCTCGCCGGGCTCGTCCGGTCGCGGAACGACGGTGTGATTCCCGCCGCCACCCTCATTGTCGGTTTTGCCGCCGAGACCGGGGACGAGAATGGGGGAGTCCTCGATCACGGACGTGCCAAGCTGCGCCGTAAGGGCTGTGACCTGCTCATCGTCAACGCAGTGGGCGACGGCAAGGCGTTCGGCACGGAGGACAACACCGGCTGGGTGCTGACTGCCGACGGCCGCGAGACGGCGTTGCCGTTCGGGTCCAAGACATTGATGGCGAGCAGAATCCTTGACGAAGTGGCCGCCGTCGTGCCGAATGGTGGGCGTGCGGCTGACCCAGGCCTCTGATCGAGCGTCTGGCACAGTCGAAAGAGAGTGCGGGGCACAGCCCTGCAGAATTGCATCCCGAGAGGAACCGATGACCGCCTCAGCGTCCCGCCTGTTCACCAGCGAATCCGTGACTGAAGGGCACCCCGACAAGATCTGCGACGCGATCAGCGACTCGATCCTGGATGCGCTGCTCGCCGTGGACCCGAAGGCCAAGGTGGCGGTGGAGACCCTCGTCACCACCGGCCAGGTGCATGTCGCGGGTGAGGTCAACACCGTCGGATACGTCGACATCCCGACGATCGTCCGCGAGAAGATCATCGACATCGGCTACGACTCGTCGACCAAGGGTTTCGACGGCGCGTCGTGCGGCGTGAACGTGGCGATCGGCGCGCAGTCGCCGGAGATCGCGCAGGGCCTCACCGACTCCCACGAGGTGCGCACCGGAGAGAGCTCCGACGAGCTCGACCTCCAGGGCGCAGGCGACCAGGGACTGATGTTCGGGTTCGCCACCGACGAGACCCCCGAGCTGATGCCGCTGCCGATCGCGCTCGCACACCGCCTGTCGCGTCGTCTGACCGAGGTGCGCAAGAACGGCACCCTGCCGTACCTGCGTCCCGACGGCAAGACCCAGGTCACCATCGAGTACGCGGGCGATGTGCCGGTCCGTCTGGACACCGTCGTCGTGTCGACGCAGCACGCCGCCGACATCGACATCGACGGAATGTTGGCGCCGGACATCCGTGCCAACGTCCTGCAGCCCGTGTTCGACGAGCTCGAACTCCCGGTCGCGTTGGACACGAGCAACCCCCGCCTGCTGGTGAACCCGACGGGCAGCTTCGTTCTCGGCGGACCGATGGGTGATGCGGGTTTGACGGGACGCAAGATCATCGTCGACACCTACGGAGGCATGGCCCGCCACGGCGGCGGTGCGTTCTCCGGCAAGGATCCCTCGAAGGTCGACCGCAGCGCCGCCTACGCGATGCGTTGGGTCGCGAAGAACGCTGTGGCGGCCGGTCTCGCCAAGCGCATCGAGGTCCAGGTGGCCTACGCGATCGGCAAGGCCGCGCCCGTCGGCCTGTTCGTCGAGACGTTCGGGACCGAGAAGGTGGACCCGGGCACCATTCAGAAGGCGATCGCCGAGGTTTTCGACCTTCGTCCGGGCGCCATCGTGCGGGACCTGGAACTGCTCCAGCCGATCTACGCACCGACTGCCGCGTACGGCCACTTCGGCCGCACCGACATCGATCTGCCGTGGGAGCGCACCAACCGCGTCGACGAGCTCCGCAAGGCTGCCGGCCTGTAGGTGTCCTCACCGACTGACACTCGCAATCAACGGGTCGCTGCATCGCAGCGGCCCGTTGCTCGCGTTCTGCCGATGCTGTCGCTGGCGCATCTGGACCGTCCGTTCGACTATCTGGTCGATGAGAAGTCCGATTCCGCGGCTCAACCCGGCGTGCGAGTGCGGGTGCGGTTCGCCGGTCGCCTCGTCGACGGCTATCTGCTCGAACGTCTGGAGCGGAGCGACCACACGGGCAAGCTGGCGTGGCTGGATCGTGTGGTGTCCCCGGAGCGGGTGTTGACCGATGAGCTGGCCGTGTTGTGTCGTGCGGTCGCCGATCGATACGCGGGCACGATGCCGGACGTCCTGCGGCTGGCGATCCCTCCACGGCACGCCAGAGTCGAGAAGGACGTCCCCGTCCACGGCTGCGCCCCGCCGGTGCCCGAACCCGACATGGCGGCGTGGGCGGTGTACGAGACGTCGGCGTCGTTCGTGCGCGCCACGATCGAGAATCGTCACCCGCGCGCGGTGTGGCAGGTGCTTCCCGGAGACGATTGGGCGGCTCGCCTCGCCGAACTGGTCACCGCGGTCGCCGCCGCAGGCCGCGGAGCCATTGTGGTCGTCCCGGACCAACGCGACCTCGACCGGTTGGAGGCCGCGTGCACACCGCTCCTGGGCGATCGATGCGTGAGCCTGGCCGCGGGGTTGGGCCCGTCGGCGAGGTACCGGCGGTGGTTGTCGGTGCTGCGCGGGCAGGCGTCGGTGGTGATCGGGACTCGCAGTGCAATGTTCGCGCCGGTCGTCGATCTGGCGTTGACCGTGGTGTTCGACGACGGCGACCAGAGTCTCGACGAACCGCGGGCGCCGTACCCGCATCCGCGCGAGGTGGCGGTGCTGCGTGCACACGCCTCCGGGACCGCCATGCTCATCGGCGGTCATTCGCGCACGGCCGAAGCGCAAGCGCTCGTCAGTTCGGGGTGGGCTCACGACCTGACCGCATCCCGGCAGGACATCCGTGCCGCGGCACCGTTGATCGAAGGAGTGGCCGACGACGATCGCCGGCTCGGCGGTGACCCGCTCGCCCGATCGGCTCGCATTCCGGCGACCGCGTTCATGGCCGCGCGCAAAGCGCTTCACGCCGGCTTACCGGTCCTGTTCAGCGTGCCCCGTCGTGGTTACCTGCCGTCGGTGGCGTGCGCCAAGTGCCGCGAGCACGCTCGATGTCGCGTGTGCCATGGTCCGGTGTCCATGAACGAGCGCGGAGACCTCGCGTGCCGGTGGTGTGGGCGGCCCGAGTTGAGGTTCGTCTGCCCGTCGTGCGGCGGGAAGGCGGTCCGCGCCCTGATGATCGGCGACAAACGCACCGCCGAAGAACTCGGAAAAGCGTTCGTCGGGGTGCCCGTCGTCACGTCCGGCGGGACGAAGATCGTGGACGACATCGCCGAGGGTCCTCGGGTGGTGGTCGCGACACCCGGAGCGGCGCCGCGGGCGCCAGGCGGGTACGGGGCCGCGGTGATCCTGGACACCTGGGCACAACTCGACCGTGAGGATCTTCGTGCAGGCGAGGAGGCGGTGCGCGGTTGGATGGCGATCGCAACTCTCGTCCGATCGCGGAACGACGGCGGCCGCGTCGTGATCGTCGCCGACTCGTCGGGTGCGCAGGTTCAGGCGGTGATCTCGTGGAACCCGATCGGCTACGCCGCATTCGAACTCGAGCAGCGACACGAACTCGGGTTCCCTCCCGCGGTGACGATGGCGTCGATCGACGGTCCGGCGACAGCGGTCAGCGCGTTCTGCGATCTGCTGAAACTTCCGCCGAGTGCCGAGAAGCTCGGACCGGTGCCGCTCCCCGCCGGGGTCCGCAGACCTGCGGGTCTCGACGGGGACGGCGACGTCGAGCGAATTCTGCTGCGCACACCGCGCGCAGTCGGCCGAACGTTGGCCGACGCCCTGCGCGCGGCCCAAGTGATTCGCAACGCTCGACACGATGACACGGCGGGCATCCGCGTTCAGATCGACCCGCCTACGATTGGATGATCATGAGAATCGTCTTCGCTGGAACGCCCGATGTGGCTGTACCGACCCTGCAGGAGCTCCTCGACTCGGCCGACCATGAGGTTGTCGGTGTCATCACTCGCCCCGACACCACGGCGGGGCGGGGCCGGAAGAACGTGCGGTCCGAGGTGGCTGTGGTTGCCGACGAGCACGGCATCGAGGTGATCACCCCGCGTCGCATGTCCGAACCGGAGGTCGCCGAGACCCTGCGTCGGTGGGCGCCCGATCTCGGTGTGGTCGTCGCCTACGGCGGCCTGATTCCGCAGGACGTGCTCGACATGCCCGTTCACGGCTGGGTGAACCTGCACTTCTCGATCCTGCCCGCGTGGCGCGGAGCCGCACCGGTCCAGGCGTCGATCGCCTCCGGGGACGAGATCACCGGTGCGAGCGTGTTCGGTCTCGAAGCCGGACTCGACACCGGCCCCGTGTACGGAACGCTCACCGAACGCATTCGGAGCACCGACACCTCGGGTGATCTGTTGTCGCGGCTGTCCACGGCGGGTTCGGGCCTGACGAAGGCCGTCGTCGACGGCATCGCAGCCGGTGAACTGTCGCCCGTTCCCCAGAATCCGGATGGTGTCTCGCACGCTGCGAAGATCACCGTCGACGACGCACGCGTCCGATGGGATCTGCCGTCGCACGTCGTCGATCGCACCATCCGTGCGCACACTCCGGCGCCCGGTGCATGGACGACGCTCGGCGACGTCCGCCTCAAACTCGGTCCTGTCACCATCGCGGACGCGGATCCGGCGCTTCCGGAGCGGCTCGACATCGGGCAGTTGGCAGTGACCAAGAAGGCCGTCTTTGTGGGAACCGGCTCTGGCGCGGTGAAGCTCGGGAGGGTTCAGGCTCCTGGAAAGAAGGCGTGCAGCGCCGCCGACTGGGCGCGCGGTACGCGCCTTGATGAGAACGGTTTCCTGGCATGACTCGTGGTGGACGGGGTTCTGATCCTCGACGTGGTGACGGTTTCCAACGCGGCGGGCCCCGGCGAGCGGGCGGGCAGCGTTCGGACGCACCCCGTGACAAGAAGACTCGCGACAAGCCGGTCGACGGAGCGCGGTCCGTGGCGCTGAAGGTGCTGCGGGCGGTCCGGAAGGACGACGCGTACGCCAACCTGCTGCTCCCGCGTCTGTTGCGCGAAAGCCGGCTCGACCCGCGAGATCGTGGTCTGGCGACCGAACTCTCGTACGGTGCCGCGCGGAGCCTTGGACTGCTGGATGCAGTGATCGCGTCTGCGGCGGGGCGCCCGGTCGCGGACATCGACGGTGACCTCCTCGACGTGTTGCGCCTGGGTACCTACCAACTGTTGCGCACCAGGATCGGTTCGCACGCGGCGGTCTCGACGTCGGTGGATCTCGTCCGCGCCGAGCACGGCATGGGCCAGGCGGGCTTCGTGAACGCGGTGCTCCGCAAGGTGAGTCAGCGTGACGAGCAGCTCTGGATCGACGCACTCGCGCCGTCGATGGCCGACGACATGGTCGGGCACCTCGCGTTCGCGTACGCACACCCGATCTGGATCGCCGAGGTGTTCGCCGACTCCCTCGGTTCGATCGGTGAACTGCAGGCGGCTCTCGCCGCCGACGACGAACGCCCGATCGTGCATCTCGTCGCACGTCCCGGCCAGATCACCGCCGAAGAACTCGCATTGATCAGCGGGGGAGACGAAGGCAAGTACTCGCCGTACTGCGTTTACCTGCCAGAAGGCGATCCGGGCTCGCTCGACGCCGTCCGTGACGGTTTCGCCGGCGTTCAGGACGAGGGCAGCCAGCTCGTCGCCGTCGCGGCCGCACGCGCCGACGTCGGCGCTGACGGTGGACGTTGGCTGGATCTGTGCGCGGGCCCGGGCGGCAAAGCCGCGCTGCTCGGTTCGCTCGCCGACCTGGACGGTGCGCACCTCGACGCCGTCGAGGTTTCCGAACACCGCGCCAAGCTCATCGAGAACGTCGTCGACGGGCTGCCGGTCACAATTCACGTCGCCGACGGTCGCGAGTCCGGCCTGGAACCCGGCTACGACCGGGTGCTCGTCGACGCCCCGTGTTCGGGCCTTGGCTCCTTGCGGCGTCGTCCGGAGGCCCGCTGGCGTCGCAAGCCGGAGGATGTTCCGGCGCTCGTCGAACTCCAGAAACAACTCGTCACGGAGGCGCTGCGACTCGTCCGGCCTGGCGGAGTGGTCGTCTACTCGACGTGCTCGCCGCACCCGGCCGAGACGACCGCCGTCATCGACGCCGTTCTCGCCGCTGACGACTCGATCGAGCAGGTCGACGCCCGTCCGCTCGTCGCAGGCCCCGACAACGACGCCTCTGCGTTCGGCGGCGGACCCCACGTCCAACTCTGGCCCCACCGCCACGACACCGACGCGATGTTCTTGGCGGTACTTCGGAAGAAGTAGCCGCTTCGCCGACTGACCGCCTTCCCGCGGCCTTCCGCGACAAACGCGGCCTTCGTCGGCGCAAACCGACGCTTCATTGACAAACGCGGCCTTTGTGAAGGCCGCGTTTGTCGTTGAGGGTCGCGGCGGGGCGGTGTGTCAGAGGCTGGATCTGGCGAAAGGATGCTTGGGACGACGGGCGGTGGCTGGTTGAGCGTGAATCGGCCGGTTCTCTTCCGGTCATGGCGTCTTGTGGCGTTGCTCCCGAAGGCAGCGGCACAGCGGCGCCTCGTCGCGACCTTGACTGACAAACGCGGCCTTCACAAAGGCCGCGTCTGTTGACGAAGCGTCGGTTCACGTCGAGGAGTGCAGCGTTCGTCGCTGAGAGTCGCTGCGGAGGCGCTACAGGCGCCGCGTTGGGCATCGTCGGTCGTGACGGACGACGACTCCTGATCACCGGCACCGTCCACGCGCGACGTCCGGCGGGTGTCAACCGGCGAGAACGTCTGGGATGCCACCTCTGGCCGGGGCGGTACCGGCACCGAAGGCATCCCTTGTGGGGGCGCGGGGAGTCGTCGGCCCCGTCAGAAGTGGTGAGGCCGCGCGTGGAGGAACAGGCGGAGGAGTGGCGTCGGGAGCGAATCGGCGGGGGGGTCGGGACGTTTCGGGGCAGGTGTGGTTCGCGAGAGGACCTCGAGATCCTGACGGCAGACTGCCCTCCGATCTTTCCGATGTCGCGGCCACGCGTCTGCCATCCGAAAGGTTGAATCTCGCAGCAGATGCGCGTCTCGTAGAATTGCCGCCATGTGTAACCCCGGCCGCCCGGCACCGATGATCGCTCCGTCCATCCTGTCCGCCGACTTCGCGAACTTGGCGTCGGAGATCGCGGCCGTCGGGCCGTCCGATGTCGACCCCGGCGTCGACTGGGTGCACGTGGACGTGATGGACAACCACTTCGTGCCGAACCTGACGCTCGGCATGCCGGTCGTCGAGAGCCTCCTGAAAGCCACCGACATTCCGCTCGACTGTCACTTGATGATCGCCGACCCCGGGCGCTGGGCGCCTCCATACGCTGAGGCCGGCGCCTACAACGTGACGTTCCACGCCGAGGCGACGGACGATCCGTCGTCGGTGGCACGTGACATCCGGGCCGCAGGCGGCAAGGCGGGACTAGCCCTCAAGCCGGGCACAGCTCTCGAGCCGTACCTGGAGATCCTCCGCGACTTCGACACGCTGCTCGTGATGAGCGTGGAACCGGGTTTCGGCGGCCAGAAGTTCATGCCCGAGGTACTCGACAAGGTGCGGGCGATCCGCAAGATCATCGACCGCGGCGATCTGCGCCTGCTCGTCGAGATCGACGGCGGGATCGCGGACTCGACGATCGAGCAAGCCGCTGAAGCCGGTGTCGACTGCTTCGTCGCCGGTTCGGCCGTGTACGGCGGCGACGACCCCGCGGCTCGCGTCGCCGAACTGCGTCGCAAGGCCACCGCAGTGCGCGAGAACGCCTGACCTGCGTGATCGATACCGGGGCGATCGAGACCGCGATGCGCCGAGCGGTCGCCGAGTCGGCGATCGCACGCGGGTCGAGCTCGCCGAATCCTCCGGTCGGGGCAGTGGTCCTCGACGCAGACGGCATGGTCGTCGGCGTCGGACACACGCAGCCTCCCGGTGGGCCGCACGCAGAGGTGATGGCTCTGCGCGCCGCAGGTGACGCGGCGCTGGGCGGGACCGCGGTCGTCACGCTCGAACCGTGCAATCACACCGGCCGCACCGGCCCGTGCGCCCAAGCGATCATCGACGCAGGCGTCGCCGCCGTGCACTACGCCGTCGCCGACCCCAACCCGGCGGCGTCAGGTGGTGCGCAGACCCTGCGCGACGCCGGTGTCGAGGTGACGTCCGGAGTGCTCGCCGACGTCGTCGAGTCCGGCCCGCTTCGGCCCTGGCTGTTTCGACAGCGTCACGGGCGGCCGATGGTGACCGTGAAAGTCGCTTCCACCCTGGACGGCCGGATCGCCGCACCAGATCGGACCAGTCGATGGATCACGGGACCGCACGCCCGAGAACACGCACACAGTCAGCGTGCCGCGGTCGACGCCATCGTCGTCGGCACCGGGACCGCGCTCACCGACGACCCGTCGCTCACCGCTCGTCGAGCCGACGGCTCCCTGTATCCGCATCAGCCGACGAGGGTCGTCATGGGTCACCGTGCCGTTCCGGCAGGCGCACGGCTCCGCGACGGCGAGGCCGGCTTCCTTCAGGTGCGGTCCCACGACCCACACGATGTGCTCAGCTCGTTGCCGGATGCGCTGCAGGTGATCGTCGAAGGCGGGCCGCGCATCGTTGGGACCTTTCTCGCCGCGGGTCTCGCGGACGAAGTGCACGCCTATCTCGCGCCGACGCTTCTCGGCGGGGGCGCCGCATCTGTGGACGATGAGGACATCCACACACTCGCCGATGCGCATCGCTTCGAGCGCGCGGCGGTCGAGGTTCTGGGGGATGACCTGCTTGTCGTCCTGCACCCGCGCACGGCGTCGAAGTCCGACTAGCGTCTGCTGCGTCGTCCAACGAACCAGCCGACCACGAACCCGATGAGGGTGACCACAGCGAGCATCAGCCACAGCGGTGCGTCGAGGTTCCACCAGAGCGCGGTGAACTGAGCCGAGTCGGTGTTCGTGGCGATAAAGATCATCGCGATCACAGTGATCACAATCGGGAGCCAGTACTGCCGAAGAAAACTCGAAGCGTCGTGAGCTGGCGTATTCGTGTCGTTGACGGACATTTCGGGGGAGTTCCTCTCGCACAGTGGGACGGTTCGCGCCGATGGACCATACGTGTACCACGCTCCATATGATGTGCGTGCTACCTTCGAAAGGTAGTTCTCGGGGCGGGGTGAAAGTCCCCACCGGCGGTGATGCCCTTCAACTCAGGGACGAGCCCGCGAGCGCTCTCATCTTCAGACGATGTGAGGTCAGCAGATTCTGGTGAGATTCCGGAGCCGACGGTCATAGTCCGGATACGAGAGAACGGCAGTGCGGCACCGTGCCGTCATCTGTCTGTCCCGAGCGCACCTGTGCAAAGGAGAGACGGTGTTCACCGGAATTGTTGAGGAGCGCGGCGAGATCGTCGGCCGCGAGGACCTCGCAGAAGCCGCACGTTTCCGCATTCGCGGCCCCCTCGTGACGAGCGACGCGTCGTTCGGCGACTCGATCGCCGTCAACGGCGTGTGCCTGACCGTTGTTGAACTCGACGACGGAGCGTTCACCGTGGACGTGATGGCCGAGACGCTCCGCCGCAGCTCACTGGACAGTCTCGGCCCCGGCGCGACCGTCAACCTCGAACGGGCGATGGCCGCGGGTGGACGCTTCGGTGGACACATCGTTCAGGGCCACGTCGACGGCGTCGGCACCGTCGTGTCCATCTCGCCGTCCGAGAACTGGACCGTCGTCCGAATCGCCGTCCCAGCCGACCTCTCGCGCTACGTCGTCGAGAAGGGGTCGATCACGATCGACGGCATCTCGCTGACCGTCTCGTCGATCGGTCGCGGCGACGACCAGGGCGACTGGCTCGAAGTGTCTCTCATTCCGACGACTCTGTCGGAGACCACGCTGGGCATCACCGCGGCCGGTGCCCGAGTGAATCTTGAAGTCGATGTGATTGCGAAGTACGTCGAGCGCCTCACTGGCGCCGGCCGGGCAGAAGGACAGCAGTGATGAGCGAGCAGACCGAAGTGAAACTGGACTCGATCGACCGGGCCATCGCCGACATCGCGGCGGGCAAGGCCGTCGTCGTCGTCGACGACGAAGACCGCGAGAATGAAGGCGACCTGATCTTCGCCGCGGAGAAGGCGACGCCCGAACTGGTCGCCTTCATGGTCCGCTATACATCCGGCTACCTGTGCGTGCCGCTCGAAGGCGACGACTGCGACCGTCTCGGTCTGCCTCCGATGATCGCGCAGAACCAGGACCGCCACGGCACTGCGTACACGGTCACCGTTGACGCACGCGAAGGTGTCGGCACCGGTATCAGCGCCGCCGACCGCGCCACCACAATGGTTAAGCTGGCCGACCAGACGGCGCAGCCGCACGACTTCACGCGCCCTGGTCACGTGGTTCCGCTCCGCGCCCGCGAGGGCGGTGTGCTGCGTCGCCCCGGCCATACCGAGGCCGCTGTCGATCTGGCGAAGCTCGCCGGACTGTCGCCTGCGGGCGCCATCTGCGAGATCGTCAGTCAGAAGGACGAGGGCCACATGGCCCACGCTGAGGAACTGCGCGTCTTCGCCGACGAGCACGACCTCGCGATGATCTCCATCGCCGACCTGATCGCGTGGCGTCGCCGCAACGAGAAGCACGTCGAACGTGTCGCCGACGCGCGTATCCCCACCGTCCACGGTGTGTTTCGCGCGGTCGGCTACTCGAGCCCGTACGACGACGCCGAGCACGTGGCACTCGTCATGGGCGACGTCTCGGGTGAGGACGGCAAAGGTGAGGACGTCCTGGTCCGCGTCCACTCCGAATGCCTCACCGGCGACGTCTTCGGTTCGCTGCGCTGCGACTGCGGTCCGCAACTCGAAGCAGCGATGGCCATGGTCGCCGCCGAGGGCCGCGGCGTGGTCCTGTACATGCGCGGACATGAAGGACGCGGCATCGGCCTGATGCACAAGCTGCAGGCCTACCAACTGCAGGATGCGGGCCACGACACCGTCGATGCGAACCTCGAACTCGGGCTGCCGGCCGACGCGCGGGATTACGGTCTCGGTGCCCAGATCCTCGTGGATCTGGGTGTCCGCTCAATGCGGCTGTTGACCAACAACCCGGCCAAGCGCGTCGGACTCGACGGATACGGACTGCAGATCGTCGATCGTGTCCCTATGCCGTTGCGGGCCAATTCAGAGAACCTCCATTACCTCAAGACCAAGCGCGACCGGATGGGCCATATGCTCGAAGGACTGGACGACTTCGAAGGAGAGGGCACGCAGGCATGAGCGGCCACGGAGAACCCACACTCGACCTCGAGGACGCGAGCGGTCTGAAGGTCGCCATCGCCGCGTCCCAGTGGCATGAGACGATCTGCACCGCGCTGCTCGACGGTGCCGAGCGCGCGGCCACCGGTGCAGGCGTCACCGACCTGACCGTGGTGCGCGTGGCGGGCGCGATCGAACTGCCCGTGATCGTTCAGGCACTCGCGCGCACACACGACGTCGTCGTCGCGCTCGGCGTGGTCATCAAGGGCGGCACACCGCATTTCGAGTACGTGTGCGACGCCGTCACCGCAGGCCTCACCCGCGTGTCGCTCGACGAGGCGACTCCCGTCGGCAACGGAGTGCTCACGACGCTCGACGAGCAGCAGGCGCTCGACCGCTCCGGGCTCCCCGGATCGTCGGAGGACAAGGGCGCTCAGGCGATGACCGCCGCTATCGCATCTGCGCTCACTCTCCGGAAGCTGGCGTGAGTGCACTAGGAGCGCCGTCGACCGGGGCGGAGGAGTGGGACTACACGTACCACCCGCAGTGGTTGCGTAGGACCGGCCTGTGGGTGGCAGGCGTAGTCATCGCCATCCACCTCGTATTCGGGCTGCTCTTGGACATCTCGTACACGGGTGTCGGCGTTGAATGGTCCGACAAGATCGGTCTGATCGCGATAGGCCTGGTCATCGCGGGTGCCGTGCTGCTGGTCTTCCGTACCCGACTCCGCGTGGGCCCGGACGGAGTCGGCGTGCGCACCCTGGTCGGTGAAAGGATCTTCACCTGGGACGTGGTGCGAGGCCTCGAATACCCGGACAAGGGCTTCGCCGCGCGACTGCTCCTCCCGTCGGACGAGCACGTCCCGGTCCTGGCCGTCCAGTCGCGTGACGGAGACCGCGCCGTCGACGCGATGGAGACCTTCCGCGAGCTGTACACGAAGTACGGAACGGCATAACGCGCGAGCGTCGTGAATCTGACGACAGCCTTCGGCGTGGCGGTTGATGTGGACATGCGACGAGTCATCGCGCACAGAGCCGGAGCGGCTCGAAGTTCGACCGGGGTGGTAAAGGCAAAGCTCACGCTCAACGAGATCGGTGGCGCCTGGGCGTCGTGGCCGCTTCGCCGCATGTGAGAACGGTCGCGTTGGATGCCTCGACAGGTGCGTGTCGGGAGTCTGTCGGACCCGACGGCTAACCTGGAGACCGTGGCAGACCCGTCGACCTATCGCCCGGCTACGGGCGCGATCCCCACCGATCCGGGCGTCTACAAGTTCCGCGACGCACACCGGCGAGTGATCTATGTCGGCAAGGCGAAGAACCTCCGCTCTCGGCTGACGTCGTACTTCGCCGACATCACGGGTCTGCATCCGCGGACCCGGCAGATGGTCACGACAGCGGCGTCCGTCGAATGGACCGTCGTCGGCACCGAGGTCGAAGCCCTCCAGCTCGAATACAACTGGATCAAGGAGTTCGATCCGCGCTTCAACGTCCGCTACCGCGACGACAAGACGTATCCGATGCTCGCGGTGACGCTCAACGAGACGTACCCGCGAGTGTTCGTGTACCGAGGCGCGCGTAAGCCCGGTGTCCGCTACTTCGGGCCGTACGCGCACGCGTGGGCGATTCGCGAGACGGTCGACCTGTTGACCCGTGTGTTCCCGATCCGCACGTGCTCCACCGGGGTGTTCCGCCGCAATGAGCAGATGGGGCGCCCCTGTCTGCTCGGCTACATCGACAAATGCTCTGCGCCCTGTGTCGGACGGGTCGACGCCGACGAGCACCGAGCGATCGTCGATGATTTCTGCGACTTCCTCGCGGGCAAGACGGACGGACTCATCCGTCGACTCGAACGTGAGATGAACAGCGCGGCCGAAGAACTCGACTTCGAACGGGCGGCTCGTCTGCGCGACGACACGTCCGCACTGCGCCGTGCGATGGAGAAGCAGGCGGTGGTGCTCGGCAGCGGAACGGACGCCGACGTGATCGCCATGGTCGGCGACGAACTCGAATCGTCGGTGACGATCTTCCACGTCCGCGACGGACGAGTCCGCGGCGAACGGGGCTGGGTGGTCGAAGTACAGGAGAATGCGACGCTCGCCGAACAGGTCGAGTCGTTCCTCACCCAGTTCTACGGTGCCGAGTCGGACATGAGCTCGGGCATTCCACGCGAGGTCCTCGTCCCGGCGTTGCCCGACGACGTCGAACAGATGCAGGACTGGCTCACACAGCGGCGCGGCGCGCGAGTGGACGTCCGCGTCCCGCAGCGCGGTGACAAGCGGAACCTGATGACCACTGTCGAGCGCAACGCTTCCGATGCTCTCGCTCGCCATAAACTCCAGCGTGCGGGTGATCTGACGACCAGGTCGGCGGCACTGACGGAATTGCAGGAGCACCTCGGCCTCGACGTTGCTCCGTTGCGCATCGAATGCATCGACATCTCGCACGTTCAAGGCACCGACGTCGTCGCGTCGCTCGTCGTTTTCGAGGACGGACTGCCCCGCAAGTCCGACTATCGGCACTACGGCATCAAGGAGGCCGCTGGGGACGGTCGCTCGGACGACGTCGCATCGATCGCCGAGGTCACCCGCAGGCGATTCCTCCGACACCGCGGTGGTGAGGCGACACCGCCTCCGGTCGATGGGGATGAACCAGTTGCGATTCCGGGGAGCGAGGTCTCTGCGGAAGAGGGGAAGAAGCGCCGGTTCGCGTACCCGCCGAATCTGTTCGTCGTTGACGGCGGCGCGCCCCAGGTACACGCCGCCGCGGCAGTGCTCGAAGAACTCGGCGTCACCGACGTCGCGATCATCGGACTGGCCAAAAGACTCGAAGAAGTGTGGGTTCCGGGTGATGATGAGCCGGTGATTCTGCCACGCAACAGTGAAGCGCTCTTCCTGCTGCAGCGTGTGCGCGACGAGGCGCACCGCTTTGCGATCACCTTCCACCGCAGCAAACGGAGCAAGCGGATGACGGCGTCGGCCCTCGACGGGATCCCAGGGCTCGGGGCCACCCGCCGGACGGCGCTCGTGACCCACTTCGGATCGGTCGCCAACCTCAAGAAGGCGACGGTCGAGGAGATCTCGCAGGTACCGGGGATCGGTGCAACCACCGCGCAGTCAGTGCGCGACGCGCTCAGCGCAGACGAGTCGACAGCACGGACGAGTTGACAGCACGGACGAGTTGACAAAGGGAGGATGTGACCAGTGGTTGACAATCATGGATCGACGGGGGAGGGGCCGGCAACAGTCCTGTTCGTCGCCGGCATGTCCGGTGCGGGCCGGACGTCGGTGGCGAATGTTCTCGAGGACGACGGCTGGTACGTCTCGGACAACGTCCCGGTGTCGCTGATCGGGCAACTGATCGAGATGGTCCGAAGCGACGAGGTGGGAGCGCGCAAGATCGCGCTCGTCGTCAGGGCGGGCGATCCGCAGTTCAGTGAACAGATCGCGGAACTGCGCGACGACCTCGAAGCGGGTGGCGCCCGAACGTCCATCGTCTTCGTGGACGCGTCGGACGACGTTCTCGTGCGGCGGTTCGAACAGGTCCGGCGTAGGCATCCGCTGCAGGGAAACGGGACCCTCAGTGAGGGGATCGCCGCCGAACGCGCGATGCTCGCCGGAGTGCAGGCGACCGCGGGCACGGTGATCGACACGTCGAATCTGAGCTCCACTCGACTGCGCGCCATCGTCGAGAGCACCTTCCCGAACGTCGGCGGCACCGGTCTGACGGTGGCCGTTCAATCGTTCGGCTTCAAGTACGGACTGCCGATCGACTGCGACCTCGTCGTCGACGTCCGGTTCCTGCCCAACCCGTACTGGATTCCCGAGCTTCGCGAACACAACGGTCTCGACCCGCAGGTGCGCGATTACGTCCTCGGTCAGGAGGACGCACTCGAGTTCATCAACCGCTACGTCGACCTGGTCGGCATCGTCGCGCGCGGATACAAGCGAGAAGGCAAGGGCTACATGACGATCGGTGTCGGCTGCACCGGCGGCAAGCACCGCAGCGTTGCGATGTCGCAGCAGCTCGCTCGCCGACTCGAAGAGGCCTCCGACGACGACGGCTCACCGTTGTACAAGGTGCAGGTGACCAACCGCGACCTGGGACGCGAGTGACGGCGCCGATCCGCGCGGCTGCTCTCGGCGGCGGTCACGGCCTCTTCAACACCATCACCGCGCTGCGCTACCTCACGCGCGATGTGACCGCCATCGTGACCGTCGGCGACGACGGAGGGTCGTCGGGCCGACTCCGAAACGAACTCGGCGGCATTCCTCCCGGTGATCTCCGTATGGCGTTGGCGGCACTGATGGGGGCTCCCGCAGCGATCGATCACTGGACGGCGGTCGACCCGGCGGTGGCGCGACGTCACAAGCGGTGGGCGCGCATTCTGCAGCACCGACTCGGCGGGTACGGGGCACTCGCCGGTCACCCGGTCGGCAATCTGATGTTGGCCGGTGTCGAAGAACTCACCGGTGACGTGGTCGAGGCGCTGGACGCAATGGTCGACCTGTTCGGGATCGACGGTCGAGTTCTGCCGATGTCGACGGTTCCCCTCGTCATCGAGGCCGACGTGACCGGACTCGAATCGGATCCGCGAGTCAGTCGCGTGATCCGCGGGCAGGTCGCGGTGGCGACCACTCCCGGAACCGTCCGACGTGTGCGGGTCAATCCGTTCGAGCCGGTGGGATGCGACGAGGCCGCCGCCGCCATCATCGACGCAGATGTCGTCACGTTGGGCCCCGGATCGTGGTTCTCCAGCGTGATCCCACACGTTCTGGTCCCGTCCCAAGTCAGGGCGCTTCAATCGACGACCGCGCGGAAGGTTCTGTTCGTGAACCTCGCCAACGAGCCGGGAGAGACGACGGGCTTCTCGGTCGAACGGCACCTGCACGTCCTGCATGCGCACGCGGACACCGTCGGAGTCGACGATGTGGTCGTCGACGCGGCGTCGGTGCCCGCGGGCGCGGAGCGAGATCACCTTGTTCGAGCAGCGGCGTCGTTCGGCGCCCGCCTGGTGATCGCCGACCTCGCGGTGCCCGGAACTCACGAGCACGATCCGCGTAAGTCCGCGAACACTCTGAGTCGCCTGCTGAGTGACCACTCGGACCGGTAAGGTCGACGGCACTACGGTTGACGCCCCCGAGGTTTGCTCGAGGTGTGCTGTCAGTACCCTGGGGGAGATATCACTTTGTTTATAGGAGGCGTCGACACGTGGCGATGACCGGTGCGGTCAAGGACGAGCTGAGCAGGCTGGCGGTCACTCAGATCAGCTGTCGCAAGGCAGAGGTCTCAGCGCTTCTGCGGTTCGCCGGTGGCCTTCACATCCAACAGGGCCGGGTGGTCGTGGAAGCCGAGGTCGATCTCGGCAACGTCGCGCGGCGTCTCCGGCAGGAGATTCACGACTTGTTCGGATACGCCTCCGATGTGCATGTACTCCGATCGGGCGGTGCTCGAAAGGGTGCCAGATACATCGTTCGAGTCACGAAGGACGGTGAGGGCCTCGCCCGCCAGACCGGGCTCCTGGACATGCGGGGTCGCCCGGTCCGTGGACTGCCCGCTCAGGTGGTCGGTGGCAGCGTCGGCGATGCCGAAGCCGCGTGGCGTGGAGCGTTCCTCGCACATGGATCACTGACAGAGCCGGGACGTTCGTCCGCGCTCGAGGTGAGCTGTCCCGGGCCGGAGGCCGCGCTGGCGCTCGTCGGCGCCGCCCGCCGACTCGGTGTGACCGCGAAGGCGCGCGAAGTGCGCGGTGCGGATCGGGTGGTCATTCGAGACGGTGAGGCGATCGGGGCCCTGCTGACTCGGATGGGCGCCCACGACACCCGCCTCGTGTGGGAGGAGCGCCGGATGCGGCGTGAAGTGCGGGCCACGGCCAACCGTCTCGCCAACTTCGACGATGCGAACCTGCGTCGTTCGGCGCGGGCGGCCGTCGCGGCCGCAGCCCGAGTGGAACGCGCCCTCGAGATCCTCGGCGACGAGGTGCCCGATCATCTGGTCGCGGCCGGCTCGCTGCGCGTCCAGCACCGACAGGCGTCGTTGGAGGAACTCGGCCAGCTCGCCGATCCGCCGATGACAAAAGACGCAGTGGCGGGCCGCATCCGCCGTCTGCTGTCGATGGCCGACAAGAAGGCTCGAACAGAAGGTCTGCCCGATACCGAATCGGCCGTCACCGCCGACCTGATGGACGACGCGTAGGCGAATGCGTCGTGTCGTTCCCGTCGTCGGGCGGGGGCCAGACGGGACTGTGACTTGTCACCTTCTCGAGACCTTCTGGTGAACCACGAGTGGCGGACCACTAGGCTAGGGGCCAGCGGGTCGCGACACCCTCTCGACCCTTCACTCACCGCTTAAGGAGCACAACAGTGACTGTTCGCGTAGGCGTCAACGGCTTCGGCCGTATCGGCCGCAACTTCTTCCGTGCCGTGGATGCCCAGAGGGCCCTGGGCACCACCGACATCGAGATCGTCGCAGTCAACGATCTGACCGACAACGCGAGCCTCGCTCACCTGCTCAAGTACGACTCGATCCTCGGTCGTCTGCCCCACGACGTCTCCCTCGAAGGTGACGACGTCATCGTCGTCGGCGACCAGAAGATCAAGGCGCTGTCGCACCGCGGCCCGCTGTCGGAGCTGCCCTGGGGCGAGCTCGGCGTCGACGTCGTCGTCGAGTCGACCGGTATCTTCACCGACGCCGAGAAGGCCAAGGGCCACCTCGAAGCAGGCGCCAAGAAGGTCATCATCTCGGCTCCGGCCAAGGGCGAGGACATCACCATCGTGATGGGCGTCAACGACGACCAGTACGACGGCAGCCAGAACATCATCTCGAACGCGTCGTGCACCACCAACTGCCTCGGCCCGATCGCCAAGGTCCTCGACGACGAGTTCGGCATCGTCAAGGGTCTGATGACCACGGTCCACGCATACACTCAGGACCAGAACCTGCAGGACGGCCCGCACAGCGACCTCCGTCGTGCACGCGCCGCTGCTGTCAACGTGGTCCCCACGGGCACCGGAGCAGCGAAGGCCATCGGCCTGGTCCTCCCGCAGCTGCTCGGCAAGCTCGACGGCTACGCGTTGCGTGTCCCGATCCCCACCGGCTCGGCCACCGACCTCACCGCGAACCTGAAGAAGCCCGCGACCGTCGAAGAGATCAACGCCGCCATGAAGAAGGCTGCGGAAGGTCCCCTCAAGGGCATCCTGAAGTACACCGAGGACCCGATCGTGTCGTCGGACATCGTCACCGACCCGCACTCGTCGATCTTCGACGCCGGCCTGACCAAGGTCATCGACGACCAGGTCAAGATCGTCTCCTGGTACGACAACGAGTGGGGCTACTCGAACCGCCTCGTCGACCTCCTCGGCCTGGTCGGGAAGTCGCTGTAAACATGGCAGTGCGAACCCTCAAGGATCTCCTCGCCGACGGCGTCGAGGGCCGCGGAGTGCTGGTCCGCTCGGATCTGAACGTGCCGCTCGACGGCGGTCAGATCACCGATGCGGGCCGGATCATCGCCTCGGCGCCGACCATCCGTCAGCTGGTGGAGGCCGGAGCCAAGGTCATCGTGACCGCGCACCTCGGGCGCCCCAAGGGCGAGCCGGATCCCGCGCTGTCGCTGGCTCCGGTCGCCGCGCGTCTCGCCGAAGAGCTCGGACGCAATGTCCAGCTGGCCGGCGATGTCGTCGGAAGTGACGCCCTCGCTCGTGCCGAAGGTCTCACCGACGGTGACGTCCTCCTGCTCGAGAACATCCGCTTCGATCCCCGTGAGACCAGCAAGGACGACGCCGAGCGGGCACAGCTCGCTGCGGCACTCGTCGAGCTGGTCGGGGACGACGGTGCGTTCGTCTCTGACGGTTTCGGCGTGGTGCACCGCAAGCAGGCGTCGGTGTACGACGTCGCGAAGGTGCTCCCGGCGTATGCAGGCGACCTCGTCGCCACCGAGGTCGACGTCCTGGCGAAGATCACCGGCCGGGCGCCGGGCGCGGAGCAAGCGGGCCCGATCGACACCGTGGAGCACCCGTACGCGGTGGTTCTCGGAGGTTCGAAGGTGTCCGACAAGCTGGCCGTGATCGAAGCGCTCGCCCCCAAGGTCGACACCCTGGTGATCGGCGGCGGCATGGCGTTCACGTTCATCAAGGCGCAGGGGAGCCCGGTGGGCGATTCGCTCCTGCAGGCCGACATGATCGACACCTGCAAGGACCTGTTGGAGCGCTTCGGCGACGTGATTCACCTGCCGCACGACATCGTCGTGGCCGACAAGTTCGCACCCGACGCGCAGACGTCGATCGCGATGACGGCGGACGGTTTCACCGAGGGGATGGGCCTGGACATCGGTCCCGGCACCGTCGAGCGGTTCGCTGCCGTCCTCACCGGAGCCAAGACCGTGTTCTGGAACGGACCGTCGGGCGTCTTCGAGTTCGAGAAGTTCGCAGCGGGCACTCGCGGTGTCGCCGAGGCCATCGCCCAGGCCACCGCCAACGGTGCGTTCAGCGTGGTCGGCGGCGGCGACTCGGCTGCAGCCGTTCGTGCACTCGGACTGGCCGATGAGGCGTTCTCGCACATCTCGACAGGCGGCGGTGCGTCGCTGGAGTACCTGGAGGGCAAGGAACTCCCCGGCCTCTCCGTTCTGGAGGTGAACGCCTGATGGCAACATCGAATGGGCCCGCTCGCTCCGCTCCCGGCGCCCGCAAGCCGCTCATCGCGGGCAACTGGAAGTGCAATCTGAATCACCTCGAGGGCATCGCCCTGGTGCAGAAGATCGCCTTCGCTCTGCCGGAGAAGTACTTCGAGAAGGTCGACGTGACGGTGATTCCGCCGTTCACCGACATCCGCAGCGTCCAGACCGTAGTCGACGGCGACAAGCTCCTGCTCACCTACGGTGCGCAGGACGTCTCCGAGCACGATTCGGGTGCCTACACCGGTGAGATCAGCGGAGCGTTCCTCGCGAAGCTCGGCTGCACGTTCGCGGTCGTCGGGCACTCGGAGCGTCGTACGCTCCATGGAGAGTCGAACGATACCGTCCTGGCCAAGACCAAGGCGGCTCTCCGTCACGGTCTGACGCCGATCGTCTGCATCGGTGAGGGACTGGACGTCCGCGAAGCGGGCGACCACGTCGCGTACAACGTGGAGCAGATCAAGGCTTCGCTGGCCGGCTTGTCGGCCACCGACATCGCCAAGGTGGTCGTCGCGTACGAGCCGGTGTGGGCCATCGGCACCGGCCGAGTGGCCAGCGCTGACGACGCTCAAGAAGTGTGTGCCGCGGTGCGCGGTGCGCTTGCGGATCTCGCAGATCAGGCCACCGCGGACAGCGTTCGCGTCCTGTACGGCGGCAGCGTCAACGCCAAGAACGTCGGCGACATCGTCGGCAAGGCAGACGTCGACGGTGCACTCGTCGGCGGAGCGTCGCTCAAGGCTGACGAATTCGCTCAGTTGTCGGCGATCGCCGCGGGCGGGCCGCTCCTCTAAAACACCGATGGGCCGCTTCTCTGGTCGAAGCACCCATCACGTAGACTGTGGCAGGTCGTCCCCGCGCTGTCGGGGGCGGTCTGCCACACTACTTTTCCTCCACTGACAGGACAGACGACTCGTGACTCTCGCGCTCAACATCGGCCTGGTCATCTCCAGCCTCCTGCTGATCGTGCTCGTGCTCCTGCACCGCGCCAAGGGCGGCGGTCTGTCGTCCCTCTTCGGCGGCGGCGTGCAGTCGAGCCTCTCCGGCTCGTCGGTCGTCGAGAAGAACCTCGACCGCCTGACGGTGTTCGTCGGGCTGGTCTGGGTGATCCTGATCGTCGGAGTCGGCCTGAACATCAAGTTCGGCGGCTGACCCGCCTCATACGGCAGAGAGAGCCCGGTACGTCCTGATCGGACGTACCGGGCTCTTCGTGTGTCGACGCTTGTTCACGGGCTCGGTGCGGCGAGCGCGGTGAAGACCACCTCGGCGCGGAGTGTGAAACCGAGGTCTTCGTACAGCCGTCGGGCGGGGTTGTCCGCCGCGACATGGAGGAACGGGGTCGACCCGGACGCGACGATGTTCGCCGCTACATGACGGACCAGCGCGGACGCGAGACCCTGTCCGCGCACCGCTGGGTCGGTGCACACTGCACTGATCTCGGTCCATCCCGGCAGCGTGAGTCGTTCTCCGGCCATGGCGACGAGCGCTCCGTGCTGGCGGATGCCGAGATACGTGCCGAGTTCCACGGTCCGGGCCAGGAATGGGCCGGGTTCGGTCCGATTGATCAGATCGAGGATCTCCGGCACGTCTGCCGCGGTCAGCACGACGCTGCGCTCGTCACGGATCGGATCGACACGATCACCGACGTACTGAGCCCCTGCGCCCTCGAACGCGACTGACCAGCCGGTGGGCGGTGTTACTCCGCTCGGCGAACCGAATGCGACCACTCCGCCTGGTCCAACGAGAGCTGCGAGATCGGCCCAGTCGCCTGCGGTCGGATTCGGCGGGATCGCGGTGAAAGGGGAGACGTCCGGCGGATAACGCACAGCTCGACCGACTCGTTCGGCGAACCGGCTGTGCGGCCCGTTGAGCGCCGCGAAAGCGGGGTTGTCAAGAACACTCGTGTCGACTGCCGTCATCGCCGTGCCCACTCGTCGGCGAGCAGTTCGTACGAACGCACCCGCTCGGCGTGACCGTGGGTGATCGTGGTGATCACCAACTCGTCGGCATCGGTCGCGTCGCGCAGTCGTTCGAGATGGTCGGCGACCTCGACGGGTGTCCCGACGAATCGGGTGTCGACGCGGTCGGCGACAAGTGCCGCGTCGTCGGAGGTCCACGGGAGCGCTCGTGCCTGAGCGGGAGTCGGATACTCGATGGCACCTTGCAGAGTGCGGATGCTGCGCACCCACGGCCCGTAACCCTGTGCGAGCTCACCGGCCTCGTCGTGTGTCGGTGCGACGACGACGTCTGCCGAGACACTCACATACGGTCGGTCGAGGACATCGGACGGAACGAACGCCGCGCGGTACGCGTCGACCGCGTCGAGAACGGTCCCGGGGCTGACGTGATAGTTCGCGCCGAAGCGGAGACCGTTCGCACCGGCCACCGTGGCGCTCTCGCCCGCGCTCGAGCCGAGGATCCACACCTGCAGGTCCGCGCCCTCGCCGGGGACCACGTGAGCTTCTTGACCGATTTCATCGTGGAATGTGCCCGCGATGAGAGCGAGAATGTCGCCGACCTGCTCGGTGTAATCTTGCGCGGTTGCGCCGGGCAACTGCAGAAGGCGCTGGATCAAGCCGATCCGAGGACTGCCGAGAAGACTCGCGAAGGAGAACGGCTCGGGAACACGCAGACCGTTCTCGGTCCGTCCGTTGACGACAGTCCGCGCTGGTGGAGCTGTCGTCGCCAGCACCTTCGGAGGTTTGCCGCCGGATCTGCCGAGTCCGAGATCGATGCGCCCCGGATGCAGGGCGTCGAGCAGGCCGAACTCCTCGACGGTGGACAAGGCTGTTCGGTGGCCGAGCTGCACCGCGGCGGTGCCGATGCGGATCGTCGACGTCGCTGCCGCCGTCAACGCCAACACCACCGCGGGTGACGTCCCAGCGACCCCCGGATTCAGATGATGTTCCGCGAACCAGTAGCGGCGGTAGCCGAACTCTTCGGACCGCTGTGCGAGGTCGATCGAGTTGCGCAGGGCGTCGGCCGCGGTCGATCCCGTTGAGATCGGCACCAGGTCGAGGACGGACAGGTTGGTGGTGGTCATGATGCGGCCTCTCGGCTGGTAGTCGGCTCGGGGCGGGTGAGGCCGAGGTGGTCACGCAGGGTCGTGCCTTCATAGTCGGTCCGGTAGACGCCCCGCTCCTGCAGGATCGGAATCACCTGGTCGACGAACGGGGTGAGGCCTCCCGGCGTGATGTGGGGCGCGAGGATGACGCCGTCTGCGGCGTCTGACTGCACAAGTTCGTTCAATTGGTCGGCGACGGTCTTCGGTGAGCCGACGAGTCCGCCGCGATGGAAGGCCTTTGCGACGACCTCCCGGGCAGAGAGCCCTTCCGCGGCCGCGATGGCCCGCCATTGCTCTGCTACCGCTGTGGCTTCGCGCCCGAGCATCCGGACGCTCGCGCGCCCCTTCGACACCGTGGACTCGCCTTCGACCGGATCGAACGACGGGAACGGCCCGTCTGCGTCGAAGTCGGGCAGCGCAACGTTCCAGACCTGTTCGATGAATCGGGTGGCGGTGGCCGCAGACACTTGCGCGAGGCGAACCTCGGCTGCGGCGTCGGCGGCTTCCGCGTCGGTGTCGCCGAGCACGAAGGTCACCGCGGGGAGGATCAGCAGTTCGTCGTGCCTGCGGCCGTACTTGGCCAGCCGTCGCTTCACATCGGTGTAGAACTTCGTGCCCGAATCGAGGTCGCCGTGTCGGGAGAAGATCGCGTCGGCCTGAGCCGCGGCGAATTCGCGTCCTGCGTCGGAGTCGCCGGCCTGGAAGATGACCGGTCGACCTTGCGGGGAACGCGGCACATTGAATCGTCCTTCGATATCGAAGAACCGGTCGCGGTAGGCGTACGCACCAGCGTCGCCGCGACCGAGGAACCGTCCCGCTCCGCGGTCGGCGACCACGTCGTCGTCGTGCCATGAGTCCCACAGCGTCTGCGCGGCGGACAGGAACGACTCGGCGCGACCGTACCGGTCCTCTTCGGCGAGGAAACCCCCGCGGCGGAAGTTCTCTCCGGTGAACTCGTCCCAGCTGGTGACGACATTCCAGGCCGCTCGACCTGCAGACAAGTGGTCGAGTGAAGCGAACTGGCGGGCCACTTCGTAGGGTTCGTTGAACGTCGAATTGATGGTGCCGGCAAGGCCGAGGCGATCAGTGACGGCGGCGAGTGCCGACAGGATCGTGAAGGTGTCGGGACGGCCCACGACGTCCAGGTCGTAGATCTCGCCGTTCTGCTCACGAAGGCGGAGGCCCTCGGCGAGGAAGAGGAAGTCGAACTTGCCGCGCTCGGCCTCCTGCGCGAACGTGCGGAAGCTGTCGAATTCTATGTGACTGCCCGCTTCAGGGTGGCTCCACACGGTGGTGTTGTTGACGCCGGGGAAGTGCGCGGCGATGTGGATCTGCTTGAGGGGACGCGAGCGTGAGGGCTCAGAGTGTGCGGCGGTGGACATGAGGTCTCCTTCTAGGATTGTGCGGTCGCGTAGCGGTTCGCCGGGCGCGACAATCCCAGCAGCCCTCGCAGGGTCGACGACTTCGGGTACGCGGACCGGAACACGCCGCGCCGCTGAAGCTCGGGGACGAGATCGTCGACGATCCGGTCCAGATCGGTCGGGAGTGTCCCGGGCCGTAGACGGAAGCCGCTGAGCCCTGCCGACTGGCGCTCGATCAGCAGATCGGCGAGACCGGCCGCCGTGCCGATGAACACGGGAGCGTCGCTGCGGAACGACGCTCCGGCGACGTCGTCGAGCCGAGCGACGCGGTCGTGCGCTTCGTCCTCGGTGTCGTCGAGGAACACGACGAGGTCGGCGAACACGTGGATCGTTTCGTCGCCGCGGCCCGCCGCCGCTGCGGCGGCGCGGATCGAGGCGACACTGTCGACGGCCTGGGCCTGGGTGTGCGGGGTGATCAGTCCGATGTCGGCGGATTCGCCGATGAGCTCCAGTCCGCGCGGCAGATGAGCGAGAGCGACGACCGGCGGCTGCCCCTGCGGTGGCCGAGGGGTGATCGACGGTCCTTTCACCGAGAAGTTCGGACTCTCGAAGTCGATGTAGTGCAGTTTGTGCCGGTCGATGAATCGGCCGGTCGCGATGTCACGGATCTCGGCGTCGTCCTCCCAGCTGTCCCAGAGACGGCGGACGACCTCGACGTAGTCGGCGGCCTCCGCGAACAGCGTCGACTCCGCGGCGGCGAATTCGTCGGCGCCGATGTCGGTGATGCGGACATCGGGGATCTGCCGTCGACCGACGTTGCCGTTCGCGTGTGGCGTCGCGGCGACCTGAACCCGCAGACCGGCTCGGCCGCTGCTCACATAGTCGAGAGTGGCGACTGCCTTGGACAGGTGGAATGGTTCGGTGTGGGTGACGACAGCTGTCGGCACGAAGCCGACGGACGCCGTCGCCGGGGCGACGCGTGCGGCGATCTCGACCGCGTCCAATCGTCCGCGAACCTGGTCTGTGCGTTCGTCGGGGGAGAACGGGTCCGCGGACTGGACGGTCAGGGCGTCTTCGATGGTGACGAAGTCGAGCAGTCCCCGTTCGGCGGTCCTGGCGAGATCGATCCAGTACGCGGCGTCGAACAGGTCGGCCGGTCGGGCCTGCGACTCGCGCCATGCGGCGGGATGCCAGCCTGCGCCGTCGAGGGCGACGGCGAGATGCAAGTGATCAGTCATGGTGTGGGCTCCTCGTGTGCGTCGGAACGTCGACGCGTCAGAAAGTCGTAGGGGGATTGAGCTCGGAGCGCTCGATCTTGTTGCCTGGGACCTGCCACTTGTCGAAGATCTTCTGGTAGTCGCCGGTCGTGATGAGTTCGTTGACGGCGTCGACGATCGCGGGTGCGATGGGCGAGCCCTTCGCAGAGATGAAGCCCACCGGCGACTTGTAGATCTCGCCGAGATACCGCGTGTGGGGGATCCTCGACTCTGCATACTGCAGGGCGAGCGACGGCCCGAAGTAGAGGTCGAGCTTGCCGTTCTGCAGCCCGAGGGTGATCGGTGCGGAGTCGGTGAAGTATTGGACGGTCCAGTCGGGCTTGCCGATCTTCTTGCACGCGTCGGCGTTCTGTTCGAGCAGAGTCTGGAACGACGATCCCGGCGCGGTGCCGATCCGGTACCCGCAGGCGTCGCTGATCTGAGTGAACTTGTCCTGTGTCACCTTCTCGGTGCCGAGGAACCCTTGTCCGTCGGTGACGAAGGTCGCGAAGTCGACGACCTTCTCCCGGTCCTTCGTCACACTGAAGTTGGCCTGGCCGACCTGGTAGCGGCCGTTCTGAATGCCGGGCAGGATCGACGGGAACGTTCCGTACTGGTAGTCGGCGGTGAGGCCGAGCACCTTTGCGACGGCGTCGGTGAGGTCGCGGTGGAGACCGACGGGCCGGCCGTCGACCTCACCGCCGATGGGCAGGGATGCGAGTCCGGGAGTCTTGATGGTCCCGATGGTGAGCTTGCCGGATGCGCGAACGTCGGCGGGCAGCTTCGCCGCGATGGTGTCGACCTTCGTGATGCCGGACACGACGTCTTGCGTGGGCACGGCGGGTGCGGTGCCGCCAGCATCGGTGCTCGGGTCGTCGGACGAGCCGCAGGCGGTCAGGGTGATGGATGCGGCCGCGAGAAGGGCCGTCGTAGCCGCAGCGAAGCGGACCGAGCGGCGGCGGGAACGTGATGTGGGCATGGTGGAGCCTTTCGAGGAGGGGGGAGTAGGGGAGACGGGTGGGGTTCAGAGAACGGCCGACACGAAGGACCGGGTCCGTTCGTTGGCTGGTGAGAGGAGCACGTCGTCGGGCGGCCCGGACTCGACGATCGTCCCGTCCTCGAGGAACACGACGGTGTCGGCGACCTCTCGGGCGAAGCCCAGTTCGTGAGTGACGATCAGCATCGTCATGCCATCGGCGGCGAGGTCGCGGATCACCGACAACACCTCTCCCACGAGCTCGGGGTCGAGTGCACTGGTCGGCTCGTCGAACAGCATCAGGCTCGGCCGTTGTGCCAGGGCCCGGGCGATCGCGACGCGCTGTTGCTGACCGCCCGACAGCTGGCGCGGGTACGAGTCTTCGCGCCCGGCGAGCCCGACCCTCTCGAGCAGTTCCGAAGCATGACGCAGCGCATCGCGTCGCGACTGGCCTGCGGCGACGGGACCTTCGATGATGTTCTGGGCCACGGTTCGGTGTCCGAACAGGTTGAACTGTTGGAAGACCATTCCGATTCGCGCCCGCTGTGCTGCGATCTCGCGAGACGGACGTTCGCGGAGGCGTCCACCGACGTGCCGATATCCGATGATGTCGCCGTCGACCTCGACGAATCCCGCGTCGGGTTTCTCGATGTGATTCACGGTGCGGAGCAGTGTCGACTTGCCCGATCCCGACGGACCGAGGAGCACCGTGACTTCGCCTTCGTTGACGTCGAGGTCGATGCCCCGCAACGCCGGGTGTGCTCCGAACGATTTGGTGAGTCCACGCACGCGGACCAGCGGGCGGCTCATGCCCTGCCTCCAACGGTGCGGCTCTGAAGAGTGCCGAACAGTGGCAGGTTGTCGCGGAACGTTTGAGCGAACGACGACGGCTGCTGTCGACGACGGCCGCGGTTGTAGTGGCGTTCGACGAAGTACTGGCCGATCGACAAGATGGTCGTGAGGATGATGTACCAGACCGTCGCTACCAGGAGCAGCGGGATGACGAGGTAATTCTGCTGGTAGATGAGCTGGGTCGAGTACAAGAGATCCTCGACTGCGATCACGCTCACGATGGATGTGGCTTTCAGCAGTCCGATCAACAGGTTTCCGGTCGACGGGACGATGGCGGGCATGGCTTGCGGCAGCACGATCCGCCAGAAGATCCGACCCCGGTTCAGGCCGATCGACTGCGCAGCTTCGGTCTGGCCCTCCTCTACCGACAGCAGTCCGCCGCGAACGATCTCGGCGGAGAACGCAGCGACGTCGAGTGTCAGAGCGATGAACGCCGCGACCACCCCGGTGATGAGCGTGGCCGTGTCGAATGTGACGAAGCTCGGACCGAACGGGACGCCGATCGAGAGTTGGGGGAACAGCGACGCCAATTGGAACCAGAACAACAGCTGGACGAGGGGCGGGACAGACCTGATCAGCCAGACGTATCCGAAACTGATCGACGACAGGACCGGACTCGATGAGAGCCGCATCGCTGCCAGCAGGACGCCGAGCACGAAGCCCACGACCATGGTCGCGGCCGTCAGCCACAGGGTCAGCCAGAGGCCGTTGAGGACAGACGAACTCGCGAAGTAGTCACCGACGACGTCCCACTGGAATCGGTCGTTGGTGACGAGCGTGTGCACGAACATCGCGGTCAGCACGAGCACAACGCCGGTGCCGACCCACTGCCACGGATGGCGTGCGCCGACTACCGGCGCGGCGAGGAGATCATCGTCGCCCGGACGGCTCACGGGGCCGACCGATCCGGGAGACGACGGGGATATGACAGCAGTCACGGGGGAGTCCTTACTGGGTTTTGCGCTTACCGAAGCGCAGGGAGCGCACGGTCGGGTTCTCACCTGGAGCACCCCGCCGCAGAGTGGAGGGTTGCCGGCCAGCAAGCCAGGGCTTGTCGCTGACGCTCGTAACCGGATACGACCGTAAGCCGAGAGCGGACGAAGACGGAGACTAAGGCGCACGCTGAGTCGAATAGCTGCCGGATCCTCAGTCGCAGAGGTACATTCGCCGTGGTCTCCATTCCGTGCCGGCGAGCGGGAACGCGCGTAACTTGAGGACATGACACCCGAGCCGCATCACGATTCCGAAGCGATCGCGCGGGCGATCGCAACGCCGATGGTCGACCGGATTCGCGTCGACGACACTGGCCGATCGGCCACCGAACCACTCCGTGACGACATCCGCTTCCTCGGCGGACTGCTCGGCGAGGTGATCAGATCCCAGGCCGGAGACGACGTGTTCGACCTGGTCGAGGACTCGCGGAGGGATGCGTTCGGCATCCGCTACCAGGACGTGTCCCGCGATGAACTCGCGGAGCGGTACACCGGCAGAGACGTGTCGGAACTGATGCCGGTGGTCCGGGCGTTCACCAACTTCGCACTGTTGGCCAACCTCGCCGAAGACCTTCACCGCGAGCGACGGCGACGGATTCATCTGATCGCCGGGGACCCGCCGCAGGCATCGTCGCTCGGAGCGACGTTCGCCCGACTTGCCGCTGCCGGTCTGGAGGACGAGCGTGTGCATCGGTTGATCGCCGACGCCAACGTGGTCCCCGTGATCACCGCTCATCCGACCGAGACTCGCCGCAAGAGTGTGTTCGACGCGCAGAACCGCATCAACGAACTCATGCGAGTCCGCGGGCGGACCGAATTGACCGCCGACGAGGAGTCGACGATCACTCGGGAGATCTCCCGCCACATCCTGATGCTGTGGCAGACGGCGCTCATCAGGATGCGACGCCTGACGATCAGTGATGAGATCACCACCGGCCTCCGCTACTACGGCGCCTCCTTCTTCGACGTGATCCCGTCGTTGAACAACGACGTCAGGAGATCGCTGCAGGCGACGTTCCCCAGCGCACGACTCGACACGTCGATCATCACGATGGGCTCGTGGATCGGTGGAGACCGCGACGGCAACCCATTCGTCACCGGCGACATCGTGACCGAGGCGACATCGGCGGCCGCGGCCACCGCCATGCGGCACCACCTGGACGAGCTGACCGCCCTGCATCAAGAGCTCAGCATGTCGGTGCGCCTGATCAGTGGAGTGACCGACGAACTGACGGACCTCGGAGCGGGGTACGCGCCCGAGACCCCGGACGGCGTGGACGACGAGCCGTTCCGGTCGGCCGTGACCGCGGTCAGGTCACGGCTGCTGGCGCGGGCGGTCGTCACTCTCGGCGACGACGTCGTGGCGCCTGCCGACCGACCTCTCGCGGCAGAAGCGGAGCCGTACGCCGACGCGGCGGAGTTCCTGGCCGACCTCGACGTGATCGACGCCGCCCTGCGGGCGGTCGTTGACGACGCCATCGCCGACGACCGTCTCGCGGCTCTCCGCGAGGCGGTCCGCACCTTCGGGTTCCACCTGTCGGGGCTGGACATGCGGCAGAACTCCGAGACACACGAAGAAGTGGTCGGCGAACTGCTCGCGTGGGCCGGGGTGTGCGACGACTACGCGTCTCTCGACGAGCACGACAGAGTCGCGGTGCTGACCGCTGAACTCACCTCCCGCAGGCCTCTGACCAGTCTGGACGCGCGACTCAGCGACCTCGCAGTGAAGGAGCTGGGCGTTGTGCACGCGGCCGCGGCCGCGGTCGAGCGCTTCGGACCGAAGGCAGTGCCGGTGTACATCATCAGCATGTGCCAGTCCGTCTCGGACATGTTGGAGGCGATGATCCTCCTCAAGGAGGCCGGTCTGTACGATGCGGGCGACGGATCACCGGCGTGCAGCGTGCGAGTGGTTCCACTGTTCGAGACCATCGAGGACCTCCAGGCCGGCGCGGGCATCCTCACATCCGCGTTGGGCGTGCCGTTCTACCGCGAACTCATCCGGTCCCAAGGTGATGTCCACGAAGTGATGCTCGGTTACTCCGACTCCAACAAGGACGGCGGCTACCTGGCGGCCAACTGGGCGTTGTACCGCGGTGAGCTCGATCTGGTGGACGCGGCGCGCACCGCAGGAATCCGGCTCCGGCTCTTCCACGGCAGGGGCGGAACCGTCGGCCGGGGCGGAGGCCCGAGCTACGACGCGATCCTCGCGCAGCCCCCGGGAGCGGTGCAGGGATCGCTGCGGCTCACCGAGCAGGGCGAGATCATCGCCGCGAAGTACGCCGAACCGGTCCGGGCTCGCCGCAATCTCGAGTCGCTGGTCGCCGCGACACTCGAATCATCCTTGCTCGACGTCGAGGGCCTCGGCGACGAGTCAGCCGAGGCCTACCGAGTGTTCGATGAGCTCGCCGCGTCCGCACGCGCCGCCTACTCGCGACTGGTGCACGACACGCCGGGGTTCGTCGAGTACTTCACCGCGTCGACACCGCTGTCGGAGATCGGCGCTCTGAACATCGGAAGCCGCCCTACGTCGCGGAAGCAGACCACGGCGATCTCCGACCTGCGGGCGATTCCGTGGGTGCTGTCGTGGACCCAGTGCCGGGTGATGCTGCCGGGCTGGTACGGAACGGGAACCGCGTTCGCCGAGTGGATCGGCGACGACCCCGATCGCCTCGCTGTGCTCGCCGACTACTACCGCAGGTGGCCGTTCTTCCGTTCGGTGATGTCGAACATGGCTCAGGTTCTCGCGAAGAGCGACATGGGCTTGGCCTACCGGTACGCGCAGTTGGTACCCGACGTCGAACTCCGCGAGCGAGTCTTCACGATGATCGTCGACGAGCACGAGAGGACCATCGCGATGTGCTCGGCGATCACCGGCACCGACGATCTCCTCGCCGACAACGACGCGCTGAAGCGGTCAGTTGTGAACCGCTTCCCGTACCTCGAACCGCTCAATCTGCTGCAGGTGGAACTGCTTCAACGATTCCGCGCAGGTGACGATTCGCCACAGATCCGGCGGGCCATCCAACTCACCATGAACGGACTCGCCACCGCGCTTCGCAACAGCGGTTAGGCGGTGATCCGCGAGAACCTACAGCCGGGAGGCGGCGGCGGGATCGAGGAACCAGACGGTGCCGTCGGTCCCGCTCGCGCCCGCGCACGGCCAGTCCTCACGTGACGCGCCGTTGTGTGCGGCAGCGACGGCTTCGGCCTTCTCCGCTCCCGACACCAGGAACCACACCTCACGCGAGGCGTTGATCACCGGGAACGTCAACGTCAACCGTGCAGGCGGCGGCTTCGGCGAGTCGGTGACGGCCACCACGGGCTGAACGTTCTCGGCCGTCGCATCCGTGTGCGGGAACAGCGAGTTGACGTGGCCTTCGCCGCCCATGCCGAGAAGGTGAACGTCGAAGACGGTGTCGTCGCCGATGAGACGAGCGTAGTCGCGCGCGGCGGCGGCGATGTCGTCGCCGAACTCTCCGTCGGACGGCGCCATGACGTGCACGCGCGACGGATCGACGGCCACGTGATTGAGGAGCGCGTCGAAGGCCTGCCCGGAGTTGCGTTCCGGATGTGTTGCGGGGACGAACCGGTCGTCGCCCCAGTAGATCTCGACACGTGACCAGCAGATGTCGCCGGAGTCAGCGGCGAGTGCCTTGAGCAGGCCGATGCCGTTGCTCCCGCCCGTCAACGCGACGGAGGCGATGCCACGCGCCTCCTGTGCACGGACCACGAGATCGACGAACCGAGCTCGTGCCGTCTCGATCAGTTCGGTCGACGATTCGAAGACCAGGGTCTCGGGGGTGGTCACAGCGTCTCCTCGTATTCGACTGCGGGCAGACCATGAAGGGCCGCCTCGTACACTTCATCGGCGTCGAGGCTGCGGAGCTCTTCCGCGAGGCACTCGGCGGTGGTGCGACGTGCGAACGCTGCTCTGCCGTCGGGGTGGCCGGTGCTGCGCAGCACGCCGCCTCCGGACTCGTCGACAGACACCTCCAGTTCGCCGTTCTCCCGCAGGAGCCGGACCCCGAGATGGCCAGGTTTGCGCACGACACGCGTTTTGAGCGCATGAGCAAGCCAGCCCGCGAAGATGTCGAGGCCCGGCATGTCGAACGGTCCGCTGACCTCGGCGGACAGGACGCGGGTGTGCGGAGGACGGTCGAGTGCCGAGACCAGCATCGCGCGCCACGGCGTGATCGCCGACCACGACAGGTCGGTGTCGCCGGGGTGGTAGCCGGCGCGCCTTGCGAGGAGAAACGCGCCCGGATCCGACGACTGGCGGGCATCTGTGATGCGTCGGGAGGCGAGACGGCCGAGGCGGTCCCTCGACGGATCCTCCGGAGCGCGTCCCGGCCACCACGTGACAACGGGAGTGTCGGGCAGCAGGAACGGCATCACCACCGCATGGGGATGTTCCGCGAGTGGTCCCGACAATGTCAGGAGAACAACCTCCGACGCGCCCGCGTCGCCGCCTACCCGGATCTGAGCGTCCAGCCGGGCCTCGACGTCTCGATCGGCGCGGCAGACGACGATCACGCGGCACGGGTGCTCACGGCTGGCGGCGTTCGAAGCGGACACCGCGGCTTCGGTGTCATCGGTCGCGTCGACGTCGATGATCAGAGTGAGGACACGGCCCAATGTGACGGCCCCGCCGCTGCTTCGCATACGGACCAGCTTCTTGCTGATCTCGGTGGTGTCGGTGTTCGGCAGATCAACGATCATCGGGCTTCCCTCGCGTCCTGCACTGTCACGGTCGCCTCCAGATGCGGCCGGTCCGGCTCATCATCTCGTCGGCCGACGACGGGCCCCATGTGCCCGACTCGTACTCGTCTGGTGTTCCCGACGCCGCCCACTCGGCCAGAACCGGGTCGAGGATGTCCCAACTCAACTCCACCTCCTCGTTGACGGGGAAGAGTGACGGTTCGCCGAGGAGGACGTCGAGCAGCAAGCGCTCATACGCCTCGGGTGAAGACACGGTGAACGCGCCGCCGTAACTGAAGTCCATGTTGACGTCGCGGACCTCCATTCCGCTGCCCGGCACCTTCGATCCGAAACGCAGAGTGACGCCTTCGTCCGGCTGTACTCGGATGACCAGAGCGTTCTGTCCGAGTTCAGCCGTCATCGTGTCGTCGAAAGGCAGATGCGGCGCTCGCTTGAAGACGAGCGCGATCTCGGTGACCCGTCGGCCGAGACGTTTGCCCGTGCGCAGGTAGAACGGGACGCCCGCCCACCGGCGGGTGTCGACTTCGAGGGCGATGGCCGCGAAGGTCTCGGTGGTCGAGTCGGCGGCGAAACCGTCCTCTTCCTTCAGCCCGACGACCTGTTCAGATCCCTGCCAACCCGGACCGTATTGTCCGCGCGCGGAATTGTCCGAGATCGGGAGGATGTTTCGGGTCGACTGCAGGACCTTGATCTTCTCGGTCTGCAGGTGTCTCGGCGAGAACGACACCGGCTCCTCCATGGCGACGAGCGCGAGGAGCTGCAGCAGGTGGTTCTGAATGACGTCTCGGGCCGCGCCGATGCCGTCGTAGTACCCGGCCCGACCGCCGAGACCGATGTCCTCGGCCATCGTGATCTGGACATGGTCCACGTAGTGGGAACTCCACAGCGGATCGAACAGCTGGTTCGCGAAGCGCAGAGCCAGAATGTTCTGGACCGTCTCCTTGCCGAGATAGTGGTCGATGCGGAACACCGACTCCTCGGGGAACACGCTGTTCACGAGTTCGTTCAGGCCGACCGCGGATTCGTGGTCGTGACCGAACGGCTTCTCGATCACGACTCGACGCCAACTGTCGCCCGAGGGGTCGGCCATGCCCGTCCGTCGGAGCTGGCTCAGCACGACGGGGAAGGCCTTCGGCGGGATCGACAGGTAATACGCATGATTGCCGTCGGTCCCGCGGGACGCGTCGAGATCGGCGAGAGTCCGCTGCAGTTCGGCGAATGCCTCGTCGTCCTCGAACGAGCCGGCGACGAACCGAATGCCCTCGGCCAGTCGATCCCACACCTCCTCGCGGAACCCGGTGCGGCAGTTGGCCTCCACTGCTTCGCGAACCAGGGTGGTGAAGTCCTTGTCGGCCCAGTCGCGACGGGCGAAACCGACGAGGGCGAAGCTCGGGGGAAGGAGCCCACGATTCGCGAGGTCGTAGATCGCGGGCATCAGCTTGCGACGGGCGAGGTCGCCCGTCACACCGAAGATCACCAGCGCCGACGGCCCCGCGATTCGCGGCAGACGACGGTCGTGCGGATCCCGCAGGGGATTGGTCCACTCGGGTTTCACCGCACGCGGCATTCTCGCCCCTTCGCCTGTCGTATCCGTATGTTCCTCTAGCGGGCCGCGTCGAGCTGCTGCGCTGTCGCCGTCAGCAGCTCGTCCCAGGCCTGCTCGAACTTCTCGACTCCCTCGGTCTCGAGGACCGCGAACACGTCGTCGAGGTCCACTCCGACACCCTGCAGCGCAGTGAACACGGCGCGGGAGCTGCCCTCGAGGCCGACGATCGACTCGGTGTTGACCCAACCGTGGTCGGCATATGCCTCGAGCGTCTTGCCGGGAACAGTGTTGACGGTGTTCGGCGCCACCAGTTCGCTGACGTACAGGGTGTCCGGGTAGTCGGCGTTCTTGGTGCCGGTGGACGCCCACAGCGGACGCTGGGGGAGAGCGCCGTGTGCCTGGAGGTCCGGGAAGCGGGTCTCGGTCTCGAAGACCTCCTGGTACGCGGCGTACGCGAGGCGTGCATTCGCCAGACCAGCCTTGCCGCGCAGCTCGAGTGCCTCGGGGGTGCCGATGGCATTCAAGCGATTGTCGATCTCCGAGTCGACACGCGAGACGAAGAACGATGCGACCGACGCGATCTTGCCTGCGTCGTGCCCGTTGCGGAGGGCGCGGTCGAGGCCGTCCAGGTACGCGTCCATCACCTCGCGGTAGCGCTCCACCGAGAAGATCAGGGTCACGTTGACGCTGATGCCCTGCGCGATCACGTCGGCGATCGCCGGAACGCCTGCCGCCGTGGCCGGGATCTTGATCAGCACGTTGGGCCGGTCGACGAGCTTCCAGAGCTCGGCGGCCTGCTCGACCGTCTCCGCAGTCTTGTTCGCAAGACGGGGATCGACCTCGATCGACACGCGGCCGTCGAGACCGTCGGTGGCCTCGAAGATCGGTGCGAACACGTCGCAGGCATTGCGGACGTCGTCGGTGGTGATCGCGGTGATCGCCTTGTCGACGTCGGCGCCTTCGCGGGCGAGCTGGGTGATCTGCGCCGAGTAGACACCGGCGTCGGACGAGATCGCGTTCTGGAAGATCGCGGGGTTCGTCGTGACGCCGACGATCGATCGGGTGTCGATCTGCTCCTGGAGACCGCCCGAGGAGATGAGTCCCCGAGACAAGTCGTCGAGCCACACCGAGACGCCTGCCTCGGACAATGCGGCGAGATTGCTGTTCTGGGTCATGATCTGTGCTCCTCTCGTGGTCACTTGCCGAGCAGAGTGCGGGCGGCGGCCGCGACGGCCGTCGACGTGATGCCGAACTCCTCGTAGAGCTTCTTGTAAGGGGCCGATGCGCCGTAGTGCTCGATCGACACGATCGCTCCGCCGGCGACGATCGCGTGCCACGGCATCGCGATGCCTGCTTCGACGGACACACGCGGGACACCGGTCGGGAGGACCGACTCGCGGTAGTCCGTGTCCTGCTCGTCGAACCACTCGATGGACGGCATCGACACGACGCGGGCCTTGATGCCGTCGGCCGCGAGCGCGTCGCGTGCCTCGACGGCGAGGCTCACCTCGGAGCCGGTTCCGATCAGGACGACGTCCGGCGTGCCGTCGGTGTCGGCGAGGACGTAACCGCCCTTCGCGACACCCTCGTACGAGGTGCCTTCGAGCACGGGAACGTTCTGGCGCGTCAGGGCCAGGCCGACCGGGCGGTTCCGCCGGGTCAAGAGGTGACGCCAGGCGTGTGCGGTCTCATTGGCGTCGGCCGGGCGCACCACGTCGAGGTTCGGGATCGCGCGCAGTGCGGCGAGGTGCTCGATCGGCTGGTGCGTGGGGCCGTCTTCGCCGAGGCCGATCGAATCGTGCGTCCACACGTAGATCGGGTCGATCTCCATGAGCGCGGCGAGACGGACCGCGGGACGCATGTAGTCCGCGAACTGCAGGAACGTTCCGCCGTACGCGCGCGTCGGGCCGTGCAGGACGATGCCCGACAGGATCGAGCCCATCGCGTGCTCACGGATGCCGAAGTGCAGCGTCCGACCGTATGGCTCGGCGTTCCACGTCGACGTCGAGATCGATGCGGGACCGAACGACGTCGCGCCGTCCATCGTCGTGTTGTTGGAGCCCGCGAGGTCGGCGGAGCCGCCCCACAGCTCGGGGAGGATCGGTGCGAGCGCCGAGAGGACCTTGCCCGACGCCGAGCGAGTGGCCACATCCTTGTCGCCGGCCTCCCACGCGGGGAGTGCTTCGGTCCAGCCCTCGGGCAGTTCGTGCGCGAAGAGGCGGTCGAACAGTTCCTTGCGCTCGGGGTTGCCGGCGGCCCAGGCGTCGAAGCCTTTCTGCCACTCGGCGCGGACCGCGGCGGCCCGCCCGACGAGCCCGCGGGTGTGCTTGATGACGTCGTCGGCGACATCGAAGCTCTTCTCCGGGTCGAAGCCCACAGCCGCCTTCGTGGCGGCGACCTCATCGGCGCCGAGTGCACTGCCGTGCGAGGCGCCGGTGTTCATCTTGGTCGGTGCCGGGAACGCGATGATCGTGCGGACACGGATGATCGACGGCTTGTCGGTGACGGCTTTGGCGGCTTCGACGGCGGCCTCGAGGGCTGCGACGTCCTCGCCGCCCTCCACGGTCTGCACGTGCCAGCCGTACGCCTCGTAGCGCTTGGCGACGTCCTCGGTGAGGGCGATCTGAGTGTCGTCCTCGATGGAGATCTGGTTGTCGTCGTAAAAGACGATCAGGTTGCCGAGCTGCTGAGTGCCCGCGAGCGACGACGCTTCGGACGTGACGCCTTCTTCGATGTCGCCGTCGGATGCGATCACGTACACGTAGTGATCGAACGGGCTCTCGCCTGCCGGAGCGTCCGGATCGAACAGGCCGCGCTCACGGCGCGCCGCCATCGCCATGCCGACCGACGATGCAAGGCCCTGACCGAGCGGGCCCGTGGTGATCTCGACGCCCGCGGTGTGGCGGAACTCGGGGTGGCCCGGCGTCAGCGAACCCCACGTGCGCAGTGCGACGAGGTCGTCGAGTTCGAGGCCGAATCCACCGAGGTACAGCTGGATGTACTGCGTGAGGCTGGAGTGCCCGCAGGAGAGAACGAACCGGTCGCGGCCCACCCACGCCGGATCGGCGGGGTCGTGGCGCATGACGCGCTGGTACAGCGTGTACGCGAGGGGAGCGAGGCTCATCGCGGTGCCGGGGTGGCCGCTGCCGCAGTTCTGGACCGCGTCGGCGGCGAGGATGCGAGCCGTGTCGACAGCCTTGGTGTCCACATCGGTCCAGTCGGCGGGGTGAACCGGTCGGGTCAGTGCGCGAATCTCGTCGGTGATGGCCACGATCGTGGAGTCTCCTGTGGGTCGGTGCTAGTGCTCGCCTTGTACAAAGACGATTCTCGTCGTCCAGCCTAGCGGGGCGAGCGCGCTGTGCGTACGACACCACTGCGCGCGGTTGTGTGGCGGTCGTCGCACCCCCGCGCGCCCGATTCCCTCCGCGAGGATCGCCCGGTCTACCATCGCTTGTAGTAGTGGTCGGCGTGTGACGCGACCTGATGTGGTCGCGACCGTGAGGAGTATGTGGTGAAGACGTCCGATAGCGCTGGTGTCGACGTGCCGTCGTCAACCGGATGGGGACGAGTCCGCACCACAATCCTCGCCTACATCGCGTTGACGAAGCCCCGCGTGATCGAACTTCTGCTCGTCTCCACCATCCCGGTGATGCTGCAGGCGCAGCGCGGACACGTCGACATCCGGTTGATTCTGGTCACGGTCGTCGGCGGCTGGCTCGGTGCGGCGAGCGCGAACAGCCTGAACATGGTCGCGGACGCGGACATCGATCAGAAGATGAAACGGACCCAGAAGCGCCCGCTCGCCCGCAAGGCCGTCCCGATCCGGAACGTGTTGATCTTCGGTATCGTGCTGGCCTTCGCGTCGTTCGCCGTCCTGTACTACGGGACCGCCGACGCCGACGGCAACCGTTCGTTCCTGCCGTCGATCCTCGTGTGGATCACCATCGCGTTCTACGTCTTCGTGTACACCCTGATCTTGAAGCGTCGCACCTGGCAGAACGTCATCTGGGGTGGCGCAGCAGGCTGCATGCCGGCCCTCGTCGGCTGGGCCGCCGTGACGCACTCGCTGAACTGGCAGCCGTTTGTGCTGTTCCTCGTCGTCTTCTTCTGGACGCCGCCGCACACGTGGGCGCTCGCGATGCGGTACCGCGAGGACTATCGGGCCGCGGGCGTTCCGATGCTCCCGGTGATCGCGTCCGACGAGAAGGTCACGTTCCAGATGCTCGTCTACACGGTGCTCACCGTGATCACGTCGCTGTTCCTCATCCCACCGTCCAGCTGGATCTACCTCGTCGTCGCTATCGGGTCCGGCGTCTGGTTCACCTGGTGGGTCGCGAAGCTGTACGTCCAGACCCGCGCCGGAGTTGAGCTCAAGCCGCTGAAGATCTTTCTGGTCTCCAACGAGTACCTCGCGCTCCTGTTCTGCGGCCTCGCCGTCGACGCCGTGATCAACCTCCCGACGATCTCCAGCTACTTCTCGTAGTTCTCGGCCCGCCTCATACGATTGGCGAGTGAGCATGCCCTCCCCGAAACCGCATGTGACTGTCGGTATTGCTGTCGCAGTGACACTCGTAGCGTTTGCTGTTGCGGCAATCGCGGACACCCTGCTCGTCCGTTTCTTCGCAGTTGTGCTCGGCACCGTGACCGCAATCGTGCTGGTCAGGTCTGCGGGTAGCCGATCGACGCGCGCAGGCGTCGCAGGCGTATTCCTTGTCCCCGTCGTCATGCTCGGTCTCGGGACCACTGTCGTGGGCGCTCTAACCGATGGATCGGACACCTCCTCGACCAACTTCAGCGCAGACTCCGATTCGCTCAAGGATCCGGATTCACGTCTCGCCGCGGCTCTCGACCGCGCTGACGACATGCTGGAGCGGGGCTCCAGTCAGTTGTTGTCGATAACGATCGACTCCGGGTCGACCGATGTGGACATCTTGGATCCAGCCACCGGGCGACGTATGTCCAGCAGCGACTACGGAGACGGCTGGAGGGACGTCACAATCAGTTCCGCACCGAGCCGCTTGGTGTTCGCGCGGTCGACCGTGGCGTCGCTGCGCTTGGGGGACACGATGCGGGATGTCGACGCCGCAGTCGCAGCGATGGGGCCGGGTCCCGACAACGTGTCGTCGACGTCGTCGATCACCGTCGCTCCGCGCGGGGATTCAGACAACAAGTTGGTGGCGACCTTCGATGTCGGCGGCGGCCTGTATATCGAGGCCGACATGAAGAATCGGCTCGCCGGAACTTTGGACGCGGGCCAATTCGGGACCGTGATGGTCGCCGCGAACCGGATGATGGCAGACCTTGGAATGAACCCGGCCCGCCGAAATCTGAGGGCGATCGACTTCATGGCGCTCGCTGAAGGATCGGACAGCGTCGGTGGATCGTCGATCATGATCGATGGAGGAGTGGAGCTCGAGTTCGACGGCGGACGCTACAGCCGCGTATTCGTCAAACCCGGTCGCTTCCCCGTGGCGACCGAACGCGACGAACCAGCCGACTACAGCGACACCGCGTTTGCGCTCGCCAGATTGGATCAGCCGACGCTCACCGCGATCCGTGACGACATGATGCGGAGGTTCTCGATCCCGGGATACGACCGTGAACGTGTCGGATTCACAGTTGAACGATCGGGTAGCGACGACGAACTGTCAGTCCAGATGTCAGTGGGGCCGTTCAGCAACGGAGCGCGTGCTTTCTATTCGACAGCGGGCGTGTTCCTCCGTACTTCCAACTGACAGTCAGTAGAGCGGTGTCAGGCCTCGATCGCCATCTGCACCCGGGTGGCGAGTTCGGCACTGATCCGGTCGACCGGAGCCACGATGCCACGATCGGCGAGGCGATCGACGGTCGTGATGACCTGTCCCAGGTACGACGCGCGTTCCTGACCGCTCGCGCCGTCTGCGTGACGCAGCAGTTTCAGAGCGCGGCGGCAGTCACGAGCGTCCTCTTCACCGAGTTGGTCGGTTCCGGTGCTCCGTGCGAATCGATCGGCCTTCGTCCACGCGCTGCGCAGCATGTCGACAGACGCGATGTAGTCCTCCGCGTCTGACGGGTCGACCGGGAAAGCGTCGGTGCGGAGTCCGCCCGCCATGTCGAGCGCGTCGTGGAAATCCATCACCGGCTGTGCGCTGAGGTCCCACAGGGCCGGATACTGCAACAGCATCGCCGGGTCGAGCTCATATGCGCCGTACGCGCCGAGAACACCGTCGTGGTGTCGGCAGGCACTTGTCCAACGAAGGTTCAGCGGGGGGCCACGCTGGGGTTCAGGCTTCGATCGCGGCGTCGTGAATTGCTTCGCCCGGCCCTGTTCCTTGTCACGTTCGCGCTTCACCTCGGCCGCGGCCACGCTGAGGTCTTCCAGACCCGGCATCGCGACAGCGACCAGCAGCATCCCGAGGAGGAGTGCATAACAAACGATCTGTCCCGCGGGCGGGAACGGCCGGACGACTGTGATCACAACCAGTCCGGCGACCGCCGTGACCGCGAGGGCGATCTTCTTCGGGGGAACTGTGCTCATGGGATCAGCGCCGTCGCGCCGGTGGTGGAGCGGGCCTCGAGTGCGCGGTGAGCGTCGGCCGCGTCGGCGAGGGGGAACGTTTGACCGACGTCGACGTGCAACACCTCGTCGGCAATGGCGCCGAAGAACTCGTCCGCACGCCACGCGAACTCGGTCGGGTCGGCGATGAAGTGGCCAAGCGAGGGACGGGTCACCGACAGGGATCCTTCGCGGTTGAGACGCTGGAGGTCGAACGGCGGGACGGGGCCGCTCGCGGCGCCGAACAGCACAACGGTCCCGCGGACGGCGGCCGCGTCGAGCGATGCGTCGAACGTCGACGCCCCCACACCGTCGTACACCACAGACGCGCCGCGTCCGTCGGTCAGCTCTCGCACGCGGTCGGCGATCGGGTCGTCGTACCGCAGGACGTGTGCCGCGCCGGCCTTCCGGGACAACTCGGCCTTCGCATCCGACGAGACCGTGGTGATCACGGTGATTCCCCGCGCAGCCGCCCACTCGGTGAGTATCAGACCCACACCGCCCGCGCCGGCGTGAACGAGCACGGTGTCGCCGGACGTCGGATGAGCGCTGCCGTCGAGGAGATAGTGGGCGGTGAGACCGCGCAGGAGAGCGGACCCCGCGACGTCGAACGGCACACCGTCGGGCACGTGCAGCGCGTCGACGGCGGGTACGGCGACCTGTTCCGCGTACGAGGACACGACGTCACACCAGGCCACGCGATCACCGACCGCAAAAGCAGTGACGTTCGACCCGACGGCGGAGACGATCCCGGATCCCTCGAAACCGGGAATGTACGGAGGCTCGGAGGGATACACACCTTCCCTCAGATACGTGTCGATGAAGTTGACGCCGACGGCTTCGACATCGACCAGAAGGTCGTCGGGTCCGGCAGTGGGAGAAGGGACGTCGACACTCGCCAGAACGTCGGGACCACCGTGACGGGACACATGGATCGCACGCATGGATCCATTTTGGCACGCCGGTATGATCACCCGTATGAGTGATGACTCCGCAGTGACGACGACCGTGTCCGCACCGGCCGACGTGGTCGGTTCCATCCGAAAGTTCGTCGCAGCCGAGGGCGGCTCGGCCAAGGCCGTCCTTCAAGCGGCAGGCGACGCAGGCGTTCGGATCACCCTGGTCGGCGGCTCGAACGGCGTGCTCGGCGACCGTGTGGTCCGCGACATGGCGACGGCCGAAGCCGTGATCGACGCCGTCGAAGGACTCGAGAAGGCCGAATGGGACCGCGACCTGACGTCGTCCGCGACGGTCACGCCGTCGCACTGGCGCAAGATGGCAGGCTGGGTGGCACGCCAGAAGCGCTTTCCGAAGGCGCGCAACCGCAAGATCCTCGACTGACGCCGCAGCCGTAGCCGACGCTCCTTCAACGACAGACGCTCCCCTCGCGAGGGGAGCGTCTGTCGTTGACAGGAGGGAACGGCGTTGGTGTCAGAACGTCTTCGCCGTCGACACCGTGGACCGGGCCGCGGAGACCAGCAGGTAGGTGGCGCCGACCATGAGCAGGGCACTGCCGAACATGTGCAGGACGACCATCCACTCGGGCAGGCCCGCGGCGTACTGGATGTAGCCGATCAGTCCCTGCAAGACGATGACACCGCCGAACGTGATCGCCGCGCGCCGCGACGGGAGCTTCGCGATGACCGTGAGCAGGATCAGTCCGATCGAGATGCCGACGAGTGTCCACACCGCGTCGACGTGCAATTGGGTGGACTGGGTGGGCTCGAGGCCATTGCGATGCGATTTGATGTCACCCGCGTGCGGTCCGGAGCCTGTCACAACCGTCCCGAGGTAGATCGTCACCCATGTCAGTGCGTACACGACCCAGGAGGCCGCGATCGCCAGCCGCGTGACGACGGGGGGAGCATCCGGCGCAGTGTCATGTTCGCGGGCCGGGTTGGTGTGGAACACCAGCCAGGTCGCGAGCGAGATGATCAGGACCGTCGCCAGGAAATGGAACGAGACCACCCATGGATTGAGGTTGGTGAGCACGGTGACGCCGCCGACCACAGCCTGAAGAGGTACTCCGAGAGCCACACCGGTCGCGAGACGACGAGCGAGCCGATCCATCGGCCGGTACCGCATCGCGGCGACCCAGGCGCCCACGGCGACCACGACCAGCACCCACGTGAGCATCCGGTTTCCGAACTCGATCACGCCGTGAATGCCCATCGCCGCATGCGGGGTGAGCGACCCCGACGTGCACTGCGGCCACGTCGGGCATCCGAGACCGGAGTCGGTCACGCGGACCGCGCCGCCGGTCACGACCAGCAGGATGTTCGCGGCGAGGTTGGCGATCGCCCACCTGTACAGGAAGACGCGTGTCGGGGCGCGGAAGCCTCCCCACGACTGCGACAACGATTGAGTGCTCATTCGAACCGGAACCACCTCACTGCGAGGGCGCCGCCGACGACGGCCCACGCCGCCAGCACGCCGATGCCGAACAGATCAACTGAGCCCGCCAACGCCTGCGTCAACGCTTCGGTGAGTGCTCCCGAGGGGGTGCACCGTGCCGCCCAGTGGACGGCCGACGGGACGTGCTCGTCGAAGACCACAAGACTCGAGACGCCGAGCAGGACGAACCAGATCAGGTTGCCCAGAGCCAGCACCACTTCGGCTTTCATGGTGCCGCCGAGCAGAAGACCGAGCGCCGCAAAGGCGACAGTGCCGAGCACGATCACGATCGCGCCGACAGCGAGTCCGCCGATGCCGGGTCGCCATCCGAAGGCCGCGCCGATCCCGCCGATGATCAGCGCCTGCAGGACGACGACGATGGCGACGGCCGCTGATTTGCCCGCGATGATTCCCCAGCGGGGTATCGGGGTGGCGCCGAGTCGCTTGAGTGCTCCGTAGCGGCGGTCGAAACCGACGGCGATGGCCTGGCCCGTGAACGCCGTCGACATGATGGCGACTGCGAGGATCGCAGGCACGAACGTCGTCGCTCGGGCTGCCGCGGTGTCACCCGAACCGGTGTCGATCGGCAGGATCGACAGCCCGATCAACAGGGTGATCGGAATGAACATCGTGAGCAGCAACTGTTCGCCGTTGCGCAGCAGCAGGGTCAGTTCCATCCGCGTCTGCGCCGCGAGCATGGCCATGAGCGGCGCGGGCGACGGGGCGGGCGAGAACGTGCCCGCAGGGAAGCGGTTAGGCGTGGCGGTCTGGTCGGTCATGCACGCACCTCGCGGCCGGTGAGCTCCAGGAACACGTCCTGCAGAGAATTGGTGTCCACCGCGAGGCCCGTCACGAGCACATCGTGCTCGGCACACCACGCGGTGACGACAGCGACGATGCGGGGAGTGATGTCGCCCGCGACGAGGACGTCGCCCGCGGGTGTGCGCTTGCACGAATAGCCGTCGGGCAGCGAGGTCTCCAACGCTGACTCGTCGAGCCCGTCCGCGGTGACACGCAGTTGGCCCTCGGCGTCGCGTCGCACCAGGTCGGCGGGCGTCCCGGACGCGACGACCCGACCGCGGTCGACGATCACGATGCGGTCAGCGAGCTCCTCGGCCTCATCCAGATGATGGGTGGTCAGCAGGACCGAAACCCCATCCGACTTGAGACGGTTGATGAGCTCCCAGACCATGATGCGGGCGTGAGCGTCGAGACCTGCCGTCGGCTCGTCCAGAAACACAAGTTCAGGGCGGCCGACGAGTGCACAGGCCAGGGACAGGCGCTGCTGCTGTCCGCCCGACAGCCTCCGGAAAGGAGTGGCTGCCACGTCGGCGATGCCGAGCACGTCCATCAACCAGTCGGGATCGATCGGATCGGCGCTGTACGACGCGCACAGACGCAGCATCTCGGCGGCCTTCGCCCCGGGGTATGCGCCTCCGCCCTGCAACATGACGCCGATTCGGCTGCGGAGCGCGTCGTTGTCGGCGATCGGATCAAGACCGAGGACCGCGACTCGGCCTGAATCCGGGGTACCGAATCCTTCGCAGATCTCGACGGTCGTCGTCTTCCCTGCACCGTTCGGGCCGAGGAGTGCGAGGACCTCCCCGGTATGGAGTTCGAGGTCGAGGCCGTCGACGGCGACGACGTCGTCGAACCGTTTGACCAGCCCACTGATGCTCAGGGCTACGGAGGAGACTGACGGTTCGGGCACGCCTGCCAGCCTAAGCCAGGCGCGGCCCGCGAACGGTGCCGGGTGCGACCGAGGCGGCGTGTGTCACACCTTGTGTCGGCGGCGGTTGATCCAGACGCGAATCGGACTGTCGATGAAGAACGCGGTGGCCGCCACACCGACCATCAGAACTCCCGTGGCCAGTCCCTGCGCGACAGTCAGGGGCGGAGTGTCCGAGCTCGTCGGCATGACCACTACGGACATGATCCCGGAGATGATCACGGTTCCGAGGCGGAACCAACGGGTAGTGGCCCAAGCGGCAAGCGGAATGATCGCCCACAAGAGGTACCAGGCCTGCACGAACGGGAAGAACACCACGAAGGTCGCCATCGCGATGCCGAGGCCGCCGAGTGCGTGGACACGACCTGCGAGGCACGCGAGCAGCCAACGGATCACGAAGACTCCCGCGATCACCTGCCCGATCGGTCGTGCGATGTCGAGGATGGCCTGTGTCTGCTCGCCGAGCCCGAGCCACAGTCCAACACGACCGGAGACGACGCCGAGCAGAGTCGGCATGGACATCCAGGAGCGGACGATTCCTCCGGTACTGAGAGTGCCCGTCCATCCGAAGCCGAGACCGGTCGCGGTGCCGATGCCGCCGATCACGATCGCCGACACCGCCAGGAGGATCGACGCCGACTTGGTGAGGGCGACGATCGATGTCTTCGATCTAGTCCACCATTGGCCGATCGGGGCGTGTCTCAAAGCGGGGAGAGTGGCACCCCACCGCCTGGCGAGGGCGATTCCGATGAAGCCGAGGGCGAGCATCGACGCGACCTTGATCATGGCCGACGCCGCGATCAGGGCCGCGCCTCCGATCAGAATCCAGCCGGCTCGGGACGGCAGGGGTCCGGACGGCCGCCGCAACGCGTCGGAGCCTTCGATTGCCCGGAAGCACAACTCCATGCCGACGAGCATCATGCCCAGCATCAGCGACTCGTTGTGGATGCCGCCGACCAGGTGAAGGATCAGGAGCGGGTTGAGAGCTCCGATCCAGAGAGCCGCAACCGTAGACACACCGCAGCGGCGTGCGAGGCGCGGGAGAGCCCACACGATCATCGCGACGCCGGCCAACGCGATCAGTCGATGCAAGAGAACGGCGGCAGTGATGTTGTCGCCGGTCAGGGCCGTGACGTGTTCGCCGATCCACAGGAACAGGGGGCCGTACGGCGCAGGCGTGTCTTTCCACAAGTTCGGGACGGACAGTGTCAGGGGATGATCGACGCCCAGCCCGCGCATCGGGCTGTAGGTGTACGGGTCCATGCCCTTGTACGCGATCGCGCTCTGTGCGAGATACGAGTACACGTCCTTGCTGAGCAGCGGCGGCGCAAGGAGAAGGGGAGTGATCCACATGATGAGTGTGGTGTCGGCCTGTCTGCGCGACATGCGCCGCGCAGGGCTCCGGCCCTCCGCCACTTCGACGGAGAACCTGCCGATCGCGTATCGGCCGAGCAGGAGCCACGCGACGACGAGCATCATCATCCCGCCGATGGAGACGGTCAACGCCGTCGAGTACATGCGAGACGGGAGCGACAGGATTCGGGTGCCGACGATCGGGTTCTGCAGCACCGGGAGCATGCCCGTGCCGAGCGACCCGATGAGGATCAGGACTGTGCCCGTCGTCCCGAAGAGTTGAATTCGTCGCAGACGATTGTTCTCGTACGCGTTGAGGGGTCCGACTTCGGCCTCGTCGTCGTGCATCCGAGCGAGTCGAGAGCCGTAGTCGCCGGTGTCGTCGACGGAACGCTCGACGGGCGGCTTGGCCAGGCCCAGATAATCGAGGCCGCGGCGCAACAGGGGGAGTTCCGGCACAGAACGACTGTAGCGGCCCGGTGCCCGGCGTTCGGCGAGGGCGGGTGAACGTCCGCGGGTTCCGCGGCGTGGAGGCTTAGGTCACCCTTGCTGGTAGAGGGGAATCAATTAAGACACACTTGTGTTGTGAAAAGCATGACCGACTCGAAGCAGCTGCCGTGGCAGCAGCACGCGGACGGGCCTGGCGCAGACGGCCAGACCCGAGCCGCAGTCGTGTCTTTGCTGGTCGACGAGGGGCCGATGACGGCGAGTGATATCGCCGAACGTCTCGGGATCAGTCCCGCCGGCGTTCGACGCCACCTCGACAACCTCACCGAGTCCGGCGACGTCGACATTGCGCCCGCCGGATTCAACAAGGGCGGCCGAGGTCGCCCCGCCAAGTGGTTCCAGCTGACCCCGACAGGTCGCGGCAAGCTGCGTCACGCCTACGATGATCTCGCCGGAGCGGCCATCCGCTCGCTGCGCGACATCGCAGGTCAGGAAGCAGTCGAGACGTTCGCACGTGATCGTGTGAACGGCATCGTCGCGAAGGTTCAGCCCGTCCGTGAGTCCGGCTCGGTCATCGCGACCGTCGACCAGATCGCAGACGCGCTGACCGGTGCGGGATACTCGGCAGACACCCGGCAGGTCGGAAACGGCGTGCAGATCTGCCAGCACCACTGCCCGGTGGCGCACGTCGCCGCGGAGTTCCCGGAACTGTGCGAAGCGGAGACAGCGGCCTTCACCGAACTGCTCGGCACCCATGTTCAACGTCTGGCGACGATCGCCAACGGCGATTGTGTCTGCAGCACGCACGTGCCGGTCAACACAGTCGCCGCCACGGCGCTCAAGAACACGTCAGACCCGAAGGCGGACGCTCAGCCCGGCGCCGCCGACAACCCCGATGGAAAGGTCCCCCGATGACGGTCACCGATCCCGCCGCACCGCAGCAGCTGTCCCAGGAAGAGACGATCGCTTCCTTCGACCGCTACGGTTACGGCTGGTCAGACAGCGACGACGCAGGCGCCGCCGCTCAGCGCGGTCTGTCCGAGGCTGTCGTCCGCGACATCTCGTCGAAGAAGAACGAGCCGGAGTGGATGCTGGAACAGCGCCTCAAGGCTCTGCGCATCTTCGACAAGAAGCCGATGCCCAGTTGGGGCGGCGACTTGTCGGGCATCGACTTCGACAACATCAAGTACTTCGTGCGCTCCACGGAGAAGCAGGCGGAATCGTGGGAAGACCTCCCCGAGGACATCAAGAACACCTACGACAAGCTCGGCATCCCGGAGGCGGAGAAGCAGCGTCTCGTCGCAGGCGTCGCCGCGCAGTACGAGTCCGAGGTCGTTTACCACCAGATCCGCGAGGACCTGGAGGAGAAGGGTGTCATCTTCCTCGACACCGACAGCGGTCTGCGCGAGCACCCGGAACTGTTCCAGGAGTACTTCGGCAGCGTGATCCCCGCAGGCGACAACAAGTTCTCTGCGCTGAACACCTCCGTGTGGTCGGGCGGATCGTTCATCTATGTGCCGAAGGGTGTCCACGTCGACATCCCGCTGCAGGCGTACTTCCGCATCAACACCGAGAACATGGGCCAGTTCGAGCGGACGTTGATCATCGTCGACGAGGACGCTTACGTCCATTACGTCGAGGGCTGCACCGCTCCGATCTACAAGTCCGACTCACTGCACTCGGCCGTCGTCGAGATCATCGTGAAGAAGGGCGGACGTTGCCGCTACACGACGATCCAGAACTGGTCGAACAACGTGTACAACCTGGTCACCAAGCGTGCCAAGGCCGAGGCCGGCGCGACGATGGAATGGGTCGACGGCAACATCGGTTCGAAGGTCACCATGAAGTACCCGGCAGTGTGGCTCACCGGTGAGCACGCCAAGGGCGAGGTGCTCTCGGTGGCGTTCGCGGGCGAAGGCCAGCACCAGGACACCGGATCGAAGATGGTTCACCTCGCGCCGTACACCTCGAGCAACATCGTCTCGAAGTCGGTGGCACGTGGCGGTGGGCGCTCGTCGTACCGCGGCCTGATCAAGGTGAACCCCGGCGCACACGGCAGCCGCTCCACGGTTCAGTGTGACGCGCTGCTGGTCGACCAGATCAGCCGCAGTGACACCTACCCGTACGTCGACATCCGTGAGGATGACGTGACGATGGGACACGAGGCGACAGTCTCGAAGGTCAGCGACGATCAGCTGTTCTACCTGATGAGTCGCGGACTCACGGAGACCGAGGCGATGGCGATGGTGGTCCGCGGATTCGTGGAGCCGATCGCCAAGGAACTCCCGATGGAGTACGCACTCGAGCTCAACCGGCTCATCGAACTGCAGATGGAAGGATCGGTCGGCTGATGGCAGACCTCGAGACCACCGCTCCCGGCGCCGGCACAGGAAGCGTCGTCGTCAACAAGGGCGAGATGTTCAGCTCATTCGACGTCAACGCGTTCGAGGTGCCCGCCCAGCGTGAAGAGGCGTGGCGTTTCACCCCGTTCCGACGACTACGCGGACTGCACGACGGCTCTGCGACGGCTACTGCGTCGGTCGATTACGCGGTCACCGAATCGGTCGACGGCGTGACCGTCGAGACCGTCGGACGCGACGACGAGCGTCTCGGACGCGGGGGAGTGCCGTTCGACCGGATCGCCGCGCAGGCGTACTCGTCGTTCACGTCGGCCACCGTGATAACGGTGGCAAAAGAGGCGCAGGTCGCCGAACCGCTGTTCATCACCTTCGACGGCCCGGGTGAGGGCGACGTCGCGTACGCGCACCTCCAGATCCACGCCGAGCCGTTCTCCAAGGCAGTGATCGTCCTCGATCAGCGTGGGAGCGGGACCATCGGTGAGAACGTCGAGTTCGTCGTCGACGACAGCGCGCACCTCACCGTCGTGAACGTCCACGACTGGGCCGACGACGCCGTCCACGTCGCAGCGCACCACATCTCGGTGGGACGAGACGCGGTCATCCGGCACTTCGCGGTGAGCCTCGGCGGCAACCTGGTCCGCCTCTCGCCCCGAGTCCAGTACCGTGCTCCGGGCGGCGACGCCGAGCTGTGGGGCCTGTACTTCGCGGACGCAGGCCAACATCTCGAACAGCGTCTGCTCGTCGATCACTCGGCGCCGCACTGCCGTTCCCATGTCACGTACAAGGGAGCGCTGCAGGGCGACCCCTCGGGTGACAAGCGCGGTGAAGCTCACACGGTGTGGATCGGCGACGTGCTGATCCGTCCGACGGCCGAGGGCACCGACACGTACGAGCTGAACCGCAATCTGGTGCTCACCGACAACGCGCGCGCCGACTCGGTTCCCAACCTGGAGATCGAGACCGGTGAGATCGTCGGTGCCGGACACGCCAGCGCGACCGGTCGATTCGACGACGAGCAGCTCTTCTACCTGCAGTCACGCGGCATTCCGGAGGACCAGGCCCGTCGTTTGGTGATCCGCGGCTTCTTCGGCGAAGTGCTTGCCAAGATCGCCGTTCCCGAACTCCGCGAGCGACTCGAGGCGGCGATCGAAGCCGAACTCGAGACCGCAGGCGCCTGAGCGCCTTCGCCCCACAGACACACATTCTTACGAAGGAACTTCACTTCACATGACGACTCTCGAGATCCGCGACCTGCACGTCGACGTGACCCCCGCCGACTCCGCCGCCGAGCCGATCCACATCCTCAAAGGTGTCGACCTGACCATTCGGTCCGGTGAGACCCACGCGATCATGGGCCCGAACGGTTCGGGCAAGTCGACGCTGTCGTATGCCATCGCCGGACACCCCAAGTACACCGTCACCTCGGGCACGATCACGCTCGACGGTGAGGACGTCCTGGAGATGAGCGTCGACGAGCGGGCCCGCGCCGGCCTGTTCCTGGCGATGCAGTACCCCGTCGAGGTGCCGGGCGTCTCGATGTCGAACTTCCTGCGTTCGGCCGCGACCGCGGTCCGCGGAGAAGCACCGAAGCTGCGCCACTGGGTCAAGGAGGCTCGGGAGGCGATGACCGAACTCGACATCGATCCGTCGTTCGGTGAGCGCAGCGTCAACGAGGGATTCTCCGGCGGCGAGAAGAAGCGGCACGAGGTTCTGCAGCTGAGCCTCCTCAAGCCGAAGATCGCGATCCTCGACGAGACCGACTCGGGCCTGGACGTCGACGCGCTCCGCATCGTGAGCGAGGGCGTCAACAAGTATTCCGAGCGCGAGAACGGCGGCATCCTGCTGATCACGCACTACACGCGCATCCTGCGCTACATCAAGCCCGACTTCGTCCACGTGTTCGTGAACGGACGCGTCGTCGAGTCGGCCGGTCCGGAGCTGGCAGACGAGTTGGAGGAGAACGGCTACGAGCGGTTCACCTCTGCTGTCGCCAAGTGAGCCGATGACCATCACAACGGGGTCCGGCGTGACGGCGTTCGACGTCGCGACGGTCCGGGCCGACTTTCCGATCCTGCACCGCACGGTGCGCGACGACAAGCCGTTGGTCTATCTCGACTCCGGCGCAACGTCGCAGCGTCCGCTGCAGGTGCTCGACGCCGAGCGCGACTTCCTGCTGAACCGCAACGCCGCCGTGCATCGGGGCGCGCATCAGCTCGCCGAGGAGGCGACCGACTCGTACGAGTACGCACGCGCTGCGATCGCCGGGTTCGTCGGGGCGGCCGTCGACGAGATCGTGTTCACCAAGAACGCGACAGAGTCGATCAACGTCGTGGCCTACACGCTCGGCGACGATCGCGCGGCCGGCGTGCTCGGTGGCAAGGCGCTCGGCGAAGGCGACACGATTGTCGTGACCGAACTCGAGCACCACGCGAACCTGGTGCCGTGGCAGGAGTTGGCGCGGCGGACCGGTGCCACACTCCGCTGGTACTCGGTGACCGAAGACGGCCGGATCGACCTCGACTCGCTCGAACTGGACGACACGGTGAAGATCGTGGCGTTCACGCACCAGTCGAACGTGACCGGGGCAGTGGCGGATGTGGAGGAACTCGTCCGTCGTGCTCATGCCGTCGACGCGCTCGTGGTGCTCGACGCATGCCAGTCCGTTCCACACATGTCTGTCGATTTCGCTGCTCTCGGCGTCGATTTCGCGGCGTTCTCCGGGCACAAGATGCTCGGCCCGTCGGGAGTCGGTGTCCTGTACGGGCGAGCGTCGCTCCTCGCGCAGTTGCCGCCGTTCATCACCGGCGGTTCGATGATCGAGACGGTCACGATGGAGGGCTCCACATACGCGCCGCCTCCGCAGCGGTTCGAGGCCGGCGTTCCGATGACGTCGCAGGTGGTTGGACTGGGCGCCGCCGTCGACTATCTCGAGAACATCGGGATGGATGCGGTCGCAGCTCACGAGCACGACCTTGTCGTCCGGGCGCTCGAACGTCTCACCGCGATCGAGGGTCTGCGGATCGTCGGGCCGACCGACGCCGATCGGCGGGGCGGCGCTGTCGCATTCGTCGTAGACGGCATCCACGCCCACGACCTCGGGCAGGTTCTCGACGACGAGGGTGTCGCCATTCGTGTCGGTCACCACTGCGCGTGGCCGCTGCACCGCAGGTTCGGCATCGCGGCGAGCGCCCGAGCGTCGTTCGCGTTGTACAACACGCTCGACGAAGTGGACAAGCTGGCCGATGCGATCGGCGTCGCCAAGAGTTTCTTCGGGGGCCGCTAGTGCGGATGGAGCAGATGTACCAGGACGTGATCCTGGACCACTACAAGCACCCGCACGGGCGTGGACTCCGTGATCCGTTCGACGCGGAAGTGCACCACGTCAACCCGACGTGCGGGGACGAGATCACCCTGCGCGTCTCGGTGGTCGACGGCGAGGTCGCCGACGTCTCGTATGACGGCCAGGGCTGCTCGATCTCGCAGGCGTCGACGTCGGTGCTGTTCGATCAGATCGTCGGATTGAGTGTCCCTGACGCGATGACCGCGCTCGACTCGTTCAACACGATGATGACGTCGCGTGGGCAGGACGAGGGCGATGAAGACCTGATCGGCGACGGCATAGCCTTCGCCGGCGTGAGCAAGTACCCGGCACGCGTCAAATGTGCGCTGCTCGGGTGGATGGCGTTCAAGGACGCGGTCGCCCAGACCGTGGCCGGACAGACTGGAGCGTGAACCGATGACCGATACCGTGACGACCTCGCTGCCGAGCGAGGACGACGTCGAAGAGGCGATGCGCGACGTCGTCGACCCGGAACTGGGGATCAACGTCGTCGATCTGGGGCTGGTGTACGGCTTCGAGATCAACGACGAGGCGGCGGTCCGCCTGGACATGACGTTGACCTCGCCCGCGTGCCCGCTGACCGACGTGATCGAGGATCAGACGCGGAACGCACTGGTCTCGAGCGGTCTGTGCACCGACGTGGAGATCAACTGGGTGTGGATTCCCGCATGGGGTCCGGACAAGATCACCGACGACGGTCGCGAGCAGCTGCGAGCCCTCGGCTTCACCGTCTGACGGGCACAGAACCCGCCGGTAGGCGCAGAATCGTGCCGATGAATCCCATTCAGCGGGCATGAATCGTCGGGTGGATCACGTTTGGTGCAAACATGTGAGGCGCGTCATAACGTCGCTCTGATCAAGCCCCGAAGGAATCCTCCCCATGATCCATCAGAAGTCACTCCGCGCCCGCCTGGGCGCAGTTGTCATAGCTGCGGCCACTGCGGCATGTGTCGCGGCAGTCGTGCCGGCTGCGTCCGCGAAGGCGGCGCCCGAGCTCACGATCACATTCGTCCGGCACGCCGAATCGGCGGGCAACGCGTCGGGCCTCGTCGACACCAAGACTCCTGGCCCTGCGCTGACCGACCTCGGCCGAACGCAGGCCCGTCAGGTCGCCGTGCTGCTCGAGGACCGCAAGTTCGACGGAGTGTTCGCCTCGCGCATGATCCGTACCCAGCAGACTGCGGCGCCATTGGCCCGCAAGCTGTTCAAGCATCCTGTGGTCCTTCCCGGCATCCACGAGATCCTGGCGGGCGACTACGAGGGCACTCCGGAGCGTGACGCGCCGGCCGGATACATGCTCGCACCGCAGCAGTGGCTGCGTGGTGACCTCACTGCCCGGATCCCCGGCGCCGAGAGCGGCACGGAGTTCAAGGCCCGATTCACCGATTCGATCGAGACCGTTGTGAAGGCGCACAAGAAGAACGCCGTGGTCTTCTCGCACGGCGCGACCATCATGTTCGGCACCATCCTCGCGTCGACCAATGGTCGCGAGTACATGGCACGGCTCGGCACTGACTACATGCGGAACGTCGGTCGAGTGGTGCTGAAGGGCAACCCGACCGACGGCTGGCGGATCACGGAGTGGGTCGGCAATCCGACGCTTCCGAGTGTTCCGGACTGCATCTCGACCGGATCGATGATGATCGATCCGTCGTCGCTGGCTCCGTGCTGAGCTGAGGTACCTCACTCCGTTCGATGCGCGCGCATCTCACCTCTGGTCGGCGGTGAGGTGCGCGCGTTCGCCGTCTCTGTCGAAGATCGTGAGGATCTCGGCGACCTTTCGATGAGCGGTGAACGCGTGCGGGACCATCGTCGAGAACTCCGCCGCTTCGCCCGCCTCGATGTCGATCACTCGATCAGCGAGTCGCAAGCGGACGGTGCCGGACAGTACGGTGAACCACTCGTAACCGGGGTGAACCCGCTGCTCAGGCTCCACCCCGGGCTGCGGCGTGAGGCGCATCTTGGCGACGATGACGCCGTTCTCCGCTCGATCGCGGGACAACATCCACGTGACGACGCCGGGGCGTTGATGCGGTTCGGGTCGAATCACGACGTCGCGGTCGTCCACAGGTTCCACGAGGTGATCGAGGGTGGTTCCGAGCGCCCGTGCGATCGGAACGAGCTGATCGAGGGCCACTCTGCGATGGCCGGTCTCGATGCGAGACAGCGTCGAGGGGCTGAGGTGGCACCGGCGGGCCAGGGAGTCGAGAGTCCATCCCTGGGCGATCCGCAGGCCTCGGATGCGGGCTCGGACCAGGCTGTCGACCTCGTTCTCGATCGATTCTTGCGTCATGGGCAAGAGTGTATGCCAGATCGGCAATCGCCGTTGTACGGTCGGCTACATGAGCAACTCGACAGGCAACACCGGGGTCCGATTCGACGCAGTCATCGTGGGGGGAGGCGCTGCCGGACTGTCCGGCGCGGTCGCCCTCGGACGGTCACTGCGCACAGTCCTGGTCGTGGACAAGGGAGAACAACGGAACCTGCCGTCAGACGCCGCGCACAACGTGATCGCCCGTGAGGGGATATCACCCGCAGAGCTGGTCGCGGAGGGGCGACGGGAAGCAGCGTCGTACGGCGTCGAGTTCGCCGACGATGCAGTGATCTCGGTCGAGCGGGACGGGGACTTCACGGTCTGCCTCGGCTCCGGACGGATCGTGAAGGCCCGACGGCTGCTGCTCGCCACGGGCCTCGTCGACGAGCTGCCTCGGATTCCCGGTGTGCAAGAAGCGTGGGGGCACGGTGTTCTGCACTGCCCCTACTGCCACGGCTACGAGGTCCGAGGCCGGCGTATCGGCGTCATCGCCACCACATCGATGGGATCGGTCCACCAGGCTCTGCTCTTCGCACAGTTGAGCCGGCACGTCACCGTCTTCGCGGGTTCGGTCGAGTTCGATGATCAGCAGCGAGCCGAGCTGCGGGCGAGCGGAATCAGCGTTGTCGAAGGTGAGGTGGAGCGAGTCATCGAGCATGATCGTGAAGTGTCCGGGGTCCAGGTGGACGGCCGGGTCCACGACGTCGACAACGTGGTCGTCGGCACGCGGATGATGGCCCGGACCGCCCTCTTCGAGCAGCTCGGCGGTGTTCCGCAGGACCATCCGTTCGGCCAGTTCATTCCGTCCGACCCGACCGGAGCAACCGGGGTAGACGGCGTGTGGACCGCCGGAAACGCTGGGAATCTCGCCGCGATGGTATCGGTCGCCGCGGGTGCTGGGCTGTTGGCGGGCGTCGCGATCAATGCAGATCTTGTCACCGCCGACGTTCGGTCGGCGCTCGTCTGAGTCCGTCCCATCCACCGGGACGGCGAGAGTCGCCATCGGGCGTCGACTGCGACCATCGGCGGATGCAGATGTTCACGTCTTCGGTCCGTCCCGTCTCTATCGACCAGGTCGAAGAGTTCGACCACGAGGTTGATGTCCTCGTCGTCGGCTTCGGGTGCGCGGGGGCGTCCGCAGCGCTCGAGGCCGAGGCTTCCGGAGCGCGGGTGGTGATCCTCGAACAGCGCAGTGGTGGAGGCGGATCGTCGGCGCAGTCGGGCGGGGAGATGTATCTCGGAGGCGGGACATCCGTGCAGAGAGCATGCGGTTTCGACGACTCCGCATCCGAGATGGAGGCCTTCCTCCTCGCCGCTCTCGGACCTGACTGTGATCTCGAGAAGGTGCGGCTGTACTGCGAGAGCAGCGTCGCTCACTTCGATTGGCTGGTCGATCAGGGCGTGCCGTTCAAGAATTCGCTGTGGCCGACTCCGACGTGGGTCCCGCCCACCGACGACGGCTTGATGTGGATGGGGGAGAAGGCGTTCCCGTTCGCGGACTTGGCGACACCGGCTCCCCGCGGTCATCGGGTCACCGCTGACGGATTCGGCGGCAAGGTGCTGATGGACGTGCTCGGCCGCCGGGTCGCCGAGTCGAGAGTTGATGTGCACGTCGACACCGTCGCCCTCCGTCTTGTCGTCGACGGCAACGAGGTCGTCGGCGTGGCCGCACGACACTTCGACACGACGGTGACATATCGCGTGCGCGGTGGGGTGGTGATCACGACAGGTGGGTTCGCCGACAACAAGGCGATGCTCGCCGAACATGCACCGGCGCTTGTCGGTCTACCGGTCAACAGTGACGGGGGTGACGACGGGCGAGGTATCGCGCTCGCTCAGGCCGCAGGTGCCGCCGTCCGCCACATGTCAGCAGGTAAAGTCGGGATCTCGCTGATTCCCGGGATGGCTGTCAGAGGAATGGTCGTTGACGATCGTGGCAGGCGGTTCATCAACGAAGACGTGTATCCGGGCTTGATCGGGCAGGCCGCGCTGTTCAAACATGGACTGCGCGTCTGGGTGATCCTCGACGAGGAAGCGTTCGAGGAAGTTCCCGAAGTGGAACGATGGGGCGTGCGTCCGCACTATGTGGCGGAGACGCTCGCCGAACTGGAAGCCGAGATCGGCATGCCGGACGGGGCGCTCACGTCGACAGTCGGCGAGTACAACCGACATGCGGAGAACGGCGACGACCCGTACTTCCACAAGGCGCCCGAATGGATCAGGCCGCTGCGATCACCGTTCGCGGCGATCGACGTCCGACGCGGCATCGCGCCTCCCGAGCACGGTGGAAGTACCGGCGGAGCCGAGGTGTTCACCATCGGAGGCCTTCGGACGTCAACCGACGGAGAGGTGCTCGACATCGACGGACTTCCGATTCCCGGACTGTACGGCGCCGGCCGCGCAACCTCCGGTCTGCACTCGTGGGGCTACATCAGCGGCACTTCGCTGGGGGACGGGACATTCTTTGGTCGGCGCGCGGGAAGTGCGGCCGCGCGGAGGTCGAGCACGTCCGCGGAATAGACGGCTGCACTCTGCTGTTAGATTCAGGCATGGCAACCATTGATCTGACAGGCTCAGACTTCGAGCAGACCATCGTCGACAACAAGATCGTCTTGGTCGACTTCTGGGCCGAATGGTGCGGACCCTGCAAGCAATTCGCGCCGACGTACAGCGCGGTGTCGGAGAAGTTCGACGACATCGTGTTCGCGAAGGTCGACACCGAGGCCGAGCAGCAGCTCGCGGCAGCGGCCAGCATTCGTTCGATCCCGACGATCATGGCGTTCAAGGACGGTCACCTCGTGTACAACGAGGCAGGGGCGTTGCCGCCGCAGGCACTCGAATCCCTGATCGGTCAGATCCAGGAACTCGACGTCGAGAAGGCGATCCGGGAGAGTGGTCAGGCGCAGTAGCGCCGTCACATCGTTCGGATGAGCGACGCGGCACCGCCGCGACAGTGCGCAGACCTTACGATGATGGGCATGCGCATCCTGTCACGAGCAGCTGTCCCCGCCGTCGCTCTCGCCGTCGCCGCGGTGCTCGCCGGATGCACAGTCGACGGTTCGCCGCAGCGCGGACCCGTGGAGCTTGATCTCGGAAAGTACGGATCGATGCAGGCGGCGACGCTGCCGACTGCCACTACCGACGCTCAGTGGGCCAAGGTGCGCGCAGTCCGTCTCGCCGACAGCGTGGTTTTTCCCGTCGACATCGACGCCGGCATGACCGACCTCAAGATGCCGACGATGCCTATCGTCGTTCCGAAGAACCTGGGCCTGGTGATGTCGGAGATGGTCGACCTGCCCGTGATGAAGCGATTCCAATATGGCTTCAGCATGGCGGCGGGGAACGGCCCCAACGATTTCGGTGTCAACCACGTCGTCATGCGGTTCGCCGACGACCGGGCGGCAGGCGACGCCGTCACACAGATCGGCGGCATCGCCGCCAAGCCGAAGGAATACAACAAGCCCGGAGGCGGCCCGGTGTCGGTGGCGGGCATGCCCAGGGCCAGCGTCGTCATCCACAACGTCGGGTCCAGCGGCAAACACGTGTTCACTGCCGTCTCGCAGGTCGCGTCGTACCTCGTCTACACCTGGGCAGACTCACCCGACCGCGCGTGGGCTGAGCGTGCGATCGTCACTGCATTCGACAAGCAGAAGGCCCTCCTCGAGGCAATCGGGCCCGAGAACACCGACCGGAATCCGGACCCGACCGGCCTGATCCGCGGCACCATTCGGGTGCCCGCCGATGAGCAGACCGTCTCTACCCAGATCGTGCTCGGTCAGCGCGGCGCCGCGCTGTTCTACGGAAACGGCCCCGAGGCCTACAGCGAGCTGAAGAAGGCGGGAATCACCGCCGCGGCGATGAACCAGACTCAGGCCTACCGTGCGGCCGGCCCAGCGCAGGCGGAGGGGTGGCGCGACTACCTGATCAAGGGGTTCGGCGACGACACCTCACGCAAGGCCGCCAGCCCCCGCGACCTGTCGTCGGCCAAGTGCTTCCAGAAGGACGATCGAGTCGGCTGCTTCATCGCCGTCGGCGACTACGTCGGTGAAGCGTACGGAAAAGAACTCCTCGACACTCAGCAGCAGATCTCGGCCGTCTACACGTTCCTGAAGAAGATGTGACGTATCGAATGCGCCCCGACTCTCAGACGTAGACGGCAGGGGAGCACTCGGTAGACCGACCACATCGCCCGCAACACTCCCACCGCATCGTCGCGAGTTGAGAGATACCCGCGCTGCACGTCCGGTTCGAGCCGGAAGAAGGCGTCGAAGAACATGATCAGGTCCTCGACGGTGAGACGCACGAGAACACCGAGACCCAATCGGCGTAGGCGGAACGCAAGCCGAGCACGCCTCGTCCACAATGCGGCGTGGGGACTGCGGCCCGCGATCACCGACTCGACGATGACGTCTGCCGCCGCCAGTGATTGCGCCACGCTGTATCCAGTGGCCGGATTCATCATGCCGCCGGCCGCTCCGAACCGGAGCGCGTCGCCCGGCCTGTGCCGCCAGGGTCTGGACGACACGAGCATAGGGAAGTCGACGTGTTCATCGATCCGCGTCGCTCCACCTCGGTCGGCGTTCCGCACTGCGAGGTCGGCTACCGATACAGGCGGACGTCCGGCGAGGCAGGTCTCCTCGACGAGTCGGCGACCATCGCCGAGCGGGACCCGGTAGCTGAAGGACGGACCGTCGCCGTCGCTGACGGGTCGCCAGTCCATGAGCACAACATCACGCTCTGCGGAATTGATGAACGCACCCGCCGCCGTCTGTCGGGTCAGCCCGGCGACGTCGACAAGGAATGCTCCACGAGCGTCCACGACAAACCGGGCCCGGATCACGGCGCCGTCGTCGCACGTCACCTCCGTCGCCGAGACTGTCTGGGCGCGGGCGGCGGTCACCGTCGCCCCGTCGATCGACAGCGACCGCTGGAACCGTCCCGAATCAAGGACGACGTATCCGCGTTGAACGACCCTGCGTTCGGGTGTGAAGACGGCGAACGACGACGCTGTCGCCGCTATCGACTTCGGTTCGAGCCACGAGGGACAATCGTCGGCGTACATGCCGTACGTCGCGGTCCACGCCTTCGTCGGAGAAGGGTCGACAAGACTGACACGCAGACCTGCGGCGAGTGCACGGTGGGCGAGCGCCCGGCCGGCGGGACCCGCTCCGACGACGGCCAGGTCGACTGGTCGGCCGGCCGTCACAAACTTCCGGTCGCCAGCAGTCCGCCGTCCACCCTGAGCGTCTCACCGGTGATCCAGGCGGCGTCGTCGCCGACCAGGAACGCGACGGCGTTGGCGATGTCCTCGGGGCTGCCTAGCCGCTTCATCGGGTACGGCGCTGCCGCGGCGTCCTCGCCTGCAGCGAGGAGTCCCGCTGCGAATTTCGTCTTGACGATGCCGGGAGCGATGGCGTTGACCCGAATGGTCGGTCCGAGCTGCCACGCGAGTTCCTCGGTGAGCCGAATGAGCGCAGCCTTCGACGCACCGTACGCGGCGATGACTCCGGTCGACCGAAGACCGGCGACCGATGCGATGTTCACGACCGCACCACCGCTGTCGGCCATCCCCGCGCGATGCGCTTCCTGGATGTAACCGAGGGCGGCGACGACGTTCGTGTCGAGCAACTTGCGAAACCCGTCCAGGTCGGCCTGCATGAGGTCGCCGAAGATCGGGTTGATTCCGGTGTTGTTCACGAGGATGTCGATGCCTCCGTTGGCGACCGCGGCGGCGACCGCTTCCGCGCGATGAGCGGCGTCTCCGGTGTTGCCTGCGACGACGCCGACCACGGCGCCCGGGACGGCCGCGCGGATCGTGTCGGCCGCCTCGGCGAGTGCGTCGGGTTTGCGGCCGGTGATGACGACGGCCGACCCGCGGCGGGCGAGTTCAGTTGCGACGGCCAACCCGATGCCGCGGCTGCCGCCGGTCACCAGTGCCGAGCGACCAGTCAAGTCCGTTGAAGAGGTCGAGTTCGAAGTAGTCATGTCGATCACGTTATGTGATGGACGATTCAGTGGAGGCGAGGTCCGGTCGAGTAGGCTCCGCTCGTGCAACGCGCAGGGGATGGGTTCCGATGAGGACAACGGTGCGCCCCGACCGCGACGACCACCACCATGCGTTGCGAGTCCTCGCCGGTCTGCTCGTTCCGATGTCGGTTCTGCTGCTGATCGGTCGGCCCGAACTACTGGTCTACGCGGTCTTCGGATCATTCGCCGGCATGTACGGACGTCGGGTCGCAGGACGCCCGCGGATCGTCCGGCAGGTGCAGGCGGGAGGTCTGCTCACACTCGGAGTCGCGATCGGCGTCACGCTCGCCGCCATCGGCACTCCCGTCTGGGTCCTGGTGATCGTGGAGACGGTGTATGCGCTCGTCGGTTCACTCGCAGCCGACGTCGCGCGGCTGCGGCCCGCAGGGCCGTTCTTCTTCATCTTCGCTCTCGGCGCCACCGCGACCGTCCCTCCGGACCTCGTCGCTCCGCCGCTGGCTGTCGCGATCTGTGCCGCCACTGCAGTGCTCGCCGTGGGAATCGGAATGATCGGCGTCCCTCGTCCGTTGGATGGCAAACCCTGGCTCACCGGCATGCGGTGGCTACTCCGCACCCCGCCGTCCGGGGTGCGTGTCCACGCGGTCCGGTACGCAGTCGCCGTCGGCGTCGCGGGTGCCATCGGGACAGTCCTCGGTTTCGATCACGCCAACTGGGCGATGGCGGCGGCCGCCGTGCCGCTGGCGGCGATCGACGGGACCAGGCCCGGTGACGCGACAACGCGCGCGGTCCTCGTCCGAGCAGGTCATCGAACTCTGGGCACCTTTGCCGGGTTGTTGATCGCCGCGGTGCTGTTGGCGTTCGACCCGGGCGCTGCGGTAGTGGCCGCCGTGGCGGTGTTCCTACTGTGGCCGACGGAGCTGTTCATGAGCCGTCACTACGCGGTTGCGATCGGCTTCTTCACTCCGCTCATCATGCTCATGACCGAACTCACCGCGCCCGCACCGCCGTTGGAGATGTTGACTCTGCGCGGAGTCGACACGTTGATCGGGGTGGCGGTAGGCGTCGCGGTCGCGGTGATGATCCCTGCTCGGCCGGGTCGACGGAGGGGCGTCAGCCGCGACTGATGCGTCTCGGGTCACACACAGTGGCGTTTCGCTATCGAGGATTGGCCCTGCGACCACCGCGATCCGTACGATGGACCCTCGTGATCACCGCGACCGACCTGGAAGTTCGAGCGGGCGCGAGGACCCTCCTGTCGGCGCCCGGAGACCAACTGCGCATTCAGCCCGGCGACCGCATCGGCCTCGTCGGCCGAAATGGAGCGGGCAAGACGACGTCCCTCCGCATCCTCGCAGGCGAGACGCAGCCGTACGCGGGCGAGATCCGCACGTCGGGTCCAGTCGGTTACCTTCCGCAGGATCCGAAGGAAGGCGATCTCGACGTCCTCGCGAAAGATCGTGTGTTGTCGGCGCGCGGCCTCGACGAGATCCTGGCGTCGATGGCCAAGCAGCAGGCGCTCATGGAAGAGGCCGCTGACGACAAGATCCGTGACCGCGCGATCGTCAAGTACGCCCGTCTCGAAGAGCGCTTCTCAGCGCTAGGCGGGTATGAGGCCGAGAGTGACGCGGCGCGTATCTGCAGCAGTCTCGGTCTGCCGGACAGGGTGCTCGAACAGCCGCTCCGGACGCTGTCGGGCGGTCAGCGACGTCGAGTTGAACTCGCTCGCATCCTGTTCGCGGCGTCCGACGGTTCGGGCAAGTCCGATATGACACTTCTCCTCGACGAGCCGACCAACCACCTCGACGCCGACTCGATCGCGTGGCTCCGTACCTTTCTGCAGAATCACGACGGCGGACTCGTCGTGATCAGTCACGACGTCGACCTGTTGGCCGATGTGGTGAATCGCGTGTGGTTCCTCGACGCCGTGCGCGGCGAGGCCGACGTGTACAACATGGGCTGGAAGCGGTATCTCGACGCGCGCGCCACCGACGAACAGCGCCGCAAACGTGAACGTGCGAATGCGGAGAAGAAGGCCGGAGCGCTTCGTGTGCAGGCCGCGAAGCTCGGCGCCAAGGCCACGAAGGCGACTGCAGCGCAGCAGATGCTCAAACGCGCCGAACGCATGATGGACGAGCTCGACGAGGTGCGCGTCGCCGACAAGACGGCGCACATCCGCTTCCCAGAGCCGGCGCCTTGTGGAAAGACGCCGCTCATGGCGTCGAACCTCACCAAGGTGTACGGATCGCTCGAGATCTTCACCGGAGTCGACCTGGCCATCGACAAGGGCAGCCGCGTGGTGATCCTCGGACTCAACGGTGCGGGCAAGACCACATTGCTGAAGCTGCTCGCCGGGGTGGAGAAACCCGACCTCGGGGGACTCGAACCCGGCCGTGGGCTCAAGGTGGGTTACTTCGCGCAGGAACACGACACCCTCGACGACAACGCGACGGTGTGGGAGAACATCCGGCATGCCGCACCCGATGCGGGGGAACAGGACTTGCGAGGTCTCCTCGGCGCGTTCATGTTCACGGGCCCTCAGCTCGAGCAGCCCGCGGGCACCCTGTCGGGCGGCGAGAAGACGCGACTGGCCCTTGCCGGGCTGGTGTCGTCGGCGGCGAACGTGCTGCTGCTCGACGAGCCGACCAACAACCTCGATCCGATCTCGCGTGAGCAGGTCCTCGAGGCGCTGCGAAGCTACACCGGAGCCGTCGTGCTGGTGACTCACGACCCCGGTGCAGCGGAGGCTCTTGAACCGCAGCGGGTGATTCTGCTGCCCGACGGCACCGAGGATCACTGGTCCGACGAGTACCAGGAGCTCATCGAGCTCGCCTGATCAGGAGATCCGGCCGGTCGGGATCGATCGGATCGGAATCCGGCCATCGTCGCGCGGCCCGTCACGAGGGCGACGCGAACGCGATGATGTTGTCGCGATAGCCGAGCGGCGGGCCGACGAACGGTCCGCCACACGTCACCAACGCCAGGGTCTCCGGGCCGGTCTGGCGGTTGAGCTCGTCGTAGGGCACTGCATCGGTTCCGGTCCCGTTCTTCTGCGCGTCGATCACCGACGTCACGTGGTAGTCGATCCTGGCACGCGACGCGGTCACCAGGGTCACGGTGTCACCGGCAGTCAGATCGGCGAATCGGGCCGCATAACCCGCGCCCTGCACGATGTCGTCGACGTGCCCGGCGACGACGACCGTCCCGGAACCCGATCCGGGGAGCGACGAGTCGACCCACCAGCCGAGGCGTCCGATGTCAGTCGGTGGCAGAAGGGTGCCCTCGGCGTCGGTCGCGACCGGATCCGTGGGCGCACCCTCGTCGTCGATCTCAAGGCTGACCGGAGTGGACGGGTGATCGGACACCGCGGTCACCGGTGGTCGCAGGCTCTGTCGCCCCTGTGTCGGGGTGGGGGACGCCGGCTGCTCTCCGCATCCGGAGACGAGCGCCACCGTGACGAGAAGCGTCATCGGGGCGGCGAGTGCAGCGGCGATCCGACTCGTTCGGCGTGTGGCCATCGGTCCTCCTCTCGCATGGGACATGTCGGGGCTCGACGACCTGCGGTTACCGCTCGGGTCATTCACCTGAATGATCGACACTCACCCGCCCATGCCGGTCGGCACCGACTTCACGGGCACCCGGTGGGCCGGGTCGCGAACCACTCGATAACGGCTCGGCAAGTCGTAAACGGTCACTGTGACCTTCTTGCGGTCGACCACGGTGATACGGCGTTGATCGGCGTCGACGACGAACCCCGTCGGTGTTCCCGATTCAGTGACCGAATGGCATCCTGCGGGCACACCGGTCAGACGCGCGGTGCCGTCGACTCCGGTGAACACGGTCTCGACCAAGTCGCCCGCGCATGTCTCGACGGTGAAGGCCGCGCCGCGCAGCGGCGCTCCCGTCACTCGATCGCGCGCCACCGCCACGATTGACCCGCCGCCGACGGGTTTCCGCCGGAGTTGGAAGGTGAAGGAGCTGATCTTTCCCGGTTCCACAACGCCGGATCGGAAGAGGCTGCCTTCGTAGCGGTATCCGTCGGGCGCGCCGGATGCGGTGATCGTGATCTCACCTGCAGGAACAGTGATGCTGGTCGGCGTGACGATCGAGCGCCGACCGTTCGTGTCGGTGATCTGGAGCTCGGCGCCGCGTACGGGTTCACCAGTGTCCGAATCGAGGGCTAGCACCGACACAGTGCCGTCACCGGTGAGTTCCGACGTCGGGGTGATCGAGATCGTCGGCGGGATGCTCGGTTCGGCCGGCGATGGTGTCGTCGGGACGGGCGTCGTCGGTTGTGTCGAGGGAAGCGTCGTCAGGCCCGGCGCGGTGGACGGTGTCAGCCGCGGCCTGTGAGGTGGGCGGCTGGCATCCGGCATCGGTGTACCCGTGCGCGGCGTGACCGACGGCGTTCCGGCGCGAGGTGGTGTGAACGTGCGCGGAACATGCGAGTCCGGGCCCGTTGTGGTGATCGGATCAGCGGCGGCAGGAGAGACGCCGACGATGAGCAAGATCACGACTGCGCCGATCGCAAGGCGGCGTCGCCTGCGCGGCGTCTGTCGTCGATCCATCGATGTGCCCCCCTGTGCGTCCTACAACCCCGTCGTCTGAACGTACTACATAACAGAAAGATAACGAGGGATCAGTGAAACGTGGCGGCCAGGAAGTCGAGTTGGTGGGTGAGCGCCGGTTCGAACCAGTCGCGCCCGTCGAAGACGTCAAAATGGTCGCAGGGATAGTGTCGGACCTGGGCTTTTCCCGCGAACGCCGCCTTCGCCGCGGCATGCGGGGGAGCCGCCTGGTCGAAGTCGGCGATCTGGACAAGCAACGGCGCATGCACGGACGACGCCGCCTTGTGCGCACGGTAACGTCCGAGCTCCGAACCGATCGACGCGTCGACCTCGTTGCGCCAACTCGGTCCGGCGATCGACTCATACGCCTCCTGGTACCCGTCGACGGTGAGTGCGGCGAGCGAACCGGGCGGACCGACGAGAGGAATGGTTGCCGGAGCGCCTCCCAATCGCTGCCGCACGCTGCTGACCAGACCGGTCGCCGTCGACCGCGCCAATGTGGCGGGCGAATGCAGCGGTAGAGCGTGACGTGCTGCGGCCATGCCGCTCACCATCGGGACCAGGGCCAACACCGCGCCAACGTCGTCGCGACCGACAGCGGCCTGCAGCACGTGGCCGCCAGCCAGCGAGACGCCCCAGAGCACGATCCGCGCCGGATCGACGCCCGGGAGGTCGGCCACTGCGCGGCAGGCGGCACGGTAGTCGTCGACCTGCCCGGTGAGCGACACCTTCTGCCGGGGCGAGCCTTCGGACTCGCCGAAACCGCGGTAGTCGAATGCGAACACCGGATAGCCGTTCTCGGCGAAACGTCGGGCGAAGGGCGTCAGTCCGGCGTCGACGGTGCCGCCGAGCCCGTGGGCCATCACGATCACCGGCTCCGGCGTTGAGCCCTCGACGGGGAAGAACCAGCCGGAGCACCGCGTGCCGGATGAATCGAACCAGACCTGCGTCGGATCGGTCACGATGCGGCTCCTCGCTGTGCGTCGGCCCATTCGACTGGGCCGTTCTGTGCCGCTCGGCGGGCGCCTGCGGGCAACTCCTTCACTCGCATGTCGTGTTCGTACAGGAAGTAGTCGAGCTGTTGAGTGTGACGCGGGCGGTCGAGCATGTGTCCCGTGTACTTTCGCGTGTCCTCTTCGATCACCCGCCGCATCTCGCCCGGCGACGGCGGCCGGTAGCGGCCGACGGCGTATGCGCCGACGAGCCTCGCCTGCGCCTCGACGAATGGGAACAGTGTCGGTGTGGCCTGCGCGAAGCCCACGAACAGCAGATCGTCGATTCCCGGATACAGCATGCGCTTGTACAGGTCGATGCGGTTGTCGGGTGCACAGATGAACTCGGGATCGAAGAACGGGAATGTGATGTTGTATCCGGTCGCGTAGATGAGTATGTCGACGTCGTCGACACTCGTGCCGTCTGCGAAGTGCACGGTGCGACCGTCCAGTCGGTCGATGTTCGGCTTCGGGATCACATCGCCCGAGCCCAACCTCAACGGGAGTTCCACCGATTGGGTGGGGTGCGCCTCGAAGAACTTGTGGTTGGGCGTCGGAAGGCCCAGGTTCTCGGGCCGACCGGACATCAACGGCTGCCCCAACTGGGCGATCTTCCGCTGCCACGACGTCGGGACGTACGGGTTGGTCTTGTAGAACTTGTCGGCCGGTTGCCCCGCGACGTACTTCGGGACGATCCACGCGCCCGAGCGGGTCGAGAGGTACAACTCGGTGTCCAGTGCCTTCGACGAGAGCTCCACTGCGATGTCGGCGGCGCTGTTTCCCAGCCCGACGACGATGATCTTCTTCCCGGCGAAGTCGTGCGGCGTGCCGGGATCGATGTAGTGGTGAGCATGCATCTCGATGCCGTCGAACGAGCCGGGGAAGTCGGGCCAGCGGGGATCCCAGTGGTGACCGTTGGCAACCACAAGAAGGTCGAATCGCCGCGTCTGCCCCTGCTGAGTGGTCAGTTCCCATCCACCGTCGGGCAGTCGTACGGCTCGGGTCACCCCGTTCTCGAACTCGATCGTCGAATGCAACCCGAAAGCCGACGCGTAGTCGTCCAGGTACTGCTTGATCTGGGTGTGGTGCGGGAAGTCGGGGTACGAGTCCGGCATCGGGAAGTCGCGGAACGACAGCTGATGCTTGGACGTGTCGATGTGGAGCGATCGGTACGCGCTCGAATGACCGTTGGGGTTGCCGAACGCCCAGTTCCCGCCGATCCGGTCAGAGGACTCGAACACGGTGTGTGGAACGCCGTAGTCGGTGAGCATCTTGGACGAGGTGAGTCCGCTGATGCCTGCACCGATCACGGCGGTCGTGGGATTGCTCATGGGCCGGAGTGTACAAGGCTCTGGACAGCAGTCCAATCGTTTCCGGCCGGTTCGGCACGGGACGTTCAGGCGCCGAGCACCTGCTTGCGCAGATCTCCCTTCACGAGCTTGCCGGTGGGTGTTCTCGGGAGTTCGTCGATGAACGCAATGTTGCGCGGCACTTTGAATGCCGCGAGTTCGGCTCGGGCGAAGTCCTTGAGTTCCTCGGCGAGTTCATCGGACGGGACGACGTCCTCCATGAGCTGGACGAAACCGGCGGCGACTTCGCCGAGGTCGTCGTCCGGAAGCCCGATCACTCCGACGTCGTACACCGCCGGATGGTTGATCAGCACGTTCTCGGCTTCCTGCGGATAGATGTTCACACCGCCCGAGATGATCATGAACGCCTTCCGGTCCGTGAGGTACAGAAACCCGTCCTCGTCGACGTAGCCGAGATCGCCGGTGGTCGCCCAGTTGGGATGATCGGGATGCTGTGCGGCGGCCGTCTTCGCCGGATCGTTGTGGTAGGCGAACGGCATCTCGTCACGCTCGAAGTACACGGTGCCGACCTCGCCCGCCGGGAGGTCTGCGCCGTCGTCGCCGCATACGTGGATCACTCCCAGCACGCCGCGGCCCACCGAACCGGGTCGCTCGAGGGCGTCCTGCGACCCGATGAGAGTGACACCGGCCGCTTCGGTGGCCGCGTAGTACTCGTTGATGATCGGACCCCACCAGGCGATCATCGCCTTCTTGACCTCGGCAGGGCACGGCGCGGCCGCATGGATGGCTACTTGGAGACTGGACACGTCGTACGACGCCCTCACCTCGTCGGGCAGTTTGAGCATGCGCACGAACATCGTCGGCACCCATTGGCTGTGTGTGACCCGATACTCCTGGATGAGGCCGAGAGCCGCTTCGGGCTCAAAACGATCCATCAGGACGACGGTCCCGCCGAGCGCGTTCACCATCGCGCAGTACCGCAGGGGCGCGGCGTGGTACACGGGCGCGGGGGAGAGGTAGACCGAGTCGGTTCCGAATCCGTACACCGGTCCGAACACCTGCGAGATCAGATCGAAGGAGTCGTCAACCTGGGTACCGGGCAGATTCGGCTTGATGCCCTTGGGGCGACCGGTGGTGCCCGACGAGTAGAGCATGTCCGCGCCGCGCGGCTGATCGGTGAGCGGCTCAGCCGACGACCCGGCGAGGACGTCGTCATAGTCCACGAAGCCGTCGATTGGGCCGGCCCACGCCACCCGACGGTCGGGTGCGGACAGCGCGTCGATCTCGTGCGCGAGCGACACGGCGTCCGCCACGTTCGCCGACGCGAAGACGATCTTCGCGCCGCAGTCGTCGAGGATGTAGTTCACTTCGGGTGCAGTCAGATGGTGATTGACGACGGTTACGTATAGGCCACTGCGGATCGCGGCCCAGTACACGTCGAATACCCGCAGGTCGTTGTCCGTCACGACGGCCACGGTGTCGCCGACCCTCAACCCGAGACCGCGGAGATGGTGGGCGATTCGCGTCGAGTTGTCGGTCAGCTGCGCGTAGGTGACCGTCTCACCGGTACTCGGGCGGATAACTGCCGGCTTGTCCGGGGTGGTCGTGACGTAACTGCCTGGATACACGTGACGCTCCTCATAGTGGGGGGTGAATCCGACAGTAACCGAGCGCTCGGTCGTTCGGCGTCCCTTCGTCCGAGCCGCCTGTGCTCTCGCCTACGATCAGCGAATGATCGAACCGATCGAGCCTGCGCCGTCCCAGCTCGTAGGCGACCGGTACCGCCTGGTCGGGCGCATCGGCCGCGGCGGAATGGGTGAAGTCTGGCTGGCGCGGGACGAACTCCTCGACCGCGACGTCGCGGCCAAGCGGATACTGACGGTCAGCGGTGCCGACACCGAACAGGCGACGATTCGCAGGCGTCGGGCGATCCGCGAGGCTCGAGCAGCGGCGCGGCTCTCTCACCCGCACGCGGTGGCGATGTTCGACGTGGTGGTCGACGACAACGATCCATGGCTCGTGATGGAGTACTTTCCGTCGGTCAGCGTCGCAGACCTGCTCCGGACCGTCGGCGCTCTCGCACCGATCGAAGCAGCGCAGATCGCCGTCCACGTCGCACAAGCGCTCGCGCAGGCGCATGCTGCGGGGCTGGTGCATCGCGACCTCAAACCCGGCAACATCCTCGTGTCCACGGCTGTCGCGGGAAGCACGGCGGGCGTGGTCAAAGTCGCCGACTTCGGAATCGCGCGGTCGGACGACGATCCCGCGATCACTCGGAGTGGGATCGTCACCGGCACACCGACGTACTTCTCGCCCGAGGTCGCGCGCGGCGCCGAACCGACATCGGCGTCCGACGTGTACGCGCTCGGCGCCACCCTGTACACGATGGTCGAGGGTCGACCGCCGCATTCGGACTCGGACAACGTGATCGCAACACTTCATCGGATCTCGAGCACCGAGGTCCGTCCGATGACAGTGGAGACCGATCTCGACGTGGTCGTCGCCAGGCTGCTCGACAGGGACGTGGACAGGCGACCGTCGATGGCCGCTGCCCGCGAACTTCTGGCGGACTGGGTGGCGGCGTCGGCGTCCACCGCCGACCTCTCGCGGTTGGCGGACCGGTCCGACACGGCAGGCGAACTGTCGTCCTCACCCGCGACGTTGCTGCCGTCGGTGCCCTCCTCATCGATGCCCGGGCGACGCACGCGCAGCGTCCCCGCAGAGCTGACGTCGTTCGTAGGGCGCGTGGACGACCTCAACGAGGTCAACGGTCTGCTGCACGGCCACCGCATGGTTGTCGTCACCGGGCCGGGCGGTGTGGGAAAAACGCGGCTGGCCCAGCGCATCGCCTTGTCCAGAGACGACGCTGACGGTCCGTGGTTCGTGGAGTTCGACGGTGTGGGTGATGCGTCCGGAGTGGCCGATGCACTGATCTCCGCCCTCGGGATCACAGCTCCGGGAGGTCTGGCCGCGGTGATCCAGAATCTGGCGTTCCGCACATGCCTGCTCGTCTTCGACAACTGCGAGCACCTCGTCGACCCGATCGCCGATGCTGCGCACCAGATCCTCCAATCCTGTCCGCAGGTGTCCGTCGTGGCGACTAGCCGCACGTCGTTGGGTGTGCCGGGCGAACGGCGCCACGCGCTCGCACCGCCGGACGACGGCACCGCACTTTTCATCGCGCGCAGCCCTCACCCGGTCAGCATTGCCGATCTCGACGACGTCCGTCGCCTGTGTGACGCGGTCGATCACCTGCCGTTGGCGATCGAACTCGCCGCGGCCCGCACTCGGATCCTGTCGGTACGCCAGGTGCTTTCCGGACTGTCCGACAATCTGAACCTCCTCCGACGAGACGACAGCGGCAGGCACTCCCGGCGGACCAGCCTGTCGGCTGTGATCGGCGAGTCGTTCCAGGACCTCACCGCGTCGCGGCGCTCATTGTTGACGGAGCTGTCGGTCTTCGTCGGCTCGTTCGACGTCGATGCGATCGCCGCCGTCACCGGACGGGAGACAGGACTCGTCGACGATCTCGCGGGGCTGGTCGACGAGTCGCTCGTCACCGTGGTGGGAGGGGACCCACGCCGGTACCGCCTGCTCGACACCGTCCGCACGTTCGCAGCGGATCAGATGGGGGACCAACGCCGTGCAGAAGTGACGGCTCGGCGACTCGAATGGACGGTTGCCCTCGCAGCGGAGGCGTTCGCGGGGCTCCGCGGCCCGGCGTCAACGGAATGGATGAAGCGCGTCGACGCGGACATGCCCACCATCCGCGTGACGCTCGACGACGCGCTCGGCACCGACCCGGTGGCGTATGCGCGGATAGTCGGTGACCTGTACTGGATCTGGTATCGGCGTGGCCGGATCGACGAGGGCTGTCGCTGTTGGACGCGATTCTCGACGAACCCGGCTCCGCATGGGCAGTCGACACCGTCGTGGTCCGGTGTCTGGTCGGGCGGGCCTTGTTGGCTCACCTCGCCGGAGACTTCCACACGATCGCCGCGTGCGGCGAGCGGCTTCGAGAGCTCGCCGACGGGTTCGGCGAGGAGCCGCGGCCCGGTGAACAGCGACGGGCGGCCGCCGAGGCCGCGGCGATGCTCTCGTATCTGTCTGCCGGTGCAGGCGAGCTCACGGCTACGCGGGAGTCAGCCGCGCGGGCGCGTCGGTTCGCGATCGCCGAGGGTTCGGCGTGGACCGCGGCCGAGATCGAGATCGCGTTGTCGGTCGCGGCAATGCGGGGCGGCGACCCGGTGGAAGCCAGGTCGCATCTCGACGTGATGCGCCGGACAGCCGAGGAGCACGGGTTCGGTTGGCTGCACACGTCAGCCCTCTGGCTGCTGGCCAAGAACATCCTCCGCAGTACGGGTGACACCGCTGAACCGCGTGAGCTGTTGACGAGGATGATCACGGCCTGCGACCGGGAATCGGACCTGACGTCGTGGATGGTCGGGATGGCCACGCTCGCGTACGTCGAGTTCGTCGACGACGATCACGAACGGGCGTCGCTCCTGCTCGGCGCCGTCGCCCGCCGCAGTGACGAGTCGGGGTTCCACCCGGAGAAGCTCGATCCCGTCGACATGGCCGAGTTCACGGCGACCATGGCGGCATCGATGCCCGCCGGGGTGCTCCGGGCGGGTGACGAAGCCGGACGTTCGCTCGATCGGAACGGCATCGCCGCACTCGTCGCCGCGTGTGCGCGTCGCCGGTGACGGGTGAAGGACGGCTCCGGGTCCGATGTGACGGCTCCGCAGTGATGCGCTCGGACGTCGAATTACTCTGATGCGGGTGGAGATCGACGTCGATGTGCTCGGACCGTTGCGAGTCCGTGTCGGTGGTGTGGGCGTTCCGATCGGCGGCCCGCTGCCCCGTGCGCTGCTCTGCCGGCTGATCGACGCCGCAGGCGACACGATCCCGGAGAGCACCCTGATCGACGAACTGTGGCGCGGTGCGCCACCGAAGTCCGCCGTGTCGACCCTGCACGGGTACGTCTCGACTCTGCGGCGCTCTCTTGAACCCGCTCACGCGAAGGCTCAACCGACCGTTCTCGTGCGGAACGGAGTCGGATACGCCATCCCGCGGGACAAGGTGGCGCTCGACAGTCGGCGATTCGATGATCTCGTCGCCTCCGCCCGTGCGACCGCCGATCAGCACGAGTGGCGCGCAGCGTTGGCGACGTTCGACGACGCGCTCGGACTCTGGCGCGGACCGGCGTACGCGGACGTGATCGAATGGGACTTCGCCCAAGTGGCGGCGGCCGCACTCGAAGCGAGGCGCGACGGTGTCGTCCTGGACCGGTTCGCAGTGCTGTCCGACCTCGGTCGTCACGACGACGCCGCAGCCGGACTCAGAGCGATCGTGGAGCAGTCGCCCCTCGTCGAACGGGGATGGGAGCTGCTGGCGCTCGCCGAGTACCGGTCGGGCAGACAGGCCGCGGCGATGGCGAGCCTGCGACGCGCTCGGACGGTCCTCGCCGAGGAGCTAGGAACCGATCCCGGACCGGGTCTACGCAGGCTCTACGAAGCGATGCTGCGCCACGACCCTGAACTGATCCCGCGGCCCGCCACCGTCGTGCCGACCAGGCGCACCCGGTTCGTGCCTGCCGAGTTGACCACTCTGGTCGGGCGTGACGACGAGGTCGCGGCAGTGGCCGGTCTGGTCGAGGAGCATCGGATGGTCTCGGTCACCGGGCCGGGTGGAGTCGGAAAGACACGCGTCGCGCAGCGTGTGGCGGGAGTCTCCGGGCACCGCGACGGGGCGTGGTTCGTTGAACTCGCAGGTGTCCACGATGCCGTGGGGATCAGCGATGCGATGGTCAATGTGCTCGGTCTCACGGCGCAGGGCGGGGTCGACATGCTCGGTACGATGCTGCGCGACCGGCGGCGCCTCGTGGTCCTCGACAACTGCGAGCATCTCGCGGGCGCCGTCGCCGACGTCGCCGAGAGACTGCTCAAGGCGTGTCCGGACCTGAGAATCCTGACGACCAGTCGAGTTGCGCTCGGTGCGGACGGCGAATGGATCCATCCACTGAGCCCGCTGGCCGACGCCACCGATCTGTTCTGCGAGCGCAGCTCGGAGCCGGTTCGCGATGCCGATCGGGACGATGTCCGGCGGTTGTGCGCGGCGCTCGACAATCTCCCTCTCGCAGTGGAACTGGCGGCCGCGCACACCAGCGTGCTCTCCGTGCGCCAACTGCTCGAGCGGTTGGACGACCGGTTCGCGCTCCTGGAAGCCCGATCGTCGCGGACCGTCGGGCGACACCTGAGCATGCGCATGGTCATCGACGCCTCGTACGCCGCTCTGACCCCGTCGCAGCAAGCCCTGATGCAGGACCTCGCGATCTTCGAAGGAGGTTTCGACTTCGACGCCGCGGGTGCGGTGTCGAAGCGAGGGGCCGACGTTCTGCCTGATCTCGCGGCGCTCGTCGACGCGTCCTTGGTCACGGTCGTCGGTGGGGATCCACGCCGCTACCAGATGCTCGAGGTATTGCGCGAGTATGCGATCGGGGAGTGCTCACCGGAACGGCGCTCCCATCTCGTGGCAGCGCACATCGAATGGGCTGGTGCGATGGCCGAGTCGGCGTATCCCGGACTCCGCGGACCCGACTGTCTCGCGTGGATGCGGCGGATCGAGGCGGAACTGCCGAACGTGCGGGCCGCCCTGGCGAACTGCGTCGACACCGACGTCACGACCTACCTGCGGATCGTCGGCGACCTGCACTGGTTCTGGTTCCGTCGTGGTCTCATCGACGAGGGAAGCCGTCTGCTCGCCCCGGTGGTGAGCGACGCCGCGTTGTCGTCGCCGTTCGAGCAGCGGGTCCGCGTCCTCTCGGGCCGCAATCTCGTCGCGTACCTCGCGGGGGACGGCGAGACGATCTTCGACTCTCTGCAACGTCTCCAAGCGCTGCTTGCCGAGATCGGCGACGATCCGGCGGACCCGGCCGATCGAGGGGCCGCGGCGGAGGCTGCGACGATGCTCGCCTTCTTCTTCGCCGGAGCCGGTGCGATCGTCGAGTCCGCACAATTCGCTGCCGTGTCTCGGCGTCATGTCGGGATGCACGGCGACAGCCCCGCGCGTGGAGAACTCGAACTCGCCGTCGGAACGGCGGGCCTGAGGTCCGGCGACCTCGAGTCGGCCGAGACTCATCTGGGGGAGGCCATTCGGATCGCCGACGTCAACGGCTACGACTGGCTCCTCGCGTCGGCGTGCTGGATCCTCGCGAAGAGCAGGATCGCGGCAGATGACCTGCTCGGGTCCAAGCGGCTGCTCGGGCGGATGGTCGACGCCTGCGAACGTTCGTACGATCTGACGTCGTGGATGGTCGCCGTGGCGACGCTCGCCTACGTCGCCTATCGAACGGGTGACGAACTGATGGCTGCCCGATTGGTGGGCGTCGTTCGTCGTCGAACAGATCAGACGGGCTACGACCCCGAACGCATGGACCCGATCGACCTCGCCGGATACGGGCGAGAGATCCACGATGGAATCGCCCCTGACGTGTACGAACGCGGCGTCGCCGAAGGCGTCGACGCCGACCGAGTCACGGTCACAGCGCTGATCGCGGGGTGCGTCTCCACCGATTGAACCGCGGGTTCAAGCTGATTCCAATCGTCCCGGCGCATCCTGTCGACACTCAATCGGCACGGCGCTCCCGGGCGCCAGAAACGAAGGAATCACCCATGACATCGATCGGCGGCCCCATCGCATTTCCAGGATCAGAACAGGCCGAACGTCTCGACACCGCTCCATTGGAGACCGTCGCCCTCCATATCGTGAGGGCTGTCGGCATCGCACTCGCGGTGAGTGCCCCGATCTGGGCGGTGGTGATAGTCCTGTACGGCGACGTCGTCGACTTCGGATGGCGCACTCTGCTGGGCGGCGTGACCGCCCTCGCGTTCCAGTCGGCGATCGTCGGGCTGCTGCGCGTTGAGGAACGGACACGCGCCATGAGCCGCCCGGGCTCGCCGGGCACCATCGCCACGATCGGCTTCCGCGTCGAGTATGCGCTTATGGGAGGCGCCATGGTGTCAACCGTGTTGGACGCTTTCGCGCTGATCGAAGGCACAGTCGTGTGGACGGTGTTCGACGCCTGCTGGCCGCTGTCGATGCTGGGCATGGTGATCATCGGTGTGCGAATCGCGATCACCGCTCGCTGGCAGGGCGCCCTGCGGTGGCAGACGCTCTTCGCGCAGAGCTGGTTCGTATGGGGCATTCCCGCGATGGCGTTCGGGACTGTCGGCACCGTCGTCATGATCTCCCAGGTAGTCCTCGGTTACGGGGTCCTCGGCGGTCTGCTGGCCGCCCGACCCGCCACAACGACGTCCGACGCCTGACCCCGCATACGACTGTGCCGCCGATCGTGACCACATGCTGGTCACGATCGGCGGCACACGTCGTACCGGCGTCAACTAGCCGGTTTGCGCACCGACGCCTCGACGAGGTCCAGGACCGCGTGCAGGTCGTCCGTGGACTGGCCCGATGCGAGTCTCGTGACGATCCCGTCGAGTATCACGTCGAGGTAGGTGACGAGGACTTCGGGTTCCACGTCGTTGCGGAGACTGCCCGCCTGGCGTTTGCGCTCCAGGCGCGCGAGGGTCGCCGCCTCTCGGTCGGCAGCCTGGGATTCCCATGCCTTGCGGAAACCGGGATCGCTCCGGATCTTGCGGACGATCTCAAGTCTGGTGCTCAGCCAGTCGAAGTCCTTGGGGCGCGCGAGGATGTCGCGCATCACTTGGACCAGGCCCTGTCGTGCCGCGACGTCGGCCATTCGGTCGGCGTCCTCCCGCGCGAGCGCGAGGAACAACGCCTCCTTGTCCTTGAAGTGGTGGAAGATCGCGCCCCGGGACAATCCGGTCGTCTCCTCCATCCGCTTCACGGTGGCGCCCTCATAGCCGTACTGCGCGAAACAGTGCCGCGCGCCGTCGAGAATCTCCCGACGACGCGCGGCGAGCCGGTCATCGCTGACCCGTGGCACTGTTACAAACTCCCGTCGTAAACTCGCCCGGTCAGCCGTTGATCATGTTTCGCAGCACGTACTGCAGGATGCCGCCGTTGCGGTAGTAGTCGGCTTCACCGGGCGTGTCGATGCGGACGACCGCGTCGAACTCGACCTTCTCGCCGTTCTCCTTTGTCGCGGTGACCTGGACCGTCTTCGGCGTGACGCCCTCGTTCAGCTTCTCGATGCCCACGAAGTCGAACGTCTCCGTGCCGTCGAGGCCAAGAGTCTTGGCCGACTCGCCCGCCGGGAACTGCAGCGGGACGACGCCCATGCCGATGAGGTTGGAGCGGTGGATGCGCTCGAACGACTCGGTGATGACGACCTTCACACCCAGCAGGACGGTGCCCTTGGCGGCCCAGTCGCGCGAGCTGCCCGAGCCGTATTCCTTGCCACCGAGGACGACCAGCGGGATGCCGGCTTCCTTGTAGTTGACCGACGCGTCGTAGATGAACGACTGCGGGCCGCCCTCCTGCGTGAAGTCACGGGTGTAACCACCCGAGACGCCGTCGAGCAGCTGGTTCTGCAGACGGATGTTCGCGAACGTGCCGCGGATCATGACCTCGTGGTTACCACGACGGCTGCCGAGCGAGTTGTAGTCCTTGCGGGCCACACCGTTGGCGTCGAGGTACTGCGCGGCGGGGGTGCCGGGCTTGATCGGGCCTGCCGGGCTGATGTGGTCGGTGGTGACCGAGTCGCCGAGCAGGGCGAGGACGCGTGCGCCCTTGATGTCGCTGACCGGAGTGGTCTCGAGCGTCATGCCGTCGAAGTACGGCGCCTTGCGGACGTAGGTCGACTTCTCGTCCCACGCGAAGGTGTCGCCCTCGGGGGTGCTCAGACCCTGCCAACGCTCGTCACCGGCGAACACGTCCTGGTAGGACTTGCGGAACATGTCCTGGTTGATCGCCGACTTGATGGTGTCGTCGATCTCCTGGGCGGACGGCCAGATGTCCTTGAGGAAGACGTCGTTGCCGTCGGTGTCCTGGCCGAGGGCCTGCGACTCGAAGTCGAAGTCCATGGTGCCGGCGAGGGCGTACGCGATGACCAGCGGCGGCGAGGCCAGGTAGTTCATCTTGACGTCGGGGGAGATGCGTCCCTCGAAGTTGCGGTTGCCCGACAGGACGGCGGTGACGGTCAGGTCGTTGTCGTTGACAGCGGCGCTGATCTCCTCCGGCAGCGGGCCGGTGTTGCCGATGCACGTGGTGCAGCCGTAACCGCCGAGGTGGAAGCCGAGCTTCTCCAGGTACGGCCAGAGGCCAGCCTTCTCGTAGTAGTCGGTGACGACCTGCGAGCCGGGCGCCATGTTGGTCTTGACCCACGGCTTGGAGACGAGGCCCTTCTCGACCGCGTTGCGGGCCAGGAGGCCTGCGCCGATCATGACCGACGGGTTCGAGGTGTTGGTGCACGAGGTGATGCCGGCGACGGCGACGGCGCCGTGGTCGAGCACGAACTCGCCGCGGTCGGCGGTGGTGACCTTGATCGGCTTGCTCGGGCGGCCCTCGGAGCCGTTGGCGGCGGACTGGACGTTCACTGCGCCGTCGTCGGCGAAGGAGAGCGCGGCCGGGTCGGACGCCGGGAACGACTCTTCGACGGCCTCGTCGAGCTGCGTGTGGGTCGCGGTGTTGCCCTCCTCCACGTAGTTGTGGATGTCCTTGCGGAACGCGACCTTCGACTCCGACAGCAGGATGCGGTCCTGCGGGCGCTTCGGGCCTGCGATCGACGGGACGACGGTGCCGAGGTCGAGTTCGAGGTACTCGGAGTACTGCGGCTCGTTGTCGACGTCGTGCCACATGCCCTGTTCCTTGGCGTAGGCCTCGACGAGAGCGAGCTGCTCGTCGTCACGGCCGGTCAGGCGCAGGTAGTTGATGGTCTCGCCGTCGATCGGGAAGATCGCACAGGTCGAACCGAACTCGGGGCTCATGTTGCCGAGGGTCGCGCGGTTGGCCAGCGGCACCTCGGCGACGCCCTTGCCGTAGAACTCGACGAACTTGCCGACGACACCGTGCTGACGAAGCATGTCGGTGACGGTGAGGACGACGTCGGTCGCGGTGACGCCGGGCTTGATCTCGCCGGTCAGCTTGAAGCCGACAACGCGCGGAATGAGCATGGAGACCGGCTGGCCGAGCATCGCTGCCTCGGCCTCGATGCCGCCGACGCCCCAGCCGAGAACGCCGAGGCCGTTCTCCATGGTGGTGTGCGAGTCGGTGCCGACACAGGTGTCGGGGTAGGCCTGGCCGTTGCGGACCATGATCGAGCGCGCAAGGTACTCGATGTTGACCTGGTGCACGATGCCGGTGCCCGGGGGGACGACCTTGAAGTCGTCGAACGCGCCCTGGCCCCAGCGGAGGAACTGGTAGCGCTCGCCGTTGCGCTGGTACTCGAGCTCCACGTTGCGTTCGAAGGCGTCGGCGGTACCGAACACGTCGAGGATCACCGAGTGGTCGATGACCATCTCGGCGGGGGACAGCGGGTTGACCTTGTTCGGGTCGCCGCCGAGAGCGGCGACGGCCTCACGCATGGTGGCCAGGTCGACGACACAGGGTACACCGGTGAAGTCCTGCATGAGGACACGCGCGGGGGTGAACTGGATCTCGATGCTCGGGTCAGCCGACGGATCCCAGTTCGCGAGCGCGTTGACGTGCTCGCTGGTGATGTTTGCGCCGTCCTCGGTGCGCAGGAGGTTCTCGGCGAGGACCTTCAGCGCGTAGGGCAGCTTCTCGGTGCCGGGCACGGCGGAGAGGCGGAAGATCTCGTAGGAGTTCTCACCGACCTCGAGGGTCCCGCGGGCGCCGAACGAATTGATACTCACGTGTGCTCCACTCTCGTTCTCAGCTGGCCGTCGACGGGCTGCGTCGACGGAAGTTTGCGAAGTCGCGACGTGCGGACGGGCCGGCCCGCGTCGCCACACGTCCATCCTAGCAGTACAGCCGTACTGGTTCGTGCAGAACGGTGGACTCGACGCGCCGAATTCACCTGAGCGTCGGACGAGGGGGAGTCCTGCCGTATTCTTCGAGCCGATATCGCTCACGCCACGAGAGGACGCAAGACCATGAGCCCGGAACCGGTCGTGTTCACCGTAGCGTCCCCCGACCCCGTCGGCGGGCGCCTCCCGGACAAGTGGTCGAATCTCGACATGGCGACGATCGTCAGACAGTTGAAGGCCACCGGGGTGTCCGCACCGGACGATCAGACCGCCGAGCTGACCGCACTCGTGAAAGAGGCGAAGGCGGACGGACATGATCTCTTCGTTCTCGTGACAGACCAGAACTTCTCGCCGTTCACGGTCTACCGCGACATCGCCCATGAGCTGCAGGAGACCACCGGTGGCACCGTTCTGGTATTCGGTCCCGGCGGGATGGGCACCGCGTCCACCGACTTCTCGCGCGTGGAGCTCGAGGACGGGACATCCGAGGTCCACACCGGTGCGAGTGCACCTCAGGCAGCACGGGAGATCTACGAGAAGGCGACTGATCCGAACGTCAACTGGACTCTGGTGACCATCGCGCTGATCGTTGTCGTGGTGATCGGTGCCGTGATCGCCCGTGTGCGTGGGCGTGGCGCCGGCAGCGACGACGGTGCCGCGTCGGCGCCAGTGGCCGAGGCTTCAGAAGCGGACAACGGGTCGACCACCGAGCGTTGATCTGTCCGACTTGACCCATCTGTTCGGCTGACAAGCGACTGTCAGGTCCGTTACTCAACTGTGACGCCATCGTGTGTTGCCGTCTTTCGTGCTGCTCATTCGCATTTCCGCAGGTAATCACGCGTTTGTAATTCCGTGACACCAGTTTCCCGCGAGACTCCTGTGACGTACGGTGCAGGAGACACTTATGGTGTGCGGGGGACGGATGTTGAGGGAGATCACGGTACATGCGAGCTGACACGAGCACGCGATGGACGGCGCGCGGCTTCACGGTGGGCGCTCTGGCACTGACGGGTCTACTCGTCGCCGGTCCGGCCATCGCCGAACCCAACAAGTCGAACCCCGTCGCATCATTGATCAACGAGATCGCCGACGTCGACCAGACGTTGTCCGACCTCGCAGGCGCCGTCGCGGTCAAGCAGGAGAACGTCAACCGTTCGCTGGTCGACTTCCAGAACGCGGTGGCGGCACAGCAGGTCGCAGTCTCCGCCAATCGCGGCGCGAAGGCCTCACTCACCAAGGTGAGCTCACTCGTCGAAGAAGCCCAGCGCGATTTCGACAAGTTCATCCGCTCGGTGTACCGCCAGGGCAACAACGAAGGCGCGATGACGAAGTACGTCGCGTCTGACGACCCGCAGAAGATCCTCGATCAGATGACCGCCGTCGATCAGGTGACCCGCCAGCAGCAGGGTGTGATCCGACGACTGCAGGTTGCGCGCAATCAACAGGCGAACCGCGTCGCGGCGACCGAGGCGACGAAGATGCAGGCCGATGCTGCCGCTCAGGATGCATCGGCGCGGCGCGCGTCGGCCGTCGACGCGTACAAGGCGGCCACCGCCGCCGTGAAGGATCAGCAGACCAGGCGATCCACTCTGCTGAACCAACGCGACGAGCTCGCGACGCGACTCGCGAAGCTCAAGGGCGTCCCGAAGCGCAGCGTTGATGCGCCGACCTCCGGCGCGACGCTGCCGAACATCATCGCCGACGGTGTCGACAAGGCGATCAAGACAGTCCCCGGCAAGCCGGTCGCCGGTGATGACGCTCTCGCACAGGCCGCAACGGCCGCGGCGAAGCTGGCGGCCGACACGGGCCAGGCGCTGCTCGCCAGCCTGATCGGGCAGCAGCAGATCCCGCATTCGAAACTGCTCGACGAACTCGGCATCGGCGGAACCAGCCCGTTCGGCGAGGGTGACAACAACACGTTCACCCGACTGGGCAACGGCTCATTGGGCAGTCTGTTCAGCGGCAACGGAGCAACACCGGGCGCCCCGGGTCCGGTCAATCCCGGACTCAAGGGCGCGCCGGCCATCGAACTGGTCATCAACCGCATGAAGTCGCAGCTCGGCGTCACGTACGCCTGGGGCGGCGGCGATGCCAACGGCCCGACGCTCGGCATCCGTGACGGCGGTGTGGCCGACAGTTACGGCGACTACCAGAAGGTCGGCTTCGACTGCTCGGGTCTGATGATCTACGGATTCGCCGGTGTCGGGATCGACCTTCCGCACTACACGGGCTACCAGTACACCTCCGGTCCGCAGGTGCCGCTGTCGGAGATGCGCCGGGGCGACATGATCTTCTTCGGACCGAACGCGAGCGCGCACGTCGCACTCATCCTGGGCGACGGCACGATGATCGAGGCTCCGCAATCGGGTGACGTCGTCAAGATCTCCCCGGTCCGGACCGACGGTGCCATGCCGATGGTCGTCCGTCTCCTCTGACGCGGCGAGCCGGGGGCGATCCTCTACTGTGGTGTGAGTACGCACGCGACGAACTTCAGGAGTAACACCCTTGACTTCAACGGACAGTCCGGATCTGGCTCTCACCGCCGAGGACACCAAGCTCCTCGAACGTGCGATGTACGAGGTCAAGCGGGTGATCGTCGGCCAGGACAAGCTGGTCGAACGGATCCTCGTCGGGCTCCTCGCGAAGGGTCACATCCTCCTCGAAGGTGTGCCGGGTGTCGCGAAGACTCTCGCCGTCGAGACCTTCGCGACAGTTGTGGGCGGCAGCTTCTCCCGTGTCCAGTTCACGCCCGACCTCGTGCCCACGGACCTCATCGGCACGCGCATCTACCGCCAGGGCCGTGAGGAGTTCGACACAGAACTCGGACCGGTCGTCGCGAACTTCCTGCTCGCCGACGAGATCAACCGAGCTCCGGCGAAGGTCCAGTCGGCACTTCTCGAGGTCATGGCCGAGCGTCACGTCTCCATCGGCGGCACCACCTACCCGATGCCCGAGCCCTTCCTCGTCATGGCGACACAGAACCCGATCGAGAACGAGGGCGTGTATCCGCTGCCCGAAGCGCAGCGTGACCGCTTCCTGTTCAAGGTGATCGTCGACTATCCCTCTGTCGAAGAGGAACGCGAGATCGTCTACCGGATGGGCAATGAGCCACCGTCGGCGTCGCCGGTCCTCGACCCGGAGACGACTCTGCTCCTGCAACGCAAGGCTGCCAACGTATTCGTTCACCACGCGCTGGTCGACTACGTGGTGCGTGTCATCAACGCCACGCGACGCCCGGCCGAGGTCGGTCTGAGCGACGTCGAGCAGTGGTTGGCGTATGGCGCATCGCCGCGAGCCACCCTCGGCATCGTCGCCGCGGCCCGTGCCCTCGCGCTCATCAACGGTCGCGACTACGTGATTCCGCAGGACGTGGTCGAGGTGATCCCCGATGTGCTCCGGCACCGCCTGGTCCTCAGCTACGATGCGCTCGCCGACGACGTGTCCGCCGAGCAGATCATCACTCGCATCCTCCAGACCATCGGTCTGCCGCAGGTCTCGGCGACGCCGGTGCCGCAGCCGGGTGAGCCGGTCCAGGCCGCGCCGCAGCAGATGCAGCAGCAGGTCCCGATCGGTCAGGCTCCGACTGCGCAGGTTCAGGCGCCGCAGGTTCAGCAGCAGCCGGGGCCGGATCAGCAGGGTCATGTCGGCCGATAGCGGCCTGCCGTCTTTCCACGACGGAACTCTCAGCGATCCGGCGCTCACCGCGGCGCTCAAGTCTCTCGAGCTGACCGTCCGACGCAAGTTGGACGGCGTGCTGCAGGGAGAGCACCTCGGCTTGATCCCAGGCCCCGGTTCGGAGCCGGGGGAGGCCAGGCCCTATCAGCCCGGCGACGACATCCGTCGCATGGAGTGGTCCGTGACCGCGAGAACCTCGACGCCGCACGTGCGTCAGATGATCGCCGATCGTGAACTCGAGACCTGGTTCGTCGTCGATGCATCCGCCAGCCTCGACTTCGGGTCGGGAACGCGGACCAAGCGTGATCTCGCGGTCGCCGCGTGTGCCGCGATCGTCCACCTGACAGCGGGCGGAGGCAACCGGCACGGCGCGATCATCGTGACGGGCGACGACATCGTCCGCCTGCCCGCGCGATCGGGCCGTGCGCACGACCGTGCGCTCCTCAAAGCTGTCGCGACCACACATCGCAGCAATCCGGGAGTGCGGGGCGACCTCGACGCAGGGTTTGAGGCACTTCGACGTCCGATGAGGCGCAGGGGACTGGCGGTGGTCGTCAGCGACTTCCTCGGTCCCATCGACTGGGATCGTTCGCTTCGTGCGATCGGCGCCCACCACGAACTGCTCGGCGTCGAGGTGCTCGATCCACGGGATGTGGAACTGCCCGACGTCGGCCAGCTGACGCTCCGGGACGCCGAGTCGGGTGAACTGCTCGACGTCGACGCGACGCCCCGATTGCGCGCCGACTATGCAGCCGCCGCCGCGGATCACCGTGGCATGGTGCAGAGGGCGTTCCGCAGCAGTGGCGGCCCCGTGCTCTCGTTGCGGACCGACCGAGATTGGCTGTCGGACACCGTCAGATTCGTCGGCGAGCGGCGCCGGGGCATGGCGGCCGGGGTCGCCCGATGAACGATCTCTTCGCCCACCCGTGGTGGCTGGCGTCGATCCTGCTCGTCGTCGCCCTCATCGCTTCGTATGTGTTCGTGCTGAGGCGCCGTAAGGCGCGTTCGTTCAGGTTCGCGAACCTCGACGTCCTCAAGTCCGTCTCTCCTGGAAAGACGGACCGCTTCCGGCATGTGCCGTTCGCGATCCTCGCCGTCGGGCTGCTCCTGTTGACGATCGCCATGGCCGGTCCGATCGCCGAGCGCGACGTCGCACGCAACCGTGCCACAGTCGTCCTCGTGGTCGACGTCTCGCAATCGATGAAGTCGACCGACGTCGCACCCAGCCGTCTGCAGGCCGCGCAGGCCGCGGGCAAGCGATTCGCCGATGACCTCACCGACGGCATCAACCTCGGCCTGGTCGCGTTCGCCGGCACTGCGTCGACGCTGGTGTCGCCGACCCCCGATCATGATGCGACGAAGAAGGCCCTCGACAATCTGAAGTTGGCCGAGAAGACGGCGACAGGTGAAGGCATCTTCGCAGGTCTGCAGCTCATTCAGACGTTGAATGCGGCACTCGGCGGCGACTCGGCCGCACCGCCCGCCCGCATCGTCCTCCTCTCGGACGGCAAACAGACGGTTCCCGAGAACCCCGACGATCCTCGCGGCGGCTTCACCGCCGCTCGCAAGGCCAAGGAGAAGAGCATCCCGGTCTCGACGATCTCGTTCGGCACCATGCACGGCACCGTCGAGATCGAGGGCCCGAACGGCGGATCCGAAACGGTCGACGTCCCGGTGGACGACGAGTCGCTCAGAACGATCGCGAATCTGTCGGGCGGCGACTTCTTCACCGCATCGAGTCTCGACGAGCTCAACAAGGTGTACGCGACTCTGCAGAAACAGATCGGCTATGAACGTCAGCGCGGCGACAACTCCCGTCCGTGGCTCATCGCCGGGACGATCCTCGCGATCCTGGGTTCGGTCGCCGCCTTGTTCCTGAACCGCCGGCTGCCCTGACCTCGTAGAGCATTCCGACCCACCGCTGTGTGACTGCTTTGGCAGTCACGTACTCATCTGAGATAGGTTGATCAACCATGGCAGACTCCATCATTCCCGAGCAGACTCCGCGTTCGGTCCTCGTCACCGGCGGCAACCGCGGCATCGGCCTGGCCGTCGCGAAGCGCCTCGCCGCAGACGGCCACAAGGTGGCCGTCACCCACCGTGGATCGGGCGCTCCGGAGGGACTCTTCGGTGTGCAGTGCGACGTCACCGACACGGCATCGGTCGAGCGTGCTTTCGCTGAAGTCGCCGAGCATCAGGGGCCGGTCGAGGTGCTCGTCGCCAACGCGGGCATCGACGACAACATGCTTCTCATGCGTTTGTCGGAGGAGAGCTTCGTCAAGGTGATCGACGCGAACCTGACTGGCGCTTTCCGCTGTGCGAAGGCTGCCACCAAGGGCATGCAGCGAGCGAAGTTCGGACGCATGATCTTCCTCGGTTCGGTTGTCGCCACCTCTGGAGTCCCCGGCCAGGCGAACTACGCCGCGTCCAAGGCCGGCCTGATCGGTCTTGCTCGTTCCATCGCCCGTGAACTCGGCTCACGCAACATCACCGCGAACGTCGTTGCTCCCGGCTTCATCGAGACCGACATGACCGCAGGCATGGAGGACCGGTACATCGAGATGGCGAAGCAGGCGATCCCGCTCGGCCGCACCGGCAAGCCCGAGGATGTCGCGGCTGCGATCAGCTTCCTCGCCTCGGACGAGGGCGGTTACGTGACCGGAGCCGTGCTGCCTGTCGACGGCGGCATGGGCATGGGCCACTAACAACTACTCTTTCCCACCCCTCGGACTAGGAGCATTCACGTGACCGGCATCCTCGCAGGCAAGACAGTTCTCGTCACCGGCATCATCACCGACGCGTCCATCGCGTTCCACACCGCCAAGGTGGCGCAGGAGCAGGGCGCGACGGTGATCATCACCGGCATCCCTGAGCGCCTGCGTCTGATCGACCGCATCGCCAAGCGTCTGCCGCAGGAGGTGCCGCCCGCCATTCCGCTCGACGTCACCGACGAGGAGAGCCTGGGCGCGCTCGCCGACAAAGTCCGCGAACTCGCACCGCAGGGAATCGACGGCGTCGTCCACTCGATCGCCTTCGCCCCCAAGACTCTGATGGGGCCGGACGCGGTGCCGTTCCTCGAAGGACCGGGTCCCGATGTCTCGCGCGCCTTCGAGATCTCGGCGTGGAGTTACGCCTCCCTCGCGCGCGCGGCGCTGCCCGTCATGAACGAGGGCGGTTCCATCGTCGGCATGGACTTCGACCCGCGCACGGCAATGCCCGACTACAACTGGATGGGCGTCGCCAAGGCCGCCCTGGAGTCGGTCAACCGGTATGTGGCACGCGAGGTCGGCGAGGCGAAGCGCATCCGCTCCAACCTCGTGGCCGCCGGCCCGATCAAGACTCTCGCGGCCAAGGCGATCTCGGGTACCGCGACCGACGATGCGAAGAAGCTCAACATGCTCAACGAGTACTGGGACGGCGCGTCGCCCATCGGCTGGAACGTCGACGATCCGGGTGTCGTCGGCACCAGCGTGTGCGCACTGCTGTCGGACTTCCTGCCCGCCACCACCGGTTCGATCGTGTACGTCGACGGCGGCGCAAGCCACAACACGTGGTTCCCGGACAACTTCCTCAGCTGACGTGAGCGACTCGTCGAAGGACGACAGTGCGTTCGACGCGCTGCTGTTCCTCTCGTTCGGCGGCCCCGACAAGCCCGAGGACGTCCGCCCGTTCCTGGAGAACGTGACCCGCGGTCGTGGGGTGCCGCCCGAGCGGCTCGACGAAGTGGTCAAGCACTACCTCCACTTCGGTGGCGTGTCGCCGATCAACCGGCTCAACCTGGACATGATCGATGCGCTCCGCACGGAACTCGACCGTCGCGGCCGCAGGGATCTACCGATCTACTTCGGCAACCGCAACTGGCATCCGCTTGCCGGAGACACGCTGTCGGAGATGGTCGACGACGGTCACCGCCGCGTCCTGGTGTTCCCGACCTCCGCCTGGGGCGGCTACTCCGGGTGCCGCCAGTATCACGAGGACATCGCCGCGGCACTCGCCGCGCTCCCCGAACCCGAATCCGATCTGCTCGTCCGCAAACTGCCGCACTTCGCGGAGGAGCCGGCATTCCGAGGCGCCGTCGCCGACGCGGTCCGGGCGGCGTTCACAGGTTTCGAGGACGGGCCGACACCACGTCTGGTGTTCACAGCTCACTCGATCCCGGAGTCGGCTGATCGAGCCGCGGGTCCGGCCTCCGACGGTGGACATCTCTACTCGCGCCAGGTCGCGGCCGCGTCGGCGGCTGTGGCGGACGCGGTCGGTGCCGACGAGTTCGACGTCGTCTGGCAGTCGAGGTCCGGTCCGCCGCAGGTTCCGTGGCTCGAGCCGGACATCTGCGATCACCTGCGCGCACTGTCCGACGACGGTGTGACCCGAGTGGTGGTGTGCCCGATCGGCTTCATCTCCGATCACCTCGAAGTGGTGTGGGACCTCGACTCGGAAGCGGCGGACGTCGCGGCCGATCTGGGGATGGATTACGTCCGAGTCCCGACTGCCGGAGCTTCTTCGCGTTTCGTCGGCCTCATCGCCGATCTCGTCGAGCGATACATCGACGGCGGGGGAGACCTCACCGCTCTCGGCTGTTCCGACAACGGCACCGCATGTCGTCCCGACTGCTGTGTCCCGGTCCGCCGACCCGGCAAGTGACGAGTGGAGTCGAGGTCACCGTCGATAGTCGGTGATCAGCGTGTTGATCGCGGCTGTGCGTGCCGTGCGGGTGAGTGATGTGAGGCGCCGGAGTCGATCATCGGCGACGGTCGACTGAGCGCCGCTGACACCGAGTGTCCCGACACCCGCCAGTTGGATGATCGCGTCGACCTGAGCGGCTGCTGCGAGGACGCGGTCCACCCGTGGGTTGTCGTGGGGTGGGAGGTCGAGTCGGCGGGCCTCGGTCATGGCGGCGAGGGCGTCTCGCAGGTCAGCGGGGGAGGTCGGACGTGCGCCCGACAACCCGGCGATGATCTGGGCCGCCTCACCGACTGCCTCCAGGAGTTCGTATTCGAGTTCTCCGAGGGGCAGGTCGGACGACATCCGGTCGACTGCGACGGCCGTGCTGAACCTTCTCAGCTCCCACCTGCAGCGTTCGGGCGTCCCGCGTGCGATCAGGCCCAGCGCCAGGGCCGGGCCGTCGGATCCGGCCGGTCGGTCGTCGATGAGCAGGACCTCGCCCGATGACATCGCAGAGTTCGTCACGGCCCCCGGAGGAAGTCCCTGAGCATCGCCAGCGGCGGGCATCCTGACGGCGATATGAGCGTTCTCTGCGACGACGTCGAGCAGTTCGAGGACGTCGCCCGTGTGGATCTCGTCGGGCGGCCCGTCGATCTCGTGGGTCTGCGAGTAGTCGTGGAGCGTGTGCAGGACGTCGTCGGGAGCACAGCGCCCTGCATCGCGCGCTGCAGCCCACACGGCCAGCGCCGAGACAGGCCATGCGCGCATGGTGGAGATGGAGGAAGTGGTCATCGCCCATCCACGGTACTCGTCGGGTCGTGATGATCCGACAGACTAATGTGGGCGAGCGTGATGGACGATCGATACGGCCGCGACGTGTTGGCCTCTCCGCGAAAGACCAAGCCGAAGGCGCCCGAGGTGGCTGCCGAGCGTGATCTGGTTGTCGAGGACGCCGGGACCGGGTTCTGCGGCGCCGTCGTCGGCATGGAGAAGAGCTACGCGGGCGACATGGTCCGGCTCGAGGACCGTCATGGTCGTACGCGCGTGTTCCACATGTACCCGGCGGCGTTCCTGATCGACGGCAAGGCCGTCACGCTCGTACGTCCGAAGGGACGCGGGCCCAATGCGCCGGAGACGATTCAGACGGCCTCCGGATCGCGAGCGCTGCCGAAGCAACGGGCCAGGACCGCTCGCGCCAGCCGGATCTTCGTCGAAGGTGTGCACGACGCGACCCTCGTCGAGCGTGTGTGGGGCGACGACCTGCGAGCCGAGGGTGTTGTGGTGGTCAGCCTCGACGGGCTCGACAACCTGGACGACGCGTTGGCAGAGTTCCAGCCTGCGCCGCACCGCCGTGCGGGAGTGCTCGTCGATCACCTCGTGGCCGGATCGAAGGAGGCCAGGCTCACGAAGGAGGTCGGCGAGAACGTCCTCGTGTGCGGTCACCCGTACATCGACGTCTGGGAGGCGGTGAAGCCCGCATCGGTCGGCATCACCGCCTGGCCGACGATTCCACGCGGAATCGACTGGAAGACCGGCATCTGCGATGAGCTCGGGTGGGGCGAACCACGGGACGGTTGGCGACGTGTCCTCGCCGGCGTCAAGAACTTCCGCGATCTCGAGGTACCTCTGCTGCGCAGCGTCGAGGAGCTGATCGACTTCGTGACCGTCGGGCCCGACGCCACAAGCTAGCAGCGGTTATGTTCCCCGATCGGGGCGGATCCGTGAGCGGCGAGCCCGGTCCGGTGGATTCGGGAAACGTTGAACGGCGAGCCTACTTCTCGCCGTAAGCGCGGTCGCCGAGCATCGCGTCCAAGAAGTTGATGAACGCATCGGCCGCCGGCGCCGAGACGAACTCGGCGATGTCTCGGGGCTCCTCGTCCGGATTGAGGAGCCCGAACACGTCACCGTCGGTGCTGGGGAGCACCCACAGCCGTCGAGTTCCCGGGCCGGTGAGCCGGACTGCCGGGTCGGGATCGTCCACGACTTCGGTCGGCGCGATCCACTCGACTCCCGGATGGTCGGTGTCGGACGCGGACAGGATCGTGGCGCCGCCGATTCGCAGATGCTCGGGCATGGCGACAAGGTGCGCGATGAGCTTCGCGATGCGCCGTGCGGACGCCTCGTCGTAGGCGAAGGCCAATGCGTCCCAGTCGCCTGCGTCGTTGTAGATGAGCGCGTATTGGCCGTTGTTCGCCGCGACTGCGATGTGTGCGGTCACTTCGCCAGGCAGCGTTGTGGTCCACCGTCCGATGATCTCGGTCTTGTTGCTCACGTCCGAGACTCTACGTTCCGAGCAGGTATCCGATTCCGGCGACCGCGCACGACCACAGCACAGAAGCGAACGTGCCGAGGATGAATTGTTCACTCGCGTGCGGTGCGCGGAGTTCGGAGAATCGGGCGAGGCTCTTGACCGCGAGGATGACCGGAATGCCTTCGGGCCAACCGAGCAGGAGGCACGCGGCGATTCCGGTGCGCTCGAGAACACCGATGATCCGCCCACCGCGCAGCGGCGGGACGTCTCCGGACGGTGCGTCGTCATCGTGATTGTCGGCGCGTGTCGGGATGCCGCCCGCGGCCAGGACGAGCCGAACGACGCTGCTGCCGGTCACGGCGGCTGCGATGACGGTGAGAACGGCGCCTGCGACGAGTTCGGCGCCGTCGACCTCGTCGACGACCGCGGCGTCGATCGCGCCGGCGATCAGCAGAATCACGACGATCGCCGCGGAGGAGAAGTCGATCATCAGCACCGAGGTGTCCGACGCGGTCGGGTCGGCGGCTCTCCTCGACCTCAACGCGGAGCCTCCGACGGCGACGAGAATTGCGGCGGCGAGCAGAAGGATGGTGATCACAGTCGGTCCTCCGCTGCGGTGAGTGCGGCGGCGACGAGCGCCTCGCCCGGCAACTGGGTGTCCCACGAGGCGGCTTGGAGCCGAGACGACATGGCCTGAGGGGTGATGTTCAAGGTGGTCGCGGCCTGCTGCTGGGTGAGACCGGTGCGCATCAACGCGACGGCCTCCCGGCCGGCCTCGGAGCGCGAGGTCATGGTGTCCAGGAGCAGGGCTGCCGCCGACTGTGCGTGCTGTGACCACGTCGAGCCGCCGACTACACGCAGACGGCGACGATCGCGCTTCGCGGCTTCAACGGCGTCGCGGGCGGCCTCGAAGGCTGGACCGCGACCCGCGCGCGTGGTGTCGGGCAGGGGCAGGTCGACGTCGCCGACGCCGATGCCCACCGTCCAGTGGCCGGAGGCGGCGAGGTCGAGCGCGATCGGAACGAGGGCGCTCGGGTCGTCGAACACGGCCTGGACTTCATCGCCTGCCGTCCGGTCGAACGGCCGGACGGTGGACGCGTCCGCATAGTCGGCGAGCAGGTCCGGGACTCGGTCGCGATCGCTTCGGCTGCTGCGTTGGTCAATCGTCATGACGAACATAAATCAAGCCTAGGGGATTGATTGATAAATGATCAAGTAGTTTCACTTGATTCGATGTCGATCAAGCCTGTGGCCATTACTTGCTTCGGTGTCAGACCGGCAGGCGCGAATCCACGATCAGTCCGATCACCCCGACCGCGAACAGGCAGCCGGACAGCACAAGCATCATCGGGTTCGTCTCGCCCGTGAGCGCGTCACCGAGGAACACCACGGCAGCGGTCCCCGGGGCGGAGCCGAGGACGGTGGCCGCCAGGTAGGGGACGGGCCTGATTGACGACAGCCCCGACAGGTAGTTGACGAGAGAGAACGGCACGGCCGGGATCAGCCGCAGCGAGCCCACTGCGAACCATCCGCGCCGTTGCAGACGAAATTCGACGGTCTCGACCACTGGCTTGGACAACAACGGCCGGACCCGTTCACGACCGAGGCGACGAGCCAGGTGGAATGCGACGACCGCCGCGACAGTGGCGGCGGCGAGAGATCCGATGAATCCGACTACGGGACCGAACAGCACGCCGGACATCACGGTGAACGTCGATCGGGGGATGGGTCCGATCGTCACGACTGCGTACACGACGAAGAACGCCGCCACGAACCACGGGCCGAGTGCGTCGGACCAGTCGCGGGCCTGGCCGATCGACGGCAGGGGCACAAAATACGCGCCGGCGAGGACACCGACAACGGCGACGAGCCCCAATGCGGCACGGCCGGTGACCCGACGTCGTTGGGCCATGACCTCGGGGGAAGCGGCTGGGGGCGCCGGTTGCGGCGAAGGTTGTGCATCAGGGCGCATCAGGTGAGATTCTACGTCGTGGGTCACAGCCCGATTGACCGCCCGAGCGATCGATCGGTTACTGTGCCTGTGACACGTTCCAATTCCCGTCAAACGGAAGGCCCTGACCATGACGGCAGGTGAGAAGCCGGTGGCCCCGGACCTCGACGACCAGTTGAGCCAGGCGTACGAGCGCTGGACGACGGCAGCCGCGGGAGTGCTGGCGAAGTCGGCCCGCGTGACGCCCGCCGAACTGCCCGACACTCCCGAGGCGATGCTCTCCACGGACACGCGCGATGGTGTCGCCGTCCGCCCGTTGTACACGCGGCGTGACGAGACTGCCGAGGTCGGCGCGCCGGGTGCGTTCCCGTTCGTCCGCGGCGCGGACCCCGCTCGCGACGTGACCCAGGGCTGGCGGGTCACCGAACGCTTCGGCGACGACGACGTCGACGCGGCCTCGGTGAACGAGTCGATCCTCGACGCCGCAGCCAACGGCACCAGCGGCCTGTGGCTGTCGGTCGCCGCCGACGACCTCGCCGCCGCCCTGCAGGGCGTCTACCTCGATCTGATGCCGGTGACGCTCGATGCGGGGGCCGACGGACTGGCCACGGCTCGCGCGTTCTTCGCCGCGCTCGACGCCGCTCCGCAGGCGCCGGAGACCGCGCCGACCACGGCCGCGACCACGCACAGTCTTGGACTCTCGCCCTACACCGCGCAGTTCTCCGGACGACCGACAGTCGGCGCGGCCGACGCAGCGGCTCTCGCCGCCCAGGCGCCGGTGGGCGTCCGCGCCTTCCGCGTCGACGGAACCGATTTCGCGCAGGCGGGCGCGTCGAACGCGCAGGAACTCGGGCTCCTCGTGGCCGCCGCGGTTGCCCACGTCCGTGACGCCGTGGCCGCGGGCCTCGACACGGCGGGGGCTCTCGAGCAGATCACCTTCGCCGTCTCCGTGGACGACGACCAGTTCGCAGGAATCGCCAAGCTCCGTGCGCTCCGCACCGTGTGGGCACGGGTCTCCGACGTCCTCGGCGCCCGTGAGTCCGGTGCCGCCATCACTCATGCGGTCACCGACCTGTCGATGTTCACTCAGCGTGACCCGTGGGTGAACATGCTGCGCAGCACGATTGCGGCGTTCGGCGCCGGAGTCGGCGGCGCCGACCAAGTGACCGTCCATGCTTTCGACGCAGCGATTCCGCTCGACGCACGCACCTCGCGCACGTCGTTCACCCGTCGCATCGCACGAAACACTCAGCTTCTGCTGCTCGAAGAGTCGAACCTGGGTCGTGTCCTCGACCCGGCAGGCGGCTCCTGGTACGTCGAATCGCTGACGACAGACCTGGCCGCGGCCGCGTGGGACGTCTTCACCGCCGTCGAGAAGCAGGGCGGATACCTCGCAGCTCTCGAGTCCGGCGCGATCACCGACCAGGTACAGGCCGCCCTCGCCGCGCGTGAGAAGGCCGTCGCACACCGCAAGGCTCCGATCACCGGAGTCAGCGAGTTCCCGAATCTCGGTGAGCCGACGCTCGCTGAAGGATCTGCCCAGTCGGGTGACGTGCCGACGGCGTCGCCGCGTCTGGCGCGCGTCGCACGACACTTCGAGGCGCTCCGCGACCGCGCGGACGCCGAGTCGACCCGGCCGAGCGTGCTGCTGCTTCCGCTCGGCCCCGTCGCCGAGCACAACGGCCGGACCACGTTTGTCGCCAACCTGCTCGCCGCAGGCGGAATCGACGCCGTCAACCCTGGTCCACTGAACGCCGACACCGTCGGTGACGCCGTCGCCGCCCACCCGGCGTCGATCGCGGTGCTGTGCGGAACCAAGGCGCGCTACGCCGACGAGGGCCCCGCGTCGGCCGAAGCCGCCCGAGCCGCCGGAGTCGAGCGTGTCCTGCTCGCCGGACCTGAGCGCGAATGGCCCGCCGATTACGGCATAGACGGCTCACTACGGGTCGGCATCGACGCCGTTGCGGTCCTCACCGAACTGCTCGACTCCCTCACGACAGCCCGAGAAGGAGCGTGAACCCCATGAGCGACAACACGATTCCGAGTTTCGCCGACGTTGAACTGACGCCGGCAGTCGCCGAAGTCGGCTCCGGCGACGCGCTGACCGCTCCGTTGGCGTCTGCACACGGTTACACGGCTGAGCAGGTCACGTGGAGCACACCGGAGCAGATCGACGTCCAGCCGGTGTACACCCGCGCCGATCGCGACGCGATCGCACGCGACGGCGGCTACCCGCTCGACTCCATCCCCGGTGAGACGCCGTTCATCCGTGGTCCGTACCCGACGATGTACGTGAACCAGCCGTGGACGGTTCGTCAGTACGCAGGCTTCTCGACCGCCGCAGAGTCGAACGCGTTCTACCGCCGAAACCTGGCCGCGGGACAGAAGGGCCTCTCGGTCGCCTTCGATCTCGCGACCCACCGCGGCTACGACTCCGATCACCCGCGCGTTGCAGGCGACGTCGGCATGGCCGGTGTCGCAATCGACTCGATCCTGGACATGCGTCAGCTGTTCGACGGCATCGACCTGGGCAACGTCTCCGTCTCGATGACGATGAACGGCGCGGTGCTGCCGATCCTCGCGCTGTACGTCGTCGCAGCCGAAGAGCAGGGTGTGCCGCCGGAGAAGCTCGCCGGAACCATTCAGAACGACATTCTGAAGGAGTTCATGGTCCGCAACACCTACATCTATCCGCCGGCGCCGTCGATGCGGATCATCTCCGACATCTTCGCGTTCACCAGCGCGAAGATGCCGAAGTTCAACTCGATCTCAATCTCCGGCTACCACATCCAGGAGGCCGGAGCGACGGCCGATCTGGAGCTGGCGTACACCCTCGCCGACGGCGTCGACTACATCCGCGCCGGTCTGGCCGCGGGTCTGGACATCGACAAGTTCGCGCCGCGTCTCTCGTTCTTCTGGGGCATCGGCATGAACTTCTTCATGGAGGTCGCGAAGCTGCGCGCCGCGCGTCTGCTGTGGAGTGAGCTCGTCGCCGAGTTCAACCCCAAGAACGCGAAGTCGCTGTCGTTGCGCACGCACTCGCAGACCTCAGGCTGGTCGCTGACCGCGCAGGACGTCTACAACAACGTGGCCCGCACGTGCGTCGAGGCGATGGCGGCGACACAGGGTCACACCCAGTCGCTGCACACCAACGCGCTCGACGAGGCGATCGCCCTGCCGACCGACTTCTCGGCCCGCATCGCCCGCAACACCCAGCTGCTGCTGCAGCAGGAATCGGGAACCACCCGACCGATCGACCCGTGGGCCGGTTCGAACTACGTCGAGTGGCTCACCCACCAGCTCGCTGAGAAGGCTCGTGCGCACATCGCCGAGGTCGAGGCCGCTGGCGGTATGACCAAGGCCATCGAAGAGGGTCTGCCGAAGCTTCGCATCGAAGAGGCCGCAGCTCGCACCCAGGCCCGTATCGACTCCGGTCGCCAGCCGCTGATCGGCGTCAACAAGTACAAGGTGGCCGACGACGAGGAGATCGAGGTCCTCAAGGTCGAGAACTCGAAGGTCCGCGCAGAGCAGCTAGCGAAGCTCGAGAAGCTGCGTGCCGAGCGCGACCAGTCGGCCGTCGACGCCGCCCTGGCCGAGCTGACCCGCGCGGCTGGCGAGTCGGGCGGCGGCATGGAGAACAACCTGATGGCCCTGGCCATCGACGCGGCGCGCCACGGTGCGACCGGCGGTGAGATCTCCGATGCGATGGAGAAGGTCTACGGTCGTCACCAGGCCGAGATCAAGACGATCAGCGGCGTCTACCGGAACGAAGCAGGTGATGCGGTGTCGAACATCGACGATGCGTTGGCCGTGGTCGACGAGTTCGCCGAAGCCGAAGGCCGTCGTCCCCGGGTGCTCGTCGCGAAGATGGGCCAGGACGGTCATGACCGTGGCCAGAAGGTGATCGCCACGGCGTTCGCGGACCTGGGATTCGACGTCGACGTGGGCCCGCTCTTCGCGACGCCAGAAGAGGTGGCGGCGCAGGCCGCGGACAACGACGTCCATGTGGTGGGTGTGTCGTCCCTGGCCGCCGGTCACCTCACGCTGGTGCCCGCTCTCCGCGAGGCGCTCGCTCAGGTCGGTCGCGAGGACATCATGATCGTCGTCGGCGGCGTCATCCCGCCGGGTGATTTCGACGAACTGTACGAGGCGGGCGCCGCGGCGATCTTCCCGCCCGGAACGGTCATCGCCGATTCTGCGGTCGATCTGATCGGCAAGCTGGCCGACAACCTGGGCCTGGAACTCGCGTCCCGGTCGGCATGAGTTCAGCAGCTGCCGGCAGGCCAGTGGACGTCGAGGCTCTCGCCGACGGTGTCCTCGCGGGACGGCGTGCCGACCTCGCGCGGGCGATCACGCTGGTGGAGTCCACCCGCGCCGACCATCGTGAGGCCGCACAGCGTCTCCTTCTGCAGCTGACGCCGCACGCGGGGAAGTCGTTCCGCGTCGGCATCACCGGTGTCCCCGGAGTCGGGAAGTCGACGACGATCGAAGCGCTCGGCATGCATCTGATCTCACTCGGTCACAAGGTGGCGGTGCTCGCTGTCGATCCGTCGTCGACCCGCACACGTGGGTCGATCCTCGGTGACAAGACTCGGATGGGTCAGCTCTCGGCGGCACCCGAGGCGTATGTCCGTCCGTCGCCCACGTCGGGCACTCTCGGTGGTGTCACCAAGGCGACGCGCGAGACGATCGTGCTCGTCGAGGCCGCCGGCTACGACGTGGTCCTCGTGGAGACGGTCGGCGTCGGGCAGTCGGAGGTCAGCGTCGCCAACATGGTCGACACGTTCACCTTCTTGACGCTGGCCCGTACCGGCGATTCGCTGCAGGGCATCAAGAAGGGTGTGCTCGAGCTCGCAGAGATCGTCGTCGTCAACAAGGCGGACGGCAAGCACATCACCGAAGCACGCGGGGCGGCCCGTGAACTGCGGAACGCACTGAGCTTCATCTACCCGCACGATGCTCTCTGGACACCACCTGTCCTCACGATGAGCGCTATCGAGAAGACCGGCGTCGACGACTTCTGGAGCTCCATCCTCAAGCACCGTGACGTGCTGACTGAGGCCGGCCAGTTCGATCGTCGTCGCGCGACTCAGCAGGTGGACTGGATGTGGACGATGGTCCGTGAGTCGGTGCTCCACCGCATCGAGTCGGCTCCGGACGTTCGTGCCGCCCGCGCCGAGGTCGAAACCGGTGTCCTCGACGGCACTCTGACCCCGACTCTCGCCGCCGAACAGATCGTCCGCGCCGCCGGGTTCTGACAGAGCTTGTCAGCGGACCTGGGCGCGAGAGCGGATCCGTCCGAGGACACCGAGGATCACCACGGTCACGAGCACCAACAGCAAAGTGTTCGCGGCGGCGGTGAACAGCTCACCACGGTCGGACTGCGTGAAGATCGTGACCGGAAGTGTGCGCCATGATCCCGGGTACACCATGATCGTCGCTCCCAGTTCGCCCATGCACAGCGCCAACGACAGCCCGGCCGCGGCGGCGATGGCCGGGGCGAGCAGTGGCAGGGTCACTTGGACCAGGATCCGGGTGCCGGACGCTCCGAGGGAGCCCGCGACCTGGTCGAGCGCCGGGTCGAGCGACTTCGCCGCCGCCGACACCATCGAGAACGCGAACGACAGCACCAGCAACGCCTGCACGAGAATCACGATCGATGCGGTGCCGTTGAGGACGATCGGCGGGCGAGAGAAGGCGATGAGGATCGCGAGGCCGATCACCACCGAGGGCACGGCGACGGGAACGTGATAGGCGGCGTCGAGCAGACTCCGCAGCCGAGGCGGGGCCTTGCGGACCGCCAGCGCCGCCCACGTGCCGACGGCGACGGCGATCGCGGACGCGATGATCGCCGTCTGCACCGACACGGCGACACTCTCGGCGTTCTCGGCCGACAGAACATCGGACACGTGACCGGTCGTCCAGGCAGTCGGCAGAACAGATGTCCACGAATCGGCGAACGCGGTGATGGCGGTGACCGCGATCGGCGCGACGATCAACGCGCCGACGACGAGGAGGAAGATCAGCCAGATGAGTGCTCTCGACGAGCGGCTTCGGACGAGCATGGGTCAGGCTCCCGTCGTGTCGAACCGGCGCACGACGGCCCGGTACAACAGGTAGGCGCTCAGTGAGAGCGCGAGCTGAATGGTCGCCAGCACCGCAGCGGTCGCGAAGTCGGAACCGACGATGGACGTCGTGTAGATCAGCATGGGCAGGGTCGTGACGTCTTTTGCACCGGTGAAGAGGACGATGCCGAACTCGTTGAGCGTGAGCAGGAACACGAGCGATGCGGCTGCAGCGAGAGCGGGCCACACCGCTGGAAGGATCACCCGGGCCGCGATCCGCAGGGGACCGGCGCCGAGCGACGACGCGACGTCGATCTGGGCGCTCGGGAACTGACTGAACGCGGCGAGCAGCGGCCGCACGACAAACGGGGTGTAGAAGGCGATCATCGCCAGGACGACGCCGATCACCGAACTCATGAAGGTGAACCGGTGCCCGGTGCTCGACGACACGACGCCGACGGGCCCGAACAGGACACCGAGAGACAGGGGAATGAGAAAGGAGGGCAGGGAGACCACGGCCTCGACCACCCGCACCACGAACCGCGACCCGGCGAACGGGATGAAGGCGAGCACAAACGCTACGAAGGTTCCGACGATCACACAACCGGCGGTCGACAGCGCCGCGACCTCGAGGGTCCGCACGAACGCCTTCTGCACGGCGCCGTCCGAGAGGGCCTTCGACCAGGTCTGCGTGCTGACGTAGTTGTCGTCGCGGTCGGTGAACGATCGGGAGACCGCCAGCGCCAGCGGGTAGCCGAGGCTCGCGATCACCACCACGAGCGGTCCGACGAGCAGCACGATCCGCCCGACACGGGCGAGAGCGATGCGAGGCGCAGTGGTTCTGACCATCGTGCTCTTGGAGGGTGCGACAGCGGTGCTCATCATGCGCTCTTGTCCGCCGGGACCATGTGGACGTCGTGTGGCGCAACATCGACGAACAGTCGTTCACCGGGTTCTGGAGCACGGTCGAGAACCGGCACGTCGACGCCGAGCCGCTGATCGGTCGCCACGATCCGGACACGGACGTGTCGGGTGGGTCCCCGCCACTGGACGTCGTCGACCTCGACTTCGAATCCGTTCTCCGGCGGCACACTGGTGAAGCGCCAGGCCCACGGGCGGACGGCGAGCGCGACGTGGCGGTCGGCGGACACGCCGTCGACACTGCGGGCGCGCACGGGCAGACCTCCGTGGTCGAGAACACCGATCTCGCCTGCGGCGATGTCCGTGGTCGCGCGCACCGGGAGGATGTCGGCGCCACCGAGGAACGTCGCCGCGAACTCGCTCGGCGGCCGATGGAAGAGACGGTCGGCGGTGTCGATCGACTCGAGCCGCGCATTGCGCATCAGGGCGATCCGGTCGGCGAGAGCGAGTGCCTCCGCCTGATCGTGGGTGACGTGCACGATCGCCACATCGGGCAGATCGCGTCGCAGTTGCTGCAACTCGATGAGCATGTCCTGGCGAAGACGGGTGTCCAGGGCCGACAGCGGCTCGTCGAGCAGAAGCAGGTCGGGCCGTCCGGCGAGGGCCCTCGCGATCGCGACGCGCTGCTGCTGACCGCCGGACAGTTCTCGGGGGAGACGGTCGACGTAGGAGAACATGCCGACCATGCGGAGGACTTCGTCCACCCGCGGTTTGATCTCGGCGCGCGGGGTGCGCCGAGCTTGGAGACCGAACGCGACGTTCTTCCGGACCGTCATGTGCGGGAACAGCGCGTACTGCTGGACGACGAATCCCACACCGCGGGCCGACGGCGGGAGCGCTGTCACGTCCCTACCGTCGATCTCGACACGTCCGGATACGACGTTCTCGAACCCGGCGATCGCCTTGAGCGCCGTCGACTTCCCCGAACCCGATGGGCCGAGGAGAGCGAGCGTCTCGCCTCGCGCGACCTCGAACGAGCAGTCCTGCAGTGCGACCGTCTTCCCGTAGGCGACGGACACGGAACTCATTCGGACGGCGGGAACCACACCCGTCGCCGCATGACCCGGTTCGGTGCTCGCTGCGGTCCTGCGTGCGCGTCCGGTCTCCATACTCACTGCCCGGTCGCCTTGTTGTAGGCGTCGACCAGTGCGTCGAAGCGGTTGTTCACGTCGGTCCAGTCCGGGGACCAGACGTCGACGCCTGCGAGGGCCCTGGTGATGGCGTCGACGTTCGGGCCGGTGGCGTTGACGTCGGTGCGTGCCGAGATGCCGAACGCGTCGGTTGCGAGTGACTTCTGGGCGTCGACCGACATCAGGAAGTCGATGAGCTTCTGTGCGTTGTCCGCGTGCGGCGCCTTCGCTGCCTTGCCCATGAAGTACGGGAGAGCGACTGTGGTGCGCTTGCCGTCCGGCCCCGTGGGTGCGAACGTCTCATAGGCCATCTTGTCGTTGGCGATCGCCGCGAGGGCCATCTGAACATCGCTGTTGGCGACCGAGAGCTCGCCTGTGCTCACCTTCGGGCCGAGTTTGCCGGTGGACGCCGACGGGCCGACGTTGTTGGCCTGGAGCTTCGCGAGGAAGTCCAAGCCCTGCTGCTCGCCGAACACGTGCTGGACGAGGAGGAGCAGGGCAGTGCCGTCGCCTGCCTGGCCGGGCGTCGAGTACTGGAGGCGCTGCTTGAAACGCGGATCGAGGAGGTCGTTCCACGACTCGGGCTTCGGGTCGACGGCGGTGCCGCGGATCATGGTGAAGTAGTTGTTCGCCAGTGACACGTAGTGACCGTTGGCGGCCTTGGCCGTGGCGGGCAGCTTGTCCTCACCCGCGGGCCTGGTCTCGCCGATGACACCCTTCTTGTCAGCCTGCTGGATGAACGGGGGGAGTGTCACCAGGACATCCATCTGCGGATTCGACTGCTCTTTGTCGGCGCGGGAGACCACCTCACCCGACCCGCCCTCGACGTAGTTGACCTTGATGCCGGTCTTTGCTTCGAACGCCTTGAACTGCGGGGTGTACCAGTCGGCGAGTCCATCGGCGCTGTACAGGGTGACGGTGTTCGGATCGTCCGAGCTGCCGCCGGTGCCGCCGCAGGCCGCGACAGATGCGAGGGAGAGTGTGGCGACCGCGATGGTCGAGGCCTTCAGGTATCGCTTCATGGGAGTCCTTCGTGAGTGCTGTGGAGTTGGTGGTGCGGGGGAATAGGGGTCAGACGAGGTCGCCTGCGACATGCCGCGCGGCCAGTTCGAGACCGACTGTCATGCCGACGCCGGTGGTGACCGAGCAGGCGCGAACGCCTGGCGCGAGTTCAGCCGTCAGGTACGGGCCGCCGGGGCGGGACGCGTATACGCCCTGCCAACGGCCGACGACCGTGAGGTCGACGCCGAGGATCGTCTCGACTTCGCGGACGATGAGGTCGGCGACCGTCTCGTCGAGAAACGGGTCGAGGGTGCGGTCGAGATGGTGAGAGTCGCCGATGAGGAGCGTGCCGTCGGGTCGCTGGGTGAACATGATGTTCGTGTCGGCAGCGCGTAGGTCGGGACGATCCTCGTCGATCCGTGTCGCGAGTGCGGCGACGGCCGTCGTCTCGGCGAACGCGCCGTAGCGCAGGAACGACGTCGCAGTCAGGACGGCTGCGTTCACCCGGAAGCCGGGGTCGGCCACCTGCAGCATGGACAGGCCGCAGCGGTGCACATCGTGCTCGTCGGCGACCGCTGGTGCGGTGTAGTCGAGGTCGTGTCCCACACACACGAACACCCGTCCGGCGCGTATCGGGTCACGGGACGTGCGGATGCGGACGTCACCGTCGGACGCCTCTTCGACGCCGAGGTACGAAGTGTTCCAGCGGAACTCGACGTTGTCGCGGGCGTCGAGCCACGCCGCGATGGCAGGCGCCGTGGTGCGCGGGTCCACCCGGAGGTCGTCGAGGAGGAGGGCGCCGCCGACCACGTCGTCCGCACCCGCTCCGCCCAGGACTTCACGGGTCGAGCTCGCGTCGATCGGCGACACACTGTCGCGTGTGGACGCGAGCTCGGCGAGCACAGCCATCTCGTCCTCTGCGCGGGCCACGCCGAGACCGGCCTCCGTCCGGACGGGGACGCCCGCCCTGGTGGCCAGGTCCAGCCAGCGTGCCCGACTGCCGACGGCAAGATCGCGCAGTTCGCCTGCTTGCCCGGTCACGCAGATGTGCCCGAAGTTGCGGACCGAGGCGCCGACCGGGCGTCGGTCGCGATCGATCACGATGACGCTGTTCCCGGCGTCGGCTGCGGCCAGTGCGTGGCCGAGGCCGATGATGCCCGCTCCGACGACGAGTACGTCGCATTCGTTGTTGCTCACGCCGAAGAGTTCACCGCGGGACGTACGTGCCCGCAACTGCTGGATCCAGTTGTATGTACAAGTTACGAATCAGTTCATCAGCTGTTTCCGATGGTCTTGATCGTTCATTCTTCGTTCATTCGCAAGATCAGACGATCGCAGTTTGACTTGTATACTCAGCAGCATGTCGGCACCCATCCATCAACGACTCGCGGACGAGTTCCGTGCGCGCATCGCCACAGGTCAGTGGCCCGAGGGCGTGCGCGCGCCGAGTGAGGCCGCATTGTGCGACGAGTTCGGAGTCTCCCGCGGGCCGGTTCGTCAAGCGTTGGCGACGCTCCGCGTCGAGGGGCTGCTCGTCGGCGGACAGGGACGCCCGCCGCTGGTTCGCACCGGCGTCCCGCTGCATGCCGCGAGTGCGCTCGGATCGCTGACCGCCTGGGCGGCGGATGTCGGACGGACCGCAGGGCAGCGGACGATCCTCCAGTCGAGGCATGGCGCCGACGCCGAACTGGCCCGACGTCTCGGTGTCGCAGCAGGCGACCCGGTGCTCACCATCGTCCGTGCGCGCGACCTGGACGACGAGCCCGCGGTCCTCGAACGGATGTCGTTCATCTGGGAGGTGGGTCGAATCCTGATGGAGTTCGACCCCGACTCCGGGTCGATCAACCGTTTTATGCTCGACCGCGGCATCGACCTGTACAGCTCCAGTCACGAGGTGGACGCGGTCGCTGCTGCCGGGGACGACGTCCAGTACCTCGGGATGACCGACGGTGCGCCGATGCTCCGAGTGCGCCGCACCACCGAGGACTCGACCGGCCGGGTCATCGAATTCGCCGAGGACCGCTACGTGCCCGGGCAGTGCGCCATCAGCATCACCAACCGTCTGACCGCCGCCGGCGGCAGAAGTCACATCCGCCTGGCATGACGCCGGGCGTTCGACGAGGAGACCCCCAACCAATGATTGAACTCGCCGCATTCGACATCGCAGGCACGACGGTCGACGACGGCGGCGCCGTGTACGAAGCGCTGCGCACGTGTGTCACCGAGTTGGGCGCAACCGTGTCCGATACGAACCTCTCTCATTGGATGGGCACCGACAAGGTGACCGCGATCGAGAACCTGGCCCGTCTGGGGGGCGTCACCATCGGACGCGACGAGGCGCTCGGTGCGTTCGCCCGCTTCCAGGAACTCCTTGCCGAGCGCTACCGCGCCGATCCGCCGCGGGCGATCGCGGGAGTTGAAGAACTCATCGCCCGACTGCGTGGTGCGGGCGTGAAAGTCGCTCTGACCACCGGTTTCGACCGTGCTGTTGTCAACCCGCTGTTGGCGTCGCTCGGCTGGTCACAGGGGCGCGGCGACGGTGTTGTGCTCGACGCCGTCATCACGACGGACGATGTGCCCGCCGGACGCCCGGCTCCGTACATGATCTTCCGCGCCATGGAGGCCACCGGCGTGGTCTCGGTGGCCTCGGTTCTCGCGGCGGGCGACACCGCAGTCGACGTCCAGGCCGCCAATAACGCCGGGGCGATCTCCGTCGGAGTGCTGACCGGTCAGACGCCTGCCGAAGTGCTCGAGGGGAACGGCGCCGACCACGTGGTGGAAAGCGTCGTGCGAGTTGCCACTCTGCCCGGCGTCCTCGACTGACGGCCGCCTCCGCCTGGGCGGTCGCGGTCTCGTGAAGCCTCGCGAGACGATCAGTGTTGACACTGCTTACATTGAGCCCTACTCTCTGTGTTAGCAGTGTAAACATAGATCGTCTCGCAAGGAGCTCACCATGCCGTCCACCGCCCAGAAGACCGTTGACGTTGAACTCGGACAGCGTGTCGTGTCCGTCCCGGAGGGCGGTCTGTTCGACCGCTTCCGCATGCAGACCGACCTCGACGAGGTGTCGAAGGACCCACGCGTGCAGTCCGTCGAATTCTTCCGTCGGCTTCGCAAGACGCGAGTCGAGTCGCCGATCGGCGAGACGCACACCCCGAACTTCTACTACGCGATGTCGTCGGCGCGGCTGACGATGCTCGCCCCGACGTCGGCCATCCGCAAGCGCATTCCCGCGGAACTCGAGCCGCTCGAAGTACTTCCCGGACTCGGCATCGCCTCGGTCATGTTCTTCCGCTACGACGTCTGCGACATCGACTTCTACACCGAGGCCGCCGTCGGAGTCGCCGTCCGCCCCGCACGCCACGGCGGGCCCGGCGTGCTCGACCTCACCACCGCTCTCGTCGACGACCATCTGCACTCCTACGTTCTGTCGCTGCCTGTCAACACCGACATCGCGCAGGTTCGAGGCCATGACGGTTACGGATTCCCGAAGTGGGTCACCGACCTCGACGTCGACATCGACGCGACGCGCACCACAGCACGGATCGCGAACGCCGACGGGGGAGTCGACCTCGCATTCACCGCGCCGACACCGCGCCAGAAGGTTTTCCCTACCGGTGACAACGTCTCCAGCCTCACCTCGTACACCCGCCTCGAGGGTGTGTGGCAGTCGACGCTCAATCAGACGAACGTCCTCGCGACCGGATCGTCGTTGTTCCCGCGCGGCACCGACCTGACTCTCGGCGACGGACGCATGTCCGACGACCTCCGTTCGCTCAAGCCGATCCGCACCATCCGGCTCGACGTCACCACCAAGGCGCAGGCGGCGCTGCACATGCCCGTTCCGGTCTCCGTTCCGACAATCTGACAAGCGAAGAAGCACACAATGACAATCACCGCACAACATGAGTCCGTCGACACCCGTCTCCCGGCGTCGATCAGCGCCGATCTGGTGACCAGGCTCGCTTCCCTGATAGCGGCGTCTGCCGACGCCGACCGGGTCGTCACCAGTGCTCCGTACACAGGAGAAAGGCTCGCCGACCTCCCGGTGTCCACACCTGCGGACGTCGAGGCCGCGTACAGGACCGCGCGCGACGCCCAACGCGCGTGGTCTCAGACGCCGATCCGCGAGCGAGCCGCCGTCCTGCTGCGTTTCCACGACCTCGTCCTTCGCCGCCAGAACCAAGGTCTCGACCTGATGCAGGCGGAGAATGGCAAGACCCGGCGCGACGCCTTCCTCGAGATCAGCGACACCGCGATCACTTCTCGCTACTACGCGCGGACCGCAGCCAAGGCACTGGCGCCGCAACGCCGGGGCGGTGCGATCCCGTTCCTGACCCACACCACCGAACTCCACCATCCCAAAGGCGTCGTCGCGATCGTCTCGCCGTGGAACTATCCGTTGTCGATGGCGGCGGGCGACGCGATCGCCGCGCTGATGGCGGGCAACGCAGTCGTCCAGAAACCCGACACCCAGACCGCGTTGACCGCCCTGTGGGCACTCGACCTCATGCGCGAAGCAGGGCTGCCCGACGGAGTCTGGCAGATGGTCGTCGGACGCGGCAGTTCGATCGGCGACCAATTGATGGCGGGCGCCGACTACATGATGTTCACCGGATCCACGGCCACCGGTCGACAGATCGCCGCAGACGCGGGACGACGCCTCATCGGTGCGTCTCTTGAGCTCGGCGGCAAGAACCCGATGCTCGTCCTCGACGACGCGGACCTGGACAAGGCGGCCGCCGGAGCGATCAACGCCGCGTTCCCGTCGACCGGGCAGCTCTGCGTCTCCATTGAGCGGATCTATGTGGCGGAATCGGTGCGCGATGAATTCGTCGAGAAGTTCGTCGCCAAGACTCGAGCGCTCACCATCGGCGCGGCGTACGACTACAGCATCGACGTCGGCAGCCTGACCAGCGCATCACAACTCGCCACAGTGACCGAGCACGTCGACGACGCTGTCGCCAAGGGCGCAACCGTTCTCGCCGGCGGACGCGCCCGACCCGACCTCGGGCCGCTCTTCTACGAGCCGACGATCCTGACCGACGTCACCGAGGACATGACGCTGTTCGCGCACGAGACGTTCGGCCCCGTTGTCGCCGTCCACACCTTCAGCGACCTCGACGACGCTGTGGCCGAGGCGAACGACTCCCAGTACGGCCTCAACTCGAGCGTCTGGACACGCGACGGCGCAAAGGGCCGCGCCGTCGCGGCCAGGCTCCACACCGGGACAGTCAACGTGAACGAGGCGTTCGCCGCTGCGTGGGGCAGCATCGACGCGCCGATGGGCGGCATGGGCGAATCCGGCGTAGGGCGTCGACACGGACGCGACGGAATCCTCAAATACACCGAGGCGCAGACCGTCGCCCATCAGCGCGGCGTCGGATTCACTCCGCCCTCGTTCATCCCGTGGCGGGTATGGGCTCCGACGCTCGGGGCCGCTCTGCGCGCCTGGCGCCTGACCGGCCTCCGCTGAACACCGACACGAAATCGAAAGGAACTGACATGATCGTCCCCGACACCATGGACGCGATCGTCGTCGACGACGACAAGAACCTTGTCGTCGACGTAGTACCCACACCCACTCCGGCGGCCGGCGAGGTGCTCGTCCGGGTCGCTGCGGCAGGCGTGAACCGGGCCGACCTCATGCAACGCCAGGGGCTGTACCCGCCGCCTCCCGGCATCACCGACATCATGGGCATGGAGGTGTCCGGCATCGTCGTCGCGCTCGGCGACGGCGTGGACGGTCCCGCGGTGGGCGCGCAGGTCTGTGCACTCATCGCGGGCGGTGGGTACGCCGAGTACGTGGTGGTTCCGGCTGGACAGCTGCTCCCGGTGCCGACCGGTGTGTCGCTGATCGATGCGGCGGCACTGCCCGAGGTCGCCAGCACCGTGTGGTCGACGATCGTGATGGATGCGGGGCTCACCGCAGGGGAGACCGTCCTGATCCACGGCGGCGGCAGCGGCATCGGAACCCACGCCATCCAGGTCGCGAAGGCACTCGGCGCCACCGTCGCCGTGACAGTCGGATCAGCGGACAAGGGGGAGCGCTGCCGCGAACTCGGCGCCGACATCGTGATCAACTACCGAGAGCAGGACTTCGCCGCCGAACTCGCCGGTCGTGCCGACGTCATTCTCGACATCATGGGCGGCAGCTATCTCTCGCGCAACGTCGAGGCACTCGCCGTCGGTGGCCGACTGGTGGTCATCGGCATGCAGGGCGGCTTCGTCGGTGAAGTGAACGTCGGGGCCCTCATCGGCAAACGCGCGCGCATCATCGGACTCAACGTCCGCAACCGCCCGCTCGACGGACCCGGGTCGAAGGCGGAGATCGTCGCCGCCGTGACAGCAGACGAGTGGCCGATCGTCGAACAAGGACTGATCCGACCGATTGTGTCGGCGAGACTTCCGCTGGCCGAGGCCGAACGTGCTCACGGGCTTCTCGACTCGCCCGACTCCGTCGGCAAGGTCCTTCTGCTTCCGAACCGGGACCTCACGTGACCGGCCGCATAGTCGTCTTCGGTGCAACGGGCTACGCGGGTGGACTCGCAGTCGAATCACTGGTCCGGCGTGGGGAGCGTCCAGTCCTCGCCGGGCGGTCGTCGGACAAACTGGCCACGTTCGCGGAACGGCTCGGCGGTCTCGAGTATCGCGTCGCCGACGTCGCGCAGCCGGCGAGTGTCCGTGCGCTTGTGGAAGCCGGCGACGTGATGGTGACTGGAGTCGGGCCGTTCGAACGAGTCGGCTGGGTGGCGGCCGAGGCCGCCGTCGACGCGGGGGCGCATTACGTCGACTCGACGGGTGAGATCGGCTTCGTCCGTCAACTCGTCAGCAGTCACGACACGATCGCCCGCGACAGAGGTGCCGTCATGCTGCCCGCGTTCGGCTACGACTACGTCCCGGGTGTCCTGGCCGGCCACCTGGCCGCGCGTGAGGCGGGCGACCAGGCGACATCGATCGACGTCGGCTACTTCGCGACCGGACCGCTCCGGCGCGGCCTGAGTCAGGGAACGCGTAAAACGCTCGCGGACGGCCTCACGCTCCCGGTGACGGTGTTCGCCGACGGTCGGCACGCCGACCGCAGAGCGGCGTCCGACGTCGTCGTGTTCCCCGTACAGGGCGCCAGGCGCCGCGCGATACTCGCGTCCGGGACAGAAGTGCTTCAACTTCCCGAGGCTCACCCGCACCTGCGGAACGTCCGGGTCTTCAACGGCTGGTTCCCGAGTCTCGCTCGTCCGATGCAGGCCGCGTCGTTCGCTGCAGCGATGTCCGCCCGGTCGGCTGCCGGGCGTCGCGTGCTGTCCGGCGTCCTGTCGCGCACGTCTGGTCCCGCAGGCGGACCAGACGAGACCGAACGCGCCAAGGTGAGGGGACTCGCCGTAGCGGTGGCCCGCGACGACACGGGACGCGTCCTCAGCGAAGTGGAGGTCGACGGACCGTCGCCGTACAGCGTCACCGCGGAACTGATGGCCGTCGCCGCGCAGCGTCTCGCGCGCGGACTGGGGCGGAGTCCGGGAGTCGTCGGTCCGGTCGACGGTCTCGGTGAGGACGGCTTCACGTCCCTCTGCGACGAGGTCGGACTCCGCCGCGTTCGGTGAGGTGACACCAACGACTCAGGCCCTTCATCAATTGATGAAGGGCCTGAGTCGTTGAAGAGTGTCCGAGGGGGGACTTGAACCCCCACGTCCGTTAATAGGACACTAGCACCTCAAGCTAGCGCGTCTGCCATTCCGCCACTCGGACTCGTTCAGGTATGAAATTGTCGCGCTCGCTTTCGCTTGCGCCGCATAACCATAACCAAGGTTGCCGTGAGATCCCAAATCCCCTAGTAATGGGGGTGTGACGACCCCTCAAGCAACTGAAGAAGTAGTCGATCTCGTCAGCCGCCTCATCCAGTTCGACACATCGAACACAGGAGTGCCGGAGACGACCGTCGGCGAAGCCGAATGCGCCCGCTGGGTGGAGCAGCAACTCCAGGAGGTGGGCTACGAGACGGAGTACATCGAGTCGGGCATGCCCGGTCGCGGAAACGTCTTCGCTCGGCTCGCAGGCTCCGACTCGAGTCGCGGAGCGCTGCTCGTCCACGTCCACCTCGATGTGGTTCCGGCCCAGGCCGAGGACTGGAGCGTCCACCCGTTCTCCGGCGCGATCCGCGACGGCTACGTCTGGGGACGCGGCGCCGTCGACATGAAGGACATGGCCGGCATGGTGCTGGCCCTGGCCCGTCAATTCAAACGAGACGGCACGGTGCCGCCGCGTGACATCGTGTTCGCTTTCCTCGCCGATGAGGAGGCAGGCGGCACCTGGGGCTCGCACTGGCTCGTCGAGAACCGACCCGACCTGTTCGACGGAATCACCGAAGCAGTGGGCGAGGTCGGTGGCTTCTCACTCACCGTCGATCGCCCAGACGGAACCGTGCGTCGGCTGTACCTCGTCGAAACGGCCGAGAAAGGCCTGTCATGGATGCGGCTCACCTGTGATGCGACTGCCGGCCACGGATCGTTCCTTCACTCGGACAACGCCGTCACGGAGATCGCGTCCGCCGTGGCGCGCATCGGCGCCCACCGATTCCCCCTCGTGATGACCGAGTCGGTGTCGGAGTTCCTGAAAGCCCTGTCGGAGGAGACGGGCCTCGACTTCAGTCCGGAGACCCCCGATCTGGAGACAGCGCTTTTCAAGATCGGCAATATCGCGCGCATCATCGGCGCCACACTGCGCGACACCGCGAACCCCACCATGCTGTCGGCGGGCTACAAGGCCAACGTGATCCCGCAGCAGGCGGAGGCCGTCATCGACTGCCGTGTGCTCCCGGGCAGGCAGAAGGAGTTCGAGGCGACCATCGACGAGCTCATCGGCCCGAACGTCAAGCGGGAGTGGATCACGCATCTCGACGCGTACGAGACCACGTTCGACGGGCATCTCGTCGACGCGATGAACGACGCCGTCGTGGCGCACGACGCAGACGGTCGCACCGTGCCCTACATGCTGTCCGGCGGCACCGACGCCAAGGCGTTCGCCAAGCTGGGCATCCGGTGCTTCGGATTCGCGCCGTTGCAGCTTCCACCGGACCTCGACTTCGCCGCCCTGTTCCACGGAGTCGACGAACGCGTCCCGGTAGACTCGATCCTGTTCGGCACCAAGGTTCTTGAGCACTTCCTGCGTCACAGCTGACGTGGGTGAGAAGGAGACGCTAGTGACCGCATTCGACCCGTATTCGGTGCTTCCGACGCTGCCGGAGATCTCCGTGACGTCAACGGACTTCGCCGACGGCGACACACTTCCGACACCACAGGCGTCCGCGATCTTCGGCGCCGGGGGCGAGGACGTGTCCCCGCAACTGAGCTGGTCCGGATTTCCCGCGGAGACCAAGAGTTTTGTCGTGACCTGCTTCGATCCAGACGCACCCACCGCGTCCGGATTCTGGCACTGGGCGGTCGCCGACATTCCGGCAACGGTGACGTCGTTGCCGACCAATGCGGGGGCTCCGGGCTCCGCCGACCTGCCGTCGGCGGCGGTCACACTGCGCAACGACGCGGGTCTGGCACAGTTCGTCGGGGCGGGGCCGCCTCCCGGACACGGACCGCATCGCTACTTCTTCGTGGTGCACGCCGTCGACGTGGAGTCGCTGGGCCTTCCGGACGGCGCATCGCCCGCGTTCCTCGGCTTCAACCTGTTCTCGCGCGCGATCGCCCGCGGACCCCTCACCGGCGTGTTTGAACTGCCCAGCGAGGAGTGATTGACTCGCCGCAGCCCTCTGCTCGTTGCAGCGAACGAGGACGTCCTACTGCTCGTTGAGCGAACGAAGTGAGTCGAAGCGTCTGGTCGATCACGCATTCGTGGGTCGGCGAGGGAACTTTCGACTCACTTCGTTCGCTCAAGGAGCAGGGGAAGCGTTCGCTGCTCAACGAGCGGGATGCGGTCGGTCAGGGCGTAGAGCGTGAGCCGACGGCGTCGGAGAGGGTCGCGAACCCGCCTGCGCGGAGTCGGGCGGCGATGCCGTCATTCAGTTCCTTGAGCCACACTGGGCCGCCGTAGATGAACCCGGTGTACGCCTGCAGTAGATCGGCGCCCGCGGTGATTCGGTCCCACGCCTGGTCGACGGTCTCGATTCCGCCGACGCTGATCAACGACACCCTGCCTCCGACGCGGCCGTACAGGCGACGCAGCACCTCCAGCGACCGGTCGGCGACCGGTGGCCCGGAGAGACCGCCTGCGCCGATCGTGTCGACATCCGAGGTCGGGGTCGCGAGGCCGGACCGACCGATGGTCGTATTGGTCGCGACGATCCCGGCCAACCCCAGTTCCACTGCGAGATCGGCCACGGCGTCGACGTCGTCGTCGGACAGATCCGGAGCGATCTTCACCAGCACCGGAACCGTCGCCTCGTCGAGGACGGCCGCCAGAACAGGCCGAAGGGACTCGACGGCCTGCAGATCACGCAAGCCCGGGGTGTTCGGCGAGCTCACGTTCACGACCACAAAATCGGCGAGCGGTGCGAGCAGACGGGCGGACACCCGGTAGTCGTCGACGGCCCCGTCGAGGGGAACCACCTTGGTCTTCCCGATGTTGGCGCCGATCGGAGCGCGGACCGGGCCCGGTCGAGGTTCGCGGAGCTTCTCGGCCGCCGCTTCGGCTCCCGGATTGTTGAAGCCCATCCGATTGATCAGTGCGCGGTCGGCAGGCAGCCGGAACAGACGCGGAGCCGGGTTTCCCGGCTGGGCCTGCCCGGTGATGGTGCCGATCTCGGCGTAGCCGAAACCGAGCTGGCCCCAGGCGTTGACACACGACGCGGTCTTGTCGAAACCTGCTGCAAGTCCGATCGGAGCGGGGAAGTCGACGCCGAAGACGGTGCTCCGCAGAATCGGATCCTTCGGCGCGAACACCGTCGCCAGAAGAGAACGGATGCCCGGTGCGCGGCCGGCGACGCTGATCGCGTGGTGGATCAGGGTATGAATCCGCTCGGGTTGAACAAGGAACATCACCTTCAGCAAAACGGGGTAGATCAGTCGGTTGACGGTGCTCAGCATGATGTCGCCTTCTCCTGGCTGGTTCTGCGGGACAGTGAAGCGCTGCAGCGCGCGTGGTGTTAGGGGGTCGTCGCGGTGGCCGGCACGAACTGGAGGCCGTCACCACGGGCCGAGACCAGCAGGAGGCCCCCGTTCGCCGGGTCGACAGTCATCGCCGATACCTGGCCGACGGTCGCGATGCGCGCGCGTTCCTTGCCGTCACCTCGCGAGAGGTCGTAGGCGACGGCCTCATTGACGCCGGTGGACGAGACCCACAGCAGATCACGCTTCTCGTCGTAGGCGAGGGCGTACGGGCTCGGAGAGACCGGTCGGCGCAGGCGCATGACGATCGGCGCGCCGTAGTAGGCGTAGACCTCGTTGTCGCGAGTTCCGGTGGCCATGATCCGACCGAACCGGTCGACGACGGCGTTGGTCGCGCCGTTGCCCGCGCGCAACGCCGCCTTGTGGTCACCGGATTCGATGTCGACGGGCAGGACCGCCGATTGTGCCCGATCGAGGACGGACACCTGACCGTCGACGCCGTCTGCGGTGTCGGGTGCGACGAGGATGCGGTCGACACGGACGAATCCGCCGATCGTCTTCTCCGGTGCGCGCTTGTCTGCGGGGTAGACCAGCAGCTTGCCTGTCGCCGTGCCGACCAGGGTCTTGTCGCCGGCGACGGCGACGGACAGCGGTGAGTCGATCGCCTCGCGCCATTGTTCGAACGTCCCGTCGGGCTCGATCCGGATCAACCCGTCTGGTCCGACCGCGAGGAAGGCGCCGTCCGCGGCGATCAGATCGACGAGACCCGTCACCGGCAGTGCCACCGTCCTGGGCGGCGGGGTGTCCATCGCACCCGGATGGACGTGCAGCGTGACTGATCGGCCGTCGGCGTTCAGCACCGCCGTGGTCGAACCGATCTGTGCGATTGTGATGCCCGCGCCCTGCGGGACGATCACACCCGCGGGTGACGCCGGTGTCGCGGGTGATTCGGCCGCCACCGCCGGCGCGACGGTCTGCGCGTTATCGGCGTTCTCCGACGCGTTGTCGCCGCAGGCCGCGAGCGTCACCGCCATCGTCGTCGCCAACAGGACAACCGCCACCTTGGTTCGCACATGCATGTCCTCCATCTTGCGCGACCGCCGCCTGCCGCCTCGTGATGGGTAGCATCTACGCCCGTGACTGAAACGATGAGCTGGCTTCAGACGGTGGTCCTGGGGGCCCTGCAGGGTTTGACCGAATTCCTTCCGATCTCCTCGTCCGGACACTTGCGGATCGTCTCGCAGATCTGGTTCGGGCAGGACGCCGGCGCCGCATTCACCGCGGTCACGCAGTTGGGAACCGAACTCGCCGTCCTGATCTTTTTCGCCAAGGACATCTGGCGGATCGTCCTGGCGTGGTTCGGCGGCCTGCGGAACCCGGAGCGACGGGGCGTCGACTACCGGATCGGCTGGTACGTGATTCTCGCCACCATCCCGATCGGTGTCCTCGGCTTCGTGTTCCGGCACCAGATCAGCACCGCGGCGCGAAATCTGTGGGTGGTCGCGATCATGCTGATTCTGTTCTCGTTCGTGTTCATCGCCGCCGAACGCGTCGGCTCACGGTCGAAGTCGATCGAGACGATGACTCGCCGCGACGCGATCGCCATGGGTCTGGCGCAGTGCCTTGCGTTGATTCCGGGGGTCTCCCGTTCGGGTGCGACAGCGTCGGCCGGTCTCTTCGTCGGCATGGAGCGTGCCGCGGCGTTCCGCTTCTCATTCCTCATCGCAATCCCCGCGGTGGTCGCGTCCGGCCTGTTCAGCCTGAAGGACGCCTTCGAGCCGGCCGCCGAAGGTCAGGTGACAGCGTCCGGGCCGCAGATCGTCGTCGCGACGGGCATCGCGTTTGTGCTCGGCTACGTGTCGATCGCGTGGCTGCTCAAGTTCGTCTCACACCACTCGCTCGCATGGTTCGCCGGCTATCGCATTGCTCTCGGCCTCGTCGTGATCGGTCTGCTCGCCGGTGGCGTCGTCTCGGCGACATAGGGTCGGCACATGACAGTGATACTGGTCCGCCACGGACGGTCGACGGCCAATACTTCGGGTGTTCTCGCCGGCCGGACGCCCGGAGTGGCTCTGGACGATGTCGGGCGCGCGCAGGCGGCCGCGCTGATCGAACGCCTCGACGGGGTGTCGGGCCGCCTGAACGCAGTGGTGCGGTCTCCGCTGCAACGCTGCGCGGAGACCGTCGCACCGCTCGTCGATCACCTCGACGGTGTGAGTGAGGTTGAGGACGGGCGGCTCGCCGAAGTCGACTACGGCGAATGGAGCGGCCGCAAGCTGTCCGACCTCGTCGACGAACCGTTGTGGCGGACAGTGCAGCGACATCCGTCGGCGGCGGTGTTTCCCGGCGGTGAGGGACTGGCAGACGTTTCTCGGCGGGCGTCGGCTGCGGTCCGCGAACTCGACCGAGTGCATGGCGGTGACGACGGAAACGGCGTCTGGCTCGCCTGTTCGCACGGTGACGTGATCAAGAGTGTCGTCGCCGACGCCTACGGGATGCATCTGGACTCGTTCCAACGGATCGTCGTCGACCCGGCGTCGATCACCGTGATCCGGTACACGCGTGACCGGCCCTACGTGCTCACCGTGAACAATCCGGGGGCACTTGTGCTCCCTGCGCCGCGTCACCACACCGACGCCGATGTCGGCGGAGGCAAGGGCGCGTAGCCTTGCGACCAAAGGGCGTCGCAGTCATCAGCAGGAAGGTGGAGTAGCAGTGTCGCGCACCATTCATGAATTCCGCAGTCCGGCCCGTTTTGTCGCCGGCACGGTCGGCGTGCCGGGGGACCGCACGTTCTTCCTTCAGGTGTCACAGGACCAGCGGGTGATGAGCGTCGAGCTGGAGAAGCAGCAGGTCCTGATCCTCGCGGACCGCCTCGGATACCTCCTCGACGAGGTGGCCCGTCGGTTCGGCGCGAGTGTTCCGCCGGAGACCGAACAGGTCGCCGACACCGAGCCGCTCGCCAATCCGATCGACGCCGAGTTCCGGGTCGGCTCGATGGGGCTGGGTTGGGACGCCGAAGCGTCGTCCGTGGTGGTGGAACTGCTCGCCATCACTGAACAGCCGCTCGACGAGAGCGTGATCCTCGACGACACGGAGGAGGGGCCCGACACGGTCAGGGTGTTCCTGTCCGCCGACGCCGCCCGCCAGTTCAGCGCACGGTCGATGCGGGTCATCGCGGCGGGCCGGCCGCTGTGCCCGCTCTGCACCATGCCGCTCGACGCCTCCGGGCACATCTGCGCCCGCAGCAACGGCTACAAGCGGGACGTCGAGTTCTCGCGGTCCGACGAGTTCATCGATCCAGACGTGCTCGCCGCGCTCGGGCGAGTGATGCCGGGATTCGACGCATCCTTCCAGGTGGACGACGATTCGACCGCCATCGACGACGACTCAGACGACGACCGCCCGGAGTGAGTCGGAACATCCTCAAGGTCCTCACCGACGGGGACCTGACATTGTTGGGTCGCATCCCCACGGCGAGCAATCTCACACTCGCGTGCCGTGTGGGAGCCGATGAGCTGTTGTGCGTCTACAAACCGGTCCGAGGCGAAGCGCCCCTTTGGGACTTCCCCGACGGCACGCTCGCCGGGCGCGAGGTCGCGGCATATCTCCTCAGTGACGCCCTCGGGTGGGGCATCGTGCCGGAGACGGTGCTCCGCGAGAGCGGACCGGCAGACGCCGATCTCGGGCCGGGAATGCTGCAGCGGTGGATTCACGTGCCGGACGAAACGGTCGGTCGTGATCCGGTCGATCTCGTACCGATCGGCGATGTCGGCGACGATGTGATCCCGATACTGCGTGCATATGACGAGGACGGATCGTTGGTCGCGCTCGTTCACTCGGACACACCGGAGCTCAAGCGGCTCGCTGTCTTCGATGTGGTCGTGAACAACGCGGATCGCAAGGGCGGTCACATCCTCGTCGATGAGAGCGGCGAGCTGTTCGGCATCGACCACGGCATCTGCCTGCACACCGACGACAAGCTGCGCACCGTCCTGTGGGGGTGGGCGGGACAGGCAGTCCCGTCCGACCTGCTCGACGACCTCACTCGGGTGGCCGCGCACCTCTCGGACGACGACCACGCGTTGACTGTGCGACTCGGTGCATTGATCACCGCCGACGAGATCCGCGCTCTGCGGGAGCGCGTCTCGCACCTCGTCGACGGCGGCACGATGCCGTTGCCGCCCGGAGAGCGCGCGATACCGTGGCCGCCGTTCTGACACGTGCACCAGAAGACGGCCCGTTCGACGCCTGATCGACCGCTCGTCATACAGTTGTGGTCATGCAGTCGTGGCCGTCGCCCCAGATCCCGTCCGTACCCGGCGTCTCACCGGCTCTGCGTCTGTTCGACACGTCGTCGAAGCAGGTGGCACCACTCGCACCCGGACCAGTCGCCGGAATGTACGTCTGCGGCATCACTCCGTACGACGCCACACACCTCGGCCACGCTGCCACCTACGTGACGTTCGACCTGATCAATCGGGTCCTTCGCGATCAGGGGCATGACGTCCACTATGTGCAGAACATCACCGACGTCGACGATCCGCTGTTCGAGCGCGCCGAACGCGACGGAGTGGACTGGCGAGATCTCGGCACCCGGGAGATCGACCTGTTCCGCGAGGACATGGCAGCGCTGCGTGTTCTGCCGCCTCGCGACTACATCGGTGCGATGGAGTCGGTCGACGAGGTCATCGCGGCCGTCGGACGCCTCCTCGAGAACGGTTCCGCCTACGTCGTCGACGACGCCGACTATCCCGACGTGTACTTCAGCATCGACGCGACCGAGCAGTTCGGTTACGAGTCGGGCTATGACGCAGAGACGATGGCGAAGTACTTCGCCGAGCGAGGCGGCGACCCGGACCGCGTGGGCAAGCGCAACCCGCTCGACGCGCTCCTGTGGCGCATCCGACGGCCCGGAGAGCCGTCATGGGAGTCGCCGTTCGGCGCGGGGCGTCCAGGCTGGCACATCGAGTGCTCGGCCATCGCCCTCAACCGACTCGGCATGGCGTTCGACGTGCAGGGCGGTGGCAGCGACCTGATCTTCCCGCATCACGAGTTCTCCGCGGCTCATGCCGAAGCCGAGACGGGGGAGCGCCGCTTCGCACGCCACTACGTCCACACCGGAATGATCGGCCTGGACGGCGAGAAGATGTCGAAGAGCCTCGGCAACCTCGTCAAGGTGTCGGTGTTGAGGCGCAACGGAGTCGACGTCGGCGCCGTCCGACTCGGTCTGATCAGCGGGCACTACCGCGACGACCGCATGTGGACCGATCTAGTCCTGTCCGACGGCGAGCGTCGTCTCGCCACCTGGCGTCGTGCCACCGCCCTCGCGACCGGCCCCGACGCGACTGACACCGTCGCACGCCTCCGCCAGCACCTCGCGAACGACCTGGACACCCCGAAGGCACTCGCGGCCGTCGACGCGTGGGCCGCCGACGCCATCCTGGGCATCGGTTCGTCGACCGAGGCGCCAGGACTGATCGCCGCCGCCGTCGACGCCCTCCTCGGCGTCGACATCAACCCGAGTGCGTAGGAAGCCATGACCCGCGTCAGCGAGATCCCGCCCGGCACCTCCGACGGTGTCTGGACGGTGATGACCCACACGTCGACCTACGTGCTCGACTTCGAGGAGATGACCCTGCTCCGCGCTCCAGGTGTCGGGCGCAACGAGGACCAGCGCTGGGAGGTCAGCGAACTGCGTCGCGACTCCGAGGACATCCCGCTGATCGGCGTCAAGCAGTGCGTCATCGGAGAGCCCGCGCAGTTCTGGGTGACCGCCGCCGACGACCCTGACGTCCGTACCTGGCGCATCACGACGCCGGTCGTCGACATCGAACGCATCGGTTAGACCGGTCTAGTCCGAGCCCTCGTTCCTCCTGCGGAGGTATTTCTCGAACTCTGCGGCGAGGGCGTCGCCGTCGACTTCGACCATCGGGTTCTCGTCGCCTGCCTCGTCGTCCTCTCGTTCCTCGAGATCGCGGACGTAGGCGGCCATGTCGTCGTCGTCGGACATCATCTCGTCGACGTCCTCCTGCCAGTCTCGCGCCTGTTGATCGAGGCGACCGAGATCGATCGGGAGCTCGACGATGGGTTCCAGGCGCCGGAGGAGGGCGACACTGGCCTTCGGGTTCGGCGGGTGTGCGATGTAGTGGGGGACCGCCGCCCACAACGAGATCGACGGCACTCCGGCCTGGACGAACGCATCTTGAAGGACTCCGGTGATGCCGGTAGGACCTTCGTACTTGCTCGGCGAAAGTCCAAAACGGGTTGCCGCGGCGCTCGTCTCCGCCGATCCGGACACCGGGACGGGACGGGTGTGCGGAGTGTCGGCGAGCAGGGCGCCCATCATGACCACGAGTTCGACGTCCAGCGCCTCGGCGAGTTCGACGAGTTGGGAGCAGAACGCCCGCCACCGCAGATTCGGCTCGGGTCCGAGCACGAACACCACGTCTCGATCGGCGTCGGGAAGGCGCGCATACGAGACAGACGTTGACGGCCAGGCTATGCGACGCGTCACACCGTCGACAGTGGTGATCGTCGGCCGGTTCGACTGGTAGTCGTAGAAGTCGTCGCCGTCGATCTCGCGCAGATCCGTTGCGTCCCAGGTCAGGGCCAGATGTTCGACGGCGGACGTCGCCGCGTCTCCGGCGTCGTTCCATCCGCCGAACGCAGCGATCATCACGGGACGGCGCAGTTCGGGCAGACCGGTCGGGCGTGGGGAGTTCATCGAGAAGAGCCTACGGCGGACCGCGTTCGACGGCGAACTACGCTGGAGGGATGCCATACTCCGTTTCGCGCCAGGATTCGTACGACTCGACATTGCTTCAGGCGATGTCGCGTCGTGTACTGATCGGTGACGGGGCCATGGGCACGATGCTTCAGGCCGCCGACCTCACGGTCGACGGCGACTTCCTCGGGCTCGAGGGTTGCAACGAGATCCTCAACGACACTCGCCCGGACGTCCTCGCCGGCATCCACCGCAGCTACTTCGAAGCCGGGGCCGACGTCGTCGAGACGAACACCTTCGGCTGCAACCTGTCGAACCTCGGCGACTACGACATCGCCGACCGCATCCGCGAACTCGCCTACAAGGGGACATCGATCGCTCGCGGAGTCGCCGATGAGATGGGCCCGTCGGCCGACGGGACCGACCGCTACGTCCTGGGCTCCATCGGGCCCGGCACAAAACTCCCCAGTCTTGGCCACACCACGTTCGCAGTGATCCGCGACGCGTACCAGGAGTGTGTGCTCGGCATGCTCGAAGGCGGTGCCGACGGCATCCTGATCGAGACGTCCCAGGATCTGCTGCAGCTCAAGGCGGCCGTCATCGCGGCGCGTCGTGCGATGGACGAGATGGGCCGCCATCTCCCCATCATCGCGCACATCACCGTCGAGACCACCGGAACGATGCTTGTCGGATCCGAGATCGGTGCCGCGCTCGCGGCGATCGAGCCGCTCGGCGTCGACGTCATCGGCCTCAACTGCGCCACCGGCCCCGCCGAGATGAGCGAGCACCTGCGTTACCTGTCGAAGCATGCGCGAGTGCCGGTGTCGGTGATGCCGAACGCCGGGCTCCCGGTCCTCGGAGCAAACGGCGCCGAATATCCGCTCACCGCGCCCGAGATGGCCGAAGCGCTCGCCGGGTTCGTGCGCGACTACGGTCTGCGGTTCGTCGGCGGTTGCTGTGGAAGCACCCCCGAGCACATTCGCCAGGTTGCCGCGGCGGTCGCAGGCGTGGAGCCCAAGGGCCGCACCCCGGAGCACGTGTCGGAGACGTCGTCCCTGTACACCGCTGTGCCGTTCGATCAGGACGCGAGCTTCCTGGTGATCGCCGAACGGACCAACTCGAACGGTTCCAAGGCGTTCCGCGAGGCGATGCTCGCAGGCGACTACCAGAAGTGCCTGGAGATCGCGAAGGACCAGACACGCGACGGCGCACACATGCTCGATCTCAACATCGACTACGTGGGCCGGGACGGCGCCGCGGACATGACCGAACTCGCGTCGCGCTTCGCCACCGCGTCGACGTTGCCGATCATGATCGACTCCACTGAACCGGATGTCATCCGGGCAGGTCTGGAACATCTGGGCGGTCGATGCGCCGTGAACTCGGTCAACTACGAGGACGGCGACGGCCCGGACTCGCGTTTTGCGCGCATCATGCGGCACGCGGTGGAGCACGGGGCCGCGGTGGTCGCGCTGACGATCGACGAGGAGGGCCAGGCCCGAACCGCCGACCACAAGGTCGCCATCGCCGAGCGGCTCATCACGGACATCACCGAGAACTGGGGCCTCGCCGAAGAGGACATCATCATCGACGCCCTCACGTTCCCCATCTCCACGGGCCAGGAGGAGGTCCGGCGCGACGGCATCGAGACGATCGAGGCGATCCGCCGTCTCAAGCAGGCTCACCCCACCATCCACTTCACGCTCGGCATCTCGAACATCTCGTTCGGACTCAATGCGGCGGCCCGCCAGGTGCTCAACTCGGTGTTCCTGCACGAGTGCGTGCAGGTGGGACTCGACACGGCCATCGTGCACGCTTCCAAGATCCTGCCCATGGCTCGGATCCCGGACGAGCAGCGGGAGACCGCGCTCGACCTCGTCTACAACCGCAGACGTGAGCAGGGGACCGACGGACCCGACGACAAGGGCTACGACCCTCTCCAGAAGCTCATGGAGTTGTTCGAGGGCGTGTCGGCGGCGTCGGCCCGCGAGTCGCGGGCCGCTGAGCTCGCGAAGATGCCGCTCTTCGAGCGGCTGGAACGCCGCATCGTCGACGGGGAGCGCAACGGCCTCATCGACGACCTCGACGAGGCCCGTGAGACGGTGCCGCCGCTGTCGATCATCAACGACACCCTGCTCTCCGGTATGAAGACCGTCGGCGAGCTGTTCGGCTCCGGTCAGATGCAGCTGCCGTTCGTCCTGCAGTCCGCCGAGGTGATGAAGGCCGCTGTCGCCCACCTCGAGCAATTCATGGAGGCCTCGGACGAGGACGGCAAGGGCCGGATCGTGCTCGCCACCGTGAAGGGCGACGTCCACGACATCGGCAAGAACCTGGTCGACATCATCCTGTCGAACAACGGCTACGACGTCGTCAACATCGGCATCAAGCAGCCCATCGCCACGATTCTGTCGGTCGCGGAGGATCAGCGTGCCGACGTCATCGGTATGTCGGGGCTGTTGGTGAAGTCGACGGTCGTGATGAAGGAGAACCTCGAGGAGATGAACTCGCGCGGCAAGAGCGAGTTCCCCGTTCTCCTCGGCGGCGCGGCGTTGACCCGCACGTATGTCGAGGGTGATCTGGCTGACATCTACGAGGGCGACGTGCGCTACGCCCGTGACGCGTTCGAGGGCCTGACCCTGATGGACGAGATCATGGCGATCAAGCGCGGGGAGGGACCCGATCCGGACAGCCCGGAGGCCAAGGCGGCCGCGGCGAAGGTCGCCGAACGCAAGGCGCGTCGGGAGCGGTCGCAACGGATCGCCGCGAAGCGCAAGGCGGCTGAGGTTCCCGTCGAGATACCTGCACGGTCGGATGTCGCCGTGGACAACGAGATCCCGGAGCCGCCGTTCTGGGGCACCCGGATCGTCAAGGGCATCCCGGTCGCCGAGTATTTGACGTTGCTCGACGAGCGCGCGTTGTTCCTCGGTCAGTGGGGACTGCGCGGCACACGGGGCGACTCCGGTCCCGACTACGAGGAACTCGTCGAGACCGAGGGGCGACCGCGCCTGCGCGAATGGATCTCGCGCCTGGCCACCGAAGGGATCCTCGCCCACGCGGCCGTCGTGTACGGATACTTCCCGGCCGTCAGCGAGGGCGATGTGGTGCACGTTCTCGAGTCGCCCGATCCGTCGTCACCGGTCGTGCACAGTTTCGAGTTCCCCCGGCAGCAGCGGACTCGCTTCCTGTGCATCGCGGACTTCATCCGCTCCCGCGAGGACGCGATCGCCGCCGGCCGTGTCGACGTTCTGCCGTTCCAGCTCGTGACCATGGGCCAGCCGATCGCCGACTTCGCGAACAAGCTGTTCGCCGGCGACGAGTACCGCGACTACCTCGAGGTGCACGGTATCGGCGTGCAACTGACCGAGGCGCTCGCCGAGTACTGGCACCAGCGAGTGCGGAGCGAACTGACGTTCGACGGCGGTTCGATGGCCGACGGCGACCCGGACAGGCCGCAGGGGTTCTTCGACCTCGAGTATCGCGGTGCACGCTACTCGTTCGGCTACGGCGCATGCCCGAACCTCGAGGACCGTGCGAAGATGGTCGATCTCCTCCAGCCGGAGCGCATCGGCGTGGAACTCTCGGAGGAACTCCAGCTGCATCCCGAACAGTCGACCGACGCGTTTGTGCTCCATCACCCGGAAGCGAAGTACTTCAACACTTAGAGTCGACCCGGAACCGATCGGGACGGAATCCGGTCGTCATGCAGGAAGTGTGCGGAAGCACCTAGGGTGGAGCGTGGAACGTCATTCGCCCCCACCTACAGGAGGACCACACGTGATCGAGGACGCAGGCCAACCGGGAGCTGTCTTCTGGGACATGGACGGCACGCTGCTCGACACCGAACCACTGTGGGAGCGAGTCCTCGTCGAGTTCGCAGACAAGGTGGGTACTGAGATGACGCAGTCATTGCGGGATTCGACGATGGGCAACAGTTCACCCGACGCGATGACCAAGGTGTACGACGCGGCACTCGTACCCGAGTCCGGCCGCGACTTCGAAGCCGACGAGGCCTGGATGGTGCAGCGCGTCATCGATCTCTTCGCGTCGGGGACGCCGTGGCGACCGGGGGCCGTCGATGCACTCGACATGATCGCGGCTGCCGAGATCCCGATGGTGTTGGTCACGAACACGATGCGGGAGGTCACCGACGTCCTGCTCGACACGATCGGCCGGGAGCGTTTCGTCGCGACGGTCTGCGGCGACGAGGTGGAGGCGGGTAAGCCCGAACCGCACATCTATCGCAGAGCCGCCGAACTGGTCGGCCTGCCGGTGAGCCGTTGCCTCGCCGTGGAAGACTCACCGACCGGTGCGGCCGCGACGTTCGCCGCAGGCGTTCGGGCGATCATCGTGCCGTCCGCCATCGCAGTCCCGCCTCGGGCCACGTACACATTCCGCGACACCCTCGTCGGCCTTACCGTCGACGACCTCGCCGCGGCCCTCCGCTGATCGACACGGGGCCATCGGTGCGCGAGGCGACGGGTACGACGCGGTACCTCTCCGGACTGGCGGTCGGCATCGCGGTGGGTGCGGTCATCGGGTTCGCCGCGCACCGGTGGGCGCTCGCCGCGCTGTCGGTGCTCCTGGTCAGCGCGGTCGTCTATCTCGTGTGGTCGATCAGCCTGCGCTGGCCTGCTAGTGCCGCCGCCACGCGAGACCACGCGACCCAAGCGTCCGAAGACGAGGAGATCGGCGACATCGCCGTTCTCTCGGTGCTGGCCGCGACCCTGGCGACGGTCGGGGTGCTCCTGCTCGCGGCGAACGGGCCCGACGAAGTCGTGTACGCGAGCATCGCGGTGGTGGCGGTCGTCGCCGCCTGGGGAATGCTGCACATGCTGTACACGGAGAAGTACGCCCGCATGTACTACCAGGGCGGAGTCGGCGGCATCGATTTCAACTCCGATGATCCGCCGCGCTACGTCGACTTCTTCTACTTCTCCTTCAACCTCGGGATGACGTACCAGGTGTCTGACACATCGATCACCGACACGGCGTTCCGGGCCGTCAGCCTCAAGCACTGCCTGGTCAGCTACGTGTACGGGACGGTCATCATCGCGTGCACCATCAACCTGGTGATGAATCTCGTCGGCTGAGCGGGGCCAGCAGCGCCGAAGACCGGCGGCGATCCCTCGTGTGCCGACCCGTCGAACTTCTTCAGGGGGCGCGTCACCGCAGCACGTGACAACCCGACCGGGCGTCGTCACGCGCGGCGTGCGAAAATACGGGACGTGAAAACCTTCGACGAACTCTTCGCTGAGCTGGCAGACAAGGCCCAGTCCCGCCCCGAAGGCAGCGGCACGGTCGCCGCACTGGACTCGGGGATCCATACCCTCGGCAAGAAGATCATCGAAGAGGCCGGCGAAGTGTGGCTGGCGGCCGAGCATGAGTCCGACGACTCGCTCTCCGAAGAGATCTCGCAGCTCGTCTACTGGCTCCAGGTGATGATGATCAAACGCGGCTTGACCCCGGCCGACGTGTACAAGTACCTCTGAGCCGACCCAGCTACCTCTAGGAACACCCTCATGTTGCGTGTTGCAGTCCCCAACAAAGGCGCGCTCTCCGAAGCCGCCGCCACGATCCTCTCCGAGGCGGGTTACCGCAAGCGGTCCGACCCGAAGGACTTGTCCGTCATCGACGTCAACAACGACGTCGAGTTCTACTTCCTGCGCCCGAAGGATGTCGCGATCTACGTCGGCGCGGGCACACTCGACCTCGGGATCACCGGTCGCGACCTGGCTGCCGACTCCGGCGCCGAGGTGATCGAAGAAGTCGCGCTGGGTTTCGGTTCGTCGACCTTCCGGTACGCGGCTCCGAGCGACCAGACGTGGACCGTCGACGACCTCGCAGGAAAGCGGATCGCGACGTCGTACCCGAACCTGGTGCGCCGGGACCTCGCCACCCGCGGCATCGACGCCGAGATCATCCGTCTCGACGGCGCCGTTGAGATCTCCATTCAGCTCGGAGTCGCCGACGCCATCGCCGACGTGGTGGGTTCAGGACGAACCCTGCGCCTCCACGACCTCGCCGCATTCGGCGAATCGCTCTGCGACTCCGAAGCGGTCCTCATCCGGAACCCGGAGTCGGCGGAGCCGTCGAAGGCGGCCAAGCAGTTCATCGCGCGCGTGCAGGGCGTCGTGTTCGGCCAGCAGTACGTGATGATCGACTACGACTGCCCGAAGCCGCTGCTCGACGCCGCCGTCGCGATGACGCCCGGACTCGAATCGCCCACGGTGTCGCCGATGCTCGACCCGGAGTGGCTCGCGGTCCGCGCGATGGTTCCGCGCAGGTCGCACCAGTCGTTGATGGACGATCTGTCGGAGCTCGGCGTGCGCGCCATCCTCGCTTCCGACATTCGGTCCTGCCGGTTCTGACGCTCGGCGGCTGATGATCGTCAGCCGCTAACGTCGACGATCATGTCGGTCTGGGCCGATCGCCCGAGGAAACCTGTGACGTCGTAGAGGTCGGCGAAACTGGCGCCGTAACCGCCGCGGCCGACTGCGAGGTCGGAGTCGATGCCGAGCCACGGACTGGTGGGCTGCCCGACGAGGTGGACGGTCGTGTCCATGTTCATCCACGACCACTGAGTCGGGTCAAGGCGGGTTCCGACACCGTTCGCGACGTCGAGGACGGTGAAGACGGCGACCAGGTTCGTCGACACCTCACCCTCGACGAGGGGCAGCATCGATTTGATCCACGTGGCGGGTGTCTGCCCGTTGCGGCCCTCTTGTCGGGCTGTGACCGCGGTGCCGATGAACCCGATGCGACCCCACGGGACGGGAGCGTCGCCGTCGTCCGGGAAGCCGACCACCTGAGGCAGTTCGTCCGGTGTGGCGGTGAGAGGTTCGACGGGACTGTGCGCGGCAGCGGACGAGTCTGTCGCCAGTATTCGCCAGGCGACGGTCCGGCCCGCGAGTCGGTACTCGCCGTCGGGCAGTTGCACTTCGAGCTCGGCGGTGACCTGCGAGATACGGCGGCCCGGGCGCGAGACCCAGGCCTTGACGCGGTTCACGCCGAGCCCCATAGCTCCCAGGATCTCCGTGGTCACGCGACTGAACTGCTGGCCGTCGTCATCGACGGCGCGAGTCATCGACCGCATCATCAGTCCGGCGGGCGGGCCACCGTGCTGCAGATCAGCCGACCAGACGCTGATCGTCGCCTCCGTGGGCTGGAAGTACTCGAACTCGGGGTCGGCGCCGGCGGGCGCCGACAGCGGCACGTAATAGCTCGTCGCCGTCGATTCACGATCTGCCATGGGCGTCACTCTATGCTGATAGCAGTTCGTGCCCTGCTCTCGACCCGTTAGGAATCAGCCACCGATGCCGACCACCGGCCCGTTCGCCGAAGGCGACCGCGTTCAGCTCACCGACTCCAAGGGACGCAAGTTCACGGTGGTCTTGGAACCCGACAAGCAGTTTCACACACACCGCGGCGGGATCGAGCACAACGACTTGATCGGCGCCGACGAGGGTTCGATGGTGAAGTCGGCCAACGGCACCGAGTACCTCGCGCTGCGGCCGCTGCTGACCGACTACATTCTGTCGATGCCGCGCGGCGCGCAGGTCATCTACCCGAAGGACACCGCTCAGATCGTCGCCGAGGGAGACATCTTCCCGGGTGCGAGGGTCCTCGAAGCGGGCGCAGGGTCGGGGTCGCTGACCCTGTCGCTGCTCCGCGCCGTGGGACCGAAGGGCTCGGTCACGTCGTACGAGGTGCGCGACGATCACGCCGAACACGCGGTGCGGAACGTCGAGACGTTCTGGGGTGGGGCCCCGGACAACTGGAAACTGATCATCGACGATCTCGCCAACCATGATCCTGCCGATCAGTTCGACCGAGTCATCCTCGACATGCTGGCGCCGTGGGAGCACCTTGAGCTCGTGTCGAAGGCACTCAAGCCCGGAGGCGTTCTGACCGTGTACGTCGCGACGGTCACCCAGCTCTCCAAGGTGATGGAGGGTCTGCGTGAACTCCAGTGCTGGACCGAACCCCGCGCGTGGGAGTCGTTCGTCCGCGATTGGAGCGCCGTCGGTCTGGCGGTGCGGCCGGAACACCGTATGCAGGGACACACGGCATTCCTGATCACCGCGCGACGACTCGCCGACGGCACCGAAACCCTGCGGGTGCAGCGCCGTCCGACACGCGGGTAGCGTGGAAGGCGTAGCGATGAAGGAGGCCCGATGACCCCGACTGTGCAGTCAGGCGCGGAGTCCGGTGCGAGTGGAGACAGTCCGCAGGAGCGGATCGAGAAGCTCACCACCCGGAACACGAAGCTGACCGAACTCCTCAAGGAGGCGCGTCAGCAATTGATCGCCCTTCGCGAAGAGGTGGACAATCTCGGTCAGCCGCCGAGTGGCTACGGCGTCCTCCTCGGGGTGACCGACGGCGACACCGTCGACGTCTTCACCTCGGGCCGCAAGATGCGTCTCACCGTCTCGCCCAACATCGACACCGAGGCTCTCCGACGCGGTCAGTCGTTGCGTCTCAACGAAGCACTGACAGTCGTCGAAGCACTCGGGTACGACGAGGTCGGCGAGATCTCCACACTCCGCGAGATCCTGGCCGGTGGGCGCCGCGCGCTCGTCGTCGGACACACCGACGAAGAGCGAGTGGTGCAGCTGGCCGACACCCTGGTTCACCAGGGTGACGGCGGTGAGAACGAACGCAAACTGCGCCCCGGCGACTCGCTGCTCGTCGACGGCAAGGCGGGGTACGCGCTTGAACGAATCCCCAAGGCCGAGGTGGAAGACCTCGTTCTCGAAGAGGTCCCCGACGTCGACTACGAAGACATCGGCGGTCTCCGGCGTCAGATCGAGCAGATCCGTGATGCGGTGGAGCTCCCGTTCCTGCACAGTGATCTCTTCGCCGAGTACTCGCTGCGGCCGCCGAAGGGTGTGCTGCTCTACGGTCCGCCCGGCAACGGCAAGACTCTCATCGCCAAGGCCGTCGCCAATTCGCTCGCCCGTCAGATCGCTCAAGTCCGGGGCGACGACTCCAGCGAGGCGAAGAGCTACTTCCTCAACATCAAGGGCCCTGAGCTCCTCAACAAGTTCGTCGGCGAGACCGAGCGGCACATCCGCCTGATCTTCCAACGCGCCCGCGAGAAGGCGTCCGAGGGCACCCCGGTCATCGTCTTCTTCGATGAGATGGATTCGATCTTCCGCACCCGCGGCTCGGGTGTCTCATCCGACGTCGAGACGACCGTCGTGCCGCAGCTCCTGAGTGAGATCGACGGCGTCGAGGGCCTCGAGAACGTGATCGTGATCGGCGCGTCCAACCGCGAGGACATGATCGACCCCGCTATTCTCCGGCCCGGTCGCCTGGACGTGAAGATCAAGATCGAGCGCCCCGACGCCGAGTCTGCCGTGGACATCTTCACGAAGTACCTGACGACTGACGTGCCGCTGCATGCGGACGAGGTCGCCGAGTTCGGCGGAGATCCTCAGGCCTGCGTCGACGCGATGATCCAGCGGGTTGTCGAGCGGATGTACGCGGAGACCGACGACAACCGGTTCCTCGAGGTCACCTATGCCAACGGTGACAAGGAGATCATGTACTTCAAGGACTTCAATTCTGGCGCGATGATCCAGAACATCGTCGACCGTGCGAAGAAGTACGCGATCAAAGCGCACCTGGACAGTGGACAACGCGGTCTGCGGATCGGTCACCTTCTCGATTCGATCCTCGACGAGTTCGCCGAGAACGAGGATCTGCCGAACACCACCAACCCCGACGACTGGGCGCGGATCTCGGGCAAGAAGGGCGAGCGGATCGTGTACATCCGGACGCTCGTCACCGGCAAGGGGACAGGCGCGAGTCGCGCTATCGACACCGAGTCGAACACCGGCCAGTACCTCTGACTCGTTCCGGGCCGGGACACGCCGCGTCGTCATTCCGGTGAACGGGGCGCTCGCCATTGACCGGCTAGTCTGATTCGGTGACGAGCACTCCAGGTATCACTCCGCTGCAAGTTCGGGTCGGACAGGGCAAGGCCCAGGTCGTTCGGACGTCGCCTGCCTCGCTCGGTCGGACGCCCGACAACGAGATCGTGGTCAACCATCCGCTCGTGTCGCGCAGGCACCTGTCAGTCGAGTGGTCGGCGTCGGAGGGCTGGCAGGTCATCGACGCGGGCAGCACCAACGGCATGTACTCGAACGGTGTGCGACAGAACGTCGTGACCGTCGGAACCGGCACCCGTGTGCAGCTCGGTGACGGCCAGACCGGACCGACCCTTGAACTGACCCCGCAGGCGCCCGCGCCGAAGACGCTCGTTCCGGAGCAGCGGACCACACCGATCCAGTCCGGGCCACAACGGGCTCAGCAGCCCCCGCAGGCGTCGACCCCTCCGCCGAAGCCGCCGACCCGGCCTCTCGGCGGTCCGGCTTCTGCACCGTTCAGCGGCCAGCATCCCCAGGCATCCCAACATGCCCGGCCATCCCCGTATCCCCAGTCGGCTCCTTTCCAGGCCCAGCCGGGCGAGCGGGGTTGGCGTCCGGCACCGCGTTTCGGTGAGCTCCAGAACGCACCTCACCTTGCTGCGCTTCACCAGAACGCCTCTGCCGTGTTCCAGGTGCCGGGGGAGCTCCGCAACAACGGCCGGGAGACGATCTCGTTGTCCGGCGTCCAGTCGATCGGCCGCACCCCGGACAACGACATCGTGGTCAGCGACGTCCTCGCGTCGCGGCATCACGCGCGGCTCTCGTCCAGTCCGCAGGGGCTGCTCCTCGAAGATCTGGGAAGCGTCAACGGCACCTTCGTCAACGGTCACCGGGTCATGGCTCACCGGCTGAGCGAGAACGACGTCGTCACGATCGGCAACTCCGACTTCGTCATGTCCGGCGGGGCACTCGTCCGCGGTCGGCCGCAGGTCGAGGTCGCCGGCGGTGTCCAGGTCGACTCGGTGAGTCTCACCATCGACGGCAAGACCCTCCTCAACGACATCTCGTTCAACGCCGCGCCGGGCACGCTGACGGCCATCATCGGTCCGTCGGGTGCGGGCAAGTCGACGGTCTCGAAGATCGTCGCCGGACTCGGAAATCCAAGCGTAGGCCTTGTCACGTTCGAGGGGCGCGGCGTGCACACCGAGTACGAGGCGCTCCGCACCCGTATCGGCATGGTCCCGCAGGACGACGTCCTGCACCGCAAGCTCACCCTCCGCCAGGCCCTCCGGTACGCGGCTGAACTACGCCTGCCCGCCGACTTGAGCACGGCCGATCGCGACCAGGTGATCGACGGTGTGCTCAGCGAGCTCCAGCTCACCGAGCACGTGGACACCCGGGTCGACAAGCTCTCCGGCGGTCAGCGCAAGCGTGCGTCTGTCGCGATGGAACTCCTGACCGGCCCGTCACTGCTGATCCTCGACGAGCCGACGTCGGGACTCGACCCCGCGCTCGACCGTCAGGTGATGCAGACACTGCGCCGTCTCGCCGACGCAGGCCGTGTGGTCCTTGTTGTCACTCACTCGCTCACGTACTTGAATTTGTGCGACCAGGTGCTCCTTCTCGCACCGGGCGGCAAGACCGCCTACTGCGGGGCCCCGAAGGAGGTCGGAGCAGAACTCGGCACCACCGACTGGGCGGAGATCTTCGCGTTCACCGCCGATCAGCCCGACGCAGCGTGGGCGCGCTACCGGCAGCGACATCCGCATACGTCGAAGCCGCCTGCAGCGCCACCGAGCGGCCCGCCGATCACTGTGCCGCAGGCCTCCGGTGGACGTCAGGCGAGCACGGTGTTCCGCAGACAGCTCCGTTTGATCCTCGCCGACCGCGGCTATCTGGTGTTCTTGCTGCTGCTGCCGATCGTGCTCGGTCTGCTCACGAAGGTGATCCCGGGCGACCTCGGCTTCGGCAAAGCCGAGGTAGGGCTGCCCGGGCCCGGTGAACTGCCGAAGGTCTCGGTGGAAGCAGTTCAACTTCTTGTCGTCTTGGTGATCGGCGCCGCCTTCATGGGTGCCGCCCTGACTGTTCGCGATCTGGTCGGCGAACGTCCGATCTTCGAACGGGAGCGAGCGGTCGGCCTGCGTCCCGGCGCCTATCTCTTGGCCAAGGTCGTCGTGTTCTTCCTTCTCACCGCCGTGCAGAGTGCAATCATGCTGGGCATCTGCTTCGCCCTCAAAGGCGTTCCGGAGGAAGGCGGAGTGTTCCTCCCTCCGGCGGTGGCGCTGTTCGCGGCGATCACCGCACTCGCATGTGTCAGCACGCTCGTCGGCCTCGCGATCTCGTCGATGGTGAAGTCGAACGAACAGACGATGCCGCCGTTGGTCATCGTCGTGATGGTTCAACTCGTGTTCTGCGGCGGTCTGTTCCCGATCACTGCGGCCGGCGCAGCTCAGCTGGGGTGGGTCTTCCCGGCCTATTGGGGATACACGGCGGCGGCTCAGGCAGTTGACATCCCGGTGATCAATCCTGATGCGGCGCAGGTGAAGACGACCCAGACCGAGAGCATGAAGTACCCGTTGTGGGAGCCGACGGCCGCGCACATGTTGATCTCCTACGGTGTGCTCGCACTGATGGCTACGCTGCTCATCGGGCTGGTGTACTCGCGCCTGCGACTGCATCGACGCTGACCGTTACGCTGAACCCCATGGAGCGCATCATCGGCACGGAGGTCGAGTACGGCATCTCGGCTCCCGGAGATCCCTCGGCGAACCCGATCATGACCTCGACGCAGGCGGTTCTCGCGTATGCGGCGGCGGCGTCGGTCCCGCGACGTGACCGTCGCACGAGGTGGGACTACGAAGAGGAGTCGCCGATGCGCGACGCCCGCGGGTTCGACCTCGGCCGCCATTCGGGCCCCGCGCCGATAATCGACGCCGACGAGATCGGTGCGGCGAACATGATCCTCACCAACGGTGCGCGTCTCTACGTCGACCACGCGCACCCGGAGTACTCCGCGCCCGAGGTGACCGATCCGCTCGACGCTGTGATCTGGGACAAGGCGGGGGAGCGCGTCATGGAGGAGGCCGCGCGATTCGTCGCCAGCGTGCCAGGGGCTCCGCGCCTGCAGTTGTACAAGAACAACATCGACGGCAAGGGTGCCTCGTACGGCACTCACGAGAACTACCTCATGCGACGCGATACGCCGTTCGAAGCCGTCATCACCGGGCTGATGCCGTTCTTCGCGTCACGCCAGGTGATCACCGGCTCGGGCCGTGTCGGTATCGGGCAGCGCGGGGAGGAGCCCGGCTACCAGTTGTCGCAGCGGGCCGACTACATCGAGGTGGAAGTCGGGCTGGAGACGACACTCAAGCGCGGCATCATCAATACGCGGGACGAGCCGCACGCGGATCCGGAGAAGTATCGTCGTCTGCACGTCATCATCGGCGACGCGAACCTCGCCGAGACCGCGACGTACCTCAAGGTCGGCACCACCTCTCTGGTCCTCGACTTGATCGAGGCGGGCGTCGACCTGTCCGATTTGGCACTCGCCTGGCCGGTGGACGCCGTGCACCAGATCAGTCACGATCCGACGCTGCGAGCGACGGTGGCCCTCGCCGACGGTCGTGAACTGACCGGTCTGGCACTACAGCGCGAATACCTCGCGCGGGTGACGGCGTTCCACAACGACCGGAACTCCAGCGACGAACGTGCCGCGCACGTGATCGCGACCTGGGCTGACGTGCTCGACAAGCTCGAACGCGACCCGATGGAATGCGCCGACGTCCTCGACTGGCCTGCGAAGCTCCGCCTGCTGGAGGGATTCCGCCAGCGTGAAGGACTCTCCTGGTCGGCGTCGCGCCTACAGCTCATCGATCTGCAGTACTCGGACGTCCGGCTCGACAAGGGGCTCTACAACCGGCTGGTGGCGCGGGGCTCGATGAAGCGTCTCGTCACCGAAGAGCAGGTGCTGGCCGCGGTCGCGAACCCGCCCGAGTCGACCCGGGCGTACTTCCGCGGTGAGTCCGTCCGGCGATTCGGCGCCGATATCGCGGCCGCGAGCTGGGACTCGGTGATCTTCGACGTCGGGTCGGACAACCTGGTCCGTATCCCGATGCCGGAACCGTTGCGCGGCACCAGAAAGCACGTTGGTGAGCTCCTGGAGTCCGCGACGTCGGCAGCTGCTCTCGTCGAGGAGCTCACAGCGGGCTGAAACCGGCGGTTCGCGGCCTCCGGCCCGGTGCGGCACCGGTAGGGTTGATCACACGACGATCCTTTCCAGGAGGCGAAGATGGCGCAGGAGCAGACCAACCGCGGTGGCGGCGCAGGTGACGACGATGTGATCGGTGGCGGAGCCGCCGGTCAGGAACGCCGCGAGAAGCTCACCGAGGAGACCGACGATCTGCTGGACGAGATCGACGACGTCCTCGAAGAGAATGCCGAAGACTTCGTGAAGGCCTACGTCCAGAAGGGCGGGCAGTGATCGCCGGTCGCGGCGGCCGCCCAGCACACGACATCTCGTCGTTCACCGAGTACTTGCGGGTGACCGCCCCGGATCAGTTGCCGGGCGGCGCGTCCCTCACGGGTGCGCCGATCAATCTCGACCAAGTGCCCCACGGCACGACGATCGTGGCGATCGCCTATCGCGGCGGTGTGATCCTGGCGGGTGACCGCCGCGCGACGATGGGCAATCTGATCGCGACGCGCGACGTTGAGAAGGTGTACGTCACCGACGAGTACTCGGCGGCGGGCATCGCAGGCACTGCCGGTATCGCCATCGAGATGGTGCGTCTGTTCGCCGTTGAACTCGAACACTACGAGAAGATCGAAGGTGTTCCACTCACTCTCGACGGCAAGGCGTCTCGTCTGGCGTCGATGGTGCGAGGCAACCTCGGCGCCGCCCTTCAGGGCCTCGCGGCGATTCCGCTACTCGTCGGTTACGAGCCGTCCGGCGACGATCAACGACGCGGACGGATCTTCTCGTTCGACGTGGCCGGTTCTCGACATGAGGAGCGCGGCGGTTACGAGGCGATTGGCTCGGGAGCGGTGTTCGCCCGCTCGTCGCTGAAGAAGTTGTATCGGTCGGACCTCACGGCCGCCGAGGCGCTCTCCGCGGCAGTCGAGGCTCTCTACGACGCTGCGGACGACGATTCCGCCACGGGTGGACCCGACCTCGTGCGCCGCATCTTCCCGACCGCGGTTCGCATCGACGACGACGGTGCGCTCGCAGTGGACGAGGCGGAGATAGCGACTGCCGCCCAAGCCGTCGTCGACCGACGGTTCCAGCGCAGCCGAGAGGATGACGCATGACGTTTCCGTACTATGCGAGCGCCGAGCAGATCATGCGCGACCGTTCGGAGCTCGCGCGCAAGGGAATCGCACGCGGCCGGAGCGTGATCGCCGTGACGTATGCCGACGGCGTGCTGTTCGTCGCGCACAATCCGTCCAACACCCTGCGCAAGATCAGCGAGATCTACGACCGGATCGGGTTCGCGGCCGTCGGCAAGTACAACGAGTTCGAGAGTCTCCGCAAGGCCGGGATCCAGCTGGCGGATCTGCGTGGGTACTCGTACGACCGTGCCGACGTGACCGGACTATCGCTCGCGAGCGCGTATGCGAACACTCTCGGCACGGTCTTCACCGAACAGGCGAAGCCGTTCGAAGTCGAACTGTGCGTCGCTGAAGTCGCTCGTGCCGGGAGCGCAACTCCCTCGCAGCTGTACCGCATCGGTTACGACGGCTCGATCGTCGACGAACGGTCGTTCCTGGTGATGGGCGGATCCACCGAGCCCGTTGTCGCCGCGATGAAGGACGCCTACCGCACCGACATGCCCCTCGCCGAAGCGTTACGGGTCTCCGCTCTCGCGCTCGCACCCGTGAACGCCGACGGCGAGGGCGCGGCGGCGGCGCCATTGACCGCCGACGACATCGAGGCCGCCGTCCTCGACCGCACCCGACCGAGGAGAGCGTTCCGACGTCTCACCGACGACCGGGTGACTGCACTGCTTCGAGAGGACTGACGTGGAACGCCGCATCATGGGCATCGAGACCGAGTTCGGTGTCACCTGCACCTTTGAGGGGCAGCGTCGACTGAGCCCGGACGAAGTCGCTCGGTACCTGTTCCGTCGTGTCGTCGCGTGGGGCCGGTCGTCGAACGTCTTCTTGGAGAACGGCGCGCGACTCTACCTCGACGTCGGGTCGCATCCCGAGTACGCGACGGCCGAATGCGATTCGGTGGCGCAACTGATCGCTCACGACCGCTCCGGCGAACGGATCCTCGAGGAGTTGATCGTCGACGCCGAGCAGCGGTTGGCCGATGAAGGGATCGGCGGCGACATCTATCTCTTCAAGAACAACACCGACTCGGCGGGCAACTCGTACGGCTGCCACGAGAACTACCTGGTCAATCGGATGGGCGAGTTCGGTCGAGTGTCGGACGTGCTGCTGCCCTTCCTCGTGACGCGCCAGTTGATCTGCGGCGCAGGGAAGGTTCAGACGGTCGGTCAAGAGACCCGGCTGTGCCTCTCGCAGCGCGCGGACCACATCTGGGAGGGCGTGTCGTCGGCCACTACACGTTCGCGTCCCATCATCAACACGCGCGACGAACCGCACGCGGACGCGGAGAAGTACCGGCGGATGCACGTGATCGTCGGCGACTCGAACATGTCCGAGACCACAACGATGCTCAAGGTCGGCTCGGCCCTGCTCGTATTGGAGATGATCGAGTCGGGAATCTCGTTCCACGACTTCGCGCTCGACAACCCGATCCGGGCGATCCGCGACATCAGCCACGACACCACCGGCCGACGGGAGGTGCGCCTGGCAGGGGGACGCACGGCGACCGCCTTGTCGATCCAGCGTGAATACCACGCACGTGCTGTGATCCATCTGGAGAACCGCACCCCTGATCCGGTGATGGACCGGGTCGTCGACCTCTGGGGTCGCACGCTCGATGCCGTGGAGTCGGGAGATTTCAGCGGTGTCGACACCGAGATCGACTGGGTCATCAAGCAGAAGCTGTTCCGTCGCTACCAAGACCGGTACTCGATGGACCTCGGCGACCCGAAGATCGCCCAATTGGACCTCGCCTACCACGACATCCGTCGGGGTCGTGGCGTATTCGACCTTCTGCAGCGCAAAGGGCTCGCCGCACGGGTGGTCACCGACGAGGAGATCGACGCCGCCGTCACGACGCCACCGCAGACCACGCGCGCAAAACTGCGTGGCGACTTCATTGCGGCGGCGACCAAGGCGCAGCGTGACTTCACTGTCGACTGGGTTCACCTCAAACTGAACGATCAGGCACAGCGCACTGTTCTGTGCAAGGATCCGTTCCGAAATGTGGACGAGCGCGTCGATCGGCTCATCTCGTCGCTCTAGCCTCTACGATGGCCGCGTGGCCACCGGAAAGAACGAGCGCCTGCTCAACCTCGTCATCTGCTTGATGTCGGCACGTCAGTACGTGACCGCCGACTATCTGCGGAAGAACGTGATCGGGTACAAGGACGCACCCGACAAGACCGACGACACCTTCAAGCGGATGCTCGAACGGGACAAGAACGAGCTCCGTGAGATGGGGATTCCCGTCGAGACGGGACGCAATCCGTTGTCCGCGGACGACGGTTACCGCATCAAGCCAGCCGACTACGCGCTGCCCGCCGTGTCGTTGGAAGCAGACGAAGCCGCTGCCGTCGCGGCCGCCGCCGCTGTCTGGCGCGATCCGGACGTCAGCGTCGTGTCGCAGACCGCGGTACTGAAACTACGTGCCGCGGGCGTCGAAGTCGCGTCGCCGGACGAGTTGGCTGTCATGTCGGGTGGAGCTACGAAGTCGATGGGGTCGGAGGCGACCATCCGTGGTCTGCTGGGCGCGATCGAGGCGCGACAGTCGGTCACCTTCACACACCGGACCTCGAAGGGACGAGCTGAGCGCAGGCTGGAGCCGTGGGGTGTGGTCGGCAATCGTGGCCGCTGGTACGTCGTCGGGCACGACCTCGACCGCGACGCCACTCGAACCTTCCGGCTCTCCCGAGTGGAGAACGTCGCGTCCGCGTCCGATCGGGGTTCCGTGCACGTGCCGACGGACGTCGATTTGAACGCGCTCGTCGAGGCGGCCGTCTCGGGAGCGAACGGCGCGTCCGGTGCGACGGCGTCGATATGGTTGGCAGCCGACCGCGGCCACGCGCTCCGCCGACTCGCGACCACCACGACTCCTCGCTCGCTGTCCGGCGACGAAGGCGACGTCGTCGATATCGAGTTGCGTTCACCGTCCGCCGTGATCCGCGCTGTGCTCGACGCAGGCGCCGACGCCGTCGTCCTCGAACCCGCGGACCTGCGCGCCGAGGTGATCGCCGAACTCGATCGACTCGTCGCGATGGAGGTGGCCCGATGAACCCTGCAGCAGCACCCACCCGACTGTCCCGGCTCTTGGCAATGGTCCCGTACTTCCTGGCCAGGCCGGGCATCAAACTGTCGGTCGCGGCGGCCGATCTCGGTCTCACCGAACGCCAGCTCACGAAGGACCTCGAGCAGTTGTTCGTGTGCGGACTCCCCGGCTACATGCCCGACGACTTGATCGACATCGAGTTCTCGAGTGGCTGGGTGCATGTCGGTTTCACCGCAGGCATGGACCGTCCGTTGCGCCTGACCGGTGCCGAGGCCAACGTCCTGCTCATCGCCCTGCGCATGCTTCTCGACGCCGGTGCGGTCGACGCGGACGCGGTCCGCCGTGCGATGGCCAAGATCGAAGCCGCCGTCGGGGAGACGCTGCGTCCTTTCGCGGCAGCAGGCGATCCGGGTCCGGTCACCGATGATCCCGTCCACAGGACGATCCGGGCCGCGGTCGCCGCCGGTCGGGCGCTAGCGATCCGGTACTACACGCCGAGCCGCGATGAGGTGTCCGATCGAGTCGTGGATCCCATCATGATCCAGGCGATCGACGGGCAGAGCTACCTCGAGGCATGGTGCCGGACGTCCGGCGGCGTGCGCCTGTTCCGCTTCGATCGCGTGTACTCGGCAGAACAGCTCGACGAGCCGGCCGCACCTCCCGAACGTGCGGCCAATCTCGAACCGATCGGCGGAACGTCGTCGTTGACCGATGATCTGCCGACCGTGCGTGTCGAGATCGAACCGGATGCGCTCTGGCTGCTGGAGTACTACGCCGCAGAGGCCGAGACTGAGCTGAACGGTGAACCCGACGGCCCGATCGTCGCCGTCCTCCATTACGGCTCGGCCCAGTGGCTGGAACGCTTCCTCCGCAGTTTCGGCGGCCGAGTCCGGCTCCTCGCGGGCGAAGCCGATGACGTGGCTGCGGCGGTTCACAAGACGGCGGTCTCGGCTCGCGCCCGATACTGACCGAACAACCCGGTCGGTGCACGTCGGTCCGCGGGAGGTGGAGGACCTTCACGCGTCGACTCGTGACACACATCCGGCGAAATCTCGCGCGGCGGGTAGAGTCGGAGGGGACATCTGTTTATCGTGTGGAGGTTTTGGTCATGGGCGCCCTTTCCTGGTGGCACTGGGCAATCGTTCTGGTGGTTCTCGTTGTGCTCTTCGGCTCGAAGAAGCTGCCGGAGGCTGCACGTGGACTCGGTCGTTCGATGCGCATCTTCAAGTCCGAGATGGCCGAGATGGCCAATGACGGATCAGACAAGAAGCCTGCCGATGACGCTCCTCGTGAGCTGCCCGCGGTGGAGCCGACTGTCGAGGTGAACGTGGACGTCGAGAAGAAGAAGTCGGCCTAGCCGCCATCTGTCACTCGCGTGGGAATCAACCTCCGTCGACTCGATCCGCGCAAGCGGCGCAGTAAGACCAATCCGAACGGCTCGATGCCGCTGGCCGAGCATCTGTACGAGCTCAGGTACCGGCTGCTGCTGTCACTCGCTGCGATCGTGTTGACCACGATCTTCGGGTTCATCTGGTACACGCACGGCCCCGGTCCTATCTCTTCGCTCGGTGAGTTGCTGCGCGGCCCCTACTGCGAACTCGATCCGTCCGTCCGCGCAACGCTTACCCCGGACGGGTCGTGCCGCCTTCTCGCAACCGGTCCGTTCGACCAGTTCATGCTTCGGCTGCAGGTAGCACTGACCGCCGGCATTGTCATCGCCTGTCCGATCTGGTTCTACCAACTGTGGCGTTTCATCACACCCGGCCTGCATTCCAACGAACGCAAGTACGCGGTCAGCTTCGTCTCCGCTGCCGCGGTGCTGTTCGTCGCAGGCGCAGTGCTCGCCTACATCGTCGTCGCGAAGGCGTTCGAGTTCCTCCTGACCGTCGGGCAGGATGTCCAGGTGACGGCCCTGTCCGGCGACCAGTACTTCAGCTTCATGCTGCATCTGCTAATCATCTTCGGCATCAGTTTTGAGCTGCCTCTGCTGATCGTCGCGTTGAACATGGTGGGCATCGTCAGTTACAAGCGGCTCAAAGCGTGGCGGCGCGGCCTGATCTTCACGATGTTCGTCTTCGCCGCGATCGTGACCCCGGGCCAGGACCCGTTCACGATGCTCGCACTCGCGTGCGCGCTCACGGTGCTGCTCGAGTTCGCAATCCAGGTCGCGCGCATCCACGACAAGCGCAAAGCGAAACGGAATCCCGACTGGGCCGACCTCTCCGACGATGAGGCGTCTCCGCTCGACCGTGAGACCGCGTCCGCGGTCCCCGCTCCGACGCAGGTCGCATCATCCGGCCCGATCGGCGCCACGCGGAGTCGGAATTCCGTTCGCGCGGATTCGGCTTTCGATGAGATCCTGTAGGGGATGAGCACCGACGCACCGGCCTCCGGACCAGAACTGATCGCATTCACCTCCCGACTCGACTTCGGGATCGACGACTTCCAGCGTCGGGCGTGCCAGTCCCTCGAAGACGGCCGCGGCGTTCTCGTCTGTGCTCCCACCGGCGCGGGCAAGACGATCGTCGGAGAATTCGCCGTCCATCTGGCGCTCGCCGAGGGTGGCAAGTGTTTCTACACCACACCGATCAAAGCGCTGAGCAATCAGAAGTACCACGATCTCGTCGCGGTGCACGGCGATGAGAACGTCGGCCTGCTGACCGGCGACAACTCGATCAACTCGTCGGCGCCGGTGGTCGTGATGACGACCGAGGTGCTGCGCAACATGATCTATGCCGACTCCACGGCGCTGGGGGGCCTCTCCCACGTCGTGATGGACGAGGTGCACTTCCTGGCGGACCGCTTCCGCGGTGCGGTGTGGGAGGAGGTGATCCTGGGACTCGACCAGAACGTGAGGGTCGTCAGCCTGTCGGCGACGGTCAGCAACGCCGAGGAGTTCGGCGATTGGATCACCACGGTCCGCGGCGACACCGCCGTCATCGTTGATGAGCACCGCCCGGTGCCTCTGCATCAGCACATGCTTGTCGGGAACCGGATGTTCGAACTCTTCGACAGGCGCAGGCGTGGAGCCGACGACAAGGGGAAGAGGCAGGTCAACTCGGAACTGTCGCGATACATCAAACACCGCATGCTCAGTCCGGACGCGGTCGGCGGGTACGAGGATCGCCTGTCTCGGGAACGCAGGCGACGTGGCAACAGGACCGGGGGAGTCAACCGGCCCCGCATGATCGCGAACCTCGAAGCCGAAGGTCTGCTTCCGGCAATCGACTTCATCTTCTCCAGAGCCGGTTGTGAGGGCGCACTTGCGCAGTGTCTGCGCTCGGATCTGCACCTGCTCGAACCAGAAGAGGTAGCGAAAGTCGATGCGGTAGTCGATGCGCATCTGGCCGAACTGGCACCGGGTGACTCCGAGGTGCTCGGCGTAGACGACTGGCGATGGGCACTGAGGCGCGGCTTCGCAGCGCACCACGCGGGTATGCTCCCCACCTTCCGGCAAGCCGTCGAAGAGCTCTTCTCGCTCGGCTTGATCAAGGTGGTGTTCGCGACCGAGACGCTTGCTCTCGGCATCAACATGCCCGCACGCAGTGTGGTCCTCGAGCGCTTGGTGAAGTACAACGGCGAATCGCACGTCGACCTGACGCCAGGGGAGTACACCCAGCTGACCGGACGTGCCGGCCGACGCGGCATCGATGTCGAGGGGCACGCGGTCGTGGTCTGGACGCCCGAGGTGCAGCCCGAACGTGTCGCCGGGCTTGCGGGAGCCCGGACTTTCCCCCTGCGGAGCTCGTTCACTCCCGAATACAACATGGCGATGAATCTGATCGATCGCCTCGGTGTGGACGGCTCACGGGCCCTCCTGCGTCGCTCGTTCGCTCAGTTCCAGACGGACCGGTCGGTGGTGGGCCAGGCGCGTCAGCTCGACAACGCCGACCGGACACTCCGCAAGCTCGACAACGAGATCGATGCTGCGGCGGGACGCAACGGGATCGACCCGGAACGATTCACCGAGTACGTGGGTCTACGTGAAGAGATCCGCCGAAAAGAACGCGCCCAGAAGTTCGTGCGCCGCGTCGACGGTGCACACGCGATCTCCGAGGATCTCTCGGCGTTGACTCGCGGTCAGGTGATCTCGGTCGAGACCGGCCGCCACCGGGGTCTCGCGGTGGTCCTCGAAAGTGCGTGGAAGGGCGCCGACCCGAAGCCGCTCGTCCTGTCCGAAGACGGTTGGGTCGGACGTATCGGGACGTCGGACTTCGTCAACCCGCCGATTGTCCTCGGCGGCATCCGCATTCCGAAGAACGCCGACACCCGCTCACGGCACGCCAGACGCGAGATCGCGGCCACGCTGCAGAAGTCCGGGATCGAGCGGCCCCGCGGCAAGGTCAAGAAGAAGGCCGCCGAGCCCGACTACGAACTGGACGAACTCCGCCGCAGACTGCGAACACATCCCATGCACAAGGCATCCGGCCTCGACGCGCTGTACCGGATGTCCGAGCGACGAGCCCGAGTGCAACGTGAAGTCGCGGCACTTGAGAAAGCCGTCCACGAGCGGACGTCCCAACTGGAGACCGACTTCGACGCTGTTGTCGGTGTACTGGTTGAACTCGACTATCTCGAGGACGACGGCGCGGGTTCGTTGCGGGTGACGCCGACCGGCGCAGTGCTGCGGCGCATCTACAGCGAGAGCGATCTGCTTGTCGCCGAGTGCATCCGGGCCGGCGTGTGGAACGGTCTGTCGCCATCAGACCTCGCCGCCGTCGTGTCGTCGGTTCTGTTCGTCTCAAGACGCGAGTCGTACGGTGCGGGCGTCGATTCGATGCCGGGCAACCCCGCGATGCGGGACGCCCTCACCGGGACGATTCAGGTGTGGGAGGCCACCAATCGGGTCCAGGATCGACACGGAGTCGTTCAAACACGTGAACCGGATACCGGGTTCTGCGCCGCAGTGTCGGCGTGGGCGTCTGGCCGTTCGCTGCGCGAGGCTCTGGGCGCGGCCGGATCGCAAGGGAACCTGTTGTCACCCGGCGACTTCGTCCGGTGGAACCGCCAGGTCATCGACCTGTTAGAACAGATCCGGCTCGGCGTGGATCCCGCAGACCCGCTTGCGGCCACGGCGAAGCGAGCAGTTGCCGGAGTACGCCGCGGGGTGGTCGCGTCGGAGCTCAGCTGACCTGCGCGACACCGTCGTTCGTCCCCGGTGTGGAGTACGCGCTGGGGTAGCCTGACACCCGATAGAGAAACGGGCATTCCCCATCGATGAGGAGAGGTCTGCGATGACCACTGGTAACGAGCCGACCGACGCGGGCGCGAACGCGCCTGAGCCCGACGCGAACAACGACGCGACATCGATCGTCGAGCGCCCCGACACGTCGACGAACGATGAGCATGCAGACGCTACGACGATCTCGCAGCTTCCTGCGACGCCTGCGCCGGCTCAACCGACTGAGCTCAACAAGCCGCTGCCCGCGACCGAGATCAATCAGCCATTGCCGCAGCAGAGCGCACCGACGACCCAGTACACGGCTCCTGGCGCACCCCAGGCACCTGCTCCCGGCTACCAACAGCCGGCCGCGGGACAGGCCCAATACGGTCAGCCTCAATATGGTCAGGCCCAGTACGGTCAGCCGCCGGCGTACGGCCAGGCTCCCGGTTACGCCCAGGCTCCGCAGTACGGAAACCCGGCGCAGCCCCAGTATGGAGCGCCGACTGCTTCGCAGTACGGTGCGCCGGGGCAGACGCCGCAGCCGGCCGCACCCGGGCAGCCGGGATTCGGCCAGCCACAGTACGGAGCGTCCGGGCAGCCCCAGAACAGTGCGCCCCAATACGGTGCTCCGCAATATGGTGCTCCCGCGCACGGTGCACCAGGCCAGCCGCAGTACGGAGCGCCCGCCTACCCCGGTGGCGTCGATCTGAACGCGACTCTGGATCCGAATGCCTCGAACCTCGCCGCGCCCGGCGCACCGGGATCGAAGGGCGGCAAGGGCAAGCTCATCGCCATCATCGGCGGCGGCCTGGTCGTGGTGGCGGCGATCGTTCTGCTGACAGCATTCGTCTGGCCGAAGTGGGCGCAGGGTGGGCTGTCACAGAGTGCCGTCCAAGACGGTGTGCAGAAGATCCTCACGCAGCCCGAACCCGACGGCTACGGGATCTCCGATGTCAAGGACGTCAGCTGCCCGGATGGTCAGAAGGTGGAGTCGGGCACGACGTTCACCTGCTCAGTCAAGGTCAACGGCGAGAACAAGCATGTGACCGTCACGGTCAAGGACTCCGATGGAACATACGAGGTGTCCCGTCCCGTCAACTGACCGGTGACAGACGAATCGGCCCGAACCCGACGTGGGTTCGGGCCGATTCGCGTCTTCGGCACGGGCTGGGAGATCAGCCGAGCTGGACGAGTCCGTGTGGTCGCTTGTTGAGCGGTTCGCAGCCGTCGGCGGTGACGACCACGATGTCTTCGATACGGGCGCCCCAGTCACCGGTCACGTACACGCCGGGCTCCACACTGAACGCCATCCCTTCGCGGAGGACGTCGCTGTTGCCCTCGACGATGTACGGCTCCTCATGCACGGAGAGACCGATCCCATGTCCGGTCCGGTGGATGAAGTGGTCTCCGAGACCGGCGTCGACAAGAACCCGACGGGCGGCAGCGTCGATGGTCTCGGCGGTCACGCCGGGGCGGACCGCCGCGACGGCCGCCGCCTGCGCCCGTTCCAACGCGGCGTACGCGTCGGCGATGTCGGGTCGTGGGGGAGCGAAGCAGTAGGTGCGCGTCGAATCGGAGTTGTAACCCGGTGGCACGGGCCCACCGATGTCGATGACGACGATGTCGTCGACGCTGATCACGCGGTCGGACTGCTCGTGGTGCGGGTCGGCGCCGTTCGGTCCGGATCCGACGATGATGAACTCCGCCTCGGTGTGCCCCTCGGCTCGGATCGCCGCGTCGATGTCGGCGGCGACAGCGGCCTCGGTCCTACCGGGCCGAAGAAACTCGCCCATTCGAGCGTGGACTCGGTCGATCGCGGCACCTGCGCGACGAAGTGCGTCGAGTTCGGCGTCGTCCTTGATCATCCGCAGTTCGCGGAGGATTTCGGTTGCCAGCTCGGGCGGGGTCGACGTCCGCGCAGCTAGCGGGACCAGGTGGAGTGCGGGCAGCGAGTCGGAGACCGCGATTCGCGCGTCGCCCGGAAGGCCGGCCATCGCCAGCTGGTATGGATCCTGGCCGTCGACCCAGTCCACGACCGACAATTCGAGGTCGCCTATGGCGGACTCCCGGAGTGCGGCGAGTTCGAGCCTCGCGGTGACCACGCGCGGATCGCCACCCGCGGGGACGATGAGCGCGGTGAGTCGTTCGAACGTGTCGGCAGTCGATCCGGTGAGGTAGCGGAAGTCGGGTCCGGTGCCGACGATCAACGCGTCGACGTCGGCTTCCGCGGTGAGGTCGGTGGCGCGCCGCAGTCTCTGCCGGTACACGTCCGAGGGGAATCGGTCTGCGGTCTCTGCCATGCCGCCAGGCTACGCGGGTCGACCGAGGGACAGGTTCGGGCGGTCGGATGTCGGCGGAGTGTGGAACAGTTGTCTCCCATGACCGGATCAGTGATGCTGCTCGATGGTGCCAGCCTGTGGTTTCGTTCGTTCTTCGCTCTCCCGGAGAAGATGACGTCGCCGGATGGGAGACCCGTCAACGCCGTCCGCGGGTTCGTGGACACAATCGCCGCGCTGGTCACCGATCATCGTCCCGACAGGCTGGTCGTGTGCCTCGACCTCGACTGGCGCCCGTCGTTCCGTACCGAGTTGATCCCCTCGTACAAAGAACACCGAGTCGCGACCGCCGGCTCCGGGGGCGCGCCGGATGTCGAAGAAGTGCCCGACACGTTGACGCCGCAGGTCGACATGATCATGGACGTTCTCCGGTGTGCGGGCATCACGACGTCGGGAGCGGTCGGGTGTGAGGCCGACGATGTGATCGGAACTCTTGCGTTCGCCGAGGCCGACGACGCCGTGCTCGTCGTGAGCGGCGACCGTGACCTGCTGCAGGTGGTGGCCGACGACCCGGTTCCGGTGCGTGTCCTCTACGTTGGACGCGGATTGCGCAATGCCGAGCTGATGGGTCCGATGGAGGTGGCCGCCAAGTACGCAGTGCCCGCCGAACGCGCAGGTACGGCATACGCTGAGATGTCGATACTGCGTGGCGACCCGTCCGACGGGTTGCCTGGAGTCCCGGGAATCGGGGAGAAGACCGCAGCCAAGCTCATCACGGCGTTCGGCGACCTGGACACCCTTGAGGCGGCTGCATACCAGCCGGAGTCGACGATGGCGGCCCGAGCCCGCAATTCGATCCAGGACTCGAAGGACTATCTGCGAGCGGCGCGCACAGTGGTGGCGGTCCGAACCGATGCCGACACCGTGGAGAGCAGGCCCGACGATCGCCTGCCCACGCAGCCTGATGACGCGGACGGCTTGCGAGCCCTCGTCGAGGAGCTCGGGATCGACGCGAGCATCGGGCGTCTCGCCAAAGCGTTGGAGTGGGACTTCTAGCCGAGTACTACTCGCCGGCGAACATCGACGCCGCACCCATCACTCGTGTCACGGTCACCTCGATGACCACGCGGCGGGGATTGGGGCGTGGCTTGCGGTAGCGCGCCTCGTAGCTGGCCTCTGCGTCGCGCACAGACGTCGGGTCGCGGAGCACGCGGGCGGGTCCCTCGACAGTGAGCCACCGTGCACCGTCGACGTGTGTCAGGGCTGCGTACTCGCCGCGTTCTGCGTTCTTCACCTTCTGGTTGTCGTCGGACGTGATGACCCGGGCGACGCCTGCGTCGCGGTCGATGGTGAATCCGACCGGGCACACGTGCGGAGTGCCGTCCGCGCGGCTCGTCGCAAGGGTGGCGAGGTGATACGCGGCCAGCAACTCATCGGCGGCGGGACTCAGATCGGCGAGAGTACGAGGCATGGATCGAGACTAGTGGCTCTCTCCACCCCACCAGTCCTCGAGCAGGGGGAGGGTGCACTCAAGCGAAGTTCTCCGACCAGACGCCGCCCGATCGTCGAGCAGGGCAGAGACGCTGGAATACTGCAGGAGTGGGAACCATCGTGCTCTTCGGCGGACGCAGTGAGATCGGCGTCGCCACCGCTGCCAGGCTCGCCTCCGGCAAACGTGTGGTCCTCGCGGCCAGACGCCCCGACGACCTGACCGTCGAGAGTCGAATCTTGCTCGCGGCGGGTGCCGACGACGTGCACACGATCGACTTCGACGCCGACGACGTGGCCGGCCATTCCATGCTCGTCGACCGGATCGTTGCTGATCACGGTCCGATTGAAGCAGCGATCATCGCGTTCGGCATCCTCGGTGACGCGGCGCGCGCCGAGACGGACGTCGAACACGCACTGCAGATCGCCCACACCGACTACTACGCGCAGATCAGCGTCATCACACCGTTGGCGGTGGCGCTTCGCCGACAGAAGTCCGGGACGATCATCGTCTACTCGTCGATCGCCGGCGTGCGGGTCCGCAAGGGCAACTACGTCTACGGCTCCACCAAGGCGGGCCTCGACGGGTTCGCGAGTGGACTGTCCGACGCCCTGCACGGGAGTGGTGTGCGAGTGCTGCTCGCCCGTCCGGGGTTTGTGATCGGTGCGATGACAAAGGACCTGATGGAGTCCGGCGTGAAGCCGGCACCGATGTCATTGACGCCCGACGACGTCGCCGACGCGGTGGCAGTCGCATACCGCAGAGGGCGCCGCGAAGTGTGGATTCCACGTAGGCTCAGTCTTGTCGGCTTCGCCACTCGTTTTGTGCCACGCGCGATCTGGCGGCGGATGCCGCGGTGACCGGTCGGTTCGTCGTCGTCGGCATGGGCGCCGACGGCTGGGAGTCGTTGTCGCCGACCGCCCGGCACTCGTTGGAGGCGGCCACTGACGTGTACGGCTCGGCTCGGCAGCTCGACCTGCTGCCGGCCGACCTCCCCGCTGCGCGGACGCCCTGGCGCAGTCCGATGTCCGAGCATCTCGCCTCGCTGGCCGCGTCGATCGGCGGCGCCGACGTCGTCCACGTCCTGGCCAGCGGTGATCCGATGTTCCACGGCGTCGGGGCGTCGCTCGTACGGCTTGTCGGACCCGACCGGGTGACTGTGCATTCGTCGCCGTCGAGCGTGTCACTCGCTGCAGCCAGACTGAGTTGGGACCTCGCATCGACGGTTGTCGTCAGCCTGGTGACGGCGCCCGTCGAGACGCTTGCGCTCCACCTCGCCGACGGTGCCCGTCTGTTCGTCCTCTCACGCGACGGGTCCACGCCTGCGCAGGTCGCCGAACTGCTCCGGTCACTCGGTTTCGGCTCGTCCACGATCACCGTCCTCGGCGATCTCGGCGGGGTCGACGAACAAGTCGTCACCGGCCGCGCCGATGTCTGGAACGACGGGGCGCCTGCGCTCAACGTCGTCGCCGTCGATTGTATCGGTCCGGCGGTCTCCCGGGCACCGGGACTGCCCGACAGCCACTTCGTGAACGATGGACAACTCACGAAGCAACCTGTCCGAGCTCTCACGGTCAGTGCTCTCGCGCCGGCGGAGGGATGCCTCCTGTGGGATGTCGGCGCGGGATCGGGGAGTGTCGGCATCGAATGGCTGCGGCAACTACGCACGGGACGAGTCGTCGCCTTCGAATCGGATGCCGACCGCGCCGACGTCGCCACGTCCAATGCGCGCAGGCACGGGGTCGGTGACCGCTACGAGATTCGCGGCGGCGCCCCCGCCGCTCTCGCCGGCGCTCCAACCCCCGATGCCGTTTTCATCGGCGGGGGGATGACCGCGGAAGTCCTCGACACCGCCTGGTCGGCCCTGCGAACCGGCGGCCGCATCGTCGCCAACGCGGTCACCCTCGAGACCGAACGACTCCTCGTGGAGGCGGTCGGCAAACACGGTGGGGACCTGATCAGGGTCAGCGTCGAACGGGCCGCACCGCTGGGACGGTCGACGGCATGGCGTCCCGCACTCCCGATCGTCCAATGGTCGGCCGTCAAGGAATCAGGAGCCGAACCCTCGTGACCGTCTACTTCATCGGTGCCGGCCCCGGCGCGGCCGACCTGATCACGGTCCGCGGTGCGCAGCGCCTCGCCGAGTGCCAGACCTGCCTCTACGCTGGTTCCCTCGTGCCGAGAGAACTGTTGGATCGCCTGCCCGACGGTGCCGCCACGATCGACACGGCGACGATGCCGTTGGAGCGGATCGTCGCCGAGATCGCGAAGGCTCACGCCGCGGGACACGACGTCGCACGTCTCCATTCGGGCGACCTTTCGCTGTACTCGGCTTTGACTGAACAGCTCAGCCGTCTCCGCGCGCTCGACATCCCGTACGAACTCGTGCCGGGTGTGCCAGCGTTCGCAGCAGCAGCGGCCGCGATCGACGCCGAGTTGACTGTGCCCGGCGTCGGCCAGAGCCTTCTGATCACGCGAGTCTCGACCCTGTCGACCGACATGCCTCCGGGCGAGGACCTGGCGACCCTCGGACGCAGCGGCGTGACGCTCGCCCTCCACCTGGCGGCTCATCGCACCGAGCAGATCGTGGAGGACCTCACCGAGCCCTACGGGGCGGACTGTCCGACGGCGACCGTCGCGTTCGCATCGCGAAACGATCAGAGGGTGGTCCGCGCACCGCTCAACGAGCTCCCCACGGCGCTCGCAGCAGCCGGCATCACCAAGACGGCGGTGATCTTCATCGGACGTGCACTCGACGGCGCCGCACATCCAGACCTCGTGGACAGCTACCTGTACTCGCAGGCACGCATGACCAAGCTGCGCACCGATGGCTGATGTGCTGATCCTCGGCGGAACCGGTGAGGCTCGAGCTCTCGCGAAGGCTCTCGTCGACGACGGTGTCGACGTCCTGAGTTCACTCGCAGGACGCGTCGCATCGCCGCGGCTGCCCGTCGGCGCGGTACGCATCGGCGGCTTCGGTGGGCGGCGTGGCCTCGCGGAGTTCATGCGGGACAACGGCGTTCGTGCCGTGGTCGACGCGACGCACCCGTTCGCTGCGCGGATCACGCCTAACGCGCACGCGGCCGCGGCCGACGAGGGTGTACCCCACCTTCGACTCACCCGACCCGAATGGGTCGAACGGCCGGGCGACGACTGGACGAGGGTCCCGACAATCGACGCCGCCGCCGCTGTCGTGGGCGGGCGCCGCGTCTTCCTCACCACCGGCCGTCAGGACGTGTCGGCGTTCGCCGACGTCGCGGATTCGTGGTTTCTGATTCGGGTGGTCGATCCCCCCGAGCGCACACTGCCGCCACACCATGAGGTGCTGCGCTCGCGCGGGCCTTACTCGCTGGACGGCGAACTCGACCTGATGCGTCGGCATCGGATCGAGGTCGTGGTCACGAAGAACAGCGGCGGATCGTTGACCTCGGCGAAGCTGGCCGCCGCCCGCGAACTCGGATTGCCGGTGATCGTCGTCGATCGCCCCGGAGAATCTGACGGCATCCAGCGCGTCTGTACAGTCGACGAGGCTGTGGAATGGCTGCAGGCTCAGCTGTAGTGACGCGGTGTGAACACCAAGTCGCCGGCTGTTCGAGAGACCGCGGTGGTCGTTGACGAACCGATGATCAACAGAGTGCGCATGTCGACGGTTGACGGGTCGAAACCGGCGGCCGTGGTGACGGTGACCTTCTCGCCGGGTCCGCCGACGTCGCGCCCTTGGATGATCACCCGATCGGCCGGGACTGATTCCGTCAGAAGTTCCTTCAGGCGAAGGATCTGCTCGGTCCGCTTCGACGACGCCGGGTTGTAGATCGCGACCGCGAGATCCGCCGCAATCGCATGCCGCAGCCGGTCTTCGATGACGGCATCCGGTTTGAGTAGGTTCGACAACGAGATCACCGCGAAGTCGTGACCGAGTGGAGCACCGGCGGCGGCGGCGACTGCATGAGCTGCGCTCACTCCCGGCACGACCCGTACTGCGACGTTGTGCCACCGCGGTTCGGCCGCCACTTCGCTGACGGCCGAGGCCATCGCGAACACCCCGGGGTCACCGGACGACACGACGGCCACCCGTGCCCCTCGGGCGGCGAGGTCCAGAGCGAACTCGGCCCGCTCGGCCTCCACCCGGTTGTCGCTGGCGTGCACCCGCTGACCCGGCCGAGGTGCGATCCGACGAAGGTACGTCGTGTACCCCACGAGGTCGGTCGCCGCGGCGATCTCCGCGGCGACCTGCGGCGTCGTCTGCTCGACGGGGCCCGGCCCGAGTCCCACCACAACCACTTCACCGGCACGCGCACCCGACTGTCCCGCGTAGGGGTTGTTGCGTCCACCCGGAACAACGATCAGAGAGAAGTACGGGACGGATTCGGGATCGACGTCGACCGCACGCTCAACACGCTGCCGCTCGGTTGATGCGCGTTCGACATACCAGGCCTCGTCGAGCCTGCCCGCCGACGCGAGGGCGTCACGGACCTTCACGAACGTGCGTCCCAGTTTCATGATCGCCAGCGCCTTGCCCGAGCGCATGTGCGCGATCAATTCGCCGGGCTCGGCGGTGCCCGGGAGCACGGTGAGCGTCTCCTCGCCCTCAACGAGTGGGATACCGACCGCCGCCGACGCCGCGCTCACCGATGTGACACCCGGAATGATCTCCGCGTCGAAGCGCTCGACGAGACGTTTGTGCATGTGCATGTACGAGCTGTAGAAGAGTGGGTCGCCCTCGGCGAGGACAACAACAGTCCGCCCCGCATCCAGATGTTCGGCCAGACGCGCCGCGCTCTCGGTGTAGAAGTCGGCCATCGCGCCGGCGTATCCGCCGGGATGGTCGGTGGTCTCGACCGTGAGCGGGTACATGAGACGCTCGTGGATCTGGCCTTCACGCAAGTACGGCTGCGCGACCGACAGGGCGATCGAATTCCCGTGCCGCGCACAGTGGAACGCGATCACGTCCGCCTCACCGATGATGCGCGCGGCCTTGACCGTGACGAGTTCGGAGTCACCTGGGCCGAGTCCGACACCCCACAGTTTGCCGTTCATTCGACTGTCCTTCATTCGACGGGGCTCGCGAGTGCGTTGAGAGCGGCCGCGGTGATCGCAGATCCGCCGCGTCGGCCGGTCACGGTGATGAATTCGAGATCCGTGCGCGCGGCGAGTGCGGCGCACGATTCGGCGGCGCCGATGAATCCGACGGGTGCGCCGATGATCGCCGCGGGGCGAGGCCAACCGTCGTCGATCAGGTCGAGCAGCGCGAACAGGGCAGTGGGCGCGTTGCCGATCGCCACGACAGACCTCTCGAGGTCGTCGCGCCAGAACTCGAGCGCCGCCGCCGTGCGGGTGTTCCCGATCCGTTCGGCGATGTCAGAGATTCCAGGTTCGCGCAGGTGGCAACGCACATCGTTGTCGGCAGGCAGTCGGAGGCGGGTGACGCCGGACGCGACCATATTCGTATCGCACAGGATCGGTCCGCCTGCTTCGAGTGCGCCTCGTGCGGCGGCGACGACACCGGGGGAGAAGGCCACGTCAGCTGCGAGGTCCGTCTGACCCGACGCATGGATCATGCGCACGACCACCGGTTCGAGGTCGGCCGGGAAGCGGGCCAGATCCGACTCCGCGCGGATCGTTGCGAATGATTGGCGATAGATCTCCGCGCCGTCTCGGATGTAGTCCGTCATAGTGCGTTCGACACTACTGAGTGCCCGTGCACGGACACTGCCGTGGGTACGCGGGCTGCGTGTGGCGGAATCAGGTCGGGCCTGGCGCCGACGCGCGGGGCGCGGTGTCACCTGCATCCACAGCCGTGCCGACTTCGTCGATCGCCTGCCTGATCATTCGGCCGTACCCGTCTGATCCGAGTTCAGACGACGCTGTGCGCGCCGCCGCCAGGTGCTCGCGGGCGGCGTCGAACGCGCCCAGACGCCGGAAGTCGTCGGCCAGATTGAGGTGGAGCGAAGGGTAGAAGCCCGCGACCGTGACACCGTCCGGTCAACACCACCCGACGACACCATCCCCTATTCGGCGACGTCCGCCGCGGGAGCAGTGGCACAGCCAGTCGCAGATTCGGCCAGAAAGCTATTGACCACACCGAAATGTCGGATTAAGATCGAATGTACGTTCGAATCAAGGGGTTGATATGAACACCGCACTTGCCGATCAGGCCGGGGCCACGCTCACCGTCGAAGACGGGATGTTCGTCTTCCGGATGGTGCTGCCGGACCTCGCTGAAGGGTCGGATGCCACTGATGCGGCGTTGATGCTGTTCGCTGCACGGTCTGATCTGTTCCAGGGCATGGTCTTGTGGGATCAGTACGAGGCGATCTACCGCGTGTACCAGCGTCGCCTCGACCAGGTCTGCGGGGCGGCGGGCGCGTTCACCAATCTGTACGACCCGCTGTGTCAGGTCGCCGCGTCGTACGCGACCGTGCGTGGGGTTCGTCAGCGCACCGGGGAGAAGTTCGTCGACGAGGCTGTCTCGTGCATGGAACGTGTCCCGGCGATTGGCGTGCTGCTGCGTGGGGGTCTCCTCACGCCCAAGCAGTTCCGTCTCGCGCTCGATCAGACTGCTGCGGTCATCGACACCGATGTCCTCGCGATGATCGACGCAGAGGCCGCCGACCGACTCCGTGGCGCGGGTAACCTGACCGGGCCACGTGTGACCGAGATCGTTGCTGCTGTTGTCGCCGAACACGATGCCGATGCCGCCCAGGCAGCTCGTGAGGCTGCCAAGCCTCGGAAGAAGGTTGTGGTCGAGCCGGTTGATGGGACTCTGGCCGATCTGCGGGTGACGGGATCGGTTGAGGACGTCCGTCTGGCGCAGGACTCGATCGATGCAATCATCGCGGGCGTGTGCGCCGATGATCCGCGCGGCAAGGCTGTGCGCCGCTCGGACGCGGTGATCGCCCTGCTCACCGGAAAGGTGTTCGCCTGCCAGTGCGACCACGACGACTGCCCGTCGCGTGCGGGCGTCGATGTTGCGGCGCGTCTGGCGACTGTCGTGCTGCATGTGGTGGCTCGGCGGGAGTCTCTGACCGGGGAGTCCGATATCCCCGCCTACCTGGATGGGTTCGGGCCGATCACTGCCGAGCATGCTCGCGACATCGCCGCCGACACCGATACCGTAGTTCGCGATCTCGACGTCACCGATCTGCTCGGCGGAGCGTCGCAAGCGTCGAACGGGTACCGGCCGACCGCGGCGTGCGACGCCCTCGTGCGGGCGGTGCACGGCAGGTGCACCCACCCGGGGTGCGATATGCCCGCCTACCGGTGCGATCTGGATCATGTCGCGGAGTACAACCATGACGACCCGGCCGTGGGTGGTCCGACGTGTCCGTGCAACCTCAATCCGAAGTGCCGGTTCCACCACGGTTTGAAGACGTTTGTCGACGGCTGGCTCGACGATCAGATAGTCGACGCAAACGGAGTCATCTGGACCGAGACCACCACCCCCGAAGGGATCACCGTCCGGTCCCGGGCGTTGAACCACTGGCTGCTGCCCGAACTGGGGCTCCTCCCGTGCGTGCACGACGATGCCCCGACAACCTCGCGGCCGGCTGCCGAGTCGGATCCGGGGCGCCCGCGGACGCCCACCGACGCCAAACACCGGTACCGCATGCGGATGCGGGCCTACAACCGCCGCAAACGGGAACGACTGGCCAGCACGTCGAGCGCAGTCGAGACGCCCCCGTTCTGACCGGACGCGGTTGGGGTTCGGTTCGTCGACGCAGTCTCGACTGCGCTCGACAAACGAGAGCGCTCGGCAAACGACAGGGCGCGACAGGAGGAGCTAGTCGACACGTCGAAGGGTGCCGTCGGCGGTTGCGAGGACACGGACATGGGTCCGAGCCGGAGATCCGCAGCCACGATCACATCCAATCCAGTGTTCGTGCGGCGGTGCGTCGGCGTCCGGGTCGAGGTCCGCGACGTGCTCGCGTACTGCGGCACGGACATCGGCGGCCGACTTCGCACAGCCGGGTGATCCCGTGCATGCGGTGAGCGTGGTCCACGGCGATCGGGAGTCGAATATGAAACCTAGGGGAGCGAGCACTCGAACGACGGTCTCGGCGACGGCCTCGTCGAGGTCGCCGATCAGGATCTCGCGTTCGGTCGTGACCGACACCGGGACGCCGATCGCTGCCGCGTAGCGCGCCTGTTCGGCGGTGAGGCTGCCGAACGGCACAACCGCGCCGAGCATCACGCGGCCGTCGGCCTGGTCGAACCATCCGACACGCGGTTCGGGATGGCGTGGCGCCGGGAGAGACTCCTCGGCCGATGCTCCGAGGGTGGCGAACAACGTGGCGCGACCGTCCTCGTCGAGATCGGAGATCCGCCACGCGCCGTCGGCGACGTCGAGGAACGCCCGAGCCACAGCGACCATCCGATCGGGAAGGTCGTGCAGCGGTACCGGTCCGACGACGTGTGAGCCGCCGATCACGACAAGAGCGTGGTCCGAGTCGACCGCGACACCCGCGACGTCCGTCGTCCTGGCGAGGACGTCGCCGCGGCCGTCGTCTAAGCCGAACCAGAACCGCCCCGACAGCGACGACGACCAGTCGGCGGCCACCAAGGCGTCGACGAGTGCATCCGCGAGAGGCCTCAGGTCCGCGAGCCCGCCGACCCGGCCGCTGAACGGAGAGACGATCACGTTGCGGACTCTGTCGTGGTCGGAGTCCGACGCGAGACCTGCCGCGATCACGGCCTCTGCGAACGCCACGACATCCTTCTCGGCGATGCCCCTGACCTGGAGGTTTCCGCGAACTGTCAGTTCTATGCTGCCGTCTCCGAACTCGTCAGCCGCCAGCGCGACGGCGTCGAGAGCACCGGGAGTGATCACGCCGCCGGGCACCCGGATACGGGCCAGGGCGCCGTCAGCGGCCTGGTGGGTCCGGAAGACGCCGGGGCAGCGGTCTGCGGGAATGCTCACCCGTTCAGCCTAGTGCTCACTTCGGGTGACTACGATGAGCGTCGAACTCGATGTGGAAGCCGGTGCGAAACCGGCGCGGTCGCGCCACTGTGAGGAGCCGGTGTTCAAACGCCGTTCCGAGCCAGACCCACGTCGTCAGGCCGAGAAGCCTCGGCCGTCCCCACGATGCCGGGCGCGTATTCCCGGCGAGGAGTACGCCGTGATCACGCTGTTGTCCACGTCCGACACCGATCTGCGCACCGCCGCGACCTGCGGGGCGGACTACCGAGTCGCGAACCCGAGCCGCATCCTGCTCGACGAGATCCCCGCTCTCATCGACGGCGCCGATCTTGTCGTCGTCAGAATCCTGGGCGGACGCCGTGCATGGGAAGAGGGACTCGACGCGGTCCTCGCTCAGCAGGTGCCGGTGATCGTCCTCTCCGGTGAACTCAACCCCGACCCGGATCTGATGGCGATGTCGACCGTTCCGACAGGCGTCGCCGCCCAGGCCCACAGTTACTTCGTCGCGGGCGGTCACGCGAACCTCGCCGCCGTGCACAACTTCCTGTCCGACACCGTGCTGCTCACCGGCCTCGGATTCGCTCCGCCCGTCGAGACTCCCTCCTGGGGAATCCTGGAACGCACACCGTCCGGCTCATCGAGCGAGTCTTCCGGCTCATCGAGCGCAGTCGAGATGCGGGTCGGCGTCCTGTACTACCGGGCCCAGCATCTCGCTGGAAACACCGAGTACGTCGACACCCTGTGCACGGCGATCCAGAGTCACGGAGCGGACGCGCAAGCTGTCTTCTGCGCGTCCCTGCGGGCAGCCGACGACGATCTGATCGCCCATCTCGGCGCCTTCGACGCGTTGATCGTGACCGTGCTCGCTGCCGGCGGCACGACACCGGCCACCGCGGGCGCAGGCGGCGACGACGAAGCATGGAACGTCGAACGTCTCGCAGCCCTGGACATTCCGATCCTGCAAGGGCTGTGCCTCACGTCGTCCCGCGACGATTGGGCGTCGCAAGACGACGGGGTGTCGCCGCTCGACGTCGCGAGCCAGGTCGCAGTGCCCGAGTTCGACGGCCGCATCATCACAGTGCCGTTCTCGTTCAAAGAGTTCGACGACAATGGACTGCCGTTCTACGCGCCCGACCCCGAGCGCTGCGCACGTGTCGCAGGCATCGCCGTCCGGCACGCTCGGCTGCGTCACCTTCCCGCGTCTGAGCGCCGTATCGCGCTTCTGCTGTCGGCCTACCCGACGAAGCATGCACGAATCGGCAACGCTGTCGGCCTCGACACCCCCCGCAGCCTTGTTCACCTGCTGAGGGCGCTCGGCGACGCCGGTTACCTGGTCGCCGACGACGTGCCGGGTCTCGGTGCGACCCCGGATGCTGACGATCCGGATGCACTTATGCACGCGTTGATCGACGCCGGAGGCCAGGACGCCGACTGGCTGACGGAGGACGCGCTGGCTGCGAATCCGATCCGAGTCGGGGCGGCCGACTACACACGCTGGTTCCAGACCCTGCCAGAAGGTCTCCGCGGAGCGGTCATCGAACACTGGGGTCCGCCGCCCGGCGAGCTCTTCGTCGACAGGTCGGCGAATCCGGAGGGCGACATAGTGATCGCCGCGATGACGTTCGGGAACATCGTCCTGCTGGTGCAGCCGCCCCGCGGCTTCGGCGAGAATCCCGTCGCGATTTACCACGACCCGGACCTGCCGCCGAGTCACCACTACCTGGCGAGCTACCGTTGGCTCGCATCTCGGGCCGACACCGACGGGTGGGGTTTCGGCGCCGACGCCGTTGTCCACGTCGGCAAACACGGCAACCTGGAATGGCTGCCCGGCAAGACCCTCGGCATGTCGGCGGACTGCGGCACCGATGCCGCGCTGGGTGACCTCCCACTGATCTACCCTTTCCTGGTCAACGACCCCGGCGAGGGCACTCAGGCGAAGCGTCGGGCGCACGCCGTGCTCGTCGACCATCTGATTCCGCCGATGGCCCGCGCCGAGTCGTACGGCGACATCTCCCGACTCGAACAGCTCCTCGACGAACACGCGAACATCTCCGCACTCGATCCGGGCAAGCTGCCGGCGATTCGACAGCAGATCTGGACCCTCCTGACCGCCGCGAAGATGGACGCCGACCTCGGCCTCGCGGAGCGCCCGGAGGAAGACGTGTTCGACGACATGCTCCTGCACGTCGACGGATGGCTCTGCGAGATCAAGGACGCCGCGATCCGCGACGGTCTCCACGTGCTCGGTCAGGCGCCTGACGCCGAGACCGAAGTGGACCTCGTCCTCGCCATGCTCCGGGCCCGCCAGCTGTGGGGTGGTTCGCAGAGCCTCCCGGGTCTGCGCGAAGCACTCGGTCTGGTCGAGAACGACTCGTCACGAGGTGACGTCGATCGTGTGGAGCAGATCGCTCGCGACCTCGTGTCGGCATGTGCAGCGGGCGACTGGTCTGTTGAGACCGTCACCGCGGCATCAGTCGGTCATCCGGTCGAGGTTGAGAAGATTCTCACCTTCGCCGCCACCGAAGTGATTCCCCGGCTCCGACAGACGAGTCGCGAGATCGACCAGGTGCTCCATGCGCTCGACGGCGGTTTCATCGAGGCGGGGCCAAGCGGTTCACCGCTCCGCGGCCTGATAAACGTGCTCCCGACTGGCCGGAACTTCTATTCCGTCGACCCCAAGGCGGTTCCCTCCCAGTTGGCCTTCGAGACCGGTCGCGCGATGGCCGACTCCCTCGTGGAGCGTTATCTCGCCGACCACGGTGAGTATCCGGCGTCTGTCGGACTGTCGGTCTGGGGGACCAGCGCGATGCGGACCTCGGGCGACGACGTCGGCGAGATCCTCGCTCTCCTCGGTGTGGCCCCCGTGTGGGACGAGATGTCCCGCCGCATCACGGGCGTCGAACTGGTACCGCTCGCCGAACTCGGACGGCCTCGCATCGACGTCACGATCCGGATCTCGGGGTTCTTCCGCGACGCCTTCTCACATGTGGTCACCATGCTCGACGACGCAGTGCGCCTCGCCGCCGACGCAGACGAGCCCGACTCCGACAACTTCGTGGCAGCACATGCTCGGGCGGCTGTCGCCGAGCACGGCGATGCACGACGCGCGACGACCCGGGTGTTCGGCTCCCGTCCTGGGACGTACGGTGCCGGGCTACTCCAGTTGATCGACTCGAAGCAGTGGCGTACCGACGACGACCTCGCGGCTGTCTACACCGAATGGGGCGGATACGCGTACGGCCGCGACCTCGACGGTGTCGCCGCTGTCGACGACATGCGTGCGGCGTACCGCCGGATCGCCGTCGCCGCGAAGAACACCGACACCCGCGAACACGACATCGCCGACTCGGACGACTACTTCCAGTTCCACGGCGGGATGATCGCCACGGTCCGATCCCTCACCGGGTCGAACCCCGAGGCCTACATCGGCGACTCGACCCGCCCCGACTCCGTACGCACTCGCACACTTCACGAGGAGACCTCACGGGTGTTTCGCGCCCGCGTGGTGAACCCCCGTTGGCTGTCGGCAATGCGACGCCACGGGTACAAGGGCGCTTTCGAGATGGCGGCGACGGTCGACTACCTGTTCGGTTACGACGCCACAACCGACGTCGTCGCCGACTGGATGTACGAACAGCTCACCGAGCAGTACGTTCTGGACGAGACCAACCGCGAGTTCCTGCAGCAGTCCAACCCCTGGGCCCTGCACGGGATCTCCGAGCGGCTCCTCGAAGCCGTGGAGCGCGACATGTGGCATGAGCCTCCCGCCGAACTCCTCGACGAACTCCGCCGCGTGTATCTCGACGCCGAAGGCGACATCGAGGAGCGCACTGAGAGCTGACGTGCCAGAGACGCGGGCTCGCCCTGAGCGAGCGGAGCGAGTCGAAGGGAACTCTTTTGTGGACGCAGGCGTTGTACGTACAGACAAGCGCACGTGACACGACAGTGTCCCAACGACGCACGAGGGAGACACGGACATGATCAGGCTTCTACTCGCGGGCTACGTCGTGGTGGAAATCGCGGCATTCGCAGCGTTGACCTACTTCCTCGGCTTCGGGTGGGCCTTGCTGATCACCCTGGGCGCCGCAGCAGTCGGCTTCTCTGTGCTGGGCCGCCGCGCTCGTGGACTCACCGCTGACCTGCGGCGAGCGTCCCGACGCGAACCGACAGACGGGGAACCTGCGTCCGACACAGCGCTGTTCGCCGGTGCAGCGTTGTTCACGATCCTTCCAGGTGTGGTCTCGACCGTTGTCGGACTTGTTCTTATGACACCACCGGTCCGCCGCATGCTTGCGCCTGCCGTTGAGCGGAGCCTCCTCCGGCGCACCTCGTTCATGGTGGCCGGAGTTCCCGGCGGAATGGGCCGTCGCTATGTGGACGGATCCGTCGAGGGCGACGTCGTCGACCAGACGTCCGATGTGGTCGACGTCACGCCGCGCAATCCAGACGGCAGCGTCTACATCGACCTGCCCCGGCTGCCGAAGTCGCCGGTCACCCAACCCTGACGGCAGGCCCGCCGACCCTTTGACACAATCGAGGGCGTGACCACACAGCTTCTGGTCGGCGGAATGGTCTATTCCTCGCCGGCCGTCCCCGATGCCACTGCATTCGCGATCACCGACGGCGTTGTCGTCTGGGTCGGGACCGACGATGTGGGTAGGGCACTCCACCCTGACGCAGAGGTGATCGACCTCGAAGGTCACTTCGTCGCACCGGCGTTCGTCGACTCGCACGTTCATCTGACTGACATGGGGCTTCGGCTGACCGGTCTAGACCTGACGGACGCCACGAGCCGCACCGACTGTCTCGATCGGCTCGCCGCGCACGTGGCCGACTCTGATCAGGCGATCGTCTGGGGTCTCGGCTGGGACGCGTCCACGTGGTCCGGCGATCAGCCTGACGACGACATGCCGCCCACCACCGCCGACATCGATCGGGTCGCCGGTGGGCGCCCCGTCTACCTGGCGCGTGTCGACGAGCATTCGGCAGCGGCTTCAAGTGCGCTTCGGGAGCTTGTGCACGGTATCGAGGCCGTCACCGGTTTTGATGCGCAAGGACCGCTGGTCGCAGACGCCCACCATCGTGTCCGTGCGGCGGCGCGTGCACTGATCACTCCCGAAGCCCGCCACGACGCGCAGATCAAGGCGCTCGATCACGCCGCGGCGCGCGGCGTCGTCGCCGTTCACGAGAACGGCGGTCCCGACATCAGCGGGGTGGACGACTTCCGCTCGCTCGCCGACCTCGAGCACGGTGTGACAGTCCGCCGGTATTGGGGTCAGCCGGTCAGCACGCTGGAGGAGGCACGCGCCGTGGTCTCCGCGATGGGTGCCGACGGGATCGGCGGTGACCTGTTCGTGGACGGCGCGCTGGGGTCACGCACCGCGTGGCTGAGCACGGAGTACAGCGATGCACCGGGTGAGTTCGGCGTGAGCTACCTCGACGAAGAGTCCGTCGCCAACCATCTGCGCGCGACCACACTCGCAGGTGTGCAGGCCGGGTTCCACGTGATCGGCGACGGCGCCGTCGCGGCTGTCGCGGCCGCGATGACCCTCGTCGCCGACGAACTGGGCACGCCCGCGCTCGCACGATGCGCCCATCGTCTCGAACACGCCGAGATGGTCACTACGGAGCAGGCCGAGGTGTTCGCACGATGCGGAGTGGTCGCGAGCATGCAGCCGCTGTTCGACGACGAATGGGGCGGCGACGACGCCCTGTACGTCAAGCGGCTCGGTGACCGGGCTCCGACGCTCAACAACTTCGCGGGCCTGGCAAAAGCGGGAGTAGCCCTAGCGTTCTCGAGTGACGCACCGGTCTGCGACATCGACCCGTGGGCGACCATTCGTGCCGCGGCGCACCACCACACGCCCACCAACGCGATCTCGCCCCGCGCCGCGTTCGCCGCCTGCACTCGTGGCGGCTGGCGCGCCGGAGGGATCAACGACGGGCTCACCGGCACGCTCGTGCCGGGTGCGCCCGCCCACTACGCGGTATGGGACGTCGACGAACTCGTCGTCGCCGCCTCTCATGCGGGCGTGCAGCGTTGGTCCACCGATCCCAGATCGCGTGTCCCGGCGCTCCCTGACGTCGCTCCCGGCGCGCGGCTGCCCGAATGCGTCCGGACAGTCGCTGCCGGAGTCACCATTTACGAGCGGCCGACTGCGTGAGGCTCCCCGGCTGGGCGTGGCGACTTCTCGGGGCGGCCGCGTCCGGCGGGCTGATGTACGCCGCGTTCCCACCGCGCAACCTGTGGTTCCTAGCTCCGCTGTCGCTCGCAGGGCTGTACGCGGTCCTGCGCGTCGGACGACCGCGGATCCGAATCGGCGCCCTGTCGGGGTTCGTCTTCGGCGTCGCGTTCTTCGTGCCGCTCCTGCCGTGGATCGGGGAATACGTCGGACCGTTGCCATGGCTTGCGTTGGCGGTTGTCATGGCGTTGTATCTCGCCGCATTCGGCGCAGTCGCGACCCTCACGATGCGACTGAGATACGCGCCCGTCTGGTTCGCCGTCGCCTGGGTCGGAGTCGAAGCGATCCGATCCTCTTTTCCCTTCGGTGGGTTTCCGTGGGGCCGGGCTGCATTCAGCCAGACCTCCGGCCTCCTGCTTCCGTTGACGTCTCTCGTCGGGGCGCCGGGGCTCTCATTCCTGGTCGCGATCGTCGGAGCCGGCGCGGGTGCTTGTGTCCTTGCGGTGATCGAGGTGAGGCAGGGGAGCGGCGGACGTCTGCGCCCGGCCGCGGGTGCCGCGGTGGTTGTCGTCTCATTGCTCGCGGGTGCGGTGATGAGCGCGGTCGGCGCACCTGGAACACACGCCACGGGATCGATCGACGTCGCCGCCGTTCAGGGCAATGTTCCGCGGCTGGGCCTCGATTTCAACGAACAGCGCCGAGCTGTGCTCGACAATCACGTCAAACAGACGATGGAACTCGCCCGCCAGGTTCGGGACGGCGGCCGCATTCAACCCGATATCGTGCTGTGGCCGGAGAACGCATCAGACATCCCGCCGTCGCTGAATCCGGACGCCGCCGAGTTGATCCGCTCTGCGGCCACCTCGGTCGGTGTGCCGATCGTGCTCGGTACCCTCGTGCCGAACGATGACGGTCGGCCGTCCAACTCGGTCCTGCTGTGGGGCGTCACGGGCAAGGTCGCCGACTCCGAGCCGTCTGGCCGCTACGACAAGCACATCATCCAACCCTTCGGTGAGTACCTGCCGTGGAGGGGATTCTTCCGGCACTTCTCGTCGTACGCCGACCGCGCAGGCGACTTCCGTCCGGGCACCGGCCCCACGACCCTCACGGCCCGGACGCCCGAGGGCTCGGTGCGTCTCGGCGTCTCGACGTGCTGGGAAGTCGCGTTCGACCGCTCTCCACGTCAGGCGATAGACGACGGTGCGCAGCTCCTGTACGTGCCGACCAACAACGCGACGTTCGGTCTCACCGAGATGAGCAGTCAGCAGCTCGCGATGTCGCGCGTTCGGGCCGTTGAGACCGGCCGCGACGTCGCCGTCGTGTCGACCAGCGGGCTCAGCGCATTGATCCGGTCCGACGGCACGATCATCGACCAGAGTGCACTCTTCGAGCCGGCTCTGCTGCAGAGCCCGCTGGAACTGCGCGACGGACGCACCGTCGCGGTCCGGCTCGGGGCCTGGCCGGAACGCGCGATACTGCTGATCTTGGTGGTCGGGTTTTTGTACGCGCTGATGCGAGCGACTAACCTCGATGTGTTCGCCGGTCGACGCCGACCGGCCGGAGGGATGAAGGAGCACGATGAGCGGTAGCGATCAGGAAGTGATCGGACAGCGGGGCGCGGGGGCGCTCGTCGTCATTCCCACATTCAACGAACGTGAGAATCTGCCCCTGATCGTCGGACGTCTGCTCGAAGCGATGTCCGACGTGCACGTGCTGGTGGTCGACGACTCCAGTCCCGACGGGACCGGCGACGTCGCCGATCAGCTCGCAGTCGACGACACCGCGGGCCGCATCCACGTGATGCACCGCACGGCCAAGGACGGCCTCGGCAAGGCCTACCTCGCGGGTTTCGCGTGGGGCCTGGACCGCGACTACCGCGTGATCGTCGAAATGGACGCCGACGGCAGTCACGCTCCCGAGCAGCTGCACCGGCTGTTCGACGAGATCAACGCGGGCGCGGATCTTGTCATCGGATCGCGCTACGTCCCCGGGGGCGCGCTGGTCAACTGGCCGAAGCGGCGCGAGGTGCTCTCGAAGGGTGCGAACACCTACGCGCGTCTGGCTCTCGGTTCCAAGATCAAGGACATCACCGCCGGCTACCGGGCATTCCGTCGTGAGGTCCTTGAGAAGATCGGTCTCGACCAGGTCGACTCCGCGGGCTACTGCTTCCAGATCGACCTGGCCTGGCGAACGATGCAGGCAGGCTTCGTCATCCGCGAAGTCCCCATCACGTTCACCGAGCGTGCCATCGGCGAGTCGAAGATGGACGGCGGCGTGATCGCCGAGTCGTTCCTGAAGGTGGCCCGCTGGGGCATCGAAGGCCGCACCGCACGATTCCGCCGCTGACCGACCACACATACGAGTGAGGCCCCGTCTTTCGACGGGGCCTCACTCATTCTGTTTCGCGATGCTAGGCGGTACCGCCGCGTCGGCGCTGCTTGAGCAGGTCGAGACGCTCGGCGAGCAGAACTTCCAACTCCTCTTCCGAACGGCGCTCCAGCAGCATGTCCCAGTGGGTGCGTGGCGGCTTGCCCTTCTTCTCCTCCGGCTCCGCGCCTTCGAGGATCGTGCCCTCCATACCGTTTTTGCACGGCCACTTCGACGGGATCTCGGCGTCGTCAGCGAACGGGATGTCGAAGATCTCACCATTGTCGGTGCGGTACTGGACGATCCGCCGCGGTGCGAGGTCGTGGTCGCGGTCGGTCTCGTAGCTCACCGCTCCGAGCCGGCTACCGCGCAGTACTCGATCAGCCATTCATGGGTCCTCTCAAAAGACAGTGGTCCGACTATTCTACGCGTCCCACGCGAGTGGTGCGCGGACCGGTCCGTCTGGACCGGTAACGTAGGCAAGCGTGTCAGAGACGTCGACTCGCAAGCGACCGTACGCCTGCGCCTGGTGCGGCCGGCAAATGGTCGACTCCGAGACCGGTCGACGGCGAAAGTACTGCAAACGATCGTGCCGTCAACGCGCTTACGAACAGAGAACGCTTCTTGAGGGCACTGCTATTCCCGGCGACGCCCTCATCCTGTCGGCGGCCGAGGCCGAAGCCCTCGGCGATCGACTGTTCGAACTCCGATGCGCCGCAGAAGACATCCGTACCGCGCTCGCCGAGAACGCCGATCAGGCGTCGTTGAGCTCGATGGCCGACGAACTCGTGCGAATGGCCGACGAAGCAGAAAGGCTCCGATGACCACCTTCCGGATCTTCGGGGCGTCGATCGCCGTGACTGTTGTCGCGCTGATCGTCGCCTTCCTCTACGGAGGTTGGGCTGGTGTCGCCGTCGCCGGCATCCTCGGCATCCTCGAGATCTCACTGTCGTTCGACAACGCCGTCATCAACGCGACGGTCCTCGAACGGATGAGCCCGATCTGGCAGCGCATCTTTCTGACCATCGGCGTCCTCATCGCGGTGTTCGGCATGCGTCTGGTGTTCCCGCTCGCCATCGTGTGGGCGACGTCGGGGCTCAACCCGGTCGACGCGATGGACCTTGCGCTCAATCCGCCCGCCGACGGAGCATCACACTTCCCCGGCGGGTCGGCGAGCTACGAGACGCTCCTGACCGATGCTCACCCGCAGATCGCCGCGTTCGGCGGAATGTTCCTGCTCATGCTGTTCCTCGACTTCCTGTTCGACGACTCCGGGATCACCTGGCTCTCGCCGATCGAGGACCCGCTGACGAAGGTCGGAAGACTGCCGAACGCCTCGACGATCCTGGCCCTCGGTGCGCTGGTGATCGCGGCACAGTTCGCGGAGTCCGGTCATCTCGTCGGTGTGCTCACCGCAGGGGTGCTCGGCCTGTTCACGTACCTGCTCGTCAACGGACTCACGGGACTGATCGACCAGGGCGATCCGGACGACGGGAGCGTCGGAGCCACCGAAGTCGTCAAGGCGGTCGGCAAGGCAGGGTTCTTCCTCTTCCTCTACCTCGAGGTGCTTGACGCGTCGTTCTCGTTCGACGGGGTGATCGGCGCGTTCGCGATCACCTCCGACCCGATCCTCATCGCGCTTGGACTCGGCTTCATCGGCGCCATGTTCGTGAGGTCCATCACGGTGTACCTGGTGCGGGCTGGAACATTGTCGGAGTACAGGTACCTCGAGCACGGTGCGCACTGGGCGATCGGCGCCCTCGCGGTGATCATGCTGGTCAGCATTCACGTCGAGGTGCCCGAACTCGTCACCGGACTGATCGGAGTCGCCTTCATCGGCGCATCCGCGGTGTCGAGCATTGTCGCAAACCGCCGTGATGCGGCACGCACCGACGACACGGACGATCTGGCCACCGTAGAATCTCGTTCGTGACACCACCGCGCCCGGAGCCGAGTCCAGAGGACACCTCGTGGTCGTCGTTGAACCGGGCGAACAAGTTCCTGAGCCGCACCGATTCGAGCGAGGCGGCGCTGAAGGCCGCTCGTTTCGCACGCAGTCTCGCACCGGGCGAGACGATCGCACCGAAGACCGATCGGACGTCCGACCGAGTGGCCCGCATGATCGGCGACTCGAACGCCGACCGACCGAGCGCCGTCCGCGAGCTCGGACTGGCCTCGGTCGCCGTGTGGCAGAACATCGTTGAACGCCGCAGGCCTGCCCCCGACAGCGCACCGGTGCCCGCGACGATCCTCTTCACCGACATCGTCAGCTTCTCCACCTGGGCGCTGCGCGCGGGCGACGACCATGTGCTCGACCTGATCGGCCAGGTCAACGACGCGTGCGCACGCGTGATCCGACGGCGGGGAGGCCAGGTGGTCAAAACTCTGGGCGACGGAACGATGGCGGTGTTCGTCGACGCCGAACAGGCGATCTCCGCGGCCTACGAGTGCGGCGAAGCCGTCAACGCGATCACCGTCGCAGGGCATCGTCCGACGTTGCGAGCAGGCTTGCACACCGGCGCCCCGCGCGCGGTCGGCGACGATTTCCTCGGCGTCGACGTCAACATCGCGGCCCGCGTCTGCGATGCGGCAGGGGCGAGCGAGGTCTACATCAGTGACGCGACCCTCGCCGCCGTCGATGCCGACAACTATGTGGTCAAGCGGCGTCGATTCCGTGCGAAGGGTGTGCCGAAGGAGATGACGGTGTACCGCGTCCTTCCTCGGTACGACGAGGAGTGACCTGCGATGCCGCTCTTCGACGACGACGAGCTTCGTGAGTACTACCAGCGGATGGAGGACAGGACCGCGGCCGCGCACGCCCGCCCGCGTCGACGCCGCCGTGAAGTCCCGACCGTCACGTTCACCTGCCCGACACCCGAGAAGATCGCGTACGACGACTACCCGGCGGTGATGGGCGCGATTCTCGCCATCAGCCGTGCGTCGCGCGCGCGCCCGTCACTGCGGTGCTACGAATGCCGGTGCGGATTCTGGCACCTGACCAGTGGTATTCCGCGGCCTTCGTAACGCACCCGCCAATGACGAAGGGCCGCGACCTCTGGCGAGGTCGCGGCCCTTCGTGGGTTTTGAGGCGAGTCAGCGGCGGCGCTGCGTGGGTCCGAGCACCGACACCGGCGAGTTGGACAGCTGCAGGTTCGTGCGATCAGCGTGGCTCATGTTCATCGCCCGGTTGATGCGGCGTCCGTAAACGCGAATCGTCGAGCCGATAGTGGGACTGGTGCGGTTGTTGCGCATTGTGGAGTCCTCCTCCGTCGTCTTCAGTCCACACAAATGTAACCAAGAAGCAAGCAGTCGTCAACTTTCATTACCGGTGTGTTCATGTTTCGTTCACTTTCGGTGGCACCCGCCGCACACCCCGATCTCGGCCGTCACTCGGTGACGAGGGCCGCCAGACGCTCGACTTCGGCAGGCGATCCGGGGGAGACGAGCATCGTCGTCACGCCCGCGGCCTCCCAGCGCTTGATCTCCTTCCGGACATGCGCCTCGTCGCCGATGATGGCCGAATCGTCGACCGCTTCGTTCGGGATGACCTCGGCGGCCTCTGCTTTGCGGCCGGAGCGGAACAGCTCGGTCACCTCGTCGACGACGTCGCCGTAACCCATGCGGCGATACACCTCGGCGTGGAAGTTCGTGTCCTCGCTGCCCATACCGCCCATGTAGAGAGCCAAGAAGGGTTTGATGCCGGCGTATGCGGCGGCCGGGTCGTCGGTCACCACGATCTGGGCCGTCGCACAGATCTCGAACGTCTCACGGGTGTTGCGTGCTCCGGGACGGTTGAACCCCTCGTCGAGCCACTCGTTGTACTGGTCGGCCAGGCGGGGCGTGTAGAACAGCGGGAGCCATCCGTCGGCGATCTCCGCGGTCAGCGCGATGTTCTTGGGCCCTTCTGCGCCGAGGAAGATCGGGATGTCCTTGCGCAGCGGATGCACGATGGACTTGAGCGGCTTGCCGAGTCCGGTGGTTCCCTCGCCTGCCAACGGAAGCCGATAGTGCGGCCCGGCGCTGGTCACCGGCGCTTCACGGGCCCAGACCTGACGCATGATGTCGATGTACTCGCGGGTGCGGGCCAGCGGTTTTGGGAATTTTTGTCCGTACCACCCTTCGACCACCTGGGGGCCGGACACGCCGAGCCCGACGATGTGCCGCCCGCCGGAAAGGTGGTCGAGTGTCTGGGCGGCCATCGCGCATGCGGTGGGCGTGCGGGCCGACAACTGGATCACCGACGTGCCGAGGCGCACCCGCTCAGTGGAACTGCCCCACCAGGACAGGGGAGTGTAGGCGTCCGAGCCCCACGCCTCGGCGGTGAACACCGCGTCGAAATCGTGCTCTTCGGCGGCCGCCACGAGTTCGGCGTGATTGTGCGGGGGCTGCGCGCCCCAGTATCCGAGCTGCAATCCGAGTTTCATTCCGCCAATGTAGCGTGCGCCACAACGGCAGACGGGCCGGGCCCTGAAGGACCCGGCCCGTCAAGTGACGAGACTCGTCGGTGTCAGCGCAGGTCGAAACGGTCTGCGTTGATCACGTGATTCCACGCGGCGACGAAGTCGTCTACAAGCTTGCGGCCCGCGTCGTCGGCGCCGTAGACCTCGGCGACGCCACGAAGCTGCGAATTGGCGCCGAACACGAGGTCGGCGCGACTGCCGGTCCACTTCTGTTCACCCGACGCATCAGTGCCGACGAACGTGCCGTCACCCTGATCCGACCACGAGACGTCCATGTCGAGGATGTTGACGAAGAAGTCGTTCGTCAGGACTCCCGGACGGTCGGTGAAGACACCGAGCGACGAGTCGCCGTGGTTCGCGCCGAGCACCCGGAGGCCGCCGACCAGGACGGCCAGCTGCGGCGGCGTCAGCTGCAGCAGGTACGCGCGGTCGAGCAGCAAGTACTCCGCGGGCGTGTCGACGCCGTCGGCGACGTAGTTGCGGAAACCGTCCCAGCGGGGCTCCATCTCGGTGAACGACGCGATGTCGGTCTGCTCCTGCGTGGCGTCACCGCGACCCCCGGCGAACGGCACTGTCACGTCGTGACCGGCGGCCGCCGCTGCCTTCTCGATGGCAGCGGCTCCGCCGAGCACGATCACGTCGGCGACGGAGACCGTCGTCGACGACGATGCGTTGAACTCCTCGGCGACCGTCTCGAGGACCGGCAGCACCTCCGACAGTGCCTGCGGATCGTTCACCGCCCAACTGCGCTGCGGTTCCAGTCGGACCCGGGCGCCGTTCGCGCCGCCGCGGTAGTCGCTGCCGCGGAACGATGCGGCGGACGCCCATGCGGTGGAGACGAGCTGCGAGACCGACAGTCCGGTGGCGAGAATCCGTGCCTTCAGATCGGCGACGTCCGCGTCGGTGATCGGCGCACCGGCCGGAGCGTCGACGACGTCCTGCCAGATCAGCTTCTCAGAGGGCACCTCGGGGCCGCGGTAACGGGCGAGGGGGCCCATGTCGCGGTGTGTCAGCTTGAACCACGCACGAGCGAACGCGTCGGCGAACTCGCGGGGGTTGTCGAGGAAGCGACGCGAGATCGGACCGTAGATCGGGTCCTCACGCAGGGCGAGGTCGGTGGTCAGCATGACCGGCTGGTGACGCTTCTCGGGGTCGTGCGCGTCGGGAACACTGTTTGCGCTCGCGCCGCCTGCCGGCACCCACTGCTGCGCGCCGGCAGGGCTCTTGGTGAGCTCCCAGTCGTACGCGAACAGGGTCCAGAAGAAGTTGTTGTCCCAGGTGATCGGGGTGCTGTTCCATGCGCCCTCCAGCCCGGAGGTGATGGCGTCGCCGCCTGCCCCGGAACCGTACGAGCTCTTCCAGCCGAGGCCCATCTGCTCGAGCGGAGCGGCTTCGGGCTCGGGGCCGACGTTGTCTGCGGGGCCGGCACCGTGCGTCTTGCCGAACGTGTGACCACCGGCGATGAGGGCGACGGTCTCCTCGTCGTTCATGGCCATGCGGGCGAATGTCTCGCGGATGTCCTTGGCCGCGAGCAGCGGATCCGGGTTGCCGTTGGGGCCTTCGGGATTGACGTAGATCAGGCCCATCTGGACGGCAGCGAGCGGGTTCTCCAGGTCACGTTCGCCGGTGTAGCGCTCATCGTCGAGCCACCCGCGTTCAGGGCCCCAGTACACCTCTTCCGGTTCCCACTTGTCGGGGCGTCCACCCGCGAAGCCGAAGGTGTCGAAGCCCATGTCCTCAAGTGCCACGTTGCCTGCGAGCACGATCAGGTCGGCCCAGGAGAGAGCTGCACCGTGCTTCTTCTTGACCGGCCACAGCAGACGACGCGCCTTGTCGAGGCTCGCGTTGTCCGGCCAGCTGTTCAACGGGGCGAAGCGCTGCATGCCGTGACCGGCGCCGCCGCGGCCGTCCGAGACTCGGTACGTGCCCGCGGCGTGCCATGCCATTCGAATGAAGAACGGTCCGTAATGGCCGTAGTCGGCGGGCCACCACGACTTCGAGTCGCGCAGAGTGGCGGCGATGTCGGCCTTCACCTCGGCCAGGTTCAGGGTGTCGAACGCCGCGGCGTAGTCGAATCCCGCGCCGTTCGGATCGCCTTCTACGGGGTTCTCGGACAGGACCTTGAGGTTGAGCTCATTGGGCCACCAGTCACGGTTGCCGCCGCCTGCGGTCGGCGGCTGCATGCGTCCTTCGTGCATCGGGCAACCGGTGACGACGGGGGCTTCTTGCTCGGGTGCTGCTTGTTCGGACACGGTGTGATCGGACACTGGGATTCCTTTCGGTGGAACGGGCTGAGATCGGGAGAGCGTGTAACTGGACGCGGCTACTCGAGTGCGTCCGAGACGGCAGCGCAGTCCGCGCAGACGCCCCAGTAGATGACCTCCGCCTCGTCGATGTGGAACCCGTGGTCCTGCGACGCGGTGAGGCACGGGGCCTCCCCGACGGCGCAGTCGACGTCGTGCACAGTGCCGCAGACGCGGCAGACGAGGTGATGGTGGTTGTCGGCGATCCGCGTCTCGTACAGGGAGACGTGGCCGGAGGGTTGGATGCGGCGGACGAGGCCCGCGTCGGTCAGGGCTCGTAGGACGTCGTACACCGCCTGCCGAGAGACGCCGTCGAGCGTGTCTCGGACCGCGGTCAGGATCGTCTCGGTGTCGGCGTGGGGATGAGCGTCGACCGCTTCCATCACGGCCAGACGTGGACGGGTCACACGGAGTCCGGCAGCCCGGATGGCTGCTGTGTGCTCGTCGGTGACCATGAGTCGATCATGCCCTGTTTTTTGGACTGAGTCCAGTCTTTTCGGGGTGAAGATCAACAAGATCCGCGTGAACGCCCGGCGACAGCAAGCGCGCGGGCACATCGACGAGCATCGAGTCGATAGTGCTGTCGGAGACTCCGCTCGCCCGCAGATCCGGAAGCACACGACCCGTGACCTGGAAGAAGTCCCAATCGCCGACGTGTGTCATCGCCGTGGCGTCGAACCAGTCGCTGACACAGAACGCGTCCTGCGACAGGACCATCCGGTCGGCGTACCCGTGCTCGAGCATCGTCAGCAAGGTCGCCAGACGGTCGGCGTAGGGGAGCAGCAGATCGAGCCCGAACCGATCCATGCCGATGATCGAGCCGGCGTCGGCGATCCGCATCAGGTAGTCGACGTCGGTGGAGTCGCCGCTGTGCGCCAGCATCACTCGTGTCAGGTCGACGCCTTCCTCAGCGAGCACTCGCTGAGCGACCAGACCCGACTGGGTGTGCGGATTCGTGTGCACCACGACTCCGATGCCGGTGGCGGCCGCGACCCGGCCGACCGACCGCATCACTCGCTCCACACCAGGCGTGAGCCCTTCGGACTCCAGCACGCAGACGAGGAACCCTGCTTTGATCGACGTCGTCCCGATGCCGACCGTGATGTCTCTGGTGAACATCTCGTCCAGTGGATCGTCGACGTCGAACCCCAGTCCGGGACCGGTGTAATGCAATTGGAACGGCAGATCGTTGAAGGTGAACACGCCGGTCGCCGCGACGATGTTCAGGTCGACACGCTCGGCCACCTTCGCGACTCGTTCGATGTCTCGGCCGATGCCGAGAACCGACACGTCCATGATCGTGTCGATTCCGGACTGTTTCACGCGCGTCAACGTCTCGACCGCTCGCTCGACCTCTGCGGCCTCGTCCCAGTCGCGGAGATAGTTCAGCCGGAAGTCCTCCTGTACGGCGAAGACGTGCTCATGAGCGAGCACGCGACCCAGCTGATCGACGCCGACAGCTCCGGCGACCGTGTTGATCCGCTCCATGTGACCTCTCGTCGAGACAGGCGCCCGACGGCCTGTAGTAGTGACGACCACGCTAACTGTTCGGGACCGATCGCGAGGGGTGTTCGAGCGAGCCGACGGACGGCCACAGCAGTCTCTCAGGACGAGTGGTCGATGCTGGAGGAATGCACTCGACCGACACCCCGACGCCGCGGCCGCTCCGGTGGGTGACCGCCGCGGGAGGCGCACTGCTCGTACTCGTCGCCGCGGTCGCGGTCCTCGGCGGTCCACTCCGCAACGATCGACTCGTCACCAGGTTCGTCGTGGGACACCGGACCGACTGGGTCACCGATGTCGCGAAGGTGATCTCGACAGTGTTCAGTCCGGTGACAACGGTCGTCTTCGCCGTAGTCATCGCCGTCGTCTTCATGTACCGGGACCGATCTGTTCGACGAGCCGTCGCACTCCTGGCGGGAGTCTGCGGCGCCGCAGCGGTCGCCGAGCTTCTGAAACTGCTGGTTGAACGTCGTCGACCGCCATTCGCGGTGCAGATGGAGACGCATGAAGCCGCGCAGTCGTTCCCGTCCGGGCATGTCACCGGCACCACGGCATTGGTCGTCGGCGTCGCGCTCCTCGCCGTGCCTTCCGCAACCCGGGGCCTTCGGGCGGCGATGCTGTCCGCGGCCGCAGCGGTCGCACTCGCATCGGCGGTCTCTCGGGTGTACCTGGGCATGCACTGGACATCAGATGTCATCGCGGGAATGCTGCTCGGTGCGGCTGCCGCGCTGGCCGCACCGGTGATCGTGGACCGTCTCGACCGCGTGGTCGATCCGATCGACACCCGGCTGTTCAGACGCGGCACGGCGTCGGCATAGAACCACCGCCCGGTGGCACTAGGCTGTCCTCATGTTGAGTCCAGGTCAGCTGTTCGCCGGTTACCGCATCGTGCGCTCGCTCGGAGCGGGGGGAATGGGTGAGGTGTACCTCGCTCAGCACCCGAGGTTGCCGCGCCAAGACGCGTTGAAGCTCCTGCCGAGCGAGTTGACCGCGGATCCGACCTACCGCGCCAGGTTCATCCGGGAGGCCGACCTCGCGTCGGCCCTCGACCATCCGAGCATCGTGAGCGTCTACGACCGTGGTGAGGATCGCGGTCAGCTGTGGATCACGATGAAGTACATCCCCGGTGCGGACGCCAACGAGTTGATGAAGGAGAGCGGCCCGTTCGCACCTTCTGACGCTGCCGAGGTGATCACCGCCGTCGCCGATGCTCTGGACTACGCGCACGGCAAGGGCTTGCTGCACCGTGATGTGAAGCCCGCGAACATCCTGATCGACAGCACTCAGGCGACGCACCGCAAGGTGTATCTCACCGACTTCGGAATCGCCCGCACGGTCGGCAACGAGACTGCGCTCACCGCGGCCGATCTGACCGTCGGATCTATTCAGTACACGTCTCCGGAGCAACTCCGAGGCGGTGATCTCAATGGGCGCGCCGACCAGTACTCGCTGGCCTGTACCGCGTTCCGCCTGCTGACCGGGCGGGCACCATATCCGGAGCGCAAGCCCACCGAGATCATCAACGCGCACCTGCACAACCCGATCCCGCGCGCCAGGTCGATCCGCGCCGACCTGCCGCCGAGCGTCGACGCGGTGCTCGCGCGGGGAATGGACAAGCAGGCCGTCAACCGATACCCGACCTGCATGGACTTCGCCCGCGACCTGCGAGCCGCTCTCAACTCCGGTGCAGCGCCCTCTCGCGGATACCAGCCGACGATGATCAACCCCGGATCAGTCGGCGTCCGCGCACAACCGTCGCCGCCGCCGAACCTCGCAAAACCGGTTCCGACGCCGGCGCAACACCCGAATGCGCCACAGCCGACGCCCCAGCAGCCGTACACGCAGCCTTACACCCAGCAGGGCGTCCCCTCGCAAGGACCGACGTATCCGCCCTCGCCCGGACCGTCCGCCTACACGCCCTCGCAGCCGTACGGTCAGCCCCAATACGCCGCGTCGCAGTACCCGGCAGCACCGTACACACCTGGGCCGCAGTACCCGGCGCTCGGTGGGCAGCAGCCGAACGCCGGCAAACGGACGATTCTCATCGTCGTCGCGGTGCTCGTGGTGACACTTCTCGTTGCAGGTCTTGTCGTCTGGCTCATGAATCGCGACGACTCCTCGACCGGAGCATCGCCGAGCACGAGCACGTCGACCAGTGAGTCGTCTAGCCCCACCACAACGTCGACGGCGACAGACCCGGCCGTGGTCGGTGGCGTGCCGACCACCTGCGTGAACGGTCGACCGCTGGGCAATTCGAGCACCACTGTCCTGCGATCTGGGAAGATTCAGATCCCGGCCGCCGCGATGCCCAGTTCGGGTTGGACCAGCGACGCGGGGTCGATTCTGCCGTTCGCGATCGACTCCGACGGGGTCGGCCGGACGATCGTCACGGGATGGCAGGCGACGATCTCGGTCGGGACCCTGCCGAGCGACTTCACGGACACTGACGCTGTGGCGCGCAAGATGGTGGAGTGCCTGGCGGAAGGGCCCGGCTTCGACTCGGTGACCCCTGGCAGTCCGGTCGGAACCACCGTCGAGGAGAAGAAGCTTGAGGGCAGCAACGTGCGTGTCAGCGTGCTGACCAGCTCGATACCCATCACGGGAGGGCCGAGCGGCATCCAGGGCGACGAGGTGATCCTGGCGGTCGTCGGGAGTTCGCCGATGACGTTTGCACTCGGAATGAGCCCGATCGGCGACTCGGCCGAACGGGGAGTGGTCCGCAACGCAGTACTGGGGCTGCGCGCCGCGAGCTGAGTCGCACGGCGGCCGCACGAGCGGTCGTCACATCCGTCACAATGGTCGGCATGGCGCAGACCCCTTTCCCAGCAGACTCTCACGACCAGATCCGGGTGCAGGGCTCCCGAGTGAACAACCTCAAAGAGGTCTCGGTGGTGCTGCCGAAGCGTCGTCTCACGGTGTTCACCGGTGTGTCGGGCTCCGGCAAGAGCTCACTCGTGTTCGGCACGGTGGCCGCGGAGTCACAGCGACTGATTAACGAGACGTACAGCTCGTTCGTGCAGGGCTTCATGCCTAGCCTCGCTCGTCCCGACGTCGACCTCCTGGACGGGATCACAACGGCGATCATCGTCGATCAGGAGCGCATCGGCGGCAACCCTCGATCGACGGTCGGCACGATCACCGATGCGAATGCGATGCTCCGCATCCTGTTCAGTCGCCTCGGCGAGCCGCGCGTGGCATCGGCTAACGCCTTCTCGTTCAACGTCCCGACCGTCAGCGGCAGCGGCGCTATCAAGGTGGGCGACAAGAAGGCGTCCAAGGCGACGTTCGAACGACTCGGCGGCATGTGCCCACGATGTGAGGGCATGGGCACGGTCTCCGACATCGACCTCACGCAGATCTATGACGCGGAGAAGTCGCTCAACGAAGGCGCCATCACCATTCCCGGGTTCAGTTCGGACGGGTGGTACGGGCGCGTCTACGGCGGCTCCGGCTTCTTCGACGCGGACAAGCCGATCAAATCGTTCACCAAACGCGAGCTCGACGATCTCCTGTACAAGGAGGCCGTCAAGATCAAGGTCGACGGCATCAACATCACCTACGAGGGACTGATCCCGCGGATCACGAAGTCGATGCTGTCCAAAGACATCGACTCGGTGCAGCCCCATGTACGGGCCTTCATCGAGCGGGCGGTCACCGCAGACACCTGCCCCGAATGCGACGGCACCCGTCTCGCCGAGCACGCCCGCAACTCGCGCATCGCAGGGATCAGCATCGCCGACGCGTGCCGCATGCAGATCTCCGATCTGGCGACATGGGTGGCCGACCTCGACGATCCGACGGTGGCGCCGCTGCTAGACAAACTCGGTGCGACCCTCGAGTCATTCGTCGAGATCGGGCTCGGGTATCTCGCGCTGGAGCGCCCGACGGGTACCCTGTCCGGCGGTGAAGCGCAGCGCACCAAGATGATTCGCCACCTCGGGTCGGCCCTGACGGACGTCACCTACATCTTCGACGAGCCAACCATCGGGCTGCACCCGCACGACATCGCCAGGATGAACACTCTCCTGCTGCGCCTGCGCGACAAGGGAAACACCGTCTTGGTCGTGGAGCACAAGCCCGAGTCGATCATGATCGCCGATCACGTCGTCGACATCGGCCCCCGAGCGGGCTCGAACGGTGGTGAGATCTGCTACGAAGGCAGCGTCGATGGTCTCACCTCGAGCGATACCCTGACCGGCAGACATCTCGGGTATCGCAGTTCTCTCAAGTCCGAGTTCCGTGCGCCGACCGGACAGATCCAGATCCGGGGAGCGTCGACGAACAATCTGAGGGAGATCGACGTCGACGTGCCGCTCGGTGTCCTGGTCGTCGTCACCGGAGTCGCAGGTTCGGGGAAGAGCTCATTGATCCACGGGTCGATGCCGTCGGACGCCGATGTCGTGACGATCGACCAGACCGCCATCCGCGGTTCACGCCGAAGCAACCCGGCGACGTACACGGGCCTGCTCGAACCCGTCCGCAAGGCGTTCGCCAAGGCCAACGGGGTGAAACCAGCCCTGTTCAGTGCAAACTCGGAGGGCGCCTGCCCGACCTGCAAGGGCGCCGGCGTCATCTACACCGACCTGGCCACCATGGCCGGCGTGGCCACACCCTGCGACGACTGCGAGGGCAGACGTTTCAACTCCGACGTCCTGGAGTACCGTCTGGGCGGCCGCGACATCAGCGAAGTGCTCGCCATGTCGGTCGACGAGGCGCTCGAGTACTTCGCGGAGGGAGAGGCCCGTACGCCGGCCGCGCACAAGATCCTCGTGCGGTTGGCCGACGTCGGCCTCGGGTACCTGACGCTCGGCCAGCCGTTGACCACCCTGTCCGGCGGTGAGCGCCAACGCATCAAACTCGCGACCGCGATGGCCGAGAAGGCGTCGACCTACGTGCTGGACGAGCCGACAACCGGTCTCCACCTGGCCGACGTGGCGCAGCTGTTAGGCCTGCTCGATCGACTCGTCGACGCGGGCAAGTCGGTGATCGTGATCGAGCATCACCAGGCGGTCATGGCGCACGCCGACTGGATCATCGACATCGGCCCCGGCGCCGGCCAGGACGGTGGCACCGTCGTCTTCGAGGGCACTCCGGCCGATCTGGTCGCCGACGCGACGACGCTCACCGGGCAGCACCTCGCCCAGTACGTGACCACCACCGACTGACGCGCGCCGCCCGCGTCAGTCGACCAGTTCGGACGGGGTCTCGCCGCTCGCGACACTCGCGGTCGCGGCGAGTTCCTCGCCGACGGACTCGTGGTGACGCTCAGCAAGCGGAACGTCGTCCGGAGCTGAGGGCTTCGAATCAGTGAACAGGGAGAACACCGCTCCGAGCACACAGCAGACGAGGGCGAAGGTGAACGCCGCGCTCAGACCGTCCGAGAACGGGTCGGAGATGAGATGCGGGAAGAAGTCCAACCCGGTCAGGTGGCCGACGTCGACACCCGGCACATCGCCGCCGGTGGTTCCGAGCAGTTCCTTGATCGGGTTGTAGCCGAGGAACGCCGCGAACAGCACGCCGACTGTCGGCAGATTCGCGATGTCCGTCGCCTGGCTCGCCGGAAGTCCGTTCTCGGTGAGACCGGAGTACATCGCGTCCGGGAGATGCTCGCTCAGTCCGGCGATCATCAGGGAGAAGAACACACCGATCGACAGGACCATGGCCGCGTTCTGGAATGTGGTCATCATGCCTGCACCCGATCCGCGTGCGTGAGCGGGCAGCGAGTTCATCACCTCGGCGCGGTTGGGGGATGCGAACAAGCCCATGCCGACGCCGTTGATCAGCAGGATGATCGCGAACCAGGCGTACGAGAAGTCCACCGGCAACGCGATGAGCGCGACGAAGGTTCCGGCGGTGATCAGCATGCCGAGAGTGGTGAACCACTTCGTCCCGAGTCGGTCCGACAGCGCACCGGACACGGGAGCGACGAGCAGGAAGCCGATCGTCATCGGAACCATGTAGATGCCGGCCCACAGCGGGGTCTGCGAATAGTCGTAGCCGTGCTGGGGAAGCCAGATTCCCTGGAGCCAGATGATCAGGATGAACTGCAGTCCACCGCGTCCGATCGAGGCCATCAGATTGGCTGCGTTGCCTGCACTGAACGACCGGCTCTTGAACAGACTGAGGTCGAAGAGGGGACTGTCGACGCGGGTCTCGATCCACAGGAAGAGCGCGAGTACCAGCAGGCCGCCGATGAGACCGGTGAGCACCCAGGGGTTGGTCCAGCCCATGTCGGAATCGCCGTATGGCTGGATGCCGTAGGTGATCGCGATGAGGATCGCGATGAGGCCGACGGCGAAGGTCAAATTGCCCCACCAGTCCATGCGTGCGGTCGTCCGGACGCCTGTGTCACGGAGTTTGAGGTACGCCCACACTGTGCCGACAACACCGAACGGAACGGAGACGAGGAAGATGTAGTGCCATTGGATCGGCGCCAGCACACCGCCGATCAGCAGGCCGAGGAACGAACCCGCGATGGCCGCCACGCCGTTGATGCCCATCGCCAGACCGCGCTGACGTGCAGGGAAGGCGTCGGTCAGAATCGCCGACGAGTTGGCCATCAAGAACGCGCCGCCGATGCCTTGGATCACGCGCCAGGCGATCAGCCAGATGGCCGCGGCCGGCCCGTCGAACCACGTGATGGCGAGGAAGATCGACGAGACGGTGAACACGGCGAAGCCCATGTTGTACATGCGGGCGCGCCCGTACATGTCGCCGAGCCTGCCGAAGCTGACGACGAGGACGGCGGTGACGACGAGGAAGCCCATCATCATCCACAGCAGGTAACTGGTGTTGGCGGGCTCGAGCGGGTTCAGCTTGATGCCCTTGAAGATGTCGGGGAGTGCGATCAGGACGATCGAGCTGTTGATCGTGGCGATCAGCATCCCGAGGGTGGTGTTCGAGAGGGCGATCCACTTGTAGTGCGGATCGGGTTCGTCAGTGGTGACGGCGGATGCGGGTGACGTCATGCGCGGTTCTCCTCGGAGTCGGCGGCGAACGCGTCGGCGAGCAGACGCAGGCCGTCGTCGACGGTGGCTCGTTCGGTGGGGGACAGGCGCGTGAGAGCGTCGGCGAGCGCACGAGTGCGGACGAACCGCATCTCGGTGATCACCTCGCGGCCCGCGTCGGTGGGTTCCAACAGGATCACGCGAGCATCGTCTGGGTCTTTGACCTTCGCGACGTAGCCGCGGTCGACGAGGGACGTGACGATCTTCGACATCGTCGGTACGGCGACGGACTCACGTTCGGCGAGCGTGGTGACGCGGATCGGCGCGTTGCCGAGGATCGTCCAGAGGCTGCTCGCCGTGCCTGCCGAGAGACCGGCGCTGGCACCGTGAGCGCGCAAGGTGCGGTTCACCCGGGTGAGGTGTTGGTACATGGTCGCGACGTCGTGACTTGTGATGTCGGTCAATGCAGACTCCTGGATCTGTCGGAACACCCGCCGACTCTATTAGTTTCCAACAGCTAACTAAAAATCAGACATGCCTCGAACTCTGCCGAGGAGGTGCGTCAGCGCAGGTCAGGCTGCATGGGAGGCGAGATGCGTCGTCGCCCCGATCGTGACCGGTGTCGCCTCCATAACCGACAGGAACCGCTGTTGTGCGCGCACGCCCCGGACGGCTGAGCGCTCTCGTCCGCCCGGCAGAAGTCGAACGGCGGACTCGATGAGATTCACCGGGATCTTCACGAGCGGGTACCACGGCAGGGTGTTCGTGGGTAGGCCCAGAGTGTGCATCGCGCCGCGTCCGAGGAAGAACGTGCTGATCGACAGGTGCTGGGATCGAGCGACCCGCCTCCGGACGGCCTGCATGGTCGGATAGTTCCAGGTCAGCGGATCGTCGGCCATCGGCCGGGCGAGTTGCTTCGACGTGTCGTCCGGAACCGCCAATGCTGCAGACGTGTGATGCAGGAGGCGCACGGCGCCGGAGAAGTCGGTCGGCAGGAACTCGTCGGAGATGCCCATCAGCCATCCGACATACCTGGTCAGGTGCGCGATCGCCGCGTACTCGGCGGGTGTGTGGAAGAGCCCGATCCCCAGGCCGCCGAGAGCCGGCGCGACGAGAGATCCGACGATGGTGGCGGCCATGTCTGTCTGATTGATCGGAAGGCCGTACAGGTCGGAGTCCCAGTCGTCCATCGCGACGACGTGGCGTCGAACGAGAGAGTGGATCAGACGGACCCGCAGCGTCGACCGGTAACCTGCACCGAAACGGTCGAGGCCACCAGTGCTGATCACGTCGATCGCCCACTGCGAAGTCTCGGCGAACCGGGTGTTCGAACCCTTCTCGAGAGCACCCGTTCGAAGCAGGGTCTGGTTGAATCCGGAGAACGTGTAGCCGCCGACGAGGGAGACGTCCCGCGCGATGTACAGACCGTCGACGCCACTCGAGTTCATTGCCAGCCCGGCCCGCCGGAGTGCGTCGTGGTCAACCCACGACGGCGTGTCCTCGACGACCGCGAAGAAGTCGCGCAGTTCGTCTGGCGCGTCGTCGACCTGATCGATTCCGCGCTCGAGTGCGAGCTCGAACATCGGGCGGATCTCCTTGACGCCGACGGTGACCATCCAGTCGACGAGGTCGTCCATGAGGGGATCACCCTCGGTGAGAGCCTCGCCGTAGCGACGGAATTGAGCCTCGTCGGGCGGCGTGATCCGCAAGAGACGAGCGAACGCGGCGACTCCGGGCGGGACCGGTGCCGGCGTGGAGGGGTGCCGCCGTGGGATCTGACTGGTCAACGTCGTGCCTTCCATTTCGCCGAGGCATTGGACAACACCTGTGTGCCGAATCTAAAGCGGCTAGAGTCTGATGTCAATGACTCGACCAGCTGCCGTGCGCGACTACGCGGGCGTGACCGCCGACGACCGGCGGCACGAACGCCGAACGCGGCTGCTCGCAGTCGGGCGGACCACGTGGGGCCGAGCCGGGATCGGCGACATCAGCATCCGTGGTGTGTGCCGAGACGCCGAACTGGCCGCGCGCTATTTCTACGAGAACTTCGCCAACCGTGACGCGTACCTCGTGGCGATCGCCGACGGAGTACGCGAACAGATGGTCGCCACCATGGTGCAGTCGAGTTCCGCCGCGGGCGGATCGATCGGCAGACGACTACATGCGGCGCTCACCGCGTTCCTGCGCGCCGTCGCAGACGACCCCGAGGCGTTCCGGATCATGACGACGGACGTCTCGAGCGTCCCCGGTCTCGAGCATCGACGGAACGAGACGCTCGATCTGGTCGCCGACATCGTGCTCGCACACTTCGTCGAGATCGCGGGCGGACCCGATGGACAGACTGTGGACGAGACGGAGCTCCGACCCGCGGCACGATTTGTGGTCGGGGGAGTGAACCGGCTCATCGAGGCCTGGATCGTCGAACGCGACGTGTCGATAGACGACCTCGCGGCGACGTGCACTCGGCTCGCGCTCAGCCTCGCCGGCCCCGCGTCCTAGCGGCGAACCACCATCGGAGTGCCGGTCACCGGATCGTCGACGATGACCGCTTCGATGCCGAACACGTCGTGGACTCGCTCAGCGGTCAGCAGTTCCGACGGCGAACCGGTAGCCACGACCTCGCCGTCCTTCATCAGAATCAGTTGATCGGCGTACCGGGCGGCCTGATTCAGGTCGTGCAGGACTGCGACGACCGTCTTCCCTCCCCGGTTCAGGTCGCGAAGCAGGTCGAGCAGCTCGAACTGGTACGCGATGTCGAGAAATGTCGTCGGCTCGTCGAGGAGCATCACGTCGGTCTGCTGTGCCAGAAGCAACGCGACCCAGACCCGTTGCCGTTGTCCGCCGGACAGCTGGTCCACGAATCGTTGTGCGAGCTCCGTCGTCCCGGTCGCGGCCATCGCGGCCCTCGTGGCGTCGTCGTCCTCGGCGGTCCACCGTTGGAAGGCCGAGTGGTGGGGATGCCTGCCTCGGGAGATCAGATCGGCGACACGCATGCCCTCGGGCGACACCGCGTCCTGCGGGAGCAGGCCCAGTCGCCGAGCCAGTTCCTTCGAGCCGTACGCGTCGAGGCTCTTGCCGTCGAAGACGATGTCGCCGTTGTCGCGCTTGTGCACCCGGGCGAGTGAACGCAACACCGTGGACTTCCCGGATGCGTTCGGTCCGAGGATCACCGTGAAGGCGCCCTCGGTGAGCGCGACGTCGACGCTGTGGACCACCTCGCGACCGTCGTATGAGATGGAGAGGCCGGTGGCGGTCAACACAGCGTCGTCGTGCTTCATGAAGCTGCTCAGGCCAGCAGCTTCTCGACCTGGTCGGTGACCAGACCCGCGCCGATGACGCCGATGCCGACCATCCAGGTGTCGTCGTCGACGCTGAACGCCTTGTTCGCCTTGACCGCAGGCAGGCCGGACCACAGCTTGGTCACCGAAGCCTGAGTCGTCGCCGCGGGATCGCCGCCGGGGCTCGTGTAGAACACGACGTCGCCGTTGATCTGTTCGTACAGCTCAGGACTCAGTTCGGCCATCGAGTACTCGTTCCACTGGCGGTCGCCGAAGGTGAAACCCATCTTGGACAGGACTGATCCGGAGAATGTTCCGGGTCCATAGAGGCGGAAGTTGTCGGTGCGGAAGCGCACGATCGACACGCTCTTGCCCTTGGCGCCGACCTTCGTTCCGACTTCAGCCGCGCGCTCGTCGACACCTGCGAGGAGTTCGGTCATCTTGGCCGACTGGTTGACCGCTGCGGCGGTCAGTTCGGCCTGCTCGTGCCAGTTGGTGCCGGTGTCAGCGGAGAAGACCGTCGGCGCGATGGCCGAGAGCTCCTTGTACAGCGCTTCATGCCGCACCTTGGATCCGATGATCAGATCGGGAGCGAGGTTTGCGATCGCGTCGACGTTCGGTTCCGCGATGTAGCCGACGGGAGCGACATCGGTCAGCTTGTCGGCGAGGTAGCCGGGAAAGCCGCGGCCCGCACCGATCTCGGGGGCCCCGACCGGCGTGATACCGAGTGCGATGAGGGCGTCGAGGTGCGGCGAGTCGAGGACCACGATGCGCTGGGGGACGCCCTCGAGCGTCGTCTCACCCATGGCGTGCTTGACGGTGTACGGGTCGCCGCCGGATGCGCCGTCATCGGACGAGCCGCAGCCGGAGACGACGAGGGCGATCGCTGCGAAGGCGCCGACGACTGCGGCTACGAGTCCGCGCCGACTGCGTGGGGAGGGACGCTGAGATAGTTGCATGTTCAAGGACAATAGTAGGGTTGGCTACACTTCCCAAACATGCCCTCTTCAACGGCCGTGAAACGACCGGACGACGATCTGTCTGCCGGCCCTCGCCGGCGAAACTGGATCGCGGTCCCCGTGTGCGTGGCCCTGCTCGCGATCGCCGTCGTGTTGAGTCTCTCCGTCGGCGCACGCTTCACACCCATCGGGGACGTCGTCCAGGCCCTGCTCGGCACCGGCGACCAGAACGTCGTGAACATCGTGGGCACACTCCGCGTCAACCGAACCGTCAACGCCCTGATCTGCGGAGTCGCACTCGGCCTGGCGGGCGTCCTGATGCAGGCTGTCACGCGCAACCCGCTCGCCGACCCCGGTGTCCTCGGGGTTAACGCAGGCGCGTCGTTCGGCGTGGTCGCCGGTCTCACGGTGTTCGGTTCGCTCGGCGCCGTCGGATCGGTCTGGCTGGCGCTCGCCGGGGCGGCGGCCGCCTCCATCGTGATCCTTGCGTTCTCGTCGAGCCGAGTCGTCGCAGGTTCACCCGTGCGCCTGACACTCGCGGGCGTCGCATTCGCCGCAGTGTTGTCCGGGGTCACCCAGACCCTCGTCTTGACCGACGAGTCGGTTCTCGACGTGTACCGATTCTGGCGCGTCGGATCGTTGACGGCCCGCCCGGTCGACGAGGCGTTGCCGCTGCTCGGTTTTGTGGTCGCCGGGGCAGTTCTCGCTCTCGCGTTGGCGTCGTCGTTGAACGCGTTGGCCCTCGGTGACGACACCGCGCGGTCCCTCGGCGCCAGGCCCGCGCGAGTCAGGGTCCTCGCACTCGTGGCGGTGACGCTGCTGGCAGGCACGGCCACGGCGCTCGCCGGCCCGATCGCGTTCGTCGGACTGGTGGTGCCACATCTGTTGCGTCCGGTGATCGGCCCCGATCACCGGCTCCTGCTGCCGCTGTCGATGCTCGCCGCGCCGACGCTGCTGCTGGTGGCAGACGTGGTCGGACGGGTCATCGGCCGAGGCGGCGAAGTGCAGGTGGGTGTGGTGATGGCGCTCATCGGCGGCCCGATGCTCATCTTCTTCGTCAACGGTCGACGGAAGGCGGGGCTCTCGTGATGTCCTCGCGCGCCGTCGCCGACCACGCACTCACGTCCGACGACCGGGTCGTCCGATCGCGGCACGGCAGATGGTCCCTTCGGTTCAGCAGACGCACGACGATCACGACAGCCGCTCTCGCAGCGGTGCTCGTGCTCGTCCTGGTGGCGTCGCTGTTGTTGGGCGAGTACCGGGTCAGTCCGGCCGCGCTGATCGACACCCTGCTCGGTGATCCGCCGAACCGACTCACCGACTTCTTCGTCCTGACCCGACGACTGCCGCGCGCCCTCGTGGCGATCACTGTCGGCGCGGCCCTCGCCGTCTCGGGTTCGCTGTTTCAATCGACGACGCGCAATCCGCTCGCCGGCCCCGACATGCTCGGCGTGAGCCACGGCGCCTCGGTGGGCGCCGTCGTGGTGATCCTGGTGCTCGGCGGTTCACTGACTCAGGCGGCCGTCGGAGCGGCGATCGGCGCAATCGTCGCCGCCGCACTGATTCTGCTGATCAGCGCGCGATCGGGACTTCAGGGCGTCCAGTTGATCCTGTCCGGAATCGCGATCGCCGCAATGGCGACAGCGATCGTCGACTACATCCTCACTCAGGTGTTCGTGGCGAGCGCGACCACCGCGCAGGCCTGGCTCATCGGATCGCTGCAAGGTCGCGGTTGGGACCATCTGTGGCCGATGCTGATCGCGCTCGTCATCGCGGCTCCCGTCCTCGCCGTCACATCGCCTGCGTCGCGGCTCTCGGCGCTGGGGGAGAGCGTCTCGGTCACGCTGGGCGTCCGGACCGTCGGCCTCCGGTGGGTGCTGATCGGTGTGGCCACGCTGCTGGTCGCGGTCGCGGTGGCCGTGGCGGGTCCGATCGCCTTCGTCGCACTGGTGTCCCCGCACATCGCGTATGCGCTGGCCCGGACGCGAAGCCTTGTCGTCTCGGCTCTGACGGGCGCGACGATTCTCGCCGTGTCCGACCTCATCGCGCAGTACTCGCTGTCCGGGCCGATTCCGGTCGGCGCGGTGACCGTGGTCATCGGCGGCGTGTTCTTCCTATGGCTTCTGCTGGCGGGAGGACGGCGCCGTGGCTGACGGACGCGTGTATGCGACAACCGTATGCGAGGTTGTGGACCTGACTCCGCGGATGCGCCGCCTGACGTTGACGGCCCCCGAACTCGCGGGTCTGGCATTGACCGGTCCGGACGAGTACGTCGGCCTTCTCATGCCGAACTCGGCGGAACATGCGCTTGTCCTGCCGTCCCTCGGGGACGGCCCGAACATCCGTGCCGCGGTGAGCGCGATGGACGACGATGTTCGGCCCGACCTCCGGTGGTACACGGTGCGTGCGCATCGCCCGGACGTGTGCGAGATCGACGTAGACATCGTGATCCACGGTGATCAAGGACCAGGGACACGGTTCGCTCGTCGAGCTCGGGCCGGGACCGAGGTCGGGATTCGGGAGAGCACCGCGATGTACTCATCCGATGCTTCGCCCGCATCGCGTCTGCTCGTCGGCGACGAGACGGCACTGCCTGCGATCTCCCGCATCCTCGAGACGACACCGGATGCACCGACGCGGGTTCTGATCGAGGTCGGCTCGACTTCGGACCGGGTGGACGTTGATTCGGCCACGCCGATCGAGTGGATCACCCGCGGCACACAGATCCCGGGCACGGCGCTCGACGAAGCGCTCCGCGCCGCTTCCGTCGCCTCGGATGTGGGCTTGGTCTGGATGTGCGGCGAACGATCCGCCGTCCGTGGAATGCGCCGACACCTGGTGGACGATCGGGGTGTCGGGCGGGACCGGATCCTGTTCTCCGGATACTGGCGACTCGGCGAAGCACGAGGATGATTTCGGTGGCGAGAATGTGCAGGCCACCGCATAGAAACCGAGTGCTTGGGCCACGTCGACTCCTCTGATCGGACGATCGGCTCGGCGATTTGAGCTACGGTCGATACCGATTAGAGGAGAAATCCACTGAACGATATCTGGAATTTCATCAGCCATAGACGGTCGCAGCTCGCGGTCGATTCCTATCTGCATGTCAGTGCCGTCATTCAATGCCTTCTGCTGGCGACGGTCATCGGCGTCCTGGTGGGGATCGCTGTTTATCGCAGTCCGGCCGGCTCCGCGATCGCCACCGCTTTGTCGAGCACAATTCTCACGATTCCGTCGTTTGCGCTGCTGGGTCTGCTGATTCCGATTCTCGGTCTGGGCGTTCCGCCGACAGTCATCGCACTGACCATGTACTCACTGTTGCCGATCGTGCGGAACACGATCGTCGGACTCGGCGCCGTCGATCCCGCGGTGACAGATGCGGCACGCGGCATCGGCATGAGTCGGCTGCGTGTCCTCACGCGAGTCGAACTGGTCCTCGCGTGGCCGTCGATCCTGACGGGCATGCGCGTCAGCACGCAGATGGCGATGGGAATCCTCGCGATCGCGGCGTACGCGAAGGGCCCCGGTCTCGGAAATCTGATCTTCTCCGGCCTGTCTCGTGTCGGCAGCCCGACAGCGATCCCACAAGCACTCACCGGCACGGTCCTGATCGTGATCCTCGCGTTGATCCTCGACGGGATCTACGTTCTGATCGGCCGACTCACCACCTCGAAAGGAATCCGATGACCGAGAGTCCAGAATCGAGATCCGGTGACGTCTCCGGCGTGGAGATCGTTCTCGATCATGTCTCGAAGACGTATTCCGGCCAGAAGACGGCGGCCGTCGCCGACGTATCGATGACGATTCCCGCTGGCGAGATCGTGGTGTTCGTCGGACCGTCCGGCAGCGGAAAGACCACCACGATGAGAATGATCAACCGGCTGATAGAACCGACATCGGGCCGAATCACCATCGGTGGGCGCGACGCGTTGTCGCTCGACGCGAACAAGCTCAGGCAGAGCATCGGATACGCCATCCAGCAGGGCGGACTCTTCCCGCACATGACCGTCGCCCAGAACATCGCGGTGGTCCCGAAACTGCTGAAGTGGGACAAGCAGCGGATCGCCGATCGAGTCGCCGAACTCCTCGACATGGTCGGCCTCGACGCCGACCAGTTCGCACATCGCTACCCCCGCCAGTTGTCCGGCGGCCAGCAGCAGCGAGTCGGGGTGGCACGCGCGCTGGCGGCCGACCCGCCGGTCCTCCTGATGGACGAGCCGTTCGGCGCAGTCGATCCGATCACGCGTGGCCTGCTCCAGGACGAGCTCATGCAGCTTCAAGAAGAGCTGCGCAAAACGATCGTCTTCGTGACACACGACTTCAGTGAAGCGGTGAAGCTCGGCGACCGGATCGCAGTATTGGGCGAGCAGTCTCGAATCCTGCAGTACGACACCCCGGAGGCGATCCTCGCCAATCCCGCCAACGACACGGTCGCGGGCTTCGTCGGGCAGGGCGCGTCACTGCAGCAGTTGAACCTCAAACGGGTCCGCGACGTCGACATCGAAGACCGCCCGACCGCCCGCGAAGACGACTCGGTGTCCGACTTCGCCGAGCGCATCGACGACTGGGGCGTCATCCTCGACAACCGGGATCGTCCTGTCAGGTGGACCGATCGGGCGCACCTCACGGGTGCGACGTCACTCCGCACCGTCGGGCTCCCGCTCGGGGAGATGGTCACCACGTCGTCGACGCTCCAGGACGCGCTGGAGGCGATCCTCGCCGAACGCAACGCATCGACGGTGGTGACCGGCACACGGGGTCGGTACGCCGGCGTGGTCACCATCGAGACGTTGATCGACGCCATCCGATCCATGCGTGACGAGCACCGCGGCGATCCGCCGATCGCCGAGGCCGGGCTGGTCGCGAATCCCGTCGAGACACCTGCGGCGACCGACGGCCCGGGCCGATGACAACCGACACCAGGGCCGCACGGTCGACGACGATTCAGCTGTGGGCGCAGCCGCTCGTCGTCGCGGTCCTCGCGGGCGGTGTGCTCGCGTGGGCGCTGAGCCGGGACTTGACCGACACTCAGAAGGCGACGATCAACAGTTCGTACATCGCTCAATTGATCGGCGAGCATCTGGCACTGACCGTGGCGATCACTGCGATCGTGCTCGCCGTGTCGGTGCCGCTGGCGGTCCTCGTCACCCGGAACCGCTTCCGATGGTTGGCGCCGTTGTTCGTCGGCATCGCGAATATCGGACAAGCGGCTCCCGCCATCGGTCTGCTGGTGCTGTTCTTTCTGTGGACGGCGACCACCGGCTTCTGGATCGGCGTGCTGCCGGTCGCGTTCTATTCGCTCCTGCCGGTGCTGCGGAACAGCATTCTCGGCCTGAACGAAGTCGATCGAGCGTTGATCGACGCCGCTCGCGGCCAAGGCATGTCGGAGGTGCGGATCCTGCTCACGGTGGAATTACCGCTGGCAGTTCCCTTCATCCTCGCGGGTCTGAGGACGTCTCTCGTGCTCGCGGTGGGAACGGCGACGCTGTGCTTCCTCGTCGACGCGGGCGGTCTCGGAATCTTGATCGACACCGGCTACAAACTCCGCGACAACGTCACACTCGTCACCGGCGCCGTGCTCGCGGTGAGCCTCGCACTGATCGTCGACTGGTGCGGCGCACTCGCCGAACGGTACCTGGGACCGAAGGGACTCCGATGAGAAGACGTTCACTGCGCATCGCGATCGCCTCGGTCGTCGCGACAGTCGTCGTCGCGGCCGGAACCGCGTGCGGCCTCGAATCCGGTGGCGCGCTCCCATTGCCGGTGAAGCCGGGGTCGATCACCGAACAACCGGACCTGGTCGGCGCCAAGATCACCGTGGGTTCGAAGGACTTCACCGAACAGGTGACACTCGGCTACATCTTGGAGTTCGCGGTGGCCGCAGCAGGCGCCGATGTCCGGGACCTGACGAACATTCAGGGATCGAACTCGTCTCGCGACGCGATGGTCGCCGGACAGGTCGACCTGGCGATCGAGTACACGGGCACCGGGTGGATCAACTACCTCGGGAACGAGAAGCCGATCGCCGATCCGGCCGCCCAGTTCGACGCGGTCCGTGACGCCGATCTCAAGGAGAACGACGTCGTCTGGGTGAATCCGGCGCCGTTGGACAACACATACGCGCTCGCCGTCAATCAGAAGAATCTCGCGTCGTTGGGGGTCCGGACGCTGTCGCAGTACGCGGACCTGGTCAAGCGCGACCCGGCATCGGCCAGTACCTGTCTGGAGACCGAGTTCCGGAGCCGTCAGGACGGCTTCCCAGGAATGGCGAAGGCATACGAGTTTCCCGCGTCGGCGGCACAGACGCAGATCCTGCAGACGGGGATCATCTATCAGGCCACTGCGAACGGCAATTGTGCGTTCGGCGAGGTGTTCACGACCGATGGTCGAATCAAGGCTCTGAATCTCGCTCTTCTCGACGACGACCGCCACTTCTTCCCGCACTACAACGCGGCGGTGACAATGCGGTCGGAGACTGCGGAGGCCCACCCGTCGATCGCGAAGGTCACCAAGCCGGTGATGGACGCATTGACGTCCGAGGAGATGAGCGAACTCAACCGCCAGGTGGACGTCGACGGACGGGAACCCGCCGACGTCGCACGCGACTGGATGGTCAAGAAGGGATTCGTCACGATCTGAGGTCAGCGACCTCAGCGGCCGCACGCCGACCCGCGCAGATCGCCCCTTCCAGATACCCGGGGTGATCGTCGGAGGTCTCGGTTCCAGCCCAATGTACTCGGCCGCTCGGAGTCGAGTAGGCGGGGAGGTCTCCACCGACAGTGCCGGGCAGCGGCATGGCGACGTATCCGCCCTCGACGAAGGTGTCCACGTGCCACACCTTGTCGTGCCAGTCAGCGGGAGCCCGGGCGTCGTCGCCGAACAGGTCGCCGAGCACGTCGAGGACGCGTGCACGGCGCTCCCGCGGGCCGAGATCGTCGAACGTCCGAGCGTCAGACCCGCCGACGAGCACGGTGAGATGACCTGCGCCGCCAGGCGCGGACGAATCGAAGACGCCGATTCCGATGTCGCCCGTCACCAGGGTCTCCGCAGGTGCGTCCACTCGCCAGAACGGTGTCGGGTAGACGGCGACGGCTTTGTACACCGACCCCATGCGCATCGACTGCTCTGCGTCGGTTCGCGAGTACGGCAGGGCCGGGTCATGCGCGATGCGCTTCGCCACCGGTGGCGACACCGCGATCACCACATGGTCGGCCGCTATTCGGCCCACCGAGGTCGAGACCACGACCTCATCGTCATCTCTTCGCACCGCGGTGGCGTCCACGCCGAGCATCAGCCGGGCACCGAGGTCGTCGGCCATCCGGTCGATCAGGTGGCCGACGCCTTCGACGATCAAGGACTCCTGTGCTCCGCCCCGAGAGGTGAGCATCCCGATTGCGCCGCCCATCACGCCCACCGTGGTCGCGAGCGCACCCAACGTCACTTGGTCGAGTTCGGCCGTCGACGAGACCCCCGCCAACAACGACAGGAGCCTGCGGGTGCGTGCTCCCGGCACGCGCGAGATCACTCGGTCGAGCGTCATCTCTCGCCATCTCTCGGGCACACGGGTGCGCGACATCAGTTCGAGCGCGGCGAGACTCGCCGCCGCGGTCAGCACGGAGGGGGAGTACGGTCGGACTCTCCGACCGCAGTCGACGATGCGCGGAACCCTCGGCGTCTCCATCGGATACAAGGTTCCACCGAGTTCGTCGGTCAACGCGATCAGCCTCTCATGCCCTGCCCCGACCCACTGTCCGCCGAGGTCGAGCCGCGTGCCGAGTCTCGAGGTGACACCGTAGGCACGTCCCCCTGGCCGGTCTGCCGCCTCGACTACGCGGACGTCGAAACCGGCGCGCATCAGATCACGCGCGGCGACCAGACCCGACATTCCCGCGCCGACGATCACGACATCGACGCGATCAAGGACGGCGGTCATGCTTCCGCGCGTGCTGCGTCGCGGATCTCTGCGGCAGCACGACGACCCGACCGGATCGCGCCGTCCATATAGCCGTTCCACACATCAGACGTCTCGGCGCCCGCCCAGTGGATGCGACCGACCGGCGCCGCCAGCGCCCGGCCGTACTGCGTCCACACGCCGGCGCCCAGCCGACCGCCGTAACACCCGCGGGTGAACTCCTCAGCCATCCAATCCTGTTCGATCAACTCGATCGGCTCGGCGGCCTGCGGTCCGAAGTACTCGACCAATTGCGCGATCACAGCGGTTCGACGCTCGTCGGCGCTCAGCTCGGCGGCCGTTCGGGCATGCGCGCCCTCGATGAAACCGACGAGGACACCGCACGACGCATCGTTCGGCGAGTTGTCCAGGACCACTCCGAACGCGCTGTCCAACCCGAGGACGAACCCGCTCAGACCGTCTTCACGCCAGAACGGGGTGTTGTATGCGACGTGGTACTTGATCACCGATCCCGCAGGCATCTGCTGTGTGAAGGCGTCGCGCGCGGACGGCAGCGGCGGCGAGTACCGGAAGCGCGAGGCCAGTGTGGTCGGCACTGCGACGACGACGTGCGACCCGGACACCTGTCCGCCCTCGAACGTGGCGACCACGCCGTTGTCGTCCTGCGCGATGTCACGCACCACGGTGTTCAAGCGAACGCGCTCGCCCAGTTCGGCGGCCATGCGCTCGGAGATGAGATGAGTGCCGCCGACCACGCGGCGCTCCTGCGCGCCGCCCGTGGTGGCGGCGAGGATCTCGAGGCTGGTGCCCGACTTCACGTAGAACAGGAAGTGGAGAAGCGACAGCTCGGGAGTCTCGGCGGAGAAGATGGCCGGCACCAGGGTGCGGAACATCCGGATCGCGAGGGAGTCGCCGGAGATCCCGGTGAGCCACTGTTCAAGCGTCTGCCGGTCGAGGGTCTCGGCGTCGGGGGAGGACCAGGGCTGTGCGAGGTCGACGGTCGACGCCAGGATCTCGATCTGCTCCCAGATCCGGCCGACTTCGGCGGCGACCTCGTCGGGCAGGCCGAACGTCCCGTCCGAATAGAGGAGGCACCGACCGTCGACATAGGTCATCGCTTCGCCGTCGTCGTATGTCGGGAAGGTCTCAAGACCGAGTTCGTCGATGAGCCCGAGGACCACATCCTGTGTCGCACCCACCCATTGACCGCCGAGTTCGACGGGCACGCCGTTCGCGAGGAAGCCCCCGTGGTTTCGGCCGGCCACGCGGTCGCGCGCCTCCAGCACCACGACGCTGTTGCCGTCCGACACAAGGGAGCGCGCAGCGCTCAGCCCTGCCAGTCCGGCCCCGACCACGATCACATCGACGTTCTCCATGCCGCTCTCCTCTGGGTGAATCACCAACTCAGTCAGTCGTATGACTGTGTGCAGAGCGTAAGGCGGATCACACCGAAGATCAAGAGCCTCCGGTCAGACGGAGATGCCCGCGACGGCGACGACCATGTCGACGACGCGATCGAGGTCTCGTTCGGAGCGGGCGTTGTCCGGGTTCACGACACTCTGCAGGAGAAGTCCGTCTATGCCTCCGATGAGCAGGCGTGCGAGTTGGTCGAACTCGAGTTCCGTGGACTCGCCGGAACGGTCCGCGGCGGCGGTGAACCACGACGCGACGGCGTCCACGTACGAGTCGTACTGGCGGCGTGGAAGTTCCTGCAGGCCAGGCGTTCTCAACGCATGTGTGACCAGTTCGTACTGAAGGAGCTGGAGGTCGGCGTGTTCGACGACGAGTGTCGACCAGAATGTCCTGACACCGACGCGAATCGAGTTCTCCAAGCCTGAGTCGACCGATCCCGATTTCCGAAGAACGCCTGCGATCTCGTCGACGACATCATCGATGACGGCTTCGAGGAGACTCAGCTTCGTCGGAAAGACGTATTGGAGGGTGCCGAGCGGGATTCCCGCTTCAGCGGCCACAACCCGCATCGACACGCGGCCGACTCCATCGCGCATCAAAGCGACGCGGGCGGCGTCGATGACCTGCCGGCGACGTTCGCCCGACTCCACGTAAACCATTTGACATCCCTCCGAAGGCGAACAGCGCACCGAGATCGGCGGGCACGCAGATCGAGTATCGCAGTCACCTGCCGTCAGACCGCGCAGCCCGCCACTCACGTGGGGTGCAGTCGAACCGTCCGCGGAACCATCGTGAGAAGTTCGATGGACTGGAGAACCCCAGAATCGAAGCGATCTCGGTCAACGAATAGCGGCGTCCGGCCACCAGATGCCCGGCGAGCGCCGCCCTGGTGTCATCGACCACGGCGGTGAACGTGGTCCCTTCGGCATCCAATCGTCGATGCACGGTCCGACGGTCGACGCCGAGGCTGCGCGCGACCTGATCAACTGAGCACCGTCCGGTCGGCAACAACATCTCGACCAGCTGTTTGGTGCGTTTGGCGACCGTCGGCGCATTCTCTGCGCTGGTGTCGGCGAGCATCCGCCGCGTGTACTCGAGCAGCTGTGGATCCGACGCGCCGATCCTCGTGTCCAGGTCGGAGGCATGAAACGTGACGCCGTCGAAGTCGCGGTCGTACCGCGCGAGCCCGGCGAACATGCGAGTGGCCATCGCCTGGTCGGCCGGAGGGGAGTGAGTGAACGACACCGACAGGGGACGCCACGTGGGAGGCGACAACTCCCTCATCAGCGAGTAGAGGACGCCGACGCCGAGGTCGATGGACTGCCGGTCCGAAGCGGGGAAACCCAGATCGATCTCGATCTGCACAGTGGCGACGTCGTCGGCGACCGACAAGCTGGTGTGCAGAGCCTCGTTGTACATCCGTTCGTGACGGATCAGCATCGACAAGGCGTTCCGCATGCTCGACTCCTCACGGAGCACGAGACTGAGCGGGCCGAGATGAGACAGCCGACGAAGCTCAGCTAACCGGAGCCCGATGTCGTCGCGGCCCGCCTGCGCCGCTGTCGCCTCAAGCAACGCGACGACCGCTTCCGCGGGTATCCACCTGTCCTGCAGACCGATTCCACCCGGATCGAGCCCGACTGATCGCAGCATCCCGAATGCGTCGACACCGAGTGATCTCGCGAGATCAACGTAGTTCGCCAACGAGGCGTACCGCGCAAGTGGTTTCACATCACTCCTCGTCGCATTCGTGACGACCATCACGACCCTGTCCCGATGTGAACAGTTATCCGTCCCGTCATGAACAGTTTAGCCACGTTCCGGCCCATAGTGTCGTTCGCATCACATCACGGCGAGGCCCGCGGGCCACTGAGAGGATCACGATTCACATGGCACAGGCGATTCGCTTCCACAAGGTCGGCGGACCCGACGTCCTCCAGCTCGAAGACGTCGTCGTCGGCGACCCGGCCGCCGGGGAAGTACGCGTGCGCCACCACGCGATCGGGCTCAACTTCGCCGACACGTACTACCGCACCGGCCTCTACCCGGTACCCCTGCCCAACGGCATGGGCGTCGAAGCGTCGGGCGTTGTCGAAGCAGTCGGCGCAGGCGTCACCGACTACAACGTCGGCGACCGCGTGACCTACACCTACACGGGCTCACCGCTCGGGGCGTACAGCACACACTTCGTTCTGCCGGCTCGTCACCTCATCGCACTGCCGGACGACATCTCGTTCGAGACCGCGGCGGCGTGCACCATGCGCGGCCTCACCGCCGCATATCTGATGCGGCGGATCACCGACTACCGCGAGGGCGACACGATTCTCCTGCACGCGGCTGCAGGAGGCGTCGGGCTGATCGTCGCGCAGTGGGCCAAGCTCCTCGGTCTCAACGTGATCGGGACGGTGTCGACTCCTGAGAAGGCGGCCGTGGCCCAGGCCGCCGGCGTCGACCACATCGTGTACTACCGCGACGAGGACACCGCAGAACGGGTCCGTGAGATCACCGACGGTGCGGGAGTGCCCGTGGTCCTCGACAGCATCGGCAAGACCACCTACGCGACATCGCTCGACTGCCTCGCCAAGCGCGGTTTGCTCGTCTGCTTCGGCACCTCCTCTGGCCCGATTCCGCCGATCGATCCGATGCAGCTCGCGATCAAGGGTTCGCTGTTCGTCACGCGTCCGGGCCTCGCCGACTACATCGCCGATCCGGCCGAACGTGCCGAACTCGCCGGTGAACTGTTCGGCCACATCGCCGCGGGCCGCATCACGGTCCAGGTCAATCAGACCTACCCGCTTGCCGAAGCATCCCGTGCTCACACCGAACTCGAGTCGGGTGCTCTCACCGGCTCGTCGATCCTCACCGTCTGAACGTCGCCCTCGAAGAGGAGAACTGCCATGACACTCACCCACGACGCGCCTCGCACATCGATCCGCGCCGAACGCCTCACCGCCCACCTCGGCGCCGAGTTGTTCGACGTCGATCTCGCCGCAGTCGCCCATGACGACGACCTGTTCGCCGATCTTCGTGGTCTGCTCGTGGAGCACAAGGTGCTCTTCGTCCGCGACCAAGCGATCAGTCGAGCCGACCACGTGGCACTCGCCCGCAGATTCGGCGACCTCGAGGATCATCCGGTCGCGTCGTCGGATCCCGACCACCCCGGCCTCGTCCGGATCTACAAGGACCTCGACAGCCCCGCCGAGCACTACGAGAACGCCTTCCACTGCGATGCGACCTGGCGGGAGTGCCCACCCTTCGGTTCCGTCCTCCGTTGTGTGGAAGGCCCCGCCGTCGGCGGCGACACCATCTGGGTGGACATGGTCGCGGCGTACAACGCGTTGCCCGACGATGTGAAGCGCCGCATCAACGGTCTCACTGCTCGTCACTCGATCGAGGCGAGCTTCGGCGCAGCGATGACGCCTGAGAAGCGCGCGGGGCTGCACGCCATGTTCCCGGACGCCGAGCACCCGGTGGTTCGAACACATCCGGACACCGGCGAGAAGATCCTGTTCGTGAACGCGTTCGCCACGCACCTCACCAACTTTCACACACCCGACAACGTCCGGTTCGGATACGACTACGCGCCAGGTGCGTCGGAGTTGCTGAACTACCTCATCCGCCAGGCATCAGTGCCCGAGTTCCAGGTCCGCTGGCGGTGGACACCCGACAGTTTCGCCATCTGGGACAACCGCTGCACGCAGCACTACGCCGTTCAGGACTACTGGCCGGCCGTCCGCCGCATGGAACGCGCAGGCATCGTCGGCGACCGCCCGTACTGATCCCGCAGTCCCGCAAATCGACCACACAGACCCCGAGAAACCCACCACACTAGGAGAAACCCATGCATTTCCACGACGACTCTTTCTTCCCCGAGGTCCAGGAGAAGCAGGTCATCACCGTCGCCCCGTACGGTCCCGAGTGGGAGGTCGACGACTTCCCCGAGGACCTGCCACTGAGCATCGAGCAGCACGTTCAGCAGGCCGTCGACTGCTACGAGGCGGGCGCGACTGTTCTGCACATCCACGTCCGTGAACTCGACGGCAAGGGCAGCAAGCGCCTCTCGAAGTTCAACGAGCTCCTCGCCGGACTCCGCGAAGCGGTGCCGGACATGATCCTGCAGGTAGGGGGCTCGATCTCGTTCGCACCCGAGGGGGACGGCGCCGACGCGAAGTGGCTCTCGGACGACACCCGTCACATGCTCGCCGAACTCGACCCGAAGCCCGACCAGGTCACCATCGCGATCAACTCCAGCCAGATGAACATCATGGAGCTGATGACCGACGACGACATCGCCGGCACGTCCATGCAGCGTCCCGAGCTGTACGACACCTACCGCGAGATGACCGTCCCCGCGGGTCCCGGCTGGGTTGAAGAGCACCTCCGCCGCCTCACCGCCAACGGCATCCAGCCGCACTTCCAGCTGTCGTCGATCCCACAGCTCGAGACCGTCGAACGTCTGATCCGTCGCGGTAAGTACATGGGACCGCTCAACCTCACCTGGGTGGGCATCGGCGGTGGTTTCGACGGTCCTAATCCGTACAACATCGCGAACTTCATGCAGCGTGTTCCCGACGGCGCGATGCTCACCCTCGAGACCCTCATGCGGTCTGTCCTGCCGGTGAACACGTTGGCGATCGCGATGGGCCTGCACACCCGCTGCGGCAACGAGGACACCATCTGGCGCCACAAGGGCGAGAAGATCACCTCTGTCGAGCAGGTACGACAGCTCGTGCGCATCAGCAACGAGCTCGGCCGCGAAGTCGCCACCGGCAAGGAGGCACGGGACATCTACCGCATCGGCGAGCAGTACTCGTCGATCGACGAGACCCTCGCAAAGCTCGGCTACGCGCCGAACCGTCAGCCCGGTCAGCTCGGATTCACCCAGCACGCGTAAGGACTGAGACGACAATGGCCCTCATGACGCCTCGAACGGCTGTCGATGCACCGGCCACGGTTGATCTGCCTGTGGGACGCACCTCGTCCCGCAGGCGGGTCTACCCGTGGATCGTCTTCGGACTCGCGTTCGCCCTGTTGCTGTCGGACTACATGTCCCGACAGGTTCTCGCTGCGGTCTTCGTGCCGCTCGGGGAGGAGCTCGCCCTCGACAAAGGACAGCTCGGATCGCTGATCTCGGTCGTCGCCCTGATGGTCGGTCTGCTCACGCTGCCGATCTCGATCCTCGCCGACAGGTGGGGCAGGGTCCGCAGCCTGGTGGTGATGGCGATCCTGTGGTCGATCGCCACGCTCGCGTGTGCCTTCGCGCAGAGCTATGAGCAACTGCTGATCGCTCGCTTCTTCGTCGGAGTCGGCGAGGCCGCGTACGGCAGCGTCGGCATCGCATTGGTCCTCAGCCTCTTCGCTCCGCGTGTTCACGCAGCCTTGTCCGCCGCGTTCATGGCGGGCGGATCGTTCGGGACCATGATCGGCACCGCGGTCGGCGGCGTCGTCGCCGTTCACTTCGGATGGCGCTGGTCGATCGGCGCGATGGCCGTGCTCGGACTGCTGCTTGTCGCAGCGTTCAAGGTGATCGTCACCGAGACGAGGGTCCGCCGACACCAGGCCGTTGACGACGCTCCCGCCGCGCCCGCCAAGGCCGACGCGCCCAAGGGCGCCAGGGCTCCGCTGTCGAGCCTGTTCACCAACCCCGCCGTCATCTGCGCTTACATCGGCAGCGGCCTGCAGATGTTCATGGCAGCCGTGATGCTCACATGGCTCCCGACGTTCTTCAAAGAGGAGTACACGATGACCGTCGACAAGGCGGGCGGCGCAGCAGCGTTGTTCGTGCTCCTCGTCGGCACCGGCATGATCGTGTGCGGCGTGATCGCGGACCGCGTCAGTCGCCAGGACCCCACCCGCAAATGGACCGCAGGCATCGGGTTCTGCTCGTTCGCGTTCATCTCGTTGGGGATCGCGTTCCAGCTTCCGACAGGTGGACTTCAACTGGCACTGATGGCGGTCGGCGCGTTCTTCTCGGCGGGTTGCTCCGGCACCACGGCCGCGATGGTGGCGTCTCTCACTCACAAGTCGGTGCAGGCCTCAGCCATGGGAACCCTGACCTTGGCGAACAATCTTCTCGGCCTCGCCGCGGCGCCATTCGTCATCGGCGTGCTCGCGGACCACATGTCTCTGGCCGACGCCCTCGCCATCGCACCGCTGGTCTACATCCCGGCGGCCGCCGCGATGTACATCGGACGACGGCTGCACCCGCGCGGCCTTGCGAAACTCCAGGCCCTGTCGACCCGAGTCGAGCGATGAGCGCGCCGACCGTGGTGGTCGTCCCCGGGCTCCGCGGCGCTGCACCGGCGCACTGGCAGGAGCTGTACGCCGCACGCACACCCGGTACGGTCACCGTCGGGTTCCCGCCGAAGGATCGGTGGCACGACCTGCACGCTCGTACCGCGCTCATCGAGGACGCGGTCGCCGCGGTGGACGGTTCGGTCATCCTGCTCGCCCACAGCGCAGGTGTGCTCGCCACGGTTCACTGGGCACGGACTGCCGGGATGTCGACCGACTCGGTGATCGGTGCCGTGCTTGCGACGCCGCCCGACTTCGACGTCGATTGGCCCGAACCGCATCCGCGGCCCACAGAGTTGGCGGCCGAGGGGTGGACGCCCATTCCGCGGGCGAGGTTGCCGTTTCCGTCGATCCTGGCTGCGAGCCGCAACGACCCGCTGGCCCGTATGCGTTCCAGCGCTGGGCTCGCCGAGGTGTGGGGGAGCAGACTGGTCGACCTCGGAGACGCGGGACATCTCAATCCGGCCTCCGGGTTCGGCGAGTGGCCGCTCGTCGATGACCTGATCACCGAGATCGCGCTTCAGCGCACCTCGTAGCGGACTTCCGGCGACGTGCGAGCCTGCCACCCGAGCCGTTCGAGCTCCGGTGTCTGCTCCAGCGTCTCCGGGTAGCCCACACACAGATATCCGACAAGAATCCAGTCGCCCGGGACGTCCAACGCCCGGGCGACTGCGTCAGGTTCCAGAATCGACACCCAGCCGACGCCCACACCGCGAGCGCGGGCGGCCAACCACAGCGTTGAGATCGCCGTCACCACCGAGTACTCGAGGGTTTGCGGCATCGTGCGTCGTCCGAGGCCTGCGCCCTGGTGGGGTTCCGGGACGCAGAACACCGCGAGATGAACGGGTGCGTCGTCGAGACCGGCGAGCTTGAGACCGGTGTACACCTTCGCCTTCTCGCCCCGGTAGCCGTCCAGCGCCTCGGCATTGCACCGCTCGAAGCTTGCCTTGACCGCTGCTCGGGGAACGTCGGACACCACTTGGACCCACCTCCACGGCTGGCTGTTGCCGACCGATGGAGACAGTTCGGCGGAGGCGAGGATCTCGTCGAGCACACCGTCGGCGAGCGGATCGGTCCGGAAGCGACGAACGTCGCGGCGCCAGCGGAGCAGTTCGTCCAGTTCGTCGACGAACTCAGCGCTGAACGTACCGTCCTTGTTCGTACCCATCGGGCGACCGTACCCCGTGATGGCGGCTCAGTTGACCGCCGGTCCCGGTGTGATGTGCCAACCCCCGGCGGACAGGATGCCGACGGCCTCATACGTCCGGTCGTAGCCTGTCGAGGAGATCTTCCAGCCGTCATCGGTCCGCCGGTACTCGTCTCGGTAGAACGCCGCTCCGACGATCATCCGGTCGTAGTCGGGGACGATCACTCGGTCCTGGAGGTACCACGATCCGGTTGCGGTGTCGCCGTCCACGCGGATCACCGGATGATCCACCCGGTGTTCGGTGATCAACGTGCCCTTCATCGCTCCGCGGAAGTAGTCGAGAACCGCGTCGCGACTGGTGAATGCGAGCTTCTTTCCGCCCATCTGCGTTCCGTAGTCGGTCACCACATCGTCCGTGAGTGTGTCGGCGAGCGCGTCCCAGTCACGGGTGTCGACAGCGCGCAGGTAGCGGTACTTGAGTTCTTCGATCTCGCGGATCGTGTCGGCGGTGGTCATCGGAACCTTTCGTCAGGACAGTGGTGGCGGTTGGCGGCGAGTGTCACAGGTCGGGGATCGGCAATGCGAAGTTCGGGGCGCCGAGGCCCCCGTCCACTTCGACGATCTTGCCTGTCATGTACCGGCCGGCGTCGCTGGCGAGGTACACCGCCGTTGCAGCGATCTCGTCGGGTTCACCGATCCGGCGCAGTGGTGTCTTCTGTTCGATGGCAGTCCGCATCTCATCGTTCTGTGCGACGTAGCCGAGCGCAGGCGTGAGAATCGACCCCGGTGCGATCGCGTTCACCCGGATGCGCGGTGCGAGGTCTTCCGCCGCGAGGCGGGTGTAATGGGCGACAGCGGCCTTGGCAGTTCCGTACGCCAAGTAGCCGCGTCCGGCGAAACGTCCGATCGACGATGACACGTTGATGATGGAACCGCCGTCGTCGTTCTTCAGCAGTTCGGGTACGGCCGCCAGAGAAAGCGCGTGCGCGGTGCCCACATTGAAGGAGAACGCCCCGACGAGGTCGCCGACCGAAGTGTTCATGAACGGCTTGGGCATCGCGCCGCCGACGTTGTTGACGACCACATCCAGTCGGCCGAAGTTCTCCACTGCTGCAGCGACCAGCACAGCCGGGTCTCCGGACGCCATATCGAGCGGGACGGTCACGGCCCGACGCCCATTGGCGGTGATCTTCGACGCCACGTCCTCGAGGTCGGAGTCGGTGCGCGCGGAGATGACGACATCGGCACCGGCCTCGGCGAATCCGAGCGCGATCGCCGCACCGATTCCACGTCCGGCACCGGTCACGATCGCCACGCGACCTTTCATCTGAAACTTCTCGAGCATGTCTCTGCGGCCCCTTGCTAATCGAATATTCGATCAATACAGTGTGAATATCCGGCACACCGTAGCCGCAGCTGCCGTTCTAAACAAGGGGGACGTCCCGCACATGGCCGGTTCACCACCCACCCGTCGCGTGATCGAAACACTCCAACTCCTCAGCGAGACAGACGAGCCGCGGACGATCGCGCAGATCGCCGACACCTTGGGCATCTCCCGACCCACCATGTCTGCGATCCTCGCCGAGCTCGACAGCGCCGGATGGGCCGTCCGCGACGCGTCGCGCGGCTATCGCATCGGTGCCGCGATCGCCGGACTGTCACACAGCGGGTCGGGGGAGTCGTCGATCGTCACGCCCGACATCATCGCCGTCATGGAGGAACTCGCAGCCGAGACCGGATGCGGCACCACTCTCAGCAGATTCACCGCTGACCGGATGACTGTTGTCGGCAAAGTCCACTCGCAGACTCGCCCGGTCCCCGGACTGGGCCTCGGGCAGTCGCTGACGGTCGGTTATCCCGCGGGCGCAGCGGTCATGGCGATGCGTGGCGAGGACGAACAGGTGGCGTGGGCGGGAGCGCATGGCGCCGATCCTGATCGCCGACACAGTGTGCTCGACGTCGTGCTGACGCTCGGTCATGCGGCCTATCGCCCCGCGTCAAGCGACGCGTCCCTCGTCGAATCTCTCGCGGATCTCCTGGGTGCGGTCGGGCCGATGTTGATCGACCCGGCCGTCCGCCGATCGGCGACGCGCCAACTCTCCGAGTTGAGTTCGCGCGCGTACCGCTTGGGCGATCTCGACACCAGCAGCCCGCTGCCGCTCAGTTACCTCGCCGCTCCGGTTGTTCGGCGGGGATCGACCGATTACGAGCTGCAGCTCGGCGTGCTGAGATCGGCGGTTTCTGCAGACGAACGCACCGACCTCGGGCGTGCGCTGGTGGAGGCCGCCTCACGGGTGACCGCCCTCTGGTGAACCGCTGCCTCCTCACGTGCGCAACCAGCAGCTAGACCCGAAATCCCGCACCACGAACAGACATGAGGTAGAACCTGTTACAGAACCGGGCGGTGGGAGAGGAATGAGAATGGCAGGCAACAGGGTCTTCGTCATCGGTGTCGGAATGACCAAGTTCGAGAAGCCCGGACGACGCCGGAACGACGACGGCTCGGTGTGGGACTACCCGGACATGGCTCGAGAAGCAGGAACGGCAGCGCTGTCGGACGCCGGCGTCGACCACACCGACATCGAGCAGGCCTACGTCGGCTACGTCTTCGGCGAGTCGACAGCGGGCCAGCGTGCCGCGTACGAACTCGGCCTGACCGGCATCCCCATAGTCAACGTCAACAACAACTGTTCGACAGGGTCGACGGCGCTGTTCATGGCGGCGCAAGTGATCCGTGGCGGACTCGCGGACTGCACACTGGCTTTGGGGTTTGAGAAGATGCAGCCGGGCTCCCTCGGAGCGACATTCGACGACCGGGAGAATCCGCTCGCACAGCACATGACCGCCCTCGGGAAGATCGCCGACTTCGCGATGCCGCCGGCACCGTGGATGTTCGGCGTCGCGGGCCGGGAGCACATGCAACAGCACGGCAGCACCCCCGAACACTTCGCGAAGATCGGAGTAAAGAACCACAGGCATTCGGTGAACAATCCGTACTCGCAGTTCCAGGACGAGTACACGCTCGACGAAGTCCTCGCGTCGCGCTCGATCTACGAACCCCTGACGAAATTGCAGTGTTCACCGACGTCGGACGGTTCCGGTGCCGTTGTGCTGGCGTCCGAGGCGTTCGTCGACAAGCACGCCCTCGCCGGGCGTGCCGTCGAGATCGTCGGGCAGTCGATGACGACAGACTTCGCGAGCACCTTCGACGGATCGGCGAAGAATCTCATCGGGTACGACATGAACGTGCAGGCCGCACGGCGTGTGTACGACCAGTCGGGCCTCGGCCCGGACGACTTCCACGTGATCGAACTGCACGACTGCTTCTCGGCGAACGAACTGCTGCTGTACGAAGCTCTCGGACTGTGCGCCGAGGGCGACGCGCCGCGGCTGATCGACAACGGTGCTACCACCTACGGCGGCAAGTGGGTCGTGAATCCGTCCGGCGGTCTCATCTCGAAGGGCCACCCTCTCGGCGCAACAGGGCTCGCCCAATGCTCCGAACTCACGTGGCAACTGCGCGGTGACGCCGACAAACGGCAGGTGGACGGCGTCACCGCGGCGCTCCAGCACAACATCGGGCTGGGTGGGGCCGCCGTGGTCACGGCCTATCAGCGCGCGGATCGATGACGATCCGACTCGCGCGGTCATCAGAGCTGTCGACGATCGGAGAGATAGAACGGGCAGCAGGTGCGCTCTTCGCGGAGATCAACATGGAACCGGTCGCGTTCGACGAACCGATGACGATTCAGGAACTCGGACCGTTTTTGGCGAACGGTCGCCTCTGGGTGGCGGTCGACCAGGACGATCAGCCGATCGGCTACGCCTGCGCCGCCGAGATCGACGGTGCGTCTCACCTCGAGCAGGTGTCGGTACACCCCGACCACGGGCGCTCCGGGATCGGAGCGGCGCTGATCAACACGGTGATCAACGATGCCCGAACGAGCGGCTCCTCCGCGGTCACCTTGACGACATTCATCGACGTCCCCTGGAACGGGCCGTACTACCGACGCCTCGGCTTCGAGTACCTGCCGACGGTCCGCGAAACTCCGGGGCTGCGCGCGATTCGCGCGGCCGAGGCCGACCACGGCCTCGACCGGTGGCCACGCGCCTGCATGCGCCTGGAACTGGACTGACCGCGGATGTCCTTCTTCACAGTCCAGGACGACATGTCCTTGCACGCAGAGACGCTGGCGATCAGTCCGTGGTCGGCCACCCAAGTCGGCGGATACGCGGTCTGCGGCGCGCTGGCACGAGCCGTCGAAACCGAGATGACCGACTCCGGACTGTCGCCACTCCGATTCACCGTCGATCTTGTGAAACCCGTCCGGTCCGACGGATTCACTACGCGGACCACGGTGGTCAGGCGGGGCGCCCGAATGTCTGTAGTCGACGCCTCAGTAGTGCAGGACGGCGAAGTGCGGGCACGCGCGACTTCGGTGTTCGTCGTGCAGAGTGACGAACCACCGGGAGAGTTGTGGCATTCCGCCGATCCACTCCCGACTCCGCCCGACGGGGCCGACGCCGTCGGTCCGCCGCTGATCAGAAGCGGACAGAACGGTTGGTCACGCGACTACCGAACGCACCAGAACGCCGGCCGGAAATCCGCGTGGCAGACGTTCCCGCCGCTCGTCGCGGGAGAAGACATGACGCCGTTTCAACGTGCGGTGACCATGTCGGAAACCACCAGTCTGGTCTGCCACTGGGGTACGGCCGGAGCAGGTTTCATCAACACGGATGCCACGTTGGCCCTGGTCAGGCTTCCGATCGGCCGCAGCGTCGGCCTACGCGCCGACAGTCAGATCAGTGAGTCCGGTCTATCTGTGGGAACCGCGACGATGTTCGACAGGCACGGCCTCGTCGGACATTGCACCGTCACCGCGATCGCCAATGCACGCCGCCAAGTGGACCTCGGCGAATTCATCTGAGCTCGGCGAGCCGTGCCTGGCAGAACCTGTCGACGGCGTCGACCATCTGATCCAGGCCCGGCTGCTCCAGCGGGTAGTGTCCGGCGTTCTCCAGCATCACAACGTCCACCTGCACACGTGAGACACGGTTCAAGAACGGTGTCGACAGCGCCAGCGGCGTCCACTTGTCGGCAGCCGGTTGAGTCAGGAGAATCGGGCAGACGTCGAACTGCTCGGGCGATTCCGGCGCGCGGTAGTTGAGGTACGAGTCGAGGAACGCCACAGATACCGAGTTGCCCGCCGATGTGCGGTCCCGGTAGCAGTCCTTCTTCGCCGCAGGTGAATTGACCAGCGCGCGCATCTTGCTCACCCACCGCATGGGGACTCGTGCCCGCCGGGCGGGGGTACGGGCCAAGAACTTCATGACCGGTCCGCCCACGGCGCCTGTCACCGGGTCGAACGCGGTATCACGGCGCACTTTCGCCGACGACTGGTCGAGGAACGTCATGCCGACGATTCCTGCGACGTGCCGGTTCGTCGACGCCACATGGAATGCCTCCATGCCACCCGCGGACAGGCCGTACAGCACGATGGGCCGACCGTCTCGTTCCTTCTCGACCAGCGCCGATCCGATCCGGACCCAGTCGTCATACCTGACGAGCGAGTTGTCGGCCACGTCGGTGACTCCGTAACCCGGCATGTCTACCGCCACTGTCTCGTAGCCCCGGGACGCGAGCGGCCGCCCGAGGATCAGTGACATCTGGCGGCCGTTCGTCCCGACGCCGTGTAGCAGGATCACCTTCACCGGGGCTTGCGGATTTCGGTAGGTGTCGAGGTGGATGTGGTGGCCGTCGTGCTCCCACCACTCCTCGGTCGGCTCCGTCTCCGCCGTGAGTCGATAGCTCTCGGGAAGGTGTCGCTGAACTGTTCTCCAGGCGCCCTGAGTTCGGTAGTCCATCCGACCAGTGTGACCAATCCCAACGAGCCTGACCAGACCAGGCAGGTCACGCCCTAGGTGATCGTGACGCCGCCGTCGACGGTGATCGTCTGTCCGGTGACGTAGCCACCGGCAGGGGAGGCCAGCCAGACCATGGTCGCCGCGATCTCCGCTGGATCGCCCATGCGTCCCAGGATCACGCGGGGAAGCAGGGACTGGATGTAGGCCGGGTCGTACTCGTCGGTCATCTCGGTGGCGAAGAAGCCGGGTGCGATGCCGTTGACGCGGATGCCTTTCCGCGCACCCCACTGCTGCGCGAGGTCACGGGTCAACCCGATGACGCCAGCCTTGCTCGCGCTGTACGCGGCTTGGGGGAGACCGGCCGTGGTGATGCCGAGAATGCTCGCGATGTTGATGACCGAGCTTCCCGGACCCATGACCCGGCCGCATGCCTGAGCAGCCCAGTACGACCCGTTCAGGTTCACATCGATCACTGAACGGAACTGTTCGGGAGTCTCGCGGGTGGCCGGGTACGCGCTTCCGACTCCGGCGTTGTTCACCAGCACGTCGACCTTGCCGAACTCCGCCACCGCGGCCTCGACCATCGTGGTGCATGCTTCCGGATCGGAGACGTCGGTCTGCACAGCGAGCGCCCTGCGACCGGCCTTCTCGACCAGCTCTGCGGTGGCGGCCAGCTTCTCGACTCGGCGGGCGGCGAGCACAACGTCGGCACCTGCTTCGGCGGCTGCCTGCGCAAACGCGACGCCTAGACCGGACGACGCGCCGGTGACGATGACCACTCGATCGTCGAGGCGGAAGGAATCAAGAACACTCATTTGAACAGCTCCTCAGGGGAAGTCGGGCGGGGGGTCAGAACCACGCGGGGTTCATGTCGGTGGTGGTGGTGTCGCGCGAGGCGAGCAGGTCGACCCATGGGTCGGTCTGCGGCAGTTCGTGGGCGAAGAAGTAGCGCGTCGCCATGCGCTTACCGTCATAGAAGTCGCCGACCCGTCCCTCGGCAGCGAGGAACTGCTCGAGCCACAGCCAGGCGACGACGCCGTGCCCGAAAGCCTCCAAATAGACGCTTGCATTGGCCAGCGCGGCGACCGGATCGGCGTCGGCCCACAGTGCACCGGTGACACCGACGATGCGAGTCCAGGCGGCGTCCAGCTGGCCCGCGTACGTGCTCGCGTCGCCGCCTGCGTCACGTCCTGCAGCGACGGTGGCTGCGATCCGCTCGGTGAGAAGCGCGAGGCCACGACCGCCGCGCATGATCACCTTGCGGCCGAGCAGGTCGAGCGCCTGCACGCCGTGGGTTCCCTCGTGAATCGGGTTGAGCCGATTGTCCCGGTAGTGCTGTTCGACGTCGTAGTCACGGGTGTACCCGTATCCGCCGTGCACCTGGATCGCCAGGTCGTTGGCTTTGAGGCACCACTGCGACGGCCAACTCTTCGCGATCGGCGTCAGAACGTCGAGCAGCAGACCGAGGTCGGCGGCCCTCTCCGGATCGGTCTCGACTGCGAGGTCGTCGACGATTCTGGAGCTGTAGAGGCCGAGGGCGAGTCCACCTTCGACGTACGCCTTCTGGGCGAGCAGCATCCGCCGGACGTCCGGATGCTCGATGATCGCGACCGGCGGCGCCGACGGGTCCTTCGCGCCGAGGGGCCGACCCTGCGTGCGGCCCGCGGCGTACTCGACGGCCTTCAGATAGCCGACGTAACCGAGGGCGGTAGCGAGGAATCCGACGCCGATGCGGGCCTCGTTCATCATGTGGAACATGTACGAGAGGCCCTTGTGCTCCTCTCCGACGAGGTAACCGACCGCCCCCGCACGACCACCCGGCAGATGTGTGCCGTCACCGATCGCGAGGGCTGCGTTTGTGGTGCCGCGGTTGCCCATCTTGTGATTGAGGCCGGTCAGCGTGATGTCGTTGCGTTCGCCGAGCCCGTCGCCGTGGGGGAGGAACTTCGGGACGATGAACAGTGAGATGCTCTTGACGCCGGGCTCCCCGCCGGGCGTCTTCGCGAGCACGAGGTGGACGATGTTCTCGGAGAGGTTCTGGTCTCCTCCGGAGATCCACATCTTCGATCCGGTGATGCGGTATGTGCCGTCGTCCTGCTTCTCCGCACGCGTCGAGACGTCAGCGAGCGATGATCCGGCCTGCGGCTCAGACAGGCACATGGTCCCGAACCAGCGACCTTCGAGCATGGGCTTCACAAATGTCGCGATCTGCTCGTCGGTCCCGTACTCGGCGAGCAGTGCGGCGTTCGCGGTGGTCAGAAGAGCATAGGACGACGTTCCGGCATTGGAGGCCTGCAACCAGGCCATGGATGCGCGGGCGACCGTTGTGGGCAGTTGCATGCCACCGATCGACTCATCGAAGGTTCCGGTGATGAGGCCCGACTCGCCGTAGGCGTCGAGGGCGGTCTTGACCGCCGGGATCGTCTCGACGGTGCCGTCGGCCAGCATGTGCGGTTCATTGGCGTCGGCGTCCCGGTTATGTGGGATGAAGTGCTTCTCGGCGAGATCGGCGGTCAGATCGAGGACCGCGTCGAACGTCTCCCGGGAGTGCTCGGCGAATCGGTCGTATGCCGTCAACGACTCGACGTCGAGCCACTCGTAGAGAAGGAAGTCCAGATCACGTCGAGACAGTGCGTGCGCCATGAGAGTTCCGATCGGAGATGTCGCGTACAGGAGGCACGAAACTATGCGTTCGTATAGTTTCTATACATACGCATACTTCAGCACAGTTGCCTGAGTGTCAAGGACCAGGGAAGGATATCCACGTGTCGAACATGACGGAGGCCGAACTGGCCGAGCATCTCGGAACATCGAAGGCTGCAGCCCGCATTCGCGCCGCGGCCGGAGACGTGTTCGCCGCACGGGGCTACGGGGTCGCAACCACACGCGAGATCGCCGCCAGCCTCGATCTGAGCCCCGGCGCCGTGTACCCGCATTACAAGACCAAGGAGTCGCTGCTCTTCGCCATTGCCCTCGAAGGGCACTGGGGAGTCCTGCAGGCAGCCCTGGACGCCGACGACCGGACGCTGCCGCCGGCGGAACGTCTGTCCGCAGTGATGCAAGCATTTGTCCTCTGGCACGCGCAACGCACGGCGATCTCGAGCGTGATCCAACACGAACTGCGGTCGCTCGAGCCCGATCATCTCGCCGTGATCGCCGACATCAGGCGCTCCACGACGGCCCTGTTCGACTCGATTCTTCAAGCCGGAGTCGACGCGCGAGTGTTCCACGTCGACGACGTGTCGACGGCGACTCTCGCGATCACCTCGCTCGCCATCGACGTCAGCCGATGGTTCCCGACCAAGCGAGTCTCCGACGCCGAGGAACTGTCGCGACGCTACAGCGACATCGCCCTTCGGATTGCGGGCGCCTAGACAGTTTCGACGATGAGCTTGGCGGTCGCCTTGGCCGATCCGGGGTTCTGTCCGGTGACGAGCTTTCCGTCAGCGATCGCATACGACATGAACGGGATCCGCCCCTTCTCGTACAGCGCACCGCGAGCCTTCATCTCATCTTCGGCGTTGTAAGGCACGAGCTTGTCGACTCGAGCGAGCTTCTCCTCCTGCCAGGCGAACCCGGTGACGCGCTTGCCGTCGACGAGCCTCTTGCCGTCCGACAGGGTGATGTCGAGCAGTCCACAGTAGCCGTGGCACACCGAGGCGACGACACCTCCGTTCTCGTAGATCTCCCGACTGATCCGTTGCAGGCCCTCGCTGCCCGGGAAGTCGTACATCACCGCATGACCACCGGTGTAGAAGATGGCGTCGAAGTCGGCCGGATCGATCTGATCGGGGCTGCGCGTGTTGTCCAACAGTGCCATCCGGGCCGGGGCACGGTGCCACGCCTTGGCACTCTTGTCGTAGTTCGGAAACTTGAGTGAGCGGGGCTCGAGTGGCGAATGGCCACCGGCCGGACTGACGATCGTCTGGTCGAAACCAGCGTCCTCGAACACGTCCCACGCGTGCGTGAGCTCAGAAAGCCAGAGGCCGGTCGGATGCGACGGATCGTCGTAGTGGGCCACGTTGGTGACAACGTTGAGAATGCGCATGGCGCCGAACTCCTTAGTTTCAGTGAACTGCGAGGACTGCGGAGAACGCGGCGTGAACCCGCTCCGCGATCTCGTCGTTGGACTCGGCGGGCAGTTTGCCGTCGAGGAACAGGTATGCGAGGCCGTGGGCGAGTGCCCAGCCGCCGGTCGCGAGGTTCTCGGCATCGGATCCCGGGTAGACGGTCTCCATGCCGATGCGCAGGAGCTCTCGGATGTCGTGGGCGGCCTGCACCCGGTCGGCATTGCCCTCGTCGCACGCGTTGTTGAACATCAACCGGAACAGCTCCGGTCGGCGGAGACCGAACTCGACGTACGCTACCGCGAAGTCTGCGAGATCCGAGGGTGTCGCCGGCATCGAGCGCCCGTTGAGCAGGTCGGCTTTCAAGTCGCGTAGCCCCTGAGCAGCGAGCGCGGACTCGAGGGCGTCGCGATCTGTGAAGTGGCGGTATGGCGCAGTGGGGGACACACCCGCTTCGCGAGCGATCGCTCGCAACGAGAACGGTTCACCTGCTTCGAGCAGACCCATCGCCGCCGCCAGCAGAGACGCACGGAGATCGCCGTGATGGTATGCACTCTTCGTCGATGTTGACACCGCTAACTTTCCTCTCTAGCGTGATGTGTACACCGTCAACATACCGCAGAAGGAAGCACGATGCCAGCGACAGCCGATTCCCCCGTCTTCACACCCTTCCAGTTGCCGAGCGGTGCGGTGATTCCGAACCGCCTAGCCAAGGCGGCGATGGAGGAGAACATGGCCGCCTACGGACAGCTTCCCGGCGAGTCGTTGCTCCGCCTGTACCGCCGGTGGAGCGAAGGAGGCGCCGGACTGCTCATCACCGGCAATGTGATGGTGCACGCCGAGGCGCTCACCGGCCCCGCGGGTGTCGTCCTGAACTCCGATTCGCCGATCGAGCCCTTCCGCGAGTGGGCCAGTGCCGCCAAGTCCGGCGGCGCGCAGGTGTGGATGCAGATCAATCACCCAGGACGCCAGATCCGCGCCGACATGCCGGGCGTCGCGTGGGGCCCGTCGGCCGTCCGCGTCGAGCTGGGGAAGAACTCGAAACGCTTCGCCGAGCCCGTGGCCATGACTGCGCAACAGATCCACGAGACCGTGGCTCGCTTCGCCGACACCGCCGCACGCGCCGAGGAGGCCGGCTTCGACGGAGTCGAGGTCCACGCCGCACACGGCTATCTGTTGTCGCAGTTCCTTTCGCCGCTGTCGAACCGGCGCGATGACGACTGGGGCGGCCCTCTGGAGAACAGGGCCCGCCTGCTTCTCGACATCGTTCGGGAGGTGCGAGCCCGCGTGTCGCCGACTTTTGCGGTGGCAGTCAAACTGAACTCGGCCGATTTCCAACGTGGCGGATTCGACGCCAACGACGCCGCAACCGTGATCAGGATGCTCGCACCGCTGGGCGTGGACGTCGTCGAGCTCTCCGGCGGCAGTTACGAAGCACCGGCGATGACCGGGCAGGCAGGTGACGAGCGCAGCCGATCACGCGAGGCCTACTTCCTCAGCCTCGCCGAGGAACTCGCCGCAGACAGTCCGCTGCCTCTCATGCTGACCGGCGGAGTGGTCCGACGGTCGGTCGCCGAAGAGGTCCTGGCCGGGGGAGTCGACATCGTCGGCATGGGCACGGCGATCGCCATGAACCCTGACCTGCCGAACCAGTGGCGACACGACGCCGACGAAGCCGTGACAGTGATCCCGGTGCGCATCAGCGACAAGGCCGTGGCCTCGGCCGCAAGCATGGCCCGTGTCCGTCGCCAGTTGCGACGTCTCGGGGACGGCCGCACACCGAGGCCTGCCGCCGACCCGAAGATCGCGCTCGTCGTCGAAACGATTCTTCAGTCATTCGCGCTTCGCCGTTACCGCCGATGGCTTGCGAAAAGTGCACATGAGGGAGTCCTCAGCCCGCGATAGGGACTCGAGTGACCGCCGACGTCCACATCTGGCGGCGCCGACGCGCTCCGGCGAGGTCAGTCGAGGGAGGGAACGGCCGAAAGGTGCAGAGCGACGAGTTCCCGTAGCCTGATTGCAACCTCGGTCAGCGGGCGGGTCGAGTGTTGCGCCTGCGAGGCGATCACCGCGCCTTCGATGGCGGAGACGATGGTGATCGCCAAGGACTTCGCAATGTCCGCGTCGATCCCGTCGTCGACCATTCGATCCCGCACGAGGTCGTGCCACTGACCGAAGATGCCACCGGCGAGATCGGCGGCGGACGGTGCGTCGGCACGACCCAACGCTGCGGCGACCACCGGACATCCCGCGTCGAAGTCGGTGGAGGTGAGGACTTCCACCCACATCTCGCTGAACGCGCTGATGGGATCGGGGGAGTCGAGAATCCCTTCGATCGCCTGAGTGATGATCGCACCGGACGCGCGCGTCGCTTCGGTGACGAGTTCGGACTTCCCGCCTGGAAAGTTGAGGTAGATCGACCGGCGAGCAACGCCGCTCGTCGACAGAATGTCCGACAGGGACGTGCCGGACACACCGTGACAGCGCATCAGCGATGCCGTCGCCTCGAGCAGCCGATCTTTCACACTCATCTGCATCCCTCTCATCTCGCTCTTGAAATATACCAATCGGTCTCCTAGTGTGGGCGCAGTAGACCGATCGATATATTTCGCTCGGCACTCTGACTCAGTGAGGATTCCTCAGATGACTGACCTCGACATCTCCGCCGTGGCCACGCCGCTCACCTTGCCCTCCGGGCAGACTCTCACAAACAGGTTGATGAAAGCCGCACTCAGTGAAGGGCTCGCCGACAGTGGCGGCGCGCCGGACGCGCAGCTGACCCGGTTGTATTCGCGCTGGGCCGACGGGGGCTTCGGCCTCGTGGTGACCGGCAACGTCATGGTCGACCGGCGCCAACTCGGCGAGCCGGGAAACGTCGTCATCGAAGACGAGAGCCATCTCGCCGAGTTCACGCAATGGGCCGATGCGGCGAAGCGTGGAGGTTCACGTGTGTGGATGCAGGTGAATCATCCCGGCCGGCAGGCGAATCCGCTCCTTGGAGCGTCGTACACAGTGGCGCCGTCAGCGATCGGCTTGAATCTGCCCGGCATTCCCGCGCCACGCGCTTTGACGGGGGACGAGATCGTGGACCTGATCGCACGATTTGCGACGGCCGCGCGGGTCGCTGAAACAGCCGGATTCGACGGCGTGCAGATTCACGGCGCACACGGATACCTGGTGTCGCAGTTCCTGTCGCCACTGAGCAATCAGCGCACAGACGAGTGGGGCGGCAGCGTCGAGAACCGGGCGCGGTTCCTCCTCGAGGTCATTCGCGCCATTCGCTCCACCGTCCGTCCCGACTTCGGCGTCGGCGTCAAACTGAACTCGGCGGATTTCCAGCGCGGCGGATTCACCGAGGACGACTCGAGGGCCGTCATCTCACTGATCGCGAACGAACAGATCGACCTGATCGAGATCAGCGGCGGCAGCTACGAGTCTCCCGCGATGATGGGACGACCCGTCCGATCGGACCGCACCCGAGCCCGCGAAGCCTACTTTCTCGAGTACGCCGACACGGTTCGTGAACTGGCGGGAGACGTTCCATTGGCGGTGACCGGCGGATTCCGTTCGCGCCAGGCGATGGGCGACGCTGTCGACGGCGGTCACTGCGACGTCGTTGGTCTCGGCCGCCCAGCGGCGATCACACCGGACGCGGCCCGCAGAATCACTGACGCGGACGTCGAGGTGCTGCCGTCGCTAACGCTGAAACTGCCCGTCCCGCAACGGGTGAGAGCATCGGCGAGTCAGCTGAAGACCGTCGAGGGAGCCCTTGACCTGCAGTGGCATGCAGACCAACTGCGTCGGATGGGTGACGGGAACGAACCCGACCCCCAGCGCCCGCTCTGGCGGACCGTGATCGCGGCAGCCCGACACAACGGCCTCGACGCCTTCCGTAGCCGTCGTGGGGGAGCGGCGTCGGCGGAGGCCAAGGCCCTTCGGAAGTTCCGATTCGAGCGCGCCGTCGGTCGGCGACTGATGAATCCGACGGTGGCTTTCGCTCAGCGGCTCGGTCTCGGTGGCCGCTTGGCAACCCACTTGGAGACCACCGGCCGCAAGAGCGGAGTGACCCGCGTGGTGCCGGTGTCCGCGGTGTTCGACAACGAGGGCGCGTGGGTCATCAGCCAGCACGGCACCCGATCGGGTTGGGCGCTCAATGTTCTCGCCAATCCGAGTGTCCGTATTCGACACGGCGACGAGTGGCGTACCGGTACCGCCACGGTCATGCACGACGACGACGTCCGCGCTCGCGCACGGTCCTTCGCGCCGCACCCGGCACTGGCCGGCGTCACCGCCGCCACGTTCCAGGCGATGGAGAGCGATCCCGTGTCGGTGCGGATCGCTTTTGATCGCGGTGCCGACTGACACACTGGACCCCGTGACGCGCGATTGGTTTCGGAACGAGACGTGGACGGCCGCTGTGCGAGAAGAGTTCGAACGTCGTCTCGCACGCGCACGTCCGTCCAATCGCCCGCAATACCTCCGCATTCAAGGAGTTCACCTGGAACGGGCCGGTGATGTCGAGTCTGCTCGCGAGCTCTGGGTGCGCACGGTGCAGTCGGATCCGTCGCACGACCTCGGTCGCGACCGCTTCGCCGCGATGGAACACCTGGCCGATTCGTTCAAGCGCAGCGACTCGGAACAGGCCGCGCGATGGTACCGGCTGGTGTTGGCCGAGAACTCGTCACTGAGCGGCACCTCGTGGCAGGCAGAGCTGTCGCTCGCCGAAACCCTTGTCGCAGCAGGCGACGTCCTCGGCGCCCGGCAGTCATTGGCCGACTGGCGTGCACGCGGTGAGTCGAAGACCCCGGCCGATCTCGTCCGAGAGCAGCTTGTCCTTCTCGAACTCGCTGAGGTCGCGGCCGACCGCGACGCTGCACGAATCGCGGCGCGGCGAGCGCTCGAGGCGGCAGCCATGCCCTCACCGTTTGCGAACCATCCCGACGTCGGCATCGCCAAGCTCGACGCTGCCACGCGCAAGCGCCTGAACCGCCTGGCGCGCGGTCGTCGATTTCGGCGGTGACCGACGAATGCGACCTGCGACTTACAACGGCGGGACGAACTCCGGCTGTTCCCAGCCGCGGAGGATCCGGTTGATCCCGGCGCCAGACACCGTGTCGCGAAAATCCGGGGTGCGCTTCTCCAGGAACGCCGCAATGCCCTCCTGAGCGTCTTCACTCACCCCCCGGAGGTTGAAAGCGAGCGTCTCCAGCTGGTGGGCCTGCATCGGATGAGGCGCGGTCATCATCCGCCACAGCATCGCGCGACTCAAGCTGACCGACACCGCCGAGGTGTTGTCGGCGATCTCTCGTGCGAGACTCATCGCCACGCCGAGGACGTCGTCTGCGGGGTGGATGCTGCGGACGAGGCCACCGGCCAGCGCCTCCGCGGCACCGAACGTGCGTCCAGTGAGCATCCACTCGAGCGCCTGTTGCGGACCGACCACACGAGGAAGGAACCACGACGAACAGGATTCGGGCACGAACGCACGTCTGGTGAATGGGAACGCAAACTTCGCCGAGTCCGACGCGATTCGTATGTCCGTCGGAAGCGTCATCGTCGACCCGACACCGACCGCGTGGCCGTTGATCGCCGAGATGATCGGTTTGATCGATTCGAAGATCCGCATCACCACGCGACCGCCGCCGTCGCGGCGGAGCGGCAGTCCGTCGCCTGGCGAGTCGAAGAGCAGCCCGTCGGGGATGTCGGTGGCCGAGCGCCAGTCGCGGAACGAGTCGCGCGGATCGTCGGCGGCGACGAGATCGGCGCCTGCGCAGAATGCGCGTCCCGCACCGGTGAGGATCACAACCTTCACGTCATCGTCGTTATCCGACCGATCGAAGACCTCAACGAGCTCCTGTTCCATCTGGTCGTCGAATGCGTTGAGGCGATCGGGCCGGTTCAGAGTGACGAGCGCGACGCCGTCCTCCACCCGATAGTCGACATGAGAGCGGTCGGTCACTAGTGAGTCCCTTTCGTTCGACGCGGTCACATCAGCTTTACACGAGTGTCAATACTTGGTGGATGGAACGTGCGATCAGCATCGCCCGCACGGAATTTCGGCCGTGCGTCAGTTTGAAAAGTCAGCGCTCGGTAGACACAGTGAAGTACATGCTTGACGAAGAGAACGACAAATCGAACTCAGATCCAGCTCCATCGCAGTCCGCCGACGACGCCCCTCCCGTACTGGAGATGCTGATCGATCCGCTGACTCAACAGCGCACCGAGATCAGCGCGAACATTGCCGCAGTACCGGGTCGCATGCACATAGCCGAAGACGACTCGGACGATGAGATCACCGCCAAGCTGAAGCATCAAGGCGTGCGCATCGGCAAGGGCGGCATCGCGCCGGCGGTGTTCTGGCCTGCACTGATCACGATTGTGACTGTCGCAGTAGTCGCGGTAATCATCCCAGACGCTACGGCCGACTTCTTCAGTGCCGTCCAGAACTGGATTGTGGCCAACCTCGGTTGGTACTACATGCTCATCATCGGCGGATTCGTGGTGTTCGTCCTCGGCGTCGGCATCTCACGCCTGGGCCGAGTGCGCCTCGGGCGCGACGACGAGGAACCAGAGTTCAGTCGGTTGTCCTGGTTCTGCATGCTGTTCGCGGCCGGAATGGGAATCGGTCTGGTCTTCTACGGCGTGGGTGAGCCGTTGACATATGCCACCGTTCAACCGAAACCAGGCTGGAGTGGGTCCGAAGCCGACATCAGCGGTCTGGCGATGGCCCAGACCTTTGTGCACTGGGGCCTCCATCCGTGGGCGATCTACGCCGTCATCGGCCTGGCTCTCGCGTATGCGATCCACCGGAGAGGTCGACCGGTGTCGATCCGCTGGGCCCTCGAGCCGCTGCTGGGGGAGCGAGTCAAGGGCTGGGCCGGCGACCTCATCGACGTCCTTGCAATCTTCGGAACCGTCTTCGGAGTCGCGACGTCCCTCGGACTGGGCGTCCAGCAGATCTCGGCGGGAATGCAATCCATCGGAATCGTCGACACCGTCGACAACACACTGTTGGTCGTGCTCATCGTGGTGATCACGTTCCTCGCAACCCTCTCAGTGGTCAGCGGCTTGGGTGCCGGGATCAAGTGGTTGTCGAACATCAACCTCTCCCTGGCTGGCCTTCTGCTCATCAGCATGCTGATCCTCGGCCCGACACTCTTCCTTCTCCGGACGTTTGTGCAATCCCTCGGGGTGTACCTGGCGAACGTGCTCAATCTGACCTTCGATGTCGGCGCATTCCAGGGAGATGCCGCCGAATCGTGGCTCAGCGACTGGACGATCTTCTACTGGGGCTGGTGGATCGCCTGGGCACCGTTCGTCGGCGTCTTCATCGCGCGGATCTCGCGTGGACGAACAGTTCGCGAGTTCATCGCGGGCTGCCTGATCGTCCCGACGCTTGTCGGCATGATCTGGTTCTCGGTCATGGGAGGCTCCGGCCTCTACCGGCAGCTCTTCGGCGAAGGCGACCTGGTCGAAGACGGCGCGGTGTCCGCGGAGCGGTCGCTGTTCCACGTCCTCGACGGGCTTCCGCTCGGAAACATCTTCTCCATCCTGGCGATCATCCTGGTTGCGATCTTCTTCATCACTTCGTCCGACTCGGGATCCTTAGTGGTCGACATGCTGGCGTCCGGCGGACACCCGAATCCGCCGGTCTGGTCACGGGTTCTGTGGGCGTCGCTCGAGGGCGCCCTCGCGATCGCACTGCTGCTCGCGGGCGGTCTCAGTTCTCTTCAGTCGGCGTCGCTGGCCACTGCACTGCCGTTTAGCGTGATCCTGGCGATGATGTGTGTGGCTACAGTGAAGGGCCTGCGTCATGAGAACTGGCTTCTGAACTACGCGGAGCACACGCAACGCATCGAGGCGGCCACCGCTCACATCACGGGCGAGGTCTTCGACAGCATTCCAACCGACCCTGCGTTGCGCGACTACGTCGACGATCGAATCGACTACCGCCTCACGAGAACACGCGGCCTGCAGACGCACAACAAACGCCACTAGGAGTCGTCGGTCTCAACCTCGGCGTGCACAAACGATGTCTGGAGTTCGCGCAGGTCGCGCCCGAATCCACCTACCTTTTTCAGCTGTCACCCAGGAACGTGATTCCACGCGGGAACCGGGTTGGTCCGCCGCTGGTCGACACTCGGCCGGGCTCCAGAAAATCGCCCCAGAAACTCTTGGCACTCTCCGTGCTCGAGTGCTAATCTCGGCGTTGCACAGTGATGGAGATCATCGGCCACCAGGGCTGATGCCGTGAGATTGGAGGTGTATTACTGTGCTTGGATTCGACCCTTTCAATGACCTTGACGCTCTCGCTCGAGGCCTTCTTACAGGTCAGCAGAGCGGAACCGTCCGGACGCCGCGATTCATGCCGATGGACTTGTGCAAAGTCGAGGATCACTACCTTCTGACGGCGGATCTTCCCGGTGTCGATCCCGGATCCATTGATGTCAGCGTCGACAACGGCGTCCTCTCCCTTTCCGCTCAACGCTCTCTGGCGTCCGACGATGGCGTGAAATGGCTCGCAAGCGAGCGGTTCGCCGGAACGTACCGTCGCCAGGTCACGCTGGGTGAGGGTATCGACACCTCGGCGATCAGCGCGCAATACAACAACGGTGTCTTGACCGTTTCGATCCCGATTGCGGAGAAGGCAAAGCCACGCAGGATCGCGGTCGAGCATTCCAGCGAACAGCAGGCCATCGCTGCTTCGACGGGATGACATAGGCGCCCCGACAACTCGTTCGACGCAGGAGGTTCATGATGCTTGCAACGCTCGAATCCGACCCGATTGACTGGTCTGACCAGCAAACCGAGGTCCGCCGCGACGACGGATTGGAAGAGTTCCCGGTGACTTGGCGCGAGGACGAGCGCCGGGGGATCGGTATCGAACTCCACAGCTGAGTCGCATTCTCGCGCCTGTCGCGGAAGAACCCCTCGCCGGTTCATCAATACATGTTGGAGGTGCCAATACCCCCAGAATGTTCTGTGCCCACGGGACGCCTGGCGACCGCATTGCTCATTGGCGGCCTGCCAGGCGTCTCGCCTGCTTTAGCGTCCAGCTCGATCGACCAGCGCAAGCTGAAAGACGAGTAGGTCGGAACCCAAAGAAATGTCACTGTGACAATTTGTTGCGTACAGAGAAAGCCAGGAGTGCACAGAGTTGAACGCGAAACCCGAATCCGACTTATGGAGCAGGCTGCAAAATGGTGCCTAGATGCGCGCATCGTTGATTTGACCCGACGACCGACGGCATCCAGGCGCAGCAGACCCGAACTTTCAGTGGCTGCCATCCCATTGAAGAGCGGCACGCCCGCGGATGGCAACTCGCCAAATGAGATGACGGTTCACACAGCGGCGAGCCCTCTCATTCATTTGACTTCGCCAATGCATCACGCCGATAAGATACATTATGTCAACTTAGTAGCCGCACGCTGTAGCGGATAGGTTGTTTCGAATCCCCCGCACTTGGGTCCAGACGCTTCAAGCAATCCTCGGACTGGACTTGGTGGCGGATGCCGTATGTACCTGTCGCTACTGGTGTTGCACTCCGGCATTGAGATCCGCGCAGCGTGCTGGCACCGAACAACTAAGTGATACGCAGGGTATCCAGTAGCCGCGGGTAGCGCCTACGCTCGTTTCATGGCACCCACCTGCTCCGACTGCGGGTACGACTACCGGGCACTGAGCATCGACGACGCGTCATCCACACTCGTGCGCGAAGTCGCCGACACCGTCCACACGCTCCGGCATCGACGCCAGACAGCACCTGCTCCCGATGCTTCCTGGTCTTCCCTCGAATACGCAGGCCATCTCCGTGACGTCCTCATCGTCACTCGGGAGCGCACGCTACACGCGCTTCGAGACGATTCGCCGACAGTCGTCTCCATGGGCGCAGACGACCGCGTTCAACTCGGCGAGTACTCAGACCTCTCGTACTACCAGGCTGCGGCCGAGATCTCAGAGGCCTCCCGCCGGCTCGCGGCCACCTGGAACCGTCTGAGCACCCAGGACTGGGCGCGGACGCTGCGGTACAACTACCCCACTCCCACTGTTCGCGAGCTGTCGTGGCTCGCCGCGCACATCGTCCATGAAGTGGTCCACCACCGAATGGACATCAAACGGCTGACCACCGCCAGGAAGGCAGTCTCACTGAGCCCCGATTACGGTGCGCCGTGGGGCCTGTGGTCGAGCAATCCTCCGTGCCCCTCCCCACCCGCGAGTACCGAACTGCTGACACCGGCGAATTTCGGGCTTCCCGACTCCGTCGTCGTCCGCCTGCGCACATGGCTCGACGTGTGGACGGCGAACTTCGCCGACGCACCGAGCGACGACCAGCACTCCTGGCGCCGCGGATTCGACGTCTCCGGCTGGATTCGAGAAGGCGATGCGATCGCCGACCTCATCGCCGAGGCGCTCCCCAACTACACCGTCGAACGCCAGTATCGGACTTACGCGGCCAACGCCGTCCGGCGCAATACCGATCAGGCCCGCTAGCAGCAGGTGTCGAGCACTCCTCTAAGTGCTTCCAGCGCGTCCGGTTCGGCGCGATGTAGGACGTTCACACCTCGACGCTCGGAGGTGACAAGACCGGCTTTCTTGAGCTGACCGAGGTGGTGGCTCACCGTACCCGCCGAGAGCGCGAGCGCTTCCGCGAGATCACTGGTACTAATCGCACCTGGTCGGGCGCCCATGAGGATGGAGACAAGCTGAATACGCGCCGGGTCGGCCAGAGCCTTGAGCCGGAGAGCCAGCCCGAGAGCCGCATCGGCCTCCATAGGCCCCGCGGCGATCGATGCACAGCAGATCGGGGCACTGATGTCGACCACAGGGAGCGTCTTGGGCATGACCCCAACCTACCCATCCGTTGACATATATCAAACTCTGGCCTAGAACTTGAGTCGCAATAATTTGATGTATGTCAAATCCTTGGAGGATGTCATGTCACGAGTCCAACTCGCCCTCAACGTCGACGATCTCGACCAGTCGATTGCCTTCTACACCAAGCTGTTCGGCGTCAGCCCTGCGAAGATCAAGCCGGGCTACGCCAACTTCACCGTTGCTGAGCCCGCGCTGAAGCTGGTGCTGCTGGAGAACCCCGGCCAGGGCGGCAGCATCAATCACCTCGGCGTGGAGGTCGATTCCAGCGAGAAGGTGCACGCCGAGATCGCCCGATTCACCGAAGAAAAACTGTTCACCGAAGAGGAGATCGGAGCAACCTGCTGCTTCGCCACCCAGGACAAAGTGTGGGTCTCTGCTCCCGACGCTGAGCGTTGGGAGGTCTACACCGTGTTGGCCGACGCTGAGACTTTCAATGGCGAGCCGGTCGCCGCCGCGGTCCCTGTCGGCGAATCTACGCCAGCAGCATGCTGCACTCCCGCAGCGAACTGCTGCTGAACGCGACCTCCTGCGAGGCCGCTGGACTGGTCGCCACCCGACGCAACGCCTGGGTGGCGACCAATCCCGTTTCTGGACATGTCCTGACCAAAGTCCTCTACCACCGTCTCGACACCGTCACATTTCGCGCGGCAACGCATCCGCCGCCTCCGCCCATCGCCGTGTGCGGCGAAGCTATTCGACGCTGTGCACGAGCTTTCGGGCAGCCCTCTTTTTCAGTCGACGGTCGATGACGAGGCCCATGACGATCCATCCCCCGAGTGCGGTGATGATCCACACCAGAAGCGGCGCCAGGATCCAGGACGGGATTCCTACGATTCGGAGCCCGCCGTCGAACAAGGTCGCTATCCAGAGGGCGAGAAGCGTTGCGACGAGCCCGACGCCGCCCGAAAGTGGAGCGGCGTAGTTCTGCGCCACAGACAGCACGAACGGACCCAGGATTACGTGCGCGAGCGTGAATACGCCGACCGCGACGAAGAAGCCAGAAACACTCAGCTCAACCCCCGGCAGAACGACATGGATTACGAGGAGTGCAACAGCACCGAGGATGAGTTGGGCGAGTACCTGGAGGACGAATCGAATCATGTTGCCTTCTTCGAAGAGGACGCGAATGCGCTAATTGTCGGAGGTTGCGTGGACGGCGTCTCGACGTGACGCGACACCGAGCTTGCGGTAGATCGAACGGATATGGGTTTTCACAGTCGGGTAGGCGATGCCCAAGTGGTTTGCTATCTCGGCTGCCGTCATCGTGGTCCGCAAACACGCGAGTACATCCTTCTCACGTTCGGTGAAGACCCCGTCGAGGACTGTGGCGTGCAAGCCGCGGTTGGTCAGGACCGCATGAAGGAATTCTTGGTGATTGGACCCCCAGTGTGCGTGCGCGCTGAGAAGGTCGGCTATGACGGGGTCGTCGACGAGGAACGGCGCAAACACGGATTCGGTGACTGCCGCCTCGAGAGCGTGCTCGAGTTGTGCGTGCGCGTGTTCGCCTCGTCCGGCTGCTGAATGGAGTCCGGCCGATGTGACGAACGTGCTAACCCGCGCATATCGCGGCATTCCCGCCGCTGCGGCGAGACGAAATGCCTGTCCAGACAATGCGGGTTCATCGATTGCCCGGTACAGCTCGGCGAGTACCGCATGTGCAACGGCTGCGCCGGTCCGGGTCAGCGCCGGAGCCGCTATCGCCCTTGCCCGTTCGTTATCGCCCTGAGCGTGCGCCAGGCGGGCCGACACGACCCGACGAAGTATGTCCCAAGGGATTCCATGCCTGTCGGTCTGACCGATCCCCTGCAGAAGGCGGGCAGCTAGGTAGTATCGGTCGTCTCGCTCGAGCGCGATCACGCTCATGACGTAGTAGAGGCGTGCGAGAGCTTCGAAGTTGTTTCCGGGGTTGTCCTCCCTGATCACCGGTTCAAGGAGCGCAAGCGCTTTGTCGAAGTCTCCGCGCCAGTAGGCGATGCATCCCCGGTTCGCCTCTGGTAGGCCTCCTTCGTATCGGTCCCAGTCCGACGGAACCGGCGTCGAGGGCAGGTCACTGAGGACCCGCTCAGCCTCGGTGAAGAGTCCAGCGTGGGTGAGTGCGAATGCGAGGTTCGATTGCGCGAGACGGCGAGTTTCGGGCCGTTCTCGCAGGTGTGCTTCAGCAACCGCGGAGCGCAGCAGAGCAATCGCGCGGGCGAAGTCTCTGCGGAGCCTGACCTCGGCCCATCCGAGAAGGAACAGCGCTGACGAGTAATCGTCGTCGACGGCGCACTGGGATAGCGCGTGGTGGGCACGGTCGGCGACAGCCGCTTTCGTCTCAGCATCAGGAGCCAAGAGCAGATCAGTGAAACACGCAACGAAGTCGTCTGCCGCAACGCGCAGGCCCTGACCGCGGAGATACTCCGCGCCGTAAGAGTCTCCTGCGAGATCTCGGCAACATGCACGGATGAGAAGAACGTGCGGGTCGTGCGGATCGGGGGCGGTCACGCACAGTCGCTCGAGCTCATACGTGTGAGACTCGATGATCAGCCGCAACCAGTTTCTGCGCAGCAGGATACGGGCCTTCTCGGGCTCGGATGAGGCCCATTCCCGGCGAATCGAGTCGATCATCGCTTCACCGTAGCGGGGCGGGAGTGAAGAGAAGGCATTTCGATATGCCGGCTCATCCTCCGAGGATGACGTCCGGATTCGGCGGGTTCGCCGTGGGCGACACTGATGCCGATGAACCGCCTACTTCCCGGCCTGAGCCGACAGAACATGGCCCGCGAACTCCTCGCCGGAGTGACGTTGATCGCGATCGCGATCCCCCTCAACATCGGCTACGCGCAGATCGCGGGGCTGCCACCGACAGCAGGCCTGTATGCACTCGTGGTGCCGACGTTGGTGTGGGCCCTGCTCACTTCGTCACGGCAACTCGTGGCCTCCCCCGACGCGTCGGCGGCCGCACTGGTCGCCTCGTCCGTCGGAGGACTCGCCGCCGCAGGATCCGAAGGGTACGCGGCGATGGCGATGGCTCAGGCGATCATCTGCGGAGTGCTGTTTCTCGCCATGGCGGTTCTCAAGCTGGGGTTCTTGGCGAGCTTTCTGTCACGCCCCATCTTGATCGGGTTCGTTGCAGGTCTGGCCCTCGACGTGTTCGTGTCGCAGTTGGCGAAGATGCTCGGCGTGCACGTCGACTCGGGAGGTGAGCTAACCGAGAAGCTCGTTGAGCTGATCACCGAACTCGCGACCGCGAACTCGTGGTCGATCCTGATCTCTCTGATCGCGGTCGCAGTCCTGCTCGTCGGTCGACACCTCGTACCGTCCGTGCCTTGGGCGCTGGTGGTCCTGGTGGCCGCTACCGTCGTGGTCGTCCTAACCCACGCCGAAGTTGCCGGAGTGAAGGTGCTCGGCGACGTTCCGGCCGGCCCTCCGGAACTGACGTGGCCGACGCTCGCGTGGAATCAGTGGTTGGCACTGGTCCCCTCGGCTGTCGCGCTGACCGTTGTCGCCACCACCGAGGGTCTACTCGTCTCACGCTCGTACGGCGAGAAGCACCGGTACCCCACTCGCGCCGATCGTGATCTCGTCGCGTTCGGAGCCGCGAACCTCGCCGCCGGTACGTCCGGTTCATTCGCCGTCGGTGCATCCACCAGTCGGACGGCCGCGATGGACCAAGCCGGCTCGCGAACACAGGTGCCCTCACTCGTTCTCGCCGGCGGAACGATCCTGCTACTGCTGTTCGGCACAGCCCTCCTTGCTGAGATCCCAGCGCCGGCAATCGGGGTCATTGTCGGTATCGCCGTTCTCCCGCTCTTCAGCATCGGTGAGTTTCGGCGACTGTGGAGCCTGTCTCGATTCGAGTTCTCGATCGCGCTCGCCTGCCTCGCCGCCACAGTGTTCGTCGGCGCGATCGCCGGCATCCTCGTGGCCTTCGTCCTGTCTCTGGTCAACCTCGCTCGTCGCGCCGCCCAGCCGGCAATTGACGTCCTCGCCGAGAACGACGACCCGGCAGCGTCACTTCTGGACGACGCACCGATCGGCGCTGTGACAGCACCAGGCGTAATCGTCGTACGGATGGCCGCTCCCCTCTTCTTCGCCAATGGCGCCGTGTTCGCCCAAGCCGTGAAACACGCGGTCGAGGGCGCTGGGTCCGAAAGCGTTCAGCACCTCGTGATCGACATGGAAGCAGTCACCGATATCGACGTCACTGCCGCAACAGCCTTCGACGGCCTTCGAACATGGCTTCAGGACAGACAGATCAGTCTGGCGTTCAGTCGTGCGCGAACCGGTGCGCTCCCACGACTGCGGAGGTTCGGCATCGTCCTCAGCCACGACCCGATCTACACGACCAATCGCGCGGCTGTGGCAGATCTGTCCGCTCGATCCCCGGAAATTCCCACCACAGGAGACGACGCATGACCCTCGCGCCAGTGATCGGAGAAGTCCTTCCACTCACGCTCCCGATCTCGATCAGCCCGCTGACCATCGTGGCGGTGATACTCATGCTGCTCTCACCGATCGCACGGCGGACAGGCCCCGGGTTTCTCCTCGGCTGGACTGTCGGCATCGCAGGTCCAGCCATCGTATTCACCGTCATCGCCAGTGCTCTCCCGCCGCGGCCGGAAGGCGCAGACGGGCCTGATCTAGTGCGAGGACTCATCCAATCAGTCCTCGCCGTGCTGCTCTTGGTTCTCGCCGTGAAGCAGTGGAGGACCCGCCCAGTTCAGGGCCAGGACCCGACCCTCCCCCGGTGGATGGCCACGATCGACTCCTTCACCTTCGTTCGCGCAGTCGGTCTCGGGCTCCTGCTGTCAGCACCGAGACCGAAGAATCTGGTGATGGCCGCCAACGCGGGAATGATCATCGGCAGTGCCGGACTATCGACTGCGTCCACGGTCGTTGCGACCGGGGCGTTCATTGTGTGCGCCGCGTCCACAGTGTTCATTCCCGTCGTCGCATACCTGCTCGCCGCCGATCGACTGCGCGGACCTTTGGAGACCGTCCGCGCCTGGCTCGTCCGCGAGAACGCGGTGATCACGTCAGTCCTGCTGTTCGTCATCGGCGTCCTCATGATCGGCAAAGCGCTCGGCTCCTTCTAACCCCTCCCATCAGGCGCGCCCACGTGCGTCTGCACCTCTAAAGAAAACGGAGACAAACATCATGTACTTCTGGGAAATCCTCGGCTGGACGTTCTGGGCAGTCTTGTTCATCGGCTATCTCTTCGCGCTGTTCGCGATCATCGGCGACCTGCTTCGAGATCGTGAACTCAGCGGATGGTGGAAAGCTGCCTGGGTTCTGCTCTTGGTGTTCCTGCCATTCCTCACCGCACTGATCTATCTCATCGCCCGCGGCCAAGGCATGGCCGAACGCAGCGAGCGAGCTGCAAGCCGCGCCGAGACTGCCGCACAGACCTACATCCGTGAGGTCGCGGGCACCAGCCCCAGCGAAGAAATCGTCGCCGCGGCGAACCTCCTCGAATCCGGCGTCATCAGCGACGCCGAATTCGACCGGATCAAAGCGAAGGCACTGGCATGACGGGCCTCATGACCACCGGCTATCAGTTCGGTCCGGTCGATCTCTACTTGATCGGGCTGGCCGGGCACCGACCGGATCCAGGGGCTCTCGCAGCCCTGACCGACCTCGCCGACACCGGCCTGATGACGGTCCTCGACCTGATCCTCATCTCCCGCAACGAAGACGGGGACACCACCGTCTTCGAGGCCACCGACATCATGAACGGAGTGGAGCTCGAGATCGCGGCTCTCGGCGCGATCGGACTCATCGGTCACGAGGACGTCGATGCCTTCGCCACATTGATTCCCGAGGGCGCCACCGCTCTACTCGTCGCAGTCGAGCTGTCGTATCAGCGTGATCTCGCCCAGAAGACGGCAGCATCGGGAGGAGAGCTCCTCGCATTCGAGCGGATCCCAGCACCGGTCGTCAATGCGTTGGTCGACTCGCTCGCCGCAGAGGGAAGACACTGACATGCCGTACATCCCCAGGGGCGGACGCCCCGGCCTGCTCGGGCTCGCCGCACGAACGGCGGTCGTCGCCGGAACTGCGAATGCGGTTAACGCACGAATGGCTGCCCATCAGCAGGCTGAGACGCAACAACAGTTCGATGCCGCCCAGTACGCGGCACAGCAGGGCGCCGCATCGGCTCCACCGCCGACTGATCTCGTCGCTGAACTCCAGAGCCTGAGTCGACTGAGAACTCAGGGGCTGCTGAGCGACGCCGAATTCGATGCCGCAAAAGCACAACTGCTGCGCTAGACGCTCCCCACGTCCACAAAGGAATCACACCATGACACCAATCTCCGTCAACGTCCAGAATTTCAATCGAGCCGAAACTGATCTCATGTTCTCGCGGCTCGCCGCGCCGCATGGCATCGGCGAATGGAATCACACCTATGAGGTGACACCCCTCGACAATCAACCTGTCATCCGACAGAATCGCGACACCCTTTACAGCATGGCGATCATTGACGTCAGCGATGACGTGCTTCTCACGATTCCGGACACCGGAAAGAAGTACGTCTCGGCATTCATCGTCAACCAGGACCACTTCGGACAGGCGATCTTCAGTGCCCCCGGGGAGCACCGCGTCACCCGCGATCTTGTCGGGACGGACTACGCAGGCGTGCTGGTGCGCATCCTGGTCGATCCCGCGGACCCTGACGACGTCTCCGAGGTCAACCGGCTGCAAGACGCGCTCCAGCTGGTCGGTGGGGGCTCGGGGAACTATCCGATGCCCGACTACGACAAATCGTCACACACGGAGACACGCAACGCGATCCTCGACCTCGCTCGCGGCGTGAGCAAGTACGACAATTCATTCGGGACAAGAACCGAGGTCGACCCGATCCTCCACCTTCTGGGTACGGCATCGGGCTGGGGAGGACTGCCGGAGTACGAAGCGACGTACATCAGCGTGAATGAGAACCTCCCCGTCGACGAGTACCGGCTGCACCTCAAAGACGTTCCGGTTCACGCGTTCTGGTCGGTGTCGGTCTACAACGCTGCCGGGTATTTCGAAGAGAACACCCTGGGCGTCAACAGCATCAACAGTCTCACTGCGATTCCCGATGACGATGGTGGCGTGACCATCCGTTTCGGCGTGCAGGTTGATCGCGTACCGAATGCACTCCCGATCATGCCGGGCTGGAACTACGTCCTACGGTTGTACCGCCCACACCAGTCGGTACTCGATGGCACCTGGAGCGCGCCTCGACCTGAGGTCGTGTAGGGAAGGCCTGAACGTCGGCAGGTCGACAACCCGGCGAGCATCGCGGAGGTTCCTCTTCCACACGAGCGACCGACTTTGCCCCGACTTCGACATGTGTCAATATTGACTCATGTCGAAGTCACAGGGCGCACGCGGATCGACGATGCGATGTTCGCCCTTGGTTCGTGAGCCACTCTCGGAGTCTCTGTCATTCGACCTCGCCGGAGTGTTCAAGGCCCTCGCCGACCCAGTTCGGCTGCGATTGTTCAGTTTGATCGCCAGCCACGCGAACGGCGAGGCGTGCGTATGTGACATCTCCCCTGCCGTCGACGTCTCGCAACCGACGATCTCCCACCACCTCAAGGTGCTCAGGGCTGCGGGACTGGTGGAGTCCGAACGCCGCGCGTCCTGGGTGTACTACCGCGTCGTTCCAGAAGTTCTGTCGACACTCGCCGAGGTCTTACGAGCAGGCGAGCTCGCTCCCACCATCGAGACGAAGACTCGACTGTGAGCACCTCAGAGCATCAGCCAGTCGTCGGCAGACTCTCGACTCTGGACCGGTTTCTGCCGGTGTGGATCGGCGTAGCCATGGTCGTGGGCCTGTTGCTTGGCCGGATGGTTCCCGGACTGAACACCGCGTTGGAGAAGATCCAGGTCGACGGCGTCTCCCTTCCTATTGCCTTGGGCTTGCTGATCATGATGTACCCGGTCCTGGCCAAGGTCCGCTACGACCGCCTGGACACCGTCACCGGCGACCGAAAACTACTCCTCGGGTCGCTGCTGCTGAACTGGGTGCTGGGTCCTGCACTGATGTTCGCCCTCGCCTGGTTGATGCTCCCCGATCTGCCCGAGTACCGAACCGGACTGATCATCGTCGGACTCGCCCGATGCATCGCCATGGTGATCATCTGGAATGACCTCGCCGGCGGCGATCGCGAGGCCGCCGCCGTCCTCGTCGCTCTGAACTCGGTGTTCCAAGTGATCATGTTTGCCGCCCTGGGCTGGTTCTACCTTTCAGTTCTGCCGGGCTGGCTCGGTCTCGAGCAGACCACAATCGACACCTCGCCGTGGCAGATCGCGAAGTCGGTGCTTGTCTTCCTCGGCATCCCATTGCTCGCCGGTTTCCTCTCACGTCGTATCGGCGAAAAGGCCAAAGGCCGAGCTTGGTACGACGAACGTTTCCTCCCGGCGATCGGGCCGTGGGCCCTCTACGGCCTCCTATTCACCATCGTCATCCTGTTTGCGCTGCAGGGCGAACAGATCACCAACCGCCCGTGGGACGTCATTCGCATCGCACTCCCCTTGCTCGCCTACTTCGCGGTCATGTGGGGAGGTGGATATCTACTCGGCACAGTCATGGGCTTGGGATATGAACGGACGACAACGCTCGCGTTCACCGCGGCGGGCAACAACTTCGAGCTCGCCATCGCCGTCGCGATCGCAACCTACGGCGCGACCTCAGGGCAGGCTCTCGCGGGAGTGGTCGGCCCGTTGATCGAGGTCCCTGTGCTCGTCGGCCTCGTCTACGTCTCGCTCGCTCTGCGCAAACGCTTTCCCCTCACCGCGTCCTCCACCTCCGCTGCCGCGGACTCTTCTGAGAGCGTGAACTGATGCCCGACTCCCCCACCATCGCCGACATCGCGGCGACGCCGAGTGTGTTGTTCGTGTGCGTGAAGAACGGCGGTAAGTCCCAAATGGCCGCAGGCCTGATGCGCAAGGCCGTCGGTGACGGCGTCGAAGTGCACTCGGCCGGAACCAATCCGGGCACCGCAGTCAACGGCTTGTCCGCCGAGAGTCTAGCCGAGGTCGGCATCGACATCAGCGGTGAGATTCCCCAGCCCATCGACCCCGAGTTGCTCGCCCGCGTCGACCTGGTGGTCACCCTCGGCCGCGAAGCTGTCGTCGACGCCCCCGCCGGGGTCAGGTTGATCAACTGGGACACCGACGAACCGTCAGAGCGCGGAATCGACGGGATCGAACGGATGCGCCTGGTCCGCGACGACATCGCCGCCCGTGTGCTTGCACTTGCCGCCGATCTGACTGCGCCGTAACGGATCGCTCAGGCCGTGACCTCGATCGCCGCGTGCACCTTGTCGATGCCACCTCGAAGGATCGCCTGCGGCACGAAGTAGATCGCGTGATGCCAGTACCGCTTGACGATCATGTCGAAAACCTGTCGGGTATCCGAATCCGGGAGTATTCGTGCATGCGCCTCCACAGGTTCACCCTTCACCTTGCCGAAGATTCCGCATTTCTGAATCGTGACGCGCGGTGTGTTGTTGATGCGTTTGGTCTTCCACGACCCTCGATCGGTGATGATCAGGAGCCTGTCCCCGTCCGGCACGCCCCAGACCGGTGTCGGCTTAGGCCGACCGTCCTTAGTGAACGTCGTCAGAAGGAGGTACTTCTGGCGGTACACGTCGTCGAAGGTCGGATGCATGGTGTCATTCCTACCGTATATCGGACGCGTATGACCGCAATGCACGAACTCGATAGTCGGTTCGATTCGATTGTGGGGCAGTTATGAGGTCAGACGGACAGCTCCGATATTGCTTGAGCATTCGAGGTACGGCACGGCATTGCCACTCTCGCCGCACATCCACTCCTGCCCCGCCGCCGACACGCTGATGACGCCGCGGTCCCCTGCTGTGCGGCGGGCGCCGAACGCAGCCGAAACCGCCATCGCCGTGGCGCAGTCCGGGCCGAATGACCACACTGCCAGCTGGTTGTAGCCGTCCCCGCAGTACGTCCCGGCTGCGGACGGTTCATTCGGGTCGACCGGACTGGCCTCAACTGGATCCGATGGTGACGTGATGACCGCGGTGCCGACAGGCTCCGTCGTGCGATCCGGCACGACCGCTGACGGCCGATCGGATGAGGAATGCAGTTGCGGCGGATGCGTGCTCGGTGATGATTCGGTGGTCGATGCCGCCGTCGGTTCAACGTTCGAGCTGCATCCGACGAATAGCAACGCCGTTGCAACCAGAGTCAAAACGCCTGCGGGTACACGACTTCTTGCGAAGGTGATCATTCTTCCCGGCTCCTGGTACTCAAGGAACGATTAGTGCATTGAGGCCGGGAATGATGCTGCTGGGCGCCGTTCCCTTGTACTGCTCCCGCACGACTGTCACTGTCGCCACGACAACACCGGCACCCGTACGGGCTGTCGCCACGGTTGGGAGTGTCGCCGGCCGACCGGACACCGGGAACTTCGGACGCTGCCAGTGTCTCAATGCGACTGTGCCCGCGGCGCCGGTGGAGACGTTGTGCCATGCGACCGACACGTACCGGTAGGCGTACTGGTAGAACCACGGTGCGAGACCAGTCGCGGCGAACGCGACGGAAGCTCTTCCCGCTGGTCGAGCGATCACTCGAGTCTGCTGGAACGACCCGCCGGGGACTCCACCGGGCCCGATCTCCACTCCGCCGATCGCTGGAATGGCGAAGGTCAATTGCCTGGCGGCGGCTTGATTCGCACTGGGTGCGGCGGAGGCGACTCCACCTGTCAGGGACGACGCGAGGATCGCGCCGCCGACTGATACCGCTGCGAACGAGAGTCTTCCGGTTGATTTCGACATGTCTTCCATCTCCTGTTCAGTGGGTTACATCGACGTCGATCCGGCGCCGACGCAGATCTACTCGATGCCCGACCCTGCGTCAGACCTCGACGCCTCCGGCCGTTCATGCTCCTCAGCAGGCGCCGGAGAATCGATGATGCCTTTGAGTGCCCGGACATGATCGCGGTACGCCCGGAGCCCTTCGTCGGTCAGGGCCAGCCGTAGCCGAGAACGTCCCGCTCGTGTCACGTACTCCTCGCTGAGATACCCGGCCTCTGTCAGCTGGGAGACCTGCTTGCTGAGGGCCGATTTCGACAGCTCCAACCGCTTCTGAAGTTCCCCGAACTCGACATAGGACGAGGACGCGGCGATCGCGCAGATCCGGAGGCGGGCCGGAGCGTGGATGACGGGATCGAACCTCGGCTCATGCATGACCGAACCTCGCGCGGTATCGCCGACCCATGTCGAGAGTCGTCAGAGCGGCGAGACCCCCAGCGACGAACCACAGCCATGGCTGCTCCAGTCCGACTGCAAGGACCGCAGGGGTTCCGGCCAGAACACACATAGCAAGGACGTACGGGCCGGACTGTCGCGCATCGGGTCGCACGAAACCGTAACCGGACCTCGCGTACACCCAGCGGATACCGACACCGACGACGCCGATCAGGCATACGGCCGTCGCCGCCCTTCCGATGTCACGAGGGAGAACCTGAGCCCAGCACGCCGCAGCGAGAAGTGTCGCTTGAAGGACGAAGAATGCCCACGGCAGCGGCGGATTACGAGTCGACCTCTCCGACTCGGCCGCCCACTGCATCATTCTTCGCGCGTCGTCGCGGTCTGGCACTCCCCCTACTGTTTCCATGTAGGAAACAGTAGCACCGCGGCGCCGTTGACGCACGGATCGAGTCTGCCCGTCACTGCCCGTAGGTGTACCGAAGGTTCGCGTTGATGAGCGTTCCGATGCGTTGACACACATGCCGGAGTTGAGAGCCGGTCAAGGGACTATCCGCGAGCAATGTCCACCGCAGGTCGGTTGCTCCGTCGACGTCGGTCAAGTCGAACGTGACCCGAAGGTCAGGCCGTTTGGTCCACAGCGACGACCAGACCACTCGCCCCGGTCGTTCGGAATCGATCACGCTGGGCTCAACCTCGTCGTCGAGCAGGGCAAGCCACAGCCTGGCGGGCTGCCGGTTCGGCAAGGTCAGGTCGTCGAACAACACCTGCGGCGGTGCCGGTTGCCTGCGGCGCTTGGTCGCTACCGCTTCCATGTCCAGGCGTCGCTCATCGCTTCGGTGTGAGGGTGAACGATCCGATGACCGTGCCGCCGAAGTATGCCGGTCCACGGTAGCCTCCGTGCCCGTCCGGATTCATGATGACGCGGTGCCCGGGAAAGAAGTCGACGTAGTAGCTGCCATGCCCCATCGGATGGATCCGGTAGCGGCCGATCAGGACGAGGTCGTGTCCTTGCACGCGGCCGTCACGCTTGAGCAGAACGGCGCCGCCGGACAGGGTCGTCGACGTGTACGTTCCCTGTTTGACGTCGGCCGCCGCATTGCCTGCGACCCCGCCGACCACAACGGTGGCACTGACCGCCGCCGCGACTGCAGCACTACGGAAAACAGCTGAACGCGACGGTGTGGTCATCGTCTTCTCCTGACGTCTCGGGGGTTATCACTCTACTCCGAACTCGCACCGTCAGCGCCGAATACCTGCTGGCCACACAGCGTTTCACGCGTTTGCCCGCTTCGCCGCACACCCCCTATCCGTACGATCAGGCAATGATCGCATCTGAGCGCACACCGCGACCTTGGACCGGCGACGATCTGCTCACCATCGCGCCTGACGCGTCATGGATCACCGCCGACGCGCACAAGCATCAGTCCGGCACGGTGGGTAGCCTCCTGGCGCCCCGGTTCGAGCGGTATGTGCGAGTCTTCCATCCGGCCGTCCGCGAACTCGACGGTCGCGACGCCGATTCGCTATCGTGGGCCGCCGTCGCGAGGATGTGCGGGGCGTCGCTCACGCGGAGATGCAGTGGAATCCACTGACCGCCGGAGCCCGTACATCGGAGCGAGCGCAGTCGTTATCGAAAAACTACTCCTGGCATCCGGCATCGAGGCGTGGCCGACCGATCAGAACGACCGAATCACGTGGGATTCGGACAGGCTCAACCGGACCTGATTCTCTCGCATCGCCGCATCAACCGAATCGATCGGTTCGTGTTCGTGAACGCGCTGACGACTCCCTCACGGACACGAGCAGTGAGGGAGTCGTGGACGGCGACGCAACACGCCCTAGGCCGACAGCTTCCGTTCAGTGATGTCGGCGACTCCGTGAAATCCGTGATCCCACCGTAGGAGGGGCGCACGGCCGTCGCCGAGGGCGCCACCGACCACACTGCCGACGACAAGGACCTGATCGTTCACCGGCGTCATCGACGCCGTCACGCATGAGAACGTCGCGAGCGCGTCCGGCAGACGCAGTGTCCTGTCCGGCGACCGCTCGACTCCAGCAGCGCGCAACGCTGCCAGCCGTTCTTCGTGCGTGGTCTTCGTCGTGAGCCGCCGAACCAAGTCGAGATGATCTGCAGCGAGAACCGAAACCGTCCACGGTCGACCCTCGCTGATCGCGGCCAGCGCGGGCCGCCTCACCCCGACCGACACCGCGAGTGCGAACGGGTCGACCGACGCGGTCAGAACCGAGGCGGCGACGAAGAACGAGTCGTCATCGCCGTTTCGAACGGTCACCAGGCATACGCCGCTGCCGTACGCGGCGAACGCGTCGTACAGGTTCGCTTCTGGGTCCATCGACTCAGAAGACCAGACGACCGGGCGTGATCGCCGCATCGAACCGCTCTTGCGCGTCGGCCCAGTTCGCGATGTTCCAGAACGCCTTGACGTAGTCCCCCTTCACATTGAGGTAGTCGAGGTAGAAGGCGTGCTCCCACATGTCGAGCTGAAGGATCGGGACGAGAGCGGCCGGAATGTTGCTCTGCTGGTCGTAGAGCTGAACGATGTGCAGCTTGCCGCCGAGCGAGTCCCACGCGAGAATCGCCCAACCCGACCCCTGAATGGTCAGAGCCGTCTGCTCGAAATGCGCCCGGAACTTGTCGAACGATCCGAAATGCTCGTCGATGGCGGCCGCGAGTTCACCAGTCGGCTTGTCACCGCCGTTCGGAGTCAGGTTCTTCCAGAAGATCGAGTGGTTGATGTGGCCACCGAGGTTGAACGCGAGCGTCTTCTCCAGACCGACGATCGCGCCGAAATTCCCCGTGTCACGGGCCTCGGCCAGCTTTTCGAGAGTGGCGTTCAGCCCGGCGACATAGTTCGCGTGATGCTTCGAATGGTGCAACTCCATGATCTTGCCTGAGATGTGCGGCGCGAGTGCGTCGTAGTCGTACGGCAGTTCGGGCAGCGTGTAGTCGGTCATGTCGACGTCCTTTCAATGAGGTACTTCCGTCACGCTATGACCTCAAGTCCACTTGAGGTCAACCGCTACAGTGGAGACATGGACCACACGAGCGCCACACACCACGAGCCGGACGAACTCCTGACCGTCGGCGAGATGAGCCGACGTACCGGCGTCGCCGTCTCCGCGCTGCACTACTACGAGACGCTCGGTCTGATCGCATCACAGCGGACATCGGGCAACCAGCGCCGCTATCCTCGCCACATGCTTCGGCGAGTAGCACTTGTGTCCGTGGCCAAGCGCCTCGGCATCCCACTGTCCGACGTTCAGGACGCGTTCGCCGAGGTTCCACTTGACACCAGACCGAGCCATGAGGACTGGCAACGAGCCTCACGCCGATGGAAGACGACGCTCGAACAGCGCAGGCTCGGCATCGAGAAGCTCGAGAAGGAACTCACCGGGTGCATCGGCTGCGGCTGCCTGTCGATGAAAGCGTGCGGCCTCCTGAATCCGGACGACGAACTCGCACAGACCGGATCCGGCGCCCGGCGCGTCCCGTTGTGAGCCCACTCCGCGCCCGGACCGCGAAGAGGGCGCAACCGAGCACGGCGGTGCCGCCCACCACGGTCTCCCAGCCGATGTGTTCACCAAGAAGCAGTCCAGCCCACACGATCGACATGATCGGCTGAACGAGTTGCACTTGGCTCACCTGCGCCATCGGGCCGATCGCGAGACCGCGGTACCAAGCCACGAAGCCGAGGAACATGCTGACTGCGCCGAGATAGGCGAATGCCGACCATTCGACGACTCCGCCCGAAGGCGCCTGCACCGTGATCGCCGCCACAGTCAACGCCACCATCAGCGGTGACACAAGGACCAGCGCCCACGAGATCGTCTGCCACGAGCCCAGTTCGCGAGAGAGCAGGCCACCTTCGGCATACCCGATCGCGCAGACCACAACGGCGACGAACAACAACAGGTCAGCCCACTGCAACGACAGTGAACCGCCGCCGAGCCCGGCGAACACTACGGCGGCGACCGCACCCGCCGCGGAGGCGACCCAGAACGTCCGGGTGGGACGCTCGCCGGTTCGCACCACCGCCATCACCGCGGTCACCGCAGGCAGAATGGCGATCACCACCGCACCGTGGCTCGCCGGCACAGTCGTGAGAGCGTACGACGTGAGCAGCGGAAAGCCGACGACAACACCACCGGCGACCACCGCGATCCGCACCCATTGTCGGCCGACCGGCAGTCGCTGCCGTGTTATCCGCAGCACGAGTCCGGCCAAACAGGCCGCGATCACCGCCCGACCCGAACCGACGAATAGCGGCGTCATCGCGCCGTCGGAGACCACGATTCGCGTGAATGGCACGGTGAACGAGAACGCCGTCACGCCGAGCAGACCCATCCAAAGGCCGGCCGAACGGGCGGGTATCACTGGCCGCGCAAGCAGAGTAGCGGTATCCTGATGGCTCATGTCCAAGAGTAGCAGTGAACGTCTGGTTGACGCACTCGAGAAGTGGGTCGCGGCCGCGGACGCGGGGGCGCAACTCCCTTCCACACGTCGGCTTGTGACCGACCACGAAGTCAGTCCCGTCACGGTTCAGAAGGCACTGCGGACCCTTTCCGATCGCGGCCTGGTCGAGACGCGTACCGGGGTGGGAACCTTCGTGCGGCCACCTCGCACCGCGAAGCCCCACGATTACGGGTGGCAGACGGCGGCGCTCGGATCGAACCGACGACAGCTTCCCGAACCGACCGCTGCGCCGCTACGCACGATCCCGAACGACGTGATCTCGTTGCACTCCGGCTACCCGGACCGCGAACTGCTGCCGGAACGCCTGGTCACGACCGCACTCTCCCGAGCGGCACGCAGCGATCACGCATTCACTCGCCCGCCCACGGCAGGTCTGCCGGAGCTCCAGGCCTGGTTCGCAGCCGACCTCGGACGGCGAACCCCATCCGGCTGCACTCCCCCGACGCCGAGCGATGTGATCGTGCTGCCGGGCAGCCAGGCCGGCCTCGCGGCCTTGTTCCGGACCCTTGTGGGACCGGGCGGCCCGCTGATCATTGAATCGCCGACCTATTGGGGCGCGATACTCGCCGCCGCACAAGCAGGTGTCGACCTCGTCCCGGTGCCGAGCGGGCCGAATGGACCCGACCCTGACGAGTTGGATCGAGCCTTCGTCGAGAGCGGCGCTCGAGTGTTCTACGCACAACCGACCTACTCCAACCCCACTGGAGCACAATGGGATCGAGACCTAGCCGACACGGTGCTCGGCATTGTCGCATCACACGGCGCGTACGTGATCGAAGACGACTGGGCTCACGACTTCGGTATCAGCTCCGATCCGACGCCGCTCGCACTGCACGACGACGGCGGCCACGTCGTCTACCTCCGATCGTTGACCAAGAGTGTGTCCCCGTCTGTCCGCGTGGCGGGACTCGTCGCACGAGGCCCCGTCCGAAACCGTGTGCTCGCCGATGTCGCAGCCCAATCGATGTACGTGAGCGCCGCACTTCAGACTGCGGCAGTTGACGTCGTCACGGCTCCGGGCTGGCAGAGCCACCTCAGGTCGGTCCGGAACCAACTGGGTGCCCGACGCGATCTCCTCGTCGAATCACTCCGACGACATGCACCGTCCGCGCATCTCGACGCCGTCCCTGACGGAGGCCTGAACCTCTGGCTTCGACTTCCCGATCCGATCGACGTTCGGGCCCTGGTCCGCGACTGCGAATCGGACGGGCTCGTCGTCGCCGCGGGCGACGAGTGGTTCCCAACCGAGCCGACCGGCCCCTTCCTGCGGCTCAACTACTCGGGCCCGAATCCCGGAGCGTTCGAGGACGCCGCCCAGATCCTGGGTCGCCGACTCGGTGACTGACCACTCCAGTCGAGCGTCGGTTGAGTCGTGGTGAAATCCGCACTCCGGGACCGCTCGCCGACATACCGTTTCAATGGTGGACAACGATCACGACGACGTCGACACTCGAGCACTCGCCGAAGCGGTCGAGTCGATCCTGCTCGGCGGCGACCGCACACTCAGTCCGAATGATCTCGCCGACCGAACAGGCATCGACGCCGACTACAGTCGCCGACTCTGGCGGTCGATGGGATTCCCCATCACCGACGATGACGCGATCACCTTGACCGACCGAGATCTGGCGGCGATGCAACGTGTGAAGCACGCACTCGACCTCGACGTCGTCAGCCCCGCAACCATGACCGCTCTCGCGCGCCAGACCGGACAGGTGTTCTCTCAGCTCGCCGAAAGCGAGGGGGACGAACTGTTCCGAGTGGCGCTGGCTGCGGTTGACGACGGTCCCGGAGGGAAGGACGCTCTCGTCCAGCTCCTCGCCGACGATCTCCTCCCGTTGATCGAGAGCATTCACGCGTACGTATGGCGCCGACAGTTGGCCGCCTACGTCGCTCGGACAGTCGCCCGCTACGAGCGTTCAGGCACCGCCGACGTGGACGTGACAGTCGGATTCGCAGACATCTCCGGCTTCACGTCACTGTCGCGGCACGCCACCGCGTCGGACCTCGCCGGACTGCTCGAGCTGTTCGAATCCGTGGCCACCGACGCCGTCGGCGCTCACGATGGGCGCGTCGTGAAGTTGATCGGCGACGCCGTGCTCTTCACAACAGCGGAACCGGCCGAGGGGATTGCGATCGCGGCGGACCTGCTCGGCCAATGGCCCTCCGACTGGCCGCCGGTCCGCGCGGGCCTGGCCACCGGGACCGTGTTGAGGAGAGTCGGTGACGTATTCGGTCCGACGGTCAACATAGCCAGCCGACTCACCTCGCTGAGCCGTCCGAACGAGATCCGAGTTGATGAGAGGACTGCGACCGCCCTCGCCGGTCGGCACCGGTTCGTCGAACAGGACCCCCAAGACGTCCGTGGATATGACAGCCTCCGGTCGTGGACGCTGAGCGGCGCGCCGGAGTACTAGTCTCGGGACAGTGATCACTGCAGAGGATGTCCGCGACGCTCGCCGTCGAACCGCCGACTATGTGCGACGCACGCCTGTTCTGCACGCCGACCCGCACGAGTCCGGTGCCGACATCTGGTTCAAAGCTGAATTTCTGCAGCGCTGTGGCGTGTTCAAGACGAGGGGCGCACTCAATCGTCAACTCCGGGCCCGGGAGCACGGACTCCTCGACTCGCGAATCGGTGTCGTCGCGGCGTCGGGTGGAAACGCGGGACTCGCCAACGCGTACGCGGCATCAGTGCTCGGAGTACCTGCCACCGTGTTCGTCCCCGAGACCGCACCCCAGGTGAAGGTGGACCGCCTACGGGCGTTCGGCGCGGACGTCCGACAGGTCGGCACCGAGTACGCCGAGGCCTACGCCGCGTCGCAGAGTCACGTCGCCGAGACCGGCGCACTGTTCTGCCACGCGTACGACCAGCCTGACATCGCGGCAGGGGCAGGCGTGATCGGTCTCGAGATCGTCGACGACGTGCCGAATGTCGACACGATCGTCGTCGCAGTGGGTGGCGGCGGCCTGTTCGCGGGCGTCGCGGCTGCCGCTCACGATCACGGCGTCCGAGTCGTCGCCGTCGAACCGGAACTGATTCCGACCCTTCACACTGCCCTTCGCTCAGAGCGCCCCGTGGACGTCTCCGTGTCGGGCGTGGCCGCCGACTCCCTCGGCGCCCGCCGGATCGGCGACGTCGGGTTCCAAGTGGCTCAAACGGTCGATCCGGTCAGCGTCCTGGTAACCGACGACGACATCGTGGATGCTCGTCGCGCGCTGTGGGACGAGTATCGGATCCCAGCCGAGTACGGAGCTGCAGCCGCACTCGCCGCACTCCGCAGCGGTGCATACGCTCCCGCGTCGTCCGAAACCGTCGCAGTGATCGTGTGCGGCGCGAACACAGATCCGGCGACCCTTCTGTGACGGCGCCGAGCTCGAGCAATCGCTCGAGCTCGGCGTCCGACTGTTGCATTCGATTCAGTCTGCAACGTCCAGTGAGTCCTACTTCGCGGGAACGACGGTGCCCTTGACCGTGACCTCAACCTTGTTGGTCTTGGAGTCCCACGTGATGGTCCCGTTCTCGAAGGTCGACTTCTTGACGGTGCCCTCCTCGGTCTCGTCGCTCGTCGCGGCGCCGAGAGGCCCGTCGGAACCGGACTCTCCGTCGTCAGACGGCTTACCTGACGCGTCGCGCTCGACGTTCCACGCATCGCGGATCTTGCCCCACGTGATGAACGCCGGCGTGCCGGCATCCGCGTTCTTCGCAGTGATCACGCCGCCGTCGAACTGCTGGAAGACGACGCCGCTGTCACTCGTGCCGGCGTAGTCGTCGTCACCGGCCTTGGGCTTGCCCAGATCTGTGCGCTGCTTATCCGTCGCGGCCGTGTACTTCGCGGCGATCGGCCCGGTCAGCGTGACCTTCGTGCCGTTCGCGGCGGTCAGCTGCACGTCCTTCGCCGAATCGGCGCCTGCCGAATCACTCGAGCTCGTCGACCCATCGGCGCTTGTCGAAGCGGCCGCAGTCGATGAGTCGGCTCCGTCGTCCGACTTGTCGTCACTGCACCCCGCCACCACTGCCGCGGTGAGCGCCAACGCTGCGGCGACCCCCGCCGTCCGTCGCATGATGTCTCGCATGATGTCCTTTCGATCTTCGTCGAGTCGATCTCCGGTCGAGGCCGGTGGAGGTTCTTCGTCCCACCGACTCCGCTTGACGACACTAGCCAAGGTTTGCTGGCTGGGAGCCGTTCTGGCTCATAACAATTCGAAGAATATTCATTCAATCGGACTACAACGGGCATATTCGGCCCAGTTTCGAATCGAAACACCTTCTCCTATACGTTCGTATAGTCGCCTGTAAGGAGCCTCACGTGACCGTTACCAAGATCGAGACCATCACCGTCGACGTCGACGGAATGCTGCTCGTCGGAGACCACCGTCGCACCGCGGCGACAACGGGCTCGCCGATCGTCCTGTTGCACGGTGGCGGCCAGACACGCCACTCGTGGGATCGAAGTGCTGAAGCGCTCGCCGCCCGCGGACGCGACGTCTACACGTTCGATCTGCGCGGACACGGTGACAGCTCGTGGGCGCGCGACGGATACGGCATCGACGGATTCGTGACTGATCTCAGCGGGGTGCTGCAAACCCTCGACGCGCCGCCCGTGTTGATCGGGGCGTCTCTCGGCGGCATCACCAGCCTGTGCGTCACCGGTGAACAGCCTGGAGCGGCGTCTGCTCTTGTCATGGTCGACGTCGTCGTCGACGTGGAGCCCGCCGGCATCGACCGCATCAAAGCGTTCATGAGCGATCACATCAATGGATTCGACACGCTCGACGACGTCGCCGACGCGATCGCCGCGTACACGCCCGGCCGGGCCCGGACACGTAACCTCGATGGACTCCGCAAGAACGTCCGGCAACGAGACGACGGACGCTGGTATTGGCATTGGGATCCAGCGTTCATTCTCGGCGACGGCGATGAGGCCCGCACCGTCACCGACCCCACCAGGCTCCGGGCGGCCGCCACCCGGGTCGACGTCCCGACGCTGATCGTGCGAGGCGGCAAGTCCGACGTGGTGAGCGACGCGGGCATCGCGTCGATGAAACAGCTCATCCCCCACGCCGACGTGTCCGACGTCGCCGCGGCGGGCCACATGGTGGCCGGTGACGACAATCAGGTGTTCGCGGCGTCCATCGAAGAGTTCCTCGACCGGCACGGTCTCTGATGCGGCTGCGGCTGACCGATCTGGTCGACCCGCGGTTGGACGCGTTCGCCGCCGAATCGCGCACCCACCACGCGGACATCGACGGTGTCCGCGGTCCGGCCGACTACGACGAACTCCGCGCCGTGCGCGCACAGATCGCCGCACGCCCGTCCGTAGCCGACCCGGCGGCCCGCACGTCGACCGTCAACGGCGTCCCCGTGCGAATCCTCGAGCCCTCATCAGCACCGAGCCGCGGCGTGTATCTCGCACTGCACGGAGGCGGCTTCTACCTCGGCTCGGCCGTGCGCAGCGACCCTCGTCACCGAGATCTCGCCGAATCGCTCAACGTCACCGTCGTCGCGCCCGACTACCGACTCGCGCCGGAACACCCGTGGCCCGCCGCAGGCGACGACTGCGAGACGATCGCACGGTGGCTCATCGACCATGCCGCACTCGAGTTCGGAACGGGCCGCTTGGTCATCGGCGGCGCGTCGGCCGGAGCGACACTTGCTCTCACCACACTGCTGCGCCTCCGGGATCACGATCTGTCCGGCGAGATTCTCGGCGCCGTCCTCGCCTTCGGCAGTTACGACATCAGCGGCCAGACGCCGATGGGCCGCTCGATCGCCGACGAGTACTTCATCGAGGCGTACGTCGGACACGTCGACGATCGGACACACCCCGACATCTCCCCCGTTTTCGCCGATCTTCGCGGACTCCCACCCGCTCTGCTGACCGTCGGTGCCGACGATGTCGTCCTCGAGCACAGTTTGGTGCTTGCGGCACGCCTGACAGCCGCCCGGGCGGACGTGACCCTGAACGTCTATCCCGACGCTCCGCATGCCTTCACCGGAGCTCCCACTGCGATGGCGGCCGCTGCGTGGGACGACATCTACCGATGGATCGACGGTCTTCTATGACGCAGCCACATCCGCGGCTCGCCGTTGTCGTCCTGTGCGCCGCCGGCATCGTCGTCGCACTGATGCAGACGATCATCGTCCCCCTGATTCCGAGCCTCCCCACGCTGATCCACACCTCGGACAACAACTCGTCGTGGGCGCTGACGATCACCCTGCTGGTCGGGGCCGTCGGAACCCCGATCGCGGGACGTCTCGGAGACATGTTCGGCAAGCGACGAGTCCTCATCGGCAACATGCTCGCTGTGACCCTCGGCTCCGTCGTCTGCGCGGTGTCGACCAGTCTCATCCCGTTCTTGATCGGCCGCGGCCTGCAAGGCATCGGGATCGGCACCATCGCGGTCGGCATCAGCATCATGCGTGACATCGTTCCTCCCGCGCGTCTCGGCTCGTCGGTCGGCACGATGAGCGCATCACTGGGGGTGGGAGGCGCCCTCGGCCTGCCCTTCTCGGCGATCATCGCCCAGCACATCAGTTGGCACGCCCTCTTCTGGATCAGTGCTGCAACAGCCTTGGCTTGCGGGTTCGCGATCCTCGCCTATGTTCCGGAGAGTCCGTCCATCGCGGGCGGCCGGTTCGACGCCGTCGGCGCACTCGGCCTCGCCGCCGTGCTGACCTTCATCCTGCTCCCCGTCTCGAAGGGAGCGGCGTGGGGCTGGTCGAGCCCGATCACCGTTGCCGGATTCGTGGCATTCGCGATCGCCGTCGTGCTCTGGTGGCGATACGAACGACGAACCGCCAATCCCCTGATCGACCTCGACACGCTCACCAGTCGACCGATCCTGCTGACGAACATCGCCTCCGTGGCGACGGGTTTTGCGTTCTACGCGATGCAGATGGCTCCGATCCAGATCCTCATGGCACCCGAAGACGCGCCGGCTGGACTGGGTATGAGCATGGTGCAGGCGAGTCTCATCCTGATGCCTACCGGACTGGTGATGTTCGGGTTCTCGTACGTGAGCGCGTGGCTCACCCGCCTCCGAGGCGCACGAGTGTCGCTGGCGACGGGCGGGCTCGTGATCGGTGCAGGCTACATCGTGTTTCTCGTGATGCTCCTCGGACCGTGGGCCATCGCCTGGTGGTGGATCATCGGCTCGAGCGGCCTCGTCGGCGCGGGCCTCGGCATCGCATACTCGGCGATGCCTGCGCTCATCATGCAGGTGGTACCGGTGAGCCAGACCGGTGAAGCGAACGGCGTCAACGCCCTCATGCGCTCGGTCGGCACAGCGGCCGCCACCGCGGTCGTCGGCATGGTCCTCACAGCGTCGACGGTCGCGGTCGCCGGCCACCACGTCCCCACGGTGGCCGCGTACACCACCACCACCGCGATCTGCATCAGCGTCTGCCTGGTCGCCTTCGTGACCGCCATCGCGATCCCGAAACGCACACCACTCCACATCGACGAGATCGTTTAGCCCACCCGGCCCCGAGAGCACAAGAGCGGGCCCACCCGTGAAGGGTGGGCCCGCTCTTGTCGGCTTCGACGTCGGTCAGCCCTGCGCCGCAGCGAGGGCGGCGTTCAGCGTTGCGCTCGGACGCATCGCAGCGTCCAGCTTGTCGAGATCGGCCTGGTAGTAGCCGCCGAGTTCAACGGCGTGGCCCTGCACTTCACCGAGCTCGGCGACAATCGTCGACTCCTGAGCAGCGAGAGCCTCTGCCAGACCGGCGAACTTGGCCGCCAACTCGGCGTCCTCGGTCTGAGCGGCCAGTTCCTGAGCCCAGTACAGCGCGAGGTAGAACTGGCTGCCGCGGTTGTCGAGCTCACCGGTGGTGCGCGACGGCGACTTCCGGTTGTCGAGCAGCTTGCTGGTCGCGGCGTCAAGGGTGGTGCCGAGGATCGCTGCCTTCGGATTGTCGTTCTTGCGACCGAGGTCGTCGAGGCTCGCGGCGAGCGCGAGGAATTCGCCGAGCGAATCCCAGCGAAGGTGATTCTCCTCGACGAGCTGCTTCACGTGCTTCGGCGCCGAGCCGCCCGCACCGGTCTCGTAGAGGCCGCCGCCCGCCATCAGCGGGACGATCGACAGCATCTTGGCGCTTGTGCCGAGTTCGAGGATCGGGAACAGATCCGTGAGGTAGTCGCGGAGGATGTTGCCGGTCACCGAGATGGTGTCGAGGCCGCGCATCGCACGCTCGAGCGTGTAGCGCATGGCGCGGACCTGCGACATGATCTGGATGTCCAGACCCTCGGTGTCGTGATCGGCCAGGTACTTCTTGACCAGAGTGATCAGGTTGTTCTCGTGCGGGCGGTACGGGTCGAGCCAGAACACGGCCGGCATGCCCGATGCGCGTGAACGGTCGACGGCGAGCTTCACCCAGTCCTGAATCGGCGCATCCTTGACGATGCACATGCGCCAGATGTCACCCTGCTCGACGTTCTGCGACAGCAGGACCTCACCGGTCGACGCGTCGACGATGTTGGCGACTCCGCCCTCCGGAATCTCGAAGGTCTTGTCGTGTGAGCCGTACTCCTCGGCCTTCTGCGCCATCAGGCCCACGTTCGGCACGGTGCCCATGGTGGTGGGATCGAACGCGCCGTTGGTCTTGCAGAAGTTGATGATCTCCTGGTAGATCCGGGCGAATGTCGACTCGGGCATCACCGCCTTCGTGTCCTTCTTGCGACCGTCGGCGCCGTACATCTTGCCGCCGATGCGAATCATCGCGGGCATCGACGCGTCGACGATGACGTCGCTGGGCGAGTGGAAGTTCGAGATGCCGCGTGCGGAGTCGACCATGGCCAGCTCGGGACGATGCTCGTGGCAGCGGTGCAGATCCTCGACGATCTCTTCACGCTTCGACGCCGGGAGGCTCTCGATCTTGTCGTACAGATCGACCATGCCGTTGTTGACATTGACGCCCAGCTCGTCGAACAGGTCGCCGTGCTTGGCGAAGGCGTCCTTGTAGAACACCTTGACGCAGTGGCCGAAGACGATCGGGTGCGACACCTTCATCATCGTCGCCTTGACGTGGAGCGAGAACATGACGCCGGTCTCCTTGGCGTCGTTGAGCTGCTCTTCATAGAACTCCAGAAGCGCCTTCTTGCTCATGAACATGCTGTCGATGACGTCGCCCTTGTCGAGCGGAACCGTCTTCATCAGGTGTGTCTCGCCGTCGGGGGTCACAACCTCCATGCGAGCCTCACACGCGTGATCCATGATCATCGACTTCTCGCCGGCGTAGAAGTCGCCGTGGTGCATGTGCGCGACGTGCGACTGCGACGCCATGGACCACTTGCCCATGCTGTGCGGGTTCTTGCGCGCGTACTCCTTCACTGCCTTCGGCGCACGACGATCGGAGTTTCCCTCACGCAGGACCGGGTTCACAGCACTGCCGAGGCATGCGGAGTAGCGGTCGCGGATCTCAGTCTCTTCGGGCGTCTTCGGATCGTGCGGGTAGTCGGGCAGGTCGTAGCCGTGCTCGCGGAGCTCCGCGATCGCGGCGTTCAGCTGCGGGACCGACGCGCTGATGTTGGGGAGCTTGATGATGTTCGTTTCCGGGTCCTGGGTCAGTCGACCCAGCTCGGCGAGGTTGTCCGGGACTCGCTGATCCTCGGTCAGCCGCTCGGGAAACGCCGCGAGAATGCGGGCGGCCACCGAGATGTCACTCGTCTGGACGTCGATCCCGGCGGGCTCGGCGAAGGTGCGGATGATCGGCAGGAACGCTGCGGTGGCGAGACGCGGGGCCTCGTCGGTGAGCGTATAGATGATCGTCTGCTTCTGGGAGGTCATGGTTGCAGCCTCTTCTGATCGTCGTCGTTCTTGTGGAACTCGTTGCTATCGCTGACATTGTCCCGCCGAACGTGACCTAGTGCGCGCGGTCCCGGGAATTGCGAGGCAGCACACACAGCGATCGGCCACTGACCTGGACTGCTTGCTGTATACAGCAGTTCGGGTCGTCTGGTGGGACGGTTTTCTTTCGATCGGCCGGTGTGACCCGGCGATTCGGGGCGCTCGGCGGAGTGGTTGTCCGTCTCCCGCTTCGGGATTCATTCTAGCTATGCCGTTGTGGTCGAGCCGCCCGGCACTCGCGGAACCGACACCTGGCCGATGTCGTCCGGGTGGAGAGGGGGTCGATATTCTCGTGTGGAGACCCGTCGTCGAAGGAGCCCGATGTCAGCGCCGTCCGAACCGCTCACGTTCACGCGTGGCCCTGTATGGAGAAACCGAGTCGCACTCGCTCCGTTGACGAACCTGCAGAGCGGCCCCGACGGCGTGCTGAGCGACGACGAATACACATGGCTCACCCGGCGTGCCGAAGGCGGGTTCGGCCTGGTGATGACGTGTGCGGCTTTCATCAACACGCAGGGCCACTCGTTCCCAGGACAGTTGGGCGCATCCGAGGATGGACATCTCGCAGGCCTGACCAGGCTGGCGGACGGCCTACGCGCCGCAGGTGCGGTCTCATCACTCCAGTTGCAGCATGGGGGACGCCGAGGCGATCGTGCACTGTCGGACGATCTCGTCGCGCCTTGGGACGATGAGAAGTACGGTGCCTCGGCGTTGACCACCGACGGCGTGGAGCGGGTCGTCGACGACTTCGCGACAGCTGCGCGCCGCGCCGAACAGGCCGGTTTCGACGGTGTTGAGATCCATGGTGCACACGGGTACCTGATCGCGCAGTTCCTCGACGGGCGAAGCAACACTCGCACCGACCGGTACGGCGGCAGCGCTGACAACCGGTTTCGCGTGGTCCACGAGACCATCGCCGCCATTCGAGCCGCGACCGGACCCGATTTCCAGCTCGGCCTGCGACTCTCCCCCGAGCGGTACGGGATCGTGCTCGACGAGGCCCGCGAACTCGCCGCACAGGTGCTGGCCGACGGCGCCATCGACTACCTCGACATGTCGATGTGGGACACGTTCAAGGTGCCCCACGGTGACGAGCCCGGCAGCCGACCGCTGCTCGATGTCTTCACCGAACTTCCGCGCGGCGACGTCCGCCTCGGTGTTGCCGGCAAGATCCTGACCGCCGCGCAGGTTCGCGAGTGCCTCGAGCGAGGCGCCGACTTCCTGCTCGCCGGCACGGCGGGCATCCTTCATCATGACTTCCCGAGGCGCGTGGTCGACGACCCCGACTTCGCCGCCACCCATCCGAAGCCTGCGTCGCATTTCGTCGCCGAATCGGTCGGACCGTCGTTCCTGGACTACCTGTCGACCAATTGGGACGACTTCGTCACCGTCGACGGCGTTCGGTGATCGATCGGGACGACGTCGCTGCGGGCGTCGCCACCGCCGCCGACCTCATCGTGGTGGTGCTCGCCTTGGTCAGCCTGGTCGCCGAGAACTTCTACGCGCTGCTGGCGTGGGAGATCGCGGCAGCGTTGTACCTCCTCTGCACCGGTGTGGTGATCCGCCGCCGGGTCCGACGCGGGACCTCCGATCCGCGCACCGGGTTCCTCAGCCGGCTGTCGTGGATCGTTCCGTTGGCGACGAGCCTGGCCGGAGTCAACGCCGCCGTCGTCGCGCTTCTGGGGCAGTCGTACGCGGAGAAGTATGCGGACAGCGCCGGATCGGCCGCCCTGTTGGGTGTGGCCGGCATCGTCCTGTCCTGGCTTCTTCTGCACGTGGCGTTCATGCACATCTACATGAGCCGCTACAGCGCGTCAGCGGCTCCCGCGCTGTCGTTCCCCGAGGATCGCGATCCCGATCACGACGACGTCCCTGCGCGGGAGCCGGGCTATCCGGAGTTCGTCTACTTCGCGTTCACGATCGGCACCACCTTCGCGACGTCCGACGTTGAGGTCCGCACACGGCGGATGCGGTCCGCCGTCGTAGTGCACAGCACGTGGAGCTTCTTCTACAACGCGCTCGTCGTCGCGGTGGCGTTCCAGGTGCTGCAACGCTTCGCGACCCTGTGACGGCGTCCACCTGGTGGGCACTCCTCGGTGCGTGCCTGCTGATCAGCTTCACACCCGGCGCAGGGGCGGTCAACACGATGACCAACGCGCTCAATGTGGGCTTCCGACGCTCGATCTGGGGCATTCTCGGCCAGCAGGCCGCGCTGCTCGTTCAGTTGGTGATCGTCGCCGCCGGCCTCGGCCTGGTGATCGCCGGATCGCCGACCGCGTTCGACGTCATCCGCTACTGCGGTGCCGGGTACCTCGTCTATCTGGGTGTTCGGCAGATCCTCGCCGATCCGTCCGCAGACGACGAGGGCGTCGAGAGTCCCGCCGATGAGAGCGGCCTCTCGATGTTCGTCCGCGGTCTCTGGGTGAACCTGCTCAACCCGAAGGCGATCGTTTTCCTGCTCGCCTTCATCCCCGGGTTCGTCGTCGCCGACGGCGATCTGTTCGCCCAGTACGGACTCATCGGATTGACGATCGTCGCTGTCGACATGATTGTGATGTGGTTGTTCTTCGCGCTCCTCGGACGCGCGTTTGCGCGCATCACGTCGACGCCCCGCGCTCGTCGACGCCTGAACATCGCCTTCGGCCTGCTCTTCATCGGAGTCGGCGTCATGCTCGCGCTCATGTGAGGCCGCACCACGCGGCGGGCCGTGCCGAAGCGATGCGGTGACTGCGCGATCTAGTCTCGCGCTTCGACAGTCGCGAGATACTCCTTGATCTCCTGTTCGCGCGCGTCATCGAGAGCGCGGTCGAGGGCGGCGTAGGCGTTGGTCGTCGCCGAGGATCGCATGGTGGCGAGGAGGTCCGTCACCCACTCGACCTCGTCCGGCGTGGACGGAAGCCAGCCGACGCCTTCTCTCCGAACGATCTCGTCGCGCGCGCCCGACATCAGCACTCGAACGGCGTCGGCGAGACGATCGGTGAACTCGCGGTGAACTCCGATCAGGGTGCGCAGTTCCATCCCGCGCTCGACGAGTCGACCGAGGTTCTTCAGGATGTGGTCGTCGACGGCACGCACCCGCGACGACCCGCCGACGCGTGTGACGATCCGCGCGTCGACGAGTGCGTCGAGAGTCTCGGCGTCGACCGGGCCGAGCACGCGTTCCAACTCGTCATGCGTGATCTCGTCGGGCCGCCGTTGCGCCCACCGGAGATCCAGCAGATCCGGCAGATCGAGGGCCTCGGCGACCATCGCACGAGGGTTGGTGAGAAACGTACCGATGTGCTTGAGCGTGAAGCCGTTGCTCAACAGCCGGTTGATCGCCCGCAGGTTCGCCAGGTGACGCTCGGTGTAGATCGCAACACGCCCCCGGCGCAGGGGCGCGGGCAGAAGCCCACGCTCCTGGTAGCCGCGAATGTTGCGCGTGGTGGTGCCGGATGCCCGCGCGAGGTCGTCGATCCGGTACTCGGTCATCGCACGAACCTACCCGGACATCACCGGAGTCGCGACAGCCGCCGCGTCGGTGTGCACCAGGATTCGGTAGTCCTGCAGGTCGACTTCACGGAGTTGATTCGCGTACTGGGTCGCGAAGCCGGGGAACATCGTCGCGTTGAAACCGTCGTCGGTGAGATACCAGCTCTGGCAGCCTGAGTTCCACGTCGTCGACTGGAGCCGACGTTGGATGTCCTCGTTGTACTCCGCCTGCACGTCCGCGCGAACATCGAGGGCCTTCCACCCATTCGCCTCGACCAGCCCGATGGACTCGGTCAAGTAGTCGATCTGCGCCTCCATGTAGACCAGCGCCGAGTTGTGGCCCGGGCCGGAATTCGGTCCGAACGTCACGTACAGGTTGGGGTAGCCCGACACGGCGACGCTGCGGTACGCGTACGCACCGCCCGACCACTCGTCGGCGAGGACTCGCCCTCCGATGCCCGTGACGGGGAACGGTGTGCCCTGCTTGCCGACCTCGAACCCCGTTGCGAAGACGATGCAGTCGAACTGATGCTCTATCCCCTCGACCGTGCGGATGCCCTTGGGCGCGATCCGGGCGATCGGCCAGGTCACGAGCTTGCAGTTGTCCTTCTGCAGGGCCGGGTAGTAGTCGCTTGTCATCAACAGTCGTTTGCAGCCTGCCGAGAAGTCGGGCGTCAGCTGACGCCGCAGCCACGGATCCTTGACTGTCAGGCGCAGGTTGAGTCGGCTGATCGCTTCAACGACGCGGGTGATCGGACTGTCCCAGACGAGGCCGAGTGCCATCGACTCGTGGCCCCAGTACCAGGCCGAACGCGCCAAGGACTGGGCACCGGGAACGTGCCGATAGACGGACTTGGCGAACTCTCCGGTCTCCACGTCGATGCGTGGAAGGACCCACCCGGCGGTGCGCTGGAAGACCTTGACCGAGCCGGCCTGCTCGACCAGGTGAGGCACGATCTGGACGGCGCTGGCGCCGGTCCCGACCACAGCGACCTTCTTGCCCGCGAAGTCGTAGTCGTGATCCCATCGTGCGCTGTGCACGACGTGCCCCTCGTAGTCCTCCAGACCCTTGATGTCGGGCAGGGACGGATTCGCGAGCGGGCCGGCCGCCATGATCACCGAGCGTGCGCGGACCGCACGACGACGCCCGGCGAACCGGATAGTCCACTCCCCGGTCTTCTCGTTGTATTCGAGACCGGTCACCTCGTGGCCGAACTTGATGTGCCGCGCGACGTCGAAGTCGGCGACCATCGAATCGATGTAGTCGAGGATCTCCGCACTGCCCGAATAGGTGTGCGACCAGTCGGGATTCTGCGCGAAGCTGTAGGAGTACAGGCGCGACGGGATGTCGCATGCGGCGCCCGGGTAGGTGTTGTCCCGCCAGGTGCCCCCGACTCGCTCGCCTCGTTCGAAGACGACGACGTCGTCGATGCCCTTCTGCTTGAGGCGGATGGTGGCGCCGATGCCCGCGAACCCGGCGCCGATGACTGCAACTGCGATTGTCATGTGTCTGTGGTCCTCAGGCAGCCGGCTCGTAGGTGAGTTCCTGCGACCACGACGGTGTGCGGTGGACGAGGTCGAACGGGATGTACGACGTCACCTTGACCAGCGAATCGGCGACCAGGTGGTACGGGACGTTCTTCCGGTCGATCACCCAGCTGCCGTGCATCGCGACCACCTGGAACATCGGGAGACGGCGCACGTACTCGGACCTCTCGCCGACGGCGCGGTACTTCCGCATGGCGCCGTAGAGCTTCTCCTCGTCGACGCCCATCGCCACGATGTTGTCGCGCATCTTGTTCAGCAGAGGCATGTAGCTGAGGAAGCCGACCATCAGCGACGGCTTCACCCAGCCGCCGACGAAGTCGGCGGTGCGCTTGCGGAGATCGGCGTGGCCGAGGATCTCCATGACCTCGTAGTCGACGGCGAGGTGACGCGACTCGTCCGAGTTGATGTGACGGAACACCTCCTGGGCCACCGGGTCCTTCACCTCGTCGGTGATGAACTTGATGAGCGCTCCGTCGAGCGCGACCTCGAGCATCGGGATCACGGTGCCGAGGAACGACAGCGACATCCCGTCGGAGTACTTGTCGAGCCAGTTGATGATCAGTTGCACGTTGACGTTCGGCGACGGGATCTCATCGTTCTCGAGCATTCCCCACCGACGCATGAGGGCGAGTTCGGCGTTCGCATGCTTCTGCTCCTCGGCGTGGAAGTGCTCGTAGATCGACTTCAGAGTCGGGGTCGGGGCCTTCTTGGCCATCGCCGCGAATCCGCGGGCGCCGACGTTCTCGATCCACATGAGGTCCGAGAGGAACGGCTTGAGCTTGGCGTGGAGCTCCGGTTCGATGAGTTCCGCGCCCGGCGCGTCCCAGTCGATGTCGGCGAGCGCCCACTGACGGTTCTTGATCATCGCAAGCATGCGATCGAGGTCCATGGCCATGATGTGTGTCCTTAAGTCGTGACGAGAGTGAGAGCCTGTGACCGGCCGCGTCAGCGGCGGTCGGCGGGTTCGGCGGCGTCGGTCTCCAGGGGCGCGACCCGTCCCAGAAGTCCCGCTCCCCAGGTGTAGACGCTGGGAATATGACGTTTCAGGTGCCAGATGACGTTGGCGTCGAATTGGGGGACGACGTAGAGCCGTCCAAGGTCGTTCGCATCGAGGGTCGATGCTGCGACGCTGGCCGGCGACATGCCGGTGAGTTCCATGAGGCGTCCGGCGAGGCCTTGTCCGGCGTCGGTGATCCGGCCGTCGCGGGCGACGTTGGTCTTGACGAACGTGGGGCACAGGACCGTCACATTCACACCGCTGCCGCTCATCTCAGCCGACAGGGTCTCCGACAGGGACATGACACCGGCCTTGCCGACGTTGTACGGGCCCATGGCCGGTGCCGCGGCGAATCCGGCAGCCGACGCGACGTTGATGATTCCGCCGTGGCCGGTGGTTCGGAGCATCGGCGCGAACGTCTCACACCCGTGGATGACGCCCCACAGGTTGATGCCGAGAGCCCAGTTCCAGTCGTCCATGCCGATCGCGCCGACGGCCTTGCCGCCGATGCCGACACCGGCATTGTTGATGACGAGCGTCGGCGGCCCGTCGAACTCGCGGACGGCGAGGTCGGCGAGTTTCGCCACGTCGTCGCGGATCGAGACGTCGCAGACCGCGGCGACGGCGCGACCTCCGATACGGGTGATTTCACGGACCGTGTCGTCGGCGCGTGAGCCGTTGATGTCGGCGCACACGACGTGGCCACCGCGCTTGGCGAGTTCGAGTGCAAACGCGCGGCCGATTCCGCTGCCCGCGCCGGTCACGACCGCTTTCGCGTTGTGACTGCGCCTGTTGCGGACGAATGTGGACAGCACTGAGTCGATGCCGAACATCAGGCGACTCCTTCCGTGGTGGTGGTGGCTGTATGTGTGGCGATAGACGCGCGCAGTGCGGTCGCGACGAAGTCACGGATTCGGAGCAGAGCGGCGTCAGCGTCGGGCGTCAGACGCGGAAGTGCCTGGAAGACGTGCATCTGACCTGGCCACACCTCTAGTTCGGCCTTGCCTCCGCGCGCGTTGACCTGAGCCACGAAATGCCGGGAATCGGCGGAGAGCATCTCGGCGCCGCCCGCCTGCACGAGCATCGGCGGAGCGTCTGCCGCGGCGCGGTAGTCGAGTTCGAGCCTGCGGTCAGCCAGATCGGCGCCCGTTGTGTACAGGTCGACCAAGCGACGGGCCGCGGCGGCGGTGATCATCGGGTCGCGGCGACGACGTTCCTGCTGCGCGGATAACCCGAACGTCAGGTCGACGACCGGTGACAAGAGGACGGCGGCAGCGGGTCCCGGCTCACCGTCGGCCGCACGATTGAGCACAAACGCCCCGGTCAGATGCCCGCCCGCGGAATCGCCCGCGATGATCAGGTTCTCCGGTTTGTATCCGCGGTCGAGCATCCACTGCCACGCAGTGTCGACATCGTCCGCAGCGGCCGGGAACCGGTGCTCGGGTGCGAGTCGGTAGTCGGGCACGAAACAGGGCAGGCCCAGGACGGCAGAGAGCCTGGCGACGAAACTGCGGTGCGTGCTCGGTGAGCACATCATGTACGCGCTGCCGTGGAGGTAGAGGACTGCGGATTCGCTGCGACGATCGACGCCGGGCCCGTACACCCACTCGCCCACCACACTGCCGTCACGGACCTGGACCACGGATGCGTCCCGCGGCATCCGACCGGCGGCGCCCATCAGAGCGGCGATCAGCCCGCGCGACACAGCGACACCCGCTGCGCTCGTCCCGATGAATCCGGTCACAGAGCCGACGCCGACTCGAGTGATCAGTGCGTTCAGTCGGGTACGTGCCGCCGCTGTTGCGGGCACCCGAGGGGCGGGCACGGTGAGTTCAACCATTTCTCGATGACACCACCAACCGTGCCACTTGTCAATGGCACGGTCGATGATGTCAACGGGTCGTTCGGGCGGACGGCGTCGAACGTCCGATGTGCGAGAATGAAGTCACGCGAAACACGTAACGGATTGGGGTGCCGTGCTCGGAATCGTCTTACTCGCAATAGGTCTCGTCGGCTTGGTGCTCACGTTGCTCTCGCTGATCGGCTTCGAGTTCGCCCAGTTCGACGTGCATGTCGGCGATTCCGGAGCAGGACTCCTGTCGGTCGCAACACCGTTCCTCACCGGATTCGGGCTCCTCGCAGGCGGCCTGATGACGTTCAGTGACACCTCGACTCCCGTGGCACTCGCAGCCGGAATCGGTACCGGAGTAGCGCTCAGCGTCGTCGCGATCGTGATCCTCGGTTACCTCGTCGGCTCGGAGGAGGAACTCCCCTCGTTCGACTTGATCGGTTCGACGGTCCGGATCGTCGAACCCGTGTCGGACGGCCGTCTCGGCACCGCCGAGGTGTCGACTCCACTCGGGTCGAGGCAGATCACCGTCCGATCCGACGACCCGCTCCCCCACAACGCCCAGGCCGTCGTCCTCGAGAAGGCCGACGGTCGAGAGATCTTCACTGTGTCGCCGATAACCTTCGGCGACGTTCATCCGGAAGGGAATTGATACACCCATGACCACTGTCATCTGGGCTGTCGCAGCCGTAGTGGTACTGCTCGTACTCGTCGTTCTGCTCCTTCTGTCCCGGTACCGTGTGCCAGGCGCCGAGGAGGCGTTCATCGTCACCGGCACCGGAAAAGGGCATCAGGGCAAGGTGTACCGAGGCACCGGCACTTTTGTGCTGCCCGTCGTACAGCGAGCGACCCGAGTGCAACTGTCCTCGATCAAGGCCGATCTCGACACGTCGACACCGGCCAACGACGGCATCGAACTGAAGGTCCGCGGTGTGGCCGTTGTGAAGGTCGGCGACACACCCGAGGACATCCTCAAGGCGGGCCCCCGCTTCGGCGACGACTTGAACCGAGTCAACGCGCTCGTCACCGAGCAGCTGTCGGGTGAACTCCGCTCGATCGTCGGCACGATGACGGCCAAGAGCATTCTCGTCGACCGTCAACAGCTCGTCGACCAGGTCGCACAGTCGATCAAGGAGATCCTGGGCAACCAGGGTCTGGTGCTCGACAGCTTCTCGATCAACGACGTCCAGGACTCGGACGGTCAGTACTTCAGCGACCTCGCGGCCAAGGAGCGGTCTGACCAGTCGGCCATCGCCGCACAGTCGCGCGCGGAGGCGCATCGTGTGGCTGAGCAGAGCCGCATCGCCAACGAGCAGGCGATCATCGAGCAGCAGCGCGAGCTGGACATCCAGCGTGAAGCGGCCCGTCAGGCGACGGATCGTGCAGCGGCCGAGGCCGACTCCGTGCGCCCGCTGGTCGAGGCGGAACGTCGTCGCATCCAGGTGGAGAAGGACAACGAGGTGGCCGAGCAGGCCGCGCGTCTGCGCGACACTCAGCTCGACGCCGAGGTCCGACGTCCCGCCGAGGCCGAGCTGTACGCGGCCCAGCAGCGAGCGGAGGCCCGCAGGGCGGAGATCACCGCAGAAGCCGAGGCGAAGGCCGCAGGCATCCGCATCACCGGTGAGGCCGAAGCGGAAGCCCTGGAGAAGCGCGCGGATGCACTCGGCAAGCTCGACAAGGTCGGTCAGCTGGAGCTCGTCATGAACAAGCTGCCCGACATCGTCCGCGCCGCAGCCGAGCCGCTCGCCGACTCGAACATCACGCTGATCGGCGATTCGGTGAGCCCACTGACCCGCAGTGCAGGCGCAGGTGTCGCAAGCACTCTGGAAGTCATCCGCAGCACAACGGGCATCGACGTCGCGTCGATGCTCGCCGATCTCGGCCAGTCCGGGACGACTGCCGTCGAGAAGCCGTCGGACGCCACCTCGACCGACTAGCCTCCTAGGCGTGAACAGACGCCGTCGCTTGTACAGACTCTTCATCGCTCTCATCGTCGGAGGTCTGGCAGCGGCGGCGTTGTCGTCTGCTCCCGCCCACGCGGACACCTGGCGCAGCAAGTCGGTGAGCGACCACTTCACGCTTCTGTACAACGAAGGGCTCGCCACGGACCGGATCGGGCTGCTGCATCCGCGGGGCACCCTGTCGATACGTCCCGATCTGTGGCAGGCCGGCTGGCAGCACATCGGCGACCAGGACATCCACTCCGGGTACACCTACGACGACTACGAGAATCTCAGTGCGAGCCGCAAGCTCTACACGGTCACCAGTCCGCGTGGAGTGATGACGAGGTACTACCACCCGCTCGAGCCCGGTGAATTGGCGAACAACTCGTTCGTCACCGTCGACCCGACCGGCGCGTATCTGGTGAGCGGCGAGTGGTTCACCATGCAGCGATTCATCGTGTTCGCCAACCCCAAGGGTCGGCCGGCAGGCTCGACCATGCCGATCCTCAGCGAGATCAGACTCGACACGCCGCTGACAAACGTGCAGAGCTGCGACTTCATGACCGCCGACCGCCTGGTGTGCGCCGTCGACGAACCCGTCAACCGCGTGGTCTCCGTCCACTTGTCGGCGCAAGTCGGTGCGGCGTCGGTCCGCGGCACGGTGGAGCCGGAGTTCACCATCCCCAAGCGAAGCGTCTGTCGTGGGAGTTACGAGTCCGAGGGCATCGATTACGACATGTCGCGTCGGATCCTCAGCGTGGCGATGATCAACCCGAGCCCGTGCTTCGTCGGGACCAAGGTGTTCCGCTATCGCGCCAACTGACTGACCGACGCAGGCACGTCCGTGTCACGACCGGTGTACGTGATCGGCGCGTCGTAGACGGTCCGCATCGGGATCACTCCCGTCCAGTCGTCGGTCTCGACACCCGGTCCGCCGGTCCGCGCTTTTGCGATCCACTTCCCGTCTTCGATCGGCAGACGTAGAGCTATCGTCGCCGCAAGTTCTTTCGGCAGGATCGCAGTGGTCTCCGCCGAGCGCCCGGGGACGATCCGGTCGCTGAGCGCGGTCAACACAGTTCCCGGGTCGTCGATCGGCTGGAGCACACCGCGAACGACGACGGCGCGATAGTTCGCCGAATGGTCGAACAGGGTGTCGGAGACGACGAGCCCGTCGACCACAAACGCGGTGAACGTGACCGCCGCACCCGCGGCCACGTGTCGAAGCATCCCCGCCCCGGTCGAGCCATGGACGATCACGTCATCACCGATGCGCGCGAACAGCAGCGGCACCGACCAGGGCCAGCCCTCGACGACGGTCGACAGCGTGCCCACCAGAGCCTCGTCGAGCACCTCGTCGAGGAGCGCACGATCACCGCCCCGATCGGTCTTACGGGTGAGGCTGTGCAGCTGCTGCGGTTCGGTGCTCATGTATACGTTGTGTCATGCCGACTCCGCGTGTGTCCATCGATAAACAGACTCCCGCCGTCTACAAGCAGCTCGTAGCGGTGTCTGCAGCGGCCAAGCAGGCCGCAGCCGATGCCGGGCTCGACCGCAGCGTCGTCGAACTCGTCAATCTGCGGTGCTCACAGATCAACGGGTGTGCATTCTGCCTGAGCCTGCACCACGCCGACGCCGTGGCCGCAGGAGTCACCGAACAACAGATCGCCGTGCTGCCCGCGTGGCGCGAGGCTCCTGCGTTGTACACCGACCAGCAGCGAGCAGCACTTGAGCTGGCCGAATCGACGACCGAACTGCCGTCGATCGACGACGCCGACTGCGCATACGACCGCGCAGCCGACATCCTCGACGCGGCCCAGATCTCGGCGGTCACCTGGGCGGCAGTCACGATCAACGCGTTCAACCGCGTCTCGATCATGAGCCGCTACGACGTCCATCCGCGGCCGTAGAGTCGGCTCGTTGAGCCGACTACGTCCCAGGGTCGGTCAGCGGCTGCGGAGGAACTCGAGGATCTCCGGCGTCGGGCGGTCGACGATGTCGGAGAGTTCGTCGTGCTTGGAGACGTACTTCGCGACGAGCGGGCACACCGGCACCACACGCAGCCCGGCGGCCCGCGTGTCCGCGAGGGCATCGTGAACCAGAATCGAGCTCAGGCCGCGACCGGAGAACTTCTCGTCCAACTCGGTGTGCGGGAAGATCCGCTGTTCGCCGCGGTCCACGAATTGGGTGAACCCTGCGAGTTCACCGTCGACACTGATGTCGTAGCGGCCCTGGTCGTCGTTTCGGACGACGGCGATCTGCTCGGTGCTTTCAGTCATTCCGTTGGCCTCTTCCTCGGCTTGAGCCGACTAGTCGGGAGCGGAGGCGCCGGAATCCGGTCGTCCGGCGTCCACCCGTCCACTGTGCCGAAACGCGTTGCGGCGCTCTCCCATTCCGCCCCGTTCTCCCATTCTTGGCGGTACCCGACGATCTCGTCGTGTGTGCGCCCGACGAAGTTCCACCACATGATGATGTCCTCGCCGAATGGGGTGCCCCCAAGGAGGATCACCCGGGCGACTGCGTCCGACGGGTTCGCCAGTCGGATCGTGGACACACCGGGCCCCACGTAGGCGAGGTCACCGCGGGTGAGGTCGACGCCGTCGACCACAAGCTGCTCAGTGTCGAGGAGCACGCCGTGTTCGAAGTCGGACCGGACCGGCAGGACGACCTCGGCTTGCGGTTGAAGCAGTACCTCCGCGCCGAGCAGCGGCGTCGCGGTGACGATCGGCGACGACGTCCCGTTGAGGTCGCCGATGAACACCCGCATGCTCCCGTCGTCATCGAGGGGCACCGACTGTGGTGCGTGGTGCTGGAAACCGTGTGGATCGTCTCGCACAGCGTCGGGCAGCGCCACCCAGAGCTGGACACCGTGAAGGACCGTCGTCCCATCGGTCGACATCTCCGAGTGACTGATGCCGTGGCCCGCCGACATGAGGTTGATCTCGCCGGGCAGGACCATCGCGTGGACCCCGGCGCTGTCGCGGTGCTCGATCTCGCCCTCGAATAGCCAACTGACTGTCTGCAGTCCAGTGTGGGGATGCGGGTAGACGCGCATTCCGCCGCTGTCGGACACCGGGTCCGGACCGTAGTGGTCGGCGAAACACCAGGCTCCGATCATCGAGCGGTCGCGAGTCGGCAGTGTTCGGTTGACGATCATGGCGCGGATCCCACCGAGCGGAACCTTCCGTGGTGTCACGACCTCCACCCCGGTGGTCGGACGGCCGGAACAGTCGATCTCGCCAGGTTCTGCGTCGAGGTTGCTCACGCTGTCGACACTAATCGCGTTCGGCGGACGGTGTCGACGGCACGAGCGGGCGCGCAACAACCAACGACAGTTTCAGCACCAAGGTCTCGAGAGGACCACGACCGATGGTCGCCGCCCACGCCGTGCATCCGATGATCACACCGACGGTTATCGGCCAGAACGGGTGCAGCGCCCGAAACTCGGTGATGTCGTCCACCGGTCGGATCGCGATCCAGATCCACCAGATCAGCAGGTGCGCTGTGTACGCCGTGAGCGGCATCGAACCGACGGAGCGGAGCGGGAGGCTCACGGTGCGCAACGGCGTGGCCACCGCAAGCGTGCACAGGCCGATCGCGGCGAGGCCGAATCCACCTGATCCGAGGGCTTCGCCGACTCCCGACGAGTGTGGTGCCGAGCTCAACTCGGCAACGTCGTGGTCGGCGGCGATCCTGCCGACCCCGTCGCCCAGTACGGCGAACAGTGCGCCGACTCCGACGAGCAGCGCGGCGTCGACGATCCGGCGACGAGCAAGCACCCGACCTGCGGCCATGCCCGCCGCCAGGAAGCCCGCCCACAGCACAAATGGGAAGAACCAACCGATCAGGCGGCCTCCGGCGAGTGAGGTGTCGCCGCTGTCGGCAGGCCACGGCACGGCGTCGATGGCGGTGAGCACAAACGGCGCGACCACACCGAGCCCGGCCGAAGTGACCCAGAGAACCGACGTGCGGACCCGTTGGAGTCCGATGCCGATCAAGAAGAGCACACCGTACGCGGGGAGGATCACTTCGACAGGCAACCCGAGGAACAGCAGCAGAACACCGATCCCCCAGATGATCGCCGCCCGAGACGCCAGCATTCTGTTCGGGCTGACCGATCTGGTGCCAGGATCCTTGTCCGGATCTCCGGCCAGGGTGATCGACACGCCGGCCAACATTGCGAAGAGGATCGACGACCGTCCCGTCGCCGCCCCCGCCCACGTCGACGGTGAACTCCACTCGACGGCCGGCAACGTCGTCAGGTGGACGGCGAACATGCCGATGACGGCGAGACCACGTGCGAGGTCGACACCAGCCAAGCGTTCGGTCGCGTCGAGGCGCGCCAGGCTCATGAGAGACGTCCGATCATGTTTGGAGCCGGAACCGGAGTGCGGCGATCAGATCGTCGATCGCCGAGATCAACACGTCGACGCGTGCCGCCGGATCCGGCGCGGACAGCGCTCGGTGCCGGTCGGCGGCTCCGAGCGGAAGGTCGGACGCCGCACGCCACGACGCCTCCTCACGGTCGGGACCGCCGTAGTCGACGGGCTCGGCGAGTTGGGAGGCGATCCATCGCAGCTGCGGATCGAGGCGCCCGCCCTGACCGCACAGCAACTGGAGTTGCGCGCGTCCGCCCACCAAAGCACGCCAGTCGGGTTCACCGCCCGCCTCGTCTGGGAGCGGCCGGGTGACCGCACGTGGATACGGGTCATCCGGAAGCCACTCGTCGACGACGATCCGCTCGATCCCGGCGCAATTCAGCGAAAAGCGTCCGTGACCTGTCTGAGCCCATGTGTCGACCCGCGCGAGGGTGCCCACCGTCCCGCGCTCGTCACCGCCGCCGACCTCTGACCCGCGCTCGATCAACACGACGCCGAACGTGCGGTCACCGGCGAGCAGATCGTCGAACATCGTCGCGTAACGCGGCTCGAAGATGCGCAACGGAAGGGTCTCGCCCGGCAACAGCACCGAACCCAACGGGAACATCGGAGTCATGGCTTGGGCAGCTGTTCGATCAGCAGGGTCGGCGTCCCGAATGCACGGTCGCGAAGTGTGCAGACGCGGGTGCCAGGCTTTCGTCCGACTCGAACCTCGCTGACGTCGAGTCCTGCGCCGAGCAGTCGTTTGTGTTCGGCCTCGATGTCGTCGACGCGCCACGCGACTCCGCCGAAGCGATGGCGCTCGGCCATCGATGCTCCTGCCACGACTTCCACGATGACCGAGGAGGTTCGGAAGAACAACTGTGCAACCCCCTCCGCGATCTGGCGGTCCAGCCGCAGGTCCATTCCGAGCCTGCCCGCATACAGCGCAACCGCCGCATCCACGTCATGGTGGTACATGACGACGTGGTCCACACGCGGGCCGTCGCCGCAACCACGACGGGACGTGACACCCACCGGCTCGACGCCTTCGAGCTCGTACGACGACTCGTCTCGAAGGACTGCGGCGAGGCCGCGTCGGCCGAGCAGCCGAACACTCTCGTGGAGGTCGGCGACAGCGAAGTCCACAGCGGTCTCGGCATCCTCCGGCGAGAGTTCCACTCGCCCGTTTCCGAACACCCAGACTCCCGGGCCCGCCGACTCGCCGAGCAGGATTCGATACGCGTCGGACGACGCCGCCATATCGGCAACGGGAATCCCGAGGACGACGTCGGAGGAGCTGAGAGGATCAGTCGAAATGCTCACGGCCACAATAGTTGCACAACCCCGATCAACCCCGGGTGCAGTGACCTCACGCGTCGTACGCTGCAGGTATCTTCATCGTGACACTCTCGAATACGAAGGAGGCGGCGTGGTCACTGACGACGCAGCCGGCACGGATGCTCCGGAGCCGACCGACCCGCTCGACACCGCTTCCCAGACGGAGGAGTCGGCCGCCTCACCCGCATCCGACGCCCGCGGCCGAGTCGGAGCCTGGGCAACCGCGTACGTCCGCCGCTTGTCGTACACCGGAGCCGTCCTGGCGACACTGTTCCTGTGGATGTCCACGACGCCGTCCCTCTTGCCTCGTGGTCCCCTGTTTCAAGGACTGGTCGCAGCGGGGGCGGCCGCGATCGGTTACGGACTCGGAGCGTTCTTCGCATGGCTTGCGCGCTACCTCGTCTCGAGGGAGGAGCCGTGGCCTCGCCCGGCTCGGATCTGGTGGGTCGGCCTCGGCGTCGTCTACGGGATCGGCACGGTCATCGCCCTGTACTGGTTCCATCGCTGGCAGGACGAACTCCGCGACCTGATGGGCGTTGATCACCTCACCTGGACGTCGTACCCGCAGATCGCGATCATCGCCGTCATCGTGTTCGCGATCCTCGTCGGAGTCGGTCAAGCCTGGGGTGCTCTCGTTCGGTTCATCGCACGAAAACTGACGGCTCACATCCCACCGCGCATCTCCGGTGCGGTCGCAGCTCTGGTCGTCGTACTCGTCAGTGTTCTTGTGGTCAACGGGGTGGTCACCAACTACGGCATGAAGGCACTCAACGAGACATTCGCCGCAGTGAACGACGAGTCGACCCCCGACTCGTCACCACCGTCGTCCGCGCTGAAATCAGGAAGTCCGGAATCGCTCGTCAGCTGGGAGAGCCTAGGCCGCCAGGGCCGCGCGTTCGTCTCCACCGGTCCGACCAAAGAGGAGATCGGCGAGTTCAATCACAAGCCGGCACTCGAACCGATACGTGTGTACGCCGGTCTCGAGTCGGCTCCCACGATCAATGAGGCAGCGACTCTGGCAGCCGACGAGCTCGTCCGGGCCGGAGGACTCACCCGAAAGGTCATCGCCGTCGCGTCGACCACCGGCACCGGATGGATCAATCGAGCCAACCCCGACTCGATCGAATACATGTACAACGGCGACACCGCGATCGTCGGCATGCAGTACTCGACTCTGCCGAGTTGGCTGTCGTTCATCGTCGACCAGGAGCGTGCACGCCAGGCCGGTCGAGCGCTGTTCGAGGCTGTCGATCGGCGTGTCCGCAACATCCCCGAGGCGGCACGACCGAAGATCGTCGTCTTCGGCGAGAGTCTGGGCTCCTTCGCCGCGGAAGCACCGTTCGGTTCGATCCCGACGATGTCCGCACGCACCGACGGCGCGTTGCTGACCGGCCCGACGTTCAGCAACACCCTGTGGCGCGACACGACGAACGGCCGCGACTCGGGCTCCCCGGAGTATCTGCCGATCTTCGACAACGGCGACCAGGTCCGGTTCATCAGGGACCCCGCCGACCTCGACCGCCCGGCAGGTCAGCCGTGGACCAAGGGCCGCATCGTCTATCTCCAGCATCCTTCCGATCCCATCTCCTGGTGGTCTCCGGACCTGCTGTTCGACGAGCCCGACTGGCTGCGGGAACAACGCGGGCCGGACGTGCTCGATTCCACGACGTGGTTCCCGATCCTGACGTTCCTGCAGGTCGCGGCCGATATGGCGGTCTCGGTCGACGTTCCCGACGGTCACGGCCACAATTACCTTGCGGCGATTCCGAAAGCGTGGGCGCAGATTCTCGAACCGCCCGGCTGGACGAATGAGGACACGATCCGACTTCTCCCCCGCCTGACCCGCGATTGATTCCTACTGGCGAGTAACATTTCTGAAATGAGCGAGATGAGCATCCCCGAATACCGCGACAGCGACCAGTACAAGGCCTTCGACGTGACCGTCGACGAGCACGTCGCCGAGGTGACCTTGATCGGTCCCACCAAGGGCAACGCGATGGGCCCGGACTTCTGGGCCGAGCTCGTTCCCCTGTTCCAGGGCATCGACACCGACCCCGACGTCCGCGCAGTCGTCTTGACCGGATCGGGCAAGAACTTCTCGTTCGGCCTCGACCTTCCCGCGATGGCAGGCGACTTCGGCCCGGTGCTCGGCGGCGACGGCAAGGCAGCGAAGGCCCGCACCGACTTCCACAACATGATCGGCCGCATGCAAGCCGGCATCAACGCGGTGGCCGACTGCCGCAAGCCGGTGATCGCAGCCGTCCAGGGTTGGTGCATCGGGGGCGGCGTCGACCTGATCACCGCCGCCGACATCCGCATCGCCAGCGCCGACGCCAAGTTCAGCGTCCGCGAGGTGCGTGTCGCGATCGTCGCCGACATGGGATCGCTCGCCCGCCTCCCCCTGATCATCGGCGACGGCCACACCCGCGATCTGGCCCTGACCGGCAAAGACATCGACGCGGCGCGTGCCGAGAAGATCGGTCTCGTCACCGACGTCTTCGACACCCCCGAAGCGCTGCTCGACGCCGCTCGTGCGAAGGGCGCCGAGATCGCGGCACTGCCGCCGCTCGTCGTCCAGGGCACGATGAACGTCCTGGACCACTCGCGCCGCTCGCGCGTCGACGAGAGCCTGCGCTACGTCGCGACGTGGAACGCGGCCTTCCTCCCCAGCAACGACCTCGGCGAAGCCATCGCCTCGGTCTTCGAGAAGCGTCCCCCGCAGTTCAAGGGCGAGTAAGCCGGGCCCTTCCCGCACGGGCTGTCCATTCACGCGCGAGGCGTTGATTCCCGCCAATTGTCAGACGATTAGCGGGAATCAACGCCTCACGCGTGAGCTCGATGAGGCTGCCGTAGCGAGCGGGACGGCGGGCACGACCAACTTGAGGAACATGTGGACAGCCGAGAACCGACCCCATACATCTCGCTGCCGGCCGACGGACGCCGGGGCGTCGACCAGCACAGCGTTGCACTCATCGTCGAGCCCACGTCGTGGCCTGCGATCCTCGGCGCCCTCGCCGAGCTCGACGCGTCGACAGCCTCCGACGAACGACTCCTCCTCACGCTCGACAACCTCGCGCAGTGCCTCTACACAAGCGGACATGCGCGGAATCGGCACGACCTCGACGGTGACGTCGAGTACCCGGACGACGACTCGCCCGCGGCACTGTACGCCTACGAGACACACATCATCCGAACGGCTCTGCACGCCCTGCACGATCCCGAACGAGCCGAGCCGTGGGAATCGCTCGCAGCCGCCTCGACGGACACCGCGGTGGTCGACGCCCTCGCGGTGCTGAACCGCGAACCGGAACGACTATTGGAGCGCACACACGTCGTCCAACGGGCAGCGGTGCCCACGTCGGCAGACCTTGTCGCGAGCATTCCGAACGGATACTTCGAGGGCGACTGGTCGCCGTTCGCGAGCCACACAGTGGCGCGCCGAATGAACGACAAGCATGGCTACGCGTTGATCGGTGTCGGAGCGTCGACGCTCGCGTTCCGCCGGATGACATCCGCGTCCACCGACCCGTCAGTGTTGATCGCCGACGTGCAGCATCTGTACGGCGCCGCGGACTCCCGCGCGTGGGACGAGGTCCGCGACGCCGTGACCGATTCGCCGATCCTCGTTCTCGGGTACGCAGAGGACTTCGTCGAGCTCGCCGACTAGCTCGGCGAGAGGCGGAAGAGCGGGATCGTGCGGTCGGTCCGCTGTTCGTAGAGCGTGAAGTTCGGCCAGACGCCGAGGAGGCACTGCCAGGCCCCATCGCGTGCCTCGCCCGACAACTCGGTGGCCGCCATCGGCACGTCGGCGCCCTTGACGCGCAGCGTTCCGCCGCCGGCCGCACGCATGTTGAACACCCACGCCGGACTCTTCGGGCCGCCGAAGTACGACCCTGCGACGATCCAATCGTCGCCGTCGGGCGCGGCGAGCACCGTCGTCGTCCGCGGCTCGCCGCTCTTGCGGCCGACGACGGTGAACGTCACGCTCGGCAGACTCGCGATCCACAGCAGGTCGATCCGACCCCGGCTGATCCGCTGAATCCACCCGTCGACCTTGACGATCTTCGGGAGATACGGCGGCAGCCAGGGCCAGGACCCGATCCAGATCGCGGCCCGCGTGATGATCGACATCAGGCGAGCGAGTCTGCGACCTGCTGAGCGATCAACTTCGCGACGGCGGAGGGATCGGTGAGCTCACCGCCCTCGGCGAGGACGGCGCTGGCGAACACCAGTGACGCCGCAGGCTCCAGCGCGGTGTGATCGTCGTCTGCCGACCCGAACTTCTCCTTCAAACGCGTCACGACTGCGTGGGCCGGGTTCAGTTCCAGAATCCGCTTGCTGTGCGGAACCGGCTGGCCGGACGCCCTGTACAGCTTCTCCAACTGCGGCGTCATCGAGAACTCGTCACCCACCAGGCACGCGGCCGAATCAGTGAGGCGCGACGTCAGACGAACGTCCGAGACGTCGTCCGACAGGGTCTCGCCCAGCCACGTGAGGAGCGGCGCGAACGCCTCGTCACGCTCGGTGTCCGCGCTCTCCTCGGCACCGTCCAGATCGACGACGCCCTTGGCGATCGACACGAACTTCTTGCCGTCGAAGTCGGGGACGTTCCCGACCCACACCTCGTCGACCGGATCCGACAGCAGGAGCACCTCGATGCCCTTGGCCGCGAACGCCTCCAGGTGCGGGCTTCCGACGATCTGCGCGCGCGACTCGCCGGTCATGTAGTAGATGACGTCCTGATCGTCGGCCATCCGCGTCACGTAGTCGGCCAGTCGTGTCGGCTCGGTCTCGCTGTGGGTGGACGCGAACATCGACGCCTTGAGGATCGCCTGGGCGTTGTCCGCGTCGTTGATCAGGCCCTCCTTGAACACTCGACCGAAGTTCTCCCAGAACGTGCGGTAGTCGTCGGGCCGCTTGTCCGCGATCTCCTGGATCGTCGAGATGACCTTCTTCACGAGGCGACGACGGATCGCGCGAATCTGTCGGTCCTGCTGCAGGATCTCGCGGGACACGTTGAGCGAGAGATCCGCCGCATCCACCACACCCTGCACCCAGCGGAGGTACTCGGGCATGAGGTCGGTGGCGTCGTCCATGATGAAGACACGCTTCACATACAGGTGGATTCCGCTGCCGCGTTCCCGCATGAACAGGTCGAACGGCGCCTGCGTCGGAATGAACAGCAGCGCCTGGTACTCGAACGTCCCCTCGGCGTGCAGCGAGATGGTCTCCAGCGGAGCATCCCACGCATGCGAGATGTGACGGTAGAAGTCGGCGTACTCCTCCTGGGTCACCTCGTCCTTCGACTTGGACCACAGAGCCTTCTGCGAGTTGAGTGTCTCGTCGACAGGCTCGGCGGGCGCGGCCGGCTCGTCGCCCTCCGCGGCCTCGACAGGCTCCGGCGTCTCACCGAGCATGCGGATCGGCCACGCGATGAAGTCCGAGTACTTCTTCACCAGGCCCCGGAGCACGTAACGGTCGGTGTAGTCGTGAACGGCGTTTTCATCGTCGACGTCACTGAGCGCGAGCGTGATGGTCGTGCCTTGGGGAGCATCGACCACGTCGTCGATCGTGTACGTGCCGTCGCCGGTCGACGTCCACTTGGTGCCGACGACCTCGCCGGCCTTGCGAGTGACCAGAGTCACCTCGTCGGCCACCATGAACGTCGAGTAGAAGCCGACGCCGAACTGACCGATGAGATCCTCGGTCGACGACTTGTCCGACTCGGCCAGCTTGCGCCGCAGTTCGGCGGTCCCCGACTTCGCGACAGTGCCGATCAGGTCGATCACTTCGTCGCGCGACATGCCGATGCCGTTGTCGGCGATCGTGAGAGTCCGCGCATCTGCGTCCGGGATCAACCGAATATGGAGGTCGGAGATGTCGGCGTCGAGATCCTTGTCGGTCAACCCGGCGAGCCGCAATTTGTCGAGAGCGTCCGACGCGTTCGACACCAGCTCTCGCAGAAAGCTGTCCTTGTTCGAATAGATCGAGTGGACCATCAGGTCGAGCAGTTGGCGGGCCTCCGCCTGGAACTCGTGAACCTGTGACGTCAAGGCAGTACTCCTTTCGCACCCTCGGTCGGAGGGCATCGGCTGATCGGCACAGAACAGTTTACTGACCCTTCGACGCGTACTGTGGAGCACGTGTCCGGCATACCGAGCGCCTTGTTCGTCCACGCCCACCCCGACGACGAATCGTTGTGGACAGGCGGGACCATCGCCGCCCACATCGCACGCGGCGGCGACGCCGACCTCATCACCTGTACGTGGGCTCCCGGGACCGTCCGGCACAGTGAACTCTGCGACGCCGTCAGGGAACTCGGCCTCCCTCGCCCACCGATCTCCCTCGGCTACGCCGACAGCTTCGTCCCCGAGTCCGCGCCCGACGCACCGTCGATCATCGACGTCCCATTCGACGACGAAGTCGGTGCGCTCGTCGGACACATCCGCAGGATCAGGCCGGACGTCATCGTCACGTACGACGCGTTCGGGATCTACGGCCACCGCGACCACATTCACGTCAATCGACTGGTCTGCGCCGCCGCCGATGCCGCGAACCTCGTCCATTACCGACCGGAGACGGGCGACCCGTGGCAGGTGAAGTCGCTCTACTTCGCGACGATCCCGGTCAGTGTGGTCGACGAGCTGAGCCCGCACCTTCCCGAGACCACACACATGCCACTCATCGGAACGCCGGACGAACAGGTCTCGGTGACCCTCGATCTGCAAACCCACGTCGGAGCCAAGATCCGTGCGATCACCTCTCACCGCACCGAGATGGCGCGCAGCGCGTCGATGAAGGGCTTCGCCTCGCTGCCCCGTGAACAGCAACGTCGGTTCCTCGCGTGGGAGTCGTACCTGCGTCGCGATCTCGTCCCCGGCGGCGCCGACCTCGCTTGACCGGACTCAGGGCGCGGGACGCTCGACAGCGCGGGTGCGGAGACCGCTGGCGCGGGCGACGCGACGGCCCACGGCTGCACGCAGAGCGTCTGCGGTTCCAACGATCCGGACCCTGCTCTCGGCGCGGGTGATCGCCGTGTACAGCAGTTCACGAGTCAGGAGTTCCGCGCCCGAGGGCGGCAGCACCACGGTGACCTCGGTGAACTGACTGCCCTGGCTGCGGTGGATTGTCATCGCGTACACCGGCACCACATCGGCCAGCTGGCTCGGATGGAGGCGTTTGATGGAGTCGCCACGTTCGAACACAGCCACCAGAGCGTCGCCATCGGCGATCACCACGCCGGAATCACCGTTGTAGACGTCCTGCGCACGATCGTTCGCAGTCACGAGCAACGGCTCGCCCGCGTACCACGCGCCCCCGTACATCGCTGCGCCACCGAGATCGTCGGCCGTCCAACCGGTGATCCGGCGAGACCATCCCGCGACGCCGAATCGGCCTGCCCGGTGAGCGCACAGCACCCGGTGCCCCCGCAGCGCGTCCACCGCGCGGCGAGCATCGCCGGAACCTGCGGCCTCACGAAGGCTGTGCGCCCACGCGACGACCGATGCTCGGACCCCGTCGAGATCGTCGGGGTCGACCAGGGTCACCGGACTGTCGTCACCGGAGGACCCGATGAGTTCCAGAACACGGTCGGCGTCCCCGGCGTTGACCGCTTCGGCAACCTCGCCGATCCGGTCTCCGTACCGGTGTCCACGGCGCAACGTGATCACGCCACCGCCGAGACCTGCCCGTTCGACGTCGGTGAAGTCCGCTTCCCCGATCCCCGCCGCGGAGCCGAACGCCGATGTCGGGTTCACCGTCGAACCGTCGGCCGGGTCTCGCTCCACCAGGTCGGCGAGCACCGCTCCCGCTTCGACAGACACCAGCTGATGCGGGTCGCCGACAAGAATCAATCGGGTGTCGCTGCGCAGGGATTCGAGCAGACGGCACATCATCGTCACCGGCAGCATCGACGTCTCGTCGACGACGACAACGTCGAACGGCAACCGGTTCCCCGAGCCCCGAACGAAAGTCCCATCCGGCCGGGACCCGAGCAGGCGATGAACGGTCACCGCCGCCGGATCGCTGGTGAGCCGACGTCTGGTCCGGCTGTACTCGCCGATCGCCGACTGAAGCTGCGCTGCGGCTCGCCCAGTCGGCGCACACAGCCCGATGCGGATGTCGGGGCCGAGGACGGTCTCCATGACCGCGAGAATCCGCGCCACCGTGTACGTCTTTCCCGTGCCGGGCCCGCCGGCGAGGACTGTCGTCCAGCTCGTGGCGGCGAGCGCCGCAGCAGCACGCTGTCGGTCGTACAACCCTGAATCGTCTGAGGTGAACGCCTCATCCAATGCTCGGGTGAGGACGTCGACGTCCACGTCCGGTCGAGTCGCGGCGCGGTCGTCGAGGATCGTGCGGATGCTCTGCTCCTGGCGGAAGTACTTACGCAGGTACAGAAGTGGACCGTCGGCCGATTCGGCCAGCGCCAACGGGGTGAGCGGCCCCGCCGATGAGCCCACCACCAGGGGTGACGCGGCCAACGCAGTGGTCAGCCGCTCGACAGGCGGCCACGGTAGTTCTACGGGTTCGCCGTCGACTGTGTGCTCCACCGACGTCTCCGAGATCCGATCGAGCTGCACGCACGTCGAGCCGGTGCGGACGGCTCGTACCGCCATAGCGGTCGCCAGGAGCACGTCGTCGTCGGTCGTCCCGCCCGCGAGCGCGGCGACCCGGCGAGCCACGTGGACGTCCGACGCGTGCAGCACACCCGCCTGGTTGAACGGTGCGAGGGCGCCGGTCTCCGAGGTGACGATCATCGATTCGCTCCCTTCCCCGCGAGCAGATCGCTCATCGCGGTGACCAGATCCACCGGCATCCGCCACTCGAAGACGCCGCAGCCGGGTGGCGTCGCCGGCCCGGCCATCCCTCGCACGAAGTGGTACTGAACCGGCCCGAGATGCAGGTCGGGCCGATAGCCGGGCAGCCGCCACAACAGGTATCGATGCAGAGCGACGGAATACAGCAGAGCTTGCAGCGGGTACTGCGCGGTCATCATCTCCGCCGCCATCGCATCACGGTTGAAGTCCTCAACAGCCAGTTCGCCGGGCCTCAGTCGGTTCGTCTTGTAGTCGACGACGACAAAACGTCCGTCCGGGATCCGGAGCACCGAGTCGATGCTGCCTGTCAGGAAGCCTCGGAACCGCTCGTCCGACACCGCACGGACGAGCTCGGCATACGGGGCGAGCGGATCGCCGGTCGGCAGATGCTCGGCGAGCAGATCCCCGACCTGATCGAGGCTGAAACCGCCTCCGACAGCGGACAGAGGCAACTCGAAATCGAGTTCGGCGAGACGATCGGGAGGCGCCACGGACCACAGGTCCCCGAAGCCGAGCGGCGTCGTCAGCACGCCGACAAGCGCGTTCGCGAGCACGTCGAGGTCGATGTCGACACCGCGCCGAGCCGCCCCTTCCTCCGTGAGCTGTCGGACGTGCACGGTGATGTCGTCCGCCGACGTGTCGACGTGTTCGAGGACCTCGTGCACCAGGGTTCCGAACCCCGCACCGAACGGCAGTCCGTTCATCGGCGACCCAGTGCCGACCGTCAGCGGCTGATCACCGATCGTCGGGTCGGGCGCATCGACAGGTTCGTCGCGGCGCTCGACGGCGTCCGGTTCACTCCCGGTCCCGATCACCGAGGCCGCTATGTGCTCCGCGTGCGCCGCCGCGTGCGCAACGGCGACGATCGCGGAGTACGACGTTCGTCGCCACGCGTCGTCCACTCGCCTGGTGAACCGCGACACCGCGAGTCGCGGTGCGGCACCGCCTCCGGCCACCGGCCGAGGGACACGGATCCCATCGCGTCCGCCGGCGTGTTCAACGCTGATCGCCCGGCTCAACGACGCCGCCTCCCGCAGGACGCCGGCGCATTCCATGTCGTCGGCCGGGATGGGCACCATGTCCGGGATCGTGGCGACCTCACCTGCCCGGGCTGCTGCCCGCCTGTGCTGTCCGGTGAACAGGAGTCGGTGCAACGCGCCACGCGCCGTCGTGGTGCTCGGCGCCCACCACAGCACCACCATCGACCGTGCACGAGTCGCCGCGACGTACATCAGCCGCAGGTCCTCGCCGGCCGACTCCGACCGTGCCAGCGCGTCCCTCCTTCCGTAGCCCGGCGCGCCCTTGCCCGCCACGTCGAGGCACCGGGTGTCACCGTCGTCATGGAACACGAACGTCGCCGGGTTCACGCGAGAGGCCCCGTCCCATCCGAACGGCACGTAGACGATCGGGAATTCGAGACCTTTGCTGGCGTGGACGGTCATGATCTGGACGGCGGCCGTGTCGCGGTCGAGCTTTCGGGTCGCGTCACCCCGCCCCGACCATGTTGCGCTGTCCGCGATCTGCTCGCCCAGCCAGTCGACGAGCGACGTCAGACCGCTTCCACTGTCGGCGGCGTACCGGTTGCAGACGTCGGCGATCTGGCGCACGTCGGTGAAGAGTCGTTCGCCTTGCGCAGAGCCTAGGAGCCGCTCCGCGGTGGTGAACTCGTCGAGCAGTCGAGCCGACATGGCGGCGAAACCGCCGTCGACGAACACGCGTCCGAGCTCGGCGAACTGCGCGGCGAGCGTTCCGATCCCCGTGTCTCCCCGGCTCTCCAGGGTCTGAGCCGTGAGCCCGACCAGCGGCGTCAACGCGGCGAGGCGGACCCTCGGCTGCCGTGACGGCTGGTCTATCGCGGTGAGCACATGCCACCAGTGGCGGGCGGCGTCGGTGGTGAAGATCGACGTCCCGGACGTCACGACGGACGCGACGCCGCGATCGGCGAGAGCCTGCTGCAACGGTTCGATCGTCCGGTTCGCGCGCAGGAGGACTGCGATGTCACCGGACTCCACGGGCCGGGTCACTCCATCGAAATCGATGGTGACCGACGACTTCAGCAGCGCCGCGATGTCGCCCGCGACGTCGTCGATCACCCTTTCCCGGACCTGTGCCACCTTCGGGGTGGTGCCGTCCTGGGTGTGAACGGAGAAGTCGTTCCTGTCGAACCGCCGAATGCGGACCGCGGGCGCACCATGGATGCGCGACCCGGCGTGGTGGGCGGTGACCGGCCGGTACACGATGTCGGGATGCCCGAAGGCGGCGCCGTCGAACAGCACACTGAGGCCTTCGACGACGTTCTGATCCGAGCGGCGGTTGACGTCCAGGATCCGCCGATCCCCCGCGGCCTGCACCGCATGGAGGTAACTGAGCACTTCCGCGCCGCGGAAAGCGTAGATCGACTGCTTCGGGTCGCCGACCAGAACCAGCGGAATGTGGTCGTGGAAGCAGCGTCGAACGATCTCCCACTGTTGCGGATCAGTGTCCTGGAATTCGTCGATGAGGACGACGGAGAACTGGTCGCGGATGCGTTTGCAAGCCTTGTCGCCGATGGCCGGATCGGTCACGATGTCGAACAGCGTGTTCTGAAGGTCGTCGTAGGTCCGCAGTCGCGCCAGTCGCTTCCGGATCTCCGTCTGACGGCGAACGTGTGTCGCCATCGCGACCCGCAGGTCCGCGTCGTCGTCGCGCTCGTCGGGCCGGAACGGTGCAAACGTCGCGTTGGGATTGCGGACGGCCTCCTTGGCGATCTCCAGAGTCTCGTCGAAGGCGGGCGCATCGGACGGGTCGCCGGCGAATCGTGCGATGTAGGCGTCGCGCGCCACCTCGGCCACGATCTCGTCCACGTTCTCGACGATCGGGTACTGCTGTTCGCGTTCGCCGAGGAAGCCGAGAGCGGCGAGCATCCGATTGCAGAACGTGTGGGTGGTGGCCATGGTGGCGGCGTCGAAGTCCGACAGCGCCGCGACGAGGCGTGCACGACGTACCGCGATCGTGTCGGAGGTCCCGTCGAGGAGCCATTCGACGAGGACGTCGTCGCCTGCGAAGCCCTGATCGACGGCAGTGAGACACTCGCGGAGCCGTGACCTGGTCCGGTCGCGAAGCTCCGCCGAGGCCGCGTTCGAGAACGTGGCCATCAGCAGTCTCGACACGGGAACACCCTCTGCGACGTAGCGGACCGCAAGCGACACGATCGCGTATGTCTTGCCTGTTCCCGCGCTCGCCTCGAGCACAACTGTCCCGGTCGGCAGAGGATCGCGGAGGTTGAACCCCCGTGTGTCAAGGGTGTTCATCGGTCCTCCTCGTTGGCCAGCAGCGGCGAGAAGAGGGCACACGCCAAGCGCAGGTACATCGGCGTCGATGAATCGCCTGGCAACAGATGCTCGACGTCGCCGAGTGAGGCGAGTGCCGGGACCGCGAGGCACAGGTCGTCGAACTCCACCGACGCGTCGGGGTCGCCTCGGAACACCAGACCCGCGTAACGATTCTTGTCGCCGAACGACTTCTCGTACGTGAACTTCGCACGCTGCATGGCCTGCGGTGCCCGCCCGCGACGGTTGAACTCCGACGCCGCCGACGCCGCCGAATCGAGGGTGAGGCCGATCGGCGCTCGAAGGCCCGCGTCGCGCAGCGCGACGAGGAGTGTGAGCGTCTCCAGCGCATCGTCCGGTGCGGACAGGCGACTGATCTTGGCCGAGGGCGTGTAGCCGCCTGCTCCGCCGACGACAACGGCCTGCGGAACGCGTCGGCTCGACCCTACGGCGATGGCGAGCAGCCGGATCCATGCTCCGACCCTGTGTTTGGCCCCGAGTCGGGAGTAACTGACCGGCACCAGCCGATCGCCGAAAACGTCGCCGACGGTCCCGTACAGACGACGGCCGCCGGGCAGATCCACTCGGACGTCGACCGCGTCAGCCGAATCGGTGCGATAGCCGTCCGCCGCGATGGCGATGGCCTGTGCCTTGCCGCGGATCGGGCCGAACGTGTCGGCGCCGAAGGCGAACGGGGGAAGCGAACCGCGCCGCAGTTCGGCGCCCGCAGCGGCCGCGGGATCACGGCCGTCCAGCAGAGCTTGCAGATATCGGTTGCCCACACTCCACTGCTCGAGGCCGTCGAGTGACACCGGCAGCTGATCGGGATGCCTCTCGGCGCTCTCCGGCAACCCGACTCCGAGCCGCTGTCGTGCGAAGCCTTCGACCGGGGCGCAGAGGAACGTGATCAGATCGTCCAGGTCGACGTCGCCGAGTTCGGGTTCGCCGAGGCGGGCGTCGGCCAGCCGCGGCAATGCGGGCGCGGGCGCACCGGAGCGGTCGATGTCGCTCAACGCCCGAGCTCCCGCGAGGAGCGACGCGTCGTAGCTGAACGGCGCGGCTCCCTCGTCCGCGACGAAGTTCCGAGTGTCGAACGCATGCAGGGTGTGCCGGTGCACGATCGGCGACGGACCGCCGGGGTGTCCGACGATGACGTTCGCAGCATCGACCAGTTCGCTGACGACCACGGCGGGCGGCAGCGCCGTGCCGGTGACCGGATCGGCGCCGGTGTAGAAGAGGAGCAGATGCTGCCCGGCGGCGCCGACCGCGTCGAGGAACGCCTGGCGGTCCTCGTCTCGTCGGTCACGTTCACCGACCAGCGGCGCGACGGCGAGCACATCGTCGCCGTCGACCGACGACGGACGCGGGTAGGCCCCCGTGTCCAACCCGAGGACGACGATCGCGCGATGCGGCACCGACCGCATCGGAACCATCGTGCACACCGTCAACTCGCCCGTGCAGAAGTTCGAGCGCGTCGGTCGCGCCGCCAGCAGGCCCGCCATGAGATCACGCAGGTCCGCGAGTTCGAGTCGCACGTCGTCGGCCGCGCTCAGCGCGTCACCGATCATTCCGACGGCTTGAGCACGTTGCCACTCGTCGTCGTCTGCGACGTCGGTGAGACCGTCGACGGCGCCGATGAGGATGCCGGCCCATTCGCCGGTGGTGTGCGGCCGCCCGACCGAGTCGATGAGCGTCGTCAGCCTGTCGGCGAACTCGGCGAACCTGCCGACGAGGTCGGTGTCGGTCGAGTCGACGCCCGCAAGCGGGAGCGCGGTGGCCAACCACTCGTTCTCCGACTCCTCCGCCACCACGCCGAGCAACATGCGGTCGAGGCCGGAGGCGACCGTACCCTGCGGAAATCCGCCGAGGCCGAATCTGCCGCGCTGCGCGGAGTCGACGCCCCACCGGATTCCGGAGCGGTGGATCCACCCCGCGAGGGTGTCGACGTCGTCGTCGGTGAACCCGAAGCGCGTCCGGACGGGCGTCGACGACGCGAGGTCGATGAGTTCTCCTGCACGGACTCGGCCCGCTGCGAGGTCGAGAACTCGTGCAACGACATCGAGCACCGCATTGGATTCGCGGAGGCCGCGGTCAGCGAGCCGCACCCGCAGGGAGTACGCAGGATGATGCAGTCCGGACTGGCCGAACGCGCCGCGGATCAGCGGCGCGAATGATTCGACGTCCGGGCACATGATGAGAACGTCGCGGGGCTCGAGAGTCGGGTCGTCGTCGAAGAGCCGGAGGAGCCGGTCGCGGAGCACCTCCACTTGACGTTCCGGTCCGTGGCACGCGTGCACCTCGAGGGAGGTGTCGGCCCGCAGTCCGGGGGTCGGCTCGAGGACGTCTCGTCGCAGCCCGTCCTGGAGTGCGCTGAGCACAGTGGCCGGCGCCGAAGAATCCGATTGTCGATGGTGGACGTCCGCGCCGATGGACGGTCTCAACACCTCCTGCAGTTCTTGAACGTCCCGCGACAGCGCGGCCAGGAGTGGATGGTCCGGCACGTTCGATTCTCGCTCTGCGCGCCTGCGTCGCGGCTGCGCAGGTTCGGTGGAGATCCGCCGCCACAGCGCATCAGACGAGTGCGGCAGGTACAGGGCCACCTCACGCTCGGCACTCAACGCGTCGAGCACCACGTGCAGTGTCTGCGGAATACGCGTGGGGCCGAACAGGGCGACCCGTTCGGGTAGATCAACAACCCCGGGCTCGTCACGAAGACGTGCCGCGAGCGCGTCGGCGTCCTCGGCCGGGTGGGGATGCCCGACCTCATCGCGGACGAGCCGCCAGAACCACGGTTGCCAGGTGAGGTGCTCGGCCAGCGGATTGCCTGCCCCGTCGGTGTCGCGTCCCACCGCCCAGTCGGCGATCATCGTCGGTCGTTGCCAGCCGTACGCGCCGAACATTCCGGCGATCGTCGCGGCAGTCGAGAAGCGTCGGCCGCGCCGCAGGAGCATTCGAGCGGTGTCGTCTCCGGTCATCCCGAGGTGCGCAGCGAGCACCGCCAGGCGAGGATCGTCGATGTTGGCGTCGAGGACGCGCAGGACCGGCCACCGCAATCGGTCGGTGTACCAACTCTCCGCTCCCTCCGGATCGGCAGACGCGGAGACCGTCACCCTGCGCAGCAGTGCAGCCGGGGAGCTGAAGTCGATGTTGGCGGCGATCCCCAGGCGCAGCGACAACTGTTGCCGGAGCCAGCGTTCCACACCGCGCTCCGGTACGGCGACCACCTCGGGCCGCATCGGGTCGGCGCCCGGCGTAGCCAGCACGTCGGCGAGCACTCCGACCAAGGTGTCGGCGTGTTCGGCGCGATGCACGGTCAGCACGTCATCTCCCCCCTGTCACACGATGTCACCGGTGTGTCGGTCAGCGGCGGCGACGCAGCGGGACCGGATCTCCGCTGTTCGCCCGCAGCACTGCGACGACGTTCTCGGGCATGACCACTTTCTGTCCGGTCCGCAGGTCGAGCCCCGCGAGCGTCGTCTCCGCGAGGGCGGCGAGTTGGCCGTCTGCGCCGTACAGCGCACATCCGAAGTCGAAGGACGTGGTGCCGATCCGCGGCACCCAGACGTCCACCCGGACGGGCTCCTCGGAGTAGTGCAGGATGGACGCGAACTCGATCTCCTGACGTGCGATGACTCCCGCGTACCCGCTGCGGGCCCCGCCGAACCAGGAACTCATCGTGCGGACGCGCGCCTCTTCGAATACTCGGGCGATCTGCACGTTGTTGATGTGTCCCAGGGAGTCCTGGTCGCCCCAGCGCAGGGCGATCTCGACGCTGTGGGGCGGTGTTGGGTTCGACGAGTTCTGTATGTCCGACACGCGACTGACCATATCCCTGTCGTCCGACATGAACTCCACGCGCATCGATAGACTGCCGTGGATGGCCATCGACTCGGAACGTCTACGACTACGACCGGTGTCGCACGCCGACGCCGACCGTCTCCTCGACCTCGATTCCGACCCCGAGGTGATGCGCTTCGTGAGCGGCGGCCAGCCGTCGACCCGCGCCTCGGTGGAGGACTGGGTGATTCCACGGTCCGAGGCACAGTTCCGAAGCCACGGGACCGGACTGTGGACGCTGACTGCGCGGCGCGGCGGGGAGTTCATCGGGTGGGCCCAGCTGCGGGTGCCTCGCCACACCGGAATTCGCGAGCTTGAACTCAGTTATCGGCTGCACCGCCGTTTCTGGGGTGGAGGACTCGCTGCGGAGGCGGCCACGGCATTGATCGCGGTGAGCTTCCTGACATCGGAGACTGAACGGATCTTTGCCAGCACCCACACCGACCACGCGGCGTCGCAGAGGGTGATGAGCAAGCTCGGCATGCGATTGTCCGCCGGTGCACTCTCGTCCGAGCAGCTGTCGCCGGATCTTGTGGGCGGCGACGTCGAGTACGAGATAATGCGCGAGCAGTGGCTGCGCACACGAGGCAGACACAGCGGTGTCGCCGCGGCGACACCGTTCGACGGGGCCGGCCGCACCGCCTGAGATGCCTCGCAACCGGTCAACGACTACCGTTGGACTCCTCAGGCCACAAGCCAACGAATCAGCCAAGACAACACTGGAGAAGACACCGATGAGCAACACCATTGCCACCGACCCGATGCGACGCCGACGGGTCGTCATCATCGGATCGGGCTTCGGCGGTCTGTTCGCGGCGCAGCGCCTCAAGAAGGCCGACGTCGACGTGACCCTGATCGCGAAGACCACCCACCACCTGTTCCAGCCGATGCTGTACCAAGTGGCGACCGGCATCATCGCCGAAGGCGAGATCGCTCCGGCGACGCGTGTGATCCTCCGCGACCAGCGCAACGCCAGCGTGATCCTCGGTGAAGTCTTCGACATAGACCTTGAGAAGCAGATCGTCCGTTCGCAGCTGCTCGAGCGAACCACCGAGACCCCGTACGACGATCTGATCATCGCCGCAGGCGCCGACCAGTCGTACTTCGGCAACGACCATTTCGCCGAGTTCGCGCCCGGTATGAAGACGATCGACAACGCTCTTGAACTCCGCGGCCGCATTCTCGGCGCGTTCGAGCAGGCGGAGCTGTCCGACGATCCGGCCGAGCAGGAGATGCTGATGACGTTCGTCGTCGTCGGCGCGGGTCCGACCGGCGTCGAGATGGCCGGCCAGATCGCCGAGATGAGCGACAAGACGCTCAAGGGTGCGTTCCGGAACATCGATCCGACCAAGGCGAAGGTGATTCTGCTCGACGCCGCCCCGGCTGTTCTCCCGCCGTTCGGCGAGAAACTCGGCCAAAAGGCCAAGGCTCGCCTGGAGAAGATCGGCGTGGACGTCCGACTCGGTGCGATGGTCACCGACATCGACGACGACAGCCTGACTGTGAAGTACCCCGACGGCCAGATCGCCACGATCGCCAGCCAATGCAAGGTCTGGTCGGCCGGCGTGCAGGCGAGCTCGATCGGCAAGATCCTCGCCGATCAGTCGGATACCGAACTCGACCGGGCGGGCCGAGTGAAGGTCGGACCCGATCTGACGATCCCGGGCCACTCCAACGTTTTTGTCGTCGGCGACATGATGGCCGTCGAGGGTGTCCCGGGTGTCGCCCAGGGCGCCATCCAGGGCGGACGCTACGCCGCCGACGCCATCCGCGCGTCGCTCAAGGGACACACTCCCGACGAACGCAAGCCGTTCAGCTACTTCGACAAGGGCTCGATGGCGACGATCTCCCGGTTCAGCGCCGTCATGCAGGTGCCGATTCCCGGAACCAGCAAGAAGTTCGAGACCGAGGGCTACATCGCGTGGCTCGGCTGGCTGTTCCTGCACCTGATCTACATCGTGGGCTTCCGCAACCGCGTGAACACGTTCGTGAACTGGTTCTTCGCGTTCAGTACCCGCGGCCGCACTCAGCTCGCCGTGACCGAGCAGCAGGTGTACGCCCGGCACGCGCTCACTGAGCTGTCGTACCTCGAGCGTCTGCGGCTCGCCGACGACGAACGCGCCAAGGCGAAGAAGGACCTCGAGGAACGCAACTCCTCGGCAGGCTGACCACAAAACGCGGAAACGCGGCTTTCGGCGACGCCAACCGACGCTTCGTTGGCAAACGCGGCCTTCACGGAGGCCGCGTTTGTCGTTGGGAGTCGCGGCGAAGCCGGTCCCGTTGACCTCGTCGCGTGCACGTCGTCCGGTGTGCTTGTCGCCGCAGCTTCCTCAAAGCGCCTGCGACGACGCAGCCGCGCCGGGCCAGCGTGAATCCGCCTGTACTCCCCGGCTGCGGCATCGTCTTGGGTAACCGCGATCCTCGCCGACAAACGCGGCCTTCACGGAGGCCGCGTTTGCTGGCGAAGCGTCGATCTATGTCGAATAATGCAGCGTCTAGCTCGGCGCGTCCGGCTTCACCGGATCATCTTCCGTTTTGTCGCCGTTGCTGCCGTCGTCGACGTCAGACTCGGAGTCGACGCCTTCCATATGCTTCACGGGGTCTGTTCCGGTCTCGCTGTAGCGGGTAACCAGATCGAAGTTGTCACCGTAGCTGTCCTCACCGATGGCAACGGCGCGTTCGACGAGCAACGTGCTTCGATCGCTCACCGCGACGATTCGGTCACTGCTCAGATCCTTGTACAGGGCAACACACAGCACGATCATGACCAGCACGAACGGCACCGAGGCGACGATCGTGATGTTCTGCAGGCCGGTGAGCGCCGATGCTCCGCCGTCCCCGACCACCAGCATGATCGCGGCGACGGCACCGGTGAGCGCACCCCAGAAGATGACCGTCGACTTCTGCGGTTCGTGAACTCCCCGCTCCGACAGCGAGCCCATGACGATGGATGCGGCGTCTGCACCCGACACGAAGAAGATCGCAACGAGCATCATGACGACAACAGTTGTGATTCCAGCCCACGGCATGGTGTCGAGCAGGGAGAACAACGCTCCCGTGGAGTCGACGCTGCCGTCGGAGGCCAAGTCGCCCACTTCGTGCTGTCGGTTGATCGCGGCGCCGCCGAAGATCGCGAACCACACGAGGCTGACGAGCATCGGGACGAACAGCACACCGCTGACGAACTGCCGGATGGTCCGGCCGCGGCTGATGCGTGCGATGAACAGTCCGACGAAGGGCGTCCACGAGATCCACCAGGCCCAGTAGAAGATGGTCCACGACGACAGCCATTCGGCGAGCTGCGCGTCGCCGTCAGCATTGGTCCGTGTACTCATCTGGACGAAGTCCTGCGCGTAGTCGCCGAGGGCGGACGGCAGCAGGTTCAGGATCAACAGCGTCGGCCCGGCGACGAACACGAACACCGCGAGCGCCAGGGCGAGAACCATGTTGATGTTCGACAGCCACTGGATGCCGCGAGCCACGCCGGACACGGCGGACAGAATGAAGCAGAACGTCAGCACCGCGATGATGATCACCAGGATCGGCGTGCCCACCGTGCCGACCCACCCCGCGAACTTCAGGCCGTCGCCGATCTGCAGGGCACCGAGGCCGAGCGATGCCGCCGACCCGAACAGGGTCGCGAAGATCGCCAGGATGTCGATGATCTTGCCGCCGACGCCATTGGCTCGGTCGCCGAACAGCGACGTGAAGGCCGCGGACAACAGTTGCGAGCGACCCTTGCGGTACATGCCGTAACCGATGGCCAGGCCGACGACCGCGTAGATCGCCCACGGATGAAGTCCCCAGTGGAACATCGTGGTGCCCATCGCCGTCTTGAATGCTTCGACGGTCTCCGGATCGACCGTTCCCGGCGGCGGTGACACGTAGTAGGTCAACGGCTCGGCGACGCCGAAGAACATGAGGCCGATACCCATACCGGCGCTGAACATCATCGCGATCCACGAGCTCGTGCGGAACTCGGGCTGGTCGTCGTCACCGCCCAGTGGAATGCGGCCGAACCTGCTCATCGCCAACCAGATGACGAAGATCACGAACCCCGTCGAGGCAATGACAAAGAGCCATCCGAGGTTGGTGATCACGCCGTTCTTGGCGTTGGCGGAAATCGTCGAAAGGCTGTCCTTGTCGACGAACCCCCAGACGACGAATGCGATCGAGAACGCGGCCGTGATCGAGAAGACGACCCAGTCGCGCTGCGATCTATTTGTAGTGCTCTCAAGCTTTGACACGACTCCCCTTCGCATGAGCTCCGTTGATCAGTGCCGTCTGACCGTAACAGGTTCTTCTCAGGTGGAAACGGACCGCGTCATGCGCCGACGCCGCCCCCTGTCGTTTGAACAGAGGACGGCGACGGAGGTCGCGATGTCAGAGATTCTGCATGCGCACCTTCGACTGTGCAAGCAATCTTCCCTGGTCATCGGTCATGTCGATGAGCCACAATTGCTGACGCTTTCCACGGTGCACAGGGGTTGCCACAACACTGATGACACCCTCGGAAACGGACCGCAGAAAATCAGTCGAATTGTTGACGCCGACGGCATGACCGCCGATGCCGCTCTCCTGAAGCCAGCAGAACGCGCTCACACTCGCGGCGGTCTCGGCGAGCGCACAATACGTGCCGCCGTGGACGATTCCGAACGGCTGGTGATGGTCAGAACGCACGGAGAGGGTGCCTCGCAGTCCTTCACCGGTGGCCTCCACGATCTCGAATCCGAGGAGTGCGTCGAGTCCGGTGGCCGTCTTCACGAGAGCTTCGTAATCTTCAGTCATCATCTCAGCGTGCCACCGCACGTGGAAGAAAAGTCGACGGCCCCCGGAGCTCCTCATTGGAGCCCGGGGGCCGTCGCCGCGGATCGGGGGTCTCTGCAGCCCTCAGGACACTCACGCGATCGCTGAGATTGAATGTAGGCTAGCCTTACTTACATTGTCAAGTGCGCCACGGAGAACCGGCGAGGGAACTAAACACGATCCCCTCGCGTTAACACATTCGACCGGGTGGAGAGCGGTCAACGAGAGGAGCCGAAGTAAGATGAAGAAGATGAACGGATTGGGAGAGTTGGAACGTGCCGTGATGGACACGCTGTGGGCGTCGCCGACCCCGCAGACGGTTCGTCAGGTTCACGCCGAGCTGTCCAGCTCGCGGGCCCTCGCCTACACGACCGTGATGACCGTGCTGCAGCGTCTCACGAAGAAGGAACTGGTCACTCAGATCCGCGATGACCGTGCGCACCGCTACGCCGCCACCCGTCCACGTGAGGATCTCGTCGCCAGCCTGATGGTCGACGCACTCAAGGGCGCCGAGGCGCCCGGGTCGCGACACGCCGCACTCGTCTCATTCGTCGGCCAGGTTGATGCCGACGAAGTCGCCGCCCTCCGCGAAGCTCTCGACGAACTCGAGTCGTCGCGTGGCCTGAAACACTAGAGTCGACACCGTCGACACCCACCCGTCGAGCCTCGGCTCGACCGCACGATTCGAGGAAGGCCGATGACCGCGCTGCTGTTCGGCATCCTCACGATCGCGTTCGTCGGACCGATCCCACAAGCTCTGTCCCGAGCTACCTGGCCGCTCTACGCACCACGGGCCGCGATGACTCTCTGGCAGTCGGTGGCCCTCGCCGCCGTCCTCTCTGCGTTCTCCACCGGACTCGCCATCGCCGCGAATCTCCTCACACCGGGACACGACGGCGCGCCGACGACCAACCCGTTCGACGAGATCGGTCGACTCGGCTGGTTCCTCTGGACGCTGTACGTCGTGGTGTTCGCCCTCACTCTCCTCGTCGGCGCTCGCCTGATGTTCACCGTGGTGCGAGTGGGCATCCGAACGCGCGCACGCCGCACAATCCACCGGAACCTCGTTGATCTCGTCGACTGCGTCGACAAACGCCGCGGGGCCGACCGGGACGTCCGCGTCCTCGACGTCCCGACTCCACTCGCCTACTGCCTTCCGGGACTCCGCAGCCGCATCGTGGTCAGCGAGGGTGTTCTCGACCGTCTCTCCGACGACGAGCTGACGGCGGTCATCGAACACGAACGCGCCCACCTTCGTGCACGCCACGACCTGGTCCTCGAGGCGTTCATCGCGCTGCACGAGGCGTTCCCTCGGTTCGTGCGATCTCAGTCGGCGCTTGGGGCGGTGGAACTGCTCGCCGAGGCACTCGCCGACGATCAAGCTGCCCGCGCCACCGCGCCGACGACTGTGGGACGCGCGCTTGTGGCCTGCGCCGACGCGACCGCACCGCGCGGCGCGATGGCAGTGGGAGGGCCGACGACCCTGACCAGGGTGCGCCGCCTCGGCTACGTCCGGCCGGTCCCCCTGGTGTCCGCCACCGCGTACACGCTGGCCGCTGCGATTCTGGTGGTGCCGACCCTGGCGGTCGCGATCCCCTGGCTCACCGAACTCAACCGTCTCATCACCCACTTCTGACATCCCTCAGCTCTGACATCCCTCAGCATGGAGAAAGGTCCCCGCGTGCGATTCCTGGACGGGCACGAACCCGACCACGACCTCACCTACGACGATCTGTTCATCGTCCCGAACCGATCGGCCGCCACCTCGCGGTTCGACGTCGACCTCGCGTCGACCGACGGCACCGGGACCACGATCCCGCTCGTGGTCGCGAACATGACGGCCATCGCGGGCAAGCGGATGGCCGAGACCGTCGCACGCCGTGGTGGCCTGGTCGTCCTCCCGCAGGACGTGCCGCTCGACGCCGCGGCCCGGACGATCGGATTCGTCAAGAGCCGCGACCTCGTCGCCGACACACCCGTGGTGATGTCACCGAACGACCTGATGGCGAATGCACAGTCGCTGATCCCCAAACGCGCGCACGGCGCGGCAGTCGTCGTGGACGACGGTCGCCCGGTCGGCCTCGTCGCTCGCAACGTGACCGGTCATGACATCGACATGTTCACCGACCTGCGCTCGGCGATGACGCCGATCCCCGTCGTGCTTCCTGCGGGAACAGATCCGCGGACCGTGTTCGACACTCTGACCGAAGCGAACGCCGAATTGGCTGTCCTCGTCGACCCCGACGGCGCATTGGTCGGCGTTCTGACTCGCACCGGCGCGCTCCGCGCGGGCATCTACCGCCCCAACGTCGACGCCGACGGTCGCCTCCGGGTGGCCGCCGCGGTCGGCATCAACGGCGACGTCGTCGGCAAGGCCCGCAGTCTCGTCGAAGCCGGCGCTGACGTCCTCGTCGTCGATACCGCGCATGGGCATCAGGAGAAGATGCTCTCGGCGCTCGCGGCCGTCGCAGGCGCCGATCTCGGGGTCCCGATCGCGGCGGGCAACGTGGTCTCCGAACGCGGAACACTCGACCTCATCGACGCCGGCGCGACCATCGTGAAGGTGGGTGTCGGTCCGGGCGCCATGTGCACCACTCGCATGATGACCGGCGTCGGACGCCCGCAGTTCTCCGCCGTCGCCGAATGTGCGGCGGCCGCCCGAGAACGCGGCGCACACGTGTGGGCCGACGGCGGCATCCGGCATCCACGCGACGTGGCGCTCGCCATCGCGGCAGGCGCGTCCAACGCCATGGTCGGATCGTGGTTCGCAGGAACATACGAATCGCCCGGAGATCTGCACACCGACACGAGCGGCGAATACAAGGTCAGCTTCGGCATGGCGTCCAAGCGTGCGGTCGCCGCACGTTCGTCGACAGACAGCGCCTACGACCAGGCCCGCAAGGGACTGTTCGAAGAGGGAATCTCGTCGTCGCGGATCCGGATCGATCCGGAGCACCCGAGCGTCGAGGACCTCATCGACCACATCTGCTCCGGCGTCCGATCGACCGCGACGTACACCGGTGCGACAACACTCCAACAGATGCACGAGAAGGTGGTGCTCGGAGTTCAGTCGGCAGCCGGGTTCGCGGAGGGCAGACCGCTGCCCGGGGGCTGGTGACCCGCCCACGTGGACATAGTCGTCATCGTCGCAAGCCTCATCGGCTTCGTGGCGCTCACCCTCGGCACCGCACTCTTCGTCGCCGGAGAGTTCTCCCTCACCGCTCTTGAACGGTCGACGATCTCCGACGACCTCGCCCGAAGGGGGGATCGACGCGCCCGGTCGGTTGACCGGGCGCACCGGGAGCTGTCGTTTCAGCTGTCAGCTGCCCAGCTCGGCATCACCATCACCACGCTGATCACCGGTTACATCGCCGAACCGGTGCTCGCGCGGATCTTCGACCCGATTCTGGACGCCGTCAACGTCCCCGAGTCATGGCAGTCCGGCGTCTCATTGGCCCTCGCCCTGGTGATCGCGACGTCGTTGTCGATGGTCTTGGGCGAGTTGGTTCCGAAGAATCTGGCCATCGCCAAGCCGCTTGCCGTCGCCCGCGCCACGGCAGGACCGATGAGCGCGTTCGCGACGGTGTTCAAACATGCCATCAACGGGTTGAACGGAACTGCGAACAGGCTCGTCCGACGTCTCGGCGTGGAACCGACCGAAGAACTCCAGTCGGCCCGTTCGGCTGCCGAACTGTCGGTCCTCGTCCGCAATTCGGCGCTGCACGGCGAGATGGACGCCGACACCGCCGCGCTCGTCGACCGGTCACTGCGCTTCGGCGACCTGTCCGCCGAGGACCTCATGACACCCCGCGTCCGCGTGGAGAGTCTCGAGCCCGGTGACTCCGTCCACGACCTGATCGAGGCGTCGTCGAGCACCGGCCACTCCCGCTTCCTGGTGGCGCCAGACGGCGACCTGGACAACCTGATCGGCGTGGTCCACATCAAGCAGGCGTTCACCGTCCCCGCTCGAGAGCACTCCACCACTCCCCTGCGTTCCATCGCGCGACCTGTCACTCGAGTCCCCGACAGCCTCGACGGTGATGCGCTGATGGACCGCATCTCCGCCGACGGCCTCGAAGTGTGTGTTGTCGTCGACGAATACGGCGGTACAGCAGGCATCGTGACGTCCGAGGACATCATCGAAGAGATCCTCGGCAACGTCACCGACGAGCACGACGACGAGGAGTCCGAGGTCGCCCGCGTCGGCAACGGATTCCGGTGCGCGGGACTGCTGCGGCTGGACGAAGTTCAGGACGCCGTCGGATACCGCGCCCCCGATGGCGCATACGAGACGCTCGGCGGTCTCGTGATGTTCGTTCTGCGGCGGATACCCCAGGTCGGCGACGTCGTGGACTTACCGGTTCGGGAGTCGACATCGGAAGCCGACCGCGGTGAGCCGCCACAACGATGGCGTGCGACAGTCGTCCGGATGGATGCCCGACGCGTGGACCAGGTGTGGTTGACGATCGTCGACAACGAGACGACGGGAGACGCTCATGGGTGACATCTGGGGCATCCTCCTCGCCGTGCTCCTGCTGGCGGCGAACGCCTTCTTCGTCGGCGCCGAGTTCTCACTGATCGCGGCCCGCCGAGACCGGCTCATCGCCCTCGAGGAGTCCGGCAAGAAACGGGCGCGCACCGTGATCACGGCATCGGAGAACCTCTCGCTGATGTTGGCGGGCTGCCAGTTGGGCATCACGATCTGCTCCATTCTGCTGGGCCGGATCGCCGAACCCGCGATCGCCCATCTCATCGAGAAGCCGCTCGGCCTGATGAACATCCCCGACGGCTTCCTGCACCCGATCGCGTTCGCGATAGCTCTGGCGATCGTCGTGATCCTGCACATCCTGGTCGGCGAGATGGTGCCGAAGAACATCGCATTGGCAGGGCCGGAGAGTGCCGCGATGCTGCTGGTGCCGGTACACCTGGCGTTCCTGCGGATCGCGAAGCCGTTCATCTGGGTGTTCAACGCCCTCGCGAACAGCGTTCTCCGATTGATGCGCGTGGAGCCGAAGGACGAGCTGGCTTCGACAGTCACCGAGACCGAACTCGCGCAGATGATCGGCGAGTCACGCGAGTCCGGCCTTCTCGACGCCGGCGAGCATGATCGACTCACCCGTGCCCTCGAGACCGTCCAGCGGACTGTCAGCGAAGTCATGATTCCGCTGAGCGAGGTCCAGAGCGTGCGGGTGCTGCCCGATCCGGCGACCGGAGGGCTCGGACCGCGGCTGAGCGCGCTTGAGCACGCGGTCCGCGAGACGGGCTACTCCCGTTTCCCGGTGCGGGGCCTCGACGGCTCGTACATCGGATATCTGCACCTCAAGGACGTGCTCGACGACGTCTTCGACGATAACGTCGACTCCGACTCCCTCGTGGCCGTCGACAAGATCCGGCCGCTGCCGACGTTGGCGGCGACGCTGCCCCTCGACGAGGCGGCCACCGCGCTGCAGCGAGTGAGCGCGCACCTCGCCGCAGTCGTCGACGCGTCGGGCGCGGTGGTCGGCATGGTGGCGCTGGCTGATCTCGCGGAGGCGTTCGTGGGCGCGGTACGGGACTCCACCCACCGGATCTGATGTCCGAAGCAGTTAGACGTCTGACGCATGCGGATTGGTCGGCGCGGGCCGTCGCCCACCGTGACCGGATCAATGCGCTGGTCGGGCCGTACTTCGCGGAGCGAAGAGCCGGGGTCGCGCACCCCGTCGTCGACTTCCTGTTCACGTACTACGCGGCGCGCCCGGCACAAGTCACACGATGGCATCCGGGGTTCGGTGTGTCACTCGAACGGGCGCGTCGGTACACCGGGCTCCGCGGGTACGTCGTGGACGATGAGGGCACGGCGACCGTGTCGCAGGATCACCTCGAGTCCCGAATCGATCTGCTCGACGCGACGCTGACGATCACTCGCGCGACATCCGGACGTGCGCCAAGACTCGGGTGTTTCGGCCTCCACGAATGGGCGATGGTGTACCGCTCAGACGTCAATCGGCACCCGCATCCGCTGCGCCTCGGCGCATCCGAGACGGATGCCGTCGTCGAACGGAATGGACTTCGCTGCACACATTTCGACGCGTTCCGGTTCTTCACCGAGCCCGCGCGACCGCGCAACTCCATCGCCCTGACCAGGTCAGATGCCGTTGCGAACGAACAGCCGGGATGCCTGCACGCCACCATGGATCTCTATCGTTACTGCCTGCGCCTGTCTCCGCTGATCGGCTCGGAACTGCTCGGCGACTGCTTCGAGTTGGCGCTCACCGCGCGAGAACTCGACATGCGGGCCAGCCCTTATGACCTCACCGGTGTGCTCGACATGACCGGCAGGCCCTATGAGCCGGTCCCGATCGAAACCGCAGAGGGGCGGGCGCAGTACGCGGCCGAGCAGACAGCCGTCGCCGAACGCGGCGCGGTCCTCCGGGAATCGGTGATCGCCAGATGCGACGACCTGCGCAAGCGGTGTCGGGGGGCGAATCCGGTGTAACACCCGGGCCGGTAGAATATCTGTGCCGGATGATCTCGTGCCGGCGAATTCGCGAACGCCCACCAGAAAGGTCGTCATGTCTGATCGTGTCACCGTCAACGGCTTGCAGGTCGCTGAGGTCCTCTACGACTTCGTCAACAACAAGGCTCTCCCGGGTACCGGTGTAGACGCCGACGCCTTCTGGACCGGCGCCGCCGCGGTGATCAACGACCTCGCACCGCGCAACCGCGAACTCCTCGCGGTGCGTGACGACCTCCAGGCCAAGATCGACGCCTGGCACCGTGATCATCAGACTCTCGACTTCGACGAGTACAAGGCGTTCCTCAGCGAGATCGGTTACCTCGTGCCGGTCCCCGAGGACTTCGAGATCACCACCTCCAACGTCGACACCGAGATCACCTCGGTCCCGGGCCCGCAGCTCGTGGTCCCGATCCTGAACGCGCGCTTCGCCCTCAACGCGTCCAACGCGCGCTGGGGCTCGCTCTACGACGCGCTGTACGGCACCGACGCCATCTCCGAGGCCGACGGCGCGGAGAAGGGCAAGTCGTACAACAAGGTTCGCGGCGACAAGGTGATCGCCTTCGCGAAGGCGTTCCTCGACAAAGCCGTGCCGCTCGAACAGTGCAGCCACGCCGACGTCACCTCGTACACCGTCTCGGGCGACTCCGTCGTCGCCTCGTTCGGTGACGGACAGACCACTACGTTCGCCGATCCGACCGCATTCGTGGGCTACACCGGCGAACCCGCTGCGCCGACCGGGATCCTGGTCCGCCACAACGGTCTGCACCTGGAGATCCAGATCGACGCGTCGTCGCCGATCGGTTCCACTGACAAGGCCGGGGTCAAGGACGTCGCCGTCGAGTCGGCCGTCACCACGATCATGGACTTCGAGGACTCTGTGGCCGCGGTCGACGCGGACGACAAGGTGCTCGGCTACACCAACTGGCTCGGCCTCAACAAGGGCGACCTCGCCGAAGAAGTCAGCAAGGGCGGCAAGACGTTCACCCGCACGCTGAACCCCAACCGGACCTACACGGCTCCGGACGGCTCGACCCTGGAACTGCACGGCCGCAGCCTGCTGTTCGTCCGCAACGTCGGGCACCTGATGACGAACCCGGCCATCCTCGACGCCGACGGCAACGAGGTCCCCGAAGGCATCATCGACGCTCTGGTCACCTCGGCGATCGGTATCCACGGAATGTCTGCAGATGGACTGCAGAACTCGCGCACCGGATCGATCTACATCGTCAAGCCGAAGATGCACGGTCCCGACGAGGTCGCCTTCACCGCAGAGCTGTTCGGCCGCGTCGAGGACGTTCTCGGCCTGGAGCGCAACACCCTCAAGGTCGGCATCATGGACGAGGAGCGCCGCACCTCGGTGAACCTGAAGGCGTCGATCAAGGCCGCGTCCGAGCGCGTCGTGTTCATCAACACCGGCTTCCTCGACCGCACCGGCGACGAGATCCACACCTCCATGGAGGCGGGTCCGTTCGTGCGCAAGGCGGAGATCAAGGGCCAGACCTGGTTCAACGCGTATGAGGACTCGAACGTCGACACCGGCCTCGCCGCGGGTCTCGAGCACAAGGCGCAGATCGGTAAGGGCATGTGGGCCATGCCCGACCTGATGGCCGACATGCTCGAGCAGAAGATCGGTCACCCGAAGGCCGGCGCGAACACCGCATGGGTTCCGTCGCCCACGGCTGCGACGCTGCACGCGCTGCACTACCACGAGGTCGACGTCTTCGAACGCCAGGACGAGATCGCCAAGCGCGATCCCGCGTCGGTCGACGACATTCTCACGATCCCGCTCTCGGCGAACCCGAACTGGACCGACGAGGAGAAGCGTGAGGAGCTCGACAACAACGCGCAGTCGATTCTCGGCTACGTCGTCCGCTGGATCGATCACGGTGTCGGTTGTTCCAAGGTTCCGGACATCCACGACGTGGCGCTCATGGAGGACCGCGCCACGCTGCGCATCTCGAGCCAGCTGCTCGCCAACTGGCTGCGTCACGGCATCGTGACCGAAGACGACGTGGTCGCTGCGCTCAAGCGCATGGCGCCCGTCGTCGACCGTCAGAACGCAAGCGATCCGGAGTACCGTCCGCTCGCCGCCGATTTCGACTCGAACATCGCGTTCAACGCTGCGAAGTCGCTGATCCTCGAAGGCGCTGCTCAGCCGAGCGGGTACACCGAGCCGATCCTGCATCGGGCGCGCCGCGAGTACAAGGCCGCGAACGCCTGATACACCTGTTGGTGTAGGCGCCGGGCCACGTGGTGGGAACGCCTCGTGGCCCGGCGTTTTCAGTTCAACCGAAGAAGATAGTGGACGGGCTCGGGGGTGGGCCGAGCGCACAGGAGGGACACGCGTTGTCGAAGCATTCGACGGGCGAGAAGAATCGTCAGTTCATCGCACGACCGATCGTCGCCGGAGCACTGGTGGTGATCCTGATCGCGGGCGTCATCACAGCGTGGTCGAGGCTCGGCGACGATATCGAGCAGACCGCCTCAACCGACGCCTCGGCATGCGTCGACGGGAAGGCGACAGTCCCCGTCGTGGCCGATCCCGCGATCGCCCCGGGCCTTCAACGCATCGCACAGAATTTCAACAACACGAACCCGATCGTGCGGGACAAGTGCGTCACCGTCCAGGTTCGTCCGGCCGACGCACGCGCGACGCTGGAGGGGCTCACTGCGAAGAAGTGGGACACCAGGTCGTTCGGCCCGTACCCGGGCGCGTGGGTGCCGGAGTCCTCCGTGTGGGCTGCTGCCCTGCAGACGAAGAACGAATCGATCCTGCAGGGTCCGCCCGCATCGCTGGTCACCTCTCCGGTCCGTCTGGTGATCGAGCGTGAGCTCGCGAAAGCTGTCGACGGACGCATCGCGTGGAAGGATCTGCCGGGATTGACTCAGGCCAACTCTCTCGCCGCATACGGGCATCGCGAGTGGGGGTCGCTGCGTATGGCGATGCCGAACGGGCCGCAGTCGGATGCATCGGCGCTCGGTGCGCAGGGTGTCGCCGCGGCGGTCGCCGATCAGAAGGGGTCGCTCACCGCTGCTGAGGCCGAATCACCCGCCGTGAAGCGCGCTGTGGAGCAGCTGATGTCGGCGCCGCCGAAGATCGGTGACGGCTCGACCGCGGCTGCGGTGACGGCGATCGGAGCCGCGGCCGATCCGGCGAACGCCAAGGTCAGGGCTGTTCCGGCGACCGAACAGAGCGTGTTCGCGTCGACGATTGACGACAGGACCGCAAAAGTCGCCGTCGTCTCGCCGACCGGGGCGACTCCGGTCGCGGACTATCCGGTCGTCAAATTGGCGGGCGACATGGTGCCCGCATACGCCGGTGACGCGATCTCGGAGTTCTTCACCTTCGTTCGGAAGCCTCCGCAGATGAAGATCCTGACCGGCATGGGCTTCCGCGGCGCCGGTCCGCTACCCGCGCCGACCGCCACCGTTCCGTTCGGTCCGGTGGTCGACGCACTCCCCGCGCCCGAACCCGCGGCGGCCGTCGCCATCAACAAGATCGTCCTCCCCGCCGCCGCTCCCTGAATCGCGCAGCGCTGATCTATCTCCAAGTCGTCAGCGGCGACGGTTCCAGAACTGGTGCGTGAGCCCGCTGCCGGTGGTGACCGACTCGATGTCGAAACGGTCGTGCACGTCGCGCCCGCCGTCGAAGACGGAGACACCTGAGCCGAGCACGATCGGCACGGTCACCAGGTGCACAAAGTCGACGAGATCGGCGTCGAGGAACTGACGGATCGATGACGGTCCCCCGCCCAACCGAATATCGCCGCCGTCGCCGAGCTCCCGAGCCTGCAAGATCGCTTCGACGGGGGTGGCGTCGACGAAGTGGAAACTCGTGCCGTTCTCAAAAGTCAGTGTCTCGCGTTCGTGGTGGGTCAACACGATGACGGGTGTCTTGAACGGCGGTTCCGTTCCCCACCAACCGATCCACTCGTCGTCGGTCCACGGCCCGGTCTGCGGCCCGAACTTCTTGCGGCCCATGATCTCCACGCCGATTCCCTGTCCCCAGAGACTGTAGAAGGCGCGGTCGGCCGTGATCGGGTCGTCCACGGTGTGGACTCCCTCGATGACGCGTCCGTCGAAGCGGCTGAAGAGCTCTCGCGCGTGCCCGATCGGCTCGTCGACGGTGACGGTTCCGCCTGCGCTGAAGCCGTCGAGGGAGATGTTCAGATTGTGGACTCGCACTTTCGACATGCCTGAACGGTACTCGCCGTTCCGTGCTGGGTGAGTCCAATTCACCTGCCCTGCACCTAATCCCGACAGTTGAATTCATCGCGGGCCGATCCGTCGACGGACCGGCCGCGGCCGCGCACCATCGTTGTCATGACCGCTGTAGAGCTCTCCCGGAACCGATGTCGCTGAGCATGCGTCCTTAAGTCCACTTCACCAGGAGAACCACCACTGTCATGACCGACATAGTTTCTGAACGGCTCGACGCCGCATCAGCACCACTCCAGTTCGCCTACTGGGTGCCGAACGTGAGCGGCGGCCTCGTCGTCTCCACCATCGAACAACGCACCGACTGGAGTTACGACTACAACCGCAAGCTCGCCGTACTCGCCGAGAACAACGGCTTCGACTACGCGCTCTCTCAGGTCCGATACATCGCGTCGTACGGCGCGGCCTACCAGCACGAGTCGACGAGCTTCTCCCTCGCTCTGTTGCTGGCCACCGAACGACTCAAGGTGATCGCCGCCGTCCACCCCGGGTTGTGGCAGCCCGGTGTCCTCGCCAAGTTCCTCACCACGGCCGATCATCTGTCCGGTGGGCGCGCCGCGGTGAACGTCGTGTCCGGATGGTTCAAGGACGAGTTCACCAAGCTCGGCGAACCATGGCTCGAACACGATGAACGTTACCGGCGGACCGAGGAGTTCATCACCTACCTGCGGCGGATCTGGACCGACGATCACGCAGAGCTCAAAGGCGACTTCTACCGACTTCACGACTTCGACCTGAAGCCCAAGCCCGTCGACCTGCCCGGGCGGCCGCACCCGGAGATCTTCCAAGGCGGCAACTCGACTGCCGCACGCACCCTCGCCGGCCGCGTGTCCGACTGGTACTTCAGCAACGGCAAGGACTTCGACGGGCTGACCGAGCAGGTGGTCGACGTGAACACCGAGGCCGCCCTGCACGGTCGAACAGTCAAGTTCGGGCTCAACGGATTCCTCATCGGACGTGACACCGAATCAGAGGCACGCGATGTGCTCCGGGAGATCGTCGACAAGGCCGACCGACAGGCAGTCGAGGGCTTCGGCTCCGCCGTCAAACAGGCGGGCAACTCGACGTCGGACGGAAAGGGCATGTGGCAGGACTCCGAGTTCGCCGACCTCGTCCAGTACAACGACGGGTTCCGCACGGGTCTGGTCGGAACGCCCGAGCAGATCGCCAAGCGCATCGTCGCGTACAAGACGCGCGGTGTGAATCTCTTCCTCCTCGGGTTCCTGCACTACCTCGAAGACGTCGAGTACTTCGGCACCCGCATTCTTCCCCTGGTCCGTGAACTCGAAGCGGACCTGACCTCCAGTGGACGGCTCGAGTCCGAACTCGCCCGCAACGGCGTCCTGAGCGCCTGACGCCCCACACTTCATCTGACAAGGAATCCCACACCATGACCACCTCGCTCTCCCCCGACACCACCACCAGCGCCTTCGACGAGGCCCTCCACCGCGCCGACCTCGTGGCCGCCGAACTCCGCGCCACCGCCGCAGAGCGTGATCGCGCGAACGCCGCCCCCACCGCCGAGATCGAGCTGCTCCGCAGCCACGATCTGCTGCAGGTGGGCGAACCCGTCGAATTCGGCGGTTCCGGCCTGAACTATGCGCAGACGCAGCAGATCACCCGACGTATCGCCCGTGGCGACACATCTATCGCTCACCTCCTCGGATACCACTACGCACAGCAGCGGATCGCCCACCTGTTCGGGACTCCGGAGCAGGCTGAAGCGCTCTCCCGCCGCAACGCGGACGAGAAGCTGTTCTGGGGCGGAGTTCAGAATCCGCGTGGTGGCAGCGGTCTGGTGCTGACCCGCGACGGGGACGGTTTCCGGCTCAACGGCCGCCGCACGTTCGCCTCCGGCGCCGGCGTCGGTGATCAGCTGTCCGTTACCGCCACCTTCGGCGACGCCCTGGTCTTCCTCTCACTGCCCGCAGGCAAGGAGGGTTTCACGCCGCTCGGCGACTGGGACAACATCGGCCAGCGTCTGACCGACTCGGGCGGTGTGGAATTCGTGAACACGCCGATCTCACGGGACGAGATCCTCGGCGACCCCGACTCCCCACCGACGTTCACCGCGTTCCAGCAGCTCGTCACTCCGCACTGGCAGCTCGCCTTCGTCAACTTTTACATCGGCACCGCCGAGGGCGCCTTGGACGAGGCGCTCGACTGGACTCGACTGAACGCAAGCGCGTGGGAGACGTCGGGCCTCGAGTCCGCCACCGACGACCCCTACATCCTGGAGCTCGTCGGAGAGATCCGCGCGGAGATCACCGCAGCGGTGCTCCTCGCCGACCGGGCGGGCGACGCACTGCAGCATGCACTCGACATCGGTGAAGCGCTCACGGACGAGCAACGCGCCGTGGCCGCAGTCGCGATCGCCGAGGCGAAGTACGTCACGACCAAGGTCTCGTTGGACGCCGCTTCCCGACTTTTCGAGATTCAGGGTGCTCGCGCGACCACCACCGACTACGGCTTCGATCGGCACTGGCGGAACCTCCGCACGCACACCGTCCACGATCCGGTCGCGTACAAGGCACGTGAGGTCGGCGACTGGACCTTGAATCACCGCGCACCGCAGTTCTCGCTTTACAGCTGACACTGTGACACTTCGAATCACCGATCACGACGCCGCGATCGACGCGGCTCGCGCACTCGCACCCGCCATCGCGGCGGGTGCGAGTGCACGTGACGCCGCCAGAGCACTGCCGTTCGACGAGGTCACTGCGCTGTCGGCGTCCGGGCTCCTGTCCATCACGGTGCCGACCGAATTCGGTGGACCGGGGCTCGGCGCTGCAACGCTTGCGTCGGTGGTGGCGACGATCGCCTCCGCCGACCCGAACGTCGCGCAGATCCCCCAAAGCCACTTCGTGTTCGTCGACGCCGTCCACAGGGTCGGACCGGACACGCTCAAGGAGCACTTGTTTCCGCTGGTCATAGGCGGCGGACGAGTCGCGAACGCGCAGACCGAGCGCGGCGGGCGGACCGTTCTCGACGACTCCACGGTGCTTCGCCGGACCGCGACCGGTCTGCGACTCACCGGGACGAAGCACTACAGCACCGGCGCACTGTTCGCCGATGTGCTCGCGGTGCGAGCGAACGGTCCGGACGGCGGCAGCGTGATCGCGTTCGTTCCAGCCGCCTCCGACGGTGTCGAGATCGTCGACGACTGGAACGGGTTCGGTCAGCGCACCACGGCGAGCGGCACCGTCGTGCTGAACGATGTGGTCGTCGACCCTGATCACTTGGTTGACTTCACCCGCCTGCTCGGGACACCGAGCACCTACGGGACCCGTGCCCAACTCGTGCACGCCGCCATCGACGTCGGAATCGCGCGAGGTGCTCTCGACGCGGCACCGAGCGTCGTCGGCGGCGCCCGCCCATGGTTCGAGGCCGGCGTCGACAGGGCGGCCGACGACCCGCTGCTTCTCGCCCAGGCCGGAGACCTCGAGATCGACGTGCGCGCTGCACAGGCTCTGCTCGACGTCGCGGCCCGCAGCATCGACGCCGCCGACGCCAACCCGACACGAGAGGCGATCGGCGCCGCGGCACTTGCGACCGCCGCGGCGAAGGTCAGCGCGGGTCGAGCAGCCCGCCGCGCCGGCGCGGACCTGTTCGACTTCGGCGGCACCCGCGCGGCAGGTGCGCAGGTCAACGTGTCGCGCTTCTGGCGTGACGCACGAACTCACACTCTCCACGACCCGGAACGCTGGAAGGTCCAGCACCTAGGCCGATGGGCGCTGGACAGGCAGCTCCCGCCGAGCCACGGAACGATCTAGATTCAGACAAGGAAGTCACGACTGATGTCCCTCAAGCTCCATTGGTTTCTGCCGACGTACGGCGACTCGCGCTTCATCGTCGGCGGCGGTCACGGACAACCGGCCGGTATCGCACGCGGCGATCGCGATGCGTCCATCGGCTATCTGTCGTCGATCGCCAGAGCCGCCGAGGACTTCGGATTCACGGCCGCACTCACTCCGGCCGGCGCGTGGTGCGAAGACGCCTGGCTCACCACTGCGATGGTCGCTCGGGAGACCGAACGCCTCGGCTTCCTCGTCGCCTTCCGCCCGGGTCTGGTCAGTCCGACTCTCGCTGCCCAGATGGCGGCGACATTCAACAAGCACGCCCCTGGCCGTCTGCTGCTGAACGTCGTCACCGGAGGCGAGTCCGCCGAGCAACGCGCGTACGGAGATCATCTCGACAAAGCGGCACGCTATGCCCGTTCCGACGAGTTCTTGAGCGTCGTCCGACGCCTCTGGGCCGGGGAGACTGTCACTCACCACGGCGAGCACATCACCGTTGAAGAGGCGACCCTCGCCACCCTGCCCGATCCGACACCCCCGATCTACTTCGGGGGTTCGTCGCCCGAAGCCGGTGCGGTGGCCGCACGGCACAGCGACGTGTATCTGACCTGGGGCGAACCTCCTGCGGCCGTCGCGACGAAGATCGACTGGATCCGGGGGCTCGCGGCCCAGCAGGGCCGGACGGTCACGTTCGGCGTGCGACTGCACGTCATCACCCGCGACACGTCGGAGGCCGCCTGGGCCGAAGCAGGACGGCTCCTCGAGGCTCTCGACGCCGACACCATCGCCCACGTGCAGGACGGACTCGGCCGGAGTGAGTCGACCGGGCAGGCATCGATGCGCGCCCTGCACGAGCAGAATCGCGCTGACGGATCATGGCAGAATCCGCGCGCCCTCGAGATCGTGCCGAATCTGTGGTCGGGAGTCGGCCTGGTTCGTGGTGGTGCAGGCACAGCTCTCGTCGGGTCGCACTCGGAGGTGGCCGACTTGATCGCCGAGTACGCCGCAGTCGGTGTCGACGAGTTCGTGCTGTCCGGCTACCCGCACCTCGAGGAGTTGTACTGGTTCGGCGAAGGAGTGGTGCCCGAACTGACCAGACGAGGACTGTTCGACAACCGACTGAGCCGTTCGATCACGACTACCGGGACACCGTTTGTTCCGGCCGCCCGCTGAGCGGGACCGACACCCACTCAAACCGCAGGAGTCAGGACATCATGACAGCCATGCTCGCATCTTCCGTCAGCAGTGATCCCGCCGAACTGCGCCGCGTCTTCGCCCAGTTCCCCTCCGGCCTCGTTGTCGTCGCCGCGCTCGGCCCCGACGGCCCGGCAGGCATCGTCGCGTCGTCGTTCACGTCCGTGTCCCTTGATCCGCCGCTGGTCTCGGTCAACATCGCACGGACCTCGACGACTCTTCCCGTGCTCAGCGACGCCGAGCACTGGGGCGTGAGTGTGCTCTCGCACGAGCAGCACCAGGTGGCCGACCTGCTTCGACGGCCGGCCTCCGAACGATTCGACGGAGTCGACTGGGCGGCGACCGACGCAGGCGCCGTGCAGATCGACGGCGCGACCGCAGGCTTCCACACCCGCGTGCACAGCATCCTCCCCGCCGGTGACCACGTGATCGCGCTCCTCGAGGTCCGCGGGCATTTCACGTGTCCGGACAGCGATCCACTCGTCTTCCACCGCAGCCGCTTCCGCCGCCTCGAACAGGAGAACAACTCATGACCACCGCACTCCGAATCGCCGTCCAAGCCGACGACGCCGAATGGATCGAACTCACGCCGGCCGACGACACGCCGGTCACCCGGATCCGGACCGGGAGCCTCGGTGAGGCCGCGCACGCGACATCGCGATCCGCACGGCCGGTGTTCGTCGACCTCGACGTGCATGTCGCCGACACCGTCTCGCACGCCTACGCGGAATACGCCGCGCAGCACCCCGGCTGGACCGCGGGTACCCGGACCGGAACGATCGTCCATCCGGGCACCGCGTCGACACTCGCGAATCTGCTCAACGACGTGTCCGCCGCACACGTGGCCGACGGGGTCACGCTTCGTGGACCCGACGCATCGAGCCTCATCAGGGTCCTGCTCGACGACGTCGCTCCCCTGCTCGCGGCCCGCGGGATCGCGCTGCGCGATCCCGCTGCCGCGTAGGGTCCGCCTTCCAGCGAAACTACTCGGCGAAAGCGTCGAGAGGCGGGCAGCTGCAGACGAGGTTTCGGTCGCCGAATGCGCCGTCGATGCGGCGGACCGACGGCCACACCTTCGGGCGTGCACCCGACGAAGGGAGTCCGTTCGGGTAGACGGCCGTCATCCGGTCGTAGCCGTGGTTCCACTCGTTCACCAGGCTCTCGGCGGTGTGCGGCGCGCCGGCCAGCGGGTTGTCGTCGACGGCCCAGGTACCGTCGGCCACCTTGTCGATCTCACCGCGAATCCTGATCATCGCGTCGATGAATGCGTCGATCTCGGCGAGGTTCTCGCTCTCGGTCGGCTCGACCATCAGTGTGCCTGCGACGGGGAAGCTCATCGTCGGAGCGTGGAATCCGTAGTCGGCGAGGCGCTTCGCGACGTCGTCGACGCTGACACCGGACTCCTTCGAGATGTCGCGGAGATCGAGGATGCACTCGTGCGCCACCCAGCCGTTCTCGCCCGTGTACAGGATCGGGTAGTAGTCGCTGAGACGGCGCGCGATGTAGTTGGCCGACGCGATCGCCGTCAATGACGCGGCACGGAGCCCCTCGGCGCCCATCATCGCGATGTACGCGTAGGTGATCGGCAGGATCGAGGCCGAACCGTACGGCGCCGCCGAGATGGTCACGCCCGTCTCGGGGAGTTCCGACGCCAACGGGTGGCCGGGAAGGAACGGCGCGAGATGCTCACGGACCGCGACCGGTCCGACACCCGGTCCGCCGCCGCCGTGCGGGATGCAGAACGTCTTGTGCAGATTCAGGTGCGAGACGTCGCCACCGAACTGACCGGGACGGGCGAGTCCGACCATCGCGTTGAGGTTTGCGCCGTCGACGTACACCTGGCCGCCTGCCTCGTGAACCGCGTTGCAGATGTCGGTCACCTCGTGTTCGAACACACCGTGTGTCGACGGGTAGGTGATCATGATCGCGGCGAGTTCGTCCCGGTGCTTCTCGATCTTGGCACGCAGGTCGTCGATGTCGACGTCGCCCGTGTCGCGGCTGGCGACCACAACGACGCGCATTCCGGCCATGACCGCTGATGCGGCGTTGGTACCGTGGGCACTCGATGGGATGAGACACACCTCGCGAGCGTCGTCGCCACGCGAACGGTGGTAGTTGCGGATTGCGAGGAGACCGGCGTACTCACCCTGCGAGCCCGCGTTGGGCTGCAGGCTGACGCGGTCGTACCCGGTGACGGCGACGAGCCAGTCCTCGAGAGTGGTGATGAGCTCGCGGATGCCTTCGGAGTCGCCGAGCGGCGCGAACGGGTGCAGTCCGCCGATCTCGGGCCAGGTGACGGGCTCCATCTCGGTGGCGGCGTTGAGCTTCATGGTGCACGAACCGAGCGGGATCATGCTGCGGTCGAGCGCGATGTCCTTGTCCGACAGCTCACGCAGGTAGCGGAGCATCGCGGTCTCGGTGCGGTACGCGTGGAACGCGATGTGCTCGAGGTAACCGCTGGCCCGGGTCTCGATGGCCTCGGCGAACGTCGCCGGGGCCGTCTCCGCGGCGCCGAACGCGTCGAGCACGGCCGCGATGTCGGTGTCCGTCGTCGTCTCGTCGCAGGCGATGCCGACACGATCGGCGTCGACCAGCCTCAAATTGATCCCGTGAGCCTTCGCGGCTGCGACGACCTCCGCAGCGCGTCCTTCCACGAGCACCTGGACGGTGTCGAAGAAGGATGCGTGCTCAACGGTGCAGCCTGCGCCGGTCAGCCGGTCGGCCAGGTCGGCGGCGTGTCCGTGGACACGCCGCGCGATGGCCTTGAGTCCCTCGGGGCCGTGGTACGAGGCGTACATCGCCGCCATGATCGCCAGGAGAACCTGCGCAGTGCAGATGTTGCTGGTGGCCTTCTCGCGGCGGATGTGCTGTTCGCGGGTCTGCAGTGCGAGGCGGTAGGCGATGTTGCCGTCCGCATCCTTCGACACGCCGACCAGCCGGCCGGGGAGCTGCCGGGTGACCTTGGTGGGGACGGCGAGGTAACCGGCGTGCGGACCGCCGAAGCCCATCGGGACGCCGAAACGCTGGGTGGTGCCGAAGCAGGCGTCGGCTCCGAGCTCTCCGGGCGCGGTGATGAGGGTGGCGGCGAGGAGATCAACCCCCGCGGCGACCAGGGCGCCGCGCTCGTGCGCTGCGGCGATCACCGGTCCGGCGTCGATGATCCGGCCCGATGCACCAGGCGTCTGGAAGATGACACCGAAGAAGTCGCCGTCGGGCAGACCCGCGTCCGCCGCCGTCGGGTCGAGCTGAGCCTCGACCACCTCGATGCCAAGAGGCTCGGCACGGGTCTCGATCACTGCGCGCGTCTGTGGGAACAGGTCCGCGTCGACCACCAGCCGCGGCGACTTGGACTTGCCCGCGCGGCGCAGCAGTGTCATCGCTTCGGCCGCCGCTGTCCCTTCGTCGAGCATCGAGGCGTTGGCGACCTCCATGCCGGTCAGGTCGGCGACCATCGTCTGGAAGTTGAGGAGCGCTTCGAGTCGGCCCTGGCTGATCTCCGGCTGGTACGGGGTGTACGCGGTGTACCAGGCCGGGTTCTCCAAGATGTTGCGCTTGATGACCGCGGGCGTGTGCGTGTCGTAGTAGCCCAGGCCGATCATTGACCGTGCAACGACGTTCCGGTTCGCGAGTTCACGCATCGCAGCGGTCGCGGCCGCCTCGCTCAACGGCGCCGGAAGTGCATCGAGCCCGGTGGGAACGCCGTTCTCGTCAACGCCGTCAGCGATCGTCGCCGGCACGACGTCGGCCGCCAGTTCGTCGAGCGACGAGATTCCGAGAACATCGAGGATGGTCGCGAGCTCGGCCGAATCGGGTCCGAGGTGACGCTGGGAGAACGGCGAAGCGGGAGCCGAGTTCGGCAGGGACGTGTCCGACACGAGGGGACCTATCTTCTTCGGTCCGAACAGCGTGCTCGGACACCGGTCCTCTCCCTCTGTCGTGTCGCGAGCGACGCCTGAGAGATTCGGCTGCGGTGACCGCAGCCTTTCACCGTGGGCGGACGAGCGGACCCGTCACTTTCCAGAGACGCCGGCAGTTGCCACGGTCCCGGGTGCCTGAGAGTTTGACGGAGAGGTGTTGCTCCTTCGGCGGCCGTCCGAGGTGATCGGACGACGCTCTCCCGCGGCGTAGCGGCGCACGCACAGGATACCAAGGTGCAGCAATGAATCCGCGTTCGGCGATCGGACGCGGGCCTCAGGCCCAGTCCGCGTCCTCGGCAAGCGGCCCCGCGAGGAGCCCTCCGTCGACGACGAAGTCTGCCCCGGTGCAGTAACTCGACTCCGACGAGATGAGGAATCCGATCATTCGCGCAACTTCGTGCGGTTCGCCGATCCTCCCCATGGCCACCGTCGCCCCCGAGTGTCCCTTGTTCGCCCGAATGCTCTCACGTTGGCCCGAGCCCTGGCCACCCATCATCGTGTCGATGAATCCCGGCAGCACTGTGTTGACACGGATTCCGTCGACTGCCAGCTCGGTGGCCGCTTGCCTCGAGATCCCCCGAACCGCCCATTTCGCAGCACTGTAGGCGCCGAGACAGGGCTGTCCGACAGCCCCGGACACCGACGAGACATTGACGATCGAGCCGCCGCCTGCTGTGCGCATCGGTCCGACGACAGCCTTGATTCCGAGCCAGACACCGGTCTGGTCGACTGCGATCGTCCGGTGATAGTCGTCCATCGGCGACGATTCGATGGTCCCGTCCAATGCTATGCCCGCGCAGTTGACGAGTCCTGTCACCGGACCGAACCGGTCAGTGGCCATCGCAACCGCGCTCGACCAATCAGACGGGTCACTGACGTCAAGCTTCTGGTAGACGAGTGAACCGTCAGTGTCCAGCTCGTTCTCAGCGGCGATGTCCCCGATCACGACGCTCGCGCCGCGAGCAGCGAGCAGCCGTGCCGTCGCCCGCCCGATACCGTGGGGCGATCCGCCGCCGGTGACGATGACCACCTGACCGTGGAGCGAACCCACCTGGAGTTCATCCGACATCAGATGATCTCCTTCGCATCGGTCTCGTCACTGTCCATGTCGGTGGCGATCTTCGCGTAGTCGTCTGGCCTGCCGCTCTTCATCCAGACACCGTAGACGCCGCCGATCACTGCGACCACAACAAGGCCCCACGGAAGTGAGTTGATTACCGGCGACGACACTCCCGTGAGGAGATCGAAGTTCTTCACACTCATGACGACCAGAGCCGCGAGGCACACGAACGCCACCGCTGTCGCAGCGAGAGTTCCGGGCAACTTCTCGCCGCGCCGCACGAAGTACGCGCCGATGGCGGCCGACGCCGCGAGCTGCAGCAGGATCACACCGAGAGTGCCGAGACCGGTCATCGACGTGACGACGTCCAGGTACGGATCGAGACCGGCGCTGACCGCCACCGCCACGACGAGCAGACTGACGACGGTCAGGATCAGGCTCGCGCGCGACGGAGTGCGGTACTTCGGGTGCGCCTGCCCCACCCAGCGCGGGAGCGTCCCTTCGCGTCCGCCGACGAAGACGTAGCGGTTGCCCGCGTTGTGCAGAGCGAGCATCGCGGCCAGAAGGCTCGTCGCGTAGGCGACCTGCATCACGTTGGTCAACGTGTGCGATCCATACTGGTCACTGAGGTTGAAGAAGGTGTCGACGAGCTCGGTCGAGGCCGTCTCCTGAACCTTGTCCGGCCCGATGGCGCCGACTGCGATCCACGACGAGAAGAAATAGAACAGCGCGATGATGGCGACCGACAGGTACGTCGCGCGCGGGACGGTCTTGCGCGGGTCTCGTGCTTCTTCTCCGTAGAGCGCAGCCGATTCGAAGCCGATGAACGACAGCAAGGCGAACATGAGACCGATCGCGAAGTTGCCGTTGTTGAGCATCGCACTTGGGGTGAGCACCTCCAGTGGGAATGCGGCCGCGCCCTTGTGCACAACAATCGATACATCCAGGATCACGATGACAATGACCTCGACGATCATAAGGACCACCAGCACGCGCGCCGCGAGATCGATCTCCCGATAGCCCAAGAACCCGACCACGAGCACCGCGAGGACAGACAGCACGGCCCAGTTGATGTGCCAGCCGAAACTGGCTTCCAACGTCACACTGCCGAAGTAGCCGATTCCAGCGACACATGTCAACGCCACAGCGATGTACGCGACGATCGCGACGAACGACGCCGCGACCGCCGGTGGCTTGCCCAGTCCTCGGGCTATGTAGTGATAGAACCCGCCTGCGCTGCTCATACGACTGCTCATCGCAGTGAATCCAACTGAGAAGATGAGGAGTACAACTCCCGCGATCAAGTACGCCATCGGAGTGGACGCACCGCTGCCGATCGCGAAGCTCAGCGGCATGATGCCTGCGATACACGAGATCGGCGCGGCGGCGGCGGCCACCATCACCGTGATCTTCGTCGTCGTGAGTCCGCCTTTGAGCGTGTTGGCGTCCGCGTCCTGTTCAGGACTGTCGCCGACCGTCTTCTCTACTGTCAATGCACCCACCTACTTCTGTCCAGGTCACCGGGCCGGGAGAGTCCCGGTGGGCCACATCACTGTGAACCACAGCATCATCCTGGTCCTGGAGTGCCATAGGCGACACTCCGAATCCGTGAAACACGGTTCACCGTTGCGCACTATCCGCAACTCCGAACACACGAATCGACCCCCGGCGGGTGCCAGGGGCCGACGTATCAGTGACTGCCTTGCTGCTAGCCGGTCTTCGCGGTCCGGTTCTTGCGACGCGCGGCGAGCTCGTCTTCCGGCGATTCCTCGCTGAAGCCGCCGTCGGCCCGCTCGGCCGGGAAGTCGGAGATGGTGCCCGTCAGCTCACGCATGGCGCCGGAGACGGCGATACCAAACACGCCCTGACCGCCCTGGAGGAGGTCGACGACCTCTTCGGCCGACGTGCACTCGTAGACGGTGGTGCCGTCGGAGAAGAGGGTGATCCTGGCCAGATCCTCGACGCCTCGCTGGCGGAGGTGATCAACGGCCACGCGGATGTTCTGCAGTGAGATTCCGGTGTCGAGAAGTCGCTTCACGATCTTCAGGACCAGGATGTCCTTGAAGGAGTACAGGCGCTGGGTGCCCGAGCCGCCCGCACCGCGAATGGACGGGACGACGAGTTGCGTGCGCGCCCAGTAGTCGAGCTGGCGGTAGGTGATGCCGGCGATCTGGCATGCGGTCGGAACGCGGTAACCGACGAGTTCGTCGGGAACGACGTCGTTGGGGAACAGACCTGGCGCGATGTCGTCGAGACCACCCTGCACAGGCTCGGTGACGGCATCGGACCGACGATCGGACGGCATATCGCCCACGGTGACTCCCTCGTGAACAGGACTGCGAACGCGAGCCCCTCTGACAAGGGTACTCCCGCAGGCAGTCTGCGTGAATCCCGAAGCGAACTGCTTCGGTGCTGGGAATGAAATTAGGGGGCTTCGCGGCCGCAATCAACGCAACACACCGTAAACCTCAACTTTAGGTTCAGCTGTGACTATTCCGTTACCAATGAGGCTGATGTTACTCGTGTGACTGGAGAGGCGACTGGATCGACTCGCGGCGACGCCTAGGAGTCGGATTCGGGTCCGAGAAAGTCCTCCGGCGACACCTGATCGAGGAACTCACGGAACGCTTCAACAGCTTCGTCACTCGAATCCGACTCTTCCGCGGCAGCGGCCGAATCGTCTTCATCGGGGATCAACAGGCCTGCATCGTCGAGGACGTCGTCGGAGGCGACGATCGGCGCTTGAACCCGCATGGCGACCGCGATCGCGTCCGACGGTCGCGCCTGCACCACGACGTCGCCGTCGAAGACCATCTCCGCATAGAAGGTGCCTTCTTGCATGTCGACGATCCGGACCTGGACCAGCTCACGACCCAACGACTCCACGAGCGAGACGATCAGGTCGTGCGTGAGCGGGCGCGGGGGTTCGACGCCGCGTTGCTCCAACGCGATCGACGCCGCTTCGCTCTGCCCGATCCAGATCGGCAGGTACCGCGGGCCGGTCACCTCACGCAGCAGGAGAACCGGCTGGTTCTGAGGGGGCTCCACTCGGATCCCCACGATGCGCATCTCGCCCATGTCTCGGGCCTCCTCACAGTGACGTGTCAGTCGAGTGCGGTGCGGACCGCGGCCTTGACGAGCTGGGTGTGGAGCGTGACGGACAGCGCCGCCATCTCCCGAACCAGCTCTTCGGCACGGTCGCGGGCACCGGTTCCCTTGCCCTTCGCGATGGGGCCGGCGATCTGCGCGACCAGCCCGGCCTCGCGGTCCGCGCTCACCTTGAACGCGCGGAGATGACGCGTCTCCACGCCGAAGTTCGCGAGCGCCGCAGCTGCCTCGACGAGACGCACCGCGTCCTCGTCGAAGAATCCACCGGGGCCCGACGACAACAGGCCGTTGCGCATCAGTTCGGCGATGAACGCCGAGTCGACACCGGTCCGCTCGATGAGCGATTCCCGGTCCACACGTCCGCCGCGCGACGCGAAGTCGGTGGCGGGTGCGACGGCCGTTCGAGCCGAGGTCAGCAGGCGAGCGCCGCCTGCCGCCTCGGACGTCTGGCCGTCGATGGCGTCGAGCTGCTCCCGGATCACCTTGAGCGGCAGGTAGCGGTCACGCTGCGCCGTCAGGACGAACCGCAGGCGTTCGCAGTCCGCGTTGCTGAAGCGACGGTAGCCCGACGGGGCGCGCTCCGGGGTGACGAGCCCCTCCGCTTCCAGGAAGCGGATCTTCGAGATCGTGACGTCCGGGAAATCCTCACTGAGGATCGCCAGAACCGACCCGATCGACATCGCAGCATCGCCGCCGGCGTCCGAACGTGCAGCGGAAGCGCTCACGCTTCCCCTGCGCGGGGTCCAGCGAGGAACACCAGACGGAACTTGCCGATCTGGACCTCGTCGCCGTTGGCCAGGGTCGCGGTGTCGACCGGCTCGCGATTGACGTACGTGCCGTTGAGGCTGCCGACGTCGACGACCTGGAAGTCGTCTCCGTCACGACGGAACTCCGCGTGGCGACGGCTCACAGTGACGTCGTCCAAGAAGATGTCGCTGTCGGGGTGACGGCCCGACGACGTCGCCGCCTGGTCGAGCAGGAAGCGCGAGCCCGCGTTCGGGCCGCGCTTGACCACCAGCAGCGCGGTGCCGGGCGAGAGACGCTCCACACCGGTGTCGGCGGGCTCACCCGTCGTCGCGGGAGCATCGATCTCCTTGATGAACTCCTCGCGGAAGACCGAAGTCGTCTCCACAGGCGCCTCAAAACCGTTGTCGTTACCGGTCACCACATCTCCTTAACCACTGCGATCGCCTGGTCCGGGGTTCCCGAACTGTGCGACCGCTCGCCTATTCGTGTGCAACAGATCGCGTTTCGACGTTGAAACGGCTGCTAGCCGGCAGATCCGGATGGTCACATCCGAACTTACCGTTATTGTCCACTCACCACCCAGGGTCGGGCGGGAATGAACGAACACTGGTAATCATATCCGCCCCCACCGACTCGGTGAGAGTTCGTCGACGCTGACGTGACGGATCGTTAGCCAATCGTTCAGATTGCGGCCGCTCAGCTGCCGATGACTGCGGCGTAGCCGGCAGCGTCGAGCAGGTCGTCGAGGACGGCGTCGAGATCGACGTCGTCGCCGACGGTGATCTCCACCAGCCAGCCGTCGTCGTAGGGCGACGAGTTGACCAGTTCCGGTGCCCCGTCGAGGGCGTCGTTCGCCGCCGAGACGGTTCCGTCGATCGGACCGTAGATGTCGGAGACGCTCTTGGTCGACTCGACCTCGGCGAACGATTCGCCGGTCTCGACTGCGCTGTCGGTGTCGGGGAGCTGGACGAACACGACGTCGCCGAGCGCGTCCTGCGCGAAGTCGGTGATACCGATGCGGACGGTCTTGTCGCCCACCTTCGAGATCCACTCGTGCTCGGCGGTGTACTTCAGATTCTCGGGGATCTTCGTGTCGCTCACGACAACTGCCTCTCTGGTTCGGACGGACTACGACGCCAGGAGCACTTCCCCCGACGTGACGGAACAGAACTCTATCGTCTGCGTTGCCGTCGATATGGCGGAGGGCGCAGATTCAGGCCCGAACCGACGGCATCGTACGGACGACGTCGATCGTCTGAATCCAGTACAGGACGAGAGTCCACACGTACAGACCAACACCCCACAGCAGGAAAGCCCACCCGAACGGGTACGTGATCGTCCCGACGAGTCCGTCGATCTGACCTGCCAACAGCCACGGAAACGAACTCATCAGCGCGAACGTCGCCGCCTTCCCCACGTAGAGAGTCGGAAGGGCACGGACGCCGCGAGACGCAAGCAACGGCGCCGTCGCGAACAACAGCACGTCTCGTCCGACGATCACCGCGATAAGCCACCACGGCACGAACTCACGTAGACCGAAACAGATCGGGATGACGATGACGTACAGGCGGTCGGCCGCCGGGTCGAGCAGCGCGCCGAGTTTGGACGACTGCCCGAGCCAACGCGCGAGCTTGCCGTCGAGCCAGTCGGTGAGACCGGACACGAACAGCACCACAAACGCCCAGCCCGCCGACTCCTCCACCATGAGGAGCCAGATGAACACCGGGATCAACGCCAGACGCAGCACACTCAGCGCGTTCGGCACCGTCCAGATCGCGTCGCTCTTTTCCGGCGCGACCCGCGGCGACGGCTCCTCGGTCACCGGAAGATGCCCACGATCCCCTGGACGGCCTGTGCGCCCGCGGATGCGAAATGATTCTCGTGGACCAGGTAGGTCCAGGTCATCGTCGAGCGGTGCATGTCGGCGTCGTCGAAGTCGATGCCGTCTGCGGTGATCGTCGCGGTCGTGAAGGTCTCGCGCGCCGCCTCCATCGCCTCATCGACGAGTTTGGTGAACTCGGCGAAGATCAGCTTGTGGAACTCCTCCAGCGGACTCTGCTGACCGAGAGCGCGGAGATGGATGCTGGCCTGCACATCGGCCACGTACGCCAGATGATCGGCCCACGCGCGGTCGAGGTGGAACAGCACGATCTGCCGTGCCACGTCTTCGAGGACGTCGTCACCGATCGTCTTCGACAGTTCCCCGTAACGCTCGGCCTCGAGTTCCTTCAGGTCGGTGAGCGCCTGGTCGGTCTTGAGGATCGACATGCGTCGACGCACGATCGAATTGCGCTGCTCGTTGACCTGCGCGTTGAAGTTCCACGTGTTCGCGTGCAGCTGCAGCATCGCGCCTTCGGCGATCCGCTGCGCCTGCTGGACGATCTCCACACCGCGAGGTCCCATCGAGCCGTCGCTGTCGATCGGCTGCGACTCGCGAAGATGCGTGTGGTTCTTGGTGACGAGCGGGTCCTCTAGGCTCGAGAAGAAGACCGACCGGCCCGGGTCGCCCTGGCGGCCTGCACGTCCGCGAAGCTGATTGTCCAGGCGCTCGGTGTCGTACCGACCGGTTCCGACCACACACAGGCCGCCGAGCTCCACGACCTCGTCGCGCGCCTCGTCGTCGCCGTCCGATCCGCCGAGTCGGATGTCGGTGCCGCGGCCCGCCATCTGCGTCGACACGGTTACCGCGCCCTTGCGGCCGGCCTCGGCGATGATCGCGGCCTCTTCGGGATCGTTCTTGGCGTTCAGCACCACCGACGTGACACCTGCGCGTTCCAAGAAGTACGCGAGCTCTTCGGACTGCGCGACATCGTGCGTACCGATCAGGACCGGCTGTCCCGTCTCGTGGACGGTATGCACATAGTCGACGACGGCCTCCATCTTGTTGGCCTTGTTGTCGTAGACGCGGTCCGGCTCGTCCTCACGAATGTTCGGCATGTTCGACGGGATCTGAGATACGCCGAGATTGTAGAACTGTCGAAGCTGTTCACCCGCCGCGATGGCCGTTCCGGTCATGCCCGCCACGCGTGGGTAGCGGCTCATCAACGCCTGAACGGTGATCGTGTCGATCACCTCGCCCGCCGCGGTGGGCTTGAGGCCCTCCTTGTACTCGACTGCGGCCTGGACACCGTCCGGCCAGCGCTGCAGGCGCGCCACGCGACCACGTGAAGCGTTGATCAGGTGGACGCCACCGTCGCGCACGATGTAGTGCACGTCGCGTTCGAGCAGGTAGTAGGCGTAGAGCGCGACGTTCACATGGACAAGCGTCGTGCCGACGTGGTCGTCGCCGTAGAGGTCGATGCCGCCGAGCGTGTCTTCGACGAACCGCGCCCCCTCTTCCGTCAGGGAGACGTTGCGTCCGTCGGTGTCGACGTCGTAGTGCTTGCTCTTGAGGTGCGAGACGACTTCGTGAATCGCGCTGTTGGGCGTCTCGGCCTCGGTCGAGCCCGCCAGGATCAGGGGAACGAGTGCCTCGTCGACGAGCACCGAGTCGGCTTCGTCGACCAGAACCACCTCGGGAACTGGAGCGACGAGTTCGTCCTCGTGCAGCGCCAGCTGGTCGCGCAGAACGTCGAAGCCGATCTCATTGACCGACGCGTACGTGACATCGGATTCGTATGCGGCGCGCCGCTCGTCACGAGTGGAGTGCTCGGAGATGGCTCCGACGGTCACGCCGAAGAGGTCGTACAGGGGACGCATCCACTCCGCATCGCGACCGGCGAGGTAGTCGTTCACCGAGACGACGTGCACGTGTTTTCCTTCGAGCGCGTACCCGATCGCCGCGATCGCGCCGGCAAGCGTCTTGCCTTCACCGGTCGCCATCTCCACGACATCGCCGTCGAGCATGCGGAGGGCGCCCTGCAACTGGACGTCGAACGGCGTCATCGACACCGCACGGGAGCCGCCCTCTCGGATCAGAGCGAGGAACTTCACCCGGCCGTCGACGGTCTCGATCTCGAGTTCAGCCGCCTCGCGTGCGAATTCATCGTCTTTGAGTTCCTGAGCCCACGACTCGTGCTCGTGTGACTGCTCGATCAACGAGATGGACTGCGACTGGTTGCGCGACGCCTGAGCGCCGAGCAGGCGCCACATGGCGTTCGAGAACTTACCCACTAGCTACCTGTTCCTCACGTGATGGTGGTGTCCGATCGTGATCTACCGTACGCGGCGCGGCGCATGATCGACCGGTGCGGCTGCACTACCGTTGCCGTCATGGAACACCGACACGATCGTGGCCCCATCCGCCGGACCCGGCTCCTCCCCGTGATCGCCGCCATCGGCGCATTGACACTCGGGGTCGCCTCGTGCGGTTCAGACTCGTCGTCCACGGCGTCGTCGACATCGGATCCCGCGGTGCTCGACGGCAAGACCTTCGTGTCGGACGACGCCACGAACAAGGTTGTGCCCGGCAACGGACCGCTCACTGTGTCGTTCGGCGCCAAAGGCCAGATCAGCGTGAACGGCGGCTGCAACGGACACGGCGGAACGGCGGCGTTCGAGGGCGAGACGATCACCGTCAGCGGCCTCGTCGGCACGATGATGGCCTGCCCGCCACCCCGCGACAAGGTCGACGGCTGGATCAACACGCTGTTCGAATCCCCTGTCACGTGGCGCCTGGACGGCCGAACACTTACGCTGACGGGCGACGACGTCACCCTCACCCTCAACGAACGCGTGACGCGTGCCGTCGCAGGGACCACGTGGACGGTCAAGGCGTTGGTCCGGAACGAAGCCGTTGAGAGCTCGGCGGTCATCGAGAGAGTCAAGCCGACCGTGCGGATCGGAGCCGACGGATCCTTCACCGGTTTCGCGGGCTGCAACCAGATGCACGGCGATGCGACGGTCGTCGGCTCCGGAAGCGAGCAGAAGGTCACCTTCGGCCCGATCGCGACGACCCGCAAGATGTGCCCACCGGAGGTGATGGACGTCGAGCAGGCTGTCACAGCGGCGCTCGACGGTGAGGTCACCGCATTGGTGGACGGCGACGAACTCCGCCTGACGAACGTCAAGAACCCGACGATCGGACTTCGACTCACCGCAGCACCGGCGACTGCGGGCAACTGACGGCGGCGGACCTCTAAGATCGTCCGCATGGCGAAGAATCCGGCACCTGCCGCGGAAACCAAACTCCCCAAGGACGTGTACGAAGCCGAGCTGTTCCGGCTGCAGACCGAGCTCGTCGCGTTGCAGGAGTGGGTGCGAGCAACCGGAGCCCGCGTCGTCGTGATCTTCGAAGGCCGAGACGCCGCGGGCAAGGGCGGCGCCATCAAGCGCATCACCGAGTACCTCAGTCCCCGCATCTGCCGTGTCGAAGCACTGCCTGCACCGACCGACCGTGAGCGCGGTCAGTGGTACTACCAGCGGTACGTCGAGAAACTCCCCACGAAGGGTGAGATCGTTCTGCTCGACCGCTCCTGGTACAACCGGGCAGGTGTCGAGAAGGTCATGGGCTTCTGCACACCTGAAGAGCACACCCGATTCCTCCGTCAGACTCCGATCTTCGAGCAGATGCTGATCGACGACGGCATTCTGCTGCGAAAGTACTGGTTCTCGGTTTCCGACGACGAGCAGCTCCGTCGATTCCGCGCACGCCGCGACGACCCGGTCCGCCAGTGGAAGCTCAGCCCGATGGACCTCGAGTCGGTGTACCGCTGGGAGGAGTACTCCCGCGCCAAGGACGAGATGATGGTCCACACCGACACGTTGACCAGCCCGTGGTTCGTCGTCGAGTCGGACCATAAGAAGAACGCCAGGATCAACATGATCTCGCACCTGCTGTCCACGATCCCGTTCACTCATGTCGAGCAGGAACGGGTGAAACTGCCCAAGAAGCCGATCGCCACCGGAAACTATCACCGTCCGCCTCGTTCGCTGTCGAAGTTCGTTCCCGACCACGTCGCGACTCTGCTCGGCGACCGCGAGAACTGACACGATGGCGCTTCCCTCCGTAACCGAGGTCGCCCAGCGGACCCGGTCGGTGCGTGCCAAGGTCCGCTCACGTCTCGATTCGGCAGACTTGATCTATCTGGTCACCACGGCAGGCTTCCCGAACTTCGGTGACGAATTGATCACCGAGGCGTGGCTCCGGCACATCGCACTCCGCAGGCCGATGGCACGGGTCGTCGTCGACTCCCCTCGCCCCGGTCAGGCGTCGTTGCTGCTCCGCCACGCGAATCGGCGCGCAGTGTTCGTGGACACCCTGTGGGAACTGGTTCATCACTCGGTGTCCCCGAACGCTGAGGACGTCGATCCCGACGTCCCGTGGGAGTGGGTCGCCGATACGGCGAGCAGGCTCGGCGCGTCACCCCGCAACGACGCGGGGATCGACATGCTGCTCCGAGCGGGAACGATCCATCTCGTCGGCGGCGGATATGTCAACGCCGTGTGGCCGCACCACGCGGCTCTGCTCTCCGCGATGGCCTCCGTCGCCGAGAAGACCGGGGCGCGGACCGTTGCGACCGGTGCCGGTTTCACCCCCGCCGTCGACGGTGCAGCGGGTGTCGCGATGCTCCGCGCCGCCTCCCGATTCGACGTCGTCGACGTCCGTGACGCTCCGACAGAGACGCTGCTCGCAGGCGCCCCCGGGCTGTCACGTACCGGAGACGACGCCTGGCTCTCCCCCATCCTCGCTCGACCTCGCACCCCTGCCGGCACCGGAGTCGTGCTGTGCGCTCAGAGCGATCTCACCGACACGTTCTCCTGGGACGGGCGGACCGGAACCGATGCGCTCGCGTCGTTCATCCGGGCCACCCTGGACGCCTGGGATGTGCCCGGTCGGGACGTGACCGTCGTCGAATGCATCCCGGGCCACGACTACACCGTCCCGACGATGCTGGCCGATCGCCTCGACGGTGCGGCGGTGATCCCGTTCCGGAATCTGTGGCGCGACGGACTTCCCGTCAACCGCGGCACCTGGCTGTCGACTCGGTATCACCCGCACATGATCGCTGCCGCGGCAGGCGACTCGGGGGTCGCGATCTCGGCGAGCACCGACTACTACGCCACCAAGCATCAAGCATTGATCGACGCCGGGTCGGCGTGGACCGTGGTGTCCGGTGGTGACCGCCTGCAGACTCCGGCCCGACCCACCGCGGGCGGCTACACGCCCGAAGCGGTGCAGGAGAACGTCAGGCGGAAGAAGTCGCTCGCCGACAGCCTCTATCCGATCGGTGTCCGAATCAGGTAGAGTCGGCGCTTCTATGTGGATCGGTACTCTTGAATTCGACTTCCTTCTCGGCGACGTCCACTCCCTCAAGGAGAAACGTTCGGTCATCCGCCCGATCGTCGCCGAGATCCGCCGCAAGTATTCAGTCTCCGTCGCGGAGACGGACCATCTCGACCTTCACCGCCGCGCGGGTGTCGGCGTCGCCGTGGTCAGCGCCGACATCGCACACGTCGCCGACGTGCTCGACACGCTTGAACGGCACGGGGCGTCTCGACCCGACGTGACACTCCTGTCTGTCCGTCGACGCGTCGTCGACACCGGCGAGCTGTAAGAAGCACAACTCAGACGCGAGCGGGGTCGTCGGCCTCCTCCGCGACGTCGTCGGCTGTGGAGGCGTACTCGGCCGACACGCTGCGATACACGGGAGTCGCGAAAGCGATCGCCGCGGCGAGCACCGTCAGCGCGCCCGCGATCAGGAAGACCAGGGCGATGCCACGTCCCGGCCCGGTGCCCAGCAAAGGTTCGAGAGTGGTGGCGCCGTCACCATCCGCCCACGGGATCACGAAGGCTTCGGCTATCGGCGCGATGAGGAACGCCGTCACCGGAGCAGCCGCTGCCTCGAATGCGCCAGCGAATCCGAACACGCGTCCCTGCTGCTGCAGTGGCACCACGCGTTGGATCACCGTCTGCTCGGCGGCCTCCACCGCGGGCATCGTCGCCATGAAGAACCAGGCGGCGATGATGCAGAGAACAGGCGACGCCCGGAACGAGATGGCGGCGCCGATCACTCCGGTGACCATCACAGCGATCAACATCGTCCGCATCGGGTTGGCCCCGAGGCCGAAGCGTCCGATGAGGGCTCCTCCGACCATGAACCCGGTGGCGCTGATCGCGAAGACCACACCCCACATCTGAACGGAGAACAGTTCAAGTCCGTACGGGTCGAACAACGCCATGTGGACGCCGCCGACGAAGTTGTTGAACGTCGAGAAGATGATCAGCGCGAACAGCCCCGGAACGGCGTGCACCGCTCGAAGGGAGCCTCGCAGGTCGAACGCGCCGACTGCGTCGGAGGCGACGACCTCTTCCTCCTCGGGCATCGTCAGGAACAACAGGTGGACATAGCCGACCGCGACGAACACGATCGAGATGACAATCGTCGGACCCATGCCGAGGAACCCGACGGCGAGCCCGGAGAACACGCTGGTCACCATGAACGAGAGACCCTGAACTGTGCCGACCCAGCCGTTGGCCTTATCGCGGCGGTCGGCGTCCACGAGGATCGTGACCGTCGTCGACAGCGCTACCGACCTCATATTCTCGATCACGGCGCCCACGAGGACCAGGAGCGCGAACACCCACAGCCACGGCGAGGTGAGCGACACGTCCGACGAGTCGGGCATCGCCACATACGCGGCTCCTGCGAGCAGGAACATGACCAGTGTGAAGAGCGCGGACCCGCGCATCACGACGAGTTTTCGGAATCGATCAACAATGGTGCCGAATCCGATGCTCGCCATCGCGATGATCAGCATGTACCCGCCACCGATCACACCCGTGGCGATCACGTTGCGGGTCTCGAGATACAGCCAGAAGGTCAGGGCGAACCACAGGAAGCTGGTGGTCACATTGGCGATCGCAGTGTTCAGCATAATGTTGGCGAACGTGCGATCGCGCTCCTTCACCGAGCGCACGACTGAGTTACTCATAGCTGCTCCAGGCTAGTTCGCGACATATCCGCCGAACAACCGAATTTCCACAGCCCAACCTTCGGCGGTCAGCCGTGTTCGGCGATGCAGAACTCGTTGCCCTCCGGGTCGGCGAGTGTGGTCCATGTGAAGCCGGGCATCGACCGCTCCCCGACAACGGTCGCGCCCGTCGACACGAGTCCGGCGACGGCAGCGGCCATGTCGTCAACCCCGAAGTCGAGATGTAGACGATTTCCGCCTGCCGGGGCGTCGACCTTCTGGAACGCCAACCCCGGCCGACTCTCGCCGAGCGAGACGAAGACGAACCAGCCGTCGTTCTCGTCGACGATTCGACCGTCGAACGCGGTCGCCCACCACTGTGCGAGACCGAGTGCGTCCGTCGTGTTGAACGTGATGTTGAGGAGAGAGTTCTTCATGGCCTGGACGCTACCGCCGGGGTCCGACAATTCCGCTCAGCGACCGAAACCCGCGTCTCGCAGCGCCTGCGCCATCGAGCCGCTCGCGTCACGCTGGCCACCTCCGCGCTGACCGCCGTTCCGCTGCCCGCCGCCCTTCTGACCGCCACCGCTTCGCTGACCTCGATTCTGTCCGCCGCGACCGGCGCCGGAGTTGTTCTGCTCAGCGCGAGGCCGGCCTCCGCGGCCCTCCTGTCGGGCGCCCTTGTCCCCCGGCTCGTCGTTGAGACGCAACGACAGGCCGATGCGCTGCCGATCGACGTCTACCTCCATGACCTTCACCCGGACCACCTGGCCGGATCGGACGACGTCGTGCGGATCGGAGACGAACTTGTCCGACATGGCCGACACGTGGACCAGGCCGTCCTGGTGAACGCCGACGTCGATGAACGCGCCGAATGCGGCGACATTGGTGACGACGCCTTCCAGGACCATGCCCGGTCGCAGGTCCGACACCTTCTCCACGCCGCTCGCGAACGTGGCGGTCTCGAATGCCGGGCGCGGGTCGCGGCCCGGCTTCTCCAGTTCGGCGATGATGTCGGTGACGGTCGGGACACCGAACCGCTCGTCGGCGAACGACTCCGGCTTGAGAGCACGAAGCGTGCGGGTGTCGCCGATGATCTCACCGAGCGGCCGCCCCGCACCGTCCAGGATCTTGCGGACCACCGGGTACGACTCCGGGTGCACGCCCGACGCGTCGAGCGGATCGACGCCGCCGCGGATGCGCAGGAAGCCGGCGCACTGTTCGAACGCCTTCGGTCCGAGTCGCGGAACGTCGAGCAGCGACTTCCGGCTCGCGAACGCGCCCACCTGGTCACGATGAGCGACGATCGCGGTCGCCAGACCGGGCGTGACACCCGACACCCGCGACAGGAGCGGCGCCGAGGCTGTGTTCAGGTCGACGCCGACTGCGTTCACCGCGTCTTCGACCACTGCGTCGAGGCTGCGGGCGAGCGTGGCCGGCGCGACGTCGTGCTGGTACTGCCCGACGCCGATGGATTTGGGATCGATCTTCACGAGCTCGGCGAGCGGGTCCTGCAGACGGCGAGCGATGGAGACCGCGCCGCGGATCGCGACGTCCAGCTGGGGCAGTTCCTGCGATGCGTATTCCGACGCCGAGTACACCGATGCACCGGCTTCGCTGACCACGGCCTTCGCCGGAGCCTTGCCGCCGCCCGCGGTGATCTCGGCGATGAGTTCGGCGGCGAGCGCGTCGGTCTCGCGAGACGCGGTGCCGTTGCCGATGGCGATCAACTCGACCTCGTGCCGGAGGACGAGCGCCGCAAGTTCGGCCTTCGCGCGGTCCCATTGCTTCTGCGGCTGATGAGGGAACACCGCTGTGGTGTCGACGACCTTGCCGGTGGCGTCGACGACGGCGACCTTGACTCCGGTCCGGAAACCCGGGTCGAGGCCGAGAGTGGCACGGGTGCCCGCAGGAGCCGCGAGCAGCAGATCCTTCAGGTTCGTCGCGAAGACCGCAACGGCCTCCTCTTCGGCACGCTGCCGCAGACGCATCCGCGCTTCGATGGTCGCGGTGATCATCAGCTTTGTGCGCCATGCCCATCGCACGGTGCCCGTCAGCCACGTGGTGGCTCCACCCGGTGTCGAGAGGTCGACACCGAGGGTCTGAGCGACGAGGGCCTGGTACGCCTCGTCCTCGCCGCCGTCGAACGTCAACGACAGCGCCTCCTCCTTCTCACCGCGCAGCACGGCGAGCACACGGTGCGACGGCATGTTGTCGAGTGATTCGGAGAAGTCGAAGTAGTCGCGGAACTTCTGCGCGGCGGGCGTCGCTTCCGCACCAGTGCGGACCTCGGTCCGCAGGCGGCCCTCCGACCAGAATCTGGTGCGGATCGCGCCGACGAGTTCGGCGTCCTCGGAGGCTCGCTCTATGAGGATGTGCCGCGCGCCGTCGAGCGCTGCAGCGACATCGGCGACGTCGTCGGTGAGGTACGCCGCAGCCGCCTCTTCCGGCGTGCGCGAGGGGTCGGCGAGCAGTGCATCGGCGAGCGGTTCGAGCCCCGCCTCGCGAGCGATCTGTGCCTTGGTCCGTCGCTTCTGCTTGTACGGCAGGTAGATGTCCTCAACACGCGCCTTCGTGTCGGCCGCGAGCAGCTGTGCACGAAGGACGTCGGTCATCTTGCCCTGCTCCTCGATCGAGGAGATGACGGCCGAGCGCCGTTCGTCGAGTTCACGCAGGTAACGGAGGCGTTCATCGAGCAGGCGGAGCTGAGCGTCGTCGAGGCTCCCGGTCACTTCCTTGCGGTAGCGGGCGATGAAGGGAACGGTCGAACCGTCGTCCAACAACGCGACGGCGGCCGCCACGCGCCCCTCGGCTACGCCGAGTTCACGGGCGATTCGGGCGTTCACGGACTCGACGGGCACAGTGTTGCTCACCCGGAGCAGGCTACCGAAGCCGTCCTCAGCCCGACGAACCCGCAGGAGCCACCAGGTCCGAGACATGGCCTAACGTGGGCGGCATGTCGGAACTCCCTCTTGTGGGCATCACCGTGGTCTCCCTGGAGCAGGCGGTGGCCGCTCCCCTCGCAACGCGTCATCTCGCCGATCTCGGCGCCCGCGTGATCAAGATCGAACGTGTCGGTGAGGGCGACTTCGCGCGCAACTACGACACGGCTGTCGACGGTATGGCGAGTCACTTCGTGTGGCTCAATCGAGGCAAGGAGTCGATCGCCCTCGACCTCAAGTCGGCAGAGGGCCTGACGATCGCCAGGGAACTCGTGACCCGCGCCGACGTCTTCGTGCAGAACTCGGCCCCAGGAGCGGCCGCGCGGCTCGGGCTCGACCCCGCCGAGCTCGCGACTGCCGATCCCGCCCTGATCACCGCGAGCATCAGCGGCTACGGCACGTCCGGTCCATACCGCGACCGGAAGGCGTACGACCTGCTGATCCAGGCCGAGACCGGATTGGTCTCGCTGACCGGCAGTCCAACCGAACCCGCCAAGACCGGAGTGCCTGCGTCCGACATAGCAGCAGGCCTCTACCTCGCGCAGTCGATCCTCGCTGCCTTGTTCCGGCGGTCCCGAACCGGCCGCGGCGGTGTTGTCGACGTTTCGATGTTCGATGCGACAGCCGAGTGGATCGGCCACCCCATGTACATCCAGATGCACACCGGGCGACAGACTCAGCGGCACGGACTCGGGCACGCGGCGATCGTCCCCTACGACTCGTTCCCGACGGCAGACGGTCGTCTCCTGATCGGGGTGCAGAACGACCGCGGATGGCAGGCGTTGATGAGCGGCGTGTTCGGCCGTCCTGATGTCGCCGACGATCCCCGGTTCGTCACCAACACCGACCGCGTGGCTCACCGGGTAGAGTGCGACTCCGCGGTGGCCGCCGAGACCATTCGGTTCACGGGGACCGACCTCACGACACGACTCGACGCCGCAGGCATACCGTCAGCCGTCGTCAACGATGTCGCAGGGCTGGTGAATCACCCGCAGCTGGCCGAACGCGAGCGCTGGCGCACGATCGGCACTCCCGTCGGGCCGGTTCGGGCGCTACTGCCTCCGATGGGCTTTGCCGACGTTGAACTCGCCATGGGCGACGTCCCGGCTCTTGGACAGCACACGCGTGCCCTGCTGGACGAACTCGGCTATCCCGCCGCGGTGTCCGCCGAGTGGATCTCCTCCGGCGTCGTCGGCGTCTGATCGGTACTCGCCGCCGCGCCGAACCGCCGTACCAGAACGACAACGACGACGATCATGCTCGCCTGTACCAGCGCGCCGCCGATCAGGGGCGCACGAGGGCCGAGCCATTCAGCGAGCAACCCGAGAAGCGGTGAACCGATCGGTGTACCGCCCATCAGGACCGTGATGTACAAGGCCATCACGCGCCCGCGGACCTGCGGATCCACACTGGTCTGCACGTACATGTTGGTCGACGTGAGGGTGATCAGTGCGGACAGTCCGACCAGCGGCAGGGTGATCGCGTACAGGAGGTAGGTGGGCGCCGCACCGGAGACTCCGATGAGCACGGCGAACACCAGCGACGAGCCGACGACGAACTTCAGACTCGGGGCAGCCTTCCGACGGGCCGCGAGAAGCGCTCCGAGCAGCGATCCGATGCCTAGCACGGAACCGAGGACACCGTAGGTCTGGGCTCCCAGTCCGAACTCGTTGCGAACCATCAGAGCGTTTGTCATCTGAAAGTTCATGCCGAAGGTGCCGACAGCAAAACCGACCCCGAGCGCGATCAGGAGGTCGGCGCGCCGTGCGACGTATCTGAAGCCCTCCCTCACTTGGCCTTTGGCCCGTGGGAGCGGCTCGCTTCGAACAAGTTTCGACTCGTCGAGGAGGACGAGCGCCAGCAGGAACGCGACATAGCTGACGCCGTTGGTGAGGATCGCCCACCCGCTGCCGAAGGCGGCGATGACGAGTCCCGCAACGCCTGGTCCGATGAGCCGGGCCGCGTTGAACGCGGAACTGTTGAGGCCGATCGCGTTGGTGAGCCGGTCCGCGCCGACCATCTCCGAGACGAACGCCTGCCGGGCCGGAACGTCGAGCGCGGAGCCGATGCCGAACACGAACGCCAACACGTACACGTGCATCGTGGTCGCGTCCCCCGCGACCGCCAATGCGCCAAGGATCAGCGCGGACACCGCCATCCACGACTGAGTGGCCATGAGCAGCCTGCGCTTGTCGAAGCGGTCGGCGAGAAGACCTCCAACCGGCGACAGCAGCAGTGCCGGAAGGAACTGGAGCGCCGTTGTGATGCCGACAGCGACCGCTGAGCCGTTCGAGAGTTGAAGGACCAACCAGTCCTGAGCGACGCGCTGAACCCACGTCCCGATGTTGGACACGAACGCCCCGGTGACGTAGGTACGGAAATTGGGTACGGAGAGGGAGGCGAACATCGTCGAACTCCCGCGTCTCACGCCTGCACTCTCCTCATCGTCCAGCGTTGTGCAACACCGCCCCGTAGCGATCTATTCCCCCGGGCGGCGGCACCGTGAAGTCACTAGTGTGGACTGCATGCGCGGAGTGATCATGAATGCCCCAGGCCAGGTGTCCGTCGTCGACCGGCCCGACCCGGTGATCGTCGAACCGACGGACGCGATCATCAAAGTCGCGGCCACGTGCATCTGCGGGTCGGACCTGTGGCCGTATCGCGGTGCCAACGACGTCCACGACGCACCGATGGGTCACGAGTACGTCGGCTACGTCGAGGAGGTCGGCTCAGCGGTCACAACCGTGAAACCGGGTGACTTCGTAGTCGGCTCCTTCATGGCGTCGGACAACACTTGCGAGATCTGCCAGGCCGGGTATCAGTCCAGGTGTGTGCAGGTCCACGGCATGGGCGGCATCGGGACACAGTCCGAGTACGCGCGGATCCCGCTCGCCGACGGCACGCTCGTCGCCACCGCCGAGGCGCCGGACGCGGACCTCGTCCCGGCGTACCTCGCAGCGTCCGACGTGCTCGGCACCGGGTGGTTCGCAGCCGTCGCGGCCGATGTGAAACCCGGATCGACCGTGGCCGTGGTCGGCGACGGCGCCGTCGGCCTCCTCGGCGTGCTCGCAGCACGAGAGCTAGGTGCCGAACGGATCATCGCGATGAGCCGCCACGCCGATCGTCAGGAGCTCGCGCGCCAGTTCGGCGCAACAGACATCGTCGCCGAACGAGGACGGGACGGAGTCTCGGCGATCAAGGAACTCACCCACGGCCTCGGCGCGCATTCGGTGATCGAGGCGGTCGGCACTCAGGAGTCGATGATGCAGGCGATCCGATCGACCCGACCGGGAGGCCACGTCGGCTACGTGGGTGTCTCGCACGGCGTGGAGCTGCCCGGAGACAAACTGTTCTATTCCACCGTCCATCTGCACGGCGGCCCGGCTCCGGTCCGCCGTTTCCTGCCCGACCTGTTGGACCGCATCGCACGACGCACCATCGATCCAGGCAAGGTGTTCGACCTGACGCTTCCGCTGGAGCAGGCGGCCGACGGGTACCGTGCGATGGATCAGCGCACCGCGATCAAGGTGCTTCTCGAGCCCTGACCGCACGCGCGGACCAGCGGCCGGCGTCGTGGCCGACCGTGATCGGGTGCTCGAAAGCCCGACTGATGATCTCACTTGTCACGACGTCGCCGACACGGCCGGAGGCCACCTGAGCGCCGTGCGCGATCACGAGTGCATGGCTCGTCGATTCTGGCAACTCCTCCAAATGATGAGTGACCAGAATGGATGCGACGTCGGGCGCGGTGACGGCCAACCCGTCTATCGTCTCGAGGAGCTGTTCGCGCGCGGCGACGTCGAGGCCGGTTGTGGGCTCGTCCAGCAGCAGCAGCTCCGGATCGCCTGCAAGCGCCCGAGCCACCAGCGCCCTGCCTCGTTCCCCCTGCGACATCGTCGGCCACGTGCTCGCGCGCCGTTCACCGAGTCCGACGTCGTCGATCAGCGCGTGCGCGCGGTCGATCTGCTCAGTGGTGGGCGTCCACCTCATCGGCGTGTCGATGGTTCCGGTGATACCGGTGAGGACCACATCGACGACGCTCAGCGGCGACCGCAACGGATGACGCGGATTCACGTGGCCGATGTGTCGGCGGAGTTCCTGCATGTCGACACGGCCCAGCCGCTTACCGAGGACGTCGACAGTCCCGGTCGTCGGGTGGGTCTGCGCCGCACAGAACCCGACGATCGTCGTTTTACCCGCACCGTTCGGCCCGAGGAGCGCCCAGTGCTCACCCGCGCGGACTGTGAGGTCGATGCCGTGCAGGATCTCTCTGCCGTCCCGCCGGAACGTCACCTGCGAGAGCACCAGAACATCGCCTGCCTCGGTACCGGAGGCGATTTCAGGGTCAGCGGTCATGACAGGGCCTCCTTCAAGGCGGTCAGGTGTTCACGGCTGGCGCGGGCGGCGTCCTTCACCCGGCGCTCGGCGACGGCGTCGGCGAGGACGACGTGAGCGGCATGGTCTGCGTCGGAACCGAAATGCCCGGCGATCGCCAGCATGTCGATCATCGACTCCCTCATGCGCGGCGTGGACAGGTCGTACAGGTCGGTCAGAACGGGGTTCCCGGCCGCAGCGACAACGGCGCGGTGGAACGCGAGGTCGGCGTCGATGTGCGCGGCCGCGTCGTGAACGGCCTCGGCGCGTGCTGCCAGGGTCCGGCGGATCTCCCGCATCTGTGCCGGGGTCCGACGACCCGCGGCGAGGGCGGCGGCTTCCGCCTCGATGGCCACTCGCGCCTCGATCACCGCGACGATCGATGCACGGCGTAGGACTTCGGCTCGGTCCTCGGCGGCGTCGAGTGCCGCAACGAACACTCCGGCCCCCTGCCTGCTGGTGAGGACACCACGACCCGCGAGTTGCCTGATCGCCTCTCGAACAGTGGATCGCCCGACCCCCAGTTGCGCGGCGAGAGTGGTTTCACCTGGGAGTTTCGCTCCGAGTGCCCACTCTCCACCACGGACTCGATCAAGAAGGAGCGCGGCGGCCTGGTCGGCCAACGGCATTCTCGTCACCCTTTGAGTCACTGGGACACCTCTACTTGTCTGACAACTTCTGTTACATTGTAGCCATGCGTTCGAGCCTTCTCCTCCTTCTCCGCCACGGCGAGTCCTGATCCCAGACCGGCGACTCTCCGTGGGGTTCACGCGCCGGTCTGAAGGTCTCGCAGAAGAAGGCTCACCCAATGAATCGCCAGCAACCGTCCCCGATGCCGTCCCACCGCTACCGCGACGTGTTCGATCGCGTCGACGTTCCCCTCGTCGACCGGACGTGGCCGTCCAATAGGATCACCGAGGCGCCCCTCTGGGTACCGGTCGACCTCCGCGACGGCAACCAAGCACTGCCCGAACCGATGGACCCCTCACGCAAGCGGGAGTTCTTCGAGTTGATGATCTCCATCGGCTACAAGGAGATCGAGGTCGGGTACCCGTCGGCGTCCGCCACAGACTTCGACTTCGTCCGGCTGCTCGCCGAGCAGCGGCTGATTCCCGACGATGTGACGATCGTCGTCTTCACACCCGCGCGCCGCGACTTGATCGAGCGAACGGTGCAGTCCGTCGCGGGCATCACGAGTGACGTTGCGATCCACATGTACACCGCTACCGCCCCGGTCTGGCGCGATGTGGTCCTGCAGCGCGACGTGGAAGACCTGAAGCGGTTGATCGTGCGAGGCGGCGAGGACGTGCTCGAGTTCGCGGGCCACGCAGACAACATCCGTTTCGAGTTCTCGCCCGAAGTGTTCAACCTGACCGAACCCGACGTGGTGCTCGACATCTGCGACACGATGACCACCTTGTGGGATGCGACCCCGGACCGTCCCGTGATCCTGAACCTCCCGGCGACCGTCGAGATCGCCACTCCGAACGTGTACGCCGACCAGATCGAATACATGCACCACAATCTGGCCCGGCGCGACTCGGTGATCCTCTCCGTGCACCCGCACAACGACCGAGGCACCGGCGTCGCATGCGCCGAACTCGCCGTTCTCGCCGGTGCCCAGCGAGTGGAGGGCTGCATCTTCGGCAACGGCGAACGGACCGGCAACGTCGACATAGCCACTCTGGCACTCAACCTGCACGCGCAGGGCGTCGACCCGAAGATCGACTTCTCCGACATCGACCGGATTCGGCGAGTAGTCGAGCGCGCGAACGGAATCGAGATCCATCCGCGCCACCCGTATGTCGGCGACCTGGTGCACACGGCCTTCAGCGGCACTCACCAGGACGCGATCAGGAAGGGCTTCGCGGCGCACAGCCGTGACGCCGCCGACCGGGGCGTCGCCGAATCCGACGCCCCGTGGGCGGTGCCGTATCTGCCCATCGACCCCGCAGACATCGGTCGCTCATACGACGCGGTGATCCGCGTGAACTCGCAGTCCGGCAAGGGCGGGATCGGATATCTCATCGAGTCGGCCGCAGGCCTGACCTTGCCGCGTCGCCTCGAGATCGATTTCGCCGCCGCCGTGCAGCGGCATACCGACGGGTCGGGCGCGGAAGTGACCGCCACCGAACTGTGGACGCTGTTCCTCTCGACCTACACGCGGACGTCCGACGGCGACGGCGTACCCGTCGGTGTCGTCGATCGGCATGCCAGGAGTGCAACCGTCGACGGCCTGACCGTGACCGTCGTCCTCGTCGAGTGGACGGCAGGCACCGGCACTCGATGGGCTGCGGGTGTCGGACACACCGCCGAGTCGGCGGAGGCGTCAGCCATCTCCGCGGCCGCGGTGATGGCGTGCGAGCATCAGCCGTCGGATGCGAGTGTGCGGTCGTAGGCGTCGTTGAACGCCTTCAACTGGGCGAGCAGGCCTTCGGGTGTTCCCGGCGCGAGATCGGAGAACACTCGGTCGAGCCGCTGCGCGCGGAGGAGGCCGTCGTGCGCGAATGCACGACGTCCCTCCTCCGTGGGCCGGTGCAATCGGCTGACCTGACCTTCCACCTCATACCGTTCGACGTAGCCGCGCTTGATCGCGGCGTTCACCTGCCGGTTGACCGTCGATTGTTCGAGTTCGAGCGCGTCCGTCAGTTCACGGAGGGTTCGACCACGACCGTCGTTCAGCTGCCAGAGAATGCTGAATGCAGAGCCGTCGAGAATCGCACCGTTGTGTTCGTCGGACCTTCGCTTGCGCATGCGCAGAAGCTCTTCCACCAGACCGCGGTACACCGGCGACGACCAGATCGAGTCGTCATCCTCCGACAACACGCATACTCCCTCTTCAGCCATCTCCACCCCGCTCTCCGCGAATGTCGCAGCCGAGTATGCCACATGCCCGATTTTGAATGTGCATCGTGCATATGTACCGTGCATAGTCTAATCGAAGTACCCCTCAGATCCACGGAGAAGGACACCCATGTCACTCGACACCGCACCTGACGAGTCGCCTGAGCAGAACCGCTCGGCACTCCTCGTCGTCGCAGTGCTCTGCTTCGGCGGGCTCGTGGCGTCACTCATGCAGACCCTGATCATCCCGATCCAGCCCGAGCTGCCGACCCTGCTGAGCACCAGCATCGGCAACGCCTCATGGATCATCACGGCGACACTGCTGGCCGCAGCCGTAGCGATGCCGATCGCGGGCCGCCTCGGCGACATGTTCGGCAAGCAGCGAGTGCTCCTCGCGAGCGCCGTCCTCCTGGTCGTCGGCTCACTGATCTGTGCGCTGTCGACATCACTGATCCCGATGATCGCAGGCCGCGCCGTACAGGGCCTCGCAATGGGCTTCGTCCCCGTCGGCATCAGCCTGATGCGTGAGGTCACTCCCCCACGGCTGACCGCCGTCGCGGTCTCCGCGATGAGCGCAACCCTCGGCGTCGGCGGCGCGATCGGATTGCCGCTGTCGGCCTGGATCGCGCAAGATCTCGACTGGCATGCCCTGTTCTGGGTGGCCGCAGGGCTCGCCGTGGTCGTCGCACTGCTCGTCCAGTTCGCCGTCCCGCACATCGACGACGCCGTCGGCGGCCGCTTCGACGGCATCGGAGCCATCGGCCTGACAATCGGCCTCTCGAGCGCTCTCATCGCCATCACCAAGGGCAACGACTGGGGCTGGGGCTCGGGCGCCACCCTCGGATTCCTGCTCGGCGGCATCGCCGTCCTGCTCGTCTGGGGCGCCTTCGAACTGCGTCAGTCCAGCCCGCTCGTCGACCTTCGGACCACTGCCCGTCCGGCCGTGCTCCTGACGAACCTGGCCGCGATCGCCGTCGGCTTCGGCATGATGGCGCAGGCCGTTGTGATGCCGATGCTGATGGAGCTCCCTGAGGCCGCAGGCGGCATGGGGCAGTCGATCCTGCACGCCGGCCTGTGGATGGCGCCCGGCGGACTGATGATGCTGGTGTTCGCACCCGTGTCGGCGTCGATGATGAACAAGTTCGGCGCAAAAGTGACCCTCGCGGTCGGCGCGACCATCCTTGGTGTCGGCTACCTGTGCGCCTACTTCCTGATGAACGCGCCGTGGCAGTTGGCTCTCGCCTCGGTGATCGGTTCGGCGGGTGTCGGTATCGGCTACGCCGCCATGCCTACTCTGATCATGGGCGCCGTCCCGATGACCGAGATGGGCGCGGCCGTCGGCCTCAACGGACTGATGCGTTCCATCGGCACCACCCTGTCGTCCGCCGTCATGGCCGTGATCCTGACCAGTTCCACATTCACGCTGGGCGTCAAGGAGGTCCCGACGAACGACGCGTTCAAGTGGTGCTTCCTGATCGGTGCGATCGCCGCATTCGTCGGCGTCGCCATCACCCTCGCCATTCCCGCCGTCAAGAAGCTGAAGCAGGACGACGTTCCGGTCAAGGACGAAGCGCTCGTCTGACGCCTTCGCGGCCCTCACTGACGAACGCTGCGCTCCTCGACACAGATCGACACTTCATTGACAAACGCGGCCTCTATGGAGGCCGCGTTTGTCAATGAAGGTCGCGACGGTGTTGAGCCGGTCTTCTGTGTGACACGTCAACTCCCTTCGGGAGCGTTGCCAAATGCGCTAAGACGACGGCACGCGCCACAGCAAGCACAAATCCGCACGTCCCCTCTGGTCACGGCATCTCTTGAGCCGCTCAAAGCACGCCTTTTCGCCGCCGCGACCCTCAACGACAAACGCGGCCTTCAGGAAGGCCGCGTTTGTCGTTTGAGCGTCGGTTTGCATCAAAGAGTGCAGCGTTGGTCTGCAAGCCTGATGGCAGACCTGCCCCTTGAGCGAACCTGCCAACCTGCTCCTTGAGCGAGCTCTCATTCCTGCTCCTTGAGCGAGCTTGCGAGTCGAAAGGTGTTGCTGCAAAGGACCTTTCGACTCGCTCCGCTCGCTCAAGGAGCAGGGGAACGATCCGCTCGCTCAAGGAGCAGGGGGACGATCCGCTCAAGGAGCAGGAGAGGCTAGACCAGCGGGGCCGGAGCGGTGCCGCGGCCGAAGGGCGAACCGCCGAGCGCTTCGCGGCCGTGCGGATCGGCCCAGTTCGCGAGGTCGGGGCCCTTCGGGACGATTCCCGACGGGTTGATGTCGCGATGCACCTCGTAGTAGTGCGATTTGATGTGGTCGAAGTTCGTCGAATCTCCGAAGCCCGGCGTCTGGAACAAGTCGCGAGCGTACGCCCACAGCACCGGCATCTCCGACAGCTTCGCTCGGTTGCATTTGAAGTGGCCGTGGTACACCGGATCGAACCGGGCGAGCGTGGTGAAGAGACGGATGTCGGCCTCGGTGATCGTGTCGCCGACGAGGTAACGCTGGGTCTTCAGCCGATCGCTGAGCCAGTCCAGGCGAGAGAACAGTTGATCATAGGCGGCGTCGTACGACTCCTGCGAGCCTGCGAATCCGCACCGGTAGACGCCGTTGTTGACGTCGCGATACACGAGTTTGTTCACCTCGTCGATCTCGGTCCGGAGATCTTCCGGGTACAGGTCCGGCGCCCCCTCGCGGTGGAAGTCGGTCCACTCGAGCGAGAAGTCGATGGTCATCTGCGGGAAGTTGTTCGTGACGACGGCTCCCGTCGGAACGTCGACGATCGCCGGCACCGTGATCCCCTTCTCGTAGCCGGGGACTCGGGCGAAGTAGGCGTCCTGCAGCCGCGGGATCTGCAGCACCGGATCGAGGTGTCCCGGATCGAGGTCGAACGTCCACGACCGACTGTCGTGCGTCGGTCCGCACACGCCCATGCTGATCGCGTTCTCCAGGCCGAGGAGACGCCGGACGATGATCGTCCGGTTCGCCCACGGACATGCGTAGGAGACGACGAGGCGATACCGGCCGGCCTCCACCGGGTAGCCGTCTGCCCCGTCACGCGTGATCCGCGTCTCGATGTAGCGCGTGTCCCGCTCGTACGGCTGGTTCGCCTCGACGTACGTGCCCTGCTCTGCCATTCCTATGCCATCCCTTCGAATGCTCGGCCGAGTTCCACGTCGACATCGATGAGTCGTGCCTTCTTGACCTCGGGCTTGTCGACCTCGTCGGCGACGAAGCGCGCGATCACGCGCCGGATCTCGTCGTCGACCTGCGCGAGGTAGCGGATTATCGATCCGCGGATGTTGTGGGAAGCGACGTCGACGAAGACGTCGCGCGGCCTAGGCGTCTCGACCTCGATACGCAGTTGGAGCGGTTCGGCGCACCGGACGGCGAGCGGCAACGTGACCAGACCGTCGACGTCGTAACGGATGCGGTCGACCTTGAGGTCGACGACCAGACCGATCGACAGCGGAAGCTTCACCGTGAACGTGATCGTGTCCGCGACTTGCCGGGTGATCTCCGGCTCGTCGATCTTGACGTTGGCCTGGACCTTGACCACACCACCGGGCCCGGCGGCGATCGGGCCCACCTGGAACTCCTCACCGGCGATCGCCGTGAAAGCGGCACCGATACGAGCCTCGGTCACTGCGACCTCGAAGAAGCGCCTGCCGAACTGCTCGTACGTCAGGTACGCACGGCCGTCATCGGTGGACTCGACCGGGGCACTCACCTGGACGACCTCACTGACTTCGCCTGTCACTTCTTCGGAAACCACGTTCTCGGGCACCATTACATCGTGCCGCATCTGCGAGGGAATCGCCTACCTCGCTATGCCACCCTCAGCGGCGGCGCGCACTCACCTAGCGCTTACTCGCGTCCGGGACGCGAGGTCCGCACCGGACGCCGGGCACCGTGGTGAACTCGAAATGCCACCACTCATTGTCGAAGGTCCGACACAGTCCGTATCGAAACCCGTGCCGTTCGAGCCACGCGGCTCCCTGCCGCGGTCCCACGTCGATCGCACGGCCTGTCACATGGGTCGACCTCGACGGAGGAAGCACCCACCTACTCGCGGCGGCGGCACTGCCGTAGCGGCGGACGCCCTCGCGCCACATCCGGTCCTGTTCGCCCCACGAGCGCTTGCCCGACGTGATGTGCATGGGTGTCCCGGCCCGCTGCGCGTCCGAGCGCGCCACCGTGTAGGCGATCGCGAGCTGCGGCGTCAATCCGGCAGTGCCCGGCGCGAGCCGTACTCCCAGCACGTTCGCGGCCGGTTCGGCCGCTGCCGATCCGGCGTGGGCCGTGAAGAGCAGTCCGACCGCCGCCATCACCGCACATGTTCCAGCACGCTTCATGGGGTCGACGTTACCGAGACCGACGGACTTTCGCGCGCACTGACTTCAATTCGCGCCCACCTCGGCCGGGTGGCGCAATCACCCTGACCGATCCGGATAACCGCAGTTCATGCGGTGTCCGGCCGGCTCACGGCATGGCGGGTTCGGCGGGGCGCGAGCGACGTGCCCGCCGTCCATCAGGACCTCTGTCGAAACGCCCATAGGCTCCCTCCCATGCCGATCACGACTGACCCCCGCCGACGCCGGGCCGACGACGCACGCGTTGTCGCCGACGTGTTGCGGCGCGAGATCGACCGAGGCGACCGGACCGGTGCACTCGACGAGAACGCGTTGGCCGCGGAGTTCGACGTGTCCCGCAACGCCGTTCGTGACGCACTCGGTCTGCTCTCCGCTCAAGGCCAGATCGATCGGGCACCACGGGTCGGAACTCACGTCGTGCGCCGAAAAGTCGAGCACGGCATCGATGAACTCCGTGGACTCAAAGAGACCCTGCTCGGACACGGCGACGTCCGCAACGAGATCCGCGTCGCGACGGTGCTCCGCGCTCCGGTCGCAGTCGCTCATCGCCTGCACCTCACGCCGGGAGACGACGTGGTGTACATCGAACGACTCCGCTACCTCGACGACGAACCCGTCAGCCTCGACCTCACGTATCTGACGCCCGACGTCGGGATACCCCTCCTCGATCACGACATCGAGAACACAGACGTCTTCGTCCTGCTCGAAGTGGTGTCCGGCGAGCGCCTCCATTCGGCCGAGCAGAGTGTCGAGGCAGCCAACGCCGATCCGCACTCTGCGGCCAACCTCGACGTCCCGCCCGGTACCGCCGTCCTCCTCATGGAACGGCTCACTCGCCTCGGGCAGAACGCTCGCCCCGTCGATCTCGAGTACCTGCGGATACGAAGTGACCGGATCAGTCTGCACGCCACCGCATTCCGCGACACACCAACGACCATCCCTTTGATCGGAGATTCCCGATGAGCCTTGTCAACAACCGCACTGATGTGCCGGTGACGATCGACGAGTCGCTGTGCATCGACGGCTGCACCCTCTGCGTCGAGGTCTGTCCCCTCGACTCCCTCGCCATCAATCCCGAGTCCGGCAAGGCCTTCATGCACGTCGACGAATGCTGGTACTGCGGCCCGTGCGCCATCCGGTGCCCCACCGGCGCAGTCACCGTCAACATGCCCTATCTGCTGCGCTGACGCGCACCGTACGTTCTCCAACCGCTCCCCTCACAGCCCCGAGGTCTCCCATGCCAAGATTTCGTCCTGCCGTCGCGGCCGCCGTCGCCGCCTTGATCGCCGCGTCCACGGCTGCCTGCTCACTCTCTCCCGAAGCCGACGGCGATTCGACGGTCGTGGTCGTCGGCTATCAGTCGAAGACGATCAACACAGTCACCGCGGGCACGCTGCTTCGTTCGCGCGGAGACTTCGAACGCAGGCTCGACGACGTCACGAAGCGAACCGGCACGAAGTACACCGTGCGGTGGGAGGACTACGACACGGGCGCGCCGATCACCACGGGCATGATCGCGGGCAAGATCGACCTCGGCTCGATGGGTGATTACCCGTTGCTCATCAACGGCTCACGCGCCAACGGCAACCCGGCGACTGCCACATCGATCCTGTCGGTGACCGGGTCATCGCCGAAGGGATCACTGAACATGGTGGTCACCGCACCCGATTCACCGATCTCGTCGATCCGCGACCTCGGCGGCAAGCGGGTGTCGGCGAGTGTCGGGTCCGCAGGTCACGGCACTCTGCTGGCCGGCTTGTCGAATGCCCACATCCCCGTCGACGACGTCGAGGTCAGCAACCAGCAGCCGCAAGTCGGCGCATCGGCCCTGGAGAGCGGAAAGGTCGACGCCCTCGCCCAGTTCGTCGCATGGCCCGGTCTCCTCGTCTTCCAGAACAAGGCCAAGCTGATCTACGACGGCGCGCAGTCCGGCCGTCCCACCCTCCACGGCACCATCACACGCAACGCTTTCGCCAAGGACAATCCCGACGTGGTCGAGGCGTTCCTTCAAGCACAGTTGGACGCGACGAAGGCTCTGGTCAGAGATCCCCTCGAGGCAGCGCGTGAGGTCGCCGAAGCGAGTGGCCTCCCCGCCGAGGTGGTGTACCTCTACAACGGCCCCGGAGGCACCGACTTCAACCCGGCGCTCAAGCCGAACCTGGTCGACGCGCTGACTGCCGACACGCCGTATCTCGAGTCGATCGGCAAGTTCCCGAACCCCGTCGACCTCGGAACCTTCGTCGACGACAAGCCGCTGCGCGCAGCGGCCGGCGCGACGGGCACTGACTACCCGGCGCTCCTGGCCCGCACCGGCAACGATTCCACGGCGGTCGGCGAAGTGTGGTACTCGGGTTCGACGACGACCAAGGTCGACGACGCGACCGCAGTCCTGCGCCTGGTCCGAGCAGCGCGCGTTGCTAAGAAGACCGTGACGGCCGCGTACATCACCGACGCCCTCGTCGGCACCCGGTGGTTCGCGGACCACGCTGTCTGGCTCAAGGACGGCGGCGTGTTCCACGCATTCACCACCGCAGACAACGCAGCCGCCTGGAGGTCCACCCACCCGACCGCCACGCCTGTGACGTACGCCGAGGCTCTCGCACAGGTTCAGTCGTGACTGCCTCGGCCGTCTCCGCCCGGCGGACGGCGACCGCGGTGGGCCTGCGCGACGCGGGACGCTGGGCGCTGCGGATCTCGGCAGTCCTGGTCGCCGTGAGCGTCTGGCAGCTCCTGGCGGCCAACAACGTCGTTCTCTGGTTGCACTTCGACACCGTCCCGTCGCCGATCGAGGTCCTCGACGCGTGGGGCGACCGCCTCGGAACACGCGCCTACTACCTCGACATCGGGCAGTCACTCGTCCGGATCGGTACGGGCTTCATCCTCGCCGGCGGCGTCGGTGTACCGCTCGGAATCGCGCTCGGCAGGTCCAGGCTCGCGGGTGACACCCTCGGCACCCTGACCGAGTTGGCGCGACCGATCCCGGCGATCGCCCTGGTACCGATAGCGATCCTGGTGTTCCCGAGCGATGAGGCGGGAATGGTGTTCATCACCTTCGTCGCCGCCCTGTTCCCGATCGTCGTGTCGACGCGGCACGCGGTCAGAGCACTCCCGACGATCTGGGAGGAGTCGGTGCTGACCATGGGCGGGACACGACGTGACGTTGTGCTCCGAGTGATCCTGCCCGGCATAACGCCAGGGGTGTTCGGCGGTCTGTCCGTCGGAATCGGCGTCGCCTGGATCTGCCTGATCTCGGCGGAGATGATCTCCGGCCGTCTCGGAATCGGGTACCAGACCTGGCAGAGCTACACGGTGGTCGACTACCCGGGTGTCTTCGTCGGAATGTTCACGATCGCCGCCCTCGGCGCCTTCACATCGGGCGCCATCGAACTGATCGGCCGCCGGGTCACCGGCTGGCTTCCTCGAGGAGAGAGGCCCTCATGAGCACGGCAATCGACATCAACGGCCTCACGTTGCGCCACGGCGACCGGATCGTCGTCGATCGACTCTCACTGGCGATCCGGCAGGTCAGATCCTGGTCGTCACCGGCCCGTCCGGCTGCGGAAAGTCGACATTGTTGCGCGCTGTCGCAGGACTGCGCCCCATCGACGGCGGCGCCATCACAGCGGACGGCGAGCCCGTTGTGGGAACGTCGAGGGACCGCGCGATGGTCTTCCAGGACGACGCGCTGCATCCCTGGCGGACAGTCCGCCGGAACATCACGCTCGCACTGGGCCTGCGCGGAGTGCCACGGGCCGAGCGCTCCGCAGAGGCGAATCGGTGGATCGACGAGATCGGTCTCGACGAGTTCGCGGATCATCTGCCGCGCGAACTGTCCGGAGGGATGCGGCAGCGTGTCCAACTGGCACGCGGCCTGGCCGGCGCACCGCGCACGGTTCTCATGGACGAACCCTTCGGCGCCCTCGACGCGCAGACCCGGCAGTCGATGCAGCAACTGTTGATCCGCACACTGCGCGCGCATCCGGCGACCATCATATTCGTCACTCACGACATCGACGAAGCCGTGCTGCTCGGCGACCGGATCGTCGTGCTCGATCACGCGGGCCGCGGGATCCGCCGGATCGTCGACGTGCCGCACCCCCGCTCGGCGTCCGTCGCCAACCAGTCCGCTCGCGACGAGGCGGCCGACGCCCTCGCCAGCGGTGCACTTCTGAGAGAAAGGGTCGTCGCATGACCACCCCGACCACTGCCGAGGCGTTCAGCGCCCCCGACATCACCGACGCGATCCGACTCGACTGCGATGTGCTCGTGGTCGGTGGCGGCACGGCGGGTTCGATGGCGGCGCTCACTGCGGCGGAGAACGGCGCACAAGTCCTGCTGCTGGAGAAGGCGCACGTCCGTCACTCGGGAGCACTCGCCATGGGCATGGACGGCGTCAACAACGCGGTGATCCCGGGCAAGGCCACACCCGAGGACTACGTCGCCGAGATCACCCGCGCCAACGACGGGATCGTGGATCAGAAGACTGTCTATCAGACGGCGACGCGGGGCTTCGGCATGATCTCGCGGCTCGAACGGTACGGCGTGAAGTTCGAGAAGGACGAGTACGGCGAGTATGCGGTGCGCCGAGTGCACAGGTCCGGGTCATACGTGCTGCCCATGCCGGAAGGACGCGACGTCAAGAAGGTTCTCTACCGGGTGCTCCGACGACGAGACATGCGCGAGAAGATCACCATCGAGAATCGCCTGATGCCTGTACGAGTCCTCACCGAGAACGGACGCGCCATCGGCGCCGTGGCTCTGCACACGCGGACCGGTGAGTTCTACGTGATCGCCGCGAAGTCGGTGATCCTTGCAACCGGCCCGTGCGGTCGGCTCGGCCTCCCCGCATCGGGATACCTGTACGGGACCTACGAGAACCCGACAAACGCAGGCGACGGCTACTCGATGGCGTACCACGCGGGCGCCGAACTCAGCGGGATCGAGTGCTTCCAGATCAATCCCCTGATCAAGGACTACAACGGGCCGGCCTGCGCCTATGTCGCCAACCCGTTCGGCGGCTACCAGGTGAACGCTGACGGTGATCGGTTCGTCGACTCCGACTACTGGTCGGGCGACATGATGACCGAGGTGGTCCGTGAGATCGACTCCGCGCGCGGACCGATCTATCTCAAGGTGTCTCATCTGCCCACGGAGACGATCAACACGCTCGAATCGATTCTGCACACCACCGAACGGCCGACTCGCGGCACGTTCCACGCCAACCGCGGTCACAGCTATCACACGCATGACATCGAGATGCACGTCTCCGAGATCGGGTTGTGCAGCGGACACTCGGCGTCTGGTGTGTGGGTCGATGAGAACGGTGCGACCTCGGTCGACGGGCTCTACGCGGCGGGCGACCTCGCATGCGTCCCGCACAACTATATGATCGGCGCCTTCGTGTTCGGCGAGCTCACCGGCCGCCACGCCAGTGAGCGGGCCAAGGACGTCGAGGCGCCCGCCGAACTTCCTGCAGGGCAGATCGCGGACGCTCACGAACTGATCTACCGGCCGCTGCGGAATCCGGACGGTCCCCCGCAGCCGCAGGTGGAGTACAAGCTTCGCCGGTTCGTCAACGACTACGTCGCTCCGCCCAAGACGTCGAACAAGCTCGGAATCGCCATCGAGACGTTCGAACGCATGAAGAGCGAGATCGCGGAGATGGGGGCTCGGACACCCCATGAGTTGATGCGCTGCGCGGAGGTCACGTTCATCCGCGACTGCGCCGAGTTCGCGGCCCGGAGTTCGCTGACGCGCACCGAGAGCCGGTGGGGCCTCTATCACCAGCGCGACGACCTGACGGAACGTGACGACGCCGCGTGGGGCTACCACTTGAACCTGCGGAAGTCTCCGACGGGTGAGATGGAGTTCCTCGGGCGTCCCGTCGCCCCGTATCTGGTGCCGGTCGACGGCCTCGATCATCTGCCGCCGGAGGACCGCGCGGTGATCTCGATCGAGCAGCCGACCGTGCACGTCGGTCCACGCGACGGATTGTCTACAGTCGGGTCGACACGTCCGGTCGCGAGTCCCGGCGCGCCGCCCACACCTCGCGAGCCCCTGTCACCGCGGATCGCCGAGCTCGTTCAGATGGAGGCGCCGACACTCGACGAACTCGCCGGATATCTCGACGACGCCGACGCTCCGGTCCGACGGACCGCCGTCGCGACCCTCACCGAGCACACCCCGGACGGATTCGAGAGGGCCCTCGCCGCGGTGCTCGGGGACGACGACGCGGGCGTCCGCCGGTCCGCCGTCGACGCGCTTCGCGAGCTGGTGGAGGTCCTCGCCGGCAAGCCCGAATTCGTCGACACGCTGACCGTCGCCGCGGCCTCGCACGATCACCTCGTCCGGGCAGGCGTACTCGACCTGCTTCGCTCGCTGAAGGCCGCCGACGTCGAGTTCTTCAGTCGGTTCCTGCACGACCGGCACCACCGGGTCCGCATCGAAGCGATACGGGGCCTCGTGTCGTTGGACGCCCACGCACCCATCTCCGTCGCCGCCGCCGACCCCGACCGAGAAGTCAGAGTCGTCGCGGCGCAGGGCCTGGAGACGGTCGGCGCGGGAGTGGAGACTCTGCGAACACTCGCAGTCGACGTCGATCCGCTGGTCCGCGCCGCCGCGCTCGCCGCTTTGTCCACACTCGGCGACGCCGACGTCGACAGTGCGCTGCTCCGCAAAGCGCTGAAGGACAGCGCGTGGCAGGTCCGCAAGGGCGCCGCGACCGGTCTTGCCGTCGCGCCGGGCCCCGAGTCGGCTGCTGCGCTGGCCTCGCTCGTCTCGGATCCGCACGGCGACGTCCGCAAAGCAGCGGTGCAGACGCTCCGACCGTGGGCGGACGATCCGACTGTCGCCGAGCTGCTGGTACTCGCGCGGTCCGACGAGGACGCCGACGTTCGTGCCGCCGCACGCTGACGGAGACCGCGACCGCCCTAGTGAGGTTCGCCCGCCCATTCGGCGTAGAACGGCGGCATCTGCGACGCGCGCGAGGTGAAGTCGGGCGTTCGCTTCTCCACGAATGCACGGACGCCTTCGTCGCCGTCCGCGATGCTCGTGTAGAACATCGCGAGCGAGTCGACGCGGTGAGCGTCCGCCGGGTCGGGCGCCGCGGAGTTGCGGAGCAGCATCTGCCGCATCAACGCCACCGACACCGGCGAGCGGCCCTTTGTCCACGCATCGGCGAGCGCGCGCGCCTGCACGAGCAGGTCATCGGGTTCGTGCACACTCTGCACCAGCCCGACCTCCTTCGCGGCCGCCGCGTCGAGGATGTCCGCGCGATACACGAGGTCGAGTGCTGCGGGCATCCCGACGATGCGTGGCAGGAACCAGGTCGAGCACGCTTCCGGCACGATGCCGAGCCTGCCGAACACAAACCCGATGCGGCCCTTCGTCGACACCAGCCGCGCATCCATGGGGAGCGTCATCGTCGCGCCGATACCCACCGCGGCACCGTTGATCGCGGCGATGACTGGCTTTCGACACGCATGGATCGCGAGGGTCACCCGACCGCCGGTGTCCCGGATCCGTTCGAGCGAAGGGTCGTCGAGGTCGGTCATGTCCCGGAGCGTCGGTGTGGCCGACTCGTCGAGACCGAACACGTTTCCGTCGCTCGCCAGATCCATGCCAGCACAGAACGCCCGACCGTCGCCGGTCACGATCACCGCACGCACCGAGTCGTCGGTGTTCACGGACGTGAATGTGTACTCGAGTTCGTTCGCCATCTCGACGGTGAACGCGTTGAGGTTGTCCGGGCGGCTCAGATGGACGGTGAGGATGCCGTCGTCGAGGTCGTGCCCGATCGTCGTGAAGTCCATGACCTGGACCCTATCGAAGGATCACGAGTTCGCGGGTCGAGCGCGTCATGGCGACGTACCTGTCGACGGCTCCTGCGATCTCCGTTCCGAACTGCTCGGGCTGCACGAGGACGACGAGGTCGAATTCGAGTCCCTTCGCGGTGACCGGCGTCAACGTTCGAACGCGCGGGTCGGAGACGGGGGCGGTTGCGCCGATGACACACACGGTCCCGTCGTTGTCGGCGAGCCACGCGGTGACGATGGTGTCCAGGTCTGTCGCGACGCCGAATCTGACCGGCTCCCCCGACGCCCGGACAGCTGTCGGAACGCGTGCGTCGTGCAAGGCTGCCGTGATCTCCGGTCCGGCGACCGCCATGATCTCCGCCGGCGTCCGATAGTTGACGGTGAGTGTGCGGGTTGTGATCTCGCCGAGCGCGGCGCGAGTCAGTCCGACGCGCCGGAAGCGTTCCTCCCACGATTCGGTGAATCCGTCGCGTGCCTGCGCGCGGTCCCCGACGATCGTCATGCTGCCCGAGGGGCACCGGGCGATCAGCATCTGCCACTGGGCGTCCGACAGTTCCTGTGCCTCGTCGACGACGATGTGCGCGAATGGGCCGGCGAGCGCATCCGGCTCCGCTCGATACAGGTCCGAGTCGTCGACGATCACTCCCGCGATGTCCTCGGCGCGGAGCATGGTCACGAGACTCCCTGCGTCGTCGGCCGCGTCGATGAGGTCGTCGACGACGCTGTCCATCACCCGGCGACGTTCGGCGCTCTCGGTTCTCGCCGCGGCGGCGCGGCGGGCGGCCCCCGAGTCGCCGAGCCGGCGGGCCGCGGCGTCGAGCAGTGGGACGTCCTCGGCTGTCCAGGCCTTCGGGTCGTCGCGTTGCAGGAGGCCGATCTCGTCTCCACTGAGCTCGGGCGCGCATCGACGCAGGTAGGCGGGCACACTCCACAGGTCTGAGACCAGATCCTCGGGTTCGATGAGCGGCCACACCCTGCCGATCGCACGATGCAGATCAGCGTTGCGGGACAGCTCGGCCCGCACGACGCCCGCATCGGCGTTGTCGGAGATCGTGTCGACGAGAATGTCGAGCACCGCGGCCCAGAGGTCTCCGCGGGCTTCGTTGTGCAGGGTCCCCGGCGGGACGGCGGCTATCGCTTCTGCCCAATCGGCGGGGCTCATCCAGAAATCGCCGTAGTCGGTGTCGATGTCCGTGCCGTCGCGTGGTGGCTCCTCGTAGAACGCCACAGCCGGTTCGATCGCCTCGACCATCGCGGTCTTCGACTTGAGCGCGGTGACACGTGGATCAGCGTCGGCGGGGTAGCGCTCTCCACCGTCGACGGTCTCGGCGAGTGTGCAGGCGGTGACACCCTCCTCGCCGAGACTCGGCAGCACGTCTGAGATGTACGCGAGATACGGGCGGTGCGGTCCGACGATCAGGAGCCGCCCACGGCCTCCCTGCAGGCGGGGATCGGAGTACAGCAGGTACGCGGCGCGGTGGAGCGCGACGACGGTCTTGCCGGTACCCGGCCCACCGTCCACCAGCAGCACCCCTCGCGACGAGGCACGTATCGCCGCGTCTTGATCGGCGGCGATGGTTCCGAGCACCGACTGCATCGTGGACGACCTGCTCGCGCCGAGGCTCGCGATGAACGCCGACTGCGCGTCCAGCGCCGCCGATGCGGTGTCGTCGCCGGTGAATCTCTCGTCCCAGTAGTCGACGATCGAACCTGAGGCCCACCGATAGTGACGCCGGTTCGACAGTCCGCGGGGATCGGCGAGGGTCGCGGCGAAGAACGGCGCGGCATCGGGTGTGCGCCAGTCGACCAGAAGCGTCGTGCCGTCGGCGTCGCTCAGGCCGATCCGCCCGATGTAGACGGGTTCGCCGTCACGCGGGTCGATCCGGCCGAGCACCACATCGGCGCCGAGCCGAGACAACGTCCGCAGGCGGGTCTCGAGCCGGCGGATCTCCAGGTCTCGTTCCACACCGGCACCGCCGCGCAGGTCGGTGAGACGGCGTGCCGCCGACAGTTCGTCCTTTGTCCGGGTGGTCTGCTCAACGATCCGGGCGGCGACCCTCGACAGGTGAGCGATGTCGGCTTCGATGAGGCCGGGCGCGCCTTTGGCGGCGGCGGAAAGTCGGAAAACAGTGCTGGTCACAGAGCCCTCTCGTCGGTGAGTGGACCATTGTGCACCCGCCACGGGGCCTTGCGGCAAGCCCACCTCCAGAGGTTATGGTGGAAGGGGAAGGAGCGGTCAGCGCACTGTGGTCGCGAGCAGTTCGGCCAATGCCGTGAGTTGAGGCGCCGCCGCATCCGCCCGCCACATGAGTCCAAGACGGCTCGTGTTCTCCAGCCCCCGCACCGGAATGAACCGGACGTCCGACCTCGGGTTGTACTCGATGTACGCCCGGCAGACGAGCATCGCGTGGTCACCGGTCGCGGCCAGCACCAGCCCCTGCTGCATGCTTGTCACACCCGTCGTGGACACGATCGGAAGCCCCTTGGGGGTGACGACCGGGGTGTGCACCAGCTTCCAGTGCTCGGGCGCGTCGCCGTCGCGGTGCAGCATGTCGAGGACCGCGAGGTCTTCGACGTCGATCGCCTCTCGATCAGCGAAGGTGTGCCCGCGACCGACGGCCACGAGTCGATCCTGCGCCGGGAACTCGAACCCGATGACGAGTCGGTCGTCGTCGGAGGGCAGTTCGACGATGGCGGCGTCGACATCGCCTGCGAGCAGTGCGGTGAACGGTGACCCCAGTGGCAGATCGACACTGTGCACACGTACTCCGTGAGTTCTGCGGAGTTCCAGGAAGGCCGCCGTCACCTGCTCGTACACCATCCCGCTGAACCCGATCCTGACCTCCTCGAGGGCGCCGCGCATCGCGCGGTCGCGGGCACGTCGGAAGGTCGTCAGGAGCCCGGCGTATGCGGGTGTCACCTCGTCGACGAACTGCTCGCCGACGCGTGTGAGCGCCACCCGCCTGCTGGTGCGTTCGACGAGCCGTGCCCCCACTCGCTGTTCGAGTTGACCGATCAGTTGACTCACACGCGACTGCGAGTAGCCGAGCCGTTCCGCGGTGCGGCCGAAGTGGAGTTCGTCGGCGAGCGTGATCAGGCACTCGATCTGCTGCACGTTCACCTGGTGCATCGTCGGTTGGCGTGAGGTCATATCGATCACTTTAAGTGATCGATCAGTGAGAGAGTCGGCGTTGATCGGCGTGCACCCCACGGGTGGAATCGATGGTGTGACCGAATGTCTTTCACCTGTTGTTGCATCGCCTTCCCCACCGTCCGCATCGCGCCGCCCCTGGGCCTGTGTCGCCGTGATCGCCGCCGGGACCTTCCTCGTGGTGACCGCCGAGATGCTGCCGATCGGTGTGCTCACCCCGATGTCGTCCGACCTCGCGACGTCCCCCGCTTCGATCGGGCTGGCGGTGACCGTCACCGGGCTGGTCGCCGCAGTCGTGGCGCCCGTGGTGCCTCACCTGCTGGGCGGACGGGATCGACGGACGGTCCTGGTGACCGCTCTCGTGGTGCTCGCCGTCGGCGACGTGATGACGGCCGTCGCGAGCAGTCTGCCCGCGCTGTTGGGGTCGCGGCTCCTGGTGGGGCTCGGCATGGCGACAGTGTGGGGCATGGCGTCCGCGCTCGCAGCCCGACTGGTTCCGGGGCGACGCGGTCCGCTGGCGGTGTCGATCGTCATCGGCGGGGTGGCCGCCGCCTCAGTACTCGGCGTTCCGCTGGGAACCCTCATCGGGAACGTGTTCGGGTGGCGGGCGGCTTTCATCGGTATCGGAGTCGCCACAGCAGTCGTCGGCGGTGTTGCGCTGCGCGTCATGCCGGAGATGCGTCGCCCACCGGAGGTCGAGTCACCGACCGGCCTCGTTCGGCCGCGCTTGCTGCGTCCGGCCGTGATGATCGGCGCGTTCACGGTGGCGTCGGTGGTGACCGCCCACTTCGCCGCGTACACGTACGTCCGGCCGCTCCTGGAGGAGCACTCCGGATTCACTGCAGCCGCTGTCACGATTGCGCTGCTCGTGTACGGCGTCGGCGGTCTCGTCGGAAACTTCGTCGCAGGATCGGTGGCGTCGCGGGCTCCACGAGCGTGCATGGCGACTCTTGGTGTCGGCATCGCCGTCGCCGTTGTCGTCCTCGCGACTCTCGGCGCTGTGCCGGCCGCCGCGATGGCAGGGATCGTGCTGTGGGGCGTCGCCTACGGAGGCGTCTCGGTGACCGGTCAGCTGTGGATGACAACGGCCGCGCCCGACCGGATCGAACAGGTGACGGGCCTTTACGCCGGTGTCTTCAACGCATCGATCGCTCTGGGTGCGTTCATCGGCGGACGCGTCGTCGGCGTAGGGCAGACTCCGCTGCTCTGGCTCGCGGCGGGGATAGCAGTCGTCGCGGCCGGGGTGGCCCTCACGCCGACGCGGTGACGCGGACCTGCACGTTCTTCATCAGTGGCTGGTCGCTCTGAACGCTGTAATCCGCCGCGCCGATCAACGCATTCATCTCGGGCATGTAGCCGGCGGCCGCACCTCGTGGCAGGTCGTATCCGACCGCTCGGTACCGGCTCAGGGATCTCTGCGAACCGTCTTTCGACGTCGAGACGATGTCGACGTACGCGCCTTCGGAGAGTCCCCTGTCGTCCATGTCGGCGCGATTCATGAACACCAGTTCGCGGAGATTCTTGATGCCGCGGTACCTGTCGTCACTCGAGTAGATCGTGGTGTTCCACTGATCGTGCGACCGCATCGTCTGCAGGACCAGGACGTCTGACGACGCCGGAATCACATCGGGAGTCGGCGCGTGGCTGAACTCGGCGCGACCACTCGGTGTACGGAAGATCCGCTCCCGAGCCGCCTGCGGGATCCGGAAGCCCTGCGGGCGTCGAACGAGGTCGTTGAACCCTTCGAACCCGGGCAGCACCCGCGACATCGCGTCTCGGATCAAGTCGTAGTCGTCGACCATCGCCTCCCAACGCGTTGCGCTCGTCGGCAGTGTCGCTCGAGCCATTCCGCCGAGGATCGCAGGCTCCGACTTGAGGTGTGGTGACGCGGGCTTCCGCTTGCCCGCGGACAGCTGGACGTTGCTCATGGCGTCCTCGCACGAGACTCCCTGGGCTCCGCTCGCCTGCACGTCCGCTTCGGTACGACCCAGGCACGGCAGGATCAGCGCCTTGCGCCCGTGGACGAGGTGGCTTCGGTTCAGCTTGGTGCTGACCTGCACTGTGAGGTCACATCGAGTCAGCCCCTGTGCGGTGAACTTGGTGTCAGGTGCGGCGAGGACGAAGTTTCCACCGAGTGCGACGAACACCTTCACCGTCCCGTCGTTCATTCCTGCGACGGTCTTCACCGTGTCGAGCCCGTGCTCACGCGGCGAGGTGATCCCGAACTCCGCGTCGAGCGCGGCGAGGAACGCCTCTTTCGGCCGGTGGTCGATGCCGCATGTCCGGTTGCCCTGCACGTTGCTGTGCCCGCGGACGGGCGACGGTCCCGTCCCCTCCCGGCCGATGTTTCCGCGCAGAAGTAGAAGGTTGGTGAATTCGCGGACCGTGTCGACTCCGTGTTCGTGCTGGGTGACGCCGAGGCACCACGAGATGATGGTGCGCGGCGACGCGAGGTACAGCTTCGCCAACGCCCGGATGTCGCTCTCGCTCACCCCGGCCTGCGCGGTCAGGTCGTCCCATGTCGCGGCGTCGACGATCGACCGGTACTCGTCCAACCCGCGGGTGAACCTGTCGAGGAACTCGTGATCGAGCGCACCGCTTCCGGGGGCCGCGTCTTCGGCTTCGAACACTGCTTTCGCGACGCCGCGGATGAGCGCGAGGTCGCCTCCCGGCCGCACCTGCACATCCATGGTGCCGGTGTCCGTTGATTTGAACATCGCCATCTCGAGGACCTCGTGCGGGACGATCGTCCGGGTGGACGCGACTTCCTTCATCGGATTGATGTGGACCACCTGCGCACCGCGCTTGACCGCATGGGCGAGCGACGTCAGCATCCGCGGCGCGTTCGACGCCGCGTTGACACCCAGCACCAGCAGCAGGTCGCATGCGTCCCAGTCGTCGAGTGACGCGGTTCCCTTGCCCGTGGCGATCGATGCCGTCAAGGCACGACCGGACGCCTCGTGACACATGTTCGAGCAGTCGGGCAGGTTGTTGGTGCCGAACTCCCGAGCCCAGAGCTGATACAGGAAGGTGGCCTCATTGCTGAGTCGGCCGGACGTGTAGAAGGCCGCCTCGCTCGGGCTGTCGAGGCCGCGCAACTCCTCGCCGACCAACGTGAACGCATCGTCCCAGCTGATGGGGACGTACCGGTCGCTCGACGCGTCGTACACGAGTGGCTCCGTCAGCCTTCCCGCGTCTTCGAGGTCGAAGTCTGTCCACTGGGACAGTTCCGCGACTGTGTGTCGGGCGAAGAAGTCGGCGTCGGCGCGCTTGTGGGTCATCTCCCAGGTGACGTGCTTGATTCCGTTTTCACAGATGTCCAGCTTCACGCCGTGATTCGAGTCGGGCCACGCGCAGCCGGGGCAGTCAAAGCCGCGGACCGGATGGTTCATCTCCAGCATCGCCTTGGTGCCCGCGAACAGTTCACGTTCGGAGATCAGCACCTTCGAGACCGACCTGGCGGCGCCCCACGCCGCCGCCGGATGGTGATACGGCGAACTCGACCACGGTTTGGTCGTCGACGGGCCGAACCCGCCCTGGCGCGGCATGTCGGCCAGCAACCCCGGGACCTGCTTCTGTCCGTGGATCGAGTCGGTCATGACACTGCTCCTTCGGTGACGCCGATCGGGTTCTCGACCCGCTGGGGGTGGGTGTACACGTTCATGGTGCGTCCGCGGAGAAAGCCGACGAGTGTCATTCCGGAGTCGCGGGCGAGTTCGACGGCGAGCGACGACGGCGCGGAGACCGCGGCCAGCATCGGAATCCCGGCCATCACCGCCTTCTGGACGAGTTCAAAACTCGCGCGCCCGGACACCGCGAGCACGATTCGCCGCAGCGGCAGCAAGTTCTCGCGGAGTGCCCAGCCGACGACCTTGTCGACCGCATTGTGTCGCCCGACGTCTTCGCGGAGCACGAGGAGTTCACCGCTGTCGGCGTCGAACAACGCCGCAGCGTGCAGTCCGCCGGTCTTGGCGAAGACGGTCTGCTCGGCGCGCAGCTTGTCGGGCAGTCGCGACAGGTCGTCGGCGGACACTTGGACGTCGTCGGCGGCGACGTCGAAGGTCGACACCGTAGACACCGCATCGATGCTCGCCTTCCCGCACACGCCGCAGGCGCTTGTCATGGAGAACGATCGTGCGTGATCCCTGCTCGGCAGCTCCGCGTCGGCGGCGAGCGTCACGTCGAGCACGTTGTAGGTGTTCTGGCCGCCTCCGGTACCCGGGCCCCCGCATGCGATGGCCGCGACGAACTGATCGCGGCGGCGGACGATCCCTTCGGAGACGAGGAATCCCGCAGCGAGATCAACGTCGTTTCCCGGCGTCCGCATGGTCACGACCAGTGGCGACCCGCCGACCCTCAACTCAAGCGGTTCCTCGACCGCGAGCACGTCGACTCGAGTGCTGTTGCTCTGCGCCACCGACATCTTGGTGATCGGCCACCGAGCGGTAATTCGTCCCACGCTTCGACAGTACGTCCGGTGACCCTCATTCGTCTGCCGGTACCACCCGAAGCCCACGAGGTGCGAAGTCGAAACTGTCGCCCGGGGACGGAAGCGCGCCGTCTCCCAGCGCCCGCGCCACGTCCACCGTCAGTTCGGCGGAGATGCCGGCATCCGTGTCCAAGCACACCACACCCGCCTGTACCGACACACCCGTCACCACTGCCGTGAGCACACCCGGACGACCCGATCGGGTGGACACGACCAGCTCTCGCGGGGCGACGATTCCGACGGCTACCTGTCCCGCGAGCACCTGCTCCGCGTCGCCCGGAAGTTCCACACCGCGGACGTTCAGGGCTGACCCGGTCCACCTGCCGCGCAATACTCCGAACCCGGCCAACAGAGCAGTGAACTCTCGGCGCGGACGCATCGTCAGCTGGTCCGGGGCACCGTGCTCCACCACACGACCGCGGTCGAGGACCAGACACTCATCGGCCCATTGCCAGGCGTCCGCGAGTTGGTGGGTCACCAGGACTGCGGTGGTCCCGGTACGCGCGAGTTCCTCGGCAAGCACCCGCCGGACGATCGGCCCGCTCTCGGCGTCGAGCGACGCGAAAGGTTCGTCGAGCAGGATCACGCTCGGTCGCGACGCGAATGCCCGCGCGATCGCGACGCGCTGCTGCTGTCCGCCGGACAGTTCGTGAGGTTTGGCCCGGGCCCGATCGGCGAGCCCGAGCCGTTCGAGCCACCCGTCGACGACTGTCCGCACCTGAGCTCGTGGCAGGCCGAGTGCCCGTGGACCGAAGGAGAGGTTCTTCTCCACGGTGAGGTGCGGAAACAGTCGTGACCGCTGGTCGAGAAGTGCCACTCCCCGATCCTCCGGAGGCACTCGTCCACCACCCGCGCTCTCGAGCAGGCGCCCGTTCAGGTACACCGTTCCCGACGCGAGCGGAGCGAGGCCGGCCAGTGCGGCGAGGATCGTCGACTTGCCGGCCCCGTTGGGCCCGAGGATCGCCAGACATCTGCCGGGTTCGACATCGAAGGACGCCGTGACGGGGAACGGCCCCCTGTTCACCACGATGTCCGCGGAGAGCGAACCCGTCATCGGACCGCGTCCTCACGCCACGATCGCAGGCCGCACACCACGATCGCTGCGCTGACCAACAGCAGGAGCGACAGCGCGACCGCCGAGTCCTGTGTGACACCGACCCCGTTGAACGCGGTGTAGATGGCGAGAGGCATCGTTCGGGTGACTCCCGGCGCATTGCCCGCGAACAACGCGGTCGCGCCGAACTCACCGAGTGCCCGTGCAAACGCCAGGACAGTGCCCGCGACGAGGCCGGGAAGCACAAGCGGGACGGTGATCTGCGACAACACCCGCCACCGCCCTGCACCCAACGTGGCCGCGATCTGTTCGTGACTCACCCCCGATGTGCGGAGTGCTCCCTCGACGGTGATCACGAAGAACGGCAGCGCGACGAACGACTGTGCAACGACGACTGCCGCCGTCGTGTACGGCAGACTGTGGCCGCTCCAGGTGAAGATCGGCTCCCCGATCAGACCGGACCGACCGAGCAGGGACAGCAACGCGAGGCCACCGACCATCGGCGGCAGCACAAGCGGAACCAGGACCAGGGTCCGCAGCAGCGATGCCGTCCGACGCGCAGCGCGCGCCATGACAACAGCCATCGGCAGACCCAGAACGATGCACACCACGGTCGCCGCCGCGGCAGTCACCAGCGACAGTCGCAGCGCGGTCATCGACGCGTGGGAGAACAGGTCGTCGCCGAGCGTCGCCCAGCGCACGCGCGACACGAGGCCGACGATCGGCAGAATCAGGAACGCCGTCCCGAACGCAGCCGGGATGTACAGGACGCGAGGCAGACTCACGGCGCGCCGAAACCGTGCTTTCGCAGGATCGCCTGGCCCGCGGGACCCCGGACGAAGTCGACGAACGATCGTGCCTCGTCGGGGAGCGTCGCGTCGGTGGCGACAGCGATCGGGTACCTGTTGATCGCGACGGCGGCATTGGCCGGGGTGACACCGACGACAGCCCCGTTCGCCCCGGCGACATCGGTCGTGTACACCAGTCCCGCGTCGGCTTCACCGTTGCGTACGCGAGTGAGGACTGCGGTCACGCTCGTCTCCTCGCTGACCGGCGTCACGGCCACATCCGCGTCTTTCAGGAGAGTCTGTGCAGCGGATCCGCACGGCACCTCGGGAGCGCACAGCACCGTCGCGACCCCGCCCTTCGTCAGGTCGGCGAGCCCTGTGATGCGTTTCGGGTTGCCCGGCGCGACTGCGATCTGCAGGGTGTTCGTCGCGAACACGACACCCGCGTTGGACTTCTTCGCGTCGACGACGGGGCCGAGACTCTTCTGACTCGCGAACGCGATCACGTCGACGTCGGCCCCCTCGACGATCTGCTGAGCCAGCGCCTGCGAGCCGTCGTAGACGATCGGCGCCACGTCGATGTCGGGGTGCACGCGGGTGAACGCCTCGACGAGTTCGTCGAATGAGCCTTGAAGCGACGCCGCGGCGAAAATCGTCAAGCGAGTCCCGGATGCATCGCTTCCGCACCCGGCGACCAGCAGACTGACAGCCGCGAGAACAGCAACGATCAGTGCCCGTGTCCGCTTCATCGATCGGCCTCTCCGGCAGTGGCCGACGTCTCGACGATGACCGTCGTGGCTTTCACGGTGGCGGTGGCGAGGGAACCGACTTCGAGGCCGAGTTCCCGGACCGCCTCTGTCGACATCAGGGACACCACGCGGTGCGGTCCGCAGCGCAGTTCCACCTGAGACATGACCGTGTCGCTCAGCACGTCGGTGACGATGCCGACGAACCGGTTGCGGGCGCTCGATCCACGGTTGATGGGATCACCGGGATCACGCGACTCGGCGGTCAGGAGCGTGGCGAGATCCGCACCGTCGACTACTGCGCGTCCGGCCTTGTCGGTGTGGGACTCGATGCGGCCCGCGTCGATCCACCGCCGGAGGGTGTCGTCGCTGACGCCGAGGAGTTCGGCAGCGCGGCCGATCCGAAAGACCGTCATCGTGCGACCCTAGCACCGCAGCTGCGTGTTCATTTGGCCAAGTACTCCGTGAATGCGGAGGTCGACGGGAAGGAGCGAGCAGGCGATACTGTTGTTCCATGCCGCTGCCTCCGCTGGTGGAACCCGCGCCGTCCCTGCCGCCGGACGAGTACACCCGCGCTGCGCGGCAGATCCGGCTGGCCTCGATCGGAGACGTGGGCCAACGTCGTCTCGCGGCCGCGCGCGTGTGTGTTCTCGGCGCAGGCGGTCTCGGCTCGCCCGCTCTGACGTACCTCGCCTCGGCAGGAGTTGGAACCATAGGAATCGTCGACGACGACACCGTCGACCTGTCGAACCTGCAGCGTCAGATCATGTTCGGCGTCGACGACGTCGGTGCTCACAAGACGTCCGTCGCCGCGGCCCGCATCCGTTCGATGTCGCCTCATACGCGCGTCGTCGAACACGTCGAGCGCCTGACCGCGGCGAACGCATCCGCGGTACTCGGCGACTACCACCTCGTGATCGACGGCACCGACAACTTCGACACCAGGTACTTGGTGGCCGACACCTGTGAGGACCTCGGCATCCCACTCGTATGGGGATCGGTGCTGGGGTTCGACGCGCAGGCGACGGTGTTCTGGTCGTCGCCGCCCGCCGGCCTGGGGGTCACCCTTCGCGACGTGTTCCCAGCCCCGCCGCCGCCCGGAGAAGTCCCGGACTGCGCCGAAGCGGGTGTACTCGGTGCTCTGTGCGGCCAACTCGGCTCGATTCTCGCCGCGGAGGCCGTGAAGTTGATCGTCGGGATCGGCGACCCGATCCTGGGACGGATGCTTGTCCTCGACGGGCTCACCGCCCGCATCGACGAGGTCCCGCTCGCGCCTCAGACCGACGTCGCCGGAATTCGGAGGGTCGACACCTCGACGCTCGCCGACCCGAATCTCCCGAACACCGTGATCCTCGACGTCCGCGAACCCGACGAAGTCGCCGCCGGAGCGATCCCCGGCGCGACGCCGATCCCCCTCGACATGTTGCTCGCCGACGCCGCCGCCGTCGGCGTCGGCACACTGACCGTCGTCTACTGCCAGCGCGGACCCCGCGCGAGGGTCGCCGCCGCGGCGTTGCGAGCCGTCCACCCCACCGCCGACATCGCCCTGCTCGACGGCGGCTACGCCGCATGGGCCGAAAGGACCGCTTCCCTGTGAGAACCGTGGACGAGCATCGTGCTCGCATACTCGACGCCGCGGCGCCGCTTCCCGTCGAGGCTGTCCCGCTCAGCGAGGCTCTCGGACGGGTCCTCGCCTCGGACGTCCGGTCTCGCTGGCCGGTCCCCTTGTTCGACAACTCCGCCATGGACGGTTACGCCGTACACGGCGTGGACGCGACTGCAGGAGCCGAACTGCGCGTCGTGGCCGACGTCCCCGCTGGATCGTCGCTCGATCCGGCGATCGGACCGGGCGAGGCCGCCCGCATCATGACCGGTGCACCAGTCCCGACCGACACCGACGCGGTGGTTCCCCTGGAGCACACTGATCTGGGCACCGAGGTCCGCGCCGCCGCGCCCGACCGGATCATCGTGACGACAGCACCCCGCCCCGGCGCGCACATTCGACGGGCAGGTGAAGACGCTGAAGCCGGATCCCTGACCGTGGGCGCCGGGACCGTTCTCGGGCCGTGGCAGCTCTCGGCGGTGGCGTCCGCAGGCCACGACGTGGTCGACGTCCGCCGATCGCCTCGCATCGCAGTCGTGTCCACGGGGTCGGAACTGATCGCGCCGTCGGGTGAGCCGCTACGCGGACAGATCCCGGAGTCGAACTCGGTTCTGTTGGCGTCCGCAGCCGCCGCCGCGGGTGCCGACGTAGTGGCCGTGCACACCGTGGCAGACGACGAATCCGACCTGATCACCGTGCTCGACGGAGTCGACGTCGATGTCGTCGTACTGTCGGGCGGAGCGAGCGTAGGAGCATTCGACGTGGTCAAGGCGGTACTCGATCGCACCGGGAGCATCGAGTTCGGGCCCGTCTCCATGCAGCCCGGCAAACCCCAGGGCTTCGGCGTCGGCACCGACGGCGCCCTCTATTTCTGCCTACCCGGCAACCCGGTGAGCGTCGCAGTGTCGTTCGAGATGTTTGTACGACCAGCACTGCTCACCCTGGCCGGTCGATCCGACGTCGACCGGCGCCGGGTCACCAGGCGCGCTGCTGTCGGCTGGCGCACTCCGCCGGGGCGGACTCAGGTCCTGCCGGTGGTGTTCGACGACACAACCGTCCGCCCGGCCACGGCCGGCGGCAGCGGCTCGCATCTGGTGAGCTCATTGTCTGTCGCACAGGCACTGGCGATCGTTCCGGCCGGAATCGAGCGGGTCGAGGAAGGCGCAGCGGTGGAAGTGATGGTGTTGACGTGACGCAGGGACATCCGTTCACTCACCTCGACGCGGCCGGTCAGGCCCGCATGGTCGACGTGACCGAGAAGCAGCCGACGGTGCGCAGTGCAACGGCGACGGGTTTTGTTCGTTGCACTGCCACGATCGTCGCCGCCCTCCGCGACGGTTCGACTCCGAAGGGCGACGTCCTGGCGGTCGCCAGGATCGCCGGCATCGCTGGGGCCAAGAAGACTGCGGATCTGCTGCCTCTCGCCCACGTGATCGGCGTGCACGGCGCCGTCGTCGATCTGGAGGTGACCGACGTGGGTGTTGCGATCACGGCGACTGTCCGGACAGCGGATCGCACCGGAGTGGAGATGGAGGCGTTGACCGCGGTGTCTGTCGCGGGACTCGCCGTCGTCGACATGGTGAAGGGTCTCGACAAGTCCGTGGAGATCGAGCAGATCCGCCTCATCCGCAAGACTGGCGGCAAGAGCGGCGACTGGCAGCGATGACCGCCGCCATCGTTCTCGGCGGTGGACGCGCCACCCGGCTGGACGGCGCCGACAAGGCTTCGATCACGGTGCGCGGTCGGAGTCTCATCGACCACGTGTTCGCGGCGGTCGCGGCCTGCCCGCAGGTGATCGCCGTCGGCCCCGACACGCTCGCCCGTCCGGGGGTGACCGTTCTGCGCGAGGACCCGCCTTTCGGCGGGCCGGTCGCGGGCATCGCCGCAGCAATGCAGGCTGTCGAAGACGATGACGTCTGGCTACTGGCGTGTGACCTGCCGCGCGCGACCGAGATCGTCCAACGTCTCGCTGACGAGCCCATCGGCGACGACGACGGAGTGATCCTTGTCGACGCCGCGGGGCGGGCCCAATGGCTCGCGGGTCGCTATCGGACGGCCGCTCTGGGGTCCGCCCTCTCCAGGATCGGTGCTCCACACGGGGCGTCCATGCGACAACTCGTCGACGGCCTGAATTTACGGGCCGTCCACGATCACACTGGTGCCACAGCCGACCTGGACACCTGGGCCGAGGTGGCGGACTATCGGCTTCGAACGAAGGGAACAATCCATGACTGACATGCAGTCACCGAATCTCGACGCATGGATCGCCGACCTGAGCCGTGAGCTCGGGCTTGGTGATGTCGACGTTCCGGTGCACGAGCTCCTCGATCTGACGCGCGACGTGGCTCACGGCGTCGCTCGTCCGGCCGGCCCGATCAGCACCTTCCTTGTCGGTCTCGCCGTCGCACGTGGAAGCACGGTGGCCGACGCCCAGACAGCTGTCTCAGCTCTCATCGAGGCTCGCGCGTGAGGATCCGGCTCTTCGCGGGCGCGGCCGAAGCAGCCGGGCGCCGGGAGCAACAGGTGGCCGGCTCGATGACGCTCGGTGAGCTCCGGCGGGCGCTCTCCGCAGGCAACGGCGTCGAGTTCCCGGCCGTTCTGGCACGGTGTTCACTCATGGTCGACGGCGTCCGGCTCTCCGACGACACCGTTGTCCCCGACACTGCGACGGTCGATGTCCTGCCGCCGTTCGCGGGCGGCTGACGAGCCAGCACACCCGAGGCCCGCTCAGCCGCCGATCGCCGACATCGGCCGGTCGGGCTGGAGGAAGTCCACGTCGTTTATTCCGTGACCTGGCGCTTTTCCTGTGATGGACCTGCGAATCATCGCGGCCAGATCGGCGTCCGACCCCCCGGACCGCAGGAGCCCGAGGACGTCGGACTCGTCTCGGGCGAACAGGCAGTTGCGGAGTTGGCCGTCGGCAGTGATGCGAACACGGTCGCACGCGCCGCAGAACGGCGCGGTGACCGATGCGATGACGCCGACTGTGCGTGGGCCGCCGTCGACGGAGTACAGGGCTGCGGGGTCTGCGCCCCGACCGGGCAGTTCCGTGAGGTCGAACGCCTCCGAGAGCCGATCCAGAATCTCGGCGCCACTGACCATCTCGGCTCGGGACCAGGTGTGTCCGGCGTCGAGCGGCATCTGTTCGATGAAGCGGAGTTCGGCGTCGTGGTCGATAGCGAACCGGAGCAGGTCGACAAGCTCGTCGTCGTTGACCTCGCGCATGGCGACGGTGTTGACCTTCAGCGGGCGCAGGCCCGAGTCCCGTGCAGCGCGGATGCCTGCGATCACCTCGCCGAAACGGTCTCGCCTGGTCAACTCTTGGAAACGTTCCGGGCGCAACGTGTCGAGGCTGATGTTGACGCGTTCCAGGCCTGCGTCGACGAGCTCGGGCATCACCGCGGCGAGGCGTATCCCGTTTGTCGTCATCGACACCCTCAGCGTGCCATCGCGCGTCTGGATCGCGGCCAGTCGCCGCACCACGTCGACGGCGTCGGGCCGCAAGAGCGGTTCACCGCCGGTCAGGCGGACCTCGTCGACGCCGAGGTCGGCGAACACGACCGCGACTCGTTCGATCTCGTCCGTGGTCAGCAGGTTCTGCTTCGCGATCCACGGAACGCCGTCCGCGGGCATGCAGTAGGTGCATCGGAGATTGCACTTGTCGGTCAGCGATATCCGCAGGTCACGATGCACGCGCCCGTATCGATCGACCAACGGCGGCGTCATACGAGACCGCCCAGGCCAATCCACGACGATGTGCCGTCGGCTTCCACCTGCTTCTTCCAGACGGGCAGTTCGGCCTTCACACGCTCAACCACATCGCGGTTCACCGCGTAGACATCACGTCGGTGTGCGGCCGAGACCGCGCACACGATCGCCACGTCGCCCACGGCGAGATCACCGACACGATGGCTGACAGCTATCCGAATGCCCGGAGCGTCCAGTCCGTCGACAATCGACGTGAGGATCGTCGGTGCGTCGGGGTGAGCGCTGTACTCGAGGCGTTCCACGCGGCCGGTCGCGTCCGGGTCGTGGTCGCGCACCGTCCCGACGAACAGTGCTGTGGCGCCCGCCGACCGCTCGACCACGGCGTCGAGGTGCTCGGTCACGTCGAGCGGGGTGTCACTGATCCGCGCGAAGACGATCATGGTCACCTCCGTCCACTTGCGACACGACGTGTGCCGCCACCTGCAGGATCACTGGTACACCGTCCTTGACCGCACCCGTCGATCCCGCGAGATTCACCACGAGCGCACCGTCGACGATGCCCGACCGGCCGCGCGACAGCATCGCTTGAGGCAGTACCGCGACGCCGACGGAACGGATCGTCTCGGCGATGCCGGGCACCTCCGGATTCAACAACGACGCGGTCGCTTCCGGAGTCACGTCGCGCGGTCCCACACCGGTGCCACCTGTCGTGATGACAAGCCGTGACTTCTCGTCCACCGCGCCCATGATCGCCCACGTGATGCGTTCGCGTTCATCGGGAACCACCACGACGTCGACGTCCCAGCCGGCCTCGATCAGCATCTGCTGCGCCAGCGGGCCCGAGACGTCGACGGCGTCACCCGCCGCACACCGGTCCGAGACGGTGATGACGGTCGCGCGCGGATTGGTCTGGTCAGTCGCGTCGGTCATCCCTCCAGTGTTCCACGCTCGGAGTGGGCCCAAATGGTCCCGTACCGAAGGTGAGCGCGTTTACTGGTCACCATGACTTCCCGTGTGCGGGCGATCGTTCCGCTTCTCGTCGTGCTCGTGGCGGCCCTCGGTCTGTTGACGGCCTGTTCGTCGAGTTCAGACTCGGGGAACTCGGGCGTCATCCGCTTCGGAACCGAGGGGACGTACTCGCCGTTCAGCTTCCACGACCCCGCCACGGGCGAACTGACCGGCTACGACGTGGACGTGGCGAAGGCCGTCGCCGAGAAGATGGGCAAGCGTGCCGAGTTCGTCGAAGCGCCGTGGGATTCGTTGTTCGCGGCATTGGGCGCCGATCGGTTCGACGTGGTCGCGAACCAGGTGACGATCACACCCGAGCGCGAGTCGAAGTACTCGATGTCCATCCCCTACGCGGTCGGCGAAGGTGTCATCGTGACACGTGCTGACGACACGTCGATCACGTCACTCGACGATCTCAAGGGGCGAACGTCGGCGCAGTCGGCGACCAGTAATTGGACCGGGGTCGCGACGAAGGCCGGTGCCCGAGTCGAGACAGTCGAAGGTTTCGCTCAGGCCATCACCCTGTTGAGGCAGGGCAGGGTGGACGCCACCGTCAACGACAGTCTCTCGGTGTACGCGTACCTCGCCGAGACCGGTGACACCACCGTGAAGATCGCCGCGAAGGTCGGTGAGCGCAGTGAGTCCGCGTTCGCCGCACCGCGAGGCAGTCCGTTGACCACCGACATCAACAAGGCCATCGAAGCACTGCAGGCCGACGGGACGCTCAGCGAGATATCGAAGCGCTACCTGAAGACCGATGCCAGCGGCGCCGTCCAGAAGGCCGCCGAGCCTCAGTCGACATGGGATCTCGTCCGCACGAACCTGTGGCCGATGGCGAAAGCCACGGTCACCACGACGATCCCGCTCGCGGCGATCAGCTTCGTGATCGGCCTGGTGATCGCGTTGGTCGTCGCGCTTGCCCGTCTGTCCGAGAGACCCGGGGTGGCCTGGCTCGCGCGGGTCTACATCTCGATCATTCGCGGCACACCGCTACTGGTCCAGTTGTTCATCATCTTCTATGCGCTGCCCGAGATCGGGATCAAGGTCGAGCCGTTCCCGGCCGCGATCGTGGCGTTCTCGTTGAACGTGGGCGGTTACGCCGCCGAGATCATCCGTGCCGCGATCATCTCGGTGCCGAGCGGACAGACCGAGGCCGCACAGACGATCGGCATGGACTATGCGACGACCATGCGGCGGATCATCCTTCCGCAGGCGGCCCGCATCGCGGTCCCCGGACTGTCCAACACCCTCATCTCCCTGGTCAAGGACACATCACTGGCTTCAGTGATACTCGTGACCGAGCTGTTCCGCACCGCCCAGATCGCGGCCGCGCCAACCTTCGAGTTCCTCCCCCTCTACGTCACTGCCGCCGTCTATTACTGGGTGGTGTGCCTGGTGTTGTCCATGCTTCAGGGTCGACTGGAGCTTCGTCTCGGAAGGTTCATCGCATCATGACCGAACTGATCTCCGTCCAAGGGCTGCACAAGGCGTTCGGTGGACTCGAGGTGCTTCGCGGCATCGATTTCACCGTCGACGAGGGCACCGTGACCGCGGTGATCGGACCTTCCGGTTCCGGAAAGACGACACTGCTGAGGTCGTTGAACGCTCTCGATCTGCCCGACGCGGGTGTGATCCGAGTGGCCGACTCGACGATCGACTTCTCGACTCGCCCGCAACGTGAAGCCATCACCGAATACCGTGCGCAGTCGGGTTTTGTATTCCAGAGCCACAACTTGTTCCCGCACAAGACGGTGCTGGAGAACGTCATCGAAGGCCCCGTGATCGTGCAGAAGCGGCCGGTCGCCGAGGCCACCGCCGATGCGCGTGCACTCTTGGAGAGCGTGGGTCTCGGCGATCGCCTCGACTCCTATCCCAGCCAGCTGTCCGGCGGCCAGCAGCAGCGGGTCGGCATTGTCCGTGCGCTCGCGATGAAGCCCAAGGTTCTGCTGCTCGACGAGCCGACGTCCGCCCTCGATCCGGAACTCGTCGGCGGTGTCCTCGCGGTGATCAAAGACCTCGCCTCACAGGGCTGGACGATGGTCGTCGTCACGCACGAGATCGCCTTCGCCCGGAAGGTGGCCGATCAGGTGCTGTTCGTAGATCAAGGCGTCATCGGCGAGCGCGGGTCCCCGTCGGCCGTGATCGACAACCCGTCAGAAGAGCGCACCATTCAGTTCCTTCGCCGGCTGACTGAGGTCTAGATGATTGATTCCCGGTGGCGACGACCCGCTCCTGCCGGCGTGACCGCCGGAGAGCAAAGGGTTCCCGCAGACGGCCGGATCACGGGTGAGACTGCGCCGAGGCCCGCAGGTCCGACGCACCGACGGCGGCCGCAAGGAGCGCAACAACGCCTGCGAACACGAGGCCTGCCTCTCGGAGGCCGAGCGGGATCGCAAGGAGCCCGACGCCGACCGCGGGAAACGCGAGCATCATGTAGATGACCGCGAAGAACGCCGACGACACGCCACCACGAAGTGACGCAGGGACACGTTCGACTGTTGTCGACAAGCCGACGTTCATGCACACACCGCACCCGAGGCCGACCGCGACGGCTGAGGCGATGAGAGGCGCCAGCACTTCACCGGCCAACGCCCAGGCGAGCAGCCCGGCCGACAGCACAAGCACACCGCAGGCGCCAGGCATCGCCCACCGCGACGGGATACGCCTGGTCAGGAGTTGCCCTAGTGCAACGCAGGTGAAGATCAGGCAGACGATGGCACCGATAGCCGAATGGCTGGAGATTCCCAGGTAACGCACCAGGAAGAGCCCAGTCGTCGCGGTGAGCACGCCGCTCGAGGCGAAGCCCGCGCCGGCGGACAGAGTTCCGCGCGCGAAGGCCCCTCGGATCTCGCGCGGCACGGTCAAACGCTCGAGACGGAGCACCAGACCACCGCGTCGTCGATCGTCGACCCCGAACACGAGCAGACCGACCATCGCGAGAAGCGTGAGACCGAGATGGATGGCAAAGGGCACCACCAGCGGGGACGCGCTCAGATCGGCGACAACCCCGCCGAACAGGTTGCCGAGCCCGAGACCCCCGGAGTTGACCGCGACGGCCAGCACGCCCGCGGTGGCCCGACGCCCCACCGGATACAGGTCGATGATCGCGGCTGTTCCGGTGCCGGTCATCAGGCCTGCGCTCACTCCGGAGAGCAACCGTCCGACAATGAGAGTCACAAGGCTCGGCGGCACCAAGAAGACCGCCGCGCTGAGGACGGCGAACACAAGCGCCGCGATCAGAACCGGGCGACGTCCGACCTGGTCGGAGACACGCCCGAACAGAAGGAGAGCTGTGAACACACCTACTGCGTACACGGCGAAGAGCACGGTCACCGTCAGCGAAGTGAAGCCGAGTCGATCAGAGTAGATCGGGTACAGCGCAGTCGGAATCGTGGTCCCGATCATGGCGACGGTGAAAGCGAATGCCGTCACCGTCACTGCGCGGACATTGATCATCGGTTGCTCACCACCGGCACCAGTTGCTCGTCCGCCGTCCACGCACCGTGGTGACCCGGCATCGCGGCTTCGATGGGCTCGGCTTCCGGCCGCACCAGAACGGTGTCGCCTTCGGCCACGACGATGAGGTCGCCGATACGCGCCCGTACGAGATCCGACGGCGCCATCGACCCGAACCAGTGCTCCTCCAACGCCTGTTCGCGGGTGACCACCTTCGCGTGAGAACCCAGGGCTCCCGCCCACGCCGAAGCCACGTCGTCTCGAGCCGATGCGTTGTCGAGGTATACGTGCCGAACTCGCGCCTCGCCTGCGATCAACCGAACTCCCCGGTGCAGGTCGACGTCTGCGTCAAGATCGACTGCCGTGCCTGCACGGATCATTCCGTGGTCCCCGGTGACAAGCAGCGTGCACGTGGTCGGGAGGTCGGAGAACAGATCGGCGACGAAACCGTCGACGGTTTTCAGGACAGCCAGCCATTCCGACGACTCGGGCCCGTGCAGGTGACCGTTCATGTCGAGATCGGGGTAGTACGCGTAGGCGAAACGTCGCTGCGGGCCGTCGTGTCGCGCAACTGCAAGTATTCCGTCGCGCAGTTCATCCAGAGTCTTGGCCGGGTGGAGGACGCCGGTGGCCCGGAACGCGGCTCGGGTGAGCCCGGAGGTCGCCTGGTACCCCGGTATGACGTAATGGACATCGATGTCCGCAGCGGCGAGGTCCTGAAGCCGACTGTTCACCGGCTGTGCGGCCTCGGGCTCTACAAGGTCGCGCGCATCTGGCCCTTGTGCCGAATCGAGTGTCCACCGCAATGCGTTGAGTGTGCGGATGTCGCCCGCCTGCGGCACCGCGAAGCTGTAACCGACCACCCCGTGGACCGCGCACGGGGCGCCGACGGCGAGAGTCGTCAGACTCGTCGCCGTGGTGGCGGGAAAACCCGCCTGGACAACGTGAGCGACATGGGAGTTCAGCGTCGGCGCGATATCGGCGTGGCGAGCGACGAGCTCCGCACCGAGCCCATCGATCAGCAGGACGACAACATCACGATTCGGTTGCACCGCAAGCGGGTTGGCCTCGTTGAGACCGTACGAGGCGGCGACTGATCCCATGACGTCGGCGAGTGTGCGCAGCATGTCTCCACCCTGACACAGGGTGTTCTCGCCGGTGTCAGTTCAGGCTGTGCGAGAGAACGCGCGCGCCGACAGGACCGACTCGAGGATCTCGCCGGAACGTATCGCGATGTTAGACAGCAACGACGACGTGAGCCCATGCGTGTGTTCGGTTCCGCCTTGGGTGTAGACGGCTCCCGAGATGGGCCGAGTCGTGACGACGCGGTAGTCGCGATCGACTCCCCCGTTCGCCTGATCAGGCTCCACCAGGTCGCCGAGCAGGCTGCTCAGGTCGGTGGGCGTGAAGCCGGTCGCGTACACCACCGCGTCCACGGCCATCGTCTCCGCATCGCCGGTGAGCAGGTTCTCGATCGTGACCTGCACGTCGTCGTCGGTCTCATCCGAGCCGACGAGTTTGGATGCACCGCGCATGAACAGTCGCCGGTCTCCATCGACGTGTTCGGCGTACTCACGGCGGTACAACTCCCGAATGAGGTCAAGATCAACGCACGAGTAGTTGGTCGAACGGTGGTAGTTGAGGAGCGAAGCGCGCTGAGCTTCATCGGCCGAGTAGAAGTCGTCGACAGCGGTGGCGTCGAATATCCGGTTCGCATACGGACTGTCGTCGGCGGGCACGTACCCGTACTTCGCGAACACGTTGTGAACCTCGGCGTCGAGGTAGTTGTCGTGCAGGTACTCGACGACCTCCGCCGCACTCTGGCCTGCACCGACCACGAGGAAGCGGTTGTGCCGAGTCGACGGCAACCCGTCGAGGTGATCGAGAAGGCGATGATTGTGGAACTGGCGAGCCGAGGAGGTGACTCCCTCGGGCAGCGATTCGCGCAGGCCACCGGCTACGACCACGTTTCGTGCGTTCAGCGTGATCGGCCCGTTCGGTCCGGTCGCCTCGACGACGAGGTGACCGTCGGCCTCCGCGACGGCGGTGGCCCTGGCGCCGTAGCGAACGTCGGCCGACACCTTCTTCTCAGCCCACCCGAGGTAGTCGTGGAACTCTCGTCGCGTGGGGAAGAACGTCTGATGGTTGATGAAGTGGGCCATCCTGCCCCGGTCCGCGAGATAGCTCAAGAACGAGAACTCACTCGTCGTGTTGCGTTGTGTGACGAGGTCTTTGAGGAAGGAGATCTGCATGGTCGTTCCGGGGAGCAGCATGCCCGGATGCCATGCGAACGCATGTTTCGACTCGACGAATGTCGCGGTGAGCCGATCCGCCTGCGGCGCCGTGCTGTTGTGTTCTTCGATCGCGATCGCCAAGCCGAGATTCGACGGCCCGAATCCGATGCCCACGATGTCGATAACGCTTGACGGGTCGGTTCGCATGAGCACGTGTTGCCTCTATCCTTCGAGAGTCGTTCGTTCATTTCGCCGAACGCGGATCGTTCGATCTTTGGTTAGCCTAACCTATATTCTTGTGAATGGCACTTGTGCCGTCGATCTCAGACGATGCCGCGTCCATTCGCCCACGCGCGCCAGATGTCGCTGTAGCGGCCTCCCGACGCCACCAGTTGCGCATGCGGGCCGGATTCGACCACTCGCCCACCTTCGAGGTGAATGATGCGATCTGCCACGGCGGCCTGGCTGAGGCGGTGGGCGATGATCAATGCCGACCGTCCCGCGAGCACAGCCGCTGCAGACTCTTCGAGTACACCCGCGCCGACGCTGCCCGCATCGGCCGTGGCCTCATCGACGATGACCACGTCAGGATCGAGCAGTTCGATTCGGGCAAGAGCCAGTTGCTGCGCCACCATCGCGTCAACCTGGTGTCCATGCTCCCCGACAACTGTGTCCAGCCCCGCGTCCAAGCCTCGAACCCAGTCCGCTGCGCCGACGGTCTCGAGAGCAGCCCAGATCCGTTCGACGTCCGCGTCGGGTCGAGCCAACATGAGGTCTTCTCGAAGAGGCCCGGAGAACACGTGGACCTCTTGAGTCAGGAGAGCGACTCGCCGAGCCCGGTCGGCGTCCGGGATGTCGAGCACCGGCGTCCCTCCGAGCGTCACCGATCCCCGTCCCGCGGGGTGGATGCCCGCGAGGATCGTCGCGAGAGTGCTCTTTCCAGCACCGGACATGCCGACCAGCGCAACGTGCTCACCCGGCCGAACCGCGACCGAGACGTTGTGGAGGATCTGATGGTCGACCGAGTAGCCGAAGTGAACGCCGTCGGCGACGAGGCCCGAGCCGTCGTCCTGGTTTCGACCGTCGTCGGACGGCACGTCGTCGCGCGGCATGTCTAGAACCCCGACGATGCGACCGAGCGCCGCGGCGCCGGACTGCAGATCGTCGAGCACGTACATGACCTGCCCGATCGGGTCGAACAGCGCGAGGAAGAAGAGCATGGCCGCAGTTGTCGCACCGACTGTGATCGCGCCGTCGCCGACAAGCGCGAATCCGACCAGAAGGATCACGGTCATGCCGATGAACTCACCGAGATTCAATCGTCCCGCCAGCCTGTTCTGCAGAACCACCGCCTGCATCGCGCGGCGGACCACAGCCCACGAATGCGTGTCGATCCGGTTGCTCAGCGGCCGTCCGAGATCGAAGGCGCGGACCGTCGGCAATCCCTGCACCGGCCCCAGGACGTGGTGGGCACGATCGGCCGCCGCAGTGCGTTCAGCGGCATAAACGGCGGGTGCATGCCGGATGTACATGCGCGCGGTCATCACGTACAGCGGCGCAGTGACGACTGCGACAAGCAGGAACCGCCAGTCGATCGCCGCCAGACCGATCACCGTGACGACCACGCCCGCTTGCGCCATGAGCAGTGCGGGCAGCGCTTTTCCGATCGCTTCGCTCACCTTGTCCACGTCGTCGGTGGCCCGGGAGAGGACATCTCCGCTGCCCGCAGCCTCGACCCGCGCCACGGGGAGTCGCAGAACGGTCTCCAGCATCTCCTCGCGCAGGTCGGCAAGCACCGCTTCGAAGACGGTGGCGGCGGCGGCGATGCCGATTCCCGCGCAACCTGCGCAGGCGATCGCCGCCAGTGCCATCAGCCCCGCACGAACGAGCACCTCCGAAGCGTCTCCACCGGTCGCAACGACGTCGACGATGGATCCCAGCAGCCGTGGCGTCACCAGCCCGAAGGCTCCCGAGGCGGCCATCGCGACGACAACCGCCGCCAACCGAGCCTTGTGCCGACCGAGATGCGTCAGCAGGCGCCGGATGGTGCGCCGCCAGTCGGCGACCGGCAGGTAGACGTGATCGGGCCGGTCGCTCATCTGTTGGCCTCCTGTGCTGCGGCGTCGAGTCGGACAACGGTGTCGGCGGCGGCGACCCACGCCGGCGATTGGGTGAACACGATGGTCGCGGCGTCGGATCGGGCGGCGCGCACACGTTCGACGACTGTCGCCTCGGTGATCGAGTCCACCGCTGTCGTCGGATCGGTCAGGACGAGGAAAGCAGACTCGGCTGCCAACGCCCGAGCCAAGCCGACTCGCTGGCGCTGACCTCCGGACAGCATCTGTCCGGCTTCGCCGACCGGTGTGTCCAGGCCGTCGCGGAGGACCGCGGCCACGTCGTCGCAGGCCGCGGCGAACACTGCACGGGTGACCTGATCGGCGCCCGCTTGACCGTTGTCGGCGACGGCCGCGATGTTGTCGACGACGGAACCCTCGAACAGGTGCGGAGTGTGCGGCGCGACGCGGACTACCGTGCGACCGGCGGCCAGCTCGAGGTCGTTGATGTGGACTCCTCCGACTCGGACAGACGACCCTGAAGGCGCCTCTTCGCGCGCCAGTGCAGCGGTGAGCGCGCGCGCAGCGGCCTGGTCGGCGCTGATCACGGTGAGCCCTCGCTCCGGAACGTCGATGTCGGGGATGCCGTGGTGGCCGCGTATCTCTAGTGGTCCCGTCGCTTCACGTTCAACACCGGCGCGTACTCCGGGGCCGGCTTGGAGTACCGACAGGACACGCGCGGCGCTGGGGACCGCGCCGTTCCACACGGCGCCGAAGTTGGTGCCGATCGCGTTGAGCGGGCCCATGATGAATTGAGTCAGACCGACGACGGTGATCAACTGTCCGAGGCCCATCTGCCCGTCGACCGCCATGACTCCCGCTGCGAGACCCACCGCGATGATGAAGATCGACGACACCGTCTGCAGAAGTGCGACGTACGCGCCCTCGGTCCGCATCGCAGCGATCGCGTGGTCACGCGCCCGCCCACTGGCCGCTCGGTATCGTTTCGCGGCTTCTCCCTCGGCTCCGATGCCTTTGAGCACCCGGAACCCCGCGACGAGATCACCCGCGGTGCCCGCGGCCAATCCGACGGACTCCTGCTGCTGCTCAGTCCTGGAGCGCAGCGGGGCTCCTGCCCTGTCGAGGATCCAGAACATCGCTGGCGCGCCGAGCAGGACGGCGACCCCAAGCGGCCACGATATCCAGAGCAGGATCACGCCGGCAACGACAACGGACGCCATCTCGCCGACCGGAAACACCGCCAGGAGCACCGCACGTGACAGCCGTCCGACGTCCGAGGTCGCGATGCTCAGCGCGGTGCCCGGCAGGCGTGCCGGGCCGTCGGTGCCCGCCGGGTCGAGCATGCGGTCGGTGACTCGCATCCGAAACTGGTGCTCGATCACGTTGAGCCCGTACACGGCCATCCGGTCGCCGAAACGCCACGTGAACGACAGGAGCGCAAAATCTGCGGCGAGGACGAGCAGCCACCTCAACAGCGCGTCCCAGTCTTGCGTCAGGACGGCTCGGTCGATCGCCAGGCCCATGATGACCGGCACCAGCGCTTCGCCGACGAAGTGCAGGACGACGAGGATCATCGCCGGAATCGTGTAGCGGTTGGCTCCCCACATCGTGCGAAGCACAAGTCGACGGGGTGTCGTCTCCTCGTCGACGAGCACGTGCGTGCCGCGTTCGGCCGGCCGATCCCCCGCAAGGAACCCAGTCGGGATCATCCCAGTCGGGATCATCGCAGTCGGGGTCATCGTCGGTCCTTTCGTCTCGGTCGGCGTCACAGAGTCATTGGCCACAAGGTTAGGGTAGCCTACGCTTGAAGCAGCGTGGAGTTCGCCCGCTGAACTCGAGTCCGACCGCGCTCGCGAGTCCATCTACGACAGGAGTTCCGTTGTCCACCAATCCTTTCGACGACGAGTCGGGCACGTTCTTCGTGCTCGCCAACGACGAGGAGCAGCATTCCCTGTGGCCGTCGTTTGCCGACGTTCCCGCAGGTTGGCACGTCGTTCACGGCGCCCCCGACGGCACCGACCGCGCGTCCTGCATCGACTACGTCGAGCAGAACTGGACAGACCTCCGCCCGCGGAGCCTGCGCGAGGCCATGGCGGCAGACTCCGCAGCGAACTGAAGCATTCCCCACCACCGACCGAAAGGTTTCGACCGAATGAACCGCACCCTTGTGAACGGCAAGATCCATCGCGCCACTGTGACCCAGGCGGACTTGCACTACGTGGGATCAATCACCATCGACGCCGACCTGATGGCGGCGGCCGATCTGGTCGAGGGCGAGCAGGTGAGCGTCGTCGACATCACCAACGGCGCTCGTCTTGAGACCTACGCCATCACCGGAGAATCCGGATCCGGCCGCATCTGCATCAACGGAGCCGCCGCCCACCTGGTGAATCCGGGCGATCTTGTCATCATCATGTCGTACGGCCAGTTCTCCGAGGCAGAGGTCGTCGTGCACGAGCCCAAGGTTGTGCACGTCGATGCCGACAATCGCATCGTCGCACTGGGCAACGATCCCGCGGAGCCGGTTCCCGGCGCCGTCGATCAGTTCGCGTCACGCTGACGCACAGGCCCCGGATCTTTCTCGATCCGGGGCCTGCGCTCGCATGCCGACGAAGAGTCAGCCGAGGTCGATGTAGCCGCCGCGAGTGCCGAAGAAATCTGTCGCCGACACTTCTGAACCGTCGTCCAGGCGCAGCGTCTCGAAGACGATGGCGGCTTCGGGCGTGATGCGCGACGAACCGCAGACAACAGCCACTCCCCCTTCGTAGGGCACGGTCACTCGGCCGGGGGTGCCGCCGAATCGGCCCGTGGACACATGCGCCTTCAGCACACGGACGCGCGCGCCCCGGAACGTGAAGTGCGCGTTCGGATACGGATCAGACTGTGCCCGCACCAGCAGTTCGATGTCGTCGGCGCTCGCCGTGAAGTCGATTCGGGACTCGAGGTCGGATCGCTTGTGGAAGTAGGTCATCGACGCCGGGGCCTGGACGGTGTCGTGCAGGGTTCCGGCCGCGAGTTCGGAGAGTGAACGGACCACAAGGGGCTCGATCAGGTCCATCGTTGCGAGGACCAATTCTGTCGTGGTGCTCGTCGGACCGACGGGAACCGCCTGCTGTGCGACGATCGGTCCGGTGTCCAAGCCCTCGTCCATCCGGTGAACGGTCACCCCGACATGAGACTCTCGATTGAGGAGGGCCCACAGGATCGGCGAGAAGCCCGCGTACCGCGGCAGCAGCGAGTCGTGGATGTTGAGCGTGCCGTGCGTCGGAGCTGCGTAGATCTCCCGCGGCAGCCATGTCCGCCAGTTGTTGGCGACGATCACGTCCGGCTCGGCCGCCACCACCGCGTCGATCAGCTCCTGGTCCGCGCGTGTCGCCACGTGAACGGGCACACCGTTGGCACGCGCGAGGTCCTCCACGGAGTCGGCCCACATCTGCTCGTAAGGGTGATCGCTGGCCGGATGAGTCACCGCCAGCGCCACCTCATGATCGGTGCCGAGCACCGCGGAGAGCGTCCGATGTCCCCAGGTCTGGTAGCCCAGTGTCACAACACGCATGTCACACCTGCCCGGTCAGTTCGCGAACCCACGCGCCGACTTCCGGTACTTCGGCGAGTGTCACGAGGTCGACGTCGACGGCCCCGGCTGCTCGCCATCTCTCGACCAGCGACATGAGACGCACCGAGTCGAGCCCCATGTCGAGAACGTTGACGTCGTCACCGAGTTCGTCGGACCCCACTCCGAGCATCTCGGCGAGATCGTCGACGATCCGCTCACGTGTCAGTGTCGATTCGCTCGCTGTCATGTGGGTGTTCACCTTTCATCCGCCGCGACCGTTCGCGGCTTGTTCTGTTCGGTCAGGAGCTCGCGCAGTCGACGCCTGCTCACTTTGCCGACACCCGTCTCCGGGAATCCGTCGACCACCACGACGCTGTCGGGCAGCTTCCAGTCGGCGAGTCCGCGATCACGCGCGAACGCGCGGAGCATCGGCAGGCTCGGCGGCTCGCTGGAGTCGGCGGCGATCACATATGCGCAGGTCCGCTCGCCGAGGTATTCGTCGGCGACGGCCACAACGATCACGTCCCGTACGTTCGGGTGCTCAAGGAGATGTTCCTCGAGTTGCTCTGCGGACACTTTTTCGCCGCCGCGGTTGATGCGGTCGCCGCCGCGCCCGAGAACCACCAGGTCGCCCCCATCGGTGATCTCGACGACGTCCCCCGTGCGGTACCAGCCGTCCGGCGCGAACGACGCCGGGGCCGCGCCGTTCCAGTACCCGCGGATCGTGTACGGCCCCTGAACCTCGAGGAAGCCCGGTCCCGTGACGACGGGCGCACCGTCGTCGTCGACCAGTCTCAGCTGGTCCAGCGGCGACATCGGGCGCCCCTGTGTCCGCGTCACGACGTCGATGGGGTCGTCGAGCCGGGTGTAGCAGACGAGCCCCTCCGCCATGCCGAACACCTGCTGCAGAGTGACGCCGAGTGCAGGGCCGATCCGACGAGCGAGTTCATCCGGGCAGCGCGCTCCACCGACCTGGATAGTCTCGAGACTGGAGATGTCGTGTGTCGTCCCGCGTTCGGCCGTTTCGGTCCACAGTCGCGCAAGTGGTGGAACGAGTCCGACCATCGTCGCGCGTTCGCGGTGCACAAGCGGCCATGCCGCCGACGGGGCGGGCGACGGTGCGAGCACCACTGTCCCGCCCGCGTACAGCGCACCGAGAATCCCCGGCGACGACATCGGGAAGTTGTGTGCGACAGGCAGCACGACGAGGTAGACGGTGTCGCGCGACACGCCGCACACCTCATTGCTGCGCCACACGCTGTACAGGTAGTCCGCGTGGGTGCGGGGAATCAGTTTGGGCACGCCGGTGCTGCCTCCCGAGAGCTGCAGGAACGCGACGGACGAGGGCTCTGATCGCGGGTGGTCACGCGGGTCGGTGTGCAGGGCTTCGAGGGTGTCGATCGGAATCAAGTGCCGAACGGTGTCGACCTGGTCTGCGACGGACTGCGCGAGCGCCGAGTGATCGAACCGCTCATGCACCCGGGGATGAATGATCGCGACCGCATCCGCGGCGCGCGCGATGCCGACGAGTTCGGCCTCCCGGTGTGCGGGCAGGCCGAAGACCGGCAACGCACCGAGTCGGAACAGTGCGAACACGGTCTCCACGAAGCCGACCGCGTTCGGCATCTGGAGCAGTACACGTTCGCCTGGTTCGATCCCGAGTGCCGAGAATCCTGCGGCGAGGCGTCCGACCCGTAGATCTAGTTCGCGGTAGGTCCACGAACGATCCACGTCGACGACGGCGGTACGGTCGGCTATCGACGGATCTGCTGCACGCGCGGTCAGCACATCGTCGAACGTCTCGGCGCGCCACAGCCCCTCGGATTGATACTGTTCAGCGAGTTCAGAGGGCCAACTGGTGAAGGTCACAAGGTAAGGCTAGCCTAATGGCATGCCGATTCCATCCATCGCCCCGTACCGAATCCCGCTCGGCCCCTTCCCCGCTCGTGTGGAATGGGACTTGTCCGCCGACCGGACAGCCCTGCTCATCCACGATATGCAGGAGTACTTCATCGACGCCTACCAGCGAGATGAAGAACCGATGTCGACAGCCTTGGCGAACATGGTCCGCATCCGCGAGGCCGCGGAGGAGTCCGGTGTCCCAGTGGTCTACACGGCCCAACCCGGCGATCAGCACCCCGCTCGGCGCGGCATCCTGCGCGACTTCTGGGGAACGGGCCTCGTGTCCGGGCGTGACGAACAGATCGTTCCCGAGCTCGCGCCACGCGACGGCGACATCCAGGTCACCAAATGGCGCTACTCAGGGTTCGCCCGAACCGATCTGCGCCAACTGCTCGCCCATCACGGACGCGACCAGCTCATCGTGATCGGCGTCTACGCCCACATGGGCTGCATGATCAGTGCGACAGATGCGTTCATGAGCGACGTCGCGCCGTTCTTCGCCGTTGACGCCATGGCCGACTTCAGCCGTGACGAGCACGAGATGGCCGCCACCTACATCGCCAAACGAGCAGGTCTTGTCATGACGACCGACGCGATCGTCGACGCCCTCCTGTCATCTCGGACCCGCGCCAGCGCCTGACAGGTTCGCCACCCGATTCAGCCGGGCAGCAGCCGCCGTATCGTGCCGATGGTGTCGGCCTCGGACGGCGGTTTCGCGTCCACGCCGGTGCGGTACCGCTTGACCCGGGCGAAGCGAAGCGCGGCCCCGCCGGGATATCGAGTCGACCGCTGCACACCGTCGATCGCGATCTCGACGACGGTCTCGGGACGAACGTGCATCACGTGGCCGTCTTCGCCGGTGGCGATCGTCGGGAAGTGAGCGGTCTGCCAGCGGAGCGTCTCGTCGGTGAGTCCTTTGAACGTCTTGCCGACCATGACGAATCCACCCGGCTCGCCGAACTCGCCGTCCGGATCGCGCGCTCCGAGATGGAGGTTCGACAGCCACCCCGACCGACGGCCCGAGCCGCGCTCAACGGCGAGCACCACGAGGTCGTAGGTGTAGACGGGTTTCACCTTGACCCAGTTCGCACCGCGTCGTCCAGCTGCGTACACCGAGTCGAGCGACTTCACCACGATCCCCTCGTGGCCTCGCGCCAAGGCCTCGCCGAGCACGATCTGCGCCGCGGCCGGATCGGCACCGGGCAGGACCGACCCGCCGATGACGTGCTCGCCGGCGACCCGCATGAGCACCTCGCGTCGAATGGACAGCGGTTCGTCGATCAACGACCGCCCGTCGCCGTACAGGACGTCGAAGAACCACACGTGCAAAGCAGACGCGGCATCCCGACCGAGTCCGCTCATCGTGTCCTGGAAGGGGCGCGCAGCACCGGACTCGTCGAGTGCAAGCGTCTCCCCGTCGAGAACCAGGTCGCCTCCGGGGAAGGTCGCAACCAGCGCAGCGATGTCTGGGACTCGATCGGTGATGTCGGCGAGGCTCCGCGTGTAAGCGGTGACCACACCGCCCACGCGGTGCACCTGTAGCCGCGCGCCGTCGAGCTTGTACTCGACGGACGACGCACCCATGCCCTCTGTCGCCTCACCAGCGGTCGGAGCCGATCCGGCCAGCATCGGCTGGACTGGGACGCCGGGCGTCAGATCGACGGCCCTGAGGTCGGCGCCCGACAGTGCCGCGCGGACAGTGGCGCCGAGGTCACCGCTGAGCATCGCCGCGCGACGGACGATCTCCTTCGGTGTGTCGGTCGCCAGTGCGGCGGCGTCGAGGAGCACTCCTTCCAGCGCTCCCGTTCGCATCTCGCCGATCATGACGCGCATCAGATAGTCCTGTTCGGCGACGTCGGCTCGGCCGAGCAATCCGTCGAGCGTCTGTGCGCGCACGGCAGCCGACCCGGTGCCGTGTGCTCCGGCGAGTGTCTGGAAGGCCGCGTCGACATCTGTCACTGTGAGCACCGACCCAGGCCCCGGCTGGGGCCGTGCCTTGCTCAGTGTCCGCCACCCGATGCCGAGTCGGCCTTGGCGCGGACGCCCGAGGATGAGCCCGACGGCAGCGACGGCTTCGTGTGGCTCGAGTCGCCCGACGACGTCTGCCAAGGCCCGTGTCTTCGCCAGCCTGGAGCGAGTGGCGGCCACCGTCGACGCCGCGGCGACGAGTTCGCTGAGCAGCATCAGGACCCGAACGCCGAGCCGTCGAATCGCTCCCGGGTCACGAACGCCTCCACTTCGGCGCGGCGCAGCCTGGTCAATTGCTTCACCGGTCGCCCCAACGGGACGACGGCGGCCAGGGCGTGCGGCTCGGGAATCCCGAGGAGTTCACGGACGGCAGGCTCCTGAGCCACCGCCATCGTGGTGATGGTGCCGCCGTACCCCGCCGCCCGCGCGCCGGTCAAGATGTTCCATACCAGCGGATACACGGACCCGCCAGGCACGACCGCTATGCGGTCGAGATCGGAGTCCAGCGCTGCGACCGCTGCCAAGTCGATCGTGACGACAAGCACCACCGGCGCATCGGCGATCGGCGCGACAAACGCATCGAGACCTCGGACATCGTCCAGATTCGACTGGGTGACAGTCGTCGGGTGGACAGGATTCCAGGGGTTCTCCCCTGCCGCCTTCTGAGCGAGGTACCGGCGGGCACCGGTCCTGCTCAAGTCGGCCAGCGCCCTTTTCGTCTCCGCGTCGCGGACCACAACGACGTGGGCTCCCTGGCGGTTGCCGCCGCTCGGCGCGAACCTCGCGGTCTCGAGAATCCGGTAAAGGTCGTCGTCGGACACGTCGTCGGCGGTGAACTCGCGCGCGGCGAACGTCGTGCGGACCACGTCGTCGTATTCCATGGTCCGATGGTCGCACCCGGACGAGACCGGCGCTACCGCTTGGTGAACGCGATCGTGCCTCCACTCGACGGCGGCTTAGCCGACGTGCCCGGGCCGAGGAAGTCACGGCCGATCCAGACTGTCGAGGTGAGTCTCCGATATTCGTGCGTGCTAATCATCAAGCCGCCGAAATCGCGGCTGAAGTCGGCCGTCCACGCCGGTCGCCGATCGGCGAACGAACGTGGCGCGAACACCACAGGGCCTCCCGCGTCTCTGCCCGTGATGTAGTTCTTGTACACCCACGGCTGGCCTTGAGGTCCTTTCGCAAACGTCAGTCCGTCGCCGAGCCTCGACTGAGTCGTGGTGAAGAGTTTCGAGTCCTGGTAGTCGTCGATACCGTTCTTTCCCTTCTGCGCGGGAAGCAGGTAGAGGCGGTAGCGGCCCGGATCGGGGAGGGTTCCCGGGGCCGCGGAATCGAAGAGGTCGAGAATCTGCTTGCTTGTGCAGTGATCCATCAGGCTGTCTATCGTCTTCGCAGCGCTGGTGTCGTCGATGACGCACCTGCCGTCCGGATCGCCAGGAGCAGCGGACGCGACACTGGCCGAGGCGAGAGCCACGACGCCGACTAGCGGGACTAGCACCATGCGCATCAGTGCTGACTTGGTCATTTCACGATCACCTTCGTCTGGTCGAGAATGCTCTGCGCGAGCGGCCCGAGGTTGAACAGGACACGGTGTTGCTGCAGCTGACGATCGTACGGCGTACGCATGTAGGCGGCGAGGGCGTCCCAGTTGTGCGCCACCTGCCACTCGTATTTGGGCAGCAGTTCGGCGTTGATGTACTCCCAGCGCGACGCGAAGACCGACCAGTTCCACGAGGGCAGCGGTGTCACGACACGAACGGTCCGCCCCTCGACTCGGGTCGTCACATCGTACGGTCGATGAGCCCTCATCGGCCGCACCCCGGCCACGGACGGCGAACCGACGATTGTCGACGCGTAGGTCAGCGCTTCACCGACCGGGGCGCGGTACGCCCTCGTCTCATCCCATTGGCGCGCGACCACCGCCTCCTGCTCCCGACGGAGGAGTGCGCCGTTGCCTGCAGAGATGCGGTCGGCGCCACCGGATGCGATGTCGGTGAACGCGTCGAGCACGTCCGGCGGGTAGAGGCCGGTGCGGACGAGTTCGCGGACGGCGCCGAGGCCTCCGGCGACGTAGGCGGTGTGCAGCGGCATCAGGTCGCCGAAGATGTTCTTCTGCATAACGAGGATCTGTCCGATCACCGCGGTGATGTCAGCGGGTGTGATCGTCGCACCGACCTCGGCGAGCGCACGCACGCCTCGTGGCAGCGCCGCTACCAGTCGGTCACCGCCCGCGGCAGATGATCTGCGGACGATCTCCGCCATGACCGGTTGAAGCCGCGAGATCTCGAAGACACGTCCGCCCAGTTCGAGGTCGATCAGCCCACCGCCGAAATCCGCCCCGACCTGGCCTGCCATTCCAGCCCAGCGGAGTTCGCGATGAGCTAGCTGGAGATCCTCGTAGTAGCGGTAGGAGCGTTCGAGATTGGACAGGTTCGCTGTTGCGCCGGCACGAGGATCCCACCGCTCGAGGTCGATCCCGGCTTTCTCCGTGGTCCGCAGCAGCCAGTACGCGTACAGCAGCGCTCCGTAGCGTTTCGGCGACAGTCCTTCCGACCGCGCCTGTACGAGCAGCGGGCGGATATCCGAACTGCGGTGTGGCAGGTCGGGATTGGGTGCGCCGACGCCGTGCGACGCGTCTCGATTGGGCAGCGGCGCATCGAGGTACCGCGCGAGACTCTCGGGTGTCGGCGACGCCGTCACCGCTCCAGCCGGTATCAGCGCGCACGTCAGAAGCGCCGCGCCAATAACCGTCGTGATTCTTCGCCTCATACCGCCTCGATCCGTCGTCGGCCGTCCCCGATGACCGGCGACGTGCGGCGGCCAGACTACGACAGACTCCTCGAGCGGTGCCAAACGAGGCACAGATCAGGCGGTGTCGCCTCGTCGTGGGCCCCGGAACGCTGACGGTGGCGATCCGAGGGCTTTGGTGAACGCCGCTGTGAAGGAGGCTGGTGAGGAGTATCCCAACCGACCCGACACCTCTGTGACCGTATCCGTCATCAGCATCGGCATCGATGCGAGCAGGCGGGCCCGTGTCCGCCACACCGCAGCGCTGAGGCCTGTCTCCGCGCGGAACCTGCGGTCGAACGTGCGCATGCTCATCGAGGCCGCGCCTGCCCATTCGCCTGTGGTCAGGCCCGCGTCCGGGTGCTCGAGGTAGTTCCGACACAGTCCGCGGAGTGGTTCGGAGTCCGGGAGGATCACCTCGAACGGCGACGGTGCGAGGGCCCTCACCTCGTGCAGCATCAGCGAGACGAGCGTTGCGTCGCGCTCGGACCGCATCGGGTCGATCGGTATTCGACTGACCTCGCCGAGGATCTCGCGAAGCAGCGGTCCGACGTCGATCACCCTGCAAACCGTCGGCCACCACGGCACGGCGCCAGGTTCGATGTACACGCTCCAGGTGGACACCCCGTGCATGTGCACCTGGTGAGGGGTGAGGGGCGGGATGAGCACGGCGCGCTCGGCCGGTACGAACCATCGGCCGTCGTCTGTCACGACGTCCATCACTCCGCGCGATCCGTACAGCAACTGCGCCCGACGATGGCTGTGCAGCGGGAGAACGGTGTCCGCACCGTAGTCGGTACCGACCGGGAGCACTTCGATCGGAAGGTTGTCGTAGTCGTCGATCGCCAATCCGAACACGGCTCCGATCCTAGTGGCCGATATTCGATGATCAATGGCAGACCATCGATTGCTCGCCGCGGCGCGTCTCGGCTGGACTGAAGCCATGACAACAACCGTGCTCTTGATCATCGGCGTGGCGGTGGGCGTCACCACCGTCCTGTTCGGCTTCGGCGGCGGGTTCGTGACGGTCCCGGTGATCACCATCGTCGACGCCGCGCTCGGCGACGGCGCCATCCGAGTCGCCACCGCAACGTCGGCGCTGGTGATGGTGGTCAACGCCGCGGTGGCCACCGCGTCCACGCGACGTCGTGTGCTCGCACGACTCGGCGGCCGGGCCGGACTGGTCGGGTTGCTCGCCTTCGGCGGAGCCCTCGGCGCGTGGGCGGGCCGTCTCGCACCGGACTCGGTGATCGCCTGGGGCTTCGTCGCCTATGTCGCTGTGACGGTTCTCGACCTTGTGCTCCGACCGGGTTTTGTCCGACGACTGCGAGTGAATCCGACCGCGGACATCGGGACTGCCGGTCTACCGACGTGGACGGGTGTCCCGATCGGAACGGTCGCCGCCTTCCTCGGTGTCGGCGGGAGCGTCATGACGGTGCCGCTTCTGCGCCGGGCCGGGTCGACTATGACCGACGCCGCGGCACTCGCCAACCCGCTCACCCTTGCGATCGTGATTCCTGCAGTCGTGGTGTCCCTCGCCGGACGCTCCGACATGGCTCCGGCATCGGATCTTGTCGGGTCCGTTGACGTCCGTGCGGCCGCTGCCCTCCTCGCGGCGTCGATACCCGTGGTGGTCCTGCTTCGACGCCGTCCGCCGACGATTCCCGATCGTCTCCACGCGATCGTCTACATCGTGTTGTTGATCGCCGCCGGCGTTGTCGTCGCGACCGTGCACTGACCGCGCCCCGCGTCGTCGGCCATGATGGACCCATGACAACACGTACCGGAACGGTTCCCGGCGAGATCGACTTGTGCTTCGAGGAGTTCGGCGATGCGGCGGACCCGGCGGTGCTGCTGATCATGGGCCTCGGCGCACAGATGGTGCACTGGCGGACCGAGTTCTGCGAGAAGATCGCCGCCGCCGGTTACCACGTGATCAGGTTCGACAATCGCGATTCAGGGCTGTCGGGCAAGCTCGACGGGGTGCACTCCGGAGGTGCTCCACTGCCGATCAAACTTCTGCAGTTCTTCGTCGGCATGCCGGTGTCGGGGTCCGCCTACACGCTGAACGACATGGCCGATGACGCACTACGGGTCCTCGATCACGTGGGCGTCGACCGTGCGCACATCGTCGGCGCATCGATGGGCGGGATGATCGCGCAGGTGTTCGCGGCCGATCATCCTGACCGCACGCTGTCGGCGACCGTCATCATGTCGAGCAACAACCGCCCGTTCCTCCCGCCTCCCGGGCCCCGTCAGATGCTCGCGTTGATCTCGCCTCCCCCGAAGGGCGCGACTCGCGAACAACTCATCGAACGCAGCGCGCGCATGTACGGAATCATCGGGAGCCCGGTGTTTCCGGCTCCACTCGACGTCGCGATCGCCAACGTCACCGAGTACATCGAACGCTCGTACTACCCGATAGGTTTCGCCCGCCAGTTCGCGGCCATCCTGGGGTCCGGCCGCCTCGACGGACACAACCGCCGGACGACAGCACGAACGCTGGTTCTGCACGGCACCCACGACAAGCTGATGCGGCCGTCCGGTGCGCGCGCCGTCGCGAAGACTGTGCCGGATGCACGCCTGGTGATGGTCGAAGGCATGGCCCACGACCTGCCGGAGCCGCTGTGGGACCAGATCGTCGGCGAGTTGACGGCGCACTTCGCGGATTGACCGCGTTCGCTCGTCAGACGGCGCGCAACTGCACAGCCCGCAGTGCCACATAGAGCTCGGCCGACTGAGCCGGGTCGGTGGTGTCACGACCGGTCAGGTCGCTGATCTTCCGCATCCGGTAACGCACCGTGTTCCGATGGCAGAAGAGCGCCTCGGCGACCGCCGCGGCCGACCCACCGCAACGGAACCATGCGTCGAGGACCGCGAGCAGGTCGGTGCGCTCAGTGTCGGACAGACCGAGGACCGGCCCGAGAATCTGAGCGGCTGCCACGTCCCCCGCCGCGGTGTCCGAGGCCAGCAGATGCGCGATCGGGTCGTCACCGAACCGTGTCACACCCATGCACCCCGCCCCAACCGCACTGCGCGCCTCCGCGAGTGCGGAGACGATGGCCATCGGCGACGAGAACGGGGATCCGATGCCGACCCGGCCATCGGTCGTGGCGCAGACGTACTCGGCCGCCCGGTACGCGTCATCGACGGTCGGCGCGATGACCAGGCCGACCACCGAATCGACGTGCATGTCCCAGGCCGACTGCACACCCAGCGCCGCCACCCCTCGGCGCAGACTCGCCGCCGTCAACGTGGTCGGGTCGCAGTCGGCGACGACGACCCCGAACACACCGGATTCCGGAAGCCCAAGACCCCGCATCGCTTCCAGCAGCCGCGACGGGTGCCCGGAGTGATCGTCGAACAGCGATCTGACGAGCCGTGCCGCTCGCATCTCGTCGGCCCTGGTCAAGTCGATCTCGGTGTCGTGATAGGCCTGCACTGCCGCATCGGAGTAGGTGTCGACGATCTCCCACAGGTCGGCGGCGACCCCACTCAACTCGATGTCGCCTGGGCCGTCGGCGAGTTCGGTGATCCGATCCCATAGCGCTCGTCCACCGAGGCGGAATGCTCGCAGCAACGAGGAGATCGGGATGCCGAGTTCGGCTTTGAGTCGACCGGCCGCGTGTGCCGGACGCAGATCGATTCGCGACCGGTCTGCCAGTGCTTCGACCATCGCGCGCAGATTTCCGACACAGGCCTCGCGCAACTGCTCGGCGGTCAACATCGTCGCCTCGGCGTAGTACGAGTCCGAGGCCACGATCGCACTGATCAAAGCGTCGACAACAGTTTCGTCGCCGGCGCGCACCTCGGCGGCCACACGTTCGGCGAGGCTCCGGGCCACAGGCACCGACAACACGGAAGTCATGTCAGGAATCGTAGACCTTCCCTAGTGATCCACGCCACGTCGATCTTGTGCTTGCGCACAATGACTGGCACCGAGACGGCGGCATCGGCACATATCCTCGCTGCCCCCGCACATGATCGAATGGACGCACACCGCGCCGCGCCCGAAGATGCGGCACACCTCACCGAGACGGAGCACCCGTGGCATCCACGACCGCCGACCAGTCCATCGCCGCCGTCGACCGAGCGATCGCCGACCTCACCGACGGCGAGCGCCGCTGGGCCGCCCTGTCGCTCACCGAGCGCGCCGATCTGTTCGACACGGTCCGAGACCTCGCCGTCGCGCATGCAGGCGAATGGGTCGACGCCGCGATCACGATCAAGAAGCTGGATCCGGAGTCTCCACTCGTCGGCGAGGAGTGGATGTCGGGGCCGTACGCGTTCGCGGGCGGTCTCGGTGTGGTCGCCCAGTCACTGCGCGCACTCGCCGCAGGCGACAGCCCACTCGCCGGCGCCACCTTCGGTGAGGCATCGGGGCACACCACCGTGCAGGCGATGCCGGCAGGCCTCAACGACATGCTTCTGCTCAGCGGATTCTCCGCCCAGGTGTGGCTGCAGGAGGGTGTGACCCGAGCCGACGCGCTCCGCGATGCCGGTCTCGCCCAGCACCACCCGGAGCAGACCGGCGGTGTCGGAGTGGTTCTCGGCGCGGGCAACATCATGTCGATCGCCCCGCTCGACACGCTCTACGAACTCGTCGCGTTCAATCGTGTCGTAGCACTCAAGCTGAACCCGGTCACCGACGCGTTGCTGCCGACGTTCCAGACCGTCTTCGCACCGCTGATCGAACTCGGGGCAGTCCGAATCCTCACCGGTGGCGCCGACATCGGAAAGCTGCTCGTCGAGCACTCGGGTGTGGCCCACGTCCACATGACCGGCAGCGCGATCACCCACGACGCAATCGTGTGGGGCACCGGACCGGAGGCCGCGGAGCGCAAAAAGGCCGGCACTCCCCTCCTCTCGGTGCCGGTGACGAGTGAACTCGGCGGAGTGTCGCCGACTATCGTCCTGCCCGGCAAATGGTCACGCGCCGACCTCGAATTCCAGGCCGCGCATGTGGCTACGCAACGCCTCCACAACGGCGGGTACAACTGCGTGGCTTCGCAATCGGTGATCGTCTCCGCCGATTGGCCGCAGCGCGACGAGTTCCTCGCCGCCTTGAAGAAGGCATTCGACACCGCACCGGCTCGACCCGCGTACTACCCGGGCAGCGACAGCCGTGTCGACGGCGCGGTCGCAACGTACCCCGAAGCAGGACGATTCGGCCCGGGCGGTCGACGTGTCCTCGTCGAAGGTCTGGCGGCCTCGAAGGACGAACCTCTCCTGACCACCGAGTACTTCGCTCCGGTCCTGGGCGTCGTTGAACTGCCAGGTGCCGGGGCCGAGTTCGCACGCGCCGCGGTCGACGCCGCGAACAACGAGTTCGCCGGCACACTCGGCGTGAATCTGATCGCGCATCCCAAGACGATCCGCGAACTCGGCGCCACGTTCGACGACCTGATCGCCGACCTGCGGTACGGCACCATCGCTGTGAACGCCTGGACCGGCCTCGGATTCCTCACGCCAACCGCGACGTGGGGCGCCTTCCCCGGCCACACGATCGATGACGTCCAGAGCGGGATCGGCGTAGTCCACAACGCGTGGCTCATCAACCGCCCCGAGCGCACGGTGATCCGCGGTCCGTTCCGCCCAGCACCACGATCGGTCATCCACGCCGAGTGGGCGCTGTCGCCCAAGCCGCCGTGGTTCGTCAACAACCGTTCGTCGGCGACCACCGGACGCCTGCTCGCTCAATTCGCGGGCGCACCGAGCCTCACCAAGCTGCCCGCCATCGTCGTCTCGGCGCTGAAGGGCTGACACGTGACCATCCCCACGCAGACCGAGTACATCGTCGTCGGAGCGGGTTCGGCAGGCGCAGTCGTCGCCGCGCGTCTCGCCGAACGAGGACGGCAGGTTGTGCTCCTCGAGGCCGGCCCAGAGAAGAAGGACAAGTTCACCGCCATCCCCGCGGCCTTCTCCAAACTGTTCAAGTCCGACCTCGACTGGAACTACCAGACCGCGGCCCAGCCCGGCCTCGGAGGCCGCAGCATCTTCTTTCCTCGCGGGAAGGTTCTCGGTGGGTCGTCGTCGATGAACGCGATGATGTGGGTCCGCGGCTTCGCCGCCGACTACGACGCGTGGGCGCAGGCCGCAGGCGACGAGTGGGGCTACGCGAGTGTGCTCGAGTATTTCAAGCGGATCGAGGCCGTCGAGGCCTCGAATGACCCCGACCACGGACGCAGCGGCCCACTTCACGTGTCCAAGCAGCGGAGTCCGCGCGAGTACACCGAGATGTTCCTCCAAGCCGTCGAGAAGGCAGGCTATCGGCGCGAGCAGGCGAACACGGCGTCACCCGAGGGTTTCACCGAGACGATGGTCAACCAGCATCGCGGCGCTCGCTGGAGCACCTCGGAGGCGTACCTCGATCCGGCACGCAGCCGCAAGAACCTGACGATCGTGACCGGTGCACTCGCGCGCAAGGTGGTGTTGGACGGGACCCGCGCCGTGGGAGTCGAGGTGAGCCACGGCGGACGGACGCAGACGATTCGCGCGTCACGCGAGGTGATCCTCAGCGGCGGTGCGATCAACACTCCGCAGTTGCTGATGCTGTCCGGGATCGGGGCACCCGACCAGTTGCGGCCACTCGGCCTGGATGTTGTCGTCGACGCCCCCGAGGTCGGCGCCAATCTCTCCGACCATCTCGTCTCGATGTTCGGCTATCGCGTCCCCTCCGGCACTCTCGCCGATGCGGAGAAACCCCTTCAGCTCATCAACTACCTGGCTCGACGCCGCGGGATGCTCACGTCGAACGTCGCCGAGGCGTACGGGTTCTTCCGTTCGCGCGATGATCTGGAACTGCCCGATCTCGAGATGATCTACGCACCCGCGCCGTTCTACGACGAGGGCATCGGGGAACCCGACGGGCACGGCCTGGTCGCGGGACCGATTCTGGTCGCGCCGAAGAGTCGCGGGACCGTGACCCTCACGTCCGCCGACCCGACGGCCAAGGTGCTCGTGGATCCGAAGTACCTGTCCGACCCCGACGGCGCCGACCGTGCCGCGATGCTTCATGGCCTGCGCGTGGCCCACACGATTCTGCACACCGAACCGATGCGCAGTGTGATCGGCGACCTGGCCCGCCCGAGACGCGCGGCGTCGACGCTCGACGAGACAGTCGCGATCGCGTTGGAGCAGAACTCGCACACCCTCTATCACCCGACCGGAACGTGTCGGATGGGCTCGGACGAGGCGAGCGTGGTCGCCCCCGACCTGACGGTCCGCGGGATCACGGGGCTCCGTGTCGCAGACGCGTCGGTGATGCCGACGATCGTCCGCGGCCACACTCACGCGCCGTCGGTCGTGATCGGTGAGCGGGCCGCGGATCTCATCACGGCGTGAAGGCGGGGATCGAGGTAGAACTCACCGCCGCAGGCCGTGCTTGCGAGCGATGATCGACGACACGATTCCGACGGGCATGAGCCGTTTGAGCAGGAAGACGACCGGAGCGTTCGACCCGACCGCGTAGAACTCGCGCGGCGGGTCGGCTTCGATCGCCTTGACGATCACTTCGGCGACTTTGACGGGCGAGATCCCGCCCTTCTCGTTGGCATCGAGATGGGTGATCATCGTGTCGACGTCCGCCTTGTAGACCGAGTCGTCGGCGGTGTACTTGGTGCGGCGTTCACCGATCCCGGTCGCGATCGATCCCGGTTCGACGTGTGCCACCCAGACGCCGAACGGCGAGAGTTCCTGACGCGCCGATGCGGCGAAGCCCTTCAGCGCGGCCTTCGCGGCGACGTACGAGCCACGGAACGCGAGCGGGAAACTCGCAAGCATCGACCCGACGGTGATGACGCGGCCGTACCCGCGGGCCCGCATGCCGGGCAGAAGTCTCTGGGTCAGCTGGACGACGCCGAACACGTTGGTCTGGAACAGTCGGTCCACCGCATCGGCGGGAAGTTCCTCCAGGGCACCGGACTGACTCTCGCCTGCGTTGTGCACCACGATGTCCACGTCGCCGACGGCATCGGCGCACGCCACGATCGAATCGCGATCGGCGAGGTCGAGGGCGACGTACTCGACACCGGCCAACCTCTTGTCCGCTGGGATCGTCGCCGGATTGCGCGACGTTCCCAGGACTCGGTACCCGCGCGCCGCGAGCAGGCGGGCTACCTCGAGTCCGATTCCCGACGAGGCTCCCGTCACGAGTGCCGTCCGAGTGGTGCTGTTCGTCATGCGTTGCCTCCCGTGATTCGGGCCGCTGCCCGTCCTGCCGCGCGTCCGGAGAAGATGCAGCCACCCAGGAATGTGCCCTCGAGTGCGTTGTATCCGTGGACGCCCCCGCCGCCGAACCCTGCGACCTCACCCGCAGCGTACAGCCCCGGAATCGGCGTCCCGTCCTCGCCGAGTACGCGGGAGTCGAGATCGGTGTTCAGACCACCGAGCGTCTTACGGGAGAGGATGTTCAGCCGAACAGCGATGAGCGGACCGTGTGCCGGGTCGAGGAGGCGGTGCGGCGACGCGACACGAACCACCTTGTCCCCGAGGTAGTTCCGGGCGCCTCGGATCAGATGAAGCTGAGCGTCTTTGCCGTACTTGTTCGCCACTTCGCGGTCTCGGGCCTCGATCTGTTCGCGAAGCCGCTCGACCTCGACAGTGCCGCCGCGAGAGAGCTCGTTCATTCCCTTCACCAGTTCGTCCAACGTGTCGGCGACGACGAAGTCGACACCCTTCTGCTTGAACGCCTCAACCGGGCCTGGAGCTCCCTTGCTCTTGATGCGCCCGAAAGCGAGCTTGAGGTCCTTCTCGGTGATGTCCGGGTTCTGTTCCGACCCGGACAGCGCGAACTCCTTCTCGATGATCGACTCGGTGAGCACAAACCAGGAGTAGTCGTGCCCGCCCTTGAGGATCGCCGCCATGGTGGCGTTGGTGTCGCAGCCGGGAAAGTTCGGTGCGGGCAGTCGTTCGCCGTCGGCGTCGAACCACATCGACGACGGTCCGGGGATGATCCGGATCGCATGGTCCGGCCAGATCGGATCCCAGTTGTGGATGCCTTCGGTGTAGGCCCACACCCGATCCCGGTTGACGATGCGTCCACCGGCCTGCTCGGTGATCCCGAGCATCCGGCCGTCGACGTGCGCAGGCACACCGGCGATGATGTGCTTCGGGAACGGTCCGAGGCGTTCGGTGGGCCAGTATTGCTTCATGAGGTCGAAGTTGTGGCCGATGCCGCCGGAGGTCACGAGCACGGTCGGAGCCCGGAATTCGAAAGCGCCGACGACGTCGCGGCCGGTCGCCACACCGCGGTCTGCGTCTGTCGCCTCCAAAACACTGCCCGAGACGCCGACGACCGCGCCGTCGTCGGTGATCAGCTCGTCGACGCGGTGGCGGAATGCGAAGCGGATGAGGCCGCGAGCTTCGGCCTTCTCGACGGGTTCGCGGAACACTCGGACCACTTCGGGGCCGGTTCCCCACGTGAGGTGGAAGCGCGGCACCGAGTTGCCGTGACCGTCGGCGACCGTACCGCCCCGCTCGGCCCAGCCGACCACCGGAGTGAACCGGAGTCCGAGGGCGTGCAGGTAGTCGCGCTTCTCGTGTTCGGCGAAGTCGAGGTAGGCACGCGCCCACCGCTCGGGCCATTCGTCTTCGTTGCCCGCACCGAGCCGGTCGAACGCCGCCGAGCCCTTCCAGTCCTGCCACGCGAGCGCCGACGAGTCTTTGATTCCGAGTCGACGCTGTTCGGGCGAATCGACGAGGAAGAGTCCGCCGAGACTCCAGAACGCCTGGCCGCCGAGATTGTTGCGGTTCTCCTGGTCGAGGATCAGCACACGCCGACCGGCGAGCGCGAGTTCGTGCGCGGCCACGAGGCCCGCGAGCCCGGCGCCCACGACGATCGCGTCCGGCGTGAACCCATTGATGTCCGTCGTACTGTCTGTCACCGCGTGACCTCTCGTCGTCTCCAGCAGATCATTCATAAATAGAACGATGGTTCTTGTTATGCGTATGGTGTCATGTGATGCCGCACACGGTCAATGGTCCGCGACGAGAGGGACAGTCATGGCAAAAGGGGAACAGACACGCGCCCGCACCGTAGCCCGTTTCCTCGAGGCGGGCGCCGAGGTGTTCGCCGAGCGTGGATTCCATGCGGCGACGATGGCGGAGATCTGCACACGAGCCGACTTGTCACGCGGAGCGTTCTACTCGAACTTCGACGGCAAAGAATCCCTGTTCCTCGCCTTGTTCGAACAGCACGCGGCCGCCCAGCTCGACGCGGTGGCCTCAGCCTTCGAGGGGTCGCCCGACCTCGCAGGCGCGATCTCGGCAGCCGTGCACGCCGCGGTGGCCGACGCGGATGCGGAGCGCCGATGGTTTCTCATCTCAACGGAGTTCACCATCTACGCCGCCCGCAATCGCGACGCTGCACGCCTGCTCATCGAGCACGACGATCGGGTCCGCCGCCGCCTCGCGACGACGATCGCCCGATTCGCCTCCGGCGACGACTCCGCAGAGCCGACCGACGACGACCTCGCCACCGCGCGGTTCACGATCGCTCTCTACGAAGGCGCCCACCTCGGCGCGCTCGTCGACAACAACACCGACCAGGCACGCCGCACCCTGTTGGAGTTTCTTCCGATGGCGATTCAGCGCTCCCGCACCAGTCAGGAATGAAGAAGCGCCGGTCCAGGCGTCGCCCTACGCTGAAACCATGGCCGAGAACAGCTCTTCAACAATTGATTTCCACGCCTCTGTGGAACAGGTCGGCGACCGAAAACTCCTCCGCCTGCCCGCGGACGCGAGTGCCGCACTGCCCTCCCGAGGCCAGGTCGCAGTTGTCGGGACACTCGCAGGCCGAGAGTTCACGACAGTTGTCGAGCCCGACGGCAAGCGAGGCCACTGGCTCAATCTGGACCACACGGGCCTGCCCGCGGGCGACGCGGTCTACGCGAGCCTGAGCCCGACGAAGTCGTGGCCGGAGCCCGCGATCCCCTCTGATTTCCAGGACGCCCTCGACCAGGCGCCAGACACCCGCGAACTGTGGTCGGCGATCACGCCGATGGCCCGGTGGGAGTGGATTCGGTGGGTGCAGGCGACGAAGAACTCCAACACTCGAGCGCGACGCGTCGACGTCGGGATCTCCAAACTTCGTGATGGCAAGCGCCGACCGTGCTGCTTCGACCTCGCATCGTGCACGGACCCCGAGGTCGCAAAAAGCGGTGTCCTCATCGACTGACCGTCCACTTCCGACTCCACCACCGTCTCCAAATAATAATGAGACAATATGCAATCATTTAGAGAGTCTCCGGCTTGCCTCATGACCAGCTATATAGGAGTCCGCGGTCGGCGGGTCCCGTCTTGAATCTCAAATAGTGAGCGTGTCACCCACCAGCTTCTGCGACATTTTGAGATACGATTCGCGACATGAATGACTCGGCCACGAGCGGCGGCATGCTGCTCGGTTACGCGAGGGGCAGTGTTCGAGCCGCTCCGATCGAAGCGCAGATCGACACGCTCTCCGACGCGGGCGTCGTGCCCGCACGCATCTACAGTGACGACCGCCGCACCTCCGATGGCGGCTACGAACGTCCCGGTTGGACGGCCCTTCTGGACTACGCCCGATCGGGTGACACCGCCGTGGTCGTCGGGATCGATCGGCTCGGCCGGACTGTGCCCGAAATGCTGGCGAGCGCTCGAGATCTGTCCGACCGTGAGATCGGCCTGCGGTCGATCCGGGAGGGTGTCGACACGTCGGATCCCGCAGGGTCGATGATCGTCGGGGTCCTCGCATCTCTCGCGTCACTGGAAGAGGAGTCGAGGCCCGTCGGCCGTCGACGGCGCTCGCGCGGCGCGGAGCCCTCGGTCGGCCGACCACGCGCACTCGACGACAATCAGATCGCGACCGCCGAGCGCATGCGCGCCGACGGAGTCCCTGTCCCTGCCGTCGCAGAGGCGCTCGGCGTGAGCCGCGCGACGCTGTACCGTGCGCTCGCCGAGCGGAGGTCGGTCCGGTGATGTCATCCACTCCGCCGGAGTACCCCGAACTGGACATCGTCACCCCGTACGGAATCGTGACTCGTCTGCCGACGTCGTTCCCGATCATCGACCCAGAACTCGACGGCCACCTCGACCCGTGCCTGTTCCAGGCGGGGTTCGACGACGCCAACATGCGTCTCGGCGCGTTCCCGCCGTCGTGGGCCAGGCATCACGCGTCAAGCGTCCTGGACACCGAACCTGCGGTCGACGACGAACCGAGCTACACCCGCGGGTACCGAGCGGCGCTGTACGGGTACCTCAAGCACACGTCGGATTGATCAGCCGTGTCTTGATCGACGGCGTCAGGCACGCGGGCGCAGGATGACCACTGGAATGTCGCGGTCCGTCCGCTGCTGGTAGCCGTCGTAGCCCGGATTGGCTTTGACGATCGTCGGCCACAGCGCAGCTTTTTCGGCACTGTCAGCGTGGTGTGCAGTCCACTCGGTCGTCACATCGTCGACGGTCACTTCGACGTCCGGCTGTGCCACCAGGTTCTTGAACCAGTCCGGGTGGTCGGAGTGCCCGCCCTTCGACGCGACGACCACTATGCGATCCGCCTCGTAGACGGGCGCGGTGAGCATCGTCGATCGGCGTTGTCCCGACTTCCGTCCGACGGTGTGCAGTTCGAGCGTCTGCATTCCCAGCATCTTCTTCGGGAAGCGTCCGCCGGTGACGGCGAGGAGCGTGCGATGCCCGTTCTCGAGGATCCAGGCTCCGGCTGAGGCTGTCGTGTCATGCAGGTTCATGGATCTATTGTGCACCGCCGGTCACAGTCAAGCATTCTGCGCGGACCGACGGGAATGCACTCGACCACGCCCGTGACCGCGTTGTGCCTGTGGACCGCATGTTCTCATTCGTCAGGAGTTCCGCAATGACACAGACCGTATCGACGCCAGACCGCTTCGCCACCGATTGGGAGGAGTGGCACGATTCGCGCGAGCGCACCCTCAAGGATCCGCTCGGCTGGTTGTCGATCAATCGGCTCGAATGGCTCGACTCCGAGCCTCAGCGATTCGACGAACTGCCCGGTGCCTGGTGGACGGACGGCGACACTGCGCATGTGACGGCGGCCGATCGCGAGACGTTCGATGATCAGTCGTTCACCCTGCACCCGACGGGCGCGGGTGAGGTCGTTGAACTGGCCGGAGTGCACGTCGAGGTCGCCCGGCGAGGCGCGGGCTACCTGATCCGCATTCACGACCCGGAGGCGTCCACGCTCGCAGCTTTCCGCGGTGTCCCGACGTTCAAACCGGATCCCGCGTGGCAGACCGCGGGACGATTCGAACCGTACAGCGAGCCTCGGGACATCGCCGTGGGCGCCGTCGCCGAAGGGTTGGAACACGTCTACGTCTCCCCCGGCGAGATCGTCTTCGAACACGACGGCGCGGAGCATCGCCTCATCGCGTTCAACGGGCATTCCGGAGGGTTGTCGGTCCTCTTCACCGATTCGACATCGGGAGTGTCGACATACGCCGCCAATCGCAGTCTCGCGGTCGGTGCCTCCGACGACGTGGTTCGCAACGGCGGCGATGTGGTTCTGGACTTCAACCGTGCGACGAACCTTCCGTGCGCGTTCATCGACTTCGCGACGTGCCCGCTCCCACCCGCCGGGAATCACCTTCCGTTCGCAGTGACCGCGGGAGAGAAGACTCCGTACGAGCGGAGCTGACGCGCGACGATATCGTGCTGGGCGTGGCCCATCTCCTGTTCTCCTACGGAACCCTTCGCCTGCCCGCCGTCCAGGCGTCCCTGTACGGCGGGCCGGTCCCGACCGTCGACGATCGTCTCCTCGGATTCCGCGTCGATTGGGTGCAGATCACCGATCCGGCGGTGGTGGCGGCCAGCGGATCCGACCGTCATCCGATCCTGGTCAGGGGTGGCCCCGAGGACGCCGTCGACGGGTCATGTCTGACGTTGACCGACGACGATCTGATTGCGACCGACGACTACGAGGTGGACGACTACCGTCGCATCGAGGCCGACTTGGCGTCAGGTCGTCGAGCGTGGGTCTACGTGTCTGCCGACACCGAGGCTTGAGTTGATCCGCTGGTCCCCTCGTCCGGCGTCCATCGACGCAGTAGCGGCATGACGCCCCGCCGGGCGACGCCCGACAGGAACAGTACGAACAGCGAGTAGTACCCCACTGACGGCGCGGCGACGGCGAGAGCACCTGCCGCGAAGAACAGGATCGCTGTGGCGACGCTGTCGGCGACTCCTCTGCGCACCTCGTCGCCGCGGAGGTCATGCAGGTCCGGGTGCCGCCCCAGATACACGCGGACGGCCAGCCACATCACGGCCGTCGCGAGCATGCTGCCGATGTACACGACAACCGTGTCCGACGAGCCGCTCGCGGAACGCCCCGTCAAAGCTGTAGCGACAGGAAGCCACACGATAGTGAGCAGCCAGCCGATGCTCAGCCACAGGAGTGGCAGTGAGACGTGCTCGACGTGCGAGAACACCCGGTGATGCCCGAGCCAGAACGAACCGATGACCGCAAAGCTGATCAGGAACGTGATGACCTGTCCATTGTGTTCTCCGAACCAGTCCCCTACCGCGGTGTGTTCCCCGGTCTCCGACGCCGATTCCATGAGCGGCAGGATCAGCAGCGTCATCGCGATCGCTATCACCGCATCGATGAACGCTTTCGCTCGCTCCGCGGGCAGCAGTTGAACGATCGCGGCGTCGGTGTCAGACCTCTCATCCATTCCGCTCACGGTAGCCGCGACGGATCCCTTCGACCACCGGAGATCCGAGTCCGAGCACAGGGATGCAAGAAGGCTCCTTCCGATCTCTCGGAAGGAGCCTTCTTGTTCGGTCGGGCTGACAGGACTTGAACCTGCGACCCCCTGACCCCCAGTCAGGTGCGCTACCAAGCTGCGCCACAGCCCGTCCACTTCCCTTGGGAAGCGAGATTCACCTTAGCCCACTCGACTGCCAGTCGACGAATCGCCTGGTCGGAGGGCCTGGAGGGCGCCGCAACTGATCAAGCCCTGGCTGATCACATAGGTCGCCATCGCCAGCGGGTCGAACCATCCCGGCGAGGTGTCGGGAAGGAACAGAAGCAGCGCCAACAACGAATCGCTGGTCAGGAACAGCGCGGCGCCGACGGCGATCGTCCGGTTGCATCGGGACGCGGTTGCCGCCGTGGCCTGGAGCACCAGCCCGTAGGCTCCGACTCCGAGGAAGAGCGCGCCTGCGCGCAGGCCGACCACCGCGACCATGACCACCCACCAGACCACATACACGAGTGCCCATCGCGGCATCGGGCCGATCGCCAGCACCCGAACGAACAGCACTATGTACGCGACGTGCGCAGCGGCGAAGAACAGCAGCATGAACGGCAATTCGTCGCCGTCGGACACCACCGCCCCCGCACTGTCACCGAGCCAAGAGAACAGCAGAGCCGCACCGATGAGCACGATCGCTCGACGCTCGGCCCCCTTGGCCGCTGCGATCACCGGTATCGCCAACAAAGGCATCAACAACAGCTTCGTCGGCCCAGCGATCGTGCTCTGAGCAGCGAGCGACCCGACGTGCACGGACGCCACGACGACGTACGGAAGCCAGAGCGCGATGTCCCGCGCCTTCGGTGTCATGCGCCCATGCTAGGGCGGACACCCAGTCTCACATTCACCGGATCGCCGGGATCGGCATGAAAATCATGCCATCGTCCGACGCATTCGGTTACTTGCGGCGCTGTTCTCGCTTGTCGCGGACTCGAACGTTCACACGTACCGGCGAACCGTCGAACCCGAACTCCTCTCGGAGACGACGCTCGATGAAGCGTCGGTAGCCGGCCTCGAGGAATCCGCTCGTGAACAAGACGAACGTCGGAGGACGGGTCGCAGCCTGCGTCGCGAACATGACACGAGGCTGGCGGCCGCCACGAACGGGCGGCGGCGTGGCCGCGATGACGTCCTTGAGCCAGTTGTTGAGGCGACCGGTCGACACACGCCGGTCCCACGACTCCAAGGCGCCTTCGAGCGCCGGAACCAGCTTCTGGACACTTCGGCCGGTGTGCGCCGAGATGTTGACTCGCCGCGCCCACGGGACACGGGCGAGTTCCCGGTCGATCTCCTTGTCGAGTTCGTACCGACGGTCCTCGTCCACCAGGTCCCACTTGTTGAAGACGACGACGAGCGCGCGGCCCGTCTCGACGATCAACGACAGGATGCGGAGATCCTGCTCGGTGATCGGCTGGCCCGCGTCGATCAGAAGCAGCGCGACCTCGGCCGACTCCAGTGCTGCGCGAGTGCGCAGCGATGCGTAGTACTCGTGGCCGGTCGCCGTGTGCACCTTGCGGCGCAATCCCGCGGTGTCGACGAAGTGCCACGGCTTCCCGTCGAGTTCGATCATCTCGTCGACGGGGTCGACCGTGGTGCCTGCGACGTTGTCGACCACCGACCGCTCCTCGCCTGCGAGGCGATTGAGGAGGGAGCTCTTGCCGACGTTCGGCTTGCCGACCAATGCGACGCGACGCGGTCCGCCCGGCGCGAACCGCTCACGCGGCTTCTCCGGGAGCTTCTCCAGGATCAGGTCGAGCAGTTCCGCGGTGCCGCGTCCGTGCGCTGCGGAGATCGTGTGCGGTTCGCCGAGTCCAAGCGACCACAGGACCGCGGCGTCGGCCTCGGCGCGTTCGCTGTCGACCTTGTTCGCGGCCAGGATCACCGGGGCCTTGGCACGGCGGAGGACGCGGGCGACTGCCTCGTCGCTAGCCGTTGCGCCGACGGTCGCGTCCACGACCACAACGATCAGATCAGCGGTGCGCATCGCCAATTCGGCCTGCGCCGCGATCGACTGGCCCATGCCCTTCGCGTCCGGCTCCCACCCACCGGTGTCGGTGACCATGAACGGCGTCCCGGTCCACTCGGCGCGGTACGACACCCGGTCGCGGGTGACGCCGGGGACGTCCTCGACGACGGCCTCGCGGCGACCGAGGATGCGGTTGACCAGAGTCGACTTGCCGACGTTGGGGCGGCCGACCACGGCGACCACCGGCAGCGCCGGAGCCTCGTTGAAGACGTTCTCGCTCAGGAACTCCCCGAGTTCCCAGTCGGATTCGCTCTCCCACGTGCCGTCGCCCGCGGTGTCGGGCGCCTCGAGCGCGTCCGTGTAGTCGTCAGTCATCGGTTTTCTCCGATCCGCTCGGAAACGAGCTCGGTGAGCCGGTCGAGGACCTGCTCCAAAGTCATGTCACTGGTGTCGACGAGAACCGCGTCGTCCGCGGCGCGCAGCGGTGACGCCGCGCGTGTCGAGTCCAGATGGTCGCGTCGGTTGACGCTGTCGAGCACCTCGTCGAGGACGCTCTCGCGGCCCGCCGCGATGTTCTGGCGGTGCCTGCGTTCGGCACGCGCCTCGGGGGTGGCGGTGAGGAACACCTTCAACGCCGCGGTCGGAAACACGACGGTCCCGATGTCGCGTCCTTCGACGACGAGCAGCGCTGAATCCGCGTGATCACGCTGCAAGTCGACGAGGCGTTCCCGCACGTCGGCGTTGGCCGACACCGCGGACACGTCTGCGGTCACGGTGTCGGTACGGATCTCGGCCGAGACGTCGTCACCGTCGAGCGTGACGACGGTCGTGCCGTCCTCGCCCGGGGCGAGCCTGATGTCCGCGGCCGCAACCACACGCGCGACGTCGTCCGCATCAGGGGCGACGTTTGCACGCTGGACGGCAAGGGTCGCCGCGCGGTACATGGCGCCGGTGTCGAGATAATGGGCGCCGACCCGGTCGGCGAGACGCCGCGCGACGGTCGACTTGCCGGTTCCGGCGGGTCCGTCGATGGCGACGACCGACATCACAGGCCCACCGCCTTGTACAGCGCGCCGATCTCCTTGCTGTCGAGCGCGCGCAGACTGCCCGGGCGCTGCGTGCCGAGATTCACCGCGCCGATGTCGGTGCGGACCAGGCGGATCACCGGGTGGCCGACGGCGTCCATCATGCGTCGGACGACGTGCTTGCGCCCTTCGTGGAGGGTGAGACGCACCAGGGACTCGCCCTGGTAGAGCTCCATCTGCGTGTAGGAGTCGACCTTGACCGGGCCGTCTTCGAGTTCAACGCCTTCGCGCAGGCGGCGACCGAGACCACGGCCCACCTCGCCGCGCACCGTCGCCATGTACGTCTTGGGAACCTCGAACGACGGATGCATGAGCCGATGCGCGAGTTCCCCGTCGTTGGTGAGCAGGATGAGCCCCTCGGTCTCGGCGTCGAGGCGCCCGACATGGAACAACCGCTGCCCGGACATGACGCGTTCGGCGACGAGGTCGCCGATGCACGGCCGGCCCTGGTCGTCGCTCATCGTCGACTGCCAGCCCTTTGGCTTGTTGAGCGCGAGGTACTGCTTCGTCTCGTCGATGACCACACGCGCGCCGTCGACCTTGATGATGGCGGTGTTCGGGTCGATGCGGAGACCCTGCTCCAGCACGATCTCGCCGTCGACCTCGACTCGACCTGCGGCGATCATCTCTTCCGCGCCGCGTCGCGATGCGACACCCGCTGCGGCGAGGACCTTCTGGAGGCGCATGCCGTCGGCGATGTACGTGGCGCCGTCACCGTCGACGACGGGCTTCTGCGTACGTGCCGGGCGTGAGTTGTTGTACCGGATCTTGCCGACCTCGGCGTTCGGGCGTGAACCCTTGCGGTGCTGCTTGCGGGTGCCCTGACCGCCGCGGCCCTGGGCCGCTGCGCCGCCCTTGCTCTGGCCTGATGCGGACTTGCCGCCGGTCTTCTTACCCGTCGGCTTCTGGCCGCGAGAGTCGCCGGCACGGGATCGTCCCGTACCTTCTCCTCGTCCCGGTCTGCCGTCTCGGCTAGCGGATGCCATGAGTGAATCCTTCGATTGCTGGTGTGCAGTTGTGTATGACGCGAACGCGGCGCGAGTTATTCCTCGTCGGCCTGCCGGAGTGCTTCCTTCGACGCGTCAACCTCTGATTCTGACGGACGAGCGCTCAGTTTGGCGAATCGCGGATCGTCGAGGAGTTCGTCGCCGAGGTCGTCGATGACGTCGACGTCCGGCAGCAGCGGAGCGAGATCTGGCAACTCGCTGAGCGACGCGAGACCGAGCCGCTCGAGGAACAGCTCACTCGTCGCGTACAGGGTTCCCGTGGTCTGGGGATCGTTCCCCACCTCGTTGACCAGGCCCCGAGCGACAAGTGTGCGCATCACACCGTCCACGTTGACGCCGCGGATCGCGCTGACTCGCGCACGCGTGACGGGCTGTCGGTAGGCCACGACGGCGAGCGTCTCGAGTGCCGCACGTGTGAGTTTGCTGCGTGTCCCGTCGAGAAGGAGACGTTCGACATAGGGCGCATACTCGGACCGTGTGTAGAAGCGCCAGCCGTCGCCCGCGTACCGCAGATCGATGCCGCTGCCGGCCTCGGAGAGGTCGCGGCTCATCCGGGTGAGCATGTCGCGAACTCGTCTGACCTCGTCCTTGACGGCGTTAGCGAGTTCCTCAGCTGTGACCGGCGTGTCGACGACCAGGAGGACGGCTTCGAGCGCCGACCGGAGTTCGTCGTCGTCGAGCCGGTCGAGGTCGTCGACGCCGACATCTGCGGGGTTCTCGGTCATCGGTGTTCCCTCACCCATAGTCTTCCGTGGTGTCGATGTCGATCTCGTCGGTGTCGCGATCGCTGCTCCAGACCACTTTGAGTTCACCCAGCGCCTCCGGCTGGGAGAAGAGAACGGCTCGTTCGCGATACAACTCGAGCAGACCGAGGAATCGCGCGACCACTTCGAGTCCGCTGGTGCACTCCGCGACGAGTTGGGAGAAGCTGAGCCACTCCCCTTTCGCGTCCGCCAGGAGTTCCGACAGTCGTTTGGCCTGTTCCGGCACCGACACCGGCGACCCGTGCAGGTGATCGAGTCCGACCGTCGGAATCGGCTTCGGTGCGATCGCCGTTGCGGCGATCTGCGCGAACTGCGCGACGTCGACACCGATCGTCACCTCGGGCAGCAAGTCCACGTAGCGGTCATCAAGCGATACTGCACGTGGGTAGCGTTGCAGTGCAGCAGCTTCCAGCTCGGCGAACAGGACTGCGACCTGTTTGAACGCTCGATACTGCAGAAGTCGCGCGAACAGCAGGTCGCGCGCCTCGAGGAGCGCAAGGTCCTCCGGGTCGTCCACCTCACCCGACGGCAGCAGTCGCGCCGCCTTCAGATCGAGCAGCGTTGCCGCGATCACCAGGAACTCGGTGGTCTGCTCAAGATCGGAGTCGGGACCGAGCGCCTTGGTGTAGGCGATGAAATCGTCGGTGACCACGTGCAGGGCCACTTCGGTCACGTCGAGGCGGTGCTGACTGATCAAGTTCAACAACAGGTCGAACGGGCCCGTGAAATTGGTCAGCTTGACCGTGAACTTCCCGTCGTTCGCGGGATCGGCCTCAGTAACGTCCTGATCAGGATCGTCCTGGGCCGCCTCGTCGAGGACGGGAGTCTGCGTCACGTGCGCGTTTCGTTGTGCGCGATCACCTCTCGCGCAAGACTGCGGTACGCGGCCGCGCCCGACGATTTGGGCGCCCACGACGTGATCGGTTCGCCGGCTACCGACGTCTCCGGGAACCGCACGGTCCGATTGATGACGGTGTCGAAGACGGCGTCGCCGAACACCTCGACCACACGGTGCATCACGTCCCGCGAGTGGAGCGTGCGCTGGTCGTACATCGTGACGACGATTCCGCCGAGTTCCAATCGCGGGTTGAGCCGGTCGTGCACCTTGTCGATCGTGTCGGTGAGCAAAGCGAGTCCACGGAGGCTGAAGTACTCGCACTCCATCGGGATCAAGACGTTGTCGGCGCACGCAAGCGCGTTGACCGTCAGCAGACCGAGTGACGGCTGGCAGTCGATGAGGATGTAGTCGTACCGATCGGCGACCGGATGCAGTGCTCGCGCCAGCGCCTGCTCACGACCGACCTCGGTCACGAGCTGAATCTCGGCGGCCGACAGGTCGATATTGGACGGAAGAAGGTCGAGTCCGTCGACACGAGTACGCATCAACACGTCATCGGTGGCCGCATACGGCGGGACGAGGAGATTGTGGACGGTCTGCTCGAGCTCATGGTGCGGCACTCCGAGTCCAGCGGACAGCGCACCTTGGGGATCCAGGTCGACGAGCAGCACACGTCGGCCGGCCTCGGCCAGCGATGCTCCGAGGTTGATGGTCGACGTGGTCTTGCCGACGCCACCCTTCTGATTGCACATCGCGATGATGACGGCTGGGCCGTGCTTGTCCCGCGGAGCCGGATCCGGGATGTCGCGATAGGGACGGCCGGTCGGTCCGAGCTTGTCGGCGGGGACGTCGAGCTCGCCCTGCGTCGCCTTGGCACCGGCTTTGTAGTCCACCTGTCCGATGCTCCTTCTCAGTGTTCGACGGTCCACTGGCAATCCTAGAGGGTCGCCGCCCGAAGGGGTGCGACGCCGTCGGCGAGCCGCGCATCGTTCATGGTGAGCGACGACAAGAGCCTAGTCTCAGACCCTTTGGCCTAGTCGAGAACGCTTCTCACGCATCCCACTAATTACCTATTGCAGACATTCGAGATCAGCGTTAGTATTAGAACATCAGTTCGAATTCTTCTTCCACCTCCCCGCCGCAGGCCGAAAGGAGTCCGACAATGACCAGCACCATCACCGGTTCGCTCGGCGTCGTCACCTCGGGCAACGACTTCGACGATCTCTCCGCGGTCCGGACGCTGATCGCCGATGAGGCGAACTTGGCGTGGCGTCGCCTGCAGATGATCGGTGGGGTCGCTGCTCGTCGTGAGACCGCCGCAGCCGACGGCGACGACACGCTGCTGCTGAACGTCACCACCGTGCTCGGTGCCGAGGTGTCCGCGATCATGTCGGTCGGTAAGAGCACCGGGTCGGCCCTGGTCGAGTTGGCACTCGACGCACTTGATCGCCTCCCGCGCGTGGCGGGACTGTTGCGCGACGGCCTGATCTCCTTCGCCACCTTCCAGACGATCGTCCAGCAGTGCGCGGCGGTCGACGACACCGACACCATCGCCGCCGTCGACGCCGACCTCGCCCAGGAACTCCGCGACAGTGGTGCCGTCTCGTGGAGCACCGGCAGAGACACCGCCCGCCGGATCGTCGCCGAACACGACCCCGACGCCGTCCGCGAAAGCCGCACCGCCCGCGGCAAGGGCGTCACCGTCGCCCACGACGGCGACGAGTCGGTCCTGACCGTCGCCGCCGACCCGGAGCAGGTCCTGCTCGCGAAGAAGGCCATCGATGCCGACGCTGCAGCGCTGACCTGTGACGACGACACCCGGTCGGTCGGCGCACGACGCTCCGATCTAGCGGTCGCCCGGATGACCGGCGACGCGTTCGTATGCAACTGAGGCAACCCCGACTGCCCTGTCGCGGCAACCGTCGCCGAGATCGGTGAACGGTTCACCAAGGTGATCGTCCACGTCATCGCCGACGCGACGACCCTCAGCGGGGAGTCCACCAAGGCCGGCTGGATGGACGGATACGGCGTCATCGACGCTCACCACGCACGCGAGATCGCAGCCAAGCCCGGCACTGTCGTCCGGCCGCTCGATCTGACCGCCGCCACCGCGAGACCGACTGATTACCGTCCAGGCGCGGCCGCCGACACCGCCTCACGCGCGGTGCACGGACGATGCACCGTACCCGGCTGCAACCGGACCGCGTGGGACTGCGACCTCGACCACGTCACCGAGTTCAACCACAACCGCCCAGCAGCAGGCGGCCCGACGTGCCCATGCAACCTCGGCCCGAAGTGCCGGTTCCACCACGTGGTGAAAACCCATGTCGCCGGCTGGCTCGACGACCAGATCATCGACGCGAACGGTGTCATCTGGACCGAGACCACCACCCCGTCCGGCCACACCATCCGCGCCCGAGCGCGCAACTACTGGCTCCTACCAGGCCTGGGTCTTCTGCCCTGCCGACACGGCGCGCCCGTAGAACCCGGCGTCGACACCAGCGAGGCACCGACGCGCAGCAGAACCCGCACACAGGCCAAACACGCCTACCGCATGCAGTTGCGGTCGAGGCGTCGGTTCACCCGCGCCTGCACGGAAGCGGCACGCGAAGTGGAATTCGACTCCGCTGGGCCACCACCGTTCTGAGCGGCGTTTCCGTACAGTCGGTCATATGCGTCATTGTCGCCCGGCCGCGTTGTTGATCGCTCTCATCGTGTTTGCACTCGGTGTTGTGTCGATGATCGGGGCGGGTGCGGCGTTGGCAGACTGTATGGGCTACAAGGACGATCAAGCTCGGATCGATTCCACGCTCGGCAACGATGGAGCGCGCACCTATGCTGCGGTCGCCAAGGGGCGAGTGGTGGACCAGAAGACCATCGAACGTGATGTCACCGGTTCGTTGCGTCTCACGCTGGTCGATATCAAGGTCACCGAGGCGTACCGCGGCGTCAGTGTCGGCGAGGTTATGCGCGTGGCGACTACCCCAGATATCTCTACTTGGCGCGAGTTCACTACCGGATCCGACTACTTCATCGCCCTTAAGGAGTTTCGGGGCGGAGAGTTCGTGGACCTCGATGTGTCGCGATGGGCGCACCTGTACGACGACGACTGCAGCCCGACTGTCCCGACCGATGAGGTCGGACCGGAGTTCTTCGCAGAACTCCGCGCGAAGACTGGAGTCACCGCGGCGCCGAGCTGTGAGACCTCCGCGGCCGATCCCGGTCGATCATCCGACGCCACATTCGTGTGGCTCGGCGCGGCAGGCGGCGTTGCCCTGGTCATTGCCGCTGCAGCGCTTGTGTGGAGGGCACGCCGCGACAGAGATCAGTAGGCGTCAGCGTGCTCGAGGATGGGCCGTGGCGTACACCTCGCGCATCGTGGTGACGGTGACGAGCGTGTAGACCTGCGTGGTCGTGACCGACGAGTGCCCGAGGAGTTCCTGCACCACGCGGACGTCGGCTCCGCCGTCCAGGAGATGGGTCGCGAAACTATGGCGCAGAGTGTGCGGCGAGACGTCCTTGGTGATGCCGGCCCGGTCGGCCGCGTCAACGAGGACCTGCCATGCGCTCTGCCTCGACAGCCGACCACCCCGAATGTTGAGGAACAGCGCGGGTGTCCCCTTCTTGACCAACGCTGGACGGCCACGCACCAGATACGCATCCACCGCGGCGAGCGCAGGACGGCCGACCGGAACGATCCGCTCCTTGCCGCCCTTACCCCGCAGGACGACGGCGCGATGCTCCACGTCGATGTCGTCGACGTCGAGTGACGTGACCTCGGAAATGCGTGCCCCACAGCTGTACAGCAGTTCGAGCAGTGCCCGATCACGAAGGGCGCGAGGGCCTTCCGACGCTCCCGCAGCATCGAGGATCGCGAGAACGTCGTCCACCGGCAACGACTTCGGGAGTCTCCGGGGAGCCTTCGGCGGCCGCACGGCATGTGCCACATCCTCGGGCACGAGACCTTCCGCCGCCGCGAACTTGTGGAAACCACGGGCAGCGATCAGCGTCCGAGCCACCGAACTGTCCGCAAGCGGGGCCACCTCCCCTGCGGGATCACCACGTCGGAGTGCAACGAGAAACTCCCGAACCGTCTCCTCGCGGACATCGGCGAGATCCGTCACTCCCCGGCCGGCCAGAAACTCTTGATAGCGGCGCAGGTCACGGCGGTACGACGAGATCGTGTTGACGGCAGCACCGCGCTCCACCGTGAGATGGTCGAGATAGGCAGCCACCACGTCATCGACGCCGGACCGGCCCGCCATCAGGAGTTCCGACGCGTCTCGAACGCCCTGGGTCGATCACGCCACACGTCATCGACGCCACGAAGTTCGGCGCCGGTGGCGTCGGCGGCGGCAAGAGCAAGGAGCCCCGCGACCGCGGTGGCATTGACGATCTCTCCGGACAATGTCAGCCCGACTGCCTCCGACAGCGGGTACCACTCCAGAGCCAAGTCTGCCTCTTCGTGCTCACGCTCCGCCTCGGGAAGCGTCGTCAGATCCTCGGCGAGGTAGACGCGCAACGCCTCATCCGTGAATCCCGGCGACACGTCGAGGTCGACAAGCACACGCCACCGGCCGGCTGCCAGATCGGCTTCCTCAGCCAATTCACGTTTGGCGGCATCGAGCGGTTCCTCCGACGGCCCGCCGTCGAGCAGACCTGCCGGAATCTCCAAGAGGCGTCGTCCCACCGGATGCCGGTACTGGCGGATCAATGCGACCCGCCCCTGCTCGTCACGCGCGACGACCGCGACCGCGCCGTGGTGTTCAACCACTTCGCGGCGTGCCGTCCTACCGCCGGGCATCTCCACCTCGTCGAGGCGGAGCGCCAGGATCGCACCCGAGAAGACGGTCTCCGACCCTGCTGTCCGGAAGTCGTGCGATCCCGGGTCGCTCACTCCGCGACCTGAGCCTGATCGTCTTCACGGTCGGGGGCGTCGTATCCGTCAAGCTCGACTGGAAGACGGGTGGCCTGCTTGTAGCGCAGCGCTGCATCGATCAACGACTTGAACAGCGGATGCGGACGGGTCGGGCGGCTCTTGAGCTCCGGGTGCGCCTGAGTGGCGACGAGGAACGGGTGCATGTCCTTCGGGTACTCGACGAACTCGACGAGACGACCGTCGGGTGAGGTTCCGGAGAATACGAGGCCCGCTTCGGCGATCTTTTCGCGGTAGTCGTTGTTGACCTCGAACCGATGGCGGTGGCGTTCGCTGACATCGGTGGAACCGTACGACTTCGCGACCTGCGAACCCGGGATCAGAGTGGCCGGGTACGCCCCGAGACGCATCGTGCCGCCGAGGTCGGCGTCGCCGGCGACTGCAGCTTCCTGATCGGCCATGGTCGCGATGACCGGCGACGGGGTCTCCGGGTCGAACTCCGTGGAACTCGCATCAGACAGTCCGGCCGAGCGCGCCGCCTCGATGACCACACACTGCAGTCCGAGGCACAGGCCGAGCAGTGGGATCTTGTTCTCGCGGGCGTAACTGATGGCACCGAGCTTGCCTTCGATTCCGCGGATGCCGAACCCACCGGGTACCAGAATCGCGTCGACGTCTCGAAGCGCGGTGTTGGCGCCTTCGGGTGTCTCGCAGTCGTCGGACGGCACCCACTTGATCTCGGTGCGCGCACGGTGGGCGAACCCGCCTGCGCGGATGGCCTCGGTCACCGACAGATAGGCGTCGGGCAGGTCGATGTACTTGCCGACCAGTGCAACGGTGACGGTCTCTCGCGGATTGTGGACCCGTTCGAGAAGGTCGCCCCACACGGTCCAGTCGACATCGCGGAACGGCAGACCGAGCTGGCGGACGACGTACGCGTCGAGCTGCTCGGAGTGCAACACCTTCGGGATGTCGTAGATCGACGGAGCGTCGGGCGTCGAGATGCAGCCGTCGACGTCCACATCGCACATCAACGCGATCTTCTTCTTCAAGCCGTCCGGCACGGGCCGGTCGCAACGCAGGATCAGGGCGTCCGGCTGGATGCCGATGCTACGGAGAGCGGCGACGGAGTGCTGCGTCGGCTTGGTCTTCAACTCACCCGACGGCGCGAGGTACGGAACCAGCGAGACGTGGAGGAAGAACACATTGTTCCGGCCCAGGTCGTGGCGGATCTGGCGAGCCGCTTCGATGAAAGGCAGCGACTCGATGTCACCGACGGTGCCGCCGATCTCGGTGATCACCACGTCGGGGGCCTCCCCGGACGAATCAGGCTCGTGCATGGCGAGCATGCGGGCCTTGAGCTCGTCGGTGATGTGCGGGATCACCTGCACGGTGTCGCCGAGGTACTCGCCGCGTCGTTCCTTCGCGATGACGGTCGAGTACACCTGACCGGTCGTCACGTTGGCCGTACCCGACAGGTTCCGGTCGAGGAAGCGCTCGTAGTGACCGATGTCGAGGTCGGTCTCGCCGCCGTCCTCGGTGACGAACACTTCACCGTGCTGGAACGGATTCATCGTTCCCGGATCGACGTTGAGGTACGGATCGACCTTCTGCATCGTGACGCGCATACCGCGAGCAGTGAGGAGCTGACCCAGGCTCGAAGCGGTGAGCCCCTTGCCGAGCGAGGATGCGACACCGCCCGTCACGAAGATGTGCTTGGGGCTGACACGCTCGGAACGCAGTGATCGCAAATGATTCTCCCGTCGGGGTGTATCAGGATTGCCGAATACCTGATGACCTACGGGACTTCAGCCTAACAGGGTTTCGCACGGGTGCGCGCGACACGCCGCCGCTATCTTGCAGGTTCGGCTCCGACCGTGATGGCCGTCGCACCCGGGCCCGTGCCGAACGCGCCGGAACGACCCGAGATCTCTTCGCCGAGCGCCAGAATCGTGGTCAGTCTCCCCGTCTCACGGTCGACGTTGTCGACAGTCGAGACGGCATTGCCGAGGCCCGGGTCGGATCGGATGACCCCGATCGGCGAACCGCCCTCGGCCGAACCCGTGCGCCCGACGAGTGCGCCGCCCTGCCCTCGCATCGCCATGGTGGCCGCGAGTCGACCGACGAGTTGCCCCTGAGCGCCGGAGTCCTTGCCCATCTCGCCGCCTGCCACCACCAGAACGAGGTCGGCGGGCTTCACGTTGCCGTCGGCGAACTCGATGAACTCGCCTCCGCGCAGCGTGTCGAGAACTGTGCGACGGTCTGCGTCCGATGCCGCACGCTGACCGCTCCGATGCAACAGCGTGACGCCCAGCAGGTCGCCGGTTCGCGATCCGGAGTCGGTGAACTCGACGCGCAGTTGAGCACCGGTCGGGATGGACTGGTCGATGACGGTCCGCAGTTTCGATGCGTTCTCGTCTCGGATGAACGACGTGGTGAGTCCGATCTGGCCTGCGAACGTCGCGCCCGCGTCGTTCAGCAGTTCTTTGAGCGCAGTCACGTCGGCGTCTGCGGCGTCCGGTGCCGTGACCACCAGCACCGACCTGTCCTTCAACACACCCTTGGTGAGTCGTCCGGCGATGGCCGATGTGAAGCTGTCGGCAGAGTTGACCTGAGCAGACAGATCATCCCGCTCGTCCTGCAGGGAGCTGATCTTGTCTCGGTCGGTACCGGTCAACGCGTTGACACGGTCACCGATGAACCCTGAGCCAAGGAAAAGACCGAGCGCAAGCGCGAGAAAGACCGCGATCAGTGAGATCGCATGTTGACGCATTGTGATCATTTGGTGTTCCACACAGCTTTCATTTGGTGTTCCACACCCCGGAGATCCAGTCGACGAACACATTCCAGCGGTCGACGATCCAGCCGGTCATGTCGCTGCCGCCCTGAGTGATGATCACGGTCGCGATGATCGCGATCAGAGCTGCCAGCATCAGCATGGCGATCGCCGTCCCGCTCACCCGACTGCGGTAGAGCGTTGAGACCGCTTTGGCGTCGACGAGCTTCGGACCGACCTTCAGACGGGTCAGGAATGTCGACGGGATCTGATCGCGCAGTTCACGATCGAAGAAGTCGTTGAGCGAACCTCCGAGGCCGGCGGTCACGATCAGGTCGGCACCGTGAAAATCGGCCAGCAGCAGCGCGAGATCCGCGGCGGAACCCGCGGCGGGGAACGTCGTGGCGCCCACACCGAGATCCTGGATCCGTTCGAGCCCCGGCGCGTGGCCGTCCGGGTCGGCCGGCAGTACCAGCTCTGCACCCGACTTGAGGGTGTCATCGTTGATCTCGTCGGGGTCGCCGATGACGATCGCCGGACGGTACCCGGCCTTCATCAATGTGTCGGCGCCCGCGCCGACACCGATCATGATCGGCTGATACTCCTTGATGAACGGTTTGAGCGACTTCAGATCCGCGCCACGGCCGACGCCTTCGGCGACGACGACCACATGGCGTCCTTCCAGCTTGCAGTGCACATCGGGGATGCCCACCCCGTCGATGAGCAACGGCGACTCGCTGCGGATGAACTCGATCGTGTTGCCCGAGAATGCTTCGAGATGGTCGACGAGCCCGGTCTTCGCATCCAGCATGCGGTCGGCGACGATGCGCTCGTCCAGCTCTTCGCCGCGCGCCACAACCCGGTCACCGACGTAGAGCCGCGCGTCGTGTAGGCGTACCTTCTGGCCGTCTTTGATTCGCGAGAAGACCTCGTCACCGACGTTGTCGAGCAGCACGATGCCCGATGCCGCCAGGACCTCGGGTCCAAGATTCGGATACCGACCGGTGATCGACTCGCTGACGTTCACCACGGCCGCGACCTTCGCCTCGATCAGCGCGTCGGCGGTGACGCGGTCGAGATCGACCTCGTCGAGGACCGCGATCTCGTCCTCCCCGATCCGCTGCAGGAGTCTTTTGGTGTTCTTGTCGATCCGCACAATGCCGATCAGACCGGGAAGTACTTCGGTGTTCCGCGAGAGCAGGGCAGGCATCCTCATGCCTGTCATGGTGGGCCGGACTGGCGACGATAACCAGGAGGCGCGCCGTAACTCAGGAAACTTTAATCACATGAGTCACACGCGTCCCGTGCTGTCAGGGCAGCGCAGACGCCTCAGTGTTCCGCGCGGGCGGCCTCCGCGGTCTGCAGAAGCTCTTCGGCGTGGGCCCGGCCGGTGTCTGAATCACCAAGACCCGCAAGCATTCTGGCCAGTTCGGAGACACGGGCACCACGATCGAGCGTGGTCAAGGTCGACCGTTGCCGTCCGGCGGAACCGCCGCCTTCCTTGCCGATCAGCAGATGGTTGTCGGCAAAGGCCGCCACCTGCGGCAAGTGCGTCACCACGATCACCTGATGCCGCCGCGCGAGACGTGCGAGGCGAGCACCGATCTGGACCGCGGCAGCGCCGCCCACCCCGGCATCGACCTCGTCGAAGACCATCACAGATCCCGAATCAGGCTCGGCCAGAACCACTTCCAGCGCAAGCATCACGCGAGAGAGTTCACCGCCGGAGGCCGACTTCGCGATCGGCAGGGGTGCGGCCCCCTTGTGCGCCACCAATCCGAATTCGACGACATCAGCCCCGTGACCGCCCGCGTGAGCCGGTGTCCCGTTGACGTCGATGGCGAGGCGGGGATCGTCTGCGGGGCGCAGCGAGACGACGACGGCGAGTTCACTTCCGCCCATCGCCAGTCCGGCCAACTCACCGGACACCTTGGCCGCCAACGACTTCGCCGCTTTCGATCGCTGGCCGTGCAGCTTGGCCGCCAGAGCGGCGACCTCGTCACGAATGGTGCGCGACGACGCTTCCAGTTCGTCGATCCGCGCCTGCGGATCGTCGATTTCAGTGAGGCGGCGGCGCGCCTGCTCCTGCCACTCGAGCACACCGTCGACGTCGGCCGCGTACTTGCGAGTGAGAGATTTGAGCTCGGCCTGTCTGGTCAGGAGCGCATCGAGATCGGCGGCGTCGTCCGGCAGTCCGGCGAGGAAGCCGGTCAGTTCGTCGCCGATGTCGCCGACTACGGCCAGTGCCTCTTCAATCCGTGGACGCAGGTCACGCAACGCTTGATCGGCGGCCGACTCCAGCAGTGACCGAACGGTACCGAGTGCGTCGACCACCGAACCGGAGTCACCCGCCACGATCCCCTGCGCCTGCGATGCGGCACCGCGGATGTCCTCCAGGTCGGTGAGCCGTCGAATGATCTCAACGAGCTCCGTGTCCTCACCCGGCACAGGTTTCACGGCGTCGATCTCTTCGAGACCGAACCGCAGACGGTCCGCTTCCTGGGCCATCTCCCGTGAATCGGCTCGCAGTCGATCGAGTTCGTCGAGAACCTTGACCCACTTGTCGCGGGTCTGCCGGTACTTCGCCAACGTCTTCGCCACGGCGTCACCCGCGTAACGGTCGAGCGCGGCCCGCTGTTGGTCACCGCGGATCAACCGGAGTTGATCGTTCTGGCCGTGAATCGCGAGGAGTTCCCCGGTCAGGGCACCGAGGGTGCCTACCGGTACGCTGCGGCCGCCCAGCCGCGCACGTGACCGCCCGTCGGCGTTCACGGTCCTGGACGCGATCACGGTGTTGTCGTCGTCGACGTCGGCACCGGTCTCATCGAGGAGTTCGGAGATCGTCGTGGTGTGCTCGCCTGGCAGACGAAAGCGTCCTTCGACGACGGCCCGGTCGTCGCCGGTGCGAACGCGCCCGGCGTCGGCCCGCCCTCCGGACAGCAGCCGGAGGCTGGTCACGATCATCGTCTTGCCCGCTCCGGTCTCACCGGTGAGCGCGGTGAACCCGGGATGGAACTCGGCAGACGCCGACTCCACCACGCCGAGGCTTGTGATCGACAGTTCTTCGAGCACCGCGGATCAGCTCCTTCCCCGCCAACCCGTGACGGGCAGCGAGAACTTCGTGACGAGTCGGTCGGCGAACGGTTCCGAGTCGATCCGGACCCAGCGGAGGGATCGCGGAGCGCGCACGACTTCGATCCGCGAGCCCGCGGGGACGTCGATGGCGCGTCTGCCGTCGCAGAGTGCAACCCCGTCACGACCGCCACGGTGGATCTCGACCGCGACACGGGATCGCGGGGAGGTGACCATCGGCCGTGCGAACAGCGCATGTGCGTTGCTGGGAACCACGAGGATCGCCTCCAGGTCCGGCCACATGACGGGACCGCCCGCCGAGAACGCGTACGCAGTGGAACCGGTCGGCGTCGCAACGAGCAGACCGTCGGCACCGAACGCCGAGACTGGTCTGCCGTCGACTTCGGTGACGAGTTCGAGGACTCCGCTCTTCGCCTTGTTCTGGATCACCACCTCGTTCAGCGCCCACGTACGGCTTCGCGGCGCCGTCGCTCCCGGATCGCTCACCGTGACGTCGAGCACCATCCGGTCTTCAACGCGGTAACGTCCGGAGATCAGCATGTCGAGCACTTCGTCGACGCGGTGTGACTCCGCCTCGGCGAGGAACCCGATGTGTCCGAGATTGATGCCCATCAGCGGCACCGACGATGGGTAGGCGAGCTCGGCGGCGCGGAGGAATGTGCCGTCACCGCCGAGGACTATCACTAGTTCACAACCGGCCGCAGACGCGGATACCGGATCGGTCACTTCGACGTCGGCCCCGGTGCGGCGCAACACCTCGGGATCGATGGGATCGGCGGCGGCCGTCTGGTCCGGGTGACCCGAGTTGTGCAGGTCGTGGTCGACCAGACGCACCGCGACGCCAGCATCGGCGCATCGCCGCGCGATCGTGGTCAGGGTGGTCGTGACTGCGTCGCGACCGGAGTGCGCCACCACCATGAAGGTGCGGTCGGACATGCTGGCCTCGCCTTCGGAGTTCATTCCGGACCGTCGGCGACGGCCTGGACGATCATCTGCCACACGTCGTCGTCGATCGGCGGCACCTCAACGGTATCCGCAGGCCCCGTCGACGTTTTCGCCGTGTCCGTCTTCCGCAGCCACAAGAAGTACTCGACGTTGCCGGACGGTCCCGGCAGCGGGCTGGCGACCACACCGAGGGTGGTGAGTCCGAGCGTCCGTGCTGTCCGGGCGACGTCCGCGACCACTTCTGCGCGGAGCGCCGGGTCCCGGACGACTCCTCCGGAGCCGACCCGCTCCTTGCCGACCTCGAACTGCGGCTTCACCATCGGGAGTGCATCCCCTCCGACGGCGAGACACGCCGCAAGCGCGGGCAGCACGAGGCGTAGTGAGATGAACGAGAGGTCACCGACGATCAGGTCGACCTCTCCCCCGATCGAGTCTGCTGTGATCGTTCGGACGTTGGTGCGATCGTGGACGTGTACGCGCTCGTCGGTCTGCAGCTTCCACACGAGCTGGCCGTAGCCGACGTCGACGGCTTCGACCTCTCGGGCTCCCCGACGTAGGAGCACGTCGGTGAAGCCGCCGGTGGAGGCTCCCGCATCCAGGCAGCGCCTTCCAGCGACGGAGACTCCCCGCGGTTCGAACGCCTCAAGGGCACCGAGCAGCTTGTGCGCTCCACGAGACGCCCAGTCGTCGGTGTCCGGTTCGGTGACGAGCACCGGTGTGTCTCGTGCGACGTTGGTCGCGGCCTTGGAGGCCACGGTTCCGTTGACTTTCACCTTGCCTGCATCGATCAGTTCGCGGGCCTGCTCACGTGACCGGGCGAGACCGCGGCGGACGAGCTCGGCATCGAGGCGCGCACGGGCCGCCATCAGCGTGCGTCCTCGAGGGCGGCCGACAATGCGTCGTGCGCCTGAGTGAGCAGCTGTGCCTGCCGAGACACTGCGCCGAGGTCGAACTCGTCTCCGACAACGGCAGAGATCATCGAGGCCTCCTCCAGGAGTTCGTCCACCGCACCTGACACCGGATGATCTGCCGGGTCACCCGGCTCTGCGTTGCGCTGAGCTGCGTGTGCGGCCATCGCCCCGGGTGACGGATGTCCCGCTGTTGGACCTGTATGGGTAGGGCCTGCCTCAGGGTTCATAACGTCTCCAGGCTAACGCAGGACGTCGAGGCCGACCGCCGAGAGTGCCTCCGCCGCCGTGTCGTCCTCCGCCGCGATACGCAGGTCACGGCTCCAGACGTCGGCCGTCCAGACCGCGTGGGCCAAAGTCGGCAGGAGAGAGTTCGGATCGCCGTCACCGCGAGAGGCCACAGTGACATGCTCGTCGATCACCGTCACACGCCAATCATCATGCTGTCCGATGCGCTGCGAGTCGGCGTCCGAGGCGAGCCCGGCGAGCCCGCTCGCCGCGACATACGTGGGTCGGCTGTCAGGGGCTGCGGCGAGCAGGTCCGCCGCAGACGACACTCCGGTCAGCACGAGAAGGCTGTCGAGACCGACTGTGTGCGCACCTGCGATGTCGGTGTCGAGTCGATCACCGACGACCAGCGGACGGCGTCCCTCTCCACGGGAGAGTGCATCACGCATGATCGGCGCCGCGGGTTTTCCCGCGACGAGCGGTTCCGCTCCGGTGGCCGACTTGACCGCCGCGACCATCGAACCATTGCCGACGAGCAGACCTCGCTCGTTGGGAAGTGTCGTGTCGACATTGCACGCGACCCACAACGCACCGTTGCGGACGGCGAGCGCGGCTTCGGAGAGTTCGGCCCACCCGGTGTCGGGTGAGTGTCCTTGAACAACGGCCGCCGGCTCGTCGTCCGCGGAGTCGACGACGAGCAGGCCTCGAGCAGTGATCTCGTCCCGGAGGCTCTGCGCACCGACGACGAGTACGCCGCTATTGGCAGGCACACGCTCAGCCACGAGTGCCGCACCTGCCTGTGCACTCGTCACGACTTGCTCGGGGCGTGCCTCGAACCCGAGAGACGTGAGATGTTCGGCGACCTGAGACGGAGACCGGCTCGCGTTGTTCGTGACGAACAGGACGCCGGCGGTGGCGTCGTTCACTGCCGCTACTGCATGTGGAAGCGCCGATGAACCGGCGAACAGCGTCCCGTCCAAGTCGAACAGCAGTGTGTCGTACTGAGCACCGAGAACCGAAGACTCCTCGCCCGCGCTGTCGGCGCCGGCTCCGCCGGGACTCGGCTGATCATCCCCCGTAAGCTCCATCAGCCGGAACTCTGCGTCGGTGAGGTCCTCGACGTCGGCGGCCGCCGCGTTCTGGAACCAGGTCAATGCGTCCGCACGCCGGCCTGCGGCTTCGAGCGACGATGCGTACGCGTAGAAGAGTCGCGCCGCGTCGCTCCCTACACGCCCTGGTCGCAGATCGCCTGTCTCCAGGAGCGCGACTGACCGTTCGGGTTCCCCGAGGTCGAGACACGCGCCGGACGCCACGATGAGCATTTCAAGGGCTTCATCACCGGTCAATGAACGGCCGTCAGCACTCTCGGCGATCTCTACGGCACGTTCAGGACGACCGAGACCGCGCTCGCTGTCGGCGATCAGCGGCAACAGTTCGTCGGCCCCCGTCATGCGGCGTGCCGCACGAAGCTCGGTGATCGCCTCCTGCCACTCTCCAGCGTTGTACGCAGCGATTCCCGCCGTCTCACGCACGACGCCGACCCGCGCGCCTCGCGCGCGAGCGGCGCGGGCGTGAGCGAGCGCCGCATCGGGGTCGACACCGAGCAGGTCAGAGGCCATGACGAGGTGGCGAGCCACGCGATCAGCAGTCGTCCGATCCAGTGCCTGGAGGTCACGTCGGATCTCTGGATCGAGGTCCGACGCCGACACATCGTCTGGCAGTGCCGGCTCATCGATTTGGGGCTTGCTCATGTCGTCCAATCTACCCGGGTGCACAAAGTATTCGAGCCCCTCAACCACAAGGGTTGAGGGGCTCGAATAGAGTTGAGTTCGGCGGTGTCCTACTCTCCCACACTGACTAAAGTGCAGTACCATCGGCGCTGGAGGGCTTAGCTTCCGGGTTCGGAATGGGGCCGGGCGTTTCCCCTCCGCTATAGCCACCGAAACAATATGAAACTATCACCAACCACAAACCTAAACGGTCGTGATCGTGTGTTGTTTCAGAAGTAGATAGTGGATGCGACCATCACAGACATCAAACAAAATGTGTGTGAGTGTTGTTAGTAAGTCCTCGGCCTATTAGTACCAGTCACCTGAACACATTACTATGCTTACAGTTCTGGCCTATCAACCCCATAGTCTGTAGGGGGCCTTACCCACCCCGAAAGGTGGTGAGAAACCTCATCTTGGAACAGGCTTCCCGCTTAGATGCTTTCAGCGGTTATCCCTTCCGAACGTAGCTAACCAGCAGTGCTCCTGGCGGAACAACTGGCACACCAGAGGTTCGTCCGTCCCGGTCCTCTCGTACTAGGGACAGGTTTCCTCAAGTTTCTAATCGCGCGCGGCGGATAGAGACCGAACTGTCTCACGACGTTCTAAACCCAGCTCGCGTGCCGCTTTAATGGGCGAACAGCCCAACCCTTGGGACCTACTCCAGCCCCAGGATGCGACGAGCCGACATCGAGGTGCCAAACCATCCCGTCGATATGGACTCTTGGGGAAGATCAGCCTGTTATCCCCGGGGTACCTTTTATCCGTTGAGCGACACCGCTTCCACTTGCCGGTGCCGGATCACTAGTCCCGACTTTCGTCCCTGCTCGACATGTACGTCTCACAGTCAAGCTCCCTTGTGCACTTACACTCAACACCTGATTGCCATCCAGGCTGAGGGAACCTTTGGGCGCCTCCGTTACATTTTAGGAGGCAACCGCCCCAGTTAAACTACCCACCAGGCACTGTCCCTGAACCCGATCAGGGTCCGAGGTTAGAAGCCCAATACGATCAGAGTGGTATTTCAACAACGACTCCACCAACACTAGCGTGCCAGCTTCACAGTCTCCCACCTATCCTACACAAACCGTACCGAACACCAATACCAAGCTATAGTGAAGGTCCCGGGGTCTTTTCGTCCTGCCGCGCGAAACGAGCATCTTTACTCGTACTGCAATTTCGCCGAGTCTGTGGTTGAGACAGCAGAGAAGTCGTTACGCCATTCGTGCAGGTCGGAACTTACCCGACAAGGAATTTCGCTACCTTAGGATGGTTATAGTTACCACCGCCGTTTACTGGGGCTTAAATTCTCAGCTTCGCGGATTACTCCACTAACCGGTCCTCTTAACCTTCCAGCACCGGGCAGGCGTCAGTCCGTATACATCGTCTTACGACTTCGCACGGACCTGTGTTTTTAGTAAACAGTCGCTTCTCTCTGGTCTCTGCGACCACAACCAGCTCACACCGCAAAGGTGATCACCAGCCATGGCCCCCCTTCTCCCGAAGTTACGGGGGTAATTTGCCGAGTTCCTTAACCACAGTTATCTCGATCGCCTTAGTATTCTCTACCTGACCACCTGTGTCGGTTTGGGGTACGGGCCGTGCACCAACTCACTAGAGGCTTTTCTCGGCAGCTTAGGATCACTGAATTCACCTGAACGGCTACGCATCACCTCTCAGGATCAATGTGACACGGATTTGCCTATGTCACTCCCTACAGGCTTACACCAGTACAACCACTGACTGGCCCAGCTACCTTCCTGCGTCACCCCATCGCTTGACTACTACACCCAAGGTCCCACGCAGCCACACTAAGACAACCCCGAAAGGCTGAAGCAATGCTTTTGGATGGTTAGTACAGATGATTCGCCACTGGGCGCGGATACACGGGTACGGGAATATCAACCCGTTGTCCATCGACTACGCCTGTCGGCCTCGCCTTAGGTCCCGACTCACCCTGGGCGGATTAACCTGGCCCAGGAACCCTTGGTCATTCGGCGGACAAGTTTCTCACTTGTCTTTCGCTACTCATGCCTGCATTCTCACTCCCACACCCTCCACCACTAGATCACTCTGTGGCTTCCACGGATGCAGGACGCTCCCCTACCCACCCACACCACTAGACAACACAAGGTTGCCGATGTACATGTGTGAGTGCCGCGGCTTCGGCGGTGTACTTGAGCCCCGCTACATTGTCGGCGCAGGATCACTTGACCAGTGAGCTATTACGCACTCTTTCAAGGGTGGCTGCTTCTAAGCCAACCTCCTGGTTGTCTTCGCGACCCCACATCCTTTTCCACTTAGTACACGCTTAGGGGCCTTAGCCGGCGATCTGGGCTGTTTCCCTCTCGACTACGAAGCTTATCCCCCGCAGTCTCACTGCCACGCTCTCACTTACCGGCATTCGGAGTTTGGCTGACGTCAGTAACCTTGTAGGGCCCATCGGCCATCCAGTAGCTCTACCTCCAGTAAGAAACACGTGACGCTGCACCTAAATGCATTTCGGGGAGAACCAGCTATCACGGAGTTTGATTGGCCTTTCACCCCTACCCACAACTCATCCCCTCCATTTTCAACTGAAGTGGGTTCGGGCCTCCACAAAGTCTTACCTCTGCTTCACCCTGGCCATGGGTAGATCACTCCGCTTCGGGTCTAGACCCAGCGACTCATTCGCCCTATTCAGACTCGCTTTCGCTACGGCTACCCCACACGGGTTAACCTTGCCACTGAGCACTAACTCGCAGGCTCATTCTTCAAAAGGCACGCCATCACCCCACCACAAAGGGAGGCTCTGACGGATTGTAAGCGCTCGGTTTCAGGTACTATTTCACTCCCCTCCCGGGGTACTTTTCACCTTTCCCTCACGGTACTAGTCCGCTATCGGTCACCAGAGAGTATTTAGGCTTACCGGGTGGTCCCGGCAGATTCACAGCAGATTCCACGAGCCCGCTGCTACTTGGGAAACACCAAAGCCAGACCACAAGTTTTCGGTTACGGGACTCTCACCCCCTACGGCAGACCATTCCAGGCCACTTCACCTAACCCATGATTTTCTTACTGACCTCACCGCCGGCAGACGATGACATGATGCTCCCACAACCCCACACGCACAACCCCTGCCGGGTATCACATACGCGCGGTTTAGCCCCATCCGCTTTCGCTCGCCACTACTCACGGAATCACTATTGTTTTCTCTTCCTGTGGGTACTGAGATGTTTCACTTCCCCACGTTCCCTCCACACTCCCTATACATTCAGAAGTGGGTAACACGACATAACTCGTGCTGGGTTTCCCCATTCGGACACCCTCGGATCACAGCTCGTTTGACAACTCCCCGAGGACTATCGCGGCCTACCACGTCCTTCATCGGCTCCTGGTACCAAGGCATCCACCGAACGCCCTAAAACACTTACAACAACACCCACAAACACACCACAACAACAACCACCCCACAAAGAAACAGGACAGCCACCACTGTGACACGAATGTGGACATCACAATAGATTCAACATACTTTTTGAAATTGCAATACAATACACCTTGAACGTGTCAAGATGCTCGCATCCACTATCCACTTCTCAAACAACACACACCCACCCACCCCCACACCCCAACACAGAGGCGGAAAGTCAGCGAGCAGCAGAAAAAACAACAACAACCGACAGAAAAAATCCGCCGGCCGGTGTGTTCTCTCAGAACCCCGATAGTGTGTATCTAGCAGCCATACAGTCACCCGCATGACTCCACCCACATAAAAGCGACCACACATAATTGTGCTCGCCGCAGGCGCGTCTTGTGTTTCACCCTGAACAAACACCGATCTCGACCGCATTCGGGTTGAGCATCGGTATTGTTGTTTGCTCCTTAGAAAGGAGGTGATCCAGCCGCACCTTCCGGTACGGCTACCTTGTTACGACTTCGTCCCAATCGCCGATCCCACCTTCGACGGCTCCCTCCCCGAGGGGTTAGGCCACCGGCTTCGGGTGTTACCGACTTTCATGACGTGACGGGCGGTGTGTACAAGGCCCGGGAACGTATTCACCGCAGCGTTGCTGATCTGCGATTACTAGCGACTCCGACTTCATGGGGTCGAGTTGCAGACCCCAATCCGAACTGAGACGCGCTTTAAGGGATTCGCTCCACCTCACGGTCTCGCAGCCCTCTGTACGCGCCATTGTAGCATGTGTGAAGCCCTGGACATAAGGGGCATGATGACTTGACGTCATCCCCACCTTCCTCCGAGTTGACCCCGGCAGTCTCCTGCAAGTCCCCACCATTACGTGCTGGCAATACAGGACAAGGGTTGCGCTCGTTGCGGGACTTAACCCAACATCTCACGACACGAGCTGACGACAGCCATGCACCACCTGTACACCAACCACAAGGGGGGCTATATCTCTATAGCTTTCTAGTGTATGTCAAACCCAGGTAAGGTTCTTCGCGTTGCATCGAATTAATCCACATGCTCCGCCGCTTGTGCGGGCCCCCGTCAATTCCTTTGAGTTTTAGCCTTGCGGCCGTACTCCCCAGGCGGGGTACTTAATGCGTTAGCTACGGCACGGAACTCGTGAAATGAGCCCCACACCTAGTACCCACCGTTTACGGCGTGGACTACCAGGGTATCTAATCCTGTTCGCTCCCCACGCTTTCGCTCCTCAGCGTCAGTTACTACCCAGAGACCCGCCTTCGCCACCGGTGTTCCTCCTGATATCTGCGCATTTCACCGCTACACCAGGAATTCCAGTCTCCCCTGTAGTACTCAAGTCTGCCCGTATCGCCTGCACGCCTGCAATTGAGTTGCAGAATTTCACAGACGACGCGACAAACCGCCTACGAGCTCTTTACGCCCAGTAATTCCGGACAACGCTCGCACCCTACGTATTACCGCGGCTGCTGGCACGTAGTTGGCCGGTGCTTCTTCTCTAGGTACCGTCACTTGCGCTTCGTCCCTAGCGAAAGAGGTTTACAACCCGAAGGCCGTCATCCCTCACGCGGCGTCGCTGCATCAGGCTTGCGCCCATTGTGCAATATTCCCCACTGCTGCCTCCCGTAGGAGTCTGGGCCGTGTCTCAGTCCCAGTGTGGCCGATCACCCTCTCAGGTCGGCTACCCGTCGTCGCCTTGGTAGGCCATTACCCCACCAACAAGCTGATAGGCCGCGGGCCCATCCCAAACCGCAAAAGCTTTCCACCAACCACCATGAAGCGGAAGGTCATATCCAGTATTAGACCCAGTTTCCCAGGCTTATCCCAGAGTTTGGGGCAGATCACCCACGTGTTACTCACCCGTTCGCCACTCGAGTACCCCCGAAGGGGCCTTTCCGTTCGACTTGCATGTGTTAAGCACGCCGCCAGCGTTCGTCCTGAGCCAGGATCAAACTCTCCAACAAAAAATACAGAAAAACACAACCCCACAAAGAGGCCGATCATTTCAGCACAAGCCAGAAAGCAAAACCTGACCAAATCCAAAAAACTGACAAAGATTCAATCATAAACAAAACAAAAACAAATTCTTGTCCGTCACAACATCCTCAATGCCACAAAACAAAAATAATGTGGCACAAGAACATCTATCTACACACTATCGAGTTCTCAAAGAACACACACCCACCAGCACCAACCCACACAAACACAGGCCGAACTCCAGTGAACTCAATTATCCGCCGACCGTTTCGGGCCAACTCTTCCAGCCTACCAGGCTGGTTTCTGCTCCGCAACCGTCATTTCGTATCCCGTTTCCGGGAAAGTTGATCTGGTTGGTCGAGCGGGTCTCAACTGTACCCTCCGCGATCTCGGTCTTGCAACCGGCCGGGATGGAGTTGATGTCCGCGCGGTGTCGCGCTGACTTCGAATAAGTTACACAGCTGTCGCCGTAAGGACAAACTCGCTGGTCGTCAGCCGATACGTGCGCCGGCGAACGTCTTCTTGCCTCGACGGAGCACCAGCCAGCGTCCGTGGAGCAGGTCGTCGGGCGTAGGAGTCCAGTCCGCATCGGTGATCTTGGCGTTGTTCACGTACGCACCGCCTTCGTCGATCGCACGGCGTGCGGCCTTGTTCCCGTCCGCGAGCCCGGACTCCACGAGCAGATTGACGATTGTCGGCGTCGCGCCTGCGTCGAACTCGGCGACTCCGGTCTCGCTGAGGGCTGCGGCGAGGGTGCCCTCGTCGAGGCCGTCGAGCTCTCCCCTGCCGAACAGCGCCTGGCTGGCGAGTTCGGCGGCGGCAGTCATCTCGGCGCCGTGAATGAGCGTGGTGAGTTCTGCGGCGAGCCGCTTCTGGGCGAGTCGGAGGAACGGCTTCTCCGCAGTGGCCTGCTCGAGTTCGGCGATCTCCTCGCGCGAGAGGAAGGTGAACCACTTGAGGTAGCCGACGACATCGGCGTCAGCGGTGTTCACGAAGTACTGGTACCAGGCGTACGGGCTGGTGAGCTCGGGATCGAGCCACACGCTTCCCCCGCCGGTCGACTTCCCGAACTTCTTGCCGTCGGCAGACGTGACGAGCGGAACGGTCAGTGCGTGCGCGGTCGCACCTTCGACCTTTCGGATGAGGTCGACGCCGCCGACGATGTTGCCCCACTGATCCGAACCGCCGATCTGCAGGCTGGCCCCGTAGCGGCGGTGAAGCTGAAGGTAGTCGTGCGACTGGAGGAGGAGGTAACTGAACTCGGTGTAGCTGATGCCGTCGCTTTCGAGCCGACGCTTGACGGTCTCCCTGGCCAGCATGACGTTCACCGAGAAATGCTTGCCCACGTCACGCAGGAACTCGATGGTGCTGAGAGCGCCGGTCCAATCCATGTTGTTCACCAGGACGGCGCCGGTCGTGGAGTCGTTGATGTCCACGAAGCGCTCGAGCTGTCCGACGATCTTCTCGGCCCAACCGGCGACGGTGTCCGTCGAGTTCATCGAACGCTCACCGACGTCTCGGGGGTCTCCGATCAATCCCGTCGCGCCGCCCGACAGGACGATGGGCCGGTGCCCGGCGAGTTGGAAGCGGCGGAGGGTCAACAGCGGTACAAGGTGCCCGGCGTGCAGACTCGACGCGGTCGGGTCGAATCCTGCGTACAACGAGATCGGACCGGCGTCGAGCGATTCGCGCAGCGCGTCACGGTCGGTGGTCTGGCCGATCAGGCCGCGCCATTCGAGTTCGTCGAGGATGTTCTCGGTCACTCGGGTCACTGTCCGTTCTTCGTCAACGTGAGGTGCTCTTCGTCGGAGACCGCGCGTGCGTCATCGATCAGCATGTTCGGGATGCCGAGTTCGTCGATCCGGTACGCCACTCGCAGCCGCGGGTTGTACAGCTCATCCCCCGCGTTGATCAGTTCTCCGAGGTCCTGTGGGCAGACGAGCCGGTCGCGGACGACCGGGTCGAGACGTTCAGCGCGTGTGCTCATGGCTCCCTAGGTTACTCGGCCACATCAACGAGGCCGTCGACCGTCTCGCCGTGTGCCGTCGGCCAGCTCCAGTCGATCGACTTCGCCACGCTCGGGGTGTAGCGACGGTATCGGCCCTCCGAGTCCCGGTACCAGACCTTCGAGCCCGGCTTGGGAACGCCTCTGGCGACGAGCCCGGTGGCGATGGGACGGAACGACTCCGACACCGGGATCGAGTCGGTGACCCAGATGATGTCGGGACGATCGGCCGCCTCCAGCTCACCGAGACTGACCCGAAGCATCGTCGGCGTGACCGACGGTCCATCCGCACAAAGACTGATCGCGGCTACCGCCAATTGAGCGCCCTCGTGACGGACGCCGTACACGGCAACCTGCTCGACGGCCGACAACGCCGACAGCGCGTTCTGGATCGGCACCGGATACACGACGCCGCGCGCGGTGCGAATCACACCTTGCGCGGAGCTCATGTACCAGAGGTCGCCGTCGGCGTCGGCGCGGAAGAGACTGCCCGACACCTCCCAACGGTCGTGCGATCGGAACACGTCACGCAGGACGAGACCCGCCGCATCGAACTTCTGCGTGGCCTGGGAGACGAGCATGCCGACTTCCCCGGGGTTCGCCTCCCGGATGAAGCCACGGTCACGGTCCACTGCGAGTTGCTCCGTGTCGGTGTCGTACGCGGCGATTCGGACGTTGTTGGTCCCCGGCAGCGAACGGCCCATGGCACCGATCTTGGTGCCATCGACATTGGCCAGGATCGCCGAGCCGTCTGCGGTGGCGAAGAACTCGAGAACCTTGGCCTTCGGAAGTGCCTCCTGTATCTCCGACCACAGGCCCGATGTGAGTCCGGAGCCCATGAACAGTCGGACGGTCGCCAGTTGAGCTGCATCGAAGTCGTCGCGGCGGATGATGTCCGCGAGCATCGACCACGTGTAGGAGACCACCGTGACGCCGTAGTGACGCACTTCGAATGCGAAGCGGTCCGGATCGACACCGTTCGAGAGCGCGATGCGCGATCGTCCGGCGACGGTGGCGCCGAGTGTCGTGAGCAGACCCGACGCATGATGCAGCGGCGGAAGGCAGTACACGGTGTCGCGGTTCGAAAGCCCAGCCGCGGCGGCCGCACCGAACGCCGACATCGCGAAACGATGATTGGTGATCGACCAACGCGAGATCCGACCGTTGATCTTCGTGAAGAGGATGAACGCCAGGTCACCCGCGAGACCGGGATCCCGTCGGTACCAGACGGGCATCCGCACCTTGTCCGGATCGATCTGCTCCATGTCGACGATCGTGACGCCGTCGGCCCGATCGATGACACGCTGATCTCCGCCACCGAGCACAAGGACTCTGTCGCTGACCGCCGTGGCCACGTCCAGGTGGTTCGGATCCGTCAGGATCACGTTGGTGTCGGCCAGCGTCAGCATCTCAGGCAGGTCGTCGCCGGACGACACGATGACCGCGACGGCGCCGAGGCGGGACAGTGCGGCGACGACGACGAGCGCGGACGGACGAGTGTCCATCAACACGCCGACGTGCTCCCCCGGTCGGATACCGCATTCGATGAGGCCTGCCACGACGTTGTCGATACGCGTATTGACCTGGTCATGCGTGAGGACACGGTTCTCGAAGAGGAACAGTTCGTCGTTGGGAGTGCGCTTCTCGTTCTCACTCATCAGCTTCGCGAGCGAGATCCGCGTCGACGGCTGAATCTGACCGAGTCGGAACAGTCGCGGAACCGTCCGCACCGATTCGGATGCGACGGCGACCGTCGTCCGTTGGATGGAGGAGACGGCGTCGATGAGTTCCTTCGACACCGCGGTTCCCGCGCCCGCGACCTGACCGACGCCATAGGTGAGTCGGTTCGCCCAGCTGATGCCGCTACCGGTCGTGACTGACGAATCCATCTCCTGCGCGGCTTCGGGTCGTGGTCCCTTCGAGTCGCGCCAGAGGATCCACTCCGCCGTGGTCGGCCACGACATCCGACCCGCCGTCGATCCGACGACCAGACCGAAGTGGCCGGCCGGGATCGTCGACTCGAAGACGTCGGCTTCGGGTGCGGCGCGTTGGATGCCGCGGACGGCGACAGGTTGGCCGATGTCGTCGGTCTCACCGACGAAGGCAAGGACAGGGCACGTGATGTCGCTCATCGACACGACGTCGCCGTCGATGACGAACCCGCCGGACATCATGCGGTTGTGGACCACGAACTGTCGCATGAGTTCGGCGACGGCCGGGCCGGACCATGCGACCCAGCCCTCCTGCTCGATGAATCGGCGCTGGTCCTCGCGTGGGAGAAGCGCGTCGCGATCATGAAGTTTTCGGAGGAAGTCGATTCGGCTCTTGGCCGTCTTGACCGGGTCGGCGAGTTGGAAACCGGTGCGGGCCAGCCAACTCGGCACCCAGATGTTGGAGAAGACGCGGTCGCCGAGGAACTCGACACCGGGGACGACAAGATTCGCAGGCAAGCCGAGCGGCATCGCAGCGGTTATGTCGACGGGACTGCCGTAGGTGAGGAGGCTCGCGAGTCCGTCGGCCCTCCGGTATGCGGCGGTTTGATACGCGAACATGCCGCCCTGCGAGTACCCGCCGAGGTGCACGTCCCGTCCGACGACACCGCGGACCAGGTCGATGGCGCGGCTGATCGCCACCACATGGTCGGTGAGGGTGCGCTCCATGCCGCCCTCTTCGTGGTCCGGCGACCCGAAGTCGATGACCCACGGGATGATTCCGTGGCGGTGCAGGACGGAGACTGCTCCGTTGTGCTCGGTGACGTCGTAGACGTTCGCCGACACCATCATCGGCGGGATCAGGATGATGTGCGACGCACCGTCTCCGGCATCGTCAGGGAAGTATCGCCGCAGCCGGAACATCTTTTCGGTCTCGACGACCCGGAACGGGGCGGGCTGCGTACCGGTCTCCAGTCCGCCGAGCCGGATCACCTCCAGCCCGTTCTGCGCGGTCGCGACGATCCGGCCGACAGCGGCCCCTACGTTGGGCAGTCCCACAGCCGTCCCTCTCTCCGCCGCGGCATCGGTCGTCACCGCTGATGCGGGTCCGCGACGCGCATCACCTTACCCGTTGCGTGCGGTAGCAGACACGTTCGCCCGGCCCACTGCACAAAACTGTCAGCGGCCCCGTCCGGGTACGCCGACTCAGGACGGGAGCAGCCGCGCTCGCAGGTCTGCAATCGTCGCGGTTGCGACCTCGATCTGCCGTTCCACCTGCGTCGATGACGTTCCGCCCAGCGCGTTGCGCGACTCGATCGACCCGATCACGGTCAAGACGTCATGGACGTCGTGGGTGAGTGCCGGATTGATCGATGCGAGGGTCTCGTCGTCGAGATCGGCGAGACCGATTCCGCGGGATTCGGCCTCGCGGACACACGCTCCCGCGACTTCGTGCGCCACGCGGAATGGAACTCCTTGACGCACAAGCCATTCCGCGATGTCGGTGGCAAGCGTGAAGCCTGCAGGCGCCAGTTCTGCCATTCGCTCGGGATGGAAGGTGAGCGTTGCGACCAGTCCGGTCACGGCGGGCAGCAGCAGCTCGAGCTGCGCGACCGAGTCGAACACCGGTTCCTTGTCCTCCTGCAGGTCCCGGTTGTACGCCAGCGGCTGAGCCTTCAGCGTCGCGAGAAGACCCGTGAGGTTTCCGATGATCCGGCCGGCCTTGCCGCGGGCGAGTTCAGCGACGTCCGGATTCTTCTTCTGCGGCATGATCGAACTGCCCGTCGACCACGCGTCGGCGAGGGTGACGTACCCGAACTCCGGTGTGCTCCACAGAATCACATCTTCGCCGAGGCGCGACAGGTCGACGGCCGCCATCGCGAACACGAAGGCCGCCTCGGCGGCGAAGTCGCGTGAGGACGTCGCATCGATCGAATTGTCAGCTGCGCTGTCGAAGCCGAGGTCGGCGGCGATCGCGGCCGGGTCGAGTCCAAGGGACGACCCGGCGAGCGCGCCCGACCCGTAAGGCGAGACGGCAACCCTGCGATCGGCGTCGGCCAAGCGAGCCACATCGCGGAGAAGCGGCTGGGCGTGAGCCATCAGAGTGTGTCCGAGCAGCACGGGCTGAGCCGCCTGGAGATGCGTCTTGCCCGGCATGACAACACCGGGGTTCGCCGCAGCCTGGCCGACGAGCGCTTCGGCGACGTCGAGCAGTCCGGCGCCGACGCGGCGCATCCCGTCCCGCAACCACATGCGGAACAGCGTCGCCACCTGGTCGTTGCGGGAGCGCCCGGCGCGCAGGCGCCCGCCCAGTTCGGTGCCGACCCGTTCGATCAGGCCGCGTTCCAGTGCACCGTGGACGTCCTCGTCCGACTCTGCGGGCCCGAAGGTGCCGTCGGCGACGTCGGCGGCGAGCTGGTCGAGACCTTTCTGCATCGCGGCCAGATCGTCATCGGTGAGCAGGCCCGCACGGTTGAGGACCCGTGCGTGCGCCTTCGACGCGGCGACGTCGTACGGAGCAAGAGCCCAGTCGAAGTGCGTCGACTTGCTGAGCGCGGCCATCGCCGCTGCGGGGCCGTCGGCGAAGCGGCCACCCCACAGGGCGCCTTCGTTGGTGCCCTCTTTGCGCGGAGTGGCTGCGTCGGTGCTGTCGGCCATGGGTGTCTCTAGCTCCTTGAAGAAGTCGGTAGTCAGGGTCAATTGTGCATGGCGCGTCCGCCCCTCAGACGAGGGACTCGATCTGTTGGGCGAGATCGGAGCCGGACAGCGGTCGTCGCGCGAGAACGAAGACGGTGTCGTCGCCCGCGATCGTGCCGACCACACCGGGAAGTCGTGCGCGGTCGAGTGCGCTGGCGAGATAGCCTGCAGCGCCCGGAGGGGTGCGGAGGACCGCCATGTCCCCCGACGAGTCCGTCGACACGAGCAGTTCGGCCAGCAGTCGCGCGACGCGGTCGGTGCCGCCGGACACACCTCGCACGGGACTCCCGTCCTCGGGCACCACGTACACGCCCGCTCCCCCGTCCGCGGCCCTCAGCTTCACCGCGCCGAGCTCGTCGAGGTCACGCGAGAGGGTCGCCTGTGTCGCCTCGACCCCTTCTCCCGCGAGCCGCTGCTGCAATTCTGCTTGGCTCCGGACCGACTCGGCCGCGAGGATCTCCACGATCCGGGCATGCCGTCCCGCGCGAGTCGCGGCCAGGCGACCGGACTCCGACGCGTCGGTCATTGGTTGCCCAACAGCCACGCGAGCAGCGCCTTCTGAGCGTGCAGGCGGTTCTCGGCCTCGTCGAACACCACGCTGTGCGGGCCGTCGATCACGTCATCGGTTATCTCCTCGCCGCGGTGCGCGGGAAGGCAGTGCATCACGATGACGTCGGCGGCGGCGAGCGCGACGAGCTCCGCGTTGATCTGATAGGGCCGGAACGGTCCGACGCGGTCGAGGCCGTCGCCCTCCTGCCCCATCGACACCCAGGAGTCTGTGACGAGCACATCGGCGCCTGCCGCCGCGGCCTGCGGGTCGTCGATGACGGAGACGCTGCCCCCTGTGGCCTTGGCCTGCCGCTGAGCGGTCGCGACCATGTCGGGATCGGGACGGAACCCGTCAGGTCCACTCACACGAACATGCATCCCGGCCATCGCGCACCCGATCATCAACGAGTTGGCCATGTTGTTCGCGGCGTCGCCCAGATAGGTCAACGTCAACCCGCGGGCATGCCCCTTGTGCTCGATGATCGTCTGCAGATCGGCGAGGATCTGGCACGGGTGGAACACGTCGCTCAACGCGTTGACCACCGGGATGGAGGCGAACTCGGCGAGGTCGTCGAGACGGTCCTGACCGAATGTGCGCCACACGACGGCGTCGACGAATCGCGACAGGACCCGGCCGGTGTCGGCGAGCGATTCGTCACGGCCCATCTGCGTCGTCGAACCGTCGACCACAACCGCGTGACCGCCGAGCTGCGAGATCCCGACCTCGAACGAGAAGCGGGTACGTGTCGAGTTCTTGTCGAAGATGACGCCGACGCACTTCGGTCCGGCCAACGGCCGATGACCGAGAGGGTCGGCCTTCATCTGTGCGGCGAGGGCGAGAACCTGCGCCTGCTCATCAGGCGTCAGATCATCGTCTCGCAGGAAGTGCCTGGTCATGATTGGTTCTCCGACTCTGCCGCCAGTGCGGCGTCGAGGATCGCAGGCAGATCGGCGACGAACGCGTCGGCCTGCTCATCGGACAGGATGAGCGGCGGGGCGAGCCGTAGGACGTTCGGCGCGGGTGCGTTCAACAGATAGCCCGCGTTCCTCGCCGCGACGTCGACCCGGCCCGACAGCGGCTCGCTGAGCACAACGCCGAGCAGCAGACCCTCGCCGCGAACGTGATCGATCAACGGGTGCCCGATCCCCTCGATGCTCGCTGCAAGGCTCTTGCCGAGCGAGTCGACCCGACTGCAGAGATCCTGCGCGTCGATGTAGTCGAGCACGGCGAGGGCGGCAGCGGCGCACGCCGGATTGCCGCCGAACGTGGTGCCGTGATGGCCCGGGCCGAACAGGTCGGCGGCCGGTCCGGTCGCGATGCAGGCGCCGATCGGCATCCCACCACCGAGTCCCTTGGCCAGCGTGATCACGTCGGGGACGATGCCGACACGCTGATGAGCGAAATACACGCCGGTTCTCGCGATCCCGGTCTGAACCTCGTCGAGCATCAACAGAGCCCCGTGCCGCGAGGTGATCTCGCGCGCTGCGGCGAGATACCCCTCCGGAGGCACGATGACGCCGTTCTCGCCCTGGATCGGCTCCAGGATCACCGCGGCCGTGTCCTGGGACACCGCCGCTTCGAGCGCGGCGACATCGCCGTAGGGAACGAAGTCGACGCCTGCCGGCATCGGGTCGAACGGCGCACGCTTGGCCGGCTGACCGGTCATGGCGAGGGCACCCATCGTCCTTCCGTGGAATCCGCCTTCTGCGGCGATGATCTGCGGACGACCCGTGCGACGTGCGAGCTTGAAGGCGGCTTCGTTCGCCTCGGTACCCGAGTTGCACAGGAACACCCGGCCGTCGTGACCGAACGCTCCGAGCAGACGCTCGGCGAGATCGACGACCGGCGGCGCGATGTACAGGTTCGACACGTGGCTCAGCGTCGACAGCTGTGCGGTCACCGCTTTGATGATCTCGGGGTGCGCGTGCCCGAGCGCGTTCACCGCTATGCCGCCGAGCAGGTCGAGGTACTGCTTGCCGTCGGCGTCGTACACGACGGCGCCCTCACCACGGACCAACGCGACCGGAGGTGTGCCGTAGTTGTTCATCAGCGATGCGTTCCACCGCTGCTGCAACGGTGCGGTCATGCGTCGACCCCTTCTCCATTGTCCGCGACGACCGATGTCCCGGCCGTCGACGCGGTGAGCAATGCGGCCAGCACCGCATGCGGTTCCCGGCCGTCGATGACGTGAGCTGCGCCGATGCCGGATTCGACGGCCCGCAGGCACGCCTCCATCTTCGGGACCATGCCGGCGTCGAGGCTCGGCAGCAGTGCCGCGACCTGCGACGCGCTGATAGTCGACACGAGCGACGACCGGTCTGGCCAGTCGGTGTACAGACCCTCGACGTCGGTGAGCATCACGAGATGTTCCGCCTGCAGAGCAGCGGCGATAGCCCCCGCAGCGGTGTCGGCGTTGATGTTGTGGACCACACCGTCGACGTCCGGCGCGATTGTGGAGATCACCGGGATGCGACCCGCGGCGATCAGATCGTCGACGGCCGACGTGTCGACCGCGGTGATGTCGCCGACGAGCCCGATGTCGGTGGCCTCACCGTCGACCATCACGGAACGACGCGACGCCGTGAACAAGTGCGCGTCTTCGCCGGTGATGCCGACCGCGTAGGGGCCGTGTCGGTTGATCAGACCGACGAGTTCACGGCCGACCTGGCCGAACAGCACCATGCGAGCCACGTCCATCACCTCGGGGGTGGTGACGCGGAAACCGCCGCGGAACTCGCCGTCGAGGCCGAGCCGGGCGAGCATCGCGGAGATCTGCGGGCCTCCGCCGTGCACCACGACCGGATGAATGCCACAGGCGCGCAGCAGGACCATGTCGGCGGCGAACGCCGCCTTGAGATCGTCGTCGACCATCGCGTTACCGCCGTACTTGACCACAACACGCTTGCCGTGGAGAGCCTGCAGCGCAGGCAGCGACTCGGCGATGATTCCGGCTTTCGCCAAAGGCGTGAGGTCTGTCATGACGAGTACGCCGAATTCTCTTCGACGTACGCGTGCGACAAGTCGGTGGTCCGGATCGTCGCGGAGCCCTCACCGAGCTTCAGATCGGCGACGACATGGATGTGATCGCCCGACAAGTCGACATCGCGCGCCCCGGGAACACCGGTGCCGTTCTCGCACACCATCGACCCGTTGAACGACACGGCGACGGCGTCCGGATCGATGATCACCGGAGTCACGCCGATCGCCGCGAGCACACGCCCCCAGTTCGGGTCGGACCCGAACAACGCGGTCTTCACCAACGAGTCCCGTGCAACCGACCGTGCGACGACAAGCGCATCGGCATCAGTCTTCGCACCGGTCACCGTGATCTCAACACGCTTGGTGACGCCCTCGGCGTCGTTCTGCAACTGCGCTGCGAGGTCGTCGCAGACGGCGAACACGGCGGCGTCGAGCTCATCCTGCGACACCTCGATCGCACTGGCGCCCGACGACAGCAGCAGCACCGTGTCGTTGGTCGACATGGCTCCGTCGATGTCGAGCCGATCGAAGGTCCGCTCAGTCGCGTGCCGGAGCGCGGCGTCAAGCTGCTCCGGGGTCGCCTTCGCGTCGGTCGTCAGAACTATCAGCATCGTCGCCAACGACGGCGCGAGCATGCCCGCGCCCTTCGCCATCCCGCCGACATTCCAGCCGCCGGGATGATGCAGAGCGACCTGCTTCGGGATCGTGTCGGTGGTCATGATGGCGTACGCCGCGTCAGTCCCGCCTTCGATGCCACCGCCCATCTCGTGCACGATCTCGGTGACACCCGCGAGGACCTTGTCCATCGGCAGCCGATCGCCGATCAGGCCCGTCGAACAGACCGCGATCTCGCCCGCGCCGGTCTCCGTGCCCCAGTTCGACAGCGCCTCGGCCAGAGCCTCCGCCGTCGCATGAGTGTCCTGGAAGCCGCCCGGACCGGTACACGCGTTTGCACCGCCCGAGTTCAGGATCACCGCGCGCAGACGCTGCGCCTTGAGCACCTGCTGCGACCAACGCACCGGAGCCGCCTTGACCTGATTCGCGGTGAACACACCCGCCGCGTCGTACTCGGGTCCCTCGTTGAAGACCAGTGCGAGGTCGGCGTTGCCGTTGACCTTGATGCCCGCCTTGATGCCGGCCGCACGGAACCCGAGCGGAGCAGTCACGCCCTGGCGACGAACCATGCGACCCCCCGACACCTCATCGGTGAACTCCACCGGCGTCATCGGCGGGTTGGTCGTTGATGCGGTCACTGTCTCTTCAGCTCCTGTCGTCATGGTGCGACTCCTACGGTGGTCAGGCCCTCGGCCTCACCGAAACCGACGGCGAGATTCATCGATTGGACGGCGGCGCCGCCGGTCCCCTTGGTCAAGTTGTCCACCACGCCGATCGCAGTGAACGTTCCCGTGCGCTCATCCACGGCGATGCCGATCTGCACAGCGTTCGACCCGATCACCGAACCCGTCTCCGGGAACTCGCCCTCACCGAGCACGTACACGAACGGCTCGTCGGCGTACGCGGCCTCGTAGACGGCACGGAGTTCGGCCTCGGTCGCCGCGGTCCGCGCCGTGCACGTCGCGAGAATCCCGCGCGACGTCGGCACCAGGACCGGAGTGAACGAGACGTCGACCGGCGCGTTCGCCGCTGCGGACAACGCCTGCGTGATCTCCGGTGTGTGCCGGTGCGCGCCTCCGACGCCGTAGGCGCGGACCGATCCGATCACCTCGGACGCCAAGAGGTTCACCTTCGGCGCCCGGCCCGCACCCGAAGTTCCAGACATCGCGACCACATTGACCCGAGTGTCGACGAGGCCGGATGCGATCGCAGGCAACAGCGACAAGATCGAGACCGTCGGATAGCAGCCGGGAACGGCGATCCGCGTCGCACCGGACAACGTCTCACGATTGCCGGGCAGCTCCGGCATCCCGTACGGCCACGTTCCGGCGTGCTGGCCGCCGTAGTACTGCGTCCACTCGGAAGCGTCCTTGAGCCGGAAGTCGGCGCCGCAGTCGACGATGAGCGTCGACGGCGGCAGAGCGTCGGCGATGACCGCCGACTGCCCGTGCGGAAGACCCAGAAAGACGACGTCGTGGCCTGCGAGGATTTCCGGAGTGGTCTCGTCCAAGACTCGATCCGCCAGGGGCAACAGATGCTTGTGGTGCTCACCCAACCGCGTCCCGGCATTCCCGCCGGCAGTCAGCGAACCGATCTGGAGTTCACCGGTTGCCAGACGCGGGTGGCCGCACAGCAGTCGGAGGATCTCGCCGCCTGCGTATCCACTCGCTCCGGCTACGGCAACCTTGATAGTCATGTGATCATTATGCATCATCGCGTAAATAGATGCACACCCTTTCGACTCGGGTCGACACGTGACCGCTCGGGAGACAGCTGGGGCTCGGTCGACGCGGCGCGAGGGATCACTGCCGCAAGGTCAGCACCGTGATCTCCGGAGGCGCGAGCACTCGGACCGGCGGACCCCAGGCCCCGGTCCCCCGCGTGACGTACACCGGCACTCCGTCCACATCGCCCCAGCCGGCGCGCACCGGCTGCTGCAACGCCACGATGTACGTGTTCGGCCAGAGCTGCCCGTCGTGCGTGTGGCCGGACAACTGCAGTTCGGCACCACCGAAGTCTGCGGCGTCGAATGCCTGCTTCGGCTGGTGGGCCAGCAGGATCAGTGGTCGAGAAGCGTCACGCCCACCGAGTGCCGCGCGGTAGTCGGGCTCGTATGGCGCCGGCGCGGTCGCGTCGTACACACCGGCCAGATCGACCACGCCGTCTCCCTTGCGCAGCTCCACCCGTTCGTTGCGCAGTACCGTGATCCCGAGAGTCTCCCAGAAGTCGAGCCACGCGCCGCCGTCGTCGACGTAGTACTCGTGGTTGCCGCTGATCGCGAACACACCGAGCGGTGCGTGCAGATCGCGGAGCGGCTCGAGGTCGGATCCGACCTTCGCGACGGTGCCGTCGGTGAGATCACCGCCGAGCACGATCAGATCAGGCTTGCTCGCATTGACACGCTCGACGACCTTGCGAGTGAAGTCGGCGCCACGCGCCGGTCCGACGTGCACGTCGGTCACCAGGGCGACACGAACACCGTCGAAGGACGCCGGCAGCTTCGCGACCCTCGCGTCGACGTCGACGACCCTGGGATTCGCGGCCTCAGTCAGCCCGTATCCGGTCAGCGCCAACGCCACCACCACGACGACAGCGGTCGCCGGTGCGAGCACACGTCGACTCAATCCGTCGCCTGGTCCTCCGCGGACCTTCCGGATGAGCCTGACAGCAATGGATGCAAGACCGATCAGGACGATCCCGACCGCCAGGTAATAGATGGCCGCCGCCCAGGTGAAGCCGACGAACCCGATCGGCCGAGCCCACGACGGATCGAGGGTGTCTCCGACCTGGAACGCGGCCGCCGTCGTGGCTCCGAGAACCACAAGAGCGATGTTCGAGACGAGTGCCCACCGCCCGGTGAGTCCGGGCGCCCTGACCAGTCGTCGGTGCAGCCAGAACGTGATCAGCGCCGCGACGACGACCTCGACGACAGAGCGGATCACCGCAGGCGGGCCCCGACACGCGAGGTCGCACGTTCGACCGCCGACAGCTTGGCTGCGGTGGCGTCGTCCTCGGTGAGAGTCCGATCGTCGGCCCGGAAGGTGAGCGCAAACGTCAACGACTTGTTGCCCTCGCCGACCTGCGCACCGGTGAACACGTCGAACAGGGTGATCGCTTCGAGCAATTCGCCTGCACCGTCACGAAGGGCGTCGAGCACTTCCTGTGCGGGGACGTGGGCTGCGACCACGACATTCACGTCCTGGAGGACCGCGGGGAACGGCGACACCTTCGGCGACGGCAGCACCTGCGTCAACGGCAATGCGTCGACGTCGATCTCCACCGCGCACAGCCGTGCGGGCAGACCGGCACGCTCGAGAACGGCCGGATGCAGTTCACCTGCATGTCCGACGACGACTCCGTCGACTTCCAGACGCGCGCAGCGGCCGGGATGCCAGGGAAGCGTGTCGTCGGCGACCAGCGTCAACTCGACGCCGGCCGCCGCGGCGATCTCACGTGCGGCGGCGAACGCGTCGTACGCGTCGGCGGCGCGACCGGGACCCCATGGGCCCGCGGGATCGCGGAGTCCGGCGAGCACTGCGGCGGCGTGCAACGGTTGACGCGGAAGCGACGCGTCGAGAGCGGCCAGCTCGTCGTCGGACGGACGTCCACTCACATCGAGCGCGCCGACCGTCGGGCCCTGGTCACCGCCGAGGACGACCTGTCCGATCGTGTACAGAGCGAGGTCGCGTCGGCCTCGTGCGATGTTGCGCGCAGCCATCTCGAGAAGGCCCGGCAGCAGAGTCGTGTTGAGTTGGGGACGGTCGGACTCGAGCGGGTTGAGCACGGAGACCGCAGCCCGACGCGGGTCATCGTCTGCGAGACCCCATGTGTCGAAGACACCCGCAGGCATGAAGGGATACGGAAGCACCTCGACGAAGCCGTCTGCCGCGAGTGCAACACCGATCGCCCGGCGGCGACGCTGCGCCGCTGTCAGACCCGTGCCGCCGGGAGCGCGCGGAACAACTGCCGGAATGTCCTCGAGCCCTTCCAGACGCAGCACTTCTTCCACCAGATCCGCACGCTGTCGCAGGTCGGGACGCCACGACGGCGGTGTCACCGCCAGCAGCTCACCGGAGTCGTCGACCGTACAGCCGACTTCCCGCAGGCGGGCGACGGTGGTGCCTGGCGCGTACTCCACGCCGGCGGTCGCATCGGGCTGGTCCGGTGCGATCTCGATCGCAGCGGCAGGAGCCGCATCAACACGAACGTCGGCAATCGGGCCTGCGATCTGACCACCTGCCAGTTCGACGATCAGCGACGCGCCGCGATCCGACGCCACCGCAGTCAGTTCGGGATCGACGAGACGCTCGAAACGCTTCTGCGCCTCCGAGCTCATCTTGTGCCGCTTACCGGTACGGAACACGCGGACCTGATCGAAGTTCGCGGCTTCGAGGAGGACAGTGGTCGTTGAGTCGGTGACCTCGGTCGACGCACCGCCCATCACACCGGCGAGTGCGATCGGACCCGAGTCGTCGGCGATGACCACGTCTTCCTGGTCGAGTGTGCGGACCACGCCGTCGAGCGTCTCGAGCGTCTCCCCCGCTCGCGCCGAGCGGACAGTGACTGTGCCCTGCACCTTGTCGGCATCAAACGCGTGGAGGGGCTGGCCCAATTCGATCATCACGTAGTTCGTGACGTCGACGATGGCCGAGATCGGTCGGATGCCCGCGACCATGAGCCGCTTCGCGATCCACCACGGTGACGATGCTGTCGCGTCGACCCCGGTGATCACGCGTCCGGTGTACCGCGTCGCATCGGAGTCGGCGTCGATCGCAACCGGCCACGGCTCGCGGTCGACATCGGCTGCAAGCGGATCGCCCGGCAATCCGGCGTCGACGAATGGAACCGAGAACGCACTGGCGAGCTCGCGACCCAGACCACGCATCGAGAACGCGTAGCCACGGTCGGGCGTCACGTTGACGTCGATCGCCGTGTCGTCGAGACCGAGCACCTCGCGGGCGTCGGCACCCGGCTCCGCTGTACCCGGTGTCAGCACCAGGATGCCCGAGTGGTCGTTGCCCACCCCGAGCTCGGTGACCGAGCAGATCATGCCGTCGGACGTCTTGCCGTACGTTTTGCGAGTCGCGATCGCGAACGGCCCCGGAAGGACGACGCCGGGAAGCGCGACCACGACGAGGTCGCCGACAGAGAAGTTCCGCGCGCCGCACACGATGTCGCGGGGCGCGTCCTCCCCGACCTCCACCTGGCAGAAGCGGATCGGCTTCTTGAACTCGGTGAGCTCTTCGATCGCGGCGACACGGCCGACGACGAGTGGCCCGGTGATCTCCGGGAACGGCTCGACGTCCTCGATCTCAAAACCGACGCGGACGAATCCTGCGTCGATCTCGTCGGTGGTCGCGGTCCAGCCGGGAGTGCCGTTCTGCAGGACTTCGGTCAGCCAGGACTGTGGGAGTCGCACGGGGTAACCAATCTTCTTTCGTGTCGAACGAGTGGTGGGCGCGTCAGAACGCCGGGCCGAAGGGGGTGGTGAAGCGGACGTCGCCCTCCACCATGTCGCGCATGTCGGGCAGGTCGTTGCGGAACTGCAAGGTGCGTTCCAGGCCCATTCCGAACGCAAAGCCGGAGTAGACGTCGGGGTCGATCCCATTGGCGCGCAGCACGTTCGGGTTGACCATTCCGCAGCCGCCCCACTCGACCCAACCGGCGCCGCCCTTCTTGGCGGGGAACCAGACGTCCACCTCGGCGGACGGCTCGGTGAACGGGAAGTAGCTGGCGCGCATACGGGTGGTGGTGTCCGGGCCGAACAGCGCCTTCGCGAACACTTCGAGAGTGCCGCGCAGGTTGGCCATGGTCAGCCCCTTGTCGACGGCCAAACCCTCGATCTGATGGAACACCGGCGTGTGAGTCGCATCGAGCTCGTCGGTGCGGAACGTGCGTCCCGGGCACGCCACGTAAATCGGCACGTCGCGGTTCAGCATGGATCGGACCTGCACCGGAGAGGTATGGGTCCTCAGCACTTGACGCGACCCCTCGGGCGCGATGTAGAACGTGTCCTGCATCGATCGAGCCGGATGGTCCGGGAGGAAGTTGAGTGCGTCGAAGTTGTGGTGCTCGGTCTCCACCTCGGGGCCTTCGGCGATCTCCCAGCCCATGCCGACGAACACGTCCGCGACCTGCTCGGCGATCACCGTGATCGGGTGACGCGCCCCGGTCCGGCGACGTTCCGCGGGAAGCGTGACGTCGATCGACTCGGCCACCAGGACTGCGGCGTCGCGTTCGGCGGTCAGCACGGCGGTCCGCTCCTCCAGAGCCGAGGAGACCTGTGCCCGGAAGATGTTGACGAGCTTGCCCGCCTCGGCGCGTTCACTCTTCGGAATGGAGCCGAGCGCACGACGTGCGAGTGCGATCGGCGACTTGTCGCCTACGTGGGCGACCTTCGCTGTCGCGAGCTGGTCGAGGTCGGCGGCAGCGGCGAATGCTGCGCGCGCCTCGTCGACGACCGACGCGAGCTGCTGCTCGGTCGGGAACTCATTGGCTTCGCTTGGGGTACTGACGTCGGCCACCTGGCTCGCATCTCCTACACCTGGGGTGGAAAAGGACCCTTTCAGGGTAGTCGACAACACCACGGCCTCCCGACGCGGTCGACCCGGCGACGCGTCGCGCATCTGAGCGACATCGTCGCCGCGCGTCTGGACCCAAGTCCACGACGACCAGTTCCCGGGGCGCATCCCTCAGTCGAACGACCCGCGCCTCGTTCACGGATTAGTCTGTACGAGTTCACGTCCGCCCCTCGAAAGGACCTCGACGTGCCAGCGCAACCGGGAAGCCAGATCGCCGGATACACAGTTCTCTCCCTGCTCGGTTCAGGGGGCATGGGTGAGGTGTACCTCGTCGAGAACGAACAACTGCAGCGCCGCGAGGCGATGAAGGTCATCTCGGTGGCCGGGGCGTCGAACCCCGACTTCCAGCAGCGGTTCACCAACGAGGCGCGCACGGCGGCGTCGTTGGATCATCCGAGCATCATCACGATTCACAACCACGGCATCGCTGAAGAGTCGCCCTGGTACACGATGTCGTACCTCGAGGGTCCGGACCTGGCGTCCACACGGTTGACGCCCGCCGAGGTCGGGAATGTGCTGCGTCAGGTCGGCGACGCGCTCGACTACGCCCACCAGCATCATGTGGTGCACCGCGACATCAAGCCCGCGAACATCGTCGTGACCCGCGACAAGGACGGCGCCATCCGGCGCGCGGTGGTCCTCGATTTCGGCATCGCGAAGCTGGCGAACTCTCCGCAGCTCACTGCGATGAACTCGATCGTCGGCACGATGACGTATACGGCGCCGGAGGTGATCGGCGGGCAGTCCGCGGGCCCGGCAGCCGACCAGTACTCGCTCGCATGCGCGACGTACCAGATGCTCGCCGGCAATCCTCCGTTCGCCGCGGACAACGCGACGGCGTTGATGATGGCCCACGTCCAGCAGCCGGCACCGCATCTGGGCGCACTCCGACCCGATCTCGCCGCAGTCGGACCCGTTCTGCAGCGCGGGATGGCGAAGAACCCCGCCGACCGGTTCGCGGACTGCAGCACTTTCGCCGCCGAATTCAACCGAGCGTTGAGCACCACGAGCTCCGGTACGCAGACCACGGTCGCCCCTGTCCCCCAAGCGGGCTTCGGGGCGCCGTCCGGTTCGGCGGCGTTCAGCCCGATGCCGCCGTCGTATCAGTCCGGACCGCAACACCAGTCCGGCCCACAGTTTCAGTCGGGGCCACAGCACCAGTTCGGCGGGCAGCACCCGCCGGGGCAGCAGTTCCAGGGCACTCAACCCGTCTCCGGTCCACAGTTCCAGCCGGGGGCCGCGTTTCAACCGCAGCCCGGCCAGTACGGGCAACAGCCGTACGGGGCAGTCGGCGTCGCACCGAAGAAGTCGAAGAAGGGCCTGTTCATCGGCCTCGCCCTTGTCGCGGCCGTGATCGTCGCAATCGCGGGCACGTCGCCGCTGTGGTGGCCGTCGTCGGAGACGGCCACCGCCGATCCGCTTGTCGCACCGCTCGCGTCGACCGCCGTGGACACCACGTGCATGGTCGATTCGAAGAAGGACCTGTACTGCTGGGGTCAGAACGACCACGGACAACTCGGCGACGGCTCCGAGTCCAAACGCACCACACCAGCCAAGGTCAACGGCGTCAGCAACGTCACGGCAGTGACCGTCGGCGGATACCAATCCGACGAGTACACCCGAGTCACGACCTGCGTCGCCGCATCCGACGACGCATACTGCTGGGGCGCCAACCTGTTCGGTCAGATCGGCGACGGCTCGAGCGATGACCGATCGACCCCGACCAAGGTCGCGGGCCTCGGTAAGGTCACCGGCATCACCACTTCGTGGGATTCCACCTGCGCAATCTCCGACGGAAACGTGTTCTGCTGGGGCGACAACGGACTCGGACAGCTCGGCAACGGTGGGACGTCCTCGAACAAGACCCCGACGAAGGTCGCGGGCGTCAGCAACGTCACCTCCATCTCATCCAACGAGGGCACTGTGTGCGCAGTCGCCGACGCCTCGCTGTACTGCTGGGGAGTCAACCGCGACGGACAGATGGGCGACGGCACGACCGACAACCACTACACCCCGGTGAAGGTGCCGTCGTTGACCGACGTCACGTACGTGTCGGTCGGCGCGGGGCGCTCTGACGGAACGCCCTTCTCCAACACCTGCGTCGTCGCAGGCGGCGAGGTCTACTGCATGGGCGCGAACGGCAACGGGCAACTCGGCGACGGCGGTTCGACGTCCAGTTCCAGCCCGCGCAAGGTCAACGGAGTCGAGAAGGCCACGACGGTTGCAGTAGACGTCGCGACCACCTGCGCGACGGCCGACGGCGGGATCAAATGCTGGGGCAACAACAAGTTCGGCCAGGTCGGCAACGGCGGAACCACCACCGTGTCGACGCCGACCACGGTGAACGGCGTCAGCGGTGCACAACAGGTGACCACCGGGTGGAGCATCACCTGCGCGATCGCGGGCGACAAGCGGTATTGCTGGGGCGCCAACGGCAATAACCAACTCGGCCGCAGCGACATCACGTCGACCGAGCAGACGTCTCCGCTGGAGATCACTCTCGGCTGATCCGCATACGAGAAGACCCCCTGCACGCCGTTGTGCAGGGGGTCTTCTCAGCGCTGTCGACCTCTACTTGACCGCGGCGAAAGCCGGGCTCAGCTTGTCGAGCAGCGCCGGGATCGAAAGCGCGGAAGGAGTGTTGAGGCCGAAGATGTCCACATACGACGTCCAGGCGACCGCGCCGTTGCGAACTGAGTTGAGGGACTTGTACGACGGCAGGTTCTGCAGCGTGTTCTTCAGTTCGTCCGAGACTGCCGCGATGACCAGCAGGTCAGAATCCAGGATTTGGACGTTTTCCGGGCTGACCTGGAAACGCGGAGTCCCCTCCGCCTTGGCGCGATCGAGCTGCGCCTGAGGGAAGGAGAGACCGAGTTCGGTGAACAGAGCCGCTGCGCCGTCGTTGTTGTCCGCGAGCAGAGTGATCATGGTCGGCGACTGGAAAGCCGCGAACGAGTAGGTCTTGCCGGCGAGCTTCGGATTCGCGCTCTTGATTGAGGCGATCTTGTCGTCGATCGACGTCTTGACCTCGGCGGCTTCGTCCGTTCTTCCAAGCGCCGTTCCTGCTGCGGCGAGGAGGTCCTGCCACGAGTCGACCTGCTGCTTGCCGACAGCCGCGATCACCGGAACGCCGGTGTCCTGCAGCTTCTTGAGAGTCGGAGCGTCGGTGATGCTCCCCTGCGTGAAGATGACGTCGGGATCGAGGTCGGCGATCTGAGTGACGATGTCCTTCTTGATGTCGATCTCACGACCGTCCCCGACCTTGCCCGCGAGCCACGGCGCGACGGTTCCGGTGGTGGCCTTCACCGCGTCGTAGTAGGCGACGGGCTGCTGGCCGAGCGCGACGACCGTCTCAGTCCACTGCGAGCCGATGGTGACGATCTTCTCCGGTGTGCCGTTGATCGTGACCGGACCGTTGGCGGTCTGGACCTGGACCGAGCCGGATGCGCCCTCGGACCCGCCGTCGTCGGTCGATCCGCAGGCGCTGATCGCGACTACTGCGGTCGCCGTGGCGAAGGCGGCGAGGACTCGCCGCGTGGTGATGCTGACCTTCATGTGGTTCCAGGCTCCTTGCTCATGCACCCCATCAGACGGATGAAGTAGGTGAGCCTAACCTTATATCAAACTCATGGCTTGCTGAGAAGGGTGCCCGTACGTCGACGCGCAGATGCGACGGTGGGGACCACCAGCGGTCCACCGGTCTCCGGATCGGTCAGCACCTGCGCGGACAGCCCGAAGGCGTCATCGAGCACGTCGACGGTCAGCACCTCGGCCGGGGTTCCGCGAGTCAGCACGACGCCGTCGCGCATCACGATGAGGTGATCACTCGACCGCGCCGCCAGGTTGAGATCGTGCAGGACCATGACCACGGTCTTTCCGTGATCATGACGGAGTTCGTCGACGAGGTCGAGAACGTCGACCGCGTGCGCCAGGTCGAGGTAGGTCGTCGGCTCGTCCAACAACACGAGGTCGGTGTCCTGCGCCAATGTCATCGCGATCCACGCGCGTTGACGCTGTCCGCCGGACAGATCCTCGACCGGACGATCCGCTAGTTCCAGAATCGAAGTGAGGCGCATCGCCCGGGACACCGCCTCCTCGTCGTCGGAGCTCCACTGGCGGTACCACGATTGGTACGGGGACCGCCCACGGGAGACGAGGTCGAGAACAGACAGGCCGGACGGTGCAATCGGATTCTGCGGCAGCATGGCGAGCCGTCGTGCGATGTCTCGCGGCCGCAGCGAGGCCAGGTCGACGCCATCGAGGCGGACCTGCCCTGCTGTGGGAGTCAGCAGCTTCGACAAGGTCCGGAGCAGCGTCGACTTGCCGCATCCGTTGGGGCCGATGATCGTGGTGACCTCGCCCGCGGCGATGTCCACGTCCAGGTCCGCGACGACGATGTCGCCGTTGTAGCCGACCGACAGTCCATGTGCTGACAGGATGGGGTTGGTGGTGGTCACAGACGCCCCTTCATCTTGGCGATCACGAGTGATGCGACGAGCACCGGCCCGCCTACTCCGGCGGTCACGACCCCGACGGGAATGCTGCTGGGCAGCAGCGTTCGGCAGAGGAGTTCACTGAGCAGAACGAGCAGTGCGCCGCAGAGACCACTGGTCAATGGCCCCGGCACGGTCCCGCCCGTCACACGTAGCGCAATCTGCGGTGCGAGGAGCGCGACAAACGCTATCGGCCCCACACCCGACACCGCGACTCCGGCGACCGCGACGCCGATCGCCATCGTGACACCTGTTGTGAGGGCGGGTCGGGTGCCGAACGATCGAGCGAGGTCCTCACCCATGCTGATGGCGGACAGCCGTGGTCGCAGCAGCAGCGAGGCTATGACGCCGATCGGCACCACGACGAGGACCGGTGTCAGGGTGTCCCAGGACGCGCCCGACAGGGACCCGACAATCCACCGTTGCGCTTCCTCAACCTCCCAGACCTGTGCGCGCGTCAGCAGGTAGCTGGTGAGCGCAGTGAAGAACCAGGTGGCGGCCACGCCGACGAGTACCAGGCGGGTGGTCTCCAACCCGTTCCTCCACGCGAGCGCGTACATGGCCAGAGCGGTCCCCGCCGCACCGACGAGTGCAGCGCCGGGAACACCGATTCCGTCGAACCAGGCGCCCCACGACCCCGCGAACGCGATGGCCAACACCACCATCGTCGACGCACCCGCTGTGATGCCGAGCATGTCTGGGGTGGCGAGCGGGTTGCGTGCCACGGTCTGCATATTGGCGCCTGCCACGGCGAGCCCGGCACCGGCGAACGCGCCGAGCAGGACGATCGGGAGTTGGCCGTCGACGATCGCCTGACGAGGTAGTCGTCCGCCACCGCCGAACAGGGCCTTGGTGACGACGTCCGGGGGCAGGGTCTCGATGTACAGCAGTCCGAATCCGAGTGCCACCACCGACGCCGCCAGCACCAGCGCTACTGCGACTGCCCGCGGTCGCACGATGACGCTCACCAGTCCGGCGCGGATCACGTTGCGCCTCAGGGGCCGGTGGCCCACTTCGAGGGTTGCAGTCACAGGGTCACCAGCTTCTTCCGACGAATGATCGCGATGAACACGGGTGCTCCCACCGCGGCGAGCACCACCGCTACGGAGATCTCCCCCGGGCTCCCGAGGACTCGACCGATCACGTCGCAATAGAGGAGCAGACACGCACCGAGCACTGCGGAGAATGGAACCATCAGCCGGTAGTCGGGCCCGGTGAACACCCGCGCGATGTGCGGGACGACCAATCCGAGGAAGGCGATCGGTCCGCAGGCCGCGGTCGCGGCGCCTGCGAGGACCGCGACTGCGGCGACGCCGGAGAATCGGATCCATCCGACACGCGACCCGAGCGACTTCGCGACCGAATCGCCGAGCGCGAGAATGTTGAGGAAGTAGCCGCCCGCGAACGCCGCGATCAGACCGACGATGATGAACGGCGCCGCCGCGCCGACCACGTCCCAGTCACGTCCACCAGTGGCTCCGACGTTCCAGTACCGCCACGCGTCGAGCGAGCGCACGTCCGACAGCACGATCGCTGAGGTCACCGCCACGAGGAACGCCGACATGCCTGCACCGGACAGAATGAGCGTGAGCGGCGAATTGGCCCCACCGCCGACCGCGAAGGCAAACACCGCGGCCGCGGCGATCAGGGCACCGGCCATCCCGAACCACATGTAGGCCCACGGGGATGCGACGCCGAACGCGAAGACGCCGAGCACGACACCGAGACTCGCGCCCCCGTTGACTCCGAGCATTCCGGGGTCTGCGAGCGGGTTCCTGGTGTGTCCCTGGACGAGAGCGCCGGCCGCGCCCAGTGCTAGCCCGACGAGAAGCCCGAGAACAGTGCGCGGAATGCGCTGGGAGAACACGATGTCGTTGGCTCGCGACAACCCGGTCGACGAGGCAAGTTGATCGGCGGACGCCCACAGCGAGGTCCACGCGTCACCGGCGGACAAGTGCTCGCCGGACCCGAACAGCACGGAGAGGACGAGGCCACCGACGAGCGTTATGGCGCCGAGCACAAATCCGATCGCACTGCGCGACGCAGAACGCTGAAGCGGTTCGTCGACGGCCTTCGTCAAGGTCATCGCATTAGGTTAGCCGAACCTATGTCATTGTCGCCCGTCAGCCCTGCGCTCGCGCGCTCGCGTACAGGCAGATCGCGCTGGCGGCGGCGAGGTTCAGACTCTCAGCACGGCCGCGAATCGGGATCGACAGGCGGTGATCGGCGCCCTTGAGAAGTTCCGAGGGAAGTCCATGCGCCTCGTTCCCGAACAGCCAGGCATGCGGCCGGGCGAGGACGGGTGCGGCGTCGTCCAACGACAACTCACCGTCCATCGTGGTGGCGAGGGTGACAATCCCACGTCGGCCGATCGCCTGCAGGGCCCGCTGCACGTTCGCATCACGGACCACCGGGATGTGGAAGATGCTGCCGGCCGAGGCCCGCACGGCCTTGGCGTTGTGCGGGTCGACGGTGTCGCCGAGCAGGACGACGGCATCGGCCCCCATCGCGTCGGCACACCGAGTGAGTGTTCCGACGTTGCCGGGCTCCCGCGGTTCGACGGCGACGACGAGCAGAGTCGGATCGGCGGCGAGCACATCGTCGAGGTCGGTCGTGACGAGCGAGCACTCGGCGAACACACCCGGTGCCGTCGTCGTCTCAGACAGCCGGTCCGCGGCCTTGTCGGACAGCCAGTACAGCGGAATGTCCGCGTCCAACACACGGTCGACGAGACCGACGTGCTTGTGAGAATCAGAGTCACGCACCAGGACAGACAGGACCCGGCCCGTCGACAAGGCGGCGTCGACCGAGTTGAAACCTTCGACGAGGAATCTCCCCTCGGCTTTACGCGCCGAGGCCCGTCGATACTTGACCAATGAGACGACCCGCGACGAACGTTCGGAGAGAACGTCCATCGCGGGTCGATACGAGTTCATATCTCGCGTCTGCTCAGGCGATCAGGCAACCGGAGCGTTGACGTCGGCAGGCAGTGCTGCGCGAGCGATCTCGACGAGGCCGGTGAAAGCTGCCGGGTCGGTGACGGCGATGTCGGCGAGCACCTTGCGGTCCACCTCGACCTCAGCCAGCTTGAGGCCCTGGATGAAGCGGTTGTAGGTGATGTCATTGGCGCGAGCAGCCGCGTTGATGCGGGTGATCCACAGCTTGCGGAAGTCGCCCTTGCGAGCCTTGCGGTCGCGGTATGCGTAGGTCAGCGAGTGGAGCTGCTGCTCCTTGGCCTTGCGGTAGAGGCGCGACCGCTGTCCGCGGTAGCCCTTCGATGCCTCCAGAACGGAGCGGCGCTTCTTCTGGGCGTTGACGGCCCTTTTCACACGTGCCATTAGTCAGTAATCCTTTGAAGTCTTAGTCGTCAGGGAAAGATCAGCGGTTGAGCAGTCGCTTGATGCGCGGGGCGTCGTTCTCGCTGACGACCTCGGTGCCGCTCATGCGACGGGTGACGCGCGACGACTTGTGCTCCAGGAGGTGGCGCTTGCCCGCCTTCTCGCGGACGATCTTGCCGCTGCCGGTCACCTTGAAACGCTTCGCGGTGCCCTTGTGGGTCTTGCTCTTCGGCATGGTTTTCCTTCATTCGGGCGAACTCCACCGGCACCGCCCTCGCGGTGCTCGTGTGGAATCCGCTGGTGCGGGTGTGGTGCTTGGCCTATTCGGCGTTCTGCTGGGCCTTGACCCTGGTCTTCGCGCCCTTGTGCGGGGCGAGAACCATCGTCATGTTGCGGCCGTCCTGCTTCGCGGAGGTCTCGACGAAGCCGTACTCGGCGACGTCGTTGCCCAGGCGCTGCAACAGTCGGAAGCCCAGCTCGGGGCGGGACTGCTCGCGTCCGCGGAACATGATGGTGACCTTCACCTTGGAACCCGCTTCGAGGAACCGGACTACGTGACCCTTCTTGGTCTCGTAGTCGTGGTCGTCGATCTTCGGGCGGAGCTTCTGCTCCTTGATGACGGTCATCTGCTGATTACGGCGTGATTCGCGCTGCTTCTGCGCTGCCTCGTACTTGAACTTGCCGTAGTCCATGATCTTGCACACGGGCGGGCGAGCGTCAGGCGCTACCTCGACCAGGTCCAGGTCGGCTTCGTAAGCCAGGCGGAGCGCATCTTCAACACGCACGATGCCCACCTGCTCTCCCCCGGGACCGACAAGACGGACCTCGGGAACGCGGATGCGCTCATTGATGCGGGTTTCAGTGCTGATGTGGCCTCCTCGATAAATGTGTACTCACGTGGCCGGCCAGAATACTGGCAGCAGGAGACATCGAGACCGAAAAACACTCGTCACGCGCGGAAGCAGCCGAGAATGTAGATCATCTCGCTGCTCCGTCGTCTCGCGACGGTGTGACCGGAACCGGACAACTCCTCGCCCGAAAGCGTGTGTCGTACGGTGGGACCTCGAACATCCTCTTGCTACCCCGGCGTGAGCCGGAGCGGTCATGCTGTGAAAGTCTAACAGGCGTGAGCGCTAACTCCTATTCGACCGGCCGCCCCTCCTCTGACGACGCGCATGCGCACGTCGCTCCAGGTGGAGCCGAAGACGTCAACGTCCGCGAGCTCGCGACCATTCCCGCGGTCGAGGTGACCACCCGTGCAGCGATCATGCTGATGAGCGCTGCGGCCGAGAAGATCGGTCCCGACGCGGGCGGCGAGGAAGAGCACAAGGACCTGCCGGAGGCGCGCGCCCTGATCACAGCCCTCGCTGGCCTCGTGACAGCGGCTTCGATGGACCTGGGCTTGCACCGCAAGCCCATCCAGGACGGCCTTAAAGCCCTCCAGCTCGCGTTCCGCGAGGCGTCGTCGTATCCAGACGCCCCTGGCGAAGGTCCCGGCGAGAAGTACACCGGCCCGGTCAAAGGCTGAGCTCTTCGCATCGACGACGCGCCGGTCGGACTACCCTGGTCTCATGACCACAGGTGACGACGATCTGGAACCGATCGACGCGGAGATCGTCGAACCAGTCGGCACGCCCGATTTCACCCCAACGGTCCAGGCTCCGTCGTTCGCAGACGTCACGGGCTACACCGAGGCGGGCGTCCCCACGTTCGACCATGTCCGCGACAAGATCGAGAAGCGGACCACCACTGCGATCGGAAGCCAGGAACTGTCCGAAATGGGGCGTGAATCGACCGCCCTGGACGAGGCCATCGCCAAGCGCGACGAAGCCGCCAAGAAGAAGCTCGAGGAGATGAGGAAGTCACTCGGGTTGTGATCAGCCGCCGGTGATCGGCGCGACGGGCACGCAGGGCACCGGCCGAGGATGCGCCGGATCGAGTGCGTTCAGAACCATGGCGGCACTGCGTCGGTTCGCTGTGATCGACATGTGATCCGACCGGTCCTGGGCACACCCGTCCTGGACGACGATGTTCGTAACGTGTGTGCCGGCAGGTCCGGGAAGGAGCCCGGCGGTGTACGGCGTCACCATCTCGTCGTCGCGCGTCACGATGTTCGTGTAGCGGACCGCCGTCGAGTAGGGCGTCGGGAGCCGTACGGCACGGTTGAAGTTCAGGCCCGCCTGCGGCAGCGTGCACTCCGGGCATGCCGGTCTGATCGGCTCAGGAACACCCAGTCGCGCGCGGAAGGCCGCGATCATCTCTCCTCGGGCGTCGTCCTCGTCAGGCCCCTGTCGCCAGTAGGGCGCGAGCGAAACGTAGTGGGCCACCCGGCCCCGGCCACCGAGGTACTTCATCCAGTACACGCCCATCTCGGTGCCGAGCGAGTGTCCGACGATGTCGAGCTGCGCCACGCCCGTCCTGCTCAGGACGTCGTCGGCGAACAGTTTCACGTCCCATGCGCTGTCCGGCTTGGGGCCGAGACCGCCGAGCGCCGACGCAGGCCATACACTCGACAGCTTCCCGTAGGTCGGCGCGAACACGCAGTACCCGTCACGAACGAGGACTGCGGCGAGGCTCGCCCAGTTCGTCTGACGGCCTCCCCCACTTCCGTGCAGCAACATCACCGGGCGCGGGTGGCGCGAGCTCGGACGACACGAGAAGTCGTTTGTGCCCGGCAATGACCCGCCAGGGTTGGCGAGCTCAGCTCGGATCCCGTCGAGGAAGCTGTAGGTGATCCGATCCGCCCCGGCCGGGGCGGCGGCGACCCCGACTGCGAGCGCCGCCACGACACTTGCCACAAGCAGTTTAGAGACCGTCCGGATCATGCAGCCACACTAAACCTGATCCTCACCATCGTGAGGTCCGATCAGCTGACCTCTTCGACCGCGGGAAGAAGCTCGCCGATGAAGCCTCCCGTATGCGACGCCGCGACCGAGGCCACGTCCTCCGGTGTGCCCTGCGCGACGACGGTGCCACCGCCGCTGCCGCCCTCGGGGCCCATGTCGACGATCCAGTCGGCGGTCTTGATCACGTCGAGGTTGTGCTCGATGACGATGACCGTGTTGCCCTTGTCGACGAGTCCGTTGATCACGAGGAGGAGCTTGCGGATGTCCTCGAAGTGCAGTCCAGTGGTCGGTTCGTCGAGAATGTAGATCGTCCGTCCCGTCGAGCGTTTCTGCAGTTCGGCGGCCAACTTCACACGCTGCGCCTCGCCGCCGGACAGCGTCGGTGCGGGCTGACCGAGCCGGACGTAACCGAGGCCGACGTCGACGAGCGTCTTCAGGTAGCGGTGGATCGAGGTGACCGGCTCGAAGAAGTCGGCGGCCTCGTCGATCGGCATGTCGAGGACCTCGGCGATCGTCTTTCCCTTGTAGTGCACCTCGAGCGTCTCGCGGTTGTAGCGCGCGCCATGACAGACCTCGCACGGCACGTAGACGTCGGGCAGAAAGTTCATCTCGATCTTGATCGTGCCCTCGCCCATGCACGCCTCGCAGCGTCCACCCTTGACGTTGAAGGAGAAGCGCCCCGGCTGGTAGCCGCGGACCTTCGCCTCGGTGGTGGCGGCGAACAGTGTGCGGACCTTGTCGAATACGCCGGTGTACGTGGCCGGGTTCGAGCGCGGGGTGCGCCCGATCGGCGACTGGTCGACCTGGACGAGCTTGTCGAGCTGCTCGATTCCCTTGATTCGAGTGTGATGTCCCGGAACCTGGCGTGCGCCGTTCAGCTTGTTTGCGAGAACGGTCGCGAGGATGTCGTTCACGAGTGTCGACTTGCCCGAACCGGAAACGCCGGTGACCGCGGTCAGGACTCCGAGGGGGAACGACACGTCGATGCCGTCGAGATTGTTCTCGCGGGCGCCCACGACGGTCAACTGCCGCTTCTTGTCGACGGGGCGTCGGATCGCCGGAACCTCGAGCGCTTCGCGGCCCGACAGGTAAGCGCCGGTCAACGACTCCTGGTTGTCGAGAAGCCCCTGGTAGTCACCGCTGTGCACCACGCGGCCGCCGTGCTCGCCTGCGCGCGGACCGATGTCGACGATCCAGTCGGCGGCCCGAATCGTGTCCTCGTCGTGTTCGACGACGATCAGGGTGTTTCCGAGGTCGCGGAGCCGGACGAGGGTGTCGATGAGCCTGCGGTTGTCTCGCTGGTGGAGTCCGATCGACGGCTCGTCGAGCACGTAGAGCACGCCGGCCAGACCTGCGCCGATCTGTGTCGCGAGGCGGATGCGCTGAGCCTCGCCGCCTGACAACGAGCCCGCGGCCCGCGATAGCGACAGGTATTCGAGTCCGACGTCGAGCAGGAAGCGGATGCGGGCCTGGACTTCCTTGAGGACGCGGCCGGCGATCGCGGCCTCGCGTTCGCCGAGTGCGAGTCCGTCGAGGTAGTCGGCGCATTCGGCGACCGACAGCGCCGTCACGTCGGCGATCGACTTCGGTCCGTGGACCGGGTGATCGAGCGTGACGGCGAGAATCTCGGGACGGAGTCGGGTGCCCGCGCACGCACTGCACGGCACGTCACGCATGTATCCCTCGTACCGGTCCTTCATCTGCTCGGACTCGGTCGTGTCGGCTCGGCGTGACAGGAATGCCATGACGCCTTCGAACTCGGTGTAATACGAGCGTGTGCGGCCGTACCGGTTCTTGAACTTGACGTGCACCTGGTGGTCCGAGCCGGTGAGCAACGCCTTGCGCGCGTTGCGCGGCAGTTTGTTCCAGGGAGTGTCGACGTCGAACCCCATCTGATCGCCCAGGCCTTCGACGAGGCGAAGGAAGTAGCTCGCGTTGTGCCCGCTCGACCAGGGCGCGATCGCCCCGTCTCGGAGGGTGGTGTCCGGGTCGGGAACGACGAGGCTCTCGTCGACCTCCTTCTGAACACCGAGGCCGTCGCACTCGGGGCAGGCGCCGAACGGCGAGTTGAACGAGAACGCCCTGGGCTCGAGATCGTCGATCGCGATGGGGTGGAAGTTGGGACACGCCATCTTCTCGGAGAAGCGACGCTCACGGTTGGCGTCGTTCTCATCGAGGTCGACGAAGTCGAGGACGACGATCCCGTCGGCCACACGCAGAGCGGTCTCGATGGAGTCGGTGAGTCGCTGTTTCGCCGACGGCTTCACGACGAGTCGGTCGACGACCACGTCGACGTCGTGCTTCTCCTGCTTCTTGAGCTTCGGCGGATCGGCGAGCTGATGGACGACGCCGTCGATGCGTGCCCGGGCGAATCCCTGCGTCTGCAGATCCGTGAAGAGATCGACGAACTCGCCCTTGCGCGTGCGGACGACGGGCGCCAACACCTGGAAGCGTGTGCCCTCATCCATCGCGAGGATCTGATCGACGATCTGCTGCGGCGTCTGACGAGCGATCTTCTCACCACACACCGGGCAGTGGGCGGTGCCGGCTCGCGCGTACAGCAAGCGCAGGTAGTCGTAGACCTCGGTGATGGTGCCGACCGTCGACCGCGGATTCCGGTTGGTCGATTTCTGGTCGATCGACACCGCAGGCGAGAGGCCTTCGATGAAGTCGACGTCCGGCTTGTCCATCTGACCGAGGAACTGACGCGCGTACGCCGACAGCGACTCGACGTACCGTCGTTGGCCTTCCGCGAAGATCGTGTCGAACGCCAACGACGACTTGCCCGACCCCGACAGCCCGGTGAAGACGATCAGCGAGTCGCGCGGCAGATCAACGTCGATCCCCCGCAGATTGTGTTCGCGCGCGCCACGAACGATGAGCCGATCAACCACTAGTTTTCCTCACATCGCACGACTATCTTCCCCGGTCGACCACAGTACGCGGCCCCTCTGACAATTCTGGTCGAGCTCGCAGCGGACTGTGTCTGAGGTGACAGCTACGGTGGAGCCATGACGCAGCAGATCAAAGTCTCCGACGACTACACCGGCGCCGTCTCGTCTGACGGCGAGCAGCAGAATCTCGCACAACGCCGGACACTCGACAACGCGACGATCGTCAAGGTGTCGGTCGGTCCGATGGACAACAACTCCTACCTCGTCACCGACGCAGCCACCGGTGATGCTCTGCTCATCGACGCCGCCAACGACGCGGGCGTGCTGCTGGCGCTCGCCGACCAGGAGGCGGGCACCGTGCGTCAGATCGTCACCACTCACGGGCACTTCGACCACTGGCAGGCCCTCGTCGAGGTACGCGACGGGCTCGACGTCCCGCACGCGATCGGCGAGGACGACGCTGACGATCTGCCCATCACCCCGGATCGTCGCCTCTCCGACGGAGACACGATTCGAGTCGGCGAGCTGACTGTCCAGGTCATCGGCATCCGCGGTCACACACCCGGTTCCGTCGTGCTGGTGCTCACCGAGAAGTCGGGTCGTGTGCACCTTTTCACCGGCGACTCCCTGTTTCCCGGCGGTGTCGGGAAGACCTGGCAGCCGGGCGACTTCGAGATCCTCCTCGGCGACGTCGAGGACAAGCTCTTCGGCCGATTCGACGATGCCGACGTCTACCCGGGTCACGGCAAGGACACCACTCTCACCACGGAGCGCCCCTCTCTCGGCGACTGGCGTGAAAGAGGCTGGTGACCGGACGGCATCACTCCCCCGCGTAGCTGCTGAACGTCCAGACGTGTCCTTCCGGGTCGGCACATGTGTACTCGAGGACGCCTGCGAGTGACTTGTGGACCGGATTGAGGATGCGCGCGGACGACGTCTCAGCGTGAGCCTGGTGCTGCGCCAGCTCGCCTTCCGGCACTCGAATACACAACGCCTGGGTAGTGCCCCGGAGTACCTCCGGGCTGTGCATCCCGTATCGGTCGGCTTCGTGGTCGCGGCTCAGAAAGACAAGGTTCGTGCCGACCAGTAGCTGCGCGTGTTCCACGTCTCCGTCATCTGCGTCGACGATGAAGTGCACGTCGAATCCGAAAGCCGACGACAGGAACTCAATCGCGGAACGCGGGCTCGCGTACCGCAGGTTCGGAAACACCAGCTGACCACTCATAGCGTCGCCCATGAACAAGATGGTAGCCCGTTCAGACGACCACTGGTGGGCCTCGACGCACGTTTGCGACCGAGACGAATTGGGTACCTTCGAGAGAGACGGCGTGCTAGACCCGCGGCCGACCACTCGTTCGACGTCGATGCCGACTCGCGCCGTTCCACACCGCTCGACGAGACGAAAGGCATACGCCATGATCCTTCGACGAATCGCACGTCCGCTGCTCGGAACGGCCTTCATCGCGTCCGGAATCGACGCAGTCACAGCGCCTGCCGGTCCAGCACGAACGGCCGAACCGCTCCTGGAGAACGTCCCTGCCGACACCGAGACCGTCATTCGCGTGGCAGGCGCCGTGCAGGTCGGCGCCGGTCTCGCACTGGCCTTCGGCAAGGCGCCGCGGATCGCGTCCACCGTGCTCGCCGGAACCCTCGTTCCGACCACCGTGTTCGCCAGCGACTTCTGGAACGAGAACGACCCGGCGGTCCGGAGCGCGAAACAGTCGGCGTTCGTGAAGAACCTCGGCCTCCTCGGCGGCGTTCTGATCGCGTCCGCGGACACCGAGGGGCGTCCTTCGCTGGGCTGGCGGGGCCGACGCCGGTTGGTCGACGCTAGAGAGTCGATCGTCGAGGCACTGCCCGGGGAGTCGGGGCAGGACACGTTGACGGCATCGGTGAACAAGGCGGAGCAATGGGCGCATCAAGCCGCCGACCGCGTGCCGACCGACAGAATCGCGGCGAACGCGTCGACACTTGCCGCCTCGGCCAGGTCACGCGCCGAGGATCTGGCGCACACCGTCGCAGATCGAGCTCCCGACGTGATCGACGCGACCCGTCAGCGTGCAGAACAATGGGCCGACGAAGTGGCGCACCGTGCCCCCGAGGCCGCGGACACCGTCGCCGACACCACGCGCCGATGGCGGCGCGCCCTCGCACGCTGACTGCGTGAGCCGACGTCGCCGCGGTGACGGGCACCACGTTGTGGGCCCGCCACCGGCGGCGATCCGCCGGTAATATGGAACGACTGTGACAGCCGAAACGCCCGATCCCCGCCTGCCAGACGAGCAGATTCATCTCGACGCGGTCTACGCGCGCCTCGACCGTATGCGCGCGACCACACGCCGCCGCCTGAACGAGACGCTGCGCGAATCCGCGGGGACGCCGCAAGCACTGTCGGAACGCGAATCGTACGAGCGCATGTACACCGATGAGCTCACCAAGATCGACGCTGCCGAACACAATTTGTACTTCGGGCGTCTCGACATGATCGACGACGACGAGGTCCGGCGCATCGGCCGTATCGGCATCCTCGACGACGACGACCGCGACACGACTCTGCTGCTCGACTGGCGAGCGCCCCTGTCGCGGCCGTTCTATCTCGCAACTCCGGCGACTCCTGAAGACGTGGAACGTCGCCGCCATATCAGGACGCGATCTCGTGCGGTCCGGAGCGTCTCCGACGAGAACCTCGTCTCCGGCGAGATAGTCGACTCCGATTCGTCACATGACGTGTCCGGTGCGAACGTCGTCAACGAGTCGGCACTGGTCGACGCCCTGAACGCCGCACGCACCGGCGAGATGACCGACATCGTCGAGACGATTCAGCGCGAGCAGGACGAGATCATCCGCTCGACGCATCGCGGCGTTGTTGTGGTGCAAGGCGGTCCAGGTACCGGTAAGACCGCCGTCGCCCTGCACAGGGCGGCGTATCTCCTGTATACCCACCGCGACCTGCTGTCCCGGAGCGGTGTCCTGATCCTCGGGCCAAACGAGGACTTCCTGCAGTACATCGGCCAGGTGCTTCCGTCACTCGGCGAGACGGGTGTCCTCCTGTCCACTGTCGCCGACTTGTTCCCCGACGTCCGCGCGCGTGGTCGTGACACGCGCGAGGCCGTCGCACTCAAGGGCGACCAGCGGATGCTGAACGTGCTCCGTGCTGCGGTACGGGCCCGCGAATCACTGCCCGCGGCCGGACTCACCACCCGCTTCGACGGGTACGACTTGCCGATCGACCCTGAGATCGTGAAGGACGCACGCGCTGACGCCCGGTCCACTCGGCGTGCACACAACCTCGCCCAACGGACCTTTCTGCGTACGGCGCTCGACCGACTCGCCGGCGTTCACGCGCGTCGAATCGGTTCAAGTCAGCTCGACGGTTCTCAGCTGTTGACCGCGGGTGACCTCGACGACATCCGTGTCGAGCTCGAAGCGGATCCGGATGTGACGGCGACTCTCCTCGAGTTCTGGCCGACGCTGACGCCGCAGGGTGTGCTCCGCGACCTGTACGACGATCCGTCATTCCTCCGGAAGTCGACTCGGGGCTGGACGGATGCCGAACGTGAGGCGCTGTACCGACAGGCCCGTCCCCTCCGCGAGGACGCGGACCTGTCAGCCGCGGACGTCCCGCTGCTCGACGAGCTCGCCGAGCTCATCGGATACCGGACGGACGAAGCCGACCGGGTGAACCGGGCACGGTGGCGCCAGCAGCTCTCCGAGGCTCAGGACGCATTGGACATCCTCACCGGGTCGGCTCCACAAGATCTCGAGGACGACCTCGATCCGGAGATCTTGATGGCGTACGACCTGATCGATGCGGAGCAGCTCGCCGAACGTCAGGTGCACACGGCTCGACGGACGACGGCCGAACGGGCCTACGAGGACCGGACGTGGACGTTCGGTCACGTGATCGTCGACGAAGCGCAGGAACTGTCGCCGATGGCGTGGCGAATGGTGATGCGACGGATCCCGAACCGCTGGATGACGGTGATCGGCGACACCGCGCAGACCGGCGACGCGGCAGGCGCCACGTCGTGGTCGGACGTGTTCACCCCGTACGTCGCCGACCGGTGGCGACTGCACGAACTGACCGTCAACTACCGCACGCCGTCGGAGATCACTCACTACGCGAACCGGGTTCTCGACTGGATCAACCCCGACCAGTCACCGCCGACGTCGTTGCGTTCCAACGGGATCGAACCTGTGGCGATCGCGACCGCCGACGTCGCATCCACCGTGTCCGAGCTCGTCTTGTCGTCGGACTGGACCGGACTCACCACGGTGATCACCTCCGACGGGACGGCCGACACGCTGCGCGCGGCGCTCGCCGACACGAGCACCGCGGTGACCGTGCACCCGATCACCGCGGCCAAGGGGCTCGAGTTCGACACCGTGATCCTCGTTGATCCCGCGGATCTGATCAGCGAGTCTCCCCGTGGCTACAACGATCTCTACGTCGCCCTCACACGTGCGACCCAGCGTCTCGTCGTGGTGCACTCACGCCCGCTTCCGCCCGACCTCGCCGACATGCCGCGCTGATCGCGAGAACACAAAAGGCTCACTTCCATCGAGGAAGTGAGCCTTTTGTCGTGAGCCCGAAACGGACTACGTGGTGTGAACGATCAGCACGTCGCAGGCTGCCTTGCGGGCGACGTCGGCCGGAACCGAGCCGAGCAGGCGTCCGGCGATCGAGTTGAGGCCCTTGTTGCCGACGACCAGAAGGTCGGCCTGGACGTCGACGACGAGCTGCAACAGTGCATCGACCGGTGCGCCCTGCACGGCGCGCTGAACGACGGTCGCGGCACCCGCGGCCTTCGCGCGCTCCTTGGCCGTGCGCAGGATCTCCTCGGTGGGCGAGCTGCCCATCACCTGGTATGCCTCGTCGCGCAGAGTGTCGGACGCAGAGCTAGCGGCCTTGCCGTCGTTCGGGAAGTAGGCGCAGGCGATGACGACGGTGGCGTCGCCGGCGATCGCGCCCGCACGCTCAACTGCCTTCAGCGAAGATTCCGATCCGTCGGTGCCGACGACGATCGTCGAGTATCCGCTCATGTGTGAGTTTCCCTCCAGCTGATGAATCGCAGATTCTCATCTCCATTGTGGAGACGAATTCTTATCCGTTCATGAACATACCCTGCGCACGGCCCATTGCCAGATGCTTGTGTGCGACTTGTCGCCCAACGAGCATCGCTGATCGGTGTGCAAGATACGTCACTTTATGCCCGCGGCGTCCATTCCGCGCAGTTCCTTCTTCAAATCGGCGATCTCGTCGCGGAGTCGGCCTGCGAGTTCGAACTGCAGATCGCGCGCCGCATTCATCATCTGGTCGGTGAGTTCATGCACCAGATCGGCGAGCTCTGCGCGAGGCATCGACGACGTGTCGCGCTGTTCGTACACTCCCGCACTGACCGACTTCGACACCTCCCCCTGTGCACGGCGACCGCGGCTCGCGTTCCGCCCCGACCCGCCGACATCCACCGTGTCTTCCGCTTCGGCGTACACGGTGTCGAGGATGTCGGCGATCTTCTTCCGAAGCGGCTGAGGATCGACGCCCTTCTCTTTGTTGTAGGCGATCTGCTTGGCACGGCGACGATCCGTCTCTTCGATGGCGTTCTGCATCGAGTCGGTGATCTTGTCGGCATACATGTGGACTTGACCCGACACGTTTCGCGCGGCGCGGCCGATGGTCTGGATCAACGACGTCGTGGAGCGCAGGAAGCCCTCCTTGTCGGCGTCGAGGATCGCGACTAGCGACACTTCGGGGAGGTCGAGACCCTCACGAAGCAGGTTGATCCCGACGAGCACGTCGTATTCACCGCTGCGGAGCTGCCGAAGGAGTTCCACACGACGCAGAGTGTCGACCTCCGAGTGCAGATAGCGGACTCGGATCCCGAGTTCGAGAAGGTAGTCCGTGAGGTCCTCGGACATCTTCTTGGTCAGAGTCGTGACGAGCACACGTTCGTCACGAGCCGTCCGCTCACGGATCTCGTGGACCAGATCGTCGATCTGCCCCTTGGTCGGCTTCACCACGATCTCCGGATCGAGCAGTCCCGTCGGTCGGATCACCTGCTCCACGAACTGGCCGCCCGACTGGCCGAGTTCGTAGGGCCCCGGAGTCGCCGACAGGTACACCGTCTGCCCGATGCGGTCGACGAACTCGTCCCAGGTGAGCGGTCGGTTGTCGACCGCCGACGGGAGTCGGAAGCCGAACTCGACGAGGTTCCGCTTGCGCGACATGTCGCCTTCGTACATCGCCCCGATCTGCGGCACCGTCACGTGCGACTCGTCGATCACGAGAAGGAAGTCGTCCGGAAAGTAGTCGATCAGGGTGGCGGGCGCGGTTCCCGGGCCGCGGCCGTCGATGTGCCGCGAATAGTTCTCGATGCCGGAGCAGAAGCCGACCTGCCGCATCATCTCCAGGTCGTACGACGTGCGCATGCGCAGACGCTGGGCTTCGAGCAGCTTCCCCTTGGCCTCGAGGTCGGCGAGCCGTTCTTCGAGTTCTTTCTCGATGCTCGCCATCGCCTTCTCCATGCGCTCCGGCCCGGCGACATAGTGGGTGGCCGGGAAGATGCGCAGCGAGTCGACCTGCCGGACGACGTCGCCGGTGAGCGGATGAAGGTAGTACAGAGACTCCACCTCGTCGCCGAAGAACTCGATCCGGATCGCGAGTTCCTCGTACGACGGGATGATCTCCACGGTGTCTCCGCGCACGCGGAAACCGCCGCGCGTGAACGACATGTCGTTCCGGGTGTACTGCACGTCGACGAGAAGTCGGAGCAGAGCGTCTCGATCGATCGTCTGCCCCACCTCGAGCTCGACGGACCGGTCGAGATACGACTGCGGAGTGCCCAGACCGTAGATGCACGACACCGACGCGACCACCACAACATCGCGCCGCGACAGCAGACTCGACGTCGCCGAGTGGCGAAGACGTTCGACGTCGTCGTTGATCGAGCTGTCCTTCTCGATGTAGGTGTCGGTCTGCGCGATGTACGCCTCGGGTTGGTAGTAGTCGTAATACGAGACGAAGTACTCGACGGCGTTGTTGGGCAGCATGTCGCGCAGTTCGTTGGCGAGCTGCGCGGCGAGCGTCTTGTTCGGGGCCATGACCAGCGTCGGGCGTTGCACACGCTCAATCAGCCACGCGGTGGTGGCCGATTTACCGGTGCCGGTGGCGCCGAGCAGGACGATGTCCTTCTCGCCCGCCGTCAGACGATTCTCGAGGTCCGCGATGGCGGTGGGCTGATCACCCGCGGGCTCGTACTCGCTGACGACGACGAAGTCGGCTCCCGACCGCTCGATGTCGCCGACGGGCCGGAACTCCGAGTGTGCGACGATCGGCCGCTCTGCTGCGAATGCCATGAGTCCAGCGTAGACATCCCCTCTGACATTTTCGTTTCGGCCGACTTCGTTCCTGTGACGGCCGCCGGTTTCAGCACGCGGCACCGCGTCAGCTGTTCCAATAGGTGAGGATCACAGTCCCGACCAGCCCAGGGAGCCACGATGACCGACACCACCAAGATCACCCCCGAATCGACCCCGCGGCCCGGGGTCTCCCGCCGAGCCCTGCTCGTCGCGGCGCCGATAGCCGTGGCCGCGGTCGGCGTAGGAGTCGCAGCGTGTGGCAGCGACGACTCGTCGACCACGAGCGACGCATCAACCACCCCCGCCGACACCGGCACCAGTGGCGCATCCGGAGCCGACGTCCTCGCATCGACGACTGACGTACCCGTCGGCGGTGCGAGAGTTGTCGGAGACGTAGTCGTGACTCAGGCTACGGCCGGAGCATTCGCCGCGTTCTCGACCCGCTGTCCTCACATGGGCTGCGCCGTCGCACCGAAGGACGGCACGCTCGACTGCCCGTGCCACGGCAGCGAATTCAAACTCGACGGGTCCCTGGTCAAAGGCCCGGCGACGACTGGACTGACCGCTGTTCCGGTGAAGGTCAACGGGACCGACATCGTCAAAGCCTGATCGTCACCACCCGATGGCCGCGCTTCTCGGAGCGAGCGCCCGTATGGTCAGCCAATGACGGTCCACGACATGCACCCGCCCAAACGGGAGGTGTTCAACGTTCCCGCGATGACGAACACCGACAACAAGGGTTTCGTCCGGCCCGTGGAGGTGTACCGCGAGACGCCGTACGGCCTGTACATGTCGCGAACCGCCGACCATCCGAGGTTCGACCACCTCGAACTGTGGCTGCTGCCTGCGCTCGGACTTCGAGCGAACATCTTCCACTTCACCGACGGGTACCGCCCGGGTCAGCGCCTGTACCTCGACATCGGCGAGTTCATCGGTCCCGACGACGCCGGGCGCTGGCACTCGACCGACTGGTACCTAGACCTCGTCGACACCATCGGTGCGCCACTTGAACTGATCGACGTCGACGAGCTGTTCGACGCGCACGCTGCCGGTCACCTCACGACCGCACAGTGCGAAGCGGCGGTACTCATCGCGACGCGGACGATGACCGGTGTTGCAGCCGTCGGCGATGTGCAGGCCTGGCTGGATGCACAGGTCGGTGAACGCCTCACCTGGCTCGATCGACGTTAAGCAGGCATGCCAGACTCGGACACATGACGACGCCGCCTCATGGAGGGCCGTACCCTCAGCAGCCGAATCCGCAGCAGCCGGGGAACTACGACCAGACACAAATCGGTCAACCGGCCTTCGGGCAACCGTCGACTCCGCAGGGCCCGGGTCCGCAGGGAGCGCAGGGGCCGCAGCAGGTGTACGGTCAGCCGCCCGCTTACGGTCAGAACCCGTTCAGCCAGCCGACCGGCGGACAGGCCCCCTATGGGCAACCCCCGTACGGACAGCAGCAGTACGGCCAGAGCCCGCACGGGCAGCCTCCGTTTCAACAGCCCCCGACGCCGCAGAACAGTTCGACGCGCATCGTCATCGCCGTCGTGGCCGTCATGGCAGTCATCGCTTTCGGCGGTCTGGCATTCCTGGTCTTCGGCAGCGGTGACGACAAGAAGCCCACCGACGCGGCGGCCTCATCGTCGTCGACCACGCCGTTCACACTTCCCACGTCGACGACCGGAGACGGGACGACGGTCGATTCGAGCCCGGTCGGCTCGTGCATCACAGTCCGCGGCTCCACGTCGGTCACCACTGAGTCGGCGAGTTGCAGCTCCAGCCGTCCGACGTTCATCGTGGCGGCGAAACTCTCCACCAGCCGGGGGTGCGACGCAGCGAAGTACCCGTTCTCGGTGACCGAGTACAGCTCTCGCGGCCGCGACAACGTGATGTGCCTGGTCCCGAACTACCAGGTGGGGACCTGTTACACGCAGTCGCAGTTCTCAGTGGGAATCTCTCTCGAGACGGTGTCGTGCAGCCAGGATTCGACGACGAACACCACGAACTTCAAGATCACCGAGCGGTCCGAGTCGAGCTCGGTTCCGGATTGCTCGGACTCCGACAAACAGCGGAGCGACACGTTCACCATCCGTACGTCACCTGCGCGAAAGCTGACCATCTGCCGCGAGATCCTCGGCGACTACGTGTGGAAGTGAGCCAGTTCACGCCGTGACGCGGGCCGTCGGGCGGACTCGGCGCACAGCGTCCACCGAACGTATGTCACACTTTGACGGAATCTCTCATCTGTCTCACAGGAAAGTCCGCCAAGAATGACGACGCCTCCTCCCGGCCAGCCAGGCCAGCCCGCTCCCGGAAACCCGTTCGGCGCTCAGGGCCAGCCGGTTCCCCAGCAGCCCGGCCAGCCGGTGTACGGCCAGCAGCCGCCCCAGCCCGCACAGCCCTACGGCGCCCAGCCCGGTCAGCCCCAGCCCGGTCAGCAGCCCTACGGCGCCCAGCCGGGTCAGCCTCAACAGGGACAGCCGGGCGGCTATGCTCCCGTCGCCGGCGGCACCGACTACGCAGCGGGCGCACCGCAGGCCCCGCGTCCGAATCCGCTTCTGCGCATCCTCAAGTTCGTCGGACCGATCATCGCTGTGATCGCGATCATCGCCATCGCAACGCAGGTCTTCGGCGACAAGGACAGCGGCACGTCCGTGGAGTCGAGCCCGGTCGGCTCCTGCCTCACGGTGGAGGGCACGACATCTGTCACGACCAAGGCAATCGACTGCAGCACGACCGACCCGTCGTTCATCGTCGGGGCCAAGCTGGACAACAGCGACGCTTGCGAGAGCGCAAACTACGAGTTCTCCGTCACCGAGTACGGCAACGGCGCCAGCGACAAGGTCTTGTGCCTGATCCCGAACTACCAGGTCGGTACGTGCTACACCCAGTCGAGCTTCTCTATCGGCATCGAACTGAAGACGGTGGCGTGTTCCGAGGAGTCGACCATGTCGACGACGAACTTCAAGATCACCGAACGCAGCGAGACCGGTTCCGTCCCGAACTGCACTGATTCGGACACGCAACGAAGCGACACGTTCAACATCCAGGCCGACCCGGCCCGTCAGATGACGATCTGCCGCGAGATCCTGGGCGACTACACCTGGAAGTAGTTCGACGGCATCACCTCTTCAGAACCGCCTCGGCCGCCATTGGCCGGGGCGGTCCTGTCATCTCCGGGCCAGACCGGCGATGAGCGCGGTGAGACCGAAGTCGTAGGCGTGATCGGCGTTGCCCGGTCCAGAGAAGAGTTGGCCGACAGTTGTTCCGACCCGCGATGAGATCGGGTACGCCCCGGGTGGCATGGCGTCGGCGAGCGCCGGTCCGGCGATCTGCCACCACTGCTCGTCGTCGAGTCCGGATGCCGCGTGCTCGGACATCTGGTGGATCCTCATCCGCGCGTTACCGGTCGCGAAGGATCGCAGCGCGGCGATGACGGCGTCGAGGGTCACGTCGTCCACCTCGATGTCGCCGTACGCGCGTGTGAGAGCGGCGAGTTGTTGTTCGTACCGCCGCGACGATCCGGGGCCCGGAACCGGTCGCCACGCCGGAACGTCGACTAGCCACGGGTGCCGCAGCAGTTCATCGCGGTACTGGTGTGCGATCAGTCGCATGCATTCGGCCAGGTCGAGGCCCAGGTCGATGTCGGAGGCTTCGAAGGCGACGGCGTCGACCATCAGTGCAACGAGCACGTCGCGGTTCGGCACGTACGTGTACAGGCTCATCGGTTTGAGACCGACACGTGCTGCCAGCGAACGCATCGACAAGTGCGCCAGTCCGTCGGAGTCGGCGAGGTCTATGGCGGCTCGCACCAGATCGTCGACGCTCGTACGCCTTCCCGGACCGGACCTGGGCCCAGTCGCTTCTCGTCGCCAAAGCAGGTCGACGGTGCGTCCGACGTTGTGGTCGTGATCGGCCACGGGGCTCCTTCCGGCGAGCTTGCAGACATACACCGTAAGGCGTACGGTGTCTATTCCGTACAGCATACGGCATCTGCTCGGCCGACCCGGAGGAAGACCACTGCCTGCTTCGACGACTCATTCGCACGCCACATACCTGATCGATCGCCACGTGTTCGCAGTCTGGACGGGTGAACCACCCGCCGCAGACTCACCCACTCTTCGGATGCCTGTCCCCGTCGGCTACGGCAGGGACACGACGTTGGCGGCGACTGAACTCGCGCATCAGATCGTTGATGTTGCCGACCTGCCACCCGGCGACACCGCGTCGCTCCGGGCGTGGCGTGAGCTTCGGGCCGACCCCTCGGGAGACGTCGTGCTGCCCGCCGCAGCACACGCGGTTCTCAACGCGGTAGGCGACGCCGTCGTCTCCGCGGACTACGCGCGCCAGACGTTCGCGGCGACCGTTGAGGTCGAAGCGAGGCTCATCGAGCGACTCACTGCCGACCTCCGCGCCTACCAGGTCCGTGGGATCTCGTGGTTGGACGAGGTGTGCGGCGACGGAGGCGGCATCCTCGCCGACGAGATGGGGTTGGGTAAGACTCTCCAGTCGATCGGGCACCTCGCACTGTCGGTGTCGGGGCCTGCGCTGGTCGTCGGCCCGACGGGGCTGGTCACCAACTGGCTGCGCGAGATCGCGCGATGGGCGCCGGACGCCTTACGTGCCGTCGACTATCGTGGCGGCGATCTCCCGGAACTCGGCGGGGATGTCCCGACCGTGGTCGTCACCGGGTATCCGACGCTGCGGAGGCACACCGACGCATTGGCAGCCGTCGAATGGTCGCGGGTGATCTTCGACGAAGCGCAAGCGTTGAAGAACTCCCGCACTCAGGTGTCGAAGGCGGCACGACGCCTTCGGGCCGACGCGACGATCGCGCTGACGGGCACCCCTGTCGAGAACAGTCTCGACGAGCTCTGGTCGCTCTTGAATCTGGTCGCTCCCACCGAGTTCGGCAATCGGGCATTGTTCCGGCGACGGTATGCCGCGCCCATTCAGGCGGGATCGTCTGAGGCGAAACTGCGGATGCACGATGCGATCTCCGGACGCGTCCTCCGGCGGACCAAGTCGGACGTCGCAGCGAGCCTCGGACCGAAGATCCACACAGATATCGAGTGCGACTTGTCGAGCGAGCAGGCGAGGCTGTACGACGCGATCCTCGATCAGGCGTCGAACGACGGCTTCGGAGACGGCATCGGCCGACGCGGCGCGATTCTTGCAGCCCTCACCAAGTTGAAGCAGGTCTGCAACCACCCGATGCTCGCGGGAGCGGGCCGGCCCGGCGACGTGGACGGCCGTTCCGGCAAACTCGACGTCGCGACCGACATCGTCGTCACGAACCTCGAGAACGACTCGCCCACGGTTGTGTTCACTCAGTACCGGGAGACCGGCGATCTGTTGGCCTCTCACTTCGGCTCGGTTCTCGACGCCCGAGTTCCGTTTCTCCACGGCGGCCTGTCTCGTGCCGAACGCGATCGGATTGTCGACGACTACCAGGCCGGACGCGGCTGCGGTGTGCTCGTCGCGAGCCTGAAGGCTGCAGGCACCGGTCTCACGCTCACTCGCGCGGCCGACGTCATCCACTTCGACCGCTGGTGGAATCCCGCGGTCGAAGCTCAGGCGACGGACCGTGTCCATCGGATCGGCCAGGACCGCGTCGTCACCGTCACCACACTCACGACCGCGGGCACCGTCGAAGAACACATCGCGGCGATGCACGACCGCAAGTCGGCGCTTGATCTCGACGCCGATGCGGGCGCGCTGGCGGTGTTGACCGAGCTGTCCGACGAGAAGCTGATCGAGGTGCTGCGCCGCAACCGAGAGGAGACCGCATGACCAACGTCAGCGCCGAATACGGCTACACCGTGTGGGGTCGGGACTTCCTCCGGGTGGTGGAGCCGACGAGCATCACCAAACCGGAACCGATGCTCCCCCGCGCACGCAGCCTGGCACGGAACTCCGTCAGCGGCGTCGTCGTCGACGGCAGGCACGTGCGCGGAACCATCGCCCGCGGTGGTACAGCGTCGGTCGCGTACCTGGAGTTCGCACCGATGGACCGTGCGCCCGCAGAAGCCTTGGCGGCCGTCGTCGGATCGGCTCCGACAGCGTCGGCCCTCACCGAGCAAGCACACGACACGATCGTGGGCACACCCGAACTCGCCGTCGTCGACTGCTCGTGCAAAGCCCGGACCGCGCGGTGCATCCACGTCCTGACGCTTCTGTACGAGACCGTCAGGCGGGTTGACGAGGATCCTCGGATCGCGTTGCAACTGAGGGGATTCCACGACTCCGTCGACGCACCCCCGGAGTCGGAGGCGGTTCCGCGCTGGACTCCCCTCTCCGCCCTCGACCCGGCCGCCTTCTACGGCTGACCGTCTGTGCCGTTGATCGTGACCACTATGTGGTCACGATCAACGGCACAGTCACTTGTAGCGGGCGAGCATCCCCGCACCAACGAGATATAGCCGCGGACCAATCTGCACCCACCGGCTGCCGTGCTCGGTGGGCGGGAGTCGCCACGCGAGTCTGCCGCTTCCTATGTCGATCGCAGTCAACTGCGGAATCGACGGTAGGCGATTCGGGTCGGGATCGCCGTCGACCACGAGTCGTTCTCCGTCGAAGCCGGTGAGTTCCCGCGCGCTGGTCGACGCGACAGTCCGTGTGCGAGTACCGGTCTCAACGTCATTCACTTCCCACACCATGCCGCGCCGCATTTCTGCGGCCATGATCTCGTACGACACGAGGTACCGTCCGCCGATCACATCGACGAAGCCGAACCCGGGGCTGAACGGCTCAAAGCTCCCGTCGTTCACCGACACGACTCCACGGTCGGTGGTCCCTACAAGTCTGACCGGGATCATCGTTGTGTCTCGCGACTGCGCAAGCACCGTATTGCCGATATCCGACAACCGGAATGGACGGAGTTCTGACACCACCTCGCCATTCGTGTCGTACACGGTGAGTGCACCGGGGCTGGACTCGGGCGGACTCACGGCAAACCCGCCGTGGAAGAGCACATAACTCTCGTCAGCGTCGTGGGACTCGTAGACGAGCTTCCCCGTGTCGGCACGGTACAGCGAGAACCCCGAGTCTTTACCGTCGGCGGCGATCAACTGCGAGGTCAGCGATCCCCTCACGTCCAGGTGATTCACCGGCGGGTCGACCGACCACGCCTCTCTGCCGGTCGGCGAGAACACGACCAGCGACCCGCGCCTATCCGGCGATGAGGTTCTGTACAAAATGACACCGCCCTTGGTACGCAGGTCCACTTCGGTCGGGATAGAGATGTTCTCGGTTCCGTCGAAGGCCACGACGAAACGTTCTCCTGCAGCGTGAATCGACGGCCAACCTGTCCGGCGAACAGTCCTGGTCTGCTGAAGCTCCCCGGTGCGGAGATCTATGAAATCCACCCGACCCACGGTCTCGCCATCGACCCGGTCGAGCCCTACGCAAGCAAGTCGGCCACCTCCGCTGATCGCACACCCCTCCGAGCTGTCCACGTGCGGCTTCCGCCAGAGTGTTCGGCCCGTTGCAGCATCGATTGCAGTGCGGCCAGACCTCAGGTCCCCACGAAATGCACCGGCGAGCAGGATGACGCCGTTTCCTCCCGCCTCAATCCGCAGGGAATCCGGGGCCGCCGAATCGCCGAACAGCTCAACGCTGCGTACCTCCCACTGACGATGCGGGCTCTGTGGCATCGCCTCAAGCAAAGTCGTCCCTTGCGGCTCGGCCATCACAGGCTCATGTCCCCTCGGCCACAGCACCACCCCGACGACGACAACCATGGTCACCATCAGCGCACCGACCACAGTCGGCAAACGTGGTTTCACAGGTGTCTCCAATCAGTTCCAGCGAGTGCCTGACCGGTCGGGTTCGGAATGGCCGATCACGAATAGCGCGCCACATATCCCTCCCGGTATCCAGTCGCGCCAGTCAAAAGCAAGAGCGGACCGGCCTGTTTCCAGTCGGCATTCCGGTCAGGGGCCACGAACTCCCAACGGATCGCGCCACTGGACGGGTCGACCGCCGCGAGTCGCGGCGAGTTGGGCTGTTGCTGCGCATCCGGGTCTCCGGCCAGTATCAGTCGGGTTCCGTCGTAGCCGAGCAGCCATCGCCCCCACTTCGTTGAGAACGAACCACTCGGCTCGCCTGAGGCAAGATCGACAAGCGACATCGTGCGGAACACGTCGTCGCTCGGTCTGATGTCATCCGCGACAGTCACCAAGTGCCGATCATCAACCACGCGGATGGCCGGAGCATGCGCTTGATGCGTCCAGCGGAATTTGCCCGCATCCACATCGAGCACACCGACTTCGCCGGTCCATGATCTGACCAGGGGGAAGTGCTTGCGGTCAAGGAGCGACAACGAAGCGGCTGGCCCATTGTCCTCTGGGATCTGCCAGGCGGCGAACGATCCGATCGGTGCCCCTTCACTGTCGAAAAACGTCGTTCGCGGCACTCCGTCATATCGAGTTAGCGCGTACCCGCCGCTGATCAGAAACGAACTTTGTCGGTGCCGTCGAACCACCTGCAACGACGGTGCATATGCCACCTCCGGTGTCGAGGCACACCGATCGTGTCGGCGGCGGACCCGGTTCACTGTGGAGTCGCCGCCCGTCGTCCACTCGGTAGATCTCAAAAGCTCCACGGGCTGCTCCCCAGTCGTCTGCGGTCACGACGACCACGTCTGCGCCCGGGACCGATACAACCCCGGAAACTCCGGGCGCCGTCTCGGAAGTCCACAGCCGCCGACCGTCCGCTGAGAAGCGAGTGATCACCGAAGTGTGGCCCGCGCCCGTGTCGGCTGATTCTTCTTTGGATCTTGACGGCAGCGATAGCGGACCCTCCTCGAGGAGGGGGTTCCGATCCGTGTGCGCCACAGCCACGACCACGCCGTCGTCCACCCCGACGATGCTGGGCCTGCCATGGTTGCGAATTGTTCGGGTGAACTCTACGTCGCCCGACGTAGCATCGATGAACACAACGTTGACCGCGACAGTTCCTTGATCACGCGCGATTTTTACACACGCGAACACTCCGTCACCACCGTACGCGCACCCGCTCCAGTGACCCGGGCTGCGGTAATGCCAGGCCACCTTGCCCGACACCACGTCGATCGCCGCGAGAGTAGTCGTGGCACTGTACGGATCCGCGACACCCTCGACAAGCAGAACACCGCCTGACTCCGCGACGACGTTCAGTTCCCCTGACGCGCCCTCGTCTCGAAGGATGTCTCGCGCCGTGACCTTCCACGCTTCAGTTGGTTGTGTCGACAATGGCCCCAGCATCGGCGGCCCGAATACGTTCGAGGAGATCTCGGCCCTCGGCCACAGCACCACCCCGACGACGACAACCATGGTCACCATCAGCGCAACGATCACAATGGGCAAACGCGGTCTCACCGACATGTCCCCCATCCAATCAGTTGAACGGTCTACTGTCCGAGTTCTCGCGAACGGATCTGACACACTGGCAGGCGTGATCAGAGTGGGACTGACCGGCGGAATCGGTGCCGGCAAATCGACGGTGGCCAAAACGTTGATCGACCAGGGTGCGTATCACGTCGACGCGGACCGGATCGCCCGTGAAGTGGTCGAGCCCGGCACTCCCGGCCTGGCCCAGCTGGTCGAGGCGTTCGGGCCCGAGATCTTGGACGCCGACGGCGCGTTGAACCGGCCTGCGCTCGCAGCCCGCGCGTTCGTCGACGACGAGAGTCGGAAGACGCTGAACGGGATCACTCACCCGCTGATCGGCGCACGGACGCAGGAGCTGACCGACGCGGCACCCGCGGACGCGGTGATCCTGCACGACGTCCCACTGCTCGTCGAAGGCCACATGGCGCCGTTCTACCACGTCGTCGCAGTCGTACACGCCGACGCCGACCTTCGCTTCGAACGTCTCACGACCCTGCGTGGCATGGACCCCGACGACGCCCGCGCTCGCATCGCCGCACAGGCCACCGATGACCAGCGCCGCGCCGTCGCCGACATCTGGCTCGACAACTCCGGCACCCCCGACGCGCTCGCCGCGCAGGCCCTCGACGTGTGGAACAACCGACTGATTCCATTGCGCGACAACGTGTCCGCTCGTCGCGCCGTAGAACTGCCGACTCATGTCCAGGCCTACGACCCCGAGTGGGCAGTGCTCGGCAGGCGGCTGGTGAACCGAGTGTGGGCGCTCGTCGGCGCGAACGCGACAGCGGTCGAACACGTCGGACCGACGGCGGCACCGGGAACTGCCGCCGCTCCGGTCATCGACATCGAGGTCGCGGCCACGGGCGACGTCACCGACGCCCTCGCCGCCGGCGGCTTCCCGCAGACCGCGCCAGGCGTTCACGTCAGCGCCGACCCAGCCAGATTCGCCCGCGTGACGATACGCGTGTAGATCGTTACCCGATTCGGGTAACGATCTACACGCGAGAATTGCAGAGCTTACGAAGCCTGGGCTTCCTCGCGCTCCTCGACCAGAGTGAGGGCGATGTCGACGATCATGTCCTCCTGGCCGCCGACGAGACGGCGCTCGCCGCAGACCGTGAGAATGTCGCGGACGTCGAGCTCGTAGCGCTGCGCGGCTGCCTCGGCGTGGCGCAGGAACGACGAGTACACACCGGCGTAGCCGAGCGTGAGGGTCTCGCGGTCCACGCGGACCGGACGATCCTGCAGCGGACGGACGATGTCGTCGGCAGCGTCCTCGAGCTTGTTGAGGTCGCAGCCGTGCTCGAAGCCCGACAGGTTCGCCACGGCGACGAAGGGCTCGATCGGGCAGTTGCCTGCACCTGCACCGTGCCCTGCGAGCGACGCGTCGACGCGGTACACGCCGTTCTCGACGGCGACGACGGAGTTCGCGACCGACAGCGACAGGTTCTCGTGCGCGTGAATGCCGATCTCCGTCTCCGGGTTCAGCACGTCACGGTAGGCCTTCACGCGGGCGACGACGTCGTTCATGGTCAGGCGGCCGCCCGAGTCGGTGATGTACACGCAGTGCGCGCCGTACGACTCCATCAGCTTGGCCTGCTGTGCCAGCTTCTCCGGCTCCGACATGTGCGACAGCATCAGGAAGCCCGACACGTCCATGCCGATCTCGCGCGCTGCGGCGATGTGCTGCGCGGAGACGTCGGCCTCCGTGCAGTGCGTGGCGATTCGAACCGAACGAACACCGAGGTCCCAGGCCTTCTCGAGGTGCTCGACGGTGCCGACACCCGGAAGCAGCAGAGTGGTCAGGCGCGCATTCTTCAGCACGCTGGCGGCCGCCTCGATCCACTCCCAGTCGGTGTTGGAACCCGGGCCGTAGTTGACCGAGCCGCCGGCGAGACCGTCTCCGTGAGCCACCTCAATGGCATCGACGCCCGCCTCGTCGAGCGCACTGACGATGCGCTTGACGTCGTCGGTGCTGATCTGGTGGCGGAGTGCGTGCATCCCGTCACGCAGGGTGACGTCCTGAACGAAGATCTTTGTCATGCGCCTGCTCCTTCAGAGTCTGCGGTCTCCTGCGCCGCGACTGCGGCGATCCGCTCGGCGTACTGGAGGCCCGCCGAGGTCATGATGTCGAGGTTTCCGGCGTAGGCCGGGAGGTAGTGAGCGGCGCCCTCCACTTCGAGGAACACCGACACCTGGTGCGTGGGAGCCGACTCCGGCTCTTCTGCCATGAGGGTGCCGACGGGCGACGTCTCCGAGATCGGGTTGATCTGCACCTTCTGCTTGAGCCGGTAGCCGGGGACGTACGCCGACACGTCGGCGACCATCTTCTCCACCGAGTTGCGGATCTGGTCCTGCGTGTCCAGGTCGGGTGCATCGACTAGGGCGTAGACGGTGTCACGCATGATCAGCGGCGGCTCGGCCGGGTTCATGATGATGATCGCCTTGCCGTTGGCGGCGCCGCCGACCGACTTGATCGCGTTCGACGTGGTCTCGGTGAACTCGTCGATGTTCGCGCGAGTGCCGGGTCCGGCCGACTTCGATGCGATGGATGCGACGATCTCCGCGTAGGCGACGGGCGCGACGCGAGAGACGGCTGCGACGATCGGGATCGTGGCCTGCCCGCCACACGTGACCATGTTGACGTTCTGCGCGTCGAGGTGCTCGTCGATGTTGACCGCGGGCACCACGTACGGGCCGATCGCGGCGGGCGTCAGGTCGACGAGACGCTTGCCGAGCGGCGCCAGGATCGACGCGTTGTACTCGTGCGCCTTGGCCGACGTCGCGTCGAACACGATCTCGATCTCGTCGAAGTTCGGCATGTTGACGAGGCCTTCAACACCCTCGTGGGTGGTCGGCACACCCATGCGTGCTGCCCGCGCGAGACCGTCGGACTCGGCGTCGATGCCGACCATCGCCCCCATTTCGAGGTGCTTGGCGGTGCGGATCACCTTGATCATCAGGTCGGTGCCGATGTTGCCCGAGCCGATGATGGCGACCTTGGTCTTTTTACTCATGTGCGTTTCCTTCACTGAACTTCGCGACGACCGTGCCGAGACCGGTGATCTCAACGGTCACCTCGTCACCGGATTCGATCGGCCGCATGGGACCGAGAGCGCCGGACAGGATGACCTGACCTGCGCGAAGAGGCTCGCCGAAGTCGCGGGCGGCCTTGGCGAGCCATGCGACAGCGTTGAGGGGATCACCGAGGCAGGCCGCACCGTTGCCGGTGGACACCTCCTCGCCGTTGATGAGCATGCGCATGCCGACCTCGACGGGCGCGAACTCGTCGAGCGTCTTGCGGTCGCTTCCGAGCACGTAGACGCCGGACGACGCGTTGTCGGCGACCGTGTCGGCGAAGGCGATGTCCCAACCGTCGATGCGGCTGTCGCACACTTCGAGAGCGGCCACTCCGTAGTCGACGGCGTCGCGGATCTGCTCGATGTCGAGTGGGCCCTCGGCGAGGTCCTTCTTCAGGACGAACGCGACCTCGGCCTCGGCCTTCGGCTGAAGAAGGCGGTCCATCGGAACCACTTCGTCGCCCGTGTACGCCATGTCGTCGAAGAGGACGCCGAAGTCGGGCTGGTCGACACCCATCTGCTCCTGGACGGCCGCCGAGGTGAGCCCGATCTTGCGCCCGACGATTCGCGCGCCGCCCGCGACCCGGCCGGCGGTGAGACGCTCCTGCACGCGGTAGGCGGCCGGCAGATCGGTGGGCCCGATGAGATCACGGACAGGGGTGCATGCGGTGCGGGTCTGCAATGCAGAGAGGAGTCGCTGTGCCGCCTGGTCTTCGGCGACGTCGCGATCAACAGAAGAAGTCATGAGACGATCGTCACCCGGTTCGCCGACGACGCCAAGGGTTCCGTCTCGCTGAGTGAGACACAGAGCTACAATCGGCATGTGACCAGCACAGATCAGACTCAGACAGTCATCGGCAAGGTGATGCTGATCCTGCATTCGTTCACTGTGGACGACCACGATCTGCCCCTCGCCGAGATCGTCCGGCGATCGGGCCTACATAAGGCGACCGCCCACCGGCTAGCAGGCGAGCTGGTGACCGCACGCCTCCTCGACCGCACGGAGAACGGCTACCGCCTCTCCGGCGGGCTGTTCGAGCTGGGGATGCGCGCGTCGGTCGAACGCGGACTGCTGGAGATCGCGATGCCCTTCCTCCAAGACCTCTACCAACGGACAAGGGAGACGGTGCATCTCGGTGTCCTCGACGGCCACGAAGTGGTCTACGTCGCGAAGATCGGCGGACACCGTCAGGCGAGCGCACCGTCGCGCACCGGAGGACGAATGCCCCTGCACTGCACGGGCATCGGCAAAGCACTGCTCGCGCACGCCGATCCGGCGCTGCGTCACGACGTGCTGAGTGGCCCGCTGGCTCGGCTGTCGCCTCGGACGATCGTCGCGCCCGGCCTGCTCGCAGCCCAACTCGACGCGGCCCGAGAGACCGGCGTCGCCTACGAGTTCGAGGAGTCGACCCGTGGCATCGCCTGCGTCGCCGCGCCGATACTCGACGTCGCGACTAACGATGTCGTGGCGGCCATCAGCGTGACCGGTCCGCTGAGCCGCTATCGCCCCGAACCCCACGCCGACGCGGTCCGTGCTGCTGCAGGCGGAATCGCGTCGACCCTGCACCGCCGTCGCGCCCTGCAGAAGTAGAAATACAGCGAAAAGCCACAGAAGTCGCGCAGTGGTCGTGTTCATCCACGACCACTCCGTGACTTCTGTGGCGTTCGGTGCTTGCTGTTGTTACACGGCGGCCGACGCCTCGGTCCGTTCGGCCGGAGCCTCAGCAGGCGTGCGGAACAGGACTGCGGCGCAGACCAGGCTGAGCGCACAGACGATGGCGAGATACACGGTCACGCCGGCCGAGCCGCCCGACTCGCCCACCAGAGCGGACGAGATGATCGGCGCCAGTCCGCCGCCGAGGATCGCGCCGACCTGGAGGACGAGCGACGTGCCGGAGTAGCGGACCGACGCAGGGAACAGATCGGCGATGATCGCCCCCTGAACGCTGTGTGTCACCGGGACGATGAACCCCATGCCGAGGAACGCCACCGCCGCGACGGCGTTGCTGCCCGTGTCGAGCATCGGAAGGAACGCCACACACCACACGAGAAGTGCGAGCGATCCGCCGATGAACATCGCCCGGCGACCGCTTCGGTCGGCGATGCCGGTCCAGTACGGGATCGTCGCGAACCAGATGACCGCCGCCACCGAGACGCATGCGATCAGGAAGGTGCGGTTGTAGTCCAGGTGTTTGGTGCCGTACGACAGGGTGAAGACCATGAAGACGTAGGCGGCGGCCGAGTTCGCGACCATGAGACCGACGGTGAGCGCCATCCGTCCGACGCCGACACGGACTGCTTCACGCAACGGGAAGCGTTCCACCGCGCGGTGGCTGACAACGGATTCGAACGTCGGCGACTCCTCGACGTGGAGACGGATCGCCAGCCCGACGATCACCAGCAGACCGCTGAGCAGGAACGGGATCCGCCATCCCCAGGAATCGAACGCATCGGACGGCATGAGGGCATTCGTCGAGAGGAACACCACATTGGCCAGGACCAACCCCGCCGGGGTGCCCATCTGCGGGAAGCCCGCATACAGGTTCCGTTTGTCGGCGGGAGCGTGCTCCATAGACATCAGCGTCGCACCGGCGCCCTCGCCGCCGAGGCCGATGCCCTGCACCACGCGGAGGAGCACGAGCAGCACCGGCGCCCACACTCCGATCGACGCATAGTTCGGGACCACACCGATGAGGGTCGACGCGATGCCCATCATCAACAGCGACACGATCAGCGTGTTCCGCCGACCGATCCGATCACCGAAGTGCCCGAAGACGAGTCCGCCGATCGGGCGTGCGACGAAGCCGACCGCGAACGTGCTGAACGCGGCGAGGGTGCCGGCCGTGGGACTGAGCGACGGGAAGAACTGCTTGTTGAAGATCAGCGCCGCGGCGGTGCCGTAGAGGAAGAAGTCGTACCACTCGAGTGTGGTGCCGACGAGCATCGCCGATCCGACTCGACGCCGCTTCTGCATGTCTGTCACCGCCTGGGGCGACGAGTGTTTCTGGGTCATCGGGATGCCTTTCTGGAGCTGCTCGGGGTTGGGGCGATCGATTCGGGAGGGTCGATCCACTGCGGGTAACCCGCCACACCTCAAGCCAATGTCAGTGCTTCATGTCACACAAATGCTCTTTGTCGCTGCCGCCATGCCTGCGTGAGCATGGCAGTGGAGACAGATCGCGGCACGTCACGACGTCGACAAGCCGAGGAACCGTTCGGCGTTCCCCCTCAGGATGAGATCGCGGGTCGCGGGCTCCAGGAATTCACTCTTGACGACCACTTCGCCGACCGGCCGCTCCCCCAACGGGTACGGATAGTCACTGCCGACCATGACGCGTTCAGATCCGATCGTGTCGACAAGCAGTCGCAGGGCGCGGTCGTCGAACACCACCGAGTCGACGTAGAACCGTCCGAGGTAGTGCGACGGCGGGAACTCCGAGGTTCCGATGACGTCGTTCCGACGGTGCCACGCGTTCTCCATGCGGCCGAGCCAGAACGCGAAGGATCCACCACCGTGGGCGAACCCGATCTTGAGCCGGTCGTCGACCCGATCGAAGACGCCACCGAGGATCATCGCAAGGATCGAGAGATGTGATTCGGCCGGCATTCCGACAAGCCACTTGGCCATCCACCGATCGAGCCTCGGCGATCCGGTCATGTCCCACGGATGGACGAACACCGGCACGTCGCGGGATGCGCAGTGCTGCAGGAACTCGACGACGCCCGCGTCGTCGAGGTCGCGGTCGCCGACGTGATTGCCGATCTCGACACCGCGGTGACCGTTGTCCAGGCACCGGTCGAGTTCCTTGCAGGCGAGTTCGGGATCCTGCAGAGGGACCTGACAGAACGGGATCATCCGGTCCCCCGCCGGCCCGGTGATGTCCAGGGCGAGATCGTTGAAGATCGTCGCGATCTTCGCGGCCTGCTCTCCGGTGCGCGCGTAGTTGAAGAACACAGGCGTAGGTGAGACGACTTGTGTCTGCACGCCGTCGGCATCCATGTCGGCGAGGCGGACCTCGGGATCCCAGGCGTCTGACTGAATGCGACGGAACTCGACGCCGCCGGTCATCATCATCGCTTCACGTTCGGACTCCACACGCAACCACGGCGCGTCCGGGCCCGCGACGTCGCTGACGTCGGGCCAGCCGTGCGGAACGTAGTGGGTGTGGACGTCGATGGTCCCCGCCATCTCAGCCCTTTCCCGGATGGAGGGCGCCGCACCGACCGCATGTCCGTGCGTCGATGTCCTCGTGGAATGCAGCGAACACCGGGGGCATGTCCTTCACGAGATCCCGCACCTGCAGGCGGACCTCGTGAACCAGCGCGTCACACTCCAGGCAGTACCAGCGGAAGTTCTCAAGAGTGCCCTCGTGCCGCACCCGCTCGATGACGACGCCGATCGACTCCGGGTCTGGTCGCTGCGGAGAGTGAGCGATGTTCGCAGGCATCAGCCACGTCTCACCCTCGCGGATGTCGACACGTACGGGTCCGTCGTCGGTCATCAGGTTGACGTGCATGTCGCCCTTCACCTGGTAGAACCATTCCTCGTACGGTTCGAAGTGGTAGTCGTGGCGCTCGTTGGGCCCGCCGACCACCTGGACGATGAAGTCGTCTCCCAACGCCATCATCTGGTTGTTCACCGGCGGCTTGAGCAAGTGCTGGTTGTCGCGGATCCAGCCGTGGAAGTTGATGACCGGAGGAATGCTCGTCATGTCTGGGTCTCCTGTTAGTGAATGGTGGCCGGTCACGACCGGGTTGGGCGGTGCGCGATCGCTTGAATCTCGATGAGAAGGTGCGGGTGCGGCAACTGGTGGACGGCGACGGTCGTCCGCGTGGGGCCGTTCTCGTCGAAGTACTCGCCGTACACCCGGTTGTAGACACCGAAGTCGTTCATAGACACGAGATACGTGGTGAGTTGGCAGACGTCCTCGAGACCCGCCCCGACCTCGCCGAGGATGTCTCGGATGTTCTCGATGACGGCTCGCGTCTGCTCCTCGATGCTGAGGTCGGTGGTCCCCATCTCGTCGACTTGCACACCGACGAACGTGTTGTCCGCACGCCGCGAACTGGTTCCGGACACGAAGATGAGATCGCCCACGACTTTCACGTGCGGGAATCGTCCACGGGGCTTGGCGCGGCCGGCGAGGACTCCCCCGGTCGATGCAGTCGTGTCGCTCATGCCGTCACCTCCGACGCGTGTGCGGTGAACCCGACCGAGCCGACACCGTCGACCACACATGACACGGACGTCGCAGTGAGTGCAGTGGCCGCCGTCGCGGCTCCGGCAAGCACGATCTGACCGGCCCGCAGCGGGATACGGTGACGGCGGCACATGTCGAGCAAAGCGGTCAGCGCGTTCGCCGGATCGTCGAGAATGGCCGCCGTCGAGCCGGATGTCACCTCGTCGCCGACCGTCATTGTCACGGCGCAGTCTGCGGCTTCGCGCAGCGGCACCCACTCTCCGAGGGCGAATCCCGATGCCGACGTGTTGTCGGCGACGACGTCCGCGTAGGTGAAGACGAAGTCGAGATACCTGGAATCGATCACCTCGACGGCCGCGGCGATGGCGTCGACGTGCTCGAGCATGTCGACGTCTGGATCGTCGAGGTCCACGTCGCAGGAGATCCGGTAGGCGACTTCCGGTTCGACCTTGGGATGGATGAACCGTCCGAGGTCGACTACTCCGCCGTCGGTGATCTTCATGGCGTCCGTGAGGCGTCCGACGATGACGTCGGAGACTCCCATCTGGGCCATCTTGGCTTTGCTCGTGAAGCCGAGTTTGACGCCGATCACCTTCTCGCCGCGCGCTTCTCGCCGCGCGATCAACTCGTCTTGCACGCGGTATGCGAGAGCGACGTCGAAGTCCGGCGACAGCTCACGATCGGCTTCGATGCTGGTCGTCTCGATCCGACGGGTCTGTGCATCGTCGAGCCGCTCTGCGAGTGCGGCCACCTGATCGTTCATTCGGGTCTCCTGGTTGATGGTCGTGGTGCTCACAGGCGCACGCACACGTTGGTCGGTTCGGTGTAGAAGTGGAGCGACGATTCGCCGCCTTCGCGCCCGATCCCGGATAGGCCGACACCACCGAACGGCGACCGCAGGTCGCGCAGGTACCAGGTGTTGACCCACGACAGTCCGACGTTCATCCGGCCTGCGACGCGGTGTCCGCGCCGCAGGTCGTTCGTCCACACTGCGGACGCGAGTCCGTACTCGGTGTCGTTCGCGAGAGCGACCGCCTCGTCCTCGGTGTCGAAGGGAACAAGCCCCGCGACGGGACCGAAGATCTCTTCGCGCATCGTCCGGTCGGTGTTGGTCAGGCCGGTCCAGAGAGTCGGCTGCATCCAGAACCCACCGTCGAGTTCCGTTCCGAGCGTCGGCGCTCCGCCGCCGACCAATACGTCCGCCCCCTCCTCGACCGCCAGGTCGAGGCAGGCTTGCACCTTGTCTCGGTGCTTCGCCGAGATCAGTGGGCCGGTCGTGGTTTCAGGGTCGGTCGGTACCCCGAGAGTCAGCGCGTTCGCTGCGTCTACCAGACCCGCGACGACATCGTCGAACACGTTGCGCTGGATGTAGACGCGCTCAGTACAGAGGCACACCTGTCCGGTGTTGGTGAATATCGACCGGCTCAGACCGTTCACCGCTTCGCCGACGTCGACGTCGTCGAAGACGATCGCCGCGTTCTTTCCGCCGAGTTCCAGCGACACAGGCCGAACCCGTGGCGCCACGGTCTTCATGACGTGCGATCCGGTCGCCGACGAGCCGGTGAAGGTGACGCCGTCGATCTTCGGGTGCGACGTCAGGAACTCGCCCGCAGAGCCGGCGCCGAACCCGTGGACCACGTTGTACGCACCTCGCGGCAGGCCGGCCTGTTCGAGGACTTCGGCGAGCAACGACGCGCTGCCCGGCGTGTCCTCACTCGGTTTCACCACTACCGCATTGCCGCACGCCAATGCGGGTGCGACCTTCCACGTCAGCAGGAGAAGCGGCAGGTTCCACGGCACGATCACGGCCACCACACCGAGCGGCTTCCGCACCGTGTAGTTGAGAGCCCGTCCCCCGTCCGCGGTTTCCGTGGTGAACGACTGCTCGCCCGCTGCGGCAACCATGTCGGCGAACGCACGGAAGTTCGCGGGTGCACGTGCGACGTCGAGCGACCGCGCCTGAGTGATCGGCTTACCGGTGTCGGCGAGTTCGGCCGCGATGAACTCGTCAAACCGTTCCTCGATCAAGTCGGCTGCGCGGCGCAAGATCCCGACCCGGTCGGCGACGGGCCGATCGGCCCACCCGTCGTCAAGGGCGCGCCGAGCCGAGATCACCGCGCGATCGACCAGTTCACGGTCGGCTTCGTGAACGCGTGCATACACCCGTCCGGTTGAGGGATCCACTGCGTCGAAGGTCTGCCCCTGTCCGGGGTCGGTGAAGGAACCGTCCACGTAATTGCGGATCCACTGTGAGGTGCCATCGGTCATGCACCTACTGTGATCCATGTCGCCATGCTGAACAAATGCCTAATCACGTGAACGTCATACCCTTTTACGCATACCTCGGCATACCAGGGTGGGCATACCCACAAGGCCGATTGGCATTGGACAGGAATAGCCGAAGTGACGGAACCTGGCGGACGTCACCAGAGAGGACACAGTTGTGCCGAACCAGACCGCTGACGCCTACAACGCGCAGGCCACCGTCACCCCGGACCGCTTCCGACACGTCATGGCCGAGTACCTTGCACAGTCCGCGCACGCCACGGCTGATCTTTCCGGACACGCCGGCGTGGTGTACGACGGGCGCAGCGGTCAGCGGCTCGACGTGTGGGGTGTCGGAGAGACTCCACGCCCGACGTTCTTCGTCGTGCACGGCGGATACTGGCGGGCGCTCTCCCGTCAGCACACAGCGTTCATGGCCGCGGTCCTCGCCGACCGCGGGATCGCCACCGTTTCAATCGATTACGGCCTGGCTCCGGCCACCACGCTGCCTGAGATCGTGCGGCAGGTTCGCGCGGCATACGCGTTCGTCCGCCTTCGAGGTCATGATCTCGGCATCAACACCGAGCGAGTGGTCGTCGGCGGGAGCTCGGCTGGCGCCCACCTCGCCGCGATGACGATGGTCGGCGGGCAGTGGACACACGACATCGGCCTCGGGGGCCGAGCCGCCACTGAAGGACTACTGATCAGCGGACTCTACGATCTCCGCCCGCTCGTGGACGCGCCGGCGAACGCATGGCTGAACCTAACTGAGGGCATGGCTTCGGAGGTGAGCCCCCTGCTCGCACCGCCGCCCCGCGGCGACTCGACCGTGGTCATCGCCCGTGCTGCGAATGAAGCCCGCGGATTCTCCACCCAAAGCGACGAACTCCACACTCGATGGTCCCCGTTCCTGACGTGCCGGTCGATGACCATCCCCGACCGCGATCACTTCGACGTGTTCCTCGACCTCGCGGAGCCGAGCAGTTCCCTGTCCGCCTCACTCGCAATCCTCATCGAGTCCACCCGCGGTCGAACCGGGAGCTGATCAGATGGACGTCCCAAAACTTCTCGACGGCCGGCTCAAGATCCGCCACCTCGTGTTGATCGACGCGCTGAGTCGGCAACAAAGCGTTGTCGGAGCGGCCGCCGAACTCCACATCACCCAGCCCGTCGCCACCCGAAGTCTGCGCGATGTCGAAGCGCTACTCGGCGTGGAGCTCTTCAAGCGTGGGCCGCGCGGCGTGACGCCGACGATCTTCGGGATCGCCTTCACCGAGCACGCACGAGCCGTCCTCGCACAGTTGAACCAAGCGGGTCGACACGTTGTGGAGTTGGCTGACGCGGATCGCGGGACCGTGTCCGTCGGAACTCACCTCGCCGGTTCCAATGTCCTGCTGCCACAGGCGATCGCCGATCTCAAAGCGGACCGTCCCCTTCTCACGGTCATCGTTCGGGAGGGGTCCCCGGAAGCTCTGTCGAGTGAGCTCGAGGCCGGCCGGATCGACATGATCGTCGGCAGGCTCACCGCGCCGAGCACATCGACACTCACCCGGATCCCGCTCTACGAAGAGAACGTCGAAGTGTTCGCGGGCATAGGGCATCCGCTCGCCGACGCCGATCGACTGTCGCTCGCCGATCTGTCCGATCTCCCGTGGATCCTCCCCGGCACCGAGACCGCACTCCGACATGAACTCGAGGAGGCGTTCGCACGGACAGGCGCACCCCTGCCCGAGGACCGTGTCGAAGCGACCAGCTTCCTGACAGTGAGGGAGTTGTTGCGACGCACCAGGACGATCGCAGTCCTCCCCAGTCTCATCGGCCGGGCCGACTCGCACCTCGTCCGACTCCCGGCGGATCTGCCGAACGTGAGTCACAGCGTCGGGCTCACCGTCGTCGCGCATCGACCGCTCAGCCCCGCGGGCCGGGCCCTCGTCGACAGCCTCCGCCATGTAGCCGAACAGCGTCTCTCGGGGGACGGCGAAGCCGAGGTCTGACCCCCGTCCGAGTCGGTTGTGCCGCGAGCACAAACGCGCCCGAAAAGTCTGGCCTCGCAGGCCGTATCAAGTCACATCGCCCATCAATAGTGTCAGTGGTCACAGCAATGAAAGGACTTGCTCACGTGACCACCAACGGATACTTCGCATGGAACCTCGCCGACCGCGGCGACCGCGCCTGCGTCCGGGACGACCACACCGCGTTGTCATACCGGCAGTTCGCCGACCGCGTGGATGCCGCGGCACAGCATCTCGAGAATCTCGGCATCGCGCGGGGAGATGTGGTCGGAACGTTCCTCCACAATCGGGTCGACCTCGTGATCGCGCTCATGGCCGCGTGGCGACTCGGTGCGACGGCGACTCCCGTGAACCCGAACTTCACTGCAGCCGAAGCCGACTACCAGCTCGACGACGCCGCCGTTCGTGTGGTCGTCGGACGCACCCCGGGTGGCCCGGTGGCAGGACGGACCGAGCTTCATCCGGACGAGCTCAACACAGTCCCCGATCCGACGTGGATCGCGCCCGCCGAACCTGCGCCTACTGACGTCGCGCTGATCATCTACACGTCGGGGTCCACCGGGTCGCCCAAAGGCGTCGAGCAGACCCACGCGAACGCGTTGTACATGGCCACGGCCATCGCCGGACACCTCAGCCTCGACGCCGACGACCACGCCCTGCTCATCCTCCCGTTGTTCCACTCGAACGCCCTGTACGCCAGCTTCCTGCCGATGATGTTGGTCGGCGGGCAACTCAGCATCACCGGATCGTTCTCGGTCCGCCGCTTCTTCACCGACGTCGCGACCCTGCGCCCCACCTACTTCTCCGCGGTGCCGACCATCTATGCCCTGCTGACGTCGTCGCCGGACATCAACGACGCCGACGTCAGCAGTCTCCACTTCGCGATCTGCGGCGCGGCCCCGATCTCGAAGGAACTGCTCGACGCCTCCGAGTCGAAACTCGGCGTCACCATCGTCGAGGGGTACGGGCTCACCGAGAGCACGTGCGTGGCGACCTGCAATCCCCGTTTCGGCGTGCGCAAGCTCGGGACGGTCGGAGTCGCCCTGCCCGGTCAGAAGGTCGAGGTCGTCGACTCCGACGGCAAGGCACGGCCGACCGGCGAACGCGGCGAAGTCGTGATCTCCGGTCCCAACGTGATGCGGGGCTACCTGGAGCGGCCCGAGGCCACAGCCGCCGCGGTCGTGAACGGGCGTCTGCACACCGGCGACATCGGCGTGCTCGACGCCGACGGCTACCTGTCCATCGTCGACCGCATCAAGGACATGATCATCCGCGGCGGCGAGAACGTGTACCCGAAGGAGATCGAAGCGGCCATCGCCACCCACCCGAGCGTGCTCGAAAGCGCCGTGGTCGGAGCGCCGGACCCAGTCCTCGGCGAAGTCCCCGTCGCCTTCGTCGTCACGTACCCGAACGCCCCGCTCGACAGCGACGAGCTTGCCGAGCATCTACGCGCCGTCCTCACGAAGGCCAAGCGCCCCACCGAGATCCACATCGTCGACGCGCTCCCCCGGAATCCGGTGGGCAAGGTCGACAAACCGTCGCTCCGGCAGCAGACCCGCACCGCCGTCGACGCCTGACACCACCCACCCACTGAGATCGGACAGCACCATGGGACTGCTCAAGCCCAACTTTCCCCCTGTCGACCCGGAGACGTTCCTCGACAGGCCGTTCATGGACCGGCTGCAAGTCCTCGGCGCCCACTGGGCCGAGTACGGATTCGGCACACCGAAGATCATCAACATCATCTATCTGGTGAAGGTCGCGGTACTGCACATCGCGCTCGGCGTCACCATCGCCACGACGACCTCGGGTCTTGGTGTCTTCGACATCACGACCTGGTGGAATCAGCCCATCGTCTACCAGAAGCTCGTCCTGTGGACGATGCTCCTGGAGATCCTCGGACTCGGAGGATCCTGGGGACCCCTCGCAGGCCACTTCAAACCGATGACCGGCGGGTTCCACTTCTGGCTCAAGCCCAACACTCTCAGGATGGCCCCGTGGCCGGACAAGGTCCCGTTCACTGGAGGTGACCGGCGCACACTGTTCGACGTCGCGCTGTATGCCGCGATCCTGATGAACGTGGTGGTTGCGCTCGTGTTGCCGTCCGTCGACAACACGACTCTCGAAGCGCTCCGTCCCGGCTCGGCAGGACTGGTGAACCCCGCCGCCCTCTACTCGCTGATCGCGATGGTCGTTGCCATGGGCTTGCGCGACAAGGTCGTCTTCCTCGGTGGTCGAAGCGAGCAGTATCTGCCCGCAGTGGTGTTCTTCGCCGTGATGCCGTTCATCGACATGATCATCGCGTTGAAACTGCTCATCGTGATCGTGTGGGTCGGCGCCGGAGTGTCCAAGTTGGGGCATCATTTCTCGATGGTCATCCCACCGATGCTGTCGAACACGCCGTGGCTGCCGTTCAAGGGGATCAAGCGCGCCCACTATCGCCGATTCCCCGACGACATGCGTCCGTCAGTCCTGGCAGGCGGAGTCGGCCACGTGCTCGGTACTGTCGTCGAGATCATCACTCCGCTCGTCCTGCTGTTCTCGACGAACCGAACGCTCACCTTGTGTGCCGTCGTCCTGATGGTGGCCTTCCACCTCTTCATCTTCTCGACGTTCCCGCTGGCCGTTCCGTTGGAGTGGAACATCTTGTTCGCCTACGCAGCGGTCTTCCTCTTCTGGGGATTCCCCGCGTGGGACGGCTTCGGCGTGACTGACGCGACCGCCCCGTGGGCGATCGTCCTCGCCGTCGCAGTGATGCTGTTCTTCCCGATCCTGGGCAACCTTCGACCCGATCTGGTGTCGTTCCTGCCGAGCATGCGGCAGTATGCAGGCAACTGGGCATCGGCCACGTGGGCCCTCGCGCCCGGCGCCGAAGAGAAGCTGGAGGAGTTCGTGGTCCGAGGAGCGCAGAACACCCGAACGCAGCTGCTCGGGAGCTACCCGCCCGACGTCGCTGACGTCGTGATGCATCAACTCATGGGGTGGCGTTCGCTCCACAGCCAGGGTCGTGCGCTGTTCTCCCTCATGCAACGTGAACTCGGCGACGACATCAACACGTACACCCTGCGGGAAGCCGAGTTCGCGTGCAATTCGATCCTCGGCTTCAACTTCGGCGACGGCCACTTCCACAACAAGCACCTGATCGACGCTCTGCAGCGCCGGTGCAACTTCGCTCCGGGCGAGTTCATCGTCGCCTGGATCGAATCACAGCCGATCCACAAAGGCACACAGGAATATCAGATCATCGACGCAGCCCTCGGTGTGGTGGAGCGAGGCACGTACCGAGTGAACGACGCGATCAACACACAACCGTGGTTGCCCGACGGTCCGATCCCGTTCGACGTCCACTCCCGCGCGGACGTCGCCCCGTTGGCCGGAACGCGCTTTGCACAGGCGACGGCGTCAGCTGGGACCGCAACGGCATCACCTGCCGCCGGCGAGATGGTTGATCGATGACCAACGCGGTCATCGTCGGCGGCGGGCCCAACGGGCTCGCCGCCGGTCTCCACCTCGCCCGCAACGGTGTGGACGTCCAGGTCATCGAAGCAAACGAGGACATCGGCGGAGGAGCCCGTTCCGCGGAATACACAGTTCCGGGCGTCATCCACGACGTCTGTTCTGCGTTCCACCCGATGGGTGTCGGGTCGCCGTTCTGGAAAGAGGTCGATCTCGAATCGTACGGTCTGCGTTGGCGTTGGCCCGATATCGACTGCGCACATCCACTCGACAGCGGCTCCACCGCCCTGCTGCACCAGTCGATCGACGCCACGGCCGCAGGCCTCGGCGTCGACGGCCGCCGATGGAAGGCCGTGTTCGGCGATCTCGCACGGAACTTCGACGATCTAGGCCATGACCTTCTCCGTCCAATCGCCAACGTGCCCGCGCACCCGATCAAGCTGGGTGTGTTCGGTCCTCGCGCCGTTCTCCCGGCCAGCGTGCTCGCCCGCGCGTTCCGGACACCGGAGGCACGCGCACTGTTCGGCGGCATCGCCGCTCACGTCTACACCAGACTCGACCGGCCCCTCACTGCATCACTGGGCCTCATGATCGGGGCCAGCGGACACCGCTATGGGTGGCCCGTCGCCGAGGGAGGATCGGGGTCGATCACCAAAGCGGCCGCGGCAGCGCTGTCCGACGCCGGCGGATCGATCACCACCGGCACTCCCGTCACATCACGCTCAGACATCCCGCCGGCGGACATCGTCCTTCTCGACCTGTCCCCGACGCAGGTCGTCTCACTGTACGGCGATGAGATGCCGGCCAGGATCCGGCGACGCTACGAGAAGTACTCGATGGGTTCGTCTGCGTTCAAAGTCGACTTCGCGGTCCGCGGCGACATCCCGTGGGCCGACCCCGATTGTGGTCGGGCCGGCACCGTTCACTTGGGCGGCGACTTCGCCGAGATCCGCGAATCCGAGCGGCTGCGCGCCACCGGAGTGATGCCAGACCGCCCGTTTGTTCTGGTCGGGCAGCAGTATCTCGCCGACCCGACCCGCAGTAGCGGTGACATCAATCCCATCTGGGCGTACGCGCATGTCCCGTTCGGGTACACCGGCGACGCCACGGAGGCGGTGATCAACCAGATCGAACGGTTCGCTCCGGGTTTCCGCGACGTCATCGTCGCAACCCATGTCACCTCAGTCGCCGGAATGGCGGAGAAGAACCGGAACTACGTCGGCGGCGACATTCTGGGCGGTTCGAACGCTGGCCTGCAGATGCTGCTGCGGCCACGTCCCGCAGTCGATCCCTACCGGACCGGCGTCGCCGGCGTGTACATCTGCTCCCAGTCCGCACCACCTGGTGCGGGCATCCACGGACTGTGCGGATACAACGCCGCAGAGTCGGCGCTCCGTGGTCTCGGTCGGCGGCGCCCATGATGAAAGCCGCCGAACTCACCGAGCACACCCACGTCATCGCCCGTCGGCTCCGCGACGACGAGGTTGCGGCGACAGCGTCGGTGACCGGGGAGATCCTCGAACGCATCGAGGGTCTGGGTGAGGATGCCGTGCTCACCGAGATGCTCGACGCCAGCGTCCACGGAAACGTCACGACCATCATCCATGTGCTCGCCAACGACATCTCGATCAGCCGACTGCAGCCGACCACAGCGGCCGTCGAGTACGCACGCCGTCTGGCTCAACGCGACGTGCCTTCGAACTCGCTGGTCCGGGCTTACCACGTCGGACAGAGTGTGCTGCTCCGGGACGTTTACGCGAAGGTCGACGAGCTGTCGCTGAGTACAACCGATTCGATGCAGGTGGTCCGGCACATCTCCGACACCGTCTACGAGTACATCGACTGGATAACCAAATACGTCTTCGAGGCGTATGAGGACGAACGTCGTCGGTGGATGGGCGTGGAGAGCAATGTCCTCACTTCGGCGATCCACGCTCTCCTCGACTCTCCTGCCGGAGACCCGAGCCATCTCGAACGGGACAGCGGCTATCGCCTCGACCAGCGTCACGCGGCGATGGTCGTGTGGTCGACCGACGAGGACTGCAGCGTCCGCGATCTCGACCGCACCGCACGGACTCTCGCCGGCCGGTTGCGGGCCGAGGGCGATCCTCTGATCACCGCGATCGACCGCAGGACCGTCTGGGTCTGGGTTCCGCTCGGCCGACGCCAGGACCGGACGATCGACGTCGGGGGCGTCGAGTCCGCGCTCGGCCCCGACCACCCGATCACAGTTGCCGTCGGCTTTCCTGGGGACGGTGTGAGCGGTTTTCGACGCAGCCACCAGCAGGCGAAGGCTGCATTCAACGTCGCGACCTCGACAGCCGTCGACGACGATCGACGACAGCGCAGCCGTGTGGTCGGGTACGGAGACCGCGGGGTCGGTCTGGTCGCCCTTCTCGCCCGGGATCTCGACTCGACCAGGCAATGGGTCCGTGACGTACTCGGTCCTCTCGCCGCCCCAGGTGAGACCTCCGCCGTTCTCCGCGAAACTCTCGACGTGTACTTCGAGACCGGCGACAGCCATCTGCGGGCAGCAGAACGTCTCAACGTCCACCGGAACACAGTCAAGTACCGCGTGACCAAGGCACTCGCCGAAGCGCCCGGTTCCGACCATCTCGACATCGCCACGGCATTGGTCGTCTGCAAGCTTCTCGGTCCGGCCGCCGTCGGCGACGACGCCTCCTGAACAGTTCACTCCAACCGGTCCGACGAAAGGATCGAACATGTCCACATCACTTGTCACTATTCCTGGCCCTACCGCATTCAAAGGCCGCACCGTGGTGATGTCCGGCGGAAGTCGCGGCATCGGACTCGCCATCGCGACCGAACTCGGACGACGCGGAGCGAACATCGTCATGCTCGCCAAGACCGACAGCCCCGACCCCCGCCTGGAAGGCACCATCCACACCGCCGTCGACACGGTACGCGCAACCGGAGCGAACGCGATCGGAGTGATCGGTGATCTGCGGAACGATTCCGACATCGCGCGCCTGGTCCGAACTGCTGTCGAGGAGTTCGGCGGCATCGACATCTGCGTGAACAACGCCAGTGCACTCGCTCCGACTGCGACCGCTGATCTGTCGATGAAGAAGTACGACCTGATTCAGCAGGTCAACGCACGCGGCACATTCGCTCTGACGCAGGCATGCCTGCCCCACCTTCGCCGATCCGATCACGCTCGCGTCGTGACGTTGTCTCCACCGATCAACCTCAACCCGGACTGGCTCGGGAAGTTCCCCGGATACATGGTCTCGAAGTACGGGACGACACTGGGTTTCGCCGCCGAGTGGCGCGACGACGGAATCGCGTGCAACTGCTTGTGGCCGGAGACGACAATCGCCACCGCGGCAGTGCAGAACCTCCTCGGCGGCGACGAGACCGTCGCGCATTCGCGCAGTCCGCAGATCATGGGCGATGCGGCTGCATTCCTCGTCGGCGCGTCGGCCGATGTCACCGGTCAGTGTTTCATCGACGCCGACCTGGTCCGCGACGCCGGCGTCACCGATCTCAGGCCGTACGGCGGCGTAGAACCGCTGGAGTACGACTTCTTCCTTGATCCTCCGGCGGCGAAAGGGCAACGAGATGCCCCAGAGATCACGCGGTGGTCGTGTTCGTCCACCACCACTGCGTGACTTCTGCGGCATCCTGCGCTTTTCCGGTCAGCCCGAGACTGCGGCGGTCTCCACCACTTGGACATCCAGCGTGGTCCGGGCGGTCTGCTTGCCGCTGTAGATGTCGATCGCGGTCAACGTTCGCGCCTTCGGATCGCTGACGTACGCCGTACCGCCGACAACCTCGAGCGAAGGCATCGGATCCTGCCATTCGACAGGTTCGGTCCAGGGGTCGATCACCTGATGCCGCGCCGTCTGACGTCCGGTCTCCGGGTCGAACACGTAGACCGCCCCGTCGGTCCCCAAGATCATCGCCTGACCGTCCTGACCGCGCGCCAGGGATCGGAAACTGTAGCTCGTGGGGAGATCGACGATCCGGAGGGACCCCGTGCGAGTGTCGGTCAGTGAGAACCTGCGCGGCCGTTCGATCTCGTCGTCGGGCAACTGATCAGAGGGGCGAGTCTTGTAGTCGCCCAACACGATCGGCGATTCGTCCGAGCCCGCTTGATTGCCGATCCGGCCGTAGACGTCCGGTGACGCGACTTTGGTGATCGAGTTCCCTCGAACCACGAGGATCCCGTTCTGGCATCCGAACGTCAGAACGCCGCCCGACGCCGCGGCCTCACCGTGCACCCCCGGGCAGTCGGATGACGTCGCCAGCTGCCTCTGCTCGGCGTTCACGATCCGAATGCCCGATCGGGACTCCGCGGTCCCGTCAGTCACGACGAGAGAGCCGTCGGCGCGCGACACGGCGACTCCGTGGTGCGGGTGCGGAGTGCGATAGTCGGCCACGTTCGGGGCTTCGTCGCCGAGCGCGGATCGCTCAATGGTCTTCACGTCACCCGTCCCGTCGAAGAACAGGGTCAGGCGGTCGTCGTGGGCCACGGCATGGCCGGGCTCCGAGCCCTCGAAGGCCGCCCCGGTGAAGCGCGGTTCGGAGACCTTGTAGTGCGCGTGGTCCCCGTGCTCTTCACGCCATGTGCCCGAATCGAGCACCTCGAACCCGCCCTCGGTCGTGACGATCACGTGGCGATCGTCGCCTGCCGGGTTGAGCCGGAGGAATCCGCCCTTCTGCAGGTCGGCGACTTTCTCGAGCGTCTTTCCGTCGAGGACGCGAAGTCCCCCGTCGTACGAGACGACAACTCGCGGCGTGGCACGAGCACGTTCGGTGACGTTCGGCGACGGCGACTCCTCGTCGTCGGAGGGGCCCGCACAGGCGGTGAGGGTTGCCGCCAATGCGACAAGCACGGCGGAGGTCCGGATGGAGAGAGATTTCTGCATGCCGGACAGTCAACACTTTATTGAAAATTATTGTCAACAACGCATGGGTTCAATGGTGAAATGGAGTCGTCTCGCTCGCATGCGGAATCGGTCCGTCCAACCGGTCGAGATACGCCACTTCTGCCCGCAGATCGTCGAGCAACGCAGAAGCGAGATCACGACTGAATCCGTTGCGGACCACGATCCGCTGGACGACGACATCCGTCAGATCATCGGGAAGCGGATACGCAGGGACGAGCCAGCCCTTCATGCGCAGGCGGTCCGAGAGGTCGTACAACGTCCAATTGGTCGTGTGCCCGTCCCGCAGACGCCACGCGAACACCGGGATGTCCCTCCCGTCGCTCCACAGCTCAAAGGCGTCCATCTCCCCTATCGCCTCCGACAGATACGCGGCGACGTCGAGCGAGCACTGCTGCACCTCGCGATAGCCCTCGAAACCGAGGCGCAGGAACAAGTAGTACTGCAGGAGCACCTGAGCACCCGGCCGAGAGAAGTTGAGTGCAAACGTCGGCATGTCGCCGCCGAGATAACTGACGCGGAAGATCAAGTCCTCGGGGAGCGCCTCCAGGTCTCGCCAGACGATCCACCCGACTCCCGGGTACACGAGCCCGTACTTGTGGCCTGAGGTGTTGATCGACGCGACGCGCTCGATCCCGAAGTCCCACAACAGATCTGGACGGGAGAACGGTGCCACCATGGCACCGGACGCGCCGTCGACGTGAATCGGCACGTCAACGCCCGTGTCGTCTTCGATGGCGTCGAGTGCTGCAGCGATCTGCGCAACGGGTTCATACGAACCGGTGTAGGTGACACCCATGATCGCGACGACGCCGATGGTGTTCTCGTCGACGTACGACTGCAGGTCGTGACCGTCGAGAAGACGGTGATCCTCGGACACCGGGACGTACCGCGGCTCCACCTCGAAGTAGTTGCAGAACTTCTCCCAGCAGACCTGGACAGCACTCGACAGGATCAGGTTCGGCTTGTCCGTGGGGAGCCCGGCCTCTCGACGTGCGTGTTGCCACCGACGCTTGAGAGCAAGACCCCCGAGCATGCAGGCCTCCGATGAGCCGATCGTGGACGTGCCGATTGCGCGCGCCGGATCGGGCGCGTTCCAGAGGGCGGCCAGCATCGACACACACCGATTCTCGATCTCGGCGGTCTGCGGGTACTCGTCCTTGTCGATCATGTTCTTGTCTGCCGACTCGATGTACAGACGGTTGGCGTGATCGTCCATCCAGGTCCCGACAAAAGTCGCGAGATTGAGGCGCGCGTTGCCGTCGAGCATCGCTTCGTCGTGAACGAGTCGGTACGCGGTCTCCGGTGCCATCGAGGAGTCCGGCAGCCGGTTCTTCGGCACTTCGACGTCCTCGCCCGGAGCGACGGTGGCCGGATTCGGCCGCACCGTGTCGCGTGTGCCCACAGCTCTGCCTCGAAACCCTCGTGCACGCTCGGAACCGGTCATCGCTTCGCCTCTCGTCAGCAGTCGACAGTCGCCACCATTCTCACTGCTGCGTCATGGATTCGCCATCGTCGACGGGCGGAGCAGGCCGGGAGTCGACGAGCGATGCACCCGACAGGAGGGACGGCAGCCCCTTCCCGTGCCGCGTGAACACCATGAGTATCAGCGCGAGGGCCGCGAATCCCCACGCCACGGCATCGTACGGATCCGGCAGCAGCGTCACGGCGTAGTACATGCCGATGCCCGAGGAGAACCTCACAACGCGAAGGAGAGCCACGGGGAGCGGGCCTCCTCGGTATTCGAGTTCCACGCACAAGTCCCCGATCGATCGACCGGTCCCCGCGATCACCAGGAACCACACGACCGCGGGCACCGCGCCGCCGACTGCGGCTGCGAGTTCACCGGACAAGACCGCAGCGCGATCGTCGGCGACATACTCCAGCCAGAGTTGGACGCTCACCGATACGAGGGCCGACAGCATCGCCGCCGCGAGAACGTCGCACCAAGCTCCGACTATGCGGCGAGACTTGGTGACAGGCGACGCGACATCGCTTTCCGGGCGCCTGGACATGCCCCGCATACGCCGAGGCACGACCAGAGCCATGACCGAACCGAGGACAGCACCTACGGTGTTCGTGACCAGATCGTCGACGTCGAACACTCGGTACGCACAGTCGTATATCCACCACATCCCGGTGACCTGGGTGGTCTCCACAAAGAGAGAGACACCAGCTCCGGCGACCAACGCAGTCGGCAGTCCCCGTCCACCGAGGACCCGGATGAACACGCCGAGCGGGACGAAAAGCAGAACATTGAGGGCCAACTGCAGCGTCGCCGGATCAGTGAAGGGATGCCCCCGGTCCCGGGCGCCCTCGATATCGCGCACCGCCTGCCACAGGTCGGTGTTCGTTCCGACGCACACCAGGTGTTCCGGGTCAGGCAGAGGGAAGAGCGTGTAGGTCCAGATCGCACAAAAGTAGACGAGGGCCGCGACCCACAACAATGACCGCCCCACAGTGAGGCCACCCCGTCGTCGATAGCTCAGGGCGACGAATGGAACGAACAGCAGCAGGCCGATCGCCACGCCCGCACCGATCGCCAATCCGCCCGACAGCACTTCATTTCCCACGGCCCCAACAGTATTCGGCCCCTGAATGCACTGAACCCCGGGACCAGGGGTCCCGGGGTTCAGTGAGATCTAGCTACGTGATCAGGCGTTGCCCGACAGACGCTCGCGCAGAGCAGCGAGCTGCTCATCGCTGGCCAGCGAACCACCGGTCGACGCTGCACCGGTCGACGACGTCGGCTCGGAGGTGGTCGACGATGCCGACGACGACGAGTAGTCGGTCGGAGCGTTCTCTGCCTCGGCGGCTGCAGCGGCGAACTTCTCCATCTGCGTGGTGTGCATCTTGTGGCGACGCTCGGCCTCGGCGTACCGGGCCTCCCATGCCTCACGCTGCTTGTCGAAGCCTTCGAGCCATTCGTTGGTCTCGGCGTCGAAGCCCTCGGGGAAGATGTAGTTGCCCTGGTCGTCGTAGCTGTCGGCCATGCCGTACTTCGACGGGTCGAACTCCTCCGCGTAGTCCTCGTTGGCCTGCTTCAGCGACAGCGAGATGCGACGACGATCGAGATCGATGTCGATGACCTTGACCATCGCGTCGTCGCCGACGGACACGACCTGGTCCGGGACCTCGACGTGGCGCTCGGCCAGCTCCGAGATGTGGACGAGGCCTTCGATGCCCTCTTCGACGCGCACGAACGCACCGAACGGAACCAGCTTGGTGACCTTGCCCGGGACGATCTGGCCGATCGCATGGGTGCGGGCGAACTGACGCCACGGGTCTTCCTGCGTCGCCTTGAGCGACAGCGACACGCGCTCGCGGTCCATGTCGACGTCGAGGACCTCGACAGTGACCTCGTCGCCCACGGTGACGACCTCGGACGGGTGATCGATGTGCTTCCACGACAGCTCGGAGACGTGCACCAGGCCGTCGACGCCGCCGAGATCGACGAATGCGCCGAAGTTGACGATCGAGGACACGACGCCCTTGCGGACCTGGCCCTTCTGCAGCTGGTTGAGGAACTCGCTGCGGACCTCGGACTGGGTCTGCTCGAGCCATGCACGGCGCGACAGGACCACGTTGTTGCGGTTCTTGTCGAGCTCGATGATCTTGGCCTCGACCTCCTTGCCGATGTACGGCTGGAGGTCGCGGACGCGACGCATCTCGACGAGCGATGCGGGCAGGAAGCCGCGCAGACCGATGTCGAGGATCAGGCCGCCCTTGACGACCTCGATGACGGTGCCCTTGACGGCCTCGTCCTTCTCCTTGAGTTCCTCGATCGTGCCCCAAGCGCGCTCGTACTGTGCGCGCTTCTTCGACAGGATGAGGCGGCCTTCCTTGTCCTCCTTGGTGAGGACAAGTGCTTCGACCTCGTCACCGACGGTGACGACTTCGCTCGGGTCGACGTCGTGCTTGATCGACAGCTCGCGCGACGGGATGACACCCTCGGTCTTGTAGCCGATGTCAAGCAGAACCTCGTCGCGATCGACCTTGACGATCGTGCCTTCGACGATGTCTCCATCGTTGAAGTACTTGATCGTGGCGTCGATGGCAGCGAGGAAATCCTCAGCCGAGCCGATATCGTTGACGGCGACCTGCGGCGAGGTGATGGTGGGGGACGACATGTGGTGAGTTGCTCCGGACAGGTAAGTAGTAGGTACGTCGCTCCCGTGCGATCCGTGCAGGCCACAGCGGGTTTGACGATGATTGGACGCGCATGCCGGGCACGCGCGTATACCAGGTTACTACCCGGCGCTGGCCTGCACAAATAGAGCCCCATCGTCTCACGACTGGCCGTCGCCGCGGGCCGAATGACAGGATCGTCATCGTGGCCGTATCAATTGAACTCCTCCTCGACGACGCCGCGGACGCCGTGATCCGCGACCGGTGGCGTTCACTAGCCGCTTTCGGAGTGAATCCGGCGATCGGCCGACCGCACTGCACCTTGATCGCAGGCGCCGCCATCCGCGGCGCGGACACCCGTCTCGCGACGGTTGCTCAGCGCCTTCCGATCCCGGTCCTGATCGGACCGCCGGTGGCGCTTCCAGCAGCTCACGGTCTGTTCACCCTCGCCGCGTCAGTGGTTCCGTCGAGCGAACTCCTGTCGATTCACGCGACCGTTCACCGCCTGTGCGGCGACGGAGTCGACGGCCTTGTCGACCACGTGGCACCCGGATCGTGGACGCCGCACATCACTCTTGCCCGACGCCTCACAGCCGATCGGGTGGGCTCGGCCCTCACGCTTGACTGCTCCCCGATTCGGGCGCATGCCAACACCATTCGCCGCTGGGACGGCAATACCGGTTCGGAGACGGTGGTGACCGGCCGTGCCTGCTGACACTCCCCGCCCGCCGCGTGTGCTCGGCGACGTCGACACTCCGACCAGCGAACGCGCCAACCGCTCGTGGTGGGACGCCGAAGCCGCCGAGTACCACGCTGAGCACGGTCAGTTCATCGGTAATCAGACGCCTGGCGGCGAATTCGTCTGGGGCCCGGAGCGTCTCCGCGAGTCGGAGGTCCGACTCCTGGGCGATGTGGCGGACCGCGACGTGCTCGAAGTGGGATGCGGGTCGGCACCGTGCGCACGATGGCTCTCGGCGCGCGGCGCCCGCGTCGTCGGGCTCGACGTGTCCGCGGGGATGCTCGCGCATGCCGTTGACGCGATGAAACTCGACGAACGCCCGGTGCCCCTGGTTCAGGCCGGAGCCGAACGCATCCCCTTCGCTGACGAGTCGTTCGACCTCGCATGTTCGTCGTTCGGGGCCATCCCGTTCGTCGCCGACTCTGCGCGGGCGATGCGCGAGGTCGCTCGAGTACTTCGCTCGGGCGGGCGGTGGGTGTTCGCCGCGAACCACCCGATGCGGTGGATGTTCCTCGACGATCCGGGACCGGACGGACTGGTCGTCCGGATGTCGTACTTCGACCGCACGCCCTACTCCGAGGCCGACGACGACGGCGTCGTCACCTATGTCGAGCACCACCGAACGATGGGCGACCGCATCCGAGAGATCGTCGGCGCCGGCCTCGTACTGGACGACGTCGTCGAACCGGAGTGGCCTGACGACCTCGATCAGGAGTGGGGCCAGTGGTCTCCACTGCGCGGTTCGTACTTCCCGGGGACCGCGATCTTCGTCTGCCACAAGCCATGAGCGCCGAACTCACCTACCGCGAAGTAGGCGCCAGCCTGCAGGGTGTGGTGCCACCGGGATTCCACGCTCTCCACCGCGAGTCGATCATCGGACGCGGCGCGGACACTTTCACCTCCGCTCGTGAGGCGCTTCTGGGCTGGCAGGTCCAGCGGCGTTCAGGGGTGCGCGTGCAGTCCGCGTCCGACGTCGTCGCCGACGGTGTCGAAGCCGTAGTCGGCATCGGGGTGGGACCGGTGCACATCAGCGGTCCGGTCCGTGTGGTCGCGGTGATCGACGAACCGACCCGCGCCGGTTTCGCCTATGGAACGCTGCCCGGACACCCGGAGATCGGCGAGGAGTCGTTCATCGTCGAGATGGACGACGAGGGCGTGGTCCGCTTCGTCCTCACCGGCTTCTCCCGTCCGGGCACGCTCCTCGCGAAACTCGGCGCGCCGGTCGCGTCACTGGTCCAACGCGCAATCACCGACCGCTACGCCCGCGCGCTGCTCTGACCCGGCCGTCCGCCCGTCGAGCGGAGTCGAGACGCCGACGACCCGCTCAGAGCAGCTTCGACAGGAACGACTGCGTGCGTTCGTGTTTCGGGTTCGAGAGGATCTCGCGGGGATCGCCCTTCTCGACGACCACTCCCCCGTCCATGAACACGAGCTGATCGGCGACCTCGCGAGCGAAGCCCATCTCGTGGGTCACGACGACCATCGTCATTCCGTCGGACGCCAGACCGCGCATCACTTCGAGCACATCGCCGACGAGTTCCGGGTCGAGCGCCGACGTCGGCTCGTCGAACAGCATCAACTTGGGTTCCATCGCGAGCGCGCGGGCGATCGCGACGCGCTGCTGCTGGCCGCCGGAGAGCTGCGCCGGGTACGCGTCGGCTTTGGCTCGCAGTCCGACCTGAGTGAGCAGGTCGAGTGCTCGCTCAGATGCCTGCGCCTTCGACTGCCCCTTGACCAGAACCGGCGCCTCGATGATGTTCTCCAGCACGGTGCGGTGCGGGAACAGGTTGAAGTGCTGGAACACCATGCCGATGTCGCGGCGCTGGCGGCCGGCTTCCTTCGGGCTGAGTTCATACAGCTTGCCGTCACGTTCGCGGTAGCCGATGAGCTCACCGTCGACGGTGAGTCGTCCGGCGTTGACCTTCTCAAGGTGGTTGACACACCGCAGGAACGTCGACTTGCCAGAACCGGACGGCCCGATCAAACAGGCGACCTCGCCGCGGTTCACTTCCAGACTGACACCGGTCAGCACATGTAGTGCGCCGAAGTTCTTGCAGACCTGGTCGGCGACGACCATCGGGGTCTCAGTGGTGGTCACAGACTCATCCTCCGATGAGGTTGGGATTGTTGGCAGCCGCGAGGTTCTCGAGCTGCGCGTCCGAAAGATTGCGGGATGAGCCGCGAGCGTAGCGCTTCTCGAGGAAGTGCTGGCCGACCATCAGAACGCTGGTCACCGCGAGGTACCAGGCCGACGCGACGAGTAGCAGCGGGATCGGCTGGAAGTTGACGCCCGCGATGTCGCCCTGGCGGCCGAACACGTCGAGAGTGAACGGCACCGCCGACACGAGGCTGGTGGTCTTGAGCATGCTGATCAATTCGTTGCCGGTCGGCGGGATGATCACTCGCATCGCCTGCGGCAGCACCGTCCGTCGCATCGTTTGTCCCCACGTCATACCGAGCGCGGTCGACGCCTCCATCTGGCCCTCGCCGACCGACGAGATGCCTGCCCGCACGATCTCGGCCATGTACGCGGCTTCGTTCAGTGCCAGTCCGATTGTCGCGAGTACAAACACATGCTGGAGGCTGAACTCCTGCGCATCCCATTCGACGAACGTCGGGCCGAACGGCACGCCGATGTTGATCGTCGGGTACAGCGAACCGAACAGGCCCCACAGGATCAGCTGGACGTAGACCGGTGTTCCGCGGAAGACCCACAAGTAGATCCACGCGGCCCAACGGAAGACCCCGTTCGGGGACATGCGCATCACCGCGAGCAGCACGCCGAGAGCCACACCTCCGACCATTGCGAGAATGGTCAGTGCCAGCGTGTACCCGACGCCCGATAGGATCCTGACCTCGAAGAGGTACTTCCCGAACGTGTCCCAGTGATAGTTGTCATTGGTCGCCGCTCCGTAAATGAACAGCCCGGCGAGGACAACCACAATCGTGCCCGCGACCCACTGTCCTGGGTGCTTCACCGGTATCGCTTTGATCGGGGCAGGCCTGCCACTTTCGGCCGTCTGCTTGTCGTCAGTAGTCATGAGTTATTCCTTCGCCCCGTTGATCTCTGCGTGCTCGATCATTCCGGCCTGCACGCCCCAATGCTCGTTGATCGTCCGGTAGTAGCCCTTGTCGATGAGGTGCTGCATCGCCTTCTGCACCGCGGCGGCGAGCGGAGAGCCCTTCTTGATCGGAAGTCCGTATGGCGCGGCGTCGTACGCGGGGCCGACCTGGTGCAGTTGGCCGTCGGTCTTTTTGATCGCGTACGCGGTGACGGGTGAATCCGCGGAGAACGCGTCCACCTGGCCGAGGAGCGTGGCGTTCACAGCTTGGTCCTGGCTGTCGAACTTCACCTTGATGATCGGATCTTCGCCACGCGCTTCGCACGCCGCGCTCTTGGCGGGCACTTCGTCCGTGTCTTCAACGGTCGTCGCCTGGACCCCGACGCGCAGACCGCACGCGTTGTCCGGGTCGATCTCACGTCCCTCCTTGGTGGCCCACTGGACGCCAGCGCTGAAGTAGGTCACGAAGTCGACCTCCTTCTCGCGTTCCAGCGAGTCGGTGAATGACGACATACCCATGTGAAACGTTCCGGCCTGGATGGCGGGGATGATCTTGCCGAAGTCTGCTTCGAAGAATTTCGGCTCAAGTCCGAGGACCTGACTCACAGCAGTCACCAGGTCGACATCGAAGCCGATGATCCGCCCTGCGCTGTCCTTGAACTCATTCGGCTGATAAGGCACGTTGGTGCCGACCTTCAGCACTCCCCCTGCGCGGATGTCGTCCGGAACGAGCGCCGCGATGTCTCGCTGCTTCGCGATGTCGAGGGTGATCGGCTTCGTGTCGTTGGCCGACTCGTCGACGACACATCCGGCCATCAGCAAGGCCGCACAGGCCAGCACAGCTGCCAGACGCACACGCATGAGTACCTTCTTGTTCTGTCGCATCGATTGATGAAACTACTTCAGTCAGAAACACGAGTATTGCCGATTCGTGTTCTCCGCCACGCCATTGGGTCCGGCGACGGAACCGAATCGTGAGTCTGGACGTCTAACAGTCGACTCGGGATGACCGCACGCGATCTTGTTGAGTTACGGTTCGTCAGCCCTAATTCACAAGATTCACAGCACGGCCAGGACTGCAGAGCTGAACTCCGCTGTCGTCGCCGTTCCACCTAGATCTGCGGTGGCCGATCCGTCGGCTACCACGTGCGCGACGGCCACGTCGATCGAATCGGCGGCAGCCCGCAGCGCGTCGGCGTCCCGGCGTTCGCCCTCCCAGCGCAGGAGCATGGCCACCGACAGGATCGTGGCGATCGGGTTGGCGATTCCCTGCCCGGCGATGTCCGGAGCGGCACCGTGCACGGCCTGGGCCATCGCACGCTCCGTCGAAGTGTTCAGGGATGCCGCGAGGCCTAGAGACCCCGACAGCTCAGCGGCCAGATCCGAAAGGATGTCGCCGAACAGATTCTCGGTGACGATCACGTCGAAGGCGGCAGGACGCCGGACGAGGAGGGCGGCCATGGCGTCGACGTGCTCCGTGTCGACGGTGACGTCCGGATACCGCTCGGCTACGTGAAGACACACGTCTCGGAACAATCCCGTCGTCAGCCGAAGCACGTTCGCCTTGTGCACCACGGTCACATGCCCACGCCTACGCCGTGCCGCTTCGAACGCCTCCACTGCGATCCGTTCGGTCGCGGCACGCGTGATCACTCCGACGGACAGCGCGACGTCGGGGGTGGGCATGAACTCGCCACTTCCGACAGCCATGTTCCGGTCGGCATACAGGCCTTCACTGTTCTCGCGCACGATCAGTAGGTCGATGTCCGCCGCCGTCGCAGGCACACCGGGCACAGCGCGGGCGGGCCGCAGGTTGGCGTACAGGTCGAACTGTTTGCGCAAGACCGCACCCGGCGCCGGATGCCGGAACGCAGTCGGGTACGCCGCGCTGTCGTGCGGTCCGACGAGCCACAGATCGATGCCGGACAATGCGTCCAACGTCGACTCGGGAACGGGGGCGCCATGCGGTTCGATCGCGGCTGCCCCGAACGGGAGTGCAACAGTGTCCAGCCCGACACCGTGGGCCGTGAGAGCACGTCGAGCCACCTCGACCGCCGCCGGCACCACTTCCGGACCGATTCCGTCGCCTTCGAGCACCGCGAGCCGAACGGTCTGGGTCTCGGTCATCAGTCCTCCTCAGCTTCACAGTCCGGAAGATCCGCATCGGCCAGTTCCAGTGCGGACTCGTACGACCTGGTCATCGTGACTCCGTTCAACGGCGTATAGGAACCTTCGTACACGCGGTGCACACACGACAGTTCAGGCGGAGACGGTTCGACCACCACGAACATGACTGCTGCGACCACGCCAACGACGGCGACAACGGCGGCGAGAAACCCAGGAACCAGCAGATCTGCCCTCGTCCGCACGATCACTCCGCCGAATGGCGCACATAGCATGCGCCGGAGCCGTATCCGCTGCACACGGACTCGGCTTCGGACTCGCTGGCGACGGGGACCACAACGACCCACGTCGACGACGACCCGACGACGTATCCGGGCCTGATCACGGCACCGTGTTCTGCGGCCGCCGCCTCTGCATTCGACCGATCGTTGAACGCGCCGAGCTGGGCGTACCATCCCCCGGCACCGGATTCGGTACTGGTCGGCTCGGCGTCAGGCGGCGGCGTATGTGTCTCAGTGACGGTGACGGGCGGGGTGACCGTGACGGTCGCGGGAGTCGGAGGCGCCGCACTCAGCGACGACGATGCGGCCGCGGGCGCCGCTACCGTGCCGGACGAGTCCTTCAGAATGAGCCAGCCGACGATCCCGAGCACCCCGAGCAGGGCGACGATCACGGCGATGATCGCCGGCAGCACCCAATCCTGGCGACCGCTGCTCATCAGTGAGCGGCTTCGTCCCACGTACGGCCGAAGCCGACCGACACCTCAAGCGGCACGGACAGCTTGATCGCGCCGCCCATCTCCTCGCGAACCAGCTTCTCGACGGCGTCGCGCTCATCGGCGGCGACGTCGAGCACAAGTTCGTCATGAACCTGCAACAGCATCCGCGACCGATGCCCCTCTGCCGCGAGTCGGTTCTGGACCTTGATCATCGCGACCTTGATGATATCGGCCGCGGTGCCCTGGATCGGCGCGTTCAACGCCATGCGCTCGGCCGACTGACGGCGCTGGAAATTGTCCGAGTTCAGATCGGGCAGGTAACGGCGACGGCCGAACAGGGTCGCCGTGTACTCATTGCGACGCGCTTCGACGACAACGTCGTGCAGGTAGTCGCGCACTCCGCCGAAGCGGTCGAAGTACTGCTCCATCTGCTGCTTGGCCTCTTCTCGGCCGATACCGAGCTGGGCGGCAAGTCCGAAGGCGCTCAGCCCGTACGCCAGACCGTACGACATCGCCTTGACCCGCGACCGCATCTGCGCGTCGACCTGATCGACCGGAACGCCGAACGCGCGCGAGCCGACGAAGTTGTGGAGGTCCTCCCCCGATCGGAACGCTTCGATGAGTCCTTCGTCCTCCGAGAGATGCGCCATGATGCGCATCTCGATCTGCGAGTAATCAGCAGTCATCAGCGCGTCGAACTCCGGTGCCACGACAAAGCCACCGCGAATCTGCCGTCCGGCATCCGTGCGGACCGGGATGTTCTGCAGGTTCGGGTCGGTCGACGACAGACGGCCGGTCGCGGCGACCGTCTGGTTGAACGTCGTGTGAATACGGCCGTCGTCGGCGACCGCCTTCAGCAGTCCATCGACGGTCACCTTCAGCCGGGTGGCGTCGCGATGCTCGAGCAGGAACTTCAGGAACGGATGCTCCGTCTTCTCATACAACGAGGCCAACGCGTCGGCGTCAGTTGTGTAGCCCGTCTTGGTCTTCTTCGTCTTCGGCATGTCGAGCTTGTCGAAGAGGATCGTCTGCAGTTGTTTCGGCGATCCCAGGTTGACCTGTTCGCCGATCACCTCATACGCCGACTCGGCCGCGTCACGGACGCGCTGTGCGAATTCACGCTCCAGGTCGGAGAAGTGCTCAGTGTCGACACCGATGCCGACCGCCTCCAGGTCGGCGAGGACAAACGCGAGAGGCAGTTCCATCTCGGTCAGCAGCGACGTCGAATCGATGCGCTCGAGTTCGGTGTCGAGCGCATCGGCGAGCTCGGCGACCGCGCGTGCGGACAGCATCAGCGTTTCGGCGGCCCGCGCCGAATCGGCGTCGTCGTCGAGCAACGACAACTGACCTCCGTCGTCCACCCCGTCATCGGCGCGGAGTTCACGACGCAGGTAGCGCAACGCGAGGTCGTCGAGGTTGAACGTCCGCTGGCCCGGCCGCACCAGATACGCGGCGAGCGAGGTGTCGGATGTGACTCCGGCGACAGTCCAGCCGCGACCGCGGAACGCGTGCACGGCCCATTTCGCCTCGTGCACGGCCTTCGCGACCGAGGCGTCTGCCAACCAGTCGGCGAGTGCGGCCTCGTCGTCAACCGACAGTGCGACGGGGTCGATGAAGGCCGCGTCGCCGTCGGCCGCGGCGATGGCCAACCCGTCGACGTCACTGCCGACGACAACATGCTTGGCATCTACCGCCAGACCCGCGCGACCGGTCCTGGCATGAGCGTCGAGCCAGGCTGCAACCTCGTCTGCGCCGAGTCGGGTTCCGTTCACTTCGAATCCCTCGTCGGCCTCCGGCTCCACCGACGACAGCGTCGAGAACAGGCGGTCGCGCAGGACCTTGAACTCGAGGTCGTCGAACAACGCGTGGATCTTGTCGCGGTCCCAGGCGTGCAAGGCGAGTTCGTCCGGTCCCGCGGGCAGTTCCATGTCTCGGACGAGTTCGGTCAGCCTGCGATTCATGATGACCCCGGCGAGGTTGGCACGGAGCGAGTCGCCGACCTTGCCCTTGACCTCGTCGGCCCGATTGACGAGTTCGTCGAACGAGCCGTACTCGCGGATCCACTTGGCAGCGGTCTTCTCGCCGACTCCCGGGATACCGGGCAGATTGTCCGACGGATCCCCACGCAGGGCCGCGTAGTCCGGATACTGGGCCGGCGTCAGGCCGTACTTCTTCTCGACCTCCTCCGGCGTGAAGCGAGTCAACTCCGAGACACCGCGCTTGGGGTACAGCACGGTGATGTTGTCGTTCACCAGCTGTAGCGAGTCGCGGTCTCCCGTGACCACCAGGACGCGATAGCCCTGCTGGTCGGCTTGTGTTGCGAGCGTTCCGATGATGTCGTCCGCCTCGAACCCGTCGATCGCCATGACTGGGATTCCCATGGCCCCAAGGACGTCCTTGGTCAGGTCGACCTGACCGCGGAACTCATCGGGCGACTTGCTGCGCTGCGCTTTGTACTCGGGGAACATCTCCGACCGGAACGTCTGCCGGGAAACATCGAATGCCGCGGCGATGTGGCTCGGTTCCTCGTCACGAAGCAAGTTGATCAACATCGACGTGAAGCCGTACACGGCGTTGGTGCTCTGGCCGGTGTTGGTCTTGAAGTTCTCCGGAGGCAGCGCGAAGAACGCACGATAGGCGAGAGAATGCCCGTCGAGCAGCATCAAAGTGGGGCGGTTCTTGCTGGCGTTCGTCTGCGCTGGGCTCACACGCCTGAGTCTAGTGGCGACCCCCGACAGCCTCGGCCGTGGCCGTCAGTCGCCGAGTGTGTCGACGACGATCTCGGCGACCGCCTTCATCGTCACGCGACGATCCATCGCATTGCGCTGGATCCAGCGGAACGCCTCAGGCTCGGTGATCTCCTGCTTCGTCATGAGCAGACCCTTCGCCTGCTCGATGAGCTTGCGCGTCTCGAAACGTTCCGACATGTCGGCGACTTCGTTCTCGAGCGCCTTCAGTTCGCGATACCGGCTCAGTGCGACCTCGATCGCAGGCACCAGATCGGCCTGGTTGAACGGCTTGACCAGGTACGCCATCGCACCGGCATCGCGGGCTTTCTCCACGAACTCGCGTTGGCTGAACGCAGTCAGCATCACCACTGCCGCCATCCGCCTCGCGGCGATCTCACTCGCCGCGTCGATACCGTCGCGGACGGGCATCTTGACGTCCATGATGACCAGGTCGGGATCGAGCACCTCGGTGAGGTCGACGGCGACCTGGCCATTCGGGGCCTCGCCGACGACGTCGTAACCCTCTTCGCGGAGCATCTCGACAAGATCGAGACGAATGAGCGAATCGTCTTCCGCCACAACGACGCGGACCGCGCTCGCGGGTGTCGCGTCGGACATTGTGAGCCTTCCGTTCGTCGTGAGGAAGTGCGTGCCCCGGGCCGGACTCGAACCGGCACCCCGTTAGAGACCGCATTTTGAGTGCGGCGCGTCTGCCAATTTCGCCACCGGGGCAGGTGGAAATTTCTTGCGATGCACAAGTGTACGGACCCACCCCGTTCGATTTCCACTCGGGTCTGAAGTGTTCTGCGGCAAGAGAATCGACCCTCGACTATGACGGCCCCTACCCTTATTGTTACCTGAGAGTCAGGTCACAGATCGGTCGCGAACTCCTCACGGCCGCAGCTCGGCCCAACTCGTCGGGGAGGTAATCGCACGTGAGCGTGTCGCGCCGGATGGTCCGGCAGTTGTTAGTTCTGATGGTCACCGCAGTCACCGTGGTCGCCGGAGTCGGGCTCGTGCCCGCAGTACCAGGTGCCGCAAACGCCGAACTGTACGGCGCACTCGGCGCGAAATGGACTCGGACCCATGACGGGCCGTCGAGATACAAGGGCTACAAGGTGACGCCGGACGTCCCGATTCGGATGTCGGACGGCACCGTTCTTCGCGGCAACCTGATCCGGCCTACCGACCGCAACGGTCGCCCGGTCAGCGAGAAGCTGCCCACCGTGGTCAACATGACGCCGTACACCAAAATGGTGTCTGCGCTGGCCTCCGAGTCGATGAACTACCCCGTGCTCGTCCCGCAACTCATCGAGCTCCTCAACTCGATCAACCTGCAGGGCACCTTCCTCTCCGGCTACAACGAGCTGGTCGGCGCTCTCCGCGGCGGACTGATCAACACGTTCTCCTACGACCCGAAGCTCATCAAGAGCGGTTACAACATGCTCGTCGTCGACGTGCGCGGCACCGGGTTCTCCCAGGGCACCTGGCAGGTGTTCGGCGATCGTGAACGCCGCGACACCGTCGAGGTGATCGACTGGGTGAAGCGACAGAGCTGGGACAACGGCAAGGTCGGCATGGCAGGCGTGTCGTACTCGGCGATCAACCAGCTCCAGGCCGCGTCCGACGCCCCCGGCGAACTCGGCGCGATCTTCCCGATCGTCCCGGGCGCAGATCTGATCCAGGACGTCATCGCCCCCGGAGGCGGAGTCGGCATGGGCTTCCTCGCACCGTGGCTCGGTCTGGTCAACGGAACCAAACTGATCCCGAACGTCGCGTCCATGCTGAACGGAACGTTCGATTGGAAGTGGCTCGGCGACCGCGTCAAGGATCCGCTCACCTACTTCGACGTGATGATCGAAGCCCTCACCACAAGGACGCCGAACGGCCTGCACGGCACCACCAAAGACCTCGTCACCGCCGGCTCTGCACGCCGCAGATCCCTGCACACGGACACCTCGAAGATCACCACTCCGACGTTCGCGATCGGCGGGTGGAACGACCTCTTCACATTCAGCGAATCTCGTCTGCTCAGTGGATTGACGTCCCTTCCAGACGGTCAGCGCAAACTGATCATGGACGACGGCTACCACATCACGTCCGGATCGAACTTCGGCCAGCGCGGTTACCCGCCGCGAGCCGACGTGCTGGCCCGCGCCTGGTACGACAAGTGGCTCAAAGGCATCAACAACGGGATCGACCGGTACTCCCCCGCGACCCTGTCGCAGGAACCGAGCGGAGCCTTCGTACAAGGACCGAGCTTCCCGCTGCCCGGCCATCAGCGACAGCGCCAGTATCTGTCCGGTCGACCCTCCGGCACCACGAAGACTCCGGTGGCAGGTGACGGATCGCTTTCATCGGCGGCTCCCGCGAACCGCGCCACGCGCCGGGTCGCACCCGGATTGTCGACGGTGTGCAGTCGTGACGGAGCGCAGTCGGCGGCAGGCATCACTGCTCTGTTCGACTTCTGTGCACGCGACTCCCGAGTCTCCGAGATCGCCGCGCAGACGTTTACGTCGGCCCCGGCCACCGCGACGACGACCATCAGCGGCACACCCGTCGTCCACCTGCGGCAACGACTCAACGCCCGCGACGGATACTGGCACGCGACGGTGAACGTCGTCTCGCCGGACGGCCGTTCGACGACCGTCTCGATGGGTCAGTTGATGGTCTCGCTCCGCACCCTCGACAAGCAGCGGTCCGGGTTTGCACCCAACGGCGACGTCATCGACGCCATCCCGACTCTGTCGCTGGACGAGTACCGTCCGGTCCGGCCAGGTCAAGTGTTGACGATCGACATCCCGATGACCGCGACCCAGGCGAAGCTGCGGCCGGGTGATCGCCTTCGGGTCGACATCTACGCGTTCAACTTCCCGAAGGCCGTTCCACTCGGGCCCGGCCTGTGGTCGTCGCAGCTGCGGCCGCAGTACATCGAGATCGATCCGGCGAACCCGAGCTGGGTGAACGTCCCCGTCTCCCGGCCGCTTCGATGACGGCGTTGGAGATCGCGGTGCAGGACGCCGCGGGCGCAGCCGTCGCGCTCGCGGGCGGCGCCGATCGAGTGGAGTTGTGCGCGGCGCTCGGCGCCACCGGCGGGCTCACGCCCTCTCCAGCCACGATCGCCGCGGCCGTGGCGACCGGCGTCGAGGTGCACGCACTGATCCGCAACCGACCAGGCGGCTTCGTCTACACGGAGGACGAGATCACCGTCTTGGCCGACGATGTGCGGCGAGCCGTCGACCTCGGCGCCACCGGTGTTGTCATCGGGGCGCTGCGACCAGACGGTGCACTCGATACGGCGGCCACCGCGATTCTGCTCGACGCGGCAGGCGACGCCGACGTGACATTCCATCGTGCGATCGACATCGTAAGCGATCCCGTCCGGGCGCTGCGGCAGCTCGCCGACATCGGCGTCCTGCGGGTTCTCACGTCCGGAGGCGCACCGAAGGCGGGTGATGGTCTCGACACGCTCTCCGCCCTGATCTCCGCCGACACCGGGGTGGAGGTGATGGCAGGCGGAGGGGTCACGCCGGAGTCGATACCGGCGCTGCTCGCGATCGGCGTGGACGCCATCCATCTGTCGGCGAAAGCAGTCGTCGCCGATCCGGGCGCAACGGGCCCCGGCGGCGGCACCTCGGTCGGCCTCGAAACGACCGACCCGGCAGTCGTCGCCGCGGCGCGCGCCGGGATCTACACGAAGAGGTAGCCGGCTCGAAGGCCTTCCGCCGTCACCAGACTGCGGAAGGTCTTCCCCATCCGCACGACGTACACGTCGACGGTCTTCACATCGCGAAGTTCGAACTCGGCGAAACAGGTGTCGCCACCCATCACACGCAGCTTGTCCAGGCGAGTCGTCGCCAACGGCCCGCCATGGACATCGTCGGCGTCGTACAACGCGACGGCGTCCCCGAACGACACCTGCGCCGAACCGACTGCTGCACGCGTGCCGCAGTCGATGGTCACCGCCCCGGTGGCGGTGATCGTGGAACGAGAGTCGACGCCGACCACGAGGGCGAGAACGCCCAACACGGTCACGGCCAGCGCGACGACCACACTCCCGATCCTGATAGGCCACCGGTACCGCTGCTGCCACGATTTCGGCGGCAACGGCGGGCCCGGTGGAAGATGGAAGCGGACATCGACCTGCTGCGTCGGGGCGGTCATGAGCGTGGCGGGAAGTGTTTGATCAACGCTTCCTGCACGACAGACGCCGCGAGGGTGCCGTCCCGCATGAAATATCGACCCGAACCGATACCGCGGGATCCAGCCGCCACCGGCGACTCTGTCGCATACAGCAGCCAGTCGTCGAATCGGAACTCACGGTGGAACCAGATCGAGTGGTTGACCGTGGCCGCGAACAGGCGATCTATCCCCCCACGACAACCCGTGTGTCGTGATGATCGAATCCAGGACCGTCGTATCCGACGAGTACGCGAGTGCACCCATGTGCAGCAGCGGGTCGTCGGACATCGGACCGTCGGTCTTCATCCATGCACGATTGTGATTGAGCTGTTCGCCGGTACCTTTCATCTTCCATGTGGGTGCGTTGGCGAACCGGACGTCGATCGGATGGAGGGCTTTCACGAACGCTTCGACAGTGTCCTCGTAGCCCTCGAAGTGCTCACTGATGGGCGGCAGGTCCTCCGGGTACGGAACCTGCGGAATTTCGACCGCGTGTTCGAGTCCGGCCTTGTTGTCCTGGAACGCGACGAGCATCGTGAAGACGACCTCGCCATCTTGCATCGCCGTGACCTGCCGGTTCGCGAAGGCTTTTCCGTCGCGGAACCTGCTGATGTGGTACTCGAGGGGCTTCGTGACGTCACCGCCCCGAATGAAATGGGCGTGCAACGCGTGGACCGGAGGGGCGCCGCGAGTCAACGATCGTCCCGCGGCAACGAGACCCTGTCCGAGCAGCTGGCCGCCGAACGTACGAGCCATCACCTGATCCGGGTGCTGCCCGATGTACAGATCATCGTCGACGCGCTCCACGTCGAGCAGTTCGAGGAGGGTCCGCAGGTCGTCGGACTGGACTGCTGCCGTGGCGTCGGTCATGCCACCCACCATAAACGACGCGCACCGTCGGGTTCCCGACGGTGCGCGCGTGTGTCAGCGTGAACGGACCGGCGTCAGTGGTCCTGCTCGCCGATGCGGTGGACGTGGACGAAGTTCGTCGAGCCGATCACCGATGCCGGCGCACCAGCCACGATCACAACAACGTCGCCATGCTTGAGATGCCCGCTCTTGACGAGCACGTCGTCGACCTGGTTGATCATCTCGTCCGTATGGGAAAGGCGGATGACAAGGTTCGGGTCCACACCCCAGCTCACCGACAGGTAGTTGCGCGTCGACTCGGTCGCGGTGAATGCGAACAGCGGAACACGCGGATGAAGTCGTGCCACACGGCGCGCAGTGTCTCCCGACTCGGTGAACGTGACGATCGCGTCGACGTTGAGTCGTTCGGCGATGTCGCGTGCGGCGTACGTGACCACTCCGCGGCGAGTCCGGGGCACGTGCTTGAGCGGCGGGACGTCGCGGCTGCCGCCTTCGGCGGCCGAGACGATGCGCGCCATGGTCCGCACGGTGTCGTGCGGGTACTTGCCGACAGACGTCTCGCCGGACAGCATCACAGCGTCGGCGCCGTCGAGCACTGCGTTCGCGACGTCGGATGCCTCCGCTCGCGTCGGGCGCGAGTTCTCGATCATCGAGTCGAGCATCTGCGTCGCGACGATGACCGGCTTCGCGTTCTCTCGGGCCATCTGGATGGCGCGCTTCTGGACCAGCGGAACCTGTTCGAGGGGCATCTCGACACCGAGGTCGCCACGGGCCACCATGATGGCGTCGAAGGCGAGGACGACGGCTTCGAGGTTGTCGATCGCCTCGGGCTTCTCCAGCTTCGCGATCACCGGGACGCGGCGGCCCACACGATCCATCACCTCGTGCACGAGCTCCACATCCGCCGGGCTGCGCACGAACGACAGAGCGACCATGTCGACGCCGAGTTGGAGGGAGAACTCGAGGTCGGCGACGTCCTTCTCCGACATCGCCGGAACCGAGATGTTCATACCCGGCATCGACAGGCCCTTGTTGTTGCTGACCGTCCCGCCCTCGGTGACGGTGCAGACCACGTCGTTGCCGTCGACGGTGTCGACAGTGAGCCCGACTTTGCCGTCGTCGATGAGGAGCCGGTCGCCGGGGCGAGCGTCGATCGCGAGGTTCTTGTACGTCGTCGACACTCGATCGTGATCCCCGATGACGTCGTCGACGGTGATGCGGACCTGCTCACCGTTGTTCCAGTCGACGGCGCCGTTCGGGCGACCGTTGTCCTCGAACTTGCCGAGGCGGATCTTCGGGCCCTGCAGGTCGGCCAGAATGCCGACGGTCTTGCCCGTGTTGACGCTCGCCGCGCGTACCGCCTTGTACACGCTTTCGTGGTCGCTGTGGGCTCCGTGGCTGAAGTTGAGTCGCGCGACGTTCATGCCGCACTCGACAAGAGTGGTGATGCTCTCTTCAGTGTTGGTAGCAGGGCCCAGGGTACAAACGATCTTAGTTCGACGAGTCACCGCTCAAGGCTATCGGTCGAGCACCTCGACTCCCAACCTACTTGCGAGTATCGGCGAGACGTTCACCGGCTATTCGCTTTGGGCCTGTTCAGACTCCGTCGTTCGGCTCGTCTTTCGGTGCGGCGGGGCGGATCTCGATAGCGCCGGCGGACCATCCCGGGTTCTCTTCGACGACGGTGATCGCGTCCAGACCGGAGTCCGACGACGACACGGTGAACGACTCTCCCACCTCATGCGCGACGATCGTAGGTGTCCCCGACCGAACCTCTTCGACCGTCGGCACATCGAGCTCTTCGACTTCGTCTTCTACGTCGACGATCGTCGGTTCCGCTTCCGCGTCGCCGTCCTGTCCGCCAGTTGTGACCACATGCGTGACAGAACTGGCGGACGGAGTCTCTTCTGCCTCGGCGGGCGCGTCTTCGACAACATCGCTGACCGACTCCTCGACGACGGTCTCGGCAGGCTCGTCCTCAACAACCGCGTCAGCCGCGTCCTCAGCAGGTTCCTCGACCACGGCGTCGACCGACTCCTCGACGAAGGCCTCGACAGGCTCGTCCTCAACAACCGCGTCAGCCGTGCTCTCGACGGAACTCTCGTCGACCTCGTCCTCAACAGGTTTCTCCACCACGGCGTCGACCGACTCCTCGACAGGCTCGTCCTCAACAACCGCGTCAGCCGCGTCCTCAGCGGGTTCCTCGACCACGGCGTCGACCGACTCCTCGACAGAGGTATCGGTGTCTGTGCCGTCGATCGTGTCCACGCGCTTGTCGAGATCGACACCGTCGGCAGAATCTTCGACGGCGTACTCGTCGTCGACGTAGTCCTCCTCATCGGCGTCGTCGTACTCGAAATCGGAATCGTCGTACTCGTCATCGAGAGTCGGTGGAATGTAGCCGACCTCGCCTTCGGAGGCCAGAAGCTCGGCGCGCTCCGGGCGGAACATCGACAGGCCCTCTTCGCGGCCCTTCGGCGCGATGACGACGTACAGGGCTGCGCCGAGGAACACGAGCGCGGCGACCAAGACGTTGACCCGAAGTCCGAGGATGTGGGTCGCCTCGTCGGTTCGCATCAGTTCGATCCAGAAGCGGCCGACGCAGTAGCCGGCGACGTACAGCGCGAAGAGCCTGCCATGACCGATCCGGAAACGGCGGTCGACGAACACGAGTGCGGCGACGATCAACAGGTTCCAGACGAGCTCGTACAGGAACGTCGGATGCACAACGCCGACGACGTGACCGTTCGAGACGCCGTCGATCACCGAGACTCCGGCGGCACCGGTGTCTGGGTTGACGCGTTGGTACAGCTCAAGACCCCATGGCACCGTCGTCGAATCGCCGTACAGCTCCTGGTTGAAGTAGTTGCCGATTCGGCCGATCGCCTGAGCGGCGAGAATCGCAGGTGCGAGGGCGTCGCCGAACGGCGGCAGTTTGATGCCCTTCCAGCGGCAGCCGACCCACGCGCCGACGCCACCGAGCGCAACCGCGCCCCAGATGCCGAGTCCGCCGTCCCAGACCTGGAAAACGGCTGCCAGGCCTTTGCCGTCGTCGCCGAAGTATCGCCACCAGTCTGTGACGACGTGATACAAACGGCCGCCGACCAGGCCGAACGGCACCGAGATGAGTGCAACGTCCAGCACGTCGCCCGGCTGGCCACCGCGCGCTTGCCAGCGACGGTCACCCCACCAGACCGCGACGATGATGCCGACGATGATGAACAACGCGTACGCACGAAGCGGCAGCGGGCCCAAATGCCACACGCCCTGCGGCGGGCTCGGGATATAGGCGAGGACGACGTCTCCTGCAGTCACAGGTGCCACCCTAGTGCACGCCCGTCAGGCGCGAGCCCGGCGCACTCCCTGTGCCAACTCGTCGACCAGCGACGCCACGGCCTTCTGGCTGTCCGCTGCGGCACTCACGATCGCCGAGCCGACGATCACACCGTCGGCGTATGCACCGATCTCAGCCGCCTGGTCACCGCTGCGGACACCGAGGCCGACGCCGATCGGGATGTCCGAGACCTCTCGGACACGGCTGCACAATTCCGGCGCAGCACTCGACACGGTCGACCGAGCACCGGTGACACCCATCGTCGACGCGGCGTACACAAACCCACGGCACTCATTGACAGTCATCGCCAGCCGCTCAGGCGTGGACGACGGCGCGACGAGGTAGATGCGGTCCAATCCGTGGGCGTCGGACGCCGTGTGCCACTGCGCGCCCTCCTCCGGGATGAGATTCGGGGTGATGATCCCGAGCCCGCCGGCGGAGGCGAGGTCGCGAGCGAACGCGTCGACGCCGTACTTGAGGATCAGATTCCAGTAACTCATCACGACTGGCTTCGCGCCGGCCGCAGCCACGACCTCGGCGGCGGCGAACACGTCCCGGACTCGCGTGCCCTGTGCGAGCGCCGAGATGGCGGCCTTCGCCACCGTCGGGCCGTCCATCACCGGGTCGGAGTACGGGATGCCGAGTTCGACGATGTCGCAGCCCGCGGACACCATCGTGCGCAGTGTCTCCAGCGAGCCGGCGGGGTCGGGGTAGCCGACCGGCAGGTAGCCGATCAGCGCCGCGCGATTCTCGTCACGGCAGGCGGCGAACGTGTCGCCGAGGCGGGATGCGGGTGCGGTGACGGTCACTTGTCTTCCCCTGTGGTGGATGCGGCCAACTGAGCGGCGTACTCGGTCTCTGACGGCGGCTTGCCGAACAGACCGAACCACTCGGCGGCGGTGTCGACGTCCTTGTCACCGCGGCCGGACAGGTTGACGACGATGACCGCGCCCTCCCCCAGTTCCTGGCCGAGCTCGAGTGCGCCGGCAACGGCATGTGCAGATTCGATCGCCGGGATGATGCCTTCCCGTCGTGACAGCAGCGCGAGTGCGTCCATGGCCTCGGTGTCGGTGACGGGTCGGTACTCAGCCCGACCGATCTCGAGCAGGTGAGCGTGCTCCGGACCGACACCCGGGTAGTCAAGACCAGCCGAGATCGAGTGCGATTCGATCGTCTGCCCGTCCTCGTCCTGGAGGAGATAGGAGTAAGCCCCCTGGAACGCTCCGGGGGTTCCGCCGGTGAACGTGGCCGCGTGACGACCGGTCTCGACGCCGTCGCCTGCCGCCTCGAATCCGACGAGACGAACACTTTCGTCGTCGATGAAGGGATGGAAGATGCCGATCGCATTCGATCCGCCGCCGACACACGCAGTGACGGCGTCCGGCAGCCGACCGATCTTCTCGAGAATCTGGTACCGCGCCTCCATGCCGATGATCCGCTGGAAGTCGCGAACCAACATCGGGAACGGGTGCGGTCCGGCCGCGGTGCCGAAACAGTAGTAGGTGTTGTCGGCGTTGGTCACCCAGTCGCGCAACGCTTCGTTGATCGCGTCCTTGAGCGTCGCAGAACCGGATTCGACAGCGACGACTGTGGCGCCGAGCAATTGCATGCGGGCGACGTTGAGCGCCTGGCGCTCGGTGTCGACCCGGCCCATGTAGATGAGGCATTCGAGATCGAGCAGTGCACACGCTGTAGCCGTCGCCACGCCGTGCTGTCCCGCCCCGGTCTCGGCGATCACGCGGGTCTTGCCCATGCGCTTGGCGAGCAGTGCCTGGCCGAGGACATTGTTGATCTTGTGCGAACCGGTGTGGTTCAGGTCCTCACGCTTGAGGAACAGTCGTGCACCGCCTGCCGCCTCCGACAGGCGCGTCGCCTCGTACAGCGGAGAGGGACGGCCCGAATAGTCACGCTGCAGGCGATCGAGTTCCTCGAGGAACTCGGTGTCGGTGCGGAGCTTCTCGTAGGTGACGGTGACCTCGTCGATCACCGCCATCAACGCCTCGGGCACATGACGACCGCCGAACTCGCCCCAGTGGCCGTGCTCGTCAGGTCCGATCTGCGCGATGTCGGCGACGCCGTCGCTGGCCTTGGGAAAGTCGGTCTGATCGGTCACGTGATCCATCATCCTCATCGGGCTCGGGTGACGGCAAACGAATATACAGTCGCGTCGCACGCTGCCGCCCGCGCCGACGCTGTTGTCACATCGGAACTTCTCAGCGCGAGGGCTTCGGGCACGACGGATGCGCACCCGCTGCGACCAGGTCGGCGACGGCCGCACGAGGGTCGCCCGACGTCACGAGTCCCTCGCCGACGAGCACCGCGTCGGCGCCCGCGCCCGCGTACGCCAGCAGATCGGCGGTTCCGCGAACACCCGACTCGGCGATCCGGACGACGTCCGACGGCAGACCGGGCGCGATCCGTGAGAACACGTCGCGGTCCACCGTGAGGGTCTTCAGATCGCGGGCGTTGACGCCGACGACACTTGCACCCGCTTCGAGCGCGCGGTTCGCCTCTTCCTCAGTGTGCACCTCGACAAGAGCGGTCATGCCCAACGACTCCGTGCGGTCGAGCAGCGACGCGAGCACCTTCTGCTCCAGAGCGGCGACGATCAGCAGGATGACGTCGGCACCGTGAGCCCGTGCCTCATGGATCTGGTACGGCCCGACGATGAAGTCCTTGCGCAGCACCGGGATGTCCACGACGGCACGAACGGCGTCGAGGTCGGCGAGCGAACCGTTGAACCGGCGCTCCTCGGTGAGGACGCTGATGACCCGCGCCCCACCGTCCTCGTACTGTTTGGCGAGGCTCGCGGGATCGGTGATGTTCGACAGCTGCCCCTTGGACGGGCTCGCTCGCTTCACCTCGGCGATCACTCCGATGTCGGGCATGCGGAGCGCGGCGGCGGCGTCCCGGGGCTCGGGAGCCTTCGCGGCGAGTGCCTTCACTGCGGCCAGGTCGAGCACGGCTTCGCGCGCCGCGACGTCGGCCTTGACACCGTCGATGATCGAATCGAGCACTGACTGGCTGCTCATGCGGACGCCCCTTTCTCGCGCTGTTCATCAAGAGTAAGCATCGACCGAACTCTGGTCAGGGCCGGGGTAGGTTCGCCTCCTGAACCGCGTCGAGCATCACTTCCACGGCGTCCAGTCCCGCCAGCGCGTTCGCGCGGTGAGACCAGTCCGGATAGCGCGTCGTGTCGCCGTGCAGGCACCGCAGTATCCGCACGCCGGTACGACCCGCGCGCTGCATCGACGGCGCGACGACCCCTTCGATCTTCAGTTGTCCCACCGCGGTCGCGATGCAGGCGCGTGCGACGGCGATCAAGCGGGGTTCGTGCGTCTCGTTCTCGGCGACCAGGGCGAGCAGTTGTGAGTTCGAGAGGTCGAGGACGTCTGCCGGGAGTTCGTAACCCCAACCGGCGAGCAGCTCCGAGAGGAACTCGGACGGGTCGGCGGCATCGTGACGCTGCTCGTACCAGGCCTCCATGTCACGGAAGGCGTCGTTGCCGTCGTCGCTTCCGAATGGAGCGAAGTCGTCCGTCGCACTGTAGAACCTGGGCGGAGCGAGCGATACGAAGCGCGGGTGACTCGTCGCCGGGTCCAACGATTCGGCTGCCTCGTCGATGTAGATCGTCATGTCGCCTCCTGTGCCGGCAAGTCGAAGATCTGGTTGTACAGCGGTTTCAGATCGTCGGGGGCTTTCGCTGCGATCGACGCTGCTCCACTGTCGGAGTCCGCGTCGCGGCCCCACAGCGCGAACAGCGCGGCGCGCCATGCGAACTCCGGTCCACGCAGTTCGAGGAGCGCACGGAGCGCGTCAGGATTGGCCATCATCGCCGCATAGGTCGGCCGATGACGCAGATGTTGAATGTTCCCCGCGCACGCGACAAGGTAAGTCAGTGCCTCGACGGTCGCACCGTGAGTGTCGATGTACGTCTCGACGAACTTCGCCTGCATCGACTGGTGTTCGCCGTCGACCAGCTCCAGATAGTCGCGAACAAGCGTCGCGAACTATCGGTCCGCCAGCCCGAGGGCGAACACCGCGAATGTCCCCGGCATCGCGCACTGCTCGTCGTGGAGATTCTCGTACCAGGAGTTCTCCCGCATCGCCGATCGCGCGTACTTCTCGATCAGGGGATGTAGTCGTGGATGCCTCGCGGCCAGCGCGAATAGCTGGTGGATTCCCTTCTTCGGCAGCCCCTTTATCGGCAGGTACACCTTGGCCGGTCCGCGGAACTCGATCGAATAGCTTCGCGGAAAGTCTGTCGAGTCCAGAAGCCGCACGAGGTGATCGAGGACTGTTTCGTACGCGTGCGCGGCATCGTTTCGGACAACGATCCGGACCACGGCGAGTGCATCGTTGGCCGTGATCGTCACGTCGTCGAAGCGGACGCGCGCCAGATCGAGCGGCAGGTCTCCGGTGCCGTGCTTCTTCAATCGGGCGGGCAGGTCGGAGCCGAGCGCGCTCACCCAGCCGAAGATCCGGTTCGCCGACACCGACGCGTAGCTCGGTCCGTGCTTGAGTTCACCGATCGCGATTCGGCACGCGAATTCGTAGAACGAGTCTGGAACACCGCTGGTGTCCGCGTCGGGGCGCAACACCCACTCCTGGTCCCAGTCCCGTCCCTTGTTGACGAAGTACGGTGCGCCGAGCCGACGTTCCACCCACATCTGGAGCTGGTAGTCCATCTCGTTCCACCCGATGAGGGGTCGCAGCCGTTCGACGAACGCCCACGCGGAGTCTGCGTCGAACGTCTCAGCGGGTCCGGCACCGACGCCGACTCGGTACTCGAGCAGTCCACTTCCGAGGATCTTCTGACCGTCGGTCACGACGCCGACCGGGTACGCGGCGTCGACGACCGCGGTACCAGCCCCGACCTGTTCGACGGCGCGGTCGAACAGAGCGCGCACAGCCGGGTCTCGCTGGGCATCACCGACGATCAGGTAACCGCGGCTGGTGGCCACCGTCAGTCGTCCGTCGGATCCACACCGCTGTCGAGCGAGTCCCACATGAGTCGCTCGTTTCCGTCCGCAGCGCCCGGAGCGTTGTCGTTCCCCTCCGCGGCGAGACGACGCTCGCGTTCGGCGAACACCTTCTTCTCCAGTTCCTCTTGGCGGGCGGCTGGAGAGCTGTACTTCGACGACATGCCTCGGGCCGACGCGCCGCGCATCATCAGGACGGCCGCGACGACGGCACACACCGCACCCGCGAGCAGGAGGTACCCGGGTGTTGTGTTCGCAGTGACGGCCTCGATCTTGTAGCGGCCGGGGATGTCGATCCGGGTCGACGCGTACAGGTCGTCCGCACCGTCTCTGATCAGTGTGAACGCAGGAACGGCCGACAGGACTCCGGCGACGGCGATGATGACTGCGACCACCCTCAGCGCCCAGCCGCGGACCGCGAACTGGGCGACGACACCCGCGCCGAACAGCGCGGCGACGCCGGTCAACCACGGACTCCAGTCCGATCCGAGTACCTCGAACACCCTCGGCAGGGACATGCCGTCGGCGCCGAGCACCTCCGCCCACTTCATCCGCGACGATCCCCACAGCGCGCCTGCCGCCGCGATCAGCAGCAGACTCGCGATGCCCTGGAGGCGACGGTTCGGCTTCGGCTGGTCGGTCGTGTCGTCGCTCATGAGTTGTCTCCGACTCGTGTCACGGTCCCGGCCGCCGCAACTGCGTTGAGAACGGCCGTCGCCTTGTTGCGCGCCTCGTTGAACTCGTACTCGGCGTCGCTGTCGGCGACCACGCCCCCGCCGGCCTGCACGAATGCCGTGCCGCCGGACATCAGCGCGGTGCGGATCGCGATCGCGGTGTCGGCGTCGCCCGCGAAGTCGAGATACCCGACGATGCCGCCGTAGAGGCCACGCCGAGTGAGCTCGTGCTCCTCGATGATCTCCATGGCCCGCACTTTCGGCGCCCCGGTCAGGGTGCCCGCAGGGAAACACGCGGTGACGGCGTCGAGCGCGTGCTTGCCGTCGCGCAAGCGTCCCGACACCGTCGACACCAGGTGCATCACATGGCTGTAGCGCTCCACCCGACGGTAGTCCGTCACGCGGACCGTGCCCGGCTCGCACACGCGGCCGAGGTCGTTCCGTCCGAGGTCGACGAGCATCAGGTGTTCCGAGTTCTCCTTCTCGTCCTCGAGCAGGCCCTTGGCGAGGAGTTGATCCTCCGCTTCGGTGGCTCCGCGCCAGCGGGTGCCCGCGATCGGGTGCGTGGTGGCGACTCCCTCGGTGACCGTGACGAGAGCCTCGGGTGACGAGCCGACGATGGTGAACGGGTCACGGCCCACACCGGGCACCCGGACAAAGTACATGTACGGGCTCGGATTGGACGCCCGGAGCACACGGTAGACGTCGAGCGGGTCGGCACCCGTGTCCATCGAGAACCGCTGCGAGGGCACCACCTGGAACGCTTCGCCTGCCTCGATCTCCTCGACCACGTCCTCGACGATCACCCGATACTCGTCGAGGGTCCGCTGCGAGGTGTAGTCCGGCGTCGGGCGCTCGAACGTCGACACGGTCGACGGGGCCGGCGCCGCGAGTGCCGCGGCCATGTCGTCGAGACGTCGGACCGCGTCTGCGTACGCCTCGTCGGCCCGTTCGTCACTGCCGTCCCAGTTGATCGCGTTGGCGATCAACGTGATGGTGCCTTCATGGTGATCGAACGCCGCGAGCTCGGATGTCAGCAGCCAGAACATGTCGGGCAATTCGAGGTCGTCGACCGTCGTGGACGGCAGTCGCTCCAGCCGTCGGACGAAGTCGTAGGCCATGAACCCGACGAACCCGCCCGTCAGTGGCGGCATGTCAGCGAGCGCTTCGGTCTGCAGCAGACGCAACGACTCGGCGAGCGCCGCCAGCGGATCACCTCCGATGGGGGCGCCCGCGGGCACCGAACCCCACCAGTGCGCGGCGCCGTCGGAGACTGTCAGCGCCGTCGAGCCGGACCCGATGAACGACCAGCGGGACCACGACTGCCCGTTGGGCGCCGATTCGAGCAGAAATGTGCCGTCGCGATCGCCCGCAAGCTTGCGGTACGCCGAGAGCGGGGTCTCCGAGTCGGCGAGCAGCTTACGCGTGACCGGGACCACGCGGTGATCGGCCGCCAGGTCGAGGAACTCGTCGAGCGACGTGGTGTGCGGGCTCATCCGAGAGGTTCCCCGCCGACGCCCCACTGACTGCGCGGGATCTCGGTGATCGTCACCCACACCGAGTCGGGGTTCTTGCCCGTCGCCTTCGCGTAAGCGTCGGTGACGGCGGCGATCGTCTCACGCTTCACCGCGTCGGAGAGTCCTGCGGTCTGCGAGATCTGGATCAGCGGCATTTCACTGCCCTCCTGTGTCGGGATCGGTGGAGTCGATGACGGAGTCGGCGAACTCCAGCGGCTCGGTGTCGAAGCAACTGTGATTGCCGGTGTGGCAGGCCGCGCCCACCTGGTCGACGGTGAGGAGCAGAGTGTCCCCGTCGCAGTCGATCCGGATGTCGTGCACGTACTGGGTATGACCGCTCGTCTCGCCCTTGACCCAGTACTCCTGGCGCGACCGCGAGTAATAGGTGCCTTTTCGGGTGGCAAGGGTCCGCTCGAGAGCCTCGTCGTCCATCCACGCCATCATCAGGACGATGCCGGTGTCCCGTTCCTGAGCGATGGCGGCGAACAGGCCGTCCGGACCGCGTTTGAGTTTCGCCGCGAGTTCTGCGGGCAATGCCATGGGAACAACTCCTCGTGGAAGTGAGTGTGAGATCAGCGGACGGTGATGCCGTCGGCCCGCATCGCGTCTTTGACCTGGCCGATCGTCAGCTCTCCGAAGTGGAAGACGGATGCGGCCAACACTGCGTCGGCACCCGCGTCGACGGCAGGCGCGAAGTCGTCGACAGCGCCTGCGCCGCCGGACGCGATGACCGGGATCGTGACGGCCGCACGCACCGCGCGGATCATGTCCAGGTCGAACCCGTCCTTGGTCCCGTCCGCATCCATCGAGTTGAGCAGGATCTCCCCCACACCGAGCTCCGCGCCGCGACGTGCCCATTCGACAGCGTCGATCCCGGTGCCGCGACGACCACCGTGTGTTGTCACTTCCCACCCGGACGACGTCTTCTCCCCTGTCTCGGGAACAGTCCGAGCGTCCACCGACAGCACGATGCATTGCGAGCCGAAACGACGGCTCATCTCGTCGAGCACCTCGGGACGGGCGATCGCCGCCGTGTTGACGCTCACCTTGTCGGCTCCGGCACGCAGCATGGTGTCGACGTCGTCGACGGTGCGGATGCCGCCGCCGACGGTCAGCGGGATGAAGATCTGGTCCGCGGTCCGACGGACCACCTCGATCATCGTCGACCGGCCCGAACTCGACGCGGTGACGTCGAGGAAGGTCAGCTCGTCGGCTCCCTCCGCGTCGTAGCGTGCGGCGAGCTCGACAGGATCGCCCGCATCACGCAGGTTCTCGAAGTTGACGCCCTTGACCACCCGGCCGCCGTCGACGTCCAGACACGGGATGACCCGCACCGCAACACTCACTGCTCCACCTTGCTCTCGTTGCTTCGTCTGTCCGGCACACCGCTCTGGGCGACCACCGTCAGCAATTCTTCATGAAGTCGCCTGTCCCCGGCCACCATCGACCGTGAACCGACACGCCACGGATGCCCGTGCACGTCGGTGGCGATGCCACCCGCCGCCCTGATCAGTGCCACACCCGCCGCGTTGTCCCACGCATGTCTGCTGAACGACACCGCGCCGCCGAAGATTCCGGCGGCGACATACGCCAGGTCGGCACCGGTCGAACCGGTCATCCGCATCCGACGCGCCCGGTAGCTGAGCATCCGATACAACTCGGCGCGGGCTGCGCCCGAGTACCGTCCACCGCTACGGGCGTTGTACGACCCGCACCCGATGACCGCCGACGACAAAGCGGTGTCGACCAGCGGAGCGCCGGGATCGCCGTTGACCGTGAACGACTCCCCGACCACCGCCGCATACGACTGATTGAGGATCGGCAGGCGAGTGACACCGATGACGGGTTCGCCCTCGATGGCCAACGACAGCAGCATCGACGCCATCGGGAGGCCCACCGAATAGTTGTACGTCCCGTCGATCGGATCGAGGATCCACACGGTGCCTGCTTCGGACGGCGGGCCGCCGAACTCCTCGCCGTGGACCTCGATGCCCGTCAGTTCCTGCAGTTCGGCACCGATCCGGCGTTCCAGCGACAGATCGACGTGGGTGGCGAAATCGTCGCCTGTCTTCGACACGGCGCTGGGCGCACCCAGCCCGTCGATGAACACGTCCTGCACCGAGTCGAGCACACCCTCGGCCACCGACAGCAGACGCTGCAGGTCGAGGTCGGCCGGAACAGGCACGGTCATGCTCCCGACGACACCGCAGCCAGTGCTTCGGGGAGGGTGAACCGTCCCGCGTACAGTGCCTTGCCGATGATCGCACCTTCCACTCCGAGGTCGGTGAGTTCGGCGATCGCGACGAGATCGGCGACGGTAGACACACCTCCGGAAGCGACGACCGGCGCGTCGGTCGCGCGCGCGACCTGTGCGAGCAGTTCCAGATTGGGGCCCGTCAGGGTGCCGTCCTTGCTGACATCGGTGACCACATAGCGCGAGCAGCCGTTGTTGTTGAGGCGTTCGAGGATCTCCCACAGGTCTCCGCCGTCGGTGACCCAGCCGCGCCCGCGGACCCGCCACGCGTCACCGTCGCGCAGCACGTCGAGTCCGACGGCGATCTTGTCACCGTGCTCGGCGATCGCCCGCGCGCACCACTCCGGGTTCTCGATCGCGGCCGTGCCCAGGTTCACTCGGGTCGCGCCAGTCGCCAGAGCTGCGGCGAGCGTCGCGTCGTCGCGGATGCCACCGGACAATTCCACTTTGATGTCGAGTTCTCCCGCGACCTCTGCGAGCAGTGCCCGGTTGTCACCGCGACCGAAGGCCGCGTCGAGGTCCACGAGGTGGACCCATTCGGCACCGCCCGCCTGCCATGCTTGCGCGGCGTCGCGCGGCGACCCGTACGAGGTCTCCGAACCGGCCTCGCCCTGCACCAGGCGGACGGCCTGTCCGTCGACCACGTCGACGGCAGGGAGCAGTTCCAGGGTCTTCATGCCCACAGTGGTTTTCTCTCTCGTTCTACTTGTCGTCCGCCGCCGCGCGGCGTTCATCGATCTCTCGCTGGACTCCGGCCAGCATGCGCTTGGACACCAGTGCGATCACCGTGACCATCACCACCACCGCGACGACGGCGACGATCAGTGCCGCAACCGCGGACTTCTGCGCGACGACGAGGATGATCAGAACCGCGACGACGAGCACAAGCACACCGGCGCCGAGTGCGTACGCCACCGACTTGCCGTACGAGTAGTCGTCGGCCGCAGACGTCTTTTTGGCTGACATGACCTAGAGGCTCTCGATCCAGTTGATGAGAAGTTGCGAACCGACGTCGCCCGACTTCTCCGGGTGGAACTGCGTCGCCGACAGCGGTCCGTTCTCGACGGCAGCAAGAAAGGGTCCGCCATGATCAGCCCAGGTCAAAAGCGGTGCGGCGATGTTCGATGCGACCGAGTCCATCTCCCACTCCTGTACCCCGTACGAGTGCACGAAGTAGAAGCGCGCGTCGTCGTCGATGTCGGCGAACAGCGTCGAGTCAGCAGGCGCCTGGACGGTGTTCCACCCCATGTGCGGGAGAACGTCGGCCTGCAGGCGCGTGACCGACCCCGGCCATTCGTCGCATCCGGCGGTGTCGACGCCGAACTCGACGCCTCGTGAGAACAGGATCTGCATGCCGACGCAGATGCCGAGCACCGGGCGTCCGCCGGCCAGACGGCGACCGATGATCCGGTCGCCCTGTACTTCGAGCAGACCCGCCATGCAGGCCGCGTATGCACCGACGCCGGGCACGAGCAGGCCTTCGGCGTTCAATGCGGTCTCGAAGTCGGAAGTGATCTCGACGTCCGCGCCCGCCCGCTCGAGAGCACGCTGCGCCGAGCGGAGGTTTCCCGAGCCGTAGTCGAGGAGGGCGACCTTCTTCAGCGCACTCACAGGCTGCCCTTCGTGGACGGGATGCCGCTCACACGGGGATCGGGTTCGACGGCTTCGCGCAATGCTCGCGCGACGGCCTTGAACTCCGCTTCTGTGATGTGGTGCTGGTCGCGCCCGTACAGGACTCGGACGTGGAGTGCGATCCGCGCGTTGAGGGCAATCGACTCGAACACGTGACGGTTGATGACAGTCGAATACGACACGACCGGGCGATCACCGCCGGAGTAGCCGCCGATGGTCGCGGTCAACAGGTGCTCGGGTTCGCCCGTGTGCACGCAGTACGGGCGGCCGGAGACGTCGACGATCGCCTGAGCGAGAGTCTCGTCCATCGGGATCCACGCGTCGCCGAAGCGGCGGATCCTCTTCTTGTCGCCGAGTGCCTCGCCGATCGCCTGCCCCAGCACGATCGACGTGTCTTCGACCGTATGGTGCGCTTCGATATCGATGTCGCCGGTCGCGTGGACCGTCAAATCGAAGCTGCCGTGCGCGCCGAACGCCGTCAGCATGTGGTCGAAGAAAGGGACGCCCGTGTTGATGTCGGTGACGCCGGTGCCGTCGAGGTTGATCTCGACGACGATCGAGGACTCACGAGTGGTGCGTTCGACACGCGCGATGCGGGCCTGCGGTGCTGTGGTCACGCTGACTGCTTTCGGTCGGTGTCGGCCAGCTTCTCGCTGACTGACAGGAAGACATCGTTCTCGGCTGCCAGTCCAATCGTCGCACGCAGGCGACCGGGGATGCCGACGTCCCTAATCAGCACGCCGTCGTCGAGATAGCGCTGCCAGGTGGCGGGCGCGTCGGCGAACTCGCCGAACAGAATGAAGTTGGCATCGGACGGGACGACGTCATATCCCATCTCGGTGAGGGCTGCGACCACTCGCTTGCGTTCGGCGATGAGCGTCGCAACGCTGCCGAGAGTCTCTGCACTGTGGCGAAGCGCTGCGCGCGCGGCCGCCTGGGTCAGGACCGACAGGTGGTACGGCAGGCGCACGAGGAGGATCGCCTCGATGACGGCGGGCGAGGCCGCCAGGTAGCCGAGTCGGCCGCCCGCGAAGGCGAACGCCTTGCTCATGGTGCGCGACACGATCAGCTTGTCGCCGAACTCGTCGAGCAACGTCACCGCGCTCACCTGCGACGAGAACTCGCCGTAGGCTTCGTCGACGACGACGATGCCGGGTGCCACCCGGAGGATCGCCGCGATCTCCTCGACCGGCACACTGGCCCCGGTCGGGTTGTTCGGGGACGTCACGAACACGACGTCGGGCCTCTTCTCAGTGATCGCCGCGATAGCCGCATCGACGTCGAGACCGAAGTCGTCGGCGCGCTGCGCGGCGATCCAGGTGGTCTGCGTGCCGTCCGAGATGATCGGGTGCATCGAGTACGACGGGACGAACCCCATCGCGCTGCGCCCAGGACCACCGAACGCCTGCAGGATCTGCTGGAGCACTTCGTTGGAACCGTTTGCGGCCCACAGGTTGTCGACGGTCAGCGGAACGCCGGTCACGCCTGCGAGGTAGGCGGCGAGGTCGGTGCGCAGGTCAACCGCGTCGCGATCGGGATAACGGTGCAGGTCTTCGGCCGCCGATCCGACCGCTTTCGCGACGTCGTCCACCAGCGCCTGCGTCGGCGGGTGCGGGTTCTCATTGGTGTTGAGAACCGCTCGAACCTGCAACTGCGGCGCGCCGTAGGCCGATTTGCCTCGCAGCGACTCGCGGAGCGGGAGGTCGGCGAGGGTGAACTTGTCGCCGACGCTCATCGGGTGAATCGTTCCGGCGCCGGGAGCGGAGCGAGCGGGCCGAATCTCGCCGTGACGGCTTCGCCGTGCGCGGGCAGGTCTTCGGCGTTGGCGAGGGTGACCACGTGATCGGCCACTCCGGCGAGTGCTTCGCGGTTGTAGTCGATGACGTGGACGCCGCGCAGGAACGTCTGAACCGACAGGCCCGAGGCGTACTTGGCCGAACCGGTGGTCGGGAGCACGTGGTTCGAGCCCGCGCAGTAGTCGCCGAGACTCACCGGCGAGTACGTGCCGACGAAGATCGCGCCCGCACTGGTGATGCGCTCGGCGACCGCTGCAGCGTCTCGGGTCTGGATCTCGAGGTGCTCGGCAGCATAGGCGTCGACGACCGCGACACCCGCGTCGACGTCGTCGACGAGGACGATGCCCGACTGCTTGCCCGCGAGGGCCTCCTTGACGCGCTCGGAATGCTTGGTGCTGTTCGCGGCCTCTTCGACGGCGACATCGACGGCATCCGCGAACTCCTCACTGTCGGTGACGAGCACCGATGCGGCGAGGACGTCGTGCTCAGCCTGGCTGACCATGTCGGAGGCGACGATCGCCGGGTCGGCCGAATCGTCGGCGAGGATGGCGATCTCCGTGGGGCCTGCTTCGGAGTCGATCCCGACCACACCGCGCACGAGCCGCTTGGCGGCGGTCACGTAGATGTTGCCTGGTCCGGTGATGAGGTCGACCGGGTCGAGGTTCTCCCCCGTCAGGTCGGTCCCACCGTATGCGAGGAGTGCAACGCCCTGTGCACCGCCGACCGCCCACACCTCGTCGACTCCGAGCAGCGAGCAGGCGGCGAGGATGGTCGGGTGCGGCCAACCACCGAAGTCCGCCTGGGCGGGCGACGCGACGACGAGCGACTGCACGCCCGCCTCCTGTGCGGGAACGACGTTCATGACAACACTCGACGGGTACACCGCGTTGCCGCCGGGCACATACAGACCGACGCGTCGAACGGGGATCCACTTCTCTGCGACGGTTCCGCCCGGAACCACCTGGGTGACCGATGTGGAGCGGCGCTGCTCGGCATGCACCAGACGGGCGCGACGAATCGACTCCTCGAGCGCCGCGGTCACATCGTCGTCCAGTTCTGCACGGGCCCGTGCGATCACCTCGGCGGGAACACGCACAGACTGCGGACGGATCCGATCGAACTGCTCGGTGTAGTCGAGCGCCGCATGCGCTCCATGCTGTGCCACCGCTTCGACGACGGGTGTGACGACGGGCATCACTGCGTTGACGTCTGTTCCGCCGCGAGGCAGCGCACGACGCAGTTCGCTCAGCGTCGGGGCGGCACCCCGCAGATCGGTTCGGGCGAGCATGCGAGACTCCAGTTTCTCAGAGGATTGTGAATGTCACCAGGATATGCGGTCAGCGCAAACTGTTTGGAATCGCCTCTGCGGCATGTGACGTGATCGGCTGCTCAGAGCACACGCTGCCCGCCGCGGTACAGATGCCCGCCGGCGTTGACGACGGATCCGCCGACGAGTTCATCGAGTGGGAGACTCCACAGTTCCGCGTCCGAGTCCGGGCCGAACACGGTGATTCCCTTGTCACCGGACACCGCAATCCGTGTCCCGTCAGAACCGAGGGTGTCGTACAGCGAGGCGATCGTCCGCGACGCTCCGACTCCGGTGGCCAGGTCGTACCACGCGAATCGACGTGCGTCGTTCTCTCCGCTGCTCATGTTGTCGATGATCACGCCACGTCCAGACGCCTTCGCATGTGCGCTGTAGGCACCGTCGAGTTCGCGAGACCAGAGGACCTCTCCGTTGGCGGGGTCGATGACGCCGATCTGCTTGTCGAGGTTCGCCATCATCGGCAGCGCCGGAGCGGGCACGGTGAGTACGCTGCCCTGCGCGACATAGATCGGCTGCCAGCCGCCGGGAATCGCAGCGAGCTGCTTACCGTCGTTGTTGTAGAAGTGGTCGCCCAGGACAAAACCCGACGCGTACGGCGTCAGACGCGGTTCCTCCACATACTTGTCGTCGGGTTTCGCCACCCGGGCGAGGTCTTTGCCGTCGCTCACACGGACAGCGATCGTCTCGGCCTTGAAGAATGCGTCGCCGTTCGGCGCAGGTGTCACCGCGACAACGGAGCCGCCGAGAATCACCTTCTTGGTGGACTCCCGCTCCCACACGGTTCCGCCTCGACTGTTCACCACCGTGACCGAATAGTCGTCGCCCGATCCGGTGGACATCACAACCGAGTCCCCTACCACCGCGTACGACATCGACGACCCGGGTGCGCTCGTCGAACCGGTGACCGCTGCTCGTGCGAGATCAACGATCACGATCCGACCGTTGTACCCGACACGACACGCCGCCCACGCGCCTGAGCCGTTGATACCGCAATCGGTGGGAGCGTCGTCGCCCGAGATTCGTGCAGTTCGGAGGAGTTTCGCCGTCGATGTGTCAACGATGTCGAGGGCGCCGTCACGGCCGACGAGCACCATGTCGCCGACCGCACCGACAACTCGTACCCCGTATGTCTGGTCGACGCCCGGCGGCGCGTATCGCCACGCGCCCGCGGTCGGTTCGGCCTCGAGCGACGCCAAGGCCGGCGTCACTTCGGGCAGTTCGAGCGCGCGGGCGGCATCTGTCGGTTCCTGGACGAAATCGCCCTGCCCTGCTTTGAGAGTGTCTGGAAGTGCAAACCAGACCCCGCCTGCGACGACGATCAGGGTGGCGATGATCGCACCGACGACCAGGGCCATGCGTCGGCCCGATCGTGGCCGCTTCGGTGATCCGGCGGCCATCGCGCGTGGAGCGTGGACAAACACCTGCGGTGGTGACGAGATAGGCGGCAATGTCGGCGATGCGGCCCGCGGCACCCGCGCCAAAGCCTGGTCGAGCGCCGCGGCAAACTCCGCGGACGTGGTGAATCGTGCCGCGGGATTCTTCGCCGTCGCCCGCTGGAGGACATCGTCGACGGCCGGTGCGAGATCCGGCCGAACGGCCCGCACGCTCGGCAGCGGGTCGTTCAGTTGACTGACGATCACCCGCGCGGCGCTAGACGCGGCGAACGGTGCGCGGCCCGTGAGCAGAGCGAATACCGTGCAGGCCAGCGAGTACTGGTCGCTCCGACCGTCAACGTTCAGACCCTGAAGTTGCTCAGGCGATGCGAAGTCGACGGTTCCGACGGCAGTCCCCGTCGACGTCAGCGCGGCGTCGACAGATGTAGACCGTGCGATCCCGAAGTCGGTGAGCAAGATGTCGCCGTCCTTGCTGAGCAAGATGTTCGCCGGCTTCACATCACGGTGGACCAGCCCGCGCGCGTTCGCTCTGTCGAGCGCGCCAGCGACCGTGCTGGCCACGAGTCGCACCTGGTTCGCAGGGAAGGGACCGTGTGCTCGGAGCCGATCCGCTAGGTCTTCGCCGTCAACGAACGCCATCGCGATCCAGAGTCGACCGTTGTGCTCGCCGCGGTCGTGCACGGGAACGATCGCCGGGTGCCTCAGCGCAGCTGCGAGTTCGGCTTCGCGCTCGAAACGCGCCCGGTAGTGGGGATCCGATGAGAACTGCGGAGCCAGCACCTTCAGCGCGTCGTGCCGGGGCAGTCGTGGGTGCGTGGCGAGGTAGACCTCGCCCATCCCGCCGGCACCGAGCAATCGCTCGATCACATACCCCGCGAACTCACTGCCGACGTCCAGGTTCACGCACGTCACGGTACACAACGGATCCTGTCAGATCCGGCAGTGTGTCATTCGTTCGACGACCACGACTGCCGCGCGACACGAAGGAAGTTGCCTCCGAGCACCGCCGCGACGTCGTCCTCCGACCAGCCTCGGTCGGAGAGTGCCTCACCGAGCGTCACGAACACCTCGGGCTGCATCCACCGGATCAGGCCCCACCGCGTGTACGACTCGTCGAACGCCTCTGGGTGTTCGGCGACTTCGCGTTGGAAATCGTCGACATCGAACGAATGGTCCGAGCTGATGCCGACGTGGTTGATGCCGACGACATCGACGGCGTATTCGAGGTGACGGATCATCATCTCGAGTGTCGGAGTGTTCGGGCCGAGGAAGATCCCGACCCCCGTTACACCGACGACGCCGCCGGTCGCTGCACAGGCGAGGGCCTGCTCATCGGTGATGTTCCGCGGGTGCTCCCACACCGAGTTCATGCACGAGTGGCTGTAGATCATCGGTGCCGCCGTCACATCGCTCATGTCGAGCGCGGTCCTACGCCCACAATGCGAGCCGTCCGGCACGACGCCGACCTCGTTCATGTGCCTGACCAGGTCTGCACCCCAAGGAGTGAGACCGCCGTCGGCGGCGTCGAGGCACCCGCCGCCCGCGCGATTCTGATGGTTGTAGGTCGGCAACATCGTCCGGACGCCGAGGTCAGCGAGTCGCCCGAGGTTGTCGAGGTCGCCGTCGAGAGGTGCGGAGTCCTCCAGGTCGAAACCGATCGCGATGTCGCCGCGCGCACTGATCTCCAGGACGTCGTCGACGCTCGCAGCTAGTGCCATGCCCTGCGTCACATTGACTGCGCTGCGAAAGTAGTCGAGCAACGCGACCGTCTGGGCGAAACTGTGCGGCGAATACCCTGCATTGACCGAGACGTACGTCGGTCGTGAGTTGTCGAACCGATTCAACTGGTGCACATCGGCCCCGACTTCGAGCGGCAGGCACGCGTGCTGGTCCCAGAGAAGACTCATGGGCACGATGCTGTCACAGCGATCAACGATGGCGACGTTTCCGGTCTCACATCGAAAATCGTCGCCGAAGTTCTCAGCGGCGCATGGGTACGTGGGGAATCCCGTCTTCGACGAACTCCGGGCCGTCGGCGACGTAGCCCCAGCGGGCGTACATCTGTTCGAGGTGCGCTTGAGCGTCGAGGACGCTCGGCCGGTCACCGATATCTGCGACGATCCGGTCGACGAGGAGTCTGACCAGACCGTTTCCGCGAAGTTCATGGCGAGTGCACACGCGACCGATGCGCAGCAGCATGGTGCCGTCCGGGAGTTCGTCGGTCAGGAGCCGGGCCGTGGCGATCGGCGCGCCGTCGAGGTCGGTGCACCAGTACTGAACCGCCGACGGCTCAAGGTCTCGACCGTCGAGCTCGGGGTAGGCGCACTCCTGTTCGACCACGAACACATCCACCCGCAACTGCATCAACCTGTAGAGGGTCACCGGATCGATGTCGGCCAGAGGTGCGGCGTGCACGGTCGGATTCACCGTTCCATGATGCCGCGCAGCGGATTCGTCACGTCAAGCGGCCGCCGCCCGGCGGGATCTGCGAGCCAGCACAACTGCGACGACGTGCACGCCGGCACCAATAGTCAAGCGATGAAACACGCTGTTGTGCGCCGATCGCCTGACGATCCAGGTCTCGGCCATACAGTTCGGCGCGGAAGGCATCGCGAATCGGCGACTGCCGCACTTGACGCGGTTCCCTGATCCGGTGCCAACGACCGAGTCGCCGAGCAGAAGCTCGACGCGACGTACACGTCCTTCGGCCGGTCCGGCCGGGCATGAGTCAGTCCACCACTCACATGTCCAGACCGAGGTCGAGGACGGTGACGGAGTGTGTGAGCGCCCCGACAGCGAGGTAGTCGACACCGGTCTTCGCGTAGTCGCGGGCGACGTCGAGCGTGAGGCCTCCGGACGACTCCAGTTTCGTGTCCGGGGCACGCTTGTCACGACGCTGGACGGCCATCTGCGTGGCCCACGGCTCGAAGTTGTCGAGCAACACCAGTTGGGGCGAGAGGGCCAGGACCTCATCGAGTTGGTCGAGCGAATCGACTTCGACTTCGACCGGCACGTCGGGCGCCGCGGCGCGAACCGCGTTCAGCGCTGCGGCGACCCCGCCTGCGGCGACGACGTGGTTGTCCTTGATGAGCGCGGCGTCGCCGAGACCCATGCGATGGTTGACTCCACCGCCGGCTCGGACAGCGTACTTCTGAAGCACACGCAGGCCGGGGAGCGTTTTCCGTGAGTCACGGATCTTGGCGCCGGTGCCCTCGACCTCGTGGACCCATGCGGCTGTGGCCGTTGCGATTCCGGAGAGATGGCAGAGGATGTTCAGTGCGGTTCGTTCGGCGGTCAGCAGGGCACCCGTCGGCGCGGTGACGGCCAGCACCACGGTGCCGGGCTCCACCCGCGAACCGTCGGCGAGCTCCTCCGAGACCGTGTAGCGGTCTGCGCCGATCACCTCGTCGAACACCGCGCGGACCACCGGCAGCCCGGCGATCACACCGGACTGCCGGGAGACGACTCTTGCTTCGGCGACCGCGTCGGCGGGGACTGTCGCGAGAGACGTGATGTCCGGCCCGTACCGCAGGTCTTCGATGAGAGCGGTCCGGATCAGCGCGAGGACGTCCTCGCCGATCTCCACGCTCAAGTCATCGTGTACGTCGGAGTCTCCGATGAAGCTTCCCCCCGCTTCGCTCGCCCGGGACGTCATTCGCCACCGCCCGGATTGCCGATCTCGATCATCCGCTGGACCGACGCGCGAGCCCGCTCGGCGACGTCGGGCGCGACGTGCACCTCGTCCTTGCCCTCACGCAGGCAACGCAGCAGCGCCGCCGGGGTGATCATCTTCATGTACGGGCACGCCGCACGCGAGTTGACCGCCTGGAAATCGACCTCGGGGGCGGCCTTGCGCAACTGGTGCAGCATGCCGACCTCGGTCGCGACCAGGACCTGCTTGGAGTGCGTGGCCTTGGCGGCGTCGATCATCCCGCCCGTCGACAGGATCTGGACGCGGTCCGCGGGCACCGTCCCCTCACCCGCGAGGTACAGCGCCGACGTCGCGCAGCCGCATTCCGGGTGGATGAAGAGTTCCGCGTCGGGGTGCGAGTCGACCTGATCGGTGAGCTCGTCGCCGTTGATGCCGGCGTGAACGTGGCACTCGCCTGCCCAGATGTGAATGTTGTCGCGGCCGGTCTCGCGCTTGACGTGCGCGCCGAGGAACTGATCCGGGAGGAACAGGACCTCACGGTCCGGGTCGATCGAGGCGACGACGTCAACTGCGTTCGACGACGTACAACAGATGTCCGTCAGTCCCTTCACCTCGGCCGTTGTGTTCACGTAGGACACGACGAGGGCGTCGGGGTAGTCGGCCTTCCACGCGCGCAGGTCGTCGGCGGTGATCGAGTCGGCGAGCGAGCATCCGGCTCGCTCGTCCGGGATCAGGACACGCTTGCCCGGGCTGAGGATCTTGGCGGTCTCCGCCATGAAGTGAACGCCGCAGAAGATGATCTCGTCGGCGTCGACCTCGGCGGCGATGCGCGATAGTGCGAGCGAGTCGCCGACGTGGTCGGCGATGTCCTGGATCGCGGGCAACTGGTAGTTGTGGGCCAGGATCGTCGCGTTGCGGGCCTTGGCGAGCCGCTTTATCTCGGCCGCCCAGGCGGCGTCGGCCTCGACTCCCCCGTACGCGGCGGGAATCCCGTGGCGCGGGTCGGGCATGCCGAGGTCGGTCTCGGTTCGTGTGATCACGGTGTCTGTGGTCATGGCGAGGAACACTCCATTCGCAGCGTCTCCGACGACGGGCTGAGCCGCCGGAGCAGGTTTCCGACTGATGGTCGATAACCCTGCGGCCATGGTAACACCCTAGAATCGACGCATGCCGAGCTCCGTGGACGTCGAGGTCCTCACTGCCGTGTTCCAGGTCCGCGAGTGCGGTGACCGCGGACACACGCTGCATGTGCTGCTGCATCGCGCATCCGACGAGTCCGACCCGTGGCGGCTTCCAGGAGGACTTGTCGGCGACCGCGACACGCTCCCGACATCGGCCGGTCGTCACCTCGGCGAACAGGCCGATCTGACCCGAGTCGCGCACCTGGAACAGCTGTCGGTGTTCTCCGACCCGGATCGAGTGCCCGCCAGGCGAACCATCGCATCGACTTTCCTCGGGCTCGTTCCCCGCGACATCCCGGCCGATCCGGCTACCGCCGCGGCAGCGTGGTTCGACGTCGACGATCTGCCGGAGCTCGCCGGAGACCACCGCGACATCGTCGACCTGGCGCGTCAACGCCTCGCCGGGAAACTCTCCTATACGAACATCGCGTTTGCACTCGCCCCGGGAACGTTCTCGATGTCAGAGCTTTCCGAGATCTACGGGGCCGCCCTCGGTTACCCCGTCGACGCGACCAACCTGCTGCGGATTCTGTCCAGACGCGGTGTTGTGGTCGCCACCGGGACGGTAGGTCGCACCGGCCGGACCGGCGGGCGCCCACCCAGCCTGTACGCCTTCGCCGATTCCCGCCTGCGCGTGACCGACGAGTTCGCCACCCTGCGTCCCCCACTCTGACCCCGCGGGATCACCCGGCCGGAGGGTCGGATTCTTCGCCGTCAACACGCAGATCAAGTAGACGATCAGGGCAGCCGTCGGCGCACAGATGAGCAGCAGCCACGGCGGAGTCGATCCACTGTCGAACCACAGCTTCGTGGTGAGGTGGTACTCGCCGGGACTCGCCCGGTTGAGGTCGGGGCGGACCGCCTCCGCTATCCACGTCCCTATGTTCATCGCCAGCCCGGACGACACCACTGCCATCACCGTGGTCAGGATCAGCCCCGGCACACCGCGCATGTGCGGGAGGCCGAACCAGCCGGCGAGAGCGAGCACCGCACCGAGCCCGAACGACAGCAGCGCGAACACCGCGACTCCGCCGAACAGGTTCGCCGACGCTCCCTCAGAGAACCGAGCGTCTCCGCCATGAAGGACCGTCACCGTCACGGGAGGCGCGAGCCACACCCACAGTGCGCCGACCAACACCGACAGTCCGAGGACCACCAGTACGAACGCCACCGGAGTACGACGGTCCACCGTATTCGGGCTCGCAGGGGCACGGCGAGAAGGTGCGGCGGTGGTCATCGACGCCCGAGCTCCACCGAGTCGACGGTACCGTGACGTGAACAGCGAGCGTCCCAGCCGTCCGGACGCACCTGTACCACCATCCGACGGCCACACTGTCCGCAGAATCGTGGCGGTTCGAGACCCATTCGGGCCGCTGTCGGCACGGCGTCGTCAGCCTGGACTTCCAGCTCCACCCCGGTGAAGACACCGAATTTCAACGGCTCTGCGAGCGGTGTCGGGACCATCAGGCGTCTGCCTCCTTCTTCAGGCGAATCCTTCACAACGCTACACCCCGCGGACGACGTGTCAGATCGTGTCATTGAGCGCCTTGATGGGCATCGACAAATCGGCGAGGAGATCGAGGTCGCTCTCGGCGGGGCGGCCGAGAGTGGTCAAGTAGTTGCCGACGATCACCGCGTTGATGCCGCCGAGGATTCCCTGCTGCGCTCCGAGGTCGCCGAGGGTGATCTCGCGCCCACCCGCGAACCGCAGAATGGTGCGCGGCAGCGCCAGCCGGAACGCGGCGACGGCGGCCAGCGCCTCGGAGGCGGGCAGCACGTCGAGGTCTCCGAAAGGGGTGCCCGGACGCGGGTTCAGGAAGTTCAGCGGAACCTCATCGGGGTCGAGGGACGCGAGGTCGGAGGCGAACTCGGCGCGCTGCTCGAGGGTCTCGCCCATGCCGAGGATGCCGCCGCAGCACACCTCCATGCCCGCATCGCGGACCATACGCAGCGTTCCCCACCGCTCCTCCCACGTGTGGGTGGTGACGACGTTCGGGAAATGGCTGCGGGCCGTCTCCAGGTTGTGGTTGTACCGGTGGACGCCCATCGCCGCCAACTCGTCGACCTGCTCCTGGGTGAGCATGCCGAGGCTGCACGCGATCTGGATGTCGACTTCGTTGCGGATCGCTTCGATGCCTGCCGCGACCTGGCTGAGCAGGCGCTTGTCCGGTCCGCGCACGGCTGCGACGATACAGAATTCGGTGGCGCCGGTCTTGGCCGTCTGTTTGGCGGCTTCGACCAGTGACGGGATGTCGATCCATGCACTGCGGACCGGCGAGGAGAAGAGTCCCGACTGACTGCAGAAGTGGCAGTCCTCGGGGCAGCCCCCGGTCTTCAGCGAGATGATGCCCTCGACCTCGACCTCCGGGCCGCACCAACGCATGCGCACATCATGCGCCAGCGCCAACAGTTCGGTGAGCCGGTCCTCCGGCAGTTGCAGGACACGCAGCACCTGGTCGCGGTCCAGCCCCACTCCGCGTTCGAGGACCTGCTCCCGGGCGATCGCGAGGATGTCGTCGGTGGCCGTCCCGGTCGGGTCGTTCTGCTGTTCGGTTGTCGTCACGGGTGTACTCCTGGCTGTGTGGTGATCGGGCTGGTGATGGGGCTGCGCACCCAGGTGGGTGCGTGGTTCTGGAAGGCCGCCGGGTCGAGCGATCCGGCACCGGCAGGCAGGACCGCGACGATCGGCACGCCGGTGAGCCGTTCAAGGTCGTCGCGATTGCACGTCATTGCGAGATCGGGCTGTCGCGGCCACGATCCGATGATCAGGCCGTCGACCCCGAGTCCCGCGCGCCTGATCTCTCGGACGGTGAGTTCGGTGTGGTTGAGCGTTCCGAGACCGGGATCGGTGACGACGAGAACCTGCGCTCCGAGGTCCCGCGCGAGATCGAGAACCGTGAGATCGGGCGCGAGCCGGACGAGAACTCCCCCCGCGCCTTCGACGATCACGAGATCGCACTCATGTGCCAGGTCAGAGACGGCCGCGCGAACGTCGTCAAGCGTCACAGGGGCCTGACCCGCGCGCCGCGCGGCGGTCTCCGGAGCGAGAGGCTCGGGGTACCGAGCCGGTTCACGAGTCGGGACGTCACCCACGAGAGCGGTCACCACGGCGAGGTCCCCGGACTCACCGGGCGCGACGCCCGTCTGGGCCGGTTTGCAGACGCCGACGCTCAGTCCGTTCGCCCGCGCCGACGCCGTGAGGGCCGCGACTGCGATCGTCTTTCCGACGTCGGTCCCGGTACCTGTGACAACGACGATTCGGGCAGTCACGCCGCACCAGCCACGCCGAGGGCGTTTCGGACGACCGCTGCGACTGTGGTGATGGTCGCGTCGTCGACGTCGGCGCGCATCGTCAACCGCAAACGCGAGGTGCCCTCCGGCACCGACGGCGGCCGGAAGCAGCCGACGAGCACTCCCCGGTCTCGGCATTCCTGCGCTGCGGCGACTGCCGCGACGGGGTCGCCGACGACGAGCGAGACGACTGCCGACTCGGGCCTGGCCGCGCCGATCGCAGCTGCGATACGCCGCGCGCCGGCGAGCAGGCGCTCGGGGAGGTCCTGGTTCGCGACAAGCACACGCAACGCGGCGTGAGCGGCGCCGACCGCTGCCGGATTCACACCGGTGTCGAAGATGAAGGTCCGCGCATGGTCGATCAAATGGTCCCGGAGCAGTGCCGACCCGGCCACCACGCCACCCTGCGCACCCAACGACTTCGAGCACACCGCGGTCACCACCAGGTCGGGGGCACCCGCGAGACCGCATTCGGCGACCAGTCCCCGACCACCCGGTCCACGCACACCGATCGCGTGAGCCTCATCGACCAGCAGAGTCGCGCCCGTTGCACGAGTCGCGGCGTACAACTCACGCAGCGGTGCCAGACCTCCGTCGATGCTGTACACGGAGTCGGTGACCACAAGCGCCCGGTCCTCTGTCCGCTCGGCCAGCACACGGCGCACGGCGTGATGATCTCCGCGATCGACGACGACAACACGAGCGCGAGACAGTCGGCAGCCGTCGATCAACGAGGCGTGCGCTCCCGTGTCGCTCACGATCAGATCGCCTCGGCCGGCCAGCGCGGTCACGGCTCCGACGTTGGCGAGGTATCCCGACGAGAACATCAGTGCCGCGTCGGCGCCGACGAAGTCGGCGAAGTCCCTCTCGAAATCGATGTGCGCCTGAACGGTGCCGACCACGAGTCTCGACGACGTCGAACCGGTGCCCCAACTGTCGATCGCGGCGTGTGCGCCCGCGATCACGTCGGGATGCGTCGACAGTCCGAGGTAGTCGTTGGACGCGAGGTTGATCTCGGTGGCGCCGGACTGTCGCGCGAGAGGTGCCCGGTGCAGCCCGGCAGCGGCGGTGCGCTCGGCGACGTCGGCGAGCCACGCCGCGGTCATGCCGGCACTCCCTGCCGGGACTGGAGGGTCGCTTGAACGGCTGCGGTGATGCCGGCGGTGATCGTCGCGAGCTGAGCGTCGTCGGCGATGAACGGGGGCATCGTGTAGATCAGATTCCGGAACGGACGCAGCCACACGCCTGCATCAAGCGCGGCGTCGGTGGCGGCGACCATATCGACGGGCCTGTCGAGTTCGACCACTCCGATCGCGCCGAGTGTGCGGACGTCGACGACCCCGTCCAGTGCGGAGAGCGGCGCCAGACCGTCGGCGAGGCGCTGTTCGATCTGGGGAACGCGGATGCGCCAGTCGGATTCGGCGAGGACTCCGATCGATGCACAGGCGACCGCGCAGGCCAGTGGATTCGCCATGAACGTCGGCCCGTGGGCGAGACCGCCCGCCTCGCCCCGACTGATCACATCCGCCACCTCGTCGGTGGTGAGCGTGGCCGCGAGCGTCATGTATCCGCCGGTGAGAGCCTTGCCGACACACATGATGTCCGGCGTCACCTCGGCATGGTCGACGGCGAACATCTCCCCCGTGCGACCGAACCCGGTGGCGATCTCGTCGCAGATCAACAACACATCGTGCACATTGCACAACGTGCGCAGTTCTGCGACCAACTGCGGATCGTGGAAGCGCATGCCGCCTGCTCCCTGGACGATCGGTTCGACGATCACCGCGGCGATCGTGCCTGCATGAATGGCGAGCGACCGGTCGAGCGCGGCGATGTAGGCCGGGTCGAAGTCGGTCGGCGGCGCGGGTACGAACACCTGCTCGGCGAGCACTCCTCGCCACATCGTGTGCATGCCGCCGTCGGGGTCGCACACGCTCATGGGAGCGAACGTGTCGCCGTGGTAGCCACCGCGCCAGGTGAGGATCTTGGTTCGACCGGCGAGTCCGCGTCCGCGTTGATACTGGATCGCCATCTTGACGGCCACCTCGACCGACACCGACCCGGAGTCGGCGAAGAACACCTTCCGAAGTGCGCCGGGGGTGAGGTCGACGAGCAGACCTGCGAGCCGAGCGGCGGGCTCGTGGGTGAGTCCCCCGAACATGACGTGCGACATCCGTCCGAGCTGCCGTGCGGCGGCGGCGTCGAGCACCGGGTGCCGGTAACCGTGGATTGCGGCCCACCACGAACTCATGCCGTCGACGGCCTCTGTCCCGTCGGCGAAACGAAGGTGGACGCCGGATGCCGATTCGACGATTCTCGGGCGAGTCGATGACGGGAATCCCCCGTACGGGTGCCACACGTGGTCTGCGTCTAGTTGCGCAATCGTGTCGGGACCCACTCCCGCTCCTCTCGTCGTGTCAGGTCACAGCCGACCTACTGATCCTGAACACCGTACAGGAAGTACCTGTACGCCGTACAGGTCGCTATGGTTGGCTGGTGAGCAACACCCGGGCCGACGTCCTCGCCGCCGCGCGCGCCATCCTCGCCGAGCACAGCCTCGCCGACCTGACGATGCGTCGCCTCGCGACCGACCTCGGAGTTCGCCCGAACGCGCTGTACTGGCACTTCCCGAACAAGCAGTCGATGCTCGCCGCACTCGCCGACGACATCCTCGCTCCTGTCATGTCGCACCCAGTCACCTCGCATGAGGGACGCGAGCTCCCCGACCGGATCCGCGACGTCGCGATCTCCATGCGCCGAGCCCTGCTCGCCGTTCCAGACAGCGCCGAGATCGTGTCCTCCGCGTGGGCTTCGGGCCTGTCGGGTCGTGATGCGGTCGACCTCGTCGTCGGGGTGGCCCGCGACGGAGGTCTCGACACCCAGACGTCCGCCGGCGTCGCCACGGCCGTGTGCCAGTTGACGATCGGCCTCACGATCGAGGAGCAGACCCGCACCCAGATGGAGCGGCTCGGCGTCATCGAGCCGTCCGGTCGCGACTTCGACGCGGAGTTCGCCTCCGGACTCGCCGTCATCGTCGCCGGCGCCGTTGCCGGACGCCCGTGAACGGGCGTCCGGGTCGGTAACATCATCGCGTGGAGCCGATAGCGACGTACCGCGTCCAGTTGACGCCCGACTTCGCTTTCGCCGAGGTAGTCGGAATCCTCGATCACCTCGCTGACCTCGGCGTCAGCCACCTCTACCTGTCACCGATCCTCCAGGCGATGCCCGGCTCCACCCACGGCTACGACTGGTGCCCGCCGGCCCGCATCGACCCGGGGTTGGGCGGCCTCGACGGTTTCCGCCTGCTTCGCGCACACGCTCGAGCAGTCGGCATCGGCGTGATCCTCGACATCGTGCCGAATCACCTGGGGATCTCCGATGCACGCCACAACCCCTGGTGGTCCGATGTGCTGCGGAACGGCCCGGACTCGACGTACGCCCACTACTTCGATCTTGATCTCAACTTCGGCGACGGCGCCCTGTGCCTGCCGTGGTTGGACGCCGACGGCGACCTCACTGCACTGCGGCTCGACGACGACGGTCACCTGTCACTCCACGAGCGAGTCCTGGCGACCGCTGACGGGACTGTGGCACGCGGCGATGATCCCCTCGCGGTCCTCTCTCGGCAGCAGTATCGACTGGTTCCGTTCGACAGCATGCAGATCGGCTATCGGCGCTTCCTCGCCGTGAACGACCTCGCGGCGCTCCGGCAGGAGATCGTCGACGTGTTCGACGCCACCCACGGATGGCTGACCGACCTAGTGGCCGAGGACCTCTTCGACGGCGTCCGAGTCGATCATCTGGACGGATTGACCGACCCCGTCGGGTATTGCGCGCGCCTGCGCCGACTGATCGGCGACCGACTTCTCTACGTCGAGAAAGGGCTCTCGGTCGGTGAACGTCTGGATCCTGCGCTCGTCGTTGATGGAACCACCGGATACGACACGCTCCGCGTCATCGAAGGCGCCTACACCGCCGCATCGGGAACCATCGAATTGTCGGAGATCAGCCAGCGGATGACGGGGGTCAGCGGCGACGGCGACGACCTCACCCGCCGCGCGAAGAACCTCAAGCACGTCACTTTGATAGATCTGTTCTCCGACCGCGTCCGCCGTACCACCGAGCTCTTCGCGGCCGCCGCACCCGACGTGCCGGTCCACAACATCCAGCAAGCCGTGACGACCCTGATCTGCGATGCCAGGTTGGCTCGACCCGACTACCCGTCGCTCGTCGAGGACGTCGTCGCCTCGATCGACCGGATCGCCGACGCCAACCCGACGATGTCGGATGCGTTGGACGCACTGGCGTACGCGTTCACTCATCGCGATCACGCCCCGAGCGCGATCGCCCGTCTCGGCGAAGCGGTCGCCGCCGTCAATGCGAAGGCGATGGAGGACATCGGGTACCACCGGACCGGTCGACTCGTGTCGAACAACGAACTGGGCTGCTCGCCCCTCGTTCCATCGGTCAACCGCACCGAGTTCCACGGTCATCACGCCGACCGCGCCCGGGACTGGCCGCTGTCGATGAACGCGCTGTCTACACACGACACAAAACGCAGCGAAGATGTTCGCGCACGGATCGCCGTCATCGCGCAGACTCCACAACGCTGGTCCGTGCTTGTGATGACCCTCTGGCGGGTCGTCCCTCCACCGGACCAACGCACCGCGTACTTCCTCCTGCAGAACATCGTCGGCGTCTGGCCGCAGGGCGATGTGCCGGACATCGCGCTACGGGATCGGCTCGCTCGGTACGCACGCAAAGCGATGCGCGAAGCCGGTCTCATCTCGTCGTGGACAGCCGTCGACGACGACGCCGAACGCATGATGCTCGCATGGCTCGACTCCCTTTACACGGGTCCCGCCACCACACTGATCAGCAACTTCGTCGATGTCATCGCGGACGCCGGCCGTGACGAGGCGATCGCCCGCAAGGTCCTCTCGCTACTACTGCCGGGAGTCGGTGACATCTACCAGGGCAGCCAGTGGTGGGACGACTCGCTCACTGATCCGGACAACCGCAGACCGGTGGACTACACGCAGTCACTCGATCACCCGAAGACCCGCGCGATCATCACCGCCCTCGCCGTACGCCGCCGCACTCCGGAGGCGTTCGGGCGCGGCAGCGGCTACACCGACATCATGTCGAAGGGCACCAACTCGACACACGTCGTCGGGTTCTCGCGCGACGTCGACGGTGAAGCCCGAGTGGTTGTGTTGGCCGTGCGTCTGGCGCACACCTTCCGCACCGTCGAGGCACGCGACGAGGCCCTGGTGCCGCTCCCTCCCGGACTCTGGCGTGACGCCGAGACGGGAGATGATCACTCCGAGAAGGTCACTGCCGCGACCATTCTCGGCTCACGTCCTTTCGCGATCCTCGAGCTTCTCTAGGCCGTCAGCCGCCCGGCTGCGGAGCAGGTGCGGGTGCCGTGGGAGCTCCCGGGGTGCTCGCTCCGTTCGGAACACCCGGGACCACGGCGAAATCGGAGACGAGCCAGTCCCCGTCGACCTTGTCGACGGTCAGCTGAACCAACGCCAGGTTGGTGCCGCCGGTCGGCGCGGTGGCGCTGGTGCCCTTCAACTCCACGGCGATCACCACAACCGCCCGATCCTTGCTGAACGTCTTCACCGACGACGACGTGACCTTCGTGGTGAAGTTGTCGATCTTCGTCTCCTTGGCGAAGTCGACCGCGCCCTGCGAGTCCTTCTCGACACGATCGTGGAACGCGCCCGTCGTCATGGGAAGCACTGCGTCCTTCAAGGCCGACGCCGACTGGTCCTTGCTGAACAACACCTCGAAGTACTTCGTCACAAAGGCCGACGCTGCGCTCTGGGAGTCGTCGAACGCTGCGAGTTCACGCTTGGTGTCGAACAGGGCCCATCCGCCGAAGGCGATGGCGACGACGACAGCAACACCGACCACACCGGCGACGATTCGCTTGAGCGTGCGCGCCGACACCGTGAACTCGCGGTCGGCTGCGGCTTCCGCCTCGCGCGCCTGCGCTTTCGCCTTGGCTTTTGCTGCGACGCCGGAGACCTTCACCTCTTCGGTCTCAACAGTCGCCTCGTCGACGATGTCGTCACCGGTCTTGTCGAGGTTCACCGTGGAGTCGTCGGTGGTGTCAGTCTCTGGTGTCTCGGAACTCATGTGTCCTTTTCTCTATCGGTCGAGCGGAACGGTACGCGCGTTCGGATCATAGTTCGGCGGCGGACCGGCGGTGTCGTCGCCCTTGGGGCGCGGAGCGTTCGCCGCGCCGCGGGTCTGCAGCGTCGGGTCGTTGGTCACGCAGTATAGGTTCTTCGGGACTGTCAGTTCGAGCACCTGGGTGGGCGGCGTCGGCGCGATCGAGTAATTGCACGAGGGCCTCGGGTAGATCGAGGCCAAAGCCCACCAGGCGCCGTCGTGGAACATCTTCTGAGCCTGGACGCTGCCGTCACGGATCGACGGGAAGAGCGTCGCCATCGTCGGCGCCCGCAACGCGCCCTGGCGTGCGATGTCGGCGAACTGTTTGACGAGGTCGGCGATCGGGTCGCTGATCGTCGACAGTGAACCGGCGAGCGAGCTGAACTGTGCGGGTCCGCGGCCGAGCAACTGTCGGAGTTCGCCGTCCGCATTCGCCGCCGCCGTGGCGACCTTGTTGAAGCCCTTCGCGAGAGCGTCGAGGTCCGGCTGAGCGTTGGCGGTCGTCTTGAAGATGGTCCCGAGGTTCTGAATCAACTTCGTCGTCTGCGGAAGTGTCTTGGCCAGATCGGCGAAGATCACGCCACCCGAGTGGAAGATCGACTTCAACTGGTTCGGGCCACGGTCGTTGAGGGCGATCTCCAACTGCTGGAGGGACGCCGTCAGCTTCGGCGGATCGATCTGACCGACCACGTCGAGCGTCGACTGCAGCATCGACGAGAACGCGACGGTCACGTGCGTCTGCCCTACCTCGACAACCGCCCCGTCCTCAAGGAACGGACCGTCATTCGTCGTCGGGGTGAAGTTGACGTACTGCTCACCTGCACCGGACAGGCCCAGCGCGGACACCTTGCTGTTCTTGTTGATCTTCACGTCGTCATCGAGGCGCATCGTCACGACGACGTCGGTCGGCGTCACTTGAATCGTCCGGACCTGCCCGACCTCGGAACCGCGCAGCATCACCTTGCTGGTCTCCTGCAGTCCTCCGGACTGCGGGAAATGGACGGTCACGTCGTAGGTGCCCTGCCACGGGCGCCAGCTCAGAGATCCGAACGCGAGATACGCCAGTCCGAGGAGCATGACGAGCACCAGCGAGAGGTTGCCGACCATGATCTTGTGTTCACGCAGCCAAGTCATCATCGTGCGATCACCGCCCCGTCAGTCGTGCGAGGAGTCGAGCAAGCGTCTGCTGCAGGGCGTGATCGCCCTGAGTGATGTCTGAACCCTCTGGCAGCCTCGACGCCGAGTCGAAACCGGCACCTGGCGTCAGCCAGAACACCTTCGCCGAGACGAGTGCCGCCGAACCCTGCGTCGACTTGATCCACTTCGGATTCAGCTTCTCCATCGCATCGGCCAGCGGGCCGAGCGTCGGCGCCGCATTCCCGAGCGCGATCAACGTGGTGTTTAGATGCCCGAGGAGCTCCGGCAGATTCTGACGTTCGGACCGGAGGAAGTCGTTGGTCGCGTCGGTCACGTTGTTCGTCTTGTCCAGCGTGGACAGGATCAGGCCGATGTCACCGTTGACGGCGTCGATCGCACCGGGAAGCTTGTTGATCGACGCAGCCAACTGCGCGCGTCCGTCGGCCAACGACTGGGTGAGGTTCGCCGTCGTCGCGAACGCCTTGTCGACCGCGCCCGCATTCCGGTTCATCTTGTCGATGGCCGTGGTGAACCCGTCGATCGCGCCACGGAGTTCCGGGGCGTTGCCCGACAGTGCGGTCGACAGTTCGGTGAAGATCCGTTGCATCGCTCCGACGGCGCCACCGTCGACCAGGCCGGTCATGCTGACCAGCAGGTCTTCGACTGTCGCTGCGGCCGACGTCGGTCCGGTGAGATCTCCGCCGTCGGCGATGAAGCCCTTCGACGAGTCCGCAGGCGGAATGAGCGCGACGAAGACGTCGCCGAGCGGCGTTGCCTGACGGAGTTCGGCTCCGGTGCCCACCGGAAGCCTCACATCTGTCGACACCGACATGGTGACATCGGCTCGATAGTTCGACGCAACGATGTCGTCGACCTGTCCGACGTCGGTTCCCGCGAGGCGGACCTTAGCCTGGGCCGGCAGGTTCAACGCGTTGTCGAACAGCGCGTGGACGGTGATGGAGTCACCGATCCCGCCGGGGGCCGGCAGTGGGATCTGCTCGACTGTCAGGCCCGGGATCGAGCCGCAGGCGGCCAGGCTCACTGTCGTGACAAGAGCGACGGCTGTCGCTGCGACCTTTCTCATGCGGTTCATTTCTGCAACAACCCCAACAGTCCTGAGTAGATGCCGAGGTCTGGGCCGAAATCACCCAGCTGACCGGTGCGGCAGCCCTTCTTGTTCACGTTGATCGCCTCACACAGACGGTTGGACAACTCGTTGTCGACCAACGACTTGTCGAGCAGCACCGACGCACGCCATGCGCCCTGTTCGGCGGAGATCGAGTTCGAGAGGTTCTGGAACAGCAGCGGCGCCATATCGATGCCGTCGACGACCTCCCGGGAGAAATCCGAGAGATTCGCCGTGACTGCGGCCATCCGGGACGTCGACGAACTGATCGTGCCGGAGTTGGCTTCGAGGAAATCCGACGTGTTCTGCAGGGCCTTGTTGAGATCGTCGAGTGTTGCGACGAGTCCGACGGACTGTTCGCCGAGCATTCGTGAGACCTGCGTCATCGATGATGAGAAGGCCATCATCTTCGGGTAGTTGTCGGTGAGCGCCGTCGTGAGCGTGCTCATCGCCTTGAGGATCTCGGTGAGCGAGTCGCTGTTGTCGGCGCCGGTCTTGCCTGCGGCGGCCAGCGCGGCGAGTGCGTCCCGCAGCTTCGCACCGTTGCCCGAAGCGATGCCCGATGTGACGTCGACGAAGTCGGCGATCGGACCGGTGCCGGGCTTGTCGCCCGACAGGTTCTCCACCAGTGAGTCGACTGCGTCGAACAGCGTGCCGATCTCCACCGGGGCTTCGGTCTTCTTGACCGTTCCGCCGTCCTGCAGCGTAGGCCCCTTGGTGTAGGCGGGCGTCAGTTCGATGTGACGCGTGGTGACGATCGATGTGTTGACGATCGCCGCGGTGGCGTCTTCAGGGACGTCGACGTCGTTGCTCACGGTGAACACCACCTTGACGCGTGTGCCCTCCGGTTCGACGGACGTGATGCGGCCGACGGGCATGCCCAGCACGGCGACGTCGTTCCCGACGAACAGACCGGACACGTCGTCGAAGTACGCGGTCACCGACTTCGCCTGCCCGAGGGTCGTGGTCCAACTCGCGGGCATCAGCGAGCAGCCGGTGACGCCGAGTGCGACGACTGCCGTCATGGCGGCCGCGGCGAGAGCACGGCGGGGAGCGGTCAGCATCCTTCCACCACCCTCGCGGCGCAGAGCCAGTTGTCGGGGAAGAGTCCCCACGGCAGGTAACCGTTGGCGTATGGACCGTCAGCCATGAGGTTGGTGGTCAAGCGCGCGGTCACCGGCAGTACCTCCAGGAGCTTCCGTAGGTTGTCGCGGTTCTTCTCCAACCCGGTCGAGATCGTGTCCAAGTTGGCCATCAACGGAGCGAACGTGTTGCCGTTCTCCGCAGCGACGGCCCGTGCCTGCTCGGTGAGTTCCGCGATTCCGTCGAGCATGCGAGTGACGAGTTGTTCACGGGTCGCGATCTTGTTCGCGAGCTGAGCACCCTGACCGACGATGATCGACAGCTGGAACTGGCTGCTCTGCACCTGTTCGGTCACGGCCTTCGTGTCCGTCAGGAGCGTGTCGATCTGCGAACTGCGGTCGTTGATGATCTTCGACATCCGTGTCAGCGCCTCGAGGGTCGGGCCCATGATCGCCGGTGCACCCTTGAGCTGCGTGTTCAATGTCCGGATGCTGTTGGCGAGATCCTCCGATTTGATCCCGGCCAGCACCGGGGTGCCCTTGGCGAGGGTCTGTTGCAGGTCGTACGGCACTCGAGTGTCGGTGATCCGCTCCCCCGACAGGTCCTTGTCGGATTCGCCGACGATGATGTCCACATAACGCTGCCCCAGCAGCGTCGACATCTTGATCTCAGCGGATCCGTCCTCCTTGACCTGCACTTCGTCGTCGACGGCCATCGAGATGGTGACGTGGTCGCCGTCCAGCTTCGTGTCGGTGACTTCGCCGACGTCGATCCCTGCTACGCGGACCTTGTCGCCGGGCCGGACCCCACCTGCTTGAGCGAAGTCGCCGGTGTAGGTTCGTTTGCCGAACTCGGCCTGGCTGAGGCCGACCGTCGCGACCAGGATGATGATGATCCCGACAGCACCGAAGATGCCCCACCAGAGGCGACGGTTGCCGTTGTACGAGGACTTCAGTCGATTCTTCACTGGCACACACTCGAATGGTTGGATCCGCCGATCTGAGTGATCAGTCCTGGCGGAAGCAGGACGTCGCCGATGGCGATGTCCAACGTGCAGGCGTAGATGTTCAGGTAGGCGCCCTGAGACATGACGAACGGGAAGTGTCCGAGGAAGATCGGCAGTTGCTTAGCCAGTGAGTCGAGCTTCGCACCGACTCCGATCAGGTCGTTCGTCGCGCTGACCCCTGTCGATCCGATCGACTTGAGGCTCTCACGACTGTCGGAGAGCACTCCGCCCAGTCCGGACGCGGTCTGGCCTATCTTGTTGATCGCCGTGCCGAAAGCCCCCGAGTTGGCGTTCAGATTCTCGACGAGCGTCGCGGCACTGTCGAGGAGCGTCTTGACCTGGTCGCCCTGTGACGCGAGTTCACGCATCACAACCGACAGGTTGGTGATGATCGCACCGAGCACCTGGTCGCGGTTCGCCATGTCACCCGCCACCTGCCCGATCTCGGCGATCGTCCGCGACAGCGACACCTCGTCACCCTGGAAGGCCTGGATGAGGCTCTCCGACATCGAGTTCACCTGTTCCGGAGTGAGCGTGTCGAAGACCGGTTGGAAGCCGGCGAGCAGCTTGGTCACATCGAACGAGTCCTCGCCCGGCAGGCGCAGCGTCGAACCCTTGCTCAACTGACTGCCCGGCGTCGCGCCGTCGAGGTTCAACGCCAGGTATCGCAGTCCGACGAGGTTCTGGTAGCGGATCGCGGCACGAGTGTTGGCGTAGACGTGCTGGCTGTCCTGAACCTCGAAGGTCACACGCGCCTTGCCGTCCTCCAGCGTGATGTCCTGGACTCGTCCCACTCGGACGCCCGCCATGCGGACGTCGTCGCCCGCTTTGAGACCGGAGGCGTCTCGGAACACGGTCGCGAAGTCGGTGGTGCTGCCCGAGACTGACCGCTCCAGCGTCGACCAGATGATGTAGGTCAGCAGGACTGCGACGACCGCGAACACACCGAACCCGATCAGCGGTTTGCGAATGCTCTCGGTGTTCTTGGCGCTCACCGTTCTCCTCCCTGCTCCGGCGTCGCCGACACCAGCGGACCAACCATGAGGGTCTCGGCCGCGGACGGCTTACGGCCCAGCGCCTTGCTCAGCGTCTTCTGGTCCTGCTTCGTGGTGACGCCGCGTACGTTCTTCGACGCCTTGCGCTTCATCGAGTTCGGGTACACCGACAACGGACCGGACATCGTCGGCCCTGTTCCGGTGCCGGGTCCGACACAGCCGGGTCCACGCAACTGGCCGTATGGCCCGCCGTCGTAGACGGGGCAGTTCTGCCGTGTGTACATCTGGTAAGCGCTGAAGTTAACGCCGAGGTTGAGCTGAACGTGACCGTTCACACCCGTGAAGACACCGAGGACACGCGTCGCGAGTGTGTAGATCTCTCGGAGGCCCTCGGGCAGTGAGTTCGGTTCGTACATGAGCGCACCGAGCATCGTGTTCAGGTCGTGGACGAGGCGCTTGCCGCCGTCACCGTTCTTGGCGAACAGCGCCTGAGTCGAGTCGAGCGTCGACTGCGCGTTCGTCAGCAACGCCGTCAGCTCGTCCTGCTTCTCGACGATCGTCATCGCCGGCTTCACCGATTTGCCTAGTGTGTCGAGCAATTCGGGCGTCGACGCCGCGAGTGCGTTGATCGACCGGTTGAAATTGTCGAAGCCGGACGGGGCGCCCGCGGGGAACTGGGCGTTGATCGTCTTCCAGTAGGTGTCGAGGACGCCGACGAACGTGGAGAACGTCGCGCCGCCGCCGTCGAGCGAGTCGGCGATGGTGCCGAGAACCATGCCGAGATCCTCCGGCGGCACACTCTTGAGCAGTGTTCGGAGATCGTTCTGCGCGTCCTGCAGACGGATCGTCGGCTCGGACGTGTCGGCCGGAACGACGTCACCCGAACCGAGTCGATCGCTCGACGGGTTCTCAGGTTGGATCAGCTCGACCGAGTTCACGCCGAACAGGTTCGACGGCACCGTGCGCGCCGTGGTGTTCTTCGGGATGCCCGACGCCTGGCCGGGATCGAGCAGCATCGCCACGTCACGCCGTTGGTCACCGGCCGAGCCGACCACCGACACCGAGTCGACCTCGCCGACGATCATGCCGTTGTAACGGACGTCCGCACCGCTGATCAGGCCGTCGCCCACATCGGTGAGTTGTGCCGTGACTTCCGTGTTGTCGTCGAATTTGCCCTGGTAGCGCATCATCAACAGCGTCACGACGAGTGCCGCCACAGCCGCGAAGATCACGCCGCGCACGAAGTACGTCGACAGTGACGGGTCACGGCCTCCGGTATCGATTCTCATAGACGGTTACCCCGATATCCTGATTCCGGCGGACATGCCCCAGAAGACGAGCGTCATGATCAGATTCGCGAAGACGATCGTGATGATCGACAGTCGGATCGCGTGTCCGGCCGCGACACCGACGCCCTCGGGGCCACCCGACGCGAAGTAGCCGTAATAGCACTGGATGAAGGTGGTCAGCAGGACGAAGACGATCACCTTCACGAATGAGAACGCAACGTCGCGCGACATGATGAACGAGTTGAAGTAGTGCAGGTACGTGCCGGTGCCCTGCCCGCTCTGCACCTGGAACATCAGCTGGCAGGCGATGTAGTTGGCGGCGAGCGAGATCGCGTACAGCGGGATGATCGACAGGACTGCTGCCGCCATTCGGGTGGTCACCAGGTACGGGAGAGGTCGGATCGCGATCGCCTCGAGGGCGTCGATCTCCTCGCTGATGCGCATGGAGCCGAGTTGTGCGGTGAAGCGGCACCCGGACTGCGCTGTGAACGCGGTCGCCGCCAACAGTGGCGCGATCTCGCGGGTTGTCGCGAAGGCCGACAGTCCGCCGGTCACCGGTGACATGCCGAGCAGGTTGAGTGCCGTGTAGCCCTCGATGCCGACCGTCGCACCGCCCATGACGCCGAGGATCACCATGACGCCGACGGTGCCGCCGCCGACGACGATCGCGCCGTTGCCCCATGCGACGTCAGCTAGCAGGCGCCACACTTCCTTCTTGTAGTGCCGGAAGGTGACGGGGGCGAGGCCGATCGACTTCACCAGGAACGTGATGAGGTGACCCATCGCGACGAGCGCGTCGCGCGGGGCTTCGAGCCCCTTGCGGCCCCATTCGAGCGGCTTGAGCAGTGGCGGCGTATACCGAGACGCTGTCATGTCACACCACCTTGGCCGGGACGACGAGGGCGAACAGCTGCGTCATCACCACATTGACGGTGAAAAGCAACAGCACGGAGTTCACAACGGCCGCGTTCACCGAGTTGGCGACACCGGCGGGGCCGCCGGTGGTGTTCAGACCTCGGTCACATGCGACCACGGCGACGATCGCACCGAATATCACGGCCTTCACCAGCGCGAATATCAAGTCCGATGTACTCGCGAACGACGCGAACGTACCCGTGTAGCTGCCAGGCGTTCCGCCCTGTGCGTACACGTTGAAGACGTAGCCGGTGATGAAGCCGACGAAGCAGACGAAGCCGCAGAGCAGGAACGCGACGACCATAGTCGCGAGGAGGCGAGGCGAGATGAGGCGCTGGATCGGGTTGACGCCCATCACCTTCATCGCGTCGATCTCTTCGCGGATGGTGCGGGAGCCGAGATCGGCGGCGATGGCCGACCCGACTGCTCCGGCGAGCAGCAGAGACGTGACCAGCGGCGCGCCCTGGCGGATCACGCCGAGGCCGGTGGCAGCGCCGGAGAACGACGTCGCACCGATCTGCCCGGCGATGTTGGAGACCTGGATCGAGACGATCACGCCGATTGGAATGGCGACCAGCAGCGTCGGGAACACCGACGTGGACGCCATGAACGCGCACTGGCGAATGAATTCCTTGAATGGGAACCGGCGCTTCGCGATGTCCGTCGCCAATACCCCGAAGACTTCGATGAACATCGCGAGCTGTCGCCCGAATGTCTCGAACGACTTGGTGACGTGATCGTGGAACCAGGTTCCGACGCCGCTGCGAGACCAGCGTTCGCCGATGCCGGTGCGCCGGGTGTCGACCGTCTGTGTGCTCACTCCCCTGCCTTCACATCGTCGATGTCATGGCGAAGCGACGCGGTGATTCCGCCTGGCCCCCACGATCTGTGGCTCGAAGCATACACAGAACGACACGTTTCCGGTGCCACGGGTCACAGATAATCACCTACTGTGATCCAGCACTGACGCATCAGCAGTAGTCAACGGGCATATTCGGGCATTTGGCACGACGGCGTGCCACATAGTACCGGCCGCGTGGCGAAACGCGGTCCCTCGGCTACGTCAGGTAGCGGTAGGCGGGAGTTCCCGGTTCGAGGCGCTCGACGTCGAGGCGCGAATGCGCCATTCGACGTTCCAGCCCCTCGAGACCCGACGGGTCGCCGAGCTCGATGCCGACGAGCGCCGCACCGGTGTCTCGGTTGTTCCGCTTCACGTACTCGAACAGAGTGATGTCGTCGTCCGGCCCGAGCACGTCGTCGAGGAATCGCCGCAACGCTCCCGGCTCCTGCGGGAAGTTCACCAGGAAGTAATGCTTGAGCCCACGATGCACGAGGGAACGCTCGATGATCTCCCCGTAACGGGAGACATCGTTATTGCCCCCGGACACCAGGGACACCACACGCGTCCCCGGCGCGATCTGAAGGTCGGCCAGTGCTGCCGTGGCGAGCGCACCCGCAGGCTCCGCGATGATTCCCTCGTTCTGATACAGCTCGAGCATCGTCGAGCAGATCGCCCCCTCGTCGACGTGAGTGAGCGTCACACTGCCCGGTGCGAGGTCGACCTCGTCGGCTTCGATCACCGGCACCGCTGGCGCATCGGTGATCGCGGCGAGGACCGGATGCGCGACGACTCGAGCACCGGCGGCCGACATGACCGCGTGGCCGAGGGCGCCGATCCGCTTGACCGAGGCGCCGTCGACGAACGGATCAATCGTGTCGAGGGTATACGGCGAGCCGTTGACCAGCGCCGCGGCGAGCGACACCGCGCCCGCGGGCTCCACGCCGACGATCGCCACCGCAGGGTGAACGGATCGAAGGTAGGTGACGATGCCGGCCATGCATCCCGCTCCGCCGACCGGGAGGACAACCACGTCGGGCGGCCCGTCGAGCTGATCGAGGATCTCCCGACCGATCGTGCCCTGGCCCGACGCCGTGCGTGCGTCGTCGAACGCGTGAATCCAGGTGGCGCCGGTCCGCATCACATCCGACTGCGCGGCCGACGCGGCGGCGTCGTAGGTCTCCCCCACCGGGATCAACTCGACAAAACCGTTGCCGTGCCAGACGATCCGGTCGCGCTTCTGCTTCGGCGTGGTGGTCGGCACGTAGATCCGGCCGTGAACCTTCATCGTGGCGCACGCGAACGCGACACCCTGTGCATGATTGCCGGCACTCGCCGCGACGACACCCGCCGCCAGTTCAGCCTCTGACAGCTGCGCCATCACGTTGTACGCGCCGCGGATCTTGTAGGACCGCACGGTCTGCAGGTCCTCGCGCTTGAGGTGGATCTGCGCACCGTAGTCACGCGAGAGTCGCGGGCACGTGTCGAGAGGCGTGTTCGAGACGACACCCTCCAGTCGCGCGGCGGCAGCATCAATGCTGCTCGGCGTCAGACCTGGGACGGGCGGCTCGGAACTATCGACTGCTGTCGGCGGCGTACTCACGCCGTCCATCGTCCCACCGTCGGCCGTACCAGGCGTAGCCGCCCCACCACGCTGTGACCGCCGCCGCTGCGGTCATCCAGGCGGCACCGACCATCGTCCCACCGAACACCATCACCGACGTGCCGGCGAGCACTCCGCACAGCACCGCGAGCAGTTTGTTCAGCGGCCACCTGACACCTGCCACGTCGACCGTCGGCATCAGGCGCGTCGCCTCACGAATCAGGGTGGTCATACACCGATGATAGCTCATCCTGATCAAGAGTTTCGGGTGCCCGAAACATGATGTGTCGCACACCCAGCAGACGGAGAGTCAGGTGAGGCAACTGGGGCCGAGGAGCGCCTTCAAGTCGCCCATCAGCGCCGACGTCGGATTCACGCGAAGCGCGTCGGTGAGCCGGAGTTGAGTCTGCTTGCGGTCACTGACGAGCGTCACGTGGACGTCGGACGTACCAGGGTGACGGACCAGAACTTGTTTGAGGGCGCCGATCCGATCAGGTGTGCATCGATTCGCGGCGAGAGTCAGCATCAGTGGCTTCGACGTGCCGACAGCGGTGAGGTCCGGAACGGCGAGATCGTTGGCGCTGATCATCAACGAGTCGTCACGTTTGTTGACGCGTGCCCGGACGAGGACGATGTTGTCCTGTACCAAGTCCATGCCGTACGCCGTGAATGCCCTCGGGAAGAAGTAGACCTCGGCGCCACCGACCATGTCTTCGATGGTGACAGCGGCCCACGGTTCGCCCTTCTTGTTCACTCGACGCGTGACCGACGAGATGATGCCGCCGATAGTGATCTGCGCGCCGTCGGAGATGTTGCCTTCCAGCAGCGAGGTGATCGACGTGTCGGTCTGCGCGGAGATCGCGTGTTCGACTCCGGCGAGCGGATGCCCGGACACGTACAGACCGAGCATGTCGCGTTCGAGCGCGAGCTTGTGCTTATTGTCCCACTCCTCGTCCGGCACCTTGACGGCGAACACGTCTCCGACGTCTTCGATGTCGGAGCCCCCGAAGAGGTCGAATTGGCCCATCGCCTCTGCCTTCTTCGTCCCGAGGACCGAGTCGACGGCATCGGCGTGCACCAGGAACAGACCCTTGCGCGGATGCTCCATGGAGTCGAATGCACCGGCCTTGACCAGTGACTCCGTCACCTTCTTGGTGCACGCGACCACATCGATCTTCCCGAGGTAGTCCGAGAAGTTCGAGTACGAGCCTTTGCTCTCGCGGGTCGCGATGATCGATGCGACCACGCCCGAACCGACGTTGCGGATAGCGGCGAGACCGAAGCGGATGTCCTCGCCGACGGCCGCGAAATCGGCACGCGACTCATTGACGTCCGGCGGAAGCACTGTGATGCCCATTTTGCGACAGTCCGCCAGGTAGATCGCGGCCTTGTCCTTGTCGTCACCGACAGAGGTGAGCAGGCCGGCCATGTACTCGGCCGGGTAGTTGGCTTTGAGGTACGCGGTCCAGAACGACACCAGACCGTAGCCGGCGGCGTGTGACTTGTTGAACGCGTAGCCCGCGAACGGAAGGACCGTGTCCCAGAGCGCCTTGATCGCGGCCTGGGAGAACCCGTTGTTCTTCATCCCCTCGGCGAAGCCGCCGTACGCCTCGTCGAGGATCTCCTTCTTCTTCTTGCCCATCGCACGACGCAGCAGATCGGCCTCGCCGAGCGAGTACCCGGCCACCTTCTGCGCGATCTGCATGATCTGCTCCTGGTAGACGATCAGGCCGTACGTCTCCGAGAGAATCTCCTTGAGCGGCTCTTCCAGCTCCGGATGGATCGGTTTGATGTCCTGCAGACCGTTCTTGCGCTTCGCGTAGTCGGTGTGCGCGTTCACGCCCATCGGCCCCGGACGGTACAGGGCGAGGACCGCGACGATGTCCTCGAAACCGGTCGGTTGCATCATCTTGAGCAGTTCGCGCATGGCCGCACCGTCGAGCTGGAACACGCCGAGAGTGTCGCCGCGAGCCAGCAGCTCGTAGGTGGCCGGGTCTTCCAGCGGAAGCTTGTCGAGATCGAGGTCGATACCGCGGTTCGTTTTGATGTTCTCGATCGCGTCGCCGATGACCGTCAGGTTGCGCAGACCGAGGAAGTCCATCTTGAGCAGACCGATGGCCTCGCACGACGGATAGTCCCAGCCGGTGATGATCGCGCCGTCCTGCGCACGCTTCCACACCGGGATCGCGTCGGTCAGCGGTTCGCTCGACATGATGACGGCACACGCGTGGACGCCGGCGTTACGGATCAGTCCCTCGAGGCCGAGCGCGGTGTCATAGATCCGCTTGACGTCGGGATCGGTGTCGATCAGGGTCCGGACCTCGGCGGCTTCGCCGAAGCGCTCGTGATTCGGATCGGTGATGCCCGCCACCGAGATGTCCTTGGCCATGATGGGCGGCGGGAGCGCCTTCGTGATGCGGTCGGCGATCGCAAAGCCCGGCTGCCCGAATTGGACGCGCGCCGAATCCTTGATCGCAGCTTTCGTCTTAATGGTTCCGAAGGTGATGACCTGAGCGACCTTGTCGTTGCCCCACTTCTGCGACGCGTAGACGATCATCTCGCCGCGTCGGCGGTCGTCGAAGTCGATGTCGATATCGGGCATCGACACGCGTTCCGGGTTGAGGAAGCGCTCGAAGAGCAGCCCGTGCGGGATCGGGTCGATGTTCGTGATGCCGAGCGCCCATGCGACGAGCGAGCCTGCCGCGCTGCCTCGGCCGGGGCCGACGCGGATGCCGACCTCCAGCGCGTGCTTGATGAGGTCTCCGACGACGAGGAAGTACGCGGGGAAACCCATCTGGTTGATGACCGACAGCTCGTACTCGGCGCGTTCTGTGTAGTTCGTGGGAACAGTCTGCCCGGTGAAGCGACGGTCGAGTCCGACCATCACCTCGTGTGCCAGCCAGGACTCCTGGGTGTAGCCCTCCGGCACCGGGAACACCGGCATCCGATCGCGGTGGGTGAACACGGCTTCGTACGACTGGACCCGTTCGCCGATCTCGACGGTGTTGTCACAGCCGCCCGGCACCTGGTGGTCCCACAGCTCGCGCATCTCGTCTGCCGACTTCAGGTAGTACCCGTCGCCGTCGAACTTGAACCGGGTCGGGTCCGACAGGGTCTTTCCGGTCTGCACACACAGAAGCGCTTCGTGCGACGTCGCCTGCTCGCGCGTCACGTAGTGGCAGTCGTTCGTCACGATCGGCTTGATGCCGAGCTTGCGACCGATGTCGAGCAGACCGGACCTCACACGGGACTCGATCTCGAGGCCGTGTTCCATCAGCTCGAGGTAGAAGTTTCCCTTGCCGAAGATGTCCTGCCATTTCGCAGCAGCTTCGAGCGCCTCCTGCTCGTGGCCGAGACGGAGGCGGGTCTGGACCTCACCGGACGGGCATCCGGTCGTCGCGATGATCCCCTTGGCGTGCGCCGCGATGATCTCTGCGTCCATACGCGACCACTTGCCGAGTTGCCCCTCCAGAGAAGCCAACGACGACAGCTTGAACAGGTTCCGGAGACCGTCCTCGTTCTCGGCGACCATCGTCATGTGGGTGTAGGCGCCCGAACCGGACACGTCGTCGCTCTTCTGGTCGCGTGTGCCCCACAGGACGCGCTTGGTGTTGAAGCGGTTGTCCGGCGCGATGTACGCCTCGATGCCGATGATCGGCTTGATGTCGTGTTTGCGGGCGGCGTTGTAGAACTCGGACGCCCCGAACATGTTGCCGTGGTCGGTCATGCCGATCGCGGTCATCCCCAGGCGTTTGGCCTCCGCGAACAGCGGCGACACCTTGGCTGCACCGTCCAACATCGAGTACTCGGTGTGGTTGTGCAGATGGACGAACGACCCCGACACGTGCAGCTCCCCTGATCAGATTCAGCTTCGAATGACACCACTGTATGCCGCCGGTACGACACCTCCGGTCCGGCACACGCGGGTGTGACGGATGAGGCGGTCGGACCGGCTGTCAGACGTCTCGCAAGACGTCCAGAGCGTGTTGCAGATCATCGGGATAGTCGGTCGTGAACTGCACACGACGACCGTCCGCGGGATGGGCGAACGCCAATGAGCGGGCGTGCAGCCACTGCCGTTCCAGACCGAGCCGCTCGGCGAGCTTCGGGTCCGCACCGTATGTCGGGTCACCCGCACACGGATGGTGCAGCGCCGAGAAGTGAACGCGGATCTGGTGAGTGCGGCCGGTCTCGAGGTGCACGTCGAGCAACGAGGCGGCGGCGAACATCTCGAGCGTCTCGTAGTGCGTCGTCGACGGCTTGCCGTTCGCTGTGACGGCGAACCGCCAGTCCGAACCCGGATGGCGGCCGATCGGCGCCTCGATGGTGCCTTCGGGCGGATCCAGGTGGCCCTGCACGAGCGCGTGGTACACCTTCTCCACCGTGCGGTACTTGAACGCTCGCTTGAGCAGCGTGTAGGCGCGTTCGGACGCCGCCACAACCATGATCCCGGACGTTCCGACGTCGAGGCGGTGGACGATGCCCTGCCGCTCCTGCGCGCCGGACGTCGAAATGCGGAAACCTGCTGCGGCGAGTGCCCCGATCACCGTCGGGCCGGTCCATCCCTGCGACGGATGCGCGGCGACGCCCGGCGGCTTGTTGACGACGACGATGTCCGAGTCGTGGTAGATCACGTCCAGGTCTTCCACCGGTGTCGGCTCGATCGTCAGCGGACGCTCCGGTTCGGGGAGCGTCACGTCGAGCCAGGCCCCCGCCACCAATTTGTGCGCCTTGTCGACGGCGACACCGTCGACGGTGATGTCACCGGCGTCGGCGAGCCCTGCCGCGACCGTCCGGGACAGTCCGAGCAGACGCGCGACTCCCGCGTCTGTCCGCATGCCGTGCAGCCCGTCGGGCACGGGCATCGCTCGCGAGTCACGCATGGTTGTCGGTCTCCTCATCGGTGCTGTCGGCCTCGGTCGGGTCAGTGTCCGCCGGGTCGGGGTCGTTGCGCGCCGCCCACCCGGTCCGGGTGCCGTCGTAGTCGTAGCCGAGCAGCGTCAGGACGACGAGCAGAATCGCGCCGCACACGACGGCGGAGTCCGCGACGTTGAACGTCGGCCACCAGTCGCCGACCTTGATGAAGTCGACGACGTGACCGCGCAGCGGGCCCGGGGACCGGAAGATGCGGTCGGTCAGGTTGCCGACCGCACCACCGAGGACCATCCCGAGGCCGATCACCCATCCGGTCGACACCAATTTCGACGAATACCTGATGATCCCGAGGACGACGGCGAGCGCGACGAAGGTGAGCACCCACGTATAGCCGGTCGCCATCGAGAACGCCGCACCGCTGTTGCGAATCAGCGTGAACGTCACGAAGTCGCCGATGATCTCCATCGGCTCGTAGGGCGTCAGGAACGCAACGACGAGGACCTTCGTCAGCAGATCCAGCAGATAGACTGTCACCGCGATGACGGCGAGCAGAGAGACGGTCCGGGCGACGCTGCGCCCGGGCACGGTTTGCTTCATGCGTCGATTGTCCCTCATCGGCCGACCACTACTCTCGTGGGCGTGACTGTTCCGCATCGAGACGCCAGTGCCCCTCCCCGTTCGACGACTCCGCGGCGCCGCACCGTCGCCGCTCTGGCGGTACTTCCGCTGAGCGCCGCCGTCGCGTTGACCGGCTGCTCGTCCGACGACTCCGGCACTGCCGCCGACTCCGGTCCGTGCGCGGAATCCTCGAGCGTGGACCGCGCCGGAGTGCGACCGATCCCCGTCTCCGCGGCGACTGTCACGGTGGTCGACCCGGGGTCCGGGACTCTCCAGTCGCTGACGCCCGCACCGGACACCACTCGCTCCCAGGAGGTGACGCTGACGACCGACTCATTGGAGGCGAGCATCGCGCCGGACGCGGAGAACAAGCAGCAGGTGCAACGGACGCAGCAGAACCTGACGACTCCGATCACCGCTCGGGTGGTGTGCGACGACCCCTCGAACCTCGAGTTCACGATCGGCACACCCACGAGCCTCGACAACGCTCTGACCCCGGAGCTCGGCGCGATCGCCGGATCGACGGGAGGGATCAGCTTCACCGCGGGCCTCAACCCTCAGATGCTCCGCCTGCTCCCCAACGAAGAATCGTCGTCCCCTGCCCGCAGCGCAGTCGAGCAGTCGTTCACCGGTGCGCTCGATCAGTCGGTTCCGCTGCCGACTCAACCCGTGGGCATCGGGGCGCGTTGGCAATCTGTTCGCACCGTTTCCTCGGCCGCGACCATTCGACGCACCACAACGGTGACCCTCAAGTCGCACGTCGGATCGGTCCTGAGGTTGGCGGTGACCGTCGAGGAGACTCCGGTGGACTCGGTGTTCCGGATCCCCGGGTCGGCCCAGACGCTGAACATCGACCGCTACGCGATGGCGGGATCCGGTGAGGTCACCGTCGACCTGACGAAGATGCTGCCGACTGGCGGGAAGATCGTCACCAAGGGAGCGCGTCAGCTGTCCGGGGATGCCGGCGCCCCGCCGTTGCTGCAGCAGAACGAGTACACGGTCTCCTGGGGCCCGTCCAAGCCGTAGTCGAGTTGCACGAACGACACGCTGAACGCACGAATGCCCCCGCCAGACGGCGGGGGCATTCGTGTCAGCAGGTCGAACTCAGTTGGTCGACTTCGCCTTCTTCTTCGACGACGGCGTGTCGCTCGCGCACAGCGGCGACTTGGTGTCGCTCATCGCGAGCAGCGAGCAGACCGTGTCCTTCGACAGCTTCCAGCGGCCGTTGTCGAAGACGATCGATGCGTCGATCGGGTTCGCGGGGTTGCCCGGAATCTTGACGAGAACCTTCACCTTGGCCTTCTTGGGGCCGTTCTTGGTGACCGGAGCCTTGATCCGGTAGGTGACCTTCGGGTTGTCCTTCTTCGCCTTCACCAACTTGTCGAAGATCGACGGATCCTTCTCGGAGCCCTCGATGAGGTCGACCTTCTCCGACGCCTTGATCTTCGGGTCCAGAGCAGTCGTCAGCATGTCGTTGAGCGCGGCGACACTCGGCACCTTGCTCGCGTTGGTCATCTCGGCCTCGGAGCCCGTCGCCGGAGCGCCGGTCGACGCGGCAGCCGAGGAGCTCGTCGAGGTGGGCACGGGCGGCACGCCGGAGTCGTCCGAGCCGCACGCGGCGGTGGTGGCGACAGCAGCGGCCACCACGGCAACGGCCACGAAATTGCGAATCTTCAAGGGTTCAATCCTCACGTCATGTTCCGCCCCGGCCGACTGTCGAGCCCGAGCACACAACCACTATGCCAAAAGGCAGCCATGGCACGCATCCGTTCAATCACGACACATCCGCCACTTCTGCCCCGTCCGCTACCGATGACCAGCGCACACTGCGTGCGAGAAAGTGCAACAATCGGCCCATGAACGCATGCCGGGTTGTGATGATCACCACCGGCGGGACGGCTGCGTCCCGCACGACAGACGACGGAGCAGTGCCTGTGCTGACCGCAGCGGACCTAGTTCCGACTGTGTCCGAGGACGTCTCCGTGATCCCGGTCGAGTTGATGGCCGTCGACTCGTCGGCGATGACGGTCCGTGAACAGTTCGCCGTGGTCCGCGCGATCGCCGATGCACTCGACGATCCGGAAGTGACCGGCGTCGTCGTCACTCACGGCACCGACACACTCGAGGAGACGGCCTTCCTCGCCGACCTCTTCGCAGCCGACCCTCGACCGGTCGTGTTCACCGGTGCACAGTTTCCGGCCGACCACCCGGAGTCGGACGGTCCGGCGAACATCACTGACGCAATCACCGCCGCGGCCGATCCCCGGTATCGCGGGCGCGGTGTGCTGGTTGCACTCGGCGGGTCGATCCTGAACTCCCGGGGAGTGTTCAAACGTTCGACGACTGACTTCCGGGCGTTCGACACGGTCAACGCCGACCTCCCACGTCCGTTGGTCGCCGACACGCTCCCGGACGGGCTCCGCGCACGTGTGGATCTCATCGCTCTCTACCCGGGAGTCTCGCCGGGGACCATCGCAGCGGCCGTTGAACAGCGTGCGACCGGCATCGTCCTGTCGGCGACCGGGTCGGGCAACACGCACCCCGACATCACCGCCCAGGTGAGTCTCGCCGTGCAACGCGACGTTGTTGTCGTCGTCTCGACCCGTGTCCCGTTCGGCGCGGTGGAGCCGACATACGGCGGAGGGGGCGGAGGGGTCGATCTGGACCGGGCCGGCGCGATCTTCTCTCCGTGGCTCCGGGCGCCGCAGGCGCGGATGGCACTGCTTGCTCTGCTGTCGGTCGGAGCAGACCGTCAAAGGGTCTCCGACTTCTTCGCGGCGTCGTCGCCCTCCTGATCCCACCCGAGACTGTCGAGCGGATCGGCCCTGGTCAGGCCGGATGCAGCCAGACGGAAGTTCCGGGTGCGCCCGGGACCGGTCTCGCGTGTCTCGAAGCGCACCGTCACGAACCCGTGTCCACCGCCTTGTACCCAGCCGTGCCCGTGGTCGGGGTGTCGGACATCGGTGCCGGTCGGCAGATCGTCGTCTCCCTCCTGCTCCCGGGGAATCTGCACACCTCGCGGTACGTCCACCGGGTCGGCACCAGCTGCCGGGTCGATGTCGAGTTCCGGGAACAGCGAGTCCTGTCGGACGTCGGACAACCCCGCGTAGCCGACTCCCACGAGCCGGATCGGGCCGATCTCCAACGGATCCAGCATCACCTTCAACGCCGCGTTCGTGAGAACGTCCAGGTCGGTTGTCGCGGCGTGCAAGGTTGACGAGCGGGTCAGCACCGACATGTCACTCCGCCGAAGTTTCACCACAACCGTTCGCGCGCCACGACCGTCGTCGATCAACCTGCGATGCGCGTCGGCCGCGGCAGCCAGCACTGCAGCGCGCAGGCCGACGATGTCGATGATGTCCGTGGCGAAGGTCGACTCCGCACTGATCTGCTTCGCGCTGGCGCGTTCGGCCACCGGTCGATGGTCGATGCCCTTCGCGAGTTGATGCAGGGCGGGCCCGACGGTGCCGCCGAGCACGGAGGCGACTTCGGTATCGGACATCGCCGCGAGGTCTCCGATCGTCTCCACACCGAGGCGGGCGAGTCGATCGCCGGACACCGGCCCGATCCCCCACAGTTTGCGGACCGGGAGTTCCTGGAGGAACTCGAGTTGCCGGCTCGGTTCGATCACACGAAGCCCGTCGGGTTTCGCCAAACCGGACGCGATCTTCGCGATCTGCTTTCCGGTCCCGAACCCCACCGAGGCCGCCAGTCCTGTCGCCTCGCGAATCGCGGTCCGCATGCGGCGCGCGAGCTCTGCGGCTTCGTCGACGCTGGCGCCCTGCAACTCCGCCGGCTCCCCGAACGCCTCGTCGAACGACAGTGTCTCGATGACCGGCGCGAACTCTCGGACGATGCCGAACACTCGCGCGCTGACGACGCGATACACGTCGATGCGCGGCGGCAGGACCACCGCGGACGGCCCGACAAGACGTCGGGCCTGATGCATCGGCATCGCGGACCGCGCACCGAACACACGGGCCTCGTAGCTGGCGCCTGCGACGACACCGCGTCCGCCACTGCCGCCGACCAACACCGGACGTCCTGCGAGCGTCGGCCGAGTCAGTTGTTCCACCGAGGCGAAGAACGCGTCCATGTCGATGTGGAACACCCACCGCGAGCTGCGTTCTGCGGTCACCGTTCGCGACAGAGTGCCAGGACGCGCGGATCAGTCGACGTGAAGCGGTCGACCTCTTCCCCACCGTCACACCGCAGCAGTGAGATCGTCACCGAGTCGGACCGTAGAGCCTCGACCGCCCACTGCGCGCCTGCGTCTTCCCAGCGCTGCAGTCGTTCCAGGTCATCGGCGGGCATGTGTCGATCCTATCCCTGCCTCAGGCAGGCGGAACCGACCACTCCGGGTACTTCGGGGCGAGGGTGTCGCCACTGGACACGCCACGGAGGCGACGACCCAGCCATGGTCCGGCGAAGCCGGTGACCCAGGTCAGGGCCGCGCGCGTCTGCTCGGCGGCACTCAGTTCTGGCAGCGGTGCCAGTTCGAGCGCCTGGAGATCGTGGTCCACACCGAGCGCGTCGAGTACCGCGATGGCCATCCGCTGGTGACCAGCAGCCGACATGTGCAGACGGTCGAAGCTCCACAGACGAACGTCGTCGTAGTCCCGGAGCCGCCAATAGTCGACGAGTACAGCACCGTGGCGATCGGCGATCTCCCGCATCGCTTCGGCGAGAATCGCGAACCGTCCGCGCAGAGCCCGAAATCCGGCGGCCGCACCCGGATCGTGCGGCGTGAACAGCACAACGGTCGCGCCGGAGGACACCAGGCGGCCGACCGCGTCGTTGTAGACCGCGGCAAGCGCGTTGATGTCGACCGACGGGCGCAGCAGGTCGTTGCCGCCCGCATGAATCGTGACCAGATCCGGCCCCAGCTCGATCGCGACGTCGACCTGCTCCTCGACGATCGGCACGAGCTTACGACCGCGGATCGCCAGATTCACGTACCGCGCCTGCGGTTGGGCCGCGTGCAGCACTGCGGCAACACGGTCCGCCCACCCGCGGACACCGTTCGGAAGGGTCGGATCGACGTCTCCGACACCTTCGGTGAAGGAGTCGCCGAGCGCCGCATATCGCAGATAAGTCACCGCGCCAGCGTACCGATACGGACGCGGGCACCAGGATCGGGCGACGGTTTCTGAGATTCGTCTGTCGGGCACGTCGGCCCGGGGTCAGGCCTTCGCCACGTCGGCGGAGACGCCGTCGTTGAGCTCGATCGCCGCGGCGTCGCCGGTATCGACGTCGAAGGTCGTCGCGAGGACCTCGCCTGCGATCATCGCAGCGTGGGTCCTGGCGGTGTCCACACGATCCTCCGGCACCACGAGTCGCACGACGATGCGGTCCGAGATCTCCAGACCGAGGTTTCGTCGGGCGTCCTGCAGTTCGCGGACGCGGTCCTTCGCCCAGCCCTCGGCTTCGAGTTCCGGAGTGACCGCGGTGTCCAGGACCACGAGTCCGGCGCCGCTGGGCAGCTCCGCAGTCGAATCGGGCGATGCCGCGACGAGCTTCCGGGAGAACTCCTCCCCACGCAGTTCGATGCCGTCAGCGACGACAACCTGCTCGCCGGTCTCAGCGTTGGTCGCGAACTCCCAGTTCCCGGACTTGACCGCCTTGATGGCCCGCTGGACCTCCTTGCCGATACGCGGTCCGGCCGCACGGGCATTGACCGCCACCTCGACCTTGCCGAACGAGTCGACGTCGGTCGACAGGTCAACCTTCTTCACGTTCATCTCGTCGGCGATCAGATCTGCGTACGGCGCCATCAACTCGGCGGTCGGCGACGCGACGGTCAGACCCGGCAGCGGCAGACGCACGCGCAGCTTGTTTGCCTTGCGGACGCTCGAGGCGACCGAGCAGACCGACTGGATCTCGTCCATCGCCGCCACGAGATCGGCGTCGGCGGGCAGTTCGCCTTCGGCGGGCCAGTCCGTCAGGTGCACCGAGCGCTCCCCGGTGAGACCGCGCCACATGGCCTCGGTCGCCAACGGCAGGAGCGGTGCGGCCAGTCGGCCCGCAACCTCGAGAACCGTGTACAGCGTGTCGAACGCATCGGGATCGGAGTCCTGACCCGCCCAGAAGCGAGCACGCGAACGACGCACGTACCAGTTGGTGAGCGACTCGCAGAACTCGCGGAAGCTCTCGCAGGCACCCGCGATGTCGTAGACGTCCAGAGCATCGGTCATCTCATCCCGCGTCGCCGCCAGCTTGGCGAGGATGTAGCGGTCGAGGACGTTCTCCGAGTCCGTGCGCCACGTGGCCTGACGGTCCGCGTACAGCTGCAGGAAGCTGTAGGCGTTCCACATCGGGAGCAGCGCCTGTCGGACGCCCTCGCGGATGCCTCGCTCAGTGACGACCAGATTGCCGCCGCGCAGGATCGGCGACGCCATCAGGAACCAACGCATGGCGTCCGACCCGTCGCGGTCGAACACCTCGTTGACGTCCGGGTAGTTGCGCTTGGACTTGCTCATCTTCTGACCGTCGTCGCCCAGCACGATGCCGTGAGCGGCCACCGTCTTGAACGCGGGGCGGTCGAAGAGCGCGGTGGCGAGAACGTGCAGGTTATAGAACCAGCCGCGCGTCTGCCCGTTGTACTCGACGATGAAGTCGCCCGGATTGTGCGGGAGGATCCCCTTCTCGGCCGAACCGTCGAACCAGTCGGTGTTCTCGAAGGGGTAGTGCGCCTGCGCGAACGGCATCGAACCGGACTCGAACCAGCAGTCGAGGACCTCGGGGACACGACGCATCGTCGAACGTCCCGACGGGTCGTCGGGGTTCGGCCGAGTCAGTTCGTCGATGTACGGGCGATGCATGTTGGTCGGACGAACTCCGAAGTCGGCCTCCAACTGATCAAGGCTCCCGTACACGTCGACGCGCGGGTAGTCGGGGTCGTCTGAGACCCACACGGGGATCGGTGCGCCCCAGAACCGGTTGCGGCTGATGTTCCAGTCCTTGGCGCCCTCGAGCCACTTGCCGAACTGGCCGTCACGGATGTGCGAGGGCGACCAGGTGATCTCCTGGTTCAGCTCCAACATCCGGGCCTTGATCGGCTGGACGGCGACGAACCACGACGGGACGGCCATGTAGATCAGCGGCTTGCCCGACCGCCACGAATGGGGGTACGAGTGCTCGATCGTCTCGTGCCGGAGTATCCGGCCGGTCTCCTTCAGGTCCTTGATGATCACCGGGTTGGCGTCGAACACCATCAGGCCCTCGTACGGCGGCACCTGCGCGGTGAACTTGCCGCCCGGATCGAGAGGCTGCACCACCTCGATGCCGTTGGCGGTCGCGCAGTCCATGTCCTCTTCACCGAATGCAGGCGCGAGGTGGACGATGCCGGTGCCGCTGTCGGTGGTCACATAGTCCGCGAGCAGAACGCGGTGGGAGTTCGGGTGGCCTGCGAAGAAGTCGAACGGCGGCGTGTAGGTCAGATCCGCGAGTTCGCGTCCGACGTGTGTGCCGATCGTCTCCACCTCGCCGAGTTCCTTGGCGTACGCCCCGACCAGAGCCGTGGCCAGCAGGTAATCGACGCCCTCAGTTGTGCGGACATGGGAGTACTCGACGTCCGGATGAACGGCGATCGCGAGGTTCGACGGCAGGGTCCAGGGAGTCGTCGTCCAGATGAGGGCGTTGACTCCGTCGAGCGGCGAGCCGGGGGCGCTCAGCGGCATGGTGACGGTCACGGCCGGATCCTGGCGCATCCGGTAGGCGTCGTCGAGCTTCGCCTCCTGGTTCGACAGCGGCGTCTGCTCGTACCAGGAGTACGGCAGCACACGGTAGCCCTGGTACACCAGACCCTTGTCGTGCAGCCGCTTGAACGCCCACATCACCGACTCCATGAAGTCGAGATCGAGGGTCTTGTAGTCGTTGTCGAAGTCCACCCAGCGGGCCTGGCGGGTCACATAGTCGCGCCATTCGCCGGTGTACCGCAGAACCGAGTCGCGGCAGTAGTCGTTGAACTTCTCGACGCCCATGGTCTCGATCTCCGACTTGTCGGTGATCCCCAGCTGACGCTCGGCTTCGAGTTCGGCCGGCAGGCCGTGCGTGTCCCAGCCGAAGCGCCGGTCGACCTTCTTGCCGCGCATGGTCTGGTAGCGCGGGACGACGTCCTTGACGTAGCCGGTCAGCAGGTGACCGTAGTGCGGCAGTCCGTTGGCGAACGGAGGGCCGTCGTAGAAGACGAACTCGGGCGCGTCGTCACGGTTCGCGATCGATGCCTTGAAGGTGTCGTCCGACGCCCAGAACTCCAGCACCCGCTGCTCGACGTCCGGAAACGACGGAGCACCGCGACCGGTGCCGCCCGTCAGATCGACGATCGGGTACACCGGTGCGGTGCTCGTGGTGTCAGTGTCGGGGGCGTTGTCGCTCACCAGTGTCTCCTCGTGCCAGTGCTGACATGTCAGCGTGTCTCGGCACGGGGACGCTCACCTCTGCGGTGCGCGCGGTACCACCCCGCTTGCGCCGCACCGGAATGCGACGCCTCTCGAATCTACGGCTGTGACGGGCCTGCCCGTCCGGTTCTACTGGGGCGCACGCGCCCGTTCTTCCGGAAGCTCCCCGGTGATGGCCGGATCGTCGCTTGGTCGTGACGAAGTCTACCCGTTGCGCGGTTCGCCGGTCGAGCCGGCGTCACCCTGTTCGTCGCCGTATACGAGCTTCATGGCGGGCAGGGTCGGATCCGGGGTGTTGACGACCACGGAGTCCGATTCGCCCTCCACCCGGCGACGCCGTCCGACGTAACCCGAGTCGGTGTTGATCTGCGGCTGACCGCCGGTGATCGGGTCCGACGTCTCGAGCGGTTGCGGATTCGGCTGGTACGACTGGACCGCCGGAATGCGCCCGGTCTGCGATGCGGCCGGGAACTGGCCGGTGACCGATCGGATGTAGTCGTTCGCGTCGCCGGTCTCGACCTCGGGCTCGACATGGTCCTGCGCGGTGTCGAATCGCGGCTGCTGACCCGTGTCGAAACGGGGCTGCTGTCCGGTGTCGAAACGGGGCTGCTGTCCGGTGTCGAAACGGGGCTGCTGTCCGGTGTCGAACGCGCGCTGCTGGCCCGTGTCGAACGTGGGCAGGCGCCCCGACTCGATCGGCTTCTCCGACTGGACCGGATTCCCGTGCGCCTCCGGAGAGACGATCGATCCCAGTCCGGAGGCCTCAGGTGCAGATTCGGCCTCCCACGAGGGCACGGGGTCGGCTACGGCTTCGTCGACGTCGTCCGCCAGCGGCTCGGCGCGCGAGGCCGATTCGCGGCCCCGGATGGTGAACAGCGGCTCGTCGTCAGCACCCGTGCCACCCCGCTTGCCTGCCCGGATGGTGTCGATGAGAAGGACCACCAATCCGACCACACACACGATGATGCACGCGACTGCGAGAGCGAAGTTCGAGCTCACGAGGGCGAAGACGAGAAGGCCGAAACCGACGAGAGTCAGCGCTACGGCGAATGTCAGCACGAGCGAGGTCCTCTCGTCGGTTCGGTGTTCGAGAATGCGGCCACGCTAGTTCTGCGGGTAGCCGCCGTCGAAGCCCTGCGGGGCCTGACTCGAGTCGGCAGGCGCCGCACTGCCCCGCTGCTGCAGCTCTTCCAGCTGCGACTCCAGGTAGGTCTTCAGGCGCGTACGGTACTCACGCTCGAAGGTCTTGAGCTGCTCGATGCGACCCTCCAGCACACCACGCTGCTGGTTGATCGTCGACATGATCTCGGTGTGCTTCTGCTCGGCGTCGCGCTGCAGGAAGTCTGCGCGCTCTTGAGCCTGGCGGACCTGAGCCTCGGCGCGGGTCTGCGCATCGGCCAGAAGCGCCTCGCTGCGCTGACGCGCATCGGCGAGCGTCGCGTCGGCATTGCTCTGCGCTTCGTTGACCATGAACTCGCTGCGCTGACGCGCGTCGTTCAACAGTCCGTCGGCCTCGGCACGCGCCGAGCCCGTCACGCGGTCGGCAGTGTCCTGCGCGAGGGCGAGAACGCGTGCAGCGCGGCCGTGCGCCTCTTCATCGTTGGCAACCGGCGCAGCAGCGACAGGCGCGGGTTCGGGGGCCGGAGCAGGCGCAGGTGCTGCAAACGCCTGAGTGCGGTCCGAGCCGCCCTTGGCGCGGGCCTCGGCGAGTTCGGTCTCGAGTTCGGAGACGCGCTGCTTGAGATCGTTGTTCTCGTCGATCAACCGTGCAAGCTCTGCCTCGGCGAAGTCGAGGAACTGGTCGACCTCGTCCTCGTTGTAGCCACGCTTACCGATCGGCGGTTTGCTGAACGCCACGTTGTGCACATCAGCCGGTGTCAGCCGCATTTCGGTTCCCCTCTTACGTTCCCCTCGAATCCGGTCGGATTTCGAGTCCGTTGTCCTCAGTCGAGTACATGCGGTCCGCGTGAGCGAACACGTTCGATGCGACGGACTTCCATCGCAATTCCATTAATACCAGTACCACTACGTCACTAGCGTGTCATCTCGTCACTCCAGGACCAAGTTTCATCCACAGGCTCTACCCGTTCGAAATACAATCTCGATCGTTTTGTCACCGAGAACGGAGCGGCGAGCCGGTCTGCGGCACCGCGGGCCCCCTGACCGCGTCAAAGGCCATGTCAGAGGCGATGAAGGACGTCCGACCACTGCGACCCGCGACACTTCACGCCGATCACGTACATGTGATCTGCATTCCATTGCCGCGAACCATCGCCACCCTCGACGAAAGGTCAGTTCTCTATTCAACAAAGAATGTGAACAATTGTTCGATACGCGCGGCGGACGTCTATCAGAGACCCGATGCCACCGCGAAATGTTGAGTCACCTGCATGCCGATCGAGACCAGGATCAGGATGATCAGAAGTGAGAGATCGAGGCGCACCGCACCCAAGTTGAGCGGTGGGATCAGTCGGCGCAGAAGCTTCACGGGCGGATCGGTCAGCATGAACACGATCTCGATGATCACCACCGACGGGCCCTTTGGTCGCCACCGACGCGCGAACGACTGCACCATCTCCACCACGAGCCTGCCGAGCAGGAGCAGCGTGTAGACGAACAGCGCGAAATAGAGGATCCACAGAAACGATGTCACCCGTCAATCGTGCCTGATGTCAGACGACAACGCCGCGCCGACCCGCCGGAGGAGGCGGTTCGACGCGGCGCGGGCGTCAGTAGAGACGGTCGCTCAGGACTGGTTGGAGAAACCGGTCTCCGCGATCCGTCGCCGTTGCTCGGGGCTCACGTCGATGCCTGCGGGCGAGAGCAGGAACACCTTGGTGGCGACCTTCTCGAGCGAACCGCGGACCGCGAAGGCGAGTCCCGCAGCGAAGTCGACCAGTCGCTTGGCGTCGTCGTTGCTCATGTCGGCGAGGTCGATGATGACCGGGTTGCCGTCACGGTAGCGCTCACCGATGGTCCGCGCCTCCGAGTAGTCGGCGGGACGCAGCGTCGTGATCTTGGCCGAGGTGTCGGCGACCGCGTCGACCTCCATGCGGGGTTCCGGCGCGATGGCGTTGGCGCCGCGCACCTGCAGACCAGACGACCGCTCGAGAGGCTCGAGACGCGAACGGAGCGGAGCCTCGTCGGCGAGGCGGCGCGGAGCCTCCACGCGGCGTGCCGCGACATACGGACGCTCCGATCGCGGGGCGTACCCGCGCGAGCCCTCAAAGCGGCCGCCGTCGTGCATCACGGGTTCACGCAGCCCGGCGTCGGCGTACTCGGCTTCGCGATAGCCCGCTTCGCGATACTCGCCTCGGAACTCCGACGCGCGGTAGTCGTCGTCTTCGTAGAAGGGTTCCTCGCGCAGCGAGTTCGAACGGTACTTCTCCATGTACGTCCGCTCACGAGCACTGGGCTCGCCGTCGGACGGTCCGTCGAAGTAGTCGTCGTCGTACTCGTTCGGAGGCACCATGCCGAAATATGCCTTGAACTTCTGCATCGTCGTCATCGGAAGCCTTTCTCGAGATGCGCGTGGTCCGTGTGGAAGTTGTTGCCGGTTGGTCCAGATGATTCTGTTGTGACCAATGTGACTAGAGAGAGAGTATCGGTCGCGGACCCATGATCGCGGTTCCGACACGCACACATGTCGATCCGGCTTCGATCGCTTCCTCAAGATCGCCGGACATGCCTGCCGAGAACTCCCGAGCCTCCGGATGGCCGGCGACGAAGCGCTCCCGCACCGCCGCCGCCTGCAGCATTGCCGCATCGGCGGCGATGCCAAGAGGAGCGATGACCATGAGCCCGTCCAAGCGCAACGCATCATGCGAGGCGACGCGATCGGCGGCGCCGGCGAGATCTGCCTCGACGAGTCCGCCACGTGACGGGTCGCCGTCGAGGCTCAGCTGCAGCAGCACACCGAGCGGCGACGTCCGTTCGCCGTCGTCGATGCAGCGAGCCGCGGCGCCACCGAAGGCGTCGATCAAGTCCAGCGAGTCGACCGAGTGCACTCGGCGCGCCCACCGAGCGACCGACCGGGCCTTCTTGCGTTGCACCGTTCCGATCATGTCGGCGTCGAACGAGATGCGGGGACGAGCCGCGGACACTTCGACGAGCTTGCGACTCGCCTCCGGCTCACGTGACTCCCCCACTTCCCGGACACCGAGGTCGAGCAGATGCACAACGTCCGACGCCGGGAAGAACTTAGTCACGACGAGCAATGTGACGTCACCGTCGGTCCGGCCCGCAGCCCGAGTCGCATCCGCCACGCGGGTCTGTGCCGCATTCAGTGCGGCCGACAGCGAGTCGCGTCGGGAATCCGTCACTCGGTCTCCCGCGTGGCAGAGGAGTCCATCCAGACGACCGACGCGATGCGCCCCGTCGGCGCTCCGCGCCGGTGGCTGAACAGCGACAGATCGTCGATCGTGCATCGCGGGTCGACGGCCACTCCCCCGACACCGGCCTCGAGCAACTGCCGACGGATGCCTGCGCGCAGATCGAGTCCCGCCGTGCCCTTGCTCGTGCGGCATGCGCTGCCGGGAAGATGCTTCTCCACATCGGCCTGCATCGCACTGGGCACCTCGTAGCGGTCACCGCCGGCGGCCGGCCCGAGGAACGCGCCGATTCGGTCGGCTCGCGCCCCGAGGTCGAACATCGCCTCCAGGACGACCGGCACGATGCCGATCCGCGCACCGACGCGGCCGGCGTGGACGGCGGCGATCACGCCGGCCTCGTCGTCGCTGAGCAGGATCGGGACGCAGTCCGCGGTCAAGACGGCGAGTGCGAGGTCGGTGCGCGACGTGACGAGTGCATCGGTCACCGGAACCGGTTCGGCGACCGGACCGTCGACGACGGTCACGGTGCGGCTGTGAACCTGCTCCATCCAGACCACACGATCGGGGCCTACGCCCAGATCCCGAGCCAGACGTGACCTGTTCTCGGCGACGGCGCCAGGATCATCGCCCACATGGTCGCCCAGATTGAACGAGTCGTACGGCGACTGCGAGACCCCACCGGCCCGGGTCGTCACGGCACGACGGACCGTGTACGCCACGGTCACTTCATGAAGTCGGGAACGTCGACGTCATCGTCGTCGAAGCGCAACGAGTTGCGGCGCGGCGCCGGGTCGCCGAAGGGGTTGCCCGGCTTCTCCCGCTCGCTGCCGAACAGCGGATCCTTCGCCGCCGGAGTCGAGACCTCGCCGGAACTCGCCGGCGCAACCTGGTTCCGGTTGTTCGACGCGAGAGGTGCGTCGACCTTCTTGCGGGGGGTTCCGCCGTCGAAACCCGCCGCTATCACCGTCACCCGCACCTCGTCACCGAGGTTGTCGTCGATCACGGTGCCGAAGATGATGTTCGCCTCTTCGTGCGCGGCCTCCTGGACCTGCGACGCGGCGTCGTTGATCTCGAACAGGCCGAGATCACTGCCGCCGGCGATCGAGATGAGCACACCGCGGGCGCCCTCCATCGACGCTTCGAGCAGTGGCGAGTTGATCGCGGCCTGCGCCGCCTTGCTCGCGCGGCCGTCTCCCCGCGCGGCGCCGATTCCCATGAGTGCGCTGCCCGCATCACTCATGACGCCCTTGACGTCGGCGAAGTCGACATTGATCAGACCCGGCGTGGTGATCAGGTCCGTGATGCCCTGGACACCGTTGAGGAGCACCTCGTCGGCGCTGCGGAACGCGTCCATCAGCGAGAGGTTGGAGTCGCCGAGCTGCAGCAGGCGATCGTTCGGGATCACGATCAACGTGTCGCACGACTCGCGCAGAGCCGTGATCCCCGCATCGGCCTGACCGCCGCGGCGCTTGCCCTCGAACGAGAACGGGCGTGTGACCACACCGACGGTGAGTGCACCGAGCTTGCGGGAGATCGACGCGACGACCGGTGCGCCGCCGGTGCCGGTGCCGCCTCCCTCGCCCGCAGTCACGAACACCATGTCGGCACCCTTGAGCAGTTCTTCGATCTCGTCGCGCGCATCCTCTGCGGCCGCGCGGCCGACCTCTGGGTTCGCTCCTGCGCCAAGGCCTCGTGTCGAGTCACGGCCGATGTCGAGCTTCACGTCGGCGTCTGAGATCAGGAGCGCCTGGGCATCGGTGTTGATGGCGATGAACTCGACACCCTTGAGGCCCTGCTCGATCATCCGGTTGACGGCATTGACACCACCGCCGCCGATGCCGACGACCTTGATGACAGCCAGGTAGTTGTGGGGTGGCGTCATGATGCCTTTCCTAATCCTGATTCAAACCCTAAAGCTCAACCAAAGGGTTATAGTTATGTCAAGTACGTAACACTTGATGACAACGGTATTGATTTCGTGCACATGTGCCGGGTAAGGCGTGTGGGCGTGTCGCAGATTGTTCGCCGCGAAATCTCAGTTCACCGCTGGGAATTCCGGACTCGACACGTTGTAGGTGTCCCCCTTCACCTTCAGCGCACTCTGCAGAGCTTCCGCTTTGTCGTCGGTCCGCTCTGCATCACCCCAGATCACACGACGTTTCGACGCCATGACCAGAGTGATGTCGGCCGGCGACGACGCTTCGATCGTCGTCGTCCGTGATCGGAGCCACTCCGGCAACTCCTGCGCGACCGTCAGGGCCGCCAAAGTCGCCGGATCCTTCGATCCGGGGTTCGGAACCGCAAGAATCGGCAGTCGCCCGAACGCCTTCGGCACCGAGGCCCGGTCAGCGAACGTCAGATAGACCATTCCCAGCCGATCCATCACGCCGATCTTGCCCTCCCACTCGAGAGTGGCGACCGGCGTCCGCTCGGTGACGTCGATGGTCAGCGTGGACGGATAGCTCCGCTCCACTCGGACCTCTTCGACAGCGGGCAACACCGCGATCCGATCAGCGATCGCACCCGTGTCAACTTGAAGAAGCGGCACCCCCTGCGGCGCGGCCGCGAGGCGCAGCACCTCGTTGCGGTCGACGGACTGCGTCCCGACCACGTCCACCGATCGAACGGACATCAACGGCGAATAGTAGGCGACGGCCACCGCTCCCCCGACCAGTCCCAGGACTCCTGCCAGCACCAGGATCACCGACAACTTGCTCGGCCGCCGACCGCTGTCTCGGGCGGCGCGGTCGCGTCGGCGTCGACGACGCTCGTCGCCGTCGGTCATCCCTGCTGTGCCAGCGCCGACAGTATCGGCGCCGCCTGCATCGTGATGTCTCCGGCCCCGATGGTGAGGACCAGATCACCGCGCCGTGCGCGTGCGGCGACTGCGCCGGGGATCTCGGACATGTTCGGAACGAACTCGGCCGGCACCGTGACCGCGTCGGCGATCAGGAGGCCGCTCACCCCAGGCTGCGGGGCTTCCCGAGCGCCGTAGACGTCGGCGACCAGCACCTCGTCCGCCAGGCTGAGGGCGTCGGCGAACTGGGCGGCGAACTCGGCCGTCCGCGAGTACAGGTGCGGCTGGAACACCGCGATGACGCGGCCCGAACCGTGCCGGACCACGTCGCGTGCCGCCGAAAGGACCGCGCGGACTTCGGTCGGGTGGTGTGCGTAGTCGTCGTAGACGTCGACTTCCCGCTCTCTTCCGCGGAACTCGAACCGTCGGTGCACGCCGCCGAAGCTCTCGATCCCGTCGGCGACGGCGTCGACGCTCTGCCCCGTGCTAACGCAGGCCACGAGCGCGCCGAGCGCATTGAGCGCCATGTGCCGCCCAGGAAGGGTGACGTCGAGGGAACGCTCGAGCACAGTCGACGCGACTGGCGGCGAGAGGCGCACTGCGGTGGTGCTGCCCGCGCCTCGGGGAGTCACCTCGAGAAGCTCGGCCACCAGGGGCACGCCCGGGGCCAAGTCGGCGTGATCACCGGCGCCGTATCCGAGAACGGCGACTCCACGATCGACGAGGGCTGCAGCGGTGCGTCCGCCGAGTGCCGCCGAACCCGGATCGTCGAGGCAGAGCACCAAGACTCCACCGGGACGAATCAGCGCGACGAATCTGTCGAAGACGTCGACATACGCCTGTTCGGTGCCGAAGAAGTCGAGGTGATCAACCTCGATGTTCGTGACGACGACGATGTCGGGGGTGTACTCGAGGAGTGAACCGTCGCTCTCGTCGGCCTCTGCCACGAACACGCCGCCGCTGCCGTGGTGCGCATTGGTGCCCGACTCGTTGAGCTCTCCGCCGACCGCGAACGACGGGTCACTGCCGCAGTGCTGCAATGCGACGACCGACATAGACGTGGTCGACGTCTTCCCGTGAGTACCGGAGATCAACAGCGTGCGATGCCCCTGCATCAAGAGCGCGAGCACCTGCGGGCGGTACAAGATCGGGATCCCGCGTTTGCGAGCCTCCACGAGCTCCGGATTGTCTTTCGGGATGGCGGCGTGAGTGGTCACGACAACAGTCGGACCGCCGTCGAGCACATCCAGCGCGGACGGATCGTGGCCCACGGTGACCTGAGCTCCACGGGTACGAAGTGCGAGAATCCCTCTGGAGTCCTTGGCGTCGGATCCGGAGACACTTCCGCCCCGGGCGAGCAGGATGCGAGCGAGCCCGGACATCCCGGCTCCGCCGATTCCGACCATGTGTACTCGGGCGAGCTGCTCCGGCAGCTGCGACGACGGCGCGGTCATCGGGTTCTTCTCTCGGTCGCGAGTTCCAGTGCTGCGGTGGCGACGGCGACGGCCGCGTCGCGGTGACCGACTGACGCCGCGGCGGCACCCATCGCGGCCAGCCGTTCCGCGTCCGTGATCAATGCGGGCACCTGCTCAGCGACCCATTCGGGCGTGACGTCGTTGTTGTCGACGATCAGGCATCCGCCGACCTGCTCCACGGGGAGGGCGTTGAGCCTCTGTTCACCGTTGCCGTGCGGCAGAGGGACGTACACCGCGGGGAGCCCGGCCGCCGAGATCTCGGCGACGGTCATCGCGCCCGAACGGCACATCACGAGGTCGGCCGCCGCATAGGCGAGGTCCATCCGGTTCAGGTAGCTGATCCCGACGTAGGCCGGAGCTCCTTCGGGCGAGACCGGGCTGATCGAGTTCTTGGGTCCGTATGCGTGGAGAACTCCGACCCCGGCGTCGCCGAGCGCTCCAGCAGCGGGGGCGACGGCCTCGTTGAGCCGTTGTGCACCCTGCGAGCCACCGAACACGAGGAGGGTGGGTGCATCGGCGTCAAGACCGAAGAACTGACGGGCCTGCGCACGAACCGCGGCCCGGTCGAGGCCGGTGATGGCTCCGCGGACGGGGATTCCGACGACCTCTGCGCCTGCGAGCCCGCAGTCGGGGACGGCCGCGAGGACACGGTCGGCGACCTTGGCGCCCACTTTGTTGGCGACGCCCGCACTCGCATTGGCCTCATGGATCACCACTGGCAGTCGAGACGCCCGGCGGAACGTCGACCGGGCCGCGAGGTAAGCCGGCAGTGCGACGTATCCGCCGAACCCGACTACCACATCGGCGTCCACCTCGGCGAACACCTTGCGCGTCGCGCGAACCGAACGCAGTACTCGCCACGGCGTCTTGGCCAGTTCCAGACCGGGCTTGCGGGGCAACGGCACCGGCGGGATCAGTCTCAAGTCGTACCCGCGGTCCGGGACGATGGTCGTCTCCAGACCCCGGGTGGTGCCGAGTGCAGTGATCCGCGCCGTCGGGTCGAGCTGGCGGACGGCATCGGCGACAGCGAGCGCGGGCTCGATGTGCCCCGCGGTCCCGCCACCTGCCACCACGACGGACAGCGGCCTGCCGGTCTCTCTGTTCTTGCTCACCGGCGCCTGGTCTCCCCTTCGTTCCGCCTTGTCGGCCGTGCTCGCGACGACATGTCTGCGCCGCTGCGTTGTGATCGTTCTGCTCGGGCGCCCGCCGACCGAGGTAGGCGCGGCTGCTCACGTCGGAACGCTCCCGGCTGGCTGCCAGGATAGTGGATCTCACCGGAGCGGACAGACGTCGACCCGCTGCCCGTCGCGGGACGCCGGACGCGGGACGAGCGGACAGGCGCCGGACGGCGTCTATCAGCCGTCGGCACCGGACGACGACGCTCCCGGCGACTCCGGTTGACCGCGGCACGCGGCGGCTTGTAGGCCTGCGGAACCGGCAGGCGCAACAGACGCGCAAGGCCCTTCGGCTTCGGCCGAGTCAGTGCGGTGACGGCTGCAGGTTCGTGGCGCGCGGCGTTCGCGAGCAACCCGAGCATCGCGAGCATCGTCAACGCCGATGTGCCGCCGTACGAGAGGATCGGCAACTGGATACCGGTGACCGGCAGCAGACCGATCACGTAGCCGATGTTGATGAAGGCCTGCGCGAGGAACAGCACGGTGATCGTCACCGAGAGCAGTCGGAGGAAAGGGTCCGCCGAACGGCGCGCGATCCGCATTCCCACCCAGCCGAGCAAGACGTACAGGGTGACGACGCTGAGAGCGCCGATCAGCCCGAGCTCTTCGCCGATGATCGCGAAGATGAAGTCGTTGTGCGCGTTCGGCAGGTAGTTCCACTTCGCGGTTCCCTGCCCGAGCCCCTTGCCGAAGATCCCGCCGTCGGCGAGGGCGAACTTGGCTTGATTCGCCTGGTAGCCGCCGCCGAGGACATCCTGGGCTCCGCCGAGGAAGCTGAACACTCGGGCCGCGCGGTACTCCTCGACAAACGCGAAGGCGACGAACCCGATGGCGCCGAAGAACGCGAACGATGCGACGACCCGACCCGGCAGCCCAGCGAAGACGAGCAGCACACCCACGATCATGACGAGGATCATCATCGTCGACTGGTTCGGCTGAATCGCCACGAGGAACGCCATCACCGCCGCCACCGGCAGGAGCGGGAGGAGGAGTTCCTTGCTGAAGGTCCCTCCGGGCCGCTTGTGGGCCAGAATGCTCGCGCCCCACAGACACAGCGCGACCTTCGCGACCTCGGACGGTTGCAGCGTGAGCCCACCGATCTCGATCCATCGCTTGGCTCCACCGCCCTGCACGCCGACTCCGGGGATCATCACCATGATCAGCAGGAACAACGCGACGAGGACCAGCGGGAACGACATTCGCTGCAGGACGGCCGGCGACACTCGCATCGCCAGGTAGAAGCCCACAAAACCGAGAGCGACGAACATCGCCTGCGTCGTGAACATCCCGTAGGCGGAGCCGTCCTTCGAGTACCCGTCGACCGAGGACGCGGACAGCACCATCAGCAGACCGAGGACCGTCAGGATCACCGTCAGCGACAAGACCATGTGGAACGACGTCAACGGTCGTCCGACAAGATTGCCGACGCCCTGCCGCACGGTGCCGATCACGGCGCGGACGTCGAACGAGGACATCGACAGGTTCAACCGCCGAGGGACTTCTGGAACGCGCCTGACGGGTTTCCGTGCTGCCTCGGAGTCAGCGTCCGACTCCGATTCCGCCTCGAGAATGTCCGGTGTCGAGGGATCATCCGAGCCGTCGTCGACCACCGAGCCAGGGTCTGCGGCGGCGCCACCGCCGACTCCCTCCAGCGAGTTCTCGGCGTCGGTGTCCGACTCGGCGACAGGCGCCTCGTCCTTGGCTTCGGTGGTCTTCGCGGTGTCAGCGTCGGCCGCACCGGGCCGCCTGCGGCGTCGGTCGCGACGATCCCGGCCGTCTCGCCGGTCTCGACTGCTCATCGGTTCGCGACGGAGTCGGCGAGAGCCAGCGATGCGGTCGCGAACGAGTCGCCACGCGCACCGTAACTGGCGAACATGTCGAGCGACGCGGCCGCAGGCGCCAACAGCACCGCGTCCACGGCCCGACCGGAGCCCGCCTGGTCTGCCTCTGCCAACTGCCAGGCGGCCGAGACCGCCTGCGCCATCACGGCGTCGGCACCCGAGGCACCGGTCGCTGCGATGGCTGAAGTGCCGCCATCAGTCCGCTGAGTCATCACCGAACCATCGTCCCTTGTGAATACTGTGACTGCTGGGACTTCTGGGGCGTGTCGCGAAATCGCGTCGAGAATGATCTCGCGATCAGTTCCAATCGCGACGACTCCAGCGAAACGATCCTTGTTGCGCGCGATCAGGTCGTCGACCGGCGCACCTTTCAACAGGCCGCCCGCGATGAGCACCACTCGCTCGTATCCGGACACCGCGGCCTGCGCGGCGTGTGGGTTCGTGGCCTTCGAGTCGTCGACGAACACGGTCGTGCTGATCCGCGCCACGGTCTGGCCGCGGTGCGCAGCCGGCGAGAATCCGATCAGGCCGCGCTCGACGGCCTCCGGAGCAATCCCCACCGCCCTGGTGACCGCAGCCGCCGCCAACGCGTCCAACAGCCCCGACGGTCCGGCGGGCCGGATGCGGTCGGCGGCGATGAGCGTCCTCGCGGTGTCGGCGAACGCATTGTCGACGAGCATCCCGTCCACGATGCCCAGTTGGCCGGCCTCCGGCACGGCCAGGGTGAACCCGATCCGCCGGGACCCCTCTCCAACCGGGAGGCCGGAGGCGACCGTGTCGTCGAGACCGATGACGGCCACGTCGCCCAGCAACGCCTGCTGTTTCGCGGCCGCGTACGCGTCGAACGACCCGTGCCAATCGAGATGATCGTCGGCCACATTGAGCACCACACCCGCCGCCGGCCGTACCGACGGCGCCCAGTGCAGTTGGAACGACGACATCTCGACGCACAGGACGTCGGCCCGGGGCGTCGCCCGGAGCGCGTCGGCGACGGTCAGCCCGATGTTGCCGCACGCGAGCACAGCGAGGTCCGCAGCGTCCACGATGGCCTCGGCCATCGACGTCGTGGTGGTCTTGCCGTTGGTACCGGTGATCACGAGCCAGGTCCGCGCCGGGCCGTACAGTCCGGCCTGGTCGGCGCGCCACGCCAGTTCGACGTCGCCCCACACCGGAATCCCCGCGGCGGCCGCGGCCGCCAGCAACGCGTCATCGGGCCGGAAGCCCGGCGACACGACGATCACGTCGACGTCCGACGGCGCACTGACGACACCGTCGACGTCGAACGCGTCGGGTGCGACCATCGCAACGCCTCGCCCAGCCAGATCGGGGTCGGTCCCGCCGTGGGCGAACTTGGTGTCGAGCATCGTCACCCTGGCGTTCTGCTCCTGGAGCAGGTTCAGGACCGCGAGACCGGTCGCCCGCGCTCCTGCGACCAGGACGTGCTTGCCTGCGAGGATGAGTTCGGGCCGCTGCTGCACACTCATGGTTTCGTCAGCTCTGCAGCGAGAGGAACTCGCCGTAGAACAGCGTCAGGCCGAGCGCGCATGCGATGGCCGTGAGCAACCAGAACCTGATGATGACCGTGGTCTCGGCCCAGCCGCCCAACTCGAAGTGATGGTGGAACGGCGCCATGCGGAACACGCGCTTCCCGGTGGTCTGGAAGAACGCGATCTGGACGACCACCGAAATGATCTCGGCGACGAACAGCGCGCCGAGAACAACGGCGAGCAGCTCAGTCTTGGTGGTGATCGACAGGCCCGCGATCAGACCGCCGAGGGCAAGCGAGCCGGTGTCGCCCATGAAGATCTTCGCCGGAGCGGCGTTCCACCAGAGGAAGCCCAAGCACGCGCCGCCTGCCGCTACGGCGACGACGGCGAGGTCGAGCGGGTCGCGAACCTGGTAGCAGCCCGCCTTGTCGTCGGACACGCCGAGCAGTTCACACGACTGACGGAACTGCCAGAACGTGATGAGGACGTACGAACCCATCACCATGGCGGCCGAGCCGGCGGCGAGACCGTCGAGGCCGTCGGTGAAGTTCACCGCGTTCGACCACGCTGCGACAACGAGCCAGCAGAAGAACACAAAACCCACCGCGGTGAGCGAGATGACGTTGATGTCGCGCGCGTACGAGAGGTGCTCGCTCGCGGGCGTCAGTTCGGCGCCGTTGCGGAACTGCAGCAGGAGGATGCCGAAGATGATCGCGGCGAGGAACTGGCCGACCGATTTGGCGGTCTTGTTCAGCCCGAGGTTGCGCTGTTTGCGGATCTTGATGAAGTCGTCGAGGAACCCGACGAGCCCCAAGGCGGTGGCGAGCCCCAGCACCAGGAGACCCGAGGCGCTCGGTCCCTGGCCGTTGCCGATCAGACCTACGAGGTGAGCGCCGAGGTAACCGGCCCACAGTGCGGTGATAATGGCGACGCCGCCCATCGACGGGGTGCCGCGCTTCGCCTTGTGGCTTTCGGGGCCCTCGTCGCGGATCTCCTGGCCGAATCCCTGGCGCGAGAACACCTTGATCAGCACGGGGGTCAACAGAATCGACACCGCCAGCGAGATCGCTCCGGCGATCAGAATCTGGGTCACAGCTGATGAATCCTCACTCGTCGAGAGAACTTTGACTACTGAATCTAGCCTGTGAAGGCCCTGAATGAGGGCACCCGGTAGGCGGTCGCGCGTCGGACATCACACTCGGACGCGACGAACCTGCAGGTGAAGCTCGTTCTGCCAGAACGCGATCAGCGCGGGAGCGAGGTCGTCCGGTCCGGCGACCACCACCACGTCACCCGGTCCGGGGCGGTAACCCGACGCGGTGCGCATGTGGTCGACGGCCGCCGCGGGCGTCTCGACGAACGCGGCCTCGTCGCCCCACGACCCCTCCATGACCGCACCCTGATGCAGGGCACGGACCACACGTGAGGTGCCGACGGCGATGATCTTGTCGACCGCAACACGGACGGCCTGCCGTCCGAGTCCGTCGTGGTCCACCGCCCGGGTGTTGTCGTCGGATCCGGTTGGGTCGGCGAGTTCGCCGAATACGGCCCAGGTTCGGGCCGAATCGCCGGAGCGGTGGGCACTGCCCGCTCCAGAGTCTGCCGCGACCGCCACCATCTCGCGGAGCAGCCGTTTGGCCGCGGGCACGTCGGCTCCGGGGTCGGCGATGAGGACATGCAGCGTCGCGTCACGAGACGTCGCGTCAAGTGCTTCGCCGAGGACCTCGCGGTCGTCGAAGGGATGCTTCACCCCGTTGATCTCCTGCCCCGTCTCGTGGCCCTTGCCCGCGACGAGCACCACGTCGCCGGAACGCGCCCACGCCACGGCGGCGGTGATCGCAGCTCGCCGATCGCCTATCTCACGGACGTCCGATGCTCTGCGCTCGCTGGCGGGAACGGCATCGGCACCGGCGACGACGGCCGCTCGAATCGTCGACGGGTCTTCAGACCGCGGATTGTCGTCGGTCACGATCACCAGGTCGGCGGCCCTCACAGCGGCCGCACCCATCAGAGGCCGCTTCTCCGTGTCGCGGTCGCCGCCTGCGCCGAGAACAACGGCGATACGTCCGTCTGTGTCGGCGGCGAGAGTAGCGAGAACCGCCTCGACGGCCGCGGGCTTGTGCGCATAGTCGACTACTGCCAGGAAGTCCTGCCCTCGGTCGATCTTCTCGACCCGTCCGGGCACGGCCACGTCGGCGAGGCCGCGGATCGCCACGTCGACGTCGACACCCGCCTCGTCGACCGTGGCGAGAGCGACGAGGGCGTTCGCGATGTTGTACGCGCCGGGGAGCGGAACGAGTACGTCGTGGGCTATTCCGTCCACGCTCACCGCGGACACCCGTTGGCTTCCCCGCGCTTCGCTGACCACTGCCGACACCCTCCAGTCGCCCACGGTGCCGCCCGTCGACACCGTGACCGTCGGATGCCCGCCGTCGGACGCGATCCGCGCCATCCGGACACCCCACTCGTCGTCGACGCAGATCACGGTGCGCGCAGCGCGATTGGGCGAGCCTGCGGCGAACAGCCGCGCCTTCGCGTCGAAGTACTCGTCCATCGTCTTGTGGTAGTCGAGGTGATCCTGAGACAGATTGGTGAACGCTCCAACCGCGAACCGGCAGCCGTCGACGCGACCGAGCGACAGAGCATGACTCGACACCTCCATCACCACGGCGTCCGCGCCGCGCTCGAGCATCACCGCGAGCAGCCGCTGGAGGTCGGGCGCCTCCGGCGTGGTCAGGTCGCTCGGAATCGGCTCGCCGTCGATCCTCGATCCCGTCGTCCCGACGAGTCCGACACTCTTGCCCGACGCTCGCAGCGCCGCCTCGGCTAGATACGACGTCGTCGTTTTACCCGACGTCCCAGTGATCCCGATGAGAGTGAGCTTCGACGACGGGTCGCCGTACACGCGCGCCGACACCGCACCGAGCACACTCCGCGGCTCTGGATGGACCAGCACCGGAAGCGTCGACCCGGCCGCCCGGACCGTCTCGAGGCCTGCAGGGTCGGTGAACACCGCTACGGCCCCCGCCGCCTCCGCCTGGCTCACGTAGGTCGCCCCATGGGTCCGTGTGCCTGCCATGGCAGCGAACACGTCGCCTGCTCCGGCCGCCTGCGCACGCAGCGTGATGCCGGAGACCTCGATGTCCGAGCCGTCGAGGGTCGCACCGGACAGAGCAGCGAGCTGCGACAACAGCACCGGATCGGTGGCCGGTCGGAACCCGTTGCGCGGGACGTCCGCTCCTGTGCTCACGTCGAAGACCTCTTCCTGTGGTGCTCCGCGCACGACGGATCGTTCGTGCACGTTTCTCGACAGATGAATCTACCGTGGCCGTGCGACAGCGCCGGTCAGGCCTGCAGGCGCAGACGCGGTGCGGGCTGAGCCGAGTACGGCACACGCTCGTGCTGCAGCAGCCATGCGCCGATCGTGGCGAACAGAGGTGCCGCCGACTGACCGCCCGAGCCGTCGGAGCTGCGCACCGGGTTGTCCATCATGATGCCCACGACGTACCGCGGGTCGTCCGCCGGTGCGATACCCGCGAAAGTGATGTTGTAGCTGGACTTCGAGTAGCAGTTGCACGCCGGATCCACCTGCTGCGCGGTTCCGGTCTTCCCCGAAGTCTGGTATCCGGCGATGGCGCCCTTCGCGCCTGTCCCCTGCTGGTTGCCGTCGTCGTCGTTCTGCATCACGGCTCGGAACATGTCGCGGACGGTGTCGGCCGTCTTGGGAGAGACCACACGCACCGAGTCCGGCTTCTCGCCACCGGTGATGATTCGCGGCGGGATCCGCACACCACCGTTGGCGATCGCCTGGTACATCGACGTCATCTGCAGCAGAGTCATCGACAGACCCTGACCGATCGGGAGGTTTGCGAACGAACCGCCGGACCACTGACTGAGAGCTGGAACGGCGCCTGGGCTCTCGCCCGGCAGACCGACGCCTGTCATCGCACCGAGCCCGAAACGCTGCAGCATGTCGGCGAAGCGACGTTCCCCGACCCGCTGCGCGAGCATGAGCGTGCCGACGTTCGACGACTTCCCGAACACGCCGGTCGTCGTGTACGGCGCCGTGCCGTGGGCCCACGCGTCGTTGACGGTGATGCCCGACATCTTGATCGAGCCCGGAACCTGCAGAACCTCATCGGGATTGGTCACTCCGTACTCGAGCGCGGCAGCGGCGGTCACGATTTTGTTGACCGACCCCGGCTCGAACGGCGAGGTCACCGAACGGTTGCCCAGGTCGGCGCCTTTCTGCTCGTCGAGCGGCTTCGATGCATCGAAGGTGCCGTCGTTGGCCATCGCGAGGACTTCACCGGTCCGACTGTCCATGACGACCGCGGACACGTTGTTCGCACCTGACGCCTTCTTCGCCATGTTGACCTGGCTCTGCACAAACCACTGGACGTCGGAGTCGAGCGTCAGGTGGACAGTCTCACCGTCCTTCGCCGGATGCACGTTCCGCTTGCTGCCGGGGATCATGACGCCGTCACGCCCCTGGTCGAAGGTTTCAGTGCCGTTGGTACCGGCCAGGACCGGTTCGAGCGACGATTCGAGGCCGATCAGTCCGTTGCCGTCGAAGTTCACATCGCCGACGACGTTGGCTGCAAGAGATCCGCCCGGGTACACCCGTATGCTCTGCTTCTCGGCTCCGACCTCGGGGAACTTGTCCTGGATCGACTTCGCGAGCTCCGGAGTTATGGAGCGCGCCAGGTAAACGAAGTCCTTGTCGGACGTCAGCCGCGCGAGCAGATCCTCTTGACTGATGCTGCCGCCGAGCATCTCCGACACACCGGTGGATATCTCCTTGAGTCGCGTCGGAACGTCCGGGACTGCGCTGTTCTTCTTGTGCTCTGTGTCGATGGACGCGCGGACGGCCTTCGGCTGGAAGGTCAGCGCACGCGCGTCGTCGGTGTGCGCCAGGAGTCGCCCGTTGCGGTCGACGATGGATCCACGTGTCGCGGGCAGTTGCATCGTCACCGACCGCTGCTGCGCGGCGAGTGCAGAGATGTCGTCTGCCGCGATCACGTTGACGTACACCATCCGACCGGTGACAAGCACCAATGCGGCGGCCACGAGAACCCCGACGATTCGCTGCCGTCCGATGAATCGTGGCGACGGGGCCGAGTCGAGCTCATCGATCCGCGAGTCGTCCACCGGCGGCGGGGTCGGCGGTCGACCGCCCGCACTCGACCTTGCGCCCGGCCTGGACGCCGGCGGGCGCACGGAACGGGAACTGGATCGGGTCATGATTGTCGATTCTCCACCCGGTCAGCGTGCACGTGCGGTATTCGGCCTCGGCGTGGCGGCAGACCGCGGAACCACATTCGGCGCAGGCGTCGACGATGTCGGGGCCGTCGCGCGGTCGGTTGACGTCGGCGCGGTCGACGTCGTTTCCGTCGTGCCCAGCCCCTCCGAGTCGTCGACCTTGGCGGCGTCGATCTTCGCGACCGGGTTCGGCTCCGGGTTCAGGGCGGGCAGCGGTTTGCCGTCGGCCGGGTTCGCCGTGCCGCGGACCTTCTTCGGCCCGTTCTCGCCGACGGTCACCTGGAGGGCGCCGTCAGCGGGCACCATCCCCTGTTCGGCGGCCTTCGCCGCGAGTGCGGGTGCGGCGTCGGCCTTGTCGAACGTGCGCTGCAGATCGTCGCGACGATCAGCCAGCGACTGGTTCTCACTGCGCAACGCGTCGAGCGCGTACGAGTCCTGAGCCGACTTGGTCGTCAGGTACAGGGTGAGGCCGAGAGCTCCGACGATCAGCAGAAGAACCGGGAACACCAAGGGGACGCCTGCGATGCGCCGACTCGTGATGCCGCCCGACACGACAGCTCCCATGCGACGTTCACGCCGGTCCAGAGCACGCTGCGCGGCCTTCGACCGGCTCGCTCGCTCGACTGCAGCGGTACCGCGAGTCCGCCGCGGACGACGTTCACCTCGTGCCTTCTCGGTCCGAGCGCCGGCCCCCGCCGAACGCTCGGGACCAGTCTTACGGTCGTCGAGCAGAGTGCTCACCGTGTGCCCCCTTCGTCTTGTGCCACGCGTTCGATCGCACGGATGCGCACCGGCGCAGAGCGAGGATTCGCTTCGCGTTCGGTTGCGTCGGCCTGTTCCGCTCCCCTCGTCACGAGAGCGAACCGGGCGGCCGTGCCCGGAAGGTCCACCGGAAGACCGGCGGGTGTGGTGTTGCGGACCGCCTGTGCGAAGTCGCGTTTGACGATCCGGTCCTCGAGGGACTGGTAGCTCATCACCGCAAGACGTCCACCGACTGCGAGTACGTCCAGCGACGCCGGAATCACGCCACGGAGCGAGTCGAGCTCGTGGTTGACCTCGATCCGCAGGGCCTGAAACGTCCGCTTGGCGGGATGACCTCCAGTCCTGCGTGTCGCCGCCGGGATCGTCGCGTACAGCAGCTCGACGAGTCTGCCGCTCGTGGTGAACGGTTCGATGGCGCGCTCACGGAGGACAGCAGACGCGATCTTTCCCGCGAAGCGCTCCTCGCCGTACTCACTGAGCACACGCGCCAATGCACCGTGCTCGTACGTGTTGAGGATGTCCGCGGCGGTCAGATCGTCGTCTGCGTTCATCCGCATGTCTAGTGGGGCGTCCACCGAATAGGCGAAGCCGCGATCGGTGCGGTCGAGTTGCATCGACGAGACGCCGAGGTCGAGCAGGACCCCGTCGACTGTCGACAGGCCGGCGCGCGTCACCACGTCGTCGATCTCGTCGTAGCGTGCGTGGTGAAAGAACACACGGTCGCCGAATCCTGCGAGGCGTTCACTCGCGATGCCGATGGCCGAGGTGTCGCGGTCGATCGCGTGCACCGTGAGCGCGGGCAGCCGGGTGAGGAAGTACTCGGTGTGTCCGCCCGCTCCGAGTGTGCCGTCGACGAGGACCGCGCCACTGCCGTCGGGATCGGTGCGGGTCAGCGCGGGCGCCAGGAGATCGAACATTCGCTCGGCCATCACCGGCACGTGTCCGTGTTCACCGTGCTGACGTTCGTTCACTGCGCCCCCTCCCCGGTGTCGCATGTAGGACGCCGCCACGGGTCGGTGGCAGACGCGTCGTTATGTGCTGAACGAATTGAGCACGCGGAAACGACGCTGCGGTGAAGCGGGGTCCCCGCCCGAGCGCACCTGGCGTTGGGGAAGTACGTCAGGGTCGATCGGGCCGAGGCCTCGTCTCACCGCAGGTGTCGTCGTCCGTCGTGTTCAGTTCGTCAAAAAAGTCGCTAGAGGATCGAGTCCAGTGCGGTCGACCCGGCGTTCGAGAACGCCTCTTCGTGCTCTGCCTGGTACTCGCGCCACTTCTGCGCGTCCCAGATCTCGAGGTGGTCGTACGAGCCGATCACCACGCATTCCTTGGTGAGCTCCGCGTACTCGCGATGCTCTCCGGAGAGGCTCACCCGCCCCTGCCCGTCCAGTCGTTGCTCGTCCGCACCTGCGAAGAAGTACCGCAGGAATGCGCGGGCCTCAGGATCGTTGCGCGACGCGGTCACCGCCTTCTCGGCGATGGCGTCGAACTCCTCTGCGCGGTACACCGACAGGCTGCGGTCCTGGCTTCTTGTCACCATGACCCCTCCTGCCAACGCGTCCCGAAATTTGGCCGGCAAGGTCAACCGCCCCTTGTCGTCGAGCTTGGGTGTGTAGGTACCGAGAAAGCGAGCCATGTCGGCAACCTCCTCACCCGTTCTGGTTTCGGCGGTTCCGGTGTCCCCCTCATCCAGTGATGCCCACAGTACCCCACTTTCCACCACTTTCCACCCCCGAAGCCCCACAGCAGCCCCACCCCCACACATATATGCAGGTCAAGGGAATGACAAGCTGAAGATTCTCAGGAAACAGCCAGCACACAACCTGCGTGTCGGCGGGCATACGTGGGACAAAACAGCACTAAAGAGGCTGAAGTGGGATCCCACGACCGCCGGTGGGTGAAAGTGGGGACCCGAGGTGGGGCATCGTGGGGAACCGGGGGCCGACGGCTTCTGGACACACGAAAGCGGGGCCTCTCCTTCTCTTCGATGAGAGAAGGAGAGGCCCCGCCTGAGATCTCTAGTGGGCTGCTAAAGCCCTAGTGAACTGCTAGTGATCGTCCTGGTCGAACCGACGCTGGAAGCGCTCTTCCATCCGTTCGCTCAGAGACGGTTTGCCCGGCTTCGCCCGCGAGGACGATCCACCCCGCGATGCCGGAGACGACGCGTCGGCGAGGTTCGAACCCCGGGGACCGAATATCCCGAACGCCGCGGCGCCGAACATCACGAGGAAGCCGATGAAGCTCAGAATGCGGAGACCGCCCACTTCGACGTCGACCATGAGGCCTCCGACAAGAAGCGCCAGACCGACAAGGAATCCGAGCACGGCGACAAGGCGTCGTCGCGCCGTCGGACGGCCGACGCGCTGTTTTGTCACGCTCGAGGCGAACTTCGGATCCTCGGCGTACAGCGCGCTTTCGATTTCGTCGAGCATGCGTTGCTCGTGCTCAGAAAGCGGCACTATCCCTCCTCGCTGGTCAGCTAGGCGTCTTCGGTCAATGCCCAGTACAACTTCATGATACGAGCAGATCCGCTTGACGACCACCACTCCGTCCGGTCGACCGACGACGATCGGGCATCTTTCCCTGTTCGTACATCAATAGTGTGGCATCTGCCAGGTCCAAGAACTCCATCGCCCTGCGTTCCACACGCGCGCACAACGTCGAGTCGACAGTCTTGACCAGTCCGGCCTCGACGTGACCGCGCATCACCGAGAGTCCGCCGAAGTACTCCGCGAGATCGTGAGCCTCGGGCGCCACGGCCTTGATCCGACTCCAGGCGTCACGCGCATCGCGGCGCCGACGGACCGGCCCCGGAGGCTCGTGTACGGCCAGGACAGCAGCGGACGCCCGGATCGCAGCCAGGTAGAAGAGGCGGAACCGCTCGGCGCCGTCGTCCTCGACTGCCGACGCATCCTCGAAGAGCGCCTCCGCCCGTTCCAGGAGCTCTCGGCTGCGCAGCACGACCCGCTCGTCGACGACGCTGCGCGTCGACTCGGACGATCGTGCACTCGCTCGCAACCGTGCCATCTCGGGTCACGTCCTCTCGTCATCCCTGCTCGTTCCGGTGCCTCACCGGCGATCTGGTGCTCACAGTCCCACGAGGGTCTGACAATTCTGGTCGCGCTAATCTCTCCACAGCTTTCGCCACACCAGATAGGACAGAAGAATGACCACCCGTTCGCCGTCGCCGTACCGCCTGGTGGCGCTGCATCCGCAGGACGCGAACGAGTGGATCGACCCCGCGGTGCACACGTACGTGACGGCGATGAACTATCCGCGCGGAACGGAGGCGCACCGTGCTCCCCTGTGGCGGGACCACATGTCTCGACCGGGTTGGTACGCGGTCGGCGCGCTCATGGAGGTGTCGAGCGTCGATGCACTTCGCCCATCGATCAGCCGACTCCGCGTCGACGGCATGACCGGCGTGGACCGCGAGATACTCGTCGGAGTCGCGTACGGGTATCACGGCGCCCGCGATCAGTGGTGGAACCAGCAACTTCGATCCGGCCTTCGGCGCACCGGATGCTCGACGGCCGAGATCGAAAAGATCACGTCCGACTACTTCGAGCTCACCGAACTCCACGTCCACCCGATCGCACAGGGCGCACGGCTGGGCGAACGCCTGTTGTTGGCACTGCTCGCGGACCGGCCCGAATCGACGGTTCTCCTCTCGACGCCGGAGGTCGCCGATGAGGCGAACCGCGCGTGGTCGCTGTATCGGCGTCTAGGATTCGCCGACGTCCTGCGCGGCTTCACCTTCGTCGGCGATTCCCGCCCCTTCGCGTTCCTCGGGCGGCCGCTCCCGTGTCGCGAGGACCATTCGTTGCAGCGCTCTGGCACGATGACACCGTGAAGTCACTCCGCAGAGCCCCGGTTCTCGCCGTCGTCGTGCTCCTCGCAGTGGCGCCGCTGCTGTCCGGTTGCCTCACCAAGTCGACGACGGTTGGCGACCAGTTCTCTGGCCGAATCCTCGTCGTGAGCAGCCCCGACGCCGGCCCGACGACTCCCGCGTTCGACATTCCGGCATCGCTCGGCGGCCAGGTGTGGTCTACCGATTTCCCGTCGAAAGACGCGGCGACCGCTCCCACCGCGAGCAAGACCCCGGACTCGACCGACACCGTCGTCCCGACTGCCGAGGGGAAGAGGGGTGCGCAGCTGTCGTTCGATCACCTCTCGACGGGGCAGTTCAGCCAGCTGGGCGACATCATCGCGGCCGCGCTCCCCGACCCGACAGCAACCGTCGACCTGAAGGCGACACGCAGCGGCGAGTTCGTTCGCCTCCGCGGGACGGCTTCGCTGCTCGAGCTCGACCCGGCGAAGACGTTCGTGTCGATCACGGTCGACTTCGCAGGCCCCGTCGCGGCGACGAACGGTCAACAGTCCGGCGACTCCACTGTCACCTGGATCCCCGAGCCCGGTCAGACGACGGATTTCAACGCAGACTCCGAGTACGCCGACCCGGCGACCGCCGCCGTCCCGAGTTGGACCTGGTTCATGCTCATCCTGTGCGGCGCCCTGGTCGTGTTCATCGGTCTCGCCGCCTACAAGAACCGGGACAACAGCCCGCGTCCCGGTCGCTCGCAGCGGTCCACGCCGCTTCCGAAGCCGCTGCAGAAGGTCGCCGACAAGGTCACGTCCTCCAACTGACGCACGTCAGACGGAGGCGAGAGCACCTCGGGTGTCGATGCCGATACGTTCGAGAACCTCACTGGTGGCCTTCGTGAAGTTGAGGCTGCAGAAGTGCAGGCACGGTGCGCCCTCGTCGATCAACCGCTGCGCCATCTCCGTGCACAGGTCGATTCCAACCTGACGGATGGCGGCCTTGTCCTCTTCCGGACCGTGGCCTGCTGCTTCAACGAGTCGCTTCTCCACGTCCGCCGGGATCGTGCTGCCCGAGAGCTCCGTCATACGACGCGCGGTGGCCAACGACGTGATGGGCATGAGCCCCGGGATGAGCGGCTTCGCACCCTGCTCCGGATCCGCGGCCACCACCCGGTCGCGTAGGCGGAAGTAGTCGTCGACGTCGAAGAACACCTGCGTCACCGAGTACTCGGCTCCGGCGCGCAGCTTGCGGACCAGATTCTCCGTGTCCGACGCCAAGTCGGGCGACCGATGGTGACCTTCAGGGAACGACGCGACGCCGGTATGGAAGTCGCCGAGGGAATCGATGAGCTCCACGAGTTCCGATGCGTACTCGACACCCTGAGGATGCTTCGTCCATGTGCCGAGCGGATCGCCCGGGGGGTCGCCGCGCAGTGCGAGAAGGTTGACGATCCCCTTGTCGGCGTAGGCGCCGACAAGGGCCCGAAGTTCATCGATGCTGTGGTTGACCGCGGTCAGGTGCGCGATCGTCAGCAGAGTGGTCTCGGTCGCCAGTTCGCCCGCGATGCGCACCGTGCGGTCGCGGGTGCTCCCCCCGGCGCCGTAGGTCATCGAGACGAAGGCCGGGTTCATTCGTTCGAACACCCGCACGGCACGCCACAGTCGAGCTTCAGCCGCCTCGTCGCGCGGCGGGAAGAACTCGACCGAGAACGGTACGGGCCCGCTGTGGGGGGCTGCGATCCGTTCGATCACGGACTGCCCGCGGGCTGCGACGGCTGTCGACTCATTGCGTTCACTCACGCCCCGATCATACGGTCGTGGCCGGACCGCCTCGGTTCAGCTCCGACACGGACCGATCCCTGCCGCCGACGGTGGTCGGCATGTCGACTCATCGGCGTGAGTGCGGTCACCACAACATCCACCGGTAGGGTTGCTGACGTGGTGAATCTGACGGAGCTGCCGGCTGCAGTGGACGATGTGCTCGACGGGTTCTTCCAGGCCACGGCACCGATCCTCGAGTCGATCTATCCCACTGTCGGCGAGGCAGGCGACGCCCTGCGCGACTTCGTGATGACCGGTGGCAAGCGCGTCCGTCCACTGTTCGTGTTCGCCGGACGGCAGTGCGCCTCTACGCTCCCGACGAGCGCCGGCGGAGATAAAATCACGATGATTGAAACTCCGGAGGCGCTACACGAGACGCTGCGAGTGTGCGCGGCGATCGAGCTGATCCAAGCGTGCGCCCTGGTCCACGACGACATCCTCGATCGTTCCGACACGCGCAGGCAGAATCCGACGGTGCACCGTCGTTTCGAAGCCGTCCACGCCGACCGAGGGTGGTCGTCCGACTCCGGGCACTACGGCGATTCGGCCGCGATCCTGATCGGCGACATGGCTCTGGCCTGGGCAGACGACCTGTTTCACGGTGCCATGCCGACACCTGACGCCGCCTACGCTCCCCCGCACCGCCCGATCCCGTTCGCGGCGACCGCGGTGTGGTCCAGGATGCGGACCGAGGTGCTCGCGGGCCAGTTTCTCGACATCACCAACGAGGTGTCCGGTGACGAGTCGCTGACCGCTGCAGAACGAGTGATGGCTTACAAGACCGCCGCCTACACCGTCGCTCGTCCACTGGAACTAGGTGCGACACTCGGTGGTGCCTCTCCCGAACTGTGCGCCGAACTTCACGGACTCGGCATCGATCTCGGGATAGCGTTCCAGCTTCGCGACGATCTGCTGGGTGTTTTCGGCGACCCCGCCGAGACGGGCAAACCCTCGGGCGACGATCTCGTCGCAGGCAAGCGCACGGCCCTGCTCGCCGTCGCTCTCGACGCCGCGTCCGACGCCGACGCCAGGCTGCTGCGCAACAGCATCGGGCGCCCCATCGGAGACGCCGAGTTGACCGCAGCTCGCGACGTCCTCGTCCGATCCGGAGCCGTCGCCGAGATCGAACGACAGATCGCCGATCGACGCGACGCCGGCCTCGCCAGGATCGACGCACTCGACTGCCCCGCAGGGGCGCGCACCGACCTCACATCCATGGCGCACCGCGTCACCAGCCGAAGCAAGTGACTGCCGTGACTGCTCCCCATGTCGTGGTGATCGGCGCAGGCCTCGCCGGATTGTCGGCAGCGGCCCGCCTCCGCCAGTCCGGCCTCGACGTGACGATCGTCGAGACAACTTCTGCCGCAGGCGGTCTCGTCCGGACCGAGACGATCGACGGGCACCGTTTCGACACGGGCGCAACGGTCCTCACGATGCCGGGGCTCCTCGTCGACGTACTCGACGCCGTCGGCGTCACCGAACAGCAGGCTCGCGAACGCCTGTCTCTGACGCCCGTTGATCCGGGCTACGTGATGAACTACTCCGACGGAACGTCGTTGACGATCCCGCACGACGCGGCGGCGATTCCCGCATCCGTCGCCGAGACCTTCGGCCCGAAGGCGGGTTCCGACGTCGCCGATCTGCTGACCTGGCTCCGGAGAGTGTACGACGCCGAGTTCGACGTCTTCATCGACCGGAATTTCGACGGATTCGGCGACCTCGCCGACGGACGGACCCGAAAGGCGGCGGCCGAGCTCGTCCGACTCCGCACGCTCGGCGGTTTGACCGGCGCGATCTCACGGTTCGTATCGGACGAGCGACTGCAGCGAGCATTCACGTTCCAGGCCCTCTACGCGGGCGTCCCACCACACCGTGCCCGCGCGATCTACGCGATCATCCCGGACATGGACATCGGGCGGGGCGTGTGGGCGGCGCCCGGCGGCATGGGTCGAGTCGGGGAGGTCCTCGCGTCGGCGCTTGTTGATGCAGGCGTCCGCATCTCCTACGGAATCACCGCGACCGGGTTCACCAGAGACTCTTCAGCCAGGATCGTCGCCGTCGACACGACCGACGGTCCGATACCCGCGGACGCAGTCGTCTCGACCGTCGAACGCGACGCCGTCGCGCGCCTGACCGGCGAGAACCGGGCACTGCGACGTCTCACCTACTCCCCGAGCGCTGTCGTCGTCCACGGCCTGGTCCCGGTCGAGAAGACCGCCCGGTGGCGATCGGGTCACCACACGCTCGACTTCGGCGCTGCGTGGACCCAGACGTTCGCCGAGATCACCGGTCGCCGCGGCCGCCTGATGGAAGACGGGTCGTTCCTCGTGACGCGAAGCGCCGTCGGCGATCCGGGCACGTTTGTCGTCGACGGCATGGAATCGGTGTCCGTGCTCGCTCCGACCCCCAATCTCGACTCGGCCGATCTGCCGTGGGATGTCCTCGCCGAGCCGTACGTCGACGAGGTTCTCGCCACGCTCGCACGCCGCGGTTACCCGGGCATCGACGCGATGCGGCTGCTCCGAGTCGACCATCCCCGTACCTGGGAACGGGCGGGCCTGCCCGCAGGCACCCCGTTCTCGGCCGCGCACACGGCCGCGCAGACCGGGCCGTTCCGCACCCGAAACGTCTGGCCGACGATCGACAACCTCGTCCTCGCAGGCAGTGCGACAGTTCCCGGTGTCGGCATCCCTCCGGTCCTGATCTCCGGCGGCCTCGCCGCGTCGCGCGTCATCGACCTGTTTCGAACCAGCGGGCGCCGATGACCACGGCAGTCACCAAGGCCCGCGGCGACGCGACCGACCGGTCGTTCCCCGCGTTCATCGGCCGGTATCCGAACGCCGTGCTGGGATTCGTGGGCGCGCTCGCAGTGACGGTCGGCACCTACGGCCTCGCCGATGTGCCGCGAAACAACCCGACGCTCGCCGACCTCGGTCTCGCGCCGATGAGCTACGGCCACGGCAAGACGCTGTCGGGCCTGGTGTTCTGGCTCGGCGTCACATTCATGATCTGGGCATGGGTGCGGATCGGTCGGACTCCCCACGCGATGAGCACACGAGCGACCGTCACGACGGTCGTGGCCTGGGCCGCGCCGCTGATGCTCGCGATCCCGGTGTACAGCCGGGACGTGTACGCCTATCTCGGTCAGGCCATGGTGCTCGCCGACGGATTCGATCCGTACCAGGACGGCCCCGCCCACGTTCCGGGGCCGATTGTCGACTCGATGGCTCAGATCTGGGCACCCACGACGTCTCCCTACAGCCCGGCGTTCATGCTGCTTGCACGCGGTGTTGTCGCGGTGACCGGCCAGAACGTGTTCGCCGGAGTCATCGCCTTCCGCATCGTTCTGCTGCCCGGTCTGCTGCTCACACTGTGGGCGGTCCCGAAGATCGCCGCGCATTTCGGCGCGAGTCGACGTCGGGGGCTGTGGCTGGCGGGGCTCAACCCCATGCTCCTGATCCATCTCGTCGGCGGTCCGCACGCCGAGCTGCTGCTGATGGGAGTGCTCGCCGCCGGGGTCGCCCTCGTCCTGGACGGCCGTCACGTCCTCGGACTGCTGGTCCTCGGCTGCGCGGGATCGCTCAAGGTGACCGCGTTCATCGCGGTCCCGTTCGTGGTCTGGATCTGGATCGATCACCTGCGCAGGGAACGGGTCGTCTCCGCACGGGACGGTGTTGGAGTGTTCGCCGCGACGGCGGCGATCCCGCTTGCGGTCTTCGGCGCGTTCACGGCCGTCCTCGGACTGGGGATCGGCTGGACCAACGGCCTGACGTTCGCCGACCGCATCATCAACTGGTTCACTCTCCCCAGCCTGGTCGGGCATGTGGCGAGCTATGTCCTCGCGCCGTTCCACGTGTGGAATCTTCAGGCGATCCTGCCGGTGACCCGCCTGATCGGCCAGATAGTACTCGTTGTCCTGCTCGTCTGGTTCTTCCTCCGCGGACGACGCGACGAACACTCCGCCATGAGATACATGTGCTGGGCGATGTTCGCGGTCCTCCTCCTGGAACCGTCGACTCTCCCCTGGTACTACTCGTGGGTGACGGTCCTGGTGGTCGCGTTCACCCTGCCGATGTGGGCGCGGCAAACGATCGTCGGAGCGAGCGCCTTCCTGCTCATCGTGTTCCAGCCGGACGATTCGATCGTGTTCTACAAGCCTGTCGAGACGCTCCTCGCCCTTGCTCTCGCAGTGCTGGCCGCGGTGTCGCTGCGGCAGGCCGACCCGCTCCGACTACGGCGCGGCGGCGCGTTCCTGCTCGGAAGATGAGCGACGTCGCACGCGGGCACTCCGTCGCCCGATCGGTGACGGCGAGGGCAGGCCGTACCTACTATCTGGCGTCACTGATGCTGCCCGCTTCGCGACGCCGCGCGGTGCATGCACTGTACGCATACGCCAGGTCCGTCGACGACGCCGTCGACAGCGGCCTTCCACCAGATGTCGCGACAGCTCGGATCGACGTTCTCGAGGCCGGACTGCACGCCGCGCTGCGAGGCGACGATCCACCTGCTGGGCTGTCTTCCGACGACGTCGACCTACTCGCCGCGCTGGCAGCCGCCGCCGGAGACAACGGCATTCCGATCACGACGTTCGACGCCTTCGGGCACTCGATGCGCATGGACCTTCCCGGCTCTCCGCTGTTCCGAAACCGGTACCGGACATTCGACGAACTCGCCGAGTACACGTACGGTTCCGCCGCAGTCATCGGCATCCAGATGATCCCCGTACTCGGGGCCGACCCGTCGCTCACCGACGGCGCCGCACTGCTCGGCGAAGCCTTTCAACTCACCAACTTCATCCGCGACGTCGCCGAGGACCTGCGGCGCGACCGCGTGTACCTTCCGACGGACGTTCTGTCGGTGTTCGGCGTCGACGAGAGTCGACTGCGCGACGACCTCCGGCGGCAATCGACGTCATCTGAGCTGAGACGCGCAGTAGCTCATCTCATCGCGGTCAACCGGGATCAGTACCGACGCACGACACCCGCGATCGAACGACTGCCCGCGACAACTCGCCCCGCCATCGCGGCCGCCGCACGGTCGTACAGCGACATCCTCCGAGTGATCGAAGACGCCGACCACGACGTCATGGCGGCGCGAGCCGTTGTGCCGCGGCGCACCCGCGTCCGCCACGCGGCTCAGTCCCTGTTCGGCGCCCCCAAGTTCTGATCGAAGCTATCCACCCGCACCGCGATCTGGTCGTCGGAGGGTTCATGGCCGTCTGCGCATCGCATTTCGACGCGGACGGGCGCATTGCAGTCGACGTGCGCCAGTCGCAGTGGCGTGGGCGCGTCGGCGTGGGCCTCTCCCCACTGGAACAGGCCGAACACGACTGGCATGAGGTCCCGACCGGAGTCGGTGAGCACGTACTCGTGGCGAGTGCGCTCCCCCTCTTCTCGATACGCACGCTTATCGAGCAGCCCGGCCTCCACGAGGCCCTTCAGGTTGGCCGACGTCGTCGCCGGAGACATGCCGACTCGCTCGGCGAAGTCGTCGAACCGCATGGTGCCGTAGAACGCCTCCCGCATCACCAGCATCGCGTTGCGTGTGCCGACCACTCGCATCGCCTTCTCGATCGGACACCGCCCGTGAGTGACCCAGGCGCCGCGGTCCTCGAGCACCCCGTCCAATCGCATGACGCACCTCACATGTCTACTGACTTCAGATTACTGAACTCAGCGTACACTCGACACTGACTTCAGATAACTGAAGTCAGATGGCGAAGGAGAGCTCCCATGACCGGTATCGCACGTGACGCAGTGATCGTGGACGCGGTCCGCACCCCCGTGGCCAAAGGCAAGCCGGGCGGCGCGTACCACGAGATCCACCCCGTCGATCTGCACGCTCGCGCCCTGTCCGCACTCGTCCAGCGAACCGGGATCGACCCCACGAGGATCGACGACGTGATCTCCGGGGCCGTCGGCCAGGTCGGCGAGCAGTCGGGGAACACCGCTCGGTGGGCGGCACTCGCCGCCGGCCTCCCGGAGTCGGTGCCCGCGGTGACCGTCGACCGGCAATGCGGGTCGAGCCAGCAGGCTCTGCACTTCGCGGCGCAGGGTGTCATCGCAGGCGCGTACGACGTCGCGATCGCCTCAGGTGTCGAATCGATGAGTCGCATTCCCATCGGCTCTCAGTTCCTCGGCGCGGACTTCGCAGGCCCGACCGTCGCCGAGCGGTACGCACCAGGCCTCATCCCCCAGGGTGTGAGCGCTGAACTGATCGCACAGAAATGGGATCTGAGCCGGACCCGACTGGACGAGTTCTCCGCGGAATCGCACCGCCGCGCCGCGGCCGCGTGGGCGGACGGCAAGTTCGACTCGCAGATCACCTACGTCAACGGCCTCCGGACCGATGAGACGATCCGCCCGTCGTCGACCGCCGAGACCCTCGCCGGCCTGCGACCGGCGTTCCGGAGTGACGCGTGGGAGGCGCGCTTCCCGAACCTCGACTGGCGAATCACCGCGGGCAACAGTTCACCCGTCAACGACGGGTCGGCAGCTGTCCTCGTGGCGTCCGATCTCGCCGCGCAGGAGTTCGGCCTGACTCCGCGGGCGCGTGTTCACTCGTTCGCGGTCTCGGGCGACGATCCGATCCTCATGCTCACCGGCATCATTCCGGCGACCCGAAAGGTGCTCGCGCGCGCGGGCCTGAGCATCGCCGACATCGACGTGTTCGAAGTGAACGAGGCGTTCGCCAGCGTCGTCCTGGCATGGCAGGCCGAGACCGGGGCCGACCTGACGAAGGTCAACATCAACGGCGGCGCCATCTCGATCGGGCATCCGTTGGGCGGGTCGGGGGCGCGCCTGACGACCACCCTGCTCAACAATCTCGAGCAGGTGGACGGACGGTTCGGGCTTCAGGTGATGTGCGAAGCCGGCGGCCTCGCGAACGCCACGATCATCGAGCGAATCTGACGTCCGATCCGCCGGGCGGCTAAAAAGCCTGGGCCTGCGCCCGGCGGATGACCTCGCGTGCGGAATGCGTGTGCAGGGCGTCCGCCGGGCGGAGACCGAGGTCGTCCTGCTCGGTGAACAACCACTCCATCGCGTCGTCGCGGGTGTAACCGCCGTCGAGGAGAGTCCGGACCAGGCCCTCGAGGTGCTTGGCGAGGCCGTCGGGACCGAAGAACGCCGCGGGAATCACCGGCACGCCGTCGCGGGACGCCGCAAGAAGGTTGTGGTCCCGGACCAACGTCCGGACACGGTTGGACGAGACGTGGAGTCGGCGTGCGGCCTCATCGAGGTCGACGGTCTCGACGTCGGCGGGCAGGACATTGACGGAGAGCGGAAGGGATGCCACGGGCGAAACACTACCCGCCCGGTCGGACGCCTCACACGAGACGCCAGGTGTACCGGGTAGATTCGAACATCATGACAGCCCCCGCCGACCCCCTGATCGGCCGCGTCCTCGAGCGGCGATATCAGATCGACGCTCCGATCGCGCGCGGCGGGATGTCGTCGGTGTACGTCGGGACCGATGTCCGGCTGCACCGTCGAGTCGCGATCAAAGTCATGGATTCGCGGTACGTCGGCGATCCGCAGTTCCTCCGCCGCTTCGAGTTCGAGGCGCGCGCCGTCGCGGGATTGAGTCACCCTGGACTTGTCGCCGTCTATGACCAGAGCATCGACGGCGACATCGCCTTCCTGGTCATGGAGCTCGTCCGCGGCGGCAGCATCCGCGAGCTCCTCCGCGAACGCGGCCCGATGCCGCCGCATGCGGTCGCCGCGATCGGCATCCCGATGCTCGGCGGTCTCGGGACCGCTCACCGAGCGGGACTGGTCCACCGCGATGTGAAGCCAGAGAACGTACTGATCTCCGACACCGGAGACATCAAAGTCGCCGACTTCGGCCTTGTTCGCGCCGTCGCTGAAGCGGGCGTCACGTCGGCGAGCGTGATCCTCGGAACGGCCGCCTACCTGTCGCCGGAGCAGGTGTCGTCCACTGACATCGACGCGCGCAGCGACGTCTACTCCGCGGGCATCCTGTTGTTCGAATTGCTCACCGGTCGGCAACCGTTCAGCGGCTCCACCCAGCTCGCGCTCGCCTACCAGCGATTGAGTTACGACGTGCCCGCCCCCGGCGACCTCATTCCCGGCGTGCCCCCGCAGTTCGACGAGATCGTCCTGCGCGCAACCGAGCGACGACCCGACGATCGATTCGCCGACGGCTTCGCGATGCAGCACGCCATCCTCGACGCCGTCGACGAGATCGGGCTGCCACCGTTCACCGTTCCCGCCCCGAGTCAGGCGTCGGCACGCGTGACGAACGCAATCGCCCGCCCCGTCGTGCCTCGCCCCGTCGCCCCGCCTGCGCTCGCTCAACCGGCTGTCGCCGGGACCCGACAGGCTACCGATCCCGATCGATTCGATTACGCACCCGAGTACGACGCCCCCGATGACGACTACGCCGATGACGGGCAGTGGGACGATGACCACTGGGACGATGACCACTGGGACGATGACCACTGGGACGATGAGCACGAATACCGAGGACGAGATCTCGACGACGACCCTTTGCCGCCGTCTCGCCGCATGGCGGCGGTCGTCTGGTTTCTCCTGGTCACCGCCGTCGCGGCGGGAATCGGAACCCTCGGATGGGCGCTCGGTTCCGCTGTCGCCTGACGCTAGACGTGCCACGACGTGCAGTTCGTCCGTTCGGATGAACTCTGTGCAGAGAGCACTTCGCAGGGACGTTTCTTTCCGACCCCGCTCCTACGTTGATGTCCACCAGCAACCGGGCCGAAGGCGCGCGACCCGTCGCCGACGAGTACCGTCGATGATGTGCTTCGAGCTGCTGGAGACATCGAAGAAGCGGCAGCTCACGTTCGGCCGCGACCTGCTCGTGCTTCCCGTGCTCATCGGCACGTACGCGGTGACGATCAGCCGCGAAGCATCTCCGCGACGAGGAACGCCAACTCCAGCGACTGCTGAGTGTTCAGGCGCGGATCACATGCCGTCTCGTAGCGGCCTTCGAGGTCGAGATCAGAGATGTCCTGAGCGCCGCCCAAGCACTCGGTGACGTCCTCACCGGTGAGCTCGATGTGGATGCCGCCGGGATGGGTGCCGAGCGCGCGGTGCACCTCGAAGAAGCCCTGAACCTCGTCGACAACACGATCGAAGTGACGGGTCTTGAAACCCGTCGACGCCGTGTGGGTGTTGCCGTGCATCGGGTCGCACTGCCAGATCACCTTATGCCCGGTCGCTTCGACAGCCTGCACGATTGGCGGGAGCACCTCGCGGACGTTGCCGTTGCCCATCCGGGACACCAGCGTCAGGCGGCCGGGACGGTTGTCGGGGTCGAGCAGCTTCACATACTCGGCGGCCTGTTCCGGCGTTGTCGTTGGGCCGATCTTCATGCCGATCGGGTTGCTGATCAGCTTCGCGAGGGCCACGTGAGCGCCGTCGATCTGACGGGTCCGCTCGCCGATCCACAGGAAGTGCGCCGACAGGTCGTAGAGCACCTGTTCGTCACCGCCGCGCGGATCGTCGGCCAGACGCAGCATGCCGCGTTCGTAGTCGAGGACGAGTGCTTCGTGCGAGGCGAAGATCGACGCCGACTCCAGGCTCGAGTCGGTCACTCCGCACGCGTCCATGAACTTGAGACCGCGGTCGATCTCCGCAGCGAGCGCCTCGTACCGCGCGCCTGCAGGCGAGGTGCGGACGAACTCACGGTTCCAGTCGTGGACCCGAGCCAGACGGGCTTCGGCACCGGTCAACGCCCGGACCAGGTTCATCGCCGCCGACGCGTTGGCGTAGGCGCGGACAAGGCGGGACGGATCGTGAGCGCGGGCCGACTCGTCGGCGGCGAGCGAGTTGACCATGTCGCCGCGGTACGACAGGAGACCGAGCGAATCTGTGTCCGACGAACGGGGCTTCGCGTACTGGCCTGCGATGCGAGCCACCTTGACCACGGGCAGGCTGGCTCCGTAGGTGAGCACAACGGCCATCTGCAGCAGGGTGCGAATGTTGCCCTTGATATGCGGCTCGGTGTTGGCGGCGAACGTCTCGGCGCAGTCACCGCCCTGCAGCAGGAACGCCCGACCATGCGCCACCTCGGCGAGTTGGTCGGCGAGGTTCTCCACTTCGGTCGGCATGCAGATCGGCGGCACGCTCTCCAGAACGGTGCGCATCTTGCGCGCTTCGTCAGCGGGCCAATTCGGCTGCTGAAGTGCAGGGCGCGAGAGCACGTCCTCGAACTTCGCAGCAAGGGAACCCGGCAGCGGAGGCAGTTCGGGAAGCTCGTCGAGGGGCACGTCTACGGTCCAGTTCACCACGTCGTTCAGCCTATCCTGCGTACGCGGAGTCGTCTCGCGCCGCCTCGATCGAGAGCCACTTGTTCAAGTTGTGCCGAGCGTCGGCGAGCGCGTCATGCGCATCCTTCGGAGCCGGGGGCAACGTCGGCGAACCCGCCGCCTCCCAGTGCTGACGAAGCTCGCGGGTGAAACGCGGCAGGTCGCGTGGAAGTTCGGTCATCGGGCCCCACAGCTGGCAGAGCACCACGTGGTCGTAGGCGGCCACCCACGCCCACAGTTCAACACGCCCGTCGCCCGCGACGAGGAAGTCGTAGAGGTCGTCGCGGATGGCGCGCCTGGACTTCCACGCCTTGTCGGCAGGCGACGGCAGCTTGTCCAGAACGTTCGCACGCACCCAATCCCCCGCGCGACCAGGATCGAACTCGGTGGAGACCGCATAGAACTCGCGACCGTCCTCGGCGACCACACCGATCGACACGAGTTCGATAGTGGTTCCGTCTTCGATGAACTCAGTGTCGTAGAAGTAGCGCACGAGTTGAAGGTTATCCCCCCGCAGCGGCCATAATCTCCCTATGTCCTCCTCGACCCGCGCCGCCGAGTCCACGCTGCGCCGTTGGCGGCCGGGCCCGGGGGGGTCGGCGCTGGCCGCTCTCGTGTTCATCGTGTCGTCGACGCTGCAGATCGCCGGCGTCCCGTTCACCTCGAGTTTCGGCACGCGGACCCGCTTCGACATGGACGTCTACCGCCTCGGCGGGCAGATGTGGCACCAGGGGTTCAGCCTGTACGCCGACGGCTCGTTGCCGTTCACCGAGGACGGGATCTGGCTGCCGTTCACCTATCCGCCGTTTGCGGCGCTGCTGTTCACACCGCTCGGCGCGATGTCGTTGGCGGTGACGAGCATCGGCGTCTCCGTCGTCACGGTGCTGCTGCTCGTGTATGTGACCAAGGTGACGTTCGACGTCCTCGGGGTCGGCGATCGTGCAAACCGGTGGCAGGCGGCATCGCTGCTGTCCGCTGTGACGGTGTGGTTCAACCCGTTCGGGATGACGCTGGGATTCGGGCAGATCAATCTGGTGCTGATGGCGGTGATCGTCGTCGACGTCTTCATCGTCGGACGCACCCCGGGCCCGTCGACCGCACTTCAGGGTGTGCTGACCGGCCTGGCCGCCGCCGTGAAGCTGACCCCGCTCGTGTTCCTCGGCGTCTTCCTGGCGGCCGGACGGGTCCGTGCGGCCGTGACCGGCGTCGTGACGTTCGTCGGCGCAGCCGCCATCGCCTGGGTGTGGATCCCCGACGACTCGAAGACGTACTGGACCGACACGGTGTTCCACACGGGGCGGATCGGCGAGCCCGAAGGTCGCATCAATCAGAACCTGAACGCGCTGTGGCTGCGCCTGTTCGACGACGGCGGATCGACGGCGTCGATCCTCTGGGTGCTGTCGAGCCTGCTGGTGACGGTGCCCGCCCTCCTCGCCGTCCTCGCGGCACGTCCACGCGAGGCGTTCTCCCCCGGCCCGATCGGCGGCCGGGTGAACGCAATGGTCGTCACATGCGCGATCGCGGTGTGGGGGCTGCTCGTCTCCCCGACCACCTGGGCTCATCACTGGGTCTGGTGTGTGCCCGCGATCCTGACGTGCCTGGTGTTCGTGTTCCGGGCCGATTCCGGTCGGGTGCGGGCGGTGTACGGGTCGTTGGCCGTGGTCGGAACGGTCGTCTTCGCGATGGGGCCGTTCCAGTTGCTTCCGCCGATCCAGGACGGCTGGGCGTGGTGGCAGCACATCGTCGGAAACGCGTACCCGCTCTGGGGCATCGCGCTGCTCATCGCCTTCTGGCGACTCCCGTACCGGCCCGCCTCGTGACTGCCGAAAGCGGTTCGCGGTCCCCAGCCGTCAGGCTGCGGGTTCGCCGCCGTCCATCAGTTCTTCGGCCTTCTTGTACGTGCCGTCGGAGTTCTTGAGCTTCGCGGCGTACACGTCCACGTACTGCTGCCCGGTCAGACGCATGAGCGCGTACATGATCTCGTCGGTCACGGCGCGTTCGATGAAACGATTGCCCGCCATGCCCTCGTAGCGTGAGAAGTCGAGGGGTTCGCCGACACGAACCGTGATGCGGGTGGGACGGGGAAGAATGGTCCCGGGCGGGTTGATTCGCTCGGTGCCGATCATCGCCACGGGGATGACGGGTTTTCCGGTCTCCAACGCCATGCGGGCGAGTCCGGTCTTGCCCTTGTAGAGGCGACCGTCGGGCGAGCGGGTCCCCTCGGGGTACAGACAGAGCAGACCGCCGGCGTCGAGGACACGCTTACCCGCGATCAGGGCGCCTGCAGCGGCGCTGGCTCCGGACCGGTCGATCGGAATCTGACCCGACGAGCTGAAGAACCACTTCTTGAACTTGCCTTTGACGCCGCCCTCGGTGAAGTACTCCGACTTCGCGAGGAAGAAGATGCGACGACGAACCATCAGCGGAAGGTAAAAGCTGTCGACGACGGCGAGGTGATTGGACGCGATCAGAGCAGCGCCCGACTTCGGGATGTTGTCGTGCCCCTCGACGGTGGGGCGACCCATGAGCCGCAGTCCCGGGCCCATGAGGATGTACTTGAAGATGAAGTACCACATGCTCGCGTCAAGTCCCTTCTCACGACTGCCGGTCGGCTCGTCGGTGCGTCGCCTCACTCTACTGGCTTGTGCGAAGTCCCTCGCGTGCTACTTGTGCGGCGCCGATCACTCCGGCCGACTCACCCAGCTGAGTTCCGCGGATCCGGGCGAGTTGTCGGTGACCCGCACCCGTCACCGACGTCGTGTACTGCTCGCGTGCGTCGTCGAGGAACAGACTGGAGGCCGCCCCGACGCCCCCGGCCAGGACGATCAGATCCGGGTCGAACACGTCGGCGATCATGCCCAGCCCAAGCCCGAGCCATCGCGCCAGGTCCGCGTATGCGGCCAGCGCGACGGGGTCGCCGTCGGCGGCGGCTGCCGCGACTCGCCGCCCGGTGAGCGAGCCGGGGTCGGCGTCCGACTCTGCGGCCAGCACGCTGCGCGGGAACCGTTGTGAGGCGAGTATCTCGACTGCTGTGTCGACGAGTGCCGTCCCGCTGCAGTATCGCTCCCAGCAGCCCTTCTTGCCGCAGCCGCACGGACGACCGTCGGGGACCACGGTGAGGTGACCGAGTTCGGGCGCCACACCGAAACTGCCTCGGTAGAGTTGTCCACCGAGGATCAGACCCGCCCCGATTCCGGTGCCGATCGCGAGGACGAGAGTGTTGTGTCCGCGGGCCGCGGCCCCGAAGTGGAGTTCGGCGACGGCTGCAGCGTTCGCGTCGTGCTCGGCGAACACCGGCATGCCGATCCGCCGTGACATGTCGGCCGCGACATCCGCTTCGATCCACGGCAGGTGAGGCGCGAACCGGACCGTCTTCCGGTCCGGGGTGAGAAACCCCGCGATGGCCAGTCCCACTGCTCCGACCGCCCACCTGTCACTGAGTTCAGCGACCAGCCGATCCAAACAGTGCTCAAGGGCCGACGCCGTGGACGGAGTCGCGGTGCGCAGGGTGTCCAGCATGCGGCCCGACGAGTCGACGACGCAGGCCCGGACGCTGGTGCCGCCGATGTCGATCCCCACGGTCAGGTCCGATCCCGCACTCGACGCCACTCTATCTACGCTCCGGAGTCCGAGATCCGGACCGGGATCGACTCGAAACCGCTGCTCGGCGCCGGCTGTCCGGCGGGTGCCGACCGGAGCGATTCGGCGATCGCTTCGAGGATCGCGATGACTGCGGAGAGGATTCGGGCGAGGAGATCGCCGAGCTCTGCGAGCAACGTCCCCAACTCGGCTGCGAGTTCGGGGATGGGCCCTGGAACGACACCGACGGCCGCGGCGGCAGCCGAGTGCCCTCCGCCGATGATGGCTGCCAACTGATCGATGTTCGAGACCAGTCCGAGCAGCATGTCCTGCACCGGATCGCCGCTCGGGGCGGCGCCGGCGCGGGTGTCGCGCTCGTTTGCAGGCATTGCTCGTGCACTCCTTCGGCGGGGTCCGACGCCCTGGTTGCCCGGCGTCGAGGGTGTGTGCGGATTCTACCGGGCGACGTCGAAGAACTTCCGTGTCGGTTACCTCGCGGGCCCGGATCCGCCGTCTCGTGCGGGCCACACTGCCGGATCGGGCGAAAAGGTCACGGTGATCCGGCCGGACTCCCATCCGGCGCCGGTCACGCGACATCGCCGCAGGACAGAGGGCAGTCGGACCGGATGACGGAAGCCGTCGATAGTGACGAGCAGGTCGTCGCCCGATCGACCGAGTTGGAGTCGATCCGGCCGCGGCAGACCTTGCCGCCACGTGAGTTCGAACACAGTGTCCACCCCGTCGCCGGACACCTTGGTGACTGTCAGTGCACCGCTGCCACGCGGTCGTCCGCTCGGCTTCTGCGCGTGCAGCGTGATCTTGCGGATGCGGGAGAGTCGATCGAGGACGCCGCCCGAGGACACTTCGTGGACGGTGACGGCATGATCGTCGCCGATGAGAGACCGAACGTGCTCGGCGACCGACGCCGTGGAGGCCGCGTCCTCACCGGCGTTGACAAGCACCGATCGCAGTGGGAGACCCGTGAGGTCGGCTACGGCGAGCTGATCGGCGGCGGCGCGGCGTCCACGGTCTCCGGCGTCGAGTACCAGGTGCGCCGACACCGAATGCGGATCGATGAGGAGCTCGGCGAGGTCTTGGCAGTCGCGGTCGATGCCCTCGACGGCGGCCGACAGCTGTGCAAGCGCAGGCTTCTCCGCGGCCTCCGCGAGGCGCGCATGCCTCGGCCACAACCGTTCCAGTGTCGTGGACAAGATGACTGGCGACCGCAGGAATGCGTGAGGATCACCGACACCGGAGAGGTCGACGACAACCCGACGCCACCGCCCGCTGGTTGCGGCGTCGCGGATCTGGCGGAGCAGCAGAAACTCCCCGATTCCCGGTAGCGCGACCATCTCCCCCGGTGCGATCGAGGACAGGGTCCCGACGATCGGCAGGAACGCGCGGGCGGCGCCGGCGGCCGTCAATGCCGCGGTGAAATCGGTCCACGCCTGTTCGACGACAGCCAACGGGTCCAGGTGCAGGAGGTCGGTGTCCGCAGTGATGGCCACGGGCTCGCCTGGTACTCGGAAGACCCCCAGCCGCTCGGGGAGGTACGACTGCCGATCAAGCGTGACCAGGAGAGTGTCGCGTTCGGCGCCGAGGGGCAGGACTCCGCGATGCTCGTGTGTCGACGCGTCGACGGTCAGTGCGGCCGCCGCGGCCACCACGGACACGCCTGATCCACCGGGTCCGAGCACCAGGTGGATGGGCGTCAGATCGATCAGTCTTCGACCCTCTTCTTGAGGTCGCTCAGCGCCGACGTGGTGATCGCCTTCTCAGCACGGCGCTTAAGCTGACTGATCATCGGGATCTTGAGGTCTACGGTGAGCGTGTACGTGACCTTCGTCGAACCCTCCACCTGCTGAGTGAGCAGGTATCGACCGCGTTGGTCGCGTTGAAGATCGCTGGAGACGAGACGCCACGACACCGACGACCCGTCGTCGGCCCATTCATAGCGCAGTTCGTAGGTGTCGGCGAGGACTCCCGCGTCGAGGACGAAGCGCACGTGAACACCGCGTCCGGCGGCGTCACGCTCAAGCACTGCGACCTCGCGTGCGGCGCCGACCCACGCCGGGTAATTCTCGAAGTCGGCGATCACAGCCATCACCGCGGCGACGTCGGCCGCGATGATCGTGGACTGCTCGGTGCTGTCGGTCATGCGACGCTCCCGCTGGTGGCGGGTCCACCGATCTCTCGGTCGGCCTCGAGGAGTTGCTTGACCTCGAAGGCCATCACCTTGCCCGCGACACGTCGCAGCCGGTTGAGCTCAGCGATCTCAGAGAGCCAAGCGTCGGGCTCCGTCGGCAGCGGTGCGACGGGTTCGGCGTGGAGGTAGTAGTGCAGGACGAAGCCGTCCATGCACTTCTCGTTCCATATCTCCATGGTTCCGGTCAGCGGGCCGGACACGCGCCAGCGGACACCTTCGTCGCCGCGGTCCTCGGCGACCTCCAACGTCAGATCCGGCCACCACCGCCGCCACCGGGCTCGATCGCCGACAACGGCTCCGGCCAGGGACGGGGCGGCAGCGACGAATGCCTCGTCAGCCACCTGAATGCTCGTCACCGAACCAGCATCACATACGTGTGTCGCACGGCAAAAGCCGCCTGGCACCGCGGGACCGCATCAGCGGGGATAGAATTACCGACCAGACCAATACGTCTTGTCACATTGTCCTGTTCTGAGAAGGTGTTTCTTGATGGCAGAGTGCCGCGTCCCCGCTGAATTCAACACTCCGAAGGAGCGGAACGCGTCCGACGTCCTCTTCGACATCGCAGCGGCCACCCCAGCGAAGACCGTCTTCCGCGTCCAGCAGGGCACGGAATGGCTTCCGGTCTCCGCGTCCGACGCCGCCGACCGTGTCCGGTCGCTCGCCAAGGGCTTCATCGCCTCCGGCATCAAGCCTGGCGACCGAGTCGCGCTGCTGTCCTCGACCCGTATCGAGTGGACCCTCATCGACTTCGCGATCTGGTCGGCAGGCGCAGTGCCCGTCCCGATCTACGATTCCTCCTCCGGCCCGCAGATCGACTGGATCATGCGCGACTCGGCGGCCGTCGCGATCATCGCCGAGACACCGTCGCACCGCGCCACCGTCGACGCCGTCGAGTCGATCACCGATGCCGTCGCCGTGTACCAGATCGACGACGACCCGGGTAAGGGCATCGTCGAACTGTTCGCCGAACTCGGCAAGGACGTGACCGACGCCGAACTCGACGAGCGTCGTCGCCACCTCACCGCCGCCGATCCGGCGACCCTGATCTACACCTCGGGCACCACCGGACGTCCCAAGGGCTGCATGCTGACGCACGCGAACATGCTCGGCGAGATCGGTGGCGTGCTCGAGACCTCACTGAGCACACTCCTCGGCGACGGCAAACGCCTCCTCTTGTTTTTGCCGATGGCCCACGTCTTGGCCCGCGCGATCAATCTCGTCGCGATCGAGGCGGGCGTCGAAGTCGGCTACACGAACAACATCAAGGACCTGCTCCCGACCTTCGCCCAGTTCCGGCCGTCGCTGATCCTGTCGGTTCCGCGCGTGTTCGAGAAGGTCTTCAACTCGGCACGTCAGGGCGCCCACGACGGCGGCAAGGGCAAGATCTTCGATCTCGCAGCCGACACCGCGGTCGAGTACTCCAAGGCGGTTCAGTCCGGCGTGAAGCCCGGACTGGTTCTGCGAGGCAAGCACGCGCTCTTCGACAAGCTCGTCTACGCGAAGCTGCGTTCTGCGCTCGGCAGCCAATGTGAGATGGCGATCTCGGGCGGCGGGCCTCTCGGCCCGTACCTCGGCCACTTCTTCAGCGGTGCGGGTATTCCCGTATACGAGGGCTATGGCCTCACCGAGACCACCGCCGCCGTGTGTGTGAACACGCCTGGCCGAGTCCGCGTCGGCACCGTCGGTCGCCCGATTCCCGGCAACGGCGTCCGGATCGCCGACGACGGAGAGATTCTGCTCGCCGGTGAGGTCGTCTTCGCCGGCTACTGGCAGAACGAAGAGGCCACCGCGAACGCCATCGTCGACGGCTGGTTCCACACGGGTGACATCGGCAGCCTCGACGAGGACGGTTACCTACGGATCACCGGCCGAAAGAAGGAGATCATCGTGACGGCGGGCGGCAAGAACGTCTCCCCCGGCCCGATGGAGGACATCATGCGCACGCATGCGCTCGTGTCGCAGGCCATGGTCGTCGGCGATCAGCGTCCGTTCGTGTCGACCTTGATCACGATCGACCCGGAGGCCTTCGAGGGCTGGAAGACCCGGAACGGCAAGGACGCGGGCGCCACCGTCGCAGACCTGGCGACCGACCCCGACCTGCGTGCCGAAGTACAGCAGGCGGTCGACCAGGCCAACGAGAGTGTCTCTCGCGCCGAGGCGATCAAGAAGTTCCGCATCCTGCCCTCGGACTTCACCGAGGAGACCGGTGAACTCACGCCGACCCTCAAGGTGAAGCGCAACGTGGTCGCCGAGAAGTTCGCGGCCGACATCGAGGCTCTGTACAAGAAGTAGCCGCACGAACGATGCCCCGCACACACGAGCGTGCGGGGCATCGTTGTAGTTCGTGCGAGATTCGCCTGTGTCAGAGAAGACGCATGAGGCGGGCGGCCTGCTGCCGCCACTGCCAGTTGTCGACCGCCCAGGCCCGGCCTGCTCGCCCCATCGACTCCGCGAGTGCGGAGTCGGTCAAGATGGCGGTGATCGCTCCGGCGACCCGATCGTGGTCCCGGCCGTCGACGACGGTGCCGGTCTCACCTTCGCGGACCGTCTCCGGCGCACCGCCCGAGTCTCCTGCGACGACGGGCACTCCGCTTGCGGACGCCTCGAGGAACACGATCCCCAGTCCTTCGACGTCGAGCCCGCGTCCACGCGTGCGGGTGGGCATCGCGAACACGTCGGCCATCGCGTGATGCTTGGGGAGTTCGTCGGCGGGCACCGAACCGGTGAACATCACCGACTCGGTGACGCCGACCGAGACTGTGAGCTCTCTCAGGTGGTCGCCGTAAGGACCACCACCGACGATGACCAGCCGGGCGTCCGGCACCGACGCCAAGACCTTCGGCCAGGCCTCGATGAGTACGTCCTGGCCCTTCCGTGGGACGAGCCTGGACAGGCAGAGGACAACCGGCGCATCGCCGAGACCGTATCGTCCACGGAGTTCGCCGCGAGCAGCGGCGTCTGGCGCGAAGCGATCGACGTCAACACCGCAGGGCACGTACTCGAGAGCCGCGTGCCGCCCGAACGCCGCGGCGAACCGCCCTCGCGTGTAGCGGCTGACGTAGGTGACCACATCGGTGTTGGTGCCGATGTACCGCAGGACCTGCCGAGATCCCGGCAGCATCGACCAACCCACTTCGTGACCGTGTGTGCTCGCAACGACCCGGGCGGCTCCGGCGCGACGCATGTGCGGGCCGAGGACCGCCAACGGTGCGGCCGCGCCGAACCACACGGTGTGCACGTTGTTGTCGCGGACGAGTCGGGCAGCTTTCCGCGCCACGAAGGGCGTCGGGATCATGAGCGTCGTGCGGTGTCGAACGATCCGGTACGGGGCAGCGGCATCGTACTCTTCGCATCCCTTCCATTTCGGCGCGTAGACGATCACGTCCTCCGGAGGCAAGAACTGGAGAAGGCTCTCGAGGTACGACTGGATTCCGCCGGGTCGCGGTGGAAAGTCGTTGGTGACGAGCAGGGTCCGTTCCATCAGCGGATCTGCTCTCGCAGCCAGCTCTGCCACTGCTTGATCAACGCGGCCTTGTCCCTGCCCAGTGCGGCGGTGATGGCCGCGTCCTGCGTCGGCGAGTCGCCGCCCTTGGCGACCAGGGTGTACAGCGCCTTCAACTTGTCCTCGCCGTACTTGTCGGCGACGAACGCGGCGAACGACCATGCGCTCTGGTAGGCCACACGGGCGGCGTCGCTGTCGACCGCGAAGGCGGAGTCTGCGGGCAAGGTCTTCGGAAGGTCTCCTCCGGCGACGGCGGCTGCGAGATCAGGTGCGGCGTCGATGAACTCGCGATAGGTGCCGCGACGGCCCACATACTCCGGCACTCCTTCGGTGAGCCACAGCGGCGCATTCTCCGCTGTGATCAGCCGAGTTGCGACGTGCATCAGCTCGTGCCGCAACACCACTGCGAGGGCAGGCCCGGACAGGGACGCGGCGTTGGGCGAGAGCACGATCCGCTGGCCGATCACCTTCTTGTCCTGCTTGTCGATGCGGGAGAACACCGTCGCCGCCGCGGCGGTCCTCGTCTCAGCCGACTGCGTACGGGTGAGACCTGCGAACTCGTCCGGGCCGCCGGTGGCGACGACTGCGGCGCGGCGCGGCCAGTCCTCGCCCCAGAACTCGTCGACGGCCGTGACCGCGGCGGGCAGCGCCTTGGCGACCGCGGCGGTGGTCGACTCGGTCTTCGGGTACGACAGGACTGTGGATGATCCTCCCGCGGTCTTCACATCGATCGCGGCCAATCCACCGAACTCCCAGGGACCGACCTCTGCCGGACCCGCCGTCTTGATCGTTGTCGGAGTCGGATCAGGTGCCAGGGTGCCGTCTCCGACGATCTTCCAGTCGTCGTCATAACGTGCGAACGACATCGTCTCGGTGAGCGTGACCACCGGTTCGTCGAGTCCGGGCGTCCGGGCGCCGCCAAGAGCGTACGACAGCTCGACCGGGCTCACCCAGGTGTCGGTGCTGCCCTGCTCCTCGAGACGTGACACCCATTGCTCGCCGAGAAGCCGTTCGGCACCGGTGCTCGGCGCGAGGCGGTAGCTGAACGTCGACGCGGAGAGTGGCCCGCCACGCGTCCCGCGGTCCCCCTTCGCCGCGAACGACGCGGCGATCGTGTGCATACGGGCGCGGAAGGCCGCGGGCGCGGACCTGTCGATGAGCGCGTCGAGCCCGGCGACGTCACCGGTCTTGAGGACCGACGACAGTTGGTCGAGCAGCGCTGTCACACCATCTGATCGCTGTTGTTCGAATGGGTTCAGCGGGGTCGTCGACACCGACCCGGACGGCGCGATCGTGTCGTCGGATCGACTCGAGCAGCTCGTCAGGGCACTGACGGAGACCGTCGCGACCACCAGAACGGCAAGCGCGGTCAGGCCGCGGTGCGAGCTCACTCAGTACCGTCGCGCAGCGTTGTACGGTCCGGCCTTGTCGATCGGGACGACGGCCACGGGGACTCCGAATGTGGAGGCGTGGACGACGAATCCGTCACCGACGTACATGCCCACATGGGAAGCACTGGAGTAGTAGATGATCAGGTCACCCGGCTTGAGGTCCTTGCGCTCGACCGGGGTGCCGCCTGCGAGTTGAGCTTCGCTGGTACGCGGTATCGTCCGTTTGGCCTGCTTGTACGCCCACAGCATCAGACCTGAGCAGTCGAACTGGTGCGGGCCGACCGCGCCCCACACGTAGGGGTCACCGATCCGGGAGATCGCCGCCTGCACGGCAACGAGTGCCGGAGAGGTGCCCTTGGGGACGGCTCTCGCGTCGAACTCGTACCGAGGTCCGCGAAGCGCGGCGAGTTGCTTGCCGGTGAGCGACTTGTAGATCGCCCGGATCTGCACCGCTTCGAGCTGAAGGTCGGCCTGTTTGGCCTGCAGGTCCCCGCGATGACGTTCGGCCTCCGCGACGGCGGCGCGCGCTGCGGCGGCGGCTGCGTCGGCGTCCGAGCGTGCCTGGCGCGTCTGCTTGGCGACGTCTGTGGCCACGCGGAGATCGGTCGCCGTCTGTCGGGACATGATCTCCAGGCCCGACATGTTGTCGAGGAGGTTCTGCGGCGAGTCGCTCACGAGCATGGCGTAGAGGCGATTGACGCGCGCGCCCCGGTAACTCGCTCGAGCGAGCGCGTCCACCTTGACCTGCGCGGCGTCCATCTCCTTCTGCATGGAGTCGAGCTTCTTCGTCGCCGCGGCCGATACACGGCGTTCCCTGACGACGGTCTTGCGCTGCTTGTTGTACTCGACCTGGGCCGAGTTCATCGACTCGGCAGTCCGCTCGGCGTCTTTCGACAGCTCGCGGTACCTGGTCAGGATCTGGTCGGCGCTGCGCACGGGATCCGCAACTGCGACCGGCGGTGCGGGCAGCAGTGCGGCGGTGGCGACGACGACACTCCCGAGCACGGCGGCACGCGTAGTCCGACGTCGCCGGTCACGGTTTATCTGATACACCACATGATCCTTCATACCGTTCGAGCGGGCCGGGTGCACACATGTGCACCTGACCCGCTCGGAACTTCAGTTCGTCGGCGTTGTCACGCTCAGTAGCGACGGATCGCTGCGAGGTTCCAGGCCTTGACCTTGGCGCGCTGCACAGGCACACCCTCGGTGGACGAGTGGATGAAGACGCCGTTGCCCTCGTAGATGCCTGCGTGTCCGCCACCGTTGAAGATAAGGATGTCGCCGGGCTTCGCCTGAGCCAGCGATGCGACGGGGGTGCCGCCGCCCATCTGGCCGTAGCTGTCACGCGGGATGATCTTGCCGGCCTGCTTGAAGGCCCACGAGGTGAGTCCCGAGCAGTCGAAAGCGTTGGGGCCTGCAGCACCGTAGACGTACGGCGAGCCGATCTTCGATGCAGCAGCCTTCACCGCCTTCTTGGCGCGGACTTCCTGCGGGCTGCCGAAGTTGCCGTCGAGCTTCGGGGCCTTCAGGTTGCCGGGAAGCAGGTTGTCCGGAACGTCGAACGTGCCGACATTCGGGATCTTGAGCGGTGCGGCATCTGCCGGTGCGGCTGCCAGCGCAAGCGATCCGCCGAGGGCGATCGAGCCTGCGACCACAGCAGTCGTGGCGGCCTTGAAGGCGCCAGTCTGGGGCTTGTCCAAACGGTGTTTAGCCACTGAACTACGTACTCCTTGTTGTTTCTCCCTGACCGCTGACCGGGTTAGCTGTCGGGTTCGGGCCGGAAGAGATGGCCCTACGCGATCTCGAACCTGGTGGGTTCGGACCGCGATTCACCCCAATTCTCTTCAGTGCGTCTGCACGCACCGACGAGAAGGAAGTGGTTCCCCGGTTCACTCCCGGAGGGTGGGAGCGATTAAGCGGTGACTTTCCAGCGGATGTCACTGGTGGGGGATCACCCTGATTGGAAAGTCTCGAAAAGATTACGAAACCCCGACACCGATGTCCACCAGCCCCGGCACAGATCCGACTCGAAGCGTTGTCAGACTGCCCGCAGCCACCCCACACCCACCCCCTCGATAACGCCCTGACCTGCGCCGACTCCCTCAAGGGCCGCATGTGCAGTTTGCGTCGAAATCATGTCTGTGGCGACGAACACATCAACCGCAGCAAACATTTCACTTGACTCCCGATCTGTTACATACCCGCTGGTAACAGGGCTGAACAGCACCTGCATCATGCAGTCGCCACACTCACGGCTACGTGCAGGGCATGTTGCGCAGTCGATCAACACTGTGATCCGCCTCTCATTCTGGGACAGGGGCGTGTTCCGAGTCGTCGTCGGGGCGTCCGACGCGGCTTCTCTCGTCACGCAACTGTCGATGTGGTGTGGAGACTACGAGTCGCCTACGACAATCTCGGCCCGCGACTTGGACGATCGAGTTTGTCGGAGGTGCGCCGTAGCGTCCCGCCCATGACCACCGGCCAACTGTCGTTCGCGGACATCGACCATGACGAGTTCGCCGACCGCTCCCTGTTCGATACGACCCTCGTCGTCGTCGACCTCGAGACGACGGGCGGCAGTTCGGACACCGATGCGATCACCGAGATCGGTGCGGTCAAGATCCGCGGCGGTGAGGTGCTGGGCGAGTTCGCGACACTCGTCGACCCCGGTCGCGAGATTCCACCGCAGATCGTCGCGCTCACGGGCATCACCACCGCGATGACGTACGACGCTCCTCCCATAGAAGAAGTACTGCCCGCGTTCGCCGAGTTCGCCCGCGGAGCGATCCTCGTCGCACACAACGCACGGTTCGACACCGCATTTCTCCGGAAGTCCGCCGCACGGATGAATCTTCCGTGGCCGTTCACGACATCGTTGTGCACCGTCGCGATGGCTCGCCGAATCCTCACTCGCGAAGAGGCGCCGAGTGTGAAGCTGTCGGCACTCGCCGATCTCTTCAACGTGTCGGTGCGCCCCACTCACCGCGCCCTCGACGACGCCCGTGCCACCGTCGACGTGTTTCACCGACTCCTCGAGAGAGTCGGCAACCGAGGCGTGCACACGTACCAGGACCTCGTCGACTATCTGCCCAGGGCGACGCCCGCGATGCGCGCCAAACGCGGGTTGGCCGCCGGACTCCCCCACGCGCCGGGCGTGTACCTGTTCCGGGGGCCGGGTGACGAGGTGCTGTACGTGGGGACTGCGGTAGATCTCCGCCGCCGCGTAGGTCAGTACTTCTCCGGGTCCGACTCACGGGCCCGGATGACGGAGATGGTGGCGCTGGCGACACGCGTCGACCACGTGGTGTGCGCGCACGGCCTCGAAGCGGGCGTACGCGAACTGACACTGCTCGCGGCCCACAAGCCCGCGTACAACCGCCGATCCCGCAATCCGCATCGTGGATGGTGGATCACACTCACACACGAGCGCTTCCCCCGCCTGACAGTCGGCCGGACTCCGTCCGCCGACTCGATCGGCCCGATAGCGGGGCGGGCGACCGCTGCCGATGTCGCCGATGTGATCAGCGCAGCGGCCGGACTGCGCACCTGCACCCAGAACCTCAAACGCGCCGACCACCACTACTGCCCCGGCGCGGGGCCTGCGGACTCACGACCGGATCCGCTCGTCGCTCATCGACCGGATCTGTGCCATGCCGCGAGTGATCGTCCGCAGACACTCCCGGACTACCTGTGTCGCGCCGAGGCCGCACGCGCCCTGATGGCGGGCGAGTCGGACGAATTGCTCACCGACCTTCAACGCAGGCTCGCACGGTTGTCTGAACTCCGCCGGTTCGAGTCAGCGGCGCGCGCCCGCGACCGGCTCGCGTCGACAATCGAGTCGTTGGCTCGATGCCAACGGCTGACAGCGGTCGCGGGGATCGCGGAGATCGTCGTCGCACGACCGGACGACGCGGGTGGGTGGAACTTCAGTGTGATCCGGCACGGCAGGCTCTCCGGAGCTGCGCACGCCGCCCGCGGCGTGGCACCGATGCCGGTTGTCGAGACCATGCTGGCGAGTGCCTCCACCGTCCTTCCGCCGGGGGACGACGGTCCCCTCGCGGGTGCCCCGGCGGAAGAGGTCGCACTGATCGAGCGCTGGATGAACGAGAGCGGCACCCGACTGGTGTCGTCCACCGACTCCCTGTCGCTGCCGATCGGATCGGCCCAGCGATGGACCGGCTTCGCCAGAACCGCTCGGCTGGCCCGAGACGGCGCGGACGTCGGCGGCCCGGCCGACGACCGCGGTACTAAGGTGAAGCCATGATCACCGCCATCGTTCTCATCGGGGCCGACATCCATCAGATTCCGGAGACCGCTCAGGCGGTCGCGAACATCCCCGGAGTCACCGAGGTCTACTCGTGCGCCGGCGACGTCGACCTGATCGCCAAGGTGCGCGTCCGCAGCCATGACGAGATCGCAGATGTGGTGACGGCGAAGATCAACCGCCTGCCGGGTGTGGTGTCGAGTGCAACTCACATCGCCTTCCGCAGCTACGCGAGCGCCGAGGTCGACGGCGGCTTCTCCATCGGCGAGGCGTAGGGCTCGCTCATTCCGTCAGTGCGGCCGCCCACTCCGCGACCCGTTGGGCACTCTCCTCGTCACTGAGGTCGACCGTGCGGGTCATGACTGACCACCGGATCCCGTACGGGTCGCGGATGCTCGCGTACCGGTCTCCCGACGCGAACTGGCTCGTCGGCTCTCGGAGCACCGATCCTTCGGCGACCGCACGCTCGACCGTGGTGTCGACATCGGTCACGTAGACGGCCAGCGAGAAGCAGGCGTCGTCGCCTGACGGCCCCGACACCAGACGGTATTCCGGGTTCACCTCGCCGAGTTGGAGGCGCCCCACACCAAAGTCGAGGTCGGCGTGCACCACCACACCGCCGTACTCGTTCGACGAGATGAGCCTCGCACCGAAGACCCGTCGGTAAAAGGTGATGGCCGAGGCCGCGTCGGTCACGGCGACGAACGGAGTCAACGAGGTGGATCCGTGCGGTCGACCGTCGCTCGTGTGGTCGCCGGTCACGGCTGCGGTGGACTGGGACCTGATGTTCTGCGTCATGCTGTCGACCCTACGAATTGCAGGCACTGTGCAGCTTGTCGATTCGCGACAGATTCGACCCTCAGTCCTTCGAGGCGTCGGCCCGATAGGCGCTCGGCGTGAATCCGAGGACTCGTGAGAACTCCCGGGTCAGATGAGCGTGGTCGGTGAACCCGGTGTCGGCGGCGATCTCAGCCAGTGACGACTGATCGTTCCGAACTCTCTCGGCCGCCTCATGGAGGCGTCGACGCCTGATCAACGTGAGAGGCGTCAGGCCCGTGTATCGCAGCGTCAACCGCTGCACCGTCCTGGCACTCACTCCGACGGCGGCGCCGACCTGCTCGACCGTCACGATCGTGGCATCGCCTTCGATCAGCGTGACGATCCGGTCCGCCAGTACTGCATCCGGGCCGGGCACCGGAGCGTCGGAGCACAGGGCATCGCTGAATGCGGCGGCCGCCGCCACCGGATCGCGAGACTCTCGCATGATCGTCCGCACCGGGTCTGAAACGACGTCGAGGCGTCTGGTGACCACCTCGTCGACCAGAGTCGCGGGCTCAACTGCTAGCCAGTCGACCGCCGCAGGCCGCATCAGCCCGCCGACCGCCCATCCCGAACCGGTCAGGACTCGCGTGGACAACCTCGTGGTCGCCCCGGACACCGACACCGTCATCGGCTCGACGACGATGTTGAGCGCGGGAAACCCGATGACGTCCTGCGCCGACTCGGCGCCGTCGGGCAGATTCCACTGTGAGATCCAGAACCATCGCACCCACTGCGCTGCCCGTCCGGTCGCGGGAACCCGGTCGAACTGCGGGAGGCGGTCCGGTCGCAGGACGCCCCGCGACGAGGGCTCGGGCGACGGAGAGTCGGGCGACGTCAAGCCAGTGACGTGCTGATCGTCGCCCACTGATCGAGCAGCCGCGCCGCGGCCCCGGAGTCGAGAACGTCGTCGACCCTGGCTTGTGCACTGCGCAGTGCCGACACCAGGCTCGCGTCGTCGAACAGCGTTGTCTGTTCGTATGCGACGATCGCGGCCGCGGCGTTCAAGGTCACCGCGTCCCGCACCGGGCCGCGCACACCTGCGAACAGGTCACGAGCGATCCCGGCGTTCACAACGGCGTCGCCGCCCTGCAGAGCAGACAGGTCCACGAGCTCGATGTCGAGGTCGCGCGGATCGAGGGCCAAACGATTCACTCGGCCGTCGAGAACCTGCCACACCGTGGACGTAGTGGTGGTCGTCAGTTCATCGAGGCCGTCGTCGCCCCGAACCACGAGGGTCCGGTTTCCGCGGCCGGCGAACGCCTCTGCAAGCACCGGAGCCAGGTCTTCGAAAGCGCAGCCGATGAGACCAGCCGTCGGGCCTGCCGGGTTCGTCAACGGGCCGAGCACGTTGAACACCGTTGGAATGCCGATCTCCTTGCGCGGCGGTCCGGTGAATCGGAACGCGGGATGAAAGACCGGAGCGAAACAGAAGCCGATTCCGACTTCTTCCAGACAAGAGCTCACCGCGTCGGGCCCGAGGGTGATGGCGACACCGAGGGCTTCGAGAACGTCCGCCCCTCCGCTCTTGGACGACGCCGCACGATTCCCGTGCTTCACCACGCGAACTCCCGCGGCCGCCACGACGACCGACGTCATCGTCGAGATGTTCACCGTGTGCGAACGGTCGCCACCGGTACCGACTATGTCGACGGCGTCGCCGTCGAAGTCGATGCGGTTGGCGAGCGACAGCATCGTGTCGGAGAGCCCGAGCAGCTCGTCTGAAGCGACACCCTTCATCTTGAGGCCGACGCCGAACGCCGCGATCTGCGCCCCGGTCGCCGAATCGGACATGATCTCGCGCATGGCCCACGACGCCTCGGCCACGGTCAAGTCGACGCCGTCGGTCGCCTTCCCGAGGATCTGCGGCCAGGTGTGCGTCGGTGTGCTGTATTCGGGCATGCTCACCGCTCCACCCTATCGACGCGCGTCACTTGACGACGCGGGCGGGACGTCCAGCAACGCCCACCCGAGAACACGACCACCGCTGCGGGACGCAAGACTCGCGATCCGCGCTCGTTCCTGCGACGCGGTCCGCGCGTCGACCGATTGCACCCGGACAAGAGCCAGGAGCACACCGCCGTCGAACGCCCCTGGGTCGTCGGGCAGCGGCTGACCTTCTGAGTAGCCTTCCAATCCAGCCGATGCCGCCGCGTCGTCGAGCGCACTCTCGGGAAGTTCGAGAAGATGCCGCAGAACGACCTTCCGATCGGAATCGAAGCCCGCATCCGACAAGACCGCCGACGACGCCACCGCGTCGTCGTCCGCTCGGACGATCACCGCCAGGTCGTCGTCGTCGACACTCGGCACACGGACCGCGCGGCTCCCCGAGCCGAAGAGCCTGCCGAGTCTGCTGCGAAGTCCGGACGCTCCCGGAGTGTCACTCGTCATGTCTCGACATAACCAGATCCGCCCAGGTACGCGCACCTCGGGAGACACGCCGAGACGACGCGCCACGATCGTTCTACCTGCAGTGCAGAGAAGTCCGGCCCCAATTTCCCTACCCAGGTGGAAATCGCTTACTACGAACCGTCATACTTCATGTTGTGACTAGCGCTGTGGGTAACTCCGGAACCGCCATCACCTCACGCGTGCACTCGCTGAACCGTCCGAACATGGTCAGCGTCGGCACCATCGTGTGGTTGTCGAGCGAGTTGATGTTCTTCGCCGGCCTGTTCGCGATGTATTTCGTCGCGCGGGCCAACGCTGCCGACGGCTGGCCTCAGCCGCCTGCTCACCTGAATTTGGCACTCGCCGTGCCGGTGACGCTCGTGCTGATCCTCAGCTCGGTCACCTGCCAGTACGGCGTGTTCGCGGCCGAGAAGGGTGACGTGTACGGCCTTCGCCGCTGGTACACGCTCACACTCGCGATGGGCGCGTTCTTCGTGGCAGGTCAGGCGTACGAGTACTACACGCTCGTCGGTGAGGGACTGACCCTCTCGTCGAACGCGTACGGCTCGGTCTTCTACATGGCTACCGGGTTCCACGGCATGCACGTCATCGGCGGTCTCATCGCCTTCGTGTACCTGCTGATCCGCACCCGCATGTCGAAGTTCACGCCCGCGCAGGCGACCGCTGCGATCGTCGTGTCGTACTACTGGCACTTCGTCGACGTCGTGTGGATCGCCCTCTTCGTAGTCATCTACTTCATCCGGTAGTCCCGGCGATCCTTGAAGAACCGATCAGCCCCGGTTCACCAGAAACCAGTCCAACCGCTTAGTAGAGAGTCACCGATGAGATCATCTCCACCGAGTTCGCCGGATTCGAGCGACGAAACGTCAGGAGCGCGCGCCAAGGCGCGCCGCAAGCTGCGTCGACGCGCCGCCGGTACCCTCTTCCTCTTCCTCGGCCTCGTCGCCACCGGCTTGATCGCCGGGCTCATCAGCCCGAAGCCGCAGATCGCGACCGCTGAAGACAAGCAGGTCGCCATGATCAATGCCGGCAAGCAGCTGTACTCGACGTCGTGCATCACCTGCCACGGCACCAACCTCGAAGGCGTGCCGGACCGCGGTCCCTCGCTCATGGGTGTCGGCGACGCCGCCGTGTACTTCCAGGTCTCGACCGGCCGTATGCCCGCCGCTCGCGGTGAGGCTCAGGCACAGCGCAAGCCCGCCAAGTTCACCGAGGCTCAGATCGATCAGCTCGGTGCCTACATTCAGGCGATGGGCGGCGGTCCCCGCGCCGCATACGTTCTGGACGAGAACGGCAACGTCAAGCGCGACGAGAACGGCTTCCCGGAGCTCAAGATGGATCAGCTCCGTGGCACCGACCTCGGTCGCGGCTCCGAGCTCTTCCGCCTCAACTGCGCCTCCTGCCACAACTTCACCGGTCGTGGCGGCGCTCTGTCGGGCGGCAAGTTCGCTCCCCCGCTGACCGATGTGAACCCGCAGCAGCTGTACACGGCGATGCTCACCGGCCCGCAGAACATGCCGAAGTTCTCCAACCGGCAGCTGTCGGTCGAAGACAAGGAAGACATCATCGGCTACATCCGCTACGCGGACACGGCCAACCCGAGCGGCGGACTCGGCCTGGGCGGATTCGGCCCGGCCTCTGAGGGTCTGACCATGTGGGTCGTCGGCGCAGCTGCCATCGTCGCAGGCGCCATGTGGATTGGATCACGAAATTGAGCGAGTCGAACAAGGACCTCCCGACCGCTGAGGAACTCGCGGCGATGTCCACCGAGGACAAGGTTCGTCTCGGCACGAACCTCGACGGTGTGGAGATCATCCACCGCACCGAGCGGTTCCCTGAACCGGGCACCCGCGCCGAGAAGCGCGCCGAGGCGACTGTCGCCATCTGGTTCACCCTCGCCGGGCTGCTCGCCCTTGCGGGAATGGTTCTCTTCATCTGGAACCGGTGGGAATTCACCATGCCGGAAGAAGAGGGCTACTGGGCCTACACGTTCTACACCCCGTTGCTCGGCGTCACCTTCGGCGGCGCGATCCTGGCGTTCGGTTTCGGCGTCATCCAGATCTCCAAGCGCTTCATCCCGCAGGAGATCTCGGTGCAGGACCGCCACGACGGCGGCTCGAGCGAGGTCGACAAGCAGACGATCGTCGCTGAACTCAGCGACACCCTGCAGACCAGCACACTCCCCCGCCGCAAGATGATCATCGGCTCCGCCGTGTTCGGCGTCGGAGCGATCGGTGTGTCGGCGGGCGTCGCAGCTCTGGGCGGTTTCATCAAGAACCCCTGGGCCAAGCGCGAAGACGCCGATCTCTGGCACTCGGGCTGGTCGACCAACCACAGCGAGAAGCCGGGCGAGACCGTCTTCCTGCGTCGCGACACCGGCAACCCGTACCAGGTCGTCCTGGTGCGCCCGGAGGATCTCGACGCAGGCGCCATGGAAACGGTCTTCCCGTGGCGCGTCTCGGACGGCTACGGCGACACCGAGCATTCGCGTCACAAGCTGCTCGAAGGCCTCCGTGCCGTCCGCAACCCCGTGATGCTGATCCGCCTCCGTCCCGAGGACAACAAGCGGGTCGTCAAGCGCCGTGGCCAGGAGAGCTTCAACTTCGGCGACTACTACGCGTACACAAAGGTGTGCAGCCACCTCGGTTGCCCCACCTCGCTGTACGAGCAGCAGACGCAGCGCATCCTGTGCCCGTGCCACCAGTCGCAGTTCAACGCGCTCGAGTACGGAAAGCCGGTCTTCGGTCCCGCCGCCCGCGCTCTCGCTCAGCTGCCTATCACTGTCAACAACCAGGGCTACTTGGTCGCCAACACCGCTATCAACGGCGGCGACTTCATCGAGCCTGTCGGACCGGCATTCTGGGAGCGTAAGTCATGACGATCGCCGATCGCCTCGCCACGCAGGCAGAAGAGGTCGACTCGAGGTACCACCTGGCTGCGGGCATGCGCCGCCAGATCAACAAGGTCTTCCCCACGCATTGGTCGTTCATGCTGGGCGAGGTCTCGCTCTACAGCTTCATCATCCTGCTGCTGTCGGGCGTGTACCTGACGTTCTTCTTCGATCCGTCGATGGCGCACGTCACGTACGAAGGCGCATATCAGCCGCTCAACGGCGTCACGATGAGCCGTGCGTACGAGACCACGCTCGACCTCTCGTTCGAGGTCCGCGGCGGTCTGTTCGTCCGCCAGATCCACCACTGGGCGGCTCTGCTGTTCGCTGCGTCGATCATCCTGCACATGATGCGCATCTTCTTCACCGGCGCGTTCCGTCGCCCGCGTGAGGCGAACTGGGTCATCGGCTGCTTCCTGCTGCTGCTGGCGATGTTCGAGGGCTTCTTCGGTTACTCGCTCCCCGACGATCTGCTGTCGGGCACGGGTGTCCGAGCCGCCATGTCGGGCATCGTCCTGGGCATTCCGTTGATCGGCACCTGGGTCCACTGGGCTCTGTTCGGTGGCGACTTCCCCGGCGACATCATCATCCCGCGCCTGTACGTGCTGCACGTGCTGCTGTTCCCGGCCATCATCCTGGCCCTGATCGGCGCTCACCTCGCACTCGTCTGGTACCAGAAGCACACGCAGTTCCCCGGCCCCGGCCGCACCGAGAAGAACGTCGTCGGCGTTCGCATCCTCCCGGTGTTCGCTGCCAAGGGCGGCGCGTTCTTCGCGATCGTGTTCGGTGTCCTCGCCGTCATGGCCGGCATCTTCCAGATCAACCCGGTCTGGAACATCGGACCGTACAACCCGGCGCAGGTGTCGGCGGGTTCGCAGCCGGACATCTACATGATGTGGACGGACGGTTTCGCTCGACTGATGCCTGCCTGGGAGCTCTACCTGGGCAACTACACGATCCCCGCCATCTTCTGGGTGGTCCTGGTGATCGGCGTGCTGTTCGGTCTGCTCTTCGGTTACCCGTGGATCGAGAAGGCCCTCACCGGCGACACTGCACACCACAACCTGCTGCAGCGTCCCCGTGACACCCCGGTTCGCACCGCCGCCGGCGCGATGGCCCTGACGTTCTACATCATCCTCACGCTGATGTGCATGAACGACATCATCGCCCTGAAGTTCCACATCTCGCTGAACGCGACGACGTGGATGGGTCGAATCGGCCTGATCGTCCTGCCGCCGCTGGTGTACTTCATCACCTACCGTTGGGCACTGTCTCTGCAGCGCAGCGACCGCGACGTTCTCTCCCACGGCATCGAGACGGGCATCATCCGTCGCGAGCCGAAGGGCGAGTACATCGAGATGCACCAGCCGCTGGGCCCGGTGGACGATCACGGCCACCCGATCCCGCTGCCCTACGAGGGTGCGGCGCTGCCGAAGCGCATGAACAAGCTCGGCTCGGCCGGCGCCCCCGGCACCGGTACCGTCCTCGTCCCGGACTCTCTCGAGGAGCAGGCGACCAACCGTCGTATCGCTCACGAGAACCACGACGCCGAGAAGAAGGCGCTCCAGGAACTTCAGGAAAAGGGCGGAAACCCGCTCGCCTGACGCTCCATCGCTTCATCGAGAGAGGCCGCCTCGCATCCGCGAGGCGGCCTCTCTCGTATCCGCTCCCCTCCCCCACCGCCTTCCCGCGGCACTTCTCGTTCCCGCACTTCGTCGGGGCGAGGAGCGCGAACGAGAAGTGCCGCGGGTACAAGCCTGTGGATACCGCCCTGGTCGGATCGCGGACTTCGCGCTTGGATACAGCGCATGTGGACGACAGATGGTAACGGCGTGGTCAGACGGTCCGAGGCGCTCGACGCAGGCCGTACAGACGCGGACATCCGACAGGCGGTCCGGAGAGGAGAACTCCTCGTCGCCTGCCGGGGTTTGTACATACCCAGATGCAGTCTGCCCGTCGAGAAGTGGCGCCTCGAACAAGAGGTCTATAAACGACGCTGCCTCTCCGAAGCCGACGCCGGGGCCGTCCTCAGTCACCAGTCCGCTGCTGCCGTCCTCGGCCTGGCGATGCTGGAACCGGACATGAGCCGTGTCCACGTGTCAGTACAAACCTCAGCCAACGGGAAACGCCGCGCCACGCGGCACATCCACACCAGCCTTGACGAGAATGATGTCATCTCCCTGGACGGCTTCCTGGTCACCAGTCCGGCACGCAGCGCTGTGGACGTAGCGCTGACCTCCGATTTCGCAGGTGCCCTCGCCGTGTTCGATTCTGCGCTGCGAATCGGAGTCGACCGTGCTGAACTCCAGGACCGCCTCGAGTCGGGCCGCCGACGAGGCATAGTCCGAGCGCGTGTTGCGCTGCGGTACGCGAACGGATTGGCCGCGAACCCCGGCGAATCGTGGAGCCGGGCTCAGATGATCGAGGCACGCTTGCCAGTTCCCAGCCTGCAGTCCGAGATCACCGTCGAAGGCCGCACCTACTTCAGCGACTTCGACTGGGATCTGCTGGTCATCGGCGAGTTCGACGGCCAAGGCAAGTACCTGGCGAACCTCCGCCCGGGCGAAGAGGTTGCTGATGCGGTCCTGCGGGAGAAGGACCGCGAGAACGCGCTACGCCGGATGGGCTTCGAGATCGTCCGCTGGGACTGGACTGTCGCGAAACGTCGACAAGTCGCTGCGCGTGTTCGCCCGTACTTGGACGCCGCCGGTCTGTTGTGATCGCGGCACTTCTCGTCCCCGCTCTCTGTCGGGGCGAGGAGCGGGGACGAGAACTGCCGCGTTACCAGACGTCGCCGGCGCGCCAGTCGCAGAGGAGGCGTGCGCTCGTGTCAATGGAGACTGTGGACGGAGTCCGGAGGATGAGGACCCCTCCCTCGTCGTCCGGTGTCATCGTCACACCGTTCGGTGTCAGGGCGCCCAGTGGACCTGTCCACGGCTCCCAGCCGCGTCGGAGATAGAGCGGCATTCCGTCGTCCGACGCCCCCAGCGCCCCGAGGTCGTACGCACTGCGGACTATCTCGTCGATCCGCGACATCAGCGCCTCGCCGATCCCCCGGCGACGCATGCGGGAGGCCACGGCAACGGCTTCTACATAGCCGACGCGATACACGTCGTCTCCTGCGACCAGCTGACGCTGGACAACCGCCGCGTGACCGACAACACCGTCGGCGTCCTCCGCGATGACGTGGACGCCACCGAGAGCATGGTCGAAGTCGGAGGCCTCGAAGTCGTGTTCGAACGCTTCGTCCAAGAATGAGAACAGCGCCGACCGATCATCGTCGGCCAGTTCGTGGGTATGACAAAGCCGCACCCGGTATCCGGGTGCGGCTTTGTCAGATGCTGTGTGCGTCAGTGCTTCTCAGGTCCGACGTGGTACTCGAACACGAGGCCTGCGACAGCAGCGAGGATCACGGCCACCATGGTGATCGAGAACCAGAAGTTGCCGGTCGCGAACCCGATCGCGAAGAGCGAGGCGCCTGCGGCGATTGCGATGGGCCAGTAGCTGTGCGGGCTGAAGAAGCCCAGCTCGCCGGCGCCGTCTTCGATCTCGGCGTCGTCGTAGTCCTCAGGGCGGATCTCAACACGACGAGCAACGAACCGGAAGTACGTTCCCGCGATCAGAGCCAGACCACCCGCGAAGAACATGCACGTGACGCCGGTCCATTCGACGCCCGTCCGGTAGTAGTAGGTGCAGACGGCGTAGATGACGCCCATCAGAATGAAGAAGACTGCGAGGACCTCGAAGAGGCGTGCTTCGATCTTCATCAGTTCTTACCTCCCTCGGCCGGAGTGCATCCGGCCAGTGCGGTGTTGTTCGCATCGCCGAGATCCGACGGAGTCGTGCCATTCGAGACGCGGCGCGTGTCGAACGGAACCGTCGTCACCGAACGCGGCTGCTGGCAGACCGCCTGCAGTGCCTCCGAGTTCGGAGCCTCCGGGTTGGCCTTGCGGAATTCGATGTAGCGAGCGAACACCTCGGGACTCACGGCCCGAACCTCGAAGTTCATCATCGCGTGGTAGGTGCCGCACATCTCCGCGCAGCGTCCGACGAAGGCGCCTTCACGATCGATACCGCTGATCTGGAACGACGAATCCGTGTGGTTCTGCTCCGGGAACGGCATGACGTCGCGCTTGAAGAGGAACTCCGGAACCCAGAACGAGTGGACGACGTCGGCCGCCGCGAGATCGAACTGGATGCGGGTGTCGGTCGGCAGGACCAGGATCGGGATCTCCGACGACGAACCAAGGGTCTCGATCTGATCGAAGGCGAGGTACTTGCGCTCCTCGTTCGACCGGCCGCCTGCGGCGCCCTTGATCTCTTCCTTCTCACCCTCGTGCTCGCGGAACTTCGGGATCTGCAGGTCGAACGCCGAGCCCTTCTTCGAGTCCTTGGCGTCGACGAGCTGCCGGCCGTTCACGTTGACCGAGTTGTACCCGAACTTCCAGTTCCACTGGAACGCGGTCACGTCGACGACGACGGCGGGATTGTCTTCCTTCGCCTCGACCTTGTTCTGGACGACGACGGTGAAGTAGAACATCACGGCGATCAGCACGAACGGGATCGCGGTGTACGCCAGTTCGAGCGGCACGTTGTAGGCCGTCTGACGCGGGATCTCCTGATCCTCGGAGTCGACTGCCTTCGCGCGGTGGAATGTGATGGTCCAGAAGATGAGGGCCCACACGAACACACCCATGGCGAGGGCGGCGATGACCGACCACGTCCAGAATTCGGCCATGTCCTTGGCTTCGCTGGTCACGCCCGCAGGCCATCCGAAGCGCATCGCTTCTTCGGCACTGCAGCCCGAGGTCATCAGCACGACGACACCCAGGACCGCGAGGGCACTGAGTCGCTTGATCGTGCGCGACGTGGGTACCCCACGTCGCACAGACGGCCGTCCACGGTTCGTCAATTTCACGCCTTCCTGCTGACAGGGAGCTGTTCTACAAGTTTCGCGCACGAGTGTTGCACTGCTCGACGCAATTCTTGCACCTAGTAACTACGCAGCGTAGTCCAACCCGCCCATCTGTTCTCGATTGGGGTTGGCGGTTTTGCACTCACGGTGGCCGACCTGCGGATTCCTCCCGTGACAAGAGTGTCGTTTCCCTCACGAGACCCGCGGGATGTCGCACCCGGCGGCGCTTCTGCGGCATAGTAGACGCGGCGCGGAGACCAGTTCTTCGCCGAGACCTGCAATCGATGTGAAAAGAGGCCAGTCAGCGTGTGCGGCTTGCTCGGAATGCTCACCAGCGACGGCACCGCGGGGCCGGACGCCGACCTGATCGCGTCCGCGGCGCATTGCATGCGCCACCGCGGTCCCGACGAGCCCGGCACCTGGCACGACGACGACATCGTCCTCGGCTTCAACCGTCTGTCGATCATCGACATCGAGCACTCTCACCAGCCGCTGCGCTGGGGACCGCCGGAGAACACCGAGCGGTACGCTCTGGTGTTCAACGGGGAGATCTACAACTACCTCGAGATCCGCGAGGAGCTGACCAACGAGTTCGGGACGCAGTTCCGGACCGAGGGCGACGGCGAGTCGATCGTCGCCGGGTTCCACCACTGGGGTCCCGACGTGGTTCGCAAGCTGCGCGGAATGTTCGCCTTCGCCGTCTGGGACACCGAGAAGCGCGAACTGTTCCTCGCCCGCGACCAGTTCGGCATCAAGCCGCTGTTCCTTGCCACGAGCAGCCGTGGCACCGCGTTCGGCAGCGAGAAGAAGAGCCTGCTGGAGATCCTCGAGCGCCTCGATCTGGACTCCGAGCTCGACGATCGCGCCATCGAGCACTACACCGTCCTCCAGTACGTTCCCGAGCCCGAGTCCCTGCATCGGAACATCACTCGCCTCGAATCCGGCTGCTACGCCACGCTTCGTCCCGGCGTCGCACCCGAGGTGACCCGCTACTTCGTGCCGAAGTTCCCCGTCCGCCCATTCGCGGCCGGTGGTGAACAGAAGCGCTACGACGAGATCGCCGACGTGCTGCGCGACTCCGTCGCCAAGCACATGAGGGCCGACGTCACCGTCGGATCATTCCTCTCCGGCGGCATCGACTCGACCGCTATCGCGGCGCTCGCGATCCAGCACAACCCCGACCTCATCACCTTCACCACCGGCTTCGAGCGTGACGGCTACTCCGAAGTGGACGTCGCTGCCGAGTCGGCCGAGGCCATCGGCGCGCGCCACATCGTCAAGGTCGTCTCACCGCGGGAGTTCGTCGACGCTCTCCCGAAGATCATCTGGTACCTCGACGACCCGGTCGCCGACCCGGCACTGGTTCCCCTGTACTTCGTCGCAGCCGAGGCCCGCAAGCATGTGAAGGTGGTCCTGTCGGGCGAGGGCGCCGACGAACTCTTCGGCGGTTACACGATCTACAAGGAGCCGCTGTCGCTCAAGTCGTTCGACAAGCTCTCCCCCGGCCTGCGTCGTCTCGCAGGCAAGGTTTCCGATCGCATCCCCGAAGGCACACGCGGCAAGAGCCTGCTCCATCGCGGTTCGCTCAGCCTTGAGGAGCGCTATTACGGAAACGCCCGCAGCTTCGACGACGCGCGCCTGCGAGCCGTTCTTCGGACCTTCCGTGAGGATTGGATGCACCAGGACGTGACCGCGCCCATCTACAAGATGAGCGAGGGCATGGACCCCGTCACCCGCATGCAGCACCTGGACCTGTTCACATGGCTGCGCGGCGACATCCTCGTCAAGGCCGACAAGATCAACATGGCGCATTCCCTCGAACTGCGCGTGCCGTTCCTCGACAAGGAGGTGTTCGCGATCGCCGAGCAACTCCCCTTCGAGGAGAAGATCAGCCACGACACCACCAAGTACGCGCTGCGCAAGGCCCTCGAGCAGATCGTGCCCCCGCACGTCCTGCACCGCCGCAAACTCGGCTTCCCGGTTCCGCTTCGCCACTGGCTGGCCGGCACCGAGATGTACGACTGGGCGCGCGAACTGATCTCGACGTCCGACACCGACCACATCTTCGACAAGAAGTTCGTGATGCAGATGCTCGAGGAGCACCGTCGCGGCGAGGTGGACAACAGCCGCCGCGTCTGGACCGTCCTCTGCTTCATGCTCTGGTACGGAATCTTCGTCGACAAGACGATCGACCCGCAGATCGAGGATCACGACTACCCGGTTCGTCTGTAGTTTCTCGACCAGCCGGTCTCGACCGACACGTCTCGACCAGCGGGCGAGTCGAAGCGTCTCGCACCCGAACATAAGCTCGGCACCATCGGACAGCAGCAGACCGTCAGACAGTCGAGCTGCCCGTCACGACGCTTCGACTCGCTTCGCTCGCTCAACGAGCAGGAATATCATCGCGAGCTCGCTCAAGATCCACTGCTCGTTGAGCGAGCGAAGCGAGTCGAAGCGTCGGCCGGACTAGGCCAGCGCGGCGCGGATGGCGTCGGCCGATTCCTGGCCGTAGGCACCTGACAGGCGGGCGTGGGCCGCGTCGACGTCCCACGTCCAGCCCTGAGTCGAGTCCGACTCCAGGACGAGGGTCGCGACCATTGCGCCGAGCTGTGCGGAGCGCTCAAAACCGAGGTCCTTGCCGAGGCCGGTCAGGAACCCTGCGCGGAAGCCGTCGCCGACGCCTGTCGGATCGACCTGCTCGTTCACCGGAACGACGCCGACGTGCGTCAATGAGCCGTCCGTGTCGATGATGTCGACGCCCTTGGAACCGAGCGTGGTGACGCGAACACCGACCATCTCGGCGATGTCGCCGTCGGTCAGGCCGGTCTTCTGCTTGAGCAGGCCCCACTCGTACTCATTCGTGAACAGGTAGGCCGCACCATTGATGAGAGCGCGAGCCGTGTCGCCGTCGAGTCGGGCGAGCTGCTGAGACGGATCCGCGGCGAACGCCAGGCCCGCCTCACGGCAGGCGTTCGTGTGCCTGACCATGGCGGCCGGGTCGTCGGCGCCGATGAGCACGATGTCCGGACGTTCCCCGCCCGCGACGACATCGAGCAGGTCGATGTCGCCCGCCTCTGTCATCGCACCCGCGTAGAACGTCGCGAGCTGTGCCATCGTCTCATCGGTGGTGCACATGAATCGTGCGGTGTGCTTGGTTGTCGAACGGCGCACGCCACGGCAGTCGACGCCGTGGTCGGTAAGCCAGTTCTCGTAGTCGTCGAAGTCGGCGCCGGCGGCACCCACCAACAGGGGTCGGTTACCGAGCACGCCGAGTGCGTACGCGATGTTTCCGCCGACTCCTCCGCGATGCAAGACGAGATCCTCGACGAGGAAGCTGAGTGAGATGTGTTCGAGCTGATCGGCGACCAACTGGTCGGAGAACTTGCCCGGGAACTTCATCAGATGATCGGTCGCAAGCGACCCGCAGACGGCTGTGAACATCTGTCTCACGGTAGTGCAGACGAATGTGGCCGCGACCCGGGGTGGGGTCGCGGCCACATCTCGCTTGCGCTGAAAGATCAGTTGAACGAGTCGCCGCAGGCGCAGCTGCCGGTCGCGTTCGGGTTGTCGATCGTGAAGCCCTGCTTCTCGATGCTGTCGACGAAATCGATCGTCGCACCCTGAACGTACGGCGCGCTCATCCGATCGACGGCCAGCTTCACGCCGCCGAAGTCCTGGACCAGGTCGCCGTCGAGCGTCCGGTCGTCGAAGAACAGCTGGTAACGCAAGCCCGCACAACCGCCCGGCTGCACGGCGATGCGCAGCGCGAGGTCGTCGCGGCCCTCCTGATCGAGCAGGGCCTTCGCCTTGGCTGCAGCGCTGTCGCTGAGCAGGACACCTGTGTCGGTGGTTTCATTCTGAACGGTCATGGGCGCTCCTCATGTCGCCGGCCGCGTCTGCACGAGCGAACCGGGATACGTCTGTCGTCGAACCGCAGACACGACGATCACGTGTGTTGACGGTCTGACTGGCTCAACGGTACTCGCTGTGCGCCTATTCCCGCATCACGCCCTCAATTGTGTCCACCGTGCTCGCAACGTCGGCGGCCAGCCCCATCAACGTCTCACGCGGACGCTGCAGGGCCCTTTCCACTGATCCCGCGTGCGCGGCCACAGACCTGACCGCAGTCACTCCGGCGATGTCCGGCGTCCCGCGGACCTGGCCGGCGAGGACGATCAGCGGTGTGCCGCTCGCCTCTGCGGCGAGTGCGGCGATCACCTTCCCTCGAGCGGTCTGCTCGTCGTATCGCCCCTCGCCGGTGACGATCACGTCCGCGGCGGCGATCTGCCTGCGGCGGCCCGTGGCTTCGGCGACCACGTCGGCTCCCGACCTCCGATGTCCCCCGAGCGCCAGCAGCGCGGCGCCGAGGCCTCCCGCGGCACCTGCTCCAGGCAGGTCGGCCACTGCGTCGCCGAGTGTCGCCGCCCAATCAGTCAGACGCGTCTCGAGGAACGTCACCGTCGTCGGATCCGCGCCCTTCTGCGGACCGAACACGGCCGCCGCACCGGCGGCTCCCAACAGCGGATTGTCAACGTCCGAGGCCACAACCAGGTCGATTCCGCTCAGTTGAGCTCTAGCGACGTCGATTCCGCCGAGTGCGTCGACGGCGCCCTTCCCGCCGTCAGTCGTGGCACTTCCGCCCAACCCGACGACGATCCTCGTCGCGCCCGATGAGACAGCGGCTGCGAGCATCGTCCCGACTCCCGCCGTGGACGCTGCACACGCCGACGACGGATCGGGCGCACGGCCGAGCAGGTGGAGTCCGCACGCCTGCGCCGCTTCCAGGTACACCGTCCCGTCGGGGCCGTGGCCCACGGCGGCGTCGACCGGCCGTCCGAGCGGTCCCGGGACCCGCAGAAATCGGACCGAGACCACACCCGCTGCCTGCAGTACGGCGATGAACCCGGGCCCACCGTCCGACTGCGGGAGGAGCCTCACGCGATCGCCGGGACGCGAGACCGACCATCCCTGCGCAATCGCCTCGGCAGCATCGACGGCCGAGAGAGTGCCGCCGAACTCGTCCGGCGCGATGACAACACGAAGCGTCGTCCGGTTCACGGTCGTCGGTGTCATAGGTCGGACACTAACGCCCGATCGTCGACACGGTCCGGTCATCGCCTAGTCTCAACGGTGTGAAGTTGCCCTGGAAGCCCGCTGCGACGAGCACCGACGACACCGCAGACGACGCGGCGTCGTCCTCCGCCGCGCCCGCCCCCGCAGAGACCCCGGCCAAGGCCGGACCTACGCCCGGCAAGGGCCGTCCGACGCCGAAACGACGCGACTCCGAGAAGCGTCGCGGCCCCGTCGCGGCCCCTCCGACGACGCGCGCCGAGGCTCGTGAGCGCAAGAAGGCGCTCAAGAGGACGATGAGCAAGGACGAGCGCAAGGCACTGTCGGCCGAGCGCAAGCAGGTGCGCATCGATCAGCGCGAGAAGATGATGTCGGGTGACGAGAAGTACCTGATGGCCCGCGACAAGGGCCCGGTCCGCAAGATGGTCCGCGACATCGTCGACGCACGACGCAACTTCGCGGGCCTGTTCATGCCGTTCGCGGTGCTGCTCATCGTCGCGATCATGGTGCCCAAGCTCGCGGTGATCGCGAACCTGCTGCTCCTCGTGTTCGTCGTGTTCATGGCGATCGACTCGATGTTCCTCGGCCGCATGGTCAACAAGCGGGTCCGCGAACGCTACCCGGACACGCAGGAGAAGCCCTTCCGCCTCGGTTGGTACGCCTTCACCCGCGCGATGCAGCTCCGAGTGATGCGTGCACCGAAGCCGCAGACCAAGCCCGGCGACAAGGTCTGACATGCGGTATCTCGTCCTGGGCGGAACCCGTTCGGGCAAGTCCGCGCATGCCGAGAACCTCCTCGCGGAAGCTAATCGGCCTCGGTACCTGGCGACCGGCGCGGTCGACGTAGATGAAGCGTGGGATGTCCGCGTGGACGCGCACCGGGCGCGACGCGGAGATCACTTCCTGACTGTCGAGACTCACGATCCGGCGGCCGAGATGCGGCTCGATCCCGAATCACCGGTCCTGATCGACGATCTCGGCTCCTGGGTGACGACACTGCTCGACACCGCGAACGCCTGGGACGATCCGGCCGCCACCATCACCGCTGCCGTCGACGATCTGTGCTCGGCGATCGTCGACCACGGAGCGGATGTGGTCGTTGTGAGCCCCGAAGTCGGGATGTCCGTCGTCGCACCCACCCCTGTCGGTCGCCGGTTCGCCGACGAGATCGGCTCGGTGAACAGCCGTGTCGCGCAGGTCTGCGAGACCGTGCATCTCGTCGTCGCGGGTCGAGTCCTCGAGTTGCCCGCTCGGAGCGTTCCGTTGACGGCAGAGCCCGCGCCGGTCGACGCCGAGACTCCCCGCAGCGCTGTCGAGGCGCCGCTGGTCCCCGTACCCGTCGCCCCCTTTCCCGAGACGATCTCCCCGTCAACGTCGTTCGTCGGCGCCGCTATGCCCGACGGCATCGACGCCGAAGTGTTCCCAGCCGTCGATCCCCCCTCCCCGGAGGTCGCGGACGCGGCGCGCGCCCGTCACCTGACCCTCACCAAGCCCCCGGGCGCGCTCGGGCTGCTCGAGGATCTCGGCGTCTGGATCTCCGCGTGCCAGGACCAGTGTCCGCCGCATCGGCTCACCTCACCCGCGGTGGCCGTGTTCGCCGGAGACCACGGAGTGGCGGAGGACGGCGTGTCGGCCTTCCCGCCCGAGGTGACGGCACAGATGGTCGCGAACATCGCCGCGGGCGGTGCAGCAGTCAATGTCCTCGCGCGTCGTGCCGGTGCGAAAGTGCACGTGTTCGACATGTCGGTGAAGGCAGACGTCCCCGACGGCGATGCCGCGGCAAGCGCGTACAAGGTCCGCAACGGCAGCGGAGACCTCCGCACCGGGGACGCCATGACAATCGCCGAGGCGCGGAAGTCCCTCGCCGCCGGACGCGCGATCGCCGACCGCCTCGTCGACTCCGGTGCTGACCTTCTCATAGCGGGCGACATGGGCATCGGGAACACCACCCCGGCAGCCGTGCTGATCGGCACCATCGCCGATCGCGAGCCTGTTGTCGTCGTTGGACGCGGTACCGGCATCAACGACGCCACCTGGATCCGCAAGACCGCCGCCATTCGCGACGGCATGAGATACGGCCGCCGATTCCGCAATGAGCCGTTGGCACTGCTCGCCGCTGTCGGCGGACCCGACCTGGCAGCCATGACCGGCTTCTACGCCCAGGCCGCCCTTCGTCGGACGCCGGTCCTCATCGACGGTGTGGTGACCTCCGCCGCGGCCCTCGTCGCTGAACAGCTCGCGCCCGGCGCATCGGCCTGGTGGCGAGCCGGTCACCGCTCGACCGAACCGGCCCACGGGTTTGCTCTGGCCAGCCTCGGGCTCGAACCGATCGTCGACATGTCGATGCGTCTCGGCGAAGGCACCGGCGCGCTGACCGCACTCCCGATCGTCGCTTCGGCTGTCGACGTGCTGATCGACATGGCGACATTCGCCGACGCCGGCGTCAGCGATGGCGGTTAATCCGGCCACAGCCCTGCAGGTGGCGGTCACGTGGCTGACCGTCGCACCACTGCCCCAGCCGCGGGCCGAGATGGATCGGCGAACGGGTGGTGCGGCGATCGCCGCAGTCCCAGTGGTCGGCGCCCTCCTCGGCGCGATGGCCACGGCTGTTGCCTTCGGGCTGTCGTACACCAGACTGCCCGATCTCGTCATCGGTCTGCTCGTCGTGAGTGTGCTTGCGCTCGCGACACGGGGCATGCATCTCGACGGGCTCGCCGACACCGCTGACGGCCTCGGCTGCTACGGCGCCCCCGACAGGGTGCGCGAGGTGATGCGCAGCGGCGATGTCGGCCCGTTCGGCGCCGCCACTCTGGCCGTGGTCCTCGCAGTCCAAGCGGTCGCGTACGCGACCCTGACCGGTGACCACGGATGGGCGCAGATCGTCTTCGCAGTAGTCCTCGGCCGAGTCGCCGTCGTCTATGCGTGCCGTCATGGACTGGATGCGGCGAACGCCGACGGCTTCGGCGCCCTCGTCGCCGGGACTCAACGATGGTCGATGTTCGTCTGGACCGTGGCGGCTCTCGGCGCGGCGTGGCCACTCAGTGTCCGCGCGATCTGCGCGGTACCCGCAGCCATCGTGTTCACAGTCGCCTTCACGGCACACTGCCGCCGCCGAATCGGCGGCGTCAGCGGCGACGTGCTCGGTGCCGTCGTGGAACTCACAACGGCAGTGATCCTGGTGGTTCTCATCCTCTGAGCGAAAGTCCGCTGGCACAGATTCGACGCTGTCAATCAGTCGTTGAGACGAATCGACTACTGCCGAGTAACTGACTATGGGGTGTTCGGACACACTCGACGTGCAAAGTCCCCCACGACACACGGAGATTCCATGCCCAACCGGATTCGAAACACGCTCATAGTCGCCGGAATCGCTGCTTGCTCGGCGGTGACGATCGGCGTCGGAACCGCCGCCGCGTACGACACCATCTACGTCGACGAAGCGCTCTACCCGCACACCGACACGCTCACCAGCGGCGTGTTCGACGTGTCCGTCACCAACAAGACCGAGCTGATCGCAGACTGCACCGTGACCCTGTACCCGACGTCGGAGAAGGCCGACGCCGAGAATCTCGCCACCGTGACGAACGATTGGTGGCGGAAGGTCGCTTCCGACACCGAGCTCTCGGATGCACGAGCTTCGGTGACCGGTGAAGCGGGCACGGCGACACTCTCCGACATCCCTGCGGACGGGATCAAGACCGCGTCGATCACACCGTCTGCACCTCTGCAGTCCAGCTACGTGGTGTTCAAGTTCTGCCGCGCCGACGACCTGCCGAACGAGACCTACAAGGTCTCCGCGACGACCTACGAGATCACCGCGACAACTCCCGAGCCGGAGAACCCGACCTTCGGCAGCCTGACCGGTCCGGGACTCGGCAGCCTCGGATCGCTCCTCCCCTGAAAAACGTTGGAGGCGTTTCCCGGTCTGACACCGGGAAACGCCTCCAACGTTTCAGCCTGGGATTACTTGAGGCGGGTCATCCACCCGTGAGTGTCAGCGAAGGTGCCGCGCTGCAGCCCGGTGAGGGTGTCGCGCAGCGCCTGGGTGACCTCGCCGGTGGCGCCGTCGCCGATCGTGTAAGCATCGGTGTCGCTCTGGACCCGGCCGACCGGCGTGATGACGGCCGCCGTGCCACAGGCGAAGACCTCGGTGATCTCGCCGGATCGGACTCCGTCTGCGAGCTCATCCGTGGAGATCTTGCGCTCTTCGACTGAGTAGCCCGCATCCGCGGCGAGCGCGAGCAACGACTTCCGCGTGACACCGGGCAGCAGCGAACCGCTCAACTCGGGCGTCACCAGACGCGCCTGCGAACCGGAACCGAAGACGAAGAACAGGTTCATCCCGCCCATCTCCTCGATGTACCGGTGCTCGGTCGCGTCGAGCCAAACCACCTGGTCACAGCCCTTCTCCGCCGCCTGCGCCTGTGCGAGGAGCGAGGCGGCATAGTTGCCGCCGAACTTGGCTGCGCCCGTGCCGCCGGGCGACGCACGGACGTATTCGGTGCACAGATACACGCTGACCGGCTTGAGCCCGCCTTGGAAGTACGCGCCAGCCGGCGATGCGATCAGCACGTACCGGTACTGGTTCGCCGGACGGACACCGAGGCTGGCCTCGGTCGCGAACATGAAGGGACGCAGGTACAGCGATTCCTCGCCGCCGGCCGGTGGCACCCAGGCGTCGTCGACCTCCAGCAGCGCGCGCAATGATCCGACGAAGTCCTCGACCGGGAACTCGGGCATCGCGAGACGACGTGCCGACGTGTTGAACCGCTCGGCGTTCGCCTCGGGACGGAACGCGGCGATAGTGCCGTCGGGCTGGCGGTAGGCCTTGAGGCCCTCGAAGATCTCCTGCGCGTAGTGCAGGACCATCGCGGCCGGATCGAGCGCGATGGGACCGTACGGAGTCACCTTCGCGTCGTGCCATCCGCGCTCACGGTCGTAGTCGACTACCACCATGTAGTCGGTGAAGTGGTTGCCGAAGCCCGGCGCGGCGAGAATCTCTGCGCGTCGACCCTCCGACACCGGATGCGGATGCTCGGTGCGAGTGAACTCCAAGGTCATGCACCGATCCTAGCGAAGTTCCGCATGCGACTTACGTCGAGACCGGCTGTCAGACGTTGCCCTGGACGAACGGCGGCAGCACCACTTCGCATTCGAGGGCGCGACCGCGGACGTCGACCACCACCGTCGCCCCCTTCTTGACGCCCGACGCCACGTCGATGAAAGCCAGCGCGATGCCCTGCTTGAGCGTCGGCGAGAAGGTGCCGGACGTGCACACGCCGATCGCCTCGCCGCCGGCCTCGAGGTGCACGGTGCAATCCGCGCGCGGCACACCGCGACCGGTGGCCTTGAGACCGTAGAGGCGGCGCGCGGGGCCCGCCTCCTTCTCCGCGACCAAGACGTCGCGGCCGAAGAACTCCGGCTTGTCCCATCCCACTGCCCACGAGCTGCGTGCCTGGACCGGTGTGATGTCGGGGCTCAGTTCGTGGCCGTGCAGGGCGTACCCCATCTCCGTGCGCAGCGTGTCACGTGCGCCGAGACCGGCGGGCAGCCCGTCGCGGGAGGTGACCTCTGCGAGTAGAGCGTCAAAAACCGGGCCGGCGTCGGCCCAGGTCGGCAGGATCTCGTACCCGTGCTCACCGGTGTAGCCGGTCCGACACACCCGCACGGTGCGCTCCGCACCGTCCACGGTCAGGGTCGCGTCGGCGAACGCCATGTACTCCATCTCAGTGGGCAGACCGAGGGAGGCGAGCACATCGGCCGACTTCGGTCCCTGCACGGCGAACACCGCGTAGTCACGATGCAGGTCGGTGATCTCGACGCCTTCCGGCGCCACTGCCTTCAGCGCGGCGACAACCGCAGGGGTGTTGGACGCGTTCGGGATGAGGAACACTTCATCATCGCTGACCAGATAGGTGATCAGATCGTCGACGACGCCGCCTTCTGCGTTGCAGCACATCGTGTACTGCGCCTTACCCGCGGCCACCTTGCGCAGGTCGTTGGTAAAGCAGCGGTTGACGAAGTCGGCAGCGCCGGGCCCGGCGACGAGCGCTTTGCCCAGGTGGCTGACGTCGAAGATCCCAACTGTTTCGCGGACTGCGGTGTGCTCCGCGACGGTGCCGGAGTACGACACCGGCATGTCCCATCCGCCGAATTCGGCGAACGATGCCCCGAGAGCGATGTGACGGTCGGCGATTGGCCCTGCAAGGAGTTCGGTCATACCCGATACGGTATCGCCCTCGCATCAGCCGCGTAGCGCCGCCGGTCGCATCGGCGTCGACCCACCTGTGGCAGAGTTGACACCTGTGAGCAGCAACGACTTCTCCGACCGCGTTCGCGGTCCGCGCATCGAACTGACCACTGCCCTCGCCAAGGACGACGACGTCCTGGTGATCGGCCTGATCGCCGCAGAGGACGCCGACACCGAAGCACCGTCCCTGCTGATCGGCGAGGACCTCCTCGACGACGCGACGGCCGACGCCGTGTCGGCGAGCGTCGCGGCCCTCGGCGGCACCGGCCGCAGCGGAGAGATCCTCAGCTTTCCGGCTCCGGCCTCGCTGCCGGTCCGTCTGATCCAGACCGTCGGCCTCGGCCAGGACACCGGCGAGCACGACGCCGACACGATCCGACAGGCCGCAGGCGAGTCCGTCCGCAAACTCGACGGTGTCGGCCGGGTGGTCAGCACTCTCGCCCAGGCCGGTGTCGGCCCCGCGGCGGAGGGCTACTTCCTCGGCGCATACCGCTTCGAGGAGTTCCGCTCGGAGAAGTCGGCGTCGAAGAAGCAGGCGCCGTCGGAGGTCCGACTGCTGGCCACCAAGTCGAAGGAGAATCGCGCAGAGCTCGATCACGCGCTGATCGTCGCCGACGCTGTCGCGCTCGCCCGAGACTTCGTCAACACTCCCCCGAGTCACCTGTTCCCGGCGGAGTTCGCCGAGCGCACCCGTGTACTCGCCAGCCAGGCCGGTCTCCGCGTCGAGATCCTCGACGACGTCGAGCTCGCCAAGGCCGGTTACGGCGGAATCGTCGGTGTCGGCAAGGGCAGCTCCCGCCCGCCGCGTCTGGTTCGACTCGTCCACGAGGCCAAGGGCGCGGAACGCACAGTCGCGCTTGTCGGCAAGGGCATCACATTCGACACCGGCGGCATCTCGATCAAGCCCGCCGCGGGCATGGACCACATGACCTCCGACATGGGCGGCGCCGCAGCGGTTGTCGCGACGGCGATCGCCGCCGCCAAGCTCGATGTGAACGTCACCGTCATCGCCACCGTGCCGATGGCCGAGAACATGCCGTCGGGTACCGCCCAGCGACCGGGCGACGTCCTGACGCAGTACGGCGGAACGACAGTCGAGGTCCTCAACACTGACGCCGAGGGACGGCTGATCCTCGCCGACGCGATCGTCCGCGCCTGCGAGGACGATCCGGACTACCTGATCGACACCGCTACGCTGACCGGCGCGCAGATGGTGGCACTCGGCAACCGGACGCCCGGCGTGCTCGGCACCGATGATTTCCGTGATCGCGTCGCGTCGGTCTCGCAGAGTGTCGGCGAGAACGGCTGGCCCATGCCGATGCCGTCAGAGCTGCGCGGTGACCTCGATTCGCGAGTCGCCGACCTCGCCAACGTCACCAACCATCGTTGGGGCGGGATGCTGTCCGCGGCGATCTTCCTCAAGGAGTTCGTAGGCGAAGGAATCGGCTGGGCGCACGTGGACGTCGCGGGTCCTGCGTTCAACACCTCCGGACCGTGGGGTTACACGACCAAGGGCGGCACGGGTGTGCCCGTTCGCACGCTGATCGCGGTTCTCGAAGACGTCGTCGAGAACGGCTGAGGCGACGGCGAATCCGCTACCGGCGGGTAACTGATGGACTCCCCTGAGCGGTTCACGGGTTGCGGGTACTGTGAATTCGGGAGTCGGTCGATCCACCGCCTGCACCACGCGTGAGCGCACCACTGCACACGCGATAAGCACCCGCGAATCGGCTTGACCGAACGGCACAAGTTCACGAGTTAGGGAGTCACACGCAATGGCCTTCTCTGTTGAGATGCCCGCCCTGGGTGAGAGCGTCACCGAGGGAACCGTCACCCAATGGCTGAAGCAGGAAGGCGACACCGTCGAAATCGACGAGCCCCTGCTCGAGGTCTCGACCGACAAGGTCGACACCGAGATCCCGTCCCCGGTGGCGGGCGTCCTGACCAAGATCGTCGCCCACGAGGACGACGTGGTCGAGGTCGGAGGCCAGTTGGCTCTCATCGGAGAGGCCGGCGAGGCCGCTCCCGAAGCAGAGGAGCCCGCGGCAGCGGCCGCTCCCGAGCCGGAGGCCGAGCCCGAGGCTGAACCCGCTCCGGCCGAGGCCGCTCCGGCGGCCGAGACCTCGGCTGCCGCACCCGCGAGCGGCTCCGCGTCCGGCACCGATGTCGTGATGCCCGAACTCGGCGAGTCGGTCACCGAAGGCACCGTCACCAACTGGCTCAAGGCCGTCGGCGACACCGTCGACGTGGACGAGCCGCTGCTGGAGGTCTCGACCGACAAGGTCGACACCGAGATCCCGTCGCCCGTCGCAGGTGTGCTCCTGGAGATCATCGCCGACACCGACGACGTCGTCGACGTCGGTGGTCGTCTCGCCGTGATCGGCGACGCGAACGCCGCACCGGCGTCTGAGCCGGCCCCGAAGGCGGCCCCCGAGCCCGAGGCCGAGCCGGAGCCCGCACCCGAGCCGAAGCCCGCACCCGCTCCCGCACCGAAGACCGAGGCGAAGCCCGAACCGGCGCCCGCCCCGGCCGAGCCGGAGCAGGCCGCCCCGGCCGCGTCGTCGGAGACCCTGGAGTCGACCCCGTACGTCACTCCCCTCGTGCGCAAGCTCGCCGCCGAGAACGACATCGACCTCTCGACGCTGACCGGCACCGGTGTCGGCGGACGCATCCGGAAGCAGGACGTGCTCGCCGCTGCCGAGGCGAAGAAGGCTCCGGCGCCCGCACCGGCCGCAGCTGCACCCGCCGCCGCTCCCGCTGCGGCTGCTCCGGCCGTCGCGACTGCCAGCCCCGAGCTCGCGGCGCTCCGCGGAACGACGCAGAAGATCAACCGCATCCGTCAGATCACCGCGGCGAAGACCCGTGAGTCGCTGCAGACGAGCGCACAGCTCACGCAGGTCCACGAAGTCGACATGACCAAGGTCGCGACGCTGCGGAAGGCCGCCAAGGCGGGCTTCGCCGCCGCCGAGGGCGTCAACCTGACGTTCCTGCCGTTCTTCGCCAAGGCCGTCGTCGAGGCCCTCAAGGCGCACCCGAACGTCAACGCGTCGATCAACGAAGAGGCGAAGGAGATCACGTACCACGCGGCCGTGAACCTCGGCATCGCCGTGGACACACCGCAGGGACTGCTCTCGCCTGTGATCCACAACGCCGACGACTTGTCGCTGGCGGGCCTCGCCCGTGCGATCGCCGACATCGCCGACCGCGCACGCAACGGCGGTCTCAAGCCCGATGAGCTCGCAGGCGGCACTTTCACCATCACGAACATCGGCAGCCAGGGCGCACTGTTCGACACGCCGATCCTGGTTCCGCCGCAGGCCGCCATGCTCGGCACGGGTGCGATCGTCAAGCGGCCGGTGGTCCTGACCGCGGCCGACGGCACCGAGTCGATCGCCTCGCGGTCGATGGCGTTCCTGCCGCTGACTTACGATCATCGCCTGATCGACGGCGCTGACGCCGGTCGTTTCGTCACGACTGTCCGCAAGCGTCTGGAAGCCGGAGAGTTCGCCGGCGACCTGGGACTGTGACACGCGTCCAATCCGCATGACCGCCGTTCGCGGCGACCATCCCGGTCGCCGCGGACGGCGTTCGTCTTTCCCGTCCGGAATGATTCCGGTGCGCGCCGCGTTGCAGATTCATGTGCCACGCCGCGACGCCTTTCCCGTCTGTCTGATGTGTTCTTTGGAGTGCCGCTGTGCGTAACGGATCCGCCCGATTGAGCAGTGAACCGATCGAGGTGCGACGCCTCGGCGTGATCGACTATCCGGACGCTTATCGGATACAGCACGAGCTGGCCGATCAACGTGCGTCCGGCGAACTCGACCACGACGTGCTGCTTCTCCTCGAGCATCCATCGGTGTACACCGCGGGCAAGCGGACGCAGGACGCCGACCGCCCCACCAACGGGGCGCTCGTCATCGACGTCGACCGCGGCGGCCGCATCACATGGCACGGCCCCGGCCAGCTCGTCGGCTACCCGATCGTGCTTCTCGCCGAACCGGTCGACGTCGTCGACTACGTCCGCCGCATCGAAGAAGCGCTCATCCGAGTCTGCAACGGGCGGGGTCTGTCCACCGGCCGCGTCGACGGACGGTCCGGCGTCTGGATCGACGACGAGAAGGGCGACCGGAAACTCGGCCAGATCGGCATCCGCGTCGCCAAGGGCGTGACGCTGCACGGCTTCGCCCTCAACGTCGACCCCGACATGACGGTGTTCGACGCGATCGTGCCGTGCGGGATCCCCGACGCGGGCGTCACCTCGATCGCGAAGGAGATCGGCGCGCCCATCAGCGTCGACTCGATCCTCGATGAGGTGACGGCTTCGATCGCCGAATGTCTCGACGATCCGATCCCGCCGTCACCCGGTCACACCGCCGACGTGCTCGACTCGACATCCCCCACACCCTCGACCGTAGGAACTCTGCAGTGACTGCCACACCGTCCACCCCGTCCCCCGCCGACGCCCCGAGCGGCCGCAAACTGCTCCGTCTCGAGGTCCGCAACGCGCAGACCCCCATCGAACGCAAGCCCAAGTGGATCAAGACCAAGGCGACGATGGGCCCGGAGTACACCGAGCTCAAGTCGCTGGTGAAGGGTGAAGGTCTGCACACCGTGTGCGAGGAGGCCGGCTGCCCCAACATCTACGAGTGCTGGGAAGACCGCGAGGCCACCTTCCTCATCGGAGGTGAGCAGTGCACCCGACGCTGCGACTTCTGCCAGATCGACACGGGCAAGCCCTCCGCGCTCGACCGCGACGAGCCCCGTCGCGTGGCCGAGTCGGTCCGGTCGATGGGATTGCGCTACTCGACGATCACCGGCGTCGCACGCGACGACCTTCCCGACGAGGGCGCATGGCTGTACGCGGAGACCGTCCGCAAGATTCACGAACTGAACCCCGGCACGGGCGTCGAGAATCTGATCCCCGACTTCCACGCCAAGCCCGACCTGCTCGCCGAGGTCTTCGAGTCTCGCCCCGAGGTCCTCGCCCACAACGTGGAGACCGTGCCGCGCATCTTCAAGCGGATCCGCCCCGCCTTCCGTTACGAGCGGTCACTCGACGTGATCACCCAGGCGCGCGACTTCGGCCTGGTCACCAAGTCGAACCTGATCCTCGGCATGGGCGAGACACCGGAGGAGATCCAAGAATCGCTTCGCGACCTGCACGAAGCAGGCTGCGACATCGTGACGATCACCCAATACCTGCGCCCGTCGCCACGACACCACCCGGTGGAGCGCTGGGTGAAGCCCGAAGAGTTCGTCGAGCACTCGCAGTACGCGGAAGAGCTCGGTTTCGCCGGCGTGATGGCCGGACCACTCGTCCGCTCGTCCTACCGCGCCGGACGCCTCTACTCGCAGGCCATGGCACGCCACGGGCGCGAACTCGCGCCGGAACTCGCACACCTCGCCTCCGAGGGATCGGCGGCACAGGAAGCGTCGTCCGTCCTCGCTCGGATGTCGCGCTGACCGCGCGACGTATCCCGCATCGAGACCTTTAGACTGGTAGGCATGGCGAAGGCGCAAGACAAGAGCAAAGAGGCGAAGGCCGCAGCGAAGGCCGCCCGCAAGGCGGCCAGCAAGGAACGCCGTCAGCAAATCTGGCAGGCGTTCCAGATGCAGCGCAAGGAGGACAAGGCCCTCATTCCGCTGATGGCGGCAGTGATCCTCGGCGTGACGGCGATCTTCGTCGTTCTGAGCCTCTTCGCATTCGGGCCGCTGTGGATGATGATCCCGCTCGGCCTGATCCTCGGTGTGCTGCTGTCGTTCATCCTGTTCGGCCGCCGCGTCCAGAAGACCGTGTACAAGAAGGCCGACGGACAGCCGGGCGCCGCCGGATGGGCGCTGGGCAACATCCGCGGCCAGTGGCGAGTGCAGCAGGCCGTCGCCGGAACATCTCACCTCGACGCAGTGCACCGCGTGATCGGCAAGCCGGGCGTGATCCTCGTGGCCGAAGGCCAGGCCAGCCGCGTGAAGCCGCTGATGTCGCAGGAGAAGAAGAAGGTCGCTCGCGTCGTCGGCGACACTCCCGTCTACGAGGTCATGGTCGGAGACGGCGAGGGCGAAGTCCCGCTCGCGAAGCTGGAACGCTACATCCGCAAGCTGCCGAACAACATCGACCGCAATCGCATGGAAGCCGTGGACGGTCGTCTGTCGGCGCTCAAGGCGAAGGGCGGCGCCGGCGCCGCGCTACCCAAGGGACCGATGCCTCAAGGCGCCAAGATGCGCAGCGCTGCACGTACCGTTCGTCGTCGCTGACCTTCGAGCTCAAGGCATTTCCTCGCTTCAGACCGAAAGGCGAGGCGAAGCAGTTTCCTCGGCAGTCCTCGCGGGCTCGCCTAGCGGCTCGCGCGCAGCGGAGGGCTCCGAAACTGTTTCGCCTCGCCTTCTTCGTTGGTCTGTCCCTGCTTCCTGCTCGTTGCGTGTCGAAGCGTCGTGACAAGTGATCAGACCCGGTACCAGCGCGCGGCGTTGGACCAGAGCACGTCGTCGATGAGGTCGTCGCCGACCGCTTCACGAACGAGGTCGAGATCGGTGTCGAGGAATGGCCGCGGGGCACGTGTCGACGGCAGGTCGGTTCCGACCATCAGCGCTCCGGGATCCACGTCTACGATCGCCCGCATCGCGGCCACCGGGTCGAGTTCGATGCGACCGAACCCGGTGGCTTTCACTCGGACTCCGGCCCCCACCAGCCGCAGCAGGTCTGTGAACCCGTCTGCCGACAGTCCAAGGTGGTCGATGCTGATCGCCGGAAGCCTGCGAAGCATCGGCGCGAGCGCGGCGAGGTCGTTCGAATCGATGTAGAGCTCGCTGTGCCAGCCGACGAGGTCGTGCACTCGGCACGCCAACGACTCGAGTTCGTCGAGCGACGCCGATCCCCCGCGTCGGACGTTGAACCGGACAGCCCGTACACCGAGGCCGTCCAACTCGGCGATCCGATCGTCAGGCGTGTCGGCCGGAATCTGGGTGACACCGACGAAACATCCGGGCAGAGTCGCCAGAGCGTCGAGGAGATACGTCTGGTCGAATGCCTGGAACGACCCGGAGACGACCGCCCCACCCCGCACCCCCAAGTCTCGGACTCGGCTCGCATAGTCCGCAGCGGTGAACGCCGGCGGCAGGTATCCGTTGTTCTCGACGAGCGGGAATCGCGGATCCACGATGTGCAGGTGGGCGTCGAACAGTCTGCGGGTCATCGCGTTCGGACGATCCTCGAACGCCCCACGACGAAGTGCTCCTCTTGTGGAGCTGCGAGCATGCGGTCGAGGGTCCGGCGGTCGAACGGCCACAGGTCGATGCCCGAACCGGTCTGGTACCAGGAGTTGCAGCCGGTGTTCCAGACAGTCGGCTCCATCGCCTCGGCCACCTGCGCGTTGAACTCGGCCGTCGCCTCCTCGGTCACCTCGACCTCGTCGACGTCGCCGGACCGGAACCTCTCCAACCACGCGATGATGTACGTCGCAGTCTTCGATGCGGAGTGCTGCAGTGAAATCGAACCGGTCGGAGAGTTGGGGCCGAGAACCGTGAACAGGTTCGGGAAGCCGGGGATCGCGGTCATCCGGTAGGCTCGCGGACCGTCGCTCCAGACGTCGTCGAGCTTCACTCCGTCACGTCCGACGACGTTCATCGGACGCATGTAGTCGTGCGCACGGAAGCCGGTCGCCAGAACGATCACGTCCACGTCATGGGTACGACCGTCCTCGGTGACGATGCCGCCATGGACAACTCGGTTGATGCCCGAACTGACCACTTCGGTGTTGCGTGCGTTGATCGCCCGGTAATACGACCCCGACAGCACTTGGCGTTTGCACAGCGGCTCGTAGTCAGGGGTGAGCTGATCGCGCAGCGCTCCCGATCCCACCTGCGCACGTAGTGAGATCTCTGCGTACTTCTGCACGGCGCGCCGACGCCAGGTCGGCTTCGTGACGACGTCGACGAGGATTCCCGCTCCTTTCAGCAGGACACTGTGCAGCGCGTCCTGAACCGAAGGTGCTGCGCGGAAGAGCTTGGCCACGCCGGGCACGGCGGGGAGATGCATCGGCGCCCAGAGAATCCACTGCGGTGAGCGGACGAAGTGAGTCACCGAGGCCGCCTCCGGCTGCAGCGCGGACACCACCTGAACGCCTGTCGAACCGGTGCCGAGTACCGCGATGCGCCTGCCAGCGGTGACCAGATCGTCGTCCCACCGTGCAGTGTGCACAACGGGCCCGTCGAACGTGTCGAGACCGTCGATGTCGGGATACGCCGGATTGTGCAGGACACCCGTCGCGCAGATGACGAAGTCCGCGACGTGGACGTCGCCCGCCGACGTGCTGACCGTCCACTCCCCCGACACGTCGTCGAAGACGGTCGAGACCACCTCCGTGTCGAGGCGGATCCGATCGGCGAGGCCGAACTGCTCGACGACGTCGCGGTGATACTGCTGGATCTGCGGCCCGGTGGCCCAGATCCTCGACCAGTCCGGTTTGGGCGCGAACGCAAACTGATAGATCTCCGACGGCACGTCGCAGGTCAGTCCGGGGTAGTGATTCCAGTACCAGACCCCGCCGACGTCCGAGCCCTTCTCGAGGACGACGAAGTCGGTGAACCCAGCACGATCGAGATGGTGGGCCGTGGTGATTCCGGCGACGCCCGCACCGATGACGACGATGCGCGGCTCCCTGCGACCGCTCACGCGACTGCTCCCTCGTCGAGTGCACGGCGGACGCTGTCGGCGGCGGAGATCATCGACTGCTCGAACGCCTCGGCGCGCTTGTCGCGCGCCATGAAGTTGGGACCGAGGCCACGCAGGTCACGAGCGTCGGGAGTGATCACCACGACCTCGGTGCCGCGTGCCCGGACCGCTTCGACTTCTCGCCACATCACAGCCGACATCGGCTTGCGGAGGAGGAGCCTCTCGAGGGCGCCCCCGATCCCGGGCCCGGAGGCCGCCCCCGCCGACGCCATCGGCGCGAGAAGATAGATCAGGTCAGCCTCATCTGGACCGACCAGATCAACCGATGCGGTCGACGCCGCGCCGCCGTCCACGTACGTGCGACCGTCGATCTCCACCGGCGGCATCCAGCCGGGAATCGCCCACGACGCACGCAACGCCTGGCCTGCCGTGGCAGCGGGCGACCCCGGGCTGCCGAACGCGACACGTTCACCGTCCCCGGGCCGGTAGGCGACCAGCCGCACGCCATCGCGTTCGAACCAGTCACGCCCTCCAGTCGACGCGTCTGCGAGACGCTGGAGCCAGGCGGTGTCACCACGGCCTCGCGGGGCGAGGCCGGTGAGTCGAGAATGCCCCGGTCCTCCGGCTCGAACGGCCGACAGGCTCGGCACCGCCGGTGCCGGCAGCTTCGGCAACGACGGAGGACAGTCCGCGAGGTGACTGCACAGCACCGCGTTCGGCGGGTTCCCCTGCTGCATCGCAACGAGGTCGGCAACACTGTGCCCGCCCGCAAGCATGGTGACGATCTCCGATCCGGCGGAAGTCCCCTGGAGGATCGACGCCGACGCCGGATCCCAGCCCGTCTGGTCGACGAGATGATGCAGCGCGGCGACGGTCCACGCACCGCCGATGGTTCCGCCGCAGCCGATGACGAGTGCGGTGCGGGTCATGCGCCGGCCTCCGACTTGTCTGCCGCGTGATCACGGGACTGGCGATCGATCCGGTCGAGGTATGCGCGACGCTCCTCGGCGTCCAACGCCATGGCCTGACGCTCCCCGGCCAGGCGACGAGCGACTCGCTCGACGAATTCGGGGACGAACGCGTCGACGAGCACCCAACCGGGAGCGATCCAACCCGGCACAGACGTCCGAGGCGCTCTGACGCGGACACTGCGGACCACGGCTCTCGCCACGTCCTCCGGGTCGACCGTCGGCAGGATCCCACCCAGCTTCGCGCCGGACGCCAGTTCGGTGCGGACCGCCGACGGCAGGATCGCCGAGACCGTCACTCCGGTCCCGTCGTACTCCCGGCGCGCGGCAAGCGATGCTCCGAGCGCGGCGAACTTGCTCGCGTTGTACGTGACCATGCCCGGCAGCGGGATCATGCCGGCCAGCGAGGCGACGTTCACGATGTGCCCGACACCTGCGTCGCGCATGAGCGGCAACACGGACCGCATGCCGAGGAGGAGTCCGCGCACGTTCACGTCGAGCATCAGATCAGTCGTCGCGTCCGGCTCGTCTTCGAACGGACCGACGGGCATCACGCCCGCATTGTTGACAAGAACGTCGATTCGTCCCGATTCGCCGATCACCGTCTCGACGAACCGGGTCCACGACGAATGCGAGGTGACATCCAGATGGGCCGATCGAATACCCAGCCGGGCCGCTGTCTGAGCGGCGACGTCGGCGTCGACGTCGCCGATCCACACCTGCGCCCCTCGACTCGCGAACAGTTCGGCGGTGGACGCACCGATGCCGCGGGCGCCGCCGGTGATCACGACGACGGCGCCGTCGACGTCGATCGCCGGATTGGACGAGTTGAGGAATGGCAGCTTCATCATGCCGACGATCATTGTTCAAATACCGCCGGTATGTCAATACCCACGGTATGCACCCGCTATGATCGTCTCCATGCCACCCGAGACCGCACGACTGACCCGATCGGACCGACGAGCTAAGACCGTCGCCGATCTGGTGACGACCGCGCGGACCGCATTCCTCCGAGACGGATACGCCGCCACCAGCCTCGACGCCATCGCGGAGGCCGCGGGTTACTCGAAGGGCGCCGTCTACTCGAACTTCAAGGACAAGCCGACGCTGTGCCGCGCAGTGCTCGTCGACATCCACGACGAGAAGATGGCGGAGATCGCCGATCTGGCGCCCGGCGACGGCGAGGTGGACCCGATTCGATTCGTCGACGGTCTCGCCGACTGGCTTCGACGGTCCCTCGGCGACATGGAGTGGACGATGCTCGAGTTCGAGTACGCCGCGCTCGCGCGCAGCAATCCGGACGTCAAGGAGGCGATCGCGACCCTCCGCTACGAGATCAGCGAGACGATCGCGGCGCAGTTGGCCCGGGTGTTCGGCGATTCACTGGCCATCAGCGACGCGTTCGGCTCACCGCACGACATCGCCGACCTGATACTGAGCACCGGGATCGGCCTCAGCGTGCAGCGCGCGATCGACCCGCGAGTGTCCGTAGAGCCGGCGATCGGCATCCTCACCGCCGTAGCCGCACTGCTGCACAAGATGTGAAAGAACTTCGGCACTCTCTACCGCGCATAGCGCGGCGAAGAGTGCCGAAGTTGAGAGAACGGCGGATCAGCGCGTGCGGACGAGCGCCGTTCCGGTTGCGCGATCGTGCATGCTGCGTCCGTTGAGGTCGGCGATGAGAGCAGGGACGACGAAGAAGACGATCACCTGCCGGACGAGGGCGCGGACGAACCCGACCGCCGCGCGCGGCTCCGTTCCTGCGGCTTCTGCCGCGTTCCGCTCGGCGCCGTAGTCCACGCGGGCCACGCGCATCCCGGCCAGATACTGCCCCGGCGTGAAGCCGAACAGGCTGACGGCGACCAGACCCATCACGAACCAGGTGATCGCCTGCACCGGCGACGCAGCGCGCATCGTCATCTCAAAACCGCTGGCCATCCCCTCGGGGCCACGAACCCCGACGATGAGGATCGCGACTCCGCCTGCGATCAACCAGTCGGCGAGGATGCCGACGAGACGCTGCCAGCCCGAGGCGAGGGCGCCGACACCCGATTCCGGAAGCCCGAGGTCTTCACCACGGAACCGGTTTCCTTCGGCACCCGGGATCTGGGGGCCCGACAGCCACGTCCCCGCGGCACGTCGAGTGGATCCGGAGTCACCGCGTGAAGTCATGCCTTCATCGTAGTCAGTGGGCGGCGAACACCAAGTTCGGTGGCCGAGGCCACACGCACGCGCACCGAGTGCGGCTAATCTGTAACACGTCGTCCGTGACGTAACACGGCGGAAACATTCGCTTGACGCACGGGCAACCTCACCTCCATAGATTTCATTGGTGAGATCCGGCGCCGTCGCATCACGGCGGCTTCGGAAGTGCGACCAGAGGTTCTGGTCGGATGTTCAGTAAGGAGTCAGGCCAACCGTGTACAACACGAACGAAGAGCTGCTCGAGGGAATCCGCACGTCCGGTGTCGAGTACGTCGACATCCGTTTCTGCGATCTGCCGGGCACAATGCAGCACTTCTCCATCCCCGCCGCTGCATTCACCGAAGACGTCTTCACCGAGGGCCTGGCATTCGACGGTTCGTCGGTCCGCGGCTTCCAGTCGATCGACGAGTCGGACATGATGCTGCTGCCCGACCCGGCGACCGCGCGCATCGATCCGTTCCGCAAGGCCAAGACGATGAACGTGAGCTTCTTCGTCCATGACCCGTTCACGCGCGAGGCCTACAGCCGCGACCCGCGTAACGTTGCCCGCAAGGCGGAGGACTACCTGCGTTCGACCGGCATCGCCGACACCTGCTTCTTCGGTGCCGAGGCCGAGTTCTACATCTTCGACTCGGTCTCGTTCAGCTCCGAGATGAACTCGACTCACTACGAGGTCGAGTCCGAGTCGGGCTGGTGGAACTCCGCGTCGCCGACCAACCCCGACGGCACCCCGAACCTCGGCTACAAGGTTCGCCCCAAGGGCGGATACTTCCCCGTCGCTCCGTACGACCACTACGTGGACCTGCGCGACGAGATGTCGACCAACCTGACCAACTCGGGCTTCGAGCTCGAGCGCGGCCACCACGAGGTCGGCACCGGCGGCCAGGCCGAGATCAACTACAAGTTCAACACGCTGCTGCACGCCGCTGACGACGTTCAGCTGTTCAAGTACATCATCAAGAACACCGCGTGGCAGAACCAGAAGTCGGTCACCTTCATGCCGAAGCCGCTCTTCGGCGACAACGGCTCGGGCATGCACGCTCACCAGTCGCTGTGGAAGGACGGCAAGCCCCTGTTCCACGACGAGTCGGGCTACGCCGGTCTGTCGGACATCGCGCGTCACTACATCGGCGGCATCCTGCACCACGCACCGTCGCTGCTCGCGTTCACCAACCCGACGATCAACTCGTACAAGCGTCTGGTCCCCGGTTACGAGGCTCCGATCAACCTGGTCTACAGCCAGCGCAACCGCAGTGCCTGCGTCCGCATCCCGGTCACCGGTAACAACCCGAAGGCCAAGCGCGTCGAGTTCCGTTGCCCCGACAGCTCGGGCAACCCGTACCTGGCCTTCGCCGCGATGATGATGGCAGGCCTGGACGGCGTGAAGAACAAGATCGAGCCGCACGAGCCTGTCGACAAGGACCTCTACGAGCTCCCGCCGGAGGAGGCCAAGGGCATCCCGCAGGCGCCGACCTCGCTGGCAGCGGTCATCGATCGCCTCGAGCAGGATCACGACTACCTCACCGCAGGCGGCGTGTTCACCGAGGACCTGATCGAGACCTGGATCAACCTCAAGCGTGAGAACGAGATCATGCCGGTGCAGATCCGTCCGCACCCGTACGAGTTCTCCCTGTACTACGACTGCTGATCAGTTCTCAGCACAACAGAGCCCCGTCCGACGGTCATGTCGGACGGGGCTCTGTCATTTGCCTACGGCTTCAGCAGGATCTTTCCGGAACGGCCTGCTGTCGCGTTCGCGGCGACGGCGTCGCGGATCTTCTCCAGGGGGTAGACGGCTTCGACGGGGAGCGACAGTTCGCCGGCACCAACACGTTCGACGAGTTCGGCCATCAGTTCAGCGTTCCGCGTACGGTCCATGGTGGCGCTGACCGTGCTCGCCCAGAACCCCTTGACGGTGGCCTGCTTGAAGATGAGGTCTCCCGACGGGATCTTCACGACGGGCGACTCCATCGCCCCGAAAACGATGAGCGTCGAGTTCTCACCCAACAGCTGCATCATGTCGCCCGTCGCGCGTCCACCGACGGAGTCGACACCCGCGATGATCGGCGCGTCGCCGGCGATCGCGCGGACCTTCTCCTGCCACCCGTCCTCATCGGTCGCGACGACACGATCGATTCCGATGGCGGCGAGTTCGTCAACGCCTGCGGCACGACGGACCAGGCTGATCACGTTGACTCCGCGGGCTGACGCGAGCTGAGCGAGCGTGCGGCCGACCGCACCGTTGGCCGCATTCTGGATGAGCCACTGGCCCTCGCCGAGGTTCAGCTGGTCGAGCAGCGTGATCGACGAGTACGGCATCGCGAGGAGTTGGGCGGCGTCCTCATCGGACAAGGTGTCCGGGACCGGAATCAGCCCGGTCGCCTTTGCGACGAAGAACTCGGCCCAGGCGCCGAACTTCTGACCGGTGGCCACTCGCTGCCCGACCGCCAAGTTGTCGACTCCCTCACCGAGTGCGTCGACGACACCGACCGCCTCGGTGCCGGCTTGTGCGGGCAGCTCAGGCTTGAAGCCGTACTCACCCCTGATCGTCCAGAGATCATGGTTGTGGATGGGCGACAGCACTACGCGGACGCGCACCTCGCCGGGGCCCGGGTCGGGAGTAGGGATCTCCTCGACGCCGAGGATCTCTTCCGGCGTTCCGAACTGAGGGTATTTGACGGCGCGCATCGGCTGGCCTCTCTCAACGATTGACGGTGGTCGTCCCCCACCGTACGTCCGCTGTCACACTATGACAAGTAAGGCACTGGATGAACTTTCTGTCACTGATAGACTCGCGTGCATGACTGCAGAGGGCAACGGCATGAGGGCACGCGCACGCGAAGCCGTGACGTGCGCACTCGCCGATCTCGCCCTCGACATGTTCGATCAGCACGGCTACGACACCGTGACGGTCGCCGATATCGCGAAAGCCGCCGACATCTCCTCGCGCAGCTTCTTCCGCTACTTCCCGAACAAGGACGATGTGGTGTTCGGCAGCCGCATGCCGACGGCGCAGGCGGTCGTCGATGCGTACCTCTCACACGGTGGCAGTCCGTGGGAGGCGCTGCGGCTCACCTTCCGCGGCGCAGGCGTCGAGATGGACCTGATGGCAGAGTCGTGGAAGCAGATCATGCGGATCATCTCGTCAAGCTCGGAGCTCCGCGCGAAGAACCTCGAACGGCACATCGCGTGGGCAGTGGCGCTCATGCCGCACGTTGAGAAATCCATCCCGGACAGCAACTCGCGTCGTCTCGCCGACATCACCATCAACTCCGCACTCACCTGCTTCGACGTCGCCCTTCGCACGTGGAGCCAGAGCGACGGGTCCACACCCCTCGCCGACATCATCGACGACATGTTCGCCCAGGTGCAGATACCCGCCGCCGGTTGATCGTCACGCGTCGGCCAGCGGCGCCTCGACTGGAACCGTGAACGCCGGATCAATCGGAAGACCCGCCACGGGGGCTCCCACGAGCGCAGCCATCCGGTCGACGTCGACACTGCCGCCCACCGCCGGGCCGAACACATTCGACGCGACCTCTGACGCTCGGGGAAGCACGGTTTCAGCCCTGTCCCCCGGAACGAGAGGAGCCGACGGCACCGCGGCCAGTTCGGCATCCTGGGCGTCGGATACGGCCACCGGAGGCAACTGAATCCGCTCGGCCACACCGACTCCGGGGACTGCGATCGCGTCGACCACGTCGTCGACAGTCCCGACAACGGCATCCACCAACTGGACGACTGCGACGAGGATCGCCTGCAGATCCGCGATCGGCGGCAGCACAACGGCACCGATTCGCGGAGGCAGCACCCACCCGAGGATGGGCGGGAAGTATGCGGCCACAGGTGTCGGCCGATACGTCGTCGCGATCGGCGCGGGCGTGATGAACAGGCGACTGACCGGGTCGAGCACGTCGTAGAGCGTCGGAATCCCGGGCGCGGGCCTGACGGTGTCCGCCGTCGGTATGTACGGCGCGCGCCGGACCGTGTGCAAGTGACCGTCGTCGACGGTGTGCGGTGCGGCGAAGTAGTCGCCGTGCGCACCGTAGACGAGATACCCGAGAAGATTGTTGACGAACCCGATCGGGTCGAGTATCGGGTTGGGCGCCGCGCAGATCCCGTCGTTGGTCTGGCAGACCTGCGTGACGCGGATGTTCCGCGTCTGCGGCCGCGGCCCCATCATCGGGAATCCCGGCACAAACGACGGCAGCGTCGCCATGACTCCGGGTCGGACTGGATCAGGTCGGCGTGGATCCGAATAGAGGACGCAGCTCGTGTTTCGCGCCATCACCGGGTCGGAGTCGAACGTGTTGCACACGTTGCCGGTGACGAGAGCCCCTTGAGAGAATCCCACCAGGCGGATGTGCGATTCCGGGCAGCGCGCGCGGAACGACCGCGCGGCCCGGCGCAGGTTCCGTTCGCCCTCGGCCGTCGACTCGGCCCCACTGATGTTGCCCCCGACCGGCGAGATGCTCGCGCTGTAGCGAACCTTTGTTCGCTGCGTGTCGGCCGGCACCGGCTTCCCCATCGCACCGAGTCGAATGCCGTCGGGCTGCGCCGCCCCTCCGGTGGAGAACTCCATCACCTGCGGGCAGTTCGGAGCCGCCGACGCCGTCCCGACGTTTGATGGCAACATCGGGGACAGAAGTCCCGCGGCAAGCAGAACCAAGATCCCGGATCTCCGAATATTCATGCGGCAGAGAGTATTTCGCCTTTTCACTGGAGCCCATAGTAAAAAAGGTGATGCGCAACACTCAGCAAATCAGTGACGCGAATGTAAACAGCTATGGCGCACTAACCGAGGCGTCACAGGCCGTTTCGCGAGGTCGCGACGCGGTGACGACGGATGCGGTATCACGCAGTTAACCTCGCAGCAAAGTGCGTCGTACTGCCTGTGACGGACACCTCAGTGCACCCAGCAAACCATCCGCGCATTCGGACCGGTCTCGTCGGGCTGCTAGCGTCGAACCCTGGACATCATGTAGAGAGTTCAACGACCGAAGGGACGAGATGAGCGGACGGCATCGTGCTTCGTCGGATGACAGCACGTCCGTGCGGCGCGCACCCGTCTTCGCCGGTCTCGCCGTCGTTGTGATCGTCGCAATTGCAGTCGGGGTGTTTCTTGTCGTCCGGAACGACGACGAGAGTCGTCCACTCGCCGACGCCGCTCCGACCGCGCAGTCGCCTGCCGACGCGGAGGCTCGACTGACTGCATCCTTCCGCGCGCTCCGCTTCCGCACCCCAGTCGGCGTGGCCATCGTTCCCGTCGGAGGCGGCAAGCCCCTCTTGTTCGGGGATCAGACGGTCCGCGACGCGTGGTCCACGATCAAGGCGCCTCTCGGCCTTGCAGCCGAGCGGAAGCACGGTATGAGCCGCACCGAGGCGAACGCCGTCGTCGACTCCGACAACAACTCCGCCCGCATTCTCACCAAGTCGCTCGGCACCCCCGCGGAGGCCTCAGAGGCGCTCGCCGACGTCCTCAGCGAAGGCGGCGACACGACCACCGTGCCTCCCCCGCATCGCGGTTCCACACACCCGATGCTCGGCGAGACCCAGTGGTCGCTCGTCGACTCCGCCACGTGGACTGCGAACCTTCCGTGCATGACCGGCAGCGATCACATCCTCGAGCTCATGCGCGACGTCGCCGATGTCCAGGAATGGGGTGTGCGGCGCCTCGGTGACGAGCGGACCGCAGTCAAGGGCGGATGGGGACCCGCAGCGGACGGCGGTTACGTCGTTCGTCAGATCGGAGTCGTGACGCTCCACGACGGATCGCAAGTCGCCGTATCCACGAGCACCCACACTCCGAAGATGACGTTCGAGGCAGGCACGGCGACGCTCGACAAGGTCGCAGCGTGGTTGAAGGACGAATTCGACAGCCTTCCCGGTGGCCGCTGCCACTGACCGCTACAGTTTCTCCCATGAACAGCCCCACCGTCGGTCCCGTCGACTACCTCGTGATCGAGTTCCCCGCGGGCACGGTCTCCGCCGGAGGCTTCTCCGCGCTGCTGGAGCGCGTCGACGCCGGTATCGTCTTCATCGTCGACATCGAGTTCTTCCGCCGTGACGACGTAGGCGTCACCACCGTCCCCGCACACGACTTCGGCGTGGTCGACGGGCTCGACTTCGCCGAGTTCGACGGCGCTGCGAGCAGCCTGCTCGACGCCGATGACCTCGCTATCGTCACCGACGCCCTCATCCCCGGATCGGTCGGAGCCGTGATCGTGTACGAAGACCTGACCATGGCTCCAGTCGTGGCCGCGTTCGACGCTGCGGGCGCTCGACTCGTCGCCTCCGGTCCTGTGTCAACTGACGATCTCGACACCGCCCTTGGCGACGCCTGACGTCCACCACCATCCTCTGAGGAGTCCCCATGGCACTTTTGAAGCGCGCCGCGCGCGTTGCCGTCGCCAGTTCAGTCCACGGACGCGTGCAGCGTCGGCAACAGCAGCGCTGGGCCCAGCAAGACACTGCCGCCGCAGCTGCTGCGCAACCCACTGCGCAGACGCCCGTCGCGGCCCCGTTGGCAGCCGCGCCGACGGCAGGCGCTATCGACGATCAGCTCGCCCGACTCGCACAGCTCGGCCAACTCCGCGACGCGGGCGTCCTCACCGACGCTGAGTTCGAGGCGAAGAAGGCCCAGATCCTCGCCCTCTGATCGGCCCGGCGACCCGCCGCCGGTACGCTTGCCGATCATGAAGCTCAAGCCCCTGATCCTGGTCCCCGCTGCAGTGTCGGCGCTGGTTCTCGCCGGCTGTTCGTCAACAGACGACTCCGCCTCCGAGACCACGTCGCCGACGGTGGCCCCCACCACGTGCCCAACCGATGTGCCCGCGTCCACGACACAGGCCGACTGGGTGCTCCAGGGCACGAAGGGGTCGATCGAGGTCGTCGCGCCTACAGACGCCAAGGCTCCGCTGATCACGGTCAATGGGAATTTCGAAGTCGGTGAGACGACCGTCAAGACGCTCGTCCCGGGTACTGGCGCTGACGTCACCGCGGACTCGTTTGTGAGTGTCTGCTACGAAGGCGTCAACGGGCGCGACGGCAAGATCTTCGACAGCGCCTTCGAGAAGGGGTCGCCGGCATCATTCTCGCCCACGGGCGTCGTTCCCGGTTTCCGCGAGGCGCTCATCGGTCAGAAGGTCGGCGCCAAGGTGGCCGTGGCCATGACGCCTGCCGACGGGTACGGACCTGATGGGCAACCCGACGCCGGCATTCAGGGCACCGACACGCTCGTCTTCGCGCTCTCCATCCTCGACGCGAGCTGACGTCGGGCGCCGGGGTCAACCGCGCAGCTCGCGCCGGAGCACCTTTCCGGTGGCCGTCTTCGGCAGTTCGGTGACGACGGTGAATCGCCGCGGCCGCTTGTAGGCGGCGAGTTGTGTCGCGACGAAGGTCTCGATCTCGTCGACAGTCGCGGTGGCACCGGACTCGAGGGCGACGAATGCGCTGACCACTTCGCCACGCGTGTCGTCGGGCACGCCGACCACGGCGGCCTCGGCGACCGCTGGGTGTCGGTACAACACGTCCTCGACTTCGCGCGGCCACACCTTGTAACCGGCGGTGGTGATCATGTCCTTGCGACGGTCGATGAGAAATACCCAGCCGTCGCTGTCGCGGAATCCGACGTCGCCGGTGCGGAGTGCACCGTCGACTGGACCGTCGACGACCACGCCATCACGCCAGTAGCCGGGACTCACCTGCGGACCGGAGATCTCCACTTCACCGACCACGCCGGGGCCGACGGGTGCGCCGGAGTCGTCGACGATCCGGCACCGCGTAGCCGCAACGGGAACGCCGATGGAGAGTGCTCCCGATTCCGGGTCGATTCGCTGTGCCTCACCGATCGGGGTGGCGATCGCGGGCGACGTGGTCTCGGTCAAGCCGTACACGATGCTGAGGTCCCGGCCTGCGCGCTCGGCCACCCGGTCGGCGACGGCCGCAGAGACGGGGGCGCCGCCGGTCGCCATCCATTTCACCGACCGGAAGTCGTCGGCCCCGGCGGAGGCGTCGACGAGCGCGACCATCGCACTGATGGCGCCGACGATGAAAGCGGGTCGATGATCGCGCATCGCCTGCACCAGGAGCCCCGCATCGAAGCGGTGAGCCAGAATCAGCGGCGCGCCCACCCGCAACGACAGCGCGAGGTGTCCGACGACTCCGGTCACGTGGAACAGCGGCGTGATCGCGAGGATCTCGTCGTCCGCGGTGATCGAGGTCCACTGTCGATAGAGTTCGGCGGCGGCCGTCAGATTCCCGTGGGTGATGACTGCGGCCTTGGGGACACCCGTAGTCCCAGACGTGTAGAGCAGGAGTGCCGGATCGTCTGACGCCGGCGGTGAGTCGCGCAGCCCCGCCGAGTTCGTCAACGGAGGGGCCGAACGCCAGTCGCCGGCTGACGTCAGCACAACTGTCGTCACGTCGGTGTCTCCGCCGGAGATGATCGACTCCGCACCGGCCGAGTACAGCTCGTCGAGGCAGACGAGCGCCCGAGCGCCGGTGTCGACCAACGCGAACGCGAGTTCACGCTCGGTGTTCATGGGGTTCAGCGGAACGGCCGTCCCGCCCGCCTTCCACGCGGCGATCACGGCGACGACAAAGCCGGGATCGTTCTGGCAGAGCACTGCGACACGGTCCCCGGGTCCGAATCCATCGTCGAGGAGCCTCTCGGCGAGCCGGTCGGAGAACAGATCCACGTCCCCGACCGTCAGTGTCGTGCCGAGGTATCGGATCATCGGTCGGTCCGCTCCGGCGGCGAGAGCCCCGGTGAACATCTCGAGGCCGGAAGTCGGCCGCGTCAGGTCGGCCGCGTCATCGATCATCAACGTGCTGCTCTCATTCCCCGTTGTCAGTGACAGTCGGCTCCCGCACCGCGATTGTAGGCTCCGCCGCCGTGTCGGCGTTGGGGTTTCACGGCCGGGTCGCACCCGAGATCGGTTGCGGCCAACTACGGTTGACGCATGTCCGAACCGCCGACCCAGGCGCAGTTGATGATCCGCCCGGCGCGGGAGCTGTCTGGGATCTCGATGCGTGAGCTCGCACGCCGCGTCGGCGTGAGCGTCGGGACGATGAGCGGGATCGAGACCGGCAAGGCTACGGTCAGCGTCGAGCGGCTCACCACGATCGCGACCGAATTGGGAACGACCGTCGAGTCGCTCGCCGAACTCTTCTCCCCCGCCCGGATCGACGACGTCGTTTCGACGTTCGATTGGCGGGTCTTTCCGGATCGTGACCTCGACCCTGCACTTGCAGCCGCGATCCGGTGTTTTGTCGGCGTCGGCTATCACGGTGCGACGATGCGCACGATCGCCGCGGAGGCCGGCCTGAGCGCGGCAGGCGTGTATCACCACTACCCGAGTAAGCAGTCGCTGCTGACGGCGGTGTTCGACCTGGCGTACGCCGAGCTGGCCGCGCACACCGATGCCGCTGCCGCCGACGCGGACTCCCCGACCGGGTCGTTCGGCAATGTGTGCGAAGCCGTCGCCTTGTTCTCCGCCACACGGCGCGACGTGATGGCGGTCGTCCTGACCGATCAGGCGAACGTCGATCCCGCAGACAAAGCCCGAGTGCAGTCGGCGTCGGACCGGCTGGTTCGGCAGGTCGAGCGTCTGGTCGGCGAGATCGGAGTCGACGATCCGGCGGCGACCGCGCGCGCCGTCGTCGACCTGTGCGGAAGTGTCTGCCGCCTCGACCCGACCGGGGATCCGGCGACGATCGCACGCCTCTACCGACAGTTCGGCCTTCGACTCGCGCGAGAGTGAACCGACGAACTCTCCGCCCGACGGACGACGTCGGGCGGAGAGTCGATGGTGCGCCCTAGGAGCGTGCGATCACCTCGTCGCGCAACGTCCGCCGCAGCACTTTTCCGGTCGCGGTCTTCGGGAGCTCGGCGACGATCTCCACGGACCGCGGATACTTGTACGCCGCCATCTGGGCCTTGCAGAACTCGACGATCTCCTCCCCCGTCGCCGACTTGCCCGGCTGGAGTGAGACGAACGCCTTGACAGTCTCACCGCGATACTCGTCCGGCACACCGACGACCGCGGCCTCCGCCACTGCCGGATGCCCGTACAGCACGTCCTCGACTTCCCGAGGCCACACCTTGTACCCGGACGCGTTGATCATGTCCTTCTTGCGATCGACCAGGTAGAACCAGCCGTCGGCGTCCATGAATCCGACGTCGCCGGTCCGGAGTTCGCCTCCTGGCATCGATTCCGCCGTCGCCTCGGGTCGATTCCAATATCCCGGTACCACTTGCGGACCCGACGTGGCGAACTCCCCGACTTCGCCGACTGGGACGTCGTCGCCGTTGTCGTCGATCACCCGGACCACCGTGTTGAACACCGGCACCCCGACTGAGAGGGCGCCCGACTCGGCGTCGACCGGCGCACGGACACCGAACGGCACCCCGTGCGACGGCGAGTTGGTCTCCGTGAGGCCGTAGATGTTGTGGATGTATGCCCCGAGCACCTTCTCGAGACGATCTGCGACCGCAGGTGCGATCGGTGCGCCGCCGGAGTACAGCGCCCGCAAGGATGTGAAGTCGCCGGACACCGCGCCACCGGAGTCGGCGAGTGCGATGTACGCGGTGATGGCACCGACAGTGAATGTCGGCCGATGCTCGCGAATCGCATCAACCATCACCTCCGGCGAGAACCGATGCGTCAGTACCAGTGGCGCCCGAAGCAGAGCCGCGATCATCACGTGCCCGACCAAGCCGGTGATGTGGAAGAGGGGCGCGACGCCGAGCACCACGTCGGCTCCGGTCAGGCCCATCCACTCGCGGTAGGTCTGAGCGTTGAACGCCAAGTTTCCGTGAGTGTTGAGCGCACCCTTCGGCTTTCCCGTCGTTCCCGATGTGTAGGTCAGGACGGCGAGATCGTCCGACGTCGGCGGCGTCGCGGGAACCACGGCCGTCCCGTCGTACCCGGTGATGACCTCTGTCAAGGACAGAGTCCCGTCGGGGACGTCCGACGTCTGCCCACCGAGCACACGGTTGTCGTCGCGCGACTGGCCGTCGAGCGCGGACACCGTGATCACCGTCTGCACGGCGGTCCCTCCCGCGGCGATCACTTCGCGTGCCACGTCGTCGTAGAGCTCGTTGAGAGCGAGCAAGGCGACCGCGCCCGAGTCCTCGAGGAGATACGCGAGTTCGCGGTGCCGATTCATCGGGTTCACCGCGACCGCCGCACCACCCGCTTTCCACGCCGCGACCAGCCCGATCACAAAGGCCGGATTGTTCTGGACGTAGAGCGCCAGACGATCGCCCGGTGCGAAGCCGTCGGCGATCAACGACGCAGCCAGCGCATCGGCGGCACAGTTGATCTCTCGATAGGTCACGACACCGTCGAAGTACTTGATCGCGGGCGCGTCCGGCACCTCGGTGGCCGCCGACACGAAGATCTCGAGAGCCGACTCGTTGTCCGATGTGATGTCGGCGGGCCGGCCTTGCGAGTACAGCGCGAGCCACGGCCGGTCGGTGTACACCGTCACTTGATCGCCACCGGGTTGACCGGGGATCCCGTCGCACGATGGATCTTGAGAGGCGCGGCCACATAGAACGACGTGTAACGACCGTCGTCCGCCGAGTCGGCGGCGAGTTTCTCGAGGTCGCAGATCTCGGTGAACGTGACGCCGAGGTTCCGCATCAGCGCATTGTGCAGGACAAGCGCCACACCGCTGTTCGGATCGAACGTGACTTCGTTCGCGATCGTGTCGGTGACGAGATTGGGGATCTCCATTTCCTGGAACCACTCGACGAGTCCCGGCGAGTACACCAGTCCCGACTCGCAGAAGTCCTCATAGAATGCGTCGCCTTTGTCGAAGAACAACTGAAGGTGGTTTGTGCGGATCATCAAGATGTCGCGCTTGGCGATCGGCGTGCCCTGTGCTTCTGCGCAGGCGATGAGGTCCTCGTGTGTGAACGTCTCGCCCGGCTCGAGGTAGTCCTTACCGCGGAAGCGCGCCATGTCGAGGAGGTTCGCCCGGCCTGCGACGCCGCGCTGCGCGATCGGTTCGACGCTGGCCTTCTCGAGGCCGCCGATGGTGGTGCGGGCGTCGTAGCCGTTCCAGATCTTGCCGTCGTACCAGACGTGTCCCAGAGCGTCGTATTGCGTTGATCCCTGGAGGAAGGCGTTCAGCTTGTCGTCGGCGTAGTGCAGTCCACCGGGGAAGGCCGGTCCGTCGCCGCCCTCGTCCCAATGCGATTCGTCCAGGATCATCTCGCGGGTGGCAGGACTGCGGCCGGGCCACACCGGATCGCCGTTCGGATCGCCGATGAGTCTCTGAAGGGTGAACAGCTCCCCCTTCTGGATCTGCGCAGCACCGGCCACGACCTGTTCCGGCGTCAGGTAGTTCAGCGATCCGACCTGATCGTCCGGTCCCCACTTGCCCCAGTTCGACGGGGAGTCGGCCAGAAGCTCGGTAAGGTCAGGAGCATCGGTCATGGGTGTCACACCTTCCAGAGAATGAACACTCGCCCACCGAGCGTTCGGTTTGTTCAGCTGTGATCAGAGTCACCCGCCTGGCGGAGAAAGTCAAGAGGCAATCGCAGCGTTCCGCGAAAGTGCAGGTACGCCGCTCACCGAGCGCCTACGTCGACTCGGGTCGTACACCCATCGATCGGATTTGTGGACTCACCTGTCCGCGTCAGGAGACGCCGCGAACGGCTTGATGAACTCCGGCATGCCGCCGGTTCGACGCAGCAACGGTGTGCCGAAGAACGGTGCAACAACCTGACAGGGCACCACTCTGCTCGGATGGTCGTCGAGCGCGTTGAGGACGAAGGCCGCGGCGCGGGGCGATCCACAGATGCCGAGGTGATCGGACAGGTCTTTCACACAGCCGGACTGAAGGACGATGTTCGTGACGTCGACGCCCTCCGGTCCCGGGAGTTGACCTGACGTGAACGGGTGGACCAGTTCGTCGTGGACAGTCGAGATGTTGGTGTACGAGATGCCTGGGACGTACGGCCCGCCGTCGGAGTTCATGGTGGCGATGAACTCCGAATCGTCCATCATCTGCGGGAGAGCACGGCAGGGAACCACTCCCGCAGGATCGAAGCCGAACCGGTCGAGGACGCCGGTGGCTCCGTCGAGCACCGTGGTTCCCTCCCACAGGGGCGCCAGGGACACGTACTTGCCGATTTTGTCGTGCCCGCCGAGGAAGCGCGCCCAATAGTTGGGGACGAGTGTGCCCTGCGAATGGCCGACGACGTGCACCTTGTCCGACCCGGTCGCGGCCATGACCTTCTCGGCGAAGGCGCCGAACTCCACCGCACTCTCCTCGATCGTCGTCATCCCTCCGAGCGCCGAGATCGGCCACCTCGACCCGGGGATTGCGCCGAAGGTGAGCGTGAACACCGAGTATCCGGCCTCGGTGAGCAACGGAACATAGGTGCCCCAGTTCGTCTGGCCGCCGCCTGCGGTTCCGTGCGCGAGGATCACCGGGATCGGGTGTGCCGGGTCGAGCGGGTCGTCCCATCGGTTCGCGCCGGGCAGACTTCCGCCCGGATGCGCGAGTTCGGGGCCGATGCCTGCGAAGAAGTCGTAGACCACCTTGCCGGTCGGGTCGTCCGCGTCACCGCCGAGACTGATCAGTTCGCGCGGAAACCGCTGGACGACGGAGTTGGCCGCCTTCAACAGCGGCTGACTGATCTTCTGCGCCGCCGCAAGCGGAAGCGTCACCAGGTCGCCGATGAACTCGTTCAGGTTCTTCGGAGGCATTCGACCATCGTAGTCACCGCTGCCCTCAGCTCCCGAACACCTCCAGCACCACGGCCTTGGCCCGTCGCGTCACTCGCATGTAGTGCTCCAGGAACTCCAACGCCTCGTCTTGAGGCCAGCCCGCCGCGTAGGCCACCGCACGCAGCTGACGGCCCGGTGACGGGAGCTGGTCGACGGGCTTGCCGCGGACCAGGACCAGCGCATTCCGCGCCTTCGTGGCGGTGAGCCACGCCTCGGTGAGGATCTCGACCTCGTCGACCGGCACGAGTTCGGCCGCCGCGATGGCATCGAGTGTCTCCAACGTCGACGTGTTGTGCAGGGACGGATACTCGTGGGCGTACCGCAGCTGGGTCAGCTGGACGGTCCACTCGACATCGGCGAGTCCGCCGCGACCGAGTTTTGTGTGCGTCGCGGGGTCCGCGCCGCGAGGCAGCCGCTCGGAGTCGACGCGGGCCTTGATGCGACGGATCTCACGGACCGCGTCCGGGGACACACCACCGGCCGGGTAACGGGTCCGATCGATCATGTGCAGGAACGCCAGACCGAGGTCGGCATCGCCTGCCACGGTATGAGCACGCAGCAGCGCCTGCACTTCCCACGCCTGCGCCCACTGGTCGTAGTACGCCGCGTACGACGCCAACGTCCGAACCACGGGGCCGTTCCGCCCCTCCGGTCGGAGACCGATGTCCACTTCGAGAGGCGGATCGGCGCTCGGCGTGCCGAGCATCGTCCTGACCTGCTCGCACACCTTCTGCGCCCACCGGACGGCGTCGGCCTCGTCCGCACCGTCGACGGGATCGCACACGAACAGAACGTCCGCGTCCGAGCCGTAGCCCAGCTCACCTCCACCGAGCCTGCCCATGCCGATGACGGCCAGCCGTGCGGGCGCGGGCTCGCCTTGTAACGACTCCTCGATCACTTTCTCCAGCGCCGCGTCGAGCACTGCCGCCCACACTGTCGACAGTGCCCGGCACACCTGCTGGACTGTCATCAGTCCGAGGATGTCGGCCGATGCGATCCGTGCGAGTTCGGCGCGGCGATGAGATCGCGCGACTGCGATCGCCCGGGTCAGGTCCGGGGCGCGCCGCATGGACGCGCGCAGGCCTTTCGCCACGTCGGCCGAGTCGACCTCGATGAGCTTGGGTCCGGTCGCACCTGTCGAGTAGAGCGCGATGACATCCGGCGACCGCATCAGCAGGTCGGCGATGTACTCGCTGGTCCCCAGGACTCGCATGAGCCGCTCCGAGACAACACCGTCGTCGCGGAGAAGGCGCAGGTACCAGGCCGTGGTACCCATCTGCTCACTGAGCTTGCGGTAGTTCAGCAGGCCCGCGTCCGGGTCTGGAGTGTCGGAGATGTGCTCGAGCAGACCGGGCAGAATCATCGACTGAATAGCACCGGTGCGCCCCGGCGTCGAGGCCAACGCCCGAATGTGTGCGAGCGCGCGATCGGGCATCGCGTACCCGAGTGCGGCGAGCTGGCGCTTGGCCGAGTCGTCGGTGAGTCGCAGCAGCCCCTTGTCCTGCCGCGCCACGGCGTCGAGCAGCGGCCGATAGAACAGCTTCTCGTGCAACTGCCGTACACGCGTGATCTGCTTGCGCAGGTCACGACGGAGAACCGCGGCGGCGTCCTGGCTTCCTTCGGGACGAATGTGCGCAGCGCGTGCCAACCAGCGCATCGCGGACTCGTCGTCGGGCTCGGGCAACAGATGGGTCCGACTCAGACGCTGCAGCTGGATCCGATGCTCGAGCAAGCGGAGGAACTGGTACGACGCCGAGAAGTTCGCGCCGTCATCGCGCCCGATGTACCCGGCTGTCGTCAATGCGTCCAGCGCATCGACAGTCGACTGCACACGCAGGGACGCGTCGACGCGTCCATGCACCATCTGCAGCAGTTGGACGGCGAACTCGACATCACGCAAGCCGCCCCGGCCGAGCTTCAGATTGCGGGCCTTGTGCTCGTCGGGAACGAGGGACTCCACCCTGCGGCGCATCGCCTGCACCTCGGGGACGAAGTCGTCGCGCTCGGACGCGTCCCACACCATCGGAGACGTCGCCGCGACGTAGTCGCGGCCGAGCGACATGTCGCCGGTCATCGGACGCGCTTTCAACAAGGCCTGGAATTCCCAGGTCTTGGCCCACCGCCGGTAGTACGCGACATGTGATTCGAGGGTCCGGGTGAGCGCACCGGACTTGCCCTCCGGACGCAGACCCGCGTCGACGTCGAAGAAGGCCTGCGAACCGATGCGCATCATCTCGCCCGCTATCCGGGCAGATGCTCCGTCGGCCGGCTCCGCGACGAAGACGACGTCGACGTCGGAGACGTAGTTCAGCTCGCGGGCGCCGCATTTCCCCATCGCGATCACTGAGAGTCGGGTCTCGAGCGGGCTGTCCCCCGCTACCTCGGCGATCGCAACGGCGAGGGCAGCAGTCAACGCCGCGTCGGCCAGGTCCGCCAGCCGGCCGCCCACCTCGGCCAGGTAGAGGACTTCCTCGTTCTCAACGGTCGCGGCGAGGTCGTGCGCGGCGAGGATCAGAATCTGATCGCGGTACGCCCTGCGGAGCGCCGCGACCGCGTCCGGTCCGGTGATCGCGGCGCGGAAGAGCAGATCGTCGTCGGACGTCCCGGAGACCCGGACCGCTCCGATCGAGTCGAGGAGCGCGGACCGCGACTGCTCGGCAGATGGCATCTCGTCGTCGACGAGCAGCCGCCACGCATCGGGTTCGGCGACGACGTGGTCGGCGAGCGCATCCGACCCGCCGAGCACCGACAAAAGCCTGCCGCGGAACGCCTTCGACGATCGCAGCAACGCATCGATCTGCGGCCAGTCCCCTGACCCTTCACGGTCGTGGAGCCGCACGAGCGCCCGCAACGCCAAATCGGCGTCGGGTGCCCGCGACAGAGCCCACAAGAGATCAACCGTCGCAGCACTCGACCAGCCCAGCGTCGCGAGATCCGCGCGCGCCGTGTCGTCGAGAAGCCCCAGACGGCCAGGACTCGGAATGGCCGAACGGCCTCCGGTACTCGTCACGTCTGTGCCCTTCTACAGCGGTAGGTAACTCTCGAGCTCGAACGGGGTCACGCGGCCTCGATACTCGGCCCACTCCGCCCACTTATTGCGGAGGAAGTAGTCGAAGACGTGCTCTCCGAGGGTCTCGGCGACGAGTTCTGACTTCTCCATCTGTGTGAGGGCGTCGGCCAGCGAACCCGGGAGTTCCTTGTAGCCCATCGCACGACGCTCTGCGGGCGTCAGCGCCCAGACGTTGTCCTCAGCCTCTTCGGGCAGCTCGTAACCCTCTTCGATGCCCTTGAGTCCGGCCGCCAACAGGACTGCGAAGGTCAGGTACGGGTTGCAGGCGGAGTCGGGGCTTCGGACCTCAACACGCCGCGACGATGCCTTGTTCGGCGTGTACAGCGGGAGACGGACCATCGCCGAACGGTTTGCACGACCCCATGTGGCGGCCGTCGGGGCCTCGTCGCCGTAAATGAGCCTCTTGTAGCTGTTGACCCACTGGTTGGTGACCGCGCTCATCTCGTTCGCGTGCTCGAGGATGCCCGCGATGAACTGCTTGCCGATCTTCGACAGCTGCATCGGATCATCCGGGTTGTGGAAGGCGTTCGTGTCGCCTTCGAACAACGACAGATGCGTGTGCATGGCCGATCCCGGGTGCTCACTGAACGGCTTCGGCATGAACGTGGCGCGGACACCGTCGTTGAACGCGACCTGCTTAATCAGGTAGCGGAAGGTCATCACGTTGTCGGCCATCGACAGAGCGTCGGCGTAGCGGAGATCGATCTCCTGCTGGCCTGGGGCGCCCTCATGGTGCGAGAACTCCACCGAGATGCCCATCGACTCGAGGGCCTCGATCGCGTGCCGACGGAAGTTCGGCGCGGAGTCGTGGAACGTCTGGTCGAAGTAGCCGCCGCCGTCCGCCGGGATCGGCGGGGTGCCGTCGAGTGGCAGATCCTTGAGCAGGAAGAACTCGATCTCCGGGTGGACGTAGCAGGTGAAGCCCTGGTCGGCGGCCTTGTTCAGCTGGCGACGCAGCACGTTGCGCGGGTCGGCCCACGACGGAGTCCCGTCGGGCATCGCGATGTCGCAGAAGATCCGCGCCGAGTGCTGACGGCCGTCAGTGACCCACGGGAGCACCTGGAACGTCGACGGGTCGGGCTTGGCGACGGTGTCGGCCTCGGAGACGCGCGAGAAGCCCTCGATGGCCGAGCCGTCGAACCCGATGCCCTCGGCGAACGCGCCTTCGAGCTCGGCCGGTGCGATCGCCACCGATTTCAGGTATCCGAGAATGTCGGTGAACCACAGCCGGACGAAGCGGATGTCGCGCTCCTCGAGGGTGCGCAGCACGAATTCCTGTTGGCGATCCATACCCGAACCCTAGTGCTCCGCGATTACGCGCGTGTTACACCCGGCACTTTGCCGAATCGCGGTGCCTGGCGAGCCTCAGCCGCATGTGACTAACGCCACCGAATCCCATCTGCCGGAGGCACGACGCCGGTGGGAGAATCGAGAGGTCCACACCAACCCGGGTACCCGCACACGCGGGACTCGAGGCAGAAATGAGGCAGTCATGTCGGAAGCATCCGTCTACGGTTCGGCAAGCACCCCGAGCCCCCGTCGCGCCACGCGCATTCAGCACCTCGCCCAGTGGAAGACCGAAGGTCACAAGTGGGCGATGCTCACGGCCTACGACTACTCCACAGCTCGCATCTTCGACGAAGCCGAGATCCCCGTCCTGCTGGTCGGAGACTCCGCAGCCAACGTCGTCTACGGCTACGACACCACGATCCCCGTCTCACTCGACGAACTGATCCCGCTCGCTCGTGCCGTTGTGCGCGGAGCGCCGCATGCGATGGTCGTCGCCGACCTGCCGTTCGGCACGTACGAGGTGGGCCCCCAGCAGGCACTCGAATCGTCGATCCGCATGTTCAAGGAGTCCGGCGCCCACGCGATCAAGATCGAGGGCGGCGAACGGATCGCTCCGCAGATCTCCGCGCTGACGCAGGCCGGCATCCCGGTCATGGCGCACGTCGGCTTCACGCCGCAGAGCGTCAACGGCCTCGGCGGCTACCGCGTCCAGGGCCGCGGAGACGCAGCCGACCAGCTCATCGCCGACGCCATCGCCGTCCAGGAGGCCGGCGCGTTCGCCGTCGTCATGGAGATGGTCCCCGCCGACGTCGCAGGCCAGATCACTCGCAAGCTGACCATCCCGACAGTCGGCATCGGCGCAGGCAACGAGACCGACGCCCAGGTGCTCGTCTGGCAGGACGCTGCGGGATACACCCACGGCAAGACCGCCAAGTTCGTCAAGCGCTACGCGTCGATCGGCGACGATCTGCGTACTGCTGCCCGCCAGTACGCCGCCGAGGTCGCGTCGGCCTCGTTCCCAGGTCCCGAGCACTCCTACTGACCGATAGGCTGGACGCATGCGCACGTTGTACCCACCCATCGAGCAGTATGCGTCCGGCCATCTGTCGGTCGGCGACGGTCAAGACGTCTACTGGGAGTGCTCTGGCAACCCGGACGGGAAGCCCGTGGTATTCGTGCACGGCGGCCCCGGCGGCGGGACGTCCCCGCAGCAGCGCCGGTTCTTCGACCCGTCGAAGTACCGGATCGTGCTGTTCGACCAGCGCGGCTGCGGGCAGTCGCGACCGCACATCGCCGACGGCGCCGATCTGTCGGTCAACACCACGCAGCACCTGATCGCGGACATGGAGGCGATCCGTGAGCACCTCGGTATCGACACGTGGCAGGTGTTCGGCGGATCGTGGGGCTCCACTCTGGGGCTCGCCTATGCCCAGACCCACCCGGAGCGTGTGACCGAGTTGGTCCTGCGCGGGATCTTCCTGCTGCGTCGCAGCGAGATCGATTGGTACTACAACGGCGGTGCGGCACACATCTACCCCGACGTGTGGGAACAGTACTTGGAGCCGATTCCGGAAGACGAACGCTCAGGCGATCTCGTCGCCGCCTATCACCGGCTGCTCACCGGTGACGACCGCGAGGCCGCTCAACATGCGGCGAACGCGTGGTCGGCGTGGGAGAACATGACGAGCTACTTGGAGCCCCGCCCCAACTCGGGCGACGAAGGCGTCGAAGACCTCGCCTTCGCCACCATCGAGAATCACTACTTCACCAACCACGGGTTCATCAACGACGGCCAACTCCTGACCGACATCGCGCGCATCGAGCACATCCCAGCCGTCATCGTCCAGGGACGCTACGACGTCGTCTGCCCGATGCGAAGCGCCTGGGATCTGCACCGGGCGTGGCCAGACGCCGACCTCCATGTGGTCGACGACGCAGGCCACGCCTCCTTCGAACCCGGCATCGTCCATCACCTGGTGGAAGCCACCGACCGCTTCGCCCACACCCGAGCCTGAAGGCACATCATGAGTCCCGCCGCGCACGAATCCCTCGAGATCGAGTTGAAGTTCGACGTCGACGCGGGACTGCCCGCACCCGACCTGTCCGGGCTGGTGCCGGACGGTCGGGTCGGCGAACCGCAGACCTACCTCCTCGAAGCCACCTACTACGACACCGCGGACACCGTCCTCGCCGCCAACCGGACCACCCTGCGACGACGGGCTGGTGGCACCGACGGCGGATGGCATCTCAAGCGCCCGTCCACGGTGAAAGCCGCTCGTCGTGAACTCGCAGTCGACTTCGACGAGGCGCCGTACGACGGCGGTGTGCCCGCGGCGTTGACCGATCAGGTGGCCGCGATCGTCCGCACCGGGAAACTGGTACCGGTGGCCACGATCACCACGGACCGCACAGTAACCAGCGTCTTCGACAGTGACGACCGCGAGATCGCGGTGTTCTGCGAAGACGTCGTCTCCGCGGAGTCCCTGCTACCCGGCGGGGGCGTCAGCCGGTGGGCGGAGTGGGAGTTCGAGCTGGTGAACGGTGACGCCGCGATCCTCAAGCGCGCCAAGGCGTATCTGAAAGACGCAGGCGCACGGAAAGCGTCGAGCACGTCGAAACTGGCTCGGGCGATCGGATCGCAGCCCGCCGACGTCGGCCGGCCCGCCCTGCCGAAGAAGCCGACTGCTCTCGACCTCGTCATGACCGATCTCGCAGCGCATCGCGACGCGCTCGTCGCGTACGATCCCCTCGCCCGCGACGACGCCCCGGACGCTGTCCACCAGATGCGCGTCGCAGCCCGCAAGCTGCGCTCGATCCTCACCTCCTACCCTCAGGTACTCGCTGTCGACGTCGCGGCTCCGATCTCCGAGGAATTGCGCCTACTCGGCGAGGTGCTCGGCGACGTCCGCGATCTGGAAGTCCAGTTGGAGACGAACGAACTGCTGCTGGCACGCGAGAACGCACCAGAGGATCTTGTGGCGGTGCTGGTCGACGGCGAACGCGTCCGCCACGAGCGCGCGCTCAAATCGATGCGGTTCGCGTTGTCGACGCATCGCTACCTGACTCTGCTCGACGATCTCGACCGACTCATCGCGGCACCGGCCACAGGACCAGACGCCGATCGACCGGCACGCGACGTGGCCGCCGAGGCTGTCGCCGCATCGTACAAACGCCTGCGTAAAGCCCAGAAAGCCCTCCGGGATCACGAAGTGTGGTCCCACGACTGGGTGGAGCAACTGCACAAGATTCGCAAGCGCGCGAAGGCGGCTCGGTACACAGCGGAATCGACCGAGGCCCTTCGCCGGGACTCATTCGGCAAGGTCGGTCGCTACGCCAAACAGATCCAGACGCACCTCGGTGTTTTCAACGACACCGCCGTCAACCGAGAGCGCTTGCTCGCTGTGGCTGCGAACTCGCCGCTCAGCCCGCAGGCGCACTTCGTCCTCGGCCGCCTCGACGCACGCGAAGAGGCCCGAGGCCGCAAAGCGGTGAAGGCCTACCGCCGCCTCGACTGAGGCGGTCAACGTTGGCGGCGATTTCGGTGCTGAGCACCAGAATCGCTGCCAACGTTCGTAGTCGCATACATTCGATCCCATGCAGCGCAGAGTGTTCGCACCAGCCATCGACTTCGACCAGATCCGACGGGAACTCGACGTCACCGAGGAGTTCCCCTCCGCAGCGACTGCTGAAGCCGAGGCCGCCACCGACCGAGTACCCGACGGCCGCGTGGATCGAACTGACATCGACCTGGTCACCATCGATCCGCCCGGGTCGAAGGACCTCGATCAGGCACTGCACATCGACGCGACCGACGACGGGTTCACCGTCCACTACGCGATCGCCGACGTGGCCGCGCTCGTCGCGCCCGGCGGCCCGATCGACACCGAGAGCCGGATGCGGGGGCAGACGATCTACTTCCCCGACGGAAGCGTCCCTCTGCATCCGCGTCCGATGTCCGAAGGCGTCGGGTCGCTCCTGCCCGGCCAGACCCGGCCCGCAGTTCTGTGGACGGTGACGGTGAATCACGACGGCGACCAGACCGGCGTTCACGTCGAACGCACAACTGTCCGTTCCCGCGAGCGGCTCGACTACGCAGGGGTGATGGCCGCCGCAGACGGCGGCACCCTGCATCCGTCGATCGCCGCGCTCCCGGCCTTCGGAAAGACGCGTATCGACTGGGCGCTGCGGCGTGGCGCAGTCCAGTTGGACCTACCCGATCAGGAGATCGTCCCCCACAACGGCGACCGGGCGTGGACGCTTCAGATCGCACCGCACACCCCGGCCGATCAGTGGAACGCCCAGGTGTCGCTGCTCGTCGGGATGGCCGCCGGACGGATGCAACGCGACGCGGGCGTCGGACTGCTGCGCACCCTGCCGCCCGCGTCTCGCGAGGCGATCGACGATCTGCGCGCGGCGGCCACTCACCTCGGAGTGGCGTGGGCCGACGGCGCGACGCCGGGCGAATTCCTCGCGTCCCTCCCCGCAGACGCTCCGACCACGCTGGCGCTCATGTCCGTCGGGGCACGGCTCATGCGCGGCGCCGGATACCTGTCACTCGACGACTCGTCGGCCGCCCTCGATGACGACGCCGTCGCCCACGCGGGAGTCGGTGGCGTGTACTCGCACGTCACCGCGCCCCTCCGACGCCTCGGCGACCGGTATGCAACCGAGACATGCCTCGCCATCGCCGCAGGCGGCCGACCTGGCCAATGGGTACTCGACGTGCTGCCAACGCTCCCGAAGATCATGGCGTCGTCCGACTCGACGGCGTCGACGGCCGAACGCCGTAGCGTCGACCTCACCGAGGCAGTGGTGCTCGCCGACCAGATCGGCACTCGTTTCGACGCCGTCGTGATGCGAGACGCGCGCGGAGACAAGCCGGCCGAGGTGTTCATCTCGTCGCCCGCGATCATCGGCGGCTGCGATGCAGCGCCCGCTGCCGGGACGGCGTGCACCGTCGAAGTGGTCGAAGCCGACCCGGCGACATCGCGAGTCCGCTTTCGTGCGGTGTAGAGGCGAACGAGTCGGCGCATAAGCCGGATCCTGTACCGGTCGTGAAGACCGGCGGCGACCATCCATCTGGACACACCGTCGCCGGGTGCCTCAAGCAGCCAACCCGCGAGCTCGGACGAGCAGTCCTGAAAGCACTCGCGCATCCGCACCGCGAGCGGTGCGGACTTCGGCCTTGCTCCGGGTGGGGTTTACCTAGCCGTCGCGGTCACCCGTGACGCTGGTGCGCTCTTACCGCACCGTTTCACCCTTACCTCCCGCCGAAGCGGGCGGCGGTCTGTTCTCTGTGGCACTGTCCCGCGGGTCGCCCCGGGTTGCCGTTAACAACCACCCTGCTGTGTGGAGTCCGGACTTTCCTCGACATCAGGCCTGCACGAATGCTCGTACGGTTCCCTCGCCGCGGCCGCCCGGCCGACTCGTTCGCCATTGAAGGATACCTGCACGCCTACGGTGCGCTCGACAGGCAGGGTGCCGGGCTACTGGAGGTGGGCGGTGTCGTTGACGAGGCGGACGACGGAACCACCGTCGGGATAGAACTCGACGATCGAGAAAGACGCGAGGTCGAGGTGCATCCGGAACAGGAGTTCCGGGCCGACGCCGAGCGCGCCGCGCAGGAACGTCTTGATGGGAGTCACGTGACTCACGGCGAGGATCGTCTGCCCCGGGTACTGGTCGACGAGATCGTCGCGGACCTGCGCGATGCGCTCGGCGACGACGGCGAAGCTCTCTCCTCCGGGCGGCGCGACGTCGACGTCGCTCAGCCATTTGCGGTGCAGACGACCGTCGCGGTCGGCCGCCTCGCGGAACGTCAGTCCCTCCCACTCTCCGAAGTCGGTTTCGATGAGCCCTTCGTGAACGGCCACGTCGAGACCAAGAACTCGGGCGGCGAACTCCGCGGTGTCACGAGTCCGGGCCAACGGCGACGAGACGATGGTGTCGATCGGGCCGAACGGCGATGACGACAGTCGGGTGGCGGCGGCTGTCGCCTGTGCGAGGCCAACATCCGTGAGCGACGGGTTGCCGCGACCCGAGTACCGGCGTTCCACCGAGAGCGGTGTCTGTCCGTGACGCAGCAGGACGATACGGGTCGGCGTCGACGTCTGCCCCTGCCAGGTGGCCTTGTCACTCACGCGGACGTCCCTGCCCGGGAAGTCCGGAGTGATTGGTGCGCACCATGATCGCGCCGCACTCCTCGCACCGGAGCACTTCGTCCTCATCGGCGGCGGCGATCCGCGACAGCGTGCGGGGATCGAGTTCCATCCGGCACGCGCCACAGCGACGAGCCTGGACGAGTCCGGCGCCGACCTGCCCTCGACTGCGCAAACCGTCGTAGATCGCCACGAGCGGACCGTCGATCGTCGCCGCGAGTGAGCGTCGGCGATCGGTGATGTCGGCGACCTTCTGTTCTGCCTCCGTAGCGCTCGAATCGCGTTGAGCGACGAGGTCGAGTTCCTTCTCGGTCAGCACCAACAGTGCCGCCTCGGCACGATCCGCTTCGGTGCCCGTGGCCTCCTGCTGTTCCATCAACTCGAGCATCTCGGCTTCAAGATCGTCGCGGCGACGGACCAGATGATCCAGCTCGTGCTGCAGCTCGGTGAGCGCTTTGTGACCGACGGTCCCGGCGTCGATGGCGGCCTGATCGCGTGCGGCGTGCTCAGTCATCCCGGTTAGCTCGGCGTCGATCTTGTCGTACACCGCCTGCAGATCGTCGACGGCGACCCTCGATCGTGCGACGTCGTCTCGTGCGGTCTCCAGCGCCGTCGCGAGGTCCGCCAGTTCGGCGTCCTCGGGCAGGTTCTTACGCGAATGCTGCGCTTTGGCGATGTCGGCGTCCAGCTCGGCGAGGTCGAGCAGCAGTCGCTGCTGCGCTGCGGGTGCTTTCACGGCGCTCTCCTATCTCTGTCGGTCGACCACGGTGAACGGGTCGGTTGGCGGTGCGTAGACGGTCGTCTCGCACCCGAAGTCGGTGAGTACATCCGCTGCGGACGTACACCACGGGAACTCAGTGGCCCAGTGACCCGCATCGATGAGCGCGGGAGCCCCGGCTCGCCGCGCCTCGTCGACAACGTGGTGGCGCAAGTCGCCGGTGAGGTACGCGTCGACTCGGGCCGCGGTCGCCGCGCCGATGAGCGAGTCGCCCGCGCCACCGCACACTGCGATGGTCTCGACGACGCCGGCCGGGTCGCCCGCTGCGCGGATTGGCCAGGCCGCCGTCGGCAACGCCGTTCCAGCGTGTGCGACGAACTCGTCGAGCCGCATCGGCGCAGGCAGCCGTCCGATCCGTCCGAGGCCGAGATCACTGTCGACCGCTGCCTGCTCGAACACGTCGTATGCGGGCTCCTCGTACGGGTGTGAGTCCCGAAGCGCGGCCAGTACGGCCGACCGTGCCCGCCGCGGTGCGACGGTCTCCACGCGTTCTTCGTCGACGTGGGTCAGTTCGCCGACGCCGCCGATGGCGGGCGACGCGCCCTCAACGGGTCGGAACTGGCCGGTGCCGACCACTCCCCACCGGCAGTCGCGGTAGTCGCCGACCGCTCCGGCGCCCGCCGCGAACATCGCTTCGGTCACCTGGTCGACGTTGCCTTCGGGGACCATGACGACCCACTTGTCCAATACCGGGGCGGGTTCGACCTCCAGCGGGCGGGTGTCGACGAGGCCGAGGGCGCCGGCCAAGGCGTCCGAGACGCCCGGTCGCGCCTTGTCCGCGTTGGTGTGCGCGGTGAACAACGCGCAGTTCGCCCGGATCAAGCGGTGGACGATGCGTCCTTTCGGGGTACCCGCCGACACGGTGTCGACCCCGCGCAGAAGCAGCGGGTGATGTGCCAGCACGAGGTCGGCGCCCACATCGATCGCGTGGTCGACGACGGAGTCTGTCACGTCGACGCAGACGACCACTCGGCGCACCTGCTCGGCTGGATCGCCGCAGACTAGACCCACGGAATCCCACGTCTCCGCGAGTTCGGGCGGGTACACGGTGTCGAGCCGCAGAATCACCTCGGCGAGTGTGCGGGTCATCGGTTGCCTGTCTCTCCTGGTTCGGCGGGTTGGTCTCTCATATCTTGCATCGCGGCGATCAGCGCATCGCTCAGATTCTTCGGACGCACCGCGAGGCGCAGGTGGTCCGATCCCAGGCCGACGAAGTTCGCGCAGCTGCGGACCGCGAACCCACGCTCCCGCAGTGTTTCCTTGAGATCGAGTGCGTGCGGTGTGGACAGCAGAACGTACGGTGCGCGCGGCGGTGCGAGTGGATGCAGTCCGATCTCCCCCAATCGGGCGACCAGGTGCGCTCGGTCGGCCGCGACGATCCGCGCCTGGTCGTGCGCGTACCCCTGGCCGGCCGCACCGAGGCACGCATGCAGGGCCGTGAGGGTGAGCGTGCCGAGCGGCCAGTGGCGTCGCCCCCGTGTCATAGCGTCGATCATCTGTGATGACGCGAGGAGATACCCGGCGCGCAACCCGGCGAGCCCGAAGGTCTTTGTCACAGACCGGACGACGATCAGGTCGTCTCCGGCCAGGTGCGCCACCGACTCCGGCTCGAGCCGGTCGCCGTCGAGGGTGAGGTCGGCGAACGCTTCGTCGACGAGGATCGTTCGCCCTGGTCGTCGCAACGCGAGAAGGTCGGCGGCCGGATGCAGCACCGACGTCGGGTTCGTGGGGTTTCCGACGACGACGAGGTCTGCGTCCTCAGGGACCTCCGCGTCCGACAGACGCCATGGCGGCGGCGGCGTCACGTGTGTCACCCGCGTGCCGGCAGCGACAAGGACTCGCTCCGGTTCGGTGAACGACGGTTGGATCAGCGCGGCGTGAGAGAAGCCGAGGCGCGCGACGAGTTCGAAGCCTTCGGCCGCTCCACCCAGGAGAAGCACATCATTCACATCTCGGCCGTGAATCGCTGCGGCGCGAGCGGTGGCTGCGGCGGTGTCGGCGTCCGATGGATATGCAGCGAGATCGGCGATACGCGAGGTCAGGGCCTCAACGATGAAGGGCGGCGGGCCGGGGCGGACGTTGACCGCGAAGTCGACGAGGCCGGGACCGGCGTCGGCGTCGCCGTGTCGGTTCGGATCAGTCAGGCGATCGTGTGACGATCCGACGCCACCTGCCGCCGCGGTGAGCCCAGGCACGTCGACTGTCATGATCACTCACCCTACGTGCACGATGGAGGGATGAGTCCGTCCGCAGTGCCCCGCATCGTCGATGGTCGGCGGAGCGTCGACCCGGCCGCCGCCGACACGGTGGTGCTGTTCGACCTGGACGGGACGGTCACCGACAGTTTTGTGGGAATCACGACATCGTTCCGGCATGCGTTGATCGAGATCGGCGAACCGCTCCCGCCCGACGACTTCTGGCCGTCCATCGTCGGCCCTCCGCTCATCGACTCACTGGCCATGCTCGGGATCACCGGCGACCGTGCGGTCGCCGGCGTACGGGCGTACCGCGCCCGATACGACGTCATCGGCTGGCGCGAGAACGCAGTGTTCCCCGGCATGGCCGAGTTGCTCGCCGACCTCACCACGGCCGGGCGCACACTCGCGATCGCGACGTCGAAGAACGAGGTGATCGCCCGACGGATCCTTGAGCATTTTGATCTCGCTGACCGATTCACGCACATCTGCGGTGCCGACGACGCCGTCGGACGGTCCGCGAAAGGCGACGTCGTCGCCGAAGCGCTCCGTCGTCTCGGCACGAATCCGACAGATCGGCCGATCGTCATGATCGGTGATCGATCTCACGACGTCGACGGGGCCGCTTCGTGCCACGTCCCGACGATCGGCGTGAAGTGGGGTTACGCTCACGCAGGAGAGTTGGAGGCGGCCCAGCATCGAGCGGGCAGCCCGGAAGACAATCGGTGGATCGTCACGACGGTCCCCCATCTGCGAAAGGTTCTCGGTGTCTGACAACACGGCGACTTCGGCCGCCAGCAGCGCCCTGCACATCTGCTTCGTCTGCTCCGGCAACATCTGCCGGTCGCCGATGGCCGAACTCATCTTCGCCCGAGCCGTCGACGACGCCGGGCTGTCGGAGCAGGTCAGGGTGACAAGTGCCGGGACGGGCGGGTGGCACATCGGCGAACCGGCGGACAATCGTGCGCGTACCGAACTCCTCGCACACGGTTACTCCGACCAGCACGTCGCCGCGCAACTGTCACCCGATCACCTCTCGGCCGATCTGATCGTCGTAGCCGACCGCGGTCACGTCGCCGACCTTGAGCGCAAACGCCTCGGAAACCGCGTCCGCCTGCTCCGGAGCTTCGACCCGGACGCCGCCGACGCCGACCTTCCCGACCCCTACTACGGAACACCGGACGACTTCTCGGAGGTCCGCGAACAGATCGAAGCAGCGATCCCCGGTCTGCTCGCGTGGACGCACGCCACGCTGGCCGATCGCGGCTGAAGACGCCGGGTCAGTAATCTTGGGGGCGTGCGCGTCCTTCGTTCGTTCTTCAAGCCCGGGTGGCTCCTGCTCGCGGTGTTCGTCGTGGCGTTCGCCGCCGCTTGTTTCTCGATTCTCGCGCCGTGGCAGCTCGGCAAGAACTCCGACACCGAACATCGCAACGAACTGATCCGCGCCGCCACCGGCACCGCACCGGTCGCGATCGACGAGTTGGCGCCGAAGGGCACTGCGTTCGATCCGGAGCGCGAGTGGCGCGAGGTGACCGTTCGGGGTCGGTACCTGCCGAAAGGGCAGGTGCTGCTGCGTTTCCGCTACGCGGACGAACGTCCTGCAGTGGAGGCGCTCACTCCGTTCCAAGTAGCTGGCTCCGACCGCGTCATCATGGTGAACCGCGGAATCGTGCCGTCGGCTGCCGACGGCACGTTCAGTGTCCCGACTCCGCCCGATGTCGAGGTGACGATCGCGGCGCGCCTGATGCAGACCGAAGGCACCAGCCCCGGCAAGGAACCGCGCGTCGAGAACAACGTGCTCACGGCCTACACGATCGATACGGCGGCATTGTCGAAGGCGACCACGATGCCGTTGGAGTCGTTCTACCTGCAATTGTCGTCTGAGCAGCCTGGATCGCTCGGCGAGATCGCCCTGCCGCAGCTCGAGAGCGGACCTTACCTCTCGTACGGCTTGCAGTGGCTGGCATTCGGCGTGATGGTGCCACTCGGCGCCGGATACTTCATCTTCAACGAGGTCAAGGCGCGTCGCGCACAGAAGGTGTCGTCGGACGACGACACCTCCGAGGAGCCGCTGCCCACGGCGAAGTCCGAGCGCGACCGTGTCCGCCAGGCCCTGCGCGAGTCGGGCCAGCGGTCGGGCAACGACGTCGATTCGAAGGCCGTCGCCGGAATCGGCGAGGGCGGCTCGGACGTCGAGTCTGACGACGACGTCGTCCGAGCCAAACTCGCCGCACGCTACGGGAGGTAGCGCCGCTGTGTTCGATCAGTCGTCGGAGACGGTGATCGTGACCGGGATGTTTCCGCGAGTCGCGTTCGAGTACGGGCACACTTCGTGCGCCTTGTCGGCGAGCGCCTGCGCTTGCGCCTGATCGAGGTTGGGGATGGTCACTTCGAGGGTCACCTCGAGTGCGAAGCCGCCGGCGTCGTTCGGCCCGATGCCGACGCGCGCGCCGACCGACGAATCGGTGACGTCTGCCTTCGCCTGGCGGGCGACCAACTGGAGCGCCGAGTGGAAGCAGGCGGCATAGCCGACGGCGAACAGCTGCTCCGGGTTGGTCCCCTGACCACTGCCGCCCATCTCGGTCGGGATGGCGAGGTCGAGGTCGAGACGACCGTCGGACGATCGGCCGTGGCCGTTGCGGCCTTCCCCGGTGGCGAGGGCTTCTGCGGTGTAGATGGTGCTCATGAGCATTCCTGTCTATTGGGTCGATCGACTACACGGGGTCAGCGCCGTGCGCGCGGAGTGCTGCGGTGAGTTCAACGAGCCGGTCGCGGAGAGCGACTGCGGACTCGCGGTCGAGCCCGGTGGCGGACGCGATGCAGCGGGGGATCTCCTCGGCGTCGGCGCGCAGAGCACGCCCGGCGTCGGTGAGGTGAACGTCGACTCGTCGCTCGTCGTCGCGCTGGCGACGACGTTCGATGAAACCGAGAGCTTCGAGCCTCCGGAGCAGGGGCGACAAGGTTCCGGTGTCGAGGTCGAGCTCGGCGCCGATCTCTCGAACTCCCCTGCCGTCGCGCTCCCACAACACGAGGAGCACGAGGTACTGCGGATACGTGACTCCGAGCTCGTCCAGCATCGGCCGGTACACCGCAGTGGTCGCCCGGGAGGCGGCGTACAGCGCGAAGCAGAGTTGCTGGTCGAGTGCGAGGTCGTCGTTCACATCGATAACGGTAGCCCACATTTAAGTTGTTTACAACCTAATTTTGGACGTCTCACCTTCGTACATGACAACAACGCAGCTCAGGCTGGTCAGCGGCGTCGAGCGGTGGCGGCGAGGACTGCGCTCACCCGTTGCACACCACGAGACAGACGGGCTGCAGCACGAAGGTCGGCGGCCAGGGGTGCGGGCCCGTCGCCCAGGGTCGGTCGGTCCTCGGTTCCGTGCGCGTACACAGTGCGTCCGCCGAGTGTCACCCCGAGTGCTCCGGCGAACGCAGCTTCGACCACCCCGGCGTTCGGACTGGGATGCAGGTGCGCGTCACGTCGGACACTGCGCCAGACCGCCGCCGGTCGACCCGCCACCACGCCGACAAGCACCGCCGTGATCCGTGCGGGTACGAGGTTCGCCACGTCGTCGAGGCGAGCAGCCGCCCACCCGAACCGCAGGTGGCGCGGCGATCGATATCCGACCATCGCATCCAGAGTGTTCGCCGCCCGATACCCGAGCATGCCCGGCGCACCGGCGACAGCGCCCCAGAACAACGGTGCGACAGCCGCATCCGAGGTGTTCTCTGCGATCGACTCGACAGCGGCGCGACAGATCCCCGCTTCGTCGAGCCGAGTGGTGTCGCGTCCGACCAGGCCTGCGACGAGTGTTCTCGCGCCGGTGATGTCGCCGGCGTCGAGTGCGTCGGCGATCCGGTCGCCGATCGCTGCGAGCGATGTGCCGCCCAACGCGGTGAACGTCGCCGCCGCAGTGCCGGTGGCGCCCGCGCGTCCAGCGATCACCCCCGCGGCGACTCCGATCCCGATCCAGCCGACGGCGAACACCGCGCCGCGCAGCCGCGAGTCGTCGTACACCCGCTTCTCAACCGCGGAAACACCCGATCCGAACACTGCGACGGGGTGCCATCGCTGCGGATCGCCGAACATTGCGTCGGCCACCGCTCCGAGGCCGATCCCGAGTGCATCATCGGTGGGCAGTCGCATCGGACGATGGTATCGGCCGACGATACGATGATCAGTCATGGCCGCCTCCCACCCCGCACCCACCGCCGGAGTCTTCGACATCTCCACCGGTACCGCGGAACTCGTCCACAGCATCGACGGAGGCTGGCTCCTGTCGATCAACGGCGCCCAGTCGAGTCACATCGACCCGGACCGCCCGGAACAGCTCGACTTCGAGTACATGCGCCAGGCGGCCGCGGCGATCGCCGATCGGTATCGCGAGGCGTCGACACCACTTCGGGTCCTCCACCTCGGCGCCGCGGCGTGTGCGCTCCCCCGATTCCTCGCCCACCGATACCCGCAGTCGCGGCACGTCGCTGTCGAGATCGACGCCGACCTCGCGCGGCTCGCGCGCGAATGGTTCGACCTCCCCCGTGCGCCCCGCCTCCGCATCCGAGTCGGCGACGCGCGGGACGTCACCGAGAGTCTCCTTCCGGAGACTCGCGACGTCGTCATGCGTGACGCTTTCAGTGGCAGCGTGACACCCGAGCACCTGACAACCGCCGAGTTCACACGGGCGGTTCAGAGAGTGCTTGTCCCCGGGGGCCTGTACATCGCAAACTGCGGCGACCGGCGTGACCTGAACTCGGTGCGCTCGGAGGTGTCGACGATCGCCGAGGTGTTCGAGAACGTCGCCCTCATCTCCGACCCTGCGATGTTCAAGGGTCGACGCAGCGGGAACATCGTCGTCGTCGCGAGTGACGGCGCGGTCCCCGACTCCGCCGACCTCGAGCGAACACTGCGAAGCGATCCCGAACCCGCACGGTTGATGTCCGGGACCGCGGCCCGCTCGTTCGGTTCCGGCCGGGTGCGACGCGACGTGTGACCGACCGAGACTCAGATCAGATAGTGCAGGTTGTCGGCGATCGCGTCGCCTATCGCCTTGTCGCCCTCGATGACAACAGTGGCGGCCGTACCGCCCGGCCGTCCACCCGCGAGCCGGGCGTAGTCGGCGAGACTCAAGCGGATCGTCACATCGGCCGGACCGTCGTGCGCCGGAACAACCGCGGCCCGCTCGCCCACCGCGACATGAGCCAGCGACGGCACCAGTCCTACGAAATCGAACGTGACTGCGCTCCCCGCCGGCACGCGCGCCTTCTTCCCCACCACATACGGCAGATTGTGCTCGAACTCGGCGAGAGCGAATCCGGCGGGCTCCGGGACCGTCGGATCACCGAGCCCCAGCGCGTCACGGATGTCGATCTCATGCACCCAGCAGTCGAAATTGCGCACCCGAATGAATCGGCCGTAGCTCTCGGGACCGACTGGAGTGACTGAGTCGGCATTCCAAGCCTCATCGTCCAACGCGTGGAGATCGGCGACCCGTTTTGCGGTGAGCGCGCGATAGTCGGCCATCACCTCGTCACGCGTGCGCGCCCGGTAGTAGTCGAGCCAGTTCTCGTTCAGAACCCCGATCGGGTTCTTCACATGGTCGAGCGACTCGACGTCTCGTATCGATTCGACCGTTCGGCCGTCGAGCATGCTCTCGGTGCCGATGACGTGGGCGACGACATCGCCGACCGTCCACCCTGGAAGCCCGGTCGCGGTGTTCCACTGCTCGTCGGTCAGCGGGGTCACCAGATCGTCGATGCTCTTCCACTGCGCTTCGAGCGCATCGATCAGAGCAGTCTTCTCAACGATGGTCTTCACGTTCTACAGTCCTCCGGTCGGGTTGAACAGTGATGGATCGTACGAAGTCGTGGGCTTCGGTCATGAGGCTTTCCCATTGGTCGGCGTGATCGAGGCCGACATGCATCCACTCACGCATGACACGACCACGCATCTCCATTCGAGCACCGACACCGCCGACGGTGAGAGCGTCGACACGGTCGGACGGCAGCTTGACCACGATCTCGCCACGTCTGGCCACGAACGCGAACACCTTTCCGAGGACACGCACGCCCTCCGACCCGAACATCGGCCCGATGTCGACATCTGGGCGCGCGAAGAGCTTGTCGCACAACGGATCGAACACGTCGTGTGCTCGACGCATCGCGTCTTCGTCCCTCATGTCGTCGAGCGTAGCGGTGCCGCCCGCGCCACAGCGCGCGATTCAGTTTGGGCAAGCGGCGTCCACCCGATAATGTGCCAATGGACGTCACGTGCAACTGACGTCGCGCGCGAATAGCTCAGTGGTAGAGCTCTGGTTTTACACACCAGCGGTCGGGGGTTCGAAACCCTCTTCGCGCACCACGATTTACCAGACGAGAAGCAAGGTGGACGCAGCCTCGGACGCGCTACGTGCCCCCATTCTGCCCACTATCCTCTCGCACCCCGAGCTGCCGCCCTGTGCTCGGCGAGGTCTGCGCGCAGTCGCTCGATTGCGGCCCACGTTTCGGGTCGTCCTCGTACTCCGACTCTGCGAGTGCGTCGTGGGTATAGGTCCAGTCGTCATCCAGGTCAGGCCATGGGGCGACGGCATCCCCCGCCAGGCGCAACGCGTTCCGTGCAACGACACAACACCCCTGCCCGAATGTCGGAAATAGGCCGTCACGAGCGAACCGGACCACAGTCCGTGTCCGGACCGGACAAATGGAAACAACAGCTGAGCTGGGCGTTCGCAGAGCCTTCCGGACAATTGTTTGCCTTACGATTGCCCAAAGAGTCAAATCACTTGCGGGAGCACAGTGCTTCCACCGCACACCGGATCTGTAGTGAGTATCGCCGGTTCGGAAGCGGTTGTTACACAGGCCGATTGGCCTGTTCTGACTTTGGGGGTCACCTATGTTGCGTCGTATCGCGACACCACTCGTCCTTGCCGTCATCGCCGCGTTCGCATTGGCTTCGAGTTTGCTCGCCGGGCCCGCCGACGCCCGGACGCATCACACACGTGAAGGTGTCGACATCACCCTCACCGCATCTAAACTCCGGGCCAAGAAGATCCCCGCCCTGGACTCCTCACCATTCTCCGGCGAAGCACTGCTCTCCTCGGACGTGCACGCCGCCGTTCGCAACATCGACGGCAAGACCGTTCGGGCCACAGTCGAGGTCGGCTACCAGATCGGCTACCCCGTCTCCGTCGCACCGAACGGCGTGAAAGTCACCGCCCACACCCCCGAACTGAAACTGACCGGCGGCCTCAACGCCAAACTCGCCCCCAACGTCACCATCTCCGGCAGCGGCGGCGGAGGCTCGGTCGGCGAGATCGGCGCCGAACTCGGCGCCGAAGCAACCGTCATCCCGTCGGCAGACCTCGAATTCGAGGTCGGCGCCGGCAAGATCACCACCGTCACCCTCGCCGAGATCGCCCTGACCCAGCCGACCGCCGACATCGTCCTGTCCGGCATCGAACTCAACATCACCAACGCCCTCGGACCCATCAGCGTCCGCCCCTACGCCAAAATCAGCGTCACCACCGACACCGGCGTCTACGTCTACTACGACCACGGCCCCACCAGCCGCATCTGACCGGGAGAGAAGACGTTGACAACGAACTACACTCCCGGCCGCGAACGGCACGCCTGGGGAACTCTCATCGCCGGCCTGATTGCACTGACCGCACTAGCGGCAGCAATGGTGCTCGCGATCTCACTCGCACCGGCCTCCGCTGAAACCCCGGCCGAGCGCTGCAAACGCGAAACCTCCGCCTACAACAACGCGTGGAAGAATTCCTGGGCCGCATCACACCCAGGAAAGAAGCCCAGTGACGCACCACCGCCGCCTGTGCCCTACAAGTGCGGCGGAAACAACGACGGACCACCGCCCACGGTGCAGCCGACCACAACCACCCCAGACGCGTCTAGGGAAACTGTTGAGCCATCGACCGAGACACCTAGTGATGGGACAGGTCCAAATATGAACGCGCCGACTGAACGACGCGACCTAGAACACCCCGACTCTGGACAACGAACAATCGGTGGACGTACAACGCCGTCGACATCGGCGCGAACGGACTCACCTGTACCTACGGCACCTTCGACCACAGATCTGCCAGCGCAGGCGAGCGAGGCACCGACGACAGCGCCATACAGCCGCAGCTCCACTTCCGACGACAGAAGCGACCCCTTCAAGAAGAACGTCTCGGACGAGGGCAATAACGACACGTCCGATAGCGCTTGCGTTCGAATCTGGGGAACTGAAACTCGGATCGGATCAAACTGTCATCACTACCGAGAGGAAGTTCGGAAGGTCTCTACTCGCGACTACATCGACTTCAACGACATCGCTGGAACGTGCACCTACGACGAGAACAGCGCGCCGTGCGGCCTCTCGCATACTGCGACGCGCGGCGTAACGGTCGGATTTACCGGCGGGTTTGAAGCGGAGTTCGTGAAAGCCGAGTTGAGCATGTCGGTAGAGGAGTCGATCTCCGTCCAGGTCACGTGCGGTCCGCCACTAAAGCCTGAAACGTCCAAGGGTACAATCGCATTCGTCACCTACTACGAACCGACGTATACGATCGATAAGTACTACGTTTCTGGTGGCGGCCTTGCCGAGCGATCAGATGAACAGCAGGGAAAGCAGGGAAAGGGCGTCCATTGCCAAACAATCGCACGAACCGCCTCGTAGCGGCCTCGCTGGTCGCTGTCGCCGCCCTCGCGGCAGCCGGATGTAGTGACGACCAGCCAGAAGTAAGCCACAATACTTCCAAGGCCGCGCCGGAAGTCTCGGCAGGTACCACCTATCAGTCAAGCCTCCCAGACCTACAGGTAAAGGACCTGGTTGGCCTCACCGCCAACCAGGTGAACGTGAGGATTTTCACCGAACGGTACCGGCTAACTCAGGTAGGAGATGGAAAAGTCCGAGATTTTGGTGGCGTCAAGTTCGCCACCGACCTTCTCAACCTAACCAAACCCCTCGCTCCTACGCGCGCAAGAGAGTTTGACTCGTATGGCGGCAACTTCACCGTTGTTGCGGCCTGCACAACACGCGAGCCAGGCGAAGCATACTCACTGCACATAGGAATACTTCCGCCCGAGCTCGCAACAGAATCAATTATCGGCAAGGGCAAGAGCGGGGACTACACGCACATCATGGACCGCAACACAACATGCCAGTCCTGGGGCCCAATACTGCCGCTCTCCAGAATGAGATAAAGAAGGCCAGTGGAAGCAGCCACAGTAGTCTAACCGACCGGTACCCCGTGAGCTGAGCTACGACATACACTGCTGTGCCCGGCACTCTTTCGAGGAGTGCCGGGCACATGTATACATCTCAGTGTGACCGGCCATGCTCGACGTCGAAGCACCCGCCGTTTCTCGGCCAAAACAGCGGAGCATCGCGACCTTTCATATGCGGAAGCAAGGGGCGTTGTCGGGCGGAAGGTCCGGTAGGGACAACCTCCACGTAGGGGGTGCCGCCGTACAAGGGATCGCCCGCGATGTTGCTGCGGTTCGACCACTCGATATGGACGAGAGCGCCAGCCGCGACAGTCCTCGACTACATCATCATCTTCGTCACGCAGGCGACACCGTTAGTCCACGTCTGCGATGCGACGTGCGAAGCATTTACGCACAGGCGTCCGTAGGCCGAGGACCCCAGCCGTGTGACGGGCTTCTAGTCGGCCTGGGTGTTGCCGGTCTTGACCATGCGCTGACGGGAGAAGCCTTCCGCCCGACGGAGGGATGCTGACGATGTGCATCAGGCGACGCGCGCCTTGGTTTCAACAACCAGGCCCTCACCGGGAGTCTCGTCCCAACGCCAGTCACTTGAACCGTCAAGATGTCACCCGCCGCGGCACATACGTACGGTCCCGATACGGTTCCGCCTACAACCAGGTTGGCGGCGGAAATTGCCTGAGACGTCCTATCGATCACGGATCCCGTTGTTGCGAAGCTCGACCACTAGGTTTCCGGACGCGTCCGCGGTGATGCCGCGCACCGCGACCGACTCAATAACCAAGCCCCAGCTGGAGTCGCACGCCGAACGGGTTTGTCGCCAGTGCCGATCCGCGCGCTGTGTCCTTGCCGGACCCGATGATGCTGATGCGAGGTCCACGTCGGCTCGGTCACGGGAAGCCTGCACTGGGTTGCGAGCTTGGCTTTCGTGACCGCGGTGCCGGCGATCTCCGCCGTCGACACAGTGGCGCCAGTCGGGGTGCGGTCATCTACGAGCCGTGGATCGTCACCAACCACCGCCCGCGTTGCGCCGCCGATCGTCGCCAAGAACGTGAACGGCTTGTTCTTGACATCGGACCATTCCGGCATACAAACCGCCGCCCCCTCCGCGAAGATGACACTCGACTTCTACGGGCGTCTCTATGACGACGACCTGACGGCCGTGGCTGACCGTATGAGCTTGATGGTTCCTGCCCACATTTTGCCCACAGCAACGTCGGAGAACGTAGTAGATCTTGATGTATCCCGATCGACACAAGCGCAGGTGATAGATAATTCGCGCGGTCACGAATCTGTCTGTCCTGGTTTGATACACCAGCGGTCGGGGGTTCGAAACCCTCTTCGCGCACACGCCTGACGCGGCAAGACGTCAGCAACGCCGTCACAACAGAAGAAGCCCCGCACCTTGAAGGTGCGGGGCTTCAGAAGTCTGAGTCAGACTGCGACTACGTCCACTGCCTGCGGGCCTTTGGCGCCCTGCTCGGTGGTGAACTCCACGCGCTGGTTCTCCTCCAGGTTGCGGAATCCGCCACCGGTGATCGAGGAGTAGTGGACGAAGACATCCGCTCCACCGTTGTCGGGAGCGATGAAGCCGAAGCCCTTTTCGCCGTTGAACCACTTGACGGTTCCTTGAGCCATGCTGTGTTACTGCTTTCTTCAGAGTGCGGGGCCAAAATCTGATCACCCGCTGCCTCCAGCATGTCACGGATCGTCGCCTGACGCGACTCTCCGTCGGCTATGCCGGTCTACGGTTCGACTGCGACACGAGTGGGATCACCAGCGGAGTGTGCGATTCAGGGTCGTCGATGATCCGACATGCCAGGCCGAAGACCTCCTCGACGAGATCGGCGGTCACGACTTCGGCGGGCACGCCCTCCGTGACGATCCGGCCGTCCTTCATCACGATCAGATGATCTGCGTAACGACATGCGTGGTTGAGATCGTGGAGGACGGCGACCATCGTGTGCCCCTGCTCGCGGTTCAGTCGCGCGCACAGGTCGAGGAGATCGATCTGGTGGGCGATGTCGAGGAACGTCGTGGGTTCGTCGAGAAGCACCAGCGGCGTCTGCTGCGCCAACACCATCGCCACCCACACACGCTGCCGTTGTCCGCCGGACAGTTCGTCGACGAGCCGACTCGACAATTCGGTGACGCCGGTGGCCGCCATCGCCTCGACGACGGCGGCCTCGTCCGCGGCGGACCACTGTCGGATGAGCTTCTGGTGCGGATACCGGCCACGCGCGACGAGGTCGCCGACGCGGATCCCGTCCGGCGCGATCGACGACTGCGGCAGCAGACCGAGCTGCCGTGCGACCATTTTCGCCGGGTACGACGTGATGGCCTTTCCGTCCAGGAGGACCGATCCCGCGGTGGGCGTCAAGAGGCGCGACAGGGCTCGCAACAGAGTCGATTTGCCACACGCGTTCGGCCCGACGATGACGGTGAACGCCCCGTCCGGGATGTCGACGCTCAACGACTCGCTGATCACGCGTCGGTCGTAGCCGATCGTGAGGTCTCGAGCCTGCAGACGCGCAGACGGCGACGTCCCCTTGGTCATGTCGATGCTCGCTCCGGTCATTGCCGACGCCCTTCCTTGAACAGCAGCCACACAAGATAGATCCCGCCGACGGACACCGTCACCACACCGACGGGGAGAGGGGTCGGCGCGAACGCCCGTTGCGCCACCAGATCACTCGCCACGAGCAGTAGTGCCCCCATGACCGCGGCCGGCGCGAGCCCCACCCCGGGCGCCCCGGTGAGCCGTCGGGCGATCTGAGGCGCGGCCAACGACACGAACGCGATCGGCCCCGCCGCGGCAGCCGCGATGGCCGTCAGCACCACGCCCACCAGGATGAGATAGAGCCTGGTCCCCTCGGCCCGGAGACCGACGGCTTTGGCCGCGTCGTCTCCGAGGTCGAGGATCGGCATTCGGACGGCCGCCACCACCAGCAGCGGGACACACAGGGCTGCGACGATCAGGACCGGTGTCGCGTTGTCCCAGCGGAGGCCGTTGAGGGAACCCGCTCCCCAGACCGACGCCGACATCGCGCGATCCAGGTCCGCTTTGACCAGTATCCAGGCGTTGATCGAGGTCAGCATCGCACTCACGGCGATTCCGACGATGATCAGCCGGAAACCTTGAACCCCGCGCTTGTACGCGAGCAGATACACCGCAAGAGCGGTCGCCACGCCGCCGATCAGGGCGCCCGCCGCCGTCTCGTAATAGCCCTTCTGCCCGATCAGCAGAATCACGACGAGGGCGCCGGTGTACGCGCCGGTATTGAAGCCGATGACGTCGGGACTGCCGAGCGGGTTCCGCGTCACGGACTGGAAGATCGCACCGCTCGCGCCGAGCAGCGCCCCCAGCACGAGTGCGAGCACCACCCTCGGCATCCGCCACTTCACGACGACGGTCGTCTCCATCCGGCTGCCGTCGCCCATGATCGCGGCGAGCACACGATCGGGAGCGATCGGCAGGTCGCCGACACAGAGAGTCACGACGCCGACGGCGATCGCCGCCGTCGCGACGAGTGCACACACGGACACCATCCGCAGGTCGGCACGCACCGACCAGCCGCCACCGAATCCGCGGCCGACCACCATCGGTCGACCGAAGTCGACCCGAGACCTGGAGATCACAGCCCACTGGCCTTTCCGCGACGCACGAGCAGGATCAGGACCGGAGCACCGATCAGGGCACTCACGATTCCGACCTGGAGCTCACCGGGGCGAACGACGAGCCGACCCACGATGTCCGAGACCAGCAGCAGCGTCGGCGCGCCGACCACCGTGTACGCCAGGATCCACCGCTGGTCAGGTCCGACGATCCAGCGTGCGACGTGCGGAACCATCAGGCCGAGGAACACGATCGGACCCGCTGCCGCCGTCGCCGCGCCGCACAAGAGGGTCACCGCGACAACGCCGATCAGACGCGTCCGGTTCACATCCGCGCCCAGAGATCTCGCGAGGTCGTCGCCGAGGGCCACCGCGTTCAGCGGCCGCGCGATCAGCACCGTCAGCACCAGGCCGATGACGATGAACGGCAGGACCGAGCTCGTGACATCGAAGCCGCGCCCGGCGATCGATCCCGCGTTCCACGAACGCATCGTGGCGAACGCCGCCGGATCGAGCAGGACGAGGCCCGACGTGACTCCCGTCAGGACGGCGCCGACGGCGACACCCGACAGCGTGAGCCGGATCGGAGTCGCGCCTCCCCGTCCGGACGAGCCGAGTGCGTACACCAGCACCATCACGAGAATCGCTCCGATGAAGGCGAACCAGACATAAACTCGGATGTCGGTGAACCCGAGCACACCGACGGCCAACGCGACGAAGAACGCGGCGCCTGCGTTCACTCCGAGAATGCCCGGATCGGCGAGCGGGTTGCGTGTCATCGCCTGGATCAGCGCGCCGCCGACACCCAGCGCCGCACCGACGACCAGCCCCAGGACCGTCCTCGGCAGACGCATGTCGCGGACGATGATGTGCTCGTCGGAGTGATCGAACGACCACAGGGCCTGCCAGACAGTACTGAAGGGGATGCTGGTCGAGCCGACGCTCAAGCTGGCCAGGAACACCAGCCCGAGCAGCGCGACGGCGACCAGCAAGCCCGCGGTGATCCGCCCGACCCGCCACCAGTCGACGGGCTTCCGGACGTCGGGAACAGGTGCCGCGCGCGGAGTCTCAGCGTCGACCGTCATCCGTTGCACTCCCGCCCTGTCACGCCATTTTGGTTACCCTCACCTTAACTGTCGTGGTCGACATGCCTCCGCAGGGCGTCTGCCCAGGCGTCCAGGAGTGCGGCGCTGCCTTCCCCGGCCGAGCTCAGGTGCACCGACGTCTCGTCGACCCGGTACCGATACACGGCTGAATGGAAGAGCTCGTCCCCCTCTGCGACACCGGGGCGCGCCGTCTCGGCGAACTGTCGGGTCACCAGGATCGGAGCTTCGCCGAAGCGTTTCGCCACCCGGCGGCCGTCCCTGCTGCCGTACCGAGCGAGTGTCGACCAACCACGGTCGGCCGCGGGCGTGTCCACCGCACGGTCGAACGTCGTGGTGGACGACAACCATCCGACAGTGCTGCGGTCGGCGCCGACGATCGGACGCAGATCCGCGTCGACGGCGACCGGCTGGCCGGATTCGACGACGGACAGGAAGAGTTCCTCGACCAGGGCCGGGTCGAACTGGCCTACGACTCGGTCGGCCCGATTCCCTCCGGCACTCCCTTCGACCGGCGCGCCGCCGGGATCACGCAGTCCGTCGACCCAGGATTCGATCGCCTCCGATTGCGCGGACGTCGACAGTCGCTCGGCGACGTCGGCCACCGCGGGTCCAGGACGCGGCGCGTCCGCGCCGGCGAGCAGTGACGACAGAGCCGTCAGCAGCGATCGGACCGACCGACTGTCGACGAGTGCCCCGTGGACGGCCGCCACCAAGTGCACACCGTCGGCGCTGGTAACCGACGCGACCCGCACGCCGTCGCCGGACGACACGTCCACGGTGGAGGCCAGCCGGTCGGCGACGTCCGCCACGGCCCGTGTCCGCGGAAGGTCGGTCTGCTCGACGACGACGGCGTCGACGATCCGCCGAGCCGACGGCGGCAACACCTCGGTGAGCCAGACGCGTCCGCGCGGGGTGATGCGTTGACGCAACGCATCGAACGTCGTCACTGCAGTCAGCAACGCGGCATGCACTGCCGTGGGCTCCGGGGCCGCCGGAAGGTCGACGACTCCGGTGCGGACGAACTCGACGAGCGGGACATCACTCGTGCGGAGCCGGTGCTGGTTCGCGGTCGGCGGCGCGGCGATCGGGTCGGACAACTCGAATCCGGAGTGGTGCACCGCACCTTTCGCGATCGCCGCCACCGCTGACTCCCACCGAGCGACGAGGTCGTCGAGAGCCTCCGCGTACAGCCGCCGGTCGGATTCGACGGCGAAGTCGAAGACCAGGGAGCCTTCGACGCGGCGCCCCGTCACGTTGACGACAAGTGGATGAGTGGGCTCCGCGGTGTCGGTTGCGAGGAGTCGCGGCAGGTCGTCGGGCGTGGACCAAGCGTTGTCGCCTGCGGTGCGGGCACCGATCACCCCGCCGAAGTTGAACTGCACCTCTGCGCGGGCGAAGGACTCGAACCGCGCCCTGTTCTCGGTGTCCAGGTAACGCAGCACCCCGTAGCCGAAGCCGCCGTCGGGCACCTCGTCGACCGCTCGACGCGTCTCCTCCACGAGATCGACCGCCAAGATCGGTGCGGTGTTCAGCGCGGCGGCCGTATGCGCGTCGACCCTCACCGGGGTCGGTGTGACCACCGTGAACCATCCCACCGTCGATTCGACGGGCGGCGCGCCCTCGGGCGACGTCCGACCGTGCCCTTCGAGATCAACGAGCACCTCGTCGCCGCCCGCGGTCCCCCGCCAGGACTGCAGTGCAACGGCGAATCCGGCGAGCAGCACCGATTGAGCGAAACCGTCGTGGACTGCCGCGCCCGCTGCAACCGCCGCCCCCGTCTCGGCATCGAACACGCCGACGGCCCTAGTCGGTTCCCCTCGCTCGGGATCCGGACCGACGGGGATCGAGCCGAGCCGCTCCGCCCAGAAGTCGACCTCGCCGCGCGCATGGTCAACGGCGTCGGTGTTGAGATACTCCATCCACTGCAGGAACGAGTCGTCGACCTCCGCCGCTGAGGGCGTGTCAGGCGAGTCGTACAACTCGGCGAGGTCCGCGACGAGGACATCCCAGGACACGAAGTCGACGCCGAAATGATTGACCGTCCAGACGATCACATGGTCGTCGTCGCCTCGGTCCACGACGGCGATAGCGGTGAGCTGCCCGGCCGCCGCGTCGAGTTGCTCAGCGAGGCGTCGGTCGGCATCCGCGACGACCGATTCGAGATCGGCGCCGCGGCGGTCGGCGCCGTTGATCGTCTCGATCATCCGCGGCGTACGGGTCGGATCACCGAGTCGGACACCCGCCTGATCGATGCACAGGGACAGTGCGGCGTGTCGATTGATGACCGCCGCCAATGCAGCGTGCAGTCGTGTCACATCGAGGTCTGCGGGTGCTGTCAGCAGTACCGTCTGCCGGAAGGACGAGAGGTCTCCGCCCGCCGCCAGTTGGCGGTGCATGATCGGCGTCAGCGACGTCGGTCGATGCGTCAACCGACGTTGAGAGCGGGTGTCGTCGTCAACAGGTCGGGACGCGAATGCGATGGCGTCCACCCGCCGGTGATCGAAGACGTCCTTGAGGGTGATCACCACACCGTTTGCGCGTGCCTGCCGCACAACGGAGAGCGCGGAGATGCTGTCGCCTCCCAGGTGGAAGAAGTCGGCGTCGACGCCGACGTCATCGATGCCGAGAACCGATGTGACGGCAGCGTGGACCGCGATCTCAGCCGGGCCGTCGAGGGGACGAGACGCTGAGGACTCGTCTGCGGTCGAAGGCTCGGGCAGCGCGCGCCGATCGAGTTTTCCGTTACCGGTGAGCGGCATCGCGTCGATCCGGGTGATCGCGGCAGGCACCATGTGGACTGGCAGCGACTGCTCCAGGTGTGCACGGATCGCGGTGTTCTCGGCGGGCGATCCGACCCAATACGCACTCAGATACGCATCTCCGCTCGGGCGGCGTCCGACCACGACGCGCGCGGTGGCGACCGCCGGATGCGCCTCGAGAGCCTCGACGATCTCGTGCAGTTCGATGCGGAACCCGCGGATCTTTACCTGCTCGTCCGCCCGGGACGCGTACTCCAGCAGGCCGTCGCTGTTCCACCGCATGAGATCGCCGGTGCGGTACAGCCGATCGCCCGGAGAACCGAAGGGATTCGCGACGAAACGACTTGATGTCAGTCCAGCTCGATGCCAGTAGCCGTCTGCCACCTGAGTGCCGGCGACGTAGAGTTCCCCGACCACACCTACTGGAACGGGCCGCAGTCGGTGATCGAGGACGTACGTCGACAGACCTGGCAACGGCCGCCCGATCACGCTCGCTCCGGACGCCTCGTCACCCGTGACCACGTGGACTGTGGTGTGCACGGTGGTCTCGGTGATGCCGAACATGTTGATGAGGGTCGTCTGGTCGGACGGGTGCGTCTCCCGCCACCTGCGGAGGCGATGGAGGTCGAGCGCCTCGCCGCCGAACACGACCGTGCGCACTGCTAGGCCAGAGGTGTCGTCGCGGTCGCATTCGGCGTCGGTCAACGCGTAGAACGCCGACGGAGTCTGATTGAGCACGGTGACCTGCTGATCACGGAGAAGGTCACCGAACGCTTTCGGGTCCCGCGACGTGGGGTGATCAACAACGACCACACGACCGCCGCTGCACAGCGGCGCCCACATCTCCCAGACGGAGAAGTCGAAAGAGTACGAGTGGAACAGTGTCCACACGTCGTCGGGGCCGAACTCCATGTCGGCGGTCGCGTCGAGCAACGCCACCACGTTCCGGTGCGGAATCATGACGCCCTTCGGCGCCCCGGTCGACCCGGACGTGTAGATCATGTACGCCGAATCTCCGGGGCCCGGGGCACCCGGCAGGTCCGCCGCCGACAGAGGTGCGTCCGACAGCCGGGCGAGATCCGCGGCCGTCTCCGGCGAGTTCAGGACGATGGTCGGGACGTCGGACACGTCCGCATCGAGGACGTCGAGGTCGCTCACCAGTAGCGCCGACGGTTCGCTGTCGGTGAGCAAGTAGGCGATCCGAGCTTGTGGGTACGTCGGGTCCACCGGGACGTAGGTGGCTCCGGCGGTCAACACTCCGAGGATCATGACCACCAGGTCAGGGCTGCGCGGCGACAGGATCGCCACGCGGTCACCGCACCGCACGCCCGCATCGCCGAGGAGCCGGGCCACCCGGTTGGCTGCGCCGACCAGATCGGCGTATGTTCGGCGGTCCTCCCCCATAGCGAGCGCGACCCGGTTCGGCGCCTCGAGCGCGATCCGGGCGACGAGTCGCTCGATCCGAGCCTCACGGGGCGAGGCGATCGCTCCGGCCGAGGACTCCGCTGCGCTGCCTTCGATGTCGAGAGTGGAGAGGCGACGTTCGCTCCCGGCCGCCAGCTCGTGGAGGGTCTGAGCCAACGCGTCGACGTAGCGGCGGGCGGTCTGCTCGTCGAAGAGGTCGGCGGCGAACACGACGTCGAGCGACATGCTCCCCGAGTCGAGCTCGACTATCTCGAACTCCATGTCGAACTTCGCCCAGCTCGCGGGCGTCGGAACGAACTCCACGGCGGCGTCGCCGATGGTCGCAGGCAGACCACGGCTGTTGCGGTAGACGACCATCGTCTGGAACAACGGGTGCCGCGACGTGATCCGTTCGGGATTCACGTGATCGACCACCTGCTCGAACGGAACGTCCTGGTGATCGAACGCGTCGAGGACTCGTCTGCGCGTCCGGGAGAGCAGTTCACCTCCCGTGGGGTCCCCCGACAGGTCGTTGCGGATGACCACGGTGTTGACGAAGAATCCGATGGTGTCGGCCACGGCCGCGTCGCTGCGCCCGGAGACCGGTGTTCCCACAGGCACATCCGGTCCCGCGCCGAAGCGGTCCAGGACCAGCGCCACGGCAGCCTGCGCGAACATGAACTCAGTGACTCGGTGAGCTCGGCACACGCCCTTGATCGCGGTGACGGTCGATGGGTCGACCGCTCGGCTGACCGTGAACCCGAGACGGCCGGTCTCGGCGGGTCGGACCCGGTCGGTCAACACCGGCAACTCGTCGGGCAGATCCTGCAGCGTCTCCCCCCAGTAGGCGAGTCCGGACGCACCGCGAACGTCTCGCGTGCGTTCCTGCCACGCCGCGTAGTCGGCGTACTGCACGGGCAGATCACCGAGGTCAGGCGTCTTTCCGGCAGCCGCGGCACAGTACGCCGTGTCCAACTCTCGGAACAGGATCGGCAGTGACCACTGGTCAAATGCGCTGTGATGGACGACGACGCACAAGATCGACTCGGTGTGGCCTGCCAGGATCGACACCCGCATCGGTGTCTGGCACTCCAGATCGAACGGAAGATCTCGACGCTCAGAGATGAAGGCGGCGATCGTCGAGTCGTCGAAGACTTCCGTGGTGAGAACCTCGATGTGCGGGTCGGTCACGTCGAGGACACGTTGGACGGCTCCGTCGACGCCTTCGGAGAACACCGTTCGAAGCGACTCGTGTCTAGCGACGACAGCCCGCACCGCATGGGTGAGGGCCGCGCGGTCCAACAGTCCCCGCACGCGCAGCGGAATCACGATGTTGTACACGGCGTTCGGGCCGTCGAGGCGATGCTGGAACCAGAGTCGACTCTGCGCCGTCGACAGCGGCGCGGGCGTGCTGCGCTCGGTCCGAACGGCGAATGCGACGAGGTCGGGATCGAGACCGCTGTGGTCGTCCACGGCGAGTGCAGCGGCGTCGATCTGTGCGGCGAGGGCAGCGATCGTCGGATGCTCGAACACGTCGCGCAAGGCGAGCGTGACGTGCCATGTCGAACTGATCGCGACCAGCAGCCTGGTCGCCGACAACGAGTGTCCGCCGAGGGCGAAGAAGTCGTCCGCCGGTCCGATGCCTGCGACACCGAGCGTCTCGCCGACGAGTTCGGCGAGACGTGCCTGTGTCGCGGTGGTGGGCTCAGCCTCACCAGAGACCACCCGTGGTTCGCGCGCGGTGAGCGCCCCACGATCGATCTTCCCTGACGGCGTGGTCGGCATCTCGTCGACAACGACGATCGTGGAGGGCACCAGGTATGACGGCAGCGTCTGTGCCAGCCGGGTCGTCATGTCGGCCGGGTGAAGCACCGTCCGCCCGGTGACGTACGCGACGATCGTGCGATCGCCGGACGGCCCGACCGGCGCGACGACGGCAGAGTCGACCACGCCGTCGAGGGCGGACACCGCCGCTTCGATCTCCCCGAGTTCCACCCGGAATCCGCGAACGGCGACTTGGTGGTCGGTGCGACCGTGATAGCTCAGCGAGCCGTCGGAAGACCACGTCGCCAGGTCGCCGGTCCGGTACAGGCGGGTCCCCGACCCGCCGGGGTCGGCGACGAATCGTTCGGCGGTGAGCGCCGGGCGGCGGTGATAACCACGGGCCACCTGCGACCCGCCGACATAGAGCTCTCCGACCACTCCCGGCGGCACGGGTGTCAGCCACCGGTCGAGGACGGCGAGACGGACGCCGGGCGCAGGCGTACCGATCGTCACGTGGTCGGTCACGTCGGCGAACGTGACATCGCCCGCCACTTCCGACGACCCGTAGGAGTTCGTGACCGTCACTGACGGATCGGCCGCACACAGGTCGCGCACCAGACCGGACGGCAGGTCCTCGCCGCTGGCGATCCAGCGGCGTACCGTCCGCACGCGGTCGCGGCCGATGTCGATCATCGCGCGCAGCAGCGACGGCACTGCCGTCACCTGACTGGCCGAGTGAGCGTCGATGGTGTCGACGAGCGCTCGCGCGTCTTGAGCGGTGTCCTCGTCCACGAGGATCGTCGTAGCTCCGGCGACGAGAGCGCCGAGGAGCTCGGTGGTCCCGTCGATGAAACTCACCGAGCTCTTGGCCAGGCGCACGTCCGGGCCGTCGACCGTCCAGCGGTCGACGGCCCACGCGACACGATCGGCGAGCGCACCGTGGGTTCCGGCTACTCCCTTCGGCACACCGGTGGAGCCGGACGTGTAGACCAGATACGCCTGATCGTCGCGCCGGGGACTCGCCGGGCGACTCGACTGCGGCGGCGGCCCCGCCGGCCGGTCGAGCACACTGACCGAGGCTCGCGACGAATCGAGAACGTCCGCCCACTCCTCGCACAGGACATCCGACGTCAGAATCGTGTCCGGGCTCGAATCGTCGAGCATGAAGCCGACACGCGCCGCGGGATACGACGAGTCGATCGGCACCACACACGCGCCTGCTGTCAGGGTCGCGAGAGTCGCCACCACGTGATCGACCGTTCGGGGAAGCAGCAGAGCCACTCGGCTGTCCGGCCCGACCCCACTCGAGACCAGTCGCGCGGCGAGGTCGTCGGCCTGTCGGAGGAGACTGATGTACGACGTCTCGCCGCCCGCGTCGACGACGGCGACGCGGTCTGCGAGACGTACGGCCGTGGCGCGGAACATCGCTCCCACGGTGGTCGACTCCGTCTGTGTGTCGCCGACCGACCAACTGTCGACAAGTTCCAGTTCGGCTGCGGTCGCGACGGGGACTGTTCGACGCGCGGCGGCTGGGTCCGCCTCGACCAGGCCCGACACGTGAGCGCACAGTCTGTCGGCGAGCACCTCCAGCTGGGCGACCGAGTACAGGTCGGGGTTGGCATCGAGTGAAAACGTGAAGCCGTGCGTCGCATCGCGGTACACCGACAGCGCGACGTCGGTCACCGGTCCCGTGGCAAGGCTCTCCTGGACGGCTCCGATCCCCGCGAAGTCGAGCCGGTAGTCGAAGACCTTGATGTTGATCAACGACCCGACGAGGTGCCGCCGCGCCCCGACCAGACCCGCGTCACGGGCGATGTCCTCCGCTCGGTACGCCTGGTGGCGGCGTAGCTCCCGGAGTCCGTCGGCCACGATCCGGAGTGAGTCGACGATCGACGTCGACCCCGGCAGGTCGATGTGGAACGGCAGGACGTTCGCGGCCAGCATGGGTGTGCGGATCGCGGGGCGCCCGGCGCGCCCCATCATCGGCATTCCGACTACAACGTGGTCGTCACCGCTCGTTGCGCTCTGGACCGACGCCCACGCCAGCACGGCGACGTCGGCCCAGGTGCTCCGAGTCGACGCGGCCAGGGCGTCGATGCGTTCGGCGAGCTCGGCGTCGATCACGCGGCGGCTCTGAATCGGAGTGTGTGGATTGATCTGAGCGAGCTCACCGTCGCCGGACAGCGGCCGGACTACGCCACGGCCGTCGACCGCCCTCCTCCAGTACTCGCGGTCGGCGGCGATCGCATCGTCGTCGCGAACAGACGCCTCGATCACCTCGGCGAGCGACGCGAAGTTCGACTCGGCGCACGCGACTCCCGTGACCGACGCGGTGTAGACCGCAGCGACGCGTTTAGACACGAGGGACAGGCCGTACGCGTCGATGAGGATGTGGTGGATCCGCAGGTGCCACACCCACCGCTCCGAGCCGAGCCGGAAGAGGGTCGATCCGACGAGATCGTCACCTGTCATGGCTCTCGGGACATCCAGGTCGGCGCGCATCGCGGCACGCGCGGCGGCCTCCGGGTCGGTCTCCCCCGACAGATCGACGACTCCCCACGGTTCGGGCCGGTCCGGTGTCGTGACCGTGACGTCACCCTCCAGATCGTCGCCCGCCGTGTCGTCGAACAGGGAGCGGAGCACGTCGGACTCCGACCACGTCCGTGCCCACGCCGCGGCGAAGGCGTCGGGATCAACGGCCCCGTCCAACCACAGGGCCTGTCCGATGTTGAACACCGGGCTGTCCGGCATCAGCTGCTGAGCGAACCAGACTCCCTCCTGTGCGGGCAGCAGGGTGATTCGAGCGAGAGCGGGGGCAGACATCTCAGTCCTCTCCAGGTGTCTGATGCAGGCGGTTCGCCCACCACGGCGACCACGCGGGCACACCCGACGTGGTGAGAAGGTCTTCGTGTCCGACGTCGACACGCTCGACGTCGATGTCGTCGGCGAAGTGTGCACGCCAGCCGGCTGCCATGTCGTCGGCGGTCTCCTCGTGATCGCTGCCGATCACAAGCAGCCCCCGTGCCCGGAGCACACCGTGTGTGGGCGTGGACTCCTGCAGTCGAAGGCAGCGGTCGAACGAGTCCATGAACGCCATGGATTCACTGATCGAGAGCGACGCGAGGGGACCGTCCGACGTCGTGTTGAGCGCCGCGAGTTCGTCGCGTTCCGGCAGACGGTCGTTGGGCAGGTTCGCGTGGGGAAGCCCTGCAAACTGTGCGAACGACGAGCGCACCCGGGTGTCTCGGTCGGCGTCCGCCCAGGTGACGACCGTCTCCGGCGTCACCGCGGGAGTGTCGAGGATCGTCACCGTCTCCACGGCGATCTCTTGTTCCTGCAGCCGCCTGGCCACACCGAACGCGAGGTGGCCGCCGTACGACCAGCCCAGCAGGTTGTACGGCCGAGCCGCACCCGAGTCGATGACGGCGTCCGCATACACGTCGACCAGCTCGTCGAGGGACTCGACGTCCCGGGGTTCACCCGCGTGCGCCGGATCCTGGAGAGCGATCAGTCCGACTCCCGGCGGCAGGTTCGGCCGGAGGGTCGAGTAGACCGTGCCGAAGCCGGAGCTGGCGTGGATCGCGAACACCGTTCCCGCGGTCCCCGACTCGGCGAGCGGCAGCAGAATCGGATCGTCGACCGTCCGCCCTTCGTCGATGGCGGACGCGAGTGCTCCGACGGTGGGCCGACTGAACACGGACTTCAGGGTCAACCCGGCACCGAGGCGGCCGACGAGTCGCGCCGCGAGCAGCGAATGGCCGCCGAGCCGGAAGAAGTCGTCGTCGACAGTGATCCGCGTGGTGTCATCGAGACCGAGGACGTCACGGATCGCCGCAACCACCTCGATCTCCGTCGGTGTCGTGGGTTCCCGCCCGCCTGCCGACACATGAACGGGCTCCGGAAGGGCTCGTGTGTCGAGTTTGCCGTTGGAGGTCACTGGGATCGAGTCGATGCGCACCCACGACGACGGCGTCATGTAGTCGGGCAGCGTGGACGCGGTGTGCGCGATGATCGACGGCTCCACCGTGTCGTCGACGTCTCCGACGACGGTGTAGTACGCCACGAGCACGCGGTCGCCTGCATCCCGCCGGTCTCTGGCGACCACCGCCGCCGACCCCACCGCGGGGTGCTGTTCGACCACCGTGCGGATCTCGTCGATCTCGATGCGGAATCCGCGGATCTTGATCTGATCGTCAACGCGACCCAGGTACTCCAGGTCGCCGCCGGAGTTCCACCTCACGAGGTCGCCGGTCCGGTACATGCGCTCACCTGCGCGGAAGGGGTCCGCGACGAACGCGGCGGCGGTGAGATCTGGTCGGCCGGAGTAGCCCTGCGCGAGTTGGACACCGTCGAGGTACAACTCGCCGACCACCCCGATAGGGGTAGGTGCGAGAGACGCGTCGAGGACCCTCGCTCCGCTGTTGTACGCCGGGACGCCGATCGGCAGACCGCCGCCGAACCTCGCACCGGACGCCAGCAGACCCGCCGTCACGTGTTTTCCGGCGATGCCGACTGTCGTCTCGGTCGGCCCGTACAGGTTGTGGACGATGTCCCCGAACCGTTCGAGAGCTGCAGCAGCCGTCGCGACCGACAGCGCCTCACCGCCGCAGAACACCCGCCTCACGCTCGACAGGTCGACGTCGTCCAGTCCGTGTTCGAGCAATGCGTCGAGCATCGACGGGACGAACTCGACAGTGGTCAGTCGCTCCTCGGCGATCACCCTGGCCAGATAGTCCGGGTCGCGATGCCCGTCGGGTTCCGCCATGACGACGGTGGCGCCGACCATAAGCGGGACGAAGAACTCCCACAGCGAGGCGTCGAACGAGATCGGGGTCTTCTGCAGAATCCGATCATCGAGGTCGATACCGGTGGTCTCCTGTTTCCATCGCAGGAAGTTGACGAATCCGCGGTGTTCGACGACCACGCCCTTCGGCCTCCCCGTGGAGCCGGACGTGTAGATCACGTACGCGACATCTCGGCCGCGGATCGGCCCTCCACGTTCGGCGTCGCTCACCGGTTCCGGGGACGAACTCGCCAGCGTCGAGCGAACTCGATCGTCGCCGAGGTCGAGCACTGTGGGGACTGTCGTGAGCGTGGAGAGGACATCACGGGTGGAGTCGTCGACGACCACGATCCGCGCACCGCTCTGGTCGAGCACGTAGTCGATCCGGTCCGCCGGGTTGGTCGGGTCGATCGGCACGAACGCGGCACCGGACCGGAGCACACCGGCCAGCACTGCGGGCAAGCTGATGCTTCGATGCAGCATCACGGCGACACGATCACCCCGCCTGACACCGGTCGCCGCCAGCGCGCGTGCCAGTCGATTCACCGCGGCGTCGAACTCCGCGTAGTCGAGCCTCTCGCCGCCCGCCCGCACCGCGATCCGGTCCCGGCTCGACCGGGCGACCTCCACGAGCAGTCGGTCGATCGAGGCCTCGGCCTCCAGCGGCACACGCGGCCCGGCAGACCACGCGTCGATGCACGTACGCTGCGCGTGATCGATCACGGACACCGCCGACAACCGTCGATCCGCATCGGTGGCGAACGCTGCGAGCACCGTGCGCATGCCTGCCGCAAGCCGGCGGCCCGTCGCCTCGTCGAACAGCGACGAGGCGCATGAGACCGTCCCGGCGAGGCCCCCGCCGACTCGCTGCTCGCCGAGATCGATCTCGAGGTCGCTCTTCACCGACCCGATACCGATGCGTGTGGCGACGGGTTCCAGGCCCGCGTCGGCGAGGCTGTCGACGGTGGTTCCCATGACGTCGGCGACACGATAGGTGACGAGCGTCTGAAACAGCGGATTGTGAGCACTGCTGCGAGGCGCCCCGACATGACCGACGATTCGCTCGAAGGGCACGTCCTGGTTGGCGAATCCGTTGAGGACGGTCTCCCGAGCTTGCGCCAGCACATCGGAGAGAGTCGGGTCGCCGTCCAACCGATGACGCAGCGGCAACGTGTTCACGAAGTAGCCGACGACTGCGTCGAGATCAGCGTCGCCGCGACCACCGACAGGCGATCCGAGCACGATGTCGTCGCCCGCCCCGTAGCCGCGCATCATGACGGCGACCGCCGCCTGGACCAGCATGTACATGGTGGTGTCGGAACGCTCGCACAGTTCGCGCAACGCCAGCGTGACATCGGAGTCGACCTCGAAGTCGACCGTGAAACCCTCGTACTCGGCGACCGCCGGGCGGGGGCGGTCCACGGCCACCATCGACACCTCGGGTGCACCGTCGACGTGTCTGCGCCAATAGTCCAGCCGCGTCCTGCAGAGCGGGGTGGGATCGTCGACGCTCCCGAACGTCTGCCGTTGCCAGACCGAGTACTGCGCGTAGGTCACGGTAGGAGCGTTGAACTCCGGAACGCCGCCGGACCGACGCGCTCGGTACGCATCACCGAGGTCGCGCAGCAGCGGCGGCAACGACCATTCGTCCACCGCGACGTGATCGATGGCGAGAGCGACGACCGTCCCGGACTCGGACAACTCGGCGCCGACGCCGCGGAACACGGCGGATCGGACGGGGTAGTCGGCACCGGAGGTCACCGGATGCTGGACCCACTCCTCGATTCGAGCGTGGGCGTCGTCCGCGGAGTCGAGAACGAACCGGTCGGGTGCAAGACGGCCGGCGACCTCGTCAGCGGGCACTGCGACCTGTACGAGCTCGCCGCCAGATTCGATGAGCGTGGTGCGCAGAGCGTCATGGCGCACGGTCACGTCGACGAGTGCCGCGAACCAGGCGTCCTCGTCGAAGTGCGCGTCCACGGTGAGGACGACGGGGATCGTGTACACCGAGCCCGGACCCGTCACTTGACCGATCAGCCACAGCGCCTGCTGGCCGAACGATGCCGGAACAACGGATCCGACGGCGACGTCGGCCACCCGGAACGCGTCATTCTCGCTTGGCCCGGCGCTCGCCACCGCGCCGGCGAGCGCGGCGACGGTCGGGCTGTCGAAGACATCACGCAGGGACAGGTTCGTTCCCAGGCTGGAGTTGAGTCTGGACACGATCCGCATGGCGAGCAACGAGTGCCCGCCGAGGCGGAAGAAGTCGGAGTCGGCGTCCACTGTCTCGACCCCGAGGATGTCGGTGAAGGCACCAGCGATCTCCGTCTCGACGTCGCCATCGGGGGCCCGTCCCGGCGCCGGCGCCGCCGAATCCTCGAGCGCTTCGAGTGCGGCGACGTCGAGTTTGCCGTTCGGGGTGAGCGGCAACGCGTCGACGGCGATCACCGCAGACGGGACCATGTGGACCGGTAGGCGGCCGCGGAGGTCTGCGCGCAGGCGATCGGTGTCGAGTGCGGCGGCGCCTTGGGAACCGGGCGTCACGTAGGCGACGAGACGTGCCGAGCCCTGGGATCGGGAGACGACAACCGCACAGTGGCCGACTTCCGGCGCTGCGGAGACGGCCGCTTCGACGTCACCCGGTTCCACACGCGAACCGTTGATCTTCACCTGGTGATCTGACCGCCCGATGAAGACGAGTTGCCCGTCGTCGTTCCACCGAACGAGGTCGCCGGTCCGATACAGGCGATCGCCCGACGCCCCGAACGGGTCGGCGACGAAAAACGCCGCGGTCAGGTCCACCCGGTCGAGGTACCCGCGAGCCAACTGTCTGCCGCCGATGTACAGGTCGCCGACGACTCCCGGAGCGACGGGCCGCAACAGGTCGTCGAGGACCCTGACGACTGTGTCGGCGACCGGGACGCCGATGGGCACTGCTCCGCGGTCCGCGACAGGTGAATCACCGGCTTCGAACGAGGTCACCTCGACGGCGGCCTCGGCCGGGCCGTAGGTGTTCCACACCCGCAGGCCCCATTGATCGAGGATCCGCTCGAGCAACGATGCCGAGAGCGCTTCGCCACCGAGCGACAAGTACTTGACCGCCGACCCGGCCAGCGTCACGCCGTCGTCGAGCATCGCCGCCGCGACGGACGGGACGAGTTCGGCGAACGTGACGTCGCCGGAACTCAGCAGATCGGCGAGGTATCGCAGGTCACGGTCTCCCCCGGCGGCGGCGACGACGACTCTGGCGCCGTACAGCAGCGGCCAGAGGATCTCCGGAATCGCCGGGTCGAAACCGAGCGACGTCTTCTGGAGCACACCGTCACCCGGCTGCAGTTCGAACTCGCACTGGCGCCAGCGGATCAGATTCACGATCGCGGTGTGGTCGACGAGGATGCCCTTCGGACGGCCGGTGGACCCCGACGTGTACACCGCGTAGGCCGCATTGGAAACTCGTGCTCGCGGGGCTCCCGAGATCCCGTCGACAGGCGTCGCGGAGTCGTCGAGCTGATCCACGTTGATCAGGCTGGCGCCGATCGCCGACGCCGCCGACGCGAATCGAGTGTGCGTGCCCGCTGAGACGAGGAGGACCGTCGGACGCGCATCGGCGAGTATCGCTGTGATCCGGTCGTCGGGATACGACGTGTCGATCGGCAGGATCACGCCACCGGCCAGCGGTACCGCGACAAATCCGGCGACCATCGTCGCAGACCTCGGGATCAGCAGGGCGACGCGGTCCTCGGGCTCGAGACCGATGACACGAAGCCTGCGCGCGATCGCGCTCGCGGACCTGTTGAGCTCGCGGTAGGTCAGGCTCTCGCCGTCGGCGACCACGGCGACCCGATCGTCGTATCGGGAGAAGGCATCGACGAGCAGTTCCCCGAGCGGGGCCTCCGCGGCCGGGACGCGCCCCACCCCGGTCGACCACGCGGTGATCGCGGCCGCGTCGAGATCACCCGACACCGCCATCTCAGACAGCCGGAGTGAGGGGTCGTCCGCGAACGCGGTGAGCACCCTCACGAGACCCCGAGCGAGCCGCTCGGCGGTCGAGGAGTCGAACAACGCACGTGCATACGCGATGACCCCGGTCAGCCCGCCCGTCTGCTCGGCGAGGTCGATCTCCAGGTCCGCTTTGACGGTCCCGACCTCCACTCGTTCGGGGAGCGGACCGAATCCGGCGTCGTCGAGGAGGTCCGCGTCGTCACCGATCACTCCATCGACCCGATACGTGACGAGAGTCTGGAACAACGGGTTGTACGCGCTGCTCCGACTGACCCCAGACCGCCCGACGATCATGTCGAACGGCACATCCTGATGAGCGAACCCGTCGAGGACCGTTTCTCTGACTCGCGCGATCACGTCGAGCAGCGTCGGATTGCCGTCGAGTCGGTGCCGTAACGGGAGGGTGTTCACGAAGTAGCCGACGAGGTCGTCCAGCGCGGTGTCGCCTCGGCCGCCGACCGGGGATCCCAACACGATATCGTCTCCCGCACCGAGGCCGTGCATGGCCACCGCGACCGCGGCCTGTACCAGCATGTACATGCTCGCGTCTTCGGCGGCGCAGAGGTCACGGAGCCGGGCGGTCACGTCGGCGGGCACAACGAGGTCGACGCTGAGACCGTCCGAGTCCCACATCGCCGGGCGCGCGCGGTCGGTCGCGATCATTGAGATCTCGGGAGCACCGTCGAGGCGCTCCACCCAGTGGTCCAGTGCGTCTGTCGAGTCGGCCAGCATGTCCTGCTGCCACACCGAGTACTGGCGGTAGCTCGAGGTGAGAGGTGTGAAGTCCGGGACGCTCCCGGCGGCGCGCGCCGTGTAGGCGATGCCGAGATCGCGCAGCAGCACGGGAAGGGACCACTCGTCGATCGACGCGTGGTGGATCGCGAGCGCGACGACCGCAGGGTGGTCCGTGCTTCCAGATCCGGCCTGCGCCGTTCCGATCGCCGCCCGCACCGGGAAGTCGCCCGCCAGGACCGGGCGGCCGACCCATTCCCGAACAACGTCGAGAGGCCGAGTGTGGTCACGGAAGTGAAAGCGGTCGACGTGCAGGCGTTCGTCCACGACATCGGCGGGTGTCACCTCCTGCACCAGTTCGCCGTCCGATTCGAGGAGGACTGTGCGGAGGGCCTCCTGCCTGATCACTACGTCGCGCAGCGCCGCAGTCCAGGCGTTCGGATCGAAGTCGGCCGGCGCTGTCATCACGACCGGGATGGTGTACATCGAACTCGCCCCGGACACCTGGTCGATGAGCCACAACGATCGCTGCCCCGACGACGCGGGGACGATCGACCCGACGACCGTGTCAACCACCGCTGCACGCGCGCCTGCCGACGTGCGGACCGCCGCCGCGATGCCGACGACCGTCGGTGCGTCGAACACCTCGCGCATCGACAGGTCGGCGTCCAGGTCGGCGTTCACTCGGGCCACGACCCGCATCGCCAACAGCGAATGACCGCCGATAGCGAAGAAGTCGTCGACGACAGACACCCGGTCCACGCCGAGGGCACCGGCAACGATGTCGGCCACCGCGGCCTCGAGTTCGTCATGCGGCGCCACGTACTCGTCGTGGGCGACGTCGACGGCGGGCAATGCTCGAACGTCCACTTTGCCGTTGATCGTCAACGGGATCTCGTCGAGTCGCCCGAACGCCGACGGAACCATGTAGTCGGGAAGCCGGGATGCCGCGTGATCTCGGAGGCGATCGACGTCGAGATCGGCGGCATCGGACGCGACGACGTACGCGACGAGCGTCGGCCCGCTCGCTCCGTCGCGGACCACCACCGTCGCCTGCCCGACCATCTCGGATTCGAGCAGCACGTTGGCCACTTCGCCGAGCTCGATGCGGAACCCTCGGATCTTCACCTGGTCATCGGCCCGACCGAGGTACTCGATGCTGCCGTCCGCGCGCCACCGAGCGAGATCACCCGTCCGGTACATGCGCTCACCGTCACCCCATGGGCAGGCCACGAACCTGTCCGCCGTCAACGCCGGCTGGTCTTGGTAGCCGCGGGCCGTGCCCGCACCCGCGAGATACAGTTCGCCGGCCACCTGAGGCAGAACCGGGTGCAGGCTCGAGTCGAGGATGTGGGCACGTGTGTTGAAGATCGGTCGGCCGACCGACGAGACCGTGCTGTCGGCGACGTCCGCCCCCAACGCGTTGATCGTGTACTCGGTCGGGCCGTACAGGTTGTAGCCCTGGACACCTGGTGCGTTCCGGAGTGCGGTCCACAAGACGTCAGGCACAGCCTCGCCGCCGAGAGACACGAAGACGACGCCTTCCGCTTCCGCGGCCACCGATCGCCCGCGTGGGCGGTCGCGATCGAGCAGACCCTGTTCCACGAGGTGCATCGCATAAGACGGAGTGACGTCGAACCCGTCGACCGACGCTGAGTCGTAGTACGCGAGCAGCGCTGCCGGGTCGCGCCGAAGATCTTCGTCGATCACGTGGACCTCGTGACCCGCGAGCATCCAGAACAACTGCTCCCACGACGCGTCGAACGAGAAAGAGGTGGTGTGCGCGATCCGCATGCGCCGCCCGCCCTGGCTCCCGACGACGTGGTCGAAGATCCGCTCGAGGTGATTGGCGTACATGTTGGTGAGGCCGCGGTACGGCACGGCGACACCCTTCGGCCGCCCCGTCGATCCTGACGTGAAGATGATGTAGGCGAGGTTGTCGGCCGTAGCGTGGGTGGGGCGTTCGGCCCGGCTCAACGGGCTCGGATCGAGGGCGGCGATCCGTTCGGCGTCGGCGTCGAGGTCGAGGACCGGACATGCGGTCGCGTCGAACGTCTCCCGGTAGCCCGGGCGGTCACGCAGCGAACCCACGGTGACGATCAGCGTCGGTCGTGCCGCGTCGACCATGTATCCGATGCGGTCGGCCGGGTAGTCCGCGTCGACGGGGACGTACGCGGCTCCGGTCGCGAAGGTCGCGAACATCGCCACGATCATCCGGTGATCGCGCGGCAGCATGAGGAGCACTCGGGCCTCGGGCGACGCGCCAAGCCGCGCGAACATCCGTGCGTGTCTGTTCACCTCGTCCCCGAGCGCAGTGAACGAGAGACGGCGAGGGCCGGCGACCAGCGCGACGTCGTCGCCTCCGCGAGCGACACACTCGTCGAACAGCGTCGCGACGGTGACGTCGCGGACGGCCCGATCACCGCCATTCCACTTCGTGGCCGCGTCGGCGAGTTCAGCCGCGGTCGCGATCGACATGCTTCCCACGGGGGCGGTGAGATCAGTCGACATAGATTCGAGGACGGTCGTGAACCGCTCGGTGAGCGAGGCGATCTCGCCTGCGTTGTACAGATCGCCGCGATACGCGCACCGGATGTGAATGGTCTCGCCGGGATGAACCGCGTACGAGATCGGGTAGTGCGTCGAGTCGGTCAGATCGGCCTGCGTGACTCGCACATCGCCGTCGGGTCCATACGTCCGACTCTCGTCTCGTCCCGGATGGTTCTGAATGATGAACAGCGTGTCGAACAGTGCGCGCAGTCCGGCGGCAGCGTGGATGTCGCCGAGCCCGACGTACGGGTGATCGAGGACGGCCACTGTCGACGTGTTAACGGCTGACAGGAGTTCGCCGATCGACTGCGACGGGCGCGTGCGGACGCGGACCGGCACCGTGTTGAACAGGAGACCGACGATGCGTTCGGATCCGGCCAGTTCGGGCGGTCGGCCCGACACTGTGGTCCCGAACACGACGTCGTCCGAGCCCACCAGCCGCGACAGGACCACACCCCATGCGGTCTGGAGGAACGTGCTGACGGTGACACCGGCGCGTCCCGCCGCCGCGCGGACGCGCTCGCTCAGTTCTGCGTCCAGGTCGTGGTGGTAGTCACGCGCCATCGCCGTCGACGCTGCCGACGCGTCGGCGTCCGGACGGATCAGGGTCGGCTGGTCGATGCCGGACATCTCTCGAGCCCAGACTGCGCGGGCCGCGCCCAGGTCACGTCCGCTCAACCATTCGAGGTAGTCGCGGAAAGGCACGGGCGCCGGAAGATCACGACCTGTCGGGTCGCTGTACAACTCCAGGAGCGTGTCCATCATCAGTCCGGCCGACCAGCCGTCGGCGACGATGTGCTCGAAGGTCACGCACAGCACCGACTCGGTCGCGGACTCCTCGACGAGAAGGAACCGGATCAGGGGCGGCCTGGTCGCGGAGAACGGCCGCGTCCGTTCCTCGGCGAAGAGGACGTCGAGCCCTGCCCGGTGATCCCACTCCGAACTGCGCACAACGGTGAAGTCGGGATCGACGACGGCCGGGACGACCGACAGCGACCGATCACCGAAGGTGATGAAGCCCGCCGCGAGATTGGGGTGGCGGCGGAGCAGCGACGCGACGGCGTCGCGCATCCGGTTCGAGTCGACCGGTCCGGCGAGCCGTAGATGGAACTGTGACGCGTACAGGTCTGTCGTGTCCGACGACTGTGCCGAGGACAGGTGATACAGGAGCCCCTCCTGCAGGGTGGACACCGGCAGGATGTCGCGAACTGCGCCGAACGTCTGCTCGACGGCGGCCCGCGCCGCCGCACTGACCTCGACGAGGGGCTCTGGGACACCCACTCGACGCGCGTCGGCGGGTGGACGCACCCCGGAGCGGACAAGACCATCGACGATCCCCGCACACAATCGATCGGCGTCCACGTCGACGTCCGGAGCGACGACGACGTCCACCGCGACATCGCCGTCTCGACGCGGAATCCACACGGTCACGATCACTCGATAACGGCCGAAATCAGTGATCTCGCCCTTGCGGCTCGTCGGGTCGGGCATCGCGTCACCCGACCGCAGCGCAACCAGGACCTCTGCTTCGGCGAGATCGTCGAAAAGTCCGTCGGCGAGCGGGTTGTCGAAACGGAGAGCGCCGTAGTCCGAGGCCGTCTGTGCATCGACATCGGTGACGGCGCCGTCCGATTCAAGGACCTCGGTCGACAGCAGGAGCGGGAACCGGCGTCGGATTCGGCCCGGCACTGCCACCAGATCCGGTGTCCGCGCGGGCTCTTCAACGTCCACCAGCAGCCCGTCGCCGAGGTCGCCGGAGAGGCCTCGGGCGACGACGAGTGCTCGGCCCACGAGTGCGGCGACATCACCGTGCGACGACCCTGTCGCCCGCCTGGCCACCCGCGCCGATCGCACGGCGGCTTGTGTACCGCGTCCGCCACCGCGGGCGACCTGTGCGGGTTCGAGATCCTCCAGTTCGTCGGCGAATCGATGCCAGTGGTCCCGATCGAACACGTCACTGGACTTGTTGCGGGCGGAGAGTCGAGCCGCTTCCGCGTCGACGTCGCCGACGACGGACTCCATCGGCCGTCCGCCGTAGTGTGCGTGTGCCAGGTCGGCGATCACGTCGGACGCGCCGTCGAGCCACACCTCGTCGACGTCCGATGAGGTCACAGTGATCGAGAAGTCGGCGATGCGCCCGAGTGGATCGATCACTCGGCGGACCGAGATCGACGCGCCCGCGTCCGACCGCACGCCGGAGAGGTGCTCGGCCCAGTGCGCGTACGCCTCCCCCGCGATGTCGGCCGGCAGGCCGACGACGCCGGGCACTTCGACGACGAGGGAGTCTGCACCGAACACGCACCCGGCGTCGACGTCCGCGTCGGCGAGAAGATCGAGCGTTGCGCCGCGATACGCTACGACGACGGCGTCCGCGCCATCGAAGGACGTCTCGCCGCGATCGGAACCTGTCACCGTGCTGAACGTCTCGGTCATATGAGAAAAGCCCTCCGTGCCACCATCGGCGAATCGCTGGAAAGTTAGCTTAGGCTATCTTAACTGATGGCGATCTGCCGGTGCGGCCCGGAGGGCTCCCACCCCGTGTGACGCCGCGAGCGGGTCACACGATCTGTGAACTACTTGGCCACGGCCTCGGAGAACTTCGGAGCAACCTGGCCGACACCCCACTCGAGGCTCTGCGGAGACGGGAAGCCGAGTGCGAACGGAACGCCCTCCGACTTCGGGACAACAGTGAAAGCACCGCGCTTGACGGCGGGCAGCTGCGGCCACAGCGGCTGCGCGTCGAGAACCGACATCTGATCGGCGGTGTCAGGGATCACCCAGAGGAGATCGGCGTCGAGCTTGGGCAGGTTCTCCCACGAGACCTCACCCTTGCCGCCGTCGCACTCGACCGTCTTGGCGTAGTCGCTGAGCTCGAGGCCGAGACCCTTCATCGCGCGGGCCATGTTGTCCTCTTCCGAGCACAGGACATAAACGCCGTCCTCCGACGGCGAGATGATCGCGTTGTACTTCTTTCCGGCGAGCTTCGGGTTCGCCTCCCGAACCGACGTCATCGACGCCTCGGCTGCGGTGATGCTCTCCTCCGCCTTCTCAGTGCCTCCGACGGCCTTACCGACCTTCCGGACGTTGTCCTGCCACGCGTCGGCATTGGCCTCGGTGTCGAAGTGAACCACGGGCGCGATGTCCGAGAGGGCTCCGTAAACCTTCTCGTCGAGCCCCCAGAATCCGGTCGCGACGATCAAGTCCGGATTGAGGGCGGCGACGGCTTCAACACTGATGTCGGTCGCCGGCGCCTCCACCTTCGGGGTGTCGGCCGGGTACAGCGACTTCTGCCACGGATAAACGCCCGTGCCACCGGTGGCAGCGTTCGACTGCTCGAGGATCGGTACCGCGATCGGCTTGGCGCCTGCCGCGAACACGAAGTCGGCATCCGTCGTCGACAGCGCGACGATGCGCTGCGGAGTGCCTTCGATCGTGGCCTCGCCGAACGCGCCGGAAACGGTGACGGCCGCATCCGCGGAGTCGCCAGAGTCGCTGGAACACGCGACCGGCAGGACGAGAACGGCGGCGAGTGCCGCCGCCGCCCCGACAGAGCGGAATCGACTGGAGATGTGCATGGGGCGGAGATCCTTCGCTGACAGCGACGGCGGAAACACCGTCGACTACGGGGCGACCCCACACGGGAGGGCGAGGCCGGGCCTCGACGAAACGGACATCGAAGTCGGACGTCCGTCACATCGAAGACTCGTTGCGATAGTAAACTAAGCCTAAGCTGATAAGTCAACGGAGCTCTCCGCGCGGCGATTCGACAGAGTCGCCCGAAACAGAGCGGATGACAGGACTCGAACCTGCGTAGACGGTTTTGCAGACCGCTGCTTGACCACTCAGCCACACCCGCGAGCGCCTTCGACACTCCCAGACGAAACCGTCCGAGTCGAGGGTTTTGCGCGGCGATGATCACAATGCCTCCCCTGCCGCTTCGTCCCCCTGGGGGGGTCGCGAAGACCCCGCCTGCGGCACATCGAGACCCTTCCGCAATCCGCCAGAGGTTGAAACGCATGGGATGACTGTTATCTACTGAGGTTATTGTGACTACAGATCAGATGTCCTCAGCCCGCACGCCCACGCGTCGCCGCCTTCAGCTGACCGCAGGAGTCGTCGGCGCGCTTGCTGCGCTCTCGTTTGTTCCCACCGCACCTGCGTCAGCGGAACCATCGATCGGCGAACTGATCGACAGCGCCGGACGGATCATCCAGGAACTGCCCATCGACCAGAACGGCAGCGGCGGATACGACCTCAACTCCCTGTTCAACCTTCTCGCGCCGCAGGCCCCGAACGGTAAGACCCCTCCACAGGTCACACCGACGGGTGATCGCCGCACATCGTGCACCCAGGTCACCCACATCGGCGATTCGACATCGGTCGGCATCGACAGCGCCTCGAAGGTCACCGATCCCGAGGATCGACTCAGCGCGCAGTACAAACGAGTCGGCGCCACCGACAGCGTCCTCGACGCGTCGGGCGGTCGGTCCATCGTCGAGAAGGTCGACGGTGAACCCAATGCCGTAGACGCCGTCACCGCACAGCTCGCATCCGGTCGGCGCGGCTGCTGGGTGATCGCCATGGGCGTCAACGACGCCGCGAACGTCGCGGTCGGCAGCACTGTGGACGCCGCCGCCCGGATCGACCGCGTGATGTCGAAGCTGACCGGGCAGAACGTGCTGTGGCCCACGGTGATGACATCGGATCCGAGCAACAAGGCATACGTCCCCGCGAACATGCGCACCTTCAACGCGGCACTGCAGAAGGCCACCGCGAGGTATCCGAACCTGAAGGTCTACGACTTCGCCTCGGAGACCCAGGCCGACTGGTATGTCGACGGAATCCATTACAACGCGGCAGGCATCGTCCAGCGCAATCGACTGTTCGCCACCGCTCTCGCGACCGCGTTTCCGGCCTGAGCGTTCATACGGTCGTCGGGACGTGATGCAACCCACGTCCTGACACCGACATCTCCGTGTCATCCGGTCACATGAATGACAGGGGCACCCCTGGCGAGGACCTATGATGGAACGTCGACGCCGCTGCCCGTGACGACGGGCGGGACCGGCTCCACTCCCATCGTCGAGCGGGGAGAGAGCGTCGTCGCACACTGTCTCACCGCATCAGGGGGTGCCGCCCGGACATGCCACGTCCCACGCACAACGAATCGTCCTATCTACCGGGCCTCGACGGCATCCGCGCCGTCGCTGTGACGGTGGTCCTGCTGTATCACCTGCAGGTCCCCGGCTTCGGGGGCGGACTACTCGGCGTCGGCGTGTTCTTCACCCTGAGCGGCTACCTGATCACGTCGCTGCTGATCTCGACGCACCAGCGCACCGGTGGGCTCAACCTCAAGACGTTCTGGCTTCGACGCGCACGGCGACTGCTGCCCGCGGTGGTCCTGGTCCTGATCGCCACTCTCGTCACCACTGCGGTGGTGATCCCCGACAAACTCGGCACCTACGCGGGACAGGCGCTCAGCGCGTTGTTCTACGTCAACAACTGGCACACGATCCTGTCGGACACCTCGTACTTCGAGCGGTTCGGCGGCCCCAGCCCGCTGAGCCACATGTGGTCATTGTCGATCGAGGAACAGTTCTACATACTCTGGCCGCTTCTGCTCGGCCTGTTCTACCTCGTCCTGCGCAAGCGCTGGCTGATCAGCCTGGTGACTATTGGACTGGCTCTGGGCTCGTTCTACCTGCTCACGACACTCGCCGAAGCCGGCTTCGACAACACCCGCGCCTATGAGGGCACCGACACGCGTGCCGGCGCACTGCTGATGGGCGCGGCGCTCGCCTTCTGGTGGCCCGCACGCGCCCGGACTGTCACCCACAATCAGCGGTGCACCCTCGATGCCGTGGGCATCGCCGGCCTCGCGGGCGTCCTCTACCTGTGCATGTCCACGGGCGACAACTCTCTCGAGCTCTACGAGTGGGGCATCGCGGTGCTGACTGTCGCGACGATGGGCGTCCTGATGGCGGCGGTCACCCCGTCGACTCTCGTCGCGACAGTCCTGAGCATGCAGCCGTTCCGGTGGATCGGCGAGCGATCGTACGGCATCTATCTGTGGCACATGCCGCTGGTCGCGTTCCTCCCCGGCATCATCCGTGGAGGCTCACCGCTGATCAGCTCCATCGTGGTGGTCATCGCGACCCTCGTCATCGCGTCCCTGTCGTGGCGCTATGTGGAGGACCCGATCCGGAGACACGGCTTCCGCGCGGCGCTCACCACTCCACGCCGTCACGAAGACACCATGCGCGCTGCGCTGGCCGCCACCGCAGACTCCGTCTTCACCACCCTCGCGCGACCCTTCAGGTCGGCGAAGCCCGACGATCTCCCCACCGAGGAGCCCCCGATGGCCGACGAACACCCCCAGGACCCCGTTCCCTCCGTCACCGGATGGGACCCCGCGGCGTCCACCCCCACCGAACCACGGCCTCTCCGAGAGGAGCCGGTGGATGTGGTGCTTCGCGCTCCGCTCGTCGAGGAATCCGTCGATCTCGGTACGCCCGATGCCGACGACGTACCCGACGGGGAGCCGACACCCGGCGGTTCCGCTGAGCCTTCGTCTGCCGAGACGGTGCGATTCCGCGTGCCCACCGGTGTCACCGTCTTGGCGAAGGCGCCGAGCGTGTTGAACCTTCCTCCGAAAGTCGACGAGACGCTCGCGGTGCCGACCACTCCCGCCGACATGGCAACCGACCCCATTGCTGCGGCTTCTGAGCCGCCCGCCGATCAGGTGCACGCGCCGACGGACCAACGCCGCTCCCCCACCCGCGCCGTTCTCGCGACATTGGTGGTCCTCGGTCTGGCCGTCGGTTCGATGGTCGCCGTGTCGAAGCTCAATCCCGACCTCCCGATCGTCTCGGCACTTTACAAGTCAGACGACGGCGGCAGCGGCATCGACGATGAACTCGACGAAGGTCTGAAGCCCGAACGATCCGGACCCACGTTGCCTGCCGATCAGCGTCGGACCAAGTGTTCGACCGTGATCCACGTCGGCGACTCGACGTCGATCGGAATGAGCGATCCCGGCATGCAGCCGAACGTCGCACTCCGCCTTGAGGGGCGCTACCGCGCGGTCGGCGCGAAGACCTACATCGAAGACGTCGTCGGCGGCCGCTCGAGCATGGAGAGGGTGAACGATCAGCCGAACGCCACCGAATCGATCGAGGCCGCTCTCGGCCGCGGCGTGCGGGGCTGCTGGGTGATCGCAATGGGCATCAACGACACCGCCAACGTGGAGGTCGGGGGCGTCGGCCCCGTCGATATGCGCATCGACAACATCCTCAAGCCGCTCGTCGGTCAGCCTGTGCTGTGGCCGACCGTCATCACCAACCGACTCAACGAGAATCCGGCGTACGACAACCGTGCGATGCGGAACTTCAACCGCGCCCTCGTTCGGGCGTGCAAGCGCTACCCGAACCTGCGAGTCTACGACTGGGCCGGTGAAACCGATCAGGCGTGGTTCCTGGACGGCGTGCACTACACGGAGGCGGGTTACGTCGAGCGTGCTCGACGCTTCTCGGTCGCGCTGGCCACCATGTACCCGGCGACGGATCTGCCACCCGCGGGCTGTGTCCTGAAGTCGACAACCGAGGTCGTCCCGCCGCAGCCGTGATTCGAAGGGTGCGCGGGCTCGATCAGGAGCGGAGCGAGAGCGCTTCGTCCCAGGTGTCGACGGTGCGGGCCTCGCCGGGGCCCACCATGTCGGAGAATAGGACCGTCCCGTCTCCCGCGACGAGGAACGTACCGCGGTTGGCGTACCCGCGGTCGGGGTCGAGGACTCCGTACTCGCTCGCCACGCCGCCATGCGGCCAGAAGTCCGAGAGAATCGGGAACAGATAGCCCTGCGCCGACGACCACACTTTGTGTGTCGGCGGCGGGCCGACGGAGACCGCGACGGTCGTCAACGTGCCGTCCTCGAACTGCGGCAGGTGATCGCGGATGTATCCGAGCTCGCCTTCGCAGGTACCGGTGAAGGCGAGCGGGAAGAACACGATCAGAACGTCGCCCTTCTCCCGAAGGGCCGACAACGCGACCCGCCTGTTGTTCTGGTCGCGCAGCTCGAACTCGGGGGCGACCGAACCGACGGGCAGCGGGCCGACAGCAATGCTGTCCGGCGTCGTCATGCTCGTTTGCCCGACCGAGCCTTCGGTGTCACCAGACGTGCACCGGTCCAGTCGCCGAGGCTCGTCACTGATGTCTGAGTGAGTCCAGCGGTGGGCGCCGACTCCGCGATGACCGTCGGGTCGACGTAGCCGTCGCGTCCGGTCTTCGGCGAGAGCACCCAGATGAATCCACCTTCGGCGAGCGGGCCGATGGCGTCCATCAGAGCGTCGACGAGGTCGCCGTCGTCGTCTCGCCACCACAGGACCACGGCGTCGACGACGTCGATCGCGTCCTCGTCGAGCATCTCCGCATCGATCGCGTCTTCGATCTCGATGCGCAGATCGTCGTCGGTGTCCTCGTCCCAACCGCGCTCCTGGATCACCATTCCGTTGGTGAATCCGAGCTTGCTCGCCTTGTCGTCCGTGGCGGCTACCACCGCGTGTGTCCTCCCGTTTGTTTACATGGGTCCTGTTCACTCGACCGTGCCGTTTGCCGTGTATTCACGGCCGACAACGTCATTGTCGAGCGAAACTCAGTTCAAGACTAGAGGTTCGACGGGCATCCCGACAGTGGACACCCGGTGTTTCCCTCGCCCGATCATGTTCTGCGGGCACGGATTCACTCCGCAGGGAGGAACTCCGAGCATTTGTTGAGTGCCGCACTGCGATCGCTTCCCCAGGTGTCCGACGCCGCGTTGAGGCCGCCGAGCTGCTTCTCGCCGATCCGCTCGGCGAGATCGTCCGAACTGTCCACGAATCGGTTGACAGCTCCGAGAAGGTCCGACGGCGTGGCGGGCGCTATCGCCTTGCGGACCTGGTCGGCGCCTGCGGTGAGAGTGTCGGCGGCCCAGCGGTCCTCTGACGACATCTTGTCGTACGTCTGCACATTGTTGAGCTTGGTGATGAAGACGTTGTAGTCGCGAACCATCGCTCCGGCGGAGGTGATCACATTGCGGCACACCTGGACCGCCGCGATCTTCTCCAGTTCGGAACGCTCTGCGGTCGGGACCGGAGCGACCCGACTCGTGCCGACCGACGACGGTGTCGAGACGACTGACGGCGACGGCGTCGAATCCTCCGAGCACGAGGCGACGAGTACCGACAGCACGATCACAACCGCGACGCCTGCCACCGCACGGTCCATCATCGGTTCGCCTCCCCACCCGTGAAATGAATCGAACTAGGTTACCGCAGAGTAGAACGTGTGACTGGGCACATCGACTGCCGAGAGCGGTGATTTACGGCACGATGGAACAGTGGTTCACCAAGAATCCTTGTGGACCCTAATCGATCCGCCGTCACACCCCGACGGCCCCACAGCGAGCCCGCCGACCTGTCCCCGGCTCGCCGACGAGAATGGTGGATTTGTGACTGACCCGACCATGACCAGCCCCAACGACGGTCCCACGCGCACAAGCCGCGTCGAAGTGATCCGCGACGGCGTCGCGTCGTACCTCGCCGACAGCGATCCGACCGAAACCGATGAATGGCTGGAATCGTTCGATGCGATGCTGAGTGCTGCAGGCCCGGAGCGGGCTCGCTACCTGATGCTCCGCATGCTCGAACGGGCCGACGACAATCGCGTTGCGCTGCCACCGCTCACCTCGACGGACTACGTCAACACCATCCCGACCGACCTCGAACCCGAGTTCCCCGGCGATGAGGACCTCGAGCGTAGGTTCCGCGCGTTCATCCGGTGGAACGCCGCAATCATGGTCCACCGCGCGCAGCGCCCCGGCATCGGCGTCGGCGGCCACATCTCGACCTACGCGTCGTCGGCGTCGCTGTACGAAGTCGGCTTCAACCACTTCTTCCGCGGACCGAACCACCCGGGCGGCGGCGATCAGATCTTCGTGCAGGGCCATGCCTCTCCCGGTGTCTACGCCCGCGCGTTCCTCGAGGGGCGCATCGACGAGCACCGCATGGACGGGTTCCGCCAGGAGCACAGCCACGCCGGGCTCGGCGGCGGCCTGCCGTCATACCCGCATCCTCGCCTGATGCCCGACTTCTGGCAGTTCCCCACGGTGTCGATGGGCCTCGGCCCGATGAACGCCATCTATCAGGCGCGGTTCAACCACTACCTGCACGACCGCGGCATCAAAGACACCTCCGATCAGCACGTGTGGGCGTTCCTCGGCGACGGCGAGATGGACGAGGCCGAGTCGCGGGGCCTTGCGCACGTCGCGGCGACCGAGGGCCTGGACAATCTGACGTTTGTCGTCAACTGCAACCTGCAGCGGCTCGACGGCCCGGTCCGCGGCAACGGCAAGATCATCCAGGAGCTCGAATCGTTCTTCCGCGGCGCGGGCTGGAACGTCATCAAGGTCGTCTGGGGCCGCGAGTGGGACGCACTCTTCCACGCCGACCAGGACGGCGCCCTCGTCAATCTGATGAACAAGACGCGCGACGGCGACTTCCAGACCTTCCGAGCCAACGACGGACAGTTCATCCGCGAGCAGTTCTTCAACCGCGACCCTCGCACGAAGGCGCTCGTCGAGAATCTCACCGACCAGGACATCTGGCAGCTCAAGCGCGGCGGCCACGACTACCGCAAGGTCTACGCCGCGTACAACGCCGCCATGAATCACAAGGGGCAGCCGACCGTCATCCTCGCGAAGACGATCAAGGGTTACACGCTCGGCAAGCATTTCGAGGGCCGCAACGCGACCCACCAGATGAAGAAGCTGACTCTCGACGACCTCAAGGCGTTCCGCGACACCTCTCGGGTCCCGATCACCGACGCCCAGCTCGAGGCCGACCCGTATCTGCCGCCGTACTACCACCCCGGCGCGGATTCGCCGGAGATCCAGTACCTCCTCGATCGCCGTCGCGACCTCGGCGGCTTCCTGCCGTCACGGCGGACGACAACTATCCCACTGCACCCGGACACCACCAAAGCCCTCGCCGTCACTGCGAAGGGATCGGGCAATCAGCAGGTCGCGACCACGATGGCCCTGGTCCGCATCTTCAAGGAGCTTCTCCGCGACAAGGAGATCGGCGAGCGCATCGTGCCGATCATCCCCGACGAGGCGCGCACCTTCGGCATGGACTCGTGGTTCCCGACCCTCAAGATCTACAACCGGAACGGCCAGCAGTACCGGTCGGTCGACGCCGAGCTGATGCTCGCCTACAAGGAGGCCAAGGAAGGCCAGATCCTGCACGAGGGAATCAACGAAGCGGGTTCCACCGCGAGCTTCACCGCCGTCGGCACGTCGTACGCCACTCACGGCGAGCCGATGATCCCGCTGTACATCTTCTACTCGATGTTCGGGTTCCAGCGGACCGGCGACGGCTTCTGGGCGGCCGCCGACCAGATGTCACGAGGCTTCGTGATCGGTGCGACGGCCGGTCGCACCACGCTGACCGGCGAGGGCCTGCAGCACGCCGACGGCCACTCGCCGTTGATCGCCGCGACCAATCCCGGAGTCGTCTCATACGATCCGGCGTTCGCGTACGAACTCGCCGCCATCGTCGACAACGGCCTGACCCGCATGTACGGCGAGAACCCTGACGACGTGTATTTCTACATCACCGTCTACAACGAGCCGATCACTCAGCCCGCACGTCCGGACGACCTCGACGTCGATGGTCTGCTCAAGGGCGGCTACCTGTTCCGCAAGGGCCCCGACGGAAAGACGCACCGCGCAAGCATCCTCGTCTCGGGTGTCACCATGGGCGACGCGCTGCGAGCTCAGGATCTGCTCGCCGACGAATGGGACGTCTCCGCGGACGTGTACTCGATCACCTCGTGGTCGGAGCTCGCGCGCGACGGCATCGACGCCGACCGTGGGGAGTTGCGGGACCCGACGCAGTCGCGCACCCCGCATCTGACGGCGCTGCTGGCCGGTTCGTCGGGCCCGACGGTCGGTGTCTCGGATTACATGCGTGGGGTCCAGGAGCAGGTCCGGGCTTATGTTCCCGGCACCTACCTGACGCTGGGCGCGGACGGTTTCGGGTTCTCCGACACCCGTCCCGCCGCTCGACGGTTCTTCAACATCGACGCGGAGTCGATCGCCGTCGGCGTCCTGGTCGGACTGGCCCGTGACGGCGAGGTGGACCGGTCGGTGGCAGCACAGGCCGCCGACAAGTACCAGATCACCGACGTCACCGCGGCACCGGAGCAGACCAGCGATCCCGGCGTCGCATAGACGCCGACCGCTAGAGGGCGCAGATCGTGAGTGCACGCCGGTCACGATCTGCGCCCTCTGTGCAACCGGGCCGGGCGCACGCCCCTCGGATCAGACGACCTGCACGTTAGATTGGTTGCGTGCCCGAAGAACAGCAACCAACCAGCGAAGCACTCGCCGCGAGTGCCGCATCCGGTGTGCTCTACAACAGTCGCGGGGCTCACGTACCGGCGCCCGCCACCGTGCACGATGCGCTGCCGGATGCTCTGCTGCGGCGAATGAAGCTGTACAGCGGACGCCTCGCGACCGAGGCGGTCCACGCGATGTCGGAGCAACTGCCCTATTTCACCGAGCTGGACGCCGGGCAGAAGGCCAGCGTCCAACTCGTCGTGCAGACGTCTGTTGTGAACTTCGTCGAATGGATCCAGGATCCCGAGGGAAACGTCAAGTTCACTGTTCAGGCGTTTCAGGTGGTGCCCCAGGACCTGGCACGGCGAGTCACCCTCCTGCAGACCGTCGAGATGGTTCGCGTCGCGATGGAGTTCTTCGAGAAGTGGCTGCCGCTGCTGGCGAGGAACGACGTCCAACTGCGCGCACTGACCGAATCGGTGCTGCGCTACGGCAGAGAGATCGGATTCGCCGCAGCGGCCATCTACGCGTCGGCCGCCGAGTCACGCGGCGCGTGGGACTCCCGGATGGAAGCGCTGGTCGTCGACGCCGTCGTCCGCGGCGACGGCAGCACCGAGCTGCTGTCCCGCGCCGCCGCTCTCAATTGGCCGAGCGACACGCAGGCCACCGTCATCGTCGGAACCCCGCCACCCGAACAGAACGTGTCGGTGCCGCTCGCGATCCACAACACCGGCAAGCACCATGATCGCGCGACGCTGACCGTCGTCCAGGGCAGCACACTTGTCGCGATCGTCGGCGGCACCCTCAGCTCCACCGACCGGTTTCTGACCGACCTCCTCGACAACTTCGCGGACGGTCCGGTCGTCATCGGACCGACGATGCCGAATCTGACGGTGGCTCACGCCTCTGCGGTCGAGGCGATGACCGCTGCGGACGCAGTACGCGGCTGGCCCGGTGCACCGCGTCCGGTGCACAGTTCCGATCTGCTCCCCGAGCGAGCCTTGAACGGGGACCAGGCGGCCGCGCAGATGCTGATCGATTCTCTGATCACGCCGCTCGGCGGCGACGGGCAGACCCTGCAAGCCACCCTCGAGGCGTATCTCGACGCGGGCGGGTCCATCGAATCCTGCGCGCGGGAACTGTACATACATCCGAACACTGTGCGATATCGACTAAAAAAGGTGACTGACGTCACTGGACGTGACCCAGGTAACTCGCGGGACGCATATGTCCTTCGGGTGGCACTGACAGTCGCTCGGCTCGCCCGAAATCAACAACAAACGCCCCCCATAGTCACCTGAGTCACATACGCCCCGGGACTTTCGGACTCAATGCCAGGTGCCGTAATATTTTCTCCATATCGGTAACAGATCACGAGCCGGTGACGATGCGGATGCCCTTAGGGATTCATTTGTAGGGTTCCCACAAATTTCGTTCTGCAGGTTCATACGACTCAACACCATCCAGACGACCGTTGAGGGTGTTGTCTTGTCACGTGCTTTCGTTGCTTGCGCCCGGACAGGGCTCTCAGACACCCGGCATGCTCACCGAATGGTTGGAGCAGCCCGGTGCCCGCGATCGTGTCGCGACTTGGTCGGAGACCGTCGGCCTCGACCTCGTTCGTCTCGGGACCGTCGCCACGGCCGACGAGATCACCGACACCGCGGTGACGCAGCCGCTCGTCGTCGTCTCGGCGCTCTTGGCTTTCAATGAGTTCCGCAACCGCAACGGCGAGCTGCCCGCAGACACCATCGTCGCGGGCCACTCCGTTGGAGAACTCGCGGCCGCAGCCATCACCGGAGTGATCACCGACGACGAAGCAGTCCGCCTCGCAGGAATCCGCGGCGGCGAGATGGCCAAGGCCTGCGCCCTCGAAGCGACCACCATGGCCGCGGTGTTGGGCGGCGACGAGACCGCCGTCCTCGCGCGCCTCGCCGAACTCGACCTCATTCCGGCGAACCGCAATGCAGTCGGCCAGATCGTCGCCGCGGGGTCGGTCGCCGCGATCGACGAACTGATCGCCAACCCGCCCGAGAAAGCACGCACCCGCAAGCTGGCCGTGGCGGGCGCCTTTCACACCCACTACATGGCGCCGGCACGCGATGCGGTCGCCGCGGCCGCCGCCGACATCACCCCGAATGACCCGAACCGCACACTCCTCTCGAACTCCGACGGGGCAGCAGTGACCGAAGGGTCCGCTGCACTCGCCAAGCTCGTCGACCAGGTCACCAGTCCCGTACGTTGGGACCTGTGCTCGGCCACGATGCGCGCCGCAGGTGTCGACGCCATCATCGAACTCACGCCGGCGGGCGCTCTCGTGGGCATCGCCAAGCGTGAACTCAAAGGCGTGCCCTCGCGCGCCGTCAAGGTCCCCGCAGATCTGGAGGACCTCCCAGGACTTGGATGAGGCCGGACACCCCCGGCCGTCGGAGGCCGCTCCACCCGAGCGGATGTCCAGCAGCGAACCCCGCTGACCTCCGGAACCCCCGCAAGCAACACACAGAAGAAGGGAGCCACATCGTGGCCGCCACTCAGGAACAGCTCGTCGCCGGCATCGCAGAGATCGTCGAAGAGGTCACCGGCATCGAGCCGTCAGAAGTGACCCTCGAGAAGTCGTTCGTCGACGACCTGGACATCGACTCGCTGTCGATGGTCGAGATCGCCGTCCAGGTCGAGGACAAGTACGGCGTCAAGGTCCCCGATGAGGATCTCGCCAGCCTGCGCACCGTCGGCGACACTGTCGCCTACGTCCAGAAGCTCGAGGCCGAGAACCCGGAGACCGCCGCAGCGATCGCCGCTCAGATCGAGGCGAGCCAGGCCTGATATGACTGAACTGCGTGATTTTTCGACCAGGGGTGGAGAATTCCCCAGCGTGGTGGTGACCTCGATGGTCGCCAGCACCAGTCTCGGCGGAGATCTCGACACGACCTGGGAGAATCTCGTCGCAGGGAAGTCCGGGATCCGCACGCTCACCGACGACTACATCGAGCAGTACAAGTTGCCGGTGAGCATCGGCGGCAAGTTCGTCGAGGACCCGTCGCTTGAAGTGACGCGCATCGAGGCACGCCGCATGGCGTACGTCGAGCGGATCTCGCACGTGCTGAGCAAGCGCCTCTGGGCGCAGGCCGGCACACCCGAGGTCGACCCCGATCGGCTCGCCGTTGTGCTCGGCACCGGTATCGGTGGCGCCGAGGCCATGATGGATGCGGACCGGATGCTGCGCGAGACCGGCAACTACCGCAAGGTGTCGCCGCTCGCCGTCTCCATGACGATGCCCAACGGTCCCGCGGCCGTCGCCGGCCTGAACATCGGCGCACGCGCCGGCGTCATCACGCCTGTCTCGGCCTGCTCATCGGGCGCTGAAGCCATCGCACACGCATGGCGGCACATCGTGTTCGGCGACGCCGACATGGTCGTCACCGGCGGTGTGGAAGGACACATCGACGCGGTGCCCATCGCGGCGTTCTCGATGATGCGCGCGATGAGCACCCGCAACGACGATCCGGCGGCAGCGTCGCGACCGTTCGACAAGGATCGTGACGGCTTCGTCTTCGGCGAAGCGGCAGCGATGCTGATCCTCGAGCGTGAGGATCACGCCAAGGCGCGCGGTGCTCACATCCACGCCCGACTGCTCGGCTCCGGCATCACGTCCGACGGCTTCCACCTCGTCGCGCCGGACCCCTCGGGTCAGGGCAACGCACGTGCGATGACACGTGCACTGCAGACCGCAGGCCTGCAGAAGTCCGACATCACGCATGTCAACGCACATGCAACGTCGACACCGATCGGTGACACCGCCGAATCGGAGGGCATCCAGGCCTCGGTGGGCAACCACGCGGCCATCTATGCGCCCAAGTCGGCTCTGGGCCACTCGATCGGCGCCGTCGGCGCTCTCGAAGCGGTCCTGACGATCAAGTCGGTGGAGGAGTCAGTCATTCCGCCGACGCTGAATCTCGAGAACCAGGATCCGGCATGCGGCGACATCGACGTCGTGCACGGTGAAGCGCGTCGCGGACAGATCGACTACGCGCTGAGCAACTCGTTCGGATTCGGTGGCCACAACGTCGCATTGGCGTTCGGCCGGTACTGACACACCCTCCCCGCATAGGAGAAACCGATGACCACACTGGCTCCCATCCCCGGCCGTGAGGAAGCGACGGATCCCCGTGACCCGCTGCTTCGGTTGACCACCTTCTTCGACGAAGGCACCGTCGAGCTCCTGCACCCCCGCGACAAATCGGGTGTGCTGGCGGCCGTCGGTGAGGTCGACGGTGTCCGCACCGTCTCCTATTGCACTGATGGCACCGTGATGGGCGGTGCCATGGGGGTGGTCGGTTGTGCTCACATCGTGAACGCGATCGACACCGCCATCGCCGATCAGGCTCCGGTCGTCGGCATCTGGCATTCCGGTGGTGCACGCCTCGCCGAAGGCGTCGAAGGCCTGCACGCGGTCGGCGGCGTGTTCGAAGCGATGGTGCGCGCCTCCGGCTACGTCCCGCAGATCTCCGTTGTCGTCGGCTTCGCCGCCGGCGGCGCCGCGTACGGCCCCGCTCTGACCGACGTTGTCATCATGGCCCCGGACGGGCGTGTGTTCGTCACCGGCCCCGACGTCGTCAAGAGCGTCACCGGCGAGAGTGTCAGCATGGAGGAGCTCGGCGGCCCCCACACGCACGGCAAGCGCTCCGGCGTCAGTCACATCACCGCCGACTCCGAGCTCGACGCCTACTGGCGTGCTCGTCGACTGGTGACCACGTTCTCCCAGCAGGGCGCGATCGACATGGCGCACGCTGCCGCCGAGGACACCGACTTGCGCGCGCTGCTCCCCGAGTCGAACCGACGCGCCTACGACGTTCACCCGATCATCGAAAACCTTCTCGACACCCAGTTCGCCGCCGACGGCGCCACCGAGATCTCGACATTCGAGGAGATCCAGGCCAAGTGGGCTCCGAACATCTCGATCGGTTTCGGCAGGCTCGCAGGCCGATCGGTCGGCGTGATCGCCAACAATCCGCTGCGCATGGGCGGCTGCCTCAACTCGGAAGCAGCGGAGAAGGCCTCCCGCTTCGTCCGGCTCTGTGACGCGTTCGGCGTCCCGCTTGTTGTGCTGACCGACGTCCCCGGCTATCTGCCCGGCGTCGGACAGGAGTGGAACGGCGTCGTGAGACGCGGAGCCAAACTGCTCCACTCGTTCGCCGAGTGCACCGTCCCGCGCGTGACGCTGGTGACCCGCAAGATCTATGGCGGCGCCTACATCGCGATGAACTCCCGTGCCCTCGGCGCTACTGCGGTATTCGCGTGGCCGGGTTCCGAGGTCGCCGTGATGGGCGCCAAAGCCGCCGTCGGCATCCTGCACAAGAAGACTCTCGCGGCAGCCCCTGAGGACGAGCGCGAAGCGCTTCACGAGCGTCTCGCCGTGGAGCACGAGCAGATCGCGGGTGGCGTCGGCCGTGCACAGTCGATCGGCGTCGTCGACGAGATCATCGATCCCGCAGTGACCCGGAGTCGTCTCGCGGAGGCACTCGCCGCAGCGCCGTCGCGACGCGGTCGCCACAAGAACATCCCGCTCTGACGCCTGCCGTCCACCTCGACAGCACATTCACACCAAATACATCTAGCGCAACACGCACCTCACAAGGCATAATCTGTATCAGTAGTGTGATATCCGATCTCGACGCGGTGCCTTGGGGAAGACGTTCCTCGTCGAATCGGAGGTGAAAACAGTGCGCATTCTCAACCAGTTTGCGGACCTGACGACTGGCGTGGTGTACATCCACGCCTCTCCCGTCGCGCTGTGCCCGCATGTGGAGTGGGCACTGTCGTCGACGCTGAATGCGCGCGCCGATCTCAAATGGTCGACACAGGACGCTGAGCCCGGACGCATGCGCGCCACGGTGGACTGGACCGGTCCGGTCGGTACCGGTGCCCGTCTGGCGAACGCGCTGCGCGAGTGGCCCGGCCTGGCCTTCGAGGTGACCGAGAACGCGAGCGAAGGCGTCGACGGCGAACGATTCAGCCATGTCCCCGGCCTCGGCCTCTGGCGCGGATCCATCAGCGCCAACGGCGACGTGATCGTCGGCGAGATGCAGCTGCGCGCCATGATGGACGCCCAGCCCGACAGCGCGGGCCTGGCCGCCGAACTCGACACCGCGCTCGGCACTGCGTGGGACGACGCCCTGGAGTCATATCGCATGGGCGGTGCCGACGGCGAAGTGACCTGGCTACACCAACGAGTCGGCTGACCCGCATCACAGACCATCTCCCCCACGGAACGCGCGCACGGCGATCAGCCGGGCGCGCGTTTCTCATTGGTCCCCGCCGCTTGCTCGTTCTTTCAGCAGCCGCGGGCACACCTGTCCGATCGTCTCGTCGGTGAGCGCTGTAGCGTCATGGACATGTCGAGTCCCGAGTCAGACAGGTCAGGGGTTGTCGGTCACACCGCCGGCCCCGTGAAAACCTAGTCTCGCCGCCCACGTCCTGTGGGCACATCCGGCGTGTCCGGGATGCCGGCCGTGGTGACAAGAAGATCCCATTCTTGATCTCTCACCTCGGAGTACTCGATGCCTCTTGCTCTCTACTCACTCGCTCTGGCGGTCTTCGTCATGGGCACGTCAGAATTCATGCTCGCGGGGCTGATCCCTGCGATGGCGACCGAACTCGGCGTCTCAGTCGGCACTGCGGGCCTATTGACCTCGACATTCGCGGTCGGCATGGTCATCGGCGCACCCTTGCTGACGGCCCTTTCTCGCCGTTGGCCGGCGCGGTCGACTCTGATCCTCTGCATTCTCATGTTCGCGACGACCCACGTCATCGGTGCACTCACGTCTGCGTTCTCCCTGCTCCTAGCCACCCGAGTGATCAGCGCGTTCGCGAACGCCGGGTTCCTCGCCGTAGCGCTCGGCACGGCCACGAACCTCGTGCCGCCACACAGGAAGGGACGAGCGCTGTCCATCCTGCTCGCCGGCACGACAGTGGCGACTGTCGTCGGCGTCCCTGCCGGGGCGCTGCTCGGCACGGCGCTGGGGTGGCGCACGACGTTCTGGGCGATCGCCATCCTCTGCCTGCCCGCGGCCTTCGGAGTCCTTCGAGGCGTCCCCGACACGACAGATGGGGCCGCGACGAAGACGTCGTCGCCAGGGCTTCGTGCCGAGTTCAGACAACTGGCTACGCCGAGGCTCATCGTGGCCATGGCGCTCGGAGCACTGATCAACGGAGCGACCTTTGCGGCGTTCACTTTTCTGGCGCCCATCGTGACCGAGAATGCAGGTCTGGCCGATGCGTGGGTGTCGGTCGCGCTGGTGGTCTTCGGGATCGGATCGTTTCTCGGCGTCACGACTGCGGGACGACTCTCGGATCAGCGGCCCGGTGCGGTGCTCGCAGTGGGCGGGCCGCTGTTGCTGGCGGGCTGGATCGTCCTGGCGATGGTTTCATCCCACCCCGTTGCACTTCTCGCCCTCATCTTCGTCCAGGGGTTTCTGTCGTTCGCCGTTGGAAGCACCTTGATCACACGGGTGCTGTACGCGGCGGCGGGGGCGCCATCGATGGGCGGCTCTTTCGCGACCGCTGCATTGAACGTCGGAGCGGCCGCGGGACCGATGCTCGGCGCGTTCGGACTCGCAACCGGGCTCGGAACGCTCGCGCCGGTGTGGGTCGGATCAGCGCTGACAGCGGTCGCCCTCGTCATCATGGCGCTATGCAGACGAGATCTCACCGAGCGGCCGGACCAGACGGCGGCGTGACCTGAGTTTCGGGACTGTTCCCTCGAGATCCGTTCATTCATCGCGGTCCGCTGGCATTCTGACCGTGGACCGCGATGAACGTACCGATCTTGGGAGCGCTACCGCGCCGGACAGGCAGTCAGCGACGGAGTTCGTTCACGACGGCGTCGTTGAACTCGCTCCACAACGGCTTCGCCCACGCACCGAAGGGGCGGTCGGTCAGGACCACACACGCGGCACCTAGCACCGGGTCCACCCACAGGAATGTGCCGGCCTGACCGAAGTGGCCGAACGTCTGAGGCGAATTCGCCGTTCCAGTCCAGTGCGGCGTCTTCTCTCCCCGAATCTCGAAGCCAAGACCCCAGTCGCACGGCCGGTGTCTGCCGTACCCGGGGACGAAGCCGTCAAGGCCGGGAAACTGCACCGTCGTCGCAGCAGCTGCTGTCGCCGGAGTGAGCACCCGGGGTGCCAGCAGATCGCCTGCGAAACGGGCGAGGTCGTCCACGTTCGACCGAGCGCCATGCCCGGCCGGGCCCGCGAGCACGGTCGACGTCATGCCGAGCGGTTCGCACACCGCTTCGCCGAGATAGTCCTCGAATGCGATGTCCGTGTGTGCAGTGACGAGTTCGGCGAGAGCTTCGAAACCTGCGCTCGAATAGATGCGCTGCTCCCCCGGGCCCGCCTGCGGCTCACGCGAGTCGAACGCCATGCCCGACGCGTGGGACAGCAGATGTCGGACGGTCGCGCCGGGTAGACCGGCCGGAGTCGACAGGTCGACCGCCTCCTCGTCGACCGCAACCAGGACGGCCTGCGCGACGAGCAGCTTCGTCACCGACGCCAATTCGTAGACGCGCGAGGTGTCGCCGACAGCCGAGACGACGACGCCCCCGGGGCCGATGATCGCCCCGGCGACGTTGTCGACCGGCCAACGCGGCAGGTCATTCAGGACCGACACCGTTAGCCCGCCTACGGCGTCGCTGGAACGGTCGACGACTGGGGCTCACCCTCATGCACTTCGGAATCGGGCTTCTCTGCGGGTGACTTCACTTCCGGCGTGCCGGAGGTCTCGATGAACTGGTCATCGTCGAGAGTGGACTTGACGTCGTCCACCTCGCCCAGCACACGATCGACGTCCGCGGCGGTGTAACCGCAGTTGTTGATCGCCTCCGACACCCACTTCTTAGTGAGACGCGGGATGTTGCCTGCATGCGCGTCGGCGACCGACGTGTGCTCTTTCGTCTTCGTCGAGCGGCGCAGGTCCGGAACGTCCTCGCAGACGTGGAAGGCAGAGCCACCCTTGACCCAGACGACCTCGTCCTTGCCGGTCAGTTCTTTCACGACATTGGTCTCAACGCTGTACTGCTCGACCGACGGCGGATTCCAGTCGGCACTGGCCAGGCCGACTGCTGCGGCGATGACGATTGCGATGCCGCCGGCGATGCCCTTCTGCTTGCCGTCCATGTCCTTGTTCAGGAAGATCATCACGATCAGCGGCAGGAACGCGATCACGGTGATGATGACGCCGAGCTGGTTCTGGACGAAGAAGCGAACCGTGTCCTTGCGCGACGCCGGGTCGAGACGGTTCGCCTTCTTCCACAGCAGCGAACCGCCGAGTGCAAAAGCACCGATGGCGACAAGCATGACGATGAGCAGCCACATGAGGATGGGATCCTGCCGGAGCACCCAGAAGATTGCGAAAAGTTCCCCGCCGATGGCGATCGCCCACAGCACCGCAGCGATGATGCGGAACGTCAGCGCCTTCGACTTCGCCTCTGGCGAGGCCGACCACGAACCACCGCTCGTCGTCTGCTGTTCCGCGACTTCGGCGCCCTTTTTCGCTCGTGAGCTCCGGCTGTTCTCGGCCATGTGTTTCCTCCCGCATTCCTTCTCGACGCCGCTCGGAGAGCGGGTCGGGTTCCGCTCAACGAACGGGTTCACGTCCGCCCGATGAGCGCGTCATCTCCGCCCTTCGAGCGCAGTCGAGAAGAACATTAATGCAGATTCGCGCGAGAAACGCAGAAGGCCCGCCGACTCGAAGTCGGCGGGCCTCATGCGAGGTTCGCGAAGATCAGTGATCGGCGTCCGTGTAGCGAATGACACCGCGGATGTTGCGGCCTTCGAGCATGTCGGTGTAGCCCTCGTTGATCTGGTCGAGGGTGTATTCGCGGGTGATCATGTCGGCGATGTTGAGCTTGCCGATCTTGTACATCGACAGTAGGAGCGGGATGTCGAGCTTCGGGTTCGCGCCACCGAAGATCGAGCCCTGCAGGTTCTTCTGCAGCAGTGTCAGCATCGCCAGGTTCAGCGTCACCTGGTTGTCCATCATGTTGCCCATGCCGGTCAGGACGCACGTGCCGTTCTTAGCGGTGATCGACAGCCAGGTGTCGACGTCCTTGCCGAACACTTCGCCGACGGTGACGATGACCTTCTGGCACATGCCCCACTCGGTGGCGTTGCCGATCTCGTTCATTGCCTCTTCGACGGTCGCGAACGCCTGTGTCGCACCGAATTTGAGCGCCTGCTCCCGCTTCCACTCGACGGGGTCGATGGCGAACACGTTGCGTGCGCCTGCGATCACGGCGCCCTGGAGCGCTGCGGTGCCCACGCCGCCGACGCCGACGATGGCGACGTCTTCGCCCGGGCGGACGTCGCCACTGCGGGTGGACGAGCCGTAGCCGGTGGGGATGCCGCAGCCGCAGAGTGCTGCGACCTCGAACGGGATGTCCTTGTCGATCTTCACCGCGGACGCCTCGTGGACCACCATGTAGGGCGAGAAGGTGCCGAGCAGGGTCATCGGGTAGACGGGCTCGCCGTCGGTGGTGTGGATCCGGAACGTGTGGTCCGAGACGGCCTCACCCTGGAGCAGCATGGCGCCGAAGTCGCAGAGGTTGGCGACGCCGGCCTTACAGGACTTGCACTTGCCACACGATGGGATGAACGACAGCACGACGTGGTCGCCGACCTCGAAGTCGGTGACGCCTTCACCGAGCGCTTCGACGACGCCTGCGCCCTCGTGGCCGCCGAGGATCGGGAATCCGCCCATCGGGATGCCGCCGGTCATCAGGTGATGGTCCGAGTGGCACATGCCCGCGGCTTCCATGCGGATCCTGATCTCGTGCGCCTTGGGGTCGCCGATCTCGATCTCTTCGATCTGCCACGGCTGGTTCAGCTCCCGCAGGAGTGCGCCCTTCGTCTTCACCTTCACAACCTCACTTCGAACGGATGTCTTCTCGGGCCACGCGTTTCGCGTCGCGCGGGATCGTGCTTCGCTTGTGAGAGTAGTCACCTGAGACGGAAATTGAAACACGTTCCAGTTTTGGCACTGGAACGTGTTTCGATTCCGCTGCTCAGACGGCTATCTCAAGAGACACGATCAGCTCTTGAGGCCCGCGTCCTTGCTGCCGTACGCCTGCCGCAGACCCGGCTTCACCACCTTGCCGCCCGCGTTTCGCGGCAGCTCGTCCACGACGACGATGTCCTTGGGGTGCTTGAAACGGGCGAGGTTGTCGTTGAGGAACGGTTCAAGCTCCTCGATGGTCAGCTCGTCGACCCCCTCGGCGAGCACCACGACGCCGACGGGAACTTCACCCCACTTGTCGTGAGCGCGACCGATCACAGCGGCTTCCAGGATCTTCGGATGCGAGTACAGGACGTTCTCGACCTCGGCACAGTAGATGTTCTCTCCACCGGAGATGATCATGTCCTTGGCTCGGTCGACGACGAACAGGAATCCCTCCTCATCGGCGCGCACGAGGTCGCCCGAATGGAACCAGCCACCACGGAACGCATCGGCAGTGCCCTGCTGGTTCTGCCAGTACCCGGCCATCAGATTCGCACCCCGATAGACGATCTCACCCACCTCGCCCTGCGGCACGTCGTTCATCTCCGGGTCGACGATGCGCGCGGTCACCGCGGGCACCACCTTTCCGATGGAACCGATCTTGCGCTGTGCGTCCTTGCCTTCGAGCACACACGTGATCGGCGACATCTCCGTCTGACCGAAGACTGCGATGTTCAACGCATCCGGGAACGTGTCGTTCATCGCCTGCAGCACGGTGTCCGACGCCGGTGCGGCGCCCCACGAGATCACGCGCAGCTTCACATCGCGCGGCTTGGCCTGTTGGGCCGCGCAGACGGCCTGCCACTGAGCCGGAACCAGGAAGATCGACGTGGTGCCTTCGCGTTCCAGAGTGTCGAGCATGTCGTTCGGATCGAACGCCCCGAGCGGATGGATCACCGACAGTGCGCCGATGTAGATCAACGCCGTCATCGCACCGAGTGCGGCGATGTGGAACATCGGAGCGACACACGAACCGATGTCGTCGGCCGACGTGTTCAGCGCCTGCAGCGTCGTCTGCGCCTGCGACTGCAGGTTCTGGTGAGTCAACATCGCACCCTTGGGCTTACCCGTGGTACCCGACGTGTACATGATCAGGGCGATCGTCTCTTCCGGGATGTCGATGTCCGGAAGCGGATCTCCTTCTTCTGCCACCAGGGCCTCGTAGTCCAGGTGACCGTCGTTCTGTGCTCCGCCGACGACGATCGTGTGCTCGATCGCGCCGGTGGCAGCGGACACCGCATCTGCCAGCGGCGCGAGCATCGTCTCGGTCACGACGACCTTCGCTCCCGAGTCGGATACGAGGTAGGCGATCTCTGGCGGGGTCATGCGGAAGTTCACCGGGACCGGGATCGCGCCGATCAGGTTCGCCGCGAACACCAACTCGACGTACTCCGTGCGGTTGAGCATGATCACGAGGATTCGATCGCCGAACGACACCCCGCGACGCAGGAGCGACGCAGCCAGCGAGTGAGTGCGCGCGTCGAGTTGGGACCACGTGGTGGTGGTGCCCATGAACCGCAGCGCCGGAGCATCCGGCTTCATCTCCGCATGTCGACGGACCTGGTTGTTCCAGTGGTGGCGGCGCGAACGCTGCGGCTCGGCGTTGAGGGCGAAGCCCAGTACGTCGGTCATCTCTTCTAGCTCCTCGATCTCAGGTCGTGCGATGGGGTTCGGGGTGATGCGGGGGGTCATTTGCCGACGAACGCGGCGAGCGCTCGCCGGAAGGCCGGGGATTGCAGGAGATGTGTCTGGCCCGCGATCTCGCGGTCGATCGCGTCGCTGTAGCCGACCAGCGAATGCGCGTCGAGGGCCGCCTTCGTCACCGTGAGGGCGTCGGGCGAGCTCTTGAGAAGTCGGCCGACGACGCGATCGACTGTCGCCGCCAACGCATCGGCGTCGTCGACGACGGCGTTGATCAGACCAGCGTCGAGCGCTTCGGGCGCCCACAGCTTCTCCCCCAGGAGGGCGAGCGAGTTAGCCCGCGCACGCCCGAGCGACGCGGTGAAGAGCGCAGTCGCTCCACCGTCGGGCATCAGGCCGATGTTTACGAACGCGAGCAGAAAGTAGGCACGACTCGTCGCGTAGACGAGGTCGGCGGCGACTGCCAGGGACGCGCCGATCCCGACCGCGGCGCCGTCGACCGCCGCGACCACGGGCATCGGCAGTGACCGCATCGCCCCGATCAGCCGGGAACCGTTCTCGATGATCGTGCGGGATGCCGATTCGTCGAACCCTCCGGTCGCCGCCGAGTCCGCGGCCATGCCGGCGACATCTGCGCCTGCACAGAACGACCCGCCTCGACCGGTGATCACAACAACTCGGATGTCCGAGCGCGTCGCGAAGTCACGACAGAGTTCGATGATCCGCCCGGAGGCCACGCCGTCGAGCGCGTTCATCCGTTCCGGTCGATCGATCTCGATGTGCGCAACACCACGATCGTCGATCTCGTCGCGGACACCGCCGTTGAACTCGGCCTCGTCGCTCATCGTTCCTCGCACCACCGTCGGACTTGTCGTTGATATGCCACACACCGTAACAGGAAGAGTGACGGAAGTCATGCGAATGTTGATTAACTTATAAGTCAACTTACTGGGCGGTTACCTGCGTTTATCAGACTTCAGATGATTCTCGGCAAGTTTCTCCGGGCTTCGATACCATCGCTACCCATGACCATCCGGCCTGCCGATCGGCGCGAGAGGATCCTGTCGGCGGCCGCGACCGCGTTCAGCTCCGAGGGCTACGCCGCGACCCGTTTGTCGGACATCGCAGACGAGGTGGGGATCTCCGCACCTGCCCTGTATCGCCACTTCGACACGAAATACGGGCTGTTCGCCGCAACTGTCGAGCAGTTGTCCCGACGTGTGGACGAGGCCGTGTCGAGTGTTCCCACCCGTGACGATCCGAGGGCCGAGTTCGCCGCGGTCCTCACCGCGTTCACCGACATGACGTTCGTCCGCCGCGCCGGCGGGAATCTGTATCGATGGGAGGACCGGGTGCTGCGCGCCGAGGATCGCACGTACACACGCGACGTGCGGATCCGACTGAACCGCAGACTCAGGGCGCTCGTCGAGGCGGCCCGACCCGATGTCGACCGCGCGACGGCACAGGCCGTGACCATAGCATCCCTCTCCGTGGCGGCGAGCGCGACCACCCACCGCGCAGTCCTGGGCCGACGCGCCGCAGTCGACCTGCTGTCGAACGCCGCAGCTCGCATCGTCGAGGTGGACGTGCCCCAGCACACAGCCGCCCAGGTCCCCACTGCCGGGTTGGCGCCTACCGGCAGACGCGAGGCGATCCTTGCGGCGTCGGTGCGACTCTTCGCCGATCGAGGCTTCCACGAGGTGACGGTCGACGACATCGGCAACGCCGTCGGACTGCCGGCCTCCGGCGTCTACCGTCACTTCTCGTCCAAGAGCGCCATCCTCGCGGCCGCCCTCTGGCGAACGGCGGACCGCACCACAGACGCAGTCGCTGCGGCTCTTGCCCAAGCGCAGACGCCGAGCGAGGCGGTCGTGGCCCTTGCCGAGCGGTACAGCGATCTCTGCGTCGACGCGCCCGACATCATGACCGTCTACATGAACGGGATCGGCGCGGTGGACGACAGCGAGCGTCGAGCTCTGCGTCGAAGCCAACGACTCAACGTCGACGAATGGGCAGCCTGGGTCGTACGCGCGCGGCCAGACCTGACCACCGCGCAGGCGCGATTCCTCGTCCACGCGAGCCTGAATGTCGCGACCGATCTGGTCAACGGGCAGCCCGGGATCGGGAAGCCCCTGGTGGCGGCGGCATGCGCGAAGACATTGACCGGCTGACGCCGCAAGCGGGAAGGCGTCCCTACTGCCCCAGCTGCACCAGACGTCCCGCCGCCGTTCTAGTGGCGCGTGGCAACTCGCCGACGCTAGACGACGTCCAACCCGGAGACCAGCCAACGACCGTCGGTCTTCACAAGTGTCAGTTCCACACGCGACTGCGACGGATCCCCCTGGCCGAGGACCGGCGCATCAGGGCTGGTCACTGCCATGTCGAGAGCCACGAGGACCACCGCCTGGTCGGGGTCGATGGACACGATGCCCGCACTGGTCGCCGAGCCCTTCGACGACGCCTTAGCTTCGTCGTTCGCCTTCCGCGCGAGCTGGGACGACTTGATGTACTCGTCGGCGAACTCGGGAGCCGAGATCGCTCGAATACGCCGATCGAGGTCGTCGTACTTGCCTGATTGATAGGTGAACATCTCCGACGCGTACGTCTTCGCGTCGCGGAGCGCACCCTGCTCGTCGGTGCCGCCATCGTTCCCCGACTTCCCCGCGAGGAGCACTCCGAGCACGATCACCGCCACCACCAGGACTGCCACTGTCGCGCCCAGTGCCACGACAACGACGTTGCGTCGGCCGGACCCCGACAACTCAGCCGTGTCGCCCGACTTCGTGAGGTCGACGGCGTCGTCCGCCTTCCCTGCCTCCTCAACACGGATGCGTTCGCGATTCGCCCTGTTCACGGCGAGGAAGTCGTCACCGTCGAGCGGTGTCGGGGTGTCGTCAGAGCTGGAGGACATGGGCACCAATGTAGCGGCTCTTCGATGTGCCCCTTGCCACAGCTCGTCTAATCACATATATCTGATAACAGAGTGTCGCACATGGCGGCGCAGGCACCTTCCATCATCAGGAGACGTCCACATGGTCACTTTCACCCCCGAGCAGACTGCGTTCGCACAGGCGGTCACCGATTTCTGCCAGCGCGAGACCGGCACGCGCGAGCAGCGTGACAAGTGGACGAACAACGGCGAGGAGAACCACTCGCAGGAGCTGTACAAGAAGATGGCCGACCTCGGCTGGGCCGGCATCATCGTTCCGGAGGAGTTCGGCGGCGCAGGCGCCGGAAACGTCGAGCTCTGCATCTTCCTCGAGGAAGCGATCCGCAACCAGGCGCCGATCGGCGGGATCGGACCGACGCTGATCACCGCGGCGGCGTACGAGAAGTTCGCCAACGACGACCTCAAGCGTGAGGTGCTCGAAGGAGTCGTCGCGGGTGACGCGCTGTCGATCTCGATGTCCGAGCCCGAAGCAGGCTCCGACGTCGGCGCGCTCACCTGCCGTGCCGACAAGGTCGACGGCGGCTGGGTCATCAACGGCCAGAAGACGTGGTGCTCAAACGCCCATTTCGCGAAGTCGATACTGCTCATCGCTCGCACCGACCGCAGCGGCGGCAAGCACGAGGGTCTCACCCAGTTCCATATCCCCGCCGACACACCCGGCCTGCAGATCTCACAGATCGACACTCTCGGGGGCCGCGAGGTGAACGACCTCTACTTCACCGACTGCAAGGTGCCCGATTCCGCCGTCGTCGGTCAGGTCGGCAACGGCTGGAAGCAACTGATGGCCGGACTCAACACCGAACGTCTCATCCTCGCCGCGATGCAGCTCGGACTGGCACAGCGTTCATTCGACGACACTCTCGCATTCATCACCGAGCGGAAGCAGTTCGGACGCCCGATCGGTACGTTCCAGGCGTTGCGTCACCGCATGGCCGACCACGCGACGGAGATCGCGTGCACCCGAGAACTCGTGTACAGCGTCGCGAAGGCCGCCGACGCCAACCCCGACAAGCTGATGCCGCGTGAAGCGTCGATGGTCAAGCTCAAGGCCACCGAGACCAGCAAGGCCATGACGATCGACGGCATGCAGATGATGGGCGGCTACGGCTACGCCAAGGAGTTCGACGCCGAGCGGCTGATGCGCGGCGCGATCATCTCGACGGTGTTCGGCGGCACCAACGAGATCCAGCGAGACGTCATCGGAAAGACCTATGGCCTCTGAGCCGAGCTCACAGCCGGCGTTGGGCCGTCGTCCGCAGTTGTCGGAAGAGGTGGCGTCGGTCGTACGCCACAGAATCATGACGGCCGAGCTCCTCCCCGGCGAACGAGTCCGCCTAGACGAGACGGCCGCTGCGCTCGGGGTTAGCGTGACGCCGGTTCGCGAGGCATTGCTCACGCTGCGGGGCGAAGGCATGGTCGCCTTCGCCCCGCACCGCGGGTACACCGTCGCCGATCTGACCCGAACGGACGTCGCAGACCTGTTCTGGCTGCAAGGCGAAGCTGCGGCGCGCATCGCCCGGCGGACATGTGCACTCATCACTCCGTCGGAGATCGATCAACTCGCGTGGGCGAACGCGAATCTGAGGGGCGCTGCCATGTCGGGTGACGCCGCCGCGATCGTCGAGGCAGAGTTCGATTTCCACCGGACGCACAATCACGTCAGCGGCAGCGGAAAGCTCGCATGGATCCTGCAGAACGCGACGCGGTACACACCGCATCAGCTGTACGCGCGCGACCCCGAGTGGGCACGCGACGCGCTCGAAGCCCACGAGGAGTTGATCAACGCGTATCGCGAAGGTGACGGCGACGCTGCGGCCGGTGCCGTCCGCCGCCAGTTCGACGACGGCGCCGCCCGCCTCATCGGACACCTCGAATCCACCTCGATCTGGGACTGACCAGCGGTTTTGCAACGGACAGAATCCATGCGCTAGAGTTTGACCTCGGTTCGGAAAGAACATTCCCCCATAGCTCAATTGGCAGAGCAGCCGACTGTTAATCGGCAGGTTACTGGTTCGAGTCCAGTTGGGGGAGCACACAGACCCGCTGTTTCCCGCAGCGGGTTTTCTGCTGTCTGCACCCTTTCTCCGCCCGAACTCGTTTGCTGCGAGCGGTCCTCGGGCATAGCCTGGGCGTCGTGACCATTCGAATGCAGGAGGACTCCGGCGCGCTCAGCGCCGAGTCAAGATGACCGCGCCCCGCAGCCGATCCGTGCGATCGGCCGCTTAACGGTCCCCTCATTCACGCGCGCGGCAGCCGCACCGGCCCGCGCACCTCACGAACGGTTGCATTCGATGCGCACACTCACCCAGAAGCAGATCCTGTCCGCATTCCGCGGCACCACGAAGAGCGAACTCGCCCGGGTCACCTTCCCTCTCGACTTCAACGACGTCGACTTCTCCCGCCGCGAGTTCTACGGTTGGCGCGACCGCAAGATCCCGCGCCGCGCGTACATCGTCGTTGAACTGGGCGACGAGCTCGTCGCGCTCATCCTGACCCGCGCCGAGGCGAAGCCGTCCCGTCGTGCGATGTGCGCGTGGTGCCGAGACGTCGACCTCTCACAGGACGCCGTCCTCTACACCACCCGCCGCACCGGGTCGCGTGGCCGACGCGGCGACACGATCGGCGCCCTGGTGTGCGAGGACTTCGGCTGCCCGAAGCACGCCCGCAAACTGCCACCCGCCTACCACAAGGGCACCGACCTCGACGCGATCCGCGCCATGCAGGTCGACGAGATGACGCGTCGCGTCGAGGCGTTCGTCGCCGAGGTCCTGTCGACCCAGGACTGAACGGCGACGGCGACGTCAGTCGTGGGCAAACGTGCCCGACGCAGGCCGCGCGGCGACCACCACGCCGCGCGGCCTGCCAGGCACAGGATCACCGGCAGGAGGACCAGCTCCACGTGACGATGCGCCCGTGGGCGGCCGCCCAGAGGCCGAGTGCACCGAGGCGACCGCGCCGTCGCCCTTCATCCGCGAGTCTCGACATCGTTTCTGTTACCTGCATCCATCCCCCTCATCCCCCTAGGGGGTTATGAGATACTCGGTGGAGGACGTCCCCACACTGTGCAGAGGAGCCGAGGAATGACGTCATTCACCATGTCCACAACAGTCGCCACGCAGTACGACGAGACCGTCGCGCGCGTTCGCGAAGCACTCGCCGACGCCGGATTCGGCGTTCTCACCGAAATCGACATCAAGGCGACACTGAAGACCAAACTCGACGTCGACATCGAACCGAAGATCATCCTCGGCGCATGCCGACCCCAATTGGCCCACCAGGCACTGGCCGCCGATCCGCGGGTCGCCGCGCTGCTCCCGTGCAACGTCGTCGTCTCCGCCGACGGACCACACAGCTCATTGGTCGAGATCATGGACCCGTCCGTCATGGAGGACTTCACCGGCACCGCCGAACTCGGCCCGATCGCCACGGATGCGAAAGAGCGACTCTCCGGTGTCCTCACCGCACTCAGCGAAGGACTCTGAACAATGCAGCTGCCCGACGAGGACCTCAAACCGGTCCTCACCCGCCTGCGTCGAGCACACGGCCACCTCGCGAGCGTCATTCGCATGCTCGAAGAGGGTTCCGAGTGCGAGGACGCGCTCACCCAGTTGGCCGCCGTCGACAAGGCTCTCCGACGCAGCGGATACACCATGGTTGCCACCGGCCTGGAGCACTGCTTGATCAATGAGGGGCCCGAGAACGTCGACAAGGAGAAGCTGGAGCGACTGTTCCTGTCATTCGCGTGACATGCCGATCCTCAACACCTGTTCGACATTGTCGGCCGGTGATGTGTCACCGTTGATCGGTGAGCACACCGACCGACCGCACGTCGCGACGCCGCGACCGGCGCAAGGCCGAGATGATCCAGGCGGCCCTCGCACTGCTGTCAGCGAACGGATATCACGGCATGCGCTTCGAAGACGTCGCCGAACGTGCCGACATCGCCAAAGCCAGCCTCTACTACTACTTCCCCAGCAAGGACCAGCTGGTCGCCGAAGCGTTGGCCAAGCTGACCGACGACGTCGTGGGGCGTCTGACCACCGCCCTCGAACCCTTGACCGGAGCGCCGGCGAGGGCCCGCTTTCGAGTGCTGGTCGACACCCAGCTCGACATTCTGACTGTCGACTACCCCGAGGTGGGGGCGATCTTCTCCTTTCCAGCCCCGTGGCCGGCCGAGCACGCGACCGCGATCAAGGCGATGCGGCGCACACACGACATGATCTTCCGCGACGTCGTCGACGCCGGCGTCGCGAGCGGCGAGTTCACTACCTCCGACCCGGCAGTGGCCCTGCACTGCCTCCACGGAATGCTCAATCACGCCTCCCTGTGGCTCGACCCGACGTCCGACGCCGAACGCCGCCAACGCGACGCCGTCGTCGACGCGGCACTCCGCCTGTTCGTCTGATCACGTCATTGCGGTAGACGAGGCGGGCCCGGATAGTCGTTTCAGCACTTTCGACCCCAGGGTTGATAAATTGGCATTCGGGTCGATACGCTCCGAACCATGACTGGGAACAGCGACGTCGAGCCCTATTTCCACGCCCTTGGCGATGGCCGGTATCGGGCGACGAATCATGTGCAGGGTGCATGGTCGTTGGACGAACAACACATCGCGGCGCCTTTGGGACTGCTGACGCACGTGGTCGAGAACGATCACGCAGCCCGTCGGGGCGACCTCGTGATCAGCAGGCTCTCCTTCGACATCCTCGGCATAATGCCGATCGGCGAGGTCGACCTCGCAGCCGAGGTGGTCCGGCCGGGTCGGACCATCGAACTCGTCGAAGGCACACTCTCGTACGGCGGCCGAGTGATCGTCCGCCTGCGCGCCTGGCTCACCACGCCGTCCGACACGTCGTCCGTCGCGGGCACCGGATTCGATCCGATCCCCCCGGTCGACGCGCACGAACCATGGGATGCTTCGCAGATGTGGGGTGGCGGCTACATCGCGTCCGCCGAGGTGCGACGCCTCCTCCGTGAACCGGGCCGCGGGACGGTCTGGGCGCGGTCGCCGCATCCCCTCGTGGGCAACGAGACTGTCCGGCCGCTGCCGCACGCCACCCGCATGTTCGACATCGCGAACGGCATGTCGGCCCGCATGGATCCGACGACGATCGCCTACCCGAACCTCGACCTGACCGCACACCTGTTCCGCGAACCGCACGGCGAATGGATCGGCTTCGACACGTCGGTATCGTTCGGCCCCAATGGAGTCGGGCTCACATCGAGTGTCCTCCACGATGAGTCGGGACCGTTCGGCGCTCTCAACCAGTCGCTGACCCTGCGGCCTCACTGACTGACGCGTCTTCGCTGACATCTGTCGCGCGGATCGCGGCCCGCGCCGCGCGGCGTCCAGCGCGAGTCGCCCCCAGTGTCGACGCACTTCGGCCGTAGCCGACGAGGTACAGGCCCGGCGCCACGACGACGCTCACGTCGTCGTCGGCCATCAGCACGCCACCCGCCGGGTCGCGGATTCCCAGGGGAGCGAGGTGACCGAGAGCCGCCCGAAACCCAGTGGCCCAGAGGATCACGTCCACCGGCTCGTGGGTACCGTCGGCGAAGTCGACCCCGTCATCGGTGAGCGCCGCGATGGCGCCTCGGGAGACGAGCAGTCCACGTTCCACATCGACACGCCCTTCGGCGGTGAGCGGAAGCCCGGTCGCGGCAACGACACTCAGCGGCCGCAGGCCCGCCCGGGTCCGCGCAGCGACGCTGTTCTCGACATCGAGACCCCACATCGGGTCGAACGGCGCCTCCCGCCACCGCGGCGGCGTCCGCGTCGACCACAGCGTGTCGACACCCGCCTCGTCGAGCATCTGGAGGAACTGAACCGCGGAGATGCCGCCTCCGACGACGAGCACTCGACGTCCCACGAAATCCGCGGGCTCCGTGAAGTCACGCGTGGTCAGCTGACGACCGCCGAACGAGCCCGGATACCACGGCACGTATGGGTGATCCCACGTTCCGGTCCCCGAGATGACTGCACCCGCGCGGTAGACCGCGGTCCGACCGTCCGGGTGTTCCGCAGTGACCTCGTAACGTTCGACCGTCCCCACACCGGAGGGGCCTGCATCGATTCTGGTGACTGAGCGGACGCGCCAGGGGCGGTCGACCGACAGCCCCTGTTCCGTCTCGTAGCGGCTGTAGTAGCGCTTGATCACTTCGCGCGCAGGCTCGTGCGGATCGGCGTCGCCCAGTTCGGATTCGGGTAGGTCGTGAAGACCGTTCACCCGGTCGAACGTCAGGGCGTCCCATCGATGACTCCACGCGCCGCCCGCGGTCGGGTTGGCGTCGAGCACTTCGAAGTCGAATCCGGCGACGAGACCGGCTCGCTGGAGGAAATGCGCTGCCGACAGCCCGGCCTGACCGGCACCGATCACCACCACCCGACGGTGCCGCACATCAACAGTCTGCGCGTGTCCCGACTCTGTCATGTCCACTGCCAACGCCGCGCCACCGGTTCAGCATTCCATCCGAGTCTCGTCAGTCACATTCACTGGTGCAATAGTTGCACTCATGCAATGATGCACTAGTGCAAGAAACACACGGAGGACTACGCGAGCGGCAACGTGCCGAGACACTGCAGCGCATCCACGACGCGGCTATCGATCTCGTCCGCGACGAGGGATTCACGGCAGCGACGGTCGCCAACATCGCCGATCGTGCAGGCGTCTCGCGTCGCACCTTCTTCAACTACTTCCCCACCAAAGAGGACGCCGTGCTCGGCGCGGGACCCGCGACGGTCCCGTTCGACGCGCTCGACGACCTTCTCGACGGTCCGGACCAGTTGACCAAGGCCACACTCGTCGTCCACGCGGTCGCCCGCAGCGTCCGCCACGTCCGCACTGACGAACCGGTGCGTCGTGCCCTGGTGAAGTCCATCCCTGAGCTGAGAGCACGCGGCGGACAGCACCACTTCGCATCTCAGGAACTCTTGGCGCAAGCGCTGTCCGAACGCTTCGACGCCGAGGACGCTGCACGAGCCACCGCGCTCGTCATGGTCGGATCCGCCGTTCTCCGTTACGCCTACACACTCGACCCCGACGTCGTCGACGACCCGGACTCTCCGGCTCTCACCGCCGCCGTCGAACTCTTCCGAAACACCTTGAAGGACCTCACATGACCACACCCGAGACCACGCAGGCGTCCCAGACGCCGAGCGAGAGCTCGATGTCGCAGAAGAACATCATTCTGCTGTTCATCGGATTGATGATCACGATGCTGCTCGCAGCACTCAACCAGACCGTCCTGTCGACGGCACTCCCCACGATCGTCGGCGAACTCCACGGCGTCGATCAGATGACGTGGGTCATCACGTCGTACATCCTCGCAAGCACCATCGTCATGCCCGTGTACGGACGTATCAGCGACCTCATCGGACGCAAGCCGGTGATCCTCACCGCGATCGCCCTCTTCATCGCGGGTTCGATCGTCGGCGCTCTCGCGGGAGACATCACCTGGCTGATCATCGGCCGCGTGATCCAGGGCCTCGGCGGCGGCGGTCTCATGATCTTGTCGCAGGCCGCGATCGCCGACGTCGTCTCTCCACGCGACCGCGGAAAGTACATGGGGTTCATGGGCGCGGTGTTCGCCGTCGCGTCGGTCGCGGGCCCGCTGCTCGGCGGCTGGCTCACCGAAGGACCCGGCTGGCGCTGGGCGTTCTGGCTCAACATTCCGCTCGGCGCCCTCGCCATCGGCGCGACGATCGTCTTCATGCGCCTGCCCAAGCCGCAGCACACCGAACGCCCGAAGCTCGATTACACGGGCATGGCACTCATCGCGGCCGCGACCACCGCGCTGGTGCTGATGTGCACCTGGGGCGGACACACCTACGACTGGGCGAGCCCGCAGATCATCGGCCTCGGCATCGCATCCATCGTCCTCGCTGTTGCGTTCGTGTTCGTCGAGAAGCGAGCTCAGACGCCGATCATCCCGATGCAGTTGTTCTCCAACCGCAACTTCACCCTGGTCACCATCGCCGCGCTCATGGTCGGCATCACGATGTTCGGCGCGCTCGGATACATGCCGACCTACATCCAGATGGTGACCGGCGTCGACGCCACCGTGGCCGGCCTGTACATGATCCCGATGATGGGCGGACTGCTCATCACCTCCATCGCTTCCGGTCAGATCATTTCGCGCACTGGCCGATACAAGATGTTTCCGCTGGTCGGTTCGGTGATCATCGGCATCGCACTCGCCCTGCTGTCGACCATGCACATCGATACTCCGACCTGGCTGATGTGTGTGTACCTCGCCGTCTTCGGCATCGGCCTCGGCCTGGCGATGCAGGTGCTCACCCTGATCGTCCAGAACGAGTTCCCCGGCGCCCTTGTCGGCACTGCAACCGCAGCGAACAACTACTTCCGCCAAGTCGGCGCCACCCTCGGCTCGGCCATCGTCGGTTCGATCTTCGCCTCGCGCCTCGTCGATCTGCTCAGCGATCGCCTCGGCGGGACCGGAGCAGCGGCAGGCGGGTCGAGCGGCCGGAACGACCTGACCCCTGCCGCTGTCAATTCGATGCCCGACCAGATCCGGATCCCGATCATCGAGTCCTACAACGACGCGCTCCTCCCGATCTTCCTGTTCTTCGTTCCGCTGGCCGTCGCCGCTCTGATCGTCCTGCTCTTCGTGGACGAGAAGCCGCTGTCGACCAAGGTGCGCGAAGTCGCTGAGGTCGAAGGCGTCGGCGAGGGCCAGGTGCTTCCCGAGCCGTTCGATGTTCCCGCCCGCGACTCAGACACCACTGTCCGGTCGTCGCTCACGAAGGTCCGCGAGCGGGCGGACGTATAACACTCGCAACACACCGGCGGCCGCCGAGGAATCCCTCGACGGCCGCCGTTGTCAGTCGGTCACGCGACGGCCAGGGCGTCGACCGGTGCGATCGCGACTGCGCGTCGGCTCGGCGGCAGCGACGCGACGATGACCAGCGCGACGGTGCCGACGACGATCGTCACAAGAGCGGGCAGCGGGAGCCCGATCGGGAAGCCGTCGGTCATGAAGCCGATCAACGACTGGGCGCCGACTGCGCCGAGCACGATACCCAGAAGCAGCCCGGTGGCGACGGCGGTGCCGCTCAACGCGATGGACTCCAGGGTGATCATCGACCGGATCTGCTTCGCGGTGAAGCCCATCGCCCGGAGCATGCCGATCTCGCGAGTCCGGCCGATCACCGTCAACGACATCGTGGAGACGAAACCGACGGCGGCGATCACTGCGGAGATCGCGATCATCGCGATGAGGACCGACGACATCACCGAGAGGATCTGCTGAGCTTCCTGCACTTCCTTCGGGCTCATGCCCTCCCAAGCGGTCACCGACTCACGCACTGAGCGCATGCCGCTGGCGATGGTGGTGACGAGGGTGACTCCGATCAGCAACCCGATCGTCGAACGGGTGGTCCGCTGCGGGTCGGCGACGGCGTTCTTGCGGGCGATGACCGCGGACGGTGACGCGCCGACGAGGCGACCGACACCCGCGACGAGGGCCGGGACGATCCGACCCGCGCCCATCATGATTCCGACGGCGAGAACCGCCGATCCGAAGAACGCTGCGAAGAACCCCGCCTGCGAGCCCTGCTCACCGAGGTAGCAGGCAGCGACCAGGATCACCACGCCGCCGCCGATGCCGAGTGCGGCGACCAGGTCGCGGAACCAGGATCGAACGGTCCGGGTGGAGCGCACAACGGAGGCCGACGACAGCGCGCTTCGGGTGCCGACAAGGGTCGCACCCACGGCGGTCGCCACCACTGCGAGCGCCCCCATGACGGCGAGCGGCGGGAACACGCGGTAGTCGAGGTCGTCGAGAGTGCCACGGCTCACCAGGATCACCCGAGTGATCCACGTCGTCACGACTCCCAGAAGCACCCCGGCGACGGCACCGATCGCGGCGATCTTGGTGACCGCGTTCATCAGGCTTCCGCGCAACTGCTTGCTGCTGGCGCCGACCAGACGCAGAAGACTCAGTTCCCGGCGTCGGCCTGCGATGACGGTGTCGACACCGTTGCTGATGACTACACCCGCCACGAACAGCGCGATCAGGATGAACACGGAGGAGACGATGCCGAGCGCAACTCCTGCGCTGCCGCCCTTCGCCTCCGAGAGGGTGCCGAGGATGCTCGACGCGCACACCAGCGCGGTCGCGTACATCGCGCTCAGCCCGCAGACGACGCCGATCGCCGACAGTTCGCGGATCGACCCGACTGTCAGTCGGGAACTCGTGGCCTTCATGCGGCAGCTCCTTGCAGGTTGATGAGGAGATCGGAGATCTGGCGGGGATCCAGGCCTCGGTACTCACCGACGATCCGGCCGTCCGCCAGCACCAGGATTCGATCCGCGTACGACGCCGCCACCGGATCGTGAGTGACCATCGCGATGCCCTGCCCGTATTCGCGGGCCGCTGTGGTCAGGAGAGTGAGCACTTCACGGCTGGTCCGGGTGTCGAGTGCACCCGTCGGTTCGTCGGCCAGGATGATCGTGGGACGCCCGGCCAGTGCGCGGACGATGGCGACACGCTGCTGCTGGCCGCCGGACAGCTCGGACGGCAGGTGACCGAGGCGTTCACGGATGCCGAGCGAGGTGACCAGGTGGGCGATCCAGGCCTCCTGCTCGGCGGTCGGCTTGCGACCGGCCAGGACGAACGGAAGTCGGATGTTCTCGTCGGCGGTGAGCGTCGGGACGAGATTGAACGACTGGAAGATGAAGCCGATGTTGGTGCGGCGCAGGATGGTGCGGGCGGTGTCACCGATGCCGACGATCGGGTTGTGGCCGAGCCAGATCTGACCGGCGGTGGCCTCGTCGAGACCGGCCATCACGTTCATCATCGTCGACTTGCCCGAGCCGGAGGGCCCCATGATCGCGGTGAACTCGCGGCGGCGGATGTCCACACTCACGTCGCGGAGCGCGTGAATCGGGTTGGCCGGGTCGCCGTACGTCCTGGACACATTGCGCATGGCCACTGCCACGGTGTTGTCGGTGTTCGTCATGACACCAACGTTATGGCCGTGACCAGGCCTTACACATCGGCCACGAGAACCGGATCGAGTCGTCCCCGAGGATGTGGGCGTGTACAACTTGCGATGTACACGCGGCCGTACTCGGTGGGGGTCAGACCAGGTTGTGCTCGTATGCGTACACCACGAGTTGCACACGATCTCGCAGGGTCAGTTTCGACAGGATCCGCGAGATGTGCGTCTTCACCGTCGCCTCCGAGAGGAACTCGGCTGACGCGATCTCGGCGTTCGACAAGCCGCGCGCCGCGCGGATCAAGATCTCGCGTTCGCGGGGCGTGAGCTCGTTGTACTCGGGGCCGGGAGTCGACGCGGCCCGAGCTCGATGCCGTTCGAACAGGCGTCGTGTGGCCGATGCGGCCACCACTTGGCTGCCGTCCGCGACGGCCCGGACCGCTGCGAGGAGGAAGTCGGGCTGCGCGTCTTTGAGGACGAAGCCGCTCGCTCCGGCCTCGATCGCGGAGGCGGCCGCCTCATCGACGTCGAACGTCGTCAGGACGAGCACACGCGGCGCGGATTCGCCGAGCTCGCGGACGAGTGACGAGGTGGCGGTGATCCCGTCGACGCCCGGCATGCGGACGTCCATGAGAATCACGTCGGGCGCGTCGCGTTCGACCATCGCCATCAGGTCGAGGGCAGACGACTCCTGAGCGACCACGTCGATGTCGGACTGGCTCTCGAGGATCATCGCGATGCCTCCGCGGAACAGCGGCTGGTCGTCGACGAGGGCGACGCGGATCATCGCGGCAGTCCTTCCTGATTGGGGATGTGCAGAACGACGAGCCAGTCGTCGCCGTCGCGCGCAGAGCGCAGAGTGCCGCCTGCGTGCGCGGCTCGCTCTGTCATGCCGATGATTCCGTGGTGGGCGCCACCGGGCGCGAGCGGGTCGTCGGAGAGGGTGTTCCGCACGGTCAGCCTGCAGCCCTCCGACCAATCGTGGTGGACCGTCACAGGACGGGCCAGGTCCCCGTACTTGAGCGCATTGGTCAATGCCTCGGTGAGCACTCCGAACGCGGCACGGGTGACGGTCGGACCGACATCGGTCGCGTCGCCTTCGTCGGTGACGACGATCAGCATTCCAGCCGCACGCATCCGGGTGAACAATTGCTCGCGGTCGGATCGGCTGATCTCCTCGGCCGACGACGTGCTGCGCAGCTCTTCGAGGACCGATCGCACATCGGCGAGTGCTTCTCGCGCCGTGTCGGCGATGACCCCGAGTGCATCACGCGCCGCCTCGGGGTTGGCGTCGAGGGTGTACCGGGCGCCCTCCGCCTGCGCGACGACAACCGCCAACGAATGCGCGACGACGTCGTGCATGTCCCTGGCCAGCCGCGACCGTTCGGCCTGCTCGTCGTAGAGATCCAGGACCCGACGCCGCTCGAGCTCCGCGATCGTCTCGCTGACCTCGGCCGCGGCGACGGTGCGCCGTTGGTATCCGATGAATCCGGTCACCCATCCGCCGACGACGAACAACGCCGCGCCTGCAGACGCGAACAACGCGCCCCAGATGAAGTTGCTGGGTTCCGGGTCGGCGATGCCCGACGGGAATGCTCGGGGAATGGTGACGCCCGCGACGACCGAGCCGACGAGCGCGACCACCAGCGACCCCCGCCGGACGCGTCGATCCGGGTGCCCGCCGACGGTGAAGAACAGGACGGTGTAGGCCAACGACAGCGCCGACACCTCGAGCGAGACCACCTGGATCGTCGCCGACACGACCGCGGTGACCATCATCAGACTCGGTGAGATCCGGCGCAGAGCGAGCGACGCGCAGATCAGTGCATCCGCGAGATGAATCGCGGTGGACATCTCGAAATTGGCCAGCGCGATCAGTCCGCCGACAAGCGCTGTACAGACGTCGAAGAACATCGAACTCGGACGCAGGGCGGGAGCAGCCAGCGGATCTCGCATCCCGGCCCTCCCCTGCCCTACGTCGTGGCGTGCCCCGTGTCGGGCTCGAACCGACGAATGACCGCTTTATGAGAGCGGGGCCTTAACCAACTTGGCTAACGGGGCGATGAAGAGCCTACCGAGTCGCAGAAACGCACCTGCCGTCGCATGTGACCCTGATCGCCGAACCACACACCGTGCCAATGTTCGTTGTATCGTTTGCCGGTGACCTCCCTCGTCGCCCGTGGCCGTGACCGTGTGACTTCCGCCGTGTCGCAGTCGACGCAGATCGTCGGCCGTGCCGCGGACGCGATTGCCGCGCCTGGCGCACGAGCCATCGATGCCGCACTGGCGCTCAATCCGATCTCGGCCCAGGCGGCCCCCACTCCCGTTGACGGAGTGGAGGGCGCGAACCGCCTCCTCCGCCAACTCGGCATCACCACGTTCACGCCGACCGTCGGCCTGAGCCTGGACCTCACCTTGCCCGTCGCAGTCGGCGGAGCAGTCGCCGGGCCGTACACACCCGGAATCGGCAACCTGACCGTCGCGAACGTGAGCGTGAACGCGGTCAAACGCGGGGAAATCCTGTACGGGTTCCTGCCCGTCGGCGTGTTCGCCGACTTCGGCGACAAGTCCGGCGTTCAGGTCGCGTGGTTCAACTTCGAGTCGTTGCGCGGCGGCATCGGCTCGCCGCTCGGTGGGCTCACCGACACCGTGATCGACGCCGTCGGTCGACACGCGCGGTCGACCCCGATCCCCGACGTGCTGTTCGACGCCACCGTCTCCCGCCTCAAGAAGGTGCTGAGCATAGTGCCGTCGAACGGCGTCCGAGGCGGCGTCGTCGACACCGGCTCCGGAGTTGTGCTGTGCGCCGTCTACGGCACGGTGAGGCGTGGCCGAACGACGTACTTCTTCCTCCCGTCCATCGGCCTCACCCGCGCCTGCCCCTGACAGACGACCGGCCCGGCAGAGTTGATGTCGCGTGAGTTCGTCCTGCATGATCTCGTCCAACGATTACCGCTCAGCACGAGGAGTGCCTGTACAGGCCATGCTTGCGCTGAGCGGTAATGGTTGAACGCGGCAGTGACGTGTCTCGACTGCGGCTCGACTATCGGGGTGCGACTACTTCTTCAGCGAGCCGCTCATCGCCGCGAAGTCGCGTTCTGAGCGCAGCTGGGTGTAGCGGTAGAGGCCGAAGACGATCAGCACGAACACTGCGATGCCGACGAGCTGAGCACCGTCGCCGTACCCGTCGCCGACGATCGAGAGCGGCGCTTCCTTACCAGTTCCTGCGACGATGCCCGCGAAGATCACGCCGTAGATGCTCTCGCCGACGATGAGGCCCGTCGCGAGGAGGATGCCGAGGCGCTTCTTGCGGTCGCCGTCCACCGCGTCGCGAGAGGCCCACGAGTCGTAGTAGCGCCCGATGAAGGCACCGATGGGGATAGTCAGGGTCAGCGACATCGGAAGGTACATGCCCATGCCGACCGCTAGCGGGGGTAGACGCATGCTCGACGTGCTCCGCTTGAGTGTCTCGTCGACGATGATCACGGCGATGCCGATGAGCGCCCCGAGTCCAACGAGTGCCCAGTTGAGGTCACCGCCGAACACACCCTTGGCGAGCGTCGACATCAGATTGGCCTGGGGAGCCGAGAGTGTGCCTTCGGCGCCCTCCGCGTTTGTCGATCCCACGAACCCGAAAGCATTGTTCATCAAGCTGAGGATCGGCGGGATGATCGCCGAGCCGAAAAGGACACCGACGATCAGGGCGACCTGCTGCTTCCACGGCGTGGCCCCGACCAGCTGACCGGTCTTGAGGTCCTGCAGATTGTCGTTCGAGATCGTTGCGACGCCGAACACGACGGCCGCGGTGAAGAGGGTGTACGCGATCAACGCGTCGATCTGGTTCGGGTCGTCGGTCGGACCGTGTGTGACCTTGATCAGCAGAGCAGCGGTCAGCACGACAAGAATGCCGACACCGGAGATCGGGCTGTTGGACGATCCGATCAGACCGGCCATGTAGCCGCAGACAGCGGCGACGACGAGTCCGATGACCAGGACGAACACGATGCTGACTGCGATGATGCCTGCCAGTGAATCGGAGATGTGCGAGTCGGCGGCGAAGTCCCACAGGAGCCATCCGATCGGAATCATCGCCAGAATCACCGTGAGGCCGACCCACTGGATCGGGATGTCCCGCTCGGTCACGTCCACCACGGTGCCCGCCTTGCGTGCCTTGGCACTGGCCATGGCCGCGATGATGCCCTTGATGATCGGACCGATCACCGTGGCGAGCGTCCAGATCGCGGCAACCGCGATCGCGCCGGCACCGACCATGCGGACTTCGCTTGAGAAGATGCCGCTGACGAAGTCGAGAAGACTCTCGTCTGCGGCCGGTCCCGAACCCCACGTGCGGATGGGCAGCATCACGAAGAACGAGATCACCAGGCCGACCACCATGGCCACACCGACGGCAACACCCACGAGGTGCCCGACGCCGATCAGCGCGAGGGAGAGGCTGCCGCTCACCATCGTCGCACCGGAGCCCACTTTGAACGCCGCCGCCGCCTCGGTCGCGACGAGCTTGAGAGAGCCGAGGAGTGAGAAGAACGCTGCACCCAGTGAGCCGACGACGATCGCCCGCATACCGCCGCGGTTCTGGTCGACCCCCTTCGAGTCGATGTCGGCCGCGTGCGCTTCGGAGGCCTCCCCGACCTTCAGGACCTCTGCAGCGGCAACACCTTCCGGATACGGGAGATCTGAACCGGTGACGAGCGCTCGCCGCAGCGGGATCGAGTACATGACGCCGAGGATGCCGCCGATCGCGCACACCGCCACCGTCGTCCAGTACGGAAAGCCCGACCACCAGCCGATCATGATCAGGCCCGGCAGCACGAACACGATGGCCGACAGTGTGCCCGCCGCAGACGCGATCGTCTGGACGATGTTGTTCTCCATGATCGTGTGCTGCTTGAAGTAGCGGAGCACCGACATGGAGATGACAGCCGCCGGAATGGCCGTCGCGAAGGTCAGACCCACCTTGAGCCCGAGGTATACGTTCGCCGCAGTGAACACCAACGTGATCAGGCCGCCAAGGACGACCGCCCGAATGGTGAGTTCGCGAACGCCGGACGACGCTCGTGGCGCGTCCGTGGTTGTTTCAGACATGGGGGTCCTCCCGGCTGAGCTACGAATTACGTTGTCTCACGATAGAACCCGCCGTGTCATCTCATGCGACGACCCGGAATTGTCCGAATGTCGTCAGACTGCGTCGGCGCCCGGTTCGAATGCCTGCTCGAGCAGGCTGCGGCGGTAGGCCTCGAGCGCGACGAGGTCGCCGAACAGTGCGTTGTAGCCGTCCGGATCACCCCCTGGCGACATCCTCCGCAGCTTCGACTTGATGTCGGCGATCTGCGAACCGACCCAGACTTCTTGGGAACGGGCGAGGACGCTGGAGATGTAGCGCGGCACCTTATCGTCCTCGACGGGCATCGGTTCGACGGCGAGTTCGGTGACGAGCGGAGTGAATGCGGCGTCGTCGACGGCTTGAATCACGGCGTCCACCCAGGTGGCACCCCCGAGACCGCTCGCCGTCCCGCCTGCGACGGAGATCGCCTCGCGCACGCGACGGTACGAGGAGTCACTGAAGCACTCACCCGGCAGGGAGTCGAAGACGGTGCCCGCGATCGCCGGGTACTGCAGCGCCGCTTTGAGCGCCTCACGCTGCGCCCACAATCGTGGATCGTTCGGCAATGGCCGGGCGGTGGGTGGTGTGGACATCGCTTCAGGCCGGACACGTCCGACATTGCGGCCCCTCTGTCGACCGCCGCCGCCCTTCTTCGCCATGCCACGGACACGCACGAGGACCTGGCCGACGTCGTCCCACCCGACCCAGCCCGCGAGTTGGCGAGCGTACTCGTCGCGCAACGCAACGTCGCGGATCCGGGAGACCACCGGGACCGCGTCGCGGAGCGCACCCACACGACCTTCCGCAGTGTCGAGGTCGTGGTTGCGGATGAGCGCCTTGATCGCGAACTCGAACATCGGGATGCGACGCGCGATGAGATCTCGGACTGCACTGTCGCCCGACTCCTGACGGAGCTCACAGGGATCCATGCCATCGGGAGCGACGGCGACGAACGTCTGCCCGGCTATGGCCTGCTCGCCTTCGAAAGCCTTCAAAGCAGCGGCCTGACCTGCGGCGTCGCCGTCGAACGTGTAGATCACCTCACCGCGAAAATACGAATCGTCCATCATCAGACGACGGATCAGAGCGAGGTGATCCTCGCCGAACGCCGTGCCACACGACGCCACAGCCGTCTCGACGCCCGCCACGTGCATCGCCATGACGTCGGTGTAGCCCTCGACGATCACCACCTGGTGTGCACGGGCGATGTTCTTCTTCGCGAGGTCGAGACCGAACAGCACCTGCGACTTCTTGTAGAGCATCGTCTCGGGTGTGTTCATGTACTTGCCGAGATTGTCGTCGTCGAAGAGTTTGCGGGCGCCGAACCCGATGACGTCGCCGCCGAGGTTGCGGATCGGCCACAGGAGCCTGCGGTGGAACCTGTCGATCGGTCCTTTCCGGCCCTGTTTGGCCAGGCCCGCCGCTTCGAGCTCGGAGAACGCAAAACCCTGCGCCTGCAGAGCCTTGGTCATGGTGTCCCACCCGGCCGGGGCGTACCCGCAGCCGAACTTCTCCGCGGTGGCGCCGTCGAATCCGCGGCCGGTCAAGAAGTCGCGCGCGGTCTGCGCGTCCGGCGTGCGGAGTTGTTCGGCGTAGTAGCGCTGCGCAGCGGCGTTCGCGGCGACGAGCCGTGCGCGGGTACCCCGATCACGCGTGATCGTCGTGCCGCCGCCCTGGTAGTCGATGCGATACCCGATGCGGTCGGCCATCTGCTCGACAGCCTCGACGAAGCTGATGTGCTCCTGCTTCTGCAGAAAGGTGTAGACGTCGCCGCCCTCACCGCAGCCGAAGCAGTGAAAATGGCCGTGATTGGGCCGAACATGGAACGACGGCGACTTCTCGTCGTGGAACGGGCACAGCCCCTTCATGCTGTCTGCGCCCGCGCGTCGCAGCGCGACGTATTCGCCGATGACGTCCTCTATCCGCGTCTGTTCGCGGATCGCGGTGATGTCGCGATCGGGGATACGTCCTGGCACGACCACCACTGTAGTCGTCGTGGCGGTCGTGCCTATTCGGTCAGTCCTCTTCGACGATCTTCGCACCGTCCGCGGCACGCTGAACGGCTTCGGTTCCCTTGATCGCGCCGTCCTTCGATGCGTACGGCTGACTGGTGGCGACCACCTCGCCGTTGCCGGCGACGAGGTTGAAGAAGTACTTGCCGCCCGCGTTCTTCTTGATCTTGAACGTTCCTGCCATGACTGGTGTCCCTTCGTGATCCTGCGGACCGCACTGAACGGCGGACCTGCCGTCGATCGTGCCTCGAAATCTGCATTCGCGCACGTCAGAGTGCCTTTAGTCCGTTCTGTCGTACCCGAGGTCTAACGTACCCCTCAGATCGAACACATGAGCGATTCGTCGCCGACGGACCGCCGAACCGAAGGAGTGAACATGTATGAATGGGATCCCCGCTGCAGCGGGTCGGACGATCTGGTCGGACACGCCCTCGCCCTTATCGCCGCCGGGTCGTGGGCCGTCACAGGCGTGTACGGCGACGCAACGGCACCTCCGATCGCCTACACGACAGGCCTGACCGAGCTCGGCCGCCCCGAACTCGTCATCACCGGTGTCGATCCTGAACAAGCGGGCCCGGTTCTCAACGAGGCCGCCACGCTCATCGTCGCTCGCCCCGACTTCGGTGCGGGCGCCATCCTGAGCGACCTGACGAGCGCTCCCGGATCCGACTTCACGGCGATCAACGTGATCGACGCGTCGGCGCTCCGCATCACGGCCCTGTTGTTCGGGCGCGGATTCCAGGCGGTTCAACTCGTCTGGGCGGACATGAGCCATCGACTTCCATGGGATCGCGGGTACGCCCTCGCTCCGGACGATCAGCCTCTGCTCGGTGTCGCGACGAACGCCGCTTGAGTCATTTCGACGATTCGCGCAGGAGCAGCCAGACGAGGTAGAGGCCACCGAGAGTGACTGTGACGGCGCCCACCGGCGGGTGGACGTCGCCGAGGAGGTGTTGGGCCGCCAAGTCGCCGATCGCGAGCACAGCGGCACCTACCAGTGCCGATCCGCCCAGACTCAGCGATGGCCGGCCGAGTAGTCGTTTCGCGATCTGCGGCGCAGCGAGAGAGACGAAGCCGATCGGGCCTGCGACTGCTGTGACGATGGCAGTGAACACCACTCCGACGATCACCATCACGAGTTTGGTCTGCTCCACCCGCACGCCGAGCGACGCCGCGGTGTCCTCCCCCAGGTCCAGGGCCCGAGTGAGGAATGCGAGACGTGGAAGGCTCAGCGCCATCACTGCGGCGACGCACGCTGTGACGATCAGCGGCGTCCACGTCATGCCGTTGAGCGAGCCCGCGCCCCAGATCGCGGCGCGCATCGATTCGTCGAGGTCTGCGCGCACACTGAACCAGTGATTGAACGATGAGAGGACGGCGCTCACCGCGATGCCGACGATGATCAACCGGAAGCCCGCAAGCCCCTGTCGGTAGGCGAGGAAGAACACGGCGAGGGCCGCCACGAGGCTGCCGACAACCGCGCCTGCCGCAAGTTCGCCGAAACCGGATCCGCCGATCATGACCACCACGATCACGCCGGTGTACGCGCCGGAGTTGAGGCCGATCACGTCGGGACTGCCCAGCGCGTTGCGGGTCAGCGATTGGAACAACGCACCGCTGACGCCGAGACATGCACCGAAGAGCACGGCCGCGAACGCACGCGGTGCGCGCCGTTCATAGATGAACACCTGCTTCTTGGACGCGTCGGGGCCGAGCAGATCAACAAGGTCGGTCATCGTCAGGCCGGTCCTGCCGAGGGACAAGGACAGGAGAACACACGCGATGATGATCGAGATCAGGAGCAGCCCGACGATCACGGATCGTCTATGCAGAGTCACCGAACCGCCTTCCGCCGCCGAACGAGCCAGATCAGGATCGGCGCACCGATGAGCGGTGTGATCACGCCGACCTGCAGTTCCGCGGGCCAGAGGAGGAGTCGTCCGACGATGTCGGCGGACAGGAGCAGAATGGGACCGACCACAGCCGAGTACAGGATCACCCACCGCTGGTCCACCCCGGCGACGAGGCGGACCGCGTGCGGAATCATCAGTCCGACGAACGCGATCGGTCCGGCTGCCGCGGTCGCCGCACCACACAGCAGGACGAGCGAGATCAGGCCCATCACCTGGGTGGAGCGGACTCGGACGCCGACACCACGCGCAACGTCATCGCCCAAGGCAAGAGCATTGAGGGACCGCGAACCGATCACCGCCAGGACCAACCCGGCGATGATGAACGGCGCGATGAAACCTGCGGTGCCGGGCGGGCGGTCTGCGATCGTCCCGACTCCCCAGAATCTGACGTGTTCGAAGCGGGCGGGATTGACCAACGACAAGCTCATGCTCATGCCGTTGAACACCGCTGTCATCGCGACGCCGACGAGGGTGAGCCGAAGCGGCGTCACCCCGCCCGGGCCGCGCGCAGCGATGGCCGTCACCAGTACCGCTGCGATGACCGAGCCGAGGAGTGCAAGCCAGATGAACTCCGAGATCTGCGTGAGGCCGAGGTAGGCGACGCCGAGCGCGACGGCGAGCCCGGCGCCCGCGTTGACTCCGAGAATGCCGGGGTCGGCGAGCGGGTTGCGGCTCACCGCCTGCATCAACGCGCCGGCGACCCCTAGCCCCGCACCGACCATCAAGCCGATCGCCGTCCTCGGCACGCGGACGTCACGCACGGTGATGTGATCGATGCTGCCGTCGTAGGAGGTCAGCGCCTCCCACACCGTCGAGGGCGGGAGCAGCGCCGAGCCGACCGCCACACTCGCAACACACACCACCGCGAGCAGCACAAGAGCTCCGACGAACCAGAGCACCCGGTGGCGTCCGACGGCCCGAACGTACCGCCGCGTCTCGACCGCCGTCGGATCGCCGGTCACGTCGCAGGGGTGAGCGTGACCGCGTCCACTCCCCAACCAAGCGCAACGGCGCCGGAGACCCTCCACCCCGCCGCCACTGCAATCGTCGACAATCGGTCGGCGTTCCGCGGGGAGTCGCCGACCACGGCAACGTGAACCAGAGCCTCCTCGAGTTCACCCGTTCCGAGGGCGTCAGCCGATGTCGACTCGATCAGGAGCACGGATGAGGCGCGCCCGGACGCCGATCGCAGCAACGCCACCGCTTCCCGGTCGTTGAGATGGCTGAGCGCATCGACGCCGACCAGGAGATCAACGGGAGACCCGTCGACGAGCAGGCTGTCGGAGTACTCATGATGCCCGGCGGACGATGCACGTAGCGCGTCCACCTCGTCGCTCGTCCCGACGATCGTTGTTCGGACGCCGTCGACCCGGCCCACGCCCTGCAGTCCGTCGGCGACGACAGCGGCACCCGGTCCGCAGAACGCGATCGTCTTCCGATCGGCGAACGCCGTCAATGCGGCGACCGCGGGCATGAGGAACACCCGGCCGCTGCTCTCGTCGATCAGTTCTGCGAACTCCGCGGACGACGACTGCACATGGGTCGCGAACGTCTGGCCGGTCGCCGTCTCCCACGCTGATCGGCCGGTGGGCAGTGCCTCGGCGAGGTCCTTCAGTGCCAGGATCTTCTCCGCTTCGGCGCCGTTGAACGCCTCCGCCTCGTGGGGGTCGGTCAGCAGCCTGTCGCCGACCTCGCCGAGCGTGAGACCGCCATCGTCCTCAGCCAACACACCACACGCGATGAGGACGTCGATCAGCGGATCGATGCGGTCATCCGGCAGCGCCAATCGCACGGTCAGAGCGGCGCGATCCGGCCGGTGGGCGTCGACGAGCTCGAGCAGTCCCAGCCGCAGCGCTGCGCGGACCGCGAACCAGGTGACGGGGGACTCGACGAGGTCGAGACCGTGAGCGGCCGCGGGTGCGGGCTCGTCGGATGCAGCCGGCGTTTCGGGTTCACGTCGATGCCAGTAGCCCGTGATGTCGACGTGGTCTTTGGGGACCGCGAGTTCGCGTGCCACGTACTTACGGACGGCCAGAAGAGACCGGCTCTCCGCCGCTGCCCACACGTATGCGACGCCCGGGAGCGGTGACACGGCGCGAACGGCGGCCACAAGGGCCTCCCGATCGCCCGGGGCAGCGACCACCCAGGTGACGGTGTCGTCAGGGCCCAGTGGCAGTTCGCGTCGTGCGGACTCGTCGGCGATCGTGAGCACGATCCGCGCCGGGCCCGCGACCGGCCTGTCGAGGAGGAAGCGTTCAACGGCGGGTTGGGCTGTCTCGTCTCCTGCGAGCAACGCCCATTCGGCGTCGCGTGGAACCACCGTCGATGATTTCGGGCCGACGATCCAGAGTTCGTCGCCTTCCGACGCGGCACACGCCCAGGTCTCGGCGGGTCCACGATCGTCGCCGTCTGAGTGGACGACGAAGTCGAACGCCATCGATCCGCCCTCCACATCGACGTGGACCGGCGTGTAGTCGCGGGTCAGTCGATGTTCCGACACGCCCCATTCGATTCCCAGCTCCCGCTGTGCGGGCAGCGCGTCAGCGATGTCGCCTTCGGCAGTGAAGATCAGTTTGACGTGATCGTCGAACGCTTCGCTCGTGAAGGCCGGGAGCGACAATCCGTCGCGCTCGAATTGCCCCAGCTCCGGCCCGCCGACGGTCACTCTCCGCATGCGGCCGGTGACACTGCGGACGTCGAGCACCCTCAGCCGCCGCAGGATGATGGGCAGGGGCTTGATCCGGAGCTGGGCCATGATTCCTCTACTTCTTCTTGAACTGGGTCTCGACGATGTCCAGCAGTTCCATCGCTTCGTCGAAGTCGCTGCGCTGCACCCAGTACGGCAGGTCGAATGCCTGGTTGTTGGTGAACGAAGGCAGCGCCGACCAGATCGGCTGCTTGCGCATGTCGGCGACGGTGGTCACGTCTGCGTTGAAACCGGCCTGGAACAGAGTCGGCTGCGTCAGGACTTGGCCGACCTGCTCGGTCGAGAGTTCAAAGCTGTCGCCACCGGCGGTGTAGGGCTTGAATCGGCCAGTTGCGAACAGCGGTGCGGGGCGGAAGCCCAGCTTCGCGAACTCCTTGGGCAGACCGCGGTCCTCGATCAGCACGAACGCACGTCCATCGGCCAACATCGACAGGAACACCGACTCCCCCGCCGGCACGGTGATGTTGTTCTTGACCTCGGTGATCCGAGCGTCGTACGCGGAGACCGCGTCACGGTACACCTCCGGCTTGCCGAACACCTTGTCTGCAAGGAACTCGTACTGCCCCTGCCAGTCGGTGAGGTCCCCGCTGACGATCACAGTGGGTGCGATCTTGGAGAGTTCGTCGTACGCGGTGGTCGCGTGCTTCAGCGGGAATCCGAGACCGCCGGCGACGATCAGATCGGGATCCTGCTCGAGAATCGCCTCCATGTCGAAGCCGTCCGCGCTCCACGGCAGCAACGTGGTGCCCTGCTCGGTCGCCTTGTCCGACCACTGCTTGGCGAACTCGCCCTTCTCGTCGGTCGACTGTGTCGTCACGCCGACGACCGGGACGTCGAGGTCGTACAGGTAACCCGCGAGGGCGTAGTTGAGCACCACCACTCGCTTGGGGGCCGCGGGGATGTCGACGCCGCCCTGATCAGTGATCACGGTTCGTTTCTCACCGGACGAACTGTCGTCGGAGCTCGACGAGCAGGCCGAGAGCGCCAGGGCGAGCACTGCCAGCACGGCGGCGATCACCGCGGGTATCGCGCGAGGTTTACGCATGGGGTCCTTCTTCTCGAGTCTCGGGCGTGGGGTCGTATAGGCATGACGAGCCCCTCGCCGTATCATTAGGCAACCCTAAGCTAGACCCTCGATCGATCTCCACTGATCCCAACCCGACACGATCTGGAGACGGACCGGACACGACGGACCTTCAGGAGGCCTCACGATGGACCAGGTGCCAGGCCGGTTGGCCACGCTCGTCCCCGAGAACTCGATCCGTTTCCTCGGCCACCCGATGCACAGCCACCCCGAACCTCATCTGGTTTATGTGAGTGCCGGATCGGCACGACTCGAGATCGACGACGAGCAGGTCGTCCTCGGCCCGCAGGAATCTGTGTGGCTCGCTCCCGACGTTCCGCACGCCGCTCGCTACGCACCGGGCAGCCTCGTCCTCGGCCCATTGCTCTCGCCGACCACTCTCCCGCCAGAACGTGTCCACCGACTCGGCGTGCGGCCCTCGATCACCACAGTGATGACCGCCCTGCTCGGTGCGGCGCCGAGCACTGCTGCCGAGATCTCCGTCTTCCGGGAGGCGCTCGACAGCGTGCTCACCGCCCTCGGCGGACCGTACTTCGCGCTTCCGTCGCCGACCCATCCGGTCGCCGCGACCGTGGCCAAGGAGATCGGATTGTCGACCGAACCCCTCGACGAGATCGCTGCACGGCACGGCGTCAGCACCCGCCACCTGCAACGTCTGTTCGTCGCAGAGACCGGGATCGGCCTACACCAATGGCGGGTGCGGTCACGCCTGAATGTCGCGATCGACCGTCTCCGCCACGGCGCCACCCTCACCCGAGCCGCACACGCCGCCGGTTACTCGACAGGGTCCGGACTGCGGAAAGCGCTGCATCGGGAAGCCGGAGTCGACGTCGACGTCGTCCGACGCGCAGGTTGAGTCAGCCGCGCGCGAGCGCGGCGGCGCGCACGGCGACGGCATTCGCCATCAGCACGTCGGTCGACACCATTCCGGGGAAGTAGTCCGCGAGCCGAGCCCACATCGCCCGGCCCTCGTCGGTGAGGCCGCCTTGCTTCAGTCGGCCGTGCGCCTGCAGACGCGCGACGGCCGCGAAGCACATCGACTGCATCGACAGCAGCATCCACGGGTTGCCTCCGGTGTCGACACCGTCGAGCGCTTCGTTGCGTGCGGCGATCAAGTCGTACATCTCCGGCGACGAACGACGGACGTCGCGCAGCATCGTGTTGACGTGTCGTGGAGCTTCCAGGCTCACCGGATCGGCCATCCAGTCCACCCGCCGATGGAAGGCGTCGATGGTTGCGCTGGTGCGCATGTCGAGATCGAGCACCGGTCCGGGGACGATGCGGAAGTGCTGGAACAGCATGTCGACCTGGTCGCGGCTCATGGCGTCGACGGCGAGCACGTTCCGGTCGAACACACCGGTGCGCGGGTCACTCATCCGGCCCGACGCGAGAAGCCGGAGGATCTCGTCTCCGCCGCGGGTGACGAGATACGACTGCACCTCATCGCGGTCCGGCGCCGTCGGATCGGCGATCTCCGCCATCGCGAGCATGCAGCCGATATACGGATTCGGGTGCGATGCCGCCGCGCGCCCACTCGGCGCGAACGGCAGTTCCGCGAGTCCTGAGCGGATGAACATGGCAGGCACCCGATCCGGCGACACGGGGCTGTCGGCGAGCGCCAGCAACGACGCCGTCGGATCTGCGGTGAGCAGTTCGTCAACAGGAGCCTCCGCCGGATCCAACAGCGGTTCGTCGGCGGGCGCACTCGTCTCCTCGGCGTGCGCCGCGTCAAGGCTCATCCACTCGTTGATCAGCGGGTCTTCGACGACAACACTCGGAACGACCGCGCGGTCGCCGCCACGCACGACAGTCGCCACCGGGGCCTCGTCGGTCGCACCGGACTCGTCGTCGATGAGCGCGACCAGCGTGCCGGACACCAGGCGCTTCGCAGCGTCGGCGACACCGCGGGTGGAGAGCGAGAACTCCGCACCCGACCGGCCGTCGGCGTCCCACTCGCGGACGATCTCGAGATCGCCGTCGAGCAGCGCGAACGACACGTCGATCGCGCCGGGGACGTACACCGCCAGCCTGTGATGGTCGGCGGCGGTCACGTCGAGCTCGGCCAGACACGTCTGCCACGCGGCCGGAACTCCGGACCGCTCGATGCGGACGAGAGCGTGCGGTGGCCTGACGACCATTTCGAGGTGATCTGATCCGGCCGAGACAGTGGTGATCAGCTCGGTGACGTCCGGCGCGAACTCCACGGTCTCGTCCACCACGCTGAGGCCCCCGTCGACGGTGAACTCCGTCGTCGATTCGGTGAGGCCCTTGTCGACGGGCAGCCGCACTGCGGGTTCGTGGACCACGTCCAATCCCTCGGCGATGTCGGCGACACGACGGAGGTCGAGACCGTACGAGTCGCTGACGACGATCTCGTAGCGCCCCAGGAGCGGCCCTTCGACTCCGTCGAAAGGGTCCGCCGAGGTCACGTAGTCTTCTGCCGCCCAGGGGTAGTCGACGAGCCAGTCGATAGCTCCTGCCCGCCGGACACGGACGCGCCACTCCTTGACGTCGTCGCCCTCGTGAGCCGGCAGATCGACGAGCGGTCGTTCTCCGAACACGGGGTCGCCGTCTCTTGTGGTGATTCCGGCGAGCGGTTCCGGAAGCTCGATGCTCGGACTCTCGGCCGGGCGCACCCGACGGGTCTGCCCGGCGCGCCCGTCGCGATGGACGGTCAGCTCGCGATGACCCTCCAGATCGACGGTCCGCAGCAGCCATCCGTCCCACGGTCCGGTCCGAGTCTCGATGACAGGCACCGCGGCGCGGTCCGCTCCGAGAAGTTCCGCATCGTTCGGAACCAACGCGACGACCGGTCCGGCGGGCAGAGTGCGGTGGCGCGACATCACCCGTCCGTCCGGGGCGAACAGGACAACCGGGTCGCCGGGCAACACGACGGGCACCGACCGACGCGCCCCGTTGTCCAGGCTGACCAGGACACACTCGCGCAGAGCCGCCGTCACCGGGACCACAGCGGCCTCATCGGCTCCGACGGAGACCTGTTCGGGCGCGTCGCCCGCCCAGACACGCCACGTCGTAGCGGCAGCGTCGGACGGGACGATCACCGTGAGCGAGCCCTCGGCCACGTCGTAACGCAGTTCGGGGAATCGGGCACTGCAGAGCGCAGCAGCGGCGCCGTCACCCGAGAGGAACGCGGTTCGCTCGAGGCGGTCGCTCACCGCGGCGAGCACCGTCGGCGGAAGGTCGACGGTGGCGGGCGTCAATCTGTCGGCGTTCCACTCGTCGGGTGAGGCGACACTGGCGACGAGCGTCGCGCAGATCCGGGCGAGGAAGGTCGCGGCGATGTCGGGCGCCTGCTCCAGCAAGACCCGGAATCCCGTCGGAAGCACGGTGTGACGGTGGGCGAAGCCGGGTTCGGTCAGGTGATCGAGAATCGCCGTGCCCGACGGCGCACGCCCGGCGGCGACGTGTCGTTCGATCACGTCGACCAGGGCGTCGACGGTGCGCGGCGTGAGTCCGGCATGGAGGTCGAGAAGAGGCAGCAGGTCGTCGGCTCGAAGGGAAGCGACATCGCGGAGTCCCGCCTCGCGGAGCATGTCGCCGGCGAAAGCTGAGACGGCGGCGGAGAACGATCTGTCGGCATCGACACCGATCGAAGCGAAGAATCCATCCCAGAAGTCGTCGTCCGACGACCGGGTCGTGGCGTGACCGACAAGCGCGGTGATGATCAGCGCCGGGTGGCGGGTGATGAGTGCGATGTGTGCGCCCGCGGGCATGTCACGCATGAGCACGCCCAGGCTTCGCTGGGCGTCACGAAGCTCGTCGAGGGTGAAGTCCGCTTCGACGACAAGTGCGACGGAGGCGAAGCGCTCGCGGATGGTGGTCTCGATATCGGCCGTCTGGGGGCTCGCCGAACCGGTCATGCGTGCGTGTCCACACCTTCTGTCGTGGCGCCTGCGGGAGGGTGCGCGGCGCGTGCTGAGACGAGTGTCGGGCGGCACCGGGGTGCCGGGATTCCACCCGAGGCAAGGAGACAAGTTACTCCGGTGGCGGCCTCGTTCTCGAACCTCGAAGCAGTGCTGTGGGAAGGCTCACGCCGACCGCCGATTCGTGCCTGCGCGGCCCTTCTCGGACGTGTTCGACTCTGGCACAATCGAACTCGCAACGAGCAGCGACGAGAGGCCCACTGATGGAGCAGTTCACTCGCGACGGATTGACGTTCGACGTCATCGACTCAGGGCCACCCGACGGCGACGTCGTCCTTCTCCTTCACGGCTTCCCACAGACCGGTTCCTCGTGGTCAGGCGTGTCTGCGGTGCTGAACGAGCACGGGTTCCGGACGATCGCCCCGACTCAGCGCGGCTACTCCCCCGGCGCGCGGCCGCGCGGGAGACGCGCGTATCGGACTAGCGAATTGACGGCCGACGCCGTGGCGCTCGTGGAGGAGCTCGACTGCGGTCCGGTTCACCTCGTCGGACACGATTGGGGTGCCGCTGTCGCGTGGTCGTTGGCCGCGAGCCGACCAGATCTCGTGCGCTCGTTCACGTCGGTCTCCGTGCCGCATCCAGGAGCCTTCATCAAGTCGATGACCCGGAGCCGACAGCTGCCGCGATCGTGGTACATGTTCGCGTTTCAAATCCCCCGCGTTCCGGAATTCCTGATCCGTCGATTCCCCGATCAGTTCGAGACGAAGCTGTCGTCAGGTGGCCTCACTCCGGAAGGCGCAGCCGAGATTCGACGCGACGTCCTTGAAACGGACGCGCTGACCGGCGGGATGAACTGGTATCGAGCCATGATGCTGGGTGCACCGAGTGACCTGAAACGGCGAGTGACCGTCCCCACGACCCATGTGTGGAGCGACGCCGACTTCGCTCTCGACCGTGTCGGCGCCGAATTGGCCGCCGACTACGTCACGGCAGACTTCCGTCTCGAAGTGTTCGAAGGCGTCTCCCATTGGATCCCCGACCAACGTCCGACTGAGCTCGCCGACGTGATCCTCGCCCGGATCGCAAGCGTCAGCGGCTGAGTCGCTGCCTGCACTCCGCCTGAGTGTTGGTCTCGAGACACTCTGCCCATGCGGCTTGGTCGTCTCCCCAGTCGGTCTTGGCGCGCTGACCCACGTTCACCTGCCACATGTAGTCGCTGCAGACGAGCTGGGTCCCGGTCGCGTCGTACGCGAATGACCCGGTCTGATAGCCGTGACAGGGCGTTCCGGCGGAGACTGTCGAAGTACCGAGAGCTGGATTGGGTGCGACGGTCGCGTTCCTCGACCAGACGAGGGCGTCAGTTCCTGCCAGGCGAGCACAGTGGGCGACCGTCCCATCGCCGAACGACGCGGTGGTTCCTTGATAGCTGCACGCCGCGCCTTCCCCTACTACGACAACCGCCGGGGTCGTCATCGGCGCGAGCGTGGTCTCCGGCGGCGAACTGGTGACAGTCAACGTCGACACCTTCGCAGTCGATGAAGCGCCTGAAGTCGATGGCTCTGCCGCGTCGTTGGAACTCGAACCGCACGCTGAGAGAGTGACCACCGCCGCTCCGACGAAGGCGGCAGCCCAGTACTTGGTGTTCACAATTGGCCCTCCGCAGTTCGACCGGGAGCGATGAACCCGTCCGGATGGTCACAGTGTTCGTGAAAGGTACACGCAGGCGGGCGGACATCGGCGTATCTCGGCACGTATGTGCGCTCTCGTGAACATTTTGCGGCCGGTCAGAGCAGGACGCCTGGATTGAGGAGCCCGTCGGGATCGAGAGCAGATTTGATGAGCTTCGTGAGGTCCATGACGTCGTCGCCGACCTGATCTCTGAGCCAGCCCTTCTTGAGTCTGCCGACTCCGTGCTCGCCGGTGATCGTGCCGCCGAGCGAGATCGCAAGATCCATGATCTGGCCGAATGCGACGTTGGCGCGCGCCGTCTCGTCCGCGTCGGACGGGTCGTGAACGATCAGCGGGTGCGTGTTGCCGTCACCGGCGTGCGCGATCACGGAGATGAGCACACTGTTATCGGCGGCGATAGCCTCGACGCCGTCGATGAGGTCCGGCAACGCAGGCAGCGGCACGCCGACGTCTTCCAGCAGGAGTGCGCCCAGGCGCTCCACCGCCGGAATGGCGACGCGGCGCGCCTGGGTGAACGCCTCCGACTCGACCGGGTCCGCCGTCGCGAACACCTCTCCCGCCCCGCATCGCGCGAACGCCTGCTCGATGATGGCGACCTCCGCCTCCCCTGCCGGGCCAGGCGCATCGGACTGAGCGACGAGAAGTGCCCCCGCGTCCCGGTCGAGACCCATCTTGAGCATGTCCTCGACGGCGTTGATCGACACCGAGTCCATGAATTCGAGCATCGCCGGCCGAATCTGGGCGGTCACTGCGAGCACGGCTTCGCTCGCCGCTCGAACGCTTGAGAACGATCCGACGACTGTGCACGCGGGCGCCTGCGGCGGCAGGAGGCGCAGCGTCACCTCGGTGACGATGCCGAGCAGACCTTCGCTTCCGACGAAGAGTTTGGTCAGCGGCAGCCCCGCCGAGTCTTTGAGTTGCTTGCCGCCGAGCCGGACCGCGCGGCCGTCGGCAAGGACTACCTGGAGGCCGAGCACATAGTCGGTGGTGACCCCGTACTTCACACAGCACAGACCGCCCGCGTTCGTCGCGACGTTTCCGCCGATCGAGCAGATCTCGAACGACGAGGGGTCCGGCGGGTACCACAGTCCGTTCTCAGCGGCGGCGGCCTTGACCTCGCCATTCAGCAGGCCCGGTTGCGCGACGGCGGTCCGCGTCGCCGTGTCGATCGTCAGGTTCCGCATCTTCTCCGTGGATATGGTGATCGCGCCGTCGACGGCCGTCGACCCGCCGGACAGGCTGGTTCCGGCACCGCGGGTGATGATCGGGACCCTGTTCGCGGCACACCAGCGGACGGTTACCTGCACGTCTTCCGTCGTGACCGGTCTCACGAGCGCAAGCGGAGTACCCGCATCCGGATCGTTCGCTCGATCGAATCGGTATGCGCCGAGTATGTCCGGGTCGGTCACCACCATCCCCGGTGCGAGCGTCTCTGCCAGTCCTGTCACATCGGTGGATCCCATGTGGTCACCCTAGTGTCGTGCGCCACTGCGGCAGGCCGGGTCCGCCCGCCACGCGGGACACAACCAGTGAGCTTTCGGCGAGACGGTCCTGTGATTCAATCGTTACGAACCGGATGGCACCGGTTCGTCGAGGGGGGAGCCGCCACGCCCATCCGGGCCGCGCACCGTCTCCCAGCCGCCCGGCTCGTCGACCCCGACTGCCGGAACTGAATGGAGAGTGACCACGTGAAGTTCTTGAAGAAGGCGCTGGTGAGTGTCGCAGCTGTCGCCGCGACCGCAGCCCTGATGCCCGCCGCGACGGCGGACGCCGCACCCCGCGCCACCATCGGCGGCGGTTCCGGCATCATCGTCGGCGGCAACGCTCTGTGCACGCTCACCACGATCGGCCACGATCGTGCCGGCAGGCTCGTGGGTCTGACCGCGGCGCATTGCGGCAACATGGGAGCGTCGATCCGATCCGAACGCAATCCCGGTGCGGGCGTGCTCGGACAGATCGCGACCAAGAGCCCATCCCTGGACGTGGCCGTGATCGTCTTCAATCCCGCACGTACCCGCGCGGTCCGACAGGTCGGCCGCGCGCGGATCACCGGCGTCGGCACATACCCGCGCCCGTACGCGACGGTCTGCAAGTCCGGACGCACCACCGGCTACACCTGTGGTCCGACTCTCGCCAAGAGCAGGGTCGACACCATCAGTTACGTCTGCGCCGACCACGGCGACTCCGGCGGCCCGATCATCGTTGGACGACGAGTCGTCGGGATGTTGAACGGCGGCGTGCGCATCGCGGGAGCAGGTACCCCGTCGATCCCGTGCCTCACCCCCGCCGTTCCGATCCACAGCCCGATCGTGGCGACGAAGATGACGACGATCCTGGCGTCGCTCAACCGCACCACGTTCGCCGGTTCGGGCTTCCGCCCGCTCTGACCTGTACATCTTCGACGACCCCGCCGATTTCGGCGGGGTCGTCGTCGTTCATCAAGAAGGCCGGCCCGACAGGCATACGCTGGAGTGATGCGGGCGAAGAAGATCAGCACCAACATCACCGTCGACGACATCGGCGCCGCGCGGGACTTCTACCAGGACTTTCTCGGCTTGCAGACCGAGGAGTTCAACCTCGGTTGGGTCGCACGATTCACTGACGTCGAGTCCGGAGCACACGTCCAACTGGTGACTCGAGACCTCACCGCTCCGGAGGATTCAGCGATGTCGGTGCATGCCGACGACGTCGACGCCGCCTATCTGGAAGCACAGCGACGCGGCTATGACATCGTCTATCCGCTCACCACGGAGGACTGGGGCGTCCGACGGTTCTTCGTTCGCGCTCCCGACGGAACACTGTTGAACATCGTCCAGCACCGGGAGTGAACCGAGCGCCGCCGTAGCCGCCGAACGCACCGTGAGGACGGACACCCGATCCCGGCCGATACCCTGACGGGCGTGCAATTCGACGAGATCGTCGCCGTCCGACGGACCAGTGCGGCGTGGCGACTCCTGCGTGCGGACAACGCGCCGCTGGTCCTGTCATTCCTCGGCAGGGTGTTCGTCGACGACAACGTTCGCGAGATCTCCGAGTCGGGGCTGATCAGCCTCCTCGACGACGAGCTGTACTCCCTCAACAAACGACTCGGTGACGGGACATACCCCCGAACGCCGAAGGGATACCTCGATGAGTGGTCGGCTCCGGACACCGGTTGGCTGCGGAAGTACTACGTCGTCGAGAGCGACGAACCCCATTACGACGCGACGCCGGCAGTCGAACGTGCGGTCGCCTGGATCCGGTCGCTGGCCGATCGTGAGTTCATCGGCACCGAATCCCGTTTGAATACCGTCTTCGACCTCCTCCGACAGATCGTCTACGGAGCCAACGCCGACCCGGAGGTGCGCCTCGCCGAGTTGAGGCGCCGCCGCGCTGAGATCGACGCCGAGATCGAGGCCGTCGAACGCGGGGAGGTCAGCGTCCTCGACGCATCGCGGCGACGGGACCGGTACCAGCAGTTCGGTGAGGTCTCGCGTGCACTCCTCTCGGACTTCCGCGAGGTCGAGGCCAACTTCCGCACCCTCGACCGGCAGATGCGCGAACGCATCGCGACGTGGCGCGGCACCAAGGGCGAACTGCTCGACGAGATCGTCGGCAGCCGCACCACGATCACCGACTCCGATCAGGGCCGCAGCTTCCAGGCGTTCTACAACCTGCTGCTGTCCGCGGACCGTCTCGACGAGCTCGACCGACTCGTCCGCGAGGCACAGTCGATCGACACTGTCACCGACGCCCGCTTGACCAACATCCACCACGATTGGCTCGACGCCGGAACACGCGCGCAGACCACCGTCCGACGTTTGTCGGAGCAACTTCGTCGGTTCCTCGACGATCAGGCCTGGTTGGAGAACCGGCGCGTGATGGACCTGCTTCGAAGCATCGAAGCGACCGCGTACACGGTTCGCGACCAACGAGTCGACGACTTCGCACACGAGATCGACTCGCCGTCGCCCGGCGTCCACCTGCCGATGGAGAGGCCGCTGTTCCGGCCGACCGCGAGCCTCGAGGTCGATTCCGACGGCATCGAGGACGGAGAGTCCGACGGCGACTCCGACGCCTTGTTCGAGCAGATCCACATCGACCCCGCTCCACTCATCGACGGCGTGCGACGTGCCCTTCGTCGGACCACACAGGTCACCCTGGCCGATGTGCTCGCGACATCGCCGTTGACGCAGGGTCTCGCCGAGCTGATCACGTACCTGTCACTCACCGACGACAGTTTCACCAAGATCTTCGACGACACCTCGACCGAATCGATCACCTGGACCGACGACGAGGGCGCGTCCCGGACCGCACGTGTACCGCGTGTCATCTACACGCACAACCGATCGTCGAGCGCTGCCTCCGGCTCGTCGAGCGACGTCGAGATGGAGACCCCATGAGCCGCACTGTCCCCCGCGACGAGCTGAACCTGTCTCTCGCAGTCACGTCGTTGATGAAAGGCGTGGTCTACCGCGACTCGGGTCAGACCGCGTGGCAGCATGTGGTCGGCCTCGCAGCCCAGGTCAGCGACTACGTCGCCACCCTCGGGCTCTCAATCGTGATCGATGAGGCCGAGGGGTACGCGTTCCTCCGGTCCCGCAGCGACGACGAGCTCGCCGATCTCGGCATTCCCCGCCTCGTCGCGCGTCATCAACTCCCGCTGCACACGTCTCTGTTGTTGGCGTTGCTGCGCAAACGTCTCGCCGAGTACGACACCACCGACGCCGGCAGCCGTTTGATCCTGACAGGCGACCAGCTCCGTGAACTCCTCGCACCGTTCTTCCCGGCGACGACCAATGAGGCGCGCACGACCGACCAGACGGACACCGCGATCCGTCGTGTCACCGAACTCGGATTCCTGCGGCGGATGCCGGGGCAGGACGGCGAGTACGAGGTACGTCGAGTCATCAAAGCGTATGTCGACGCACAATGGCTCGCCGACTTCGACACTCACCTGGCCGAGTACGCCGCGATCGCCGGAGAGGAAACACGATGACCGGCTTGTTCTCCGCCACCGAACTGCAGTCCACCGACTCGGCGAAATCCGGTTTCCGACTCCAGAGGTTCCAGGTTCTCAACTGGGGAACCTTCGACCAACGAGTCTGGACGCTCGAGCTGAACGGCGAGAACGGCCTGCTCACTGGTGACATCGGCTCGGGCAAGTCGACTCTTGTCGACGCCTTGACCACCCTGCTCATGCCGGCGCACCGCGTGGCGTACAACAAGGCGGCGGGTGCCGAGTCCCGCGAGCGCGACCTGCGGTCGTACGTGCTCGGCTACTACAAGTCCGAACGCAATGAGAGCAGCGGCGCATCGCGCCCGGTCGCGTTGCGCGGCATGTCGAACTACTCGGTGATCCTCGGGGTGTTCGCAAACGAGGGGTACGACGAGACCGTCACCCTGGCGCAGGTCTTCTCGATGCGGCACGACAGCGGGCAGCCCGAGCGATTCTTCACAGTCACCGATCGAGCTCTGGACATCCCCACCGACTTCGCCGACTTCGGCACCGACCTCCGAGCGCTCCGGAAGCGGCTCACCGCGGGCGGCACCCGCATCCACGAGCACTTCCCGGAGTACGGCCGCGACTACCGACGCTCGCTCGCCGTCCGCTCGGAGCAGGCGATGGAGTTGTTCCACCAGACCGTGTCGATGAAGGCCGTCGGCAATCTCAACGACTTCGTCCGCGACCACATGCTGGAGCCGTTCGATTCGAGCGGCTGGGTCGACACGATGGTGGCGCACTTCGAGGATCTGACCGCGGCGCACGACGCCGTCGTCCTTGCTCGGCGTCAGCTCGACGAACTCACCCCGATGCTCGCCGACCACGACCGGTACACCAGCCACATCGCGATGTCGGAGGAGTTGAAAGAGCGCCGCTCCGCCCTCCGCCATTACTTCGCGCAGCGTCGTGTCGATCTGCTCGCAGGCAGCCTCGAAACCTACAACCGCGACCTCGCGGCGACGCGCAGCGCATTGGACGCGACCGAGCGCGACCTCGCCGACCTGCGGATCAGCGTGCGCGAGCTCGAATTCCAGCAGGCCGGTCTCGGCGGCAACGACATCGCGACGCTGGAAGCGCAGATCACGGAAGCACAACGCCAACGCGAGGAGCGCGCCGCGGCGTTCGAGCGTTACTCCGCACTTCTCGACGAATCCGGCCTCGGTCCCGTCGAAGACCGTGGACAGTTCGATCACCGCCGGTCGGAGGCGTCCGCCGCCGTCGACGAACTCGACGCCGAGGTCGTCGACATCGCCAACGCGATCACCGAGTTGGTCGTCGATCGTCGTCAACTCGACGGGGAGGGGCGGCGCGTCGCAGGCGAGATCGCCAGCCTGCGCGGACGCACCAGCAACATCCCCGAGCGCAATCTGCGGATGCGCGACATGATCTGCGCCGGTGTCGGCGTCGGGCACGACGACCTGCCGTTCGTCGGTGAACTGATCGGGGTCCGCGCCGACGAGAGCCGTTGGGAAGGCGCCGCCGAGCGAGTGTTGCGCGGATTCGGACTCTCCCTGCTGGTCTCGACAGAGCTCTACGACACAGTCTCGAGCTGGATCGATGCGAACCATCTCGGTGGTCGTCTCGTGTACTTCAAGGTTCCAGAGCGCGTGCAGGGCAAGGGCGCTCCGACTCCCCCGCCGAACGCGCTCGTGCACAAGCTCGACATCAAGGAGGGACCGTTCTACGCCTGGTTGGAGCGGCGGCTCTTCGAACGTGCCAGGCATGTGTGCGCGGACTCTCTCGACGAGTTCCGAACCGCTGAGTACGCCGTCACCGTCAGCGGTCAGGTCCGCTCCGGCGGCGGACGTCACGAGAAAGACGATTCGCGTCGCGTCGACGATCACCGCGACTACGTGCTCGGCTGGAGTAACGAGCAGAAGGTGAACGCGCTGTTCACGGCCGGGCAGCGAGTCCAGGAGGAGCTCAATCGGATCGACGCGGAGATCACCGAGCTCGAAGACGGCCGACGCCGCTCGATGGACCGGCGCAACGCGCTCACTGGGCTCGACGCCTACCCGACCTTCGACGCGGTCGACTGGATGTCCGTCGCGTCCAGGATCGCCGACCTGACCCGCCGGAAGTCCGAACTCGAACACTCGTCGGACGAGCTGGTCGAGATCACCGAGACCATCGCGTCCACCCGCGAGCAGTTGTCGGCGGTGGACGCCACTCGCGACGGCCTCCGCGACAAGGTGTCGCGTCTCGAGATGGCGCGCTCTCAGGCCGAGCAGGCCAGGGACACCGCGCGCATCACCGTCGAGGAGCCCGGATTCGAGGACGCCTCGACTCACTTCGACGCGATCACCGCTGCGGTCGACGACTATCGCGCCAAGGTCGACGGCGGAACCGACACCGAGCTGACCGTCGACGAGTGCGGCGAGCTGGAGACGGCCCTCGGTGAATCACTGACCGATGCATCCGAGCAGCACACGTCGCGTGCCGGGACGTACCAGACTCGTGTCGTGAATCGGATGTCCGAGTTCAATCGAAGCCACCCGGTGCTGACCACCGAATTCGACGCGGACATCAAGTCGGCCGACGAGTACCGCGAACTCCATCGTCGACTGTCCGAGGACGATCTGCCTCGCTTCGAGGACGAGTTCAAGAACTACTTGAACACCAACGCGATCCGCGACATCGCGATCTTCGCCGCGAAGCTGAACAAAGAAGTTCATCTCATCCATTCGAAGATCGACACGATCAACGAGTCCCTGTCGGGCATCGAGTACAACCCCGGGCGCTACATCCGTCTCGAGGCGAACCCGACCGCATCGCAGGAGATCCGGGACTTCCGCGCCGACCTGCGTCGATGCAGCGACGGCGAGATGGAGATCGGCACCGAGGAGGAGCAGTACAGCGAGGAGAAGTTCCTTCTCGTCAAGGCCATCGTTGAACGATTCCGCGGTCGTGAGGGCTTCGCCGACTTGGATCGCCGGTGGACCGACCTGGTGACCGATGTACGGAACTGGGTGAGCTTCGCGGCATCGGAGCGGTACGTCGACGACGACGCCGAGTACGAGAACTACACCGACTCCGACGGCAAGTCCGGCGGCCAGAAGGAGAAGCTCGCCTACACGATCCTGGCGGCGTCTCTCGCGTACCAGTTCGACCTAAAGTGGGGCGCGACCTGCTCACGAGACTTCCGGTTCGTTGTCATCGACGAAGCGTTCGGTCGCGGGTCGGACGATTCGGCACGCTACGCGTTGACCTTGTTCGCCAAGCTCGGATTGCAGCTGTTGATCGTCACACCGTTGACGAAGATCTACACGATCGAACCGTTCGTGTCCGCGGTCGGCTACGTCGAGAATCGCGGGGGCAACTACTCCCAGCTCCAATGCTTGACGATCGAGCAGTATCGGGAGTCGAGACGGTCCCGCGAGTCGTAGCGGTCGGTCGCAGCACTCAGTGCTCGCGCTGCGTCACTCCGAGGCGATCGCATGCCGCTTCGTAGACGGCGACCACCTCGCGCCGGACGGCAGGGCGATCCTCGATGGGCCCACCGGGCCACGGAACGCGGAGCTCACTGACCGCGCCGTTGCGGGTCACGTCCCACACCCCGCCGTCACCGTCGAATCCGGTCATCACTGCCGCGGTGGCTTCAGCGGCGTCGGCGTCGCCGAAGGCACGCGCTATGAGCAGGTTGTCAGCGGTGTGATCGTCGTTCATGTGTCGCAGAACCGCTGCGACCACGGCGTCGTCGAATTCATGGGGCACGCCGCCGACCCTACCGCTCCGATCGCCCCTGCCCGCCCAGCGCAACCCCGATCCGCTCACCTCACCAACAGTCCGCTCACTTCGGCAGACTCGTTCGTGGGCCGTCATCCTTGGGTGACGACGTCGGGACTGTCGGACCCTCGCGCTACGGTGGCGCCATGAACTCCACCAGCGCCGTGATCGGCGTTCCCGTCGCAGGTGTCGTCCAACTGTGGACCGACGCGCCGAGCATCTGGCAGGTCGACGACTTCGACGGCTTCGCCTCCCTGGTCGGCACAGGGCAGATCGCGCGCACCGAGATCGCGCCACGCAGGTTTCGGGAGGTCGGCCTGCTCGACGAGGAGGCGGGGACCCTGACTGTCGGCGACGCCGCCTTCACCCTCACTCCCGCAGATGCATTCGACGGTGACTTCTGGGATTCGCTGAACGCGTCGGTCACGCGCATCGCAACCGACGCGTTCGGACGAGCCGAAATCGTCGTGACCGAACGCGGCGGCTGGGAAACGTCCGACGCCGAGTACTGCCTCGCCGGCGCACTGATCAACGACGGGCAGCCGATCGTGCTCATCGAGACGGCGCCCACGCCAACCGACAACGACTTCTGGCCACCGTCAGACGACCCAGTCGGCCAGACGGTGACCGCTCCCCTGTCCGACGAATCGCTCCCGGGCATCGGCGTTCTCACCATGGCAGCGGTGAACAGCTGGGGCGTCGCGCCATGGGACGTCGCCGTCACCTACCTGGTTCCCGACCGCGACACGGCAGACGAGACTGACTGAAAGGACCCAGCATGACCTCACTGACTCACGACGTGCAGGACCGTGCCCGTGGCGCCCTCATCGGTGGCGCGGTCGGCGACGCACTCGGTGTGCCGTACGAGTTCAGTCAGCGTCTCGCGTCCACCGGCATACCGGTGATGCGAGGCGGCGGGCTCGGAGACTTCGCGCCGGGCGAGTGGAGCGACGACACGTCGATGGCGATGGGTGTCGCGATGGCGGGCGCCCGGCATCGCACGTTCGGCACCCAGTCCGCGCTCGACGACGTCGCCGCAGGGTTTCTCGACTGGTTCGAGTCGCACCCACCGGACATCGGCAATCAGACTCGTGCGGTCCTCGGCGCCGTCCAGCGCGGGGCGTCCGACACCGGGCTGTCAACGAGGACGCTCGACGCATCACGCGACTTCGCGCAGACCGCCAGACACACCGGCGGAAACGGCGCACTGATGAGGACGGCGCCCGTTGCGCTCGCTCACCTGAACGATCGGAACGCGCTCGCCGACGCAGCCCAGAACGTCGCGCGGCTGACCCACTTCGACGACGAAGCCGCCGACAGCTGCGTGCTGTGGTGCGAGGCGATCCGGGTCGCCGTGGTCGACGCTCGAATCGACGTCTACGCCGGTCTCGAACTGATCGACAACAGCCGACGCGACTGGTGGCGGACAAGACTCGACGAGGCACGTGACCAGAACCCGAACTCGTTCACGCCGAACGGATACACGGTCACCGCGCTGCAGGCGGCGGCATCGTCCGTCCTTCACGCTCAAGGCGACGGAGCAGACCACCTCCGGGACGGTCTCCACACCGCGATCAGGATCGGCGACGACACCGATACCGTCGCGGCGATCGCCGGCGGACTTCTCGGTGCACGGTGGGGTCGATCGGCGATCGACGAGCAGTCGCAGGCCGACATCCACGGTTGGCCGATCCGGTCCGGTGTGCCTGCACGAGTTGCGGGTCTGGTGACGCTCGCCGACGGACTCGTCGGCGCGTGATTCACGTCGTCTGATCGGTTGACCGCGTCTGTCGGACTCTACGATCAGCGCCGTGACGAACCCATTCGCCAACCCTTTTGATCCCAGCAACACCGGCGGCGGCGGATTCAACCCGCCTCCGCCGACACCACCGGTTCCGCCGCCTCCGGCGCCGGGCCCGTCCGAGCCGAACAGGCCAGGTACCGCGGCCAAGATCGGCGGCTGGGTGCTCTTGGTGCTCGGAGCGATCGGCGTGCTCGCGTCGTTCACGGCGTGGAGCGAACCGATGCAGGCGATCGGACAGCTCTTGTTCTGGGGCGCCGTCGGTTTCCTCGGGTCGACACTGATCTGGCGCCGGTGGCCGTGGAAGATCGGCGGACCCGTGGCCGCAGGCCTGATCGTCGTGAGCTTCGTCCTCATCTGCCTGGCCGGCCCCGCCGACAAGACGCCCACGCCGGCACCCCTGCTGGACACGTCGTCGTCGAGCACCGCCGTCTCGACGACCACGACCACAGCCACGTCGACGGTCGTGTCGTCGACGACGGTCACCGTCACCGCCGAGACCTCGTCGACGACCCCGGCGGAGGCGACCACCGCGGAACCCGACGTGGATGTCGACACACGTGCACCGCGCCGAACCACACCGGTCTACACGCCGCCGACCACTGAGGACACCGGAGCCGCGTACTACCCGAACTGCGCGGCCGTCCGCGCCGCCGGAAAGGCTCCGCTCTACCAAGGTCAGCCGGGCTACAGCACCGATCTCGATCGTGACCGGGACGGTGTCGCCTGCGACGGAGGCTAGCGGCGGCCACTTGCGGCACAAGCCTGTGGATACCGCCCTTGCGCGATCCGGGCATCGCGGCCATCCTTCACTCCACACGAATTCGTCGGTGACTCCTGCACGGACCCTCACCGCGAAGCCGCGGGCGACGGCCGGTGGCGGGGCCCGGCCGTCGCCCGCAGTCCAACGTTCCGGTGGACGACGCGGACAGCGGCGGCTCGCACCTCCACTATCCTGAACGTCGATGAACTACCCCGCAGAGTGGACCGACGACCGGATCGACGCGATCCTCACGATGTTCGACAACCCCACACTCGCTCGCGGCCGCGACTACGCGTTCAAGGGCATGATCGACGACATCACCTGGGTCGGCAACACTGTGTCGGGATACTCGGAGGGGTCGGGCCGAAAGCGGTATCGCTGCCGGGTGGCGGTCACCTTCGGGTCACGCGCTCGCGCGGTCGCCTCATGCACCTGTCCGGTGTCACAGAACTGCAAGCATTGCGCCGCGCTGATCATCGCGGCGACCAGCGACGCGATCCAGGCGGGCTTGCCCGCCGACGACTCGTCGATGCTGACGCTGTCGCGATGGCGGACACTCGTCGCCGAGATCGCCGCCGACACCACCCGCGTCGAAACGCGTGCGCTGCCGGTCCGCCTCGTGTTCACCGAGGAGTACACATCTACCGCGTCCTCGGTGAAGGTCCGGCCGACTGTGCTGTCGTCGACGGGCCGATGGGTCTCGACGCGAGTCACATGGAAAAAGCTCGTCAGCGGCCAGCACGTCGACCCGGTCGTGGGCCTGGACCCGCTCACCCGGCTGGCCGTCGTCCTGTCCACGGCCCGCGGGAACGGCCCGAACGACGAGTCGATGTCACTCATGTACGCGCCGAGCATCTTCTGGTCCATCCTTCGGGAGGCGGTCGACGCCGGCGTCGAGCTGAGGTACAGCCACACCCATGGACGCGACCTGCCCGTCGACATGGATGCTCCGATCACAACGGCCTTGCGCGTGGAGCCGTCCGACTCCGGGGTCGCTGTTGGACTCCAGGTGCTCATCGACAGTCGGCCCGTGTCGACCACGGATGGGCACCGGCGCTTGATCGGCAGGCCGCGGGTGCACGGCGTCGCGGCCGTCCTCGACGGGATCGCTCACCTCGGGCGACTCCCCGATCTCACCCCGACCGAGTCGATGCTTCTCGTGTCCGACGAGCCCCTCCGCGTCGCCGAATCGGAGATCGACGAGTTCCGCGACGCCCTCGCGTCGGTCGCACCGGAGCGAGTCATCGATGTTGCGCCCGACGCGTTCCCCGCCGCCACGGTGACCGGACCGTTTCCCGTCCTGCGTGTCGGTACGCGGGAGACGATCACCGCCGATTGGCTCATCGGCTACGAAATCGACGGCGAGGTCGTCGAGTACCCGCTCGACGGCGGCGTTTCAGGGCGATATCGCACCCCCGGCGACGAAGCGGCGATGTGGGATCAATACCGTCCGCAGCTCGAAGCCGTTGCTCGCGCAGGTCACGGGTGGGTGGCTGCCGCCGCACAACGACTGCAGGCCGAGCTTCCCCGCTGGCGCGGTGACTTCAAGAAGTACAACCGCCTGTACGCGGTGCTCCGGCAGCTGCAGGGCGGGTGCAGCGTCGACGCCGCGTTCGTGTCGGCGCCCGCCCACCTTCGCACGTCGACGTCCCATTTCAGCCAGATGGAGGCCGCTGTGCTGTGGGCCGAGGTGATCCCGCAGATCACCGACGGAACGGACATCCGGGTGGTCACCGACGGGCCGACGCCGGCCTTCCGCCGTGCGGAGGACGCTCCGACACTTCACTTTTCCGGCGACGCGACGACCGACTGGTTCAACCTGACCATCACAGTCGACGTCGACGGCCACAAAGTCCCTCTCCCCGAAGTCATCTCCGCCCTCGCCGGCGGCCAGACGCACATGATGGTGGACCACAGCACGTACTTCTCCCTCGACGTCCCGGAACTGGCGACACTCCGGGAACGCCTCGAGGAAGCGCGGGACATGGGCGAACTCGAGGGCGACCACGCGTCGTCGCAGAGCCTCAACGCGAGCCTGTGGGACGAACTCCTCGAACTCGGAGTGGTGGACGAACAGCTCGCCGCGTGGCGCGATCGGATGTCGCGGCTGGCGCGCGCCGAACCACCCGAACCGGTCACACCTCCGGTCGGTCTGCGCGCGCAATTGCGCCCCTACCAGCAGGACGGGCTCGACTGGCTGTCGTTCCTCTGGGACAACGGACTCGGCGGCGTGCTCGCGGACGACATGGGCCTGGGCAAGACGGTCCAGACCCTCGCGCTGATGCAGCGCGCCGTCGACGCAGATCCGACCGCGAGGTTCCTGGTGATCGCGCCGACGAGTGTCATCTCCAACTGGGCCGCCGAGGTGCGACGGTTCGTTCCGGACCTCGACGTCATGACCGTCACGGCGACCGAGAAGCGGTCCGGGTCGCCGCTGCACGACCGCGTCGGAAACGCGAACGTCGTCGTCACGTCGTACGCCCTCCTCCGACTCGACGTCGACGCCTTCGCTGCCATGCCGTGGGACGGCGCCGTGTTCGACGAAGCGCAGTTCTTGAAGAACCACAACGCGAAGACGCACCAGGCGGCGCGACGGCTCGACGCACCGTTCAAACTCGCGATCACCGGCACGCCGATGGAGAACCGGGTGATGGAACTGTGGTCGCTGGTGTCGATTGTGGCGCCCGGGCTCTATCCGTCTCCACTGTTGTTCAAGGACCATTTCGCCGGCCCGATCGAGAGCGGACAGGCGCCGGAGAAACTCGAGCTTCTCCGGCGACGAATCCGCCCGATCATGCTCCGCCGCACCAAGGGCCAGGTGCTCACCGATCTCCCCGAGAAGCAGGAGCAAGTGCTGCACCTCGAACTCGAGTCGGCGCACCGCAAGGTGTACGACACCCATCTGGCCCGCCATCGGCAGGAAACGCTCGGGCTCCTCGACGACTTCGACGGCAATCGCATTCAGATCCTGCGAGCGCTCACCCGGCTCCGGCAGCTGAGTCTGCACCCCGGCCTGGTCGACGACGAGCACACCGCTGTGACGTCCGCCAAGATCGAATACCTCGCCGAACAGTTGCCGATCTTGATCGACGAGGGTCACAGCGCGCTGGTGTTCAGCAGTTTCACCGGCTTTCTCGGCCTGGTCGCCGCTCGCCTGGACAAGGCAGGCATCGCGTACAGCTACATCGACGGATCCACTCCGGTCGACAACCGCGCGGATCAGATCGAGCAGTTCACGCGGGGCGCCACCCAGGTGTTCCTCATCAGCCTCAAGGCGGGCGGATTCGGGCTCAACCTCACCGCCGCCGACTACTGCTTCCTCGCCGACCCGTGGTGGAATCCGGCCGCGGAGGCGCAGGCCGTCGACCGCGCGCACCGCATCGGGCAGCATCGCGCCGTCACCGTCTATCGCATGGCGTCCGTCGACACCATCGAGGACAAGGTCATCGAGCTGCAGAACCGCAAAAGGGAACTGTTCAACGCTCTGATCGACGACGGCGAAGCGTTCTCCGGGGCCATCACGGCCGACGACGTGCGCAGTCTGTTCTCGTGAGCCCACTCCTCGACTCGCTGTTCGCACACCCGTGCGAACAACGCCTTGCCCGTGTGAGACAGTACTCATAGAATCCACTGCCTGGAAGGAATCACGCCATGCCTCCACGCCGTCGTTCGGCCCCCGCGTCGGAATCGCTGACACCTGACGACCTCGCGAGGTTGGCGACCGCGCTGGAGGCCGGCAAACGAGCGACTGTTTATCTCCGGGAGGGGATGTCGGGCCTAGGTCTCGCCGAGGGAGCGTCGGCGCGCGTCATCTCGATCGACGGCTCCACGCTCACCGTGAGCCCGACGGGCGTCGACGACGAGCTGCCTTTTGAAGCGGATGAGCTGCGGATGTCCAAGAAGGCGCCGCCGAAGCCCGAGGTCGCGAAACCCAAGCGTCAGGCAAAACCCAGGACTGCATCGGCGGGTGCCAGCGCACCGACGGCGCCCACCCGTACCGCGGATGCCCAGCGAAGCGCCGCACCGGCGCCGCAGCCGACCGACGCACCGCCGAAGCAGACGCCGAAACCTGCGGCCAAACGTGCGGCAGCGAAGAAGGCGACCGCGTCGGTCAGCGTCACGATCCACGGAACCGCCGACAACGAATGGTCGGTGTCTCTCGTGCGGGGTGCACGCAAGCCGCAACGTTCCCGTCCGGTGACCCCTGAAGCCGTCGACGCCGCGATGCGGAGCCTCGGCGACGCCCCTGCGCACGAGGCAGTGACGGCGCTCCTCAACGCGGCCCGCGAGGAGGCCCAACGTCGCGTTGAACAACTGAGCCGCGAACTCGACGAAGCGCGCCAGGCGCTCGCCGCACTCGACTCGCCGTGACGAGTCCCGCGACGTCGGAGCGGCGCCCACTCCTCATTGTCTTGGCGCTTCTGTTCACCACCGGCTGGGCGACGAATCACTTCGTCGCGATGATGCCGGTCCTTCACGAGCGCAGCGGCATCTCTGATGCGGCGCTGGAAGGAGCGTTCGGGATATACGCCGTCGGCCTGCTCCCCGGACTGCTCACCGGTGGCGGGATCTCCGACCGCGTCGGCAGACGTCCCATCGTCTTGTCCGGTGCGGCGGGGGCGGCGCTCGGCAATCTCCTGATGCTGGTGTGGCACACCGAGCCGGGAGTGTTCGTCGGGCGGTTCGCGGTCGGTCTCGGTGTCGGGCTCGCCGTCAGCGCAGGCACAGCGTGGGCCGCCGATCTCGGTGGAGGGCGGGGGACGGTCGCGGCCGGAGCGACATTGACCGCCGGATTCGGCATCGGCCCTCTGGTCTCCGGCCTGATCGCCCAGTTCAGCGGGTCGGCGTCCGTGGTCGCACCGTTCGTCGTGACCGTGACCGGCTCCGCATTGGCTGTCGTGGCCGGATTCAGTGTCCCTTCGGAGCGACACACCCCGGCTGCGCGTTCACGCCGCGACGACGAGAACACGCGCAGCCTGCGCCGCGCACTGGTGACCAGCCTCCCGATGTCCCTCTGGGTGTTCTCCGCCGTCACGACGTCGGTCGTGACGATGGCCGCCCGCATGTCCGACTTCGACGGCCCGTGGGTGCCGGGTGTCGCTGCGGTTCTCGCTCTCGGGTCCGGCGTAGCGATTCAGGTGCTCGCACGGCGAGGCGGATGGGGCCCTCGCTGCGGCGTCGGGGGCGCGCTGCTCGCCGCCGCGGGCTTCACGGTGGTCGCCGCGTCGGGTTCGGACCCGTCGCCTATCGCCTTCGTGGCAGCATCTGTCGCACTCGGTTCGGGTTACGGCCTGTGCCTCCGTGAGGGTCTGCTCGACGTCGAGACGAACGCGCCCACCGATCGGGCGGGCCTCGCGACCGGCGTGTTCTACGTCGGCACATATCTCGGTTTCGGCCTGCCGGTCCTGCTCCGCGCGATCCAGCCTTCGGCGGGCATCACCGCCCCGATCCTCGTGCTCGCCGCCGGAGCCGTCCTGTGCGCCGCGATTCGCGCATTCCAGATCCGGTCGGGAGTCGTCGCGCGCTGAGACGATCCGTCAGCCGAGGTGGGCTTGCACCTCGGCACTCGACTTGTCGAGGCGTTCGAGGCGCCCCTCGGTCATCGACGCGATCTGGTCGATGACGATGCGTGTGCGTTCGTGGTCGTTCTGCGCCCGATTCCATCGCGCGGCGAAGAACGGGTCGAGGCCGCCGGGTGAGGTGACGAGCAGCATCTCGGCGACGCGGTGGATGCGCTCACGCTGCCGATCCTGGCGGGCTCGGTGCCTCGGGTCGGAGAAGATGAAGCGCAATGCGACGGTCTTGAGCACTGCCACTTCGGCGGCGACGTCGTCGGGAACGCAGAGATCGGCGTCGTATCGGCTGACCGGTTGGAAGTCGACGGCTTTCCGAGTCGAGGTGATCGCGGTCGACGCGAAACGCCCGATCAGTTCAGAGGTGAGTCGTTTGAGGCGCACGGACGCATCGAGCGAACCGTCGAACTCACCGAGCCGAGCGAAGATGTCCATCTCAGACAGTCGCTGCGCCGCGTCGACCAACGACTCCCGGTCGTCCCCGCCGAAGTACTGCATGCCGAGATCTGCCAGTGCCGTCTGGTCGTCTTGTGAACCGAGTTGGCGGAGGTCGATTCGTCCGCCGATCACTCCGTCCTCGAGGTCGTGGACCGAGTAGGCGACATCGTCGGACCAGTCCATGACCTGTGCTTCAAGGCAGCGTCGGCCGTCCGGTGCGCCGGAGCGAACCCAGTCGAGTGCGGCTTCGTCTTCGACGTAAGCGCCGTACTTGCTTCCGGGTGCCGAACGCGACCACGGGTACTTCAGCGTGGAGTCGAGGGACGCTCGGGTGAGATTGAGGCCCGCGCTCTGTCCGTCCGGCCAGAGGATCTTGGGTTCGAGCGCGGTGAGGATGCGCAGATTCTGCGCATTGCCCTCGAATCCGCCTCGGTCGCGGGCGACCTCCTCCAGCGCACGTTCACCGTTGTGCCCGTACGGCGGGTGTCCGATGTCGTGCGCTAGACCGGCCAGTTCGACGAGGTCCGGGTCGCAGCCCAGACCGACCGCGATTCCGCGGCCGATCTGGCCCACTTCCAAGGAATGTGTCAGGCGCGTGCGGGGATTGTCACCCTCACGCGGCCCGACGACCTGCGTCTTGTCCGCGAGGCGCCGGAGTGCTGCCGAGTGCAGCACGCGGGCGCGATCGCGGGCGAAGTCGCTCCGATGGTCGGTTGTGGGATCGACGACGGCGAGCTTGGGCGCTTCGGCCACCATGCGTTCGACGTCGTCTGCGCTGTACACCGCCATAGGCGGGTCAGCAGCGAACCGACCAGCAGGTCCGGAATTAATCGTTCGACCACCCACGCGCAGCGGCGAGGTCGAGGATCCGCGAACGGATCGCCGTGATCTGACGCGCGGTCAGGTCGGGCGACGAATCGAGGAGCAGCTCGGTGATCTCGTTCGACAGCGGGCCGCCTGCGTTGCGACTCGGACGACGCGGGCCGCGGTCGCCGCCACGATCACCGCGGTCGTTGCGGTCGAAACGGTCACGACGGTCGCCGCGATCTCCGCGGTCGCGGTCGCCGAAACGACCACGGGTGTCTTCACGACGGTGAGCGCGCTCAGCGGCGGGATCGCCTGCCGGAGCCTCCTCGGTCACCTTCACGTTCGTGGCCTTCGAGCCACGGTCGGTGCTCTCGACGTCGAACTCCACAACTGCGCCGGGGCGCAGCAGGTTCTCGTCGATGCTGATGTCATTGATGTGCAGGAACACGTCGTCCCCACCGTCGACCGGTGCCAGGAATCCGAACCCGCGATTCGAGTCGAAATGCACAACCTTGCCGCTGACAGCCACCACAATCTCACTCTCTGAATATGCGCCCACATCGCGGACCCCTTGCCCGCGCGGCGCACTCGCCTTCAATCATGCCTTATCAGAGGCTTTCGCACCTAGAGAAAACGCCTGGTCTAGACGCGAATCACTCCCCGTGTGCATCGCGGTCGGGAGCGCCGCGGATCGGTCCACTACATTCGGCAGGGTGATCGTCCACGTGCCCAGCAGCAATGTCCGGATCGAACCTCTCACCTCCCCTCACCAGGTGAGAGAGGCGTTCGCCGTCTTCGGGCGAGCCATGATCGGACTCGACTTCGGCGATCTGGACGCGGCGACGATCACCGAGGACGGTCGCTACTTCGGTGCGTTCGACGGCGAACGGATCGTCGGCGGCGCCGACTCGTACGCAACGTCGCTGACCGTGCCCGGTGGGGCGCGTCTCCCGCATGCGGCCGTCACTCACATCGGCGTGCTGCCGACCCACCGCCGTCGTGGTGTGCTGACCGCCCTCATCGCCAGACAGCTCACCGAAGCGGCGGCTCGCGGCGAAGCGGTCGCGACCCTGCGAGCATCCGAGGCGGTGATCTACGGACGGTACGGATACGGAATCGCGTCGCACAGCCGCTCGGCTCGAATCGATCGGATCCGGACCGGCCTGCGCCAGCTTCCCGACGATCCCGGCGCCGTACGGATCGCGGACGACGTCGACGTCTCGTCGTTGGCCGCGATACACGAACGGATCACGACACCCGGCGCGACCACACGGTCGGCGTCCTGGTGGGTCAATGCAGAACGGCGGGCGCACGCAGAGCCGCTTCGCTACGTGATCGTCCACAGCACCGACGGCGTCGACGACGGGTACGCCGTCTACCGTCCGCTCGATTCCGCGACGTGGTGGACCAGCCGGAATCGGACCATTCAAGTCACCGATTTCGTCGCTCTGAACAGCGCCGCACATCGTGCGCTGTGGGCCCACCTGTTCAGCCTCGATCTCGTCGACACGATCACCGTCGCTTCGCTGTCCGTCGACGATCCGCTGCCCCTGCTCGTGACCGATCAGCGATCGGTACAGCTCGGCGAGGTCCACGATGAGATCTGGCTCCGGCTCATCGACGTCGAAGCGGCGCTGGCCGCCCGCTCGTACGGGCACGGACGACCCGTCACGATCGCCGTCCGCGACCGTCGGCTCCCGTCCAACGAGGGGCGGTACCGAATCACCGCAGACGGCGCAGAGCGCAGCTCGACCGCCGCGGACGTCACCGTCGACGTGGCCGACTTGGCGTCGGTCTACCTCGGCGGCACCCGCTGGCGTCAACTCGCTGCAGCCGGACGGCTGCACGAGGGTTCGGCCCATCCCGGCCCGGATGTGATCGCCGCCCTCGACCTGCTCTTCGCCACCGATCACGCACCTTTCTCGGGCACCATGTTCTGACGCCAGACCACAACAGCCCCGTGTAAGACGACGTAAGGGCCACGACAGGTCAACCGAGCAGAGTGCTCGGCATGACTTCAATTCTCGCGCCGCACGGCGCCACCGCATCGTCGCCGAGGGCCGGCGTGGAACTCGCCATCGACGCCCGCGGCCTGGTCAAGCGCTTCGGCGACAACACCGCGGTCGACGGCGTCGACCTGCAGGTTCCCGCCGGCTCCGTCTACGGGGTCCTCGGTCCAAACGGGGCAGGCAAGACCACCACCGTCAGCATGCTCGCAACCCTCCTGCGGCCCGATGCCGGAGAGGCGACAGTGTTCGGGTACGACGTGGTCGACGACGCCGTCGCCGTCCGCTCCCTCATCGGCGTCACCGGGCAGTACGCATCCGTCGACGAAGATCTGAGCGCCCGCCAGAACCTGATCCTGTTCGGCAGACTGCTCGGAAGGTCGAGGAGCCGGTCGAAGGCCCGCGCCGACGAACTCCTCACCGACTTCGCACTCGAAGAAGCCGCCGATCGCCCACTCAAGGACTTCTCCGGCGGCATGCGACGACGCCTGGACCTCGCGGCCAGCCTGATCGACACGCCTCCCCTCCTGTTCCTCGACGAACCGACGACGGGCCTCGACCCGCGTACTCGCGCCCAGATGTGGGAGACGATCCGGAAACTGGTCGCTCAGGGCTCAACCGTCCTCCTGACCACCCAGTACCTCGACGAGGCGGACCAGCTGGCCGACCGCATCGCCGTCATCGACCGCGGTCGCGTGATCGCCGACGGAACCGCCGACCAGCTCAAGCAGTCGATCGGCACAAGCACCCTGACGCTCACGCCAGTCGACCACGCCCACGCCGCGACTGTCGCCGAGCTCGCGGAAGCAGTCCTCGGCGAACCGGCGACGTTGAGTGCCGAAGCCGGCCGCGTCACCACTCCCCTGCACCGGCAAGACCTGGTGCCCGACCTCCTCATCGCCCTCCGGGACCGCGACATCACCGTCGACGAGATCGCCGTGTCCAAGCCCAGCTTGGACGAGGTGTTCCTCACCATCACCGGCCGCGACTGAGCGAAAGGACTCCTTCACCATGACAACCACTCTCGAGCGGACATCGATCAGCATCGACTCGGTCCGCAGTTCCGCAAAAACCTCGGTCAGCGTCGCCGACGCGGTCCGCCAGTCGTTCTCGTTCGCGTTCCGCGGCCTGGTCAAGATGCGCCGCAACCCCGAACAGTTCTTCGACGTCGTGCTGCAGCCGATCATCTTCACACTGATGTTCACCTACATCTTCGGCGGAGCGATCAGCGGCGACGTCAGTTCCTATCTGCCCGTCATCATCCCCGGCATCCTCGTCCAGACGGTCATCGTCACCTCCATCGTCACCGGCACGCAGCTGCGCGAGGACATGAACAAAGGCGTCTTCGACCGATTCCGGTCGCTGCCGATCGCACGGATCAGTCCACTCGCGGGAGCCCTGTTGGCCGATGTCGTCCGTTATCTGCTGGCGAGTGTCATCACGTTCACGGTCGGCATCGCGATGGGTTGGCGTCCCGAACCCCTCGGTGTCCTCGCATCTGTCGTCCTCGTCTTGATCTGCAGTTTCGCCGTCTCGTGGATCTTCGCGCTGATGGGGTGCCTCATGAGCAAGGCGTCGTCCGTCCAGGGCGTGTCGATGATGATCATGTTCCCGCTCACGTTCATGTCGAACGCGTTCGTGCCCGTCGAGACGATGCCGGGTTGGCTGCGCAGTTTCGTGAACGTCAATCCGATCAGTCATCTCGTCTCGGCCGTCCGTGAACTCTGCAACGACGGTCACGTCGGAACGCACGTCCTCTGGAGCCTGCTCGGCGCCGCTGTGATCGTCGTGATCTTCGCGCCGCTGGCCGTCCGGGCGTACATCCGCACCGCTAAGTAGCAGCCGCTGACCGGCGCTCGGCGAACTGCTCGTGCAGTTCGTCGAGCGCCTTCTTCCGCGACAGCGCAGCGGTGTCGGCGACGACCGCCTCCCATTCGGCGCCACTGCAGCCAGACAGGCTTTCCGCGTCCTCGATCAGTTCGTGGACGGCCGGGTAGTCGTGGCGGGGCCGCAGCCGCAGACCCAACGCCATCCACCGGGCCCCCGCGGGGTCGCCGGGCGCCTGGAGGCAGCGCCGGACACCGCTGACGAAGGCGACGCCCGCGCTGTGCGGGACATCGACCCAGCCTGCGTGATCACGCATCGACAACACCGCATCGGCCAATGCGAGGAGACTCTCGTCGACGCCCTCGGTTGTTCCGAGTCTGATGCGCGCGGCGACCGTCGCCGTCACGCACCCCATCAGCCCCGGGTCCCGAGACGTGTCGTCGCTCTGTCCGAGAAGGAGGTCGGCGGCTCGCTGCAGCAGGCCGACGATCGCACCGACCGGTTCGGTGGCGGCGAGCCGCTGGTACTCGGCCATAACGATCATCATCAGCGCGACTGTCTCCGGATTCCCTTGCGGAGTCGGATCATTCGGCTTCCACCCATCGCTGAGCTCATCGATCGCCACTCGCGCACGGTCGAGTTCCCCCAGCGAGAGCAGCATCGCGATGATGTACCCGTCCACCTGCCGTGCGTCGTCGACGGCGCCGAGCTTGTTCAACCGGTCGACGGCCCGTTCGTACAGGGTCAGCGCCTGCGCCCAGCGGCCCTGCTGTCCGATGACGCTGGCCGTCGTCATGTCGGTCATCGCCGCCGCGAACGAGTCCGGACGCTCGGCGAGAGCCGCGACCTCGCCGCTGTCGGCGAGCGCCCCGTCTAGATCACCCGCGTTCTCGCGCACGTTGAACCGGATCGTGAGCGCCACCCACCGGACACGGTCCGGCCGATGAGGTTCGAGGCCGCGCAGAACCGTGCGATAGGCCTTCAACGGACGACGCGCCAACGACACCGCGACCAGAAACTCCACCACGTCGTCGTAGGTCCGTTCCGGCCGATGCAGGCGGCGCAGTCGATACGCGGCGGTCGCGACCCGACGCAGGTCGCGGTGCGGGAGCAGGTGCACCGCACCGATCAGCAGCGTCAGTTGCCACGCGGTTCGTGTGTCGTCGTCCGGATCGGTCGGCGGCGTTCCAAGAGCGTCGATGACCCGGACACCCCACGCGCCCACCTCCTGGTGCAGTCCTCGGCTGGCCCAGAACGCCGCGATCACGGGAAAGACCGCGACGACGACGTCCACGGCGGGTGCGTTTCCGGCCGCGACTGCGCGGCGCAGCACCCACACGAGATTCTCGCTCTCGACGTCGACTTCCGCCGCCAGCACACTGTCCGGCGACTGGTCGTAGCGACCGCGCACGTCTCGGCACATCTCGCGCGCCCACTGTCCCATCCGGGCGGTCGTCTCGGCGACCTCACCCGCCTCGGACGCGCGTCGCTCGCCGAACTCTCGAACCATCTCGAGCATCCGAAAGCGGGTGCGGCCGCCGGACTCGTCCACCTGCAGCAACGACTGATCGACCAACGCCGTCAACGCGTCGGCCAACACCGCTCCCGACACGCCGACGACGACTGCCGCGGCCGCGTTCGAGAAACCATCAGGAAACAGGCACGTCCGACGCAGTGCGACTCGGGCATCGTCGTCGAGCAGGTCCCAACTCCAGTCGATGACCGCCTCGAGTGTCCGATGACGATGCGGCGCCGTCCGATCGGCGGATCGGAGGAGCCCGAATCGCTCGACCAGACCGTCGCTGATCTCGCCGACGCTCATCACTCGAGTTCGAGCGGCCGCCAACTCGATGGCCAGCGGCACACCGTCGAGGTGGGCGCAGAGTGCCGCGACCGCGACCGGGTCGAGTTCCGCGTCCGGACGCACGGACAGCGCGCGAGCGGTGAACAGTTCCACTCCCGCCGACGCCGCCCCTTCTGTGTCGAGCACGGGCAGCCGATACACCTGCTCCGCAGCGATGAGCAGCGGCGACCGGCTGGTGACGACGACGCGCAGCGCGGGCAGAGCGGTGATCAGCCCCTGGACCAGAACCGCGCAGGCATCGATCACCTGCTCGCAGTTGTCGAGAACGAGAACGGCGTCGACAGCGCGCAGCGCGTCACCGAGGCTGTCCGTGAGATCACGCAGATGCAGCCTGGGCACCGACGAGGTCCGCACGTCCGACTCGCCGACGCCGAGTGCCGACGCCACCACACCGATCAAGTCGTCGTCGTCGCGGACAGCGGCGAGCGGAACATAGAAGACGGATGCCCCGCTGTCCGAGAGGTCGTCGCCCATCGCAGAGGCGATGCTCGTCTTACCGACTCCGCCGGGACCCAGAACGGTCACGACCCGGTGCCGGGCGATCAGGTCGTGAAGTGACGCCAGATCCTCGGCACGTCCGATCAGGGGCTCGGGGCGCAGCCTGGGTGACCGACGTGTCGCCCTCGTCTGCGGTCTGCCTGCGACGAGTGCGGCGTTCAGAGCCGTCGCCTCCGCGCCCGGATCCGCGCCGAGTTCCTCCGCGAGTGTGCGCCTGAGCGCGGCGTACACGGCGAGCGCCTCGTTCTTTCGTCCGTCGGCGGCGAGTGCACGCATCAGCAGCACGTGCGCGGATTCGTCGAGACGGTCGTCGGCCATCCGGGCGCGGGCGATGTCGGAGGCCGTCGCATAGTCGCCTGAAGCGAACGCCGAATGCGCCCGAGCGTCGTCGAGGTGAATGCGCAACCGGTCGGCTTCGACGCGGAGCCGTTCCGCGGGGCCGTCATCGGTGCCGAGGTCGGCTCCCGGGATGCCGCGCCACAGGCGTACCGCGGCCTCCGGATCGCCTCGCGTCAGCAGCCGTTCCACTGATTCGAGGTCGGTGGCGAGACCGGTCAGGCGATAGGAGCCGTCCGAACCCGCGAGGTCCGCGTCACCCACCAAGGGACGCAGACGGGAGATCTGAGTGTGCAGCGCCGCCTGCGCCGACTTGGGCCGATCGTCGCCCCACACGTCGTCGATGAGGGCAGCCGACGACACCGGGCGTCCACCTGCGAGAACCAGTGCGACCAGGAGTCTGCGGGCGCGAACGCCCGGCACGGCACGTCCGTCGACTGTGACCGGACCGAGCAGCCCGATCACCGGCGGCACGAGCGGCTCCCGACTGTCCGACGACATTTCTCCAACCCTACAAGCGTCAACGGCGATCCACTCGGACCCACAGTCCGTCGTCGTCGACGATGCGGGCCTTGACGTCGAAGACGGACGCCACAGTCTCCTCGGTGAGAGTTTCTGCCGGAGTTCCGTCGGCGACGACTCTGCCGCCCGCCAAGACGACGATGCGGTCGCAGTAGGCCGCGGCGAGGTTGAGGTCGTGCAACGCGACGATCGCAGCCGCGGACGTCTTCTGAACGTGTGTCGACACCAGGTCGAGCAGACTGAGCTGATACTTGACGTCGAGATGGTTCGTCGGCTCGTCGAGGATCATCACCTCGGGCTCCTGGACGAATGCCCGTGCGATCTGGACTCGCTGACGTTCACCTCCCGACAGTGCGCCGTAGCGCTCGCCGAGCAGCCCTTCGATGTCGGTTTCCCGCGCCACGGTGGCGATCACTCGCCTGTCCCGATCCGAGCCGATCGCCCACGACCGACGGTGCGGCGTGCGGCCGAGTTCGAGTACGTCGGCCACTGTCGGATTCTGATCGGTGACGGCGGCCTGTTCGACGAACGCGATTCGACGTGCGGCGGTGCGCCTGGACACCGACCTGAGGTCGTCGCCGTCGAGGTCGACCCGCCCACGCGTCGGACGGCGGAGTCCGGCGAGGAGCCGCAGCAACGACGACTTCCCCGACCCGTTCGGCCCGATCAACCCGACGACGTCGCCCGCGCCGACGGTGAGATCCACCCCGGTCAGGATGGTCCGCCGTCCCACGTCCCACCCGATGTCGTGCGCCTGGAGGATCATCGTCTGCCCTCTCGGATCAGGACCACGACGAACGCCGGGACACCGACGATCGCGGTGATCACGCCGATCGGCAGTTCACGCGGTTCGATGAGCACACGGCCTGCGACGTCCGCCCACACGAGGAACAACGCTCCGAGCAGCGCAAGCGTCGGCATCATCACTCGGTGCCGCACCCCGACGATCGCCCGCGCTGCGTGCGGCAGCACGAGACCGACGAATCCGATCGCGCCTGCGACACTGACCACCACAGCGGTGATCAGGGCCGTGACCGACAGGAGCACGAGCCTCGTGCGCGCCACGTGGATCCCGAGGGACGCTGCCGCATCGTCGCCGAAGGAGAACGCGTCGAGCGCGCCGGCGTACAGCAGACACACGATGAGCCCGGCCACCGTCACGGCTCCGCACATCGCGACCTCGGTCCACGACGGAGACGACAACGACCCGAGCAACCAGAAGAGCACTCCACGGGTCTGCTCAGCATCCGCGGACGTGTAGACGATGAACGAGGTCAACGCCGAGAAGAGCTGCGTCACGGCGATTCCAGCCAGCACCACCCGGTCCGTCGTGCCGCCCGCGAGCCGAGCGAGGAGAAGGACGAGCGCAAACGCGGCGATGGCGCCGACGAACGCGCCGCCGGCCATGCCGATGACACCCGCGCCCACCCCGAGGAGGATCACCGACACCGCGCCGACCGACGCTCCCGAGGAGACGCCGAGGACGAACGGATCGGCGAGCGGGTTCCGCAGCAACGACTGCAGCACACCGCCGCACACCGCGAGGCCCGCGCCGCACGCGGCGGCCAGGACCGACTGCGGGAGCCGGAGCCGCCAGATGATCGACTCCTCGAGCCGACTCAAGCCGGACGTGCCGCCGACGATCTCCGCGCGTAGAGACGCGGCGACGTCGGACATGCCGAGACCGGAAGGGCCGATCGTCACCGCGAAGCCGATCGAGATCATCAGCAGCACCAGACCGCCCAGCCACAGTGCGGCGAGGGCGGTCGGTCGGGTCTGCAGGCGGTGGATCATCGGCCCAGGCCGAGCCGTTTCAATCCGGCCGCCACATCCGAGATGCCGTAAACCGTCCGCAGCGAGGGATTCATCGCGGCCCCGGACAACAGGATATAGCGCTTGTTCTTCACTGCTTCCATCTCACGGGTGACCGGATTGGACTCGAGGAACGCGATCTTGCCCTTCGCTGATTCGCCGGTCTGGATGTCGCGCGTCAGGTCTCCGAGGACGAGGACCTCCGGATCACGGCTCGCGACCACTTCCCAGTTGATCTGCGGCCATTCGTCGTGCGTGTCGTCGAAAACGTTCTTCAGGCCGAGTGCGGAACTGATCACCCCGGGCGCGCCACAGCAGCCTGCGAGATAAGGCGACTCGGAGTCGGAGAACCAGTACGCGACCCGCGTCCCGCGTGCATCGATCGAATCGGCGGCCGCCTGAGCGCGACTCCTCAGATCCGCGATCACCGCGGCCGCCCGGTCCGCAGTCGCGGTGAGAGTCCCGAGTTCGGTGATCTCCTTGTAGACCGAGTCGAGGGTCATCGGTTCGTCTCGGGAGCCGTCCCCGCCGGAGTCGTTCTTGCCTTCGCAGTCCGACGGCGCGAGGTAGGTGGGCACGCCCAGGTCGGTGAACCGTTGGCGCGGCGCCGTGCCGCCCTTGCCGAGCGTGGAACCGAACGACGCCGTGACCAGGTCCGGCTCCTCGGCGAGCACCGCCTCGAACGACGGCCAGTCGTCGGAGATCCGCTTCACGCGTGCATTGGCGTCGGCGAGCGACGGGAGGACAGGGTCGGTCCACGTCGCGGTACCAGCGATACGGTCGGCCAGGCCCAGCGAAAGCAGGACCTCCGTGCTGCCCTGGTTCAGCGAGACGATGTGTCGAGGCGGCGCGTCGACAGCCACCGACTGGCCGCAGTTCTGGAGGGTCACCGGAAAGCCTTCGGCGGAGGCAGTTGACGATTCCGGATCGGTCGCTCCACATCCGGCGACGGCGAGAATGAGAACGGTCGAGCCGATCAGGATATGACGTGCGGTGAGAGACATGGAGTCCTTCAGCGGGTCCGAGTCTGTTTTCGCGAGACTCTCAGCGGATCCTGCGGACCGCTGCCCGCCGGAGCCAGCAGGTCTTCGGACTCGAGGTCTGCCGCTTGCCGAACGCCTTCCCAGTGTTCTCACCAGTGGCATCGTGTCCGGAACGTCGCTCTCACCGCTGCGCGTCAGTTCCGGATTCGCACCGGATTCCCTACCCGACTCGTCGGGCGCGCTGGCCCGTCCATCGTACGGTCCGGCCACTCGCCGCACACAGCGCCGCCCTCCCCCGCCGATGGGCGGAGGAGGGCGGCTGCTGAGTACCGGCGAACTACTTCGCGGTCGCGATGCCGAGCGACGGGAAGAAGTAGCAGGTGGCGTCGCCCTTCTTCACCGATCCGTAGATCGCGGAGAGCACGGTTCCCGACCCGGTGTCGACGATTCCGCCGCGCACTCCGTTGGACGGAATCAGGTTCAGAGCAGGCTTGAGGGTCGTGTCGACTGCGAGCTGTGCGGCCCCTTTCAGTCCGGGCGCGAGCTTGCCGATCCGCTTCGCGACGCCGTCGAGGATGACATCCGTGATGCCACCCATCGGAGCACCGAGACCGCCCTTCATCGTGTTGATGTTGAACCACGCCGCCTGCATTCCGGACTTGTCACCGGAGTCGTTGAAGGCTCCGATCGGCACAAAGCCGTACAGGATCTCGCCCTTCTGCACCGCGTTCAGGTCGATGTCGACAAGCGGCACCGTCAGGTCTCCGATAGGCGGCGTGTACGGACCCGGAACTGCGCCGCCGAGCGCCAGCGGGAAGGTGAAGTCGGTGCAGGCGCCGATGGTGGGCGTGAATGGAGTGATACCGAACTGCTTGAGGATCGCGTTCGCGGCTTCGATTCCGCCGGTGACGTCTGCGGCGTCCGTCGGCTGGGGGTTGATCGAATCGAGCGCGTTCTTGGCGGCTAGGGATTGGCCGGTGGGCGCGGCGTGGGCCGGGGCGGTGGCGACACCGCCGAGCAGGGCTGCGGACGCGGCGACAGCGACGGCGGCGAGACGGATCTTCATGAGGGCACTCCAGAATTGACGAAGAACAGGGATCGGGTGCAGACGATGGTGTCGTGAAATCACTCTCGCCACATCGGTCTCGTGCCGAAATGTGATGAATGCGTGCCCAATCGTGACCTGCGTTCACACGTTCGTACTACACGGCGCTGTGCTGTCGTTCGTCCGTTCGAAGTAATAGGGACCTGGCGTTCGATCATCAGTGACCCGGCGGACGTACTCTGCGCTGGTGAACGAACGTCGTCGTCTGGTCGCCGTCGCTGTCCTGTCGCTCGCCACAGTCCTGGCCGGATGCTCCGTCGAAGGCTCACCGGCCCGAGTCGCAGGCTCCGCTCCGACGTCCAAGGCGATCACCGCGATCGCGCCGACAGCGTTGATCATCGACGCATCGGACTCGATGCTCACCGCAGATGCGCCAGGACCGCGGATCGATGCGGCGCGATCAGCCGCCACCGGTCTCGTCGACTCGATACCCGCCGGGTCGCGACTGGCAGTTCTCGCCTACGGCACCGGCACAGGGAACGCCCCGAAGGAGCGCCGCGCCGGGTGCCGAGACGTGCGAGTCCTCATCCCGCTGGGGTCAGTCGACAAGGATGCCGCGAGGTCAGCGATCGCCGGCGTCACTCCGCGCGGATTCACACCGATCGCGGAATCGCTGAAGCGCGCAGCCGAACAACTGCCGACCGCCACCAGCGCATCGATAGTTCTGATCTCCGATGGCGAGGACACCTGCGGCACTCCACCGTGCGACGTCGCGAAAGAGCTCAAACGGTCCCACCCCAAGCTGTCGATCTCAACTGTCGGATTCAAGACGTCAGGCGCGGCGAGCGACCAACTACGGTGCGTCGCCGGGAGCACCGGCGGGATGTTCGTCGGCGCAGCGAACCGGGCCCAGCTGGAAGCTCGACTGTTGGCCACACAGGACGAGAACGCACAAGCCACCGTGCTCAACGGCCCGTCGTTCAACGGGATCGAGTTGGGCGAGAAGATCGACGGCATCCGCCGGGAGCATGGCGACTTCCCGACGTCGTCGACACGAGACGGCGACCTGACCGTGTACCACTGGCACGACTGCGACTGGGCGTTCAACACAGACGGCGAACTCGTCGAGATCCGTCCCGGAAGCGGGACGACCACCATCGACGGCATCGGGAGCGGCAGCAGTGTCGCCGATGCGACCAGGTTCTACGGCGTGCCGGTGTCGGATACAGACAACGGCGACGGAACCCGCACCGTCGTCTTCGACGCGGGTACAGCTGACGGCACCGGGTACCGCGCGACAGTTCAGGGCGAGGGCGCCGCCGGACGCATCGTGGCCATCGTCGCCTGCGGCTGCGCCGCACAACCCGCCGCGCATACTCGACTTCCCGATTCACCGCCGCAGTCCGGGTCCTGCCCGACCTCGATGACCGGACAGACCGACGTGAAACACCCGCAGTTGGGAACGGTCCGGGTGTTCCTCGTCGCGCCGGGCGATTCGGCGGGCTCGGGATGCGTGATCTCGGTGACCGAGACGGGCGCGGTCCTTCCGACCATCAAGGTCGGTGTCTACAACAACAGCCTGTCGTTCTACTCCCCCGCGTCGGACACCACCGGCAACACGTTTGTGAAGTACAACCCGGGGCGATACGACGGGGTCCTGATCCTGGTCCCGACTCCGACCGGATTCGCCGATCCCGGCATCGACGAATCCGGATACACCGGCAAATTTCTGTTCTACTACGCCGAGGCGAAGGGCCCGGGGCCCGACGGACGGTACGTGATCGAACAGAGCAGCAACAATTGCACACCCGACTGCGCAGGCGGAACGATCACCAAGAAGACACTGCGGTGGAACGGACGCGACTACACCGAATGACGGTCAGGCGCCGTTGACGCGTCGACGTGATCGAGCATAAGTCGACCTGTGGCATAGTGATCGAAACTACTGGAACGTGTTTCAGTTTCTTGCTGCCGACCGAAGGCTGGATCGATGAGTAGTACACGCCGGGACCTCGGCTCCCGACTGCCCGCCAACGTCCGGATCCCCAACGTGGAGATCCCCGACGGTCGCATGGTCAACCTCCCAGGCCGCGGATCGACGTACGTCACCGACACATCCGGCCCGACAGACGACGCACCCGCCATTCTGCTGCTGCACGCACTGTCCACCACCGGCCTGCTCACGTGGTTCCCGAGCATCCCGGCACTGTCCAGGAAGTTCCGCGTCATCACGATGGACCAGCGGCTGCACGGCCGCGGCATCGACACCGACAAGTTCACCCTGCACGACTGCGCCGACGACGCTGCCGCCGTGTTGGACGCACTCGGCATCGACAAGGCGATCATCGCGGGGTTCTCGATGGGATCACTCATCGCGCAGCGGGTCTGGCGACAGCATCCCGATCGTGTCGGCGGACTTGTGCTGTGTGCCAGCACCGACCAGTTCCAGACCAACACGACCGAGCGGCTGTTCCACCGCGCCATGGGAATGTCCCTCGGTTCACCCCGACGACGGACGCCCGTCAAAGGCGTGGCACCGCGACCGGTTGATCCCGCCGACGACATCCACCGCTGGGCGCTGGCCGAGTTCAAATCCACTCGTCCAGCCGCGGTCGGACGTGCCGTCGCCGCCATCGGCGGCCACCACACCAAGCCGTGGATCCGCGAGATCAACGTGCCGACCGCGGTTGTCGTCCCCTTGCGCGACAAGGCGATACCCCCGGCCCGTCAGATGGCGATGGCACGACGCATTCCGGGTGCCACCATCCACGAGGTCGACGCAGGACACTCGTGCTGCGTGATGAACGCCGACGCGTTCGTCCCGGTGCTCATCGAGGCGACGAACACCGTCCTCGCGCGCTGGCGCGAGAACAGCACCCGCAACTGACTACCCTCCCGCTCGGTGGGAGCGAACACGCTTCGCCGGGGTGAGCGGGAGTACGCACTGAGGATGGACATGAACGCAACCCGCATCGCCGTTGTCACCGGAGCATCTCGCGGTGCAGGCAAAGGCATCGCCCTTGCACTCGCCTCGACCGGTGCCACCGTCTACGTCACCGGCCGGACCGCGGCCGAGGGTCAAGCCGACCTGCCCGGGACCGTCGCGCAGACCGCTGAAGAGGTCACGGCGCGCGGCGGAGTCGGCATCCCCGTGATCGTCGACCATTCCGACGACGCTCAGGTCGCCGCCCTGTTCGATCGAGTCCGCGCAGAGCAGGGCAGGCTCGACATCCTCGTGAACAACGCGATCGCCATCCCATCGGCTCTCACGAAGAAGGGGCCGTTCTGGGAGAAGCCGCTGGACCTCACCGATCTGTTCGACGTCGGCATGCGTTCGTCGTACGTGTCATCGTTCTACGCCGGCCCGTTGCTCGCCGCCAACGGTTCGGGGCTGGTGGTCAACACGTCGTCGTTCGGCGGATCCTGCTACATGCACGGCCCCGCCTATGGTGCCGGAAAAGCCGCCGTCGACAAGATGGCCCACGACATGGCCGTCGACTTCAAACCGTTCGGCGTCGCCGTGATCTCCCTGTGGATGGGCCTGCTCAAGACCGAGCGGACGATGGCCGCCTTCGCCGAGAACCCAGCGATGTACGAGGGTCTGGCCGCGACCGCGGAGACCGTCGAGTTCCCCGGTCGAATCATCGACGCTCTACACCGCGACCCGGCGCTGATGGAGCGCACCGGACAAGTCCTCGTCGGAGCCGAGATCGCACAGGAACTGGGAGTGACCGATGTCGACGGCAACCAGCCGCCGTCGCACCGCCCGTTCCTGGGCGACCCGCCGACGTTCAGCGCCGCCGTCGTCGAATGATTCCGCGGTCTAGTCGACCGCGCTGACGCCCTCTTCGGCCACTTCCTTGAGCCTGGCGAGTTCGCGCGGGAAGTGTTCGACCATTGTCTGCGGGTTCCGTACGCTCTGTTCGGAGGCGATGATCCCGACGTGCACGACACCGTTGTTCGACAGCACCGTGATGTTGAGGCCAGCGCCGTGGAACACCGGACCGAGCGGGTACAGACCGTCGATCCGCGCACCCATGAAGTAGAGCGGGATCGGCGGGCCGGGCACGTTCGAGATCACCAGATTGTGCACCACCGGATGCTTCTCGGCGAGGCGCAGACCCGCGTAGGCGCGGACCGCGAGGCCGAAGGTGCGCGGTGCCGCGAACTCGGCCCAGTCCTGCAGTGTGTCGGCGGGGATCGCCTTGTGGTGCTCTTTGGCATTCTTGTTGGCCTCGGTCATCGATTGGAGGCGCTCCATCGGGTCGTCGATGTCGGTGCCGAGTCGCGCGAACAGAGCAGAGACCTTGTTCGCACCGCCTTCACGCTCGGACTCGCCGCGGACGGATACGGGCACGGACGCGAGAAGCGGCGCTTCCGGCAGCTCGCCCCGCTCGTCGAGGTAGGCGCGAAGCGCTCCACCCGCAACACTGAGGACGATGTCGTTGACAGTGGCACCGGTGGCTCGGCGAACTGTCTTGATGTCCTCGAGATCCATGTCGGCGACGGCGATCGTGCGGTGACCGTCGATGGTCCCGTTGAACGAGGTTCGCGGGGCCGTGAAGGGAGGCGCCATAGCTGTGCCTTCGCGTGCGCGGCCGATCGTCGCGGTGATCAGCCCCACCGACGGCATCACCATCTTCGGGATCGACAAGGGACGAGCGAGGGTGTCGAGCAGCCCACGACCGAAGAGTTCCAGACCGCCGGGACCGCTCTCGTTGCGCGCGTCTGCGTCGGGAGCGAGCGGCGGCGCGTCCGGTTCGAGGCTGCACAGGTACGAGATGAGGTTCGAGCCGGACGCGCCGTCGACCGTCGCATGGTGCATCTTCGAGAAGATCACGACGTTCTCTACGTCGTTCGAGTCGATATACCCCTCGATCAGCCACATCTCCCACAGGGGACGGTTCCGATCCATCGGCAGGCCGGCGAGATGTCCGCATACTTCCACGAGTTCGGCGTAGCTCGCGGGTTTCGGCAAGGCCATCCGGTGGAAGTGGTGATTGATGTCGAAGTGGTCGTCGTTCACCCAGATCGGATGCCCGAGATCGAGGGGAACGCGCCGGATCTTGCGAGTGAACTGCGGAACCTTCCGCACTCGCGATTCCAGCGTGTCTCGCATCGTGGCGTACGAGTAGCCGCCTGGCATCGTCGTCGTGTCGAGGACGAGGAGTCCACAGACATGCATCAGTTGCTCGGGGGTCTCAAGGTAGAGGAAGCTTGCGTCAAGGCCACTCAGTCGGTCCATGCCGGCGACACTACATCAGCAAACTAGAACAGGTTCTAGTTTGTTTGGAAAATGTGCTCACCCGCACATTCAGCAGGTCACAGCGTCGCTCGAACGACCGATCGGTGTTTCACTGAGGCCATGGGAAATCGCTACCAGCACATCGTGTTCGGCGAATCCGCCCGCGCGCGACAACGTTCCGCCGGCAGCATCGGAGCCTACGGCGGTGAGGCCTCAGACAACTGCGTCTCCGACGACGAGGGCCCGCAGGAACTCGGCACACGCGAAGTGGCGATGCTGACATCCGCCTTTCAATTCCACCTCGCCACCGTCACCGAATCAGGTTGGCCATATGTCCAATACCGAAGCGGTCCAGCCGGATTCGTCCACCACCTCGGTGGCAACCGAATCGCTTTCGCGGACTTCCGCGGCAACCGGCAGTTCGTCTCCACAGGCAACATCGACGCAGACGGCCGGGTCGCGATCTTCGTCGCCGATTACCCCTTGCGCAGTCGTCTCAAGGTGTTCGGCCGCGCACACGTGTCCAACGACCCCGAGTTCCTCCGACGACTCCGCCGGGTGGACGGCGGCGAGATCTCCGCGACGTGCGAGCGCAGCATCGTCGTCGACGTGGAGGCCTTCGACTGGAACTGCTCTCGCAGCCTGGTCCCCCAGTACACGGCGGACCAGGTCCGTGAGCGGGTCCAGCCGTACATCGACCGGATAGCCGAACTGCAGAGTGAGGTCGCCGCACTCCGGGCCGCGGCCGAGGAGAAGCCCTAGCGAGTCCGCTGCCGGTACACCCAGAAGCCGAGGATCGCCAGCCAGACCGGCACGGCAATCGCGAGCATCATCCACTGCTGCTGACCGACCATCATGGCGCAGGCGACGAACATCAGCACACAGGCGAAGAAGATGAGAAATCGGGGGTTCACATGTGAACAGTACCGACTACGCTCTGCAGGAATGGCAGTCCTGCATCAGGCGACGATCACGCCCACCAAACTCGAACTCGTCATCGCACATCTCGATGCGGTCCCGTGGGGCGGATCGGGCGAAGTCACGATGATCGGCGGATATCGTTTCGACGACCCAGCGGGCAGAGTCGGCGTCGAAGCACTGCTGGTCAATCGCGGCGGCCGCGTGCTGCACGTTCCGCTCACCTACCGCGACGCTCCCCTGCCGGGCGCTGACGCACACCTCATCACAACCATGACCCACTCCGTGCTCGGCGACCGGTGGATCTACGACGCCGCCGCCGATCCCGTGGGCGTCGACTGCTTCACGCGAGCGCTGCACGGAGATCTGCAGCAGGCCGAACTCGAAGTCCACAAAGCCGACGGGACCGTCGTTCCGATGGACCCGCCCGTCCGGATACGCCTGGAGGGCACGTCGCCGGGGAACGACATCCTCTTCACCCACGACCTCGCCGAACCCGCCATCGGCGACGCACGGCTCGTGGCAGGTTGGGACGACGGCTTCGGCGTCGTCGCCGCACTCGCCTGACACACTGCGCCTACAACGAAGCCCGCCACCGGTCGTGCGGTGGCGGGCTCGTCGTCGAACGGGGTCAGGACCCGATGAGCTTGCCGCCGAGATACTCGACGACCTTGTCCAGCGAGACACGTTCCTGGCTCATGGTGTCGCGCTCACGGATCGTGACAGCCTGGTCGTCGAGTGTGTCGAAGTCGACGGTCACGCAGAACGGCGTGCCGATCTCGTCCTGGCGGCGGTAGCGCTTGCCGATGCCCTGCGCGTCGTCGAACTCGACGTTCCAGTGCTTGCGCAGTTCCGCGGCGAGGTCGCGGGCCTTCGGCGACAGCTTCTCGTTGCGCGACAGCGGAAGCACTGCGGCCTTGACCGGCGCGAGACGACGATCGAGCTTGAGGACCGTGCGGGTGTCGGTGCCGCCCTTGGCGTTCGGGACCTCTTCGTCGGTGTAGGCGTCGCACAGGAACGCCATCATCGACCGGCCGAGTCCTGCGGCGGGCTCGATGACGAACGGCGTGTACTTCTCACCGGTGGCCTGATCGAAGTAGATCAGATCCTCGCCGGAGGCCTTGCTGTGCGTCGCGAGATCGTAGTCGGTACGGTTCGCAACACCTTCGAGCTCGCCCCACGGGTTGCCGCTGAAGCCGAACTTGTACTCGACGTCGACGGTGCGCTTCGAGTAGTGCGACAGCTTCTCTTTCGGGTGATCGTAAAGACGCAGGTTCTCCGGGTCGATGCCGAGGTCGACGTACCAGTTGTAGCGGGCGTCGATCCAGTGCTGGTGCCATTCCTCGTCGTCACCCGGCTTGACGAAGAACTCCATCTCCATCTGCTCGAACTCTCGAGTGCGGAAGATGAAGTTGCCGGGGGTGATCTCGTTGCGGAAGCTCTTGCCGACCTGCGCGATGCCGAACGGCGGCTTGCGCCGCGAGGTGGTCATGACGTTCTTGAAGTTGATGAAGATGCCCTGCGCCGTCTCCGGGCGGAGGTAGTGCAGTCCCTCGGAGTCGTCAACGGGGCCGAGGAAGGTCTTGAGCAGACCCGAGAACGACTTCGGTTCGGTCCACTGCCCCTTGGTTCCACACTCCGGGCAGCCGATCTCCGACATCGGAACGGTGTCCGGGTCGTCGATGCCCTTCTTAAGCGCGTACGCCTCCTGGAGGTGATCCTGGCGCTGACGCTTGTGGCAATTGGTGCACTCGATGAGCGGATCGGTGAACACGTCCACATGGCCCGACGCCTCCCACACCCGACGCGGGAGGATGACCGACGAGTCGAGGCCGACGACGTCGTCACGCGAGGTGACCATGGTGCGCCACCACTGACGCTTGATGTTGTCCTTCAACTCGACGCCCAGCGGGCCGTAGTCCCAGGCCGAGCGCGTACCGCCGTAGATCTCACCGCAGGGGTACACCAGACCGCGCCGCTTGGCGAGGTTGACGACAGCATCGACTTTGGACTGCACAGCCACGGTTTCTGATCTCCACGACGTTGGGGTTGGGGAACAGTCACCAGGGTAGTCGTTGCGTGCAGCACCGCATCACTACCCTCCACGACGAAAGGGCAAATGACAATCACTTCCTTTAAGATGGTGGAATGGTTCACCCGAGTCCCTCCATGGCGCCGATGACAGACCATGCGGGAAACGCCGCTGCCGCCGATCTCCTGCGGTCCCTCGCCTCGCCCGCCAGAGTCGCCATCGTCCTGAGCCTGCGTGAACGATCGATGTGTGTCCACGAGCTCGTCGACACGCTGCACCTGAACCAGCCGCAGGTGAGCCAGCACTTGAGTGTTCTGAAGAAGTCCGGCGTTGTCGTCGGAACCCGGCGCGGCAGGGAGATCGACTACGCACTCGCCGACGACCACGTCGCCCACATCGTCGTCGACGCCCTCATCCACGCGTCGGAACTGCGTGAGACCAAGCCATGAGCGAGAAGCCCGCCAAGCCGGTGACCGGCCAACGATCCACCAAACAGCGTGCCGCGATCGCCGACGTGCTGGCGTCCACCGACGACTTCCTGTCGGCACAGCAGCTGCACGACAAGTTGCGTGACCGAGGCGAGTCGATCGGCCTAACCACTGTCTATCGGAATCTCACCGCTCTCACCGAGGCGGCCCAGATCGACGCCATCTGGGACGGCTCCGGCGAGACGCGCTACCGCCACTGCTCCACCGGCCACCATCACCATTTGGTCTGCCGGGAGTGCGGCACCACAGTGGAGGTCCAGGCTGATCCCGTCGAACGCTGGGCCGCCCGCATCGCGTCCGACAACGGCTTCAGCGACATCAGCCACACGGTGGAGATCTTCGGCACCTGCGCCGCCTGCTCCTGAGATCGGTCGCCCCATCCAGGTCCGACGGCATAGTGTCGCCGAACGTCGATACAACGACCGATCTTCGGAGTATCCCCAACCAGGATGGAACCGATTTCCCGTTCTGCGCGTCCAACCTTGTATGGACGACTCCGGTGTGTACACACGCGCACAACTCCTGGCGATGGGCTACGACGACGATCAGATCCGCCGAGCAGTGCAGTCCGGCGTCCCGGCCCGACGCCGCGCCGGCTGGTAGGGACTGGGACGGCGTACTTGCCATCGTCAACCAATGGTTGACGCGCAACTGTCTGTCAACCTACGGTTGACGCATGGCCGAACCGACACGACTCGACTCCATCAACCTCGACGACCTGATCCGGGGCATCACCGAGAACTCCGACGACCCACTGGACCGTCTCACTTCGGCAGTCCTGACCGGGGAACACCTCGATCAGACGTCAGATCATCTCGTCGGCCACTTCGTGGACGCGGCTCGCGCTGCGGGCGCCTCGTGGAACGACATCGGAGGGTGCCTCGGAGTGACGAAGCAGGCCGCACAGAAGCGGTTCACCCCGGGCGCTGTGAAACTGGACCCGAGCAAAGGCTTCGCCGCCTTCACCGAACGCGCTCGGAACGTGCTCGCTGCAGCGCACAACGACGCCACGTCGGCAGGGAATCCGGAAGTCACCGCCGCGCACTTGGCAGCCGCGCTGCTCGACGACGAGACGTCCCTCGCCACATTGCTCCTGACGCGCCAGGGCGTGGACCCGGTCGAGGTCCGGAAGGCCGTTGCGGCAGCGTCGCCGATCATCGACGGCGAGGCCCCCGACCTGGTCCCCTACGACGCATCGGCGCGCAAAGCACTCGAGCTCACCTTCCGCCACGGACTACGGCTCGGCCACGCCTACATCGGCACCGAGCACATCCTGCTCGCGCTCCTCGAAGTGGAGAACGGCGAGGGACCACTCGCCGATGCGGGCGTCGACCGCGCCGCACTGGAATCGGACCTCACCGCGATGCTCGACGCGATGACTCCCTGATCAGGTCAGGCGCTGCCGAAGCGGCGGTCGCGTTTGGCGTACTCGAGGCACGCGGCCCACAAGTCGCGACGGTCGAAGTCCGGGAAGAGCTTCTCCTGGTACACCATCTCGGCGTATGCGGACTGCCAGAGCAGAAAGTTGGACAGCCGCTGCTCACCGGACGGCCGCAGGAACAGGTCGACGTCTGGCATGTCCGGCTCATCGAGGTATTTGGCGAACGACGCCTCGGTGATCCGCTCGGGGTCTATCTCCCCTCGGGCGGCGCGGCGGGCGATCTCTCGTGCCGCGTCGGCGATCTCGGCACGTCCGCCGTAATTGACGCACATGGTGAGCGTCATGACGGTGTTGTTCTTCGTCAGCTCTTCGGCGACCTCGAGCTCTTTGATGACGCTGCGCCACAGGCGAGGGCGTCGACCGGCCCACCGGACACGTACACCCATCTCGTTCATCTCATCGCGGCGACGACGGATCACGTCGCGATTGAATCCCATCAGGAACTTGACCTCGTCGGGGCTGCGCGACCAGTTCTCAGTGGAGAACGCGTAGGCGGACAGCCACTTGACGCCGATCTCGATGGACCCGCACACCGAGTCCATCAGCACTGCTTCGCCGCGCTTGTGTCCTTCGGTTCGAGGCAGTCCCCGCTCCTGCGCCCATCGACCGTTGCCGTCCATCACCAGAGCGACATGATTCGGGACGAACTCGGCGGGGATCGCGGGCGGCACAGCGCCGGACGGGTGGGGGTCCGGCGGCCGGACCACAACGGGCTCCGTCGGCGTCGGACGTCGGCGCAAGCTTGCCATCAGCTGACCTGACCTTCCAGGGGATGTTCATCGGTGATGATCGCGTGCGGCGCGTGCCGTTCGATCAGCGGAAGTGTGCGTAGTTGCCGTTCCAGGTGCCATTGCAGGTGAGCAGCTGTGAGACCGCTCGCCTGCCGACGCTGGGAGTCGGTGGCGGCGCTGACGTGGTCCCATTCGCCGCGTGCGAGCGCGTCCATCACGTCGAGCACTCCGACCGACGGGGTCGCTGCACCCGCCGGACGGCAGTGGATGCACACGGCTCCCCCGACAGCGACGTGAAAGGCACGATGCGGTCCGGGTTGTGCACACCGGGCGCATACGTCCAGGGCCGGCATCCAGCCGGCCGTCGACATCGCGCGCAGCAGGAAGGCGTCGAGGATCCACTGTCGATCACGACGGTTCTCGGCCAACGCCTGCAGTGCTCCGACCGTCAGCCGGTGCAGCTGTTTGGCCGGTGCCCGCTCCTCCCCGGCAAGACGCTCCGCGGTCTCGAGCACCGCGCACGCCGTTGTGTATCGCCCGTAGTCGGCGGCGATGTCGTCGGAGAAGGCGTGCAGGCTGTGCACCTGGGTCACGATGTCGAGGTTGCGGCCAGGGTAGAAGTGCACGTCGACGTGTGCGAAGGGTTCGAGTCTCGCGCCGAACTTGGAGCGGGTACGGCGAATCCCCTTGGCCACCGCGCGCACCAGCCCGTGCTCTGCGGTGAGGAAGGTGATGATGCGGTCGGCTTCGCCCAGCTTGTGCTGGCGCAGCACCACCGCTTCGTCGGAGTAGAACCTCACCAGGTCATTGTCCCACCCGCCACCGACATTCGGCGTATCCGACCCGCCCGCCCGGGCTCTAGTGAGCGGTGACGAACAGATCGAGTTCAACCGCGACCCGTTCGGGCTGGTCAAGCGGCAGCAAGGTCCACGAGTCGTCGACCTCGACGAGCTTCGCATTGGAGAACTCGTCAGCCATCCGCCGCGCGTGTTCAACCGGCATCATGCGGTCCTCCGTCGCCCACAACAGCAGCACCGGTCCGTCGAAGGTGACGACTTCACGGTGCCAGTGATCGAGCACTTCGCGCGATGGAGTTCCCGTCGCGAACTTCTTGAGATCGCGCCTGATGTCGGCGTCGCGCAGTGCCGGCGCGAACCACGCGTCGAGCAGACCGTCGTCGATCCCCCGCTTCGCAAGGCCGCCGTATGCCTGTCTTCCTCGACGGAACATCGGTGTCCGCGTGAGTTGCATGAACAAGGAGGGTCCGCCCGGCAATCGGCACAGTGCAACGCCCGGTCGTGCAGGCTTGGGCGGGAAGTTGTCGTACGCCTCGCACGACGCGAGGACCAGTCGGCCGATCCTGTCGTGACGTGCCTCCGACACGATGAACTGTCCTCCGCCCCAATCGTTGAGGACGAGCGTCACCTTCGACAGATCCAGGGCGTCGAGGAAGTCGGCGATGATCCGGGAGATTCCCGCGTGATCGAGTGCCGCGTCGGCGTGCATAGGACGGCGGTGCGCACCAAGAGGCCACGTCGGCGCGATGCACCGGTAGCCGTCCAGGAGGGGAATCACCTCACGCCAGAGATTTCCGTCCATGAGCAGTCCGTGGCCGAAGACGATCACCGGACCGTCGGATCCGGTGTCGGTGTAGTCGATCGGGCCCGCGGGCAGCTCGACGGTCGGCATGTTCCCAGCGTGCAACGCGGGCACGAGTGTTGTCCACCGTTCGGGCCGGCGAATCTACTTCTTGGCCCTACGGTCGAGGGCGTCCTCGATCGCCTGGTCCTTCGCCTTCGCGCTGCTGCGTGCCTCCCGCCACTTGGTGACGACCAGGAACCCGATGCCCCACGTTCCGAGGGCGGTGATCAGCCAGATCAGCACAGTCGACGAGATCCAGGCCGCGGCGCCGGAAATGCTCAGCGAGCTCCCGACGATCGACGTGATGAGCAACGACAGCAGCGTCGAGACGAGGCCGATGCCTCCCAGGACCGCCGACGCGTACTTGCGCGCCATGTTGAACACGAACGGGCCCATCACCGCCTGCACGGCGGTGAAGATCGCGACGGCGATGACGAAGCCTTGGGCTCTCAGGTCGAAACCGTCGATCAGCCAGGCACACACGAGCAGTGCGACGGCCGACGAGACGAGACTGACCCCGACGTTCAGGAGGAAGCGAATCATGGCAGGGAGGAACCTTTCGCAAAGTCCGACGAAGGTCGAACACTTCCCATTCTAGAACCCGAGGCGACCGAGTTGCTTGGGATCGCGTTGCCAGTCTTTGGCAACCTTGACGTGCAGGTCGAGGTACACCTTGGTGCCGAGCAGCCGCTCGATCTGACCGCGCGCGGCGGTACCGACCTCCTTGAGGCGCGCGCCCTTGCGGCCGATGATGATGCCCTTCTGACTGTCACGTTCGACGAACAGATGCGCGTACACGTCGACGATCTCCGAACCGTCGCGAGGGACCACTTCTTCGATGACGACCGCGAGGGAGTGCGGAAGCTCGTCGCGGACCCCTTCGAGCGCGGCCTCGCGGATGAACTCCGCCATGAGGACCTGCTCGGGTTCGTCCGTGAGTTCACCGTCGGGATAGAACGCAGGACCTTCGTCGCACAGGGAGACGAGAACGTCCGACAGAGTGTCGAGCTGTCGACCCGACTTCGCCGAGCACGGCACCACTTCGGCGTCCGGGCCCATGAGCCGCGCGAGCGCCATGAGCTGTTCGGCGACCTTGTCCGGGCTCACCCTGTCGATCTTGGTGACGACGCCGACCTTCTTGGTCTTCGGCGCGATCGTCTGCACCTGCTCGACGATCCGGCGGTCGCCGGGACCGATCGCTTCGTCCGCAGGAATACAGACGCAGATCACATCGACCTCGGAGTACGTGTCGCGAACGACGTCGTTCAACCTCTGACCGAGTAGCGTGCGCGGCCGGTGGAGTCCCGGCGTGTCGATCAGGATGAGCTGCGCATCGGGCCGGTTCACGATGCCGCGGATCGCATGACGGGTGGTCTGCGGCCGGTTCGACGTGATCGCGATCTTGTCGCCGACGAGCGCATTCGTCAGCGTCGACTTGCCGGTGTTGGGACGGCCGACGAAGCAGACGAAACCGGACCGAAACTGCGGGCCGGTGGACGAGGGTGTGCTCAAGCGGATTCTCCGATCGGATCAGTGTGTGTCTCAGGCAGCGTAGCCCCCTGATGCGTGTCGGCGGATTCGTCGTCCGACCAGTCGTCACGGTCGGCCCCGTCGTCCCGCTTCTTGGCGCGCCGCACGACGACAGTTGTCACCCGTTGCCTGCCGAGCCGGTTGGGGCCGCCCTCTGCAGTCATCTTCAGGCCGTGCGACTTCACTTTGGCACCCGGCAGCGGGACACGACCGAGTCGAAGTGCGAGGAGCCCACCGACGGTCTCGACCTCGTCGTCGTCGATCTCGATGCCGAACAGTTCGCCGAGATCCTCGACGGGCAGCCGCGCCGACACCCGGTAGCGGTCTTCGCCTAGCTTCTGGATCGGGGCGACCTCGTCGACGTCGTACTCGTCGGAGATCTCGCCGACGATCTCCTCGAGCACGTCCTCGATGGTGACGAGGCCGGCGATGCCGCCGTATTCGTCCACGAGCAGCGCCATGTGGTTGCGCTTGGTCTGCATGTCGGCCAGCACGTCGTCGAGCGGCGCGGAGTCAGGGACGAACTCGGCGTCGCGCATCACGTCCGACACCGTGAAGCCGGCGAGTGGGATCTTCGGCAGGATCCTTCCGACGAGGTCCTTGAGGTAGACGACGCCGACGATGTCATCGGGGTTCTCGCCGATCACCGGGATCCGCGAGTGCCCGGACCGGACGGCCAGACTCATCGCCTGCGTCGCCGACTTGTCGTTCTCGATCCAGATCATCTCGGTGCGCGGGACCATCACCTCGCGGGCGTTGGTGTCGCCGAACTCGAACACCGACTGGATCATGCGGCGCTCGTCGTCGTCGACCACACCGCGCTCCTGCGCCAGGTCGACGACTTCGCGCACCTCGACTTCGGTCGCGAACGGGCCGTTGCGGTAGCCCTTGCCCGGCGTCAGTCCGTTACCGATGAGGATCAGTAGTCGAGTGACCGGGCGCAGCAGCACGCCTATCGCGGTCAGCACAGGTGCGGCGATCAATGCGATCGAGTACGCGTGCTGTCGACCGAGCGTGCGCGGGCCGACGCCGACCGCGATGTACGACACGAGGGTCATCACCACGATCGTCACCGCCAGACCCCACCCGACGCCGATGCCGTCGACGGCGATCACGGCCACCAGGCCGGTGGCGGCCGTCTCACACACCACACGCATCAGGACCGCGAGACCGACGTACGTCCCGCGTTGGTCGAGGATTGATCGCAGGCGTTTCGCGCCGGCGCGCTGGTCCTTGAGCATGTCGTCGACCCGGGCGGTCGACACAGTCTGTACCGCGGTGTCGACCGCGGCGAACAGGCCGGCAAGAACGGTCAGCGCGACGGCGGCACCGATGAAGACGATGTCGCGAGTCATATCAGTCAGCTCCCGGCCGCGTCGCCGGAGAAACCGGTGTTCCGAAGCAGCCTTGCGTCGCGTTGCGCCTGCTCCTGAAGCCGCACGCGGTCGTCACGCGCCGAATACCAGTCGACGATGATCTGCCCTTGCAGGCCGAACATCTCCTTCTCGTCGTCTGGTTCGGCGTGGTCGAACCCCAGCAGATGCAGGACCCCGTGGACTGTCAGCACGGCGATCTCGTGTTCGAAACTGTGCCGTTGGCTCTTGGCCTGGTCGGCCGCGAACTCGGGGCACAAGACGATGTCGCCGAGCATCGCCGGACCGGGGTCGGCGGCGTCGGGCCGACCGCCGGGGGTCAGCTCGTCCATCGGAAAGCTCATCACGTCAGTCGGCCCCGGCAGGTCCATCCACTGCACATGCAGATCGGTCATGGCCTGCAGGTCGACGAGTTGGATGGAGAGTTCGGCTGCGGGGTGGACGTCCATCCGTGCCATGGCGAAGCGCGCGGCTTCGATGATCAGTTGCTCGGGCACGTCGACGCCCGATTCGTTGAACAGTTCGATGCTCATCGGCGCCGTCCTCCCTGTCGCAGACCGTCACGCCTCATGGCCCGGTTGCCCTCGGCTTCCTCTTCCGCACGGCCGTAGGCGTCGACGATGTCGGCGACAAGCCTGTGCCGGACCACGTCGGCACTGGTCAACTCGGCGAAATGGATGTCGTCGATTCCGTCGAGAATGCGCGCTGCGACGCGCAACCCACTGGTGGCGCCACCAGGAAGATCCACCTGAGTCACATCGCCGGTGACGACCATCTTCGCGCCGAATCCGAGGCGAGTCAGGAACATCTTCATCTGTTCCCCGGTGGTGTTCTGCGCCTCGTCAAGGATGATGAAAGCGTCGTTGAGCGTCCTGCCACGCATGTATGCCAGGGGCGCGACCTCGATGACGCCCGCCTCCATCAGTTTCGGAATGGCCTCCGGGTCGAGCATGTCGTGGAGGGCGTCGTACAGCGGACGCAGGTAGGGGTCGATCTTCTCACTCAGCGTGCCCGGCAGGAAGCCGAGCCGTTCACCGGCCTCAACTGCGGGCCTCGTCAGGATGATGCGGTTGATCTCTTTGGCTCGCAATGCCTGCACTGCTTTCGCCATCGCGAGGTAGGTTTTTCCGGTGCCTGCCGGGCCGAGTCCGAACACGATGGTGTTCTTGTCGATCGCGTCGACGTAGTGCTTCTGGTTGAGCGTCTTCGGCCTGATCACCTTGCCGCGGTTCGACAGGATGTCGAGGCTGAGCACCTCAGCAGGCGATTCCTTCTGCCCGGTCGCGAGAATCGACGTGCTCTGCCGGACCAGGTCGGGAGTCAGCTGGGTGCCGGTGCGGACCAGCTTGACCAGTTCGGAGATCACTCGTTCGGATCCGGCCACGTCGGCGGGAGTCCCGGTGAGGGTGATCCTGCTGCCTCGGACGTGGATGTCGGCGGGAAGCTGCTGTTCCAGGGTCCGGAGATTCACATCCGTCGGCCCGAGAAGTCCGACCGCCAGATCTTGCGGCACATCGATCCGAGACGTCGCCACCGCGTCGGCCTTCACCGTTTCGCGGCTCAAGTCACTCACTAAATCCGTCACTCCTCGACGTTCAGTTGTTCCCCGCGCCCGCGGGGATGGTCTTCTCAGTCTATCGCCGACGCGGCAAACCGCATCTGAGATGATTCGGGGTCAGACGCCGATCACCCGCAGGGTCTGGCGCATGGCCGCCGACGTCGGGTTCACGAAGGCGTCATGGCCCTCCCCCGGCACCTCGTAGAGGACAGCGGATTGGCCGCGCGCGGTCGCGTCGGCGACGTAGCGCCGACTCATCTCGATCGGCACCGATTCGTCGTCGACCGTGTGGATCACGACGACAGTCGAGTCGAACGGAGACTGCTCGGACGGTGACGCGTCGCGGTACCGATCCGGGGCCTCGTCGAACGGCGCGCCCAACAGATCGACCACCGACGGCCGGTCGTGAGCGCCCGTCTCGGTCAAGTCGAGAACCGGCGACTGCGCGATCACAGCGCCGATGCGGAACCGCTCGGTGGCGCCGTTAAGGCGTGCGGAGGCCCATACCGCCAGGTGCCCGCCCGCAGAATGTCCGATGACGGTCGCACTCGATGCGTCGACCCGGATGCCCGCAGTCGCGAGTTGGTCGGTGACGGGGCCGTCCAGTGCTCGGATCGCGGCGATCACGTCGCGCCCGGTACCGGGCCAACCGCCGCCCGCCTCCTCGCGTCTTCGGTATTCGACGTTCCACACCACAACGCCCCGGTCGGCGAGGGCTCGTGCGACCCCCGTGTACACCACGAGCGAGTACTCGGTGGACCAGAATCCACCGTGAACGAGCACAACGATCGGAGCGCGTCCCTCACCACGTTTGTCGGCGTCCGGCAGGTAGAGATGACCGAAGGTGCTCGGCGCGTCGCCGTAGGCGATCTTGACGCGGCGCACGGGTCACCGGCTCCAGCGATCCGTGGCCGCCCCGAGAGCACCGAGTGCCACGGCACCGGCCGCGGCCGTGCGGAGAACCTCGGGGCCGAGGACCACCGCTTTCCCACCGAGCGCGGTGAGGTCGGCGATCTCGTTGTCGTCGAGCCCTCCTTCGGGCCCGATGACCAGAACGACCTCCGACGCCGACGCGAAATCGACAGACCGGAACGGCGTCGCTCCGGCTTCGTGGAGCAGAGCGACCACTCCACCGTCCGCGACGGCACGGGCGCACAGGTCGCGGACGTCGGTGGTGGTCGCGAGATCTGCAACGTCTGGAATCCACGGTCGACGGGCCTGTTTGGCGGCGGTCGCCGCGGTCGCCCGCCACTTCTCCACACCACGCTCGGCTTTCGATCCGGCCCAGCGGGCCACACACCGCGACGCCTGCCACGGGACCACCGCGTCCACTCCGGCTTCCGTCATGAGATCAACGGCGAGTTCGCCACGCTCCGATTTCGGCAACGCCTGCACCACCGTGACGAGGGGTTTCGGTCGAGTGTTGAACTCGACACGACCGACTCGGACGGACAGTCGGTCTTTTCCCGACACGTCCGTGACCTCGCAGTCCGCGAGCGTGCCCCGCCCGTCGCCGAGCGTCACCGACTGCCCCGGACGGATCCGGGTCACGGTCACCGCGTGTCTGCCCTCCGAGCCCGACACCGTCGCGGTGTCACCCGCGGCGGGGACGTCGTCGACCCAGAAGAGCGGCGGGGTCATCGGCCCACGAATGCGTTGCGCAGTTTGGAGAACAGACCACCGGATGCCGACTTCGACGACGCCGTCACGATCTCGACATCGTCTCCGATCGCGTCACGCAGACTTCGCAGGAGGTCGGCCTGCGCGGAGTCGACCTTGCGCGGCACGACAACTTCGAGGTGAGCGTGCAGGTCGCCTCGCATTCCGGTGTTGAGATGCGGCATCCCGTGACCGCGGACTCGGACCACGGTGCCGGGCTGGGTGCCCGGCTCGATGGTCACGGTCGCGGTGCTGCCCAGAACGGTGTCCACCTGAACTTCGCCTCCCAGCGCGGCGTCGGCCATCGGGACGCGGACGGTGCAGTGCAGATCGTCGCCGTCTCGAACGAAGACGTCGTCGACGGCTTCGCTGACCTCGACGTAGAGGTCGCCTGCGGGACCGCCGCCCGGTCCGACCTCACCCTGGCCGGTGAGGCGGACGCGCATGCCCTCTTGGACGCCCGCTGGGATCTTGACTGTCATCGTGCGTCGGGAGCGGACGCGGCCGTCGCCACCGCACTTGAGGCAGGGGTCCGGGATGATCTCACCGGCGCCGCGGCACTCGGGGCATTCGCGGACTGTCATGACTTGACCGAGGAACGAGCGCTGAACCGACTGGATCTCTCCGGCGCCCTTGCAGGTTCCACACGTCACCGGCTTCGAGTCGTCGCGGGTGCCCGATCCGGTGCACGAGTCGCAGAGGATCGCGGTGTCGACGGTGATCTCCTTGCGAGCACCCTCGGCCACCTCGTCGAGATCGAGGGTGACGCCGACCAGCGCGGGTTCACCTGGGCGCACGCGGCCGCGCGGTCCTCGTCCGCTGCCACCGCCGAAGCCGCCTCCGCCTCCCCCGAAGAAGGTCTGGAAGATGTCTCCGAGCCCACCTCCGCCGAACGGATCGCCGCCGAAGCCGCCTCCGCCCGGACCAGCCAGCGGGTCGCCGCCCGCGTCGACCACGCGACGCTTCTCCGGATCGGACAGCACTTCGTAGGCGGTGGTCACCTCTTTGAACCGGTCCTCGGCGTCCGGGTTGACGTCGGGGTGCAGTTCGCGGGCGAGCTTCCGGTACGCGCGCTTGATCTCCTGATCAGTCGCGCCCTGCGCCACGCCGAGAATGCCGTAGTAATCACGAGCCACGGTGAAAATCGTCCTTACACATAACTATCGATCGGCGAGAACTTCGCCGACGTACTTCGCAACCGCGGCGACCGACGCGATTGTTCCCGGATAGTCCATCCGGGTGGGGCCGACCACACCGACGCTGCCGAACACTGTGCCCGAAGCACCGTACCCGGTTGAGACGACGGACGTGTTCCGCAGGTTCTCGGTGTTGGTCTCCTCGCCGATCTGCACGGTGACGGTGCCGGTCCGCTGAGTGTGCGCCAAGAGCCTCAGGACCACCACTTGCTCTTCGAGAGCTTCGAGGACCGTGTCCATGCCGCCGGTCGCGGGGGTGAAGTCGGCGGCCGACCGTGCGAGGTTCGATGTGCCGCCGAGCACCAGCCGGTCCTCGCTTCGCTCGACGAGCGTCTCCACCAGCACTGTCGCGACCGTCACGACCGGCTCCTGCAGTTCACGCGGTGCATGAGTCGCGAGTTCGGCTACGGCGACCGAAGCGTCCTCCAGACGTTGCCCGTCGAGGGCTTTGGAGAACATGTCGCGCAGGGTCGCCAACGTGTGGTCGTCGATCGGAGCTCGGAGCGTCGCCATGCGCTGCTCAACACGCCCGGTGTCGGTGATGACGACGAGCAGCAGTCGAGAAGGACTCAACGCCACCACTTCGAGATGTCGGACGCGCGCCGTCGACAGCACCGGGTACTGGATGACGGCAACCTGGCGGGTCAACTGCGCGAGCAGTTTCACCGACCGACGCAGCACGTCGTCGAGGTCGACACCGGAGTCGAGGACGGTGAGGATCGCACGTCGTTCCGCCGACGACAGCGGTTTGATCTCGCTGATCCTGTCCACGAACAGGCGATATCCCTTGTCGGTCGGCACACGTCCCGAACTCGTGTGGGGTTGGGTGATGTATCCCTCGGCCTCGAGGAACGCCATGTCGTTGCGGACCGTCGCACTGGACACGCCGAGCTGATGCCGCTCGACGAGAGCCTTCGATCCGATCGGCTCCTGGGTGTCCACGAAGTCGGTGACGATGGCGTGCAGGATCTCGAAGCGACGGTCGTCTGCTGTCGACACCGGGCACCTCCTCGCGCTGTTGCATAGAGTGGACATGTTCATTCTACGAAACCGACTTCAAAGGCCAGGCGGCGATGATCTTCAAGGGCGTTCACGACGGGAAGCCCTACCCTGATCACGGCCTGACCCCACGCGAATGGGCGAAGATTCCACCTCGCCAATTCCGCTTGGATCAGCTGACACCGGTCACCACGGTTTTGGCCCTGGACAAACTGCTGTCGGAAGACTCGACGTTCTACGGCGATCTGTTCTCGCATGTCGTGCAGTTCCAGGACGTCCTGTACCTGGAGGACGGCCTTCACCGCGCCGTCCGGTCGGCTCTGCGGAACCGCACGACGATCCACGCCCGCCTGTTCGATCTCGATGCCCATCTGGCTCGTCTCGGGAAGCTGCCGGGACAGGACGAGCTCGACCTGGAGACGACAGCCCCGCTGAGTCCGGTCTCCACGCCTCTCCCCGTCCACCCGCGACGCCGAGTCCGCACCGCGGGCGTCCATCGCCTCGACTGAGCTCTTCTGCCCGCCGAACGTCACGCCCCATCGTGATTCAGGCCAATGATGCTTGGGACGGAAGCGGATTCGGGCTTCCACTGTCCCGCGTGTGACTCCCTGCTGCGTGCCTCACCTCAGCGAACGTTCCTCAACACGACCGACCAGCCTGAGCTCAGGCTGGTCAGTGACGTTGAAGCACGATTGGGAGACTGTCTCGACTCCGCTTGAAGAAACGACCGTCAGGCCCGCGCGAGCGGGTTGAGGAGGATCGGCAACCGGGCGCCCGCGCGCCACAGGACGGCCGCACTCGAATACGGACGCCGCTGAACCTCAACCTTCATCGCGTCACAGAACGCCTGCGTGAAGCCGTCGCGCGAGTGGGCCGCCTCGGTGACGGCGACGAGTCCCGCATCGAGCTCACGTAGTCGGTGTCCCACGACGTCGAGGTTCACTGCCGAGTGAAGGCACCGCGCGATCGGTTCGGTCGGCGTCGCAGGATGAAAGTGGACAGCGATCGCACCACGCACGACGTCTGCATCGGCCGACGATCGGTGGCGAGCGACGAGAGCAGCCGCAGCATCGCCCCCGATGGCGGCGAAGCACCCGTACCCGTCGACGTCGGGTCCGCCGAGCGCCAGGTCGTGCAGCATAGTCGCCGCCCAGAGCTGCTCAGGATCGGCGACGAGCCCATCGACCTCGGCGAACGCCGCTGCCCACTGGAAGCATCGGCGGCTGTGTGCGAGCATCTCGCGCGAGAGTTCGTCGGACGCGCGTTCAGCGACCTCCATGGCGAACCTCGAATCGGGCGGCGACACCAGCTGCCCGCCCGAACCCGTCGGAACTCGGCGCAACTGACCTGGAACAGCCCTTGCAGCTGCCGCAGCCGCCGACATCGCGGCGGCGAGCCGCTCGGACCGAGTGAGCTCACCGATCCTCATTCGACGCCGATCCGCGAGGCCAGGTCGGACCGCACCATGGCGAGAAGCTCCTCGACCTCTGCGGCCGTCGCGAAGCCCTGCGCCCCGAGCGCGATCATCCCGTTCACCGTCCCCCACAGTCGGAGGGCTTCGATCCGCGCGGCCCGTCGGCTCAGAGTCGATGCGGCCACTGCCTCGTCCACGACGCCGGTGAGCAGAGTCCGAACCACGCGACGCGCCTCGTCCACGAGATCGGAGTCGCCGCTGCCCACGTCGGACAGTCCCAGGATCCGGAAGGCGTCGGGATTGTGTGCGTGAAAGCGCAGGTAGGCATCGAAGACCGCCAGTTCAACTGGCCCGTCTGCCGTCGAGATGGCATCCGCCATCTCCTTCGCGTGATCCCTGGCGATCCGGCACGCCAGCGCAGCGTAGACGTCGGCCTTGCCGCCGGGGAAGTTCGCATAGATGGAGCTGAGGGCGACATCGGCGACGCGCGCCAGTTCGTCGACGGATGTCTGCCGGAAGCCGTTGGTCGCGAACAGGGCGGCGGCCGCGTCGAGAACCGCCTTGTGAGTACGGCGTCGACGACGGTCGGTCGGCTCGATCAGCGGAACTGTCATGCACAAAACGTAACAGCACTATCTATTCGTAGTCCAATTATGATTTCATAACCACACTACGACTCGAAGGAGATAGCATGACTGATGAACCCGCCACTGGATCCGAGGCGATGCGGATGTTCTTTCCAGGTTCACCGTTCATCGGAACCCTCGGCGTCGAGGTCATCGACCTCGGCGAAGGCACGGCGCGGTTGCGCATGCCGTTCGTCGACGCGAACACGACGATCGGCCCGATGGTTCACGGCGGCGCGATCGCGGCATGCATCGACCTCGGCATCATGGCCGCCGCTTGGGCAGGCCAAGGACCTGTTCCCGAACAATTGCGCGGGGTGACCGTGTCCATGTCAGTCAACTTCATCGCACCGGCGATGAACGACGACATCGAGATCATCGGCACCCGTCTGCGACGCGGCCGCAAGCTGTCGCACTGCTCGGTGGAAATCCGGACGAGGTCCGACGATCAACTCGTCGCCACCGGATCGGGCGTCTACCAGGTCGGCTGACCCCGGCCGTGGGGCCTTCCCTGGTCGACGAGCGACGGAACACGTCAGTCGAGAATGTCCCGGACCACGCCGTCTGCGAGGAGGCGGCCTCGGTCGGTGAGGACGTAGGCGTCCGACTCGACGACCAGGAGTCCGGCGACCACCGCGATGTCGGCACGTGCGCGTTCGGCATCGTCGAGCATGCTCGCAGCCAGCCCCTCACGCATCCGGAGACGGAGCATCACCGCTTCGGTGTGCACGTCCTCGGCCGAGAGGATCTCCTGGCCCCCGATCGGAAGCCTGCCCTCGGCGAGTGATGCCGAGTAGGTCGCGGGGTGCTTCTGATTCCACCAGCGCACACCGTTGACGTGGGAATGCGCGCCCGGGCCGACACCCCACCAGTCATCGCTCCGCCAGTACGCCTCGTTGTGCCTGCATGCCGAATCCGACTGCGGCCGGGCCCAGTTCGACACCTCGTACCACGTGAGGCCGGCCGCCGAGAGCCGGGCGTCGAGCATCTCGTAGCGGGCAGCGAGGACGTCGTCGTCGGGCATGGGCACCTCACCGCGTCGCACTTTCCGCGCGAATGCCGTTCCGTCCTCGACGATGAGCGCGTATGCGGACACGTGATCGACCGGCACGGACAGCACAGCGTCGATGGATGCGGCGAGATCGGAGTCCGACTCCCCCGGCGTTCCGTAGATGAGGTCGAGATTCAGATGCTCGAAGCCGGCGTCGACGGCCTCCCGCGCCGCTTGCAGCGCACGTCCCGGAGTGTGCGTGCGCTCCAACACCGAGAGAACGTGCGGCGCGGCGGACTGCATGCCGAGCGAGATCCGCGTGAATCCCGCCTCACGGAGTCGACCGAAGAACTCCGGCGACGTCGACTCGGGGTTCGACTCGGTCGTCACCTCCGCTCCGGGCGCGAGATCGAACGAGTCCCGGACCGCGCCGAGGAGCTCCGAGAGCCCTTCGCCGCCGAGCAACGACGGCGTGCCTCCGCCGACGAACACCGTCGACACTGCTCGCGCGGGCGTCAGCAACGCGGCAGCCGAGTCGAGTTCGCGGCGAACCCCCTCCAACCACGACTGTGGGGACGACGACGAGCCGAGCTCGCCGGCGGTGTACGTGTTGAAGTCGCAGTAGCCACAGCGCGTCGCACAGAACGGGACATGCAGGTAGAGACCGAACGGACGACCCTCGTCCACCGCGCCGAACGCCTCCAGCGCCTGTTCCGAGAGCCGCTCAGGGGCCTGCCGATTCACCACTGAACCATCATCCCGCATCCAGCTCGAGCAGGTAAATCGACTCTGCCGCGGTAATTAACATCACCATGATCGAAAATAACCCCAAGTAGACGACTCGCCATCGCGCGTGGCACTATGGAGGACGTGACTTCCCCAGGAGTGTGGCTCGCCGAGCGGCGGCACATCGACCTCAAGCGCGTGTGCAGCGCTTTCTGTCGGCTCTAGCCGACGATCCGACCGTTTCCGTGCAGTTCTGCGCGTAGAGACAAGCGGTCCACGATCGGCCCGCCTCCTGGCCCAGCCGATTCTCGTCACTCATTCTGATTTTCAGCCCGACGCCGTGCTGCCCTGCCCGCAGTATGTCTTGTAGGAGAATTCATGACGCTCACGTCAACCGAGTCGGCCGACGCCGCAGCCGACGCTCCCGCAGCGCCGCGCAAGCGTGCGCGGCCGGTGAAGCGCAAATCTGAGGGCCAGTGGGCACTCGGCTATCGCACGCCGCTCAATCCGAACGAGCAGAACAAGCGCGATGACAATCCGCTGAACGTCCGTGCCCGCATCGAGAACATCTATTCGAAGCAG